>NZ_JBBOZU010000001.1:0-3724461 GCF_038008785.1 Bacillus sp. FSL R5-0659
ATGGAAAATATTTTGGATCTGTGGAATAAAGCACTTCAGAAAATAGAGACAAAATTGAGCAAACCCAGTTTTGAGACATGGATGAAATCGACAAAAGCCCATTCTCTTCAGGGAGATACGCTTACAATTACGGCACCAAATGAATTTGCTAGAGATTGGCTCGAGTCAAGATATCTTCACTTAATTGCTGATACCATCTATGAACTAACAGGTGAAGAGCTCAGCATTAAATTTATTATTCCTCAAAATCAGGACGAAGAGGAAGCCATGCCAAAGTCTCCAATCAAAAAAATGTCTAAAGAAGAGCCCGTTGACATTCCACAAAATATGCTGAATCCAAAATATACATTTGATACTTTTGTTATTGGTTCAGGCAACCGTTTTGCTCATGCCGCTTCACTTGCAGTCGCGGAAGCACCAGCAAAAGCATATAACCCGCTTTTTATTTATGGGGGCGTTGGTTTAGGAAAGACTCACTTGATGCATGCGATTGGTCATTATGTGATCGACCATAATCCATCAGCCAAAGTGGTCTATCTATCATCTGAAAAATTTACTAATGAATTTATCAACTCAATCCGAGATAACAAAGCTGTCGACTTCCGTAACCGTTATCGGAATGTAGACGTGCTTTTGATAGATGATATTCAATTTTTAGCAGGAAAAGAACAAACTCAAGAAGAGTTTTTCCATACATTCAACACACTTCACGAAGAAAGTAAGCAAATCGTCATTTCTAGTGATCGGCCTCCGAAAGAAATTCCGACACTTGAAGACAGATTGCGCTCTCGATTTGAATGGGGCTTAATTACAGACATTACCCCGCCAGATCTAGAAACACGTATCGCAATTCTGCGCAAAAAAGCAAAAGCAGAAGGCTTAGATATTCCAAATGAAGTCATGCTTTATATTGCCAATCAAATCGACAGCAATATTCGTGAGCTGGAGGGTGCTTTAATTCGTGTCGTTGCTTACTCATCTTTAATTAATAAAGACATTAATGCAGATCTAGCAGCTGAGGCACTAAAGGACATCATTCCTTCATCGAAGCCAAAGGTCATTACAATTAAAGATATTCAAAGAATCGTAGGGCAGCAATTTAATATTCGATTAGAGGATTTCAAAGCGAAGAAACGTACGAAGTCAGTTGCTTACCCAAGACAAATTGCCATGTACCTCTCTAGAGAAATGACCGATTCCTCTCTGCCTAAAATCGGAGAAGAATTTGGCGGTCGTGATCATACGACTGTCATTCATGCTCATGAGAAGATTTCGAAATTAATCGTTGAAGATGAACAGCTTCAGCAGCATGTCAAAGAGATCAAAGAACAATTAAAATAACCAAGCTGATATAATGAGTACGGGAAAATGTGAATAACTAGAGCATAGTCATACACAGTCTGTCCACATGTGGATAGGCTGTCTTTCCTTTCTTTTTCTCGACTTATCCACATATTCACAAGCCCTACTATTACTTCTACGATTTTTATTAATAAAATATATATACATGTCATTAAGAAAATTTAGGAGGACCACTATGAAATTCACGATTCAAAAAGATCGTCTTGTCCAAAGTGTCCAAGATGTATTAAAGGCCGTATCCTCTAGAACAACGATTCCTATTTTGACAGGGATTAAAATTGTTGCGTCTGATGAAGGGGTTTCTCTAACAGGAAGCGATTCTGATATCTCAATTGAATCTTTCATTCCTCAAAGAGATGGAGATTTAGAGGTTATCACCATTGATCGTCCGGGAAGTATTGTGCTTCAAGCCCGTTTCTTTAGTGAAATTGTAAAGAAACTGCCTATGGCTACTGTCGAAATTGAAGTAGAACAAAATCATCTGACCATCATCCGCTCTGGTTCAGCAGAATTTAACTTAAACGGCTTAGATGCTGAAGAATATCCGCACCTTCCACAAATTGAAGAGCATCATGCATTTCAAATTCCGACAGATCTGCTTAAAAACTTGATTCGTCAAACTGTTTTTGCAGTGTCCACCTCAGAAACACGACCTATCTTGACAGGTGTAAACTGGAAAGTTGAAAAAGGTGAATTAATATGCACGGCGACGGATAGCCACCGTCTTGCTTTAAGAAAAGCGAAGTTAGATATTAACGAGGAAAGTTCGTATAATGTCGTGATTCCTGGGAAGAGTTTAACAGAGCTAAGTAAAATTCTTGATGATGGACAAGATCTTGTGAGCATCGTCATTACAGAAACACAAGTTCTTTTTAAAGCACAAAACGTCCTGTTCTTCTCAAGATTGCTGGATGGTAATTATCCAGATACAGCTCGTCTGATCCCGCAAGAAAGTAAAACGGATGTCGTGGTCAACACGAAAGAGTTCCTTCAAGCCATTGATCGTGCATCACTTTTGGCAAGAGAAGGACGTAATAATGTCGTGAAACTATCAGCTGATCCTGAACAAAGCCTTGAAATCTCTTCTAATTCGCCTGAGATCGGTAAAGTGGTGGAGACGGTTCAAGCAGATGATATTAAAGGGGAAGATCTTAAAATCTCCTTCAGTCCAAAATATATGCTGGATGCGTTAAAAGTATTAGAGGGAACCGATATTCATGTAAGCTTCACTGGTGCAATGAGACCGTTCCTCCTACGTACGCCGAATGATGATTCTATCCTGCAATTGATTCTTCCGGTAAGAACGTATTAATTCAATCTAAAATGGCTGCTGTGTGAGTGCACAGCAGCTTTTCTTCTCGTTTTCCATGCTTTCTTTCATCCCAGTTCGCTTTCCCCCTTTCCTTCTTGTCTTGTTTTTTAGTACAATTAGATATTAGTGATATTGAAAGAGGTCGATACAATGCCTAATCTTATAACCATTGAAACAGAAATGATTACATTAGGGCAGTTTTTGAAATTAGCCGAAGTCATCCAATCTGGCGGAATGGCGAAATGGTTTTTAAGTGAACATGAGGTGTTCATTAATCAAGAGCCAGATAATAGACGGGGACGCAAACTATACCCAGGAGATGTTGTCGAGATAGAAGGTTACGGCACATTTCAAGTTGTGAATTAGAAACGGGTGACAATACATGTACATTCAAAGTCTGGCGTTAACTTCATACCGAAATTATGAACACACCGAGCTTCAATTCGACAATAAGGTGAATGTCATGATCGGTGAGAATGCCCAAGGTAAAACGAACTTGATGGAAGCGATCTATGTATTGTCGATGGCAAAGTCTCATCGTACGTCAAATGATAAAGAACTTATCCGATGGGACCAAGACTATGCTAAAATAGAAGGTAGAGTCATTAAAAAAAATGGTCCACTCCCAATGCAGCTCGTAATCTCAAAAAAAGGGAAAAAGGGTAAGGTCAATCACATTGAACAACAGAAGCTCAGTCATTATGTTGGTGCGTTAAACACCATCATGTTTGCGCCAGAGGACTTAAGTCTTGTGAAGGGCAGCCCGCAAATCCGCAGAAGATTTCTCGACATGGAGATTGGACAAGTTTCTGCTGTCTACTTGCATGATTTATCGCTCTATCAAAAAATCCTCTCTCAGCGTAATCATTACTTGAAACAATTGCAGACAAGAAAGCAAACGGATCAAGCGATGCTGGAGATTTTAACAGAGCAGTTGATTGATGCGGCAGCGAAAGTTGTCAAAAGACGACTGACTTTTACGAAACAGCTCGAAAAATGGGCGCAGCCGCTGCATTTTGGGATTTCTAGAGAGCTAGAAACACTCACGCTCCAATACCAGACGGCAATAGAGGTATCAGAAGCGTCAGACTTGTCGAAAATAAAGAATAGCTATGAAGAATCGTTTCAGAAACTAAGAGAGAGAGAAATAGACCGAGGGGTGACACTGTGGGGACCTCACAGAGATGACCTGCTTTTCTTTGTAAATGGTCGGGATGTTCAGACATATGGCTCTCAAGGGCAGCAAAGAACAACAGCTCTTTCACTAAAGCTGGCAGAAATTGATCTGATACATGAAGAAATCGGAGAATATCCTATTCTTCTACTTGATGATGTGTTATCTGAACTTGATGATTACAGACAGTCTCATTTGCTCCATACCATTCAAGGACGTGTCCAGACCTTCGTCACTACAACAAGTGTTGAAGGTATCGATCACGCCACCTTGAAAGAAGCGGAAATTTTCAGAGTAGCCAGTGGAAAAGTAATTGACTGATAAATGAGGTGTGAGTCTTGTATATTCATTTAGGTGATGATTGTGTTGTTTCTACACGAGAGATTGTCGCAATTGTTGATTACAAAATGAGGTCGTCTTCTGTTGTAGAAGAGTTTCTACAAAAACAAGAGAAACAGATCATTTCGTTATCCCAAGGGACACCCAAATCCATTGTCGTCACAACTGAATCTGTTTATTACTCTCCTCTTTCCTCAAGCACGCTCAAAAAACGTGCTTCGTTTGTGATTGAAATTGAAGTCTAAAAGCTCAATTCATATAAATATATCGTTTAAGAAAAGTGTAGGTGAATGTACGTGGCAATGGAACAGCAACATAATAGTTATGATGAAAATCAGATACAGGTGCTTGAAGGACTAGAAGCTGTTAGAAAACGTCCAGGAATGTACATTGGGTCAACCAATGCAAAAGGACTTCACCATCTTGTATGGGAAATTGTCGACAACAGTATTGATGAAGCATTAGCTGGTTATTGTACAGACATTACAGTGCAAATTGAAAAAGATAACAGCATTACAGTAAAAGATAATGGCCGCGGGATTCCTGTTGGGATTCATGAGAAAATGGGGCGTCCTGCCGTAGAGGTCATTATGACTGTTCTTCACGCTGGTGGTAAATTCGACGGCAGCGGTTATAAAGTATCAGGCGGTCTGCATGGTGTAGGGGCATCTGTTGTAAATGCATTATCTACTACTTTAGACGTGACTGTATACCGTGACGGAAAAATTCATTATCAGCAGTTCAAACGCGGCGTTCCAGTGGGAGATTTAGAGGTTATTGGTGAAACAGATGTAACCGGGACAACCACTCACTTTGTGCCAGATCCAGAAATTTTCACGGAAACCATTGAATTTGATTACGATACACTTGCCAACCGTGTTCGTGAGTTGGCTTTCTTAACAAAAGGTGTAAACATCATCATTGAAGACTTGCGTGAAGGCAAAGAGCGGAGAAATGAATACTGCTACGAAGGCGGTATTAAGAGTTATGTAGAACATTTAAACCGCTCAAAAGAAGTTGTTCACGAAGAACCTGTTTATATCGAAGGTGAGAAAGACGGAATCACGGTTGAAGTGGCATTACAATACAACGATTCCTATACAAGCAATATCTATTCCTTCGCCAACAATATCAACACGTATGAAGGCGGAACACACGAAGCTGGCTTTAAAACCGGTCTAACGCGTGTCATCAATGATTATGCTCGTAAAAATGGCGTATTCAAAGATGGGGATGCGAATTTGAGCGGTGAAGATGTGCGAGAAGGCTTAACAGCCATTATCTCCATCAAACATCCAGACCCTCAATTCGAAGGACAAACGAAGACAAAGCTTGGGAACTCAGAAGCGAGAACCATTACTGACTCCCTTTTCTCAGAAGCACTAGAGAAATTCTTGCTTGAAAATCCTGATTCTGCGAAGAAAATTGTGGAAAAGGGACTGATGGCGGCTCGTGCAAGAATGGCGGCCAAAAAGGCTCGTGAGCTGACAAGACGTAAAAGTGCGCTGGAAGTCTCCAGCTTACCTGGGAAACTTGCGGACTGTTCTTCAAAAGATCCATCCATCTCTGAGCTCTATATTGTAGAGGGAGATTCTGCGGGCGGATCTGCTAAGCAAGGCCGTGATCGTCACTTCCAAGCGATTTTACCGTTAAGAGGGAAAATCCTAAACGTAGAAAAAGCTCGTCTAGATAAAATTTTATCGAACAACGAGGTTCGTTCAATGATTACAGCGTTAGGAACTGGAATCGGAGAAGACTTTACTTTAGAGAAAGCACGCTATCACAAAATTGTGATCATGACAGATGCCGATGTGGATGGAGCACATATTCGAACGCTGCTCTTAACATTCTTCTATCGCTACATGCGTGAAATTATTGAAAACGGTTATGTGTATATTGCGCAGCCGCCTTTATATAAAGTGCAGCAAGGAAAACGTGTGGAGTACGTGTATAACGATAAACAGCTGGATGAGCTGTTAAAATCACTTCCTCAAACACCAAAGCCTGGACTTCAGCGTTATAAAGGTCTTGGAGAAATGAATGCTGCTCAGCTTTGGGAAACAACAATGGACCCTGATGCGAGAACACTTCTTCAAGTCACACTTGAGGATGCGATCGATGCTGATGAGACATTTGAAATGCTGATGGGAGATAAAGTAGAGCCGAGACGAAACTTTATCGAAGAAAATGCACAATACGTGAAAAACCTTGATATTTAGATAGATCCCTCCTGAGAACAACCTTATTTCTTGTTTGGAATAAGGTTGTTTTTCAAGAAATAGGGGCGTGTAACGAATGTCCTGGTTTTCCGTGTTTTCGTTGATTTTCTAGTAAATAAATGTGTATAAAGCCGAGATTATTGATATAATGGAGAATAGTCTTGTGAAGATAAATACATATTTTACTCCCACATAATTTATTTCATGTGATACGTAAAGGGAGGTTCTTATAGTGAGTGAACAACATACACCAAATGTACGCGAAGTAAATATTAGTCAAGAAATGCGTACGTCCTTTTTAGATTATGCAATGAGTGTTATTGTTTCGCGTGCATTACCAGATGTGCGAGATGGATTGAAGCCCGTGCATCGAAGAATTTTGTATGCGATGAATGACCTAGGTATGACAAGTGATAAACCATTTAAGAAATCTGCACGTATCGTTGGGGAAGTTATCGGTAAGTACCACCCTCACGGTGACAGCGCTGTATACGAAGCGATGGTTCGGATGGCGCAAGATTTCAACTATCGTAATATGCTGGTTGAAGGTCATGGAAACTTTGGTTCTGTCGATGGAGACGGTGCAGCGGCAATGCGTTATACTGAGGCGCGTCTATCTAAAATTTCAATGGAAATCCTGCGTGATATCACCAAGGATACGATTGATTATCAAGATAACTACGATGGCAGTGAAAGAGAACCAATTGTCATGCCAGCTCGATTCCCGAACTTATTAGTCAACGGGGCAACAGGTATCGCTGTAGGGATGGCCACCAACATTCCCCCTCACCAGCTAGGTGAAGTGATTGATGGGGTACTTGCGATTAGTCAAAACCCAGAAATGACAACACAGGAACTAATGGAGATCATTCCAGGACCAGATTTCCCAACTGCGGGACAAATCATAGGCCGAAGCGGAATTCGCAAAGCATATGAAACAGGCCGGGGCTCTATTACATTACGTGCAAATTCTATTATCGAAGAAACATCCAGCGGTAAGCAGCGGATTGTCATCAATGAAATTCCATATCAGGTCAACAAAGCCCGTTTGATCGAAAAAATCGCTGATCTCGTGCGCGATAAAAAGATTGATGGCATTACAGATCTGCGTGACGAGTCTGATCGTAATGGAATGCGGATTGTGATTGAACTGCGAAGAGACGCGAACGCCCACGTTCTATTAAACAATCTTTATAAACAAACGACACTCCAAACGTCATTTGGGATCAACTTATTGGCACTAGTTGATGGACAGCCGAAAGTCTTGTCCCTCAAACAATGTCTTGAATATTATCTAGAGCATCAAAAAGTGATCATTCGCAGAAGAACAGCATATGAACTTCGTAAAGCTGAAGCAAGAGCTCATATTCTAGAAGGTTTGAGAATCGCTCTTGACCATTTAGATGAAGTCATTGCATTAATTAGAAGCTCTCAAACTGCTGAAATTGCGAGAAATGGCTTAATGGAGAACTATAGCTTGTCCGAAAAACAAGCACAGGCCATTCTTGATATGCGTCTTCAGCGCTTAACTGGTTTGGAAAGAGAAAAGATAGAAGAAGAATACAAAGGACTTGTTGATTTGATTGCTGAGTTGAAAGCCATTTTAGCAGACAATGAGAAAGTTCTTGAAATCATTAGAGAAGAATTAACAGAAATCAAAGAACGTTTCAATGATACGCGCCGTACTGAAATTGTGACGGCAGGTATTGAAACAATTGAAGACGAAGATTTGATCCCTGTTGAGAATATTGTGATTACGCTGACTCATAATGGTTATATCAAGCGTCTGCCTGCATCAACATACCGCAGCCAAAAAAGAGGCGGTAAAGGTGTTCAGGGCATGGGAACCAATGAGGATGATTTCGTAGAACAGCTGATTTCAACATCTACCCATGATACGATCCTCTTCTTCTCTAATAAAGGGAAGGTCTATCGTGCGAAGGGATATGAAATTCCTGAATTCGGACGAACGGCGAAAGGGATTCCGATTATTAACCTGCTTGAAGTAGAAAAGGGAGAGTGGATTAATGCCATTATTCCAGTAAGCGAATTTGATGAAGATTCGTATCTCTTCTTTACAACAAGACACGGCGTATCAAAACGAACATCATTATCTCAGTTTGCCAACATTCGAAACAATGGACTTATCGCATTAAGTCTTCGTGACGAAGATGAACTGATGGCTGTCCGTTTAACCAATGGAGAAAAACAAATCATCATTGGTACGAAAAAAGGTATGCTGATTCGTTTTGACGAGACAGACGTTCGTGAAATGGGACGTACGGCAGCTGGCGTGAAAGGAATTACGCTTTCAGAGGATGACATCGTCGTTGGGATGGAAATCCTTGAGCCAGATGCAAACGTATTGATCGTAACCGAAAAAGGATATGGTAAGTTAACACCTGAAAAAGAATACCGTGTTCAAAGCCGGGGCGGTAAAGGTCTTAAAACATGTAAAATCACTGATAACAATGGTCCGCTTGTCGCAGTGAAGGCAACAAATGCTGAAGCTGAAGAGGACTTGATGATTATTACAGGAAGCGGCGTGATCATTCGTATGGCCGTTTCAGACATTTCAACAACAGGTCGAGTCACTCAAGGTGTCCGCCTGATTCGTCTTGGTGATGATGAACATGTCGCTACAGTGGCATTAGTTGAACAATCACAAGAAGATGATGAAGAGAATAGTGAAGAAAACGTAGAAACTATAGAGTCAGATCAAGAGCAATCTGAGTAAAAATAAAGCCGGTTCTTCACCGGCTTTATTTTTTTCTAAAAAAACATGAGTTTTTTTGAAATTTATAATGCTTTTTTCATAGATATGTGTTAATCTTTCAAAGGAGCAAAAAGAGGCTCTATTTTTTATCTCTTTTACAGTGGAAACTTCTTAAAAAAATAAAATGTTTTTTAAGAAAAATGTTGACTGTTGGTAGAGATATATGATATATTTAAGTGGTCGCTTTGAGAGAGTGACACACAAGTTCTTTGAAAACTAAACAAGACAAAACGTACCTGTTAATTCGAGTTTTTATAAAAAAATCCTATGATACTTCATAGGTAGTCAGTCAAACGCTGACGAAAAACAAAACTTCGGTTTTGTACTTTTTCGGAGAGTTTGATCCTGGCTCAGGACGAACGCTGGCGGCGTGCCTAATACATGCAAGTCGAGCGGACAGAAGGGAGCTTGCTCCCGGATGTTAGCGGCGGACGGGTGAGTAACACGTGGGTAACCTGCCTGTAAGACTGGGATAACTCCGGGAAACCGGAGCTAATACCGGATAGTTCCTTGAACCGCATGGTTCAAGGATGAAAGACGGTTTCGGCTGTCACTTACAGATGGACCCGCGGCGCATTAGCTAGTTGGTGGGGTAATGGCTCACCAAGGCGACGATGCGTAGCCGACCTGAGAGGGTGATCGGCCACACTGGGACTGAGACACGGCCCAGACTCCTACGGGAGGCAGCAGTAGGGAATCTTCCGCAATGGACGAAAGTCTGACGGAGCAACGCCGCGTGAGTGATGAAGGTTTTCGGATCGTAAAGCTCTGTTGTTAGGGAAGAACAAGTGCGAGAGTAACTGCTCGCACCTTGACGGTACCTAACCAGAAAGCCACGGCTAACTACGTGCCAGCAGCCGCGGTAATACGTAGGTGGCAAGCGTTGTCCGGAATTATTGGGCGTAAAGGGCTCGCAGGCGGTTTCTTAAGTCTGATGTGAAAGCCCCCGGCTCAACCGGGGAGGGTCATTGGAAACTGGGAAACTTGAGTGCAGAAGAGGAGAGTGGAATTCCACGTGTAGCGGTGAAATGCGTAGAGATGTGGAGGAACACCAGTGGCGAAGGCGACTCTCTGGTCTGTAACTGACGCTGAGGAGCGAAAGCGTGGGGAGCGAACAGGATTAGATACCCTGGTAGTCCACGCCGTAAACGATGAGTGCTAAGTGTTAGGGGGTTTCCGCCCCTTAGTGCTGCAGCTAACGCATTAAGCACTCCGCCTGGGGAGTACGGTCGCAAGACTGAAACTCAAAGGAATTGACGGGGGCCCGCACAAGCGGTGGAGCATGTGGTTTAATTCGAAGCAACGCGAAGAACCTTACCAGGTCTTGACATCCTCTGACAACCCTAGAGATAGGGCTTTCCCTTCGGGGACAGAGTGACAGGTGGTGCATGGTTGTCGTCAGCTCGTGTCGTGAGATGTTGGGTTAAGTCCCGCAACGAGCGCAACCCTTGATCTTAGTTGCCAGCATTCAGTTGGGCACTCTAAGGTGACTGCCGGTGACAAACCGGAGGAAGGTGGGGATGACGTCAAATCATCATGCCCCTTATGACCTGGGCTACACACGTGCTACAATGGACAGAACAAAGGGCTGCAAGACCGCAAGGTTTAGCCAATCCCATAAATCTGTTCTCAGTTCGGATCGCAGTCTGCAACTCGACTGCGTGAAGCTGGAATCGCTAGTAATCGCGGATCAGCATGCCGCGGTGAATACGTTCCCGGGCCTTGTACACACCGCCCGTCACACCACGAGAGTTTGCAACACCCGAAGTCGGTGAGGTAACCTTTATGGAGCCAGCCGCCGAAGGTGGGGCAGATGATTGGGGTGAAGTCGTAACAAGGTAGCCGTATCGGAAGGTGCGGCTGGATCACCTCCTTTCTAAGGATATATGGAGCAGCGTGCGTTTTCGTCTTGTTTAGTTTTGAAGGAACTTGCAAAAGATCCTACAACATCATATCTTCGATATGAAAGATGGGCCTGTAGCTCAGCTGGTTAGAGCGCACGCCTGATAAGCGTGAGGTCGGTGGTTCGAGTCCACTCAGGCCCACCATCTTCTATTAAATCGGGGCCTTAGCTCAGCTGGGAGAGCGCCTGCCTTGCACGCAGGAGGTCAGCGGTTCGATCCCGCTAGGCTCCACCAACGTGTTCTTTGAAAACTAGATAACAATAAGTAATACATTCACATTGAATGCAATGCAAAGTTCATCACACATAGTGATTCTTTCTAAAGTAAGAAATGGTTAAGTTAGAAAGGGCGCACGGTGGATGCCTTGGCACTAGGAGCCGATGAAGGACGGGACGAACACCGATATGCTTCGGGGAGCTGTAAGCAAGCTTTGATCCGGAGATTTCCGAATGGGGAAACCCACTGCTCGTAATGGAGTAGTATCCATACTTGAATACATAGAGTATGAGAAGGCATACCCGGGGAACTGAAACATCTAAGTACCCGGAGGAAGAGAAAGCAAATGCGATTCCCTGAGTAGCGGCGAGCGAAACGGGAACAGCCCAAACCAAGAGGCTTGCCTCTTGGGGTTGTAGGACACTCTATACGGAGTTACAAAGGAACGATATAAGCGAAGAGGTCTGGAAAGGCCCGCCAAAGAAGGTAACAGCCCTGTAACTGAAATGTTGTTCTCTCCAGAGTGGATCCTGAGTACGGCGGAACACGTGAAATTCCGTCGGAATCCGGGAGGACCATCTCCCAAGGCTAAATACTCCCTAGTGACCGATAGTGAACCAGTACCGTGAGGGAAAGGTGAAAAGCACCCCGGAAGGGGAGTGAAATAGATCCTGAAACCGTGTGCCTACAAGTAGTCAGAGCCCGTTAACGGGTGATGGCGTGCCTTTTGTAGAATGAACCGGCGAGTTACGATCCCGTGCAAGGTTAAGCAGAAGATGCGGAGCCGCAGCGAAAGCGAGTCTGAATAGGGCGCATGAGTACGTGGTCGTAGACCCGAAACCAGGTGATCTACCCATGTCCAGGGTGAAGTTCAGGTAACACTGAATGGAGGCCCGAACCCACGCACGTTGAAAAGTGCGGGGATGAGGTGTGGGTAGGGGTGAAATGCCAATCGAACCTGGAGATAGCTGGTTCTCTCCGAAATAGCTTTAGGGCTAGCCTCAAGGTAAGAGTCTCGGAGGTAGAGCACTGATTGGACTAGGGGCCCCTACCGGGTTACCGAATTCAGTCAAACTCCGAATGCCGATGACTTATCCTTGGGAGTCAGACTGCGAGTGATAAGATCCGTAGTCGAAAGGGAAACAGCCCAGACCGCCAGCTAAGGTCCCAAAGTATACGTTAAGTGGAAAAGGATGTGGAGTTGCTTAGACAACCAGGATGTTGGCTTAGAAGCAGCCACCATTTAAAGAGTGCGTAATAGCTCACTGGTCGAGTGACTCTGCGCCGAAAATGTACCGGGGCTAAACGTATCACCGAAGCTGCGGACTGTTCTTACGAACAGTGGTAGGAGAGCGTTCTAAGGGCTGTGAAGCCAGACCGGAAGGACTGGTGGAGCGCTTAGAAGTGAGAATGCCGGTATGAGTAGCGAAAGACGGGTGAGAATCCCGTCCACCGAATGCCTAAGGTTTCCTGAGGAAGGCTCGTCCGCTCAGGGTTAGTCGGGACCTAAGCCGAGGCCGAAAGGCGTAGGCGATGGACAACAGGTTGATATTCCTGTACCACCTCCTCACCATTTGAGCAATGGGGGGACGCAGGAGGATAGGGTAAGCGCGGTATTGGATATCCGCGTCCAAGCAGTTAGGCTGGGAAATAGGCAAATCCGTTTCCCGTAAAGGCTGAGCTGTGATGGCGAGCGAAATTTAGTAGCGAAGTTCCTGATTCCACACTGCCAAGAAAAGCCTCTAGCGAGGTGAGAGGTGCCCGTACCGCAAACCGACACAGGTAGGCGAGGAGAGAATCCTAAGGTGATCGAGAGAACTCTCGTTAAGGAACTCGGCAAAATGACCCCGTAACTTCGGGAGAAGGGGTGCTTCTTAGGGTGTTAAAGCCCCGAGAAGCCGCAGTGAATAGGCCCAGGCGACTGTTTAGCAAAAACACAGGTCTCTGCGAAGCCGTAAGGCGAAGTATAGGGGCTGACGCCTGCCCGGTGCTGGAAGGTTAAGAGGAGCGCTTAGCGTAAGCGAAGGTGCGAATTGAAGCCCCAGTAAACGGCGGCCGTAACTATAACGGTCCTAAGGTAGCGAAATTCCTTGTCGGGTAAGTTCCGACCCGCACGAAAGGCGCAACGATCTGGGCACTGTCTCAACGAGAGACTCGGTGAAATTATAGTACCTGTGAAGATGCAGGTTACCCGCGACAGGACGGAAAGACCCCGTGGAGCTTTACTGCAGCCTGATATTGAATGTTGGTACAGCTTGTACAGGATAGGTAGGAGCCTTGGAAACCGGAGCGCTAGCTTCGGTGGAGGCATCGGTGGGATACTACCCTGGCTGTATTGACCTTCTAACCCGCTGCCCTTATCGGGCAGGGAGACAGTGTCAGGTGGGCAGTTTGACTGGGGCGGTCGCCTCCTAAAATGTAACGGAGGCGCCCAAAGGTTCCCTCAGAATGGTTGGAAATCATTCGCAGAGTGTAAAGGCACAAGGGAGCTTGACTGCGAGACCTACAAGTCGAGCAGGGACGAAAGTCGGGCTTAGTGATCCGGTGGTTCCGCATGGAAGGGCCATCGCTCAACGGATAAAAGCTACCCCGGGGATAACAGGCTTATCTCCCCCAAGAGTCCACATCGACGGGGAGGTTTGGCACCTCGATGTCGGCTCATCGCATCCTGGGGCTGTAGTCGGTCCCAAGGGTTGGGCTGTTCGCCCATTAAAGCGGTACGCGAGCTGGGTTCAGAACGTCGTGAGACAGTTCGGTCCCTATCCGTCGCGGGCGCAGGAAATTTGAGAGGAGCTGTCCTTAGTACGAGAGGACCGGGATGGACGCACCGCTGGTGTACCAGTTGTTCTGCCAAGGGCATCGCTGGGTAGCTATGTGCGGACGGGATAAGTGCTGAAAGCATCTAAGCATGAAGCCCCCCTCAAGATGAGATTTCCCATTCCGCAAGGAAGTAAGATCCCTGAAAGATGATCAGGTTGATAGGTCTGAGGTGGAAGCGTGGTGACACGTGGAGCTGACAGATACTAATAGATCGAGGACTTAACCTATATTCTATTGTGAAGCATGAACATTGTTATCTAGTTTTGAGAGAACATTCTCTCCATCAGGTTTGGTGGCGATAGCGAAGAGGTCACACCCGTTCCCATACCGAACACGGAAGTTAAGCTCTTCAGCGCCGATGGTAGTTGGGGGTTTCCCCCTGTGAGAGTAGGACGCCGCCAAGCTTCTATCAGGATCAGTTCCATTTGGAACTGGTCTTTTTTGTTTTTTCTTCTAACAGCATCATGATGTAAGCTGGGAACTTCTCTTCTGCAATCTCCATGTAGCGTTCAATCATGACGTAATCATCACTAATGTATTGAGACAGCAGCTCGTACCACCATTCTGTTTCGTAGCGGGCAATCATACTAAGGTTATACATCAATAAGTAATGGCTGATGATCTCAGGAATCCCTAGAAAAGCATCCCGTGTTGACGGTATAAACCATTGATCCATTTCTAAATCATAATGAAGATGAGTAGCAAGTGCTGGGTTTTCTTCAAGAAATACATCAAACGTCAATTTCTTAGCCTCTCTCTGTTTGAGTTTCCAGCTTGTATGGAACTCAAAGTATTCAATAAAGCGTTCAGCAGACATGTTATAAAGTAATGGAATATGATCTTGAATCCTCATTCCATTCGCCTTTTCCACTTTAACTAATGTCGCGGGCTGCTTTTGAAACTCAAGAATATGACTCATTTCAGGTATTTTGGACAGGAGATGGATCATTGTAAATCGCTCATCTTCAAGACCCTTTAAATGAAATAGATGCTTTAACACATGCATACATAGCCCGTTTCTTTGGATTTTCACTTCATCTTCGCTAAAGCGGTAATGCTGTTTCTTTCTCTTTCTCGATGTTACGCCATGGGCTAAAACAGAGGTTTGAGAAGGATAATGGGGATCAACTGTCAGCAAACATGCTTTTAGCAGCTGTGCCATTCCATAAAACAATAAAATGGGTTTAAGTTCTAAAGGTGCGATCGCAGCCTGTTCATAAAACGTATGGCCGTGTTTTAGAAAGTAAATAAATCGTTCACAGTTTTTATAGGCTTGCTGATTTGCATCTGGAATGTTCCGTTTCTCATATTGTTGAAATAGAAACTTTTGGGAAGTTTCTAGCGAGTAAAAACGTTTTAAATCCTTCCATCCTGAACTTTTCATCTTCTTCCTCAACTCTCTTTATATTTTCTAAAAATTGCAACTGTTTGTTGCTTCCTTGACATGCTGTTTGCTAGTTGATAATCTACATATAATATTTTGCCGAAAAGAGGGGGATTTACTAATGTGGGAAAGTAAATTTTCAAAAGAAGGTTTGACGTTTGACGATGTTTTGCTTGTTCCAGCAAAGTCTGAAGTACTTCCGCGTGATGTCGATTTATCAGTGGAGCTAACAAGTACATTAAAGCTAAACATTCCAATTATCAGTGCTGGAATGGATACAGTGACGGAATCACAAATGGCGATTGCAATGGCACGTCAAGGTGGTCTTGGTATTATTCATAAGAACATGTCCATTGAACAGCAAGCAGAACAGGTGGATAAAGTAAAACGTTCAGAGCGCGGCGTTATTACAAATCCATTCTTTTTAACACCAGAGCATCAAGTATTTGATGCAGAGCATTTAATGGGTAAATACCGTATTTCAGGTGTGCCGATTGTCAACAACGAACAAGACCAAAAGCTTGTTGGTATTATTACGAACCGTGACCTTCGTTTTATTTCGGATTATTCAATGAAGATTAGCGACGTGATGACAAAAGAGGAACTTGTGACAGCTTCTGTTGGTACAACGTTAGAAGAAGCTGAAAAAATCTTACAGCAATACAAGATTGAAAAATTACCTCTCTTAGATGACGAAGGAACGTTAAAAGGTCTTATCACAATCAAAGATATTGAAAAAGTGATTGAATTCCCTAACTCCTCTAAAGATGCACATGGCCGTTTAATTGTTGGTGCCGCTGTTGGTGTCACTGGCGATACAATGACACGTGTGAAAAAATTAGTCGAAGCCAATGTGGATGTTATTGTCATTGATACAGCACACGGTCATTCTCAAGGTGTTCTAAACACTGTATCGAAAATCCGCGAAACGTATCCTTCTCTTAACATCATTGCTGGTAATGTTGCAACAGCTGAAGCAACAAAAGCATTGTTTGAAGCAGGAGCAGATATTGTGAAAGTCGGTATCGGACCAGGATCTATTTGTACAACACGTGTTGTTGCAGGTGTTGGTGTACCACAAATCACAGCGATCTATGACTGTGCAACAGAAGCAAGAAAACATGGTAAAGCTATTATTGCAGATGGTGGAATTAAATATTCAGGTGATATCGTGAAAGCACTAGCATCTGGCGGACATGCTGTTATGCTGGGAAGCCTTCTAGCTGGTACATCCGAAAGCCCAGGAGAAACAGAAATTTTCCAAGGTAGACGCTTCAAAGTTTATCGTGGTATGGGTTCTGTTGCTGCAATGGAAAAAGGAAGTAAAGATCGTTACTTCCAAGAAGATAATAAAAAGTTCGTTCCTGAAGGAATTGAAGGCCGTACACCATACAAAGGGCCAGTCGTTGACACAGTGTATCAACTAGTTGGCGGTATTCGTTCTGGTATGGGCTATTGTGGAACACAGGATTTACGTACTCTTAGAGAAGAAGCACAGTTCATTCGTATGACGGGTGCAGGACTTCGTGAGAGTCATCCACATGATGTACAAATTACAAAAGAATCACCAAACTACACAATTTCTTGATAAATTGTGACAATCAAATTACATTTGACAGGGTCTATGACTCTGTCTATTTTTTTTGTCTTTATTGTGATAAAATTTATACTGTTGTGTTGAAATAAGCCCTTGTGGATTACATATATATGAAAAACGTCGAAAAAAGATGAATACGGAGGTATGACGATTGAACAGCAAGATGTTGAAACAGCTTATGGTCTCTATCCTTGCATTGGCATTGATTGTTACAGCATTTACACCAATGTCCAAAGCAAAGGCTGCTGAAGATCCATTCAGTGTGAATGCGAAAGCAGCGATCCTTATTGAAGCTTCTACAGGTAAAATTCTTTATAGTAAAAACGCAGATCAAAGACTGCCTATTGCAAGTATGGCAAAAATGATGACCGAGTATCTATTACTAGAGGCGATTGCTGAAGGTAAAGTGAAATGGGATCAAAAGTATACGCCAGATGATTATGTATACGAAATTTCTCAGGACCGTAGTTTATCTAACGTTCCTTTGAGAAAAGATGGATCGTATACAGTAAAAGAACTTTATCAAGCAACGGCTATTTATTCGGCAAATGCAGCAGCGATTGGTTTAGCAGAAGTGATCGCTGGATCAGAATCGAAGTTTGTTGAAAAAATGAACGCAAAAGCAAAAGAACTTGGTTTAACAAACTACAAATTCGTGAATGCAACCGGTCTGGAAAATAAAGACTTACATGGCCAACAGCCAAAAGGTACAGGTCCTGATGAAGAAAGTGAAGTATCGGCAAAAGATATGGCATTGCTTGCACAGCATCTCATCAAAGACCATCCAGAAATTCTTGAAACAGCAAGTATTGCGAAAACGAAGTTCAGAGAAGGCACTGACGATGAAATGGACATGCCTAACTGGAACTTCATGCTTAAAGGACTTGTGAAGGAATATAAAGGTGTAGACGGTCTGAAAACAGGATCAACAGATTCAGCCGGTTCTAGCTTCACAGGTACGGCAAAACAAGGTGACATGCGCGTCATTGCCGTCATCCTAAATGCAAAAGGTAATCTTCATACAGCACGTTTCGACGTGGCGAAAAAACTGTTCGACTATGCGTTTAAAAACTTCACGATGAAAGAAATGTACAAAAAAGGTCAACAAATCAAAGGACATGAAAACATCGCAGTTGATAAAGGCAAAGATAAAGAAGTACCTGTTGTGACGAAAGAAGCATTTTCTGTGCCAGTAAAAAATGGTGACGAAAAGAGCTATAAAGCAAAAGTAAATATCGAGAAAAAGAACCTAGAAGCTCCTATTAAAAAAGGAACGAAGGTTGGCATGCTGACGACTTCTTATTCTGGTGATGAGAAGGACTACGGCTATTTAAATAAAGACCAATCTGGTGTTGAGCTTGTGACGAAAACAGGCGATGAAAAAGCAAACTGGTTCATCCTAGCAATGCGCGGTGTAGGTGGATTCTTCGCTGGCATTTGGGGCGGAATCGTTGACACAGTAAAAGGTTGGTTCTAATAAAAAAAACTGCTCTCTATACATGAGAGCAGTTTTTTTATCGTTAAAAGAAGAGCGATTGCTTCTGATTTTGAGGAGTGGATAAAGCTTGCTGAAAAATATCACATAACTTTTCCACGCCTTCGGTCAGTGCTTTTTCATTCACATAGGAAAAGCTGAGGCGGATATAATTCTGCTTCGGCTCACCAGGGTAGCAGACAGAGCCAGGCAGAAAGGTGATTTGCTGCTTACGTGCCTCATGCAACAGTGCTCGTGTATCGACCCAGGAAGGAAAGCTAAGCCATAAATTGAGCCCGCCCTGTGGAATTTGCCACGTTACATCTTTCGGTGCGTGTTTCGTTAACACATCCATCATCAAATCGCGTCTCACTTTCAAGGCGGTTCTTAGCTTCTTCGTATGATCAATCATTTTCTTCGATGTCAGAAACGGCAATATGGCCTTTTGTGTGAGGAGAGGGCTGCCTAAGTCATTATTGGCCTTTGCAGCTAATAAACGGTTAAATATCGAGCCTGAGGCTGTGATAATCCCGATTCTGCATCCTGGCGCCAGTGTTTTACTTAATCCTCGTAAATAAATGACGTGTCCATCATGATCCAAGCTTTTAATAGGTGCTGGCGGCTTCTTTTCAAAATAAAGCTCACGATAAGGGTCATCTTCTACAATGAGACAATCAATGCTTTGAGCCAGTAAGAGAAGCTGTTTTCTACGCTTCATCGACATACTGGCCCCTGTTGGACTGTGGAAAGTAGGAATCGTATAGATGAGTTTCGGTTTATATTTATCACAAATGCTTTGAAGCTGTTTCATGTTCATCCCTTCATGATCGACAGGGACAGTAATGATTCTTGCTCCTCTGCCCATAAAGACATCAATGGCTCCGGGGTATGTCGGTGCTTCCATGACCACCACATCATCCGGCCCAATAAACGTACGTGCCACCAAATCAAGCCCTTGCTGAGAACCACTTGTTACTAGGATATTTTCAGGTGTAGACGGCACATCCAACTTTTCTAAAAATGATTGAATGACTTGTCGCAGCTGAAGGTCACCTTGTATCTCACCATACTTCGACATGATTTGGGGATGCCTGGCTAGTACATGCTGCATCTCTTTTTCTAAATACCGGTTGGGCAAAAGCCCTGGATCGATCATAGAGGAAGAAAGGTTAATGGCTTCTTCGACATAGTGATACTGAGCGAATTGAGACCGTGGTAAATAATCTGGAATCGACAACTGCCAATCGAAAGAAGTAGATGATGGAACCGGAATCTCTGCCTGCTCTTGCTGCTCATCCACAAAAGTTCCTTTACCTTGCACCGTCTTTAAATATCCGTCATCCTTTAATCGGGTGTATGCCTTTGCTGCCGTGACAAGACTCACATTGAGCTGCTTAGCTAAATCACGGACAGTTGGCAGCTTTTCTCCTTGCTGAAGCAAACCTGATTGAATGTGGTCAATGATTGAAAAGTAAATTTGATTTGAAAGAGATGTATCAGAGTGTCGATGGATATCAATATGCATGAAACCCCTCCATATAATGCAACATTGTTATACATGAATTTTAATTGTTATAGTTGCATTATAGCATGTAAATCACACTTGAAAGAGAAAATGACATGTTTTTAGCTAGAAACCCTTTATATACAAGGGTTTATTCTTTTTTATCGGCTGTTTGAATTGTTATACTATTCTCTTTATTGTTATACTTTCTCGCTTGTATGATAAAGATGTTGAATGAATCGAATAGACAAATGGGAGGAAACTATTGTGAGCAATAAGGGAACTGAACGAGTGAAACGTGGAATGGCAGAAATGCAAAAGGGTGGCGTCATTATGGATGTCGTCAATGCGGAGCAGGCAAAAATTGCAGAAGAAGCAGGTGCGGTGGCAGTCATGGCACTAGAACGAGTACCAGCTGATATCCGTGCAGCAGGCGGTGTTGCCCGTATGGCAGACCCAAGAATCGTAGAGGAAGTACAAAATGCCGTAACGATTCCAGTCATGGCAAAAGCACGTATCGGCCACATCGTCGAGGCTCGTGTTCTTGAAGCACTTGGTGTTGATTATATCGATGAGAGTGAAGTGCTGACGCCCGCAGATGAAGAATTCCATTTAAATAAAAATGAATACACAGTACCTTTTGTCTGTGGATGCCGCGACTTAGGTGAGGCAACCCGCCGTATCGCAGAAGGCGCTTCTATGCTTCGTACAAAAGGAGAGCCAGGGACAGGCAACATTGTAGAAGCTGTTCGTCATATGAGAAAGGTCAATGCTCAGATTCGTAAAGTATCAGCCATGAGTGAAGATGAACTGATGACAGAAGCCAAAAACCTTGGCGCGCCTTATGAATTATTGCTGCAAATCAAAAGAGATGGCAAGCTGCCAGTTGTGAACTTTGCAGCTGGAGGCGTTGCAACACCAGCAGATGCAGCATTAATGATGCAGCTTGGAGCAGATGGTGTATTTGTCGGATCTGGTATCTTCAAATCAGACAATCCAGCTAAATTCGCCAAAGCGATTGTTGAAGCAACAACTCATTACACTGATTACCGTCTCATTGCAGAACTTTCAAAAGAGCTTGGAACAGCTATGAAAGGAATTGAAATTTCAAATCTACTGCCAGAAGAACGTATGCAAGAGCGTGGCTGGTAATTAAGGGAGCGCAAACGAACATGCTGACAATTGGTGTACTAGGGCTTCAAGGAGCGGTGAGAGAGCATATTCAATCAATTGAAGCCTGCGGAGCAGAAGGAAAGATCATCAAACGAGTAGAAGAGCTAGAATCCGTTGACGGTTTGATTATCCCTGGTGGAGAAAGTACGACGATGAGAAGACTCATGGATACGTACCAATTCATTGATCCGATCAAAGCGTTCGCTGCTCAAGGGAAACCGATTTTCGGTACATGTGCCGGGTTGATTATGCTGGCAAAGCATGTCGAAGATCGAGAAGATGCTCATCTTGGATTGTTAAATGTATCTGTCGCACGGAACTCTTTTGGCAGACAGGTAGACAGCTTTGAAGCAGATTTAGAAGTAAAAGGACTGGATGCGCCGTTTACAGGGGTGTTCATCCGTGCGCCTCATATCATCAGCGCAGATGATAGCGTAGAAATCATGGCCGAATATGATGGCAGGATTGTGATGGCGAAAGAAAACAATCTCCTAGGCTGCTCTTTTCATCCAGAGCTGACAGACGATCACCGGTTAACGCAGCTGTTTGTTGATATGGTGAAGTCCTACAAAACGAAGCTTGCTGTATAAAACGGTTGAAAAGAGATAAAACTTATAGTACATTAAAAACACAATCAAAGATCGAAAAAGCGTTGACGGGAAATAGTAAGAAGCCCCTCTTTCTCAGAGAGCCGATGGTTGGTGAGAATCGGTGAAAGATGCATTCTGAATCCATCCTTGAGCGAAATGCTGAAACAAGAGAAGTAAGCATTTACGGTGATACCGTTACAGAGGAAAGAGGGAAGCATGCTTCTGCATGTTTTCAATCAGGGTGGCAACGCGAGAGCTCTCGTCCCTTTCATGGGATGAGGGCTCTTTTTATTTTTCGATAAAAAAAGGAGTGTTATACATGCTGGATATTAAACAACTGCGCACGGACTTTGATCAAATCAAAGAAAAATTAGCACACCGAGGCGAAGATTTAGCGGATTTTGATAAGTTTGGTGAGCTAGATCAAAAAAGAAGAGAATTAATCGGGAAAACAGAAGAATTAAAGAGCCGAAGAAATGAAGTATCACAACAAGTAGCCGTTCTAAAAAGAGAAAAGAAAGATGCCGATCACATTATTCAAGAAATGCGAGAGGTAGGAGATGAGATCAAGAAGCTGGATGACGAGCTAAGAACAGTAGAAGAAAGCCTGCAGCACATATTGTTCTCAATTCCAAATATCCCTCATGACTCTGTACCAGTTGGTGAAACAGAAGACGACAACGTGGAAGTGAGAAAATGGGGCGAACAGCCAGCCTTCTCATTTGAACCAAAACCACATTGGGACGTAGCTGATGAGCTAAATATCCTTGATTTTGAACGTGCAGGAAAAGTGACAGGAAGCCGTTTCGTTTTTTATAAAGGGCTTGGCGCACGCTTAGAGCGCGCATTGTATAATTTTATGCTTGATTTACATGTGGATGAGTTTGGTTTTACTGAAGTGCTTCCACCTTATATGGTCAACAGAGCGAGCATGACAGGAACTGGTCAGCTTCCAAAATTCGAAGAGGATGCCTTTAAAATTCGCGAAGAAGATTACTTCCTCATTCCAACAGCCGAAGTGCCGATTACCAACATGCATCGTGACGAAATTCTCGATGGTGAACAACTGCCAATCAACTATGCAGCATTCAGTGCTTGCTTCAGATCAGAAGCTGGATCTGCCGGCAGAGATACACGTGGACTTATCCGTCAGCATCAATTTAACAAAGTAGAGCTCGTGAAATTTGTTAGACCAGAAGATTCTTATGAAGAATTAGAGAAATTAACAAATCAAGCAGAAAAAGTGCTTCAGCTATTGAACCTGCCATACCGTGTCATGAGCATGTGTACGGGAGATTTAGGCTTCACAGCTGCAAAGAAATACGATATCGAAGTATGGATTCCGAGCCAGAATACGTACCGTGAAATTTCTTCTTGCAGTAACTTCGAAGCATTCCAAGCAAGACGTGCAAACATTCGTTTCCGTCCGGAGCCTAAAGCGAAGCCAGAACATGTCCACACATTAAATGGATCTGGATTAGCGGTAGGAAGAACCGTAGCGGCTATTTTAGAAAACTATCAACAAGAGGATGGAACAGTAATCATTCCTGAAGTGCTGCGTCCTTACATGGGAAATAAAGAAGTGATGAAATAAGATGCCGCCAAGGCATCTTATTCTTTTTACCAAAAGTCCTACAGTTTTCCTGAATTTAGCCGATAAAAAGAGTAAAAGCTTCTAGGAAAGAAGGAATAATCTTGAATAGGCTTGACTATTATGTTGAAATGGCTCAATTACTTAGAAAGGTACTAGATGAAAGTATTCTTTTCGGTATCACGGATACAGAGAAGGTACTTTGTTATTACCCGTCTAACACAATAGATTTTGGTATGAAAGTTGGGGACCCATTGAACCCAGAAGACCAAAATGTGGCGACGACATTAAGAGGACAAGAATATGACGGTTACTTACCAGAATCACTATATGGTTATGAAGTTGCTGTAAAAGGTTACCCGATTTTTGATGAAGATAGAAAAGTAATTGGCTCTTTTTTAGTGGCATTTACATATCATCGTGAAAAAAAATTAAGCGGTTATATGGAGCAAATCAATAAAGTAGCGAAAGAACTCCAAGGTGGAATAGAGCAAATTGCTGCACATTCACAAGAGCTGGCTGCTACAAGTTTAGAAATAAGCGAACAGGCAGGAAGAGCAGAAGAGAAATCTGCGAATATTGAAGAAGTCGTCAAAACCATTGGCGGGATTGCTAGACAAACAAATCTGCTAGGTTTAAATGCTGCAATTGAAGCCGCAAGAGCAGGTGAGAATGGAAAAGGGTTCGCTGTCGTGGCTGATGAAGTGCGTAAATTATCAGATGGCTCGAAGGAAGCGGCTGAAACCATTAATACATTTTTAAAAGAAATCCAAGACAGCATTGGCACTTTGTCTGAAAACATCTCACAAATCAGCAGCTCAACAAATGAACAAGCCGAACAAGTGACAGACTTTACGAAGATTATCGAATCATTAAATGAGTTTAAAGTAGAGATGAATCAGTTTATTGAAGAAATGAGACAGGATACGAAATAGATCAAGAGCAGCCATCAATGGCTGCTTCAGCGTGTAGACAAACCCTCGCATTCGGTGTCAGGTCTGCGCTTCGGTGCTCACGAATGTCAAATTCGCTCCGCTCCGGTGCTCGCCCTTCCTAGACTGCAAAGGTTTTCTATCACGCTGAAAAGAAGACAAAGGGCTAAAATCAAAATCATTTTAGCCCTTTGTCAACAATCTGGAGCAGCCATCAATGGCTGCTTTTTTATAGGCAAATATCATGCCGAAATCACAAATTGAAATTTTTTTCGAAAAGATGTTGACTTCAAATAAAATGATATGGTATATTAATTCTTGTCGATACGGAGGAATACCCAAGTCCGGCTGAAGGGATCGGTCTTGAAAACCGACAGGGGTGTCAAAGCCCGCGGGGGTTCGAATCCCTCTTCCTCCGCCATATTGATTTTTTACCTTAGTTGAATTAAACGCAAGCATAAAAATTGGAAATTGTCAAACCGCTGCATTTCGCGAATGCAGCGGTTTTTTTTTATTTTGTTTTAGAGCGATTTTTTTGAATAACAGAAGCTATTTCATGAAGAATGGGATCAAGTGAACTTTCATCATGAAGTAGGTCGTAATCTTCAATATTAATTTTAATCACTGGGCATAAATCAAATTGTTCGATCCACTCTGTGTATCGAGTGTACATTTCTTCCCAATAAGCCCGGTCAGTTTGAGTTTCCATTTCTCTGCCGCGTTCTTCAATACGATGTAAAATATGATCTAAATCTCCGTGCAGATAGATGAGGACATCAGGGTGAGGGAAGTAAGGTGTCATCACCATCGCCTCAAATAGGCTTGTATATGTTTCATAATCGACCTCAGACATCGTACCTTTGTCCGCATGCATTTTTGCAAAAATGCCAGTGTCCTCATAAATGGAACGATCTTGTACATATCCTCCGCCAGATTCAAAAATCCGCTTTTGCTCCTTAAAACGCTCAGCCAGGAAATAGACCTGTAAGTGGAAGCTCCATCTTTGGAAATCTGAATAAAAAGGCTCTAAATATGGGTTATCATCTACTTTTTCAAGAGACGTTTGAAACCCTAGCTTGTCTGCTATTGTTTTGGTCATAGTGGATTTGCCGACACCAACAGTCCCGGCAATTGTGATGACTGCGTCCTTTGGTATTTCGATCTTGTTCATAGCACTTGCTCCTTTATGTTCTGTACAATTTGCTGGTAATCTTGCTGTGAGGAAACGAAGTCTGTATGATCTCCTTCAATTGTAATGATAGGAAGCCCTGGCTCAGTCTGTTTTAAATGTTCAATGGCCAGCTCATAATCTTCAATGAGTGTTTTTAAATAAGCTGGGTCAATGTCTTCTTCAAAAGAGCGTCCTCTCATCTGTATTCTTTCAAGTAAGGTTGGAAGGCTGGCTTTTATATAGATCATGGCATTTGGTTTAGGAAGATCATCTGTTAGCAGGTGATAGATCTTTCTGTATTTATCCATGTGCTTTTTTGATAATGTTCTTTCTGCAAATATCATATTTTTATAGACATGATAATCAGTGACAACCGGCTGCTGTTTATTCACATAGTTTTCTTCAATTAATTCTAACTGTTTGAACCGATTGCATAAAAAGAACATCTCAAGCTGAAAGCTCCATTGTTCCATATCTTCATAAAATTTATCTAAGAATGGATTTTCTTCTACAATCTCTTTTACTAAAGGAAATTGAAATTCCTTTGCAAGCATTGTAGCCAAAGTTGTTTTTCCGGCTCCAATTGGGCCTTCCACTGCAATAAAAGGGGCAGGATACATAGGCGTTCTCCTCTATCTATAAAGTTAAAGTTGTCAAACCAATGTATATTGTACCATACCCCTTCTAATAGATAGAGTGAATGGATTACGATGTCGTTCTTTTTTCAATATTAAATTGATCTGATAATAAGAGCCAATTTTGTGGGAAAGATAGACCTAATTTCCAATAAGCGATTCCGTTCAAATTTAGCTCTTTAATGAGGTTGAATTTTGCTTGAATCGACCTAGCGTCTTCGAACCAGACTTCATGCTCTTTGTTATTGGCATCTGTATAACGAAAATGAGGTGCTTGTGCTGTTTCGTCGTATAGGATAGAGACATTGTGCTGTCTAGCAAGTGCAATTGCTTGTTGAGGACTGACGGCTTTGGCGATCGGGCCGCCCTGGACGAAAGGAAGTGTCCAATCATAGCCATATAAATTCTGTCCCATTACAATTTTATTGGCTGGTATGACAGTTAGTGCATATTCAATGACTTGGCGGACAGGTCCAATTGGAGAGACAGCTTGTGCAGGGCCGCCGCTGTATCCCCATTCATAGGTCATCAACACAACATGATCGACGATCTTACCGATCGCTTCATAGTCATGGGCTTCATACCATTTGCCCTTTTGCTGACTACTTGTTTTTGGTGCAAGTGCAACAGATATTGTCCATCCTTCTTGATGGAAACGAGCTGTTGCCTCTCTTAAAAATTGAATATAAGCATCTTTATCAACAGGGCGTAAATATTCAAAATCAAAATGGATTTCCTTGAATTGATACTTCTTGGCAACACGAACAATTTCATTTAAAAATGCCGTTTTGACAGATTGATTAGTTAAAAGAATACGGCCAAGTTCATCACTGAATTTTTCATTCTCTAGATTCGTCACCACCATGGTTAATACAGTTCTGTTCTGAGCGGCAATCTGGGGTAGTTGGTCTAAAGGTGATTCTCGTAGCGTCCCATCTCTTTGTGCTTGAAAACTAAAGACGTCTAAATGGGTTAAGTATGGGGAGGCCTCTCTGGCTGCCTGCTTTAAGTTTTCACTGACTTGATTTCCACGTGGTTCAATATAAGCATTGGAATTAATGTTCCTTTTCGGTCTTTGTGGAATATAGAGCAAGAAGCGAATAGGTAGTATCGCTTCAGGTCGAATTCTGTTCACACGTGCCAACTCTTCCACTGAGATTTGAAACCGTCTACCAATTTGATATAGTGTGTCATTTTGTTTGACCTCATAAAATTGACCTCTAATTGGAATGACAATTGTTTGTCCAATGACGAGTTGATTTGGTGTTTCGATTTCGTTAGTACGGATGATTTCATTGACTGTCGTTTTAAAACGCATGGCAATATCGTTTAAAGTATCTCCTCTTTTGACAACATAAATTTGAATAGTCAACGCCCCCTTTGTTATTGCTAACAATTTATGAGGGTTATGGCTAAATCATGTTTGATTTTCATTCGTGATTTCCTTAGCGGTGGTGATTTTTGCTAGAAGGACGTTCTCCATCATCGTTAAAGCGTAGTCGTTATCCCTGTCGTCGTTTGAAGCGATACAATCTTTAGGTACAATTAGATTGTATTCTCGCATGTACGCGTCATTTGCAGTGAACAAAACGCATATGTTCCCGGCAATTCCAGTTAGAATAATGTCCTCAACACCTAATTCATTTAAGAGTGTCTCTAGTGCAGTACCGTAGAAGGCAGAATGCTTAGGTTTAATTAAGAAGTAATTATCTTTAGATGGTGTCATTTTCTCTAAAATAGGAGCGCTTCTTTCGTTTTTGCATGTTTCCAGAACAGCTTGGATATCAGCCTTCCAAAGTCCGTAGTGATCGTTGATATAAATGATTGGCCAATTTTCCTTGAAAGCATGTTCTTTAAGAGCTAAAATTTTATTGGTCATTTGCTCTGTTTTTTCTGCAAGCACATGTCCCATTTCAAAATCAAAATTATTAATCATATCGATAATAAGCAGCGCCTTTTGGTGCTTTGACAAATTAAGACCCCCTTTAAAAGATTGTGATAATATGTTAACCTCAATTTCCTTTTAAAAAACATGAAAAGAGAGCCGTGCCATGACGAAAGATGAACAGTTTATGCAAGAAGCCATTTCCGAAGCCTTAAAAGCAGAACAAATAGGAGAAGTGCCGATTGGTGCCATCATAGTTGTTGATGACCAAATCGTGAGCCGGGCTCATAATTTAAGGGAAAGTGAGCAGCGTTCAATTGCACATGCAGAATTACTTGCTATTGATGAAGCATGTAAAGCGACAGGGAGCTGGCGTTTAGAAGATGCTGTTCTTTACGTTACGCTTGAACCATGCCCAATGTGTGCAGGTGCTATTGTTCTTTCTAGAGTGAAAAAGGTTGTTTTTGGTGCATACGATCCAAAAGGTGGATGTGCAGGTACTTTAATGAATTTATTGGATGATGAACGGTTTAATCATCAGTCTGAGGTCATCGGTGGTGTACTTGAAAATGAGTGTGGTGAGCTGTTAAGTCAGTTCTTCCGAAACCTCCGTCAGCGAAAGAAACAAGCCAAAAGTAAATGAATGGATGTCGTTTGCAATTTGAGCTATAAGAAGGTATACTTATGTCTGCGTCACTAACAATTTAATATTCATTTTGCCGTGCTAAGCGGGGAGGTAGCGGTGCCCTGTACTCGCAATCCGCTCTAGCGAGGCCGAATCCCTTCTCGAGGTTCGTTTACTTCAAGGTCTGCCTTAAATAAGTGGTGTTGACGTCTGGGTCCTGCGCAATGGGAATTCATGAACCATGTCAGGTCCGGAAGGAAGCAGCATTAAGTGAAACCTCTCATGTGCCGCAGGGTTGCCTGGGCCGAGCTAACTGTTTAAGTAACGCTTGGGGTAGCGAATCGACAGAAGGTGCACGGTAAATCAATATTAAATGTAACTCATCTAGTTTATCTAGGTGAGTTTTTTGTTGCTGTTCAAAGGATAGCTCAACTGCTTTAGTTATACAAATAGATAAAAAGTCTTTTTGGCGCCATTTGTTTTTTTTTCACTAATCGTAACGAGAACTGGTGTTCTGTTTGAGGTTTTAGGTCTTTTCACAAAGCTAGAAAATACGTTTTTAAAACATGAAAAGTAGAAACTCTATAATTGAAATCATCTTTTTGGCATATTAGAAAATAAAGGTGTGCTTTTGAATTGATCGGTGCATCATGTATAATGAAAAGGATGATAAATGGAGGAGGGCGTATTTGTGAGTTATCAAGCTTTATATCGAGTGTTCAGACCTCAAGTTTTTGAGGATGTTGTTGGACAAGAACACATCACAAAAACGTTGCAAAATGCCCTTTTGCAGAAAAAGTTTTCTCATGCTTACTTATTTTCAGGTCCTAGAGGAACAGGTAAAACAAGTGCTGCCAAAATCTTTGCAAAGGCAGTGAACTGTGAAAAGTCACCTGTTAGTGAGCCGTGTAATGAATGTGATGCCTGTAAAGGAATTACAAATGGTTCAATTTCAGACGTGATTGAAATAGATGCTGCCTCGAATAACGGGGTAGATGAAATCCGAGATATACGTGATAAAGTGAAATTTGCTCCTTCGGCGGTTACATATAAGGTTTATATTATAGATGAAGTACATATGCTCTCTATCGGTGCATTTAATGCCCTCCTTAAAACGCTAGAAGAACCGCCTGCTCATTGTATCTTTATTTTGGCTACCACAGAGCCTCATAAGATTCCTCTTACCATCATATCTCGTTGTCAGCGATTTGATTTTAAACGAATCACGACCAAAGATATTGTTGGAAGAATGGAGAAAATTGTAGATGCAGAAGGCCTAAACGTACAGGAGGGCTCGCTCGAGATTATTGCTAGTGCAGCTGATGGCGGTATGCGTGATGCACTAAGTCTCTTAGATCAAGCGATCTCATTTAGTGGTGATCAATTGACAATTGATGATGCGCTGCTCATTACAGGTGCTGTATCTCAGCATTTCATTAGTCAGCTTGCTGAAGCAATTTTTGATCAAAATATTGCCACAGCGTTAGATACATTAAATGAATTGCTTCAGCAGGGGAAAGATGCTGCTAAATTAATAGAGGATATGATTTTTTACTTTAGAGATATGCTGCTTTATAAAACGGCACCAGATCTCGAGGGTGTCCTTGAAAAGGTAAAGGTCGACGAAAGTTTCGTGGCACTGTCAGATCGTGTGACACCTCAGTTTCTGTATGAAACAATTGAAGTCCTGAATAAAAGCCACCAAGAAATGAAATGGACAAATCATCCTAGGATTTTCTTTGAGGTAGCGGTTGTAAAGCTGTGTCAGTCAACAGCAGGATTGACACAAGGTCATGCTGACGCTGATTTAACGGCGCTAACAGATAAAATAAATAGGCTGGAACAGGAACTCTCAAGGTTAAGAGCCGAAGGGGTACCAATGTCTCCATCTCATAGCCCTCAAGAAAAAAAGGAAGCGCCTCGACCACAAACGAGTAACAAAAATGGCTATCGTGCTCCTGTCGGCCGAATTCATGAGATTCTAAAAGAAGCGAAACGGCCTGAGTTAGAAAAAATTAAAGGCAAATGGGGAGAGCTCCTTGCCCAGTTGAAACAGCAGAATAAGGTGTCTCACGCTGCGTTATTAACGGACAGTGAGCCAGTTGCGGCTGCTTCGCATGCCTTTGTTTTAAAATTCAAGTTTGAAATACATTGTAAAATGGTTGCTGAAGATAAAAGCGGTGTTCGAACCAATCTTGAACAACTGCTAGAGTCTATGTTAGGAAAAAGAGTGGAATTAGTTGGCGTTCCTGACGCTCAATGGGGTAAAATAAGAGAAGAATTTTTAAGAGATCATCAGCCAGATGAACAAGCAGATGGTCAGGGAACTTCTACTGAAGAGGATCCATTGATTGCGGAAGCAAAGAAATTAGTAGGAACCGATTTAATTGAAATTAAAGATTAATAAAAATGAAAGAGAGTGGTGTTCATATGCGCGGTGGAATGGGAAATATGCAAAAAATGATGAAACAAATGCAAAAAATGCAAAAGGATATGGCAAAGGCTCAAGAAGAGCTTGCAGAAAAAGTTCTTGAAGGTACAGCTGGTGGCGGTATGGTCACTGTAAAAGTAAATGGACAAAAAGAAGTCGTTGATGTAGCAATTAATGAAGAAGTTGTTGATCCAGAAGATATCGATATGCTTCAAGACCTTGTTCTTGCTGCGACAAACGATGCATTGAAAAAAGTCGATGAGCTAACGAATGAAACGATGGGTCAATTCACAAAAGGAATGAACATGCCAGGTTTATTCTAGGAGGAATAACTGAAGATGCAATATCCTGAACCAATATCAAAGCTGATTGACAGCTTTATGAAATTGCCAGGAATCGGACCGAAAACTGCGGTCCGTCTGGCTTTTTTTGTTCTTAGTATGCAGGAAGATGTCGTACTAGATTTTGCGAAGGCGCTTGTAAATGCAAAGCGTAATTTAACTTATTGTTCGGTATGCGGTCATATTACAGACCAAGATCCTTGCTATATTTGTGAAGATACAAGAAGAGATCAATCTGTTATCTGTGTAGTGCAGGATCCAAAAGATGTAATCGCAATGGAAAAAATGAAAGAATACAACGGCTTATATCATGTGCTTCATGGTGCCATTTCGCCAATGGACGGAATTGGTCCAGAGGATATTAAAATTCCTGACCTATTAAAAAGACTGCAAGACGATCAAGTGACAGAGGTGATCCTTGCAACCAATCCAAACATTGAAGGAGAAGCAACAGCCATGTATATCTCCAGATTGTTAAAACCATCAGGAATTAAACTCTCTCGCATTGCTCACGGACTTCCAGTAGGCGGAGATTTAGAGTATGCGGATGAAGTCACACTGTCTAAGGCTCTAGAAGGCAGACGTGAGATGTAGGAAGGAGAAGTACGGTACATGGGTTTTCTTCGCAGAAAATCAATTCGAAAAGAATTCGATGAGAAATTAATTCAACAGCTTTTTAAGCAAAAAGAAGAATGGAACAGACAAAAAAAGCTTGTCGCAAATAGCGTTGAGCCTTCACCGGACATTCTATTCGAATTAAAGCTTGCTCAAGCGAAGTACTTTTTCTATCTGAGAGAAGCGAAAAAGAGGAATTTACGTCTAAACAACTGGAAATAGCAGGTCTATTGTACATAATCTTCTCATATGCTTGTACTATTCATATGAAGAGGGGATGAGAGGATTATGGAACCTGTTATTGTGATTGGGTCAATTTTGCTGGCTGTGCTATTGTTGTTTATGTCAGGTGTGCAGGCGAATCCATTCAAATGGTTAGGGCTTATCGGAGTGAAGTTTGTGGCAGGCGCTCTTTTTTTATTTTGCCTCAACCTATTTGGCGAGAGTCTAGAATTACATGTCTCTATTAATCCTGTAACGAGTGGAATTAGTGGTTTATTGGGTATTCCAGGCGTAGCAGCTTTAATTGTAATTGAAAAGTTTATTATTTAATGAAAAATATTGTTGACTTTAATTCGGTAGGATGGTAAATTAGTACACGTCGCTGATGACGAAGAAACGAAAAAACATAATAACAAAAAAGTTGTTGACACTAACAACTTTGATGTGATAAGATGTTCTAGTCGCTTCTGAAGCGGTAAACAAGTTCTTTGAAAACTAAACAAGACAAAACGTACCTGTTAATTCGAGTTTTTATAAAAAAATCCTATGATACTTCATAGGTAGTCAGTCAAACGCTGACGAAAAACAAAACTTCGGTTTTGTACTTTTTCGGAGAGTTTGATCCTGGCTCAGGACGAACGCTGGCGGCGTGCCTAATACATGCAAGTCGAGCGGACAGAAGGGAGCTTGCTCCCGGATGTTAGCGGCGGACGGGTGAGTAACACGTGGGTAACCTGCCTGTAAGACTGGGATAACTCCGGGAAACCGGAGCTAATACCGGATAGTTCCTTGAACCGCATGGTTCAAGGATGAAAGACGGTTTCGGCTGTCACTTACAGATGGACCCGCGGCGCATTAGCTAGTTGGTGGGGTAATGGCTCACCAAGGCGACGATGCGTAGCCGACCTGAGAGGGTGATCGGCCACACTGGGACTGAGACACGGCCCAGACTCCTACGGGAGGCAGCAGTAGGGAATCTTCCGCAATGGACGAAAGTCTGACGGAGCAACGCCGCGTGAGTGATGAAGGTTTTCGGATCGTAAAGCTCTGTTGTTAGGGAAGAACAAGTGCGAGAGTAACTGCTCGCACCTTGACGGTACCTAACCAGAAAGCCACGGCTAACTACGTGCCAGCAGCCGCGGTAATACGTAGGTGGCAAGCGTTGTCCGGAATTATTGGGCGTAAAGGGCTCGCAGGCGGTTTCTTAAGTCTGATGTGAAAGCCCCCGGCTCAACCGGGGAGGGTCATTGGAAACTGGGAAACTTGAGTGCAGAAGAGGAGAGTGGAATTCCACGTGTAGCGGTGAAATGCGTAGAGATGTGGAGGAACACCAGTGGCGAAGGCGACTCTCTGGTCTGTAACTGACGCTGAGGAGCGAAAGCGTGGGGAGCGAACAGGATTAGATACCCTGGTAGTCCACGCCGTAAACGATGAGTGCTAAGTGTTAGGGGGTTTCCGCCCCTTAGTGCTGCAGCTAACGCATTAAGCACTCCGCCTGGGGAGTACGGTCGCAAGACTGAAACTCAAAGGAATTGACGGGGGCCCGCACAAGCGGTGGAGCATGTGGTTTAATTCGAAGCAACGCGAAGAACCTTACCAGGTCTTGACATCCTCTGACAACCCTAGAGATAGGGCTTTCCCTTCGGGGACAGAGTGACAGGTGGTGCATGGTTGTCGTCAGCTCGTGTCGTGAGATGTTGGGTTAAGTCCCGCAACGAGCGCAACCCTTGATCTTAGTTGCCAGCATTCAGTTGGGCACTCTAAGGTGACTGCCGGTGACAAACCGGAGGAAGGTGGGGATGACGTCAAATCATCATGCCCCTTATGACCTGGGCTACACACGTGCTACAATGGACAGAACAAAGGGCTGCAAGACCGCAAGGTTTAGCCAATCCCATAAATCTGTTCTCAGTTCGGATCGCAGTCTGCAACTCGACTGCGTGAAGCTGGAATCGCTAGTAATCGCGGATCAGCATGCCGCGGTGAATACGTTCCCGGGCCTTGTACACACCGCCCGTCACACCACGAGAGTTTGCAACACCCGAAGTCGGTGAGGTAACCTTTATGGAGCCAGCCGCCGAAGGTGGGGCAGATGATTGGGGTGAAGTCGTAACAAGGTAGCCGTATCGGAAGGTGCGGCTGGATCACCTCCTTTCTAAGGATATATGGAGCAGCGTATGTTTTCGTCTTGTTTAGTTTTGAAGGAACTTGCAAAAGATCCTACAACATCATATCTTCGATATGAAAGATGGGCCTGTAGCTCAGCTGGTTAGAGCGCACGCCTGATAAGCGTGAGGTCGGTGGTTCGAGTCCACTCAGGCCCACCATCTTCTATTAAATCGGGGCCTTAGCTCAGCTGGGAGAGCGCCTGCCTTGCACGCAGGAGGTCAGCGGTTCGATCCCGCTAGGCTCCACCAACGTGTTCTTTGAAAACTAGATAACAATAAGTAATACATTCACATTGAATGCAATGCAAAGTTCATCACACATAGTGATTCTTTCTAAAGTAAGAAATGGTTAAGTTAGAAAGGGCGCACGGTGGATGCCTTGGCACTAGGAGCCGATGAAGGACGGGACGAACACCGATATGCTTCGGGGAGCTGTAAGCAAGCTTTGATCCGGAGATTTCCGAATGGGGAAACCCACTGCTCGTAATGGAGTAGTATCCATACTTGAATACATAGAGTATGAGAAGGCATACCCGGGGAACTGAAACATCTAAGTACCCGGAGGAAGAGAAAGCAAATGCGATTCCCTGAGTAGCGGCGAGCGAAACGGGAACAGCCCAAACCAAGAGGCTTGCCTCTTGGGGTTGTAGGACACTCTATACGGAGTTACAAAGGAACGATATAAGCGAAGAGGTCTGGAAAGGCCCGCCAAAGAAGGTAACAGCCCTGTAACTGAAATGTTGTTCTCTCCAGAGTGGATCCTGAGTACGGCGGAACACGTGAAATTCCGTCGGAATCCGGGAGGACCATCTCCCAAGGCTAAATACTCCCTAGTGACCGATAGTGAACCAGTACCGTGAGGGAAAGGTGAAAAGCACCCCGGAAGGGGAGTGAAATAGATCCTGAAACCGTGTGCCTACAAGTAGTCAGAGCCCGTTAACGGGTGATGGCGTGCCTTTTGTAGAATGAACCGGCGAGTTACGATCCCGTGCAAGGTTAAGCAGAAGATGCGGAGCCGCAGCGAAAGCGAGTCTGAATAGGGCGCATGAGTACGTGGTCGTAGACCCGAAACCAGGTGATCTACCCATGTCCAGGGTGAAGTTCAGGTAACACTGAATGGAGGCCCGAACCCACGCACGTTGAAAAGTGCGGGGATGAGGTGTGGGTAGGGGTGAAATGCCAATCGAACCTGGAGATAGCTGGTTCTCTCCGAAATAGCTTTAGGGCTAGCCTCAAGGTAAGAGTCTCGGAGGTAGAGCACTGATTGGACTAGGGGCCCCTACCGGGTTACCGAATTCAGTCAAACTCCGAATGCCGATGACTTATCCTTGGGAGTCAGACTGCGAGTGATAAGATCCGTAGTCGAAAGGGAAACAGCCCAGACCGCCAGCTAAGGTCCCAAAGTATACGTTAAGTGGAAAAGGATGTGGAGTTGCTTAGACAACCAGGATGTTGGCTTAGAAGCAGCCACCATTTAAAGAGTGCGTAATAGCTCACTGGTCGAGTGACTCTGCGCCGAAAATGTACCGGGGCTAAACGTATCACCGAAGCTGCGGACTGTTCTTACGAACAGTGGTAGGAGAGCGTTCTAAGGGCTGTGAAGCCAGACCGGAAGGACTGGTGGAGCGCTTAGAAGTGAGAATGCCGGTATGAGTAGCGAAAGACGGGTGAGAATCCCGTCCACCGAATGCCTAAGGTTTCCTGAGGAAGGCTCGTCCGCTCAGGGTTAGTCGGGACCTAAGCCGAGGCCGAAAGGCGTAGGCGATGGACAACAGGTTGATATTCCTGTACCACCTCCTCACCATTTGAGCAATGGGGGGACGCAGGAGGATAGGGTAAGCGCGGTATTGGATATCCGCGTCCAAGCAGTTAGGCTGGGAAATAGGCAAATCCGTTTCCCGTAAAGGCTGAGCTGTGATGGCGAGCGAAATTTAGTAGCGAAGTTCCTGATTCCACACTGCCAAGAAAAGCCTCTAGCGAGGTGAGAGGTGCCCGTACCGCAAACCGACACAGGTAGGCGAGGAGAGAATCCTAAGGTGATCGAGAGAACTCTCGTTAAGGAACTCGGCAAAATGACCCCGTAACTTCGGGAGAAGGGGTGCTTCTTAGGGTGTTAAAGCCCCGAGAAGCCGCAGTGAATAGGCCCAGGCGACTGTTTAGCAAAAACACAGGTCTCTGCGAAGCCGTAAGGCGAAGTATAGGGGCTGACGCCTGCCCGGTGCTGGAAGGTTAAGAGGAGCGCTTAGCGTAAGCGAAGGTGCGAATTGAAGCCCCAGTAAACGGCGGCCGTAACTATAACGGTCCTAAGGTAGCGAAATTCCTTGTCGGGTAAGTTCCGACCCGCACGAAAGGCGCAACGATCTGGGCACTGTCTCAACGAGAGACTCGGTGAAATTATAGTACCTGTGAAGATGCAGGTTACCCGCGACAGGACGGAAAGACCCCGTGGAGCTTTACTGCAGCCTGATATTGAATGTTGGTACAGCTTGTACAGGATAGGTAGGAGCCTTGGAAACCGGAGCGCTAGCTTCGGTGGAGGCATCGGTGGGATACTACCCTGGCTGTATTGACCTTCTAACCCGCTGCCCTTATCGGGCAGGGAGACAGTGTCAGGTGGGCAGTTTGACTGGGGCGGTCGCCTCCTAAAATGTAACGGAGGCGCCCAAAGGTTCCCTCAGAATGGTTGGAAATCATTCGCAGAGTGTAAAGGCACAAGGGAGCTTGACTGCGAGACCTACAAGTCGAGCAGGGACGAAAGTCGGGCTTAGTGATCCGGTGGTTCCGCATGGAAGGGCCATCGCTCAACGGATAAAAGCTACCCCGGGGATAACAGGCTTATCTCCCCCAAGAGTCCACATCGACGGGGAGGTTTGGCACCTCGATGTCGGCTCATCGCATCCTGGGGCTGTAGTCGGTCCCAAGGGTTGGGCTGTTCGCCCATTAAAGCGGTACGCGAGCTGGGTTCAGAACGTCGTGAGACAGTTCGGTCCCTATCCGTCGCGGGCGCAGGAAATTTGAGAGGAGCTGTCCTTAGTACGAGAGGACCGGGATGGACGCACCGCTGGTGTACCAGTTGTTCTGCCAAGGGCATCGCTGGGTAGCTATGTGCGGACGGGATAAGTGCTGAAAGCATCTAAGCATGAAGCCCCCCTCAAGATGAGATTTCCCATTCCGCAAGGAAGTAAGATCCCTGAAAGATGATCAGGTTGATAGGTCTGAGGTGGAAGCGTGGTGACACGTGGAGCTGACAGATACTAATAGATCGAGGACTTAACCTATATTCATTTGTGAAGCATGAACATTGTTATCTAGTTTTGAGAGAACATTCTCTCCATCAGGTTTGGTGGCGATAGCGAAGAGGTCACACCCGTTCCCATACCGAACACGGAAGTTAAGCTCTTCAGCGCCGATGGTAGTTGGGGGTTTCCCCCTGTGAGAGTAGGACGCCGCCAAGCTTCTATCAGGATCAGTTCCAGTCGGAACTGGTCTTTTTTGTTTTTTAAGAAAAGGAACAAACACTCGATCTGACATGGATACATATACTAAACTACCATCTAAAACATTCTTAATTTTGTATACAATTGAAAGCACTAGGGCATACTGAAGCTATAAGTGGAGGTGTCACAATGAGCAAAAAAGAGCGAGAAGCGATTTGTTTGATTTGTGAAGAGAAAAAAACAAAGGGAATTTATTTATATCATCAGTTTTTGTGCCGAGAATGTGAGCGAAAGTTAATTTCTACATCGACCTCGGATCCCAGCTATGCCGATTATGTTAGAAAGCTTAAAAATCTTCATACGCCACCTTTGTATTCATAGACCATTAGATGGTCTTTTTTTATGAGCCATGAAGGATTGGGCCTGTTTTTTGGAACTTAGTTTGGACATCATCCGTAATTAATAATAAGATAAACAGAGAGCCTGATTATTCATAGGAGTCGATGAACATGAAATCAATTTTTTATACATTTATATGGGCCATCCTCTCTACTTTTTTTTCGCTTGTGATTTTAACCGTCAGTATTGGGGTTTTCCATCATCATGTTGGATTATCGATACTGTATGCGATGATAGGGTGGAGCGTGATGTTTGCAGGGAGCAGGTGGGTTGCTTTCCAGTTGTTTTTAAAGAAACACGGACTGTCTCGTAGTGATTATGTATATATCAAACAGCATTTAAAAGAAGCAGGACAAAAGCTTGTACGTTTAAAGAAAGCTTTATTTGCTGTGAAAAACGTACAAACGATCAAACATAATTATGAAATTCTCAGACTTGCACGACGAATCTATACGATTACAAAAAAAGAGCCGACTCGGTTTTATGATGCACAGCATTTTTATTTCGAAAGCTTGGATTCTGTTGTTGAACTAACTGAAAAATATGCACTATTGTATAATCAGCCTGATCGCAGTCATGAGCTGGAAATGACACTTAGCCAAACTCGAGTGACGCTGACAGAGCTGCAAAAGCAATTGACGAATGATTTGCAGCAAGTATTAGGAAGAGACATAGAAGCTCTTCATATTGAGCTTGAAGTGGCAGATAAAATGATAAAGAAATAATGAAAGGAGTCAAACGCAATGAAACCAGAAGATCACATCCGATCATCAACTGCTTCCACTACAGATCTTCAGTTTCGGGTGTTTGATACCTTATCTGATGAGGAGAAACAAGAAGCCATACAGCGTGCCGAGCAGATCCCTGACAATCCGCAAAAGCTGCTTTTCTATGGTACACGTGTTCAGGAACGATTATTGGAACAATCACAACAAATGATGAAATATGTTGAGAAAAAAGATATCGATCAAATAGGAGATGTGCTTGAGGCCTTTTTGCACCAGCTGCATATAGTAGAACCTGAGGATTTATTGCCAAAGAAGCAGGGCTTTTTTTTGAAGTTGTTTCAGCGGGAGAAGCGTTCTACTCAGGAAATCATATCGCGTTTTCAACATGCAAAATCACAGATCGAGAGATTATCAGCAAGACTTCGTTATGCAAAAGGCGGATTAATCTCGGATCATATGTTATTAGAGCGTTTATTTGAAGAAAATCAAACTTATTTCCAAGAGATGACGATGCAGGTTGCAGCAGTTGAAGCGAAAATGACAACTTTAGAAAAGCAGATCATATCAGAAACGCAGCATATTGGTAATCGGACTATAGAGGAGCAATTGATGAGTCAGGAATTCAATGCAGAAGAGTATAGGGAGAGGTTGAAGGAACGGAAATATGATTTGCTGTTAAGCCGGCAAATTGCGTTGCAATGTAATGCCCAAATTCGAATGATCCAGCATACGAATCATACATTGGCCAATCACATTCAATCAACTGTTTCTGCATCCATTCCTCTATGGATCAACCAAATGTCGATTGCGTTAACGCATATTCAGCAGCGTGCCAATTCAGCTCTTCAGAATCGTATCCAAAAAACATACGAAAAGGTATCAAAGCAACAGGGAGAACTTCTTGAAGAAGCAGCTTTTGCACCTATAGATACGTTGAAAAAGGTTCAACGCCAATTAGCAGAAACCTTACAGGAAACGTTACAGGTGAAAGAGCATGGAAGCCAAGAGCGTGCTCAATTGAAAAACAGCATGTTTGAGGCAGAACAGCAGCTGACAAATCACCAGCCAATAAAGGAATGAGAATCCATCTTTCGGTTCCCTTGTATGAACGTTATAATAGACATAAGATATCGAAAGTGAAAAGGATCGATTTGTTTGAAAACACCTTTATATACAGCATTAGTACAACATGCGGAAAAGAAACCTTATTCTTTCCACGTTCCAGGACATCACAATGGAGATGTCTTTTTTGATGAGGCACGGACTTATTATGACTCAATTCTTCAGCTGGATGTAACAGAGCTTGAAGGATTAGATGATCTTCATCATCCAACTGGTGTGATTCAAGAGGCTGAACATTTATTGGCAAAGCTATATGGATCAGATCAAAGCTTTTTCCTTGTGAATGGGACAACTGTCGGAAATTTAGCGATGGTGATGACAGCCTGTCGTGCGGGAGATGAGATTTTTGTCCAGCGAAATTGTCATAAGTCTGTTTACCATGCGATTGAGCTTGCAGGAGCAATGCCTATTATGGTAGAAGCTGAGATAGATCAACATCTACATGTTCCAACACATGTGACAGATGAAACAGTCAAAAAAGCCATAGCCAAACATCCTAATTGCCGGGCGATCGTTTTGACTTATCCGAACTACTATGGTCATGCAGCTGATTTATCAAAACTGATTCACATGTGCCACGAAGCAGGCATGATCGTTTTGGTTGATGAGGCACATGGTGCACATTTTGTATTAGGCGGCGCTTTTCCTCCATCTGCTCTTTCCTATGGAGCTGACGTGGTGGTACAATCAGCACATAAAACCCTTCCAGCCATGACGATGGGTTCCTACCTTCATCTTCAGGGGGGACGAATGGATGCAAAACGTTTGAAAACATTCCTCACGATGCTTCAAAGCAGTTCTCCATCCTATCCAATTATGGCCTCATTAGATGTGGCAAGGGCCTATGTCGAGGAGATCAAGAAAAAAGAGATCCTGGATGGAATGATGAAAGGGCTGGCAGAGCTGAAAAATGAGTTCAACCGTATACCTCAGCTTGAAGTAGTCCAGTCTGAATTGCTTTTTAACGATCCATTAAAATGTCTGATTCGATCAACAAAAGGGCTGACGGGTTATGAACTAAAACGAGTGCTTGAATCAGTGGAGGTTCACCCAGAGCTTGCGGACGAACATCAGGTTTTACTTGTCTTTGGTTTAGAACAGAAGAAGGATATTCCTTTTAACCGAATAGAGCAGGCCCTTAATCAAAGCAATTCATTTCTCAAAGGAAAAGATCATATCCAAAGAGAGGCACTGGCTATTGAAAACAATGAGCATAGAGAGGATATAGAAGCCGTCCCATTTGAACATGCAGCAGGCCGGATTAGTGCAGAATCGGTTATTCCTTATCCACCGGGTATTCCTTTGATCGTTAAGGGAGAATGTATTGAAAGCGATCAAATCGCGGCTTTAAGCCGTTTGCTTGGACATCAGGTTCATGTTCAAGCGAGTCAGGTGATTCATCAGAGAAAATTATATGTTTATATAGAAGAGGAGACACTATGAGCGGTATGTTTATTACGTTTGAAGGGCCAGAGGGTGCCGGAAAAACGACAGTGATTCGAAAAGTGTATGAAGAAATGGAACGCCAAGGATATGAAGTGATGGCGACACGTGAGCCTGGCGGCATTGACATTGCAGAACAGATTCGTGAAGTCATTTTAAATGAAAAAAACACAAAAATGGACGCGAAAACAGAAGCTTTGCTATATGCAGCCGCAAGAAGGCAGCATTTGGCTGAGAAGGTAGAACCGGCATTAAAGCGCGGGCAGACAGTTTTATGTGATCGTTTTGTTGATAGCTCCCTTGCTTATCAAGGCTATGCGAGAGGGCTTGGGATTGAAGCAGTAAAATCAATTAACGATTTTGCTATTAATGGCACGATGCCGCAAATGACCATTTATTTTTCTATTACACCTGAGGAAGGGCTAAAGCGAATTGATGCCAACCAGGGAAGAGAAAAGAATAGATTAGACATGGAGACGCTGAATTTCCACCAGCTGGTCAGAGAAGGCTATGAACTGCTTATTGCACAATCACCAGAACGATTCCGTGTAGTGGATGCGTCTCAGCCGATGCAGGCTGTCTATGAAGAAGTCCTCCAATTAATTCAGGACACATTAAAGCAAAATCAAATATGACCTAATTCCCAATCGTTGTTATAATATAGAGGAAGACATCGGCATGTCATCTGTGCCTAAAATAAAGGAGGCCAATCAAATGAAATTAATTGTTGCCGTTGTACAGGACCAAGATAGCAGCAAGTTGTTGAAAATATTGACTGAACATCATTTCGGCGTGACAAAATTAGCTTCAACTGGTGGGTTTTTAAAGTCTGGGAATACGACTTTTATTATTGGTTGTGATGATGTCCGAGTGGATAAAGCATTACAGCTTATAAAAGAAAATTGCCGTAAACGTGATCAAATGATCGCGCCTGTATCCCCAATGGGTGGAAATGCAGATTCATACGTACCATACCCTGTTGAGGTTGAAGTTGGCGGAGCTACTGTTTTTATTCTGCCAGTTGAACAATTTCATCAATTTTAAGGATGGGTTGCTGTGAAAATTAATCAAGATATGCGACTGCGTCTAGAAAAGCGTGAACTTCAAGCATTGAAAGGAAACCAAACATCTGCTTCCTTTAAAGCTTCGATGGAGACGCAAAGCGGCAAACTGCGCTTAGAACAGCTGACGGTCATGCTCAGTGATATCGAAGTGTTCGGTAAAAAGCTAGCGAAGTCACGAAACCTAAAGGATTTGGCTAGGTTTAAAGGACTGGTGAAGCGCTTTGTGAAAGAGACAGTCGATAATGGATTAAATATAGAAACATCAAGGAGCTTTGACATTTATGGCAACACACGTACACTTGCTTTAGTCAAAGCCTTAGATGAGAAGCTGATTGAATTAACCGAGGAAATGATGGACCAAGAGAAACCATCTATTGATTTGCTTGAACGTATTGGAGAAATAAAAGGTTTATTGATTAACCTTTACACATAGAGAGTGATAACATGGCAATTAGCTGGGATGACATGAATGATTTGCAGCCGCGCGTCATGCGGCTGATTTTTAATAGTATTGAAAAAGACCGACTTGCGCATGCCTACTTATTTGAAGGGAAAAAAGGAACCGGTAAGCTGGATGCAGCGATGCTGTTGGCTAAGAGCTTTTTTTGTTTGGAATCAGGAGTGAAACCATGTGAATCCTGTCAAAACTGCAAAAGGATTGCATCAGGAAACCATCCCGATTTACATCTTGTGCAGCCCGATGGCCAATCAATTAAGAAGGCGCAAGTGCAGGCACTGCAGGAGGAATTTACAAAAGCGGGTGTAGAATCTCACCGGAAAATGTATATTATTCTTCATGCGGACAAAATGACGGTCAATGCCGCGAACAGTTTATTGAAGTTCCTAGAGGAGCCCAATCGGGAAACGATGGCGGTTTTAATCACTGAGCAATCGCATAAAATGCTGGATACGATTATTTCAAGATGTCAGATGCTCAGCTTTCAGCCGCTGCAGCCACAATCCTTGGAGCAGCAGCTTTTACAAGAAGGCGTATCTCAGCATCTCGCAAGGCTTTTGTCGAATTTAACCAATAATTTAGCAGAAGCACTCGAATTAAGTCGAAATGATCAGTTTGCAGAGTCTAGAGCGAAAGTGATAAAATTGTATGAAGTCTTACACCAGCGAAAAGAACATGCATTTTTTTATATACAGGATCAATGGATGCCTTTTTTCAAAGAGAAAGACCTTCAAGAAACAGGTCTGGATATGCTTTTATTTATATATCGTGATGTATTGTCAATTCAAATAGGAAATGAAGATAAAGTCATTTATCAAGACTTATTCCAGACAATGAAGCAGCATGCGCTGCATTCCACACAGCAGATGGTGACCAGCCAGATCCTTGCTGTATTAGAAGCGAAAAAGAGACTTCAATCCAACGTGAATGCCCAAGGGCTGATGGAGCAATTGGTGTTGATGTTGCAGGAGGGATAAGCTTGTACAACGTAATTGGTGTTCGCTTTAAAAAAGCGGGCAAAATCTATTATTTCGATCCTAATGGATTTCATATAGAAAATGATAGTTGTGTCATTGTAGAAACAGTCAGAGGGGTTGAGTACGGACAAGTGGTCATCGCCAACAAAAAAGTAGATGAACACGATGTGGTTCTCCCTCTGCGTAAAGTCATTCGTGTAGCAGACGAACGAGACCGGCTCATCGTTGAGGAAAACAAAGAAGCAGCGATGACAGCCTTTGATACATGTCTTCAGAAGGTAAGTGAACATGGGCTGGAAATGAAACTAGTCGATGTTGAGTTTACATTTGACCGCAACAAGGTCATCTTCTACTTCACAGCAGATGGCAGAGTTGATTTCCGTGAGCTAGTGAAGGATCTTGCATCAATCTTCAAAACGAGAATTGAACTTCGCCAGATTGGTGTAAGAGACGAGGCAAAAATGCTTGGAGGCATTGGTCCTTGCGGGCGAATGCTCTGCTGTTCGACATTCTTAGGAGATTTTGAACCAGTGTCGATTAAGATGGCAAAGGATCAAAATCTATCGTTAAATCCTACAAAAATTTCAGGACTATGCGGCCGTTTGATGTGCTGCTTGAAATATGAGAATGATGAGTATGAAACAGCGAAGGAACAATTACCGGATATCGGCGAAACGATTCAGACGTCTAATGGCTCTGCAAAGGTAGTAGGGCTCAATATTTTAGAACGAATTTTGCAAGTTGAATTAACTGGGCAAGAAAAAGTGATAGAATATACATGGGAAGAATTATTACAAGAAGGCGTTGTATCTGCACAAACAACTGAGTAACGAGGTGTGCCACCTTGGATAAAAAGGAACTATTTGATACGGTAATTAATTTAGAAGAACAAATCGGTTCTCTTTATCGCCAGTTAGGTGATTTGAAAAATCATATCGGTGAAGTGATTGAAGAAAATCATCAGCTGCAGATGGAGAATCAGCACTTGCGTGAACGTCTGGATCAGTCCGATCGAGACAAATCGTCTGAGGCAGAGAATGATTCTGCCCAGAAGGCAAGTCATTCTGATATAGGAGAAGGTCATGATAACCTGGCCCGATTATATCAGGAGGGCTTCCATATTTGTAATGTACATTATGGGAGCATTCGTAAAGAGGGAGACTGTTTGTTCTGTCTGTCATTTTTAAATAAAAAATGAGAAAAGGCTTCCGCTGAATCGGAAGCCTTTTTCACAGGAAAAGAAAGGATACATCATGGTTTCGTTAAGAGAAGATGAACGTTTAGATTACCTGCTCGCCGAAGATATGAAGATTATTCAAAGTAAAACTGTGTTTGCCTTTTCATTGGACGCAGTGTTATTAGCTAAATTTGCTTATGTGCCAATCCAAAAAGGGGAAATCATTGACCTTTGTACCGGAAATGGCATTGTGCCATTGCTGCTTTCGACTCGATCTAAGGCCTCGATTACGGGTGTTGAAATTCAAGAACGGCTGTTTGATATGGCCAAAAGAAGTGTGGAGTATAATCAACTTGCGCACCAGATCGAATTGATTCATGGTGACTTGAATGATATACCGGAACGCTACGGCAATCATAAAGTTGATGTGATTACATGTAACCCGCCATATTTTAAAACACCTTCTAAGGATGAAATCAATGAAAATGAATATTTGGCAATTGCCCGGCATGAAATTCATTGTACATTAGAAGATGTCATTCGTGTTTCTTCCACGCTGCTAAAGCAAGGGGGAAAACTGGCGATGGTTCATCGACCAGGACGGCTGCTTGAGATTGTGGAATTAATGAAGAAATACCGAATTGAGCCAAAACGTATTCAATTTGTTTATCCCAAACAAGGGAAAGAAGCCAATACCATCTTGGTAGAGGGCATAAAAGATGGAAAACCAGATCTGAAAATTCTCCCGCCTCTTTTTGTTTATGGAGAAGACCAGGAGTATACAGATGAAATCAGGACGATACTGTATGGAGAAGCATAATCATTACTTCTATGTATTAAAATGTGCAGATGGCAGCCTGTATGCGGGTTATACAAATGATTTACAAAAAAGATTGATGACCCACAATAGTGGAAAAGGAGCAAAGTATACAAGAGCGAGACGGCCGGTTGAGCTTTTTTATCATGAATGTTTTGCAACCAAAAGAGAAGCCATGCAGCAAGAATATCGTTTCAAAACGTGGACACGGAAAAAGAAAGACATGTATATAGAAGAAATGCGAATGGAAAAGGAGGCGGCACATGAAAAAGACACAGAAAAGCTTTGATGGTCAATCTGACATGGGCATTCTTTATCTCGTCCCAACCCCGATTGGAAATCTAGAAGATATGACGTTCCGAGCGATACAAACGTTAAAAGATGTAGACTATATTGCCGCAGAAGATACAAGGCAAACGAAAAAGCTTTGTCATGTATACGAAATTGATACACCCTTAACGAGTTATCATGAGCATAACAAAGACAGCAGCGGCCACAAGTTAATCGAATGGCTAAAAGAAGGGAAAAGTATCGCGCTCGTGAGTGATGCTGGTTTACCGACGATTTCAGATCCAGGGGCTGAAGTGGTACGAGATTTTACTAGCATCGGAGGCTATGTCATTCCGTTACCTGGCGCAAATGCTGCACTAACGGCACTCATTGCATCAGGAATCGCGCCTCAGCCATTTTTCTTTTATGGTTTTCTCGACCGTCAAAAAAAAGAAAAGAAAAAGCAGCTTGAAGCCTTGAAGAAACGCCAAGAAACGATCATTTTCTATGAAGCACCTCATCGGTTAAAAGAAACGCTGACTTTGATGAAGGAAGTGTGGGGAAATCGGAACATCGCCATTACGAGAGAACTAACGAAAAAATTCGAAGAGTTTATTCGTGGGGATTTAGAATCCGTGCTGACATGGGCAGCGGAGAATCAAATTCGGGGTGAGTTCTGTCTTGTAGTGCAAGGAAATGATCAAGCTGAAGAAGAGATGAATGAAGAAGCATGGTGGACGTCCTTATCTGAAAAAGAACATGTGATCCATTACATAGAGGAAGGATTAACGTCGAAGGAAGCCATTAAACGTACAGCTGTCGAACGTGGTGTGCCAAAGCGCACGATATACGATGCCTATCATATTGAACAATAAAGAAAGGTTCTTGCAAACGGTGCAAGAACCTTTTTTATATGAAACTTATTTTTGTGATTGAAGTTGGTTTTGGATTTCGTTAATGATTTGCTCTGCACCTTCACGGCTAAGAACTAATTTACCATTAGCAAGTTTAAGGTTATCGTCTGATACTTCACCTGTTACTTGGCAAGTCATGTTTGGTTTATATTTTTTTAGGATAATTTTTTCATCATCAACATAAATTTCCAAAGCGTCTTTTTCAGCGATTCCTAGCGTACGGCGAAGTTCGATTGGAATCACCACGCGTCCTAATTCGTCAACTTTACGTACAATACCTGTAGATTTCATCTTCATTCTCCTCCCAAAAAGTTCTTATTACTAAAATAATATTATCTTCGTCATTATTCGACAAATTCCTTACATTCCTAGCATAACAAGGTTTCCATAAATCGTCAATCATTTTGTTTACTATTGTTTGTAAAATATGACTCTTAAAGTCAAAAGACCTTGAAACTACTGCTGTATAAGGATTTTGTAGGCTTTTTCTATGAAAATATAAGAAATGACGAGTTCAGATTAACAAGACTTTTGCCCTAATTTAGCCAATTGTAAATCTGGAAATAGATTTCATACGACAATATTCGACAAAATGTCGACGGGTTTGTCGTTTTTTTCGAAAAACTCATCTTTTTCGATCATTTCATCTCGTTCTATGTATATATGCTTGATCTTAAAGGCTAAGATGGTATCATAGAGAAAGCACAAGTGCAAAATTAAATGAATTGATCTGACACATTTTCATGTAATGATGATAACCGCTCTCGTCCATTGGGCGGGAGTTTTTGACATTTACACACACGCAGGAGGTTCCGACATGCCGGAAAAGAAAAAAACGTTTTATTTGACCACACCTATTTACTATCCGAGCGGAAAATTACATATTGGACATGCTTATACGACAGTAGCAGGAGATGCTATGGCTCGTTATAAACGTCTTCAAGGCTATGATGTGATGTATTTAACGGGTACAGATGAGCACGGACAAAAAATTCAGCAAAAAGCTGAGGAACAAAATATCACACCAATCGAGTATTTAGATCCAGTCGTTGAAGACATTAAATCATTATGGAAGAAACTCGACATTTCGAATGATGACTTCATCCGTACAACAGAAAAAAGACATACGAAAATCATCGAGCAGGTCTTCCAAAAACTTCTTGATCAAGGCGATATTTATTTAGATCAATATGAGGGCTGGTACAGTATTCCTGATGAGACATTCTATACGGAAACACAGCTTGTTGATGTTGAGCGTAATGAGAAAGGGGAAGTCATTGGCGGGAAAAGTCCTGACAGCGGACACCCTGTTGAATTAATTAAAGAGGAATCATATTTCTTTCGTATGAGTAAGTATGCGGATCGTTTGCTCGATTATTACGAAAAGAATCCATCGTTTATTCAGCCTGAATCAAGAAAGAATGAAATGATTAATAACTTCATTAAACCAGGTTTAGAGGATTTAGCCGTATCAAGAACAACCTTTGATTGGGGAATTAAAGTTCCTAACAATCCAAAACACGTCATTTATGTATGGATTGATGCGTTATTCAACTATTTAACTGCGATTGGCTATGGAACAGATCAAGATGAGAAATATAAAAAATATTGGCCTGCCAACGTACATCTCGTAGGAAAAGAAATTGTACGCTTCCATACGATTTATTGGCCGATTATGTTGATGGCATTAGATCTGCCTCTACCGAAGCAAATTTTTGCACACGGCTGGCTGCTCATGAAAGATGGCAAAATGTCTAAATCAAAAGGGAATGTGGTAGATCCGGTCACATTAATTGATCGCTATGGCCTCGATGCCCTCCGTTATTATCTGCTTCGCGAAGTACCATTTGGTGCGGATGGTGTGTTTACACCAGAAGGATTCGTGGAACGTGTAAACTATGACCTTGCCAATGATTTAGGTAACTTGCTTAATCGTACAGTTGCGATGGTCCAAAAATATTTTGACGGCACTTTAAGCAGCTATAAGGGCCCTGTTAATGAGTTTGATGAAGAGCTGAAAGCAGTCGCTGAGCAAACCGTCAAAGCCTATGAAGAGGCGATGGAAAACCTTGAATTCTCTGTGGCTCTTTCAAATGTTTGGACATTAATCAGCAGAACCAATAAATATATTGATCAAACAGCTCCATGGGTGCTGGCAAAGGATGAAACAAAACGAAAAGAATTGCATTCTGTTATGTATCATTTAGCAGAATCACTTCGAATCACAGCAGTCCTCTTAACGCCATTCCTAACGAAAACACCTGAGAAAATCTTCTTCCAGCTTGGAATTGAAGAAGAGAAGCTCAAAAGCTGGGATAGTATCCTATCATTTGGTGCAATTCAACATGCGACGGTACAAAAAGGCGAGCCTTTGTTCCCGCGTTTAGAGGTTGAAGAAGAAGTAGCCTACATTAAAGAAAAAATGCAGGGAAGTGCACCTAAGGTAGAAGAAGAGAAAGTGGAAATCGAAGAAACGGAATTACCTGAGCTGGGAGCAGAAATTGCATTTGATGATTTCTCAAAAGTCGATCTTCGAGTTGCACAGGTATTGGAAGTAGCCCCAGTGAAGAAAGCGGATCGTCTCTTAAAGCTTCAGCTTGATTTTGGATTTGAAAAAAGACAAATAGTCTCAGGGATTGCCAAGCACTATCAACCAGAGGAATTAGTAGGGAAAAAGCTCGTTTGCGTAGCGAATCTTACACCAGTTAAACTCAGAGGGGAAATTTCCCAGGGAATGATTTTAACTGGGGAAACAGGCGGGAAATTGCAGGTTCTTGAAGTAGATCAATCTCTAGCAAATGGAACAAAAATTTTATAAATCAACAAAGGTGTTCCACGTGTAACATTTCGTCGAACACCTTTTGTTTTTTAGAAGAATTGTCGAAAGGAGCAATCAACAATGTTATTTGATACACATGCCCACTTAAATGCAGAACAATACAATGAAGACTTAGAGCAGGTGATCGAAAGAGCGAAAAGTGAAAAAGTTGAAAAAATCGTGGTGGTGGGGTTTGACCGTCCGACAATTACGAGAGCGATGGAATTAATTGAAGAGTATGATTTCATATATGCAGCTATCGGCTGGCATCCAGTCGATGCTATTGATATGACAGATGAAGATTTGGCTTGGATTAAAGATTTATCTCAACACGAAAAAGTGGTTGCGATTGGAGAAATGGGTCTGGATTACTATTGGGACAAGTCACCAAAAGATGTACAAAAGGAAGTCTTTAGACGCCAAATTGCTCTTGCGAAGGAAGTGAATCTTCCAATTGTTATTCATAACCGTGACGCAACGGAAGATGTCGTGACGATTTTAAAGGAAGAGGGAGCAGCTGAGGTTGGAGGTATTATGCACTGCTTTACGGGCAGCTTAGAAACTGCAAAAGTGTGTATGGATATGAATTTTTACATCTCATTCGGTGGACCCGTGACATTTAAAAATGCCAAAAAGCCAAAAGAAGTTGTAAAAGAGATACCAAGTGACCGGCTTTTGATTGAAACAGACTGCCCATACTTAACGCCAGTGCCATTTAGGGGGAAACGTAACGAGCCAAGTTATGTCAAATATATCGCAGAACAGATTGCGGAGCTGAGAGAAATCAGCTTTGAAGAGCTTGCCGAATTGACAACAAAAAATGCAAAAAAAGTTTTCCGTATAAACTGACAGTATATGATGTCAATCCTTGTTTAAGCTTGTCCAATTGTGAAACATAACGAAAAAGTTCTACACGTTTGCGCCTCCTCATAGGATAAGTTGTCGATAAGTCTTTCTTCCCTTCTTTCCATAAATCTCCCATAATAGGTTTACAATCGAGCATTTTTGTACAGTGGGTGGAAGGGTTGACAGGTTTTGAGATACTCTATATAATCTCTCCGAGGAGAAGGAGGCGTTTTTCATCGTACAAAAAATGAAAAATCTGTTTTCTGTTAAGCTAGGAAAAGGCAAGGTTTTATTACTAGTTGTTTGCTTGCTTTTAGCTGGAACTGGGACGGCTTACGGTGCGCATGAGCTCACTAAGCAGTCTATTACCATTTCAATCAATGGTAAAGAGAAGACAATTCGTACACATGAAGAGACAGTAGCACAGCTGCTTTCAGACCTTGGCATAAGGACCAAGGCGGAGGATCATATCTCTCCAAGTCTAAATACAAAGATTCAAGACAATATGAACATTGTGTATGATGCGGCTATACCGGTTCATCTGACCCTAGTTGGGAAAGAGAAAACGATATGGACAACAGATCAGACGGTTGGAGCATTATTGAAGAATGAGAAGATAGATATCGGGAAGCACGATCAAGTCACTCCAGGAAAGAATGACAAGTTAACAAAAGATATGAAGCTTGTGGTTCAGCAGGCCTTCCAGGTCAGCTTAAATGATGGAGGAAAAGATAAAAAAGTGTGGACCACTTCGACTACGGTCGCTGACTTTTTAAAGCAACAAGAGCTGAAGCTCAAGAAGCACGATAAGATCAAGCCTGCGTTACATAGTAACCTTTCTAAAAAGAGCGCAGATATAAAGATCACTCGGGTGGAAAAAGTCACCGATGTAGTGGAAGAGAAAATTGCTTTTGATACCAAACATAAAAAGGACCATTCTCTTGAAAAAGGGAAAGAGAAGGTACTTAAAAAAGGTGAAGAAGGTAAATTGAAGAAGCACTATGCCATTGTGAAAGAAAACGGCAAAGTGGTGTCTAAAGAATTGATTAAAGAAGTGACCGAAAAAGATAGTAAGGACCGTTTAGTGGCTATTGGTACACAAGTGACCAAAAAGGAGCCTACAGCATCCCCTGTGGTTTCACGAAGCAATGAGTCTTCAGGAAAAGAATTTTATGTGGCGTCAACAGCCTATACAGCGAGCTGTGCTGGATGTACGGGCAGAACGTCTACAGGTTTTGATTTAAAAGCGAATCCGGGTGCAAAGGTCATAGCAGTTGATCCGAGTGTCATTCCGCTGGGCTCAAAAGTATATGTGGAAGGCTATGGTTATGCCGTTGCATCAGACACTGGATCTGCTATAAAAGGGAATAAAATTGATGTGTTCGTCCCAAGTAAGTCGGCAGCTTATCAATGGGGAAATAAACGAGTGAAAATTAGAGTGCTCAAATAAACACATCAAATCATTTATATGAACAGAGGGCTTTGCGCACCCTCTGTTTTTTTGGTTATAATAGAAGCACTGTTTTCTAATTAATTAGACGCAAAAACAGCATGAAAGGTTTCGTTTTTTTAACCAAAAAATGTAGATTGTTTTTGCAAGCGGAGGAATACATGAAAATCAAAGAAATCATTGTGGTGGAGGGTCGTGATGACACTGCCAGAGTGAAGATGGCGGTTGATGCAGATACAATCGAAACAAACGGATCTGCCATTGGCGATACAGTCATACAACAAGTGCGTCTTGCTCAGGAGACGAGAGGGGTCATTATTTTAACAGATCCTGATTTTCCTGGTGAGAAGATCCGTAAAACCATCGCAGAGGCGGTTCCTGGCTGTAAGCACGCTTTTTTGCCAAAGCATCTTGCGAAGGCGAAGCGGGATAAAGGAATTGGTGTCGAGCATGCTTCCTTGGACAGTATTCGTGAATGTCTTGCCCATGTCCATGAAGAAATGGAAGAATCGGAAAGTGACATTACATTAGACGACTTATTTGACGCAGGCCTTATCGGAGGCGAAGCATCGAAACGCCGCCGCGAACGACTAGGAGTGCTTTTAAATATAGGATATACCAATGCGAAGCAGCTGCAAAAGCGCCTTCACATGTTCCAAATAACCAAACATGATTTTATTGCGGCCTTAAAGACCGTCATGCAGGAGGAAGCCGATGAATAAAGATATTGCGACACCCGTCAGAACGAAGGAAATACTGAAGAAGTACGGTTTCTCTTTTAAAAAGAGCTTAGGGCAGAACTTCTTAATTGATACAAATATTTTAGATCGCATTGTCGATCACGCAGAGGTTACAGATGAGACCGGCGTCATTGAAATTGGGCCTGGTATCGGCGCATTGACAGAGCAGCTCGCTAAACGTGCAAAGAAAGTCACCGCTTTTGAAATCGATCAGCGTTTATTGCCTATTTTAAACGATACGCTTTCTCCATATGATAATGTCACGATTATTCATCAAGATGTATTAAAGGCGGATGTGAGAAAGGTCATCGAAGAAAATTTTGCTGACTGTAAAGAAGTGATGGTCGTAGCCAACCTTCCGTATTACGTGACAACACCGATTATTATGAAATTGCTTGAAGAAAACCTTCCATTGAAAGGGATCGTGGTCATGCTGCAAAAAGAAGTAGCAGATCGTATGGCAGCTGTCCCTTCATCAAAGGAATACAATTCATTGTCTATAGCAGTTCAATTTTATACGGAAGCAAAAACGGTGATGGTTGTGCCTAAAACGGTTTTTGTTCCTCAGCCAAATGTTGATTCGGCTGTGATTAAGCTGACTGTTCGTGAAACGCCTGCTGTCTCAGTAGAAAATGATGCGTTTTTCTTTCAATTGATCCGAGCGAGCTTTGGCCAGCGCCGGAAAACATTGATGAATAATTTGATGAACAATTTTCCTGATGGAAAAAAACATAAAGCGATCATCGAGGAAGCTCTTCAAACAGCAGATATTGATGGAAAGCGCCGCGGAGAATCATTATCCATTGAGGAATTTGCCAGATTGTCGAATGTTTTACAAAAAGCCCTATCGTAAGGGCTTTTTTCTTTTGTTCTTCACCACTTCAACTGTTCAGGCATAGGCTAGAAAGAACAGCACATATGAAAGATGAATATGTTTAGGGCAAGACGATACCAACAGGATATGAGCCTGATTGTGGAGTGAAAAGCATGCAATTTCAAATAGGAGATATGGTGACGAGGGCATCCTATCAAATGGATATTATGTTTCGAATCATTCGAATTGATGAGACAGATCAGCACGAAGCCACTGCCATATTGCATGGGAATGAAGTGAGGCTGATTGCTGATGCTAAGATGTCGGATCTCGTCTTGATTCAAAAAGAGGAGCAGCTGACAAGGGAGAAGGACGACGAACGGAAGATTAATGAATCGCTCGACTTACTAAGACAGGATTATCAGCTGCTGCGTGAAAAACAAGAGTATTATACTTCTGGACAATATCAGCATCAGGAGCAGTATTTTCACATGCCTGGAAAGGTCCTTCATTTAGATGGAGATGCTTCATACTTAAAGAAATGCTTAGATGTATATGAACGAATTGGTGTGCCTGTGTACGGAGTGCATTGTCATGAGAAGAAAATGCCAAGCGTGATTGACTCGTTACTTGATCAATATCGGCCTGATATTTTGGTCATTACAGGGCATGATGCGTATTCCAAGCAAAAAGGCGGCGTAAATGATATCGGTGCTTATCGCCATTCTCGTCATTTCGTTGAGACGGTTCAAAAAGCAAGAAAGAAAATTCCTCATTTAGATCAGCTTGTGATCTTTGCTGGTGCCTGTCAATCTCATTTCGAATCATTGATCCAAGCAGGTGCCAATTTTGCAAGCTCACCTTCACGAGTGAACATCCATGCGCTCGACCCCGTCTATATCGTTGCGAAGATCAGCTTCACTCCATTTGTAGATCGAATCAATGTGTGGGATGTACTTCGTAATACATTAACAAGAGAAAAAGGTCTCGGAGGCATCGAGACGAAGGGTGTTTTAAGGGTAGGTATGCCATATAAAAAAGACCATGAATCGACATAACCCGACTGATTTCAGTCTGGTTTTTTTTATGTGTAAAAAGAAATTTCAAATGGATACATAATTCACCGGAATTTGAGAAAAATAGGGAGGAGAAAAGGTAGAAGTTTGTCAAAATTATTTTGTTGACAATGGCTCGTGTTGGTTGATATAATTTAATTTTTATTTGACAAAAATGGGCCGTTGTTGTATAATTATCTCAGTGAGGTGGATGCAATGGCGAAGACTTTGTCCGACATCAAAAGATCGCTTGATGGTAACTTAGGTAAACGTTTGACGTTAAAGGCTAACGGAGGCCGCCGTAAAACAATTGAGCGTTCGGGCATTTTAGCTGAAACGTACCCTTCTGTATTTGTGATTCAATTAGATCAAGATGAGAATTCGTTTGAAAGAGTTTCTTACAGTTATGCAGATATACTGACTGAGACGGTCGAATTAACGTTCGATGATGCCGCTAGCTCAGTCGCCTATTAATGGGCAGTGAACTTTTTGTTTACTGCTTTTTGTTTTGCCTTTTTTTCTGAATGGGAGTCTGTCCATTTTTTGAAAGGGGTAAAAGAAAGGATTCGATACAAAATAAGAAAGCCACAAAAGCAGTGGCACTGATTCGAATTCTCGACTAAAGGGGCTGTTTCGTTTGGGTAGACGCCGAGGCATTATGTCAGATGAGTTCAAATACGAGCTGGCGAAGGATCTTGGATTTTATGATACCGTCAAAAATGGAGGCTGGGGAGAAATTCGTGCACGTGACGCAGGTAATATGGTCAAACGTGCCATCGAATTAGCTCAGCAGCACATGGCTCAGGATGAGAATCAACGATAGAAAAATGGTCAGGGATACCTCGGGTGTCTCTGGCTTTTTTTGTTGAAAAAGTCAGTGTGCTGGGCGTAAAAGCCAATATTCATCAGATCCATCAAATGTGATACAATATTGATACTTATGTTTAGATGGAGAAGTAGGTGAAATGTTTGCGTATTTTAGAAAAAGCACCGGCAAAAATTAATCTCTCACTTGATGTTCATGGAAAAAGACCGGATGGATATCACGAAGTGGAGATGGTGATGACAACAATAGACCTTGCAGATCGACTTGAGCTGACGGAGCTGGACAAAGATGAAATCCGTGTATCATCTCATAATCGATTTGTGCCAGATGATCAGCGTAACTTGGCTTATCAGGCGGCTAAATTACTCAAAACAAGGTTCGGTATTCAAAAAGGAGTATCGATTGTCATCACAAAAGCAATTCCTGTGGCAGCAGGTTTAGCTGGAGGCAGCAGTGATGCTGCAGCAGCGCTTCGCGGTTTAAACCGTTTGTGGAAGTTAAATCTCACGTTAGATGAACTAGCTGAGCTTGGAGCGGAGATCGGCTCAGATGTGTCTTTTTGTGTACACGGAGGCACAGCACTAGCGACAGGACGTGGAGAAAAACTGAAGCATATCGCGACACCGCCGCATTGCTGGGTGATTTTAGCGAAGCCGGTGATTGGGGTATCTACAGCTGAAGTTTATAGACAATATGACGCAAGCAAAGTAGAACACCCAAATGTACAGCGTATGATTGAAGCCATTGAAGCGAAAGATTATAAAGAGATGTGCGGCTCACTCGGTAACGTTCTGGAGTCTGTGACATTAAAGATGTATCCGGAAGTAGATATGATCAAAAGACAGATGAAGCGTTTCGGTGCTGATGCTGTATTAATGAGTGGAAGCGGCCCAACTGTATTTGGCCTGATTCAATATGAATCGAAGGTACAAAGAATATATAACGGACTGAGAGGATTTTGTGATCAAGTATACGCTGTCCGCATGATCGGCGAACAAAATGCCCTTGATTAAATCCGTATATTAAGTTATATTATTCATAAATTATTCGGGTTCTGGGGGTAAGTTCATGAAGTTTCGTCGAAGCGGCAGATTGGTGGACTTAACAAATTATTTGTTAGCCCACCCGCACGTACTAGTACCTTTAACTTTTTTTGCAGAGCGATATCAATCTGCAAAGTCCTCCATTAGTGAAGACTTAACGATTATCAAACAGACCTTCGAACAGCAGGGAATCGGCACATTGCTTACTGTACCTGGCGCTGCTGGCGGAGTGAAATATATTCCAAAAATTCACCTAAAAGAAGCAGATGACGTAGTAAACGATATCGGAGAGGCATTATCAACTCCTGAACGTGTACTTCCTGGCGGTTATTTATATTTAACCGATGTTTTAGGCAATCCATCGATTCTTGCGAAAATCGGTAAGCTGTTTGCGACCATCTTTGCGGACCGTGCGATTGATGTCGTCATGACCGTTGCGACAAAGGGGATTCCAATTGCCTATTCTGTTGCGGGTTATTTAAATGTGCCTGTTGTGATCGTTAGAAAAGATAATAAGGTAACCGAAGGATCAACTGTCAGTATTAATTATGCGTCAGGTTCTTCTAACCGAATTCAAACCATGTCCCTTGCAAAGCGCAGCTTAGATAAAGGCTCCAATGTGTTGATCATTGATGACTTTATGAAAGCGGGCGGAACCATTAACGGCATGATGAATTTGCTTGAGGAATTTAATGCAAATGTTGCAGGGATCGGTGTTCTTTTAGAAGATGAAGGCGTAGATGAACGTCTTGTCGATGAATATGTCTCGTTGTTAAAGCTTTCAACTATTGATATGAAACAAAAAATCATTGAGATCAATGAAGGCAATTTCCACGAGTTTTTTCATTCGAAAGCGTAAGTTTTAATTAAACATGTATTTGAATGGGAGAGATTGATATGACAAAAGTTGTTCAAACCAAACATGCACCAGCAGCCATTGGACCTTACTCTCAAGGAATTATTGTCAATAACATGTTTTACAGCTCAGGGCAGATTCCATTAACCCCAGCTGGAGATTTTGTTAATGGAGATATTAAAGAACAAACACATCAAGTATTCCGTAATCTTGAGGCTGTTCTTGAAGCAGCAGGTGCTTCCTTTGAAACAGTCGTGAAAGCTACTGTTTTCATCAAAGATATGGAACAATTCGCTGAAGTGAATGAAGTGTACGGTGAGTATTTCCATACACATAAGCCAGCTCGTTCATGCGTGGAAGTGGCAAGACTTCCAAAAGATGCGCTTGTAGAAATAGAAGTAGTTGCATTAGTAAAATAAACAGGCACTCTCGATGAAAGCCGTTTGGTTTCATCATATGCAGGGAAAGACATCATCATGATGTCTTTTTTCATGCTGAGGATGTAAGCGCCGTCACGAATATGACAAATAATGTATAAATATCCCGATATTTCAAAAAAAGTTTAAAAAAAGAGCAGGAGAATCACCACGATCGTTGAATACCTAAGTAATGCTTTTATATTGGGAAAAGGTGGTGAACTACTGTGGAAGTTACTGACGTAAGATTACGCCGCGTGAATACCGATGGTCGCATGAGGGCGATTGCATCCATCACGCTGGACCACGAATTTGTTGTTCATGATATTCGTGTGATTGATGGAAACAATGGGTTGTTTGTTGCAATGCCTAGCAAACGCACGCCTGATGGAGAGTTTCGCGATATTGCACATCCAATTAATTCAAGCACTCGGGGTAAAATCCAAGATGCTGTATTAAATGAATATCATCGCTTAGGCGAAGAGGAAGAGACAATTGAATATGAAGAAGCTGGAGCTTCTTAATCATACTTAAACCTAAAAAGACGGCTTTAAGAGAAAATGAATGTTTTCTTTTAAATGCTGTCTTTTTTGCGTTCTTTCTCTTGTTTCTTAAGTCTTTCATCTGTTAGAAAATTATTGTACTTCCTTTTGTATCCTTGAAATCAGTCTTTATTTAGGATATATTTTTCTATGGATAATAGGGATATTGGAGGCCAATCAATGGATAAGCGGTTCGCAGTGATTTTAGCAGCGGGAAAAGGAACGAGAATGAAGTCGAAGCTATATAAAGTACTTCATCCAGTTTGCGGAAAGCCAATGGTCGAGCATGTGGCAGATGAAGCGTTAAAGCTTTCTTTAGCCAAGCTAGTGACGATTGTCGGTCATGGAGCAGAGGACGTCAAAGAGCAGCTTGGAGACAGAAGTGAGTATGCACTTCAAGAAGAACAGCTGGGAACAGCCCATGCCGTCAAACAAGCAAAGTCGTTCCTCGCGCAGGAAAAGGGAACAACCATTGTCATTTGTGGTGATACGCCATTATTGACAGCGGAAACAATGGAAGCCATGTTAAGCGAGCATCAAAAACATCAAGCGAAAGTCACTATTTTAACAGCACATGCGGATGATCCGACAGGCTATGGCCGAATTATTCGTGACGAAACAGGTGCTGTCGTAAAAATTGTGGAGCATAAAGATGCGAACGATGCAGAGCGTCAAGTGAATGAAATTAATACAGGGACTTATTGCTTTTCAAATGAAGATCTCTTCCGTGTGATTGAGCAAGTGTCGAATGAAAATGCACAGGGTGAATACTACTTGCCAGACGTCATTGAAATTTTAAAAAATGAAGGGCAAACAGTTGCAGCTTATCAAACACCGCATTTTGAAGAAACACTTGGAGTTAATGACCGTATCGCTCTATCACAAGCAGAGCAATTCATGAAGCGACGTATTAATCATCAGCATATGAAGAATGGTGTGACCTTGATTGATCCTGAGAACACGTATATTTCGCCAGATGCTGTCATCGGTGAAGATACAGTTATTTATCCTGGGACGGTCATCAAAGGGAATGTAAAAATCGGTGCAGACGCCACTATTGGGCCAAACACTGAAATTGTTGACAGCATCATCGGAGATCGAACAGTCATTAAGCAATCTGTCGTCTGCGATAGTGAGGTTGGAGTTGATGTGACAATTGGACCGTTTGCTCATATTCGCCCGTTGTCGAAAATTGGCGATGAAGTGAAAATCGGGAATTTCGTCGAAATCAAGAAAACAGTTTTCGGAGACCGCAGCAAAGCATCTCATTTAAGCTACATTGGAGACGCAGAGGTCGGAACTGATGTAAACCTTGGCTGTGGTTCCATTACAGTCAACTATGATGGGAAAAACAAATTCTTAACGAAGATTGAAGACGGCGCCTTTATTGGTTGTAATTCAAATCTCGTTGCACCAGTCACTGTCGGAAAAGGGGCATATGTTGCAGCCGGTTCAACAGTTACAGAAGATGTACCGCAGGATGCATTGTCTATTGCTAGAGCAAGACAAGTCAATAAAGAAGATTATGTGAAAAATATTCATAAAAAATAATCCAAATACCCGGAGGTTTACCATGTCTAATCGTTATGCTGATGCGAATTTAAAGATTTTCTCTTTGAATTCAAACCCTGAACTTGCCAAAGAAATTGCCGATCGTATCGGAGTTGATGTAGGAAAGAGCTCTGTTAAACGCTTTAGTGACGGTGAAGTCCAAATCAATATTGAAGAAAGTATCCGCGGCTGTGATTGTTATGTCATTCAATCAACAAGTGCGCCAGTCAATGAGCATATTATGGAACTGCTCATTATGGTGGATGCGCTAAAACGCGCTTCTGCGAAAACTGTCAATATTGTGATCCCTTATTACGGATATGCACGTCAAGATCGTAAGGCAAAACCTCGTGAGCCAATCACTGCGAAGCTTTTTGCAAACTTGCTTGAAACAGCAGGTGCTACACGTGTGATTGCACTTGATCTTCATGCGCCGCAAATCCAAGGTTTCTTTGATATTCCAATCGATAACTTAATGGCTGTGCCAATCTTAACAAACTATTTCGAACAGAAGAACTTGAATGATATCGTTGTTGTGTCTCCTGACCACGGTGGTGTGACACGTGCGCGTAAAATGGCAGACCGCCTGAAAGCGCCAATCGCAATTATCGACAAACGCCGTCCAAAGCCAAACGTTGCTGAAGTCATGAACATTATTGGTAACATTGAAGGCAAAACGGCTATTCTGATCGATGATATCATTGATACAGCTGGTACTATTACACTTGCAGCAAATGCACTTGTGGAAAATGGAGCGGCTGAAGTCTATGCTTGCTGTACGCACCCAGTATTGTCTGGACCAGCAGTAGAACGCATCACAAACTCTAAAATTAAAGAATTGGTTGTGACAAACAGTATTCAATTAACTGATGACAAGAAAGTTGGAAAATTCATTCCGCTTTCAGTTGGGCCTTTGCTTGCAGAAGCCATCATCCGAGTACATGAAGAAGAATCTGTGAGCTACCTTTTCAGCTAATTATATTATTGAAAAAGGCCCTAGGCATCAGCTTAGGGTCTTTTTGCTTTCATCAATCACAGGCAAACATGTTTAAAATGATTCGGTTATGGGTAATTATGAGAGTAGTGACAAAAAAGAAATAGGATGGTGCTGAATATGGCAACTTTAAAAGCAAATAAAAGAACTGATTTCAAACGTTCCACACTGCAAAAAATCCGTCATTCAGGACACGTTCCTGGTGTCATATACGGAAAAAATACAGACAGCCTGGCTGTTTCATTAGACAGCATCGATTTATTAAAAACCTTACGTGATGAAGGGAAGAATACAATCATTACCTTAGACGTGGGTGGTGAAACGAAATCTGTGATGGTGACAGAGTTACAAACAGACCCGCTGAAAAACGAACTTGTCCATGCTGATTTCCAAGTCGTTGACTTACAGCGTGAAATTGACGCGGATGTACCAGTGCAGTTGATTGGCGAGTCTAAAGGGGTAAAAGATGGCGGTGTGCTTCAGCAGCCACTATTTGAACTATCTGTTACAGCGAAACCAAAAGATATCCCGCAGAATATTGAAGCTGATATTACAAACTTAGAAGTCAATGATGTCTTAACAGTTGCTGATCTGCCTGTTCAGTCATCTTATCAAATCAATAACGATCCAGAAGAAGTCGTTGCATCCATTCTGCCGCCTCAGCAATCAGAGGTTCCTGAGCCAGATAGCGAAGAGGAGCCGCAAGAACCTGAGGCTATTAAAGAAAAGGATGACGATGGAGAATAACTGGTCATTTAGAGACGTAACCCTCCCGCGGTTGCGTCTTTTGTGCTAGAATGAAAAGAATTCATACGTTTTACATGAGGCAATCTGATTGGCTCATTTTTTAGGCGTGTGCTTTGTGATAAAGGAGGTTATTGGTTTCATGATTGCATTCGTTGGATTAGGTAATCCAGGAAAAGAATATGAAAAAACAAGACATAATGTCGGGTTTATGACAATAGATGAACTATCGAAAAAATGGGACATTCCTTTAAATCAATCAAAATTCCATGGACAATTTGGAACTGGGTTTGTTTCGGGGCAAAAGGTTCTACTTGTAAAGCCGCTTACATATATGAACTTATCAGGAGAATGTGTGCGTCCGCTGATGGACTATTACGATATTCCCCTTGAACATTTGAAAGTGATCTATGATGATCTTGATTTGCCAACTGGCCGAATTCGCTTACGTACAAAAGGAAGTGCAGGCGGGCATAATGGAATCAAATCATTGATTCAGCATTTAGGTTCACCTGAATTTGACCGATTCCGTATCGGCATTGGACGTCCTCAAAACGGCATGAAGGTCGTTGATTACGTACTAGGACGTTTCTCAGAAGAGGAACAGCCTGACATCGAATCAGCCATTCAATCGTCTGTCGAGGCCTGTGAAGCGGCTTTAAAAAAGCCATTTTTAGAAGTGATGAATGATTTTAACAAGAAGGTATAAGAATGATAAGCAAAGCACATACTGATCATAAAATCTCAGCATGGGAGGATCACGTATGGCTTTGCATTATTACTGCCGCCACTGTGGTGTAAAGGTTGGCAGTCTAGATGAATCCGCTGTCCAAAGTGAAGCACTTGGATTTCATCACTTAACAAATGAGGAAAGAAACGATATGATTTCTTATAGGGAAAATGGTGATTTACATGTACAAACCATTTGTGAGGATTGCCAAGAGGCGCTCGAAAGAAATCCTGATTACCATCAGTATCATACTTTTATTCAATAAAAAAGCTTTGGTGTAGATATTAGACCAAAGCGTTTTTCTGTTTTAAACAAACAGGGAGGAGGAGCCAAATGAAAAACATACAATCATTTATCAAACAAAGTGATGATTTTCAGTCTATTTTTAATGGACTAAAGGAAGGGTTAAAAGAACAGCTGCTTGCCGGACTATCAGGCTCCGTCAGATCTTTATTTACAGCCGCGATATCAGACGAACTGAAGCGGCCAATGTTTATTGTGACTCACAATTTATATCAGGCACAGAAGGTAACAGATGATCTAGCAAGTGTGATGCCGGATCGCTCGGTTCTTCTTTATCCTGTCAATGAGCTTATTGCCTCAGAAATTGCAGTGGCAAGCCCTGAGCTGAGAGCACAGCGTTTAGATGTCCTGAACCGGCTTGCGAATGGAGAAAACCCCATTATCGTCACTCCCGCTGCTGCGGTGCGCAGGATGCTTCCACCAGTTGAGCTCTGGAAGGAGAGTCAGATCCATTTAAAGATCGGTGAAGAAATTGATTTGGAGGCGTTTTCAAAACAACTCGTACAAATTGGTTATGACCGGACGTCGATGGTTGCGGCGCCCGGAGATTTTAGTGTGCGCGGAGGAATCATCGACATCTATGCGTTAACGGAAGATCATCCAATCCGTATTGAACTGTTTGATACAGAAGTAGACTCGATTCGAACGTTTCATTCGGATACACAGCGTTCATTAGAAACCCTTCAAGAAATTAAAATAGGTCCTGCAAAAGAGCTGATTGTGAGAGGTCCTGAACGAGTGAGAGCCATTGAACAGCTTGATCAAGGGCTGGCGAAGAGCTTAAAGAAATTCAACTCAGATCAGCAAAAAGAGCTGCTTCATCAAAATATTTCTGCTGACCGCGAGAAGCTGCTAGAAGGCATCGTGACACAGGAAATGACGAAGTACCTAGCCTATTTCTATGAAAAGCCTGCTAGTTTGCTAGATTATACATCGCAGGATACGATTATTATTTTAGATGAAATCAGCAGAATTCAGGAGATGGAAGAACAGCTTGAACAGGAAGAAGCCGATTGGACAATTAGTCTGCTTGAAGAAGGGAATATTCTTCATGATTTATCTCTTTCTTTCCCGTTCCAAGAACTGATCAATCAGCAATCAAGGTCCATTCTGTACTACTCCTTGTTCCTGAGACATGTCCAGCAGACAAATCCGCAAAATATCGTCAATGTATCTAGTAAGCAAATGCAGAATTTCCACGGGCAGATGAATGTGCTGGCAAGTGAAATTGAACGCTATAAAAAACAGCAGTACACAGTTGTCTTCTTAGGTGCGGATGAAGAGCGGACAGAAAAGCTATCGTCTGTTCTGCATGATTATGACATTGAAGCTGCTCTTGCTAAACCGGACGCTGAGCTTGTGAGCGGACAGGTGTATATTTTACAAGGTGAGCTGCAAACAGGCTTTGAACTGCCGTTATCAAAAATTGCTGTGATCACAGAAGGTGAACTCTTCAAGAAACGTGTGAAAAAGCAGGCACGTAAGCAAAAGCTGACCAATGCAGAGCGAATCAAGAGCTATTCAGAGCTTCAAGTCGGCGATTATGTGGTGCACATTAACCACGGGATCGGTAAATATTTAGGAATTGAAACGCTTGAAATCGGCGGCATTCATAAAGATTATTTAAATATTCATTATCAAGGAAGCGACAAGCTTTATGTACCGGTTGAACAAATTGATCAGGTCCAGAAATATGTAGGATCAGAAGGTAAAGAACCAAAGCTGTACAAACTTGGCGGCAGCGATTGGAAACGCGTGAAGAAAAAAGTTGAAACATCTGTACAGGACATCGCAGATGATCTGATTAAGCTGTACGCAGAACGCGAGGCTAGCAAAGGATATGCCTTCTCGCCTGACCATGAGATGCAGCGCCAGTTTGAATCTGCGTTCCCTTACCAGGAAACAGATGATCAAATCCGTTCGATTCACGAAATTAAGCAGGATATGGAGCGGGAACGTCCAATGGACCGTCTGCTTTGTGGAGATGTGGGCTACGGAAAAACAGAGGTGGCTATTCGTGCGGCCTTCAAAGCGATTGCTGACGGGAAGCAGGTAGCCCTGCTAGTTCCGACAACTATCTTAGCGCAGCAGCATTTTGACACAATCATGGACCGATTCCAAGACTACCCTGTCAAAATCGCGCAGCTAAGCCGTTTCCGTACAAGAAAAGAAACAACTGAAACGTTAAAAGGGCTGAAAAACGGAACGATCGATATGGTCATCGGCACACATCGTCTTCTTTCAAAAGACATCGTCTACAAGGATTTAGGGCTGTTGATCATTGATGAGGAACAGCGTTTTGGTGTGACGCATAAAGAGAAAATTAAGCAGATGAAAGCCAATATCGATGTACTGACATTAACGGCTACGCCAATTCCGCGTACGCTTCATATGTCCATGCTTGGCGTACGGGATTTATCGGTTATTGAAACACCGCCTGAAAACCGATTCCCTGTTCAAACCTATGTGGTTGAGTACAACGGTGCTTTAGTCAGAGAAGCAATTGAGCGAGAATTAGCACGCGGCGGTCAAGTGTACTTCCTTTACAACCGTGTTGAAGATATCGAACGAAAAGCAGACGAAATCTCTATGCTAGTCCCAGACGCAAAAGTTAGTTATGCGCACGGGAAAATGAGTGAGAACGAGCTGGAATCAGTGATGATCAATTTCCTTGAAGGTGAATCAGATGTATTGGTCAGTACCACCATCATTGAAACGGGAGTCGATATTCCAAATGTGAACACACTCATCGTCCACGATGCTGATAAAATGGGGCTTTCTCAGCTGTACCAGCTAAGAGGACGAGTCGGGCGTTCGAACCGTGTCGCTTATGCTTACTTCACGTATCGAAAAGATAAAGTTCTTTCTGAAGTTGCAGAGAAAAGACTTCAAGCCATTAAAGAATTCACAGAGCTTGGATCTGGGTTTAAAATTGCGATGCGTGATTTAACGATTCGAGGAGCAGGGAACTTACTTGGGGCTCAGCAGCATGGCTTCATTGATTCGGTTGGATTCGACCTCTATTCTCAAATGCTGAAAGAAGCCATTGAGGAAAGAAGAGGCGATACAACGGCTCAAGATAAATTCGAGCCAGAAATTGATCTGCAAATTGATGCGTACATCCCAGACACTTATATTTCGGATGGCAAGCAGAAGATTGAGATGTATAAACAGTTCAGAGCAATTGGATCGATTGAAGAGCGAAAAGAGCTTCAGGATGAAATGATCGACCGATTTGGTGAATATCCGCAAGAAGTGGCAGACTTGTTTACGATTGCGACAATGAAGGTGTACGCTGTCCAGGAACGTGTCGAGCTGATCAAGATGGAGAAAGGCATTGTCAGAATGACCCTTGATGAGCAAGCAAGCAGCGAAATCGACGGTCAAAAATTATTTGAGCTTGGCAGTAAATATGGACGTGAAATTGGGTTGGGAATGGAAGGCAGCAAGCTGATTATTTCTGTCCAAACGAAAGGCAAGAAAACGGAGGAATGGCTTGAGGTTGTTCTTAATATGCTTCGAGGCCTTCAAGATGTGAAAAAAGAAACCATTCCATCTTCATAAAATTTTGTTTGTCTCTCGTGTATATTACGTTTGATGTGACGGATACTAAACTCAGGGTCAAGTGGTGAATGTTGCATAAAGTGGACGCTTTTGTTCCATTCACCCAACACATCATCAAACGAAAGAGAGGCAGCAGTGAATGAAAGCAACTGGAATTGTACGCCGTATCGATGATCTAGGTAGAGTGGTTATTCCGAAGGAGATTCGCAGAACATTGCGCATCCGGGAAGGAGATCCGCTTGAGATTTTCGTCGACCGCGATGGAGAAGTGATTTTGAAGAAGTATTCGCCGATTAGTGAGCTAGGAGACTTTGCGAAGGAATATGCTGATGCATTATTCGACAGTTTGGGTCATTCCATCCTGATCTGTGATCGAGATACGTATATTGCTGTATCCGGCAGTTCGAAAAAAGAGTACTTAAACAAATCGATCAGTGATTTACTTGAACGAACAATGGATCAGCGTAATTCTGTTTTAGAAGAAAGCAAAAAAGAAATTCAACTTGTCGATGGTATTGATGATGACGTATCTGCTTATACCATTGCACCTATTGTTGCAAACGGAGATCCGATTGGCGCCGTCGTCTTATTTTCTAAAGAGCGTTCAATGGGAGAAGTGGAGCATAAAGCGGCAGAAACGGCAGCTGGCTTCTTAGCCCGTCAAATGGAACATTAGGTCTAATAACTCTATATCATTTTGATAAAACGAAAAAATGCCGATGAAATCATTTGATTTTGTCGGTTTTTTATATGGGATGAAACAAATCGGGACATGTGCCGTCTACTCCTTAGAAAGAAACGGCTTTTCATTCACGTATGATATAATGAGTTCGTTTAACTGTAGATCTATTTTAAAGGAGTCATCCATGAAAAATGCTGTGAATCAGCCGCATTGGTTTTTCCAGGGTGCGGTGATTTTGACCATCGCAGGCTTGTTATCAAAGGTACTAAGTGCCGTTTACCGTGTCCCGTTTCAAAACATCGTAGGGGACACAGGGTTTTATATTTATCAGCAGGTATATCCTTTCCTTGGTATTGCCATTATGCTTGGTACAACAGGTTTTCCTGTCATGGTGTCCAAGCTTCTGAGTGAGCATGGGGAAGAGAATCGACAGATCATTACAAGGGTATCCTTGGTATATATCACTTTACTAAGCTTGGTCTTATTTCTTTGTCTTTACATAGGAGCAGGCACAATGGCGAGCCTTATGGCAGATAGTCAATTAATTCTGCTCATCCAGATGAGTGCTTTTGTGTTTCTATTTCTGCCGCTCACTGTGATGTTGAGAGGAGTTTTTCAGAGTGACGGGCTAATGCTTCCTACGGCTGTTTCTCAGTTGATTGAGCAGCTCATCAGGGTAGGCGTCCTGCTTGTTTTATCCTTCTATTTCGTGAGGCACGGCTATTCGCTTTATGAAACAGGGGCTGGCGCGGTGTTCTCTTCTATTGCGGGAAGTGCGGCGTCGCTCATTTTGCTTCTTTTCCTTTGGTTGACCTATCGAAAACAGTCTGCTGCAAGTATGTCAGGCAAACAGGCGACACTTCGAAAAAAAGATATTTTGAAGAGTTTGGTGCTGTATACATTGACGATTTGTGTCAGCGGTTTGCTTATTTTATGGATGCAAATGATTGATGCTTTTCATCTGTATGCGTTGCTGCGCAGTGAGGGTCTCAGTGAAGCGGCAGCAAAGGCGGCAAAAGGTGTGTATGACCGAGGTCAGCCGTTCTTGCAGCTAGGGACGGTGTTTGCCATCAGCATTGGAACCTCTCTTGTGCCATTTTTATCGGCAGCCATGAGGAATGGGGAGCATGAAACGATACGGCAAAAAGTGCGGTCATCCGTTAAAACCACGTCGGTATTAGGGATTGGGTCAGCTGTTGGGCTGATTTGTATTTTATCACCAGTAAATACAATGCTTTTTCGTAATGATTTAGGCACAGATGCCCTGCAAATATTCTGTATATCGATTGCGTTTACGTCGATTGCCATTACGCAGGCGGCTTTACTGCAAGGGCTCGGACATACTGTGTATCCCGCTGTTGTAGTGATCATCAGCGTGCTGGTGAAATGGATTCTAACGATTGCGCTTGTTCCGTTATTTGGCATCCACGGTGCCGCATGGTCAACTGTATGTGGTTTTCTCACAGCAGCCGTGCTCAATGCCGTTTATTTGAAGCATAAAGGATGGATTTCATGGAGAGAGCTGTTTCCAGTGAAAATTCTTTTATCAGCCGCCTTCATGGCTGTGGTCTTAATGGGATATCAGGCTCTGTTTTCCTGGGTTATCCCCTTTGAAAAACGTCCGTTTTCCGTTTTAGAGAGCCTGACATCAGTTTTTATTGGTGGTTTCGCCTTTTTATATAGTATTCTTAAGCTAGAAGTATTCACGGAAGAGGAATGGAGACTCATTCCATTAGGAAAAAAGATTTTATATTTTAAACAGATGAGAGGGAATCAAAATGGCAGGTAAGATTACCGTCGTCGGTCTCGGGGCAGGCGACATGGATCAGCTGACGCTCGGTGTATATAAGCAGCTGAAGCAGGCGAAAGAAGTATATATGAGAACGCAGGATCATCCGCTTACCGCAGAGTTAATGCAGGAGGTCCCATCTCTCACCTTTTTTGATGAAATTTATGAAAAGCACGATCAGTTTGATCAGGTGTATCAGGAAATTACCGAAGTATTATTTGCAGAGGCAGCGGAAAAAGACATTGTGTACGCAGTACCTGGTCATCCATTTGTGGCAGAAAAGACCGTACAGCTGCTCGTCGCCGGGCAGAAAGAGCGCGGGATCGAGGTGTCTGTCGCTGGTGGACAAAGCTTTTTAGATGCGACATTCAACTCCTTGCAGATTGACCCCATCGAAGGATTACAATTCGTTGATGCAGGGGATATGAGAGCGGATGATCTGAAATTAACCCAGCACGTCCTGATTTGTCAGGTATATGATCAGATGACAGCATCGAATGTGAAGCTCACGCTGATGGAAAAGCTTCCTGACGATTATGAAGTTTATATTGTGACTGCAGCTGGAAGCAGTCACGAACAGATTACTGCCGTTCCTTTATTTGAACTTGATCGAGATGTGTCGATAAATAACTTAACAAGTGTTTATGTTCCTCCAATTCAAGATGAACAGCTGCTTTATCAACAATTTGACACCTTCCGTGACGTCATACGTACATTAAGAGGTCCGGGCGGCTGTCCATGGGATCAAAAACAAACCAATGAATCACTCAAACCATATTTAATTGAAGAATGCTATGAGCTGCTTGAAGCGATAGATGAAGATGACCCAGATCATATGGTGGAAGAGCTTGGCGATGTGCTGCTACAGGTGCTACTTCACGCTCAAATTGGCGAAGATGACGGTTATTTCTCAATCGATGACGTCATTCAGCATGTCACAGAAAAAATGATTCGGCGACACCCCCATGTGTTTGGTGACACGAATGTTTCTGAGGCAGCAGATGTGGTGGCCAACTGGGAAAAAATCAAGCAGCAGGAGAAGCCAGAGCGGACCGGTTCTATTTTGCAATCGATTCCGGCGACACTTCCAGCACTAACAAAGGCATATAAGCTCCAAAAGAAAGCCGCCAAGGTAGGCTTTGATTGGACAGATGTTCAAGATATTTGGAACAAATACGAAGAAGAAAAGCAGGAATTTCTCGTTGAAGTGGCAGAGAAGACGGACGAAGGTGCAACGAAGCAGATGAAAGATGAATTTGGAGATCTTTTGTTTGTTCTCGTCAATATTGGACGGTTCTATCACCTAGAGCCTGAAACGGCGCTCGCTTCTGCCAACACAAAATTCATGCGGCGTTTTCAGCATATTGAACAAAAAGCAAAGGACATGGGACGTTCATTAGATGACTTAACGCTAGAGGAAATGGACGATCTCTGGAACGATGCGAAACGTATAGAAAGAGGTGAACATACATGAGATTAGATAAGTTTTTAAAAGTGTCCCGTTTAATTAAAAGAAGAACATTGGCAAAAGAAGTAGCTGATCAAGGCAGGATTTCTATTAACGGAACACAGGCGAAAGCAAGCTCTGACGTGAAAGAAGGAGATGAGCTGCAAATCCGCTTTGGTCAAAAGCTAGTGACTGTTCAAGTCAACGAGTTAAAGGACACGACGAAAAAAGAAGAAGCAGCTGGCATGTATACTGTTCTAAAAGAAGAAAAAACAGCAGAATAGGGCTTGTTCTAAATGACCCTCTTATCACATACAATGCAGTAACATGCAAGTATGAGATATGGGGGATGTAGAAATGAATCAATATTATAATCAACCTCAAGGCACGAAGCTGTCATCAGACGCGGAGCACAATGTCACAATGCGAAACAGAAAGCATTTAGATATCACGGGTGTCAAACAAGTGGAAAGCTTTGATAGTGAGGAATTTCTGCTAGAGACGGTCATGGGGATTCTCGCCATCCGCGGAGAAAATCTGCAAATGAAGAACCTAGACGTCGAAAAGGGCGTTGTGTCGATCAAAGGGCGTGTCTTTGATTTAATCTATGTTGATGAGCAGCACGGGGAGAAAGCTAAAGGATTTTTTAGCAAGCTGTTTAAATGACGCTGACAGTCCAGTTTTATACGATGCTTTCCATGGCGGCGATGGGCATCTGGCTGGGCGCATCGCTTGATACGTACAAGCTGTTTGTGAACCGGGAAAAAACAGCAAAATGGCTTTTGGCTATACACGATCTCCTTTTTTGGATGGTGCAGGGTCTCTTATTCTTTTACGTCCTGCTGCTGACAAATGAGGGAGAATTCAGGCTTTATATTTTCCTAGCCGTTGCTCTAGGTTTCTCGATGTATCAGGCATTGATGAAACATCTGTATCTCAAGATTCTCAAGTTTATCATGATGTGTGTATATCAGACCGTTCTCTTCCTGAAAAGGCTAGTCATGTCGATTGTCTTCCAGCCGATCCGCTGGATGATCACATTGGTCATAAGTGCTATTCTGTTCTTGCTCCACTCGCTCTTACGTCTAGTTCGTTTTACGTTTCGGCTCGTGTGGAAGGTGCTGTCGATTGTTTGTTATCCGCTCATCTGGTTACTCAATGTGACCATTATTCATCGGATTCCCGAAAAATGGCGAACATCAATGAGATTGTTTTTCTCAAAAGGAGCAGGAATTTTACAAGGGGCCAAGAAATTATCTGGTACCATCAAAACGAAATGGAAACAATTCTGGACAAAGTAAGAGAGGAGGCCTTCAACTTGAACAAGAGAAAAAGAAATATCGCACAAATTCAAAATGATTACCAAAAACAAATGGAACAGCAAGCACAGCGCTTAAAACGCAAACGTCGCGGACTCCTTAGAAGGCTTACCGTGTTTGGTGTGATCGTGCTCATGTTTGCTGTCTTGGTGACAAGTGCCCTCTGGTCGCAATCGTCTTCACTAAAGGAAAAAGAAGAGAAGAAGGTTGCGCTCGAAAAAGAGTTGAAGCAATTACAAACAAAGCAGGAAGATATTTCTGATGAAATTAAGAAGCTGAAAAGCAAGGAATACGTACTCGAACTGGCACGACGGGACTATTATATGTCCAAAAAAGGCGAAAAAATCTTTGATGTGGGCAATAAGAGCGATTAGCCTTGTTGACACTTAAAATTCAGTTTATGTATAATTGAACAAATGAGATTTTTTTATAAGTCTAAGGAGGAGCACTTTTTTTATGTCGATTGAAGTTGGCAGCAAGTTACAAGGGAAAGTTACGGGCATTACAAATTTTGGAGCTTTTGTGGAGTTGCCAGGCGGTTCAACTGGTCTCGTTCATATCAGTGAGGTAGCCGATAACTATGTAAAAGATATTAATGAGCATTTAAAAGTCGGTGAACAAGTTGAAGTGAAAGTGATTAACGTTGAAAAAGACGGTAAAATCGGCTTGTCCATTAAAAAAGCAAAAGATCGTCCTCAACAACAATCAAGACCAAGCAGAAATGATTTCCGTCCGAAGGAATCGTTTGAACAAAAAATGAACAAATTCTTAAAAGATAGCGAAGATCGCTTAACATCTTTAAAACGTAACACGGAATCAAAACGTGGGGGGCGCGGAGCAAGAAGAGGTTAACTTGTTGCTGCTTTCTATATATTTTCACAACAAAGCATCTGCTGTTCAGCAGGTGCTTTTTTTCATGATCTATCCTACATTTTTTGAGATTTCGTCATTTAATTTAAAACTTTCTATTGACGGACAAGCGAATCCTTTGTATTATAGTTCTTGTGCTTCTTAGCGCATTATTATTATGGCGGTGTAGCTCAGCTGGCTAGAGCGTACGGTTCATACCCGTGAGGTCGGGGGTTCGATCCCCTCCGCCGCTATCCTTTTAACTAGAACATAAAGCAAGGCCCGTTGGTCAAGCGGTTAAGACACCGCCCTTTCACGGCGGTAACACGGGTTCGAATCCCGTACGGGTCATCTTCGAAACAGCTTTCTATAGGAAAGCTGTTTTTTTGTGCTTTCGTAAAATTCTGATGAAAGACATCGACTTTCATGAAAGTATGCCTCTTTGACGAATAAAGCGTCGAACGTTTTATGGAAACGACAACTTCTTTTGACAAAATTTCTTTTTCACCTTCGCTATAATGACAAGCAACGAATATCAGGTGGGGGATGAGAAGATGGAAAAACTAGAAAGAAGAACTGATTTAACAGGAGCGGGGTTTGAAAGAATCAGTGCAGGGTTAAAAAAGATGAAAAACCTGTTTCTTCATCACACGCATTCTCTTTTTTTCTATAAAGGGTTTATTTATGTTGTTCTAGGCTTTTTATTGGGACGAGCCTTTATATTATCTGAAATTATGCCGTTTGCTCTGCCTTTCTTTGGTTCCATGCTGCTTATTAAAAGAGATAAGGCAATGCTTGCTTGTCTCGCTTTACTCGCTGGGGCGATGACGATATCACCTCAAAATGCATTGTTTGTGTTTGCATCGCTGCTTATGTTTCTCCTTGTGTCAAAGGTGGTTTCTTTCATCATCAAAGACCCAGTGAAAACATTACCGGTTGTCATTGTTCTCTCGATGCTGATTACCCGAGGAGCGTTTGTTTACCTAGAACAAGGTGCTGTGCAAAGCTATGATTACGTCATGGCGGGTGTCGAAGCAGGACTTGCCTTCATTTTGACACTGATTTTTCTTCAAAGCCTGCCGATTTTTACAGTTAGGAAAATTAAACACTCTTTAAAGGTCGAAGAAATTATTTGTTTTATGATTTTAATTGCCTCAGTTTTAACTGGACTTGCTGGGATCTCATTTCAAGGGATGCAGGCAGAGCATATTTTGTCACGTTATGTAGTGCTGACCTTTGCTTTTATTGGCGGAGCCAGTATTGGTTGTACGGTCGGTGTCGTGACAGGATTAATTCTCGGTCTCGCCAACATCGGAAACCTTTATCAGATGAGTCTTCTTGCCTTTTCAGGTTTATTAGGCGGATTGCTGAAAGAAGGGAAGAAAGCAGGGGCAGCCATCGGCTTAATTGTGGGTTCCTTACTCATTTCACTGTATGGGGAAGGATCAGCAGGTCTCATGACCACATTGTATGAATCACTTATAGCTGTTGCACTCTTTTTGCTCACGCCGCAATCAGTCACCTCCAAGGTAGCGAAATACATTCCTGGTACGGTAGAGCATGTACAAGAGCAGCAGCAATATGCTCGGAAAGTACGAGACGTGACAGCAAAAAAGGTAGACCAATTCTCTAATGTATTTCATGCGCTGTCTGAGAGTTTTGCGACATTTTACGAATCCATTCCTGAAGAGAAGAAGCAGGAAGAGGATGTAGATCTTTTTTTAAGTACGATCACAGAACGATCCTGTCAAACGTGCTATAAGAAAAATAAATGCTGGGTGCAGAACTTTGATACAACCTATGAACTAATGAAACAAGTTATGCATGAATCTGATGAAAAAACGTACGAGCATAACCGAAAATTGAAAAAGAAATTTAGTCAGCACTGCTCAAAATCAAAACATGTCGAGGAATTGATTGAAGAGGAGATCGCTTACTATAAAGCCAACCAGACACTGAAGAAAAAAGTCCAAGACAGCAGACGTCTTGTGGCTGAACAGCTGATGGGGGTCTCGCAAGTGATGGAGGATTTTTCCCGGGAAATAAAACGAGAAAGAGAACAGCATTTTATTCAAGAAGAGCAGATGATAGAAGCGCTTCAGCACTTTGGTATTGAAATTCAGCAAGTAGAAATCTATAGCTTGGAGCAGGGAAATGTCGATATTGAAATGAGAATCCCATATTGCCAAGGGCATGGGGAATGTGAAAAAATCATTGCTCCAATGCTTTCAGATATTTTAGAAGAACAGATTTTAGTCAAAGCAGAGCAGTGTGCAGAGCATCCAACAGGCTATTGTCACGTTGTATTTGGCTCTGCCAAATCATATCGAGTGGCTACAGGCGTGGCACATGCAGCCAAAGGCGGAGGACTGGTATCTGGAGACAGCTACAGCATGATGGAGCTTGGTGCAGGCAAGTATGCCGCAGCTATTAGTGATGGAATGGGCAACGGAGCACGTGCTCATTTTGAAAGCAATGAAACGATTAAGCTGTTAGAAAAAATATTGGCGTCAGGTATCAATGAAAAAGTGGCGATTAAAACCATTAATAGTATTTTATCTTTACGAACAACGGACGAGATTTATTCAACATTGGATTTATCGATCATTGATTTACAGGATGCGAGCTGTAAGTTCCTGAAGATTGGTTCAACACCCAGCTTTATTAAACGGGGTGATCAGGTGATGAAGGTACAAGCAAGCAACTTGCCAATTGGCATTATTGATGAGTTCGAAGTCGAGGTTGTGAGCGAACAGATGAAGGCAGGAGATCTATTGATTATGATGAGTGACGGCATTTTTGAAGGGCCAAAGCATATTGAAAATCATGATCTGTGGGTGAAACGGAAAATGAAAAGCTTTAAAACAGAAGATCCGCAAGAAATTGCTGATTTATTAATGGAAGAGGTCATTCGAACAAGAGCAGGCCAAATTGACGACGATATGACGGTTGTTGTCATCAGGCTCGACCACAACACACCAAAATGGGCTTCCATTCCGACAGGTACATTCTATCTTGAGAAACAAGAGATTTCTTAAAATATCGTATAATATGAATTTCTTCTGGCGATGATGGGGATATAAGCATTCAGTTACAATCCCAGGAGGAATGAAGATGCGAAAAGGTCACGTCAACCAAATCTTATTGATTACAGATGGCTGCTCAAATCACGGGGAAGATCCGCTTGCGATTGCCTCATTGGCAAAGGAACAAGGGATTACAGTCAATGTCATTGGCATTATGGAAGAAAACAGACACGATCATGAAGCGATGAAAGAAGTAGAGGGGATTGCTCTCGCAGGCGGAGGCATCCATCAAGTTGTCTACGTCCAGCAATTATCTCAAACAGTACAAATGGTCACGAAAAAAGCGATGACACAAACCTTACAAGGTGTTGTGAATAAAGAATTGCAGCAAATACTCGGCAAAGACACTGAAATTGAAGAGCTTCCACCTGATAAGCGCGGGGAAGTAATGGAGGTTGTTGATGAGTTAGGAGAGACGGTTCACCTTCAAGTACTCGTGCTTGTTGATACAAGTGCAAGTATGAAACCGAAGCTGCCGACTGTCAAAGAAGCACTTATCGACCTTTCCATCAGTTTAAATTCAAGAATTGGAGAAAATCAGTTTGGGATGTGTGTATTTCCCGGGAAAAACTCAGATGCTGAAATTGTGTTGAATTGGACGCCTCGATTCGATTCATTATCATCTATTTTCCCAAAACTGACCACTGGAGGAATCACCCCAACGGGACCAGCACTTCGGGAAGCACTTCAGCATTTCAAGTCAGTTCGCTCACGTAAAGGGCTGCTTGAAGCAAAGGAAGAGCATGATGATGAATTCGGTTTCTAACATCCCGTTAGGCACGGTGATTCAAGGGAAATGGCACCACCATCATTACCGTATTGTAAAAGAGCTTGGAAAAGGGGCGAACGGTGTTGTCTATCTGGCCGAATCGCCACATGGGCAAGCGGCCCTTAAAGTGAGTGATGACAGTATGCTCATTGCATCTGAAGTCAATGTATTAAAATCCTTTTCAAAGGCTCCTGTGAAAACCATGGGGCCTTCTTTTTATGATATGGATGATGCGATTTATCCCGGTATGCCTCAAAAACGCTCCTTTTACGTGATGGAATATGTCAGAGGCCCATTACTGCTTGAATTTGTGAAACAAAAGGGTGATGAATGGATCGTTGTTTTGATGATTCAGCTTTTATCTAGCCTGGCTCATTTACATCAGGAAGGGTGGATTTTTGGTGACTTAAAGCCTGATAATCTCATTGTTTCTGGTCCCCCTGCCACGATCCGGTGCATTGATGTGGGAGGAACGACAAAAGCGGGCAGGGCCATTAAGGAGTATACCGAGTTTTTTGATCGAGGCTATTGGGGATTCGGCTCACGAAAAGCTGAACCAACTTATGATTTATTTGCCCTAGCCATGGTGATGGTTAACTGTGCGTATAAGAAAGAATTCAAAAAAGGGGCAGAACCAGAAAAGCAGCTTTATCGAGCCATTGAAGGACATCCTTTATTAAAGCGATATGAAAGGGTGTTAAAGGCTGCTTTACAAGGTAAATATCAATCAGCAGCAGACATGAAAAGTGCGATGCTGAAAGAAGGACAGCTGATTGAATCAAGAAAAACGCGCCAAAAGAAGCAACAGCAAAAAAACGCGCCAAAACCCGCTGTTAATCAAAATCAACAAGTGGCTTCACGATCGCGGGCTGCAGCAGCAAAAAAAACGTCAGTACGTAAAAAATCAGGCGGACTTTTTGAAACCATTCTTATCGTGTGCAGTGTACTCGCCCTTTACTGTGCATATGTGGTTTTGTTCCTGTTGTAGAGCTGTAAAAAAGCAGGCTTCTTCTTTGCTTGGAGCTACTGAAAGTGATAGGATATGTATATCTTTAAATTACCTGCTCTTTGTGAGGAGGAAGTTGTGAATAGAATTGAATCTTTTTTGAAAAAACATGATGTTTACCTTGAAAATACGACAGTCATTGTCGGGGTTTCCGGCGGACCGGATTCTATGCTCTTACTGCATGAACTTAACAAGCGCCGCAAAGGTTCCTATCAGCTGATTGCAGCCCATGTAGATCACATGTTCAGAGGAGAAGAGTCCTTTGCTGATTTGGCATTTGTTGAGGCTTACTGTAAGGAGCACGAGATCCCTTTTGAATCGTCCCGCATACAGGTCACCCAATATGCAAAAGAAAACCGCTTAAACAAACAGGTAGCTGCAAGGGAGTGCAGATATGCTTTCTTTCGTCAATTGATGGAGCAATACAACGCTCAATTTATAGCGCTTGCACATCATGGAGACGACCAAGTAGAAACAATGTTGATGAGACTTGCGAGAGGAACTGTTGGTATAGGACTCGCGGGTATCCAAGCAAAACGTCCTTTTCAAAATGGATGGCTGATTCGTCCGCTCATTGGATACTCTAAGGACGACGTGCTAAAAGCTTGTGAAAAAGAACATGTTCCCTATGTCATTGATCAAAGCAATCATACAGATGACTACTTGAGAAACCGGGTAAGAAGACACATTCTTCCTGTGTTAAAAGAAGAAGCACCTCATGTACATGAAAGCTTTCAGTTTGTAAGTGACATGCTGACTGAGGATGAGCAATACTTGCAGGCTTTAACAAAGGAACAAATGAACCAAGTGATAACGAGTCAATCGCCTAAGCAAATTGAGATCAAAACGAAGCCTTTGCTTGACCTGCCTTTGCCTTTACAAAGAAGAGGCATTCAACTAATATTAAACTATCTTTATGAAAACACTCAATCAGCGTTTTCAAACCAGCATATTCTAGGGACTTTAGATTGGTTATCTCATACCGATCAACCGTCTGGATCATTAGATTTGCCAAAAGGTTTACAAGCTGTCAAGTCTTATGATCACTGTATGTTTACCTTTGAACGATCGCATGTAGTAGACCAGTCTTATGCTCTTCACTTAAAGGTTGAGCTTGGAGAAGAGCTTTTTCTCCCAAATGGACAGTCTATCGTCGTATCAAATCATGTTCCGAAGGATGCACGGAACGGAAACCATTTTTTCTTGCTTCAAAAAGATCATGTTCGTCTCCCTTTGATCATTCGCTCACGAAAAAATGGTGATCGAATCAAACTTAAAGGGATGAATGGATCAAAAAAGGTGAAGGATATATTTATTGATAAAAAAGTGCCTCTTGCAGAAAGAGACAGCTGGCCGATCGTCACTGACTCGGATCATCAAATCATCTGGATCCCAGGTCTGAAAAAATCTGTTTTTGAAGAAATTGATATGACAAACAGCGATCTCATTGTATTACAATATAGACAGCACGAAAATTTGTAGGGGGCAAGCAAAAGCATGAAACAAGATATTGAAAAGATTTTGATCTCAGAAGAAGAGATCCAGCAAAAAGTGAAGGAACTGGGTGCAACATTAACCAGCGATTATGATGGTAAATTTCCCCTGGCTATTGGTGTTTTGAAAGGGGCTCTTCCATTCATGGCAGACCTGATCAAACACATTGATACATATTTAGAACTTGATTTTATGGATGTATCTAGCTACGGAAAGTCTACCGTATCTTCTGGAGAAGTAAAGATCATTAAGGATCTAGATACTTCTGTTGAAGGAAGAGATATTTTGATTATGGAAGATATCATCGACAGTGGGTTAACTTTGAGCTATCTGGTAGAGCTTTTCCGATACCGTAAAGCAAATTCCATTAAAATTGTGACATTGCTTGATAAACCAAGCGGCCGCAAAGCAGACATCAAAGCAGATTATGTTGGATTTGAAGTACCAGATGCATTTGTTGTCGGCTATGGATTGGATTTCGCTGAACGTTACCGAAACCTCCCGTATATTGGAGTGTTAAAACCATCTGTTTACGAAGGCTGATCAGCATACGTATACATGAGGTTATTGGTTGTGTTGGAATGATTTTCTATGATACTATTGAACATAGTTGTGCTTACTGTGGGAGGAGGTAAGGAATGAATCGGGTTTTTCGTAATACGATTTTTTATATACTTATTTTATTACTTGTGATAGGGGTCGTTAGTTGGTTAGGATCCCCAAATCAAAAGCCTGAGAACATGTCTTACAGCAAATTTTCGCAAAATCTAAGTGCGGGAAAAGTGGAGAGTATCTCCATTCAGCCTGTAAGAGGGGTTTATGAAATTCGTGGTCAATTAGATGGCGCGAAGAAAGATCAATACTTCATTACCCATGTTCCAGATGGTCAAGGTGTTGACCAAATTTACAGTGCACTGAAGAATACAGATGTAAAAGTAGAACCAGCACCTGAAACAAATGGATGGCTGCAAGTTCTGACAACCATCATTCCGTTTATCATCATCTTTATCCTGTTCTTCTTCTTATTGAACCAAGCTCAGGGCGGCGGAAGCCGAGTCATGAACTTTGGTAAGAGTAAGGCGAAGCTTTACACAGAAGAGAAGAAACGTGTGAAATTTAAAGATGTTGCTGGTGCAGATGAAGAAAAGCAAGAGCTTGTAGAAGTGGTGGAATTCCTGAAGGATCCACGTAAATTTGCGGAGCTTGGCGCAAGAATCCCTAAAGGGGTTTTACTAGTAGGACCTCCAGGTACAGGTAAAACATTGCTTGCGAGAGCATCTGCAGGAGAAGCAGGCGTTCCTTTCTTCAGCATCAGTGGTTCTGACTTCGTCGAGATGTTCGTCGGTGTCGGTGCATCACGTGTACGTGATTTATTCGAAAATGCGAAAAAGAATGCACCTTGCTTAATCTTTATTGATGAGATTGATGCAGTGGGTCGTCAGCGTGGAGCCGGTCTTGGCGGTGGTCATGACGAGCGTGAACAAACGCTTAACCAGCTTCTTGTCGAAATGGATGGTTTTAGTGCCAACGAAGGTATTATTATCATTGCTGCGACGAACCGTGCAGATATTCTAGACCCTGCATTGCTGCGTCCGGGACGCTTTGACCGTCAAATTACGGTTGACCGCCCAGATGTTATTGGCCGTGAAGAAGTACTGAAAGTTCATGCGAAAAACAAACCGCTTGACGAGTCAGTCAACTTAAAAGCCATTGCAAGCAGAACACCAGGGTTCTCTGGGGCAGATCTTGAGAACTTACTAAACGAAGCAGCACTTGTTGCTGCCCGTCAAAACAAAAAGAAAATCGATATGCGTGATATCGACGAAGCGACTGACCGTGTCATCGCTGGGCCGGCGAAGAAAAGCCGCGTCATTTCGAAGAAAGAACGTAATATCGTGGCTTACCATGAAGCAGGTCATACCGTCATTGGTCTTATCTTAGACGAAGCGGACATGGTGCATAAAGTAACGATCGTTCCTCGTGGTCAGGCAGGCGGATATGCGGTCATGCTTCCAAGAGAAGACCGTTATTTCCAAACGAAGCCAGAGCTTCTTGATAAGATTGTCGGCTTGCTCGGCGGTCGTGTTGCAGAGGAAATTACGTTTGGTGAAGTAAGTACAGGCGCTCACAACGACTTCCAGCGTGCAACAGGCATTGCAAGAAGAATGGTCACAGAGTTCGGTATGTCTGATAAACTTGGTCCGCTTCAATTCGGTCAATCACAAGGAGGTCAAGTATTCCTTGGCCGTGATTTCAACAATGAGCCGAATTATAGTGAAGCGATCGCTTACGAAATTGACCAAGAAGTTCAGCGCTTCATTAAGGAGAGCTACGAACGTGCGAAACAAATTCTCACTGAGAATAAAGATAAGTTAGAAATCATCGCACAAGCCCTTCTAGAAGTTGAAACATTAGATGCTGAACAAATTAAATCTCTTTACGAAACTGGAAAGCTTCCAGAGCGTGTATACGCAGATGACGAAGAGAAAAACGATGATGTGAAAGTAAACATCAAGAAAAAAGAAGATGAGGAGATCTAATCTCCTTCTGTGAAAGCTGCCGGGATCACCGGCAGCTTTTTTATTTCGATTCATGAATGGATCGGTTTCGAATTGTTTACAAATGGAACTCAATTCGTGTATGGTATGATAGAAAGTCGAAAAATGCTCTTTTTGAGAAACTATTCAAAGTGGTGATGAAGTTGTTACTCGTGATAGATGTAGGAAACACAAATACCGTTTTAGGTGTTTATCATAATGGCGATCTAAACTACCATTGGCGAATTGAAACAAGCCGTCATAAAACAGAAGACGAATTTGGTATGTCCATTAGGGCATTATTCGATTATGTGGGGCTGATGTTTGATCAAATAGAAGGGATTATCATCTCGTCTGTGGTCCCGCCAATGATGTTCGCACTTGAAAGAATGTGCGAAAAGTATTTTCACCTAACACCCCAAATTGTAGGGCCTGGAATGAAGACTGGATTAAACATTATGTGTGACAATCCAAAGGAAGTCGGGGCAGATCGAATTGTCAATGCAGTAGCAGCAATTCACCTATATGGGGCGCCTCTTATTGTGGTAGACTTTGGAACAGCAACAACCTACTGTTATATCAATGAACAAAAACAATACATGGGTGGAGCGATTGCACCGGGTATTACCATCTCAACTGAGGCTTTATATACAAGAGCGGCGAAGCTGCCGAGAATTGAAATTGTTCGTCCTGATCACATTGTTGGAAAAAACACCATCAGTGCGATGCAATCCGGCATCCTTTATGGATATGTTGGTCAAGTCGAGGGAATAGTGAAACGGATGAAGCAGCAAGCCAAACAAACACCGAAAGTCATTGCAACAGGCGGTTTGTCTACATTGATTGGAAATGAATCAGACTGCATTGATATTGTCGATCCGTTCCTCACATTAAAAGGACTGCAGCTCATTTATGAACGTAATCGTGTCGGTGTATTATAGGAGGTTTAAATCAAATGGATTACTTAGTTAAAGCATTAGCATATGACGGAAAAGTCCGCGCATATGCTGCAAACACAACAGATACAATCAACGAAGCACAAAGAAGACATCATACGTGGCCGACTGCATCAGCTGCCATCGGCAGAACGATGACAGCAACCGTCATGATGGGTGCTATGCTGAAAGGCGAGAATAAGCTAACTGTCAAAATAGAAGGCGGTGGACCAATCGGCGCCATTATTGCTGATGGAAATGCAAAAGGTCAGGTGCGAGGATATGTCTCAAACCCACAAATTCACTTTGATTTAAATGAACATGGCAAGCTGGATGTTAGACGTGCAGTCGGAACATCTGGAACCTTAAGTGTTGTCAAAGATATCGGGCTGAAGGACCACTTTACAGGACAAACGGAAATTGTTTCAGGTGAAATTGGAGATGACTTCACATATTATCTTGTTTCTTCTGAGCAAGTGCCTTCCTCTGTAGGCGTAGGCGTCCTTGTCAATCCAGATAATTCGATCCTCGCAGCAGGCGGTTTCATCATTCAATTGCTGCCTGGTACAGAAGATGCTGTTATTGAAAGACTAGAACAGCGCCTGTCAACCATTGAACCAATCTCTAAACTCATTGAAAAAGGGATGACACCAGAAGAAATATTAGAAGAAGTACTCGGTGAAAAGCCTCAAATTTTAGAAACTGTACCTGTCGAATTCTCTTGTAACTGCTCAAAAGAACGGTTTGCAAATGGCATTATCAGCCTAGGGAAAGCCGAAATTGATGATATGATTGAACAAGACGGACAAGCAGAAGCTCAATGCCATTTTTGTAACGAAACGTATGTATTTACAAAAGAAGAGCTAGAAGAGCTACGTGAAGAATTAACCCGCTAAGCTCTAAGCAGCGGGTTTTCTTTTTAGAATGGAAAGGAGACGAAAGATGAGATTAAAAGCAAGAGTGGTATGGACATTTATCCTCGTGTTGCTCATGATTAATGCCGTTGTCATTGCATATGTATTAACAAAGTCACAAATGTCACAGGCTTCTTCTAACGGGAAGAGCGGTGAAGAAATTGCATCGATTGGAAAAGAGAAGGTAACGCGTCAAGAATGGTTAAAGAAGATGGAAGACCGCTACGGAAAGGCAACACTTGAACAAATGATCAATCAGAAGGTGGTCAATCAGCTTGCTAAGCAAAACAAGCTGGACGTGTCTTCGAAAGAGATCAATCGTGAATTGCTTATGCTCAAAGCAGTATCTAATAATTTCTACGAAGATGGACATACAAGTGAGAAGGAATGGAAAGAACAGATTCGTTATCAAATTTTATTAGAGCAGCTTTTAACAAGAGATGCCGTCGTTTCTGAAAAAGAAGCGAAATCGTTTTATGAAAAAAACAAGGACTTATATCAATATGATGATTCATACCGCATTCGCCATATCGTCGTGAAGACAAAGGGCGAGGCTGAAAATGTATTGAAAGATTTAAAAGGTGGATCCAGCTTCGAAGCCGTGGCAGCTGAACGTTCAATCGACCGTTACACCTCACCATACGGCGGAGATCTTGGATTTGTGACAGAAGAGCAGGAAAGTATCCCAGCCCTATACATACAAGAAGCTCAAAAGCTTCAGCCAGATGAATGGACGAAAGAGCCAATTCAGACCAAAAACGGGTATGCCATTATTCAGTTAAAAGAAAAATTAAATGGCCGCTCTTTCTCCTATGACGAAGTCAAAGATCAGATTAAAAGGCAGATTGCGATGGAAGATCTAGGTGAAAAGGCGAATGTCAAAACCCTGTGGAAGGAAGCAAAAGTCACATGGTTTTACGATGGCGAGCAGGACTAAAAGCATTGACAAAATTTTTTGAAATTGATAATTTAATATTAATACAATAAAATTACTCGGAGATAGAGGTGTTAGTGATGGCTCGTATTGCAAATTCAGTTTTTGAACTAATAGGAAATACACCAGTCGTTAAATTAAACCGTTTAGTAGATGAAGACAGTGCGGATGTCTACTTGAAACTTGAATATATGAACCCGGGAAGCAGTGTCAAAGATCGTATTGCTTTAGCTATGATCGAAGATGCTGAAGCGAAAGGTACACTAAAAGCCGGCGATACCCTTATTGAACCAACAAGTGGAAACACAGGAATCGGCCTTGCGATGGTAGCGGCTGCTAAAGGAATCAACGCGATTTTGGTTATGCCAGACACAATGAGTCAGGAGCGCCGCAACCTTTTACGCGCTTATGGTGCGGAGCTTGTCTTAACACCAGGTGCAGAGGGAATGAAAGGTGCCATCAAAAAAGCGGAAGAATTGGCAGAAGAGCATGGTTACTTCATGCCTCAGCAATTTAGCAACGAAGCCAATGCGGAGATTCACCGTCGTACAACTGGGAAAGAAATTCTTGAACAGTTTGACGGCGAGCTTGATGCATTTATTGCAGGTGTCGGTACGGGCGGTACGATTACAGGAGCTGGTGAAGTCCTAAAAGAAGCCATCCCATCGATCCAGCTTTATGCGGTAGAGCCGACAGATTCCCCTGTATTATCAGGCGGAAAGCCGGGGCCGCATAAAATTCAAGGAATTGGAGCAGGTTTTGTTCCTTCAATCCTGAACACAGAAATATATGACGGCATCATCCAAGTGAAAAACGAAGATGCATTTGAGCTTGCAAGAAAAGCAGCGAAAGAAGAAGGAATCCTTGGCGGTATTTCTTCCGGAGCAGCTATTTACGCAGCACTTCAAACAGCGAAGAAGCTTGGTAAAGGGAAAAAGGTTCTCGCAATCATCCCAAGTAACGGTGAGCGTTACCTCAGTACACCTCTTTATCAATTCGATTAAACCAATCACCCCAGCATTTGCTGGGGTTTTTTCATGAATTCTGAAGATGGAAAGCAAATACTATTTTCTAAATAAATTGGATTGCATTACAATAAGATTAATGAAAATGAAAAAGGATGATAACATGACACAACGCAGGCCGATGGGCATCAAAATTCCTTTTACGAAAGATGCATTCTTGAAAAGATACGAACAATTAACTGCTCGTGAAACACATCATGTGCTTCTAGAAAGTGCACGCGGCGGTTCATATAGCATTGCTGGTATTCACCCGATCGCTAAAGCGAAGGGGAAAGATGGGATGACGACCATCCATTATCAAGATGAGGTATTGTTCAAAGAAGGTGATCCATTCAGAGCGTTTACAGATTGGTTTCAATTCCTTCAAACCGAAACAAACGACGAATACCCCGACTTCCAAGGTGGAGCGATTGGGTTTTTAAGCTACGATTATGCTAGATACATCGAGCATTTTAAGATGCTGGCAATTGATGATCTTAAAACACCAGACCTTTATTTCCTCGTGTTTAACGATGTTGCAGTTTATGATCATGAAGAGAACGCACTGTGGCTGATTACTCACACAGAGGAAGCAGAACCAATGAGTGAAGCGAATCAAAGGCTGGAAGAATGGAAGCGAAAGTGGACAAGCTCTTTTGAAGAATCAGCACAATCACCTGTCAATGAATCTTCTACAGAATTTGTACCAGCAGCACCTTTTACTGAAGAAACCTTTGGAGAAGCAGTAGAGAAAATTAAGCAATATATCGCAAACGGTGACGTGTTCCAAGTGAACTTATCTATCAGACAAGATGAACAGCTTCACACTCATCCGTATGATTTATACAAAACATTACGTCAAGTGAATCCATCTCCTTATATGTCTTACCTGCATACGCCTGACTTCCAGATTGTTTGTGGTTCTCCAGAGCTGCTTATTAAGAAAAAAGGGACTCAGCTAGAAACAAGACCAATTGCTGGAACAAGATCACGAGGCAAAGACGACGCTGAGGATCAAGCGCTGGCAAAAGAACTGATTGAAAATGAAAAAGAACGCGCAGAGCATGTGATGCTCGTTGACCTTGAGCGGAATGACCTTGGACGAGTATCTACTTATGGATCCGTAAAAGTGAACGAATTTATGGCGATTGAGAAATATTCACACGTGATGCATATTGTATCCAATGTACAAGGAGAGCTGCGTGATGAATGTGACGCGGTAGATGTCATGAGAGCTGTATTCCCAGGTGGAACGATTACAGGTGCTCCAAAAGTGAGAACAATGGAAATCATAGAAGAACTTGAGCCAACAAGACGTGGGCTTTATACTGGATCTATAGGCTGGTTTGGATTCAATCAAGATATGCACTTTAATATCGTTATTCGTACTGCGTATTGTACAGAAGGAAAAGCCTTTATGCAGTCAGGTGCGGGAATCGTCATAGATTCTGTCCCAAAGCACGAATACAAAGAATCCATTAAAAAAGCCTATGCAGTGAAAAAAGCAATACAGTTGAGCAAAGAAGAGACTATTTTGAGTTAGAGGTGAGCAGAGTATGATTTTAATGATTGATAATTATGATTCATTTACGTACAACCTGGTCCAGTATTTAGGTGAGCTTGGAGAAGAATTGATCGTGAAACGGAATGATCAAGTGACCATTCAGGAAATTGAAGAGCTCAAGCCGGATTTTCTCATGATTTCCCCAGGGCCATGCAGTCCTGATGAAGCGGGAATTAGTATGGAGGCGATCAAGCACTTTGCAGGAAGTATTCCGATCTTCGGTGTGTGTTTAGGCCACCAATCCATCGCACAAGTCTTTGGCGGGGATGTTGTTCGAGCAGAGCGCTTAATGCACGGTAAAACGTCAGAGATTAAACATGACGGAAAAGGTGTCTTCACAGGACTTCAAAATCCGCTCGTTGCAACAAGATATCATTCATTAATTGTCAAAAACGAGACGCTGCCAGAGTGCTTTGACGCAACAGCCAGCACAAAGGAAGGCGAGCTCATGGCGATTCGCCATAAAGAATTGCCGATTGAAAGTGTGCAATTCCATCCTGAATCAATTATGACGTCCTTCGGAAAAGAAATGCTGAAAAATTTCATTGAAACCTATCGTAAAAAGGGGCATGAAGTAAACGCATGATCATTTATCTGAACGGTCAGTATATAGAGGAGAAAGACGCGACTCTTTCTCCTTTTGATCATGGTTTTCTATATGGCATCGGTGTATTCGAAACATTTACCAGCCTGGCAGGACAAGTCTTCCTGTTGGATTGGCATCTTGAAAGGCTCAATCAATCATTACGTGACCTTTGCATCGAATCCACAATAGAGAAACCATTTGTACTCGACATCATTCATACCTTACTGAATAAAAACCAAATAGCCTGCGGCCATGCGAGAATTCGCTTGAATGTTTCTGCGGGCAGAGGAAACGGATTCTCTGCAGATCCTTATGAAGAGCCTGTCGTTTTTGTCATGATCTCTCCTTTCCGTCCAGAATCTATTTTGGATGAGAAAAAGGGAGTCATTCTTCAAACGAGAAGAAATACACCGGAAGGCCCAAGACGCCTCAAGTCTCATCATTATATGAACAACTTGCTCGCTAAAAGGGAAGTGGGGAATGACCCGTCGTTAGAAGGCATCTTTTTAACAAAAGAAGATGATGTGGCAGAAGGCATTACCTCGAATATCTTTTGGCGAAAAGATGATGTGATCTATACACCGTCACTTGATACAGGCATTTTAAATGGGGTCACTCGTCGATACTGTATGGAAACGCTCCGCGCTATGGAGGCTTCGCTAAAGGAAGGGCGATACCCAGTCTCACATTTGCTTTCTGCTGATGAGGCATGGATGACCAATTCTGTTCAGGGAGTTGTACCGTTCAGAGGAATAGGAGAAATCCACTTTCCCAAAAACAGCCGGACAATTTCAACAAAGTTAAGAATGCAATACACTAAAGAACGTCAAGACCATAAAGAGTAGGTGGACACAATGACACAACAATTGATAAAACAGCCTAAAATCATACAGGCCAAGCACCATACCCTTAGTTATGAAGAAAAGACATTAGTCATGGGCATTTTAAATGTCACACCTGACTCTTTTTCAGATGGAGGAAAGTTTAATCAAGTAGATAAAGCGCTGGCTCATGCAGCGCAGCTGATAGAAGACGGGGCACATATTATCGATATTGGCGGAGAATCGACTCGTCCGGGAGCGGCACTTGTCTCGGAAGAAGAGGAGCTTTCAAGAGTCATTCCGGTCATTGAGAAGATTACAAAAGAATTAGATGTACCTATCTCTATTGATACGTATAAAGCCCGTGTTGCAGATGAAGCGGTGAAAGCTGGAGCCTCCATTATTAATGATGTATGGGGAGCAAAGGCAGATCCCCAAATGGCACATGTGGCAGCGAAGCACAATGTTCCAATCATTTTAATGCACAATCGGCCAGAACGAAACTACACACATCTGATTTCAGATATGATCGCCGATTTGAAAGAAAGTGTCCAAATTGCCCAGCAAGCGGGTGTCAGCGATGACATGATCATATTAGATCCTGGTGTAGGATTTGCGAAAAATAAAGAGGACAACCTGAAGGTCATGAATGAACTTGAACATTTTTGTCACCTTGGGTATCCACTGCTGCTGGCTACATCTCGAAAACGATTCATTGGTGCTGTCTTAGACCTGCCGCCTGAAGAACGTACTGAAGGAACAGGTGCGACGGTCTGTCTTGGGATTCAAAAGGGCAGTGCGATGGTCCGTGTACATGATGTAAAAGAAATTGCAAGAATGGCAAAAATGATGGATGCCATGCTGAATAAGGGAGGCGCTTATCATCGATAAAGTATATGTAAACGGAATGGAATTTTACGGGTACCACGGCGTATTTGCAGAAGAAAACAAACTAGGGCAGCGATTCCGCGTGGACTTAACAGCTTCACTTGATTTAAGTAAAGCCGGACAAACTGATGACCTCAATGAGACGATCAACTATGCAGAGCTCTACCAAATCTGCAAAAGCATCGTAGAAGGTGAGCCGGTCAATCTCGTTGAAACACTGACAGAAAGAATTGCAAACCAAGTGTTAAAGGACTTTCCGACAGTCCAGGAATGTACAGTGAAGGTGATCAAGCCAGATCCGCCAATTCCAGGTCACTATCAGTCCGTTGCAATTGAAATGACGAGATCACGCACATGAATAACACGGCATACATCGCATTAGGCTCAAACATAGGTAAAAAAGAAACCTATTTAAAAGAAGCCGTTAAAAAACTGCATGAACATCCAGAGGTACAAGTGGAATTAATCTCATCAATATATGAAACAACACCTGTAGGCTATGAAAACCAAGATGACTTTTTAAATATGGCCGTGAAAATTACCACTTCACTTCGTCCAGAGGAACTACTGTCTCTTACTCAGACAATCGAGCAAGAGTTAGGCAGAACAAGAGAAGTGAGGTGGGGGCCGCGAACGGCTGACCTTGACATTTTACTTTATAATCGTGAAAATATTGAAACAGAACAACTTGTAGTGCCGCATCCTAGAATGTACGAACGTTTATTCGTTCTTGTTCCGATGAGTGAGATTTGCCCAGAAATCGGCGAAGTACAAATAAATGCCGTAACAGACCAAGAAGGTGTAAGCATATGGAAAAAGACATGTGGGGTAGAAGAATTCGTGCATACCGAAAGCTAAAAGGGTATACTCAGGAAGGGTTCGCGAAAAGACTGGGCATCTCTGTCTCTGTCTTAGGAGAAATTGAGCGAGGCAATCGATTACCAACAAACCAATTGGTTGGTCAAATAGCAGATGCTTTAAATATAACGGTGGAAGAACTTTCGCCAATCCTTGAAGAAGAAAGGAGGGGGAAAAATGTTTAAAATCGGAGATATCGAGATTAAAAACAAAGTAGTGCTCGCGCCGATGGCTGGTGTGTGCAACTCTGCCTTCAGACTGACGGTGAAAGAGTTTGGAGCGGGCTTAGTCTGCGCTGAAATGGTCAGTGACAAAGCGATCCTGATCAACAATGCAAGAACAATGGGTATGCTATACATTGATGAACGGGAAAAGCCTTTGAGCCTTCAGATATTTGGAGGGGAAAAAGACACACTCGTCGAAGCGGCAAAGTTTGTAGACAAGAATACCACAGCGGATATTATTGATATCAACATGGGCTGTCCTGTGCCGAAGATTACGAAATGTGATGCAGGAGCGAAATGGCTGCTTGATCCAAACAAAATTTATGAAATGGTCTCTGCTGTTGTAGATGCTGTAGACAAACCAGTTACAGTGAAAATGAGAATGGGCTGGGACGAAGACCATATCTTTGCTATTGATAATGCCCGTGCTGTTGAACGAGCAGGTGGACAAGCGGTTGCGCTTCACGGACGGACACGCGTGCAAATGTACGAAGGAACAGCGAATTGGGATATCATGAAAGAGGTTAAACAATCTGTATCCATTCCTGTCATCGGCAATGGCGATGTCAAAACCCCTCAAGATGCAAAACGTATGCTTGATGAAACGGGTGTGGACGCTGTCATGATCGGAAGAGCCGCACTAGGAAACCCGTGGATGATCTATCGAACGGTTCATTATTTAGAAACGGGTGAACTGAAAGAAGAGCCAAACGTGCGTGAGAAAATGTCAGTGTGCAAACTTCACTTAGACAGACTCATTGACCTGAAAGGCGAGCATGTGGCTGTCAGAGAAATGAGAAAGCACGCAGCATGGTACTTAAAAGGTGTCCGAGGCAATGCGGACGTAAGAAATCAAATCAATCAAAGTGAAACGAGAGCGGAGCTTGTACAAGTTCTTGATGACTTTACGATCGAAGCCGAGGCAAAAGAGCTTCAAAGTATAAAAGTAGGATAAGACTATCTTTCTTTTTGTAGCTCACTGCTAGTGCATGTACTGGCAGTTTTTCTGCTTTTCTCTGCAAAATACATTATTGGAGTGATATAAATGAGTAATGAAGGGCTTAATAACGAAGAATTAAATGACCAATTCCAGGTCAGACGTGACAAAATGAATAAAATGAGAGAAGAGGGTATCGATCCATTCGGTGAACGATATGACCGTTCTCATCAATCTGCGCAAATTATCGCTGAATATGACGAGTTTTCTAAAGAAGACTTAGAAGGAAAAGCGGCTCAAGTAACAATCGCTGGACGTATGATGACAAAGCGCGGAAAAGGAAAAGCTGGCTTTGCACATATTCAAGACCTAGAAGGACAAATTCAAATCTATGTTCGTAAAGATAGTGTAGGGGAAGAAGCTTACGAATTATTCAAAAGCTCAGACCTAGGCGATATCATCGGTGTAACAGGGACTGTTTTTAAAACAAACGTAGGAGAACTTTCTATTAAAGCGACCAGCTTTGAGGTTCTTACGAAAGCACTTCGCCCGCTTCCTGATAAGTATCATGGATTAAAAGATGTTGAACAACGCTATCGTCAGCGCTACCTTGACCTCATTGTAAATCCAGAAAGTAAGCAGACGTTCATCATGCGAAGCAAAATCATTCAATCCATGAGAAGATACTTAGATTCTAAAGGATACTTAGAAGTTGAAACACCAACAATGCACAGCATCCCTGGTGGTGCATCAGCGCGTCCATTCATTACTCATCACAATGCACTTGATATGCCGCTTTATATGCGTATTGCGATCGAGCTGCACTTAAAACGCCTAATTGTCGGTGGTCTAGAGAAAGTATACGAGATTGGCCGCGTATTCCGTAACGAAGGTGTATCGACTCGTCACAACCCAGAATTCACTATGATCGAGCTGTATGAAGCATACGCAGACTACAAAGACATCATGAATCTTACTGAAAACCTGATTGCTCATATTGCCCAAGAGGTGCTAGGAACAACAACCATTCAATATGGAGAAGATGAAATTGATCTCAAACCTGAATGGAAGAGACTTCATATGGTTGAAGCGGTCAAAGAAGCAACAGGTGTAGACTTCTGGCAGGAGATGTCTGTAGAAGAAGCAAAACAGCATGCTGCTGATCATGGTGTTGAAATCACGAAAAATATGACAGTAGGTCATATTATCAATGAGTTCTTCGAGCAAAAAGTAGAAGAAACATTGGTTCAGCCTACATTCATTTACGGACATCCAGTGGAGATTTCTCCGTTAGCTAAGAAAAATCCTGAAGACCCTCGCTTTACTGATCGCTTTGAGCTGTTTATCGTACGCCGCGAGCATGCAAATGCATTCACAGAGCTAAACGATCCAATCGATCAAAGAGAACGCTTTGAAGCTCAATTAAAAGAACGTGAAGAAGGAAACGACGAAGCGCATCTAATGGATGACGATTTTGTTGAAGCATTAGAATACGGTATGCCTCCAACAGGTGGTCTAGGAATCGGAATCGACCGATTAATCATGCTTTTAACAAATTCTCCATCAATCAGAGATGTACTGCTTTTCCCACAAATGAGAAACCGCTAATACATCAACCAAAGCGCCATTTTATCTATGGCGCTTTTTATTTTTCATAAAATGAAACTTTTTTTAAAAAAACTATTGCAAGGAAAGAATCCAGATGGTATATTATTATTCGTTGCCGCAAAACAGCAACGAGGTTAAAAAAAGAAATTGAAAAAAGTTCTTGACTTTAACTGATGCAAAATGGTAAGATATTAAAGTCGCTTACGAGCGATAACGAAAATGATCTTTGAAAACTAAACAAGACAAAACGTACCTGTTAATTCGAGTTTTTATAAAAAAATCCTATGATACTTCATAGGTAGTCAGTCAAACGCTGACGAAAAACAAAACTTCGGTTTTGTACTTTTTCGGAGAGTTTGATCCTGGCTCAGGACGAACGCTGGCGGCGTGCCTAATACATGCAAGTCGAGCGGACAGAAGGGAGCTTGCTCCCGGATGTTAGCGGCGGACGGGTGAGTAACACGTGGGTAACCTGCCTGTAAGACTGGGATAACTCCGGGAAACCGGAGCTAATACCGGATAGTTCCTTGAACCGCATGGTTCAAGGATGAAAGACGGTTTCGGCTGTCACTTACAGATGGACCCGCGGCGCATTAGCTAGTTGGTGAGGTAATGGCTCACCAAGGCGACGATGCGTAGCCGACCTGAGAGGGTGATCGGCCACACTGGGACTGAGACACGGCCCAGACTCCTACGGGAGGCAGCAGTAGGGAATCTTCCGCAATGGACGAAAGTCTGACGGAGCAACGCCGCGTGAGTGATGAAGGTTTTCGGATCGTAAAGCTCTGTTGTTAGGGAAGAACAAGTGCGAGAGTAACTGCTCGCACCTTGACGGTACCTAACCAGAAAGCCACGGCTAACTACGTGCCAGCAGCCGCGGTAATACGTAGGTGGCAAGCGTTGTCCGGAATTATTGGGCGTAAAGGGCTCGCAGGCGGTTTCTTAAGTCTGATGTGAAAGCCCCCGGCTCAACCGGGGAGGGTCATTGGAAACTGGGAAACTTGAGTGCAGAAGAGGAGAGTGGAATTCCACGTGTAGCGGTGAAATGCGTAGAGATGTGGAGGAACACCAGTGGCGAAGGCGACTCTCTGGTCTGTAACTGACGCTGAGGAGCGAAAGCGTGGGGAGCGAACAGGATTAGATACCCTGGTAGTCCACGCCGTAAACGATGAGTGCTAAGTGTTAGGGGGTTTCCGCCCCTTAGTGCTGCAGCTAACGCATTAAGCACTCCGCCTGGGGAGTACGGTCGCAAGACTGAAACTCAAAGGAATTGACGGGGGCCCGCACAAGCGGTGGAGCATGTGGTTTAATTCGAAGCAACGCGAAGAACCTTACCAGGTCTTGACATCCTCTGACAACCCTAGAGATAGGGCTTTCCCTTCGGGGACAGAGTGACAGGTGGTGCATGGTTGTCGTCAGCTCGTGTCGTGAGATGTTGGGTTAAGTCCCGCAACGAGCGCAACCCTTGATCTTAGTTGCCAGCATTCAGTTGGGCACTCTAAGGTGACTGCCGGTGACAAACCGGAGGAAGGTGGGGATGACGTCAAATCATCATGCCCCTTATGACCTGGGCTACACACGTGCTACAATGGACAGAACAAAGGGCTGCAAGACCGCAAGGTTTAGCCAATCCCATAAATCTGTTCTCAGTTCGGATCGCAGTCTGCAACTCGACTGCGTGAAGCTGGAATCGCTAGTAATCGCGGATCAGCATGCCGCGGTGAATACGTTCCCGGGCCTTGTACACACCGCCCGTCACACCACGAGAGTTTGCAACACCCGAAGTCGGTGAGGTAACCTTTATGGAGCCAGCCGCCGAAGGTGGGGCAGATGATTGGGGTGAAGTCGTAACAAGGTAGCCGTATCGGAAGGTGCGGCTGGATCACCTCCTTTCTAAGGATATATGGAGCAGCGTGCGTTTTCGTCTTGTTTAGTTTTGAAGGATCATTCCTTCAAAACATGTCTCTAGCGAGACAGGATTGTTCTTTGAAAACTAGATAACAATAAGTAATACATTCACATTGAATGCAATGCAAAGTTCATCACACATAGTGATTCTTTCTAAAGTAAGAAATGGTTAAGTTAGAAAGGGCGCACGGTGGATGCCTTGGCACTAGGAGCCGATGAAGGACGGGACGAACACCGATATGCTTCGGGGAGCTGTAAGCAAGCTTTGATCCGGAGATTTCCGAATGGGGAAACCCACTGCTCGTAATGGAGTAGTATCCATACTTGAATACATAGAGTATGAGAAGGCATACCCGGGGAACTGAAACATCTAAGTACCCGGAGGAAGAGAAAGCAAATGCGATTCCCTGAGTAGCGGCGAGCGAAACGGGAACAGCCCAAACCAAGAGGCTTGCCTCTTGGGGTTGTAGGACACTCTATACGGAGTTACAAAGGAACGATATAAGCGAAGAGGTCTGGAAAGGCCCGCCAAAGAAGGTAACAGCCCTGTAACTGAAATGTTGTTCTCTCCAGAGTGGATCCTGAGTACGGCGGAACACGTGAAATTCCGTCGGAATCCGGGAGGACCATCTCCCAAGGCTAAATACTCCCTAGTGACCGATAGTGAACCAGTACCGTGAGGGAAAGGTGAAAAGCACCCCGGAAGGGGAGTGAAATAGATCCTGAAACCGTGTGCCTACAAGTAGTCAGAGCCCGTTAACGGGTGATGGCGTGCCTTTTGTAGAATGAACCGGCGAGTTACGATCCCGTGCAAGGTTAAGCAGAAGATGCGGAGCCGCAGCGAAAGCGAGTCTGAATAGGGCGCATGAGTACGTGGTCGTAGACCCGAAACCAGGTGATCTACCCATGTCCAGGGTGAAGTTCAGGTAACACTGAATGGAGGCCCGAACCCACGCACGTTGAAAAGTGCGGGGATGAGGTGTGGGTAGGGGTGAAATGCCAATCGAACCTGGAGATAGCTGGTTCTCTCCGAAATAGCTTTAGGGCTAGCCTCAAGGTAAGAGTCTCGGAGGTAGAGCACTGATTGGACTAGGGGCCCCTACCGGGTTACCGAATTCAGTCAAACTCCGAATGCCGATGACTTATCCTTGGGAGTCAGACTGCGAGTGATAAGATCCGTAGTCGAAAGGGAAACAGCCCAGACCGCCAGCTAAGGTCCCAAAGTATACGTTAAGTGGAAAAGGATGTGGAGTTGCTTAGACAACCAGGATGTTGGCTTAGAAGCAGCCACCATTTAAAGAGTGCGTAATAGCTCACTGGTCGAGTGACTCTGCGCCGAAAATGTACCGGGGCTAAACGTATCACCGAAGCTGCGGACTGTTCTTACGAACAGTGGTAGGAGAGCGTTCTAAGGGCTGTGAAGCCAGACCGGAAGGACTGGTGGAGCGCTTAGAAGTGAGAATGCCGGTATGAGTAGCGAAAGACGGGTGAGAATCCCGTCCACCGAATGCCTAAGGTTTCCTGAGGAAGGCTCGTCCGCTCAGGGTTAGTCGGGACCTAAGCCGAGGCCGAAAGGCGTAGGCGATGGACAACAGGTTGATATTCCTGTACCACCTCCTCACCATTTGAGCAATGGGGGGACGCAGGAGGATAGGGTAAGCGCGGTATTGGATATCCGCGTCCAAGCAGTTAGGCTGGGAAATAGGCAAATCCGTTTCCCGTAAAGGCTGAGCTGTGATGGCGAGCGAAATTTAGTAGCGAAGTTCCTGATTCCACACTGCCAAGAAAAGCCTCTAGCGAGGTGAGAGGTGCCCGTACCGCAAACCGACACAGGTAGGCGAGGAGAGAATCCTAAGGTGATCGAGAGAACTCTCGTTAAGGAACTCGGCAAAATGACCCCGTAACTTCGGGAGAAGGGGTGCTTCTTAGGGTGTTAAAGCCCCGAGAAGCCGCAGTGAATAGGCCCAGGCGACTGTTTAGCAAAAACACAGGTCTCTGCGAAGCCGTAAGGCGAAGTATAGGGGCTGACGCCTGCCCGGTGCTGGAAGGTTAAGAGGAGCGCTTAGCGTAAGCGAAGGTGCGAATTGAAGCCCCAGTAAACGGCGGCCGTAACTATAACGGTCCTAAGGTAGCGAAATTCCTTGTCGGGTAAGTTCCGACCCGCACGAAAGGCGCAACGATCTGGGCACTGTCTCAACGAGAGACTCGGTGAAATTATAGTACCTGTGAAGATGCAGGTTACCCGCGACAGGACGGAAAGACCCCGTGGAGCTTTACTGCAGCCTGATATTGAATGTTGGTACAGCTTGTACAGGATAGGTAGGAGCCTTGGAAACCGGAGCGCTAGCTTCGGTGGAGGCATCGGTGGGATACTACCCTGGCTGTATTGACCTTCTAACCCGCTGCCCTTATCGGGCAGGGAGACAGTGTCAGGTGGGCAGTTTGACTGGGGCGGTCGCCTCCTAAAATGTAACGGAGGCGCCCAAAGGTTCCCTCAGAATGGTTGGAAATCATTCGCAGAGTGTAAAGGCACAAGGGAGCTTGACTGCGAGACCTACAAGTCGAGCAGGGACGAAAGTCGGGCTTAGTGATCCGGTGGTTCCGCATGGAAGGGCCATCGCTCAACGGATAAAAGCTACCCCGGGGATAACAGGCTTATCTCCCCCAAGAGTCCACATCGACGGGGAGGTTTGGCACCTCGATGTCGGCTCATCGCATCCTGGGGCTGTAGTCGGTCCCAAGGGTTGGGCTGTTCGCCCATTAAAGCGGTACGCGAGCTGGGTTCAGAACGTCGTGAGACAGTTCGGTCCCTATCCGTCGCGGGCGCAGGAAATTTGAGAGGAGCTGTCCTTAGTACGAGAGGACCGGGATGGACGCACCGCTGGTGTACCAGTTGTTCTGCCAAGGGCATCGCTGGGTAGCTATGTGCGGACGGGATAAGTGCTGAAAGCATCTAAGCATGAAGCCCCCCTCAAGATGAGATTTCCCATTCCGCAAGGAAGTAAGATCCCTGAAAGATGATCAGGTTGATAGGTCTGAGGTGGAAGCGTGGTGACACGTGGAGCTGACAGATACTAATAGATCGAGGACTTAACCTATATTCATTTGTGAAGCATGAACATTGTTATCTAGTTTTGAGAGAACATTCTCTCCATCAGGTTTGGTGGCGATAGCGAAGAGGTCACACCCGTTCCCATACCGAACACGGAAGTTAAGCTCTTCAGCGCCGATGGTAGTTGGGGGTTTCCCCCTGTGAGAGTAGGACGCCGCCAAGCTTCTATCAGGATCAGTTCCATTTGGAACTGGTCTTTTTTGTGTTTTTGAATGACTTGCTTCTATTTAATAGGTTGTTAAAGTAAAAATACGTTATTCCCTCGTTTGATTGCTACATAAATCAAACTTTATGCTCCTTCAATTTAACATGTCGGTCATCATATGAACCGGCAGCTCAAATCATCAAGGGCATCACTAAAAGCATAGAAAACCTCAACTTGGGCTAAATAGATATAGAAAGGCGATGTATAGAGCCACTAAATAGAAAGACCTCATCCCGAAGGGGTTGGTCAGCCATTGTTGAATTTTCAATTTAAAAAGATAGAAGAAATGAAAGAAACAATACTCATTTTATTTCTTCTGCTAAAATTTTATATCGATGATAAAGCTGTTGAATAATTGAAGCAGCAGAAAAAATGATGTGAAACGATTTGTTGAAAAATAGTAAAGACCAGCAACAATTTCACACTTTTTTATGGAAAAAGATTTATCAGAAAAATAAAATAATAACAAAACTTCTTATTTGAATTTTTTTATTCAGAGATATATGAAATAAAACAAGGGTATAGAAGCTTCAAAATTGCTGTTTCCACAGTGATAAAGCCTTATTAGTACTCTTTTTAACAAAAAAACATAAAAAAATGAAAAAAAGGCTTTTAAAATGATGAGACAAGTGGTAAACTTCTTTAGGTGCCTTAACGAAAAGATGAAAAAAACAGCTTTAAAATAAATTCAAAAATTATTTTAAAAAAGTCTTTACAAACAATATCTTATCGTTATATAATACTATTTGTCAGATCGAGAGACACTTCGAAACGACACAATATGGAGGATTAGCTCAGCTGGGAGAGCATCTGCCTTACAAGCAGAGGGTCGGCGGTTCGAGCCCGTCATCCTCCACCATATTTATTCTTACATAATGTTAGGATAGATAAAGCCGGTGTAGCTCAACTGGTAGAGCAACTGACTTGTAATCAGTAGGTTGGGGGTTCAAGTCCTCTTGCCGGCACCACTTTCATATGGTAAGATAGACAAGTCGCTTTTAAAGCGAGCCATTAGCTCAGTTGGTAGAGCATCTGACTTTTAATCAGAGGGTCGAAGGTTCGAGTCCTTCATGGCTCACCATGTTTCATGCGGGTGTGGCGGAATTGGCAGACGCGCTAGACTTAGGATCTAGTGTCTTTATGACGTGGGGGTTCAAGTCCCTTCACCCGCATTGCCAAATAAAATAAAGAAATCCTGTAATGCGGAAGTAGTTCAGTGGTAGAACACCACCTTGCCAAGGTGGGGGTCGCGGGTTCGAATCCCGTCTTCCGCTTATACCATCCACGCCGGGGTGGTGGAATTGGCAGACACACAGGACTTAAAATCCTGCGGTAGGTGACTACCGTGCCGGTTCAAGTCCGGCCCTCGGCATTATAAATAAGCGCCCGTAGCTCAATTGGATAGAGCGTTTGACTACGGATCAAAAGGTTAGGGGTTCGACTCCTCTCGGGCGCGCCATTAAGATCGGGAAGTAGCTCAGCTTGGTAGAGCACTTGGTTTGGGACCAAGGGGTCGCAGGTTCGAATCCTGTCTTCCCGACCATCTTTTATGGGGCCTTAGCTCAGCTGGGAGAGCGCCTGCCTTGCACGCAGGAGGTCAGCGGTTCGATCCCGCTAGGCTCCACCAATATGATCTTTGAAAACTAAACAAGACAAAACGTACCTGTTAATTCGAGTTTTTATAAAAAATCCTATGATACTTCATAGGTAGTCAGTCAAACGCTGACGAGGCAGGAAATGATCACATGCTAAGTTCGCTACATCGTGTAGCAACGCATGTGTGATATGCATCCTGCATACCTCGGAGAGTTTGATCCTGGCTCAGGACGAACGCTGGCGGCGTGCCTAATACATGCAAGTCGAGCGGACAGAAGGGAGCTTGCTCCCGGATGTTAGCGGCGGACGGGTGAGTAACACGTGGGTAACCTGCCTGTAAGACTGGGATAACTCCGGGAAACCGGAGCTAATACCGGATAGTTCCTTGAACCGCATGGTTCAAGGATGAAAGACGGTTTCGGCTGTCACTTACAGATGGACCCGCGGCGCATTAGCTAGTTGGTGAGGTAATGGCTCACCAAGGCGACGATGCGTAGCCGACCTGAGAGGGTGATCGGCCACACTGGGACTGAGACACGGCCCAGACTCCTACGGGAGGCAGCAGTAGGGAATCTTCCGCAATGGACGAAAGTCTGACGGAGCAACGCCGCGTGAGTGATGAAGGTTTTCGGATCGTAAAGCTCTGTTGTTAGGGAAGAACAAGTGCGAGAGTAACTGCTCGCACCTTGACGGTACCTAACCAGAAAGCCACGGCTAACTACGTGCCAGCAGCCGCGGTAATACGTAGGTGGCAAGCGTTGTCCGGAATTATTGGGCGTAAAGGGCTCGCAGGCGGTTTCTTAAGTCTGATGTGAAAGCCCCCGGCTCAACCGGGGAGGGTCATTGGAAACTGGGAAACTTGAGTGCAGAAGAGGAGAGTGGAATTCCACGTGTAGCGGTGAAATGCGTAGAGATGTGGAGGAACACCAGTGGCGAAGGCGACTCTCTGGTCTGTAACTGACGCTGAGGAGCGAAAGCGTGGGGAGCGAACAGGATTAGATACCCTGGTAGTCCACGCCGTAAACGATGAGTGCTAAGTGTTAGGGGGTTTCCGCCCCTTAGTGCTGCAGCTAACGCATTAAGCACTCCGCCTGGGGAGTACGGTCGCAAGACTGAAACTCAAAGGAATTGACGGGGGCCCGCACAAGCGGTGGAGCATGTGGTTTAATTCGAAGCAACGCGAAGAACCTTACCAGGTCTTGACATCCTCTGACAACCCTAGAGATAGGGCTTTCCCTTCGGGGACAGAGTGACAGGTGGTGCATGGTTGTCGTCAGCTCGTGTCGTGAGATGTTGGGTTAAGTCCCGCAACGAGCGCAACCCTTGATCTTAGTTGCCAGCATTCAGTTGGGCACTCTAAGGTGACTGCCGGTGACAAACCGGAGGAAGGTGGGGATGACGTCAAATCATCATGCCCCTTATGACCTGGGCTACACACGTGCTACAATGGACAGAACAAAGGGCTGCAAGACCGCAAGGTTTAGCCAATCCCATAAATCTGTTCTCAGTTCGGATCGCAGTCTGCAACTCGACTGCGTGAAGCTGGAATCGCTAGTAATCGCGGATCAGCATGCCGCGGTGAATACGTTCCCGGGCCTTGTACACACCGCCCGTCACACCACGAGAGTTTGCAACACCCGAAGTCGGTGAGGTAACCTTTATGGAGCCAGCCGCCGAAGGTGGGGCAGATGATTGGGGTGAAGTCGTAACAAGGTAGCCGTATCGGAAGGTGCGGCTGGATCACCTCCTTTCTAAGGATATATGGAGCAGCGTACGTTTTCGTCTTGTTTAGTTTTGAAGGATCATTCCTTCAAAACATGTCTCTATCGAGACAGGATTGTTCTTTGAAAACTAGATAACAATAAGTAATACATTCACATTGAATGCAATGCAAAGTTCATCACACATAGTGATTCTTTCTAAAGTAAGAAATGGTTAAGTTAGAAAGGGCGCACGGTGGATGCCTTGGCACTAGGAGCCGATGAAGGACGGGACGAACACCGATATGCTTCGGGGAGCTGTAAGCAAGCTTTGATCCGGAGATTTCCGAATGGGGAAACCCACTGCTCGTAATGGAGTAGTATCCATACTTGAATACATAGAGTATGAGAAGGCATACCCGGGGAACTGAAACATCTAAGTACCCGGAGGAAGAGAAAGCAAATGCGATTCCCTGAGTAGCGGCGAGCGAAACGGGAACAGCCCAAACCAAGAGGCTTGCCTCTTGGGGTTGTAGGACACTCTATACGGAGTTACAAAGGAACGATATAAGCGAAGAGGTCTGGAAAGGCCCGCCAAAGAAGGTAACAGCCCTGTAACTGAAATGTTGTTCTCTCCAGAGTGGATCCTGAGTACGGCGGAACACGTGAAATTCCGTCGGAATCCGGGAGGACCATCTCCCAAGGCTAAATACTCCCTAGTGACCGATAGTGAACCAGTACCGTGAGGGAAAGGTGAAAAGCACCCCGGAAGGGGAGTGAAATAGATCCTGAAACCGTGTGCCTACAAGTAGTCAGAGCCCGTTAACGGGTGATGGCGTGCCTTTTGTAGAATGAACCGGCGAGTTACGATCCCGTGCAAGGTTAAGCAGAAGATGCGGAGCCGCAGCGAAAGCGAGTCTGAATAGGGCGCATGAGTACGTGGTCGTAGACCCGAAACCAGGTGATCTACCCATGTCCAGGGTGAAGTTCAGGTAACACTGAATGGAGGCCCGAACCCACGCACGTTGAAAAGTGCGGGGATGAGGTGTGGGTAGGGGTGAAATGCCAATCGAACCTGGAGATAGCTGGTTCTCTCCGAAATAGCTTTAGGGCTAGCCTCAAGGTAAGAGTCTCGGAGGTAGAGCACTGATTGGACTAGGGGCCCCTACCGGGTTACCGAATTCAGTCAAACTCCGAATGCCGATGACTTATCCTTGGGAGTCAGACTGCGAGTGATAAGATCCGTAGTCGAAAGGGAAACAGCCCAGACCGCCAGCTAAGGTCCCAAAGTATACGTTAAGTGGAAAAGGATGTGGAGTTGCTTAGACAACCAGGATGTTGGCTTAGAAGCAGCCACCATTTAAAGAGTGCGTAATAGCTCACTGGTCGAGTGACTCTGCGCCGAAAATGTACCGGGGCTAAACGTATCACCGAAGCTGCGGACTGTTCTTACGAACAGTGGTAGGAGAGCGTTCTAAGGGCTGTGAAGCCAGACCGGAAGGACTGGTGGAGCGCTTAGAAGTGAGAATGCCGGTATGAGTAGCGAAAGACGGGTGAGAATCCCGTCCACCGAATGCCTAAGGTTTCCTGAGGAAGGCTCGTCCGCTCAGGGTTAGTCGGGACCTAAGCCGAGGCCGAAAGGCGTAGGCGATGGACAACAGGTTGATATTCCTGTACCACCTCCTCACCATTTGAGCAATGGGGGGACGCAGGAGGATAGGGTAAGCGCGGTATTGGATATCCGCGTCCAAGCAGTTAGGCTGGGAAATAGGCAAATCCGTTTCCCGTAAAGGCTGAGCTGTGATGGCGAGCGAAATTTAGTAGCGAAGTTCCTGATTCCACACTGCCAAGAAAAGCCTCTAGCGAGGTGAGAGGTGCCCGTACCGCAAACCGACACAGGTAGGCGAGGAGAGAATCCTAAGGTGATCGAGAGAACTCTCGTTAAGGAACTCGGCAAAATGACCCCGTAACTTCGGGAGAAGGGGTGCTTCTTAGGGTGTTAAAGCCCCGAGAAGCCGCAGTGAATAGGCCCAGGCGACTGTTTAGCAAAAACACAGGTCTCTGCGAAGCCGTAAGGCGAAGTATAGGGGCTGACGCCTGCCCGGTGCTGGAAGGTTAAGAGGAGCGCTTAGCGTAAGCGAAGGTGCGAATTGAAGCCCCAGTAAACGGCGGCCGTAACTATAACGGTCCTAAGGTAGCGAAATTCCTTGTCGGGTAAGTTCCGACCCGCACGAAAGGCGCAACGATCTGGGCACTGTCTCAACGAGAGACTCGGTGAAATTATAGTACCTGTGAAGATGCAGGTTACCCGCGACAGGACGGAAAGACCCCGTGGAGCTTTACTGCAGCCTGATATTGAATGTTGGTACAGCTTGTACAGGATAGGTAGGAGCCTTGGAAACCGGAGCGCTAGCTTCGGTGGAGGCATCGGTGGGATACTACCCTGGCTGTATTGACCTTCTAACCCGCTGCCCTTATCGGGCAGGGAGACAGTGTCAGGTGGGCAGTTTGACTGGGGCGGTCGCCTCCTAAAATGTAACGGAGGCGCCCAAAGGTTCCCTCAGAATGGTTGGAAATCATTCGCAGAGTGTAAAGGCACAAGGGAGCTTGACTGCGAGACCTACAAGTCGAGCAGGGACGAAAGTCGGGCTTAGTGATCCGGTGGTTCCGCATGGAAGGGCCATCGCTCAACGGATAAAAGCTACCCCGGGGATAACAGGCTTATCTCCCCCAAGAGTCCACATCGACGGGGAGGTTTGGCACCTCGATGTCGGCTCATCGCATCCTGGGGCTGTAGTCGGTCCCAAGGGTTGGGCTGTTCGCCCATTAAAGCGGTACGCGAGCTGGGTTCAGAACGTCGTGAGACAGTTCGGTCCCTATCCGTCGCGGGCGCAGGAAATTTGAGAGGAGCTGTCCTTAGTACGAGAGGACCGGGATGGACGCACCGCTGGTGTACCAGTTGTTCTGCCAAGGGCATCGCTGGGTAGCTATGTGCGGACGGGATAAGTGCTGAAAGCATCTAAGCATGAAGCCCCCCTCAAGATGAGATTTCCCATTCCGCAAGGAAGTAAGATCCCTGAAAGATGATCAGGTTGATAGGTCTGAGGTGGAAGCGTGGTGACACGTGGAGCTGACAGATACTAATAGATCGAGGACTTAACCTATATTCTATTGTGAAGCATGAACATTGTTATCTAGTTTTGAGAGAACATTCTCTCCATCAGGTTTGGTGGCGATAGCGAAGAGGTCACACCCGTTCCCATACCGAACACGGAAGTTAAGCTCTTCAGCGCCGATGGTAGTTGGGGGTTTCCCCCTGTGAGAGTAGGACGCCGCCAAGCTTCTATCAGGATCAGTTCCATTTGGAACTGGTCTTTTTTGTGTTTTTTGGAGGTTTGGCACCATATAAATGTGGAAATAATATTGTTAGTTGAGCGATTATCTTGAAAAATCGACCGAAAAAATTTATAGTAAGATTAAAGTCAAATATAGTCAAAGTCAATGGAGGAGGAGGCGGAGTGGCACAAAATATTTCTGATATCATCGAGCAGTATTTGAAGGAAGTCTTGGATCAGAACGGTCGAGAAATATTAGAAATTAAACGCAATGAAATTGCAGATAAATTTCAATGCGTACCTTCACAAATTAACTATGTTATCAATACACGCTTTACGAGCGAGAGAGGCTATATCGTTGAAAGTAAGCGTGGCGGCGGTGGCTATATCCGCATCATTAAAGTCAAAATGAATGATGAAGTGGACTTATTGAACAACATTATTTCCCAAATATATCATCGTTTATCACAGGCTGCATCTGATCACATCATCATGCGTCTTGTTGAAAATAACATTTTATCTGAAAGAGAAGCTAAGATGATGATTAGTGTCATGGACCGTTCTGTATTGCATATTGATTTACCTGAACGAGATGAACTGCGGGCTCGGATGATGAAAGCGATGTTAAATGCTCTGAAATTAAAGTAAAGCGGGTGAAAAGATTGATTTGTCAAGAATGTAATGAGAGACCAGCCACTTTTCACTTTACGAAAGTTATAAATGGAGAAAAACAAGAAATGCACATATGTGAACAATGTGCAAAAGAAAACAGTGATTCATATGCTATGAGTGGAAACCAAGGTTTCTCGATTCACAACTTATTATCAGGCTTATTAAATATTGATCCTAGCTTCACCACAAGTGCTAACAAGGGCTCGTCTATTTTTCAAGAAGCAAAAGAAGTGGATCAATGTCCTAAGTGCGGCTTAACCTTTCAGCAGTTCAGAAAAACAGGCCGATTTGGCTGTGCAGAATGCTATCGTACATTTGATCAGTATCTGAACCCTGTTTTACGGAAAGTCCATAGTGGAAATACAGTCCATAATGGGAAAGTCCCAAAACGAATTGCCGGCAGCCTGCATGTCCGCCGGAAACTTGAGTTAATGCAGCAAGAGCTGAAGCAGCTGATTGAACAGGAAGAGTTCGAAAAAGCAGCGGAAGTTCGAGATCAAATTCGTGCATTAGAGCATGAGCAATCTCAGCAGAGGGAGGGAGATTAACGACATGTCGCTCCAGCATTTTATTCAAGACGCTCTAAGTCAGTGGATGAAACAAAAAGGACCAGAAAGTGACATTGTTCTAAGCAGTCGTATCCGGCTAGCGCGCAATCTAGAGCATGTTCGTTTCCCAACTCAGTTTTCTCAAGAAGAAGCTGAAGCTGTTCTCCAGCAATTCGAGCAAAAGTTTGCTAGCCAGGAAGTGAAGGACATTGGAAACTTTGTTCTGATTCGAATGAATGAAACGCAGCCTTTAGCAAAGAGGGTACTTGTTGAAAAGCACTTGATTAGCCCAAATTTAGCTGAATCAAGATTTGGCGGCTGTTTGCTTTCTGAGAATGAAGAAATTAGTGTGATGTTGAATGAAGAAGACCATATTCGAATCCAATGCTTATTCCCAGGTTTTCAGCTAGCCAATGCACTAAAAGCGGCTAATCAGGTAGATGACTGGATTGAAGAGCAAGTGGATTATGCATTTTCTGAAAAGCGAGGATACTTAACAAGCTGTCCGACTAATGTAGGTACAGGTATTAGGGCTTCGGTCATGATGCATTTACCGGCATTAGCGCTCACAAGACAAATGAATCGCATTATTCCCGCCATTAATCAATTAGGACTTGTGGTCAGAGGAATTTATGGTGAGGGCAGCGAAGCAATAGGGAACATCTTTCAAATTTCAAATCAAATGACACTTGGTCAATCAGAAGAAGACATTGTAGATGACTTGAATAGTGTGACCGCTCAGCTCATTGAACAAGAGCGATCTGCACGAAAAGCTTTATATCAAACATCTAAAATTGAACTTGAGGACAGAGTGTACCGGTCCTTAGGGATTTTGGCCAATTGTCGTATGATTGAATCAAAAGAAACAGCAAAGTGTTTGTCAGATGTGCGGCTTGGAATTGATTTAGGTATCATTAAGGGGCTTTCAAGTAATATACTGAATGAACTCATGATTTTGACCCAGCCTGGCTTCCTTCAACAATATTCAGGAGGAGCCTTGGAGCCAAATGAACGAGATATAAAACGAGCAGCGATTATTAGAGAAAGGCTGCGCTTAGAAATGCATAGGAATGGACAGGAGGATGAAACGATATGATGTTTGGAAGATTCACTGAAAGAGCTCAAAAGGTATTAGCACTTGCACAAGAAGAAGCCATTCGCCTAGGCCATAAGAATATTGGTACTGAGCACATTTTACTTGGCCTTGTACGTGAAGGGGAGGGCATCGCTGCCAAAGCGTTAGAAGCACTGGGCCTTGTTTCAGATAAAATCCAAAAAGAAGTCGAAAGCTTGATTGGAAGAGGGCAAGAGGTGTCTCAAGCTATTCCTCATTATACGCCTAGAGCGAAGAAGGTCACTGAGCTTTCAATGGATGAAGCAAGAAAGCTAGGTCATTCCTATGTAGGGACAGAACATATTCTATTAGGTCTTATTCGTGAGGGAGAGGGTGTCGCTGCCCGTGTCTTAAATAACCTCGGAGTGAGCTTAAATAAAGCACGTCAGCAAGTTCTGCAGCTGCTTGGAAGCAATGAAACAGGTGCATCTGCGGCAGGCTCTAATAGCAATGCAAATACACCCACACTTGATAGCTTGGCAAGAGATTTAACTGCTATTGCAAAAGAGGACAGCTTGGACCCAGTCATTGGCCGAAGCAAAGAAATTCAACGTGTCATTGAGGTTCTAAGTAGAAGAACAAAAAATAACCCTGTGCTGATTGGTGAGCCTGGTGTTGGTAAAACAGCCATCGCAGAAGGTCTTGCACAGCAAATTATTCATAACGAAGTGCCTGAAATCCTACGTGATAAACGAGTAATGACACTGGATATGGGAACTGTTGTAGCTGGAACGAAATATCGTGGTGAATTCGAGGATCGTTTGAAAAAAGTCATGGACGAAATTCGTCAGGCAGGAAATATCATTCTCTTTATCGATGAGCTTCATACACTCATTGGTGCTGGTGGAGCAGAGGGTGCGATTGATGCGTCTAATATTCTAAAACCATCTTTAGCACGTGGTGAGCTTCAATGTATTGGGGCGACAACATTAGATGAGTACCGTAAATACATTGAAAAGGATGCTGCGCTTGAACGACGTTTCCAGCCAATTCAAGTAGATCAGCCTTCTGTTGATGAGAGTATTCAAATCTTAAGAGGACTTAGAGACCGGTATGAAGCACATCACCGTGTGTCTATTACAGATGAAGCGATTGAGGCGGCAGTGAAGCTGTCTGACCGTTATATCTCTGACAGATTCCTTCCAGATAAGGCAATTGATTTAATTGATGAGGCAGGTTCGAAAGTCCGTTTACGTTCGTTCACAACACCGCCTAACCTAAAAGAACTAGAGCAAAAGCTGGATGAAGTACGCAAGGAAAAGGATGCAGCAGTTCAAAGTCAAGAATTTGAAAAAGCAGCTTCTCTTCGCGATACAGAGCAGCGTTTGCGTGAAAAAGTAGAAGTGACAAAGAAATCATGGAAAGAAAAGCAGGGACAAGAGAATTCAGAGGTATCTGTAGATGATATCGCAATGGTTGTTTCCAGCTGGACGGGAGTGCCTGTTTCAAAAATTGCTCAAACGGAGACAGATAAGCTTCTGAATATGGAACAATTACTCCACTCTCGTGTGATCGGGCAGGATGAAGCAGTTGTTGCTGTAGCGAAAGCTGTGAGACGTGCGCGTGCAGGCCTAAAAGATCCAAAACGTCCAATCGGTTCCTTTATCTTCTTAGGACCAACAGGGGTTGGTAAAACAGAGCTTGCAAGAGCACTCGCCGAGTCTATTTTCGGTGATGAAGAAGCAATGATCCGTATTGATATGTCTGAATACATGGAGAAACACTCTACATCCAGACTTGTTGGGTCACCTCCAGGATATGTCGGTTATGATGAAGGTGGACAGCTGACTGAAAAAGTCAGAAGAAAACCTTATTCTGTCGTTCTTTTAGACGAGATTGAAAAGGCCCATCCAGATGTATTTAATATCTTACTGCAAGTATTAGAAGATGGTCGTCTAACTGATTCTAAAGGGCGTACCGTTGACTTTAGAAATACGATTTTGATCATGACATCAAACGTTGGAGCTAGTGAGTTGAAGCGCAATAAATACGTTGGCTTTAACGTGCAGGATGAAAGTCAAAATTACAAGGATATGAAAGGCAAAGTGATGGGCGAGTTGAAACGTGCGTTTAGACCTGAGTTTATCAACCGTATTGATGAAATCATTGTCTTCCACTCGCTAGAGAAGAAACATCTCAAAGAGATCGTGTCTCTCATGTCTGATCAATTGACAAAACGATTAAAAGAACAAGACCTTTCAATTGAATTGACGGAAGCAGCAAAAGCGAAGATTGCCGACGAAGGAGTAGATCTTGAGTACGGTGCGCGTCCGTTAAGAAGAGCGATTCAAAAGCATGTAGAAGATCGACTTTCTGAGGAGCTTCTGAAGGGCAATATTGAAAAAGGTCAACATATCGTATTAGATGTGGAAGATGGAGAAATTGTCGTAAAAGCGACGGCTGCTACGAACTAATATAGTAAGAAAAAAGTGTGAGGCATACCAGCAAGGTGTATGCCTCCCTTTACTTATTTTCTGACCAGTATAAGGAGTTGTATTCTTCAATCTATGGCTAAGACAAAATCAAAATTTATATGCCAATCGTGCGGTTATGAGTCAGCCAAATGGATGGGGAAATGTCCAGGCTGCGGCACATGGAACAGTATGACAGAAGAGGTCGTTCGCAAAGAGCCGGCAAACCGTCGAAGTGCTTTTAATCATTCTGTTCAAACCATTCAAAAACCTTCACCTATATCTGCAATTGAAACATCCGAAGAACCCCGAATTAAAACGAATTTAGAAGAATTTAACCGAGTATTAGGAAGTGGAATTGTCAAAGGCTCTCTTGTTCTCATTGGCGGAGATCCTGGGATTGGGAAGTCCACTTTATTATTACAAGTATCAGCACAGCTCTCAGACAAAAATCAGAATGTGTTGTACATATCTGGTGAGGAATCCATTAAACAAACGAAGTTAAGAGCGGACCGCCTTGGTATTGAAAGCGCCTCTTTACATGTTTTGGCTGAAACCGATATGGAGTATATAACGTCTGCTATACAGGAGATGAAACCTGCTTTTGTTGTGGTGGATTCGATTCAAACCGTTTATCAAAGCGATATCACGTCAGCTCCCGGCTCTGTATCTCAAGTAAGAGAATGTACAGCACAGCTGATGAAAATTGCCAAGACAAATGGGATTCCTATTTTTATCGTTGGTCACGTGACCAAAGAAGGCTCGATCGCAGGTCCACGCCTTTTAGAGCATATGGTGGACACGGTTCTTTATTTTGAAGGCGAACGTCATCATACATTTCGTATCTTACGGGCGGTAAAAAACCGATTTGGTTCAACGAATGAATTGGGGATTTTTGAAATGAGAGAGGAAGGGCTCACGGAAGTATTAAACCCATCAGAAATCTTTTTAGAAGAGCGGTCGGCAGGTGTATCTGGTTCGTGTGTTGTTGCCTCAATGGAAGGAACAAGACCCGTACTTGTCGAGATACAGGCATTAATTTCCCCGACAAGCTTTGGGAATCCGCGAAGAATGGCCACTGGCCTTGATCATAATCGAGTATCGCTGCTCATGGCAGTTTTAGAAAAACGCGTGGGGCTGCTCTTGCAAAACCAAGATGCGTATTTAAAGGTCGCAGGCGGTGTGAAGCTTGACGAACCGGCGATTGACTTAGCTATTGCCGTCAGTATTGCATCAAGCTTTAAAGACGCAGCGCCGCATCAAGCGGATTGCTTTATAGGAGAGGTCGGTCTGACGGGAGAAGTCAGAAGAGTATCAAGAATTGAACAGCGAGTGCAGGAAGCTGCGAAACTAGGATTTAAGCGAATGTTTATTCCTCAGGCAAATATAGACGGATGGAAAAAGCCGAGAGGGATTGAGTTAGTTGGTGTAGAAAATGTAGCGGAGGCACTTCGAATTTCACTAGGGGGATCATAGGAATGGAAAAAGAGAAAAAAGGAGCGAGAGAACTCGATCTCTTAGATATTGTACAGTTTGTGGCACCAGGAACACCTCTGCGGGCAGGAATTGAAAACGTCTTGAGAGCCAATACTGGCGGGCTCATTGTTGTTGGTTATAATGACAAAGTAAAGAGTGTGGTAGATGGAGGATTTCACATTAATTCTGCCTTCTCTCCAGCACATTTATATGAATTGGCGAAGATGGACGGGGCTATTATTCTTAGCGATTCTGGTCAAAAAATCTTGTATGCGAATACACAGCTGATGCCAGATGCCACCATCCATTCATCGGAAACAGGCATGAGGCACCGGACGGCTGAGCGTGTAGCGAAGCAGACAGGCTGCTTAATCATTGCCATTTCTGAACGGAGGAACGTCATTACCTTATACCAAGGGAATCGTCGTTATACGCTGAAAGATATTGGTTTTATTTTAACAAAGGCGAATCAAGCCATTCAAACACTTGAGAAATATAAAACCATTTTAGATCACGCCATTTCTGCGTTAAGCGCCCTAGAATTTGAAGAGCTTGTGACCTTTGGTGATGTATTATCCGTGCTGCACCGCTACGAAATGGTTCTTAGAATCAAAAATGAAATCAATATGTATATCAAAGAGCTTGGAACAGAGGGACACTTGATCCGTCTACAGGTCAATGAGCTGATTACAGATATGGAGCAGGAAGCAGCTTTATTTATTAAAGATTACGTGAAAGAAAAGATCAAAGATCCGTATGTGCTACTTAAACAACTGCAAGATATGTCGAGCTTTGAGCTTTTAGATGATTCCATTCTGTACAAGTTACTTGGATATCCAGCTTCTACAAATATTGACGAATATGTGTACACAAGAGGATACAGGTTGCTCCATAAAATCCCTAGACTGCCAATGCCGATCGTTGAAAATGTGGTTGAAGCATTCGGTGTGCTAGATCGAATTATGGAAGCGGATGTACAAGAATTGGATGAAGTAGAAGGAATTGGAGAAGTAAGAGCGAAAAAGATAAAAAAAGGATTAAAAAGGTTACAAGAAAAACATTATATCGACCGTCAGCTTTAAGAAGAGAAATTTTTCTCTATTACGGTTAAAAATGGATGAATATGGGTATATTAATGATGGTTTTGTTTTCTGTTGCTCATGATAGGAAACTTAAACATATATCAATGTCAGATGAAGGTGGATTGACAGATGAAAAATAAAGGAGGTGAAGGTATGTTAAAAAGAATCGTTCAGGCGTTTTTTATCATTTTTGGTGCAGTTGTGGGGATTTTTATCATTCCAGAGTTATTTCTGCTTTTAAATGTAAAGGACATACCTTTCATAACAAATGCTTACTCTTCAGCACTAATAGGAGCCGCTGTATTCTTGATCATCGGCAAATGGTGCACAGGTTATGTGGTAAATTGGGTGAAATGGATCGAGGATTCTCTATTGAAGGCGCCTCTTCCTGATCTTATATCTGGAAGTTTCGGATTAGTATTTGGACTTATTCTAGCATATCTTATTGTAAACGTGATCCCGCTAAACAATATCCCATATCATATTTTTGGTACCATTATTCCGATTTTCCTGGCTTTCTTTTTAGGATACCTTGGGTTTCAGGTAGGCTTTAAGAAGAAGGATGAAATGATGGGGCTGTTCTCCCGTTCTGCAAAGGTCAGCAAGAAAAAAGGAGCAGCTGATGATGAACCTGAAATAGAAGATAAAAAGCTGAAAATTTTAGACACAAGTGTTATCATTGATGGAAGAATCGCAGATATTTGCCAAACTGGATTCTTAGAAGGTGTCATGGTCATTCCTCAATTTGTACTCGAGGAATTACAGCATATTGCAGACTCCTCAGATGTGTTAAAGAGAAATAGAGGCCGAAGAGGTCTTGATATTTTAAATCGTATTCAAAAAGAGTTGGATATTAAAGTTGAAATTTACGAAGGTGACTTCGAAGACATTCAAGAGGTTGATAGCAAGCTTGTGAAGCTCGCGAAATTAACTTCAGGTGTTGTTGTGACCAATGATTTTAATTTAAATAAAGTATGCGAACTTCAAAAAGTAGCAGTGTTAAACATCAATGATCTAGCCAATGCGGTTAAACCGGTTGTACTGCCTGGGGAAGAAATGAAGGTACAGGTCATCAAAGATGGGAAAGAGCATAACCAAGGTGTTGCTTACTTAGATGACGGTACGATGATTGTGGTCGAAGAAGGACGCAATTACATTGGAAAAGACATCGATGTACTCGTCACAAGTGTGCTGCAGACTGCTGCTGGAAGAATGATTTTTGCGAAGCCAAAACTTCTGGAGAAGGCGCTCTAAAGGGAGAACGAACATGTATTATGAAGTAGTTATTCCGGCTGCGGGGCAGGGGAAACGAATGAAGGCCGGCCGCAATAAGCTTTTTATCGAGCTGAAAAGAATGCCGGTCATCATTCATACATTAAAGGTGTTTGACGCTCATTCACAATGCAAACGCATGATCCTAGCGATCAATGAGGAGGAGCGTCAAGACTTTGAAAGGCTACTCAAAGTACACGCTTTTCAAACGCCTGTTTCACTTGTCACTGGCGGTGAAGAACGTCAGCAAAGTGTATACGAAGGATTAAAGGCTGTGAAAGATGCGGACATCGTGCTTGTTCATGATGGGGCAAGGCCTTTTATTAAGCATACACAGATTGACTTGCTCGTTAAAGCAGCGATTGAAAAAGGCTCCGCAGTTGTAGCGGTACCAGTGAAAGACACAATCAAACGCGTTCAAGAAGGCAAAGTGGAACAAACCATTGAACGTCAGAGCTTGTGGGCGGTCCAGACCCCACAAGCTTTTCGTCATTCTATTTTAAAAGAGGCGCATGAACATGCGGAGCGGACAGGCTTCCTTGGAACAGATGACGCCAGTCTTGTTGAACAATTACATGGCGAGAATGTGTATATTGTCCAAGGAGACTATACCAATATTAAGCTGACAACACCGGATGATTTATTGGTTGCCAAGGCAATTATGGATGCGGAAAGAGGGTACTAGATCATGTTGAGAATAGGACAAGGCTTTGATGTACATCAATTAACAGAGGGGAGACCTCTGATTATCGGGGGGGTCACCATCCCTTATGAAAAGGGACTGCTAGGGCATTCAGACGCTGACGTACTGCTTCACACAGTGGCAGATGCCTGCCTGGGTGCGATTGCTGAAGGAGATATCGGCAGACATTTCCCAGACACAGACCCTGAGTTTAAGGATGCAGATTCATTTAAATTATTGCAACATGTGTGGGCACTTGTGAAAGAAAAAGGCTACACACTTGTGAATATTGACTGCACCATCATGGCGCAAAAACCAAAAATGGCACCTTACATTCAACCAATGTGTGAGAAAATCGCAGAAGCACTTGAGGCAGATGTCACACAGGTGAACGTCAAAGCAACAACGACAGAGAAACTCGGATTTACAGGAAGAGGCGAAGGAATTGCCTCTCAGGCAACAGTGCTTCTTCAGAAAAAGTAAAATCCATTTTGATGAGAATGGGTTTTGATGATAAAATACGTTTATAAAAAATTGGTGTCAGACAACATGATGCAGATGAAAGGAAGTTAAACTCATGGGAAATGAAGTGCGTGTTCGTTATGCACCGAGTCCAACTGGTCATTTACATATTGGGAATGCTAGAACGGCTCTTTTCAACTATTTGTTCGCACGCAGCCAAGGCGGCAAATTTATTATTCGAATCGAGGATACAGATCAAAAGCGTAATGTAGAAGGCGGGGAGGAAAGCCAGCTTCGCCACCTGCAATGGCTAGGTATTGATTGGGATGAGAGCATTGATAAAGATGGCGGTTACGGTCCTTACAGACAATCAGAGCGAAATGATATTTACAAAAAATATTATGACGAGCTCTTAGAGAAGGACTTGGCGTATAAGTGCTATTGTACGGCTGAAGAGCTAGAGGCAGAGCGTGAAGCACAAATCGCCCGCAGTGAAATGCCTCGATATTCTGGTAAATGCAGTCATTTATCAAAAGAAGAAGAGGACAAGCTAATTGCTGAAGGAAGAGAGCCAAGCATCCGCTTCCGAGTGCCAAAAGGAGAAATCATCAAATTTGACGACATGGTTAAAGGCGATATTTCGTTTGAAACAGATGGCATCGGTGATTTTGTTATTGTGAAGAAAGATGGCACGCCAACTTATAACTTTGCCGTAGCCGTGGATGATCATTTGATGAAAATGACTCACGTTCTTCGCGGAGAGGATCATATTTCAAATACGCCTAAACAAATTATGATTTTTAATGCATTTGGCTGGGATGTTCCGCTATTCGGACATATGACGTTGATAGTGAACGAGAACCGCAAGAAATTAAGTAAACGTGATGAATCAATTATTCAATTCATCGAGCAATATAAGAATTTAGGCTATTTACCTGAAGCCCTGTTTAACTTCATTGCATTACTTGGATGGTCTCCAGTAGGCGAAGAAGAACTGTTTACAAAAGAGCAATTCATCGACATTTTCGATGTGAATCGACTTTCTAAGTCACCAGCTCTATTTGATATGCATAAACTAAAATGGGTGAACAACCAATACGTGAAAGCACTTGATCTTGATCAGGTTGTGGCACTAACACTTCCGCATCTTCAAAAAGCAGGCAAGGTAAGTGAGCAGCTGACAGAAGAAGAAAACACGTGGGTACGCAAGCTTATTTCTCTGTATCACGAACAATTAAGCTACGGAGCAGAAATTGTTGAGTTAACAGAGTTGTTCTTTAAGGAGCAAATTGAGTATAATCAAGAGGCAAAGGAAGTTCTAGCAGAGGAGCAAGTACCAGAAGTCATGGCATCTTTTGCAGGTCAGCTTGAACAGCTTGAGTCTTTCACACCTGATGAAATCAAGGCTGCCATTAAAGCGGTACAAAAAGAAACAGGGCATAAAGGCAAGAAACTATTCATGCCGATTCGTGTGGCTGTCACAGGACAAACGCATGGCCCAGAACTTCCGCAAAGTATTGAATTACTAGGTAAAGAAACGGTATTAAACCGCATTAAACAAATATAAGGAAATCGTTGCGAGGGAGAAGTACAATGTACTCGTCCATCACAGAAAGAGTCTCCACCGGCTGAAAGAGACTTATGGGCAGACGTTGGAAATGCACCCTCAAGACCCTTGAGGAACACGTACGTTAGTATGCAAGGGCGGTACCCTCCGTTATGGGATTAAGTTGAGAAGGCTGAAAGATAAGTGGCTTTCTAAACAGAGTGGAACCGCGTTTTCAAAACGTCTCTGTCATTTGGCAGAGGCGTTTTTTATTTGTCCAAAAAAAGAGAGCAAGTCCTAAGAGAGATTGATGGGGAAGAACGGGGGGAGCATGTGTTTTTCAAAATGCTGAAAGAAGATATTGATACTGTGTTTGATCAAGATCCTGCTGCTAGAAGCTATATTGAAGTAGTGCTAACCTATTCAGGGCTTCATGCGATTTGGGCTCACCGTATTGCGCACGCATTTTATAAGCGGAAGCTGTATTTTATTGCGCGGATCATTTCTCAGGTCAGCCGTTTTTTCACAGGGGTGGAAATTCACCCGGCGGCAACCATTGGCAGGCGGTTCTTCATTGATCATGGCATGGGCGTTGTGATCGGGGAAACATGTGAAATTGGAGACAACGTCACTGTTTTCCAAGGCGTGACATTAGGGGGAACAGGGAAAGAAAAGGGAAAGCGGCATCCGACCATTTTAGACGATGCCCTTATTGCGACAGGTGCCAAGGTGCTTGGTTCCATTACAGTTGGAAAAGGAGCCAAGATTGGAGCGGGATCGGTCGTGTTAAAGGACGTACCCGACCATTCCACCGTTGTCGGTATACCTGGGCGAGTCGTCGTTCAAAATGGAAAGAAAATCAATCGTGATCTCAATCATCAAGATTTGCCAGATCCAATTTCCGATCGTTTTAAAGAATTGGAACGAGAAATGGAAAAGCTAAAAGGTGAACTGGCTTCATTGAGCAGAAAGGAAGAACAATCATGACAATCAATATTTATAATACATTGACACGTAAGAAGGAAGAATTTGTCCCGCTTGAGCCAGGAAAGGTCAAGATGTATGTGTGCGGACCAACCGTTTATAACTACATTCATATCGGGAATGCTAGACCTGCTATTGTTTATGACACTGTACGTAAGTATTTAGAATACAGCGGTTACGATGTGAACTTTGTATCAAACTTTACAGATGTGGATGATAAACTCATCAAAGCAGCCAATGAACTCGGAGAAGATGTGCCGACAATTGCTGACCGGTTTATCCAAGCCTACTTTGAAGACGTCAGTGCACTAGGCTGCAAAAAAGCAGACCTTCACCCGCGAGTAACGGAAAACATGGATGATATCATTGCGTTTATTGCGACATTGATTGAAAAAGGCTACGCCTATGAAGCCGATGGCGACGTGTATTACAGCACACGCTCATTTGAAGGCTATGGAAAGCTTTCTCACCAATCGATTGATGAACTGAAGACAGGTGCCCGTATTCGTGTAGGTGAAAAGAAACGAGATGCACTGGATTTTGCCCTATGGAAGGCTGCAAAGGATCAGGAAATCTCATGGGATAGCCCATGGGGCGAAGGACGCCCAGGCTGGCACATCGAATGCTCGGCAATGGTCAAAAAATATTTAGGTGATACGATCGACATTCATGCTGGCGGACAGGATCTAACATTCCCGCACCATGAGAATGAAATTGCCCAATCTGAGGCTTTGACAGGGAAGCCTTTTGCGAAGTATTGGATGCATAACGGGTATATTAATATTGATAATGAAAAAATGTCAAAATCACTTGGCAACTTTGTGCTGGTGCATGACATTGTGAAAGAACAAGATCCTGATGTGCTCCGCTTCTTTATGTTGTCGGTTCACTATCGTCACCCAATTAACTACTCAATGGATTTATTAGAAAGTACAAAGAGTGCGTTTAACCGACTCAAAACATCGTATGCGAATTTACATCACCGTCTCGAGAGCAGCACGAATATCACGGAAGACAATGCTGAATGGCTGGCAAAAATTGAAGAACAGCGTGCGACATTTATTTCTGAAATGAATGATGACTTCAATACAGCAAATGCGATCTCTGTTTTATTCGAATTAGCGAAACAGGCGAATTATTATATGGAAAATGATCATACTTCGGAGGAAGTGATCAAGGCATTTATCGGCTTGTTCCAAGAAATTACGTCTGTTCTTGGCTTCTCATTAGAAGAAAAGCACACGCTTGACGAAGAGGTAGAAGCGTTAATTGAAAAACGTAATGAAGCTAGAAGAAATCGTGACTTTGCCCTATCTGATCAAATTCGTGACCAATTAAAGAACATGAATATTGTGTTGGAGGACACTCCTCAAGGTACTCGCTGGAAAAGAGGAGAATAGTCAATGTTGAATTTTGAAAAGCTGAAAGACGGTAAACAGCTGAACGGACTTGCGCTAGCTTATATGGGTGATGCCATTTTTGAAGTATATGTGAGGCATCACCTCCTCCAAACGGGGGCGACAAAACCAAATGAGCTGCACAAACGAGCAAGCAAAATTGTTTCAGCTAAATCACAGGCTGCTATTTTATTTACGCTTCAGCAGCAAGGCTTTTTCACTGAAGCAGAAGAAGCGGTGCTGAAAAGAGGAAGAAACGCAAAATCAGGCACAGTGCCTAAAAACACGGACGTTCAAACGTATCGTTATAGTACAGCGTTTGAAGCGCTCATGGGTTATTTATTTATCGAAAAGCAGGACGAACGCTTAGAAGAGCTGATTGGTCAGGCGATTGAAATCGGAACGTCAGGGAGGAAGACAAATGAGTCAGCAACATGATTATGTCATTGGGAAAAATGCAGTGATTGAGACACTGAAGTCAGATCGGGAGTTATATAAGCTCTGGATGGCAGAAAACACTGTAAAAGGACAAGCCCAGCAGGTCATTGAACTCGCTAAAAAGCAAAATATCACCATTCAGTATGTTCCGAGGAAAAAGCTTGATCAAATGGTTACAGGTCAGCACCAGGGAATCGTTGCACAGGTAGCAGCATATGAATATGCAGAATTGGACGATCTTTATCAAATCGCTGAAAAGCGGAATGAGCAGCCATTCTTTCTGATTTTAGATGAAATTGAAGATCCGCATAATTTAGGATCGATTATGCGTACGGCAGATGCTGTAGGGGCACACGGGATTGTCATTCCAAAAAGGAGAGCGGTCGGTCTAACAACAACAGTTGCTAAGGCATCCACTGGAGCAATTGAGCATATTCCTGTTGCAAAAGTGACCAATCTTTCAAGAGCCCTTGATGAAATGAAAGAAAGAGGAATCTGGGTTGCGGGAACAGATGCGTCTGCTAAACAGGATTACAGACAATTTGATGGTACAATGCCGCTGGCTCTTGTGATTGGCAGTGAAGGTAAAGGAATTGGCCGATTGATTAAGGAAAAGTGTGATTTTCTAATTAAACTGCCTATGGCCGGGAAGGTTACTTCTTTAAATGCATCAGTTGCCGCTGGTCTATTGATGTATGAAGTGTATCGAAAACGTTATCCGTTAGGAGAATAGAGATGGATATCCTCTTAGTCGATGGATACAACATGATAGGTGCATGGCCTCAGCTGCAGCACTTAAAGGAAAACAGCTTTGAAGAAGCCAGAGACGTGCTGATTCAACATTTAGCAGAATATCAAGCATACACAGGGTATCGAGTCATTGTCGTATTCGATGCCCATATGGTCAAAGGAATTGAAAAGAAGCGGACCAATCACCGAGTAGAGGTCATCTTTACGAGAGAGAATGAAACGGCGGATGAGCGGATTGAAAAGCTGGCGCAGGATTTGAATAATATTCGGACGCAAATTCATGTGGCAACCTCAGATTTTACGGAACAATGGGCTATTTTTGGACAAGGAGCTCTTCGGAAGTCGGCTCGTGAGCTTTTAAGAGAGATTGAAGTGATAGAACGAAAGATTGAAACGAGAGTCAAAAAGATTACTTCTGATAAACCAGCATCTAAGATTGAATTGTCAGAAGATGTATTGAAAACGTTTGAAAAATGGCGGCGCGGGAATCTGGAATAGCTTGACGATATTTCAACCATTAATGTATAATATTTCTATCTAGGTGCGGTCGGGGGGATCGAAGTGAATCTAAACAACAGCAAGGGTAATTCCATCAGAGAGCAATTTTGCCAGTTGGAAGATGAACAAGTCATTGAAAGGGTTCATGTCGGAGATAGTGATGCGCTAGATTATTTAATAACGAAATACCGCAATTTTGTACGTGCGAAAGCAAGATCTTATTTCTTGATAGGAGCGGATCGAGAGGACATTGTCCAAGAGGGAATGATCGGACTTTATAAGTCTATCCGCGATTTCAGAGAGGACAAGCTTACTTCATTTAAGGCTTTTGCAGAATTATGTATTACCCGCCAAATTATCACCGCAATTAAAACAGCTACTCGCCAAAAACATATCCCGTTAAATTCCTATGTATCATTAGACAAGCCGATCTACGATGAAGAATCGGACAGAACATTATTGGATGTCATTTCCGGTGCTAAAGCGCTTAACCCAGAAGACTTAATCATTAGCAAAGAAGAATTTGATGATATCGAAATGAAGATGGGTGAACTGCTTAGCGAGCTGGAAAGAAAGGTACTTGTGCTTTATCTTGATGGTAGATCCTATCAAGAGATTTCTGAAGATTTAAACCGTCATGTGAAATCAATTGATAACGCACTCCAAAGAGTAAAGAGAAAATTAGAGAAATATTTAGAGCTTCGCGAGATTAGTCTCTAATCAAACCTATATTGACAGCTTTTTCGACACTGTGATAAGGTACTAATGAAATGATGTCGAGAAAATAGGTGTAAATATGAGGAAAAAGATTACTCTAGCCTGTAAAGACTGCGGAAGCCGCAATTATACGACAATGAAAAGTGTTGCTTCAGCAGCTGAAAGATTAGAAGTTAAGAAATATTGCAAGACTTGTAATTCACATAAAACACATTTAGAAACGAAGTAAGATTTGCGTTCTTTATTCTGTGGAGGTCTTTTACATGCGTATTATCAGTTTCTTAAAAAGTGTCGGAAAAGAAATGAAAAAGGTCAGCTGGCCAAAGAAGAACGAAATGGTCCGCTATACAATTACTGTTATTTTAACAGTCGTATTCTTTGCAATCTTTTTCTCTTTTCTTGATATAGGAATCTCACAATTAATCGAATTAATTCATTAATACTTGAATAATGGTCTGCTGAACGTGCTATAATAGATCATAATATGACTTGCCAAAAAACCCGTTTTACGGGTTTTTTCAATTGCTTGAAAATATTTACCGGTACTCGAGATTCGTCAAATAGACATTATGAAATGTGGGGAGGGAAGGACTAAATAGTCCTGAACGAAAATGGAAAAGAATTGGTATGTTGTGCATACGTACTCTGGCTATGAAAACAAAGTAAAAGCGAACTTGGAAAAGCGTGTTGAATCAATGGGCATGCAGGATAAAATCTTCCGCGTCGTCGTACCAGAAGAAGAAGAAACAGATATTAAAAATGGTAAGAAAAAAGTCGTCAAAAAGAAAGTATTCCCTGGCTATGTCCTAGTGGAAATCGTGATGACTGACGACTCTTGGTATGTTGTTCGTAATACACCGGGTGTCACTGGATTCGTTGGATCAGCTGGATCAGGCTCAAAGCCAACTGCGCTGCTGCCAGGCGAAGCTGAAACCATTCTGAAGAGAATGGGTCTTGAAGAACGCAAAACAGAAATCGACTTTGAGCTCAAAGAAACAGTTAAGGTTATCGATGGACCGTTTGCTAACTTCACTGGCTCTATTGAAGAAATTGATTACGATAAAAGCAAAGTCAAAGTATTCGTTAATATGTTTGGTAGAGAAACACCTGTTGAACTTGAGTTCACGCAGATCGATAAATTGTAATTCAAAAGAGCTTGAAATGAGTGTATAGAAGTGGTAATATAGATCAAGGGTTTTGACAAGTTCGCAACCCTTATTCGTGGGAGGTTATTCCGCTAAAACCACATAAGGAGGATTTTTATAATGGCTAAAAAAGGTAAAAAGTATGTAGAAGCTGCTAAGCTGATCGAACGTACTAAAGCGTATGATGTAGCTGAAGCTGTTTCTCTTACAAAAAAAGCAAATACAGCGAAATTTGATGCGACTGTAGAAGTTGCTTTTCGTTTGGGCGTAGACCCTCGTAAAAACGATCAACAAATCCGCGGTGCAGTTGTACTTCCTAACGGAACTGGTAAAACTCAACGCGTTCTTGTGTTCGCTAAAGGCGAAAAAGCAAAAGAAGCAGAAGCTGCTGGAGCAGACTACGTTGGAGATTCTGATTACATCACTAAAATCCAACAAGGTTGGTTCGAATTCGATGTAATCGTTGCGACACCTGACATGATGGGTGAAGTTGGTAAGATCGGTCGTGTACTTGGACCAAAAGGTCTTATGCCAAACCCTAAAACAGGAACTGTAACGTTCGAAGTTGAAAAAGCAATCAATGAAATCAAAGCTGGTAAAGTAGAATACCGCGTTGATAAAGCTGGTAACATCCACGCGCCAATCGGAAAGGTTTCTTTCGAGGACGAAAAGCTTGTTGAGAACTTTGCAACAATCTATGACACAATCCTTAAAGCAAAACCTGCAGCGGCTAAAGGTGTATACGTGAAAAACGTTTCTGTTACATCTACTATGGGCCCTGGCGTGAAAGTGGATCCATCTTCTTTCTCTGCAAAATAATTCTTGACTTATGACAACCATTTTGATAATATCAAAATGTTGTAAAATAGAATAATGTCCATTTATACCGTAGACAGCAGGGGCCTTATGGCTTAATTAACCCGCCGAGGTGTATATGTCACAGTCTTACGTTAACGTATGCTTGTATATACAGCCTCCATGTCTTAATGGAGGCTTTTTATATGGAGAACCGTTCGTTAGGAACGTGATGGCCTGATCGGTATAAGTGTTACACAAAGAATGTACAGGAGGTGTAACCATGAGCAATGCAATCGATACTAAAAAAGTTGTCGTTGATGAAATTACTTCTAAATTTAAAGATAGTATGTCTACTGTCATTGTAGATTACCGCGGTCTTTCAGTTTCTGAAGTGACTGAACTTCGTAAACAGCTTCGTGAAGCTGGCGTAGAATTCAAAGTTTACAAAAACACTTTGACTCGCCGTGCAGTTGAACAAGTTGAACTAACGGGTTTAAACGATTTCTTAACAGGTCCAAACGCTATCGCATTCAGTAACGAAGATGTTATCGCACCTGCGAAAATCATCAACGAATTTGCGAAAAGCCACGAAGCTTTAGAAATCAAAGCTGGTGTCATCGAAGGAAACGTAGCGACTGTAGAAGAAGTGAAGGCTCTTGCGGAACTTCCGTCTCGCGAAGGCTTACTTTCTATGTTGCTTAGCGTTCTTCAAGCTCCAGTTCGTAATCTTGCTCTTGCTACTAAAGCAGTTGCAGATCAAAAAGAAGAACAAGGCGCTTAATGCGTACTTTACGTTTACGTAAAAAAACTTAAAATGGAGGAATTACAAATGGCTTTAAATATCGAAGAAATCATTGCTTCAGTTAAAGAAGCAACTGTACTTGAGTTAAACGACTTAGTAAAAGCAATCGAAGAAGAATTTGGCGTAACTGCTGCTGCTCCTGTAGCTGTAGCTGCTGGTGGCGGTGCTGCTGCTGAAGAAAAAACTGATTTTGATCTAGTACTTGCTGGTGCTGGAGACCAAAAAATCAAAGTTATCAAAGTGGTTCGTGAAATCACTGGTCTTGGCTTGAAAGAAGCTAAAGAACTTGTTGACAACACTCCAAAACCACTTAAAGAAGGTATTGCTAAAGAAGAAGCTGAAGAACTTAAAGCTAAGCTTGAAGAAGTTGGCGCTTCTGTAGAAGTTAAGTAATCTTCGCCTAATCTTTTGGGAAAGCTCGCTTTTACTGGCGGGCTTTTTCTTTTCTAATCTCCTGAAACGATTGAATCCAGAGGAGGTCCATTCACCATGAGTGACCACTATTATACGGAAAAGCCATCAGTGAAAAGCAATAAACAGACATGGGACTTCACCTTGAGAAACCGTACCTTTACTTTTACAAGTGACAGTGGAGTGTTTTCTAAGAAAGAAGTCGACTTTGGTTCAAGGCTTTTAATTGAAGCTTTCGAAGAACCTGACTTGGATGGCGATGTCTTAGATGTCGGTTGCGGTTATGGACCGATCGGCTTATCGTTAGCAAACGAAATGACTAGCCGTACCATTCATATGATTGATGTGAACGAAAGAGCAGTCGAACTTTCAAAGGAAAACGCTAAACATAATCGCATTGATAATGTTCGCATCTATCAAAGTGATTTGTTCTCGAATGTTCATTCCTCAGCTGCTTTTGCCTCTATACTGACCAATCCCCCAATACGGGCAGGGAAGAAAGTTGTACATGCGATCTTTGAAAAAAGTGCTGATCATTTATTGCCGGAAGGTGAGTTGTGGGTGGTTATTCAGAAAAAGCAAGGTGGACCATCTGCGATTGAAAAATTAGGGCAGCTCTTTGGAGAAGTCGAGGTTGTATTGAAAAAAAAGGGCTACTATATAATCAAAGCTAAAAAAGTTTGACGCAGTTTCCTAGCTGTGTTAACATTATAAAATGCCAATGTGTATATTTTGCTTGATAGGCTTAAAAAACAACTATTTTGTATAAATTATGCATACTTGGGAAAACTAATAAAATCGGTATTTGTTTTTGGATGTGGTTTTCTTATTTTAGAAACCCTTTTTTCTTTTGTCTTGTAAAAGTATTTCTTTACTGACATTTGAAAGACAGAAATACTTTTTACACATATAATACGCATGATTTGAGGGGTGAATCAGTTGACAGGTCAACTAGTTCAGTATGGACGACACCGCCAGCGCAGAAGCTACGCACGCATAAGCGAAGTGTTAGAATTACCAAATCTCATTGAAATTCAAACCTCTTCTTATCAGTGGTTTCTTGATGAGGGTCTTAGAGAGATGTTTCAAGATATATCCCCAATTGAGGATTTTACTGGTAACCTTTCTCTTGAATTCATTGATTACAGCCTAGGGGATCCTAAGTATCCTGTAGCAGAATCAAAAGAACGTGATGTAACTTACTCTGCTCCACTAAGAGTAAAAGTTCGTTTAATTAACAAAGAAACTGGAGAAGTAAAAGACCAAGATGTGTTCATGGGTGATTTCCCAATCATGACAGACACAGGTACTTTTATCATTAATGGTGCGGAACGTGTAATCGTTTCTCAGTTAGTGCGTTCTCCAAGTGTATATTTCAGTGGTAAAGTGGACAAAAACGGTAAAAAAGGTTTTACTGCGACTGTCATTCCAAACCGTGGCGCATGGTTAGAATACGAAACTGATGCGAAGGATGTAGTCTATGTACGCATCGATCGCACACGTAAGTTGCCGGTTACGGTTCTTTTGCGTGCTCTCGGCTTCAGCTCTGATCAAGAGATTCTTGACCTCATTGGCGAGAATGAATACTTACGCAACACGCTGGAAAAAGACAATACAGAGAATGCGGATAAAGCACTTCTCGAAATCTACGAGCGCCTCCGCCCTGGAGAGCCGCCAACTGTTGAAAATGCGAAAAGCTTGCTAGACTCTCGCTTCTTCGATCCGAAGAGATATGACCTAGCAAATGTTGGACGCTACAAGATTAATAAGAAGCTTCATATTAAAAATAGACTGTTCAATCAAAAATTGGCTGAAACGTTAGTTGACCCTGAAACAGGTGAAATTCTAGCAGAAAAAGGTCAAATTTTAGACAGAAGAGTTCTTGATAAAGTTCTTCCATACTTAGAAAACGGCATCGGATTTAGAAAGCTTTATCCTAATGGTGGCGTAGTAGAAGATGAAGTAGAACTTCAATCTATTAAGATTTATGCACCGTCTGATCAAGAAGGCGAGCAAGTGATCAACGTGATTGGAAATGCATATGTAGAGGAAGCTGTGAAAAACATCACGCCTTCTGACATCATTGCATCAATCAGTTACTTCTTCAACCTTCTTCATGGTGTAGGTGACACAGATGATATCGACCACCTTGGTAACCGTCGTCTGCGTTCTGTAGGTGAACTTCTGCAAAACCAATTCCGTATTGGTTTAAGCAGAATGGAGCGTGTTGTTCGTGAAAGAATGTCAATTCAAGACACAAACACGATCACACCTCAGCAGCTGATCAACATTCGTCCTGTGATCGCTTCTATCAAAGAGTTCTTTGGTAGCTCTCAGCTATCTCAGTTCATGGATCAAACAAACCCGCTTGCTGAATTGACGCACAAACGTCGTCTGTCAGCGCTTGGACCGGGTGGTTTGACACGTGAGCGTGCAGGAATGGAAGTTCGTGACGTTCACTACTCTCACTATGGACGTATGTGTCCGATTGAAACACCAGAGGGTCCAAACATTGGTTTGATCAACTCTCTATCTTCATTCGCAAAAGTGAATCGCTTCGGATTTATCGAAACACCTTACCGCCGGGTTGATCCTGAAACTGGTAAAGTGACACCGAGAATCGATTACTTAACTGCTGATGAAGAGGATAACTACGTAGTAGCACAAGCGAACGCTATATTAGGTGAAGATGGTTCGTTTATTGATGATAATATCATTGCTCGTTTCAGAGGGGAAAACACCGTTGTTCCTCGAAACCGCGTTGACTACATGGACGTTTCGCCAAAGCAGGTTGTTTCTGCAGCGACAGCATGTATCCCATTCTTAGAAAACGATGACTCTAACCGTGCTCTAATGGGAGCGAACATGCAACGTCAGGCTGTGCCTTTGATGCAGCCAGAATCACCGATTGTTGGTACAGGTATGGAGTACGTATCAGGTAAAGACTCTGGTGCTGCTGTCATCTGCCGCTACCCAGGTGTTGTAGAACGCGTAGAAGCAAAAAATATTTGGGTTCGCCGTTATGAAGACGTTGACGGACAACAAGTCAAAGGAAACCTAGACAAATACAGCTTGCTGAAATTTGTCCGCTCTAACCAAGGGACTTGCTACAACCAGCGTCCTATCGTAAGTGTTGGAGATGAAGTCGTTAAAGGAGAAATCCTTGCAGACGGACCTTCTATGGAAAAAGGTGAATTGGCTCTAGGACGTAACGTCATGGTCGGCTTCATGACTTGGGACGGTTACAACTACGAGGATGCGATCATCATGAGTGAGCGCCTTGTAAAAGATGACGTCTACACGTCTATTCATATTGAAGAATATGAATCAGAAGCTCGTGATACAAAGCTTGGACCAGAAGAAATCACTCGTGATATTCCAAACGTTGGGGAAGATGCTTTACGCAACCTTGACGAGCGCGGAATCATCCGTATTGGTGCAGAAGTAAAAGACGGAGATCTTCTTGTAGGGAAAGTAACGCCTAAAGGTGTAACAGAACTAACAGCTGAAGAACGTCTATTACATGCAATCTTCGGTGAAAAGGCTCGTGAAGTGCGTGATACGTCTCTACGTGTTCCACACGGCGGCGGCGGAATTATCCACGATGTAAAAGTCTTTAACCGTGAAGATGGAGATGAATTACCTCCAGGTGTAAACCAGTTAGTCCGCGTATACATCGTTCAGAAGCGTAAGATTTCTGAAGGTGACAAAATGGCCGGACGACATGGTAACAAAGGGGTTATCTCTAAAATCCTTCCAGAAGAAGATATGCCGTATCTTCCAGACGGAACACCGATCGATATCATGTTGAACCCTCTAGGGGTACCATCTCGTATGAACATCGGTCAGGTACTTGAGCTTCATATGGGTATGGCTGCACGTTACCTTGGCATCCACATTGCATCACCAGTATTTGATGGTGCGCGCGAGGAAGATGTTTGGGAAACGCTTGAAGAAGCAGGTATGTCCCGTGATGCGAAAACAGTCCTTTATGACGGTCGAACTGGTGAACCATTCGACAACCGTGTATCTGTCGGAATCATGTACATGATCAAACTGGCTCACATGGTTGACGATAAACTTCACGCTCGTTCAACTGGACCATACTCACTTGTTACGCAGCAGCCACTTGGCGGTAAAGCACAGTTTGGTGGTCAGCGTTTCGGAGAGATGGAAGTATGGGCACTTGAAGCTTACGGTGCAGCATATACACTTCAAGAGATCTTAACAGTTAAATCAGATGACGTTGTGGGTCGTGTGAAAACATACGAAGCCATCGTCAAAGGGGATAACGTACCTGAACCAGGTGTCCCTGAATCATTCAAAGTGTTAATCAAAGAACTTCAAAGTTTAGGTATGGATGTGAAAATCCTATCTGGCGATGAAGAAGAGATAGAAATGAGAGATTTAGAAGACGATGAGGAAACGAAGAAAGCAGACGGATTAGCGTTATCTAATGACGAAGATGCTGCAGACCTCGCACCTGTCGATCTTGAACGTGACGCAGTCACAAAAGAATAGCAGAAACGATTAGAGCAAGTGACTAGGGTATAACCCGAAGATTAAAAGGGAGGTAGGCCCCTTGCTAGATGTGAACAATTTTGAGTATATGAACATCGGTCTCGCATCACCTGATAAAATCCGTTCTTGGTCTTTTGGTGAAGTGAAAAAGCCTGAAACGATTAACTATCGTACACTGAAACCTGAAAAAGATGGTCTCTTTTGTGAACGTATCTTCGGACCACAAAAAGACTGGGAATGTCATTGTGGGAAGTATAAACGCGTTCGGTATAAGGGTGTTGTATGTGACCGTTGTGGTGTAGAAGTAACACGGGCAAAAGTCCGTCGTGAGAGAATGGGGCATATCGAACTGGCTGCCCCAGTTTCCCACATTTGGTATTTCAAAGGTATCCCAAGCCGTATGGGTCTTGTTCTTGATATGTCACCACGTGCGTTAGAAGAAGTGATCTACTTCGCTTCTTACGTCGTGACAGATCCGGGCAACACACCGCTTGAGAAGAAACAACTTCTTTCTGAGAAAGAATTCCGTGCTTATTTAGATAAATACGGTAATACATTCCAAGCAGCTATGGGTGCAGAAGCAATCAACAAACTTCTTCAAGATATCGATCTTGTAAAAGAGGTAGATACACTGAAAGAAGAGCTGAAAACTGCTCAAGGACAGCGTCGTACACGTGCGATCAAACGCCTTGAAGTATTAGAAGCCTTCCGTAACTCAGGAAACAAACCATCTTGGATGATTCTTGATGTACTTCCGGTGATTCCGCCAGAATTACGTCCAATGGTTCAGCTTGATGGTGGACGTTTTGCTACTTCTGACTTGAACGACCTTTATCGTCGTGTCATCAACCGTAACAATCGTCTGAAGCGTTTATTAGATCTTGGCGCGCCAAGCATCATCGTTCAGAACGAGAAGCGTATGCTTCAAGAAGCTGTCGATGCCTTGATTGATAATGGACGTAGAGGCCGACCAGTAACAGGACCAGGAAATAGACCATTGAAATCTCTTTCTCACATGCTGAAAGGGAAACAAGGACGTTTCCGTCAAAACTTGCTTGGTAAACGTGTTGACTATTCTGGACGTTCCGTTATCGTCGTAGGACCACATTTGAAAATGTATCAGTGTGGACTTCCGAAAGAAATGGCTCTTGAATTATTCAAACCATTCGTGATGAAGGAGCTTGTTGAAAAAGGATTAGCTCACAACATCAAGAGTGCGAAGCGTAAAATTGAGCGCGTGCAGCCAGAAGTATGGGATGTTTTAGAATCAGTTATTCGTGAGCATCCAGTCTTACTAAACCGCGCACCGACTCTTCACAGACTTGGTATTCAAGCGTTTGAACCTACACTTGTGGAAGGACGCGCAATTCGTCTGCATCCACTTGTATGTACAGCCTACAACGCTGACTTTGACGGTGACCAAATGGCGGTTCACGTACCATTATCTGCTGAAGCTCAAGCTGAAGCTCGTATCTTAATGCTTGCTGCTCAAAACATTTTGAACCCGAAAGATGGAAAACCAGTTGTTACGCCATCTCAGGATATGGTGCTTGGTAACTACTACCTTACACTTGAGCGCAAAGGTGCTATCGGAGAAGGTATGGTCTTCAAAGATACTGACGAAGCCCTTCTTGCTTATCAAAATGGTTATGTGCATCTTCATACACGTGTAGCTGTTGCAGCTAGCTCGTTGAAGAATGTGACATTCACTGATGAACAGCGTTCTAAATTGTTGATTACAACAGTTGGAAAACTGATCTTTAACGAAATCTTACCGGAATCATTCCCATACATGAATGAGCCGACAAAGAGCAATATTGAAGAAAAAACGCCTGATCGTTTCTTCCTTGAAAAAGGTGAGGATGTAAAAGCTGCGATCGAGAAACAAGAAATCAATGCGCCGTTCAAAAAAGGTATTTTAGGTAAAATCATTGCAGAAATCTTTAAGAGATTCCATATCACTGAGACATCTAAAATGCTTGACCGCATGAAAAATCTTGGTTTCAGATACTCTACTAAAGCCGGTATTACGGTTGGTGTGTCTGATATCGTCGTATTAGATGATAAGCAGCAAATTCTTGAAGAAGCACAAGCAAAAGTAGATAACGTCATGAAGCAATTCAGACGTGGTTTGATTACTGAAGAAGAGCGTTATGAGAGAGTGATTTCAATCTGGAGTTCTTCTAAAGATGTCATCCAAGGTAAACTGATGAAGTCCCTTGATGAAGTCAACCCAATCTACATGATGAGTGACTCTGGAGCGCGTGGTAACGCATCTAACTTCACTCAGCTGGCTGGTATGCGTGGTCTAATGGCCAACCCGGCTGGACGTATCATTGAACTTCCGATTAAATCTAGTTTCCGTGAAGGTTTAACCGTATTGGAATACTTTATTTCCACTCACGGTGCGCGTAAAGGTCTTGCCGATACAGCCCTTAAAACAGCTGACTCAGGTTACCTCACGCGTCGTCTCGTTGACGTTGCACAGGATGTCATCATCCGTGAAACAGATTGCGGAACAGACCGTGGAATCTTGGCGAAGTCCATTAAAGAAGGAAATGAAATTATTGAGAAACTTGAAGAACGTCTAATCGGACGTTTTGCAAGAAAACCAATTGTTCATCCTGAAACAGGCGAAGTCATTGTAGCCGAAAACGAACTAATTGATGAAGATAAGGCACTTGAAGTAGTTGAAGCAGGAATTGAGGAAGTATGGATCCGTTCTGCATTTACATGTAACACGCCTCATGGTGTATGTAAACGATGCTACGGCCGTAACCTTGCAACTGGTACTGACGTTGAAGTCGGTGAAGCAGTTGGAATCATCGCTGCACAATCAATCGGTGAGCCAGGAACTCAGCTTACAATGCGTACGTTCCACACCGGTGGGGTAGCAGGAGACGATATCACTCAAGGTCTACCTCGTATCCAAGAGCTGTTTGAAGCGCGTAATCCGAAAGGGCAAGCGACAATTTCTGAAATTGATGGTGTCGTTGCTGAAATTAACGATGTTCGTGACAAGCAGCAGGAAATTGTGGTTCAAGGCGAAGTTGAAACTCGCTCTTACACAGCTCCTTACAATGCACGTCTAAAAGTTGTTGAAGGTGACAAAGTCACTCGTGGTCAAGTGCTTACAGAAGGTTCAATCGATCCGAAAGAACTTCTTAAAGTGACTGACATGACAGCTGTTCAAGAATATCTGCTTCATGAAGTACAAAAAGTATACCGTATGCAAGGGGTAGAAATCGGAGATAAGCACGTAGAGGTAATGGTTCGCCAAATGCTTCGCAAAGTGCGTGTCGCTGATGCAGGGGATACAGACGTATTACCAGGCACACTTCTTGATGTACATCAATTCACTGAAGCAAACAAAAAAGTACTATTCGATGGCAAACGTCCTGCAACAGGCCGTCCAGTTCTTCTTGGTATTACAAAAGCTTCGCTTGAAACAGACTCATTCTTGTCTGCGGCATCCTTCCAAGAAACGACTCGTGTCCTAACAGATGCAGCGATCAAAGGAAAACGTGATGAACTGCTTGGCTTGAAAGAGAATGTTATCATTGGTAAACTTGTTCCTGCTGGAACGGGAATGCCGAACTACCGTAAAGTTAAGCCGGTTTCGCAAGTGCAGCCGTCTGACGACATGGTTCCTGTAGAGTAATCTTTCTCGTGAGATTCCTATAAAATAATCAAAAAATGGTGAAGGATGTCAAGATAATCTGTCATACCATATTGACATCCTTCTGCCATGATGATAATATAACCAAGGTGCTCAAAATAAAACCTGTTACTTTGGAGGATATTCGATGTCTTATGATAAAGTATCACAGGCTCAATCCATTATTATTGGTACGAAGCAAACAGTAAAAGCTCTGAAACGAGATTCAGTAAAGGAAGTCGTCGTAGCGAAAGATGCTGATCCTGCTTTAACTGCTAGTGTATTGAAACTAGCGCAAGAGAAGGGTGTAGACATTTTAGTGGTAGATTCCATGAAAAAGCTCGGCAAGGCCTGCGGAATTGAAGTTGGGGCAGCAGCTGTTGCCATTATGTTATAGCGTACTTGTTTTGTTTTTGCATGCTTAAAATGCAAAAGCATTGTTTTTTGCCTTTTGATGAACCACCTGGGTATGTGGGTTATAAAAAAAGTAATGAAGGGAGGAATAACAACATGCCTACAATTAATCAGCTAATACGCAAAGGACGCGTGAGTAAAGTTGAAAACTCAAAGTCTCCTGCACTTAACAAAGGATACAACAGTTTCAAAAAAGAGCACACTAACGTAACATCTCCACAGAAGCGCGGGGTTTGTACTCGTGTCGGTACAATGACACCGAAAAAACCAAACTCAGCACTACGTAAATATGCTCGTGTACGTTTGTCTAACCTGATTGAGGTAACAGCTTACATTCCTGGTATCGGACATAACCTACAAGAGCACAGTGTAGTACTTATCCGTGGCGGACGTGTAAAAGACTTACCGGGTGTACGTTACCACATCGTTCGTGGTGCGCTTGATACTGCCGGAGTTGACGGTCGTATGCAAGGACGTTCTAAATACGGAACAAAACGCCCTAAACAAAGCAAATAATACAAACAAACATAAGGGTTTTTAGAAGTTGATAACAGATCAGTGGAGTCAGGAAGCTGACAATGATATTGAGATGAGAGACAGATAGAAATCCTTTTAAAAGAGAAGGGAGGCTATTCAGATGCCACGTAAAGGTCCTGTAGCAAAAAGAGACGTATTGCCAGATCCAATTTACAATTCTAAACTTGTATCTCGTTTGATCAACAAAATGATGATCGACGGTAAAAGAGGAAAGTCACAAACTATTCTCTACAAGTCATTTGATATCATCAAAGAACGTACTGGTAATGAAGCGATGGAGGTTTTCGAACAAGCCTTGAAAAACATCATGCCAGTTCTTGAAGTTAAAGCACGTCGTGTAGGTGGAGCTAACTACCAAGTTCCTGTAGAAGTTCGCCCAGACCGTCGTACTACTTTAGGTCTTCGCTGGTTAGTAAACTACGCTCGTCTTCGTGGAGAAAAAACGATGGAAGAGCGTCTTGCTAACGAAATCCTTGACGCAGCTAACAACACTGGTGCTGCTGTTAAGAAACGTGAAGACACACACAAAATGGCAGAAGCGAACAAAGCATTCGCTCACTACCGCTGGTAGGATTTATACCAAACTAAAAAAACTATTCCCTAATGAGGAAGGAGAAATTACCCAATGGCAAGAGAGTTCTCCTTAGACAAAACTCGTAATATTGGTATCATGGCTCACATCGATGCCGGTAAAACGACAACGACTGAGCGTATCTTGTACTACACTGGTCGTATCCATAAAATTGGTGAAACTCACGAAGGAGCTTCACAAATGGACTGGATGGAGCAGGAGCAAGAACGTGGTATTACAATCACTTCTGCTGCTACTACAGCACAATGGAAAGGTTACCGTGTAAACATCATCGATACACCAGGACACGTAGACTTCACTGTTGAAGTTGAACGTTCTTTACGTGTACTTGATGGTGCGGTTGCTGTCCTTGATGCACAATCAGGTGTAGAGCCACAAACTGAAACAGTTTGGCGCCAAGCAACAACTTACGGAGTACCTCGTATCGTATTCGTTAACAAAATGGATAAAACCGGTGCGGACTTCCTTTACTCTGTAAGCACATTAAGAGATCGTCTTCAAGCGAACGCTCATGCAATTCAATTGCCGATCGGCGCTGAAGATCAATTCGAAGGAATCATCGACCTTGTAGAAAACGTAGCATACTTCTACGAAGATGACCTTGGAACTCGCTCTGATGCACAAGAAATCCCTGCTGAGTATAAAGACAAAGCTGAAGAGCTTCGCAGCAGCCTAATTGAAGCTGTCGCTGAGCTTGATGAAGAGCTTATGGAAAAATACCTTGAGGGTGAAGAAATCACAATTCCTGAATTGAAAGCTGCAATCCGTAAAGGAACGTTGAATGTTGAATTCTACCCAGTTCTTGTTGGATCTGCTTTCAAAAACAAAGGTGTTCAGCTTGTACTTGACGCTGTGCTTGACTACCTTCCTGCACCAACTGATGTTGCTGCAATCAAAGGTATCCTGCCAGATTCAAATGAAGAGGTTGTTCGTGAGTCTACTGATGACGCACCATTCGCAGCTCTTGCATTTAAAGTTATGACTGACCCTTATGTTGGGAAACTAACTTTCTTCCGCGTATACTCTGGAACACTTGATTCTGGTTCATACGTGAAGAACTCTTCTAAGAACAAGCGTGAACGTGTTGGACGTATCCTTCAAATGCACGCAAACAGCCGTGAAGAAATCTCTACTGTATACGCAGGGGATATCGCAGCAGCTGTAGGTCTTAAAGATACATCTACTGGTGACACACTTTGTGACGAGAAAGATCTTGTTATCCTTGAGTCTATGGAATTCCCAGAGCCAGTTATCGATGTAGCTATCGAGCCTAAATCAAAGGCTGACCAAGATAAAATGGGTATCGCTTTAGCTAAACTAGCTGAAGAGGATCCAACATTCCGTACACAAACAAACCCTGAAACTGGTCAAACGATCATCTCTGGTATGGGTGAGCTTCACCTTGATATCATTGTTGACCGTATGAAGCGTGAGTTCAAGGTTGAAGCTAACGTAGGTGCTCCTCAAGTTGCGTACCGTGAAACATTCCGTTCTGGTGCAAAAGTTGAAGGTAAATTCGTACGTCAGTCTGGTGGACGCGGTCAGTTCGGACACGTTTGGATCGAATTCGAACCAAACGAAGAAGGCGCAGGCTTTGAATTTGAAAATGCAATCGTCGGTGGGGTTGTTCCACGTGAATACATCCCAGCAATTCAAGCAGGTCTTGAAGACTCACTTGAAAATGGTGTATTAGCTGGATTCCCATTAATCGACATCAAAGCAAAATTATTTGATGGATCTTACCACGATGTTGACTCGAACGAAATGGCGTTCAAAATTGCTGCATCTATGGCATTGAAAAATGCTGTCAGCAAATGTAACCCAGTTCTACTTGAGCCAATGATGAAAGTGGAAGTTGTTATCCCTGAAGAATACATGGGAGACATCATGGGTGATATCACATCTCGTCGTGGACGTGTAGAAGGTATGGAAGCTCGCGGTAACGCTCAAGTTGTTCGCGCTATGGTTCCACTTTCTGAAATGTTCGGATATGCAACTGCACTCCGTTCTAACACACAAGGACGCGGTACTTTCACTATGCACATGGATCACTACGAAGAAGTGCCTAAGAGCATCAGTGAAGAAATCATCAAAAAAAATAAAGGTGAATAATTGATTTTGCCTTTAAACTAAAGTATAACTACTATTGAAGATCAGAAAGTGAGAGGTAACTCTTCACTTTCTATCACTCTATACCAAATACAATGAACCTTTAAGGAGGATTTTTAGAATGGCTAAAGAAAAATTCGACCGTTCCAAATCGCATGCTAACATTGGTACAATTGGACACGTTGACCATGGTAAAACAACTCTAACTGCTGCTATCTCAACAGTTCTTCATAAGAAATCTGGTAAAGGTACAGCTATGGCTTATGACCAAATCGATGGTGCTCCAGAAGAGCGCGAGCGTGGAATCACAATCTCAACTGCACACGTTGAGTATGAAACTGAAACTCGTCACTATGCACACGTAGACTGCCCAGGACACGCTGACTATGTTAAAAACATGATCACTGGTGCTGCTCAAATGGACGGCGCGATCTTAGTAGTATCTGCTGCTGACGGTCCAATGCCACAAACACGTGAGCACATCCTACTTTCTCGTAACGTAGGTGTACCTTACATCGTAGTATTCCTTAACAAATGTGACATGGTTGACGATGAAGAGTTACTTGAACTTGTTGAAATGGAAGTTCGTGACCTTCTTTCTGACTATGACTTCCCTGGTGACGATGTACCAGTTATCAAAGGTTCTGCTCTTAAAGCTCTTGAAGGAGATGCTGATTACGAAGCAAAAATCTTTGAACTTATGGATGCGGTTGATGAGTACATCCCAACTCCAGAGCGTGACACTGAGAAGCCATTCATGATGCCAGTTGAGGACGTATTCTCAATCACTGGTCGTGGAACAGTTGCTACTGGTCGTGTTGAGCGTGGACAAGTTAAAGTCGGTGACGAAGTTGAAATCATCGGTCTTCAAGAAGAAAACGGTAAAACAACTGTTACAGGTGTTGAAATGTTCCGTAAACTTCTTGACTATGCTGAAGCTGGTGACAACATCGGTGCACTACTTCGTGGTGTATCTCGTGAAGATATCCAACGTGGTCAAGTACTTGCTAAACCAGGTACAATCACTCCACATAGCCGTTTCAAAGCTGAAGTTTATGTACTTTCTAAAGAAGAGGGTGGACGTCATACTCCATTCTTCGCTAACTACCGTCCGCAGTTCTACTTCCGTACAACTGACGTAACTGGTATCGTACATCTTCCAGAAGGTACTGAAATGGTAATGCCTGGCGATAACACTGAGATGGAAGTTGAACTTATCTCTACTATCGCTATCGAAGAAGGAACTCGTTTCTCTATCCGTGAGGGTGGACGTACTGTAGGTTCTGGCGTCGTTTCAACTATCATTAAGTAATTAAACATACAAAAGAGACTCCTTGCAAAAGGGTCTCTTTTTTTGCTTTTCCAGATCAGAACGGCTACTATAAGCTATAGAATCTAAATGGAACCGAGAGGATCGCTGGAATGGCAAAGACATATTTGAAAAAATGGTTGATCGGCGGGATTGACCAATGGATTATGATGAAAGAAGATGAGACGAGTGAAACAAAGCCTGTACTTTTATTTTTACACGGCGGGCCCGGCTCAGCTCAAATCAGTTATATTGATTCCTTTCACGAGGAACTTGATCAGGACTTTACAGTTGTCCATTGGGATCAGCGTGGCGCAGGACTTTCCTATCAAGAGAATCTTCCCCATGCATCGATGACCATCCAGCAATTTATAGAAGACACGATTGAACTGACTGAGAAGCTCCTATCATATCTAGGTCACTCAAAATTGTATATCGCAGGATACTCGTGGGGATCATTAATTGCCATACAAGCAGTACATAAGCGTCCAGATCTTTATCATGCTTATTACGGGATTAGTCAGGTAGTAGATGTGTTAAAGGAAGATATCGTATCGTACGAGCTTCTTATGAAGAAATACCATCGCAATCGGCTGTTTACTGGGTGTCTGCGATTACTGACGCCGCCTCCTTGGAAACGGACATCAGCTCATGCCTTGTTCTCTCTATATAAAGAGTTTGCAAGCGTAGGTCTCACGCATAGATGGAAGCCGGTTTTTCAAATGCTAAAAGGGTTTCTTTTTAGTAAGCAATATCAGCTGAAAGATAAATGGAAGTTCATGAAAGGGCAGAAATTTAGTCAAGACAAGCTATGGGATCAGTTAATGAATGAGAGTATTCAATACCGAGTTTCTACTATATTAATACCGTGCTACTTTCTCATTGGTGATCACGACATGATTACTCCAGCTGCTGTATCAAAACCATATGTTGATCAATTAAAAGCACCCATCAAAGAATGGTTTACCTTTAAAGACTCTGCCCATTCCCCGCATATTGAGGAGCCAGATGAATTTATACGTATCATCAGAAAGACTGCTATACATCATCTTCAGGGAAAGCTTGATTTATAGGCTGAATCCCTGTATAATATGAAAAGTGTGCAAATCATAAATTTATCCGATTTATTATTGCAACACGCAGGCCAATTTGGTACAATAGTGCATGTTGGTCTTTGACTGCGATGAAGTGAGAGGTTGCTGACACACCCGGCCGCTTTGCCATGGCGAGGTGATCAGGTTTTTCTCACGGAGAACTGTCTAACGTAAGTAGGCGAAAAGGAGGGAAAATAATGGCAAAACAAAAAATTCGTATTCGTTTAAAAGCATATGATCATAGAATTCTTGATCAATCTGCTGAGAAGATTGTTGAAACGGCTAAGCGTTCTGGTGCTAGTGTATCTGGTCCAATCCCGCTTCCAACTGAAAAATCAGTTTACACAATCCTTCGTGCGGTGCATAAGTACAAAGATTCTCGTGAGCAATTCGAGATGCGTACTCACAAACGTCTAATCGACATCGTGAATCCAACTCCACAAACAGTTGATGCACTTATGCGTTTAGATTTACCATCTGGTGTAGATATCGAAATCAAACTTTAATTCAAATAGAAAACACATATTATAGGAGGTGTGACTAATGACCAAAGGAATCTTAGGTAGAAAAATTGGTATGACGCAAGTATTCGCAGAAAACGGTGATCTTATCCCTGTAACTGTTGTTGAGGCTGCTGCTAACGTTGTTCTTCAAAAGAAGACTGTTGACACGGATGGCTATGAAGCAATCCAAATCGGTTTTGATGACAAACGTGAAAAGCTTTCTAACAAACCAGAGAAAGGCCACGTTGCTAAAGCGGAAACTGCTCCTAAGCGCTTCGTAAAAGAATTACGCGGTGCGGAGTTAGATGCGTATGAAGTTGGTCAGGAAGTCAAAGTTGATATTTTCGCAAATGGAGATATCGTAGATGTAACAGGAACATCAAAAGGTAAAGGATTCCAAGGGGCTATCAAACGCCACGGACAATCACGCGGACCAATGACTCACGGTTCACGTTACCACCGTCGTCCTGGTTCAATGGGACCTGTTGATCCAAACCGTGTATTCAAAGGTAAACTTCTTCCAGGTCGTATGGGCGGAGAGCAAATCACTGTCCAAAACCTTGAGATCGTTAAAGTTGATGCAGAACGCAATCTTCTATTGATCAAAGGAAACGTACCAGGAGCTAAAAAATCTCTAGTAACTGTAAAGAGTGCAGTTAAATCTAAATAACTCTCTTAGGAAAGGAGGAAACAAGTCATGCCAAAAGTAGCATTATTTAACCAAAACGGTTCTACTAACGGTGAAATCGAATTAAACGCTTCTGTGTTTGGAATTGAGCCAAACGAAAGCGTAGTATTCGATGCTATTCTTATGCAAAGAGCTTCCTTACGTCAAGGAACTCACAAAGTAAAAACTCGTTCTGAAGTACGTGGCGGAGGTCGTAAGCCTTGGAGACAGAAGGGTACAGGTCGTGCTCGTCAAGGTTCTATCCGTTCACCACAATGGCGCGGAGGCGGTATCGTATTCGGTCCAACACCACGCAGCTATTCTTATAAATTACCTAAAAAAGTTCGCCGCTTGGCTATCAAGTCAGTATTGTCTTCTAAAGTAATCGACAACAACATCATCGTTCTTGAAGATCTGACTCTTGATGCAGTGAAAACGAAAGAATTCGCAGGCATCCTTAAAGGATTATCTGTTGAGAAGAAAGCGTTGATCGTCACTGCGGATGCAAACGAAACAGTTGCTTTATCTGCTCGTAACATCCCTGGAGTAACAGTTGTTGAAGCTAACGGTATCAACGTTCTTGACGTTGTCAACCACGACAAACTTCTGATCACTAAAGCAGCGGTTGAAAAAGTAGAGGAGGGACTTGCATAATGAAAGATCCTCGTGATGTTCTAAAGCGCCCTATCATTACTGAACGTTCTGCTGATCTAATGACAGAGAAGAAGTACACGTTCGAAGTTGATGTCAGAGCTAACAAAACAGAAGTGAAAGACGCTGTTGAAGAAATCTTTGGAGTGAAAGTTGAGAAAGTCAACGTTCAAAACTACAAAGGAAAATCAAAACGCGTTGGACGCTACACTGGTATGACTAGCCGTCGCAGAAAAGCGATCGTGAAATTAACTGCTGACAGCAAAGAAATCGAAATTTTTGAAGCGTAAATCTTAAAAAGAAGGAGGGAAATTCAAAATGGCGATTAAAAAGTATAAACCAACCAGTAATGGTCGTCGTGGCATGACTACTTCAGATTTTGCTGAAATCACGACTGACAAACCAGAAAAATCGTTGCTTGCACCGCTACACAAAAAAGGCGGACGTAACAACCAAGGTAGATTGACTGTTCGTCATCAAGGTGGCGGTCACAAACGTCAATACCGTATCATCGACTTTAAGCGTGATAAAGACGGTATACCTGGACGCGTTGCTACAATCGAGTATGATCCAAACCGTTCAGCGAACATCGCTCTTGTAAACTATGCAGATGGTGAGAAACGTTACATTCTTGCTCCGAAAGGAATCCAAGTTGGTACTGAAGTTACTTCTGGACCAGAAGCTGACATCAAACCAGGTAATGCTCTTCCACTTATCAACATCCCAGTTGGTACAGTTGTGCATAACATTGAATTAAAACCAGGTAAAGGTGGACAATTAGTTCGTTCTGCTGGTACTTCTGCTCAAGTTCTAGGTAAAGAAGGTAAATACGTTCTTGTACGTTTGAACTCAGGAGAAGTTCGCATGATTCTTTCTGCTTGCCGTGCGACTATCGGTCAAGTTGGAAACGAGCAACACGAATTAATTAACATCGGTAAAGCTGGACGTTCTCGCTGGAAAGGCGTACGCCCAACAGTTCGTGGTTCTGTAATGAACCCTAACGATCACCCACACGGTGGTGGTGAAGGACGCGCTCCAATCGGACGTAAATCACCAATGTCTCCATGGGGTAAACCGACTCTTGGATTCAAGACTCGTAAGAAAACCAACAAGTCTGATAAATTCATTGTACGTCGTCGTAAAAACAAGTAACGGGGTTGTCTACGGTTCATTTAGGACCGTAGTTCAATCACGAAGGGAGGTTCCACAATGGCTCGCAGCTTAAAAAAAGGACCATTTGTTGATGATCATTTGATGGCTAAAGTCGAGAAATTGAATGAAACTGACAAAAAGCAAGTCGTAAAAACTTGGTCTCGTCGTTCTACAATTTTCCCACAATTCATCGGTCACACAATCGCTGTCTATGACGGACGCAAACATGTACCTGTTTTCATTTCTGAAGATATGGTAGGTCACAAATTGGGCGAATTCGCACCAAGCCGTACTTACAAAGGTCATGCTAGTGACGATAAAAAAACAAGACGCTAATGAGAGGAGGCTTTTAAATGCAAGCTAAAGCTGTCGCAAGAACAGTCCGTATTGCTCCTCGTAAAGCACGTCTAGTAATGGACCTGATCCGAGGTAAGCAAGTAGGAGAAGCAGTTTCTATCTTAAACCTTACACCTAAGGCTGCTTCACCAATTATTGAAAAAGTATTAAAATCTGCTATCGCAAACGCTGAGCACAACTACGAGTTGGACGCTAACAGCCTAGTGATTACTCAAGCATTCGTTGACGAAGGTCCAACACTTAAGAGATTCCGTCCACGTGCTATGGGTCGTGCGAGCGCAATTAACAAACGTACTAGCCACATTACAATCGTTGTATCAGAAAAGAAGGAGGGATAATCCGTGGGTCAAAAGGTAAATCCAGTAGGTCTTCGTATTGGCGTCATTCGTGATTGGGAATCTAAATGGTTCGCAGGAAAAGATTACGCTGACTTCTTACATGAAGACTTGAAAATCCGTGAATTCATCAGCAAGCGTTTGTCTGACGCGTCTGTTTCTAAAGTAGAAATCGAACGTGCTGCAAACCGCGTAAATATCACAATCCACACGGCTAAACCAGGTATGGTAATTGGTAAAGGCGGATCTGAAGTTGAAGCACTTCGTAAAGCTCTTAACAGCCTAACTGGCAAACGTGTACACATCAACATTCTTGAAATCAAGAGAGCAGATCTTGATGCTCAGCTAGTTGCTGAAAACATCGCTCGTCAACTTGAAAACCGTATTTCATTCCGTCGTGCACAAAAACAAACAATCCAACGCACAATGCGTGCTGGAGCACAAGGAATCAAAACAATGGTTTCTGGTCGTCTTGGCGGTGCAGATATTGCTCGTTCTGAATATTACAGTGAAGGTACTGTTCCATTGCACACACTTCGTGCTGACATCGACTATGCTACTGCTGAAGCTGATACTACTTATGGTAAGCTTGGCGTAAAAGTATGGATCTATCGTGGAGAAGTCCTTCCAACTAAGAAGAATACTGCGGAAGGAGGAAAATAATATGTTATTGCCAAAACGCGTGAAGTATCGCAGAGAACATCGTGGAAAAATGCGTGGTCGTGCAAAAGGCGGTACTGAAGTACATTTCGGTGAGTACGGTATCCAAGCTCTTGAAGCTTCTTGGATCACAAACCGTCAAATCGAAGCTGCTCGTATTGCTATGACTCGTTACATGAAACGTGGCGGTAAAGTTTGGATTAAAATTTTCCCTTCTAAGCCATACACAGCTAAACCTCTAGAGGTCCGCATGGGTTCCGGTAAAGGTGCTCCAGAAGGATGGGTAGCTGTAGTAAAACCGGGCAAAGTTTTATTTGAAATTTCTGGTGTGTCTGAAGAAGTGGCTCGTGAAGCTCTTCGTCTTGCATCTCACAAATTGCCAATTAAAACGAAGTTCGTAAAACGTGAAGAAATTGGTGGTGAATCAAATGAAAGCTAATGAAATTCGTGACCTTACCACTGCTGAAATTGAACAAAAAGTAAAGTCTCTTAAAGAAGAACTTTTCAATCTTCGTTTCCAATTAGCGACTGGGCAGCTTGAAAATACTGCTCGCATTCGTGAAGTGCGTAAATCAATCGCACGCATGAAAACTGTGATTCGTCAAAGAGAAATCGCTGCTAATAAATAATAATTAGAGGGGAGGCCCCGCAAACATGAGCGAACGTAACCAACGTAAAGTGTATCAAGGTCGTGTTGTTTCTGACAAAATGGATAAAACCATCACTGTTGTAGTTGAAACATACAAAAAGCATTCACTTTATGGCAAACGTGTAAGATACTCTAAAAAGTTCAAAGCACATGATGAAAACAACCAAGCAAAAATCGGAGACATCGTAAAGGTCATGGAAACTCGTCCTTTATCTGCGACTAAACGCTTTCGTCTAGTTGAAGTTGTCGAAGAAGCCGTTATTATCTAATAAAGTTCGGATTTCTTTTTCCGAAAGGAGGTAACATTAATGATTCAACAGGAGACTCGTTTAAAAGTAGCTGACAACTCTGGCGCACGCGAAGTACTAACGATTAAAGTTCTTGGTGGCTCTGGACGTAAAACGGCTAACATCGGTGATGTCATTGTTTGTACGGTTAAACAAGCAACACCTGGAGGCGTTGTCAAAAAAGGTGAAGTTGTGAAAGCAGTTATCGTTCGTACTAAGAGCGGAGCTCGCAGAAACGATGGATCTTACATCAGTTTCGACGAAAATGCTTGTGTCATCATCCGTGACGACAAGAGCCCACGTGGAACTCGTATCTTCGGACCAGTAGCACGTGAACTTCGTGAAAACAACTATATGAAAATTGTTTCTCTAGCACCAGAAGTACTTTAATGAATACAATCCGCGACTCAAGGAGGTGCGATTAAATGCATGTTAAAAAGGGCGATAAAGTAGTGGTTATCTCTGGTAAAGATAAAGGTAAACAAGGTGTCATCCTTGCTGCTTTCCCTAAAAAGGAACGTGTTTTAGTAGAAGGTATTAACCTTGTGAAAAAACACTCTAAACCAACCCAAGCTAACCCTCAAGGCGGGATTTCTGAACAAGAAGCGCCGATCCACGTATCAAACGTAATGCCGCTTGATCCTAAAACGGGTGAAGTGACACGTGTTGGGTATAAAGTTGAGGACGGAAAGAAAGTCCGTGTAGCGAAAAAATCTGGGCAAGTTCTAGATAAATAGTAAATAAGGAAGGGAGGTCTTTCTCATGAACCGCCTTAAAGAAAAGTATGTAAAAGAAATTACACCTGCATTAGTTTCTAAGTTTGAATACACTTCAGTAATGCAAGTGCCAAAAATCGAAAAAATCGTGATCAACATGGGTGTTGGTGACGCCGTTCAAAACGCTAAAGCAATCGATACTGCTGTTGAAGAATTAACGTTTATCGCTGGTCAAAAACCTGTCGTTACTCGTGCGAAGAAGTCTATTGCTGGATTCCGTCTACGTGAAGGAATGCCAATCGGTGCGAAAGTAACACTTCGCGGAGAGCGCATGTATGATTTCCTTGATAAACTTATTTCTGTGTCTTTACCACGTGTACGTGACTTCCGCGGGATTTCTAAGAAATCTTTCGACGGTCGTGGAAACTACACGCTTGGTATTAAAGAACAGTTAATCTTCCCAGAAATTGATTACGATAAAGTAACAAAGGTCCGCGGTATGGATATCGTTATCGTTACTACTGCCAATACGGACGAAGAAGCACGTGAGTTATTAACTCAAGTAGGTATGCCGTTCCAGAAATAATCAATGAAAGGGAGGCGAAATCGTGGCTAAAAAGTCTATGATTGCGAAACAACAACGCAAACAAAAGTTTAAAGTTCAAGAGTATACGCGCTGCGAACGTTGTGGACGTCCACATTCAGTTATTCGTAAGTTTAAACTTTGCCGTATTTGTTTCCGCGAACTTGCATATAAAGGACAAATTCCTGGCGTTAAAAAAGCCAGCTGGTAATCCCCATAAATGGGAAGGAGGTTATTAAATAATGGTTATGACAGATCCGATTGCAGATTTGCTGACTCGTATTCGCAATGCGAACATGGTACGTCATGAGAAGCTAGAAGTACCGGCTTCAAAAATCAAAAGAGAAATTGCTGAAATCTTAAAGCGTGAAGGTTTTATCCGTGACGTTGAGTACGTCGAAGACAGCAAACAAGGAATTATCCGTTTGTTCCTTAAATACGGCCAAAACAACGAACGTGTTATCACTGGTCTTAAAAGAATCAGTAAACCTGGTTTACGCGTATATGCGAAATCAAATGAAGTACCACGTGTACTTAACGGACTTGGAATCGCAATTATTTCAACATCACAAGGTGTTTTATCGGACAAAGAAGCCCGTGCTAAACAAGCTGGTGGAGAAGTACTTGCTTACGTATGGTAAAAAAAGTTTAAGATGAATGGAGGTGCTTGGTATGTCTCGTATAGGTAAAAAACTAATCGAGATCCCTTCAGGAGTAACTGTGACAAACAACGATAACACAGTGACAGTAAAGGGACCAAAAGGTGAACTAACTCGTGCATTTCACCCTGATATGGAAATTAAAATTGAGGACAACGTCTTAACTGTAAGCCGTCCGTCTGAAAATAAAGAACACCGTGCATTACATGGTACAACACGTAGCTTGATTGCTAACATGGTTGAAGGTGTATCTAAAGGTTTCGAAAGAGGTTTAGAACTTATCGGTGTCGGTTACCGTGCAGCTAAATCTGGAAACAAACTTGTTCTTAACGTTGGATACTCTCACCCAGTTGAAATCGTTCCTGAGGCTGGAGTTGAAGTAGAAGTTCCATCTCAAACGAAAGTAATCGTTAAAGGTATCGATAAAGAGCGTGTAGGAGCTCTAGCTTCTAACATCCGCGCTGTCCGTGCTCCAGAGCCTTACAAAGGTAAAGGAATTCGTTACGAAGGTGAATTCGTTCGCCGTAAAGAAGGAAAAACTGGTAAGTAAGATCGCTTAAAGTGAAGAAAGGAGTGACTCGGATGATTACGAAAACTAGCAAAAACGCTACTCGTCTTAAAAGACATGCTCGTGTTCGTGCGAAACTTTCAGGTACTGCTGAAAGACCTCGCCTTAACGTTTTCCGTTCTAACAAGAATATCTACGCTCAAGTAATTGATGATGTTAACGGTGTAACACTTGTAAGTGCTTCTACTCTTGATAAAGAGTTAAAGATCGAGAATAGTTCTGACACTGCAGCTGCTACGAAAGTTGGCGAACTTGTTGCAAAACGTGCTGTTGAAAAAGGAATCTCTAACGTGGTATTTGACCGCGGAGGATACCTATATCATGGACGTGTAAAAGCTCTAGCTGAAGCTGCTCGTGAGGCTGGACTTAAATTTTAATAAAAGAAGGAGGGACACATCCGAATGAGTCGTATTGACCCAAGCAAATTAGAGTTAGAAGAACGCTTAGTTACGGTTAACCGCGTAGCGAAAGTTGTTAAAGGTGGACGTCGTTTCCGTTTTGCAGCTTTAGTTGTTGTCGGTGACAAAAACGGTCATGTAGGTTTCGGTACTGGTAAAGCACAAGAAGTACCAGAAGCGATCCGCAAAGCTGTTGAAGATGCGAAAAAGAATTTAATTGAAGTACCAATGGTTGGAACTACAATTCCACATGAAATCATCGGTCGATTCGGTGCAGGAAACGTTCTATTGAAGCCTGCTTCAGAAGGTACAGGAGTTATCGCTGGAGGCCCAGTGCGTGCGGTACTTGAGCTTGCTGGTCTAGCTGATATCCTTTCTAAATCTCTAGGTTCTAATACACCGATCAACATGATCCGCGCAACACTTCAAGGTTTAAGTGAGCTTAAACGTGCTGAAGATGTAGCGAAGCTTCGTGGAAAATCTGTAGAAGACCTGTTAGGATAAGGAGGGAACAATAATGGCAAATAAATTAGAAATTACCCTCAAACGCAGTGTAATCGGTCGCCCTGAAGATCAGCGTGTCACTGTTCGTACTCTTGGTCTTAAGAAAACAAACCAAACAGTCGTACATGAAGACAATGCAGCGATCCGCGGCATGATTAACAAGGTGTCTCATTTAGTTTCTGTTAAAGAACAATAAAACATTTTTAATCGATAAGGAGGTGCCCAAATGAAACTTCATGAATTGAAGCCTTCAGAAGGTTCACGTAAAGTACGCAACCGTGTTGGTCGTGGTATTGGATCAGGTAACGGTAAAACTTCTGGTAAAGGTCATAAAGGTCAAAACGCTCGTTCTGGCGGCGGTGTACGCCCTGGTTTCGAAGGTGGTCAGATGCCTTTATTCCAACGCCTTCCAAAACGTGGTTTTACAAACATCAACCGTAAAGATTACGCGGTAATCAACTTAGACAGATTAAACAGTTTTGACGAAGGAACGGAAGTAACTCCTGAACTTCTTCTAGAGACTGGTGCAATAAGCAAGTTAAAAGCAGGAGTAAAAATTCTTGGCAACGGTAAATTAGAAAAAAAATTAACTGTAAAAGCCAATAAATTCTCTGCTTCTGCGAAAGAAGCGATTGAAGCTGCTGGCGGTACAGCCGAGGTGATCTAACTTGTTTAAGACAATCTCCAATTTTATGCGCGTGAAAGATATACGGAATAAGATTATATTCACACTTTTAATGTTAGTCGTCTTTCGTATAGGTGCTTTCATCCCTGTGCCTAATGTGAACGCCGAAGTTCTCCAGGCACAGGATCAAATGAGTGTTTTCGGAATCCTCAACACGTTTGGGGGCGGGGCACTTTTCCAATTCTCCATTCTTGCAATGGGGATTATGCCGTATATCACTGCTTCGATCATCATTCAGCTCTTGCAGATGGATGTTGTTCCGAAGTTTACTGAGTGGTCAAAGCAAGGAGAGGTTGGCCGCCGAAAATTAGCACAATTCACAAGGTATTTTACAATTGTTCTAGGATTTATCCAGGCGTTAGGAATGTCATATGGATTCAACAATATGGCAGGAGGCATGCTGATTGAAAACCCTGGTGTATCAACGTATCTCTTAATTGCGGTCGTACTCACTGCGGGAACAGCATTTTTAATGTGGCTGGGCGAGCAGATTACTGCTCACGGTGTTGGTAACGGTATTTCGATTATTATCTTTGCCGGTATCATCGCTGGTATCCCTCAAACATTAAAACAAGTGTACGCTCAACAATTTGTAGGTGGAGATGGACAGCTGTTCATGCAAATCCTTAAAATTGCCCTTATTGTAATTGCCATTCTTGTCATTGTTATCGGTGTTATTTACATTCAAATGGCAGTGAGAAAGATTGCAATTCAATATTCAAAAGGTACTGGTCGTGCACAAATGTCTGCTAGTCAAGCTACGCACCTTCCATTGAAAGTGAATCCAGCAGGGGTGATTCCAGTCATCTTTGCCGTTTCTTTCATTATTACTCCGCAGACGATCGCATCGTTCTTCGGAACCAATAATGTGACAACTTGGATAACCAACAACTTTGACTATACTAAGCCAATCGGTATGACGATTTATGTAGCACTGATTGTTGCTTTCACATATTTTTATGCCTTTGTCCAAGTCAATCCTGAACAAATGGCTGAAAATCTGCAAAAGCAGGGTGGCTATATCCCGGGAGTTCGTCCAGGGAAAATGACTCAAGATAGAATTACGAGCATTTTGTACCGACTCACGTTTGTGGGCGCCATTTTCTTAGCCGTGATTTCAATACTTCCTATCTTTTTCATTCAATTCGCTGGATTACCTTCCGCTGCACAAATTGGCGGCACAAGTCTTCTCATTGTTGTAGGTGTTGCACTTGAAACAATGAAACAGCTTGAAAGCCAATTAGTGAAACGAAATTACCGTGGATTTATGAAATAAAACAGAGGGCTGGGCAGCTGCCCAACCTCTCTAAGTAAGGAAGGGGAAATCCGAAATGAACTTAGTCTTAATGGGGCTTCCGGGTGCTGGTAAAGGCACTCAGGCAGAACGAATTGTTGATGATTATGGGATCCCTCATATCTCAACAGGAGATATGTTCCGCGCTGCTATGAAAGAGGAGACACAACTTGGGCTCGAAGCAAAATCCTTTATCGATAAAGGAGAGCTTGTTCCTGATGAGGTCACAATCGGTATTGTTAGAGAAAGACTTGGCAAAAATGATTGTGAACAAGGTTTTCTTCTGGACGGATTTCCGCGAACAGTCGCTCAGGCTGAAGCTTTAGAAGAAATTCTAAAGGACCTTGGCAGAACGATTGATTATGTCATTAATATTAAAGTCGATAAAGATGCTTTGATGGAGCGTCTGACTGGCCGAAGAATTTGCAAAAATTGCGGAGCAACATATCATTTAGTATTTAATCCACCTGCGAAAGAAAATGTTTGTGACAAGTGTGGAGGCGAGCTTTATCAACGTGCAGATGATAATGCAGAAACCGTTTCGACTAGACTTGAAGTGAACTTAAAGCAGACTGAACCTTTACTGAACTTCTATTCAGAAAAAGGATATCTTGCAAACATTGATGGTGCGAAGCACATTAACGATGTATATGCAGATATCAAGGACCTGCTTGGAGGATTAAATAAATGATTATCTGTAAAACTCCTCGCGAGCTTGAGATTATGAGAGAAGCTGGACGTATTGTCGCACTGACTCATGAAGAGCTGAAGAAACACATAAAACCAGGTATTTCGACAAAAGAATTGGATCAAATTGCCGAACGTTTTATTACAAAGCAGGGTGCAATCCCATCTTTTAAAGGGTATAATGGTTTTCGCGGGAGCATTTGCGTTTCGGTGAATGAAGAACTCGTTCACGGTATTCCTGGTAAACGGGTTTTACGTGATGGTGACATCATTAGTATCGATATTGGCGCAAAGTTAAATGGCTATCATGGTGACTCTGCTTGGACTTATCCAGTTGGGGTAATCAGTGATGAAGACCGCAAACTACTGGAAGTCACAGAGGAATCTCTATATAAAGGCTTACAGGAAGCAAAGCCAGGCGAACGTCTGTCGAACATTTCCCATGCCATACAAACGTATGTTGAAAATGAGAATTTTTCAGTTGTTAGAGAATATGTTGGACATGGGGTCGGACAGGATCTTCATGAGGACCCTCAAATTCCTCATTATGGTCCGCCCAACAAAGGCCCGCGGCTAAAACCTGGGATGGTGTTGGCCATCGAACCGATGGTGAACGCAGGCAGCCGATATGTGAAAACATTGGCTGATAACTGGACGGTTGTAACGGTTGATGGGAAAAAGTGTGCTCATTTTGAGCATACGATTGCGATTACAGATACAGGTTTTGATATACTGACTAAGATTTAGGTCTTCACTGAAGCCTTTCAGGCCCAAATCGGGCAGGTTGTCTGTATAGTCCAAAGAAAGAACAAGATCAGTATACAGGTGTCATCGGCATGTTCGTTGGCTGCCATGTACTAATCGCAGACGGAGAAAAGCGTAAATTTCATTCTCCTAAGAAAAAATATCAATCATATAACCTTTTATGATTGCGTATCTCCGGAAGTTCAGAACAGTATATTCAAAACAGGTCGGGTGATAGATGAACAATTGAGAGATTCTCATTTGTACATTTGTCAGAGAGCAAGTTACTGATTTGAAGAAGGGAGAACACTTGAATGGCGAAAGACGATGTAATTGAAGTGGAAGGTACTGTAGCAGAAACTTTGCCAAACGCAATGTTCAAAGTTGAACTAGAGAATGGTCATACAGTTTTGGCTCATGTATCAGGAAAAATCCGTATGCACTTCATTCGCATTTTACCTGGAGACAAAGTTACGGTAGAATTATCTCCATATGACTTAACTCGTGGTAGAATTACGTACCGTTACAAATAAAGCAACTCCGGAAGAAGGAGGTTGGAAACACATGAAAGTGAGACCATCTGTTAAACCTATCTGTGAAAAATGTAAAGTGATTCGCAGAAAAGGAAAAGTAATGGTGATCTGTGAAAACCCAAAACATAAACAAAAACAAGGCTAATAACAAGGAGGTGCCCAAATCATGGCTCGTATTGCTGGTGTAGATATTCCACGTGATAAGCGTGTTGTCATTTCTTTAACATATGTTTTTGGAATTGGTCGTACGACTGCGCAACAAGTCCTTAAAGAAGCAGGTGTTTCTGAAGACACTCGCGTTCGCGATCTAACTGAAGACGAACTTGGTAAAATCCGTGATATCATTGACAAACTTAAAGTAGAAGGTGACCTTCGTCGTGAAGTTTCACTTAACATTAAGCGTCTAATTGAAATCGGAAGCTACCGCGGAATCCGTCATCGTAGAGGACTTCCTGTTCGTGGACAAAACACAAAAAACAACGCGCGTACTCGTAAAGGTCCGCGTCGTACTGTAGCTAACAAGAAAAAATAAGTAAAGGAGGTAGTTAAAGAATGGCTGCTGCTCGTAAACAAAATACGCGTAAACGTCGCGTGAAAAAGAATATTGAAGCTGGAATTGCTCATATTCGTTCCACTTTCAACAACACGATTGTAACGATTACTGATGTTCATGGAAACGCAATTTCTTGGTCAAGTGCTGGTGCATTAGGATTCAGAGGTTCTCGTAAATCTACTCCTTTCGCTGCACAAATGGCTGCTGAAACTGCTGCTAAAGGTTCTATCGAACATGGTCTTAAAACACTTGAAGTAACTGTTAAAGGTCCTGGTTCTGGTCGTGAAGCTGCAATTCGTGCGCTTCAAGCTGCTGGTCTTGAAGTTACTGCAATTAGAGACGTAACTCCAGTTCCTCATAACGGATGCCGTCCACCAAAACGTCGCCGCGTGTAATTTGTTTGTATAGATTTTGTGTCCCTGTCAATAATGGGTTATGATACAGTTATTTATGAGACGAATACACGACTCGTTGCCTGAGCACATACGGGACTAAACAATGAGGAATTTCGGATGGAATCTCATATGATTCTATTCGAGGTTTCGACGTTTTGAAGGAGGGTTTTATTAGATGATCGAAATTGAAAAACCAAAAATCGAAACGGTTGAAATCAGCGACGATGCCAAGTATGGCAAGTTTGTCGTAGAGCCACTTGAGCGTGGATATGGTACCACTTTAGGGAACTCCCTTCGTCGTATCCTTTTATCCTCACTTCCTGGTGCAGCTGTAACATCGATCCAGATAGATGGTGTCTTACACGAATTCTCAACGATCGAAGGCGTGGTTGAAGATGTTACAACGATTATCTTAAACATTAAAAAGCTTGCACTCAAAATCTACTCTGAAGAAGAGAAGACGCTTGAAATTGATGTACAAGATGAAGGTACTGTAACAGCTGCTGATATTACACACGACAGCGATATTGAAATCTTAAATCCAGATCTTCACATCGCAACTCTTGGCAAGAATGCGAGCTTCCGTGTTCGCTTAACTGCACAAAGAGGTCGCGGGTATAATCCTGCTGATGCAAACAAAAGAGACGATCAGCCAATCGGTGTGATTCCGATCGACTCAATCTATACACCTGTATCTCGTGTGACTTATCAAGTGGAGAACACCCGTGTTGGGCAAATCACAAACTATGATAAACTAACACTAGATGTATGGACTGATGGAAGCACAGGACCGAAAGAAGCGATCGCTCTAGGTTCTAAGATTTTAACTGAACACCTGAATATTTTCGTTGGGTTAACTGACGAAGCTCAGCATGCTGAAATCATGGTTGAGAAAGAAGAAGACCAAAAAGAAAAAGTGCTTGAAATGACAATTGAAGAGCTTGATCTTTCTGTTCGTTCTTACAACTGTTTGAAGCGTGCGGGTATTAACACTGTTCAAGAGCTTGCTAACAAGACAGAAGAGGATATGATGAAAGTTCGTAACCTTGGACGTAAATCTCTTGAAGAAGTGAAAGCGAAACTAGAAGAACTTGGACTGGGTCTTCGTAAAGACGATTGACTAGTTTCATTGTGAACTAGGATTTTCGTGTGTTTTTTATTCATACAGCATCTCTAATTAAGGAGGGGACATCACATGGCATACAGAAAGCTAGGACGCACTAGTGCACAACGTAAAGCAATGCTTCGTGACCTAACGACTGATTTGATCATCAACGAACGCATCGAAACAACTGAAACACGTGCGAAAGAACTTCGCTCTGTAGTTGAAAAAATGATCACTCTTGGCAAACGCGGAGATCTTCATGCTCGCCGTCAAGCTGCAGCTTACATTCGTAATGAAGTAGCTAACGCTGAAACAAACCAAGATGCACTTCAAAAATTATTCGCTGACGTTGCAACTCGCTACGAAGATCGCCAAGGTGGATACACTCGTATCATGAAGCTTGGACCTCGTCGCGGCGATGGCGCACCAATGGCTGTCATTGAATTAGTTTAATCACATATCGTGTATCTAAGAAAGGGCGGGACAGTTCATAACTGGATCTATGCCCTTTTTTAGGTACTACGGCTTTTTTTAGGAATAAGCAAAGAAGAGGTTGAGCTGAGAGGAGGTCCGGTAGAGATGGGGAAGACATTAATTGACGTAAAGGACATTGTATTTCGTTATCACAAGGATGCGGACAAGCCCGCTTTAGATCAAGTGTCACTGCATGTGAATCAAAATGAATGGCTCGCCATTGTTGGTCATAACGGTTCAGGTAAATCCACACTTGCCCGTGTGCTGAATGGGCTCATTTTACCGGATGCTGGTACGGTCAAGGTTGGAGAGATTGAGCTCAAAGAAGAAAGTGTCTGGGATATTCGCAAAAAGGTCGGAATGGTCTTTCAAAACCCAGATAACCAATTTGTGGGCTCAACGGTTCGTGATGATGTGGCTTTTGGTTTAGAAAATAACGGGGTTGAGCGGGAATTGATGATAGAACGTGTAGATTGGGCTGTCAAACAGGTCAATATGCAGGAGTTTCTTGATCAAGAGCCGCACCATCTATCAGGCGGGCAGAAGCAGAGAGTCGCTATTGCAGGTGTGCTTGCCGCAAGCCCTGACATCATGATCTTGGATGAAGCAACATCAATGCTTGATCCGATTGGCCGTGAAGAAGTGTTAGAGACTGTTAGACTACTGAAGGAACAAGGAACAGTCACAGTCATTTCCATCACACATGATTTAGACGAGGCTGCCAAGGCAGACCGCGTCATTGTGATGAATGGCGGGAAGAAATTTGCCGAGGGAACGCCAGAGGAAGTATTTGAACTAGATGAACAGCTGGTTCAGATTGGACTTGATCTGCCATTCTCCTATCGCTTGAGCAAGCAATTGAAGCAGCAAGGTGTGCCGCTTGCAAATGCCCATTTGACACAAGAAGGATTGGTGAAAGAGCTATGGACATTACGATCAAAGAATTAGAGCATCGTTATCAAATGAAAACGCCGTTTGAGCGTCTCGCTTTGTATGATGTCAATGCTTCCATCAAAGAGGGCAGCTATGTCGCTGTCATTGGTCATACGGGCTCTGGCAAGTCTACATTGCTGCAGCATTTAAATGGATTGCTCAAACCAACGAAGGGGAGCATTGCGCTTGGAGAGACAGTTTTACAAGCCAATAAAAAGCAGAAGGATATGAAACCCCTCCGGAAAAAGGTAGGCATCGTGTTTCAGTTTCCTGAGCATCAGCTCTTTGAGGAAACCATCCTCAAGGATATCTGCTTCGGCCCGATGAACTTCGGTGTTCCTCAAGAGAAAGCAGAAGCGAAGGCGAAGGAGATGCTGAAACTGGTGGGTCTTCCTGAATCCCTATTATCTCGATCTCCCTTTGAACTAAGCGGTGGTCAAATGAGACGTGTGGCGATTGCTGGCGTTTTAGCGATGGAGCCAGAAGTGCTTGTGCTTGATGAGCCGACTGCTGGACTGGATCCACGCGGGCGGAAGGAAATTATGGACATGTTCTATGACCTTCATCAAAAGGCAAACCTCACCACGATCCTAGTCACACACAGTATGGAGGACGCCGCTCATTATGCGGATCAAATGATTGTGATGCATAAAGGGACAGTGAAGGCGACAGGCACACCGAGAGAGTTGTTTGCCAATCGTACAGACATGTCTTCGTTTGGTCTCGACCTCCCGGAAACGATTAAATTCCAGCAGACTTTAGAAGAAAAGCTTGGTATTACGTTTCCAAGGCCGCTTCTGACCATGGATGAAATGGCAGAAGCCTTAACAGCTCTTTATCAGGAGGACACGACATCATGATGGATAGTATGATTATCGGCAAATATGTGCCAGGTTCATCCTTTGTCCATCGTCTTGATCCAAGGACAAAGCTGTTATCAATTTTCTTTTTTGTCTTTATTGTCTTTTTTGCTAATAATTACATCACTTACGGGCTGTTAGGTGTCTTTACCATTCTTGTGGTGATGGTTTCTCAGGTGCCGCTATACTTTATTCTCAAGGGAATGAAGCCGATCCTATGGATTGTCCTGTTTACCTTTATTCTGCATATTTTCATGACAAAGGATGGCGCCTTGCTATTCCACTTTGGTTTTCTGAATATTTATGAAGAAGGTTTAAAGCAGGGGATCTTCATTTCACTCCGTTTTGTCTATCTCATTATGATGACGACACTTCTTACGTTAACCACAACGCCTATAGAAGTGACAGACGGAATGGAGAAGCTGCTGCATCCATTCCGTAAAATCAAACTGCCTGTTCATGAGCTTGCTCTCATGATGTCCATCTCTCTTCGGTTTATTCCGACTTTATTAGAAGAGACGGACAAAATCATGAAGGCACAAATGGCTCGAGGCGTTGATTTTACAAGCGGACCTCTAAAGGATCGCATGAAAGCCATCGTTCCATTGCTGGTTCCGCTTTTCGTCAGTGCGTTTAAGCGTGCAGAGGAATTGGCGACCGCTATGGAAGCGAGAGGCTACCGCGGGGGAGAAGGACGGACGAAATACCGTCAGCTTGTCTGGGGCTTAAAGGACACGTTCACGCTGCTTCTATTCATCCTGTTAACAGCGCTCCTTGTGCTGCTTAGAAATTAGGTGATTCCTAGATGAAGGTCAAATGTACTGTATCCTACGATGGGACACATTTTAAAGGCTATCAGGTGCAGCCAGGGCAGCGAACCGTACAGACGGAGATCGAGTCTGCCCTTGCAAGAATGCACAAACAGGATGAACTGATTCCGATTGTGGCTTCCGGCCGGACGGACAGCGGTGTTCATGCAAAGGGACAGGTCATCCATTTTGAGACCCCGCTCTCGATCCCGATGGAGAGATGGCCTTTTGCCCTCAACAGCCTGCTGCCGGATGATATCCGTGTTCTAAAGGCTGAGGAGGTCGATGATTCGTTTCATGCCAGATTTGGTGTTGTTTCGAAGGAGTACCGTTATAAGGTCTCAACAGAAACACACCAAAATGTGTTCACGAGACAGTATGCCTGCCACTATCCTTACCGGCTGGATATCGATAAAATGAAAGAAGCCGCTGAGCACCTGATTGGGACACATGACTTTACAAGCTTTTGTGCGGCCAATACAGAGGTTCAGGACAAGGTGAGGGATATTTATGCCCTTGAGTGGAAAAACGTCTCAGACGGGCTTGAAATGCGTGTGAGAGGGAATGGTTTTTTATACAACATGGTGAGGATTATCGCTGGAACGTTGCTTGAAATCGGTTCTGGTAAATTTCACCCTGAGGAGATAAAAGCCATGCTTGCCGCCCGAAATCGCGAAGCGGCAGGCAAGACTGCGCCTAGTCACGGACTGTATTTATGGGAAGTTTTCTATGACAACTAAACCAGGTGTAACATGTTCTTGACACAGGAAGCAGAAAGTTATAAGATATCATATGGTATGTATTTCAACCCCACAAATAAGCCCCGGAAGACTTATCTGTGTTTTGAAATAGAACGTAGCATTTGATTCAAGGAAAATTCATTGATTTATTTAGGAGGGAAACTCATGCGTACAACACCAATGGCGAACGCAAGCACAATTGAGCGCAAATGGCTAGTTGTTGATGCGGCAGGCAAGACTCTAGGTCGTCTTTCTACTGAAGTAGCATCACTTTTGCGCGGTAAGCACAAACCAACTTATACACCACACGTTGATACAGGTGATCATGTCATCATCATCAATGCTGAGAAAATCGAATTAACTGGTAAGAAATTGACGGACAAAATTTACTACCGTCACACGATGCACCCAGGTGGTTTGAAACAAAGAACTGCTCTTGAGATGCGTACAAACTACCCTGAAAAAATGTTGGAGCTTGCTATCAAAGGTATGCTTCCAAAGGGTCCACTAGGTCGTCAAATGTTCAAAAAATTAAATGTGTACCGTGGTTCTGAGCATCCACATCAAGCACAACAACCTGAAGTTTACGAACTTCGCGGTTAATTATAAGGGAGGTTAACAATTTGGCACAGGTTCAATATTACGGTACAGGTCGTCGTAAAAGTTCTGTAGCGCGCGTTCGCTTAGTTCCAGGTGAAGGCCGTATCGTCGTTAATAATCGTGAAATTACTGAATACATTCCATTCGCTGCTTTAATCGAAGACGTGAAACAGCCTTTGAACATCACAGAAACAGCTAACAGCTACGATGTTCTTGTAAATGTTCACGGTGGTGGATTCTCTGGTCAAGCTGGAGCAATTCGTCACGGTATCTCTCGTGCTCTTCTAGAAGTAGATCCTGAGTACCGTACATCACTTAAACGTGCTGGACTTCTTACTCGTGACCCACGTATGAAAGAGCGTAAGAAATACGGTCTTAAAGGCGCTCGTCGCGCACCTCAGTTCTCAAAACGTTAATCAATTAACGTTATACAAAGTTTTTGTTTTAAGGTAGATCATTAGCATGTACTCTATAAAGAACTTAAATGTTTTTTAAAGCATCAGCTCTCGCTGGTGCTTTCAGACCGTAGACAAACCCCACCTTTACTTCAAGTAAAAGTGGGGTTTTCACATTTTTTGATAAAAACATCATGTGTTTTACGCTGGACACGGTTCTTTCCATGTCCAGTTTGCTAGCTTTTTAAGGTTCAAGGCAGCAAAAGTAAGCATCGCTTGCATTGAAACTTTTTTTAGTCCACGAAGTTTTGTCCAACGCATACCATGCTTTTCTTTTGCATCCGCAAAAACGCGTTCAATCGTTTCTTTCCGTTTTGCATAAATGCTTTTATTTATTTCAGTGAGTCTCATGTTGTCTGCTTCATCTAGGTAATCCTGCCAAATATGCCGATGAATTTGTTTGGTGTGATTTTGACTTTGTGTACAGTTATCTAGAAATGAGCAGGACTTACATACTTTTGAATCGGATGCATATTGCTTATAGCCTTCTCTAGTCGTTGTTCGATAAGAGAGAATTTGCCCGTTGGGGCAAATGTAACAATCAAAATATGCAACTTACACGTATTCATTCTTTTTCAAATAACCAGCTTTTTTTCTTGGACGAGTGTAAGGCATGACTGGTCTTATCTCTTGATCCATTAAAAATTTAGCGATGTAAGGTGTTTTATATCCAGCATCTACTGCGACTACATTTGGTTTTCCGATTTTCTCTGTCACCTTTGATACGAGTGAATCTAACATACGACTATCATGAACATTGCCACCTGTGACCAGTGATCCTAGAATAAACCCTTTTGAATCACAAGCAGTATGAAATGAATAAGCAAATGACTTTTCACGTTCATCCTTTACATAGTAGCCACTTTCTGGGTCAGTTGTACTGACCTTGATTTCTTTCATTTCTTCTTTATTCTGTAGGGGTAAGGGCTTTTTTCCATGTTCTTCACGATCAATATTGATCTCCTCATGAAGCTGATTTTGATAACTTTTCGTCTCTACTCGAACGATTTTCTTTTCAAGTTTTTTCTTATTGGCGTTCGCTTTGACATGTGTTGAATCGATGAACGCGACAGAAGGGTCAACAAGGCCTTTTTTCATCGCTTCTCTTAAGATTCGATATAAAATTTGTTCGAATAAATCTGTATCGTGGAAACGTCTCATGTAGTTTTTACCGAAGGTAGGAAAGTGCGGGATTTTCTCTGAAAATCCATACCCAATAAACCAACGATAAGCCACATTGGTTTCAATTTCTTTAATGGTTTGACACATGGAGCGAATGCCAAATAGATATTGGATCAAAACCAATTTAATGAGAACAACGGGGTCCATACTTGGTCTGCCATTGTCGGAGCTATAATGATCTTTGACAAGATCATAAACGAAGTCAAAATCGATTGCTTGATCTATTTTCCGTACAAGATGATCTTCAGGCACTAATTCATCTAAAGCCATTACTTCTAATTGGTTGCGTCTTTCTTCTTCACGTTTCGATAACATGTTCATCCCCCACAGAAATGTTAATACCCCTATTATACAAAAAAGCTTGTAGACTTTGTCTACAAGCTGAAAGCATCAGCTCTCGGTGGTGCTTTTTTTATGGTATTATTTTTAATTAATAATTTGTTTAAAAATATCAAGTCTAAATGCAATTTTAAATATATTTAAAATTGATATCCTTATATATTTTTCTCTTTAAATAAACTAAACGAAGTGAAAATTTTACATTTTACACCTATTATATATTTATAATAATAAATATATAATGCGATAGTTATTAAAAGACGTTCAAATGTATAGATATTAATTTCTCTTTAGATGACCCGTTTTACCCATTTTTGTGTAAATTTAAGAAAAAGTGGTTGTTTTTTTTATAGGCCGATGTTAATCTTTTAATAGGGGGAGAGATAATTGACTGGAGGTGAAATAACATGACAAATTTGAAAAAAGCACTTAACTCAATTGAAATTGAAGAGCTTGATGTGACTGAAATGGTTGATGCAGAGGCCATGTCTGAAGAAGATGCTACTCAAATAATGGGTGCATCGTGTACAACGTGTGTGTGTACATGTAGCTGTTGTACAACTTAATTTTAAATCTCTTAATATCCATATTTTAACTTCACTCCCTCTAAATACTATTGTTAGATTATTAACAATTACAAAAACATCTCTTTTTTAAAAAGAGATGTTTTTGCTAAAAGGAGATAAAATGGACAATAACAGAAAAAGGATTATTAAATTAAAAGAAGATACATTTTTTTTTCCTACGGATGAGGGTACGTATTTCAGGAATAATAACGGTTACTTTATAATTAAAGGGAAAAAAAACTATAAGTTCATTAAGAATATATGTGAGTATTTAAATGGAGAGTATACCTTAGATGAGATTTTAGAAGATCTAGATGAAGGTCAAATTACAACAATTAAGAAAGTAGTAGAAATACTTGACAAAAATAAATTTATCAAGTATTTGGAATCGGAAAACTACAGTAATACTAATTTAGAAGGATTTAAGAATGAGATTAATTTTCTTAATTATTATACAAATCAAGGAATAAATAATTTTAGAGCATTTTCTCAATTTAAAATTGAGTTAATAGGAGAAGATGAGTTAACTAACATGATTCAAAAATCGTTACAAAATATGGGCTCTAAGAATATTGTTACATATAAAAGTATATATGATTTAAAAGTATCAACAGATAAAAAAATTATTGTTTTTATAAATATGAATATAAGTGAATTAGAAGAAATATATTCTAAATCCTTCCCAGAGATAGATTTCTTAATTATAAATAATATGAAACATGAAGGCATTATTAGCCCATTTATAACATGTGAAGACGATTGGTTAGCTTTTAAAGAGACATTCTTACTTCCATATAATCAGTTAAATATGTGTTCTGCTAATTTTACAGTGAACTCATTACTGTCTAGTGTAATTAGTTTTGAAATTTTTAAATATGTGACTAATGGCGTTGATAGTGCTTTGAAGGAGAACGCTTTTGTTTTGAATTACAATAAATTACAAGGGGATTATTTTAAACTAAATTCTTTATCTAAAAGAAAAGATAATCAAAATTTTGACTTCATTCAAAATTTTGAGAGTTTTGAGAGCAAGTATGGTAGTCCTATAATAGAAATAGGTAGAGGGGACAATCCACAAATTCCGTTCTCAAATTGGGAAGTTATAATTAGAAATAATAAATTATTGAAAGAAAAAGTTGTTGAATTTGGTGATGACCATTCAGAGGCACGATTAAATGTTTACTATAAAGCTTTAGAGAAATTAGTTAGTCAAGACTTAAATTTAAAAGTGAGTCTAGTGAGTCTAAGGGATAGTCAAAAAGTTATAAACACTTCTTTAAATAGGGTTAGTAATAAAGATGAATTAACTATTAGTGTTAATGACAACAAGGAAGTGGCTAATAAAGTAGGATTATTGAAAATATTACTTAAATATATTATAAATAATTATATTCCTAATAGAAATGAAACCAAAATTGAAATAAATGAATATTTAGATGATGAAGATATCGCCTATTTTTATAACATTTGTATCCAACAAGATATTAATATCGATCTATATTATCACCAATTAAACGAAAATTTATTTTGCGTTAAATGTAGTGATTCAAACTTTACAGGTTTTGGTTTATCATTCCAAATAACTACTGCCTTAAAAAATGCTATTAGAACTTTTATTATACAACATCAAAAGAATACGGAAAGCTACTCAATAAGTAATTTGAATTTTAAATTTACAGGTGAATGGGATAATGAAACGATCCTAAAATTCCTAAGGCAACAAGGTATTGATATACTATCATTTGAAATTAAAGATAATTTCACATTTTCTAAAGTATCTATAATGGGTCATATCTTACAGGAGGTGACAAAGGAAAGTGATGCCTAAAAAAATTTTAATTATTGGGGATGAAACGATATCACTTGAAAAACAACTCCATATGTTTAGTGGAGGAAATTATGTATTTTTACAGATAAGTATTAATGAAGCTATTAATTCTTTAGAAGATTTTTTGAAGGTCGAAAGAGGTATTCAATATGCAATAGTTTTTATAAAGGAATGGAATACTAACAAGTTTTTATTAATAGAAGATATGTTAAGTAAAACTAACTTGAAATGGTTATATATAACCAATATTTTTAATAATATTTTTGTCGGGCCACTTAGAGAAAAGTATAGTAAGGGATGTATAGACTGTTTTTATTATAGATGGTTTATGACAAAGAAAGATCGTTTAAATTTATATAAAATTAGGGAATATATTGAATCAAAAGATATTAAAGGTTTGTACTTTAATAATATAACATCATCAACAATACAACTAATAATGAACTTAGCCTTGAACTTATTAAGTTCTTTAAAAGAACAAAGTGTTTATTTAATAGATAAGGAAACATTAAAATTTAACCTCCATAATTTTAAACCAAATTCACATTGTAAAATATGTCGTCATTTCGAACCAGAATCTAAAGAAAAGACAATACAAACATTCGAAAAGGCTCTTTCAAATATAAATAAATTTCAAAAGGAATATAGAAGTATCAGTAAACAAGAACTTACTAAAAGCTTAGAAAACTATTTAGATACACAAACTGGATTATTTAATACTTTATTAGATGACTATGAAAGTCCTTTTGCGGTATCTGTTGCAAATTTACCTTTAAAAGTTGGTAAAGATGAAGTCGGCGTAGGACGTACTAATAGCTATTCAGATAGCCATTTAACAGCTATGTTAGAGGGTTTAGAGAGATATTGTGGAATGGAACCTAGAAGAAATATAACCAATATCACAGGAAGTTACAATGATTTAAAATCAGAAGCTTTAGATCCAAGTTTATTAGGATTACATTCTTCATCACAATACAAGCTTGACCATTTTCCCTTTAAAGAGTTTGATCCAAATAGAAAAATAAAGTGGATATGGGGATATTCAATCACAAAAAGAAAGCCTGTATTAGTACCAGAAACATATGCTTATTATGGATTGAATTATCGAGACGGTCTTCAAAACTCTTTTGTATACGAGATATCAAATGGTTGCGCACTAGGAGGTAGTATTTTAGAGGCAACTTTACATGCATTGTTTGAAATAGTAGAGAGGGATGCATTTTTGATCAGTTGGTATACTCGTTTACCCTTAGAAAGGATAGAACTGAAATCTATACAAGATGCAAACATACAATTAATGATAAACCGTTTTGAATATCTCACAGATTATGAGATCACTTTATATAATATGACGCTAGAAAGTAAGATACCTTGTATTTGGGCTATTGCAAAGAATAAAAAAGAAGAAGGATTAAATATACTTTGTGCTGCAGGAAGTCATTTGAGCAAATTTAAAGCAATAGAAAATACACTTCAAGAATTATGTGGTATCTTAATAGCGCTTCAAAAGAAATTTAAAAATAGAAAGCAAGAATTAAAGAAAATGTTAAAAGATTTTTCATTGGTAAAAAATATGGAAGACCATTCTCTGTTATTTGGATTGAAAGAAGCAGAATCCTATTTTGATTTTTTATTAAAAAACCGAAATTCCATTGATTTATCAGAAATTAAAACTATAAATTACACAAATAATCTGCACTTAGATTTGCAAGAAGTAATAAAACACTTTATAAATTTAGACTTAAATATAATAGTAGTGGATCAAACAGCTGAAGAATTGGACAGTAGCGGTTTAAAATGTGTAAAAGTTATTGTACCAGGAATGTTACCCATGACTTTCGGACATGATATGAGGAGACTACAAAAATTACCTAGGTTGTTTAGTGTACCAGAATCATTAGGATATAGTATTCCGAATAAAAAAGAATTAATGAAAAATAAGGCAATCCCACACCCTTTTCCATGATAAAAGAAAGGTGAAAAAAATGAAAGATATTAATATTGCTCCACACTTTTTAGTTAGAATTGCTGGAAAAGATATCGAATCTATTACTAATATGAAATTCAGTGATACAATATCAAATTTTAAGAATCAAAATAATTTATTTATTAAAATTAAAGAGCAATCATCTAAATTAACAAATGAACTGTATTATTTCGTTAAAAATAATAATGAAGTAATAGATACTAAAAAATTATTAAATCTAAAACGAGATATATTTAATCTCAGACCAGAAAAAATTGAGAAATATGATTTAAAAGATGTTTCTAGTGAAATTGTGCAGGATATAAATAAATGGTTAGAATTAATGAATAGATATAATTTAGGGAAAAAGAAGCTCAAAGATGACTTTGATTCTGAATTAATTAAAAAGAGAACTTTATTTAAAAAAATAATAAATGATGATAGTTTTATAAAAGCTATTCAGCTTTCTAATGTTCACCTATACGATAGATTATTAAAATATTTAGAGCTAGACGACAAAGAACTAAAAATATCCAAAAAAAATAGACATGCTGAATTATCTCTAGTTAATTATTTAAATCGTATGATTCTTAAACCAACACCGTTCAGTTCTTTTACTGGTTTAGGCTATGGTTTTTTTGAGGAGAAAGAGCAAACATCAATAAAACTAGACTTAAATCATATTAATAGTTATGTGAATTTAAATCTAGTTTATTTAAAAACAATAGAAAGAAAGTTACTAGGTATCAAACAAGTTAAAAAAAACGCATTTATAAGCATAAATAATACAATTAAAAAGCAACAAGAGATAGAACGGATAAATTTTTTTGTTAGAGGAAAAGATGGTACTGCAAAGGCTTTTTCAAATGAGAATTTTATATCTATTAAAGATAATAAGATAGTTGATCATATAATTAAATTATTAAAAGATCGAAAAAAAATGAAAGTCAATAAGATGATATCCAGTATTAGAGAAAATATAAATTATAAGGGAGAAATTTTAGAGCTAATTCTATATTTAGAAAGTATTGGCTTAGTAGATATACACCTGGGTTTGGGAGAACAGGAGTACGATTATTTAAATGGTTTAGTAGAGGTGTTAAAGCCTATAGATAATAAATTAGTACAAGATTGCTTAAAACATTTAAAAGAGATATCGAAAATTCTCAGCAAATTTTCAAAGTCCAATCACAAAGAGCGAAGAATATATTTGAATGAAATCTCCAAACAATTAAAAAAAATTTATATGTTGTTAGAGTTAGAATTATATCATGATAGCAAGACCTCCCTTGTATTTGAAGATGTTTATTATAATGGAACTGACTTAAAATTAAATATGGGTGAATGGCAAGAAAATATTAAAGACCTAGCAATGGTAGGTAAATTAATGCCTTTATTTGATGATAATATATTAGAAAAAATATCTATGGGAATAATTTTTGAAGAGTTATATAGTAAAGATGACAGAGTTGATTTTTTAGAATTTTATCAAAACTACAAAAAATATGAGAATTACCAAGATGTATGGAGGAAGGTAAAACAAAGTGAAATATATCGAGAAATAAAAATATTAAGAGAAGAATTCTATAACTATTTAAAGGAAGCAATCAAAGAGAGTAAAGAAACTATCACTATAGATCATTCGTGGGTAAAGAAATTCACGCATAAGTTCCCGAAAATTATAAAAAACATTAATTACTCTATTTATTTTCAAATCGCACATTGTGGCAATAAGAAACTCTTGGTTATAAATAAATTAGGACCTGGTCACGGGAAACATTTTTCTAGATACTGTAATTTATTCGAGAAAAATTCTAATAGTGATTTTGTAAATTCGATAAAATCTAATTATAAAAATATTTCAAATCATGATAAAATCTTAGTGGATTTGAATGCTGTAATGGGATTGAATATAAATACGCATCCTCCTTTATTAGATAATGAAATAACCTATCCAGGATGTTACCCAAATGAGGGAATTAATCAAATATATCTATCAGATATCGAAATATTCTATGATGAAAAAACTGAAAGAATCCAATTGTTTTCTAAAAGATATAAAAAAATTATTGAATTAGTGCCATTAGGTTTTTTATTTCCAATGCTTGCACCCCCATTGTATAAAGTGTTATCCAGTTTCACACAGACAAATGGTATAGAGTATTCTTTTTGGAATAAATTCATAAATGAAAATTCTAAAGAAGTAGAGAGACTTCCTAGACTAATGCTAGGATCCATTGTTCTTGATAGAAAAACATGGAAAATGCCATCGAATATTATTAATGATCAATTTAGTGAAGATAAAACTAAATCTTTTCTAAATATATATCAACTTTTCATGTCAAAAAAAATCCCTAAACATGTATTTTTAAGAGTGGCAAATACTGTTGATGCTTTCTCAGAGAATGATATTTTAGAAAAAGATTTAAATAGTTGGATAGATGAAATAAAGAAGACTCGTTATCGTAAACCACAGTTTTTGGACTCTGAAAATTACTTTCACACCGAAGCTTTGAAGAAAATCATCCAAGATGCTAGGGGTTCAGTAACACTTCAAGAGGTTTTGCCTAACATAAATGATAAATTCTATGGGGATGTCGCTCAGAATGCTATGGAGTTCTTAATTGAGTATTATTAATATTAAAGGAGGGGAAATAGTGCAAAATAATTCTTTAGCTTGGAAGGCATATCATGTTTACTATCATGGTGATTTGGACAAATTAATAAGGGAATCAATTAAACCTTTAACAGTTAAACTATTAGTAGAAAGGAAAATTGAGAAATTTTTCTTTATTAGATATTGGGAAGGAGGTCCACATATTAGGTTTAGAATAAAGTTAGTTGTAAATAATGATACTAATAAAATTAATGAGATGATTGTTAATCATATTAAAATGTTTTTAAATAAATATCCTTCTAAAAATATAGATAATGATAATATGATGACAAGAAAGTTGAATCGACTAGCAAATTTAGAGAATATTTCTTTAAAAAACAATCGTATTATGGTCAATAATACAGTTACCGAAGAATTATACGTGCCTGAGTTTAAAAAGTATGGAGGAAAACACGGAATAAAATTAGCTGAAGAACATTTTTTTAATTCAAGCTTGTTAATTTTTGATTTTTTAAGTGAATTAAACGACAATAAAGATAAGTATTTTATGGGTATGAAAGTGATCCTCTCGTATTTAAAGGCCATGCATTTGAAAATCGATGATTGTATAATTTTTTTAGATAATTATACTGAATTATGGTCAAGGTATATGGAAGGGGATACTATAACAATTAAAAGATATTTCTACAAAAAATATCTTTTACAAAAGGATATATTAGATAAATATATTTTGAATTCCTTAGATGAAAAAAACGATTTGGAATTTGAAGTTAATCTTGATTGGAATGGGCACTTGAAAGATACAGTGTCTAGAATAAAAAAAGGTTTAGAAAGAAATGATTTGATTTTAAGTAATAAAAAGATAAAAAAGAGTGATTGGTTAGAAGGTGCTACTTATATAATGACGAGTTATATTCATATGACGAACAACAGAATAGGACTTAAACCATATGAAGAAGCCTATCTAAGTTATATCATCAATTGCAGTATTAAAAATTTTAGGAAGGAGGGAATTTATAAATGCAACGGTTTACACAATTGAAAATACAAAGTAATATAGATGAAAACCTTTTTATTAATTCCATAATTCCAAAAATTAATTCTAATGTAGAAATTTATACTGATTATTTTTTTACTAGAAAGGAAGAGAATCAAAACAACAGAATAGATTTGTATTTTAATTCTAATATAGCTAAGCCAAAGATTGTTAATATAGAAAATAGCATTAAACAAATTATTGATGTTAAAACTAAATTTAACCATAAATTTAATGATACACAAGGGAAATTTGGACCAATGGGAGATGAATTATTAGCAGATTTCTATAAATGTACAAATGAAGTTGTTCTGAAAAGTATTGGTTCTACAGTTAACGATTATAATGATAGGCTAGATATTATCTTAGACTTATTTCTAGTTTCAGCCCACTATAATTACGAATCAATAACTAGTGGGTATTTTTCATTTGCTTCTCATGTAAATGGATTTTTTACAAGATGGAAAAACCCTAACGTTTTAAAAGAAAAATTCAATAAAATTTATTTGGTAAATAAAGAATATATTTTTGGTAAAATCGAAAATTTAATAGAAAAACAAAATTTAAATGAAAATTCCGAATTATTTAAAAAGGTTATTAGAAGAATGAAAAGTTTAATGAGATCTGAGATTGAAAAAGGTAACATGAAGCCATTTGACCTGAATGAACAAAAAGATGCAGGACACAGAGATTTTTTGGAGAAAAGTCCTTTTCATAATTTAATCTTAGAGAATCCAGATTTCATAGATTATATGAATAATGATATAGATTTCTTATCTTCGCGTTTAATAACCGTTTTTACTTACTTAATGGTAAAAAATTTAGGTCTTAGAAATTTGGATCGTTATCTACTTTGTTATCTTATTTATAAAGCTGTAGAAGAAAAATATAACTTAGATACTATGAATCTAGTTCGTAATTTTAAAAAAGAGAGTATTGGCTATGTTAAAAATAAGTAAAGAAAAATTGAGTTTTTTAAAAAGTCTACAATATAACCCTTCCTCTGTAACGAATGTTGACGAGAGTATAAGCAAGTTTGGAAAACCGATAAATTTTAAAATTTACCCTAATTATAACCATATCAATCTGGAAACTGATTTTCCAATTTCTCAAAATGAAGTGGAAAATAACGATTATTCAGTTTTTCAACAACTGAGTTATATGCTTTGGTATACTTATGGTCTAATTAATTACAATTGGTTAACCAATAAGTCAGAGTTGAATACTGGTGAATCCATTAGTTTTTTTAGACGTAGTGTTGCTTCCGGAGGTGGCTTATATCCTGGTGAACTTTATGTTTATATAACGGGAATTAGTGAGATGGATTCAGGTATTTATTATTTTGATGTAACTGGTCCGAGACTAGTATGTCTGAGAAAAGGAAACTTTGATCAATATATTCACGAAGCGTTAAATGAGGATGGCAAAGGAATATATATATTCATTACATCCTTTTACTGGAAAAATTTTTTTAAATATCTTAACTTCTCATATCGACTACAAGGGCTTGATATAGGGGCTATCGTTGGTCAGGTCTACTTAATGTCTAAAATTTTTGGATTTCAATCAACTACTAAATATTTATTTGATGACAACGCATTAAATAGCTTATTAGGAATTGATATAAGTGAAGAAACAACTTATGCAGCGGTGAAACTTGAAATCACTAATAAACTAACATATAGAGATAATAAAGTGGTTAATCCCATTATTAAGAGAAATCAACTTGGCTTTTTAAAGCATAGCTATACACCTCCTAATTATTTATATACAGAGATTAAAGAATTAAATTGTTTGATAGCTAATGATAGTTTATTTAATACAGGCTTTACTAATAATCTTGTTTATTACAGAGAAGATATAGATTATCCATATCCATATGATTTATTATATGCATCTCGTAATAGAGTTTCTCCTGGCGAAAACTTCTTGTTTGATCAATTAGATTGTGAACAAGTTCGTAATATTTTAGATATGTCATTACAAAAGAATTTTAGTGTAGATGTACCTATTAAAGGGTACCATTCCTTTCGTTTTGTGAAACTTTATTTTTATGCAAATAATGTTAAAGGATTAGCTAAAGGCTATTATTTTTATGATCAACTGAATCAAAATTTTATTTTAGTTAAAAGAGGAGACTTTGCTTTTAATATTCAAAGAAACCTCACTAGAAAAAATTTCAACTTGACAGAATTACCATTAATAATTCATGTAGCCTCAAACATTCATTATTATCTAAAGAATATGAATTTAAGAGGTTATAGAGCTGTTCAGATGGAGGCAGGAAGAATTATGCATCAAATTCAACTTAATGCAGCTGGTATAAACCTGGGTAGTCACCCCATGTTAAGTTATCAGGGTGAAAATTTAGAGCGTATGTTCGATGTTACAGAAAATATTCTAATTCAATTAGCAATAGGGAAATTTAAACCGCTTCTTCGTTTAACAAACGATTTATCACAAATATAATAGGAGTAAAATAATGAATTTTTTTGATTTTTCTAAAAAAAACATTCTTATCACGGGTGCATCAAGTGATATTGCAACTACTATTGCATTAGGATTTTCAGAACTTGGAGGAAATATTATTTTATCGGATTTACCTTCTCGTCAAACTAAATTAAAGTTAATTAAAAGCAAGATATTTGATAAATTTAACAATAAAATTGATATCCTTTTAATAGATATCACTGATATAAATGATATAAAGAGAAAAATACAGGGGTATAAAGAAAAAGTTGATATACTTATAAATTGTGCCGGTAACAATATTTTTCGCCCGGCTTTAAAAGTGAATGAAGAAGATTGGGACACAATAATAGACGTTAACTTAAAAGGAACATTTTTCTTATCCCAGTCAATTGCTGTTAAGATGCAAGATAACAAAAAGGGAGGAAAAATAATTAATATTGGCTCACAACATGGTGTAGTTGCTAATGGACTAAGGGCACCCTATTGTGTCAGTAAATTTGGTCTTATAGGTATGACTAAGGTTTTAGCTTTAGAATGGTCAATATACAATATATTGGTTAACTGTGTCTCACCAACTTACGTTGAAACGACCAAAAGTAAAGACTTTTTAGCTCATGAAGATGTCCAAAAAGCATTTTTGTCAAAAATACCGCTTAATCAATATGCAAAACCACAGGATATAAGTTACGTTGTAATGTTCCTCAGTAGTGATCATAATAAAATGATTACGGGCGAAAATATAATGGTTGATGGAGGCTATACTATTCATTGATATTTGACTTGTAATATCAAAATGGATATAATGCATAGAGGTGTTGCTTTCAGGCGAACTGTTTTTAAAAATGCAAATTTAACCGAGAAGGAGATAGATATACTATGGCAAAGAAAGTAAGTAGGATTGTTAAAATCCAATTGCCTGCGGGTAAAGCTAATCCTGCACCACCAGTTGGTACAGTTCTAGGACCGACAGGTGTAAATATAATGGGTGTTTGTAAAGATTATAATGCGATGACACAAGCACAAATTGGGCTTATTGTTCCAGCTGAAATTACGGTTTATGAAGATCGTTCTTATTCAATTAAACTGAAAACTGCACCTGTTGCAGAATTATTAAAACGTGATTCAGGTGTCAAAAAGGGTTCGGGGGAACCAAATAAAGAAAAAGTTGGCAAAATAAGCCAATCTAAGATAAAAGAAATTGCAGAATATAAGATGCAAGATTTAAATGCCTCTTCTATAGAAACAGCTATTAAAATGGTTGAAGGTACTGCAAGAAGTATGGGCATTGAGGTAGAAAAATAATTTTAAAAAAAGTTCAATTCTAAAAAGAATTGAACTTTTTTTAAAATTAAAACATGTATTCAACTTTCTTTCCTCTACTTTATAACTCGAAATGATAATAAGCTAAGAAAAGTACGTTAGCTTTCATGGGAAAACTTAAAAACTGCACCACCTTTTGAGATAAAAATCCATTATTGTGATGTCAATAATTTAATAAAAAAATAAGAGGGGGTTATCAGGTGAAAAAAGTAGTTATAATTACAGGAGCTAGTAGTGGAATTGGTCATGAAACAGCAGTTTATTTGTCTCAAAAAGGTTTTGATGTTGTACTTGTTGCGAGAAATAAGGAGAAGCTTTATAATGTTGCGCAGGAAATAAAGAAGCTTGGTGGCCGTCCGTTAATAATTCCAATAGATGTTTCCAAAATTGAGGAATTTGAAAAAATGATTGAAATTGTGATGGAGGGATATGGTAAAATAGATGTCTTAATAAACAATGCTGGTTTAATGCCTTTATCATTAATAAAAGATGGAAAACTTCAAAAATGGCACAATGCTGTTGATGTAAACATTAAAGGTGTAATTAATGGAGTAAGCCTAGTCTTACCGTACATGCGATCTGTGAATAAGGGCATTATAATAAATATAGGTTCTACAGTTAGTCAAGAAGTCCCTCCTTATGGAGTTATTTATAGTGCTACAAAAAATGCTGTAAAAGTCATTTCAGAAGGGCTATACAAGGAATTGGCGATGGAACAATCAAATGTAAGAGTAGCTCATTTATCTTTAGGGCCGACAGATACAGACATAATAAATAATAGTAATGATTTATCGATTGCAGAACAATTCAAACATTTTAAAGTGAGCAAATTTACTCCTTGTGATATTGCTGAGTTAATTTATCGAGTTATAGAAGATAATCCAACTAATCGATTTACTGATATAACAACTTATCCCTGATTTGTTCATTTGTAGACATTTAAATAAATATTAAAACCCTTTGATTTTAGGCTCCTTTCCATGGTAATCATTTTATGGTCTTTCATATACAAGTCCTTTCTGCCAAAGCTTTGTATTGCATGTCTTAAATGAGTAAGTAGCTTTTTTACTGTTTTCTTTTAAACGTGACGGAAGGTTCATCTTTAGAGCTCATATTAAGTGTTACTTGCTCTACGTTATCGACAAGAATATAAAGTGCGATTGCGTTGTATAAATACGTTTTTTCGATCGTGTCCTTTTGATCAAACCAGAAGGCGTCAAACTGTTCTTCTGTATAGCTGTCATTTTCTTTTGCCCCATATGTGACGTTTAATGCTTTTCCATCGATGATTTCAAATTCACGAATTACGCCTCCAGGAAGTTTTGATAAGATTTCACGAATGGCTGAATTGTCACCGAGATACGTGTTTTTGTGGTTTGAAAGTTGTTTTAAGGATATGTCTTCTATTCCTTTTATATCGCTCTTTTTCTCTGTGGCTTGAATGCTGCATGCAGATAGGGCGACTGTTAATAGCAGCAGGATATACATCCATTTCTTCATTGATTTTGCTCCTTTAGCATTCTTTCTATATGTAAATGTCTATTTTATCACAATTTTCCATTTCGATCGTTCACTGAACGTCATTTCCATTTACTGAACTGCATGTTTTGTTCAAACCAACGAACAATACAAAGAAAAAAGGAGTTCAGTCCATGGCAGAAGTGCTTTCATTTTATCAACTGAAAACAAAACGAGATGTCACGCTTGAAAAGAAGCTTTTGCGTACATTGTCTCTTCAACAAGTAACGGCTGCTTCCGAGAAATTCACGAAGAAGCTGTTTCCATTTGCAGATGATCCAGCCGGTATTATGAGTGATGGCTGCATCGATTTCGCCATTGAAGCTTTTTTAGCTGGCGGGAGATATGGTGAGTCGAGTAAATACGGCGAATCGTTCGACGATATCAAGAAGCGGTCCTCTCAGGAGGAAGCTGAGCTGATTGAAGAGCTGGCAGGATGCTTGCAATCTTGGGGGAATATGTTCCGTATGGAGCGGAAGATGTCGTGTTTGTATCCATCTGCGAAAGAATTTTTAAGCATGTGGTGGCAGGAAGGCTTTCGTGAATCAGAAAAAAGACACAAGCTTCGGCTGCACTAAGCATATTTCCAGCCCTTGTCCCATATCTATAAAATAATGGTGTATGGGAGGGACAGGGATGAAAAGAAAGCTGAAGTGGACAGGGTTTTTAATTGGGTTTATTGTCCTCTTATTCTTATTCAGGTTTCAATTTCTAAATGATGATTCATGGAAATCGTGGAATTTGCCTCTAAGCGGGAAGATCATCTATTTAGATCCGGGTCACGGCGGTCCAGATGGCGGGGCTGTAGGAGGAGAGCTGCTTGAGAAAGAGATTGCACTGGATGTATCCATGAAGATACGTGACTATTTGCAGGAGCAGGGAGCGCTTGTTCTCATGACCCGAGAGGATGATTCTGATTTATCATCAAAGAATACAAGGGGATATGCCCGGAAGAAAGCGGAGGATTTAAGGAACCGCGTCAAAGTCATCAATGAGTCTGAAGCGGATCTCTATTTAAGCATTCATTTAAATGCGATACCATCTAACAAATGGAGCGGGGCTCAGACGTTTTTTTACGGAAAGTATGAAGAAAATGAAAAGGCAGCGAAGTTCATTCAAGATGAATTGCGCAGAAACCTTGAAAACACAGATCGAAAGGCGAAGCGGATCAACGGCATTTATTTAATGCAAAATGTCACAAAGCCAGGAGCTCTTGTGGAAATTGGATTTCTCTCCAATCCAAAAGAGGCTGGCCAGCTGGCAACACCTAAATATCAGGATCAAATTGCCGCCTCTATTTATAAAGGGATTTTAAGATATTTAACAGAGCAAAAAGAGCCGCCTGAATAAGGGGCTTTTTCCTTTTGATCGCAGGCAAACAGGACAGACATTGTAAGGATATGTATGATATACTTGGATTGTAAACGAATTCAATAAAGGGTGAGGTTCTGCTATGATCGGACAAGATGATGTGAGAAAACTAGTTGGGAAGATGGACGAACCTTTCCTTCATATACCGCTTGGTGAGCTGGATGCCATCAAGGAAATCAGCCTAAAGCCTGAGAAAGAGCATGTGAGCCTGAAGGTGGCTATTGCAAAAACAGGCACTGCTGAGCAGATGAAGCTGCAGCAAGACATCGTACAAGCCTTGAAATCAGCAGGCGCTAACACAGTAGGACTTCGTTTTGAGGAACTGCCTCAGGAAACACTTGAAAAGTTTATGCCATCACAAGAAGAGGAAGAAACCCTGCTTAACTCTAAAAACCCGCCTGAGTTCTTAGCGATTGCGAGTGGAAAGGGCGGCGTTGGTAAATCGACTGTTTCAGTTAACCTTGCTGTAGCGCTCGCTCGTCTAGGGAAAAATGTCGGGCTGATTGATGCTGATATTTATGGCTTTAGTGTACCGGATATGATGGGAATCACTGTCAGACCAACAGTTAAAGGGGAAAAAATTATTCCTGTGGAGCGCTTTGGAGTCAAAGTGATTTCAATGGGCTTTTTTGTTGAAGAAAATGCACCGGTAATTTGGAGAGGGCCGATGCTTGGAAAAATGTTAAATAACTTCTTCCACGAAGTTGAGTGGGGAGAATTAGATTACTTACTATTAGACCTTCCGCCTGGAACGGGAGATGTGGCGCTTGATATTCATACAATGCTGCCTAGCTGTAAAGAAATCATTGTTACTACACCGCATCCTACGGCTGCCTTCGTTGCAGCAAGAGCAGGCGCAATGGCACTGCAAACAGATCATGAGGTGCTCGGTGTCGTTGAGAATATGAGCTATTATGAAAGCAAAAAAACAGGTGAGAAGGAATACGTCTTTGGAAAAGGTGGCGGGGACAAGCTGGCTGAAGAGCTGCATGTATCAGTCCTTGGCCAAATTCCTTTAAGACAGCCTGATTGGAATGAGGATGATTTCGCGCCTTCTGTCTATGATGCAAGTCATCCGACAGGAGAAGTGTATCAACACATTGCGAATAAAGTCATTGAACAATTAGCAGTGAAAGCATAATGAAAGCCCGAGTGGATGAATGCCACTCGGGTGATGTTTAACTGTCGCTTCCTTCGCTGCCTTGCGATCCGGAATCACTGCTGCTTTCAGATGCTGCCTTTTTGAGCTCATCTTCGAATTTCTTCTTATAAAGAGGGCTGCTTAATGTTTCCGTAATGACTTTTTCTAAGTGCTTTCTAAACTCTTTGCTTTTTACCAGTTCACCGTATTTCTTTTCCATTTCAGGATCCTTGAGAATATCCATCATCAGCTGTTGATAGTCAGGATCCTTCATTAACTGTTTTAACATCCTTTCATGCTGTTGCTGCATGGATTTTGCGAAAGTCTCGGCAAATTTAGAATCCTCAAAGACCTTCTTCCAGAACTCTTTGCCTTTATCAGAAGTCAGTGTTTTCTCTATCGTTTTTTTCACAGTTTGTTCATCCATTACCAAAGCTTCATTCATTGCCTCGTCATTTAATAACTGTTGAATGGCCTTTTTACCGTCATCTGTCTTTAATATATCGACGACCATTTTTTTTGTTTCGTCATAGTCCATATTAGATGAGGATTGGGTTTTGGGAGCACAAGCTGTTAGAGATAAAAGAAGAAAACAGCTCACTATACGCAAGATGCCTTTTGACATACTGTGGCTCCTTTCGTTACATGTCTTACTTTTAATATGAATGTTTCACGTAAATTTATACATAACAAAAATAGGGGTTGGATCAATTCAATGAAAAGTCGGGATTTAGTTCGTTTTTTCTTCTCTGTGCTAGCTGTTGGAGCGGTCATTACAAGCGTGGTAGGCTTTGCGCTGGAGTGGGGAAAATATCAGAAGCTTTTTATATCGTTTGAAATTCTAGAGATCGCATCTGTGTTGTTTTGGTTCATTGGTGTAGGGATGATCTTTAGTGTCATTAGCCAGATGGGGTTTGTTGTCTTCTTGACGGTGCACCGATTTGCGTTAGAGATTTTCCGGTCACATTCTTTATGGAATACCATTCAGCTGTTTCTTGTGATTTTTGTGCTGTTTGATTTAGCTTACTTGCGATTTTTGTTTTTCGGGGAGAATGAATCATTTCTTCCATACTTGTGGCTGCCTTTATTTATCGGTGTGTTTGCTTTGATCGTGGCTTACTTTAAACAGCAGCAGTCCTCTAAGAAAACATTTATTTCTGCAATGTTTCTCATGGTCGTCATCACGTCGTTAGAATGGTTCCCGGCGCTCAGAGTCAATGAAGAGGACTGGCTGTATTTAATGCTATTCCCGCTATTAGGCTGTAATGCGTTTCAGCTGTTAGCGATGCCGCGGTTTTCAAAAGCGAAAGCTACTTAACTTCCGATGACTTTGTTTTCGTATTGGAGATCAGTTCGCCAACCGTCACATTTTTTAAATGCTTTTCTTTTATTTGTTTCAAAATAGCAGGTAAGGCTTGAGCGGTTTGGGTTGCTGAATCTGAGGCATGAAGGAGAACAATGTCCCCGCTTTTCATACGATCATTTACATTCTGAACAATCTGGTCGACCCCCGGATTCAGCCAATCCTGTGAATTAATGCTGTAATGAACAACGGTATAACCGTACTGAGTGGCAATTTTCAGTGCTGTTTCGTTAAACTGTCCAGTTGGCGGTCTTAATAGTTGAATGTCATCCAGTCCAAGCTTTTGAAATGTATTTTGTGCACGGACAAGATCTTGCTTGATTTCACTATCCTCAAGCTGGCTATAATTTTTATAAGCATAGCCGAGGCTTCCAATTTGATGGCCGTCCTCCTTAATTTGTTTCACGATATCAGGATGACGCTCAGCCCAAGAAGCAGACAGAAAGAAAGTGGCGTTCTTTATACCGTACTCTCGAAGAACATTTAAAATAGGAACAGCCTTCTCATCCCCCCAGCCAATATTAAAAGTGAGAGAGACATGCTTTGATGAAATCTCGCCTTTATAAATGGCTCGGGGTCCATGTTCAGTTTTAAATACCGACAGCGGCGGTGCCTTTTGTACATAAAAAAAGGTTGCAGCTGCAAGGGCTGCTACAAGAATAATGACAACTTGCTTCAGCCGTTTAATAGGCAACACATATAATCGACTCAATTCAAACACTCCTGCCTTGTCCAAGATTGTTACTTGATTGTATGCAGGACAAGGGTTTAAGATGCTTAATAAAACTATTTCAAAAAAAGTTTTGAAAAGGCGTTGACCGATAGAATGTTTTCGTGATATATTATTAATCGTCGCTGACACACAGTGACAAACACAAAACGCTTCGGGAAATAAACTTTAAAAAAGTTGTTGACATAAGATGAAGCGAAATGTTATATTATTAAAGCCGCTAAGAACGGCGAAGATGATCTTTGAAAACTAAACAAGACAAAACGTACCTGTTAATTCGAATTTTTATAAAAAATCCTATGATACTTCATAGGTAGTCAGTCAAACGCTGACGAAAAACAAAACTTCGGTTTTGTACTTTTTCGGAGAGTTTGATCCTGGCTCAGGACGAACGCTGGCGGCGTGCCTAATACATGCAAGTCGAGCGGACAGAAGGGAGCTTGCTCCCGGATGTTAGCGGCGGACGGGTGAGTAACACGTGGGTAACCTGCCTGTAAGACTGGGATAACTCCGGGAAACCGGAGCTAATACCGGATAGTTCCTTGAACCGCATGGTTCAAGGATGAAAGACGGTTTCGGCTGTCACTTACAGATGGACCCGCGGCGCATTAGCTAGTTGGTGAGGTAATGGCTCACCAAGGCGACGATGCGTAGCCGACCTGAGAGGGTGATCGGCCACACTGGGACTGAGACACGGCCCAGACTCCTACGGGAGGCAGCAGTAGGGAATCTTCCGCAATGGACGAAAGTCTGACGGAGCAACGCCGCGTGAGTGATGAAGGTTTTCGGATCGTAAAGCTCTGTTGTTAGGGAAGAACAAGTGCGAGAGTAACTGCTCGCACCTTGACGGTACCTAACCAGAAAGCCACGGCTAACTACGTGCCAGCAGCCGCGGTAATACGTAGGTGGCAAGCGTTGTCCGGAATTATTGGGCGTAAAGGGCTCGCAGGCGGTTTCTTAAGTCTGATGTGAAAGCCCCCGGCTCAACCGGGGAGGGTCATTGGAAACTGGGAAACTTGAGTGCAGAAGAGGAGAGTGGAATTCCACGTGTAGCGGTGAAATGCGTAGAGATGTGGAGGAACACCAGTGGCGAAGGCGACTCTCTGGTCTGTAACTGACGCTGAGGAGCGAAAGCGTGGGGAGCGAACAGGATTAGATACCCTGGTAGTCCACGCCGTAAACGATGAGTGCTAAGTGTTAGGGGGTTTCCGCCCCTTAGTGCTGCAGCTAACGCATTAAGCACTCCGCCTGGGGAGTACGGTCGCAAGACTGAAACTCAAAGGAATTGACGGGGGCCCGCACAAGCGGTGGAGCATGTGGTTTAATTCGAAGCAACGCGAAGAACCTTACCAGGTCTTGACATCCTCTGACAACCCTAGAGATAGGGCTTTCCCTTCGGGGACAGAGTGACAGGTGGTGCATGGTTGTCGTCAGCTCGTGTCGTGAGATGTTGGGTTAAGTCCCGCAACGAGCGCAACCCTTGATCTTAGTTGCCAGCATTCAGTTGGGCACTCTAAGGTGACTGCCGGTGACAAACCGGAGGAAGGTGGGGATGACGTCAAATCATCATGCCCCTTATGACCTGGGCTACACACGTGCTACAATGGACAGAACAAAGGGCTGCAAGACCGCAAGGTTTAGCCAATCCCATAAATCTGTTCTCAGTTCGGATCGCAGTCTGCAACTCGACTGCGTGAAGCTGGAATCGCTAGTAATCGCGGATCAGCATGCCGCGGTGAATACGTTCCCGGGCCTTGTACACACCGCCCGTCACACCACGAGAGTTTGCAACACCCGAAGTCGGTGAGGTAACCTTTATGGAGCCAGCCGCCGAAGGTGGGGCAGATGATTGGGGTGAAGTCGTAACAAGGTAGCCGTATCGGAAGGTGCGGCTGGATCACCTCCTTTCTAAGGATATATGGAGCAGCGTACGTTTTCGTCTTGTTTAGTTTTGAAGGATCATTCCTTCAAAACATGTCTCTATCGAGACAGGATTGTTCTTTGAAAACTAGATAACAATAAGTAATACATTCACATTGAATGCAATGCAAAGTTCATCACACATAGTGATTCTTTCTAAAGTAAGAAATGGTTAAGTTAGAAAGGGCGCACGGTGGATGCCTTGGCACTAGGAGCCGATGAAGGACGGGACGAACACCGATATGCTTCGGGGAGCTGTAAGCAAGCTTTGATCCGGAGATTTCCGAATGGGGAAACCCACTGCTCGTAATGGAGTAGTATCCATACTTGAATACATAGAGTATGAGAAGGCATACCCGGGGAACTGAAACATCTAAGTACCCGGAGGAAGAGAAAGCAAATGCGATTCCCTGAGTAGCGGCGAGCGAAACGGGAACAGCCCAAACCAAGAGGCTTGCCTCTTGGGGTTGTAGGACACTCTATACGGAGTTACAAAGGAACGATATAAGCGAAGAGGTCTGGAAAGGCCCGCCAAAGAAGGTAACAGCCCTGTAACTGAAATGTTGTTCTCTCCAGAGTGGATCCTGAGTACGGCGGAACACGTGAAATTCCGTCGGAATCCGGGAGGACCATCTCCCAAGGCTAAATACTCCCTAGTGACCGATAGTGAACCAGTACCGTGAGGGAAAGGTGAAAAGCACCCCGGAAGGGGAGTGAAATAGATCCTGAAACCGTGTGCCTACAAGTAGTCAGAGCCCGTTAACGGGTGATGGCGTGCCTTTTGTAGAATGAACCGGCGAGTTACGATCCCGTGCAAGGTTAAGCAGAAGATGCGGAGCCGCAGCGAAAGCGAGTCTGAATAGGGCGCATGAGTACGTGGTCGTAGACCCGAAACCAGGTGATCTACCCATGTCCAGGGTGAAGTTCAGGTAACACTGAATGGAGGCCCGAACCCACGCACGTTGAAAAGTGCGGGGATGAGGTGTGGGTAGGGGTGAAATGCCAATCGAACCTGGAGATAGCTGGTTCTCTCCGAAATAGCTTTAGGGCTAGCCTCAAGGTAAGAGTCTCGGAGGTAGAGCACTGATTGGACTAGGGGCCCCTACCGGGTTACCGAATTCAGTCAAACTCCGAATGCCGATGACTTATCCTTGGGAGTCAGACTGCGAGTGATAAGATCCGTAGTCGAAAGGGAAACAGCCCAGACCGCCAGCTAAGGTCCCAAAGTATACGTTAAGTGGAAAAGGATGTGGAGTTGCTTAGACAACCAGGATGTTGGCTTAGAAGCAGCCACCATTTAAAGAGTGCGTAATAGCTCACTGGTCGAGTGACTCTGCGCCGAAAATGTACCGGGGCTAAACGTATCACCGAAGCTGCGGACTGTTCTTACGAACAGTGGTAGGAGAGCGTTCTAAGGGCTGTGAAGCCAGACCGGAAGGACTGGTGGAGCGCTTAGAAGTGAGAATGCCGGTATGAGTAGCGAAAGACGGGTGAGAATCCCGTCCACCGAATGCCTAAGGTTTCCTGAGGAAGGCTCGTCCGCTCAGGGTTAGTCGGGACCTAAGCCGAGGCCGAAAGGCGTAGGCGATGGACAACAGGTTGATATTCCTGTACCACCTCCTCACCATTTGAGCAATGGGGGGACGCAGGAGGATAGGGTAAGCGCGGTATTGGATATCCGCGTCCAAGCAGTTAGGCTGGGAAATAGGCAAATCCGTTTCCCGTAAAGGCTGAGCTGTGATGGCGAGCGAAATTTAGTAGCGAAGTTCCTGATTCCACACTGCCAAGAAAAGCCTCTAGCGAGGTGAGAGGTGCCCGTACCGCAAACCGACACAGGTAGGCGAGGAGAGAATCCTAAGGTGATCGAGAGAACTCTCGTTAAGGAACTCGGCAAAATGACCCCGTAACTTCGGGAGAAGGGGTGCTTCTTAGGGTGTTAAAGCCCCGAGAAGCCGCAGTGAATAGGCCCAGGCGACTGTTTAGCAAAAACACAGGTCTCTGCGAAGCCGTAAGGCGAAGTATAGGGGCTGACGCCTGCCCGGTGCTGGAAGGTTAAGAGGAGCGCTTAGCGTAAGCGAAGGTGCGAATTGAAGCCCCAGTAAACGGCGGCCGTAACTATAACGGTCCTAAGGTAGCGAAATTCCTTGTCGGGTAAGTTCCGACCCGCACGAAAGGCGCAACGATCTGGGCACTGTCTCAACGAGAGACTCGGTGAAATTATAGTACCTGTGAAGATGCAGGTTACCCGCGACAGGACGGAAAGACCCCGTGGAGCTTTACTGCAGCCTGATATTGAATGTTGGTACAGCTTGTACAGGATAGGTAGGAGCCTTGGAAACCGGAGCGCTAGCTTCGGTGGAGGCATCGGTGGGATACTACCCTGGCTGTATTGACCTTCTAACCCGCTGCCCTTATCGGGCAGGGAGACAGTGTCAGGTGGGCAGTTTGACTGGGGCGGTCGCCTCCTAAAATGTAACGGAGGCGCCCAAAGGTTCCCTCAGAATGGTTGGAAATCATTCGCAGAGTGTAAAGGCACAAGGGAGCTTGACTGCGAGACCTACAAGTCGAGCAGGGACGAAAGTCGGGCTTAGTGATCCGGTGGTTCCGCATGGAAGGGCCATCGCTCAACGGATAAAAGCTACCCCGGGGATAACAGGCTTATCTCCCCCAAGAGTCCACATCGACGGGGAGGTTTGGCACCTCGATGTCGGCTCATCGCATCCTGGGGCTGTAGTCGGTCCCAAGGGTTGGGCTGTTCGCCCATTAAAGCGGTACGCGAGCTGGGTTCAGAACGTCGTGAGACAGTTCGGTCCCTATCCGTCGCGGGCGCAGGAAATTTGAGAGGAGCTGTCCTTAGTACGAGAGGACCGGGATGGACGCACCGCTGGTGTACCAGTTGTTCTGCCAAGGGCATCGCTGGGTAGCTATGTGCGGACGGGATAAGTGCTGAAAGCATCTAAGCATGAAGCCCCCCTCAAGATGAGATTTCCCATTCCGCAAGGAAGTAAGATCCCTGAAAGATGATCAGGTTGATAGGTCTGAGGTGGAAGCGTGGTGACACGTGGAGCTGACAGATACTAATAGATCGAGGACTTAACCTATATTCATTTGTGAAGCATGAACATTGTTATCTAGTTTTGAGAGAACATTCTCTCCATCAGGTTTGGTGGCGATAGCGAAGAGGTCACACCCGTTCCCATACCGAACACGGAAGTTAAGCTCTTCAGCGCCGATGGTAGTTGGGGGTTTCCCCCTGTGAGAGTAGGACGCCGCCAAGCTTTTTGTTTATATCCTTCCAATGGAAGAAGTTACTTTATCATTCCGCAGTAGCTCAGTGGTAGAGCTATCGGCTGTTAACCGATCGGTCGTAGGTTCGAGTCCTACCTGCGGAGCCATGCTTCCATAGCTCAGTAGGTAGAGCACTTCCATGGTAAGGAAGAGGTCAGCGGTTCGAGCCCGCTTGGAAGCTTTCCTCTATATGTTGATATGACAAGGTTTCTCGATGATGAGAAGGCTTTTTTTGTTTGTTTACATATATACTGAATTGCTCAATGATCAGTAGACTGATGACATTAGGAAAGCGAATAAAACGGCTTGCATAGTATTGTTGCATCGCTTTTTCCTTCTTTTTGTTCTTGATTCTTCATTCTCTTTCTTTTATTCTTACTAAAGTGATATCCTCTATATCAAAAGACTCTGTACGTTCCTCTTTTCCCCCGAAAGTGAAGTATCGTTTGTTTTCCCTTTCTTTATCTCCAGGTATAGTTGATCTTCTTTTTCCATGTACGGTATGTATATAAAAAGGAGTAGATGGTTTGAAAGATTTATTTGTAAATCAAGAATGGTTTGGACATGTACGTCAGGACGTGCTTGCGGGTATATTAGTCGCACTGGCTTTAATTCCTGAGGCAATTGCGTTTTCGATTATTGCGGGCGTTGATCCGAAGGTCGGCTTGTATGCATCATTTTGTATCGCGATTGTGATTTCGTTTGTTGGTGGACGCCCAGGCATGATTTCGGCTGCAACAGGGGCTATGGCTCTCGTCATGGTTAACTTGGTCGCTGATCATGGTTTGCAATATTTGTTTGCAGCTACGATTTTGACGGGTTTGATTCAAATTGTGTTTGGATTGTGCCGAGTGTCTCGTTTGATGAAATTTATTCCGAGGTCCGTAATGGTTGGTTTTGTCAATGCGTTGGCTATTATGATTTTCACGGCTCAGCTTCCACATTTCGTTGGGGAATCAATGGTCATGTATATGATGACAGGTGGTGCCTTGCTGATCATTTATTTATTGCCTATGGTTATAAAGGTGATACCTTCCCCACTCATAGCCATTATTGTAATGACGATAATTGCTGTATTTGGACATATTGATGTTAGAACTGTTGGAGATATGGGAGAGCTTCCAAGTTCTTTGCCTGTTTTTCTGATTCCTCAGGTTCCGTTTAGCTGGGAAACACTTGCTATTATTTTTCCTTATTCTTTAGCACTTGCGATGGTTGGTTTACTTGAGTCTCTTTTAACCGCACAGATTGTCGATGATATGACAGAGACGTCTAGTAATAAGAACAAGGAAGCGAGAGGTCAAGGGATTGCCAATGTGGTTGCGGGATTCTTTGGTGGTATGGCTGGCTGTGCGATGATTGGCCAATCTGTGATTAATACGAAGGCAGGAGGACGAGGCCGGCTTTCTACCTTTGTAGCGGGTGCTTTTTTAATGGTGTTGATTTTTGTACTAGGTGATGTCGTGGTTCAAATTCCGATGGCTGCTCTAGTGGCTGTGATGTTCATGGTTTCCATTGGCACATTTGATTGGAGTTCCTTTCAGCAGCTAAAAAAGAATCCGAAAACAGATTCTATTGTGATGGTTGTCACGGTCATGACGGTGGTGTTGACTCATGATTTATCAAAAGGTGTTTTTGCAGGTGTACTGCTTAGTGCGATATTCTTTGTCGCAAAGATATCGAAGCTCCATATTACGTCTAAAGAAAGCCAGGCAGGTACTTGGGTATATCGAGTTAAAGGGCAAATTTTCTTTGCTTCTGTCACTGACTTGATCCAAGCTTTCCATCAGGGGAAAGAACTCCAATCTGTTGTAATTGATTTGTCTGAAGCACGTATATGGGATGAATCAGGCGTAGCAGCGATAGAACGTATAAAGGAAAGGTATCAAGCAAATGGCGTCCAGGTGGACGTAGTTGGAATGGATACATCAAGTCAAAAGCTTGTGAAACAAGTGAATGGTTCTTAAAAAGGCCTTTCTGTCTGTTACAATAGAAAAGGTAAGAAAGTGAAGGATGGAGGTGGCCGGCATGCTTTTGCGTTTGAATCAAGTGCTCGGCCGGATGATGCCGCTCATTACACCTTTTAGTGTGTTACTCGGTGTTTTATTGGCGGCTTACTTAAAGGATTATACGTTTTTAGTGCCATGGGTATTTGCTGTGATGACCTTTGCAGGGAGTTTGTCTTCTACTTTTTCGGCTTTAAAGCATACGGTGATGCACCCATTGCCTTTGATTTTATCGTTTATGATTTTGCATGTGTTGATGCCTCTTTATGCTTGGTCAGCGGGACATCTCATATTTGCGGGAGATGCCATGACGATCACTGGTTTGACACTTGCAATGGTGATTCCCACAGGAGTCTCTAGTTTAATATGGGCGGCAATGTATAAAGGGAATGTTGGATTAACGTTATCCATTATTTTAATTGATACAATGCTTTCGCCATTAATTGTGCCAGCCAGTTTGTCACTTTTGGCCGGTACACAAGTTCATATGGACATGGTGGCGATCATGAAAGGGCTGTTTGGGATGGTGGTGCTTCCATCTATTTTAGGTATGCTTGTTCGTCACTATGCAAAGCCTGATGTGACGAAAAAGATCAGTCAGACACTGTCACCTTTTTCAAAAATAGGCTTGTTTGTAGTGGTGTCGATTAACAGTTCTGTTGTTGCGCCATACTTGCGTGAACTGGATGGCGCATTTTTTAGCAAAGCAGCGACGGTGTTTCTCATCGCGATGAGCGGTTATGCGTTTGCATGGTTGATTGGGAAGGCGATGAAATGTACTCAAGGGGAGATTGTGGCCATCGTGTATACGGGCGGTATGAGAAACATTAGTGCGGGGGCTGTGCTTGCCATTAGCTTTTTCCCGCCTGCTGTCGCTGTTCCTGTAGTGATTGGCATGCTGTTTCAGCAAGTGCTTGCTGCCTTATTTGGCTTCTTACTCAATCGTTTTGAGTTGAAAGCACCTGCTGTGACCAAATCTTTCTCATGAAAAACCCTCCATCTATCAAAGGATGGAGGGTTTTTTGTGATTTAATAGATGAGATATTTTTTTCGCTTCTTTTCGAATGTTTTGAGGTCATGATGATAACGTTTCATGATGTGTTTGACGGAAGTTCCTTTTTTGATTTCTTCTTTCATCCAGCCATTCCCGATGAGTTTGTCAAAGCTGCCTGTTTGAAGGAACTGAAAGTCGTTCGGATATAAATCATGTATTGCTGTGATGATGGATAACCCCGTTTTCACCGCTTCGAAGGATGAGCGGTCTGTGACGTATAACTGCACACCGTGAGATAGTGTACCGGCATGTTTAGAAAATGTGGGGGTGAATGACACAGGTCTAAATTGAACGCCTTTTAGTTTTAGCTGATTTAAATGATCTGCCAGCTCGCTGCTATTGATATATGGTGCACCAATGAGCTCGAATGGTTTTGTCGTTCCTCTGCCTTCAGAGACATTTGTGCCTTCAATTAATCCTGTGGCAGGATATACAAAGGTACTATCCACTGTTGGCATGTTAGGGGAAGGAAGGACGAACGGCAGCTTCGTGTCATCAAATGTCATGGACCGCTTCCAATTCTTCATTTTGATGACTGTTACATCAGCATTGATATGAAACTCTTTGTTAAACAGTTTTGCAAGCTCACCAGTAGTCATTCCATGTCTTAGCGGGATTGGATAGAGCCCTACAAATGAGGCGTGTTCAGGCTCTAAAACAGGTCCTTCTACTTTTAGTCCGCCAATGGGATTTGGGCGGTCTAGGACAACAAAGGGAATGTTGTTTTCTTTAGCGGCTTCCATCGCATAGGCCATTGTGTAAATATAGGTGTAATAACGAGTACCAACGTCTTGAATATCAAACAGCAGGACATCTACATTTTTTAGCATTTCAGGAGTTGGTTTTCTTGTTTTTCCATAAAGAGAGTAAACAGGAAGACCTGTTTTTTCATCGGTATAGGATTCGACACCTTCTCCTGCTTGTGCATCGCCGCGCACGCCGTGTTCAGGCCCATATAAAGCAGTGAGCTTGATATTTGGATGTTCAAATAGGAGGTCAACACTGCTTTTCATATTTGCATCAATGCCAGTCGGATTGGTAATGAGACCAACCCTTTTCCCTTTTAGCCATGAAAGATTGCTTGAGAGTAGTGTTTCGATCCCTGTTTTGACTGTTGCTTTTTTTCTTTTTGTGTCTGTTCGTTCTTGATCTGTGGGAGAGGCGGCGGTCAATGTGCTTATCATGAGAATGCTTGCGAGTATGAAACTTACTGTTTTCTTCAAGAGAATCCCTCCTATTTGATCTGTTTCCCTTTTAAACTGATGCCATAGCCGAATGGGTAAAGGGTTTGATTTGGATGAGTGACAGATGGGATATCAACTGGCAGTTTCCCTTTAGGTGATGCAGCTCCAAATATCACTTCTAGTCCAGCAGGAATATTTGGCTGATTGAATTGTCCGTTTGAGTAGCCTTTAAAACCGTACACAGCTAGTAAGGCATCAGCTTCTTCAAAATTTGCCGCATCATAAGGGTTTCTAAGACTCATGATGACCATTTTTTTATTTTGTGCTCCTGCTTCTTTCATGACAGCACGAGGGAAGGCAGTTGCCCATTTTTTTGGGTCCTGGACATTGTCATCAATTACGCCATCATTTACAGCTGGGTCATTTTGGACAACGTAAGAGCCAGTGATGACATAGTCAGCTTCTTGAATTAGTTTGGCAGAGTCTTTGGTGAACGTTTTATCCGCAAAAGCATATGACTGGATGCGTACAGGCTTGATCTTTTTTTGTTTTATGAGAGATTCGACTGTGACAGACATTGCTTTTGTCTGATCTTCGTAAGGTGCCATGACCACGATTTTGTCATTCTTTTTAGGCTTGAAAGGTAAGGTTTTTTTGTTGTTTTTAAGCAGGGTGATTCCTTCACGTGCCATTTTTTGTTCTGCTTGACGGTGCGATTTTTTCCCGACGACTTGAGTGGCTTTTTTGATTTTTTTCTCAAGACTGATTGGTTTTTTGGAGGAAATAATGCCGCGTTTGATTTTCAATTGAAGAATTTTTTCGACGGATTCGTTAATCTGCGACATCGGAATTTCTTTCTTTAAAATCGCTTGTTTGACCGCATTAAATACATTCTCCAGGTTTTTCTCTGTTTTTAATGAGGTAACTGGTGCTGGCATGAGGGCGATGTCGACGCCTGCTTTAATGGCCATCACTACGGCTTCTTCCTGTCCGAAATTATCTGCAATCGCTTTCATGTTTAGGGCATCCGTCACAACAACACCTTGAAAGCCCATCTCTTCTTTTAATAAGTGTGTGATGACTTTTTTTGATAAGGTTGCTGGAACCATAATGTCCTCGCCATCTTTTTTGCTTTGATATGTTGTGTCATCAATGGCAGGAAATTGAACATGAGCGGTCATCACCATATCCGCACCAGCGTTGATCGCTTGTTGAAATGGATACAGCTCAACCTTTTTTAAACGATCTAGGTCATGCTCTACGAGCGGCAAGCCGTAGTGACTATCGACGGCTGTATCACCATGTCCTGGGAAATGTTTTAGCGTGGAAATGGTCTTTTCCTTTTGAAGTCCTTTCATGGTTTGAAGGCCAAGCCTAGTGACAAGAGCAGGATCAGAGCTAAAGGAACGGACACCAATGACGGGGTTGTCTGGGTTGTTATTCACATCAAGCACAGGAGAAAAGTTTGTATTAATCCCCAAGGCGTTTAATTCTTTTCCGATGATTTTTCCTGTGTCATATGCATTTTTTTTGCTTCTAGAGGCACCAATCGACATATTTCCTGGGAAATGTGTTCCCTTTTGTAACCTTGTGACGATTCCGCCTTCTTGATCAATGGAAATGAGTAAAGGAATGTTTGGTGATGCTTTTTGAAATTCGTGGGTGAGTTTCACGGTTTGTTCCGTATCAACGACATTCTCCGCAAATAAGATGACACCACCTAGATGATATTTTTCTACAAGGTGAGATACTTCGTTATTCATCTTTGTGAAGCCTGTAGGTGCGGATTCATCTTTTGTTTGCCAATTGCGAAAGTCCGGCATGAGCATTTGACCTATCTTTTCATCCAGTGACATGTCTTGAACCATTTGTTTAGCGGTTGGCAGAGAGGCAGAGCTAACCTTTTCCGTTGGAATGGAAGAGGTTAGCAGGGCTAAAACTAGTGCAGCGGGAAAGAGAGCTTTCAACATCGAATTCCTCCTTTTACTTAAAAGATTCGTAGATTGCAGTCATGATGCTTCCATAAGTACCAGTTGGGAACAGGTCACCTTCAAATTGATTAGGATTGGTTTCTGGTGAAACAACGGGTGAATGTTTCTTATTCGTCAGCAAGACGACACCTAAATTGTGTTTAGGATCAATCAACGTCATTGTGCCGGTCCAGCCAGTATGTCCATAGGCTTCGTTACTTGCATATTTTCCAAACATCCATTCCATGTCAGTATGACCGTTTTTTCGCCAGCCTAGCCCGTAAGTTGGGTTCGTATCAGAGGAGGCTGTAAAGAGATCGATGGAAGCTTGATCAAAGATGGTTGTTTTTCCATAGCCTCCTTTGTTAAGCATCAGCTGAAGCAGCACGGCCATATCTGAGGTATTCGAGAAAAGTCCAGCGTGGCCGGAGATACCTGCCATTGAGTAATATGCTTTCTCGTCGTGTACTTCACCTAGCAGGGTGTACCGTCGGATGTTTTCAAAATCGATTACACCGTCTCGTGAATTGCCTAAACGTTCTGTTGCTGCAAAATGCTTCGGCTTGAAGCCTTTTTGCAGCGGATTGAACATTGTGTGTTTGAGACCTAACGGCCGATAAATGGTTGACTCGACATATTGATCAAGAGGCATGCCTGTTTTCTTCTCGATGATCATGCCCAGCAGCATGTAATCAATATCACTATAAATGTGCTGGGTACCTGGCTTGTATTGCAGCGGTACTTTTGGCAGCCATTTCATCGTTGTTTTTCTATCTTGAGAATAAAAAGAGCCAGCTGATTCTTTGCTATAAAATAAGACACTGGAAGGGAGACCGGCAGAATGGGTGAGTAGATCCTTTACCCGGAGCTGGTCTTTACCAGTTACCTTTGCATCAGGTTCATCCTGAAAATCTGGAAGGATGGTCTGTATTTTTTCGTTGACATCAAGTTTTTTCTCGTAGACAAGCTTTTGCAGGGCATAGTTGGTCGCATACATTTTCGTATTAGATGCCAAATCGAATAGTGTATCCTTTTTCATTTTTTTATATGATTTGAGCTCTGTTGTGCCATCGTATTTTTGCCGGTAGCCATAGGCTTTTTGATGGACGATCTTTCCGTCCTTGATAATGATGAGAGCGGCTCCTGGAAATCCTGCTTGGATGTCATTTTGAATCATTTGATCAACCTTCCTCAGCTGCCTGGAAGAAAAACCTACTTGTTCCGGTCGTTTTGCTTTTTTTAAGACGGGATATTCTTCAGGAGCTGTTTTAGACAAAGACGATACAGGATGGGAGCTAGTTGCAAATGTTTGTACTGGAAACCCAAGGAGCATGAGCAGACATGTGATCAAAAGAAAACATTTCTTCAAGGTCTAGACCTCCTTATTGATTGTGATCCTCAAATTCAACAGCCATATCATCATGAAATCCAAATAAGTATGTGAAGAAAAATCCAGCAACATATGCGATAAATAGTCCAATTAAGTAAAGAAGCATTTGATGTGTGTGAACAATAAAGGTTAATGGAAGACCGGATACACCGATGGCTTTCGTCGCGATTTGGAAGTAGGCTTGAAATGCGCCGCCGATTCCTGCACCAAGACAAGCGGTGAGAAATGGTCGTCCTAGCGGGAGTGTGACACCGAAAATGAGTGGTTCACCAATGCCCAGCATCCCAGAAGGAAGTCCACCAGCAATGGCTCTTTTGAGCTTTTTCTTTTTTGTTTTCATATAAATGGCGAATGCAGCGCCTACCTGTCCTGCACCGCCCATAGCGAGAATTGGCAGAAGCGGGTCATCTCCAATTGAATTGATGAGTTCCATATGAATCGGTGTCAGCCCTTGATGAAGTCCTGTTACAACAAGTGGAAGGAAGGTCGCACCAAGAACAAATCCTGCGAAGATTCCGCCCATATTTAATAGGTAAGTCAGTCCTGAGGTGATGGCATCAGATATAAATCCGCCGACTGGCATGAAGACAACATACGTGAAAATGCCTGTAATGAGTAGTGTGATGGTTGGTGTGACGATGATATCAAGAGATTGCGGGACGAAGCGTCTAATTCGGGTTTCCACAAGTGCCATAAAGATGGCGGCTAGAAGAACACCGATGAGTCCGCCTCTGCCTGGTAGAATATTTGTGCCAAATAACATAATGTCTGCGGAGGCTGGGTTAATAATGAGAATACCAGCTAATGCACCTAATGCAGGAGAGCCTCCAAATTCCTTTGCGGCGTTTGTTCCGACTAATATCCCTAGGTAGGCGAAAAGGCCAGAACCTATAACTGTTAAAATAACTGCGGCTTGAGATTTTTCGTCAAGCCAGCCCGCTTGCACGATCGCTTTTGTAATCCCAGTAATAAGACCTGAAGCAACAAGTGCCGGAATGATTGGAATAAAAATGCTGGCAATCCGCCGTAAGAACAGCTTGAACGGTGTGCGGTTTTTTTGTGAAATGGCTTGCTTGTTTTTTTGTGCTTCGTTGTTTAAATCATAAGAGCCAGAGGCATTTAGAAGCTGTTCAAACGCACTTGATACTTGGTTGACAACACCAGTGCCTAAAATGATTTGAAGCGTTTCTGCTTCGACGACGCCAATGACGCCATCGAGTTCTTTGATTGCTGTGATGTGAACTTTTTCATTATCGATCGGTGTAATTCGAAGACGTGTCATACAATGTGTATGGGAAGAGATATTTTCAGAACCACCACAGAGTGAAAGAATATCTTTCGCCAACTGCTGATATTTCTTTTGATGACTCATGTTGAATCCCCCTTTGTTTTTCGTTTCATGGAGCGGATGGCATGCCTTGTTTTGTCAATATATTGGGCTGTCTCTTCATATTGACGAGAAGCTAAACTGAGGAACAAGACATCAATTAAGTAGAGCTGTGCCATTCTAGAGGAAGTGGCAGCACTGCGAAAAGGTGCTTCATTGGAACCGGACGTCGATAGGTGAACATCACATAAAGCAGAAACGCTTGTATGACCTGGATGTGTTAAAGCAATGGTTTTCACTTGGTTGTCTTTTGCGAGCTGAAGGGCTTGAATGATGTCTAACGTTTCTCCTGAAAAGGAGATACCAAACACAATGTCATTCTCTCCTGCATTTGCGATGACCGTAGATGCAATGTGCATGTCAGTGAAGGCTGTCGCTGCATAGTTAATTCTGAGAAATTTCTGCTGGGCATCAGCTGCGACGATACCAGATGCACCAACACCGATAAAATGAATTTGGTTTGCATTCAACAGTAATTGAACAGCCTTTTCTAAAGCGTCTGCATTTAAAATAGAAGCGGTGTCCTTAATCGATTGAATCGAGTTTCCTGCTGTTTTTTGAATAATGGATTGAAGCGGTTCATCTTGTTCGATATCTCTGTAGCCTTGTTTATCGTCATGCATCAAGTCTCCAGCGATCCGCATTTTTAAATCTTGATAGCCATCCAGCCCGAGAGATTTACAAAGACGGATGACTGCGGAGCTGCTTGCGCCGGCTGCCTGACTGATTTCGTGTACTGTACTTTTAATGACTTTGTCAGGATGGGCAAGGATATAGTCTGCAATGATTTTTTCAGATTGGGGGAGCTTTGATTTGATTGTGTGTAGTAGGGTAAGTCCACCTGCTGACATGAGCTCTGCCTCCTTTAGGATTGATAACGTGAGATCGCTTTGTCGATGTGGCCATTCGTTTTGCTCAGTAAATCTTTGGCTGTTTTCTTGTCTGTGTTTGTTTGGAGCATGACGATGGCAGTTTTGACTTCTAAGTCTGCTGCTTCAAGAGTCTTTACGGCTTGTTCGTAGGAAGCATTTGTCACATGTTGAATGATGGTGATGGCGCGTTCTTTTAATTTATGATTGCTGACTTTTACATCAACCATCAGGTTTTCATATACTTTGCCTTGTCTGATCATGACTGAGGTGGAAAGCATATTTAAAATCATTTTATGAGCGGATGCGGCTTTCATTCTTGTTGACCCAGTGATGGCTTCTGGTCCTACAATGACCTCAATGGCGCAATCTGCAAGCTCGCTAATTTCTGCTTGTTTATTGCAGCTAAGTGCGACTGTTTTAGCTCCAATTGACTTTGCATAGTTTAAAGCGCCGATGATATAAGGTGTCCTGCCGCTTGCGGCAATTCCGACGACTGTATCTTTTGATGTGAGATTGATGTGTATTAAATCCTGTTTGCCGGCTTCTTCACTGTCTTCCACATCTTCGGCAGCTTGAGAAAAAGCTGAGTCTCCGCCTGCCATGATGCCTACAATGACATCAGGTGAGACGCTATAGGTTGGGGGACATTCGACAGCATCCATTACGCCAATTCTGCCGCTTGTTCCGGCGCCTAAATAAACGAGTCTGCCTCCATTTGAGATGGATTCATAAGCAAAGTCACTTGCTGTTTTGACATGGGGAAGTACGAGGTTGACTGCTTGAGCGACCTTCATATCTTCTTTATTAATCATCTGGAGTATTTCAAGCGGATCTGCTTGAGAAATTCCCATTGTGTTGGGGTTTCTTGATTCTGTTGTTAAAGAACGCAGTTGAGATGGCTGCATGTGACATACCTCCTTATTTCTTCATTTTCAGTATATTGAGTATGATATGAAATTTCAATATTATATTTGAATATTGAAATTATATTTCAGTTGAAATGTTGATTAAATAGGGAGTAAATAGTTAGAAAATAAAAAAAATAAAAATCCCCTTTACAAAAGGGGGACAACCTGTATATAATAACTTTTGTCAGCTTCACGGAAACAACAAACTTGACAAACTGGCCCGTTGGTCAAGCGGTTAAGACACCGCCCTTTCACGGCGGTAACACGGGTTCGAATCCCGTACGGGTCACCATGATGTGGAGGATTAGCTCAGCTGGGAGAGCATCTGCCTTACAAGCAGAGGGTCGGCGGTTCGAGCCCGTCATCCTCCACCATATGCCGGTGTAGCTCAACTGGTAGAGCAACTGACTTGTAATCAGTAGGTTGGGGGTTCAAGTCCTCTTGCCGGCACTGTTTTTTCTTTATCAATTCCATATGTGGAGGGGTAGCGAAGTGGCTAAACGCGGCGGACTGTAAATCCGCTCCCTCCGGGTTCGGCGGTTCGAATCCGTCCCCCTCCACCATTTTTGGGCTATAGCCAAGCGGTAAGGCAACGGACTTTGACTCCGTCATGCGTTGGTTCGAATCCAGCTAGCCCAGTTAAGACACCTTTTTCAAAAAGGTGTCTTTTTTTATGTTGGCGGAGGGAATGTATAACTATTCAAAATGTTGTTGAGTTGAGTCAGAAGGCATCAAGAAAGTAAAATATAAGCATGAACGGAAAGGGGATGTACATATGGGAGAGCAAAAGAAGGTCACGATTGTTGGAGTTCCGATGGACTTGGGTCAAACGAGAAGGGGCGTCGATATGGGACCGAGTGCGATTCGTTGTGCAGGCGTAAAAGAAAAATTGGAAACGCTCTCATTTGATGTGGAGGATCTCGGAGATATTCCAGTTGAACAAAGAGATGATGAGAAAGGTTTATATACAAGTGAAAAACTAAAAAATTTAACGGAGAATGCTGGTGCGAATCAGCTGCTTGCTGAGAAGGTTGACAGTATTGTGCAATCAGGTTCGTTTCCACTCATTTTAGGTGGTGATCACAGCATTGCGATTGGCACACTTGCTGGGGTAGCCAAGCATTATGAAAACTTAGGAGTCATTTGGTATGATGCACACGGGGATTTGAATACGGAGGAAACCTCTCCTTCTGGAAATATTCATGGCATGCCGCTTGCTGTCAGTCTCGGTTTTGGGCATGCTGATTTAACAAACATTGGCGGTTATTCTCCTAAATTGAAGCCTGAAAATGTCGTTATAATTGGTGCTCGATCTTTAGATGAAGGAGAGCGGGCATTGATTCGAGAGAAAGGCATTAAAGTCTATACGATGCATGAAATTGATCGTTTAGGGATGACAAGGGTGATGGAGGAAGCTATTGCGTATCTAAAGGAAAGAACAGATGGTGTCCATCTCTCGCTTGATTTAGACGGGCTAGACCCAGCGGAATGCCCTGGTGTAGGCACTCCGGTAGCAGGCGGCATTAGTTACCGGGAGAGTCATCTTGCAATGGAGCTTTTAGAGGAGGCGGGTATTTTAACGTCTGCTGAATTTGTTGAAGTAAATCCGGTTTTAGATGAGAAAAACAAAACAGCAGAAGCGGCTGTGGCATTAATTGGATCGTTAATGGGTGAAAAGCTATTGTAGAGCGGGACTTGTTCCCGTTCTTTTTTGTTTTGGGAAAATTTAAGGATATGTTAAGGTTTTTACCGGTTGATAAGCGTAACACACTGTCAAAAATTTGTTACACTATTTTTTAGAGGAGAATGAAACCTTTTGGAAAGAGGTTCGTATACATAAAGACCGGTGAAGGCAGAGGTTGAATATACTATGGACACAATGATTAAAAAGAGAATTAAGCAAGTGAAAAAAGGCGACCAGAACGCATTTGCAGACATCGTAGACCTGTATAAAGACAAAATTTATCAGCTGTGCTACCGTATGCTTGGGAATGCACATGAAGCGGAGGATATTGCGCAGGAGGCGTTTATTCGTGCTTATGTGAATATCGAAAGCTTTGATGTGAATCGTAAGTTTTCCACGTGGCTGTACCGCATTGCAACCAACCTGACCATCGACCGTATTCGCAAAAAAAAGCCGGATTACTATTTAGATGCAGAGGTGGCAGGAACAGAAGGATTAAATATGTATTCTCAAATTGCTGCTGATGGCATTTTGCCAGAGGATGAGGTGGTGTCTCTTGAATTATCGAGCACCATTCAGCAAAAAATTCTAAGATTACCCGACAAATATCGTTCGGTCATCGTATTAAAGTATATTGATGAACTCTCGTTAAAAGAGATTAGTGAGATTCTGAATATACCAGTTGGTACGGTGAAAACGAGAATACACAGGGGTAGAGAGGCTCTCCGGAAACAGTTGAGAGACCTTTGAGTGAGGTGATTTTGATGAGCTGTCAGGATACAATCGTCCAGCTTATGCATCAGTATTTAGACGGGGACATTGAGCCCCAAGACGAAAAAGAATTAAAAAGCCATCTGCAATCGTGTGAGGAGTGCCGTACTCATTTTCAACAAATTGAGAAATCCATCGCGCTAGTGCAGAGTACATCTCATATAGAAGCACCATCTGATTTCACTGCAAAGGTGATGGCAGGTCTTCCAAAGGAGAAAAAGCGTGTGTCGGTTCAAAGATGGATCAAAGCTCACCCGCTGATGGTAGCCGCTGCCCTCTTTCTCATTTTAATGGGAGGTAGTCTGTTCACGAGCTGGAATACCGATCATAATTTCAGTGTGTCAAAGCAGCCGAATCTCGTCGTTGAAAATGATACAGTGACCGTACCTAAAGGGGAAACCGTAAAGGGTGATGTCACTGTCAAAAATGGCAAGCTGATTGTAGAAGGCAAGGTTGATGGAAATGTCACCGTCGTCAATGGGGAACAGTTGACTGCTTCTGCCGGACAAGTCACTGGTCAAATTAATGAAATTAATGAAGTGTTTGATTGGATCTGGTACAAAATGAAATCAACAGCACAAAACGTAATGCGGGTCATTGGGCCAGAGGAGCAAAAGTAACTCAATCGGCTTAAGAGCAGTCTCTAAGGGGGCTGCTCTTTTTTCTATACATTGGTGAGATTCACGCATACTAACAAGTCAGCCAGATATGGCAACTATTTTCCTTGCTGAAACAAAATGTGGTATAATAGCCACGCTATGTATTGATACATAGGCTCTTTTTATATTAAAAAAATGCATCAAACGAAGAATAACTGAAAATTCTGGAGGACGAGGAAATGGCTTTAGGGGATATTCCTTTTTTGCAGTACCTCGGTAATGCTGTTGATATTCTCGTTGTTTGGTATGTGATATATAAATTAATGATGGTCATCCGCGGAACAAAAGCGGTTCAGCTTTTAAAGGGAATTGTGGTCATTGTTCTCGTCAGGATGGGAAGTGCGTATCTCGGTCTTAACACACTTCAATGGCTGATGGATCAAGCGATTACGTGGGGATTCCTTGCGATCATTATTATTTTTCAGCCAGAGCTAAGGAGAGCGCTTGAGCAGCTTGGGCGCGGCCGTTTCTTCTCAAGAAGCGGGACACCTGTAGAGGAACAGCAGCAGAAAACGATCGAGGCAATTACAAAAGCAATTAACTATATGGCGAAACGCAGAATCGGCGCGCTGCTGACAATTGAGCGCGATACCGGAATGAATGATTACATAGAGACAGGGATTCCTTTGAATGCAAAGGTGAGTTCAGAGCTGCTCATTAATATTTTCATTCCGAATACACCGCTTCATGACGGTGCTGTCATTATGAAGCGGGATGAGATTGCAGCTGCAGCTTGCTATTTACCGCTGTCAGAAAGCCCTTTTATTTCTAAGGAGCTTGGGACGCGTCATAGGGCGGCAGTCGGAATAAGTGAAGTGACAGACAGCTTAACTGTCATCGTTTCTGAGGAAACTGGCGGTATTTCTGTCGCAAGGAATGGTGATCTCCACCGAGAATTGACAGAAGAAGCGCTTGAAGAAATGCTGATTGCTGAATTTAGTAAGAACAGCAAAGATGCTTCCTCGACCAAATGGTATTGGAGGGGCAAGAAAAATGGATAAGATTTTGAATAATCGCTGGGCCGTTAAGCTTCTTGCATTGGTCTTCGCTTTATTGCTGTATGGTGCAGTCAATTCAGCGCAAGCGCCCACGCCGAAAAAAATCGGTGAATCCTTTTTCCCAACATCGACGACAGATGAAGCAACTTTAACCGACATTCCTGTTAAAGCGTATTATGATGATGAGAAATACGTTGTCACCGGTGTGCCGCAGACAGTCAATGTCACGATTAAAGGATCAACAAGTGCTGTGAAAACAGCAAGGCAAACAAAGAATTTTGAAATTTACGCAGACATGCAGAACTTATCGACAGGTACACATAAAGTGGAGCTGAAGGCAAGAGATGTATCGAAGGGGCTCACACTATCGATTAATCCATCTGTGACGACTGTGACGATACAAGAAAAAACGACAGCTGAATTTCCTGTTGAAACCGAATTTTATAATCAAAATAAAATCAAAGACGGCTATTCACCTGAACAGCCCATTGTGAATCCGAAAAAGGTCACAGTTACTGGATCAAAGGACGTCATCGACAAAATTTCTGTCATTAAAGCTTTTGTGAATTTAGAGGATGTCGATCAGCAAATTGAAAAAGAAGCGAAGCTCACTGTGTATGATAGCAGCGGGAATGAGCTGCCAGTCGAAGTAAGTCCGTCCGTGGTGGATATTACGGTTCCAATCTCGAGTCCGAGCAAAAAGGTTCCGTTTAAACTTGAGCGGACGGGCAGCTTGCCAGAAGGGATCAGCATTTCAAGCATTGAGACAAGCCCGAGTGAGGTCACAGTGTACGGCTCTCAAAAGGCACTGGATGCACTTGATTTTATTGATGGCGTCAAGCTGGACCTAAGTAAGATCAAAGATGATACGGAGATTGATGCCGATATTCCGCTGCCAGATGGTGTGAAAAAGGTATCACCCGAAACTGTTAAGATCAAAGTGAAGGTTGCAACAGCTGAAGAAAAAAAGATCGATAATGTACCGATTTCTGTCGTGGGTTTGAGCAAGGATTTCACATCTGATTTTGTGAGCCCATCTTCTGGACGGATCACGTTAACAGCAAAGGGGTCGAAGAGTGCGATTGATAAACTAAAGGCTTCAGATGTTGAAGCCTATATCAATGCAGGGGACTTGAACGAAGGAACCCATGAGGTCAAAGTTCAAGTGAACGGTCCTCAAAATGTGACATGGACATTATCGAGATCAAAGGTCAAAGTGAAACTCACTTCTACTGATACAGAGGATCAGCCGGCGTCGACGAATGATCGAAAGGATCAAAAAGATCAAAAAGATCAATCAACTGATGATGATGATCAGAGTGAGAAGAGTAAAGAAGAATCCACACAAGATAAAGCAAAGAAAGAATCAAGTCAAAGACAGCCGGTCAAAGAAGATAAAAAAGAGGACGAAGCGTCCTCTTGAATGGAAAAAGGAGCGATTGAAACATGGGCAAGTACTTTGGAACTGATGGTGTAAGGGGTGTAGCAAATAGCGAATTAACACCAGAGCTCGCATTTAAAGTTGGGAGATTTGGCGGCTATGTGCTCACAAAGGATAAAGAACGTCCAAAGGTACTCGTTGGACGAGACACACGTGTATCCGGTCATATGCTGGAAGGAGCGCTCGTTGCAGGCTTACTTTCAATTGGAGCTGAAGTGATGCGTCTAGGTGTGATCTCAACACCTGGTGTGTCTTATTTAACGAAGGCAATGGATGCTGAAGCGGGTGTCATGATTTCTGCTTCACACAATCCAGTTCAAGACAACGGCATTAAATTCTTCGGCGGTGACGGCTTTAAGCTGTCAGATGAACAGGAAAGCGAAATTGAGCAGCTGATGGATCAGCCAGTCGATCAATTACCACGCCCAGTTGGAGCGGATCTTGGAACGGTCAATGACTATTTTGAAGGCGGTCAGAAATACTTGCAATTCTTGAAGCAGACAGCGGATGAGGATTTCACAGGTATTCACGTGGCGCTTGACTGTGCACACGGTGCAACCTCTTCTCTAGCGACACATTTATTTGCAGATTTAGATGCTGATGTGTCTACAATGGGAACATCACCAAATGGACTGAATATCAATGATGGTGTAGGCTCAACTCATCCAGAGGCACTTTCTGCATTTGTGAAGGAGAAGGGTGCAGATATTGGTCTTGCGTTTGATGGTGACGGTGACCGTTTAATTGCAGTCGATGAAAAAGGTGATATCGTAGACGGCGATCAAATTATGTACATATGTGCACGTTATTTGAAGGATGAAGGTCGATTAAAGGATGACACCGTCGTGTCAACGGTCATGAGCAACCTTGGTTTTTATAAAGCGCTTGAGAAGCAAGGCATTAAGAGCATTCAAACTGCTGTAGGTGACCGCTATGTGGTCGAAGCGATGAAAAATGATGGCTATAATGTCGGCGGTGAGCAATCAGGCCATTTGATTTTCCTTGATTACAATACGACAGGTGATGGCATGCTTTCTGCGATCATGCTTGTGAATACGCTCAAAGCGACAGGAAAAACATTATCAGAGCTTGCAGCGGAAATGGAAAAGTTCCCGCAGCTTTTAGTGAATGTGAAAGTGTCTGATAAATATAAAGTAGAAGAAAATGAAAAAGTAAAAGCAGTGATCCAAGAGGTCGAAAAAGAGATGAATGGTGACGGCCGTATCCTTGTTCGTCCATCTGGAACAGAACCGCTTGTACGTGTTATGGCTGAGGCAAAAACAAAAGAGCTGTGTGATGAATATGTGGCTCGAATTACGGCTGTTGTGAAAGAGGAAATGGGTATTGAGTAATAGATGAAAGCAAATCGCTAGCAGCGGTTTGCTTTTTTTTCGAATAAACGACATAATTGGATGGATCTGTACGAATCATATAAGTGAGGGCAACTTGAAGCTGCCTTCATACATAGGAGAGCACATCAAAGGTAGAACGTGACAAGCCTCATCGCATATAGTGTAGGGAGGTCTCACTTTCTCAAATAAAGGCAATCACCTGCTAAATTGTGATTGACGGAGGTCAGACCTTATAGTACAATCATCCTTGTGTTACTGGATTTTTATTCTATCAGGAAAGGCAGGGTAGATGTTCAGGAACTCTCTTATAATTATAGCGCCCGAACTAAGCGATCGGACGAAAGATGCTTAGTTGACGAGGATGGAGGTTATCGAATTTTCGGCGGATGCCTCCCGGCTGATCAAAAAAAGAGATCACAGCCGTAAGTGTTTCTTTAAACCAAAGAGGTGACTCTTTGTACAAAGGGAATACACATGATCTCCCAAAATAAACATGTAGAGAGGGACGAAGAAATGTCCCTTCTATTTTAGTAGGCTTTCTTTGTCCCTTTCACATGATCGGGAGGAAGAATATTTATGTGTGGAATCGTAGGTTATATTGGTCAGAATGATGCGAAGGAAATCTTATTAAAAGGTTTAGAGAAGCTTGAGTACCGCGGGTATGACTCAGCAGGTATCGCTGTGGCAAACGAAGAAGGCGTGCATGTGTTCAAAGAAAAAGGACGTATCGCTGAGCTTCGCGAAGTCGTTGATGCAAACGTGGCATCTTCAGCAGGAATTGGACATACACGCTGGGCAACTCACGGTGTACCAAGCCATCTAAATGCGCATCCGCATCAAAGTGCTTCTGGCCGTTTTACGCTTGTTCATAACGGTGTCATTGAGAACTATGTACAATTGACACGCGAATATTTACAAGACGTCACACTAAAAAGCGACACAGATACAGAGGTTGTTGTTCAAGTCATCGAACAATTTGTCAGCAGAGGTCTTGATACAGAGGAAGCTTTCCGTCAAACGCTTCTTCAACTAAAAGGCTCTTACGCAATTGCCCTTTTCGATAACGAAAACAAAGAAACAATCTATGTGGCGAAAAACAAAAGCCCATTATTGGTTGGTTTTGGCGAAGATTTCAACGTTGTGGCTTCTGACGCAATGGCGATGCTTCAAGTAACAAACGAATATGCGGAATTAATGGATAAAGAAATGGTCATTGTCACAAAAGACGAGGTTATGATTAAAAACCTTGACGGTGATATCATGACACGTCCTTCTTATATCGCTGAGCTTGATGCAAGCGACATTGAGAAAGGCACATATCCTCACTACATGTTAAAAGAAACGGATGAACAGCCGCTTGTTATGCGCAAAATCATCCAAGAATATCAAGACGAAAATGGCAAGCTGTCAGTCGCTGGCGATATCGCAAGCGCAGTAGCAGAAGCAGACCGCATCTACATCGTGGCTTGCGGAACAAGCTACCATGCTGGACTTGTCGGTAAACAATACATTGAAGACTGGGCGAAAGTACCTGTAGAAGTCCATGTAGCAAGTGAATTCTCTTACAACATGCCGCTTCTATCGAAAAAACCGTTGTTCATCTTCCTTTCTCAATCTGGGGAGACTGCGGACAGCCGTGCTGTACTTGTTCAAGTCAAAGAGCTTGGTCATAAAGCATTAACGATCACAAACGTACCAGGATCTACGCTTTCTCGTGAAGCGGACTTCACGTTGCTTCTTCATGCAGGACCAGAAATTGCAGTGGCTTCAACAAAAGCCTACACAGCACAAATCGCTGTACTTGCAATCCTTGCATCCGTTGCAGCTGAATTAAACGGTCAATCTCTTGACTTTGATCTTGTGAAAGAGCTTGGTATTGTAGCAAACGCAATGGAAGCCCTTGTCGATCAAAAGGATGAAATGGAACAAATCGCTCGTGACTTCTTCACAGTGACACGTAACGCATTCTTTATCGGAAGAGGACTTGACTACTATGTGTGCCTTGAAGGTTCATTAAAACTAAAAGAGATCTCTTACATCCAAGCAGAAGGCTTTGCTGGCGGAGAACTCAAACATGGCACAATCGCTTTAATTGAAGAAGGCACACCGGTCATTGCCCTTGCAACGCAAGAGCACGTGAACCTTAGCATTCGCGGTAACGTCAAAGAAGTCGTTGCACGCGGAGCAAACCCATGTGTCATCTCACTAAAAGGCCTAGAAGACGAAGGCGACCGTTTCGTCCTTCCAGCTGTACACCCAGCACTTGCACCACTTGCATCTGTTGTCCCATTACAGCTGATCGCTTACTACGCAGCCCTTCACCGCGGGTGTGATGTGGATAAACCACGTAACCTTGCGAAGAGTGTGACGGTGGAGTAGGAATTAAATAAAAACAGCTTTTATACCCCTTTAGATATCGTTTTCTAAAGGGGTATTTTTGTGTTAAAAGAACTAGTATTATAAAGATTTAAGCTGAACTTTGATTAATGGACAATATCTCCACTTGCTGTCATCATAAATATAGATACGTATTTTAAGGGGGAAATATTATTTTTATTCGATACGTAAAAAAAGAAAAATGGGGAATTGTTTTTTTCATAATTGGTTATATTGCATTGTTTATCATTTCTTATTGTTTAATTGGTGGTCCTGTCTCAAGTGGAGGACCAATAGGTGTATTCCTTGGATTTTGTATTGTTCAATTTCTTAAATATAGAGCTTTCAAAAAAGATGAAAGAAATAATAAAGGCATATATCATCGTTTATAAGTTGTATTTATAGCACATTATACTAAGTGCATAATGAGAGAGGCGTCCCCTTAAAAAGCATGACAGTTTAAATATTTAACGAAGAAAGAGAGTAGATACATGACCAAACCTAAAATCTACACAATGAGTTTCGCAAAAGTCTATCCTCTCTACATCGCAAAGGCAGAGAGAAAGGGAAAAATGAAAGCTGAAGTCGATACGATTATTTGTTGGTTGACGGGGTACAGTCTCGCAGAGTTACAGGAGCAGTTGGACAAGCAGATAGACTTTGAAACCTTTTTTGCTGAGGCTCCTGAGCTTCATCCTTCCCGCAGTTTAATCAAAGGAGTCATTTGTGGTGTTCGAGTAGAGGACATTGAGGAAGAAACTATGAAAAACATTCGGTATATGGACAAGCTGATTGATGAGTTAGCGAAAGGAAAGAAGATGGAAAAGATTTTGCGAGGTTCATCATGAGAATAACAAGCAAGCCCAGTGAATAACCTTCACTGGGCTTTTTTATATTTATAGATCATTCGACCAATAAAAATAAAATCCATTTGAACGAATTCTCTCTTCATGTCGTCAAAAGAAGTAATACTAAAACAAATTGGCGTTTGAAAAGGGAGTGGCGTGGATGGATATGAAGATGATTTTACCTCTTATTTTGCTGCAAGCGATTTTGATGGTGATTGGTTTGTTTGATTTGTTGAAAAGAGACCCATCGAGAATCAGAGGAGAGGTGAAATGGGTTTGGGCTTTGGTGATTGTGTTTGTGGCTAGTGCCGGTCCTATTGCGTATTTCATTTTTGGTCGTAAACAATCTTAGTAGGGGGGATTCGCTTGAATAAGCTGGAGTGTCATGGGCTAACGAAATCGTATGGTCGGCATGAAATTTTAAAAAACGTTTCGTTTTCTGTTGGGGAGGTTGGATGTGTTGGCTTTTTAGGTGCCAATGGAACTGGGAAGACAACAACGATCCGGATTCTCACAGGACTTGCTCGTCCTACGTCTGGTGTCGTAAAGGTGGCTGGTTTGGATGTCACAAAGGAGATGGACCAAATCAGTTATGTGATTGGGTATTGTCCGCAGCATCCTGCATTTTATCAGGATATGACGGGGCAGGAGTGGATGCATTGGGTTAGCGGGTTATTTCATTTAGAGAAAAACATCATTCGCTCCAAAACAGAGGAGCTGTTGAAGCTTTGTGGTGTGTATGAGGCGAAGGATCGTGCCATTGGCAGCTATAGCGGAGGCATGAAGCAGAGGCTTGCCATTGCGCAGGCACTTATCAACAGCCCGAAGGTTCTCATCTTGGATGAACCTGTGTCTGCACTTGATCCCATGGGAAGAAAAGACGTCCTGACGTTGATTGAGCGTCTAAAGCATGAGATGCTGATCTTTATGTCGACCCATATTTTAGATGACATTGAACGTGTGGCAGATCATATTATCATGATCAACAGTGGCAAAATTGAGATGTCTTCTTCCATGAAACAGATTAAAGAAGACTATATCCAGCCAGTGTTTGAATTTCAATTAGAACAACAGAATACGAAATTAGTGGCTTTGCTAAAAGAGCGGGATTGGGTGGAAGATTGCATTGAGACAGAAAACGCTTATCAGGTGCGAATCAAAGATCAACAAACGGCATTGAAGGAGCTGCCTCGTCTCATCACTGAAGCTGGCGGTGTTCTCCTCCATTATCGACTATCTAAGCTGACGCTTGAAGATATTTTCATGAAGGTTGTGAATGCATAATGATGTTGAAAAAGGAATTTAGGGAGTTATTTACTAGCTATAAAATCTTATTTGTTCCTATTATTTTTACGATTTTAATGATCACACAGCCTATTACGCTTAAAATGCTGCCAGATCTTCTATCGAAATCAGCTAATTTACCTGAAGGGTCTACATTTTATATACCAGAGCCTAGTGCTGGAGAGGCTTTGGCGAGTGCATTGAGTAAATTTCATTCCCTAGGTGTGTTTATCCTGATTATGATCGTGATGGGGACGATCGCTGGAGAGCGTACCTCTGGAGTGACCGCGATGATTATGGTGAAACCGATCAGTCGAACGAATTATTATGTATCAAAAATATGTGCCTATGCCTGTTTGACTTTGTTTAGTTTGGTAGTGGCGGTGCTTGCCTCTGTTTATTATGTGGACATTCAATTTGGTCATGTGGATTGGGTCAATGTGTTAAAAGGAACACTTCTTTATTATCCAAATTTATTGCTGATTGTGGTATCGACCATTTGTGCTTCGGCGTTCTTTCAACGTTCTGTCACAGCTGGCGGTGTGTCGCTTTTGATCAACCTTATTCTGTTTACCGTTCCTTCATTTTATGAAGAGACATTAGGGAAGTTTGCGCCTAAAGGCGTGACAAGTGCAGCCGAAGAGATGATTCATAAGGGGACTTATTCGGATCAGGCACTTACAAGTTTTCTAGGTGTATCGGTATTGATTGTTTTCTTTTTTCTCGTCGGATGTTTTCTTTTTAGAAAACAAGAATTATAGCAGGCTGTTGCGATTGTTTCTTCAGGATTACCATGAGCATAAAAATCTGAATAGGGTAGAAAGTTTGATATGATGATAATAATTGACTGTATTTTCAGAAAAGGGGTTTTTATCAATGAGAACATCACGTAATCCTGAGAACATTCATCCGCCAGTCGCACCATATACCCATCAAATAGAAACAACAGGACCTCAGCGGTGGTTAACCCTATCAGGTCAGGTGGGAATGGAGGCGGATGGGGCAATCCCAGAGAGCCCGTTGAAGCAGCTCGAACTAGCGTTAGAGAATGTGAAACGAAATGTAGAAGCGGCAGATATGGCTGTGGAAGATATAACGAAACTAGTATTTTATCTCGTGGGAGAGTTCGATGCAGAGAGCAGGAAACAAATCATGGGGCAGTTTTTAGGCGATCACCTGCCTTGTATGACGATGATTTATGTAGTGGCATTGGCTTCCCCTGCTTTAAAGGTAGAGGTGGATGCTTGGGCGTGTCAGGAGATGGTTTTGGGTGAATAGATAAAAGATTGGGATGCTGCAACCCAATCTTTTTTTATTTTGTACATAATCTATTTTATTTTCCCGTTGTATATAGAATAGATTACCTCATTCCTATTACCTTGTTATTCTCTATATGGTAATATTAGGGTTAATGATTAGTGGGTCTAATGACATTCGTTTTTGATTTTTAACACACCATAGATAAGCATACATCACTCTAATAAAAGGGAGAGATTTGATGCCATTCATGGAGGTTCAGAATGTAAGCAAACGATATAGCAATGGTGATGGGATAGAGGGTTTGTCGTTTTCCATCGAAGCAGGTGAGGTTGTGGCACTGCTTGGGCCTAATGGTGCCGGGAAGACGACAACGATTCGATGTTTAACGGGTCTATTTAAACCAGATGGAGGGCAAATTCTCATAGAGGGTTTCCCGCCTGGTCATTCCCATGTTCAAAAACAAATCGCGCTTATTCCTGATCACCCCTATTTGTATCAAGACTTAACGGCTGCTGAACATGTTCAATTCCGTGCTCGTGGATATCATAAAGGCTTAAAACAGATCAAGGAAAAGGTATATGAAGCGCTGAAAGAAGTACATATGGAAAAGAAGATGAATGAACTGTGTGGAAGGCTTTCAAGAGGCCAAAAGCAGCGTGTCGTCTTAGCAGGAGCCATTGTTCAAGATGCCTCCCTTTTTATATTAGATGAACCGACTGTCGGGTTAGATATTCCATCAAAACAGTGGCTGTCGGATTGGCTGAGACAAAAAAGTAGTCAAGGTGGGTCGATCTTCGTGTCGACTCATAGTCTGGAGTTTGTCCTTGATACGGCTAGCAGGGTTGTATTGATTCGAGATGGTGCCATCATGAAGAGTATGGATGTTCCTCAATTAAAGGAAGAACAGGTTGAGTGGAGGGCAGAAGTTATTCAACTTTTGGGGGAGTGGTCAAGTGAATAACACACTCTCCCTTTTATGGATGAAATCTCAAAGGCGCTTGATCAGTAAAAATCAAGAAAAGAAAATGCCTTTTCTGATCTTACTTCTTTTCATAGCGGCAATTGGTTTTCAGCTAAGCGCAGTTTCAAGTATGGGTGATTGGGATACAAGTGCAGCAGGATGGATCATTGTCTGTTTGTTTGTTCTTTATACGGGTTTTGGTTTGTTTACGAATCGGCTGCCTAGTCAGATGAACGATATCATTTGGTTATATGGAAATGGCGCTTCTTTATGGACGGTTGTTATCAGTGTGTGGATGTATCACATTTTCTGGCGAGGAGCTCTTCTCATTATCTCTGCTTTGGCTGCGGACCTTCTTCTGTTTTTTATGACGCAGCAGTACCCGTTTCTGCTTGGAAAATCACTCATTCTGACAGGGCTGTTATGTTTGGTCGAAACTTGGATGATTGCGGTTTCTTGTGCTAGAACCATTCGAGTATACAAGCGTTTGCTCTTACTCGGTTTTGTCTTGATGTTTTTCAGCTTTGCACTACTTGTTTTGAATCAATTGGTGATGAAACAGCCCTCATTAATGAACATTGCTGATTCTTTGATGTTTCAAGCTGGGCGTATGATCGAAGAGTTCTCCATTCTTTCTGTCTTCATTTTTATTGGAGTGATGTTTCTATCTTTCATGATGATGTACAAGGCTAGTCATCGTTTAGAGATGAAGGAGTCTTTAGTCAAGGAAGCAGTATTTTGGGAGGAATTTGAGGGGAGACATATTCAATCAAGTCCAATCGTTCAAAAAAAGAGCAGGACATGGTGGGGACTTCCGGCATTAACGGGCATTTGGGCTTTTCTTTGGATTGAATTATTGCTGATAAAAAAGTATATGATTTTCCATGTACTATCTACTATGCTGTTAATTGGTACTTACTATGTTGTCTTTACTTATTTTTCAGATTGGCTGAATCTATTCTTGATCGTCATCGCGGTATCTGTTCTTTTTAGTTCATATTATGCAGGGATTGTAAGACATGCGCAAACAGGAGCGCTTTACCTTTTTCCAGGTGCTTTATATCAAAAAATCATTCTGTTAGAAGTGTTTCAAACCTTTTGGCTGTATGCTTTCTACTTGATTTCTCTTTTATTGGCTGGTATTCAGGATGTATTGTATTGGACCTTATTTGGTGGAGGAGTTTATATATGGTTTTTGGCCATACGGCTCTTTGCCTTTATGCAGCCTCTGAGAAGAGAAAGGAGTTTTGCTTTGGCCGCCTATTATCGATCATTGCTATTTGCGTCTGTGATCAGTGCGATGGTCATGATTAGCATTTATCTCATCACTGATGGCTTGTTGACTACAATTGTATCCCTAGCGGCTGGGGCTGGATTTTATGTGCTTTGTTATCGATACCGTGCGGTTCATTAAAAAGAGGAGTTGATTGTAAATGAAACCAGAAAATAAGCTGTCTCAATCAGTTCAACAATTGGCCAATACAAATGAAGTAACGATCGTTCAAGCAATGGGGGAATTGAGAAAGTCAGGAAAAGATGCAGTGCCAGTGCTTGTTGAAGCTTTAAAAGAAAAGGGGTCTCTGCGAAATATTGCCGCAGCAGTACTGGGTGAATTTGGAGCAGATGCGGGGGACGCAGCTGAACCGCTAGCACAGCTATTAGAAAGTGACGAAGAGGATACAAGAATGGCAGCTGCCATGTCACTCATGAGGATTGGTCAGCCTAGTCTGCCATTTCTTCTGCCATTAGCGAAACGTTATGAGGGACCTACTTGTTTTTGGGCATCATGGTGTATTTCTTGGATTGATCCATCAAAAATCGAAAAAAACATGTACGAGTGCTTAAAACAAGAACAAGAAAATCCAACAGGCAGCGTTACTCCTTTTGCTGCAGAGGAAGCTTTAGGGAAAATTATCGCTTTTCAGCTAAAGGAAAAGGGTGATGAATAGTGGGAACGCAGAAACTCAACTGGCCCGAGCATCTTCCTTGGATTTACCCTTCAGATCAAAGGAGTGTACCTAAGGGACAGCATCAGCTTCTTTATTTTTGGTCAGTCAGCTGTCCTCATTGTGAAGAATTAACCAATCATATCCTACAACGTGTGAATGAGCTGGGTATTCATTTAACCTTTGTCCATGTTCCATATACAGAAGAGGAAAAATCGGCAGATGTTGTTTCAGAGTATGCAGAGGAAAAGAATATGACCGCTCCTATTGTATTGGATCAGGATTATGAGATTGTTGCAAAGTATAAGATTCAAGGATTACCTAGCCTTTGTCTCATAGATCAACAGGGGCAGTTAATAGATCGGAAAATGGGAGATACCGGCTGGGAAAGAATTTTGAAAAAGTTAGAAAAACATTCAATTGGATAAGTGGAGGAGAGAGTGTTGTTTCAATCAAACAAAGAATTAAAAAGAAACGTCATTTTTTTTGCAGGTGTTGGAGCGGTTTTGCTGATTTTAATGATGCTGAAATGGTTGCCGATTTCTGCAGACTGGGAAATGGCGTTGATTTTATTCGGTTTGGGAATGTTGTTTTATTTGAAGCGAATGCTGCGGAAAGAAGAAAGTCATAAGTCATAATTATTCAGTATGATACCTAGAATATATATTCTAGGTTTTTTTATTAAATTTACCTTAAAACACACCTTTTCACATGGGGATATGAACCAATTTTTTAAAAGTGTGGTAGGATAAATATACTTTATCTTTATATTTTCCGAAGGAGCTGTCGAGTTGAAGGGATCTAGGGTTGAGTTTATTGATAGTTTACGTGGTTTTAGTTTATTAGGTATTTTGATCGTGAATATGCTTAATTTTCAATATGATTATGATTTTGAGAAAATGTTTGATTCGAGTTTTTGGGGGCAGGAATTCGGTGTATATGTGACGGAAATTATGTTCCAGGGGTCTTTTTATCCGATCTTTTCCTTTTTGTTTGGGTATTCTTTTATCAAGCTGATTGAATCGACGAAGGCCAAGGGGCTAAATACGAATGCCATTGTCGTTCGCCGTGGTTTTGGTCTGATTGTGCTTGGGATGCTGCATTTAATCTTCATTTGGAGTGGCGACATTCTTCTCTATTATGGAGCTTGTACGTTTTTCCTAATGATGTTTATAAACAGCCGAATCAAAACAGTGTTTATATGGTCGGGTATTTTAGGTGCCTTATCTTTAGTGATTTATCCATCTCTAATGAATTTTATTTACGGAAATCCTGATTTATTAACGAATGTATATGGGACTGGTACATATGGCGATATTGTATTGAGCCGGATTACAATTGAAGATGATATGGTAATCGTCTCCATCATTATGGCAATTGTAACACTTACTATGACACCAATTTTAAGTCTTCTCTATGCTCCTATCATGATCGGTCCATTTGCACTGCTTGGCATGGCGATCGGGAAAAAAGGTCATTTGACAGAAGAAGATCGAGGCATGGCTTATCGTAAAGGCTGGGTTTGGATGATTATCATCGGGCTTGCTTTAAAATGTGCGACGTTTATTGATGCTCCTTGGAGTGAAATGGTGTTGACGTTAGGAGCCTATGTCCTGACGATCGGTTATATTCAAGCGTTTATTGTTTTTTACTATTCAAAGGCTGCACAAGGGTTGAAACGTCTGCTTGCAGGGCTTGGCCGTTTGTCTCTATCAAACTATTTAGCACAGTCGATTATTTGTACAACGATTTTCTATTCTTATGGACTTGGTCTATTTGGACAATTGGGGTCAATGTTTGGGCTACTTCTTGCTGTCGGACTGTACACAGCACAGCTGTTCATCAGCTATCTCTATTTGAAAAAATGGAGAAGAGGTCCTGTGGAGTGGCTTATGGGAAAATGGGTATATTGGAAATAAAGCATTTTGTTAAAGAACCGTATGGCTTTTGGGCTGTGCGGTTTTTTATTTTTAAAAAATGAGGAGAACATTTTTTAAAATGGTTGAATATTCTTTTAGTGTGTATATAATGTATATATAGTGTATATACAATATTTTGTTCTAACTATGTGAAAAAAGAGGTTTTTATATGCAAATTACGATTTCAAACCATTCTAAGGAGCCCATCTATGAGCAAATTACGAATCAAATCAAATCGATGATTTTAACGGGTGAGCTTGCAGAAGGCGCAGCACTGCCGTCTATTCGCAAGCTGGCGAAGGATCTACAAATTAGCGTGATTACAACAAAGCGAGCGTATGAAGAGTTAGAGAAGGCAGGATTTATTTATTCAATTGTAGGCAAGGGATCTTTTGTTGCTGAACAAAACGTAGAAGTGATGAGAGAGAAGAAATTGAAGGTGATCGAGGAACAGCTTGGAGCGGTTGTCACAAACGGGAAAGAATTAGGCTTATCTTTTGATGAATTGCAGCAGTTATTAAAGTTCTTATATGAGGAGTGAGATGAGTGGAGCATGTGATTGAATTCACAGGAGTTTTGAAACGATTCAAGGATTTTTCAGTTCAGAATCTAGATTTACAAGTTAAGAAAGGATTTGTTACAGGGTTTATTGGAGAGAATGGAGCGGGTAAGTCGACCACCATTAAAATGATCATGAATTTGTTAAAACCCGATTCAGGTGACATCAAGGTTTTTGGATTGGATTATCATACTCATGAAAAAGAGATTAAGGAACGAATCGGCTTTGTTTACGATGCTAACGTTTTTTTCCCAGGATTGAATTTAAAGGACATCAAACGAATTGTAGCACCTGCCTATAAACGCTGGGATGACCGGCTTTTTGAGCAATATATTGAGCAGTTTGGTCTGCCGCTGAATAAAGCGATCAAAACATTCTCAAAAGGGATGCAGATGAAGGCGTCGCTTGCGATTGCGCTGTCGCATCATGCAGAGCTGATTATCATGGATGAGCCAACTGCTGGTTTAGATCCGGTTTTTAGAAGAGAGCTGCTCAGCACGTTACAAGAATTGATGATTGATGGAAATCGGACGATCTTTTTCTCGACGCATGTGACGACTGACTTAGACCGGATCGCGGATTATATTGCGTTTATACAAAATGGAAAATTGGTGTTTCAACAGTCGATTCATGAAGTGGCAGAAAGTTATGCGCTTGTGAAAGGAAGCCTGGAGTTATTGGATCGAGACACAGAAAAGGCCTTTGTCCATATCATGCGTACAGCAGCCGGATTTGAAGCATTAACCGATCGGATTGATGAAGTGAAACTCATTTTTGGGGATGCTGTTGTGATTGAACCGGCGTCGCTTGAGGATATCATGTTTTATTTGAAAGGCGGGGTTGCGCATGTTTCATTTAATTAAGCGTGATGTGATTTTGCAAAAGAAGCAGTTACTTATTTTTATTCCGTTTATCTTATTTTTTATTTTCATGGATGTCCATCCAGTATTGACGTTTCTAGTTGCTAGTGTCTTCATTCCATTTAACACATATGCGTATGATGAAAAGGCAGAAACGAATATTCTATTAAACTCCTTACCTTATACACGTAAAGAAATTATCGCATCACGTTATCTTGGCGCCATTTTCTATATGAGTATTGCGATCGTGCTGACAAGTGCTGCATTATTTGTGTTTGGGAAGCTGTTTTCGCTGTCAGATATTGCGATTGGCAGCGGGTTGTTTTTATTGTTCGCGGCGTGTACTTTTCCATTGTTTTATATCTTAAAGCCCGGTTATATCACAACGGCAGTGATTATTGGCTTTATCGTATTATCTGCTATGGGACCAACTGTTGTTCTCTATTTAGCAGAGCAATTCAGTGGGATCACTGATTTTATTATGAATTTATCGATCCCTATTTTATATACGGGGTCAGCTGTGCTGATTATGCTTTTCTACCTGCTGTCTTGGGGGCTTTCTACTGCGATTTACCAGAGGAAAGTGTTTTAATTCAGATGATCATATCATTTACCGAGAATCATTCATTTTGAGGCAGGGCTTTCAAAATGGATGATTCTTCTTTTTTTGAATCATGGGAAATTGACATACATTTGAAAAGAGGTTATGATTACTTAACATAATGTTAATTATTTTTAACATTATGTTAAGTAAAGTATCCTTCAAGAAAGGAATTTGAAATGGAGATTAAAAATAGAATCAAGGTGTTACGCGCTGAAAAAGACTGGACACAAAAGGATTTGGCAGAGAAGTTAGGTGTGACTCGTCAAACAGTGGCAGCGATTGAAAATGGTAAATATTCTTTGTCTTTAAAACTAGCATTTCAAATTGCTAGAACATTTGAAGTTGATTTGTATGATGTATTTCAAGAGGTCGACAAGGAGGAACAACAATGATGACGACGATCATTCTTTATTCTTTGATTATCCTTTCTGTTATAAGCACGGCCTTTCAATTTAAGAAAAGTCGTGAATATAAACATGATGAACGAGGTCAATTTATTTTAGCGAAAGCAGGAAGTTTTTCTATTATAGGTATTGCCTTAGCCTATATATTGGTTGCTGTTATCCAAGCTTCGGTCCATCAATTCTCATCTCCAAGAGAATGGTTTTATATAGCGATTACTTTTATGTATGTATCAAGTGTTTGCGCAAATACAATCGGTATCATCTATTGTGAAAGGAAATATTAATTCATCGCTAGATGTAAGCTGGAGTTCTTCATCATGAAGGGAAGAGAAAAACCAATGAAAAAAATATTGAGAATCATGTTGATATCTATATGTACTCTTATCACGGTCATGGTTGTTTTTCTAGCTACTGTTTATTTTGTAAACCTCATTAGTAATGAAAGGGAGAAGGGGAAAATAGAAGATTATGGGCAAAAGGTCTTGGTGGACGGTAAGCATATGAATGTGCTCATTCAAGGCGATGGGAAAGAAACGATTGTACTTCTCCCGGGCTATGGAACTGCTTCACCCGTGCTGGATTTTATGCCGCTAGTAAATGAATTATCACCATATTATAGAGTCGTAGTGATTGAACCATTTGGATATGGTTTAAGTGACGATACAGATAAAGTACGCACAAGTCAAAACATTGTAGATGAGATTCATGAATGTTTGCAGAAGCTCAACATTAAAAATTATACGTTGATGGGGCATTCGATTTTTGGCATTTATGGACTAGAATATGTAAATAAATATGAAAAAGAAGTGAAAGCATTTGTTGGAATTGATAATAGTGTTCCGAAGCAGGAAACGGATGAATTGCCGGTTTCCAGCTTGCAGCTGCTTCATCAATCCGGTTTTTACAGATTGATAGTGAAAATGAATCCAGATCAACTCGTGATGCCTAACGTGGATGATCAAACGAAAGATCAGATTAAAATGCTGACCTTCCGAAATTTCTTGGATGAAAGCCAAGCTAGCGAGGCAGAAAACATCACGAATAATTTTAAAAACGCTCAACGCTTACATTTACCTAAGAATCTCCCCGTTGTTTTCTACTTAGCGGATGAAACGGAGGAAGAAACACCAAGCTGGAAACCAATGCATGAAGACCTACTGAAAAATGTAGATCACGGAAAAGTTGTTACTTTCGAAGGCGGCCATTATTTGCATCATACGAAATCTAAGGAAATAGCAGCTGATTTTAGAGAATTTCTATCTATCAACGAGAGTCACCGATAGTGAGGGATTCTGGTGGGGCTTCGGCATTGCCGATGTTCAGTTTGAACTCGAGAAGACCGTGTGAGCGGTCTTTTTTTATTTTATATAAAGAACCGATATTGACAGTTTATCATGTAGTGGATTAAAATACATACCAACGGTCGGTATGTAAAAGGAGGCGTTTTAATTGGCCAGAAATAAATATCCAGAAAAGACGATTCAGCAAATTTTAGATGTGTCGACGAAACTGTTTCAGGAAAAAGGATTCGAAAAGACAAGTTTGCAGGATATCATACATGAATTGAATATGTCTAAAGGGGCTATTTATCATCATTTCAAATCAAAGGAAGAAATATTACGTGCTGTGATGGAGAGGCAATTTCGCCATGCGACTGAGAAGCTTGAAGATTTGATTGAGCATACAGAGGCAGCGCATGCGAAAGAGAAGCTGCAGCGTATTTTAGAGCAGCTTGTGGCAGATCCGCAATCTCATTCGATTGATGGGATCTTGGTTGATCAGATCAAAAACCCGCAATTTGTGGTTGAGGGAATGAAGGCAGGCGTAAATGAGGATGCGCTTAAAATCAAACAGCTGATTCTTGAAGGGATTGAGGATGGTTCGATAACGACTGCTTTTCCTGGTGAAGTGGCAGAAGTGTTTATGCTTCTCGTGAATATATGGCTGAACCCAACACTATTTGCTCGTGATCAACAGGAAACTAGTCAGCGTTTGCTGTTTTTACAACAGATGATGAGAGGGCTTGGAGTGGATGTGGTGAGTGATCTATTCATTCAAAAGGTCACAGCGCATTATGCTGGGATTGGTGGATATGATCAGCCTGAAATCTAACTGGTCAAATAAGAGACAAAAGGAGAATTCATTTCATAGGAGGATGCCTTATGCTTCACTTCATAAAACTAGAGCTAAGAAAAAATCATATGAAAAATTACATTCAAGCTAGTATGATCGCAAGCATTGTACTGCTGGTGTTTATCTATTTTGCAGCGTTTGCTGCACGGGTTGAACAGGAAATAGGTTTTCAGCAATATCCGAATATCTATTTGTTGACCAGTATAGTATGGATGATCTTTTTTTCGATCGTCACATCATGGATGTATTGTCGAGTAGTGGTGAATACATTGAAAGACTATGAAACTCATTCACCAAGTTTGAAAGCATCACTCCTTCCGAGAATGGTCTGGATGCTGTGTTTTTCTACGATTGCTATGCTGTGTAGCATCATTCCTTCATTTATTGTGTTTAGTGTTACTGAAACGTTCTTCCCTATCGTTCAGGATGCGCTGACTGCTGATGTGATGTTCAATGTGATCAAAACGTACCTAGTATTTACTTGCTGTATCAATGGCATTGGCATGATTGCGATGAGAGTGGGATTAATGAAGAAATCTACCTTCATGACGATCATGACTGCGATTGTTCTATGTGCTGTTTTAGGAAACGTATGTATCGCAGTTGATGGAAATGATCAAATGAATGTCATTTTGTCAGGAGTCATGGTCGCAGCTGTTCTGATTGTAATGTTGGAATTGTGGGCCAGTATCACCCGGCTTCAAGCGAGATAAGCCACGATGAAAAAGGAGGGAGACATGTGGAGCATACGGTTCAAATTGAAGAATTGGTCGTAGAATTATCGCTTGATTGGCTGCTCGGAGAGGTGCGTATCCATCACCATGATCATCCTTATCTCATCATTCGTCAAACGACCAATCAAGTCTTTCCAAAGCGCTATTTGCTGCATCATCAGGTAAAAGGTGGGCGGCTGGTCATTCAAGATAGACGAAAAAGAATATTCAGCTTAGGACTGCACCTTTATCAAACAGATCTCACTATTTATCTTCCGAAAAATCAAATACAGTCTATGTCCATTCGTTGTAAAGGAGCAAATCTTCAGGCGGAAGAACTGAATGTGGAAAATGCCTATGTTCATTTAACTTCTGGAAAGACGTTGCTAGCAGGTGAAATCAAGCGTCTCCATTTAGAGACAGTTGGTGGACTTATTTCTAGCCGGCAGCTGGCCGCGCAGACATTGTCATTGCACGCCACATCGTCAAAAGGTGAGTTGACGGGTGCTTTCTCAGATGTTGATCTGCATGTAACAGGTAGAAGGATACAAATTCATTCTACAAGCATGCTACATTCACTTAAGTCTATTTCAACTGGAGCATATGTCAAAGTGGCGATTCCAGAAAATGATGGGTTTACTTGTTATGTAAAGAAAAGATCTGGCACTTTTCAGAATGACTTTCTTTGTTATCGAGAGCAGAAAAACTTGGTGCATAAGAATGGACAAAGATCCTTTGAGGTTGATATAAGAGGTGGTCATTTTCTATTAAGTCATCAGCATTGAAGGAACTTTCTTCCCTTGATTCAATATATCAATATAAAACAATTTGAAACTCTTTTTATGTCAGAATATTTTGTTAATAGTGTTTTCCTCAAAAAAACAATTGTTTTTTAAGGGTAGATTTATTATGATAATATACATCGAAAGATTGATGTTTCTCAATCAGAATGAAAATTCTGATTTTTATTTTTTATGTTGTTTGTTGATGAGGGGGAAGAAAAGTGGCTCAAAAGGAATTAAAGAGAGGGTTAAGTGCCCGCCATATTCAAATGATTGCTCTTGGCGGCACAATCGGTGTTGGCTTATTTATGGGGTCAGCGAAGGCCATTCAATGGACAGGTCCATCGGTTCTTCTAGCGTACGCAGTGTGTGGTATTTTTATCTTTTTTATTATGCGAGCGATGGGAGAAATGTTATATCTTGAGCCGAGTACAGGGTCGTTTGCTACATTCGGGCATCAATATATTCATCCGCTTGCAGGGTATATGACGGCTTGGAGTAACTGGTTCCAGTGGGTCATTGTCGGAATGTCTGAAATTATTGCTGTTGGGGCTTATATGAAATATTGGTTCCCAGAGCTGCCTGCGTGGATTCCAGGGTTAATTGCGATGATCATTTTAGGAGCGGCCAACTTGATTTCGGTTAAGTCGTTCGGTGAATTTGAATTTTGGTTTGCGATGATCAAAATTGTGACGATTATCTTGATGATTGTTGCAGGTCTAGGCATTATTTTCTTCGGATTTGGAAATGGCGGGACGCCTATTGGCTTGTCTAATCTGTGGGCACACGGCGGGTTCTTTACAGGTGGATTTACCGGGTTCTTGTTTGCATTGTCGCTCGTCATTGCTGCCTACCAGGGTGTTGAGCTGATTGGGATTACAGCAGGTGAAGCACAAAATCCAGAAAAGACGCTGACCAATGCCATCAAAAGTATCATCTGGCGTATTTTGATTTTCTATATCGGTGCGATCTTTGTCATTGTGACTGTGTATCCGTGGGATCAGCTGAATACGCTTGGCAGTCCATTTGTGGCGACGTTTGCGAAGATCGGAATTACAGCAGCGGCAGGTATTATTAACTTTGTTGTGATTACAGCAGCGATGTCAGGCTGTAATAGTGGTATTTTCAGTGCGGGCCGTATGCTTTATACATTAGGTGTAAATGGTCAGGCACCTGCTTTCTTTACAAAAATTTCGAAAAATGGTGTACCGTATTTTGGGACATTCGCTGTGCTGATTGGTCTAGCGATAGGAGTTGTTCTGAATTATGTTTCTCCGCCAAACATTTTCGTCTATGTGTATAGTGCGAGTGTTCTTCCTGGGATGGTGCCTTGGTTTGTCATTTTGATTAGTCATATTGGCTTCAGAAAGGCGAAGGGAGCAGCGCTTGATCAGCATCCGTTCAAGATGCCGCTAGCACCGTTTTCTAACTATCTTACAATCGGATTCTTAGTAATGGTACTTGTGTTTATGCTCATTAATCAGGATACGCGTATTTCTCTTATTGTAGCAATTGGGTTCTTGATTTTAGTGGCGCTTAGCTTTTTTGTATTTGGAATTGGGAAACGGAAACCGATTGAAACAGCTTCTTCTGATCAAACGGTGAAATAATCAAAAGCCTTGCGGAGTGGACCGCGAGGCTTTTGTCGTTTACAGAGAAGATTTGACACGCTGAAAGACATCTGGATAGTTGGTGAAAAGACCGGTGACGCCGTATTGCAGAAGACGTGTCATGTCTGCTTCGCTGTTGACCGTATATGGATGAAGGAGCAGTCCGTGGCTTCTGACCTGCTGGACGTTTTCAGGTGTTAAAGCTCTAAAATTCGGTCCGACTCCCACGGCGTACGTTTTAATAAAGTCGAGCTGATCGTCTGTGATGGATGTCATTTGGGCTCTGTCTAATAGCTGTACTTTTGGAAGGCGCGGAGCTAATTTCTGCAGCTTTAGCAGGCTGTCTTGACTAAAGGATTGTATGATAACCTGCCCTTTTCTTGTGTGTTTCCCAAGAAGATGATGTTTCTTTAAGGCGGCCAATAGTTTTTCTTCCATTTGCGGATAAAGGTCTGGTTTTTTTGTTTCAATATAATAATTCTCTCGTTTTCCGAAATAGCGCAGCACCTCATCTAATGTAAGGACTCTCTGTCCGATATAGTTGGCATTTTGTCTGTCGGGATTGGCTTCGTTAAACCATGTGCCCGCATCAAGCTGTTTGATTTCGGCAAGTGTGAGGTCTTTGACCCACCCTGTTCCGTTTGTGGTCCGGTCAACGGTTTCGTCGTGCATCACGATGAGATGTCCATCCTTTGTCATTTGAAGATCGAGTTCGAGGTAATCTGCATTCATCTTTGTGGCGAGTTTATAGGAAGCCAGGGTATGCTCTGGTGCATACCCTGATGCTCCGCGGTGTGCAACGGTTAAGATGCGATCTGGAGTTAAAAGATGTTCATGAGCCGATATGGTGGCCGGCACCCACGCAAAAGACAGTAAAGCAAAAGAGAGCAACACGAAAGCAAGTAATCTACTTTTCTTCATATTTTATCCTCCTTTTACGGTAACTGCCTCCATCATAAGAAATAGATGTAAAGAGCATGTTGGGCGGATATGAATCTTTTATGTGATTTTCATTAAGCTTGCTCTACGCGTTTTCCTGTATTCCATGTCATCGCGAGGAAAACAATCGCAAGCACACAAGAACCAACCAGTAAAATGAAGCCTCCTGTCCAGTCATAGTGATCGACGACGACACCCATCATGGCATTGGCAAAGGCAGAGCCGCCAATGTAGCCGAAGAAGCCTGTCAGTCCGGCAGCAGTGCCAGCTGCTTTTTTCGGAGCGAGATCAATGGCTTGAAGTCCAATGAGCATAACAGGTCCGTAAATCAAAAAGCCGATGCTGATGAGGGCAATGTTATCAACCATTGGATTGCCAGCAGGATTTAGCCAGTAAACGAGAACAGCAATTAACACCCCGACCATAAAGATGACGCCAGCTGGTGCGCGGCGGCTTCTAAAGAAGCGGTCACTGATCCATCCGCACAATAATGTACCGGGAATGCCTGCATATTCATAAAGAAAATAAGACCAGCGTGAATGCTCTGGTGAAAAGCCCTTCGCTTCTGTTAAGTAGGTCGGCGCCCAGTCAACGACACCGTAACGGACGAAGTACACAAACACGTTGGCAATGGCGATATACCATAGGAATTTATTGTTGAGTACATATTTAAATAAAATCTCTTTTACTGTTAATTCTTTTTCTTGATCCTCATATTTTTGTGCCGGATAGTCATTTCGATATTCCTCGATTGGCGGAAGACCAGTGGATTGCGGGGTATCCCGTACGAGAAGAATGATCACGAAGGAGACGATAATGGCAATGATGGCAGGGAAGAAAAAGATACTTTTCCACGTCGCAAACAGTACAATTCCTAATGTGATAAGCGGTGCAAGAATCCCCCCACCGATATTGTGAGCGACGTTCCAAATGGACATTTTCGTACCACGTTCACTAACCGAAAACCAGTGCGCCATCGTACGTCCGCATGGCGGCCACCCCATGCCTTGAAACCAGCCATTTAAGAACATGAACAAAAACATGATCCATACACTGGATGTGACCCACGGAAATGAGACAAATAGGATATTGATAAGAGCTGATAAAAAGAGTCCGGCAGCTAAAAAGTATCTGGGGTTACAGCGGTCTGAGATCATCCCCATGATGAATTTACTAAAGCCATAAGCAATGGATACGGCTGCGAGTACAAAGCCTAATTCACTTTTCGTGAACCCCTCTTCCTGTAGATATGGAATGGCAAAAGCGAAATTTTTGCGCAGCAAATAGTAGCCCGCATACCCGATAAAGATGCCTAGAAAGACTTGCAGCCGCAGCCGCTTATAGGTCTCGTCTGTTTTGGCATCATCAAGCCTGTCGATATGCGGAGCAGGTTTAAACCATTTGAACATAAAGATCCTCCTTTTGTAGATGTCCGATTGACTGAAGCAAAAGTACGAGAATGGCTTTTGATCCTGTACCTTTTCAGAGACAAAAGAATTGTTAGCGCTTTCTTTTGTACTCCCATCATATCGGATGAAAGAGACGTTTATGATGAGGCTTTTGTCATAAATTTGGAAAAATGGTTCGTGAAGTAACAAAAAAATCCGCACAATGGCGGATTTTTTCTTAGATGTTACAGAGACACATTAATTTTCGCAGATTTCTTTAGCTTTTCAATTTCTTTTTGTACTTCTTTCTGCTTTTCTTGAGATTCTAGCTGTTTTTTAATTTGTGATTTAACCTCTTTGTATTCTGGTGCTTTTTGCTTTTGTTTTTTCATTTGGTCTGCGTATTGGTCATAGTACGCTTTGACGTCTTTCTCAGAGACGGAGGCTGATTTGATTTCTTTGTCGACATATTGGCTGTACTTGATGCTGTCGGCAATGTCACTTTTCAGCTGATCCAATGTAAGTCCGCTCTTTTTCAGTGCTTCTTCGAATTGAGCGTTGTCTTTAAACTGTTTCTTTTCTTCCTTTAGCTGCTTATCTACTTCTTTGTCAGAGGCTTTGAAGCCCTTCTTCTCAGCATCTTGCAGGATGAGCTCTTGGCCTACAAGCGCATCAATGGTTTGTTTCTTGACTGCTTTCTCGCCTTCTTTAGAAGTTGGGTCTTGCCCGGACTGCTGAAGCTGGCCTTGGATAGTAGATAAGGCGCTATTGTATTCACTGCCTGTGATTTTGTCTTTGTTGACGGTCGCAACGACCTTTTGATCATCGATTTTTTGTGCGTCTAATTTCTTTTGCATCTCTTCCATTTGCTTTTGCTGCTCTTTTTGATCAGCCTGTGTTGTTTCCTTGTTTTTGGCTGAATCGTTTTGCTTATCTTGTTTGGCATCGTTTGACGAGCAGGCTGCAAGCCCAACAGATAACAGACAAGCGATGAGTGTATATGATACCTTTTTCATCATTTTCTCTCCCTTCGGTATGAGAACATCTAGTGCGCATTCTAACCGTTTTAGAGGAAAAATAAAACCGTACAGACGATTTGTTAGCGGATTGACATGTTTTTTATCTGTTTGTCCTCATTTTGTCTTCTCATAGTCATCATATGACAAACTTAATCATGGAATAACTGTTCCATCACTTCATCGATTTGGGTGATCGGCTGGCGGCAGCTGTAGTTTTCGCAAATATACACGGTGGTGCTGCCGTCGATTGTTTTGTAATCTTTTGCAAATGGTGCGAGCTTGGCTAAGTCATTTCCTGTTTCGGCGGTCAAAATGATATCAAATGGCATAAATCGTTTCCGAATCGCCTGTAAAAGCCGTTCTTTTTCCGGATCTCCGTTTTTCCCAAGAATGATGATTTCTCTTTTTGCCGCATATTGACTCAAGAGCCCTTGCAGAAACGCTGTGTGTCCGCTTGGGTAGGAAGAGACATCGACATAAAAGGCTTTGAACATCTGTTCTAATGTTTTCAGCCAGTCTTGACGTCCAGTCATTCTGCTTAGCTTCAGAAGCTGGTGGAGTGCGGTGCTGTTACCAGAAGGCATGGCACCGTCGTACACTTCTTTTTCTCGAACGAGGAGCGCTTCCGCATCTGAACCTGAGAAGAAAAAGCCCCCTTTTCCCTTGTCCCAAAACAGCTCAAACATGTTCTCGGCAATGGCTTTGGCTTTTTCCAGCCAATCTAATTCAAAAGTCGCTTCGTATAAAGACATATACGCTTTTAGCATATGCGCATAATCCTCGATAAAGCCGAGATGCTTCACGTCACCTTCTCTGTAGCGGACCATAAGCCGCTCATGTTGAACAAGATGTGTTTCTAGAAAAGACATCGCCTGCTGCGCCATAAGAATCGCTTCCTCTGAATCAAAGACACTTCCTGCTTTGGCGAGAGCCGCGATTATCAGCGCATTCCAAGATGTGAGCACTTTGTCATCTACAAGCGGCGCAGGTCGCTGCTGTCTGACTGATTGTAAAATGTGTCGGGCTTCTTGCAGCTTGGAATGAAGTGTATGGTCATCAATTGAAAAAGAGGTTTTGATGTCCTCAAAAGAGGTGGAAATGGTATGAGGGATGTTTTCCCCTTCAAAATTCCCCTCTTCTGTGATGTGATAGACTTCGCAAAATAAAGCGCCAAGATCCTCTCCTAAATGAGTGATAATTTCATCCTTTGACCAGACGTAATATTGTCCTTCTTTCCCTTCAGAATCTGCATCTATCGCTGAATAAAAGGAGCCGCCTGGATTCATCATATCTTGTTTAATAAATTGAATCAGACGTTGGACAAGCTTTTCATACTCAGGTTTTGAAGTGAGCTGATACGCTTCTGTGTAAGCTTCCATCAGCAGCGCGTTATCATACAGCATTTTTTCAAAATGCGGCACAAGCCATTTTTCATCCGTCGAATAACGAGAAAAACCGGAACCAATATGGTCATATATACCGCCATTTGCCATCCCATCTAACGTTTTCGTGACTGCATACAGCGCATTCTCCTGTCCAGTCCATTCGTAATAGCGCATCAGAAATGAGAGCATATGAGGTGCAGGAAATTTTGGTGCGGAGCCGAATCCGCCATACAGTGTATCAAAGCTGTTCATGAGCTGATAATAGGCTTTGTGAATTGCCTCTTGAGACAGCGTATTTTCTGTCTGCCCTGCTGCTTTAATCCGCAGATTATTTGTCGCTTTCTCAGCCAATGATTCAATATGATCCCGGTCGTTATGGTACGCATCCAGCAATTGTGTCAGTGCCTCGATAAAGCCAGGGCGCCCGTATGCACTTCTCTTTGGAAAATACGTCCCCGCATAAAAAGGCTTTTGATCCGGCGTGACAAACACGTTCAACGGCCAGCCGCCTTGCCCCGTCATCATCTGACAAACAGACATATACATAGAGTCGATGTCTGGACGCTCCTCACGATCGACTTTGATCGCAATGAAATGCTCGTTTAAGATGTCGGCGACTTCTTGGTTTTCGAAGCTTTCGTGGGCCATGACGTGGCACCAGTGACAAGTGGCATAACCGATGCTGACAAGCACAGGTTTATTTTCACGCTTGGCTTTGTCAAAGGCTTCTTGCCCCCACGGGTACCAATGAACTGGGTTGTGGGCGTGCTGAAGGAGATATGGTGATTTTTCATGGATGAGCGGGTTGGGTGTTTGGTTGTTTGGCATGGGATCACCTTCCTTTCTATATGTTTTTTAGTATTCTCTTTTCTCTATTTAATATATCAGATTGCTGTTGACCGTCATCATTTGTCTGTGAGGTATTCCAAAAATGAAAAAATCAAGGGCTATAAACCCTTGATAGCTACATCAATCGTAATGCTTTAACAAGATGGCTGAATTATGTCCTCCAAAACCAAAAGAATTGGATAGCCCATATTTCAATGGAAGCTGTCTTGCTTCTAATACAACATCTAAATTGCAGTCTGGATCTTGATTCTCTACATTAATAGTTGGCGGAATCATTCCTCGTCTCAAACTTTCCACTAAAGCAATGGCTTCTACTCCGCCGGCAGCACCAAACATGTGCCCAGTCATTGACTTGTTTGCCGTTGTTGGAATTTCACCTGAACGATCACCAAATAATTTCTTAATCGCTAAAACTTCTGAACGATCACCTACTTGTGTACTTGTTGCATGAGCACTAATAACATCAATTTCATCTGTTGATATGTTTGCGCTTCTCAATGCTTTTTTCATGGCTAAGTAGGCACCCTTACCTTCTGGGTGTGAAGCTACCATATGATGAGCATCTGAACTAGCTCCGTATCCCACTACTTCACATAATATCGGTGCATCCCTAAGAATCGCGTTTTCTAATGATTCTAATACTAAGATACCTGCGCCTTCACTCATCACAAAACCATCTCTATCTGTATCGAATGGACGGCTGGCTAGGCTTGGCTCTTGGTTTCTAGTAGATAGTGCATGTGCGTTTCCAAAACTGGCCAAAGATATTTGTGAGACGGCAGCTTCTGCTCCACCGGCAAATATAATATCTGCATCATCATTTCGGATCGCATTGAAAGCTTCACCAATAGAGGTGTTCCCAATAGAACAAGCTGTGACTGGTGACAATGATGGCCCTTGTGCCCCTAATCTTATGCTGATTTGGGCCGCAGCCGCATTTGAAATCATCATGGGGACAAGGCTGGGGCTTACTCTTGAGGGACCTCGTTTATCTAATACATTCACTTGATCAACAAGCGATTGGATACCCCCGATTCCTGAACCAACATATACGCCTAAACGTTCAAGATCAACTTGATCTAACTGTAATTGTGAATTTTCTAATGCTTGTTCGGCTGCTGCTAAGGCAAACTGACTAAAGCGATCTAAACGTTTTGCTTCTTTTCTTCCCAATATTTTATCTGCATCGAAATCACGAACGATTCCGGCTATTTTTGTTTTATAATCAGTTGTATCAAAAGAGTCAATGAGAGATATTCCCGATTGTCCTTTGATTAGTTGATTCCAAAAGCTATTTACATCATTTCCAAGTGGAGAAATAATTCCCATTCCAGTAATGACAACTCTTTTCATGATCATTCCCTCCTTGTTTTTATTAACTTTAGCCATTGTGTTATCCTATTACAAGTTGTTGTTTATCCTAGTATAATTAATAATATTTTAAGGGAGATCTTCATGAAACCTGAAACTAGACTTCAAGCTTTATCAGAATTTCTAAAGAATCAACGTTCGAAAATCACTCCTCAAATGGTTGGTTTACCTGTAGGAACCCGCAGAAGAACACCAGGATTAAGAAGAGAAGAAGTGGCTCAACTAGCCGGTGTGAGTCTTACTTGGTATACATGGTTAGAGCAAGGCAGAGATATAAAAGTATCTACTTCGGTATTAGATGCGATTTCTCGAGCATTACAATTAAATAACGATGAAAGGAGATATTTGTACGCTTTAGCGTTAGAGGAAGGAGTGAAACAATCCTTTATTATTGAGAATGAGAAGGAAATCAGTCCGGCTTTAGTGAAAATGTTGCAGGAGCTTCGTTATTGCCCAACGATTATATCTGATAGAAGAAGTCAAATTGTTGGGTGGAATCAAGCAGCAGCTAATGTATTTTTGGACTTTGAACAAATCATCCCGGCAGAAAGGAATATCATACGCTTACTATTCGCAAGAAAAGAATTTAAAAGTCTAGCCGTGAATTGGGAGCATTTTGTTAGAGGATATATCGCCATATTTAGAACGTATTATGGACAGTATGTGGCTGATGACTGGTATGAGCAATTTATCGAAGAAATGGAGCAGGCATATCCTGAGTTTCGTAAAATTTGGAATGAAAATGAGATCAGCTATGCGCCTGAAGTATTAATTGAATTTCGTCATGCTAAGGCAGGTAAAATGTTGTTTAACCTCACTTCATTACAAGTGTATGGGGATACTGATTTAAGATGCAGTGTCTATACTCCAGTTGAGGATACTGATACGGAGCTTAAGTTGAAACGTTTAATTGAAGGCTAGGTTTCGTTTGGATGAAGTTATTATGGTCATTAAATATAAAATAGATATTATGCCGTCAGTGACAAGTGGGCATAACCGATGCTGATAAGCACCGGTTTATTTTCACGTTTGGCTTTGTCGAAGTTATTTGTCCCCCTAAGCCTATATCGTTTCTGGTAAATGATGTTTATACATCTCAAGCGCATCTGTATGTTCTTTTAAAACGCTCATTGTTTTTGGATGTGGTTTAACATATATCAAAGGATAGTCGACTTCATCTAATTCTTGTTGAGTATGAAAAGCTAATCTTTCATGATCAAGTGAGAATTGAGCATCAATTCCTGTTTTGTTGCCGCGAGAGTCTAATCGAATCCATTTATTAAGTGATTGCAGAAATACTGCATTTAATGCGTGAATACAATATCCTTTATCTGGCTATCGAACAACATTAAACGCTGATAGCAAAAACCTGTGGGTATTCCTTGTGAGCGCAACAGGGCAGCCAATAGGTTCGATTTTGCGTAGCAAATTCCCTCTTTATAAGTTAATACCTCTGATGCATGACAAGTCACTCGTTTGGATTGGATATCCCATGTATGGGGAATTTCATCTCGAACAAACTCATAGGCTGCTTTTGCTTTTTCTATTTCTGTCTGCAATGGATTGAAAAGTTCATTTGATTTTGCTCGAATAAGAGGATGAGAATAATCAACTTCAGCTAGTTCACATAAATAATCATCAAAATTTTTAGATTCACATGTCAAGTTCATGATAATGTCCCCTTTTCTCTATACTTTTACCGCAGGAGGTCTATTTCTTCACCAGTACATATTGTAAATTTTCTAATTCAAACATATCAATCAGTTCATTGATGTCTTTAAAATAGATATGTTTTCCAAACCGTTTTTTGCTTAGGTCAATTTCTACATCCAATTGATCATCCTTTTCTTTCGTTTCGAGTTCATTTAGACAAGAATAGATTTCGATGGTTTCTCCTTTTGAAAGCTCTTTTTCAATGAATTTAAAAAGTGCACGAAGAGAATGAATGATGTCCAATTCATAAACAAAAGGATGTGTGAATTTGTTTCTTACCGTTTCATAGAAAGGATCTAAATAATCAATGTGAATGCCTTCGAAATCCTCTTCTGTTTCGAATACTTCTATCAAAGGATCTTCTTTTTGATAGGTTTTGTGCTTTTTTTGTTTTTGATCAAACAATTTGATATTGAGTTCAGAGAGTGGTTTATAGGTAGGATTTTGACCAATGGTCCCAAGCGGCAGTTCTTTGTTTGATCCAATATAATGCTGTAAAGTCATAGGTTGCCCTCTTTTCTTTCAATGATTTCTCGTTCGTTGATTATTTTCTTTTTATCAATAAATGGTGGAATGTGCAATTATTTTCACATACGTTCTCTACAAAAGAGAAGGGCAAGTCGTTTGACTAAATACCTCTTAGGGTATACTATCTGTTCATAGGAATTCAATAGAAAGGGGTACTTGCGAATGGAATATAATCAGCAGATGAAGAATCGTCTTCGCCGGATTGAGGGGCAGATTAAAGGGGTTCTTGCGATGATGGAGCAGGGAAAGGATTGCCGCGAGGTGGTGACGCAGCTGTCTGCATCACGCAATGCCATTGATCGTGCAATGGGTGTGATTGTGAGTACAAATCTTGAACAATGTGTCCGTGAAAGTCTTGAACAAGGCAAGGATACGGAGGGTCTTGTGAAAGAAGCGGTTGAGCTATTGGTGAAAAGCCGGTAAGAAATTCATCAGCCTTTGGAGGTTGACGGATTTTTTTACTTGTTATAATATACCCTTACCGGTATATGTATATATTTTTTATTTTATATATACCCCCAAGGGTAATTGAAAAAGGAGGAGCAGAATGGAAGAACAGAAAAAACGCACGACGATTGTGCTATTTAGTGGAGACTATGATAAAGCGATGGCGGCTTATATTATCGCCAATGGTGCAGCGGCCTATGATCATGAGGTGACGATTTTTCATACGTTTTGGGGGCTGAATGCCTTGCGCAAGGATGAGATGGTGCCAATGAAAAAAGGTTTTTTAGAAAAAATGTTTGGCAAGATGATGCCGCGCGGGGCTGATCGAATGGGCATTTCAAAGATGAATTTTGCTGGAATGGGCCCAAAGATGATTAAGCACGTGATCAAAAAGCACAATGCCATGACTTTGCCGCAGCTTATTGATATGGCGAAGGAACAGGAGATTAACCTCGTGGCATGTACAATGACGATGGACCTTTTAGGATTGCAGGAGAAAGAATTATTAGATGATATTCAATATGCTGGTGTGGCGGCGTATTTAGCAGAGGCTGAAATTGGGAATGTGAATTTATTTATCTAGTGAGGTGTTAACAAATGATTCAAACACTTTTGATCATCATTGTCATTGGTTTGCTGGTGAGCCGTTTTCTTCCTGTAAAGGGTGTAAAACAAATGGATGCAGCCGATATGAAACCTCAATTGCGTAGGCAGCATCAACAACTGATTGACGTTCGGTCTCCTGTAGAATTTCAAACAAACCATATTAAAGGATTTCGCAACATCCCATTACCTCAGCTAAAAGAACGAGCAAATCAGCTTGCGAAAGACAAAGAGGTCTATGTGATATGCCAAAGAGGGATGAGAAGTATGCAGGCAGCTAAAATATTGAAGAAGCAAGGATTTACACAAATTACGAATATCAAGGGTGGCATGAATGCTTGGCATTAAGTATGTATAAAATATACCCCCACCCCTATATAAAGGAGGACATCACGTGCAGCAACCAACTGTCATTTTAGATGCAAAAGGATTGGCATGTCCGATGCCGATTGTGAAAACAAAAAAACAAATGAATGAGCTATTACCAGGAGACGTGCTTGAGGTGCAAGCTACCGATAAAGGATCAGCAGCGGATCTAGCGGCATGGTCAAAGAGTGCCGGCCACGAATTTTTAGGAACAAAAGTAGAAGGACAGGTGCTTCATCATTTGATACGTAAAGGTGGAGTGCAAGAGAAAGAAGGGGAGTCAATGATTTCGGAAATGCCTTTGAATACGTTCCAACAGAAGGTAAAAGAAGATCAATCTTTGTTTATTTTAGATGTACGAGAACTGGATGAATACGAGGCGGGGCATATTCCAGGAGCTGTTCACATCCCTCTTGGAGAAGTCGAACACCGTGCAGAAGAATTGAGCCAGGATACGCTTATTTACCTCATCTGTCATTCAGGCAGAAGAAGTGAATTAGCCGCGCAAAAGTTAAAAGAAAAAGGATTTCAACAATTAGTGAATATAGTGCCAGGCATGAACAGCTGGACAGGAGAGATTGAAAAATAGGAGCTGAATAAAACGATGTCTGTAAAAGAAATGACAGCAGAACAGTTAACAAAAAAGATTATCAACAAAGAGCCCATCTTTTTGTTAGATGTACGAAACGAATCAGATGTACAGGACTGGAAGATTGAAGGAAAAGCCGTTGATTATATCAATGTGCCTTACTTTGAGCTTCTTGATGGCGTAGAGGATATGGTCGAGAAAGTACCAACAGACCGAGAAGTGCTCGTTGTGTGTGCCAAAGAGGGCTCCTCTATTATGGTGGCGGAGATGCTGTCAGAGGCGGGCAGAACGGTCAGTTATTTACAAGGTGGTATGAAGGCATGGAGTGAGCATGTCGAGCCAGTGAAGATTGGTGATTTAAGCGGCGGTGGAGAGCTGTATCAATTTGTACGGATGGGCAAAGGGTGTCTGTCCTATATGATCATGTCCAATGGAGAAGCTGCGGTTGTGGATGCTGCTCGAATGACGGAGGTCTATATCGATTTTGCGAAAAAGCATGATGTTTCGGTGGCGCATGTGCTGGATACTCACCTTCATGCGGATCATATTTCTGGTGGGAAAAAACTAGCTGATCAGACAGGAGCTGCTTACTGGTTGCCGCCAAAAGATGCAGAAGAGGTAACCTTTGAATATGAACATCTTGAAGAAGGACAGCGGATAACGATTGGAACAGCTTCCATCGACATTCAATCCATTTATTCCCCGGGACATACGATCGGCTCAACATCTTTTATCGTAGACAATCAATTTCTTCTTTCAGGTGATATTTTGTTCGTTGATTCCATCGGAAGACCTGATCTCGCTGGACAGGCGGAGGACTGGGTAGGTGATTTGAGAGAAACACTTTATGACCGATATATGGCGCTTTCAAAAGAATTAATTGTTTTACCTGCCCATTTCATGGTCATGGAAGAAGTGAATGAAGACGGAAGCGTTTGGAAGGAACTTGGCGTTCTATTTGAAGAAAATCATGGACTGAACATTGAAGATGAAGATGTATTTAGACAAATGGTCACGAAGAATCTTCCTGCACAGCCAAACGCCTATCAAGACATTCGGTATACCAACATGGGGAAATTGACTCCAGACGATGAAGAGCAGCGGGAAATGGAAATTGGTCCAAACCGTTGTGCGATTCGGTAATGTCCAATAAAATAAGAAAAGAGGAACGATCAAATGACATCTGATCAACTATTAGACGTAACAGGGCTTGCATGCCCAATGCCGATTATTCGAACGAAGAAAAAAATGAATGACTTGGCGGAAGGTCAAGTTTTAGAAATACATGCAACAGATAAAGGGGCTAAAGCTGACTTGGCTGCATGGGCGAAGTCAAGCGGACATGAATTGATCACGCAGACAGAAGAAGGTCACGTGCTGAAGTTCTGGATGAGAAAAGGGTCCTAAAGGATGTAGGGGTATCTGCTGAAGATCCCCTTTTCCTTTTGCAAAGGAGGAGACCAGCGTGGATTTTGCGTTTTTGATTACACTTTTTATCATCGGATGTATTGGTTCCTTCTTATCAGGAATGGTGGGGATCGGCGGATCTGTGATCAACTATCCCATGCTGCTTTATATCCCGCCTCTTCTCGGTGTGATGGCATTATCAGCACACGAGGTTTCAGGGATTGGCGCCATTCAAGTGCTTTTTTCGACGCTGGGTGGTGTACTGGCGTATCGGAAAAGCGGATATTTACATCGCTCGCTGATTTTATATATGGGAAGCAGTATATTGGCGGGCAGCTTATTAGGCAGTTATGTATCACATTTTATGCCAGAGAAAGGGATGAACCTCGTCTATGGATTACTTGCCATTGTGGCGGTTATTCTCATGCTGATTCCGAAAAATGGACAGCGTGCAGACGCAGAGGGTGAAGTCACTTTTCATAAAGGACTGGCATCAGGTATTGCCTTTGTAATTGGCAGTGTTTCCGGGGTATTAGGCGCAGGCGGTGCATTTATTTTAGTGCCTGTCATGCTGTCTATTTTAAAAATTCCTGTACGGATGACGATAGCGTCGTCACTTGCGATTACATTTCTTTCTGCTATAGGCGCATCGACTGGAAAGGTATTGACGGGTCAAGTCATGCTTCTTCCTGCGATTGTGCTGATGGCCGCAAGTTTGGCAGCCGCTCCGCTTGGTGCTAAGGTCGGTCAGAAAATCAATGCCGTCTATTTGCAATGGGCACTTGCTGTAATGATTACAGCGACAGCGGTCAAAATTTGGCTGGATATTTTATAAAAGAAAGACCAACAGAGCAAACGTGTTGGTCTTTTTTATTTGACGTCATCGTGCTCGATATACGTTTCTAGTGCGGGGTGGTACTCTTTTTGATAATGAAGGTTGGGACATGTTTTCACGACTTTGCCTTGCAGGGCATTGGACTTTGAGACTTCTAATGCTGTTCTACATTTAGGACAGCGTTCGGCAAAGAATGAGGGCCAGCGTTTCATATATCACCACTCCAGTTAAAGTCTTAAAAACCGATTATATTAATATGAATTATAGGGGATCATGCAGGTGAGGTCAATGGGTGTTTGAGTCTTTTTAACAAAAAAAGAAGCATCCTGAGATGCTTCTTTATCGTTCATATTCTTAATAGGCTTTCGCCCAGAACACCATATCAGATGCAGGCTTTCCGCAGCAGACACATGTGTCAGAAATGGTTTCTTGTTCAAATGGGATACAGCGTGAGGTCGCACCTGTTCTTTCTTTAATATCGTTTTCACAGGCTTCGTCACCGCACCACATGGCTTTAATCAATCGGTTTTCTTCTGCAAGAATTTGCTCGATGTCTTCGATTGTGAGGGCTTGTGATGTTTTTTCATGTAATCGTTCCTTCGCCTTTTCGTACATGGTCTGCTGGATGTCTTCAAGCGTTGCTGTGATGGTTTGTTCAAGTGCATCTAACGTGACAGCTTGCTTTTCACCAGTGTCTCGTCGTGCGAGCATCACCTGTCCTTTTTCGATGTCCTTTGGTCCTACTTCTACACGTAGCGGAATACCCTGCATTTCACACTCGTTGAATTTCCAGCCAGGCTGTTTATCGCTTGCATCGATGTCAGCGCGTGCGATGCGGGCGAGTCGATCCTTTAATTCATAGGCATGATCGAGGACACCTTCTTTATGAGAAGCGATTGGCACGATACGCACTTGGGTTGGCGCAATATTTGGCGGGAGGACAAGCCCTCTGTCGTCGCCATGCACCATGATCATAGCGCCGATAATTCTTGTTGTGAAGCCCCATGAAGTCTGCTGGACATGCTCTAGTTTTCCTTCACGGTTTAAAAATTCAATACCAAACGCCTTTGCAAATCCGTTCCCGAAGAAATGAGAAGTGGCAGTTTGGAGCGCTTTTCCATCATGCATCAAGCTTTCGACTGTATAGGTGAAGCGGGCGCCGGCGAATTTTTCTTTCTCTGTTTTTCTCCCTTTAATGACAGGAATGGCAAGGAGATCTTCGCAAAGAGAAGCGTAAGTGTGAAGCATTCTTTCTGTTTCTTCAATCGCTTCTTGCTCAGTCTCATGGCACGTGTGTCCTTCCTGCCATAGGAATTCAAGGGTTCTAAGGAAGGGACGTGTTGTCTTTTCCCAGCGGACGACATTGGCCCATTGGTTATATAGCTTTGGTAAATCGCGGTAGGAATGAATAATGTTTTTATAATGCTCAGCGAACAGCACTTCAGAGGTTGGTCTGACGCAGAGCCTTTCTTGTAATTCGGATTCACCGCCATGTGTGACCCACGCCACTTCAGGAGCAAAGCCTTCGATATGATCCTTTTCCTGCTGCAGCAGGCTCTCTGGGATAAAGAGCGGCATATAGACATTCTCATGACCCGTTTCTTTAATCTGGCGGTCAAGTTCGTCGCGAATATTCTCCCAGATTTTAAAGCCGTACGGCTGAATGATCATACTGCCTCTCACGCTTGAATAATCGACGAGCCGCGCCTTTGTGACAACATCTGTATACCATTGGGCAAAGTCGTCTTCCATGCTTGTAATTTTCTCAACAAATTGTTTCTTTGACATTGCAGGTTCCTCCTTTTTAAAAAACAAAAAAGCTGTACTTTAAGTTAGGGACCATTCCTGGTGGTACCACCCTAATTTAAAGCACAGCTTTACACTCAATTCATGATAACGGTATGAACCGCTGTATGAAACAGAACTAAATCGGCAGGTTCACTTGAAGATGTCAGTAGGAACTTCTCAGCACCGTTCCCTCTCTGTTAAAGATCGATTCAAGCTACTATTCCAGATCTACGTTGATCCTTGTTCGTTGATTTTTCATCAGTTTACCTGTAAATGAAGGAGAAAGCAAGTTGTTCTGATTGCCTTTTTGGCGCCTTTTGCTTAAGGATTGGAATGGCAGTATTTTTCTATTTTTACAGCTTGCGAGTTATGAAAGGCTATGCTAATATATTTGAAGAAAAAAATAGACTTGTATAACCTCAATAATATGGTTTGAGGGTTTCTACCAGGATCCGATAAATCCTGATTACAAAAGCGCGCTTTCCTTTTTTGTAATCAGGGTTTTTTTGTTTGTCTGCACCCTGTATCAAAAGTGAAAGCGATGATATAGAGAGAAGGGATGTTAGACATGAACTGGAGAGTATATTTATTAGCCGTTTCTACTTTTGCGGTTGGATTAGTTGAGCTTGTGGTCGGGGGCATTCTGCCAAGCCTTGCAGAGGATTTGAATGTGTCTCTGGCAACAGCGGGGCAGCTCATTACGGTATTTGCGATTGTGTATGCCATTTCAGCACCCGTGCTGCTGACCGCCACAGCCAAAATCGAACGAAAGCGTCTTTATTTAATCGCGTTATTGGTGTTTACATTAGGAAATGTGTTCACTTATTTTAGTTCGACCTTTGCCCTTGTGATGATCTCACGGGTATTGATCGCAATGAGCACAGCGCTTGTGGTGGTGTTATCTTTGACGATCACTGCCAAATTAGTGGAACCAGCGCATCGTGCAAAAGCATTAGGATTGATTTTTATAGGAATTAGTTCTTCACTTGTTCTCGGTGTACCGATCGGTATTTTTATTACAGAGAGCTTTGGCTGGAGAGTGATGTTTTTAGGAATCAGTATTCTTTCTGCTATATCGATGGTGCTGATCTATTTTCTATTGGAAAAAATGCCTGTTGAAAAAGTCACGCCTCTTAGAGAGCAGATTCGTTCTTTAGGGCATCCGAAAATTTTTAGTGCACACCTGATTAGTTTGTTTATGCTTGCAGGACATTATATGCTTTATTCTTATTTCACGCCATTTCTGATGGAAGTTCTGCATATGACCCCGTTTTGGATTAGTATTTGTTATTTGGTCTTCGGGCTTGCGTCTATAGGAGGGAATGGGTTTGGCGGCTGGCTGAGTGACAGACTGGGTTCAGGGAAAGCCATTTTGCTTGTGACAATAGCGTTTGCGGTTGTCATGTTTACCATTCCTTATACAGCGGGTGTGTTCGTGCTCTTTATGGTGATGGTTGTCCTTTGGGGTGCGCTCAGCTGGGCATTGACGCCTGCTTTGCAGAGCTATTTGATTCAAACAGATCCGGTCACGTCGGATATTCAGCAGAGCTTAAATACATCGGCCTTGCAAATCGGCATTTCGATTGGATCAGCGGTTGGCGGAGTCATGTTTACGATGACCGGTTCATCTGTTGATCTGGCTAAATTCGGTGCTGTGTTTGTACTGATTGCCTTTAGCTGTGCGGTGATTTCGCTTAAGAGACCGCCGCTTTATATGGATCGTCAGCATCATGCTGAATAGAAGACAAAGGGCTAAAATCAAGATCATTTTAGCCTTTGTCAACAATCTATGGCTGCCTAAAGATAGGCAGCTTTTTTATGTTCATTTCAAATTCAAAATACCATTCTATTCAAAAACGGCCATTTCGCTGATTGGTTGGAAGCCGGCACGTTGGTAAATATTTTTGCCGTCCGCTGATGCTTGTAAGATGACACACTTTTGTTTATTCTCTGTCTGGGTTAGAAGGTAATGAAACATGTCACTGCCAAGTCCTTTTCCGCGGTGTTCTGCCCTTGTTATGACATCATAAATACCGTAGCTGTCGTTTGTCTCGAATAATAAGCCTGTTGTGACCGGCTTATGGTGTTCATATCCCACGAACAAGCGGGCTTTTGAGTGTAATGCTTCAATCGAAAAACGCTGGAAATAAACTTCTAAGGCGGCGGCCTCAGTCGACCCTTTGAATAGTTCAATAAAGATATGTTTGTAATCAAAGAGTGTCTGCTCATCAAGTACTTCCTTGATTGTAAGTGATGAGGATGTGACTGGATCAATATCACCTGTATGCTCAAGCATCATGATGGTATTGCGTTCGACCTCTTGAAGCTCATATTCCTTCAATAAGTCAGCCCAATCAGTATGGAGTAAATGGTGATCGATCCATGTGCTGAAGATGAGTTTCTGTGACCGCATGTGTTCAATGGCTGCTTTCACTTTTTTCGGATCTTGGATTTGAGCTGATGTGGGTAAGAGCAAATTGAACGTGTCAGTCGATATATGAGTATTGGATAGAACGAAATCGTCAGTTGAGAGAAAGGTTCCGTTCACAGCAGAAGAAAACAGGTGTATCTTTTCTTCTAATTGGCGAATGGCCATTTGTTGTTCGGGTTTCATTTAGCTCACCTTTTCATTATGATAAATTGGATGATATCATGATTATAGCATGTGACAGGATGAGGGGAATCTAGTAAAAAAGTACATATGTAATTTTCGGGTCTGTTGACCTATTATTTTACTCGCGTCGACATTTCTTTTGACTCCTTTCTTAATTATTAGTACCATTTTATTAACCAGTTAAGAGTGGAGGTTCAGATGGAAACAAAAGAGCAGATTGTATTAAAAGCGATTCAAGATCTGATTATGCATAGGGAAAAGAGACGGAATGATCCAACAGACCCACTGATTACCACGACTGATACACTCAAACAAGAATGGACACTCACACAGCTTCACATTTTATCCATGATTCAAGCCAATCCAAACGAATCAAATAATACATTTCTATCTCAACAACTGAAACTATCAAAGCCAGCAATTACAAAGGCCGTGAAAAAACTAATTGAAAAAGGCATGGTGGACTATTGTCACCGGCAAGGGGATAAGAAATCTGTCTATTATTCTTTGACAGAGAAAGGGCAGCAATTGGCTGCGTTGCATGATGAACTACATGATAAAGCCGTCACGTCCTATTTAGAATTTCTCCATCAGTTTCATGAGGATGAATTACAAGTCATTGAGCGCTTCTTAAAGGCTTGGAAAGAAAAGATATAGATAAAAAACCGAAACCATCGCACAAAAGGAGATGATGGTTTCGGTTTTTTTATGGTAAAATTAACATATATTAACGTTGTTCTTGGCCATGATGAAAGGGAGGGAGCCTCATTGGAGAAAGAAATGATAGAAAATTATAAAAAATACGCATTCATCATGCCATTCGTGGGATTGTTTGTCAGCTTGCTATTATTTGTTTATTTTTTTGGCATCACAGGAGTTGAAGGATCAATTTGGGCTGCTGCTTTGTATTGTGCTCTGCCCTTTTTAGTGAATACGATATGTTTCTTGCCTGTATGTATTTATTTTAAAGTCAGCAAAAAAAGTGAGGAACATACATGATTGTCGTCAGTGCTTGTCTTGCTGGGATGAAGGTTCGTTATAATGGCAGCCATCGATTAGATCAGCGTATTGAAGAGCTTGTTCAAGAGGGAAAGGCTGTCACAGTTTGTCCTGAGTTGCTTGGCGGCTTCTCCACGCCAAGACCTCCCGCGGAAATCATTGGCGGAGACGGACATGATGTATTACAGGGTCTCGCCTCCGTGATTGATGTGCATGGAACTGATGTCACGGAGATGTATGTAAAAGGTGCGACGGCCACGCTGGAACAGGTTCAGTCTCTGAAAGCGACAGCAGTTGTGTTAAAAGAGTACAGCCCTTCCTGCGGCAGCCGGATGATTTATCGCGGTGATTTTAACGGCAGGACAAAAACTGGGGATGGTGTGACATCCGCCTTGCTAAAACAGCATGGGATTCGGGTTTTCTCTGAGGAGGATGATTGGATTTCGCTGTTTTGATAGGTGTGGTGAATAGAAGGAGGAGTTAGATTGAAAAAGTGGATAATTGGTTTAGTCGTCATTATTTTATTAGGAATTGGTCTTTATTTTATGATTAATGCAAAAACATACTCTTTTGATGATGTGGCCTCAATTGATCAAAACAAGGTGACTTCGATTCAAATTGAGCATGATAATGAGCGTGTTATGGTGGAAAAGAAAGAGGATATTCAAAAGCTACTGAAGGAATTTTCAGGTGTGAAATTAAAGAAAACGAATGAGGTTAAAAAAGCCTCAAAAGAGTCTTATTGGATTAGAGTGTATGAGAACGAAAAAGAAATTTATGGATTTGTCTTTTATGATCAAAGCTTTTTAGAGATATATGATTTTTCTAAAACAAAAGATCAAACCAGCGAATATCAAATCGTTGACGCCAATCAAGTTGATATGGGAAAATATATCAAATAACTCAGTCAGAATGTCATGCATGATCAATAGAAAATTCGGGTATAGTGCTTGGTAAGTAAAAAGGAAGCGGAGGTTTGTTTGATGAGTGGATTAACAGATACAGTCACATTAGCAAACGGAGTAAAAATGCCGAAGCTAGGCTTTGGTGTATGGCAAGTAAAAGATGGAGATGAGGCTGTAAATGCCGTCAAAGACGCTCTTGAAGCGGGCTATCGCAGCATTGATACAGCAGCAGCCTATCAAAATGAAGAAGGGGTAGGCAAAGCCATTCAGCAATCAGGCATCTCTCGCGATGATCTATTCATTACGACAAAGGTCTGGAATAATGATCAAGGCTATGAATCAACACTCGAAGCCTTTGAAACAAGTATGAACAAGCTGGGGCTAGATGTATTAGACCTTTATTTAATTCATTGGCCTGTTGAAGGCAAATATAAAGAAACATGGAAAGCGCTAGAAAAACTATATAAGGATGGACGCGTTCGAGCGATCGGAGTGTGTAATTTCCATCAGCATCATTTAGAGGATTTATTGGAAGAGGCAGAAGTTGTGCCAATGGTGAATCAAATCGAGCTGCATCCGAAGCTGACGCAGGAGCCTTTACGAGACTACTGCAAATCGAAAGGAATTCATGTAGAGGCGTGGTCGCCATTAGGCAGCGGGAAGCTTCTAAACCATCCTGTTCTTCAGGATATCGCGAAAAAACATGACAAGTCAGTAGCGCAAGTGATTCTTCGCTGGGACTTGCAGCATGGCATTATCACCATTCCAAAATCTGTGACGAAGAGCCGAATCATCGAAAACACAGAAGTCTTCGATTTCGAGCTGTCCACACATGAGATGGGTGTTATTGATCAGCTCAATGAAGATGAGCGCACAGGTCCAGATCCAGATAACTTTAATTTTTAATCGAAAGAAAAGCACAGGTGCGATGCCTGTGCTTTTTTATTTGCCTTCATGTGTAGACATTTTTTGAGGTTGAAAGGTCTCAATGATTTGAATGGCGTCGATAATCTTTTCTTTATCATAGTCTCCAATCAAACAAAAGGTTTCATTTTTACGTGCAGCATGGTTTGCCACTGTAAGTGCCGCCTCGTCCAGCTGAGTTGTAATACCAAGATCGCGCATATTTTTAGGTAATCCAAGTGTTTGGTAGAGTTCAAGTAATTCCTCTACCTCGGACATTCGGTTTTCTGCGGCAAGCTGGACAAGGATGCCATAAGCCACTTTTTGTCCATGTAACACATGATGCGTTTCTTCAATAAATGTCAATCCATTATGAATGGCATGGGCTCCTGCCATTCTTCCATAACGTCCCCCATAGCCTCCGACTGTTCCGGCTAACGTAATAATCGTATCTGTCACATCTGCAAATGCTTGTGAAAACTGACCTGTTTTTAAGCTGTTCACCGCTTCTTCACTATGAGAAAGAAGAATGTCTCTAACATATACCGCCTGCTTTAGTGCAGCATGCACCATGAGCGGCAAAGCGCCTTTTGTGTTACGAATAATCGCTTCCGCTTCATACCATTTTGCCAGCGTATCACCAATTCCGCTTTGAAGGTAGGAAAGAGGAGAGGAAAGCAAAAAAGTATGGTCAATTACGGTGAGGTAGCTGGATCGTTTATGATAATCGACTCTCATGAAATTGCCCTTATCATCATAAATGACGCTGAGTGGTGTAGAGGCAGCACAAGTGCCGGGAATCGTTGGTACCATGATAACTTCGATTTGAAGAGCATCTGCAACTGATTTGGCGGTATCTAAAATCGTTCCGCCTCCGATGCCGATAATCACATCTGACCCGTTAAGCTCTTCTGCGATCCGTGTGACCGCATTGGGTGAACTGTATCCTTTGTGCTGAATGACAGGCCACTCGGTCGGCAGCTTTGTGTATTGTGAAAAAGCTTGGTATGAATCATATCCTGTCACCACAGCAGGTGACTGAAAAGCAGATACAAGGGAATCTAGTTCATGATATATTCCCTTTTGAGAAATAAATTGGTTAGGACCGCTTCTGACAATATCCTCTGGCTGGATCATGGATCATCATTGCTCCTTTACTACATCATATTATTCATAAATCATCTCATTTTACAGAAAGTTCTGTCAAATAAATATGAGAAGAAAGACCCTTCCGTTTTATGGAATTAAGCCGCCGACATTGCCTTTAGGTATGTATTTCCTGTATGATAAAGAATGGTATGTTTTGATTAAATTTAAGAGGTGTTTATATAGATGGAAAAACAATATCGCGTTTTACTTTACTATCAATATGTCCCCATTGAGGATCCAGAGACGTTTACAGCTGAGCATTTAGCATTCTGTAAGGAGCTTGGTTTGTTAGGCCGTATCCTCGTGTCAGCAGAAGGCTTGAATGGAACAGTTTCTGGAACCATTGAGCAAACGGACAAGTACATGCAAGCGTTAAAAGAAGATCCACGCTTTGCGTCTATGCCGATCAAAATTGACGAAGCAGATGGTCATGCATTTAAGAAAATGCACGTCCGCCATCGGAATGAATTAGTGAACCTTAGCCTTGAGGATGACGTGAATCCGTTAGAATTAACGGGGAAACATCTTAGCCCGGTCGAATTTTACGAGCAAATGCAATCACCTGATACTGTTGTGATTGATGCACGTAATGATTACGAGTTTGATGTGGGTCACTTCAGAGGGGCAGTCCGTCCTGATATTGAGACATTCCGTGAATTACCTGAGTGGATTCGTGATAATAAAGAGATTCTTGAAGGGAAAAAAATCCTGACTTATTGCACAGGCGGCGTACGCTGTGAGAAATTCTCCGGCTGGTTAAAGCGTGAAGGCTTTGAAGATGTCTCTCAGCTTGACGGCGGAATTGTCACTTACGGAAAAGACCCAGAAGTACAAGGAAAGCTATGGGACGGTCAATGCTATGTGTTTGATAATCGCTTAACAGTACCAGTGAATCAAACAGAGCATGTGGTTGTCGGAAAAGATTTCTTCACTGGTGAGCCTTGCGAGCGTTATGTGAACTGTGCGAATCCTGCATGTAACCGCAAGATGATTGCCACTGAAGAGAGTGAGCATAAGTATATGCGCAGCTGCAGTCATGAATGCCGCACAAGCGAACGGAACCTGTATGTGAAACAGCACAATTTATCTGAAGAGGAAGTTCAAGAAAGACTAGCTGTCATTGAAAAAGAACAAGCGATTTCACAAGGATAGAGGGAACCCCCTCTATCCTTTTTTTCTATACATGGCGGGGGTTAGAAGGGAGAGGAAGTCATTTCCTCTATCTTTTTTGTTTTGTTTTTTTCAAAATAAGGGTAAAGGTAGTTATTCAGTCTAATAGATTGAACAGTTAAAAAAGCGCTTTCTTTTGAAATAAGCATGTTCGACTATTTCAGAAAATGAAGAATTGAGAGATAATATAACAGGCGAAAAAATGAACAAGGGTAAAGGTTCATTAGAAGAAATATTTGCCAGTGAAATGAAAAGTGAGCTGCTTTGAAAGAGAGATGCTTGCTTGACACATGCTCTGTATTTTAATCGAAAGGTGTTATGAACATGAATCATTTGCATCGTAGGATGGGAACTTTCGCTTTAATGATGGTAGGTCTTGGCTCAATCATTGGTTCAGGATGGCTCTTCGGTGCTTGGCGAGCGGCTCAAATCGCCGGCCCTGCTGCTATTTTATCCTGGCTGATTGGGATGGTTGTGATTTTATTTATCGCTTTGTCTTATAGTGAACTCGGATCGATGTTTCCAGAGGCAGGCGGAATGGTGAAATATACGCAATATTCACACGGATCTTTTATTGGGTTTATTGCAGCTTGGGCGAACTGGATTGCCATCGTTTCTGTCATTCCTGTTGAGGCGGTTGCTTCTGTCCAGTACATGAGCTCGTGGCCTTGGGAGTGGGCAAAGTGGACAACCCATTTGGTTACAAAAGGGGTGTTGACGACAGAAGGGCTTATGGTTGCCAGTGTGCTTCTTGTGATTTACTTTCTGCTGAATTATTGGACAGTTGGGTTATTTTCAAAAGCGAATACATTCATTACCGTGTTTAAAATTGTCATTCCAGGATTAACAATTGGTGCGCTCTTATTCGTAGGTTTTCATAGTGAGAATTTTACTTCTGGAACAAGTATTGCTCCTAACGGCTGGGCGAGTGTGCTGACGGCTGTTGCGACATCAGGGATTGTGTTTGCCTTCAATGGCTTCCAAAGCCCGATTAATATGGCCGGTGAGGCAAAAAATCCAGGCCGGTCGATTCCAATCGCCATTGTCGGATCGATTTTTATTGCAACTGTGATTTATGTCCTTTTACAAGTCGCCTTTATCGGTGCTGTTGATCCATCTATGATTGTGAATGGATGGAGCCATTTGAATTTTAACTCGCCATTTGCGGACCTTGCCATTGCGCTTGGGATTAACTGGCTTGTTCTGATTTTATATGCGGATGCATTTGTGTCACCTTCTGGTACAGGCATTACGTATACCGCAACGACGTCTCGTATGATTTATGGAATGGAAAAAAACAAATACATGCCAAGTGTGCTTGGCCGTCTGCACCCTATTTACGGCGTGCCTCGTCCAGCAATGTTTTTTAACTTAGCCGTATCGTTTATCTTTCTGTTTTTATTTAGAGGCTGGGGTGTGCTTGCTGAAATTATCTCTGTCGCAACGCTCATTTCTTATTTGACTGGACCAGTGACCGTCATGACGCTGAGAAAGACAGGGACAGATTTATATCGACCGCTTCGAATAAAAGGACTCAGCATTATCGCTCCTCTCGGTTTTGTCTTTGCCTCATTGACGCTGTATTGGGCAAGATGGCCGTTAACAGGTCAGGTGCTGTTCATTATTCTCATTGGTCTCCCTATCTATTTTTACTATCAAGCAAAAGCGAAGTGGAAAGGCTTCGGCCGGAACTTTAAAGCGGGTGCTTGGATGGTTGTGTACCTGCTTGTGATGATGACGATTTCCTGCCTTGGCAGTGACAAATTCGGGGGCTATAACGTCATTCATTATGGCTGGGACATGGCACTGATTACAGTGGTTGCTCTGCTATTTTATATGTGGGCACTCAAAAGTGGATATGAAACAGAATTTTTAGAAGATGCGAAAAAAATTAATGATGAGCTGCGTGCTTCTCAGAAAGAAGCTGCGGCAACCAAAGAATAAAGAAACGGCTGCCTGAACATTGCGGGCAGCCGTTTTTATTTGGATGAATGATGCATCACATGATGCTTCAGCCAAGTGGTGACGCCGCGCAAAACGGCAGCTGTGACAAGTGAAATGAGCACATATCTCCAAAGCTGACCTAAGCCTTGTCCACTCAGCCAGAACACGATGCCTAGAATGATGAGGGTGAACATGAGAAAGAATAAAAATGATGCAGACCAGAAAAAAGCCTTCATAGAAGGTCACCTCCTCTGGAGTAATGTATGCAGGCTGATGCACGATCAGACCAGTAATGATGAGGTAGAATAATTTATGAATTATATTGCAAAAGTCAGATAAAAACACCAAGTGATTTGACAGTTGTGTTAAGATGAGAGCATATTTTGAGTAAAGTTGTTGGTGATAGACGGAGGTGTTTGGAAATGCAGATTCAAAAGGTTCTAAACAATAATGTCATTAGTGTCATAGATGAACAAGGGAAAGAAATCGTCGTCATGGGCAGAGGCATCGCTTTCAAGCGACGTCCCGGCGACCCGGTGGACGAAGCGTTAATTGATAAAGTCTTCCGCCTAGAGGATCATTCCGTTCACGAGCGGATGAAAATGCTGCTTCAAGAGGTTCCGTATGATGTGGTCAAGGTGACGGAGGAAATGATCCAATATGCACATACAAAGCTGAACCGAAGATTAAATGAAAGTCTGCATGTATCGCTGGCAGACCATATTCATTACGCCATCGAACGGTTGAAGAAAAATCATCTGATTGAGAATTCGCTTATTTGGGAGATTAAACGCTTATACAAAGATGAATTTCTTGTCGCAAAGGACTGTCTTGAGATGATTGAAGAGCGTCTTCATATTGAACTGCCTGAGGATGAAGCAGGTTTTATTGCGATGCATATCATTAACGCAGAGCTCAATGAGGATATGAATACGACGGTCAATATTACAAAGGAAGTCAATGCTATTCTCACCATTGTGAAATATCATCTCAACATGGAATTTGATGAAGACTCACTCAACTTTTATCGTTTTCTCACGCATTTGCGCTTTTTCGTCCAGCGTCTGATTAATGAAACACTGCTTGTCAGCGAAGATCAGGACTTATATCAGCTGATCAAAGTGAAATATCCGAAAGCATACGATTGCGCAAAGAAAATCGCAGAATATGTCTATCAAACCTATCACCGAGATCTCACATCAGAGGAGATGCTGTATCTATCAATTCATTTGAATCGACTGATCAAACGAGAAAAATAATGATAGATTTTAAAAGAAAGCGTTGACATGAGAAAAGGTGAGTGGTACTATTTGCTCATAAACATAAAAGAATACGGTTTCACAATGATCGTCTTAGAGGATTGTGACTGTTCGGCAGGCAAAACCTAAACGTTCACTAAAAAAGCGCAACAGCAAGCTGCGACTATTTTTGGTGCCCGTTTAGGTTTTTATTTTGCCCAAAAACGTATTTTTTTCAAAAAAAGGGGGTTTTTGTATGAGTCATCGTCAATTAGCAGAAGACATTATCAAACACATTGGCACAGAGAAAAACGTTCATTCATTGGTGCATTGCGCTACAAGACTTCGCTTCACTTTAAATGACAGATCAAAAGCAGATAAAGCGGCCATTGAAAAATTAAATGGTGTCGTCACAGTCATGGAAAGCGGCGGCCAATTTCAAGTGGTCATTGGTAATACCGTACCTGAGGTTTATCGAGAAATTGGAGAGTTTACAAATCTATTAGAGGATTCCTCTGCTTCATCTGCAAAATCAGGTGAAGAGAGCACAAGCCTTTTCGGAAAATTCGTCGACATTGTATCGGGGATTTTCACACCACTTCTCGGTGTCATGGCGGGTGCAGGTATTTTAAAAGGTCTCTTAGGCATTTGCATCAATGCGAAATGGTTATCTCCTGAAGATACGTCGTATCAAATTTTATTTGCTGCGTCTGACAGCTTGTTCTACTTCCTGCCATTATTGCTCGCATTCACTTCTGCCAGGAAGTTTAAAGCGAATCCGTTTGTCGCTGTGACGATTGCAGGTGCACTGATTTACCCAACTATTCAAGAATTGTCAAAAGGCGGCGGAGATGTGACCTTCTTCGGAATTCCAGTCGTCTTAATGTCTTATACATCTACGGTCATCCCAATCATTTTGGCAGTGTTTGTCATGGGATATATCGAACGTTTCTTTAACAAAGTCATTCATGAAAGTGTCAAAAACTTTATTACACCACTCATTTTACTTGTCACGGTTGTTCCGCTGACACTCATCGTATTTGGACCATTTGGTGTGTATGCAGGGAATGGCATTGCAGCTGTTTTGCTGAAAGTATTCTCCTTTAGTCCTACACTTGCAGGTGCTTTAATTGCGATGGCTTGGCAGATTCTTGTCATCTTCGGTATCCATTGGGGACTTGTGCCAGTGATTTTAAATAATATCGCAGTCCATGGGAAAGATCATATCAAGCCGGCAACTGCGCCAGCTGTATTCTCACAAGCAGGTGCTTCCATCGGTGTTATGCTGAAAACAAAGAATAAAAAGCTGAAATCCTTGGCTGGATCAACAGCAGTTTCTGCCGTGTTTGGGATCACAGAGCCAGCTGTATACGGGGTCACGCTTCGTTTGAAAAAACCATTTATTGCAGCTGTTATCTCTGCCGGAGTCGGTGGTGCAATCATCGGTTATTCACAAAGTATTGCGATTGCGTCAGGTCTTCCAAGTTTACTGACACTTCCGATTTTCTACGGTCAAGGCTTTACAGGGTTCATCATCGGAATCTCGGTCTCGTTCGTCCTTTCTATCATCCTAACCTATTTGATTGGATTTAAAGATCCGGTAGATGAAGATGAAACGCCGGCAGCCGCTCCTGCACTGGCAATTGAAAACGAACATGGGGTCAAAGCAGCTCATGTGAAAAGTCCTTTAAAAGGCGAGGTCATCAAGCTGGAGGAAGTGCAGGATAAAGCATTCTCATCTGGTGCACTAGGAAAGGGCGCAGCCATCATTCCATCAGAAGGAAAGCTGTTTGCACCAGTATCAGGAGTTGTGACAACGGTGTTCCCAACGGGACATGCGTACGGTCTTACCTCTGAAAGCGGAGCAGAAGTACTCATTCACATTGGGCTGGATACTGTACAATTAGGCGGAAAGCATTTTACCCCGAAGGTTACTCAGGGGCAAACCGTAACAGAAGGTGAACTGCTTGCTGAGTTTGATATTGAAGCTATCCAAGCAGCCGGTTTGTTAGTCACAACACCAGTGATTATTACCAATTCCGGTGAGTTTAGCGATATTATTGAAACAGAGGAGAAGCAAATTGCTCCAGGACAATCATTTTTACATCTAGTTTAATCAAGAGGAGGAAGAAATCATGAGATATTCAACACTAGCATCATTTCCAAAAGACTTTTTCTGGGGCGGATCTACTTCCGCCTATCAGGTAGAGGGTGCATGGAACGAGGATGGCAAAGGGCCTTCTGTCATTGACATGAGAGCCAGTTATCCTGAAGGCACAACGGATTTTAAAGTCGCAAGCGATCACTATCACCGCTATAAAGAGGACGTGAAGATGTTTGCAGAAATGGGTTTGAAGGCTTACCGCTTTTCCATTGCGTGGACACGGATCATTCCAGATGGAGATGGGGAGATCAATCAAAAGGGGATTGAATTTTATCATTCTCTCATCGATGAATTGCGCAGCTATGACATTGAGCCAATCGTGACAATGTATCATTTTGATCTGCCTCATGCGCTTCAAGTAAAGGGCGGGTGGTCAAATCGTGCGACAGTGGATGCATTTGAACGCTATGCCGAGGTGCTATTCAAGGAGTATGGTCAGAAGGTGAGATATTGGCTGACCATTAATGAACAAAACATGATGATCTTACATGGATCAGCGCTTGGTACACTTGATCCAAATTTAGAAAATCCAAAAAAAGAACTGTATCAGCAGAATCACCATATGCTCGTTGCACAGGCAAAAGCCATGACGCTCTGTCATCAAATGCTGCCTGAAGCGAAAATTGGACCAGCACCAAACATCGCGCTCATTTATCCGGCTTCTCCAAAGCCTGAAGATGTGCTTGCTGCGGCGAATTACAATGCGATCCGCAACTGGCTTTATCTTGATATGGCGGTGTTCGGGCGTTATAACAACCTTGCTTGGGCGTACATGAAAGAAAAAGACATTCTTCCTGTCATCGAAGATGGAGATATGGATATTTTGAAAAGCGCGAAACCAGACTTTATTGCCTTTAACTACTACACCTCTCAAACGGTTGAAGCGAGTAAAGGAGATGGCAACGACGAATTTGCACGCGGCGGAGATCAGCATTTGAAATCCGGTGAAGATGGCGTCTACAAAGGCGGCAACAACCCATTCTTAAGCAAAAATGCGTTTGGCTGGGAGATTGACCCTGTCGGTTTCCGTTCAACGATGCGTGAGATTTACGACCGTTATCAACTGCCGCTTATTATCACAGAAAACGGATTGGGTGCGTTCGACAAGCTAGAAGAAGATGGATCGATTCAGGATGATTATCGAATTGATTATTTAGAGAAGCATATTGAACAAATCAAATGGGCAATCACAGACGGCGTCGAGGTATTCGGATATTGCCCGTGGTCAGCCATCGACTTAATCAGCACACACCAAGGATGCTCCAAGCGCTACGGGTTCATCTACGTAAACCGCGACGAATTTGACCTAAAAGACCTCAAAAGAATTCGCAAAAAGAGCTCTTATTGGTATGAAACCTTGATTCAACAAAATGGAGACAACATCGGGAAGTAACATATGAAAAAGCCAATCACCTTATGCGGGTGGTTGGCTTTTTTTCTGTTCACTTTATTGGCAAGATCATATTGTTCGAGTTGTTCTAAAATGATAGCTGATTTTAAAAGCCTAATAAACTGTTTTCTTTTATAATCCGAAGAATATCACAATCCATTTCGCTGTTTAGAATGCTACATCAGTTGGTAGACCCAGGCAGCTTGTATTTTTAGTTTGGGCTTCTTTAGATTGTGGTGGGAATATCTTGCCCCATTGTTTAGGATTATGCATTTCGGCTTGTGTCATTTGTCTACCACAGAAATTTTCACCAAAACGAAGTTCTAAAAAATAAAAAAATGATTGCGGACACCGCAACCAAAAAAGGAATTTTCTTAAATCTATCTTAAATCCATTGATACACTCATTTTAATTTGATAACCTTTATTTTGGAATTTAATACAAAAGGAGGAAATATAAATAAAATGTTCAAAAAAACACTTTTAATCCTAATTACCCTAGCTCTTGTCATGTCAATATGGACTCCATTTTCATCAGAAGCATCAGCGGAAACACACTTTATCAATTCACAAGAATTAGAAGCATTAGTAACACCTACAGTTCTACAGAATGAACAAGCTACCAAAGAATTAGACGAACTTGAAATGAAAATGGGAGAATACATAGAAAACCTTCCATTTACAGAAAAAGAATTCGAAAACATGTCAGAGTCAGAACAAAATAAATTGATAGATCAATATTTCAACAATGAAGAATTTTTATCTTTAGAAAACCGAATGACACAACTTGGCTCCAAAAGTAATCAGAGTGAAATCACAACACAAGCACTACCAGTATTCTTCGTACCAATCGCAATGACCGTAGGAAGAGTTGCTTTGTGGGCCATAAGATCAAAAGGCGCAAAAGTTGCACTGAAGTATTTGAAAAACAGAATAAAAGGTTTTGGGAAGAACTATCATATCGATTGGTATGTAAAAAATAGAAAAGGAAAAGTCGAGAGTCTCGTAAAAGTGTTCCATAAAAAAGGAAAAAAGAAAATACGAGTATTTGCAGTTGATAACGGAGTCATACCACTAAAACCAGGGTCATCAAACTGGTACTGGCATTTTCATGTAGCTCCAAAAATTCAAATACACCATGCTCTTAGAGCATCAGTACCAAGTAAACACAAAGCTGTAAAAGGTAGAACAATACTCCACTAAAAAAGAGAAGGCCTTTTATAAGGGCTTCTCTTTTTTAGCATCGTAATCTTTAATAATTTCAATTGGATCAATTGCATCATCATCTTGTACATATTGCTCTACATATGGAGTCATCAACTTCTCAAACTGATTTTCATCATCCACTAAAGCAATACAAGTTTCATAACCCTCAAAATCAGATGGATATAAATGTGCAACAGCACTACCAGTTTTTAAAGCCTGATCTATCGCATTTTTTAATTCCAATAAACCCTTCCTGTTTCCTAAAATCAATGCTTCTCTATGATGAGTTTCTTGAGCATATATATTACACATCTCTAAAATATCATCATCATCCACTTGAATAGACATACAAAAAGCACCTCCAAAGTAAAATTTAGTCAATTATATAATTATTGATGCCAACATGCCAAGACCTCAAACGTCTCATTGGCTACTTTATCCTCATCTTCTTTATGGTCTCTCAGCTTTTTATCTCTTTCAAGAAGACTGCTTTGTATGTATTCTTGCTGTTTTTCAACTTGCTAGAGTTTACAAATAACATCTAACTCTCTACTATCATTATACCCCGAATTTAATGAAATTTATAGACTGTTTTCCCCCCATATCTAGCCGTATACTGTTATACGCAAGTCAAAAACGATAAGGGGTGTGGCTGTATGAATGACAAGCAAAAGGTGTTAGATCCAGGGCCATTTTTTCATGGGACAAAGGCAGAATTGAAGATTGGGGATCTGCTTGAACCGCTGCATTTATCCAATTATCAGGATAAAAAATCGAACCATATTTATTTCACCGGAACACTAAACGCAGCCAAATGGGGTGCTGAGTTAGCCAGGTCTGATGCGAAAGAAAGAATTTATATTGTAGAACCGTTAGGCGAGTTTGAAAATGATCCAAATGTGACGGACAAAAGATTTCCCGGCAACCCAACACGTTCTTATCGATCGAAATCTCCGTTGAAAATAGTCGCAGAATTAGGTTCATGGGAAAGACATTCCGATGAAGAAATCAATCATATGCTAAGCTCCTTAAAAAAATTAAGTGAAGAAGGAAAAAATGTCATCTACGATTGATGTTACGTATATTTAAATAACACAAAGGCCGCCTCATGAACTGGGCGGCCTTTTATTTGATCTTATTGGAAGAACGCATCCATCAGCTCATCAAATGTTTTGGCTTGCTTGAGGGCGCGAATGCGGTCTGGATTGTCTAGTAAATCGACGGCCTGTTCAAAGAATTGGTTCATGCAGGCAGCGTCATCCTTATGAATCGCTAGTAAAAAGACAATTGATACTTGGTCTCCCTGCCAGTCAATCGGCTGTTTTAAGTGTGCGATGGCTACAGAGGAAGTGCCTTCATTTGTGATGAGCGGATGCGGCATTGCAATACCGCTGCCAAGATAGGTAGACGACATTTGCTCACGCTCAAGCACCGAGGGCCGAAATGAAGACGATACTAGCTGATGCGCCTCCAAACTGCTGCATAATATATTTAATACCTCATCCTTGCTGCTTAGGTCAGCATTCATTAAAGTCAATCGCTCTTGAAAAAACGCCATCAGCTCTTTTGAGGGTGCCCCGTGTCCATTTAATAAATGAATGACTTCATTCACACGCTGTATATCATGCTGTTCAAAAAAGGCACTGACCTGAATGACTGGTTTCCCCTTTGATGTGAGTGGAACAGTTGTGATGATGACGTCACACGGCAAAGAGGAGCTCATGAGATAATCCTGATAGGAATAGAGCTCAACGATGTCAAGCTCGTGCTGAAAGGCTGACTTCAATTTAATTTCAAGGAGCCTTGCCGTCCCTAGTCCAGACCCGCACACGATAATGGCTTTCTTTTTTTGCGAGGTGTCGAGCTGACTTCTTTCAAATGAAGCAGCGATATGCAAGGCAACATATGCGGCCTCGTCTTCATTTGGTGTACGCACCAGCTGTAAGGCATTGAGTCCGCTGACAGCCAAATCAAACGGGTAAGGATAGGACGCTTTGATCTCATGCAAAAGCGGATTTTGTAAGGATACGCCATATTGGATTCGATTTAATAGCGGCTTCATATGAAGCATCAAGTCTTGCTGCAGAATGCTGTCATCAGCAAAACGATGGCCGCTTGTTTTTTCAATGTGCTGTAGAAAGACTGTAACCGCCTGTTGAACTTCCACTGTCGTCTGATGCTGCGCGGCTTCTTTCCACGTTTGATTCGCCAATAGATGCATGACTAAGTAATCTGTTTCATCCTCTGATAAGGTCACATAAAAAGTGTCACTCACCTGCTGTATGATTTTTTGTGCAATTCTCATTAAAACTGGTGATCTTTGTGTGCGGGCAGTACTAGCGGATACCCGCTGGTTTTTTCGTGTTTGCTGAATCGCAATGGCTAAGTGAATGACTAAATTTTTTAAAGCAATGTCTTTAATGAGCAATGACTCTTGATGCAGGTTCGTCAACACAATAGATCGAATGGTTTCAAGAGATATATCAGGAAAATGGAGCTGCTCCCGCTCAGTGATATGAGAGAGAGCAGGCTCTTCTTCAAGAAGTAAGTCTGCATAGCACGTTCTTTTTTGCAGCTCGTCTCCTTCAATCTTTAAGCCAAATCCAGGCTTTGATACAAGGGTCATGCCGTAACGGGCTAACATCTCTCGTCCTTTTTTCAAATCACTGCTGACCGTCATGCGGCTGATAAACAGTTCTTCAGCCAGCTGGTCAATTTTTAAGTAATCTGATTGAAGCAGCAGCTTTCTCATCATAAATCGTACACGCTCTTCTGGCATGACGGGGACAAGAGAGCGGGCAGGAAGTTTTTGTTGATGAAGCCAAAGTAAGAAAGCGTCTTGGTCACTCGTTAAAAGAGTATATCCCTTTCCGCGAATCGTTTTAATTATGGCTCCAGCTTCCTTTAAATACTCATTTGCTTCCTTGATTAAATTGCGGATAGAGCGGTCAGATAAGCGAAAAGAGGCAGTGAGCTCCTCCAGCTTCACGAACCCCTTCGTTTCAAATAGCCGCTGAATCAGCTGATAGGTTCGAGGATCTGCCGTCATCATCATTGCGCGGCTCCTTGCGCCTGTAAGGCATCCGTTCCAAGAGCGATGGCGCCCATTAAACCAGATAATCCATCAAAGGATGGTTTTGTGATAATTTCATGTAAAGGCTTTGGCAGCTGCAAATAGCCGCGAAGCCGCTTGTCTGTTTCATCAAGAATAAGTGGCAGCATAGCTGGCTGTTTCATCACGCCTCCACCTAAAATGATGCGTTCTGGTGAAAGGGTGAGCAGCAGGTTAGCAGTCATCTGCCCGAGATAGTAAGCATGAAGTGACCAGGCAGGATGATCCTCTGGCAGCATGGGTGCCAGTGTATGATAGCGTCCTTCTATGGCAGGACCAGATGCCAGTCCCTCTAAACAATCATGATGTATAGGACAGCAGCCTCCGTATGTGTCATGAGGATGCCGCTGAACGGTGATATGACCCATTTCTGGATGCAGCAATCCGTGAATAAGGCGATGTTCAATATAGGCACCTCCGCCTATTCCAGTCCCAACAGTAATATAGACCAAGGAGGCAGGTTTTTCTGCTTCAGTTGAAAAACGAGCTTCTCCGAGTGCTGCACAGTTCACATCGGTATCAAGCTTCATCGGGATCCCGAGGGCTTGTTTTAAGGTAGAGAGGAAAGGGAATTGGCGCCAGGCCGTTTTTGGTGTGTCTAAAATCGTCCCATAGCTTGGGCTTTGCTCTTTCACATCGACAGGACCGAATGCCCCAATTCCAATTGCATCAACACGATTCTTTGTAAAGTAATCGATCACTTGCCGGCATGTTTCATCTGGATTCCCTGTTGCAAAGGAAGTCATGTGTTCAATCGTTCCGTCTGTTGTTCCGTAGCCGCAGACAAATTTCGTTCCGCCTGCTTCAATGCCTCCAATTCGCATGATCAATGCCCTCCATTAAAGAGGGGCGGAATCCAATGGATCCCGCCCCTACATGTTCATTTTTTCTTTACAATGTAGGTTTGTACCTGACAAGGTGTAAGCGGTTCAATGTGTAATGATCCATGTTGTGCTTTGAGTATCTGTCCTTCAGGTGTTTCTCCTAAATTCGCTGTTTCTCCGTGTTGTAGAGATGAACTATTGATTGAAGCGGCTGTTTGACGCGTTAAATATGGATTGAAGAGACGAATGACAATGCCTGTTCCATGCTCCTCTTTTTTCAGAGCGCTTAGAATGGCTCCATCTGTCTCGATGTCAAGCAGGCTATAAGTAGATTGTAAGTCTTCTTTTTCATCTCGGAAAGAGAAAATTAAACGACCGTTTAAAAAATCTGCCCGCTCGTAGCATTGAACAGGGGTGGTATACCGTTTGGCAAGCTGCGCTAAGTGTCCCTCGCTGACTGCATCCTTGCTATAGTGCATACCAAATGAGAATGACAGTGCACCTTGCAGCTGAGCGTCAGGTGTCTCAACAATTTTTTCCCCAGATGCGCGTCCTGGACGATAAAGGAGATTTTCTTTCCCCATTTTTCCGAAACAGCGGAAGAGCGTATACGCAATCGTTGTGTAACCTTCTCCTGTGATTTGGTATTCTCTCACGCAGTCGGTCAACAGAGCGGCACCATATGCTTCATCACGAAGTGCGACAAAGGATTGCATCGGTTCAATGGTGATCGGTTTTTCTTCCCAATGTTCATTGTTCCACCATTCAAGCTCTTGCGTGAGCTCTGTTGGGCGTTCGATTGTACCAAACTGTTGATCGCTTAGTGATACGTTTGATGCAATGCCTGTATCAAAAAGAACACGAAGGCGATGATCTAATGCATGGTTATCGACATCTACATGAAAACGGATGACAGCATCGTTTTTGTTTAATGCCACCTTCGCTGTGATCGGAAGTGAAGTCGCAGCCGATTGCTGAGAGCGCGCCTCTAGGTCATAAGGGACAGTGAGCTGAAGCTTGATGGTCAGCTCCTCTTGCAGACCGCTTTTAGACACTGAGATGTCCGCTGATGAAAGATCTTTTGATGACACATACAGATCCTCACGCGGTGGTGAATAGTTGTAAGAATCCCCATCGTCTCCGTTGTCTTCAAAGATCATTTGCTCAGAGAAGGTCTTGCCTGTTTGTTTGTCTGTGATGTCCAGTGATCCGTTGTCATTTGCCGCAATGCGGTAATGCTTATTTTCGATCACGCGTCCTTCTGTTTGTTCCCACGCAGATTCGCTTGATTCATCGAAGACCATGCTCACTTGTGTATAGCCTACTGACGGTAAGTCGATGGCTTCAATTAGCAGCACGGCTTTCCATACTTGCTTTGGCATGTACACTTCTTTACTTGGGTTAAGAGAAATTTGCTGTGCCAGCACATAATCTGTGACATCGGTTTTGCTTTTCACTGTGTACTGAAGCGTTCGTCCATTTGCATCCTTTAGCGTAAATGGACGTTCCGTGATAAAGGTCTCGACTTCAATGACTTCAGAACGCTTTGAAGGCAGTGTATTGAACAACGTGAACGTGATTTCCTGCTCTGTTTGCAGTCGAATAGTGATGAGACGCATGTGCAAGTCTACAAGATTCTCAGCGATTTCCTTTGCCTGCTTGTAGCGGAAGAAGACATCTTGGTTTGTCGTGTCACTATTACAGCCGCCAATGCTGTCATGCGCTGCATTTTCAAACATAAGGTACCAAATATCGCGAACCGTATCATGCGGATAGTCGTGTCCAAGCGAATAGCTGATCGTTAGGATAGGCTCCATCACATTCACGAGATAGTTTTCGATTTGATTGTTTAAGATTTTTAAATCCGCTCGTGTTGAAAAGATCGATTTGTGAATCCGCATATGCTTCGCGTGAATAAGCTCTCCTTGTAACGTCTCAAAAGATGTCCGCTCTTTTTTCACGGCTGCAATATAATCTTCTAAACTACTGATTTCATAGTGATGCTCGTCAAGCTCATTGGCTTTTTCTAATAAGTCAGGCAGGTTTTTACGGATCGGTGCTTGGTCAAAACCGTTCGGGAAATAGACATTCTTTGTGGTGGCCTTTGCTTGCAGCGCACCAATTTTTTCAGATAAAAAGGCTTGTAAGTCCTCATCCTTCTCAGGAATATTCCCGCCGTAGTAGTAGCCAAATGGCAGGTTCACAGCAAAGACTTCACTGCCGTCAGCGCCGCGCCAATTGAATTCAGTATGATTCGTCATATGGTCAGAAACGCCACGCCAAAATGCTGTATCGACAATGCCGAAGCCGCGATAAATTTGAGGCATTTGTGCCGATTGACCGAAGGAATCAGGGACATAGCCGACTTTCATCACGTGGCCGAACTGCTGACAGCGTTCAATCCCATATTGCAGGTTACGCACAATCGATTCACCTGAAATGACGAGCTGGTCGGTTTGGGTATACCATGGGCCGATGATGAGACGTTTCGCTGTGACGAGCTTCTTGATTCGATTCTCATCCTCTGGACGCCATTTTAAATAATCATCTAATAAGGAAGCCTGGGCATCGAGCATGAAGTAATGGAACCTTTCATCTGTTTCAAGGGTATCTAAAATGTCCATTACGCTTTTCATTAAGTAGATACGGGAGCGGGAGGTGGTGAAATACCATTCCCGGTCCCAGTGAGTATGTGGAATCACATGTACATTGACAGTCATTGATCAACGACACCTTTCTTCGTTCAAATTATCCTTCTAGCACAAGGTCAAAATCGTCTTCTTCTTTCTGCTTCTGATCATGTTCCGGCGTTTTTGGCTCTTTTTTCTCAGAGAAATTCACAAGCAGGTTGGCGCCAATACCGATGACGAGTGCGCCAGTAAGGGCTCCGATTAAATAAGCCCACCAGTTTCCGACTGAGAAGAAGCCGTATAGCCCGCCAATTGGCGGCATGATGTCATGAACTCCTAATAATGCAGCGACCCCGCTTCCAACAGCACATGCGACAACATTTAGCGGAATCAATTTCAAAGGATTGACGAGGGTAAAAGGGATCGCCCCTTCCGTAATACCGATAATGCCCATAACAAGGCCGCCTCGCCCGGCTTCTCTAAAGGTTGGAGAGAAGTTGCGTTTTCGAATCAAAGTCGCAAGCCCGTATCCAAGCGGTGGAATGACAATCGCAATATTGACAAGAATGGCAGGGAGATAGACGCCTGATAGGAAGAGCGCGTTACCAGCCATCCATGCGGATTTATTCACCGGTCCGCCAAGATCGAAGCCAATCATCGCACCTAAAATGAGAGCGAGCGCAAGTGTGCTTGTTCCATCAGCGACCATTCCTTTAATCCATTCAATTAATGCCGTGTTCAAAGCGCCTAATGGTCCGCCTAGAAGAACTGACATAAGAAGTCCGGTTAAGCCAACGGTAATAAGCGGCAGGATGAGCAGAGGGACGAGCCCAGCTGCAGAGCCTTGAATTTGAATTTTTCTTTTCACAAAAAGAGCAACATATCCTGCGAAGAAGCCTGCAATGACGGCACCTATAAAGCCGGCATTTGTTGAGCTGGCAAGGGCACCGCCGATAAAACCAGCCGCAAGACCTGATTTATCTGCAATGGAATAGGCGATAAATCCAGCGAGCAGGACGTTCATTAAGCCAATGCCTGTCCAGCCAACCTGCTCCATTAAATAGGCACCGTGCAGTATGCCGCCAGCATCCTTATAGGTGTTTAAATCTGAAACACCAAACCCTAACCCGACCAATTTTGCTAAACCAACGATAAGTGAAGCACCGATGATTACAGGAAGAATATAAGAAATACCGGTCATGAGATGGCCTTCAATGACTTTTAATTTTGCTTTCATTTTCTTTGCTCCTTTCTATATGGCATTGCTCATGTTTATTGAGATTCAGACTTTTTCTTTTCTACAAGTGCTACGGCTTTGGTGATAATTTGCTCAGCATTTTTTAAGGCACGTCCGATTTCGACACGTACAGTGGGAATGCCTGAGAAGCGTTCTGCATCGTTGATATGCTGATTTGAAGCAATGATGCAGAGGTCTGCCTGCTGTGCTTCTTCTGCTGTAATGCCGTTCACCTGTCCCATAATCCCTTGCTGTTCGATTTTGATCTCGTGTCCGAGCTGTTTACCCGCATTTTCTAACGCTTTTGCTGCCATTGGTGTATGAGCTAACCCTGCTGGACATGAAGTGACACCGACAATTTTCATTGTGTAATCCCCTCTTTCAATTGTTGTTCAATGACTTCGTAATAGTAATCAGCTGTTTGACCTGGTTGAATCTTTTCGATAAAAGCAGGTTCCATTAGGCTTGTCGCAATACCTGACAGTAATTTCAGATGTGTGACATTTGCTTCTTCTAGTGGAACAAGCAGTGTAAATAAATAGCTTGTGGGCAAATCATCGAAGCTTCCCCATTCAATGGGTTGTTCAAGTTCTAAAAAAAGAAGTGAAGCCGTTTTTACAGCGGAGCTTTTTGTATGTGGAATGGCGAAGCCTTGTTGAAGTCCTGTTGAGACTTCGTCTTCGCGTGTCAACAAATCTGCTAATAGCCCCGGCTGATCGTTTGTAATCTGAAGGTCTTCAGCTTTCTCGGAAATGTATTGTAAAATCTCATTCTTTGATCGTCCGTTTACTTGTGTGAAAACATGATCTTTTTGGAACAAGCTGATCCCTTCTCTCTTGTTTGTTAAGCGCTTACAAGTTGATTGTAATGTACTTTTCAGCATGGTTAAATAGCATCATTTTCCGTTTGAAATGGCAAAAAGTTTATGAAGCTACCCGTCTTGCTGACTGAATATCTCAAATCCTAGCTTAAAACGAGTTTAATTATATAAAAAACAGATTCTACTAAATGTATTTCTGTGATATTCTTCCAAGGTATCATAAAAGATAAGGGGGTCTTTTCATGTTCAAAAAGCAGGTCAAATCCTGTGTGGTCGTACTCATGGCCATCATTCTATGTATGGCAGCATTACCTGGATACGAGGCAGCAGCTGCCAGTCATGGAACAAGTGTCAATGAAGCCATTGGGTTAAAAAATGGTGAAGTCATCTCAGGTACATTACAGAATGAAAAGGAAGAGACATGGTATCAAATCACGCCATCTGCACAAGAAGTGGCAAAACATACACATATGCAAATTTCTGTGAAAAGTAAACAAGTGCTGTCCGTATCGGTCTATCCAAGTAAGGACAGAGCGATGAAGGATGACACCTATTCAAGGTATCGCGTGGACACAGCAAGCGGAGAGACAGAGATCAACTTCCCGCACGCATGGTCAGGTCCCTATTATGTCAAAGTGCTCTATTTAGGGTCAGAGGAAGACAGCCGTGATGAGGAAGAGGATGCGGCATATACAATCGGGTATAAAGGAGCTAACCTTCCGCCTTCTGAACCCGTTTTCCCTGAAGAAGATGAGCCTGAAATCATCATTATTGAGAAAAAGTACGGGCGTGAAATTCTTCAATCGATTCGTACAATCGAAGATAAACGATTTAATGAAACAGCAGAAGGTCGGAAGCTTTCGCGTCTGCTCCAAAAAACAAAACCGTTTCTCAAATCGAAGCTCATCAAACATCATAAAGAGCAGCAAAAGGTATACAATCATCTGCTCACATTAAAAACACTGCTAAGTGACGTAGAGAAAAATGGTGCATTTAGCGGTCATATCGTAACAGAAAAAGAACAGCAGGCGATCCGCTCCCTTTTTGATATGCTCAAAGAAGCAAGTCCGGCTTATTTAAAAAAGGAATTAGAAGCTGTCAGTCAAAAAATTGGCATTGATCAGCTTGAAGGAAAATCAGCTGGTTATGTATTAGAGAAACAAAAGCTTGTAAAAGAAGAGAAGGTTAAAACGAATAAGATCATTTTTAAATTAAAGGATGGCCAAACACTTCAATCTGCGAAAAAGAAGATGAAAAGCTACGGTATCCAAGAAAACCGTGTGACATCACAGTCAGTCAGTCCTTTATTCAAAGGCATGTATGTCTATGATGTACCAGCAGGGCAAGAATCAGCTGGAAAGACACTAAAAGCAGGCAAAGCGGCGATCAAGAGCACGGCAAGAAAGCTTTCCAGCATGCCGAATGTTGAATTTGCAGAGCCTGTTCAAACCTATCGTGCGCTAAGCAACGACGCGCAGTATGATTATCAGTGGCCGCTGAAAAACAGTGCGCAAAACAGTGGGAAAAAAGGCGCTGACGTCAAATTTGAACAAATGAATACACTGATTGGCACAAGCAAAATGAAGCAAACATTAATTGCTGTGGTGGATACAGGTGTAGACAGCCGTTTGACAGATTTAAGCGGGACTGTTCGTACAGACTTAGGTGCGAATCTCATTGGAAGAAACAAAGATGCCATTGATGACAATGGACACGGTACGCATGTAGCAGGCATCATTGCCGCAAAATCCGATAACCATTACTCAATGGCAGGTCTCAACCAACATACGGGCATCATTCCAGTGAAGGTGCTGGATGCTTATGGATTTGGCGATACAGAGCATATTGCACTTGGCATCAAGCATGCAGTGGACAAAGGCGCAAAGGTGATCAACATGAGCCTTGGCGGCTACTACAGCAGAGTGATTGAATATGCAATGAATTATGCTGCACAAAGAAATGTACTAGTCGTCGTGGCAAGTGGAAATGATGGCGTACCAGAAATGGGCTACCCTGCGACGTCAAAATACGCAATGGCGGTTGGCGCAAGCAACCGTATGGATATTGGCGCTGAGTTCTCAAGTTATGGCAAAGGACTGAGCATGTCAGCACCAGGTTCTGATATTCCGAGCTTAATGCCTGATGGGAACGTCTCATACCTTAGCGGGACATCAATGGCGACACCATATGTGGCAGCAGCAGCAGGATTACTGCTTTCTAAAAATCCATCCTTGAAGCCAAATCAAGTGAGAAATCTTTTGCAAAATACAGCAGATGACATCTCATTTAAATCTATTGATGGAAAAGACGACGTTTTCTATGATGAAAACGATGAACCAATTGTTGATCCGAAAATTCCAGGTGTCGATTGGATGACAGGACACGGCAGACTGAATGCATTTGCTGCATTAAGTGCTGTCGAATTGAATGCATCTGTGAGCAAAGTGGAGGATCAGCATCAAAAGGTGACAGGTAAAGCAAAAGCTGGCGCTGCTATCTCTGTGTATAGAGGTAAAACCCTGCTTGGAAAAGGCACAGCAGGCAAAAAAGGAACCTTTAGTGTGAAGATTAAACATCAGAACAAAAACAAGGTCCTTCACATTAAAATTTCAAAAGGAAAGGCCGCAACGACGCTCAAAACCGTCGTGAAAAAAGGCAAAGCACCAGCTAAGCCGAAAGTGAGCAAAGTAACAGTCAAAAGTAAAGCGGTCAAAGGGACTGCGGGTGCAGGCTTGACCATTAAAGTGAAAAACAAATCAAAGAAAGTCATCAAAACAGTCAAAACCAATAGCAAGGGCGCATTTACTGCCCAAATTAAACCACAAAAAGCCAAAACGGTTTTGTATGTGACCGCTTCAGATGTGAGAAAAAGAGAAAGCAAAGCAGTAAAAGTGGTTGTGAAAAAATAAAAGAAGAACTTCCCTTTCTAAAAAAAGGGAAGTTCTTTTGTTTTATACTGGAAAAATACCAATTCCTGTCGATAGTAATATAGTAGGAAATAAAAGGAGGATTTATCGATGAAAAAAATCATGTTTGCTTTCTTTCTATCATTGCTTCTCGTATTCCCAAGCTTTGCACATGCTGAAGAAACAGGTGCAGTACCAGCATCCATACAAGTAACAAGTGTCACAGCAGCCGATAGTGGTATAGTGAATTACGGCTATGGCAGTAAATATCGCGTGGGTTCTTATTATCCAGCTACGTTTAAAGGGACACTAAAAGATGCAAGCGGAAACCTCATGCCTAATCAGCCGATCCAGCTTTATTTTGAAGCAGCAATCAAATCATATGCTCAAACAGCGACAGGCACAACAGATGAGAATGGACAGTTTTCACTCACGTTTCAAGTTCCAGCAGGTGCAGGCTACCAATCATACAATAATGCAGGCTGGTCTACACATTACTACGATATCGTTCCAGTGACGTTCACGTCAAACGAGATCAAACTATCTTCAAATGTCACAAGCGTGTACCATTTGGCGTATACATCACGTTACTAATCTCATAGAAAAAAAGGATGTCATCAGGTGACATCCTTTTCTTTTTGTTAGCAAACCTGCTGGGCGGCAACCGAAAGAGTCGATAAACAAACACTCATCAGCCGTTACTCCCAGATTCGATCGAGCGTTTAACTTTTAATCTTAAGCTTTGATGGATAAGAACTTTTACACTTGAACTTTGATCCTTGAACGTTCAGCTTTGAGCTTTTATCAAGGATCATCCTAAGATGATCATCAGATGAGGAGGGAATGACCTTTCCCTCGGAGGTGTTTAGTTCTATCGATTTTCGGCTCACTAACAAAATCAATTAATCGATCTGTATTTTCGTCAGTGTATTGCTTTCAGACAAGGAAAAATCAACTTCCATTTGGAAATCTTCAATTTCTTTCGAAAGCTGTTCAATTTTTACTCGAAGGCGAAGCGGATCGATGATCACTGCCTCATTTTCAGCTAGAAAAGACTTCACGATCTCTTGGTTGGCAGCCGCTTGTGTCTTTCCATCTTTCCCAAACAAGGTTTCTAAATGCTGATCAAGTCTCCTTTTCACATCTTCATTCGTTTGTTCTGCTTTGTCGACCAGCTCTTTGTACACTTGTTTCATTTTCCGTAAATAACGAATATCGTAGTCTATCGACGTCTTACGTTCAATCGCCTCTGCCACCGTCATACGGACACCTGCCACATCAATCATTGTGGTTGCATTTGATACAACGATGGCTGATTTGATGGCATTCCGGCGTTTGATTAAAGCTTGAATCGATTGATCATCAGCCTTCGCCTTTTTTTCAACTTCTTCTTGATTCTGAAATCCGTGCTGTATATGTTTCCCGATCATCAATCCACCAAGTACGGCGTCATCAACAGTTCGGTTGATTCTTTTATCTAACATTTTCAGTTCACTTAATGCTCTTGTAATGGTCATTTCCATATTCACGACAACTCCCTTGGTTCATCCTGAAAATCATAGATTCCTATCATATACCAAAGTGTGCTTCTTTTACTAGTGATATCCTTTTTTGTCAGCGTCTTTATATAGAAAAAACCTGATGTTTATACACCAGGTTTTTCTCGTTTTTTCTGAATCCAAGCTGTCGCATAATAGGCAGCATAGCAGAGCGCAATGAAAGGAATGCCGCAGATGAGGGCTATCCGCTGATTTGGATCAAAGGCAATGCCGATGACAGATGCTAGACATAGGAGGAAGGCAGCAATCGGAACCACTGGATAGAGCGGAGTTCGAAATGATAAATCTTGAAGCTGTCCGCCTTCCTGTAAAAATCTTTTCCGAAACATCAACTGTGAGGCAGCAATTCCCATCCATACGACCACAACAGCCAGTCCAGAGATTGACACAAGAACAAGATATACCGTTTCTGGTGCGATCACACTCGATAGCAATGAAAGAATACCACCGATCATACTTAAAATGAGTGCATTCAAAGGAATTCCTTTTGATGTCAGCTTCGCCAGTTTTTTAGGAAGTGTCCGTTCTTCAGAAAGCGACCAAAGCATACGAGATGACGCGTATAATCCTGAGTTTGCGGCAGATAAGATCGCGGTCAGGATGACAAAATTCATGAAATCTGCAGCATAAGGAATTCCGATACGATCAAATACCACGACAAATGGGCTTTTGATCACCCCGGCTTCTTCTACTGGAATCAAGCCAGCCAAAACAACGATCGTTCCAACGAAAAACAGGACGAGACGCAGGACGGTTGTGCGAATGGCTCTTGGGATGGTCTCGTCAGGATTGACGCTTTCACCCGCAGCAATCCCAATCAACTCCGTCCCTGAAAACGCAAAATTGACAGCAAGCATCGTCATTAAAATGGGTAAAAAGCCGTTTGGGAAAAGTCCGCCTTCGCCAGTGAAATTAGAAAAGAACGGAGCGGCCTCACCGCCCTTTAATGGAATCAAACCAAACATTGCAGCTCCACCAAGAATAATAAAGAGAATAATAGCCATCACTTTAATACTGGAAAACCAAAACTCTGATTCTGCAAAAAATTTGACTGTAAATGCATTCAGTAAAAAGATGAGAAGAGCAAAAACACCACTCCACATCCAAACCGAAGTGTCTGGAAACCAGCGCTGCATTAATAATCCTGCCGCTGTAAATTCCGAACCGAGTGCCACTGTCCATGTCAGCCAGTATAGCCAAGCGACCGTATAGCCTGTACCAGGTCCAATGTATTTTGTTGCGTACGTATGAAAAGCCCCTGTGACCGGCATAGCGACAGACAGCTCACCTAAACAAAGCATCACGAGGTAGACAATTAATGCCCCCACAAGATAGGCAAGAATGGTTCCCGCAGGTCCGGCCTGATTAATGGTATACCCAGAGCTTAAAAAGAGCCCTGTCCCAATGACGCCGCCTAGAGAAAGCATGAACAGGTGCCGGCTCGTCATTTTTCGTTGATATTGTTGTGACTGATCTTTTGCTTGTTCCATGTCTTCCCGCCCTTTTGCTTAGAAGTGTGTGTGATGATTCATGATGTGGTTCGTTTTAAGATGTCATTGATATCTTCTGGAGTCGTGCGGCAGCAGCCGCCGATGATATGCGCTCCGTCTTTGTACCATTGATACGCACATTCGCCAAAAGTAAGATGTGACGTATCACCGCTCCATACCTTTTCTTCAGGATCATATACTTCACCTGAGTTTGGATACACCACAATCGGTTTGCTTGTTCCTTTTGTCATTTCTTGAATGAGAGAAGTGATAAATTGCGGCGGCGTACAGTTCACGCCGACAGCAGCAATTTGTTCATAAGGTTCAAGTGCCTGTACACATTCCCGTATGGAGTCACCTTCACTAATGTGCAGGCCATCCTTTGCGCTGAATGTGATCCAAGCTGATACCCCGCTGAATTCATCCCGCAGCAGCTTTGCGATGGCTGTTGCTTCAATCAAACAAGGAATCGTTTCACATGCAAGGATATCTGCTCCCGCTTCTACTAATGCCTGAATTCTTGGTCTGTGAAAATCAATGAGAGCCTGCTCAGAGAGTCCGTAATTTCCCTTATATTCTGAACCATCAGACAAATAAGCGCCGAATGGCCCCACAGATCCAGCGACAAATGGTTTTGTCCGCCCTTCACGACGCGCTTCATCCTGCCAAAAAAGATCGCGTGCCTCTTTCGCTAAAGTGACAGAGCGTTTCATGAGTTCAAGCGCTTCTTCTTTTGTATAGCCTTTTTCAGCAAAGCCTTCAATCGTTGTTTGGTAGCTGGCAGTTGTGGCGCAGTCAGCACCTGCTTGGAAGTAGTCCAAGTGTACTTGCTGAATCAATTGTGGCTGTTCAATAAGTATTTTGGCTGACCATAAACTGTCATTTAAGTTACAGCCCTTTCGTTCAAGCTCTGTTGCCAATGCACCGTCTAAAATCAAAGGTGCGTGAGCCTGTAAACGGCTTTGAATAGGATTCATCGGAATCAAACAGCCTCCTTTTTAGATCGGATTTGATGGGTATGATATGAGGCAGTAGTTTAAATGACTAAAGCGTTTTTGTCAAGGAGAGGAAAAAGCATATTAGGGCGCGAAAACCCTGAAAACATGCGGGTTTTGATGCATAAAAATGCAGTCAAAATAATAGAAAACCAAGTCATTGACAGCCTCTAAAAAGAGATATATATTATGGAAAGATTGATTTCAGAAAGCTTCATCAAAAGGCGCTGTCTTTTGATTTTTATGTTGTCCAACGACTGTCTTCTTTCGTGCAGAAAGAGGGTTTTTTATATGCTTAAAAAAGGAGGAAAGAAGAATTGAAAAAATGTGTAAAAGATATAGCGATGATTTTAGTTGGTTCTTTTTTATTTGCCGCAGCAGTGAACATGTTTGTCATTCCGCTTGAATTTGGTGAAGGCGGCGTAACGGGGCTGTCCATCATTTTTTATTATTTGTTTGAGATTGCACCGTGGCTGACGAACCTTGTGTTGAATGCGATCTTATTACTTGTGGGATATAAATACTTGGACAAGAAGACCACGATTTATACGGTGGTTGCCGTCGCAAGTAACTCTCTATTTTTACACTTGACCACAACATGGGTCGTGAATGTTCATGAATTGATCATTGGAGCGATTTTTGCAGGAATTATCATCGGTATTGGGATTGGTCTAGTGCTAAGAGCAGGCGGAACAACGGCGGGCTCTGCCATTCTCGGAAGAATTGCCAACAAGTATTTAGACTGGAACGTGAGCTATGCCATCTTGTTCTTTGATCTGATCGTTGTATTTGCTTCCTACTTTATTATTGGTGCGGAAAAATTAATGTTTACCATTGTGATGCTGTACGTGGCGACAAAGGTGATGGACTTCGTGATAGAAGGACTTAACACGAAAAAGGCAGTGACGATTATTTCTTCATGCAAAGATGATATTGCGGAAGAAATCAATCACACCCTGGACCGAGGCGTAACAATTTTAAACGGACGCGGTCATTATTCAAAGGAATCGAAGGAAATTCTTTACGCAGTCATTCAAAAGCAAGAGCTCATGCGCCTCAAGAAAATTATTAAGAAAATTGATCGAGACGCATTTGTGGTTGTCCATGACGTGCGCGATGTGTTCGGAGAAGGATTTGTGAATATATAAAAATGAAAAGACCCGAAAAAGGGTCTTTTTTTATTCTCTATACCTCTTGTCACACAATACTATGTAATGTATAGTATAAAGAGTTAGGAGTTGTAAACATGAATGCACAATTAAAAAAAGGATTACTGGAATTTTGTGTACTGGCGGTATTAAAGAAAGGCGATTCCTATGGTTATCAAATCATTAAAGATATGTCCCGTTGTATTGAGATTTCAGAATCGACATTATATCCGATTTTAAAGCGTTTAGAGCAAAACAATTATGTGGAGACCTATTCCCAGGAACATAACAGTCGATTAAGAAAATACTACCGCATGACAGAAAGCGGGCGGGAGCATATGGCGCAGTTTTTAGAGGAATGGGATCAGGTGATGGCGATTTACGACTTTATTTCTGGAGGACAGGGCAATGAATAAAAAAGAATTTTTAAGCAGCCTAAAGAAGCATCTGCATCTTCTAGGCGACAAAGATAGTGATCGGTTTATCGAATACTACGATGAAATGATTGAGGATTATCAGGAAGATGGCTACAGTGAACAGGAAGCGGTTCAACAAGTCGGGCAGCCTGCTATGATCGCTGAAGGAATTATGAAGGAACAAGGAATAAAAACCGTTCAGGTGCCGACGTTTGGAGAAAAAGCCACAAGACTCTCCATTCTCATTTTAGGCTTTCCGTTATGGGGCAGTATTCTAGCAACAGTCTTCCTGTTGATTCTTTCTGTGTATATGGTGATTTGGTGTATTCCACTCGTGACAGGTACAGTGACGCTGGTTGGTCTGCTCGGAGGTTTTTGGAGCATCATTGGTTCTCCATTTATCTTTCAGGACGGTTTGCATGTGGTGGTGACGCAGATTGGCGTTGGTATTTTTCTATTAGGTGTCGGATTATTAAGCGGCATAGCCACGGCGTATTTGACAAAGCTATTTGTGCAAATAACTATTCAAACCACTAAGGCATTCTTGGGAATGTTTAAAAAGAAGGTCGTGAGAGTATGAACATGAATGATTTAAAAAAGCAATGCATCAAATGGGGAATCATCTTCACCGTTGCCGGAGGAATTGTCATGGCAATTGGTTTTGGCATATCAGGCTTTGATCTAGATGCATATCACAACAATGACCAGAACAACGTGTTCCGCACCATCAATTGGAGCAAGCCATAATAAAAAATGAAAAAAGACAAAGAGCTAAAATCAAGATCATTTTAGCCCTTTGTCAACAGTCTGAAACCCGCTTATGCGGGTCTTTTTTTCGCTCGGGCCACAAAGAAGAAATAACAGCAAAGTGCGCCTAGATCACAAAGCATAATGATCAGACCCATTGGAAAGGCTGTTTGGCTTCCGGCTAGTCCGACAAGAGGTGTCATGCAAGCGCCTAGCAGCATTTGCGCCACACCGATCAGTGCAGCTGCACTTCCTGCATGTGCCCCGTGATGCTGCATCGCAAGAGACGGTGCAGAGGTGCCGACAATTCCAACGCTTGATACCACAAAAAATAGCGGAATAAGAATACCGTACAATCCTGCATCAATCGAAATCATGAAAAATAAAGTGACGCCACCTAACGCAGCTGTCAGCAATCCAATGCGAAGGACTTTCTCTTCACCGATTTTCGCAGCGACTCGGGCAAATACTTGTCCAGCCGTGATGATTCCAAGACTATTTACCGCAAATGCTGCACTAAAGCCTTGTGGAGAAAGGTTAAAAATATCCTGGAGCACAAACGGTGAACCTGAAATATACGCAAACATCGCTGCGAATACAAGACCTTGTGAGAGTGCATATCCAACAAATAGACGATCACTGGCTAAAATTTTCATCGCGCCTGCAATCTGTTGAAAGCCCCCGGTCTGTCTACGCTCCGCAGGTAAGCTTTCTTGCAGTGAAAAGATGGATCTCAGCAGCATCAATGCCCCGAGAATTCCGAGTAGGACAAATACCCCCTGCCATGTCGTGAAGCGTAAAATCTGTCCGCCCGCAATAGGTGCTGCTGCCGGAGCCACCCCGTTGACTAACATCAGCAGTGCGAAGAATTTCGTCATTTCTGACCCTTCATAATGATCTCGCACGATAGCTCGTGCAATGACAATGCCTGCTGAACCAGCAAGTCCTTGAATCAATCTAAGAAGAATGAACGTCCAAATCGATGTGACTACTGTACAAAGAAGTGATGCAGCTATAAAGATAATCAAGCCGATTATCAGCGGTTTTCTTCTGCCGATCGTATCACTGATCGGGCCTGCAATCAGCTGGCCAAGCGCCAGTCCAATGAGACAAGCCATGAGACTTAATTGGGACAACGCCGTACTTGCCTCAAAATCACGAGCAATATGAGGCAATGCAGGTAAATACATATCCATTGCCAGCGGAGCAAGGGCTGTTAAAGATCCAAGCAATGCGGCAAGGAGAAATCGATTTTTTTTCGATTCTTGGGGATAAGATAAAGAACTCATATGATGACAACACTCCTCGTATACTTCCTCAACACAGCATAATGAATCAAGCGTTCCTTTTCAATGAAAAATTTTCAAAGATGTTTCCGTGCAAAATGATTGATCTTTCGAATGAGACTCTTTACATTGAATGAGTAGAGAAAAGAGTAAGGCTATCACATGCAGTGATTGCATGATACGTATATCCACTAATAGAGAGCAGGAGGTGCTGACATGAAGCAGCAAGAGCTGATCATTCGGCAAGCAGTCAAAGAAGATCATGAGGCCATCAGGAACGTGCTGATCAAATCCTATGCACAGTATGCGCCTCAATTTACAGAGGAAGGCTGGCAAGATTATTCTGCCGCGCTTGCAGCAGCTGTAGATAATCCGAACATGGAGCTGATGCTGGTGGCGGAGCTTGATGGCAAGGTTGTGGGGACGCTTCAAATGTTCCGTTCATCAGAGCAAGCATATGACAATCCAGAAATGGGCATTACATCAGCCATCGTCCGGTTTTTAGGAGTAGATCCCGATGTGAGGGGAAAAGGAATTGCAGAGTCCTTGCTGCGTAAAAGTATTGAACTAACGCAATCATGGGGCGAAAATGTCCTGTATCTGCATACATCTGATAAAATGCAGGCCGCCATTCGCCTATATGAAAGAATGGGCTTTGAGCGTGCGCTTGATAAAGATTTTGTGAGCTCGAGTGGGACGCATGTCAAGAGCTATCAATATGTGATCAAGAAAGAACAGCCGGCAGGTTCATAATATAAACGTGCAGCAAAAGGAAGAGCTTACGTCCATGGGCAGCTCTTCCTTTTTTCAATTTACGCCCACAGTGCCAGCGCCCAATATGATACCCCCCATGAGATGAAACCGAACAGGACAAAGAATTTTAACATGCGCTCATAAGGAGACAGCTTTCGTTCTCTCTTCGTTTTCACTAGCTGCCAATAAAGGGCAAAGCCGCAAATCATGAGGATGATTTGTCCAAGCTGTGTAAAGTTTTCAAGAATCGTGATTCCGTTCATTTCTTTTCACCTCATCATTCATCTTCCAGAAGTAAAAGCGCAATCCTTTATTTCTTCAAAAAAAATCGGTGTATACTAGAAAGAAACGAGTGTTAGAGGGAGTTGTGCATATTGTTTTCGCTGCATGCGGATCGTTGGGATGAAGTCATCGAGAGAAAAATCAAATACGATCAAAAAGTTGTGGAACATACCTGTCAGCTGTTAGACGCACAGAAGCAGCAGGCTGTGCTGTTTCACAAGATTGAAGACCCGTTTACGATGAGGGCAGGTGATGGTGCTCTGACCATTCCAAAAGGGAGCTATACGACCGCTTATTATTGGAAGGGTCGTCCTTACAACATATATTTCTGGAGAGATGATCAAGGGAAGGAACTAGGATCTTATCTTAATATGGTGGGAGATACTCAGTTCAACGGCCAGCTGGTCATGTTTGAAGATCTCATTATTGATCTACTCGTTCTTCCGAATGGTGATGTCTTTGTGCTGGATGAAGATGAATTGCCGGAGAGTTTAGCGGATTTTGAACATGGTTCGGTGCAACGGGCATTAAAGGGCGTGATGGCTTCGTTAGAAAGCATTCTAGATCAAGTGAGGGCAGATGCCGAAGGAAAATATCATCACAGTTTGTTTGAGCCGATGTTGAAATAGAAAAAACGATTCCTCGCTGAAAGGAATCGTTTTTTTTTGTTAAACCTTAATACGGTTTAATCGTTTTTGTAAATTGGTTTTTGTTTTGGAGGCTTTTAGCTGTTTGACAGCGCTTTGGGCCGCTGCTTTTGTTTTCTTTGTTCGTTTCGCTTCCGCTTTTTTGACCTTTTGTTTAGCGTCTGTCACTTTCTTTTGATAAGCGACTTGTTTTTTGACTTTGTCGAGCCGGTTTTGCAGGCTTGTTTTTTCTTTGCCTTTGTTTAGTTTTTTGATGGCCGTTTGAGCACTTTTAATAGCGCCCTGTGTTTTGTTTTTTTCGGCTGTTTTGACCTTTGCACGTGCCGAGCGGATATCAATGGCTGCTTGGACTTTCTTCACCCGTTCTGTGAGTGCTGTTTTTTGTTTGCTTGCAGTGAGCCGGCCAATTCTTGTTTTGGCTTGATTGACATCTTCCTGCTTTTTAGATGTTTCGGCTTTTTTAACAGCACTGGCAGCAGCCTTTAAAAAGGAGGATTGCGGCACATATTGCACGCGGCCATAGCCGAATTGTGGATCCCTCCCTTTTGCACCAAGATCCACTGTATAGCTGCGCAATAAAGTGCGAAGCTGTGCATTTGTTTTCTTCGGATGAAGCTGCTTTAACAGTGCCAGCATTCCTGTGACATGCGGTGCAGCTTGTGATGTACCCGTTGCATACCAATATTCATTTTTTAAATAAGTGCTGATGACGTTCTGGCCAGGGGCAGAAAATTCAATCCCTTTCCCTGTATTCGAGATAGACGCGAGTTTGTCTTTGTCAGTCGTTGCAGATACGGCAATGACGCTATTGTAAGCGGCAGGGTAGCTAATATGATTCTTTTTCCCATCATTTCCGCTTGCAGCGACTACAAGTAGTCCTTTTTTATAGGCTTCATCCACTGCTGAACGCAAGATGGGGATATTGTCTTCAAAGCCTAAACTTAAATTAATAATGTCCATCTTGTTGGTAATCGCCCAATCGATGCCTCGAAGCAGACTATATAGATCGCCTTCTCCCGTTTTATCTAACACTTTCACAGCATACAGCTTCACACCAGAAGCGACGCCAACTGTTCCATAATCGTTATTAAGCGCACCAATCGTGCCGGCGACATGTGTGCCATGTCCTTCATCATCTTTATAAGAGGATGTGTAGTTCACGAATGATTTACCGCCGGCTACCTTTAAATCCTCGTGTGAGAAAATGCCAGTATCTAAAACGGCTACTTTTACATTTTTACCAGTGACACCTTCTTTTATTGCTTGTTTTATATTGAGTTTTTGCAGGTTGTAAGATTTTTGTACCAATGCATCCTGATTAGTAGCAGCGGCTGTTTTCTTCACAGTAGAAGCCGCGAGTTTAACCTTTACGTTTTTTGAGACGTAAGCGATGTTTGGGTCTTTCTTGAGTGAGGTGACCGCTTGTTCATCTGCTGTCACCGCGACAGCGGGAAGATGTATGTATTGTGCGTTCACTTTCTCACTTTCCTCAATCGCTGTTTGTTTTCCTTTTTGATTTTTATAGACGATGATGACATCTGTTTCTTTTGGCGGTGCAGCTGCCTGCGAATGGAAGGGCAAAGCAGTTGTCAACGCAAGAAGAAACGCAATGATGATAAGTAATTTCTTTTTCAATGCGTGGCTCCTCTCATCCGATGACCTCGGTCTTTTTTTCTCTATTATATCGGAGAAAGCAGATGGATGGGATAGTAGAATTGTCGTCTTGTTCAGAAAGTTATTTTTACAAGCAACCTGAAATTGAAATTCATAGAATTCTAGTAGACAATAGAGACATCATGATAAGAGAAAGAAGGACATGCTGATGAACGTAAAAGAGTATATGACGTATGATGCGACTGGCTTGGCAGCACTTGTGCGGAATAAGCAGGTAACGGCCGAGGAGCTTATGCAGGCGACATTTGATAGATTGAATGAGGTCAATCCAGAACTAAACGCTGTGATACGGACGAGACAAGATCAAGTTTTAAAAGACATCAAGCCTTTGCATGAGTATCAGCCATTTGCTGGGGTTCCGTTTGTGCTAAAAAATATATCGCAAGGGATTAAAAATGAACCGCTGACAGCAGGAGCTTTGCTGTTAAAGGATGTAAAAGCAAATTCGGATTCGCACTTTGTTGATCGGTTGAAGCAGGCTGGTTTTCTCATGATTGGACATACAAATACACCGGAATTCGGTTTAAGAAATGTGACGGAACCTGTGTTACATGGGCCAACGAGAAATCCTTGGAATACGGACTATTCTCCAGGCGGCTCAAGCGGCGGGACAGCAGCAGCTGTTGCAAGCGGCATTGTACCTGCTGGCGGAGCAAGTGATGGCGGTGGTTCCATTCGGATTCCAGCCTCCTTTACCGGTTTGTTCGGTCTTAAGCCCACGCGGGGAAGAACGCCGGTAGGCCCAGGCGCAGGAAGGCAGTGGCAAGGGGCTTCCATCGACTTTACACTCACAAAAACCGTGCGGGACAGTGCAGCCCTTCTTGATCTTCTTCAAGTCATTCAGCCCGAAGCTGCTTTCCAAACTCCGTTATACGATGGCAGTTACCAAGAGGATCTGGTGAAACGTACATCTTCTATGCGAATTGCTTACAGTGTAGAATCTCCAGTTGGCACGAAGGTCAGTGAGGAAGCGAAGCAGGCGGTTCAGCAAACAGTGAAATGGCTGAGTGAGCAAGGTCATCAAGTAGAAGAAGCCAAGCCGGAAATTGATGGGGTTCATCTCATGCAGCAATATTACGTGATGAACAGCGGAGAAATGTCTGCGTTATTCACTTCCTTGGATCGTTCGTTAGGGCGTCCAGTAAAGCCGGAGGAAACGGACATCGTGGCATGGGTGCTGGCGGAGGCTGGCAAGAATGTGACCGCAGCTGCTTATACAGAAAGTCTTGATGCGTGGGATCGGGCTGCTGCACAAATGGCGTCATTTCATCAAACCTACGATCTCTATGTGACACCAGCTACTGCCTATTCAGCTCCAAAGGTTGGTGAGCTTATGCATTCAGATCAGGAAACAGCCGCACTTTTACGTGTGTCATCTCTTTCAATGCAAGCACAGCAGGATCTTATTTATGATATGTTCCTCAAGAGCTTGACCTACACCCCATTTACACAGCTTGCCAACTTAACAGGTCAGCCATCAATGAGTGTACCTGTTCATCTCACTAGAGCGGGCATGCCTTTAGGGGTACAGGTGACAGCGCCTAAAGGGAAAGAAGACTGGCTGCTCAGGCTTGCGGCGGAAATGGAGACATCCTCGATTTGGAAAGGAACTAGACAATTAAATCGATAACGCATGATAAGCGACTTTGGTCTATGGAGGGAAAAGAGTGTCACACGTGAGTACGAAGGATAAAATCATTCAAACGGCAGCACTTCTTTTACGTAAACAGGGATACCATGCGACAGGATTGAATCAAATTATCAGAGAGAGCGGCACACCTAAAGGCTCTCTTTATTATTACTTTCCAAATGGAAAAGAAGAGCTGGCCATTGCATCTGTTGAATACATTAGTCAAAAGGTCATCAATCAAATTGAAGAAGGCTTTGCTTATTCGGATGATCCGTATATTGCCATCGATCGTTTTATGACAAACATCATTCGAGGATTTATGGAGAAAGAAAGTGAAAGAGGGATTCCAATTGTCTTGCTGGCGGCAGAGTCAAAGCCGGAAAACACGCAGCTCCATGCCGCATGCAAACAAGAAATGATCCGCTGGCAGGAGCTTGTAAAAGAAAAGCTAATGAACAGCGGGTATGAAGAAAACAAAGCGGATGACTCTGGCTTCTCTCCTTCACTCAATGGTAATCGGTGGTCTATCGATGACGACTGCACTCAAACAAACGACCCCTTTAGAACACGTAAAAAGTTACCTTAGACACTTATTTATGCGAGAAGAGTAAAATCTCTCGCATATTGTCTATCTATTATATCAATTGGTCTATATAATATAGATAGTCAATTCGTCATGAGGAGTGATGGGATGTCGGAGCAACCGCAATCGATCAAGCAATCCGAAGGTACCTCTTTTTATACCATGTCTGGTTCAGGAAAACTGTATGGGCTCGAGAATCAGCTTGTTCAAATGCTGGCAGAAGCAAATCAAACGAATCAGCTGTTTGAGCTTGCCTTAATCACAGGTGGAAAAGGAGCTTATTTCCCGCTGCACTGTCATGAGCACTTATTTGAAACCATTTTTGTGCTGGAAGGAAAGCTTGAAGTGATGCTGGACGGTAAAAAATACATGGTAACTGCCTTTGATTATATTCATATCCCGCCCAAAACGATTCATGGCTACAGAATGCATAGTCATAAAACAAGATTTATTTCATATACGCTGGGCGGAAAAATGACAGATGTCTATCAGCAAATTGGGAAGAGGCTTTATCAGAATGAAAGTTCTATGATGAATCATGCTTTCGATGCAGCCAGTTTTCAGCAGACTGAAAAAGAAAGCGATATCATCCTGATGCATGGAATCAGAGAACTGTCCAATACAACGAGGCCCTCCGTTTTATTTCATAGTCAGCTCCCTCAAAAGGTGCAGCCTTATGTATTAGAGGCTGGTGAAGGGAAGCAATACATCATTGATGGTCAGATTCATGAGCTGATTGCAACAGTAGAAACAACAGGGGGCGGATTCAGTCATTTTGTGATTGAAGGAGCGAAGGAGAAATATTTCCCGCCGCATTATCATCAAGTTCATACTGAAGCGCTCTATTGTGTTGAAGGGAAAATGAACCTTCATTTGAATGGAGAAGATATTTGCTTGATGCCGGGTGACTTTGCCTATATCCCGCCTGATACGATTCACTCTTATGAATTTATGTCTCATTCAAATAAAATGTTGGTTTTGCTGCTACCAGGAGAAATTGAGCAGGTGTATGAGCAGTTTGAAGAATCTCCAAGACAAAGTATATGTCCCTATTTTATTCAAGAAGGGAATTTCATGTTCAATCGGGAGACTTCAACTCAATATGATTTGTTTTTTGTCGAAAAGGAATAAGTGTGTAACGCGTTACACAACATTATGAGTCTGTCGAAACAATCGACAGGCTTTTTTTGTTTTTTGCCTCCTCCACATAAATTTCTCATTTGATGAATGAAGCATTCATTCAAGGTGAAGCTATGTAAAGATGACTTGAGCTAAAGGAGGAAATGCATGTGAGAGCCGTTACTTATCAAGGGAAAAATAGCATTGCAGTGAAAAAAGTAGATGCACCGTCGATTCAAGATCGAGAAGATGTGATTATACGGATTACATCGACATCAATTTGTGGATCAGATTTACATTTGTATCAGGGGAATTTCCCGCTTCCAATCGGCTATGTGATTGGGCATGAACCAATGGGGATTGTGGAGGAAGTTGGCCCGGATGTCACAGCCGTAAAAAAGGGAGACCGTGTCGTCATTCCATTTACCGTTGCATGTGGTAAATGCCAATATTGCGATCATCACTTAGAAAGCCAATGCGACAACTCAAACCCGCACTACGACTCGGGTGGACTTTTTGGCTATAGTGAGAAATATGGGAATTATCCCGGAGGACAGGCAGAGTATTTACGCGTACCTTTTGGAAATTACACCCCGTTTAAGATTCCAGAGGATTGTGAGCTGGAGGATGAACAATTGCTGTTCTTATCAGATGTCCTGCCAACCGCCTATTGGAGCGTAGAGCACGCAGGTGTGAAAAAAGGCGATACGGTCATCGTGCTAGGCTGCGGACCTGTTGGGTTAATGGCACAGCAATTTGCTTGGCAAAAAGGGGCGGAACGTGTGATAGCCGTCGATTACATCGATTACCGCCTGCGGCATGCAAAACGGATGAGCGGCGTGGAGGTTTTTGACTTTACAGAAGATCCCGACATGGGAGAAACGTTAAAGGAGCTCACAAAGGGCGGGGCCGATGTTGTGATTGATTGTGTGGGAATGGACGGGAAGAAGTCGCCGCTTGAAAAAATTGAGCAAAAGCTCAAGCTGCAAGGCGGAACGATCGGACCCATTCAAATTGCCACAAAAGCCGTTCGCAAGTGCGGAACAGTGCAGATGACGGGTGTGTACGGCGGCCTGTACAATATGTTCCCATTAGGTGCTTTTTTCGCAAGAAACGTCACCTTGAAAATGGGCCAAGCCCCTGCTCGAGGATACATGTCAAAACTCTATCAAAAAGTGACAAGCGGTGAAATCGATCCAAGAGCCATTATCACACACAAATTGCCATTAGATGAAGCTGCTCATGCGTACCACATCTTCAATGACAAACAGGATGATTGTATAAAGGTCGTCTTAAAGCCATAAAAAGAAGGCTTAGGAGTATTCCTAAGCCTTTAATGTGTGCTCGTCCATCATTTTTTCGATTAATTCAAAAAATGTTTTTTTATCTTCCTCTGAAAGGTGGTTGAACAATTGATTCACAAGCAGCTGGCGATTGTCGATCATTTGTTTAGCAATTTGTTCACCCAATTCAGAGAGTTCAATCCATACAGTACGGCGGTCATTATTATTTCGAGAGCGGATAATCAGCCCTTCGTCTTCTAAGTGATTGAGAGCGGTGGTTGTTGCAGAGGGAGATAATGAAACTTCCTGAAGAATATTTTTCACAGTACATGATTGATGGCGGTAGATGATACGTAAAATAAATCCTTTAACATTCGTGACGTTTTTCGGAATATTTTCTTCATCTAATTGTTTCGTCGCCTTTAAATACTTTGTCAGTGCATGGTCTAACAAACTTGCCTCTAGCTCGAAATGTTGCATTCTCCATACCTCTTTTCCTATTGCATTCGCATTTTCCGATCAATTACTAGGTCTATCTTATCATAATAATCATCATGATTTAAACCAAAATGGAAGACGGCTATAAAATTACCTATATTATCAATTAATAAAAAGAACAATTCCAAAATGAAATGATTTTACTTTCAGCTGTTTTTATTTTAGAATGTGAATGAGATAAAATCTGCCAACCCAATTCGCTGGAAATTGGCTATTGGAAATCAAACGTTTGGAGATGAAGATATTGAATACTTTACAGGCATTACTAAACGACAGAATGGAACGCTCTTCACAAATTGAGGCGGTAACTGGCGGAGGTGTGTCTTATACATTTGAAGAATATGCAAAACGCATCGACCAGCTCGCTCATTACTTACATCAAAAAGGAATTCGAAAAGGCGATCGCGTTTGCTTTATTTGTCAAAACCATCATCACTTTTCAACGATTATGCTGGCAGCCATTAAAGCAGGTGCAGTCGCAGTTCCGCTTAGCTGGCAGCTTACTTCTTTTGAGCTGGAAGGGATTTTGAAAAAAGCAGAGCCAAAGGCTTTATTCTTTGACCGAGAATTCCGTGACATTATTGCTGCGGTGGATGTGTCTTTAGACAACTGTCTCATGGTAGAATCTGGTGTGAATGCAAAAACAACGCAGCTGTTTGAAGATATATTGGCTTCAAATGATGGCAGTGATCTTGCAGAAGAGGTATCAGAGGAGGATCTAGCGATGATCTTATTTACCTCTGGGACAACGGGTAATCCAAAAGGCTGTATGGTTGGACATGGACGAATCTATCAATTTTTAACAAGACGTGGGAATCGAGGATTTGACTTGAAAGGAAAGCGGTACTTAGCGAGTCACCCTCTGTATCATATGAGTTCAATTAATCACCTGATCGCCGCTGCGATTGAAGGGTATACGCTTGTTTTCTTACATGAGGCAACACCGAAGCGCATTTTAGAAACAATTGAAAAAGAAAGAATTACGTTCATGATGGCTTTCCCTTCAGCTTATACGTACATGTTGGAAGAAATGAAGCGTGGTTCGTATGATCTTTCATCCTTTGAAATTGCGATTTCTGGCGGTACGAAGGTGCCGGTCCGTTTGATTAAGGACTACAAAGAAGCAGGTATTCAGATGATGCATGGCTACGGAAGCACGGAAGCATGGGTTGTCAGTGCGTGGCATCCTGCGATGGGCGAGGATAAAATGGGCTCTGCTGGTAAAGTGGATCCAGATGTAGAAGTGAAAATCGTTCATCCTGAGACAGAGGAAACACTGCCAGCTGGAGAAATTGGCGAAGTCGTCATGAGAAGTCCGTTTTATTTCTTAGGCTATTATCATCAGCCTGACGCAACTGCGAAGGTACTCAAAGATGGCTGGTTCCATATGGGAGATGCAGGCTATCTAGACGAAGACGGTTTTCTATTTATCACAGGCAGATACAAAGATGTGATTTTATACGGCGGAGATAATATCTACCCTGATCAAGTAGAAGAGGTCATTGAACAAATTCCGGGTGTGATTGAATCAGCTGTCATCGGGGTGCCGGACGAATTATATGGAGAAGTACCAAGTGCATATATCATAAAAGACGAATCCGCAGATTTCTGCGAAGAAGATGTGGTGAACTATTGTCAGGAACGTTTGGCCGATTACAAAGTGCCATCCATTCATTTCATCAGTGAACTGCCAAAAAACAAGCTTGGTAAAATCATGAAGAAAGATTTACGTGAATTGGTTGTGAATGCTTAGTACCTATTCTGCTATAATGAAATTTGAATGATTTTTTGTTTTTCTAACGTTTTGGAGGGAAAGGGTTTGCGACATATTCTTCGTAAGAAACATATTCACGATTTGTTGGAACAGAGCAGACAGCAAAAGGTAAAGAAAACGCTGGGCGGGCTTGATCTCACGCTTCTTGGTATAGGGGCGGTCATTGGTACAGGGGTTATGGTATTAACTGGAATTACAGCAGCTAAGGATGCTGGACCGGCTGTCATTTTCTCTTTTGCAATTGCAGCCATTGTGTGCAGTTTGGCAGCACTTTGCTATGCAGAAATGGCGTCAGCGCTCCCTGTATTCGGCAGTGCATACATTTATTCATATACAACCATGGGCGAGCTTGTAGGCCATTTGATGGGCTGGACCTTATTATCTGTTTATATGCTGACAGCTTCAGCTGTCGCCAGCGGCTGGTCGAGTTATTTCAACAGCCTGCTTGAGGGATTTGGAATTTCGATTCCGCATCAATTCTTAGCGGGGCCGGAGCAAGGCGGATATATGAATCTGCCGGCGATTATCATTGCTTTACTGATTGCGTGGATCTTATCTAGAGGAACGAAGGAAAGTAAAAAATTTAATAATATCATGGTGTTTGTGAAACTCGGTATTATTGTTCTTTTCATTGTAGTAGGCGGCTTTTATGTACAGCCAGCCAATTGGCAGCCATTTATGCCGTTTGGCGCAGAAGGTGTCATTGCCGGTGCTGCTGCTGTATTTTTTGCCTTTTTAGGATTTGATGCGATATCTGCATCAGCAGAAGAGGTGAAAAATCCGCAGCGGAACCTGCCAATTGGGATCATAGGTTCATTACTTATTTGTACGGTCATTTACATTGTCGTTTGTTTGGTCATGACAGGCATGGTGCATTATACAAAGCTGAACGTTACAGAAGCTATGTCCTATGTCCTGCAAAGTGTACATCAAAATAGCGTGGCTGGTATTATTTCTGTTGGTGCGGTCATTGGATTGATGGCTGTGATTTTCGCCAATAATTATGCGGCAACTCGAATTGCCTATGCGATGGGCCGAGACGGACTTTTGCCTAAAGTGTTTTCAAAAACAAACAAAAGCGATACGCCTGTTGCTAGCATATGGATGATTGGCGGAATGACAGCTGTTATTTCAGGCTTTATTGATTTGAAGGATCTGTCCAACTTAGCGAATATTGGTGCGTTATTAACGTTTGCCATGGTTAGTTTATCTGTGCTTATTTTGAGAAAGACACATCAGCAGCTTGAGAGGGGCTTCAGGGTTCCTTTTGTGCCGGTTTTGCCGATTATATCAATGGGCTGCTGCTTGTTCCTTATGCTCAACTTACCAGGCCGGACATGGCTTTACTTTGGGGTTTGGCTGTTAATCGGTGTCGTCATGTACGCAGCGTATTCAAACAAACACAGTGAATTAGCGAAATCTTCATGAGAAAAAGGTGCAAATCCGTTGACGATTTGTGCCTTTTTTCATACGATTTGGGATAAGCTATAAAAGAGATAATGGACGGAACAAGAGGAGGATGAGGGATATGATTAGTGTTAGTCCTTATATTGTTGTAGAAGATGTGAAAGAATCTCTTCAATATTATCAAGGGATTTTTGGTGGGGATATTCAAATCTTAAATGAACATCAAGACCGTGTTCTGCATGCTGAATTGCATCTTGGGGAATCGCTGCTTCATTTTTCAGATACGTTTGGACGCACGCCAAAGCCAGAGAATCTCAGATTGATCATGCAGTTTGACAATGAAGAAGAACTAAAGGCTGTCTATGAAGCACTGGAAGCTGATGGAGATGTACTGGTTGAATTACAGGATACCTTCTTTGGCGCACTTCACGGACAAGTACAGGACCGGAAAAACGGGTTAATCTGGGTTCTGAATTATATGAAATAGAGACTAAGACCTTCACGAGTGTGAAGGTTTTTTTGTGAGTGTTTTTATTTTCTGAAAAATGGAAAATATGCTATGTTGGAAGAATAAAAGGACAAGGAGAAGGGTGGCAAAGGAATGGAACAAATTGAGTTTCAATCAATCCAAACAAATGGTGTAACACTTCATACTGCAATGGCTGGACCGGAAAATGGCCCGCTGCTTGTACTGCTCCACGGGTTTCCTGAGTTTTGGTACGGCTGGAAAAATCAAATCATCCCCTTGGCTGAGGCGGGCTATCGTGTTGTCGTTCCTGATCAAAGAGGCTACCATCTAAGTGACAAGCCAGAAGGAGTCGAATCCTACGTATTAGATAAATTGAGAGATGATATTGTAGGACTGATTAAGACGCTGAGCCCGAACCAAAAGGCGATTGTCGGCGGACATGACTGGGGCGGAGCTGTTGCTTGGCATTTGGCTTCAACCCGTTCTCAATATGTCGAGAAATTAATCATTGTGAATATGCCGCATCCGCGGGTGATGATGAAGGTTCTTCCTTTTTATCCGCCGCAGTGGAAGAAAAGCTCTTATATCGCTTTTTTTCAGCTTCCGAATGCTCCAGAGGCAGCCCTTCAAGAAAATCACTTTCAAAAGCTGGATGAAGCCATCGGGCTGACGGCAAGACCACATTTGTTCACGAAAGAAGATGTCTCAAGCTACAAGCTCGCTTGGACACAGCCAGGCGCCTTGACCTCAATGCTGAATTGGTACCGAGCCATTAAAAAAGGCGGCTTTGAAAAGCCAATTTCCAAACGAATTCTCGTTCCTGTTCGCATGATCTGGGGGATGGAGGACAAATTTTTAAGCAGAAAGCTGGCGAAGGAAACGATTAAGATCTGTCCAAATGGCCAGCTGATCTTTGTCGATGATGCCTCTCATTGGATCAATCATGAAAAACCAGACGTCGTCAACAAACTCATACTCGAATTCTTGACATAAAGAAAAAAGCTCTGATCAGAGGACCAGAGCTTTTTTTGATTTATCCAATTTGATTCTTTTTCAATGCAGCAGGTTCGTCGTCCCAGCATTCAATTTTCTCGTTGTTTGGAACGGCATTTTTATAGAAAACAGGATCTTTGCCTTCTTTTTTCTGTCGCGTGTAATCCTTCAGTGCTGCGAAGGCGACCTTAGACAGCATGGTAATAGCGATGAGGTTGACGATGACCATGAGTCCCATAAAGAGATCGGCTAGACCCCAAACAAGAGGAACAGTGGCAACCGCACCGAACAAAACCATTCCAATAACGGCAATTCGATAGATGTTCAGCCAAATTTTGTTCGCTCCAAGGAATTCAATGTTCGTTTCCCCATAGTAATAGTTACCAATCAATGTACTAAACGCGAATAGGAAAATCATGATGGCAAGGAATCCAGATGCCCATGGTCCAATGTGCTGACTGAGAGAAGCCTGTGTTAATTCAATTCCTTGCAAATTTGTTGTTTTATACGCATCAGAAAACAGAACAAGGAAGGCTGTGCTTGTACAAATAATTAACGTATCTGTTAACACGCCGAATGCTTGGATTAATCCTTGTTTAACAGGGTGGCTCGTGACAGCCGTTGCTGCTGCGTTAGGTGCACTACCCATACCAGCTTCATTTGAGAAGAGACCGCGTTTAATCCCTTGTAATAAAGCACCGCCTAGCGTACCGCCAGCGAACTGTTCAAACCCGAAGGCGTGTTTCACAATCGTGCTGATGACACCAGGAAGTTCCGTGATATTTGTGACAATGACAAAGAACGCAATACCGATGTAAGCAACTGCAAGCACAACCACAATGTATTCAGAAGCCTTTGCAATCGCTTGGATGCCTTTGAAAATGATCGCTGCAAAAATGACTGCCATCACAATACCGACGGTTAAACGGTCTAAACCAAAGGAATTTTTAAAAGCGACAGTGATCGTATTGGATTGAACCGCGTTAAAGACGATTCCAAAAGAAATCGTGATCAGGATCGCAAATAAAATCCCCATCCAGCGCTTGTTTAACCCTTTTTCCATGTAATAAGCAGGTCCACCGCGGAAGCCTGTTTTGTCTTTTACTTTATATACTTGAGCTAGTGTACTTTCAACGAAACTTGAAGCAGATCCGATAATGGCTACGATCCACATCCAAAAGATGGCACCAGGGCCACCAATGGCAATAGCGATGGCAATCCCTGTGATATTCCCTGTTCCTACGCGTGCTGCCATACTGATCGCAAATGCTTGGAACGGTGATATTCCCTCTTTTTCTTTTCTTCCTTCTTTCAGGACACGCAGCATTTCTTTGATCATTCTCACTTGCAGGAAGCGTGTTCTATATGTGAAGTACACCCCAACACCAAGTAACAGAGCAATCACAATATAAGTCCAAATAAAATCATTTGTATGTGTTAAATAAGATAGCAAAGCTTTTTCGTTCATAACATCACCTCTTCGAATTCATCACTGTTCTTTTTAAAAAATACTGAGATCCCACTCTTTAGCGAGCTTTTTCAGCATCATGACACCGGTAATACTATTTCCACAATCGTCAATGGCAGGACCATAAATGCCAATACCACAGCCTGTCTGAAACGGGAACTCTCTTCTTGCGCTTGGCGGAACGCAAGCCATAATTCCTCCAGACACACCACTTTTGGCTGGAACGCCTACGAAAGCAGCAAAATTCCCAGACGCATTATACATGCCGCATGTCAGCATCAATGCCTTTGTTAGTCTGGCGATATCCTTTGGGATGACTTGGACTTGTTTAAAGGGATGGTAGCCATCACTTGATATAATCAGTCCAATCAAGGCGATGTCCTCTGTTGTGACCTCGATAGAACATTGCTTTAAATACACTTCTAACGTGTCCTCGACATCCGATTCTAAATAATTGGTTTCTTTTAAATAATAAGCAAGTGCCCGGTTGCGATGTGCAGTTGCCCATTCTGATTGATAAACCTCTTCATTAACAGAAGGACGCTTACCTATTAAGTTTTCGATTAAATCGAAAATATATGCTAGCTTTTCTGTAGAAGTCTTTCCGGGAAGGATGGAGGATACGGTAATAGCTCCAGCATTAATCATTGGATTAAAGGGCTTCCCTGGTTTATGCATCTCAAGACGGTAGATGGAATTAAATGCATCACCAGTTGGCTCTACATCTACCCGATCCAAGACGTAAGGTACGCCTCTTCCTAAACAGGCAGCTATAAAGCTGATGACTTTTGAGATACTTTGCAGGGTAAAGGGAACGTCCCAATCACCATATCGTACAGATGATCCATCTGGGCCTATCACGCTGATACCAAGTTGAGAGGAATTCACTTTTCCGAGTGCTGGAATGTAGCCAGCATTCTGCCCGTTCTTGTAATACGGACGTATTTCTTCTGCCCATTGATCAACAGAAGACTGGCATGCGTGTTGTGTATTATTAGAAATTGCTGTTTTCATACGATTCCTCCAATCAAAAATCAAAAAGTACCCTATTGAATTGGCGGATGACAAAAAATGCGATCAAATAGGCACGAAAACATGTTACACATCTTCAAAGAACTTGTCATGCGCTGCTTGCACCACTCCTTTACACCTAAATATATGTACAAATGAAGGCATTGTCGGCGGAAAAACAAAAAGGGTTTTTAGTGAAAATTAAGAAAACGCTTACATCTAGTTTCACTAAAATTATTCATTCAATTTATCTTGGAAACTACACAATCTGACGTAAATCTACAGAAAAACTTACAAATAAAAATCAGTCTGTCGACTTTTGTCTAAACAATTCCTATTATTGTCGTCAATGATCAAAACACTGAATAGCTGAAAGGTCACCTTGCTGCCCCGGAGAATAGTCATAAAAAAGGATTTTGGAGATAAAAAGAGCGGTGAAAATTATTTTTTTGCACATTGTGGAGAAAAGAGTCTCCTTGTATACTGTGGCTATGCAAACAGGGGAAGGGATGTCAGTCATTTGAGTTTAAATCAGCTTGTCAAAAAGGACGCATTCATTTTAATTTTTATGATGGTCATTGTGCCGCTTGCAGGAGAGCTGAAGTTTTATCCTGTGAATGAGACGTTTCGCATCAGCTTTGGTGCGCCTGCGTTTTTCTTTTGTTTATTACTCTTAAGAAAATCTAGACCGCTATTGCCAGGATTTTTAACAGGCGCAGCTATTGTGCTTTTTCGTGTAGGCCTAGATTTGATTCAGCAGAATGCTGATTTGATGACATCATTGTATCAGCAATTCCCAAGTTTCTTTTTCTATTTTACTTATGCTTTCTTGTTTTTTGCCGTCCGTACGGGACGCTTTAAACAGCGCTCAATTTTCATTGGGATCATCGGACTAATGATCGAATTAGTTGCTGATTTTGTCGAGCTGTTTGTACAATTTTTAGTGTTTGATACAACAATGACTTTATCAAAGCTGAGCGATATGTTCCTCATTGCGTTTGCTCACAGCTTTGTGGTGATCAGTTTTTTTAATATGATGAAGCTGTATGAGGCGCAATCAAGAGAGAAGCAGATCATGAAACAAAATGAGCATATGATGATGGTCATTTCGAATTTATATGAAGAAACGGTGCACTTAAAGAAAACATTAAAACATACAGAGCATATTACGCAGGAATCATACCGGCTTTATCGTCTGCTGCATGAACACGAAGCAGGGAAAAAAGTGAGTCAGGAGCTGTTAAAGCTCGCAGGAGAAATTCATGAAGTCAAAAAGGACAATCAGCGTATTTATGCTGGGCTTTCAAAGCTGATTTCGAAGGAAAATATGCAAGATTACATGAAGGCGGAAGAACTCGTTCAAATTGTGATCCGTATTCAAGAGAAGTATGCTCTATCTCTTGGGAAAAACATCTCCTTTACCTCTGATATAAGGGGCATTCATCTACATGATTATCATGTGTTTATTTTCTTATCGCTGATTAATAATTTAATGGCCAATGCAGTGGAAGCTATAAAGGATACCGGCATGATCTCACTCGAATTGAAAGGAAGTCATGATAAAATAGAGATTCGGATTGAAGATGATGGACCGGGGATTCCTAAAAAAATGAGAGAGATTGTGTTTGATCCAGGCTATACTTCCAAATTTGATGCATTTGGAACACCGTCTACTGGGATAGGCTTATCCTATGTGAGAGAGCTGGTTCAAGAGCTAGGCGGTCATATTCAAATCGAACCAAAAGAAACAAAAGGTACAGCTTTTCTGCTTGTCCTTCCTATACAAAATTTAATACAGAGAGGGTGAGTGTATGCGATTCTTCATTGCAGATGATGATCGTGCAATACGCTCGATTTTAGGTCAAATCATAGAGGATGAGGATTTGGGAGAGGTCGTAGATGAAGCGGGTGACGGAGTTGGATTAGAGGCACATTCACTGAACCTCAAGAAAGTAGACATCCTTTTGATTGATCTTTTAATGCCTGCTAGAGATGGCATTCAAACCATCCGCCATATTCACCCTGAATTCAAAGGCAAGGTCATTATGATTTCCCAAGTAGAGGCGAAAGAGATGATGGCAGAAGCCTATGAACTAGGGATTGAATATTATATCCATAAGCCTGTCAATCGCATTGAAATCGTCAGTGTGATTCGAAAAGTCATGGAGCGTATCAAACTGGAAAAATCGATTTACGATATACAAGCCTCCCTTCGTCACGTACTGCCATTAGAGCCTGTGTTTTCTCAAGGTGCCGGCGCTGGAGCGAAGAGAAGAACGATGAAAGAGGCTGGGGAATTCCTCTTATCTGAGCTCGGAATTGTCGGTGAGAACGGCTCTAAGGATTTACTGGAGATACTTCTCTATTTACATGAAACTCAGTCAGCCAATTCTCATGAGGTCAATTTCCCGCCGCTAAAGCAGCTGTTTATCAAAACCGCAGAAAGAAAGCTGGATCATGGTGCAACCGATGTAGAGGTGATGCGGGAAGTGAAAGCGGCGGAGCAGCGGATTAGACGAGCTATTCATCATTCCTTGAATCATTTTGCCTCACTAGGATTAACAGATTTCTCAAATCCTAAGTTCGAGCACTACGCGTCGAAGTTTTTCGATTTTACCGATGTCAGCCAAAGAATGAAAGAAATGCAGAAGACATCTTCTCCCGCAGGATCGACGGGCAGAGTCAATACAAAGAAATTTGTTCAAATCTTTTATTTTGAAGCAAAGCAGTTATTCGAAGAAATGAGCTGAGGAAAATCTGTTGGTATGATTGGAGAAAATAAACAGAGAAAGTCTGCTTTTCCTATGATCTGTCTTGATCTTCAGGTGTCTTTATCATTTAACTGATCATTCTGATTTTTCTTTTTTCTTGAAAATAAAACCCTCCTGTGCAATCGTTTGTTAAAATAGTGAGGTTAGACTAGAATGTCGGAGGTTTTATTTTGGGAAAAATTAAACGAAATGCGCTCTGCCCATGCGGAAGCGGAAAAAAATATAAACATTGCTGTGGTCAAAAATCAGGCGGAGAACAAACGTCTGAGCTTGTGTTTAAGGAAGCTGTACAAGTTCAAAAGGATTTAATGAATTATGCTTTTTCTAAGCATCAGAGATCGATCAATCAATTCATTAATGAGTTTTCTTTCCTTGCAGATATGGATAAAGAAACGCAACAAATCTCAGTTTTTCATTTGAGTGTATGGGGCATCTTTTTCCGTCCATTAACTGATCAGAAAGAAACCATTTTCCAAGAATTCCTGACAAAGAAAGCAGAAGATATTACCCGTCCGAAAACAAGACAAGTGGTCCAATCTTGGACAGACATGGAGCCATCTTTGCTTTTATTAAATGAAAAAACGGACGAGTCTCTTTACTTTGAAGATATGGTAACAGCTGAGAAGGTTGAAGTAGATGTAAAACCGGATCAAACGGTACTGCCTGAAAAGGGAAGTCTCGTGCTTGGTTTTCCTGTTCAATTTGAAGAAAAAGCAGAGTTTTTCATTCAGTATACGATGTTTGCGAAAGAGTTCACAGATACTCTTCTTCTTCAGGTCCGCCAGCTTGTTGACGCATATGAAGCAAATGGAGGAGCGCGCAGCACATTTATGAGAGAATCATTCCCTGATGTGCTGAAGTGTATGTTTGCGAAGCAAGAAGTAGAAGAATCAGAAGCACCTACACAAACAGAAGGCGATGCAGGTCTATCAGCAGATCGTATGGACTGGGCAAGTGACGTCCAGCTGGAAACAGCTAAGCTGATTGAAGATGGAATGAAGGAGCACGGTGACCAAAGCCTGACAGATGGAGCTTTAACGGTTTGGAAAGCCTACTGTGATCAGAAATCACCTGTGATCCGTAAAGCAGCGTCATTTGCTGCGGGAATCGAATACTATATTCATTCACTTGCAAGCGATGCTCCGCTTTCTCAAGCACAAGTAGCGAAGAAGTATGGCATTAGTGCGTCGACTGTATCGAGCCGTTTTAAAGATATCGAAAAAGCGGTGAAAGAAGAGCAAGAGGCGACAGTATAATCTAAAAAAGACGCGGCACCTTCAGAGGCCAGCGTCTTTTTTTAAAATTATCTTGTTTTAATAAAACCACTCATGTACTGCTCTGTATTATAATCGTTTAGGTCGATTTTCCATTGACCATCCCCATTACGTTTCATTTTCACTTCATATTCAGCTGGGCTGGAGACGGGAGGAAGCTTTTCGAATTCAGATGCGTACATGTTTAAGCTTTTTTTATACAATTCTTCTTTAGAACGGATCTTTCCGTTGTAAAACTCGTCTCTTTTCTTGTCTAGCTTGTCTTTTAAGTTAGAAGCATCAATGCCTGTTACTTGAGCGACAACCTTTGCTTCGTCATCAGAGATGGTTTTCACACTTGTTTCTACTTTTGCTTTATCCTTCATGGTGTTTTGAATGCGTTTGTACATCGACAGAATATCACGGTCACTCACTTCATTACCGTATATTCCTGCACTTCTTTTGAAGTCTTTAACAAACATTTCATGGTATTTATTGACGACATCCGATTGGTTGTCACCCGTTAAATCTGCGAATTGATCGTTCTTTTTGTCAAAAACAATAATATCGGTATATGCTGATAACGCTTTTGCTGGGTTATCCAGCTTTTTTGCTGAATCGAGTATTTTGTTTCCATCTAGATCGATTTGGATGGAATCACTGTTTTTCTTGATGCTGTCCTGATACACGAACTGATATTTTTTCCCTTTGTCTACTAGGAAATAAAGAGCTCCTGAAAGTGACTTGCCTTTGTTCAATGAACCAAGGTCAAGACGGTCTTTACTACCGTAGAATTTTAAATCAGATACTTTGGCATCGTCCTGATAAAGGGAGAAGTCAGAGTTATATAATGAAAGGGCTTTGTCACCTTTGTTTGTGATCGTTAGGTTGACTTTTAGTACCAATTCATTGTCTCTCAGGGTAGTTGTTGAGTCTTCTGGTAACGTATATTCGTAGCTATTGACTTTTACCTCTGCTGTTTTCGTTGACTTTTGGTCAGTGTCTGTTGATTTGGCTGAGCTCTGGCAGGCTGCAGAGATGATCATCACGAATGAAATCATGAGGAGGGCACTTATTTTTTTAAAATTCACAGTTGATGCTCCTTTGCTTTTCTTTCGTCATTTCATTCCCGCTATCTGACTATGAAAAAAGAAACAGATAGAATGGTATATTCGGGTGTTAAAGGGGAAAATATCCTAATGACGATTTGCACTATTCATTCTATCGAAATTCATTCATGATGAGGAATAGGTTTTAGTCCCTATTTTTAATAGCTTTTAACACAATTACCTATAAAATACGGAATTAAATAAGCATAATATACTGGTTAATAAGTATTGATTTATAGATTTATTTTGGGTTTTAAATGTTTTTTGTATAAAAATCTTGAAATAAAGGTAGTTTTTATTTGACGAGGCGGTGCCGGATGGCGAAGACGACAGCCTGTGTGCGGTCTTGTGCATTGAGCTTTTGTAATATACGATGCACATGCGTTTTTACTGTACTTTTGCTGATAAATAATTGATCAGCGATGTCTTCATTCTTTAAGCCATAGGCCATTTGCTGTAAAACATCGCGTTCACGTTCAGTAAATGATTCGTGAAGCAGATGAGTGTGATATGTATCATTTGCTTGCTGAAGAGCTCGGGCCATCATGTGCTCAGAGGCTGCCGTTCGAAAGACAGATTCACCAGCAAAGGCGGTGCGGATGGCCTCAATTAATTCCTCAGGCATTGTATCCTTCAGCAAATAACCTACTGCCCCTGCACGAATCCCGTCAAAGACGTATTCTTCCGTATCAAAGGTCGTGAGAATCACAACTTTTACATCTGGGTGCTTTTTTAAAATGTGCTCTGTTGCTGTGATGCCATCCATTCCAGGCATTTGTACATCCATGAGCAGTACGTCGGGTTTGTTGGTCAAGCAAAGCTCAACCGCCTCCTGACCGTCTGACGCCTCCCAAATGACGTCAATATCCTCTTGAGCGCTTGCAATATAACGAAATCCTTGGCGGATCAGCGGCTGATCATCAATAATGCCAATCTTAATAGGGGTTGTCATGTCTCAGAGTCCTCCTTGATAGGAATTTGAACATGGATACAAAAGCCGTGCGGCTCGCGTATGGACGTCTTGAGGGAACCGCCTGCTGCGTCACACCGTGCCTTCATGCCTGACAGCCCAAATCCAAATGAAATATCTTTTTCGCTGGTCAAATTTCCATCATCTTCAATGTTCATCATCAGCTCATGCTGGTGGTTATAGAGTGTAATGGTCATTGCGGTCGCCTTGGCATGGCGAATTGTATTGGTGATGGCTTCTTGTAAAATGCGGTAAAGCAGTTCAGAAACGGAGAGCGGCCATTTTTTATACGTAAGCTGCTCTGTATGAAATTGAATATCTAGCTCTCCTGATATCTCTCCTTGCTTGATGAGACTGCGAAGTCCGGCAAGTCCGAGACCTGCATCATCTGACGCCATATGATGAACCACAGAACGAACTTCGGTGAGACAATTTTTAGAAATATTGATCAGCTCCTGAAACGTCTGCGCCATCTGCTCTGGTTCTTCCTGTTTTAAACGGTAGGGCAAAGACTGCAGCTGGACAATCATTGAGGTTAATTGGTGACCGATGCTGTCATGCAGGTCACGTGCAATTCTGCTTCGCTCCTCCAGCACAGCAAATTGGAGTGACTGAACGGTCGCTTCTTCAAGCTCTATATGCGCCTTTTTTAATTGTTCATGGGCATCTGATAATTCCTTGTGAACCAATTGCAGTTCTCCGAAGTGTTCTTCCTTTAATTCCTGTTCACGCCGCCGCATTCTAGAGATCAAGACAAGTGTATACACAAGCAGCTGGAATAGCGGGAGAGTGATCACCATGTTCCAAGAAAAATCATTTACATAATAACTGACTCCACTAGTGAAAAAGATGATAGCAAATAGATAGGGATGATGCGCCTCTGAAAAACGAAAAGCGATAAAGCCAATCATAAAAAAGGTCAGCCCAATACTGTCTTGAATCTGACCTGTCACCATCCACAAGAGATGTGTCAGAATCCACATCAAAAGGAGCATAGAAAATTGCTTTTTAGGTGACAGCTTGCTTTTTGGAAAAAGACAAAGGAGAAACGCCAAATAGACGAAGGTGCGAAACACCAATTCGCCTATTGAAAGGGGCTCATACATTTGAATATACATATAGGTCAATACAAGGCCTAATACGAATTTTCGCCTTATTTGAACTAAAAGCTTGAGTGGCTGCTGAAGGTTCATATCAAAAACTCCTGTCTATCAGTTAAATAGCAGCAGATGCCTTGATGTTCATATATCTTTTGAAAAGAATAAAACGTAATCCGATCATACTGCCAATTGGAAGAAATGTCAGGCCATTTGCGAAAATGATCAGGGAATGACCGCCATCCTGTACAACTGAACCTACTGTCATCCGGATAAGGATGATTCCGATGAAAAAAAGTGTTCCATAGAGTGAGCTGGCGGCGGTGATACGTCCCGACTGTTGATCATATGTTACTTTGTATAGTTTACCTCTCCAAAGCCCGATTGCAAAACCTGCGAATGCAAAGCCAGTCATCACAAGCAAGCTCATCGCCGTGATTTCAATATGCTGGGTAAAGGAATAAGAGAGAGTGCCTAATAAAATGAGCGGCCCTATGAGAAGCCTGAAGGGGCGGATTTCTTTTTCCTTGCCTGTTCTTAAAAGCAGAATAATGATAATGATGACAATTTGAATGGTCATAACAAGATCTCCTTTTCGCTTTAGTCTATCTTCATCATACGCATCTACTATTTTCTCGGCGTCCACCTGCAGGTTGATTTTCAGAGAGCGGGATACTTGAATGTTGGAATTGATTCATGGGAAAATAAGGATGATTACGTAGATAAGGGAGATGAGCTTTTGAAAAAGGTAACGCTTGGACGAACTGAATTACAGGTGAATCCGATAGGGCTTGGTACGAATGCAGTAGGTGGACATAATTTATTCCCGAATCTTAGTGAGGATGCTGGACGGGAGCTTGTGGAGACGGCTCTTGATCAAGGTGTCAATTTCTTAGATTCTGCTTTTATTTATGGGCTGGGCCGTTCAGAGGAATTAATCGGTGAGATCATTGCCAAAAGAGGCGGCAGAGAAAAGCTTGTCCTTGCGACAAAAGGAGCTCATAAGGAAGTAAACGGGCAAATTGAACTTGATAACAGTCGTGATTTCTTAAGAGAGCAGGTCGAAAATAGCCTGAAACGACTGCAAACAGATTATATTGACTTGTACTATATGCATTTCCCGGATGGGCGAACGCCGCTCGAGGAAGTAGCAGGCACATTAAAGGAATTGAAGGATGAAGGGAAAATCAAGGCGATCGGTGCATCCAACCTTGATTTTGAACAGCTTCAAGCCTTTAACCGAGATGGCTACTTAGACGTGCTTCAGTCGGAGTATTCTCTGCTGAAACGTCAGGCGGAGCAGGATCTTCTTCCATACTGCGTCGAGCATGGTATTTCCTTTATTCCTTATTTCCCATTGGCATCAGGCTTGTTGACTGGCAAATTTACAAAGGATGCCACATTTGATGATATTCGAGCAAAAGACCCACTTTTCCAAGGTGATGCATTCCTTTCAAATCTCGAAAAAGTAGACAAGCTGCAGGCGATTGCCCAATCAAAGAATGCAGAAACGGCACACGTCGCACTCGCTTGGCTCTTAGCTCAGGATGGTATTGATGCTATTATTCCAGGGGCAAAACGAGCAGACCAAGTGCTGCAAAATTTAAAAACAAACGATGTTCAACTAACTGAAGAGGAAATTAATCAAATCGACAAGATTTTTTCTTAACACGAAAAAAAGGTGCAGCTATGCACCTTTTTTTTATGACATTGTAAGAGGGATTTTGATGACGAGCCGTAAATCTGGAGAACGGTAAGTGAAATCCAGTGTACCGTCTGCCTTTTCAACAAGCTGATGAATGATATACGTCCCCATGCCTTGATGATTGCCGCCTTTTGTCGAGCGGCCAAAAGTTTTGAATAAATGATCTAACACATGTTTTTCCATACCTTTTGTGCTGTTTTCACAATGGATTAAAAATAGCCCGCTCCGAATAGAGGTTGTGACCGAAATGCTGCCCTCTTTTCCAGCTTTCTTTGCTTCAATCGCTGCATCTAGGGCATTATCAAGCAGGTTGCCAGTAAAACTAACCTGATCCGCCTTTGAAAAGGGAAGCGATGAAAAGGGAGCTTGAAGGTCTAGTGAAAGTGCAATGTTCTCTTTCTCAGCCCGCTCCAAAAAGATGTGAAGGGTAGAGGCTAAATATGCATTTTCTCCTTTCATCCATGGGAAATGTTTGACGTATTGCTGAATCAAATCTTTAATCTCATACTCGTCGTTCGACGCCGAAAAGGCATTTAAATGTCTGGCTGTTTCATGATGTTTACTCCGCAGCTCAAGAAGTAATTCGTTGGTTCTAGCTTCTGCGTTTATAAGCTCTTGAAGCCGTCCATTTAACTGTTTCTCTGTCTGCATCACCTTCAATGAGAGGATATCGACTGTCACCATCATGATGATTGCTAAAAGACAGCTCAGCCCATTCTCTTGCGTTAGAAACAGCAAAAAGCCTGCACAGGTGATGAGTATAAAAGCACCTAATATCACATAACCACTCGTATGAGGTAAAAATCTTTTGTACATGAAGAATGTATAAACACATATTACGCAAAAGGTAAGAATCCACAACACAATTGATGATAGCGGTAGAAAGGCTTCAGCAGCTGCATGAAACGCAAGACCTAGCCATATGAGGGCATAAATGCGAAATCCAAGATAGAAAGCGTTCACGTTCGTTCTCCTTAAAAATAGTATTTCTTAAAGAATTCTAATTGCTGCTTGGTCATCATGGCTTTTTTATCTGTCCCTTCAAAAGACACGATAAACGAATTTTTAGCATACGCCGAGAAATTCTTAATGTAATGAATATTGATGATAAACGATCGATGGGAGCGGATAAAATCCTTTTCAGCCAAATCACCCTTTAACTCGTTTAAAGTTTGATATGTCTGGATTTCTCCTGTCGTTGTCACGATAGTTGTTGACCGGCCCGTTCGCTCAACAAAAATGACATCCTTTTTCTGCAGCACATGAATATCTGACTGCTGCTTAATGAGAAGCCGTCCATGAATGCTTTTCTCCTGCTTGGTGGACATATAGCGCTCTAAGCATTTGGCAATTCGATCAGCTTGGTAGGGCTTCATAATATAATCATGTACATTCAAATCAAACGCATGGACTGCATAACCACTGTTTCCTGTCACAAAGACTACATCGACATTCAGTGCGTGAGAGTGAATGAGGTCCGCTAATTCATAGCCGGACATTCCAGGCATTTCAATGTCAGCGAACAACAGATCAATGTCTCCTTGTTTGACCTTCTCATATGCATCCTCTGCTGACTGCGTGACAAAGACAATGTCCACAGCCTCCATTCTGCCCACAATGGCGTGCAGCTTTTCTAAATCTACTCGGTAATCATCGACGAGACCTACTTTTATCATAAAAATCACCTATGACTCTTCTTATTATTTGTCTATTTTACCATTTGTTTTTTTGAAATAGATCATTTCAAGACAGAAAAAGGACGTTTCGCGACATTTTTATATCAGGCAGGCATTATTTTTTCTATCATAGACGTAGAAAGTAAAGTTGAAAGGGGCGAACCAAATGATTACTCTCAGCGATTGCAGCTGCTGGTTTAAAGATAAGAAAAAAGTCGTGAAAGCGATGAAACACATGACGTTCTCCGTGAAGGAAGGGGAAGTCGTTGGCATCCTAGGAGAAAATGGTGCAGGAAAAACGACATTATTGCGCGCCGTAGCCACATTATTAGAGCCTACGCACGGGTCAGTCACTGTCGCAGGCTTTGATACGGTGAAAGAATCAACGGAAGTGAAAAAGCGAATTGGTGTCTTGTTTGGCGGTGAGACGGGGCTTTACGATCGTTTGACGGCACGAGAAAACCTTGAATACTTTGGCAAATTGTATGGCTTAGATCAGCATGAAATCAAAGCAAGAATAGAGGATTTGGCAAAGCGTTTTGGAATGAGACAATATATGGATCGCAAGGTGAAAGGATTCTCAAGAGGGATGAAACAAAAGGTGGCGATTGCCAGAACGTTAATTCATGATCCTGACATTATCTTATTTGATGAGCCGACAACAGGCTTAGATATCACGTCGAGTAATATTTTCAGAGATTTTATCCATCAGCTCAAGCAGCAAAATAAAACGATCCTCTTTTCAAGCCACATCATGGAAGAAGTCAGCCAGCTTTGTGACAGTGTCATGATGATTCATCAAGGAGAGCTTGTGTACAAAGGGACACTTTCAGAATTATATACTCAGGAACAAAGTGATGACTTGAACTATATCTTTATGTCGAAGCTCGCTAGGGGGATTTCATAATGTGGAAAACCGTCTTTTTGAAAGAAATGACAGATGCGCTGAGAGATCGAAAAACGTTGCTCTTAACCGTGCTGATTCCTCTTTTGACCATGCTTGGACTGGTGTTCTTTTATGAAAGCATGATTGCAGATCCAGGGGATGAAGCCTATACAGTCGCCATCAATGAACAGCTTCCAGCCGAAATGAACCAAATGATCAAAGAGGTCAAAAACCTAAACCTTGAAACATTTGATGATCCGCAGCAAGCGGTCAAAGATGGAGAGGCAAATGCTTACCTTGAAATGCCGAAAGAGGCAGGCGATATGCTCAAACAACAAAAGCCATTCGCTATTAAAATCCATGGATATACGACAGATGATGATTCGGTCATCACTGTTCAAATGCTGCAATCATTGCTGGAGCAATATCAAAACCAAGTGGTCGAAAAGCGATTAGCAGCCGATCAAATCGATACGTCCGTTATTCATCCTTTTGAGGTGCAGTCCGTTGATGTAGAAGAAGGGGATGAAGGGGAAAACGGAGTGACCGCTATGCTGTTGTCGATTCTCCTTCCGATGATTTTGGTGACCTCCGTCATCTCAGGAGCTTTGCCGGCTGCGCTTGATATTGTAGCAGGTGAAAAAGACCGGAAATCCATTGAAGCGTTGTTCCTGACACCTGCCAGCAGACTCCAGATTCTCATCGGGAAATGGCTCGCTGTCTCTATGTTTGGTATTTTAAGTGGGATTGTGGCGATCGGTATGCTGCTTCTATCTACTTTGCTCTTTACAGAAAAGCTGAAGCAGGCTCTGAACTTTGGTGATCAAATGTGGAGCATTATCGGCGTCATGTTTGCGGCGTTAATCATCTTCTCCTTCATGGTATCCATGATTGAATTGCTGCTCAGCGTCATTTCGGGCTCAGTCAAAGAAGCACAGTCGTACATGTCCATGATCATTACACTAGGTGTGATCCCAATGTTCTTTACCATGAGAGCAGGTGCTACGCAGCTAGATACGTATTACTTTGCGGTCCCATTCCTTAATATTCATGCGCTGTGTAAGCAACTGATGTTTGGTATCATCGATCCGGTGGCTGTCACTCTGACACTCGGCTCCTCAGCCTTGGCTGTCGTTATTCTGTTTGTCATCGTGAGAAGCTTGTTTATGAAAGAAAAATGGATGCTTGCGAAATAAAGAAAGGAAAACTTGTAGATTTTTTCTACAAGTTTTTTTATATTCGGAGATTCATATAAAAAGGCTCGGGAAAGAATTGTTATGGCATAATGGAAGAGGAAATGACATAATCATCCTATTTTTACTAAAGAGGGGAGGTGGAGATATGTCTTATCAAACAGATGACGATGATGTGTTAGGACTATGTAATATATATGCTCAGCAAACACACCATTTTGAAGCCTTTATTTTGGGAAATAGGAAAGGCTTATTAGAACTAAGAAATGCAATAGACAAGGCTTTAGAAACCGGTTGTTCTACTGCAGCGTTATTCCCTTCTGATTATGAAGGATATGATGTCTATGTTGCTTTAGTAGACGAGGAGCAAAGGTTTAAAAAATTAACGACTCCTTATGTAGAGGAATACGCACAAGAGGAAGATGCGGTTGATCCAATTGAGATCATTAAAGAATATGAAGCTGAAAAGGGGAATTCCTTATAAAGAGATTCCCCTGCTTGTGAACTCGTTTGCTAGTGAATCAAATGTCTATGGATTTGGCTTGTCATTGGGTTTTGTCCAGTACTTGATGTCTTCCAATGCTCTTTCAATGTCATCCATATCGTCAATTCCTAAAGTACTATCAAATTTCGAAGATAGTATCTTTCGTACTTTAGCGAGTCTTTGAGTGACCTCCCACTCATCTATAAATCGTGTGGTTTCTGTTTCATATTCTCCTCTATATGCTTCCTCACCACACTGATGAAATTTTTCACCATAATAAGAACCCATGTTATGCAAAGACAAAAGAATCAAATTCATTTCTTTTAATACCTCTAACATTTCATCACCCGTGTAGGTGATGTTTTGATTAGACTTTAGCATTGACTCCCACCCTTAAAATAAGAAATGTTGATATACGCCGCAACCAATACGCTTGTGTTCATCATATTAAAAAAACCCCCGGGATCGGGGGTTTCAGCGTGTAGACAAACCCTCGCATTCTTTGTCAGTTCTGCGCTCCGGTGCTCACGAATGTCAAATTCGCTCCGCTCCGGTGCTCGCCCTTCCTAGACTGCAAAGGTTTTCTATCACGCTGAAAAGAAGACAAAGGGCTAAAATAAAGATCATTTTAGCCCTTTGTCAACAATCTGAAACCCCCGGAATCGGGGGTTTTTCTTTAGTTCTTGATGAATTTCTCAACTAATGAGCTTGTTTTGTAGTCGTTCAAATCAAGTTTCCATTGGTCGATATCATTTTTCTTCATGTTCACTTCTACTGTTTCTTCAGAAGATGATGGTCCTAATTTTTTAAATTCATCTGGATAGATAGAAAGTAGATATTTCTGTGCATCATCATAAGATGCTGAACGGTTTTTGCTGTAGAACTCAGTCGCTTTCTCTTTCAAACGATCGACAAGCGGACTTGCATCAATCGGTGTAAGAGTCACAGTCACGACAGCTTTATCACCACTGATCGCTTTTGTTTTTGTTGATACTTTTGATTTTTCAGCTAATGTTTCTTTTACTGCTTTTAAAAGCTTATCAAGGTTTTCGTCCTTCGCTGAGCTAGAAGAAATACCTGATGAAGTGATATAACCTTGTTTGAATGATTTATCGAATTCATTCACAACAGTTGATTTGTTATCACCTGTTAGTTTTTCGAAATCGTCGTTTTTCTTACCAAAAATCATCACATCAATATAAGAAGAAAGAGCTTTTGCAGATGCTTGTAGTGTATCTGCTTTTTTCATTAAGTCTTTTCCTTTAATATCGAATTCTAGTGTTTTGTCATCTTTTTTCGATCCACTGCCTGGCTCTGTGTAAACAAGCTGATAGTCCTTGTCTTTGTCAACAACAAAGAATAGACCGCCTTTTGTTACTTTGTCTGCATTTAAAGAGCTTGAAGATAATACTTCGTTGTAGTCATCTGGAGAGATCGTAGATACCTGTGCGTCATCTTGGTAAAGTGTGAAGTTGCTTTTATCAACATTGAGAGGCTCTTTGCTGATATTTTTTACAGATACATTCACTTTTAGTACATACTGATCATCCTGTACAGATGTATCGTATTGAGGTGGTAATGTGTACTCAGCACTTTCTACCTTTACTTCTGCTGCATCAAGAGATTTTTTGGTATCGTTTTCTTTCGCAGCTGTTTTGTCTTTACCACCACTACAAGCGGCAGCGACAACAGTTACACACAAGATCAGAAGAAACAGGGATAATTTCTTTTTAAACATGTCGTGTTTTCCTCCTCGGGTTTATGGTGAATTTCATTGAAAAGCTGTAGTTCATATCGTTCTTTTTGCACAAAAAGAAAAATACTGTATGTTTTTTACTGTAGAATGAAGCGAAAGTACTGTCAATACCTCAGTGCGTTTCCGAGGTTGATTGGCTTCAAGTAGTAAAAATGACACTAAGTTGAGAGGAGAAACTTGTAATTTATTATTTGATATCTCCTGTAGAAACTCAACATTTTATATTTTAAGGTTTTGAGTCGGATTATTGAATAGGTTCAAATGACTGTTTTTGAAGATGATGTCGCAATTAGAAGGATTTTTATGACTTGTAAATGAGTATATAGTAATGAATATTTTTTCCTGCTATGTGGATGATCACTTGGTTTGTGTGTTGTTGACAGCAAGACACATGTCCAGCAAATTTAGACAGGCTGCCGACACTGAACGTGCTTTTTCATGTCAAAATGGCAGTCATCTACACAGAAACGCTACATAAAATAAAAGAGAAACGAACTGGAGGTGGAAGTATGGCAGTGGTAAGAGCGACAAGCTCTGATATTGATTTAATGGCCAGACTGCTGAGAGCGGAGGCAGAAGGTGAAGGGAAGCAAGGGATGCTGCTCGTAGGAAATGTGGGCATCAATCGGCTGCGTGCCAACTGCTCTGACTTTAAAGGGCTGCGTACGATTCCACAAATGATTTATCAGGAGCATGCATTCGAAGCGGTCACGCATGGGTACTTTTATCAACGAGCACGAGAAACTGAAAAAACACTTGCGCGGAGAAATATTAACGGAGAACGTTTTTGGCCGGCAAAATTCAGCCTTTGGTATTTTAAACCCCCTGGCAATTGTCCAGCGACATGGTATAATCAGCCGTTTGTGGCAAGGTATAAGTCGCATTGCTTTTATCAGCCAACCGCCGAAACGTGTGAAAATGTCTATAACACCTTTTAGCTTGATGAAACGCACAACCCTCTTAGAGTACGAATGCAGAGGGTTGTGTTTTTGTTTTTTCCAAAATGGGTAACCATTGTGTATCAACAAGATGAAGCACGTGAATGGAGGAAATGAAGATGTATCAAGATTTAAAAGGGAAAACAGCCATTGTCACAGGTTCTTCAAAAGGAATTGGACAAGCGATCGCATTGCGGTTTGGACAAGAGGAAATGAATGTGGTTGTGAACTATAAAGGAGATGAAGATGGTGCTGAAGAGACGGTACAAGCCATTCAGAAGCACGGAGGCAAAGCGGTGAAAGTACACGCAGATGTCTCCAAAGAGGAAGGCATCCAAGCCATCATGGATACAGCATTGGAACATTTCGGTACAGTAGATGTATTCGTCAATAATTCAGGCTTCAACGGCGAAGAAGCGCTGCCGCATGAGATGACGCTGGAGCAATGGCAAAACGTCATCGATGTGAACATAACAGGTGCATTTTTAGGCGCAAAGGCTGCGCTTGCCTATATGATGGAGCATGACATCAAAGGATCTATTTTAAATATTTCCAGTGTCCATCAGGAGATTCCGCGCCCATTCAACGTTCATTATTCCACTTCAAAGGGCGGAATGAATATGATGACAAAGACGCTGGCTCTTGATTATGCAGAATCAGGTATTCGAATCAATGCGATTGCGCCAGGTACCATGGCAACCGAATCAAATGATGATTTGCAGGATGAACAGAAAAAACAAAAGCAGCTTGAGAAAATTCCGATGAGGACCTTTGGTGAACCGAAGGAGATTGGGTCCGCTGCGGCATTCCTCGTTTCTAAGGAAGCGGCATATATCACAGGCACCACCTTATTTGTGGATGGTGGAATGACACTTTATCCTTCTCAAATCAATGATTAATCCGAAAAACATCCGCCTGTTCAGCCGGCGGATGTTTTTTGTTCGTAGCGTTGTGTAGCTTTGGCTCGTTTGCCGAGCAGCATCGGGTACTTGCTCAGGAAGGAGATACATGGCACCATGAGCAGCAATGTGCCGATCGTATAAAAAAGTGTCCAAGAGAGCTGCGCTGTATCAGCAATATTGATACCAAATCCATAAAAAACAAATGCTTTCATGATATCAATACCGGCAAACTGCAAAACAAGAATGACAATAGAATTTCGTCCTAGATACGTCAAAATAGGGGATGTTTTCAATTTAAAGCTTAAATAAATCACGGCAGCTGAACCGAGCAGAGCACATGCATAAAAAATAAAGAGATCACCGTAGTCGTTGACGCGCATATCGATCCGTGAATTAAAGCTCTGCATGTAAGCCGTCAGCACAAGCAGACCTGTACATAAAAGCAGGGTTGGATCTGTTTTTAATTCCACAAACCACTGCTTTGCTAAAAATCCAATCGAATAAAACACAACAGCCGTCAAGGCGACATTGGCATTCCAAGGAAGACTTTGATCTAAAAGCAAGGTAGAAGCATATCCAGCACCTCCGCAAAGAATAGTCAGCAAGATTAAGGCAGCAGGTCTCCCTTTTGAAAGACGATGCATAAAGAAAAATAAAATTTCCACTAAAAAGAGTGTCGTTAAAAACCAAATCGCTGGGTTATGTGTAAGTCTTGCTTCATCTGCATTGGATATGAAAATACCTGTAAACGGAACGAAAGGGTCGATATCCATTTGTCCCTTGAATGCGAAAAAACGAGTAACGGAGAACCAAAATACATACGTAATGATGGAGAAATAGAGATAGGGCAGGAGTAAGCTTTTGGCTTTTTTCTGAATAAATGACAAAGCAGGGGATGAGGATGACCGAAACATCATGCCTGATAGTAAAAAGAAAAGCGGCATATGAAAAGAGTAAATGAATTGCTTGAGCGAATCTGGAATGGGCACATGCGCCATAACCACGAGCAGAATGCCGATTCCTTTAGCTGCATCTACCCAATCGAGTCTCTTTTTCATGTCTGTCATCTCCTTTTTCTCAGCGTCGTAAACCGTTCATTGAATATGTACCTCTACTATATAAAAGGTACACCTCTTATGCGTTTACAGTTCGCTAACGATTAGAAGACACATTTGCGATCAGATGACAGACGGAAGGATTTTGACATCTTGATGTTACATTTCCCATTTTTTATGACAATGTAAAAAAAGAAGCCTGAAAAGCTGGCTTCAAAATAATTCTGCTATTCGCTTGTAGGAGCGTTGTTTTTCAATCGGATCAAAGGAATTGTTCAGAATCATGATGTCATCCGTTTGATAGCGGTCCATCAAGGTCTGTAATTGCTCTTTCACCGTTTTCTTCGAGCCGACAATCATCCGCTGGCGGTTTTGCAGCACTTTTTTCTTTTCCTGCGTGGTGTAGTGATAGGCACTTGCTTCTTTTATAGAAGGAACGCGGCTGTCCAGTCCTTTTTCAACACGCAGCAGCCATAAATCTGTACTGCTGGCGATCCGGTCTGCTTCTTCATCTGTTTCACCGCAGATGACAAAGACGGCAAACATAGATTGTGGCTGCCTAGAAAAGACAGATGGAGAAAAGTGTGATCGATACGTCTCAAATGCTTGTTTGCCGCGTGCAGGATGAATAAAGTGGCCAAAAATATAGTTGATTCCAAGCTCCGCCGCCTGCATGGCACTATTTTCTCCTAGTCCAAGCAGCCAAACCGGCGGATGAGCATCAACAAGCGGAGCAGCTTTCACACCTGCATGCGGATGACCAGAAGGCAGGCTGTCTGATAAGTAAAAAAGAAGATCCTTCAGCTGGCGGTCAAACTGAGACAAATCTTTATGCACGCCGTCCGTCAAAGCGAGTCTCGTCCTTTCGATCCCGCCCGGGGATTTGCCGACTCCGATCTCAATCCGTCCAGGATAAAGGGCCTCAAGCTGCCGCGTGACCTCTGCTACTTTAAAAGGACTGTACTGAGGAAGTAAAATGCCGCCAGATCCGGTACGCAAGGTCGATGTATGAGCCGCAATATGAGCCATTAATATTTCAGGCGCCGTACTAGCGAGCCCCCTTGTGCTGTGGTGTTCAGCGAACCAATAGCGCTCATACCCAAGCGTTTCAGCCAGTTGAGCCAGCTGCGTTGTATGAATCAATGTTTCCTGCGCAGACTGACCTTTAGGAATGGCGACTTGATCTAATATATGAAGTGATGGCATCATCAACATCCTTTCAACAACATGCTGAATATAAGTATAAAGAAATCAATGGGTGGAAGGAAACGAAAGGGTTTATCCTTTGAACACATGCTTTTATCTTTTCTATATCAACATATGAAACAACATCTTACGCTCCTTATCAGCAAGAGCTGCTCACCGGGAACTTTCGACAATGTTTCACATGAAACACTTCATTTACGACATGAACTATTTTCAATATGCATCTTTCTTTAAAAAAATATAAAGTGTTTGAAACCTATCTTGAACATAGATCGTATATACTAGTAAATAGAAAAAAGAGTAAGAGGCTCCAATGTCATTTCATGAATTTTGTCGAATTTTCATGTATGATGATTTTAATAGGGTCCATCGCTTAATAAATAGATTTTTATTATGCTGGAGGAGTGATTGATTTGGCGATTACATTAGAAAAAGGTCAACGTATTGATTTAACAAAAGGGAAAGCAGGGCTAACGAATATTCTTGTTGGACTTGGCTGGGACCCTGTATCACAAGGCGGCGGGTTTTTAGGAAAGCTGTTTGGCGGCGGAGGCGGCGCTGATGTTGATTGTGATGCTTCAGTGCTCATGCTGAAAAATGATAAGTTTACGGAAAATAAAGATTTGATTTATTTTGGCAACCTAAAAAGCAAATGCGGCAGTGTTGAGCATACAGGTGACAACCTGACTGGTGAAGGAGACGGAGATGATGAACAAGTCCTCGTCAACTTGAGCAAGGTGCCGGGTAATGTGAATAAATTGGTGTTTGTCGTGAACATTTATGATGCCCTTAGAAGAAACCAACACTTTGGTATGATTCAAAATGCTTACATTCGCATCGTTGATCGTTCAAACAATCAAGAATTAGTGAAATATAATTTAAAAGATGACTATGCAGGAAAAACATCGTTAATCGTCGGAGAACTTTACCGTCAAGAGAATGAGTGGAAGTTTGCGGCTCTTGGAAATGGTACAAATGATGCGAAGCTTGCCGATATTACGAGAAACTACATTTAAACAGAAGGGAGAGGTTCCTAGTGGGAATTTCTTTAGCGAAAGGTCAAAAAATTGATTTAACAAAAACGAATCCGGGTTTAACAAAAGTAGTCGTTGGTCTTGGCTGGGACGTCAATAAGTATGACGGCGGACATGACTTTGATCTAGACGCAAGTGTATTCCTTTTAGATGCAGCAGGTAAAGCAAGCTCTCCATCTGACTTTGTCTTTTACAACCAAACAACTGGCGGAGGCGGCAGTGTCGTACATACAGGCGATAACCGCACTGGTGAAGGGGACGGAGATGACGAGCAGGTCAATGTTGACCTTGCAGCTGTACCAGCAAGTATTGAGAAGATTTCATTTGTCATTACCATTCATGATGCAGAAGCGCGCAGTCAAAACTTCGGACAAGTGTCTAACGCATATGTACGTATTTTAAATGCGGCTTCGAATGAAGAACTTATTCGCTACGATTTGGCAGAGGATTTCTCAATTGAGACAGCCATTATTGTAGGTGAATTATACCGTCATGGCGGGGAATGGAAATTCTCAGCTGTCGGATCAGGCTATCAAGGCGGTCTTGCACGCATTGCAACGGACTTCGGCTTAGATATCGGATAACGATAGTTTCCTATTTTCAAAGACAGGAGAGATACGAATATGGCGATTCAGCTTTCAAAAGGACAACGTGTCGATTTAACTAAAACCAACCCAGGGCTGACGAAAGTGATGATCGGTCTGGGCTGGGATACGAATAAATATTCTGGCGGAGCCGAATTTGATTTGGACGCATCGGCTTTCTTGGTAGATGCAAACAATCGTTGTCAGCAAGATACAGATTTTGTGTTCTATAATAACCTTCAGCATCCGAGCGGCAGTGTCACTCATACAGGTGATAACCGGACGGGTGAAGGAGATGGAGATGACGAGCAAATTCTCGTTGATTTCTCGAAAATTCCTGCTAACATTGATCGTATCGGAATTACAGTTACGATCCATGATGCAGAGACGCGCAGCCAAAATTTTGGACAAGTCTCTAATGCATTTGTTCGTGTTGTAAATGAAGAGGGCGGGGAAGAATTGATTCGCTTCGATTTAGGCGAAGACTTCTCAATTGAAACAGCTGTTGTGGTATGTGAATTGTACCGACACGGAAGTGATTGGAAGTTTAACGCGATCGGAAGCGGATTCTCTGGCGGACTTGCAGCTCTTTGTCAAAATTATGGGTTAGAAGTGTAAATAAGAGAAACAAATCAATTCAAGAGGTGCTGTCAAAAACTCATATGAGGGCCTTTTCCAAAGTGAGAAAGAAACAGCGATCAAGAATAGCAGCAGGCGAAAGCCTGCTGATGCTTCTACACTTATAGGAGGAAAACCAGTTGGACATTTTGAAACATATGTTGGATACATATGCCTCGTTTTTTGATTGGCATATGTGGGCAGAGGTGTTAACAGACCCTGTCTCTTGGGGGCTTATTGGGACGCTTGTCGTGCTTGAAGGATTGTTATCAGCAGATAACGCACTTGTATTAGCTGTGATGGTGAAACATTTACCGGAAAAGCAGCGTAAAAAGGCATTAACCTACGGATTAATTGGCGCTTATTTCTTCCGTTTTCTATTCATTGGCGTAGGGATGCTGCTTATTAAATTCTGGTGGATTAAGGTTCTTGGAGCTGCTTACCTAGCATGGCTTGTCATTAAGCACTTCTGGTTAGGTGATGGCGATGATGAAGCGAAGGAATTGAAAAAAGAAGGCTGGTTGATTCGGGTATTTGGTATATTCTGGGCAACCGTTATCTCTGTAGAAATTATGGACCTTGCCTTCTCGGTTGATAGTATTCTTGCAGCATTCGCTGTATCTGAGGAAGTATGGATTCTTCTATTAGGCGGAATGCTTGGAATTCTCATGATGCGTACAGTGGCACAGTTGTTCCTTGTTCTTATTGACCGTATCCCAGAGCTCGAGAATACAGCGTTTATTCTTATCGGGATCATTGCGATCAAAATGGGCTTGAGTGCTGCTCACATTGAAATCCCGCATCTTGTATTCTTTGCGATTATTATCCTAGCATTTATCGGAACGTTTATTGTTCATAAAATCAATAAGAAGAAACATCAAGGTGTAACAAACGAAGCTGCGGCTTCAAAAGAAGAATAGGAAGATCAAAAAGGAATGGAGTTGATTAGCGGCTCCATCCTTTTTTGAATCATCAAGTCATTTGTTCGATTTTCTCTCAACAACAGGAGGTGGCACAGCATGCGGTATTTTCAGTTTTTATCAGAGGCGAGGCAGCACGATATTTTTTTCAAACGGCCGGGGACGATGCATTTGATGACGCCAAGGCACGTACTTGCGCATGCATTAGGTGCTACTTTGTATATGCCTGCAACAAGACAGGATATAGCAGACATGCTGCTGTCGCAGAAATATGAAGCACTTTGCTCTGTTGTATTTTGTTTAGAGGATGCCATCGGTGATCAAGAAGTGGAAATGGCTGAGCAGAATCTAGTGGTACAACTCGCCAAACTGTCGGACAAATTGACGCATACGCCTGAAACGGCTGAACAATTGCCGTTTTTATTTATTCGGGTTCGTTCGCCGAAGCAGCTGCTTGAAATTGCAGATTTGCTAGGTTCATCTCTTCATTTATTGACGGGTTTTGTATTTCCAAAGTGTTCTATTCATAATGCAAAGGATTATTTGGACAGCTTGAAACAGGTTTCAGCACAAACAAAGACAACGCTGTACGGTATGCCCATTTTGGAAACACCCGATTTATTAGAAAAAGAAACAAGATATACGGTGCTGTCTGAGTTAAAGCAGATCATGCTGAATGATGAAGAATATATTTTGAATATTCGTATTGGGGCAACGGATCTTTGCGGCTTGTATGGCATTCGCCGTGATCGTGACACCACCATCTATGAAATCAGATTGATTGCTGATTTGATCACAGATATGATCAATTATTTTGGCCGTTCCTTTGTTGTATCAGGTGCAGTATGGGAGCATTTTGGCCCTGCACGAAAGGAACAAAAACCATTCATCCGTGCGCTTTCTAAGGGCGGTGAGCTGTCCTTATCTGAATTCGATGACGTACAAGGCTTACTCAAGGAGACAAGACTCGATGTAGCCAACGGCATACATGGGAAGACAGTGATCCATCCAACACATCTCAAGCCAGTTCAAAGCATGTACGTTGTGACAAAGGAAGAATACTTGGATGCATTAAGTATTTTAGAACATGCTGACGGCACAGTTGGCGTAATGAAGAGTGCCTATTCTAATAAGATGAATGAAACGAAGCCGCATTACAGGTGGGCAGAGCACATTTTAATTAAGTCAGACATTTACGGGGTGTTTCATGAAAATAGAAGCTATATCGACATACTCACAGAATCAGAAGCGGCATACGCTGAACATCTTGGAACATATGGAGGTTGAGCTTGACCTCAAAGAAGGGGCGCTCCAGCTGGAGAAAGAGCACCTTTTTGAGATGGCAGCAAGGGTGAACAAAAAAAGAGCCTTTTTATTCGTTAGTAAGGTGCTTGGAAAGCATATTCCTGTTCATCCAGTGAAACCGCTCCTTGTCTCGGGTCTTTTAGCGATGGCATATGCCAAAGAGCAAACGGGACAGACGCCTCCGTACCAAGATTTTCTTGTAGAGGCACTCAAGACGGATGATCACGGGGTGTTAACGGCAGCCTATGAAACACTCAAAAAAGAAAAGCTAGCAGCTGGCAATGAGCCTGTCGTCATTGGCTTTGCGGAAACGGCAACAGCCCTTGGACATGGTGTGTATGATGTGCTAGAAGGCGCATCTTACATTCATACGACACGTGAACAGCTGCTGGGTCTTGACCCGTCATTGGTATTTGAAGAAGAACATTCGCATGCAACAGACCAGCTTTGTTATGCAGATGAAGCATTACTTCGCACAGACCGCCCCATCGTGTTAGTAGATGATGAAGTCACGACAGGCCGTACAAATATCAATATCATTCGTGACCTTCATGCAAAGTACCCGCGGCATTCTTATACCATTCTTTCCATCTTGGACTGGCGGACGGAGGAGCATGAGAAAGCCATGTGCCAGCTTGAAGAGGAGCTCGGAATTCACATCACATCATTGTCTTTATTAAAAGGGCAGATGGTCTTTAGAGGCAAAACGCTCGATGAGCCAGCTTATTCGTATGAGATTGCGGAGCAAGAGAAGCGGCCAAGTCTCTCTTTTCATTCTCTTCAATCTTTCTTTAAGCAAGTGCCGTATTCACTTTCTCATGCAGCAAATTCGGCTGGTCATTCGCCATATATACATGAAACGGGCCGTTTTGGTTTAAACGCAGCAGATACGGAAGCACTCGACCAAGCAGCTGCTGAAGCGGGATTGAAGCTGTGGCAGGAACGCAAAGGAAAGCAAACACTCTGCTTAGGGACAGGTGAGCTGATGTATGTACCGATGAGACTGTCTACACATATGGGTGAAGGCGTTCGCTTTCATTCAACAACGAGAAGTCCTATTCACCCAGTCGAAAAGGATGGATACGCTGTTCAAAATGGGTTTACCTTTATGAATCCAGAAGATGCCCGAATTCAGCACTACGTGTACAACATTCCAAAAGGTGAATATGATGATGTATTTCTCTTTTTTGAGAAAAAAGTCTCTCAGGAGGCATTGCTTCCGCTTATTCATTTATTTGCCGAGCGGCATGTGAAGCATGTGCATATTGTGACTTTATCAGACGAGGTGAAGGTGAATGGCTAACGTGTATACAAAGATGGGAAGCTATCCAGAGCAGGATGTAACCTTCTTACTCAAAGATTTATCCTCTATTGAGATGGAGAAAAGTACAGAAGAGCGGGAGCGTTCCATTCAGAGTGGTGCGCATTATTCAGAAATGCTGCCAATTGAATATAAACCAACTGAATCTTATATGACTTTATTCTATCAATCTCTTGAAGAAAGTAAGGAAAAGGTAGCCGAAGCAGTAGCTGTTGTAGCAGAACAGATTGTGAAAAAGCGAGGCTTCAAAACCGTGCTTTGCAGCTTGGCGCGTGCAGGAACACCGATCGGGGTGCTAATCAAACGATATATTCGAAAGACATATGGTATCGATCTGCCTCATTACAGCATCTCTATTATTCGCGACCGCGGAATAGACGAGAATGCACTGCATTATATGCTGAAAGAACATCCAGGCTTTGAAATTGCTTTTATCGATGGATGGACTGGAAAAGGTGCGATTTCGAAAGAGCTCGAAAAAACTGTGATTGATTTTGGAAAAAAATATGGCGTGCGTCTTTCGAGTGAGCTGGCTGTTCTGGCTGACCCTGGCTATTGTACACATGTATATGGAACGAGAGAGGACTTTCTCATTCCAAGTGCCTGCCTGAATTCGACGGTATCAGGGCTTGTCAGTCGTACGGTACTAAACAACCGCTGGATCAATGCCGATGATTTCCATGGGGCAAAGTATTATAAAGAGCTGCTTGATGAGGATGTGTCCAATCTGTATGTGGATACGATTGAAGAAGCATTTTCCAGCCTCGGCCCAAATGTACAAGAGAAAGCAGAAACCATACTTACGCAAGGGACGCCGGCAGATTGGCGCGGAATGGCATCCATTGAAGCAATCGGTCAGGAGTTTCAAATTAAAAATACACATTTGATTAAGCCGGGTGTTGGTGAGACGACCCGCGTGCTGCTTAGAAGAATCCCGTGGAAAATCTTGATTCAGCCTGGATCTCAGGAAAAGCTGAAGCATATTTTGCTTTTGGCTGAGGACAGAGGCGTTCCTGTCATTGAATATGCCAATATGTCCTACACGTGCTGCGGGTTAATTCGCCCGCTGGAGCAAACGTCATGAAGACATATGCATTTGCCAGTGATTTAGACCGAACGCTGATTTACTCACATCGAGTGCTTGACCAGTATGCGTATGAAGGAGAGTATGATTTAGTTGAGGTGCTGGACGAACGGCCGCTTTCCTATATGTCTGTTGAAACGAAAAGATCCTTGCAGACGATTCATCAATCAGGCTGGTTCATTCCAGTGACGACAAGAACGACTGCACAGTATGAACGGATCACCTTCTTTCAACAAGAGCTTCAACCGGAGTATGCTGTCACAACAAACGGGGGCTGTATTCTTCACCATGGCAAGCCGCTTGAGGATTGGCAGGCCATTGTTGATGAGAGACTTAGGGAGTGTATGCCAGTCAGAGAGATGCTGAGGGCGATCTCCGAACTTCCGGTTGCGGCTTGGGTGAAGCGTACCCGTACAGCAGAGGGAAGATTTCTTTATTTGATTATGAAAGATGAGTATCTATCTCACATACCGCTTGCTGAATTGAAGCTGTGGGGTGAGGAGAGAGGCTGGCAGGTTTCTCTTCAGGGACGGAAGCTTTATTTTATTCCACAGCCGCTTAATAAGTGGGATGCTGTTGCTTTTATAAAGGATAGGCTGCAGCTTGAATACGTCTATGGTGCGGGTGATTCCCTGTTAGATGTGGGGCTCATTCGTCAATCAGATAAGGGCTTTGCCCCAAAGCATGGAGAAGTTCTCGACTTTGACCCAGAACTTGAGCCGACAGCAGCATCTGGCATGGCCGCAGCGGATGAAATCACCGCTTCTGTCATCGAGCAGATGGCGAAGGCAAAAAAGCCTTCGATTCGATAGCAGAAGTAGAAGGCTGAATGATATGATAGTAGTAGCTTTCTAGAAAATATAGGAGAAAGGAAGGAGCGGCGTGAGTTATAAAGAAATCAATGTCACCCAAACACGGGCGGAGCAGGAAGCCTGGAAAAACGTGCTGAAAAAGCCGCTCCCTGAAAGAGACGGTTATGTAAAGGACGAGCATACGTTGTCCTTGCCGCGTCTCGCCGCCCGGGTCCTTGGAACTCCGCATGATGCAACCGATTATTTTATTTATTTACATGAATTATACGAAACAGAAGGCATGCATATTTTAAGTGAAACGCTCAATCGTCATATTGAGCCAGAGCATTTTCAAGCGTTGCAGCGTATTCATTTGATTAACCAAGAAGAAAAGGGATTGTCCGTGAATCGCTTTGTGGCTTTTTTAGATGGTGAACAGCTGATTGTACGCCATCCAAACCCTGTGATGAACCGGCATATCCGTCTTTCATTGATCAAGGTGTTTGAGCATTTCAAGCAGCTGCATGAGGGTGGATTTCAGCATCCTGATTTCCGCCGGGTCTTGCTGGATGTCGTGAAGTTTTCAAATAACCATCTAGGTCCATGGCTGAAGGAAGTCAATATAGAAGAAAAAATGCCGGCTGTCATTTGGTATGGAGAGGCGAATAAAAGTCAGCTTTATTTTCTTTACTATGTCATGCTGATTGGCTGTGATGTTGTGCTATTTCATCCAGAAGGCGTGGATTCGTTTCGCGAATTAGATCCAGAAGAAAAGCTGACTTTTATTGATCAGTACCCGGGGACTTCAAAGCTTGAGCCGTTCCCTACTGAAAAGCCTGAGAGGAAATCAACGGTGGCGTACCGCTCGACAAGAGAGCTTGAAGAGGTGCTTCACACGGAAGATTCAATGCTGTATAAGCCGTGGCAATTCAGAGATCATACTCCTCATTCTATTACGCTGAAGACAACGTATGATGAGCTGTTTTTAATTGCAAAGGAACGATCCTTTATCCGCCCGAATTTCAAAGCAGACCGGGACACGATACAGATTCCGAATCTTTTTGCGAAAATGATGGGTGTCACACGAGACAAGCGTGAATACTGGGATCGCATTCACACGTTAATGGAGGGGAAAGAGACGAAGACCATTCGCCATTTTCCTTTTACAAAAGAAGTGACTTCGAATTATCAATTTCATTATCAGCATGCACTTTCTGCTACTGGAGAGATTGATCCTGAATTATTAATGAAAAGCAATGTGTGGCAGTTTTCTCATCTATATGAGGGCGCGCAGCGTGCGATAGCAGAGGCGATATCTCGAATCTGTCAGCATCCGAAGCTATTAAAAGAAGGCAATGAAACCGAATTAGATGTCCGCATTTATTTATTCAAGCAGGTTCTGCATTTGAGCCAGGATCTCATTGAACTGATTCAAACCTTTGATTATGCACAAACCGTACCGAAAGTGATTTTATACCATACGGAATATAATGGTGAGCTGACTCGTTCTGATGCGGCCGCCCTGATTTTCCTAAATGAAATGGGTGTGGATCTCTTCGTATATCATCCGGCGGGATATCAGTGTATCGAACGGTATATCGATGACCAATTATTTGATACCCATTGGCTTGATGAGATGGTCATGAACCAGGAGTTTAAAGAGCCGTCCATCGTTAGAAAGTTATTTCAATCCATTAAAAACCGATAAGGAGATCAAAGCTTATGACAAATACAAACGGAAATGACATCATTTCAATTGATAAAGAGGAAATCACGATTGAGAAGGCTGACGATATTCGCGTTCAGCTTCGAAACGAACCAGAAGTGCAAAATATTGCGAGACAGATCGATGCAAAAAATCAGCTTGAGCTTCTTGAATACGGAAAACAGCCAGCCGTTGAAATCTCTAAGTTCTCTGATCGTATCCTTTCAATGATGCGTTCAACAAGCGTCACTGACTCAGGAACAATGCTGACGCAGCTTGGTAAGATTATGGATCGCTTTGATAAAAATGATTTTGACGAGCCGAAGGGTGGTTTGTTGTCAAAAATCTTTAAACGCGGCGGCAGCATGATTGAAAAGATTTTTAGTAAATATCAAACGCTCGGTGCTGAGATTGAAAAAATTAATGTAGAAATCAGTAAATATAAAGATGAAATGACCAAATCGACTGTGACGCTTGAAGAAATGTATGAGCATAACATTCAATACTACATGGAGCTTGAAAAGTATGTCGTAGCCGGTCAAATGAAAATTGAAGAATTAAAGCAATTGGTTCCTTCATATGAAGAAAAAGCAGCTAGTGGAAACCAGCTGGCACAAATGGAACTTGATACGCTTCGTAATGGGATTCAAGCGCTTGAAGAGCGTGTATATGACCTTGATATGGCAAGAATGGTCGCGCTTCAAACGGCACCGCAAATCCGTTTGCTTCAGCGTGGGAATACAAAATTAATCGGTAAAATCAACTCTGCCTTCATTATCACCATTCCAATCTTCAAAAATGGGATCATTCAAGCTGTGACAGCGAAGAGACAAAAGCTTGTCGCTGATTCCATGAGTGAGCTGGATAGAAGAACAAATGAAATGCTGAAACGAAATGCTGAAAACATTTCAAGTCAAAGTGTGGAGATTGCCAAATTATCCGGCCGTCCAAGCATCGACATTGAAACGATCGAATCTTCCTTTAATACAATTGTACAAGGGATGAAAGAGACGAAACAGATCGAAGAAGAGAACAAGCGATTACGTGAAGATGGAACAAAACGTATGCTTGAGCTTCAAGATAATATTAAGCGGGCTGCCCTAGAGTCCTAAAAAAACGAGCTGTCTGTAACTAAAGTTGCAGGCAGTTTTTTTGTGAATTTAAATAAAATTTGAGAAAAAAGGTTTTTATGTGACCATTTTCGGGTAAATCATGTTCAGGGGAATGGTTCGCCCATGATTCAAAAAAACTGCTATGACGAGGATTCGACTTGTTTTTTAGCACAATTAGGAATTTCCAGTAAAATATTGTCTGGTGAGAGGAAATACCCCGTAAAATATGTAGTTTATGAAGCATTCTATAGGATTTACGAGTAATACGGCGTATAAACTCTAATGACCAGACCTCTATATGGAATTCATACATATTGTGGGGAAATAAGCGAATTCTAAAGATTGTTCGCATCATAACGCTTATGTTACGGTTATAAAGATGCTAATTTGGAGGGAAAATATGAATTCTGAAGAGAGAAATATCAAAATCAAGATAAATAATGTATCTAAAATTTTCGGTAAAAATGCTAAAAAAGCATCTCAAATGCTTGAAAACGGGAAAACAAAAAGAGAGATCCTAAAAGAGACCGGCGCAACAGTTGGTGTCAATCGAGCAAATTTTGATGTTTATGACGGCGAGATATTTGTCATCATGGGGCTATCAGGGAGCGGAAAGTCCACACTTGTGCGGATGCTAAACAGGTTAATCGAACCAACCTCCGGTGAAATTTATATTGATGGGGATATGATAACAAATATGTCAAAGGATCAATTGCGTGAAGTCAGACGGAAAAAGATCAGCATGGTTTTCCAAAACTTCGCATTGTTCCCGCACCGTACAATTCTTGAGAACACAGAGTATGGTCTTGAATTGCAAGGTGTAGATAAAGAAGAGCGCAGACCAAAAGCGCTTGAATCTTTAAAGCTTGTTGGACTTGAAGGCTTTGAAGAGCAATACCCAAATCAATTAAGTGGTGGGATGCAGCAGCGTGTTGGATTGGCACGTGCGTTAGCAAATGACCCTGACATTTTATTAATGGATGAAGCATTCAGCGCACTAGACCCATTAATTCGTAAAGATATGCAGGATGAATTGCTTGAGCTTCATACATCTGTAGGAAAAACGATCATTTTCATTACCCATGATTTAGATGAGGCGCTTCGTATTGGCGACCGCATTGTGCTCATGAAGGACGGAAATATCGTTCAAATCGGAACACCAGAAGAAATTCTAATGAACCCATCGAATGAATATGTTGAACGTTTCGTTGAAGATGTTGACCTTTCTAAAGTATTAACCGCTGGTCATATTATGAAACGTGCAGAAACAGTTCAGATTGACAAAGGGGCACGTGTTGCGCTTACGCTCATGAAAAACCTAGGGATTTCGTCTATCTATGCGGTAGATAAGAAAAAGCATTTATTAGGTGTCATTTCTGCCCAAGCAGCGAAGAAAGCAGCAGAAACGGGAGCGTCGCTTGAAACGGTTCTCGATAAAGAATTTACGACAGTGTTGGAATCTACGTATTTGACAGAGATCTTTGATGCGGTGTCTGATGCGAACATTCCGATTGCCGTTGTCGATGAGAAAAACAGAATGAAGGGCATTGTGGTCCGAGGTGCATTGATTGGTGCATTATCAGGAAATGATGAGTATATCAACATGTCTTCTAACAAGCTAGAGGAAATTAAAGCACAAGAGCCTTCTGCACAGGAGGTAGAATAAGATGTTTAGTATGAGTGATTTACCTAGAATTCCGTTTGCGGAATATATCGATCAATTTGTTGACTGGTTAACATTAACGTTTGGTGGTTTCTTTGATGGCATCACAAATGGATTAGCAGGAACAGTAAATGGGATTGTGGCTGCACTTGGCGTCATTCCATCCATTATTTTAACCCTTATTTTTGCCGGCATTGCTTGGTGGATCAGTACAAGAGGAGTTGCTCTTTTCACACTTATTGGATTTTTACTGATCGACTATTTAGGCTACTGGCATCCAATGCTTCAAACACTTGCGCTCGTTTTGACCGCTGTGGTCATTTCTATTGTGATCGGGGTTCCGATCGGTATTTGGGCATCACAGAAGGAAACTGTGCGTAAAATTGTGACACCTATTTTAGATTTAATGCAGACAATGCCTGCATTCGTTTATCTATTACCAGCGATCTTCTTCTTTAATATTGGGGTTGTTCCTGGGGTTGTGGCATCGGTTATCTTCTCCATGCCGCCAACCATCCGTATGACCATTCTCGGTATTAAACAAGTACCAGCTGATTTAATTGAAGCAACAGAAGCATTTGGTTCAACGACATTCCAGCGTTTATTCAAAGTTCAGCTTCCACTTGCAACAAAAACCATCTTAGCTGGTATTAACCAAAGTATCATGCTGGCTCTATCAATGGTCGTTATTGCAGCAATGGTGGGTGCACCAGGACTTGGTTCAGAAGTATATAGTGCGGTAACCCAGCTGAAAACAGGTATTGGTTTTGAAGCAGGTATTGCCATTGTTATTGTGGCGATTACACTTGACCGTATTACACAAAACATTAAAACGAAAAAAACCAGGGGGAATGCTTAATGTGGAAAAAGTCTCTCTACATTGGGATGACCGCCCTGCTTGTCTTTTTACTAGCCGCTTGCGGTGCGCAGACAGATTCAAATGCGAGTGCAGCACAGCAGGTGAATAAGACCATTATCGGAATCGATCCAGGTTCAGGGATTATGGCACTGACAGATCAAGCGAAAAAGGATTACGGCTTAGAGGATTGGACGGTTGTGTCTGCATCAAGTGCAGCTATGACGGCAACACTCAAAAAATCTTACGACCGTAAAAAGCCAATCATCATCACTGGCTGGAATCCACACTGGATGTTTTCCCGCTATGATTTAAAATATCTAGATGATCCAAAAAAATCTTACGGTGAAGCGGAAGAAATTCATACGATTTCACGTAAAGGCTTTGCAAAGGATGAGCCGGAAGCAGCCAAAATGCTTAGTCAGTTTAAATGGTCTCAAGATGACATGGGCGAAGTCATGATTGATATTCAAGATGGTGTGAAACCAAAGGATGCTGCCATAAAATATGTGAAAAAACATAAAGACCAAGTAGCGAAATGGACAAAAGGCGTGAAAAAGTCGAATGGTGGAAAAATCAATCTTGCCTACGTTGCCTGGGATAGTGAGATTGCAAGTACCAATGTTGCGGCAGAAGTATTGCGTGAACTCGGGTTTAATGTGACTTTGACTCAGGTTGAAGCAGGTCCAATGTGGACAGCAATTGCAACCGGAAGTGCGGATGCATCATTATCCGCTTGGCTGCCAAATACGCATAAAACGTATGCAGCGAAGTTTAAAGGAAAATATGACGACCTTGGTACAAGTATGAAAGGCCTTCGAATGGGGCTAGTTGTTCCGAAATATATGAAGAACGTAAACTCCATTGAAGATTTGAAAAAATAGTCAATGATGTAATGGTTCCCTTATAATAGAAGGGAGCATGTGGAAAAAGCAGTCTGCTCAAAAAGCGGCTGCTTTTTTCTTATATAGAAGGATGGAGTTGTCGTCGATGATGGATAGGTCAATCATGATTTTTCTGCATGGTGGAGGAGTAAGCAGCTGGATGTGGCAGGAGCAGGTTGAAATATTTAAGGACACGTATGAATGCTTTGCCCCTGATCTCATTGGACATGGGACAAGAGCAAAAGAACAGATATTTTCAATGAATGAAAGCGCCCAAGAAGTCATCTCATGGATCAAGGAAAACGCGAATGGCCGTCAAGTGATTCTGATTGGATTTTCTTTAGGTGCACAGATTGCCGTTGATGTGTTATCAAGAGAGCCAGATATCGTAGACATCGCTGTCATCAATAGCGCCCTCGTGATGCCTCTGCCATGGCTCCATTTCATGGTGAGACCGCTCTTGCCACTGACGTATCCATTATTAAAGAAAGATTGGTTTATCCAGCTCCAAGCCGAAAAGATGGGGCTCCCGCAACATGTACTGCCTCATTATGCGGCGGAATCGAAACATCTGCAGAAGAAAACCCTTCTTACGATGTTTCAAGAAAACCTCCATTACAGGCTCCCAGACACGTTTCAGCAAGCAAAGGCACGCATTCTTGTCACAGTGGGAGAAAAAGAAAAAGGCATTATGACACGGTCAGCAAAAAAAATAACAAATTCACATCCAAAGGCAGCAGGCGTCATCGTTCCCGGTATTGGACATACATTTACTTTTGAGAAAAAAGAACTTTTCACAGAAATGATCAAAAGCTTTATAGAGGCACGTGCATTACCAGTGGAATTAAAGGAAATCCAGTAGCCGTGCCCATCAATAAGTGAAGATAAGCATAAAAGAGGCGGTGGTCTCTTAGAATCTGTATGATATAGGTATAAAACGCTTTCAGTTTCTGTGCCATAGAAGGAGGAGCTATGAGTAAAAACTATATCATATTCGGTGCAAGTCAAGGATTAGGAGATGCTTTTGTAAAGGGTCTTCCTTCAAGTGGAGATACAGTTTGGATTGTGTCGCGAAGTGAACCAAGCAGTTTGAGCATAGATGACGGTGTACATAGAATTTGGCTGAAAATCGACTTATCAAGCCAAACACATATCCCTTATATGCTCGAAGCACTGGAGAACAAGACGATTGATGTACTTATTTATAACGTCGGTTTATGGGAAAAACGAGGCTTTGAAGACGATTATTCCTTTGATCACGATCAGCCAGAGGATATTGCGCACTTAATTAATGTGAATGTCACCTCAACCATTACGTACATCCAGGCACTGCTTCCGCACGTAAGGAAATCGGAGAATGGGAAAATCATCGTGATTGGCTCAACGGCTGGACTCGATCATACAAACCTGCCGCAAGTCTCGTTTGTTGCATCTAAATTTGGCCTGCGCGGAATTGTGAATGCGCTGAGAGAGCATGTGAGAAAAGATAAAATATCTGTTACCTGTATCAATCCAGGAGAGCTGGCGGCAGAGGTTCCGTATGAAGAGGGAGCCGAAAAGGCCATTACTCTATATGATGAAACGAGAATCCCTGTTCAGGATATTGTGGAGCTTGCTAGATGTGTGATTCACTTATCAAGGGTATCTTGTGTGAAAGAAATCAACGTTCCAGCCATGGCAGATTTGAATGCATAATATAAAGCGACCACCCGTCCTGAAGAGAAGGCGGGTGGCTTTTTCATTTTATGATGAATGCTGCTGGAGCGTTTGATAGACAGCTTCAGTCAAAATCTCAATGCCGGTAAAGATTGCAGAGCGGTCAAAGGTCATGTACGGATGATGAAGACCTGGCTTTAAATCACAGCCTAAACCGAGCATCGTAGATTTGATATGCGGAAGCTTTGCTGCATAAAAGTGAAAGTCTTCTCCACCTGTTGTGACGATCGGGGGATCAAGCTGCTCTTGACCTAAAACCTGTTCAATCGCATGAGACATGATCTGGACAGCTTCCTCATTTAACGTAGCGGCAGGCAGACGATGGTCTGTTGAAAGTGTAATGGAAGCACCAAAGGCATCCGCTACAGAATGAACTGCTCTTTCAATTTCTTTTTCTAGCTCATCCATTACTTCGTTTGTTTGCGCCCTTACATCTAATGTAAAAGAAGCTTTGCCTGGGATGATGTTTGAGCTGCCCCCGCCAGCATGTAAATTGGTCATTTTCACAGAATGGGCGACTCGTGGATCGACATGGATATGCGCGAGTCTCTGCACGAGGGTTGAAGCCACTTCTATTACGTTGATGCCAAGGTGTGGACGTGCACCGTGCGCTTCCTCTCCAGTAATTGTGCCGACATAATGATTACTTGATCCGTGCAAAATAGCAGGAGCGCAGCGTCCGTTTAATGTTTCTTGAATTGGGCGCACATGTACGCCATATAAGTAATCGACATCTGCCAGCACACCTTTTTCAATCATTTTCAGCGCACCGCCGCCTCTTTCCTCGGCAGGCTGAAAGATGAAACGGATCGTGCCGTTTGGGCGTTCTTTTTCCTTTAATGCCATAAAGGTGCCAAGAGCCATTGTCATGTGTGCATCGTGGCCGCATGAATGATTGGCCTGAAACTCACCATCTACTTCCTGCCAAAGTGCATCAATATCGGCTCTCACAGCGACCACTGGTGCGCCTTCTCCAATTTCACCGATCACTCCTGTACAGTCGTCAAATGTTTGAGTTTTGCAGCCCAATTTTTTCAATATATCTTCAATATAAGCGGTCGTTTCTGTTTCTTCCCAGCTGATTTCTGGGTGGGCATGCAAGTGTTCGAAGATGTCTGTCACGGTTTGTTTCATTTCGTTTGTCAAAGTTGTCATGAAGAGCCTCCTTGCTGACAGATAATCTGCCAAAACATTATTTTAGTGAAATAATATTGATCTTAAATATCAACAGTGTTTATAATATAACACATCATTTGATTATTCTGAAAATTAAGTGAAATTCCGATCGGGACAAAGGGGTTTTGGCACATGAAAACTGCGACAGTATCAGCACCAGAGAAACAGAAACGAAAACTTCAAATGCCGGATGCGTATGTTCTCTTATTTATGATTGCACTGATTTGTACGATAGCAACGTATTTTGTACCAGCGGGTGAGTTTGACCGAAAGACATCTGGGGAGATCACAACAGCCGTTCCTGGCAGCTATCACCGCATTGATCAATCACCAGTGAGTCCAGTGGGCTTTTTCACTGCGATACAAGAAGGAATGGTAGGGTCCGCTTCTATTATTTTTCTGATTCTATTTACGGGCGGAACCATTGCCATTTTGGAGAAGACAGGTGCTATTAACGGAATGATTCACCATGTCATCAGCCGGTTTCAAACGAAGCAATTATTGTTTATTTGTATTGTTGGGGGATTATTTTCAGTCCTTGGAACGACCGGAATTGTCGTGAACTCTGTTATTGGGTTTATTCCGATTGGCATTATTGTGGCACGATCCTTGAAATGGGATGCTGTAGCAGGAGCGGCTGTCATATACATCGGCTGTTATGCAGGGTTTAATGCAACGATTTTATCTCCATCTCCATTAGGTTTATCACAAACGATCGCAGAGCTGCCGATCTTTTCTGGCATTGGGCTGCGTGTCATCATTTATCTTTGTTTTCTTATTTCAAGTATTGTGTACATCTATTTATATACAAGACGTCTGAAGAATAAAGAAAAGGGAAGCATTCTTGGCGATCAATGGTTTCCTGCTAAGGGACTTGGCGGAGCCGATGCGGAATCTGTGGACAAGCCTGCATTCACTGGCAGACATAAGCTGATTTTAGCGGTGTGCGGATTGTCACTTGGAGGGTTCTTATATGGCGCACTTCAGCTTGGCTGGACCGATAAGGAAATGGCCGGTGTGTTCATTTTTATGGCAATTGCAGCTGGACTGCTTGGAGGATTAGCGGCCAATGATATTGCGAAAACGTTTATTGTCGGCTGTCAAAGCCTTGTATACGGCGCACTTATTGTTGGGATGGCACGCTGTATTTCAGTCATTTTAGAAAATGGGAAGCTGCTTGATACAGTGGTCAACGGCTTGGCGAGTATGCTGACAGGCTTTAGTCCAATTGCTGGTGCGATCGGGATGTATATTGCGAGTGCGCTTCTTCACTTTTTGATTTCATCAGGATCAGGAGAAGCCGTTGTCTTTATCCCGATTCTTGCGCCGCTCGCTGATTTAATGGGCATCACAAGACAGGTAGCTGTAGAAGCGGTAATGCTTGGTGAAGGGGTGGTCAACTGTATCAATCCGACTTCTGGAGTGTTGATGGCTGTGCTTGCTGCAAGTGGTATTCCTTATGTAAAGTGGCTGCGTTTTATGGTGCCGCTTGCCCTCATTTGGTTTGTCATCGGTCTTGTATTTATTTGTATCGGGGTCATGATCAACTGGGGTCCTTATTAAACACGTTTGAAGCTGCCGAAGAGCGTTTGGCAGCTTTTTTCTTGTGGAAATATGTATGGAGCCAGCGCTTTGAAAGCAGAATAAATGTGTTCACAAATTCGCTACATCTTTTTTTTGAGCAACCCCCTTGCAAAAGTTTGTGAAGTGTTGCACAATAAGAATGTGAAATACTTCACATAATAAAAACAGCCTAGTTTTACTCAGGAGGATGAGATAAATGACAAACGAAAAAGTAAACAAAGTAGCCCTTATTGGAGCAGGTTTCGTCGGCAGCAGTTATGCCTTTACATTAATAAATCAAGCGATCACAGATGAATTGGTTGTTATCGATTTGAATCAAGACAAAGCAATGGGTGACGTGATGGATTTAAACCACGGAAAAGCATTTGCCCCGCATCCTGTGAATACTTGGTATGGAGATTATGAGGATTGTAAGGATGCAGATATCGTCTGTATCTGTGCTGGTGCAAACCAAAAGCCAGGTGAAACGAGACTTGACCTTGTTGAGAAAAATTTAAATATATTTAAAGGCATTGTAGACAATGTGATGAAAAGCGGATTCGATGGTATTTTCTTAGTTGCTACGAACCCAGTTGATATTTTGACATATGCGACTTGGAAATTCAGTGGACTTCCAAAAGAACGAGTGATTGGCAGTGGTACGACGCTTGATACGGCAAGATTTAGATACATGCTCAGTGAGTATTTTGAAGCAGCGGCACACAATGTGCATGCGTACATCATTGGCGAACATGGGGATACTGAACTTGCTGTTTGGAGTCATGCGAATATCGGAAGTGTACCAATTACAGAATTAATGAAGAGAAATGATCAATACAAACAAGAAGACTTAGATGAAATCATGGAAAATGTCCGTCATGCCGCTTACCAAATCATTGAGAAAAAAGGCGCCACTTACTACGGCGTAGCAATGAGTTTAGCCCGCATTACAAGAGCGATCCTGCACAATGAAAACAGCATTTTAACGGTCAGCACTTACTTGGATGGTGAGTACGGAGCAGAAGATGTCTACATTGGTGTACCAGCCCTTGTGAATCGAAATGGTGCAACAGAAGTGATGGAGCTTGCACTAAACGACACGGAGAAAGAAAAATTTGCACACAGTGTGAATGTGTTAAAAGAGATTTTGGCTCCTCATTTTTAATCAATCAAAAGCAACCTATCTGAGCAGAAAAGGATGAATCACTATGTGGCAGCAAATATATGATCCGTTTGGTAATGAATTCGTCAGTGCATTGGTGGCAATGCTCCCAATTTTGTTTTTCCTACTTGCATTAACCGTTTTTAAGTTAAAAGGTGTTTTAGCCGCTTGTTTTACCTTAATCGTCAGTTTTGTAACAGCTGTTTTCTTCTTCCATATGCCAGTTGAAAAGGCATTATCTGCTGTGCTGCTCGGTATATCTAATGGGCTGTGGCCGATTGGATATATCGTGATCATGGCGGTATGGCTCTATAAAATTGCAGTGAAATCTGGTAAGTTCGATGTCATTCGTTCTAGTATTGCAGGAATCTCTCAAGATCAACGTCTTCAGCTCTTATTAATAGGTTTTAGCTTTAACGCATTTTTAGAAGGTGCTGCTGGGTTTGGTGTACCGATTGCGATTAGTGCCGCTCTCTTAACAGAGCTTGGGTTTAAACCGCTGAAAGCCGCGATGCTCTGCTTAATTGCCAATGCTGCATCTGGTGCATTTGGTGCTGTGGGAATCCCAGTGATTACAGGGGCGCAAATGGGCAATATGACGCCGCTTGCGTTATCTCAAACCCTTGTATATACGATCCCGTTTATTTCATTCTGTATTCCGTTCCTACTCATTCTGATTGTAGATGGATTTAAAGGAATCAAAGAAACTCTGCCAGCCTTGCTTGTTGTGAGTGGAACCTATACCATTTTGCAAGCTGTTACAATGGTGACGATGGGTCCTGAGCTTGCCAATATTATTTCTGCCTTAGCAAGTATGGGAATTTTGGCTTTATTTCTTCGGAAATGGCAGCCAAAACACATTTATCGAGAAGAAGGAGCGCCAGATATTGAACAGAAACAAACGTATCGCGGCGTTGAAATACTGAAAGCATGGTCTCCGTTCTATATTTTAACTGCTGTTATTACAGTATGGAGCCTGCCAGCATTTAAAGCATTGTTTGCTGTAGGAGGACCGCTTAACTGGACGACCATTTTAGTGAAAATGCCATTTTTACATCAGCAAATTGTGAAATTACCACCAATTGCACAAACGGAAACACCTATTGATGCAATCTTTAAAATTGATGTCATCAGTGCAACGGGTACTGCCATTCTGCTTGCGGTGATGCTGACAGGGCTGTTTAGCAGACATATTACGTTAACAGAAGGCGCTGCCTGCTTAAAAGCAGCGGTGAAAGAGCTTTGGCTCCCCGTTCTTACCATTTGTTTTGTCATGGGCTTTGCCAACCTGGCGAACTTTGCTGGACTAAGTTCTGCGATTGGACTTGCTCTTGCCAAAACAGGCGATTTGTTCCCGCTTGTCAGCCCGGTGCTTGGCTGGATCGGTGTGTTTATTACGGGATCTGTCGTGAGTAACAACGCCTTATTCGGTAACCTTCAAGCGGTCACTGCTTCTCAAATCGGCTCACAGGCAGGTTTGTTGATTGGGGCGAACACGACCGGTGGTGTGATGGCGAAATTAATTTCTCCACAATCTATCGCTATCGCTACAGCAGCTGTTGGAGAAACAGGGAAAGAATCTGAGCTCTTCAAAAAGACCGTGAAGTACAGCTTCATTCTGCTCGGCATTGTATGTATATGGACATTCATTCTTGCTCAATTTTTATAGGTTGATAGATTAAAAAAGACTGAGAGAGATCTCAGTCTTTTTTCTTTATGTAGATTCTCTTGTCACGAGCCGGGTAGGCAGCTGGATATGTTCGCGCTGTAATGGTTTTTGGTCTTGCAGAAGCGCGATCATTTGCTGTACTGACCGCTGGCCAAGCTCTACGATCGGTATGTCAATCGTGGTGATCGTTGGAGCTGTCACTTCGCATATGTCTTGGTTGTCATAGCCGATGACCGCTAGATCCTCGGGGATTTGATAGCCATATGAAATGGCCTGTTTAATGAGCCCTGCTGCAACTTGATCATTGCCGGTGAAAATGGCATCAGGCGCATCCGTCATGTGATGGATGACCTCCATTAAGCGAAAGCCGTCTTCAATGGTAAAAGCCTCTCCAAACAGCCAATCATCTTGCAGCGGCAAACCGTGAGCAGAGAGTGCATCAAGATAGCCCTGTTTTCTTTGTTTCTGCGCTTCACTGCTTTCTGTATCGAAGCAAAACCCAATCGATTTTCGCCCCGACCGAATCAAGTAGTCCACCGCTTTATAGGCGGCTTCCCGTTCATCGTATCCAATAATCGGGATGTTTGCTGTTTGATGATATTCATTTGCCATGACAATGGGGCCGTTCGTTAAAAATGGCTCAATTTTCTCCCACGTATTTTCTAACGCCCCCAATATAACCCCATCTACTTCTCTTCTTTTTAATAGTTGAAGTCCTTCAAGCTCTAATGCTTCTTGATAAAACGTCTGAAGCACGATGGCTTTATATCCTTGATCAAGGGCTTCTTTTGAAATGCCTTTAATCAATTGTGCAAAAAAAGGATGGTCCACAGCTGGGACAGACACAGCAATGGTTTTTGTCTGATGTGACCTTAGTGTGCGGGCTGCTGAACTCGGTGTATATTCCATTTCTTTCATCACCTGTAAGATGAGCTGCCGCTTTTCTTCTGACACATATGGGTGATGGTTTAGCACTCTGGAAACGGTGGTGGTTGAAACCCCGCAGCGTTTGGCAATTTCATAAATTGTACACATATTAACAAATCCTTTACACAAAGTTATTGTTCTGAAATCGATAACATCATTTACAATGTGAAACAAGTTAAATATTAACAAAAGGAATTGATTAATTGGAGGGAATGGAATGCAAATATTGACGAAGATATCAGGTAAAAGCAAGGATTATCTTCCTTTGCTGGATATGATCAATCAAGGTGTTCAAGTAAAAGCCGATTCAGTTGAAAAGCATCTAGCAAATGAAAAGCTGGTGACGTTCCTTGAGCAAGATATAGAACGCACAGGTTTGGAAAAAATTCTCTTCCATTATAAACAAAATAAGGAAAAAAAGATACCGTTTCTGCCGGTTGATAAACTGATTTCAGAGGATGAAATCGATGATATTATGCTGGTGTTGAAGGAAGTATTGAGCTCTGGCCGTTTTACTTCAGGGCCATATATTCCGACCTTTGAAAAGGCGATTGCTGCGTACTTAGGGAAAAAATATGTCATAGCCACGTCAAGTGGAACAGATGCCTTGATGATCAGTCTCATATCGGCAGGCGTCCATCCGGGAGACGAGGTGATTTTGCCAGCCAACAGCTTTGCTGCAACAGAAAATGCAGTGCTTGCCATTGGGGCTGTTCCGGTATATGCCGATATCGATCCAGAAACCTACTGCCTCGCAGCGAGTGAAATAGAGAAGCATATCACAGATAAAACGGTATGCATTCTACCGGTTCATTTATATGGAAAGCAAGCGGATATGAAGGCTATTTCGGCGATTGCGAAACAGCATGGTTTGAAAATCATTGAAGATGGCTGTCAAGCGATTGGCAGCAGTGGCCTTGGTGCTTATGGAGATGGACTTGTTCTCAGCTTTAATCCATACAAAAACCTTGGGGTCTGCGGAAAGGCAGGCGCCATCGCTACAAACGATGAGGCCTTAGCGGAAAAATGCATGGAGATCAGCTATCACGGCTTTGAATCTGGAAAGAAAAATGTCAAACGCAGTGACTACGGCTTTAATTCCAAAATTGATAATTTGCAGGCAGCAATCGGACTCGAACGAATGAAGTATTTAGGACTGCAAAACTTTAAACGTTTTTACTTAGCCAAGCGATATATTGACCAGCTGCAAACGCTTGAGGATGAAGGATACATGAAGCTTCCGAAGCTGACGGATGACCATGTATGGCATCTATTCCCGATTAGAGTACTGAAGGGAGACCGAGATGAACTTGCAGCGAAATTGCTGGAAATGGGCATAGAGACGGATGTCTATTACCCGATCCTATCGCATCAGCATCAAACAAATCTTGTTTCTCAAAAGTATAGACAAACAATACTACCGCACACGGAAAAGGCAGCGCAGCAATTACTTCACCTGCCGCTTTACCCAGGAATGCCGCTGCAAGATCAGGAGAAGGTCATCGAGGGGGTTCATCATGTTATCAAGTCTTCCATTCAATAAAAAACTACTGAATCAGCCGAAGAATCCGCAGTGGATCGTCTTCTGTGATTTTGATGAAACGTATTATTCTCACGAAATGACAGAGGAGCAGAGAGAGGATGTCAAGCGGCTGGAAGCCTTTGTAGCAGAAAAGAGTGAAGCGGGACAGCTTTTGCTGGGCTGGGTGACGGGAAGCAGCCTCGATTCTGTCACGAGCAAAATGGAAAAAGGCGGGTTTCATCAATTCCCGCATTTCATTGCGTCGAACTTAGGGACTGAGATTGTATATACGTCGGATGTTCATTTTGGACAGCCAGATGCAGAGTGGATGAAGCGGCTGGATGCACAGGGCTTTTCAGATGAAAAAATCGAAGACATCCTGGAAACTGTCCGAGAAAAGGGCATTTCCCTTAGACCGCAAACGCAGCTGGGCAGCTCAGGGTATAAAAAGAATTTCTATTATCAGGAGCAGGATGAACGGACGGATCTTCATCATCTATCATTTATCCAATCACTGGCTAAAGAGCGGGGTGTGGCGGTCAACATCAACAAATGCAACCCGCTTGCAGGAGATCCTGCGGATTGCTATGATGTCGATTTTTTACCAGTAGGAACAGGGAAGGATGAAATTGTCCGCTTTATGCTGAACCAATATGATCTATCGAAAGATCAAGGCTTTGCGTTTGGTGATAGTGGGAACGATTTGCGGATGCTTCAATCCGTCACGCACGGTTTCCTTGTCCAAAATGCGACAGGCGAAGCCAAACGGCACCATCACCAAATTTGTCATCATGGGTATGCAAAAGGAATCTATGAAACTCTGAAAACAGTGATGTATAAACATGAGGAGGCACATTCATGAAGAAAATTGGAATTGTTGGAGCAGGGAATATTGCAAAAGCACATGCAAGAGCATTATCAACGATCAAAGGTGCAGAATTATCCGGTGTCTATGATTTGCATGAGTCGGTCGCACAGGGATTCATTAAACAGTACGGCGGACGTGTGTATTCAAGTATCGAGACACTTGCAGATGCATCTGATGGGTTGATCATTGCTTCCCCTAATTTTTGTCATAAGGACCATGCCCTTCAGTCGCTAAGAGCAGGACAGCCGATTTTATGTGAAAAACCGATGGCTGTGTCGCTGAAGGAAGCGAAGGAAATGGTAGAGACAGCCAAACAGTTCCAAGTTCAAGCCAGTATGGGCTTTAACTATCGTTATTTATCCTTTGTGAATATATTGAAGAACTTGATTGCCAACGGAGAATTAGGCCGTATTTTGACCGTCAGAACTCATTTTAAGAAAAACAGTGCCCTCAGAAGAAAGACATTTTCATGGAGAGACAGCGGCGAAAGTCTGCGTACGAGCGGTGCGCTAGGAGATCTTGGCATTCATTTGATTGATATGCTGTGGTACTTATTTGGCAGTGAAATGAAGAAAGAATCACTTAACACCAAGATGCTGACACGTGTAAAGGAAAAAGAAGAGAAAAAGGTACAGGTGGATGATCATACCGAAATTTTCGGGCAGATGGAGAATCAAGTGTTCTTTCATTTGGTGACATCCAAAAGTACGCAGCCTGAGGAATGTGGATTTAGTGTAGAAGTCGTTGGTCATGACAAGGTATTCAAATACCATACGAACATGAAAAACGAATATGAGATCAGTGATGGATTGTGTGTGGAGCGTCATCAAATGCCGCAAACCTTGCTGACAGATCCGCCGAATGAATTTTACGGATGGTCCGATACATTCCGCGATCAGCTGATGCATTGGGTGAATACTGATCCATACCCAACTCATATGAAGGTCGCTAATTTTGAAGATGGTTATCGCGCGCAGGCTGCGCTCAATACATGCTTTGAGAGGGAAGAGGCAGTTGTCTCTGCTCAGGCATATTAAAGAGGTGGAGCGGAGGATGTCATGACTCCGCTCCTTTTTAGAGGAAGTGAAAAGATGAAAAAGGTATTTTACTTTGGCTGTGTCTTTTATTTTTTTATTGGGACCATTCATGTGTTCTTTGGCAGCTTAACGCCTTATTTGCTGTCGAGTTATGATAAGGGTCCTGGGGAATTATCATCTTTAATTTTTTTTCAGTTTATTGGTTTTTTGACAGGTGTTCTGCTATCCCCCATTCTAGTGAGAAAAAGAGGCTATGGCGCTGTGCTGACGATGGGTCTTTTGCTGATGATTGGCTCACTTCTGCTGGGGCTGTTGGTGCCCGGCTGGACGACGCTTGTGCTGGCAGGTTTTTTTCTTGGGAGTGGCGCAGGCAGTCTTGAGACAACAGCCGGTGCGTATGTCATTTCAATGGCTAATAGTGCAAAGCGAATCAGTATCATGGAGGTCTTTTTTGGATTAGGTGCACTGTTATTTCCGCTAGTGATTTTGCTGACTGTCACAGATCAGACATGGCAGTATGTGTTTTTATTTCAGGTGGGTGCGCTGACATTTTTCCTCATGCTATGGCTTGTTTTTATGAACAAACTGCCTCATGGACAGATGGATGCTCCTTCCACAGGAGGGATGAGGAAACCGTCCTTGCTTCTTGATCGAAATAATCGAATGATCGTGGTCATTATGATTTGTTTTGCCTTTTTCTACGCAGGGATTGAAACGAACTTTGCGAACTTTTTGCCGTCGATCATGCTGGAAAAGGGGGGAGAAAATTGGGGCCTCTTTGCGGTCTCTACTTTCTGGACAGCGATCGTCATTGGCAGGACTGTGATTGCGAGAAAAGCTGATCAGCTGCACCCGCTGCGTTTTTTAAAGCTAAGCGCATCACTGATGATTTTGCTGCTTGTGATATTCGCTCTAACAACCCACATTACTGCGCAGCTGATCCTCATCTTTTTCATCGGGCTTTGCGCAGCTGGCATGTTCCCAATCGCACTGACAGCATCTGCCTTAATGATTGAAAATGCCATCGATGAGGCGACGAGTTATTTTATTGCAGCCGCGAGCTTAGGCGGAGCCTGCTTGTCCTTTTTGATTGGATTTAGTCTGGAATGGGCAGGAGCGGCAAGTGCCGTCTTTGTATTTGCTTTCTTAGCTGTTCTTCTGTTTGCAGCTGCGATTCAAATGAATCGTTCTAAGAAAAAAGAAACAGTACACACGCAGCAGACGGAACTGAAAGCAGATCGCTAAGCACATGATCAAGCCGCTCCCCAAGGTCCACCTGAAATGATGACAAAGGACTTGTACTAAAACGCAGAAAGTTTGAATAACATGTACAAGTCAGCATCAAAAGGAGGACGTCTATGTGGCGGTGTTTTTTGGTTATATCTTTTTAGGGTTGTCGCTTTCAGCGCCTGTTGGGCCAGTCAATGCAGCCCAAATCGACAGAGGCATTAAAAGTGGATTTTGGCATGCTTGGATTTTTGGTGTGGGGGCTATGGCTGCGGATATTGTCTATATGCTTCTCATCTATTTTGGTGTCGCCCAGCTTTTGACTGCACCTCTTGTAAAAACCTTTTTGTGGCTGTTCGGCTTTTTCGTTCTGACCTATACCGGCATTGAAAGTCTGCGTAAAATCAATTTGCAGGAGAGTCCGAAAAAGGACAGCGGTAACACATCAATTGGCCATTCGTTCATGACCGGATTTTTCATTTCTCTATCTAATCCGCTCAGTATTTTGTTTTGGCTTGGCATCTATGGCAGCATTTTAGCCAATACGATCGAAAAGTATGGAGCTTCCCAAATGCTTATGTACAGTATGGCTATTTTTATCGGCATGCTAATCTGGGATTTCTGTATGGCGCTGCTTGCTAGTTCGTTTAGGCGTTATTTAAGTGAACGTGTGTTACATGGTTTATCCGTTCTTGCAGGTCTATCTTTACTTGGTTTCGGCGTCTATTTTGGGTATCAAGGGATTATGGCTTTGATTGGGTAGAAAAACGGACTGACACATCCAGTCTGTTTCAGCGTGTAGACAAACCCTCGCATTCGGTGTCAGTCCTGCGCTCCGGTGCTCACGAATGTCAAATTCGCTCCGCTCCGATGCTCGTCCTTCCTAGGGCTGCAAAGGTTTTCTATCACGCTGAAAAGAAGACAAAGGGCTAAAATAAAAAATCATTTTAGCCCTTTGTCAGTAATCTGAAGCAGACTGACACATTCAGTCTGTTTTTTTGTAAGGATTGACAGACATAACACATTCTTGAATAATGGTGGAATAGAAAATGGATTGAAGGAGCCTCTGCTATGCGTATGTTTCTGCCAGTATTTAATTATTTGTGTATGTTGATTTTATCAGTCATCACAGCAACATTCATTTATACGTTTTTATTTATGCCATCTGAAGCGGGCTTCAGTTATGTGGAGATGACCAGTCTGTTCATTTTGCTTGCTTATGTCATTTTTGCTGTACCAATTCAGCTTGTTTTACACCGGCATCCTAAAAGGTTTCGAAGCCGTGACTTATTGATTTATTTTATTGCGGCCTGGGTGGTTTGCTCGGCTTTGGCTTTATGGATTGATTATGGACTTGTTGTGTTCATCAGCTATAAAGTTTATTTGTTTAGCTTCTGCGCAGCCCTTATTTATTGGGTGCTGGATTCCGTCTTTTTGATGAAGAGCCAATCGTAGAAATGACGAAAGGCGCTCTATTAACTTACGCTAGGCTGATCTGCATAATAGAATAAGAGAAACAAATACCTGCTCCATTTGAATGGAAATCCCCATCTTGTCATGCGCAAGGAAAGTCGTGGGAGGACAGTCACCACAGCCATTTCCACCTCATAGGCTGTGGAGAAGACGCTAAAACGAGGTGGAAGGAAATGGCCCAGCTGTATGCAAAAAGTTGCCTTGATCAAAATCTACGATCACTAGAAGAATGGAAGCAGGACGCTTTCACAAAATTTGGCGAGATGGTCGGAGATGAAGGAGATACATTCCCTTGTGTACCCGGAAGACAGGGATTTTTTCTCGATCATTTACGCTATGGGTTTGTTGGTGACCCGAGGGAAGAGGAAGCAGTGGATGAATTAGCCCAGCTGCTTAGAGAATACAAAGGCTGTGCGAAAGAAACCGGTCAATATGCTTCATTTATCTGTTTTTTTGAAACACCGCAGGATTTAAAGGAAAGTTCGCTTGAAGAGTTTGAGCAGCATTTTTGGACGCTGCTTCAACGGCTGCATCATAAAGATGAAGAACCATGGCCTGAGGAGATTCCGCTAGATACTCATCATCATGAGTGGGAGTATTGCTTCCATGGTGAAGCGTATTTTATTTTATGTTCCACACCTGCTCACAAGCTCAGAAAAAGCCGCCACTTCCCTTATGTCATGATGGCATTTCAGCCTAGATGGGTGTTTGAGAAATTGAATGGATCGACCAAGTTTGGACAAAAAATGAGCCAGCTCGTTCGCAAGCGGCTCAAAGCATATGATGAGGTCAGTGTACATCCATCATTAAAATGGTACGGGGATCCGACCAATCATGAATGGAAGCAATATTTTCTCCCAGATGAAGAGGCGGAGAAACCAGCCTCCGCCAAATGTCCATTTACTGCATTAAAAAACATGATGAAATTATGATGCGGTCTGATCCTGTTTCCACTTTTTCCTCATAAATAGCACCATGACGGCAATCACTGCAATGATCCCAAGGCTGATAAAAAAGCCAGGTCGTCCGCTTGCCTCTGTTAATGTGCCAGAAACGGCGGCTCCAATTAAGAGCAGCGCAAGAATCATTTCACACGTTTGGCGAGTGGATGGCTTGGATAGCTTTTTACTTGAGAACAGAATAAAGATCCATGTATACAGCAAGGTAAGACCGGCTGCTGTTGTGAGATGCTCGTAGATGTGTTTGGACAAAAAGAGTGCTAGCAAAATCGAGACAATTAAGCCGGCAGCAGTTAAGATAATCGAAGACCATCTCACATGCGATGGATCTTTTTGTTTAAAGCAAGCAGGTGCATCCTGATGCTCTGACATTGTGCCGAGCAGCGTTGTGACTGCATAGAGAGAGGCAACCAATGTCGAAAAACCGGCAATGATAAAAATGCCATTAAAGATATGAAGAAAGATCGATAAATGAAACGGCTCTAATGAAGTAATAAATGGACTGCTGTTCTCATTAAAGGCTGTCACTGGGACAAGCAAGAGAGCAAGTCCGATTGAGACGATATAGATGACTGCTAGAATGATCAGCATGACACGTCCAGCCTTTGCTGCATCTTTTGGGTCCTTTAAATGAACCGCCATCAGCCCCATGACTTCAATTCCCCCAAAAGCATAAAACGCATAAATCAAACCATTCCAAAGACCAAGCGGACCAAGAGGCATCCATTCGTGATCCTTATTAGGAAGATGAAGGGTCGGTTTATGTTCTGTCAAAATGCCGAATAATACAAGCACCGCAAGAATCATAAATAGAAAAATCGCCGCTGTTTTCAGTACCGCCAGAACATTTTCTGTCTTTTGAAAAGAAGATAGCCCAATGATAATGACGAGCAGGGCAAGAGCGGAATAAATTGCAGAAAACACCCAAAGCGGAACAGAAGGAAACCAGTGACGGGTAAATAGAGAAATGGCCGTTAACTGACTTCCTGTAATCAGCATTTCTGCAAACCAATACACCCAGCCATTGCTAAACCCTGCCCATCGTCCGTATGCTTTACGAGCATAGGAACAAAATGACCCTTTATCAGGATTATCGGCTGTCATCGCAGCCAAATGTTTAAAAACGAGATACGTTCCGACCGCAGCAAGCAAAAAGGAGATGCAGACGGAATAACCGGATTTTGTAATGGCGATGCTGGAACCAAGGAAGAACCCAGTGCCAATTGTACAGCCGACTCCGATGAGAGAAAGCTGCCACCAAGATAAAGATTGTTCTTCTTTCAATGCAAGTGCAACACCTTTCTATTTCAATGACATTAGCTTGTGACCGCGTCTTTTTTTTATACATGATCAAGGGGACATTTTGGGCATACTGTCATGGAAAGGAGTGCATGTGATGAACGGAGAATACGTCATTTTGCCAAAGGGTAGACTCGGCTTTCGTTTAGGAAAAGGCCAATGTATGCGAGTGGTTGATATCGAAGGCCAGCAAGTAGCAGATGTGATGGCCTATCATGAAAAGGATTTTTATGAAAAATTTGACCAAGGTGCGACGATGGATAGCCTATTTTCATCCAAAGTGAAAAAAGGCGATAAGCTCTATTCTAATTTATATAAACCGATGTTTACGATCATTGAAGATACAGTAGAATGCCATGATTTATACATGCCCGCCTGCCGGCAAGAAATGTATCAGCTTTTATACGGCCGGACGCACTTAGAGGTCATGCATACATGCTACGACAATTTGCGGACTGCCTTTGAGCCCTTTGGAATTCCAAAGGAGGATATGTACTATCCTTTTAATGCCTTTATGAATACAGTCATTGATGAAAAAGGAAAGCTGTCTGTCGAGCTGCCAAAATCGCTGCCAGGTGACTACATTCGCCTGAGGGCTGAAATGGATCTCATTGTGGCCGTGTCCGCTTGTCCTGCTGATATTGGGAAGTGTAATGGTTCAAGCTGTACATCTATACGGGTAGAAATCGATTAAAAAAGAAAAGGACCAGTCCATAAAGACATGGTCTTTTTCACTTGTGAATGTTTGATATCTAAGAGATAGGGGAACGTCTAACAAAATGTTCTTGATGAAAACATGGTATAATGGAGATTCAAAAAACGTTGTTAAATCAATGAATTGTGTGTAAAACCTGTTCTCTTCATGTAGAGGATGCTTAGGAGGAAAAGTGTATGAGTTTGCAGAAAAAGATCAGCCAAGAGTTGCATGTGCAGCCCTCAATTGACCCAAAGCAGGAGATCGAAAAACGGGTTGGATTTCTAAAGGAATACTTGAAAAAAACCGGGGCAAAAGGATTTGTACTCGGCATTAGCGGCGGGCAGGATTCAACGCTTGCCGGACGTCTTGCACAGCTTGCTGTCAGTGAGCTTCGTCAAGAAGGAAAAGAGGATGCTGTCTTTATTGCGGTACGCCTTCCGCATGGTGTGCAGCAGGATGAAGATGATGCACAGCTTGCTCTATCATTTATTCAGCCAGACAAGTCGTGGAAATATGATATTGCACCTGCCGTATCAGCATTCAGTGATCAATATCAAAAAGAAACAGGCGGCCCATTGTCTGACTTTAATAAAGGGAATGTCAAAGCACGTATGAGAATGATCGCGCAATATGCTGTCGGCGGTGAGGAAGGATTGCTTGTCATCGGTACAGATCATGCAGCTGAAGCAGTAACCGGCTTCTTCACGAAGTATGGTGATGGCGGTGCAGATGTTCTTCCGCTCACAGGCTTGACAAAACGCCAAGGCCGGGCGCTACTCGAAGCGCTAGAAGCACCGGAACGCCTGTATTTAAAGAAACCAACAGCCGATCTGCTGGACGACAAACCTCAGCAAACGGATGAAACAGAACTCGGCATTACGTACAATGAAATTGATGATTACTTAGAAGGCAAACCAGTGTCAGATCAAGCAGCAGAAGCGATTGAAAAGCGCTATGTTCAATCAGAGCATAAACGCCAAGTACCCGCTTCCATGTTTGATGATTGGTGGAAATAAAAAAGAGACCTCTCCAGAAGATGGAGAGGTTTCAGCGTGTAGACAAACCTTCGCATTCGGTGTCAGGTCTGCGCGCCGGTACTCACGAATGTCAAATTCGCTCCGCTCCGGTACTCGTCCTTTCCTAGGGCTGCAAAGGTTTTCTATTACGCTGAAAAGAAGACAAAGGGCTAAAATAAAGATCATTTTAGCCCTTTGTCAATAATCAGAGACCTCTCCAGATGGAGAGGTTTTTTTATGTCGAATTTCAAGTGGGTTTGACAAAATAACCAAAATTTCATTAAATTAGTAGAACGATATACTTAAGTCCATTTCACTAAATATCGGTTTTTTTGATCAAAAAAAGCAAGCATAATTAGTTCGATTCACTTAATTTCATTTCTATTGACAGTATTTTCAGAAAAAATGATTGACGAAGAAAAAGAATGCGCTTACAATGAAACCACATTCCGAAAAGTGAAATTAGATTCCACTGAATGGAATAAGGGGGTGATTCACCTCCAAATAAGAAGCTAAAGGAATGATGGACACAATGAAAAATCGAAGTGCACTGGAAATTTACAAAGAGGGAGGCGCTTGGTGGGAGACTGAGATTAGTCATATTCAAAAAAATTCAATTGAACTTCGAGGATATCCGATTGAAGAACTGATTGGTGAATTGTCGTATCCACAAATGCTCTATTTACTGCTTGTTGGTGAATTATTGAATGATTCAAAAGCAGCTCTTTTTGAAAGTGTTCTTGTCGCAGGTGCGGACCATGGACCAAGGGCGCCATCTATTGCAGCAGCCAGAATGGCCGTGACTTGCGGCATTTCGTTTAATTCCTCTGTTGCAACAGGGGTGAATCTATTAGGTGACATTCATGGCGGAGCCGGAGAGAAGGCCATGCGTATGTTATACGAAGCCAAAGCGATCTACGATGATCAAAAGGATGTACAGTCTGCGGCAAAGCAAGTGTGCCAAACATGGTTAACTCGCAAGGAAAAAATCCCGGGAATCGGACATCAGCTTCATGATGATGATCCGAGGGTGAGACGTTTATATGAGCTGAGTCACACATATGTCCAGCAAGGTGTTATCAGCGGGACATATTTACGATTAGCCGAAGCGATTAGACATGAGCTTGAACAGCTGAAAGGGAAGAAAATCACGATGAATATAGATGGTGTATCTGCTGCCATCCAATGTGAATTAAACATTCCGGCCGAAGCAGCAAAAGGCATTTTTTCCTTATCCAGAGGAATGGGCATCGTGGCGCATGCATATGAGGAGCTGACAAAGGGAGCCCTCGTGAAGGGACCTTGTCCGAATGAAGAAAGATTGGTTCGTTATGCAGGGCATGGAACGCGGCACTTGAAGGAGGGAGAAAAAATTTGAGTGGTCTCAAAGCGTTGTCATATATAAACGGCGAGTGGCTGGATACCGATCGTGTCAAAACTGATATCATCAATCCTTACTCAGGAGAAATAATCGGTACATCCTATCTCGCCTCATCAGAAGACATAGAACAGGCGCTTTCTAGTGCGCAGCATGCTAAAAAACAAATAGCGGGAATATCGGCCATCGAACGCTCAAAGCTTCTAACAAAAGCAGCCACCTTACTTGAAGAACAAAAAGACCATTTTGCAAAACTGATTTCGCTAGAACTAGGCAAACCACTTAAAAATACAAGAGATGAAGTTTCGCGATCAATCGAGACGCTGGCGCAGTCGGCGGAAGAAGCGAATCGATTAATAGGTGAGACCATTCCTGGCAATGTATCATCGCGTGGACAGGGAGCAATGGCCATGACATTTAAAGTACCAGTCGGAGTTGTGCTGGCGATTACTCCTTTTAATGCACCGCTCAATTTAATTTGCCACAAAGTCGGTCCAGCCTTTGCGGGAGGGAATGTCATTATTTTGAAGCCTGCACCGCAAACATCAGCTGTTGCCACAGCGTTTGTCAAACTCCTTCTCGAAGCAGGATTTCCTGAGGCTGGATTGCAGCTTGTGATTGGCGGGGTCGAGGCTGGGAAACAGTTAGTCACTGATGAAAGAACGAATCTCATCTCTTTTACCGGCGGGGCAGCCGGAGGCGAACATATTACAACCTCTGCGGGATTAAAAAAGGTACTGCTCGAACTTGGAGGGAATGGCGCGACGATTGTTCATCACGATGCAGATATTGAACAAGCCGCATCCCTTTGTGCCAAAACAGGCTTTAGTAATTCCGGTCAAAGCTGTATTTCTGTTCAAAGAATTTATGTCCACCAGGAAATCATGCCGACGTTTACTGAGGTATTAAAACAAAAAGTAGAGCAGCTTGTCGTTGGAGATCCGCTGTCTAGTGAGAGTGATATCGGCTGTATGGTTGATGTCCAGGCCGCGCAGCGTGTTGAGGCATGGATACAAGAGGCAGAGAGTATGGGGGCTGAGCTTTTATATGGGGGAAAAAGAAATGGAGCGAGCATCACACCGGCTATTTTGTTAAACCCTCCGAAACAGGCCAAGGTTGTCTGTGAGGAAGTGTTCGGCCCAGTTGTCAGCGTTCTCCCTTATGAGGAGCTGGAGGAGGCAATCAAAGAAGCAAATGATAGTCGATATGGGTTGCAGGCAGGGATCTTTACGAATCAGCTGGATGTGGCATTACACGCAGCAAAAGAGCTTGAAACTGGCGGTGTTGTCATCAATGGGACATCGAATTTTAGACTGGATCATTGGCCTTATGGTGGGATTAAGCGAAGTGGTCTTGGAAGAGAGGGTCCGCGTTTCGCCATCGAGGAGATGACCGAAACCAAAATGGTCGTGCTCCCAAATGGTCTGTGAAAGGGGCGGAGGGATGTGAATGCATTTCAGCAAAAAGTAAAAAGTGTGCAGACAGGCGGTCAACCAATGATTTGTACGCCGCTCATCGGACATACAAAGGAAGAATTGTTTCATGAGGTCGAGGTGTTAACAGAGAAGAAGCCTGATGTGATCGAGTGGCGGGCAGATTTTTTTCATCACCTTCATGACAAGGAACAAGTGATAGAAACCCTTAAGGGAATGGTAGAAAAGGCAAAGGGCATCCCATTTTTATTCACCATTCGCTCTGAAAAGGAGGGCGGCGAAAGTATATCACTCTCCGAAACTGAGAAAGTTTCTTTGCTTGCCGAGCTTTGTTCCACACAGCTTGTGGATGCCGTTGATTATGAATTGATGCAGGATGTGGCACATATACAGCAAGTCAGTCAGGCAGCTAAAAGAAATGGCGTCACCTTGATTGTGTCGTATCACGATTTCTATCGCACCCCTGAGATAGATCGTCTCGTGCAGCTACTCGTCAATGCAGAATCAGTCGGCGCCGACATCGCAAAGATCGCAGTGATGCCGCATTCCTATGACGATGCATTAACACTGCTCTCAGCGACCAGCCATGCGAAAAAGCAGCTGTCAATTCCCGTGATTTCCATGGCAATGGGGGAATACGGGGCTTTTACAAGAATGGTTGGTGGACTTTTTGGATCTGTCATGACCTTTGCTGTAGGGAAAGAAAGCTCAGCTCCCGGGCAAGTGGCGATACAGAATTTGAACAATGTTCTATCTATTGTGTTTTCAAAGAATAAGTGAGTAGCAGATTCATAGCTGCAACGTGAGAGGAGAGAAACATGAAGAAGAATATTTCTACACAGGTTATTCAGTACTTAGAAAATCGGGGAGTCGAGCATATTTTCGGTCTATGCGGTCATACGAATATTGCTTTTTTATCAGCGCTTGAAAAAAGCTCGATTCAATTTGTAAATGTCAGGCATGAACAGATAGCGGCACATGCAGCAGATGGTTATGCGCGAGCAAAGAAACAGACGGCTGTTGTTCTCAGTCATCTAGGTCCTGGACTCACCAATGCGGCAACAGGGGTAGCGAATGCAGCACTTGATTCCATTCCAATGGTTGTCATTGCAGGAGATGTCCCAAGTCATTACTACGGAAAGCACCCACACCAAGAGATCAATCTTCATTCCGATGCCTCTCAATACGAAATTTACCGGCCGTTTGTGAAAAGAGCATGGCGAGTCGATATTCCAGAATTATTTCCAGAGATTTTATCAAAAGCATTTCAGTTAGCTGAAAGCGGCCGTCCTGGCCCGGTGCTTATTTCTGTTCCGATGGACGTTTTCTCAAAAGATCTAGATGTGTCCCTGTTTGAACAAATGAACCATCATACACACACCATTGAAAAACCTTCTATTGATGATCAAACGGCCAATCGGATATTAGACCGATTGCTGCAGGCAGAAAGGCCGCTCTTATATGTAGGGGGAGGCATTTTACTAGCTGATGCAGCTGAAGAATTAAAGGCATTTTCTGACCATCTAAGTATCCCTGTTGCTCACTCTTTGATGGGGAAAGGAGCCATGCCGGATGATCACCCAATGACCCTTGGAATGACGGGGTTTTGGGGGACAAAATTTATTAATGATCAGTGCAAAGAGGCGGACTATATATTGGCTTTAGGCACCCGTTTTGCTGAAGCTGATGCGAGCTCGTGGGAATCGGAGTATACGTTCAATTTCCAATCAACCAAGCTCATTCATATTGACATTGATCCGAATGAAATTGGCCGGAACTACCCTGTTGAAATTGGAGCGGTAGCCGATCTCAAGCAGGCACTGACCGTACTCAATCGCGTGGCGAAAGAAAGGCTGCCAGAAGGTATCGATCGCCCTGAATTGAAAAAGGACATTGCGGCATATCGTGAGGAATTTCAAAAGAGCAATTTGACGAATATTCAAGACGAGTCTTTCCCAATGAAACCGCAGCGTATTTTGCAGGAAGTGCGGGAAGTATTGCCGCCAGATGCTTTCATTACAACCGATGTTGGCTGGAATAAAAATGGGGTCGGACAGCAATTTCCTGTATTCACTCCAGGAACTATTTTAACCCCAGGCGGTTTTGCAACAATGGGATTTGGAGCCCCTGCCGCACTTGGGGCAAAGATTGCCCAGCCTGACCGTGTCGTTGTGTCACTCGTTGGAGACGGCGGATTCGGTCAAAATCCATCCGTTCTCGCAACAGCCGTTGAAGAAAACATTCCTGTTGTGTGGATTGTGATGAATAACAGTGCGTTTGGCACAATAGCCGGCTTGCAAATGGCGCACTATGAAACGACGTACGGCACTGTTTTTAGAAAAGGTGGAGAAAGCTATTCTCCGGATTTTGCTGCCATTGCGAGAGGTTATGGAATGAAGGGGATTAAAATCACTTCTGCGTCTGAATTCAAAGAAGCCTTGGCTGAAGCCGTTGCCTGTCAGGAGCCTTGCGTCATTGATGTAGCGATGAAAAATGATCCTGTTCCTACGGATGGACATTGGAATATTAATGACATTTATTCACCAAATACAAAACGCTCACATGTCAGTGTGAACTAAACATTACTAGGGAGGAATCACCAATGAAAATTAAAGTATTGAATCCGTTTCAAGATGGGAACCCATTATGGTTAGGCTTAGATCGTCCAGAGGAGCAAATGATTCGAAAGGTATTTCAAACCATTACACCAGATACGGTTGGATCAGAGCATATGATGGCGGGTCTCACCATTTTTGAACCGGGAGAAGCAAGTTCAGTGCACAATCACCCGGGTTCAGAGGAGTTTGATTATGTGATTAAAGGGTCTGGCGAAGTCATTTGTGAAGGAGAAAGGCAGTCCTTTAAGCAAAATGATTTCATGTTCATTCCAGACGGTGTCCCGCACCAGCATGTGAATACAGGCGATGAACCTTTATGGCTTATTTGGCTCTACACGCCGCAAGGGCAGCTTCCGAAGGATTAAAAACCTGCACCGGTGAGCCCTGCTTTTGAATCATCAGGGCCTTACGGGTCAATCAGAAAGATGAAAAGGGCTAAATTAGAAATGATTTTAGCCCTTCATCACTTGAATGAAAGGGAGTCAAGCAATGAATATGAATACACCGCTCGAAGGAATAAAAATATTAGACGTCTCTACAATGATCGCTGCACCCTATGGCGCGGTGCTTCTAGGAGATTTTGGAGCAGAAGTCATCAAAGTCGAGATTCCTGGTAAAGGCGATACGCTGCGGCATGTCGGCCCTTTTGCAGATGGGGAACCACTTAGATGGTCAGGTCTCTCACGGAATAAAAAATCCCTTACACTGGATCTGCACAAAGACGAAGCAAAAGACATTTTTAAAAAGCTTGCAGCTCAGGTCGATGTACTGATCGAAAATTTCCGTCCTGGAACACTCGAAAAATGGGGCGTTGGGTACGATGTGTTAAAAGAAATCAACCCTCGTTTAATTATGATTCGTGTATCGGGTTATGGTCAAACGGGCCCGTTTAAGGACAAGGCCGGATTTGGAACGCCAGCGACGGCGTTTAGTGGCTTTACATATATTCAAGGGTTTCCAGACCGGCATCCAGTCAGCCCTTCATTTTCTCTAACTGATTATATTGCTGGCATCTATGTGGCATTTGCTACTGTGACAGCGATGTATTACAGGGATACACATCCAGAAGGAACGGGGCAAATGGTGGATTTGGCCCTCTATGAATCTGTGTTTCGTATGTTAGAGTTTTTGGTTGCAGAATATGACAAGCTTGGGAAGGTGCGTGAGCGTTCACCGGGGCTAAGCGGTCATTCAAGCCCTGCTGGTACCTATGAGACAAAGGATGGGCATTATTTGGTTCTTGTAACAAGTACAGATTCGACCTTCAATCGATTGGCTGAGGCGATGAATCGATTAGATTTATTAGAGAATGAAAAATTCGCGGTTAATGCATCCAGGCTGAAGCATAACAAAGAAATGGATGCGATTGTTTCGCAATGGATCGCGTCGAAAACAAGGGATGACGTATTAAAAAGTCTAGATACTTACGGTGTCCCTGTGAGCCCGATCTTAAGTATTCGGGATATTTTTGAACATCCACAATTTAAAGCAAGAGAGAATATCGTCGAAGTGCATCACCCTCGACTTGGAAAAGTGAAGGTGCCTGGGATCATTCCGAAGTTTGAAAAAACACCTGGAAGTATCCGTCACATTGCACCTGATTTAGGCGAACATAATTTTGAGATTCTAACAAATATGCTTGGCTTAACAGAAGAAGAGTGTAAGCAGTTAGAAGAAAAAGGGGTTATTTAAGACGTTCAACCGAACCGCACGCTGCGGAAACAAAGGAGGATGGTTATGAAAGTGCATTCAGAACTGAAGGGGAATGAATTGCAGCCCGCATATGTGAAACCAACGAAAGCCCGTTTTGGCATATTGATTCTGTTGTTTTTTATTACCGCTATTAATTATATTGATCGAGCCAGTGTGTCTATTGTTGCGCCTGCTATTCAATCTTCATTGCAATTAAATCCTGCTTTATTAGGTCTGATTTTTTCGGCATTTAGCTGGACATATACAGCGATGCAAATTCCAGGCGGTTTTATTCTCGATAAATTTGGCTCAAAGGTAACGTATGGGATATCACTCGTTACTTGGTCTATTTTTACAGGCTTACAGGCGTTTGCGAACAGCTTTGCCTTTTTATTCGGCTGCCGTTTGTTTATTGGAATTACAGAATCTCCCGCATTTCCTGCAAATAATCGTATTGTCACTACATGGTTTCCAAGGCGGGAACGGGCTTTTGCAACAGGAGTATACACAGCTGGAGAGTATGTGGGTCTTGCATTTGCGACACCTCTTCTTTTTTGGATCATGACGACTTTCGATTGGAGAACCGTCTTTATTACGGCAGGTGCGCTCGGTATCATATTTGCTTTCTTTTGGTACAAGTATTATCACGAACCGAAGAAGCATCCGAAGATAAATGAAGATGAGTTAGAATTAATCCGGCAAGGCGAAGGGCTGACCGTCGCATCACAGGAGAAGCTGCAATGGGCAGACTTTGCCGCCCTTCTGAAATATCGTAAATTGATCGGGCTCTATATTGGCCAATTCTCTGTTGCGTCTACACTTTTTTTCTTTTTAACGTGGTTTCCGACCTATTTGGCAGAGGCGAAAAACATGGCATTTCTCAAGGTAGGTTTTGCTGCTTCTCTTCCTTATATTGCTGCATTCTTTGGGGTCTTGTTTGGAGGTTATGTGTCTGATTGGCTGCTTAAAAAGGGTGTATCAGTGAATGTAGCGAGAAAGCTGCCGGTAGTGGTTGGCTTGCTGATGACGAGTACCATTGTTTTAGCAAACTTTACAACGAATATCCCGCTTGTGCTGACCATTTTATCCATCGCTTCATTTGCGCAAGGACTGTCTAATATCTCTTGGACGATGCTGTCCGAGGTGGCACCGAGGGAAATGGTTGGGCTTGCTGGCGGCGTATTTAACTTTTTTGCTAATTTAGCTGGGATCATCACTCCGCTGATTATCGGATTCATCGTGTCGGCGACAGGCTCTTACAACGGGGGAATTTTATTCGTCAGTTTAGTCGCATTAGGCGGGGCATTGTCGTACATTTTCATTGTAGGTAAAATTGAACGTATCCAATTAAAACCGTAGTGGGAAAGCAAAAGAGAACTCAAATCAAGACGAGTTCTCTTTTTTTATGAATAAAAAATAACGGTGATAACTGTTGCACATGCGATACCCATGCTGATATAAAAGCCAGCAAACCAAATATTCCACCGAGTGATACGGTAAGGGTTGACCTTCATCAAATCTGCCAATAAGGAGACAGAAACATTAAAAGGGCTAAACATAACAGTTGATGTGCCAGCAACGATCAGCATGATAGCAATGGGAAGAGCAGGCAGTTCATGAATGACAGGTGTCATCATGCTGACTAATAAAGCAAGCGAGACGAGCGGGTGAAAACCGCAAAGAGCGGTGATCAGAAAATACAACCCGATGACACAATAAACCCAAATGGCATGGTCTGCTATACTGACAATAAATGCTTGAATCGGCTGCATACTGTTTGTGGCAAGCAGCATATCGACAAAGAAGCCGGCACTTAAAAATAGACACATATAGTTGGAGAGCTGATTGGTTCTTTCTTTCCAATGAGGCACAGAGACCGCTATATATTGTTTTCTTTTTTTGATAACAGATGAGAATAATAGAGCAAATGGAATAATTGTCAGCACAACAGCAAATAGATAGCCTTTTCCAATCCATGCATCGACAAGTGAGACGGCTGTCATAAAACTAAGCAGCATGAAAGCGAGCTGAAGGGTTTTTCGCTTAATTCGATGAGGATTGGAGTTTGTTTGTGCTGACTGAATGATGTTTGGTAATCGTTTGCTTTGCCGAGAAAAAAGCATCCAATCTGCCGCCAGCACCACGATCATTAAACCAAAAGTAATGGGTGCAATTTGATAATATTTTAGTTTGGTTGCATCAATGGTGACGCTGACTAGCACTTCAACAGGACTCCAGCTTAAACATAATGCATATGACCTTAAGAGGTTGCGTGTATAAAGATGTTGCTGCACCTGTTTTTTTAGGGATTCCAGCGACGGTTTGAGTGATGTATATAGTAAGGGGATCGTCGCGATATTTAAAAACATGCCAAGAATATGAGTGACAAATGAACTCTTGCGATAGAGCTGGTTTGGACTCGTTGTATGCAGTGTGAGCAGTTTATTTAATTGTGTATCGAAATGTCCAACATGTATGAGAGAATGAATAAAAGGCAGCATGAAAAATAGAGAAAGCAAGCCTAGCATGGAATGAAAGTGAAGAACAAACGTATGCAATGGCTGGCCGGATAAGAAGAATAAGAACAAACCAATGATGAGAAACACAGCACCTGTTTTCAAATAAAGCCCACTGGCTTTCTTAAAAGAAATGGTGAGCGAGATAGCGGCCAGCAGACCAACAAAGTAGGAGAGTATGGGAGCAGGAAATAGTTGATGAACAATATATAAGCTAATCAGAAGTGTAAAAACGACCAGGTACATTCAAATATCTCCTCCATCAAACATCTTCAATTGATTTTATTCCGTCTAGTAGAATTTGTTTTCTTTTAGTGGAACATTTAAAATGGATTATAGCAAAATCGATCGTTTATGTCGATAAGAAATCAAAGAGGAAAAGGAGAAAGTGAACATGGCTGATAAGAAGTCAAAAGAAGAATCAGGACTGCGTACGGTTCAGCGCGCTTTGGATATTCTTTCTTGTTTTAGTGAAGAACGTCAAGAGCTGACGCTAACGGATATTTCAAAAGAGATGAATTTAGCAATGTCTACGACAACGAGACTGCTCAAGGCACTTGAAATGAATCATTTTGTGGAAAAGAATCAAGAAACAATGAAATACCGATTGGGTCAAAGGCTTTATCTCCTCGGGTACATTGCAGGGAAGTCCATTCAATTGAGAGAACTGGCTAAACCACTCATGTACGCACTTCGTGATGAAACAAAGGAAACCGTCAACCTGTATGTACTCGATTCAACAAGCAGGGTTTGTATTGAACAAGCGGAAGGGCTGCAATCGATTCGGCATCTTGTCAAGATTGGTGAGAAGCTGCCATTATACGCAGGTGCAGGCGGAAAGGTATTATTGGCATTTCAAAGTGAAGAATTTCAACAAAAAGTATTTGCGGCTGAGGCTGATCATGTGATGGGAGACGACTGGAAAAAGGAACGTAAACATATTCTTGACACGTATACTTCTTGCAGTATCGATGAACGAGAGGTAGGATCTGCGGCAGTAGCGGCACCAATCTTTAATATTCATGGGGAAGTGAAAGCTTGTTTATCCATATCTGGTCCAACCCATCGGTTTACTGAAGAAGTCATTCCCCAGCTGCAGCAAAAAGTGAAAGAACAAGCACAGAGGCTCTCTGAACAGCTCGGCTACGTCGTTAAACACAATTTTTAAGATGGTCTATCTTTTCGCGCTCCATTTATCATATAATAGAAACATTATGTAGCATTCCTTGTCGTAGGGAGGACGTGTCACGACCATGAAAATCAATAGAGAAATTCCTGTAAGACAGCGGAATATTGTCCTCATTGGCTTTATGGGTGTTGGAAAAACAACCATTGGGCAGCTGGTTGCCAAAAAGCTATATAGAGATTTTATTGATGTCGATCAGGAGATTGAGAAAAAGTACAACATGACGATTCCAGAGATGTTTCAGCAAAAAGGAGAAGCATTCTTCAGGCAGGCTGAAAAGGATTATATCGTCGATTTATGTGAACATACACAGCTCAAGATCGTTTCCCTTGGAGGCGGTGCATTCAAACAGGAAGAAATCAAACGCGCCTGCTTGAAGCATTGTACCGTTCTTTTCCTAGACCTGTCTTGGGAGAATTGGAAGCAGCGGCTGGATATTTTAATCGAAAATCGCCCTGTTCTTCACAACCGGACGCTTGATGAGATGAAAGAGCTGTTTGAAGAACGCCGGGAAATTTATTCTCTTCATAACTCCAGAGTGGAAACAGATCATTTAGAGGCTGAGGAAGTCGCCAATTATATTGTGGACACACTCAAGCTTGGCTGGGATTTATATTCGAAATAAAAAAAGTCTACCGTTTAGGGTAGACTTTTTTCTATCAGTTTAATGCTTGATTCCTTGAAGCAATGCAGCTTTTAAACAGAAAGAAATGGGCTGATGCTGTTCATCGAATTGAAGCTGAAACAGCTGCTTTGTGTCAGGGTCTGCGGTTTGAAGGTGGGAAACGATTTCCTTTTGAACGTTCTCTGGTGTGCGTCCACGTATAATCCAGTCCTGATAATCAATGTGCAGATCCCAGTAACGAATCTCGTTTTGAGTCAATTGGTTGGCTGCGAAAAGCTCTTTCCATTCTGATAACGAGCTTTCCCGCACATGAGAAGGGTCTCTCAGTCTATTTAAGTGATTAATAAATGAATCCTGTGCAGTGTTTTCAGGTGCATAATGATCGACGAGCAGAAATTGGCCGCCTTTTTTTAAGACTCGGCTGATTTCAGACATGGCTGCCGGAAGGTCTGGAAAATGGTGAGCGGCAAATCGGCACGTCACTAAATCAAATGATTCATTAGAGAAGGGCAATGCTTCTGCGGCTGCCTGCTCAAAAGTAATGTGGGTCAGTTGGCGTTCTTCCGCAAGTGAAGCAGCAACCTCGATCATTTTTTGTGTGACATCTATGCCGATCCCTTTAGAGATAACGTCTGAAAAGGAAAAAACGGTATGTCCTGCCGCACAGCCAATATCAAGTAAATGCTCATCTCCCTTCGCATTTGCTGTTGTTTTCATCCATTCCAGCTCTTCTCCAGCAGCAAATATAGGTGAATCTCGATAGTTCTCGGCATTTTGTGAGAATTGGTTCTCTGCTTTAGCATATGGATTCATTTCTTTTCCCCCTTTGTGGTCTCTTTATCGTAGAATTCCTTCTGTTATTTGTCTAAGACATAAAAGATATGGCATGAATAGTTAAAACCTATGAGGTGATGAAAGTGGATATACGAATGATGGAATATGTCATAGAAGTGTACCGGCAGCAAAGTTTTACAAAAGCAGCGGGTCAACTTCACATTGCACAGCCTTCTCTAAGCCAGCAAATAAAGAAGCTGGAAGAGGAATTAGACACACCACTATTTATTCGAAAATATGGACAAGTAACGCCCACACCTCAAGGGAGACGATTCATTAAAAGGGCTGAGAATATTTTGAAGGAAAGAGATGATTTGCTGCGTGAAATGGGAGAAGCAGCTTATGAAATCGGGAAAGAGCTGAACATTGGAGCGCCAGCAGTGACAGGGGGATATGTCTTGCCTGGTTTATTAAAAACCTTTTGTCAAACGTATCCTCATGTTCACGTTCAACTGATAGAAGAGTCTCCGCGTGAGCTCGAAAAACTTCTATTGGCTGGAAAGCTGGATTTGGCTATTTTATCGATGCCTGTCGAGCACGAATCATTGAAAACGAAACAAATGCTGACAGAGCCGCTCCTTCTTGCAGTTCCGCAAGCTGCTCAGCCCTGGTTATCAGAGGCATTGAACGAGATCATTGAGCAGGCAGGGCAAAAAGAGACCGGTCACGAAATCGTTCCCTTTCGGCTTCTTGAAGGTATCCCATTTATTTTGTTGAAAGAGGGATACGGTTTTCGGCAAGTGGTCACTGAACTGTGCTGTCATCATGGTTTTCAGCCAAAAGTGGCTTTTGAAACAAGTCATATTCAAACAGCACAGGCATTGGTCAAAAACGAACTAGGGGTGACCGTTGTGCCGAAAATGATGGCACAAGAGGATAGGAACCAAGTCACTTATTTAAACATTGATTCATGCCCAACCCGCACACTTGTGTTTGCATATGTGGAAGAAAGGTATTTAACGAAATCCGCTCAAGCCTTCATGGACCTATATCAGAATCAAGAAAAGACTTAAACAAACGTTTAATTAAACGCAAAAAGCAGGGGAGCACCCTGCTTTTTAATATAAGTCCAGACGCTGATCCGTCATAACTGGAATTTGCTGCCTGACTTCATCCACTAGCTGAAGATCAATTTCCGCATAATAAATGTCTTCGTCATCGCGTGTTTCAAGCAGTATGCGGCCGAGTGGGTCAATCACCATGGAGTGTCCAGGGAATCCTGTGTCTCTGCTTGTGCCTGTTCTGTTTACAGCAATCATAAATGACTGGTTTTCAATCGCTCTTGCGATGAGCAGGCTGCGCCAATGGTCCACTCTTGCTGATGGCCATTGCGCCGTATTGACGAGCACCTTCGCCCCTTTGTTCACAAGTGTTCTAGAAAGCTGCGGGAAGCGGAGGTCATAGCAGATCATCGCGCCAATTTTCACATCTTCACTATAGTCAAATAAACCAAGCTGATCACCAGCGGTTAAATAGTTGTGCTCATCCATTAGACGGAACAAGTGAATTTTATCATAATCTAACAGAAGCTCACCTTGGCGGTTAAAGACATACATCGTGTTGGTGATGTTTTCATCTTCTGTTCGCTTATTTAAGACACTGCCTGCGATGAGATGTACTTGGTGCTTGCGGGCAAAGGAAGAGAAAAGTTGTTTTGTGCGTTCACCGTTTACATCCGCAAGTTGATCGGCTTGTTCAAGGGCGTAGCCGGTATTCCACATTTCGGGTAAAATGATCAGGTCCGGCTGCTCGCGGACCGCTTCTTCTAAAAACGCTTCTGCTTTTTTAAAATTCACTTCAGGTTCTCCAATTTGTACGTCCATTTGGACAAGGGCGATTTTCATAGGGATTCCTCCTTTTTTCGCTATATGTCATGTGAAAATTCATGAACGATCGATCATCTTCATGAATATATTGTAAAGGATGATTCTGTCTGAGAACATCTAGTCTTTATGGTCAGTTTCTTTATCATAAAGGTTTCCATCATCTTTGCCAATAGAAATGTCAGAAGGTTTTGTTAAATGACTTTCTCAATCAAGAAATGAGTGGTATGATATATATAACTAATAAAACAAAGGGGAATAGTAGGATATGCAATTGTTCGATTTATCATTAGAAGATCTAAAAAAATATAAACCAAAGAAAACAGCACGTCCTGATTTCTCAGACTTTTGGAAGGCATCGCTTGAAGAACTGCGTCAAGTGAAGGCAGATCCAGCGCTTGAACCTTATGACTATCCAGTGAAAGGGGTCAAGGTGTACCGCCTGACGTATCAAAGCTTTGGGCATTCTCGAATTGAAGGCTGGTACGCGGTACCAGATCAATCAGGTCCGCATCCAGCGCTCGTTCGTTTTCATGGCTATAATGCCAGCTATGATGGCGGCATTCACGACATTGTCAACTGGGCGCTGCATGGCTATGCGACATTTGGTATGCTCGTCCGCGGTCAAGGCGGCAGTGAAGATACGTCAGTGACACCAGGCGGTCACGCTTTGGGATGGATGACAAAAGGTATTTTATCCAAGGAGACTTACTATTATCGCGGCGTTTATTTAGATGCCGTCCGTGCACTCGAAGTGGTTCAATCCTTCCCCGAAGTAGATGAACACCGAATCGGCGTGATTGGTGGAAGCCAAGGAGGTGCATTAGCGGTAGCCGCCGCAGCCCTTTCAGACATTCCGAAGGTCGTAGCAGCAGATTACCCTTATTTATCGAACTTCGAGCGTGCAGTGGACGTTGCATTGGAGCAGCCTTATTTAGAAATCAATTCATACTTTCGAAGAAACAGTGATCCAGAAGTGGAGGAAAAGGCATTTGAGACATTAAGCTATTTTGATTTAATCAATTTAGCTGGATGGGTGAAACACCCAACATTGATGGCGATCGGGCTGATTGACAAAATAACCCCGCCATCTACTGTGTTTGCGGCATACAACCATTTAGAAGCAGATAAAGACCTGAAGATATATCGCTATTTTGGACACGAATTTATCCCGGCGTTTCAAACAGAGAAGCTCGCCTTCTTACAAAAGCATTTGCTCAAATAAAAGAACAAAGAGGCCGCTCTAGGAGGGCCTCTTTTTTAATAACTCGTATTCTGCCTCGTTTTTTCATCAGGCACTAACGCTGTGATAATGAGGGCAAGAGCTGTGATGATATGCAGGATGAATCCGAGTATCGGAATCCAGGCGAGGCAGGATGTGATAATCCCAATGATGCTGCCAATCATTGGTCCTTGGTCTCGCTTCGATAAGACGAGTGTGATAATATGCAGAATAAGCATGACCATGAGCGGTGAATAGCCATTGCTAATAATAAATAGTCCTCCGATGACAGGGATGGCAAGACAGGCTTCAAAAATCCCGGTGATCCATTTCATGATGCGAGATATAGACATGAGATCCAACTCCTTTTTCATATATGTCTTATTCGTATTTTACCAAATCGTGATGAAGTCATGCAGATTTCTATAGAAAGAGTTGATGGTTGATGAGAGAGAGAATCAAGGAAGAGCTGAAAATCATCGAAGAAACGTATGACGTCAAGATTTGCCTCGCGGTCGAATCAGGCAGCAGAGCATGGGGATTCCCTTCGACTGATAGTGACTACGATGTTCGTTTTTTATATGTGCCTCGAAAAGAATGGTATTGGGCGATGGAAGAGCATCGTGATGTCATTGAACGGCCGATTGATGACATGCTTGATATCAGCGGCTGGGAGCTTAGAAAGGCACTTCGCTTATTCAATAAATCGAATCCGTCCATCATGGAATGGCTGTCTTCTGACATCATCTATGCTGAATCCTTCTCTCTAGCAAAGCAGCTAAGAGAATTAAAGGATCAAGCGTTTTATCCTGCAGCATTGATGTATCATTACCTCAATATGGCGAAGCGGAATGAAAGCAGGCATTTACGAGGAGAGCAGGTGCGAATCAAGAAGTATTTCTATGTGCTTCGTCCGCTACTTGCCTGTCAGTGGATTGAACGCTACCGGACGGTTCCGCCGATGGATTTTCATGAATTGTTGCAAGAGCTTGTGGAGGATGGACCGCTTTTAGCGGAAATCCATGAGCTGCTCAAACGTAAAATGGACGGCGAAGAAATGGATGTAGAGAACCGCCTCGCTTATGTCCATCCATTTATCGACAAAGAGCTCGCGCGATTTGATGAATTGGTGAAAAGCTACAATCAGCCGAAAGACAACCTGATGCAAGAATTAAATGAGCTGCTGCAGTCTACCCTTGATGAGGTGTGGGCGTAAGCAGGGAAGAGCCAGCCGGATCGCGGCAGGCTCTTTTTTATCTGTTATTGTGATAAAACCACAAAAAAAGTCAGAATTTTTGTCATCTTCAAATATTGTAGCGGACAGCTTATGAGCCTTACAATAAAGACATAGCTTACAAAGAGTGGGAGGTGCCCTTTATGGAGTCGGTCACAAGAAATTTCTTCTTGTTTTTGTCAAAGAGCAGTCTCTTGAACCATATTGCTCGTAATTGGGGAAGTGCTGTTGCATCTAAGAAAATCATTGGAGGGAAGGACTTTGAGAGTGCCATCCCTGTCATCAAACGATTAAATGACCAAGGAATGGCTGTGACAGTTGATCACCTTGGTGAGTTTGTCACAAAGGCAGAGATTGCAAATGAACGGACGACTGAGTGTATTCAAACCATTCAGCGGATTGCAGAGGCGGGACTCAATTCTCACGTGTCACTCAAAATGACATCACTTGGCCTGGATATTGACGATGACCTTGTGTATCGCAATATGAAAAGAATTTTAGATACGGCAGAGAAGCACCGTATCATGGTGACAATCGATATGGAGGATGAACAGCGCTGTCAAAAAACGCTGGACATTTTTAAAGAGATGAAATCTCAATATGAGTATGTCAGTACGGTCTTGCAGGCGTATTTGTACAGAACAGAAAAGGATCTTGATGACCTAAATAAGCTGCAGCCATTTTTAAGACTTGTAAAGGGTGCCTATAAGGAATCCGCCGAAGTGGCGTATCCAAACAAAAAAGACGTCGATCAGAATTATCAAAAGCTGATCGAAAAGCAATTGCTCTCAGGGAACTATACAGCCATTGCGACACATGACGATCGAATGATTGAGTTCACGAAAAATATTGTGAAAAAACACAATATACAGACAAGTCAGTTCGAATTTCAAATGCTGTACGGCATGAGATCAGAAACGCAGCAAGCACTTGTGAAAGAAGGCTATCAAATGAGGGTCTATACTCCGTATGGACGAGAGTGGTATGGCTACTACATGAGACGTCTTGCAGAACGGCCGGCAAACATTGCCTTTGCTTTAAAAGGAATGACGAAAAAATAATTTGAAACGGGAGCGTGACAAAAATGACAACACCTTACAAGCATGAACCATTCACGGATTTTAGCCAGGAAGAAAACCGCAAAGCGTTTGAACAAGCATTAGCTAAAGTAACAGAATCACTTGGTCAAACCTATCCGCTCGTGATAAATGGAGAAAGAATTGAAACGAAAGACAAGATCGTTTCAATCAATCCAGCGAAAAAGGATGAAGTGGTTGGAACCGTCTCAAAGGCCGGGAAGGAAGAGGCAGAACAAGCGGTTCAAGCAGCAGCGAAAGCATTTGAAACATGGCGCTATACGTCTCCTGAAGAAAGAGCAGGCGTATTATTCCGTGCTGCGGCAAGCATTCGCCGTAAAAAGCATGAGTATTCAGCCCTTCTTGTAAAAGAAGCAGGTAAGCCTTGGAATGAAGCGGATGCAGATACAGCAGAAGCGATTGACTTCCTAGAGTATTACGCTCGTCAAATGCTGGAGCTGGCGAAAGGCAAACCAGTGAACAGCCGCGAAGGGGAACGCAATCAATATGTGTACACACCAACTGGCGTGACGCTCGTCATTCCGCCGTGGAACTTCTTATTTGCCATCATGGCAGGAACAACAGTAGCGCCAATCGTCACTGGAAATACAGTTGTTTTAAAACCAGCAAGTGCGACGCCTGTCATTGCAGCCCGTTTTGTGGAAGAGCTTGAGCAAGCCGGTCTTCCAAAGGGTGTTGTCAACTTTGTACCAGGAAGCGGAGCAGAAGTTGGGGATTACTTAGTAGATCATCCGAAAACAAGTCTGATTACATTCACTGGATCAAGAGAAGTAGGGACTCGTATCTTTGAACGCGCGGCAAAAGTGCAACCGGGCCAGCAGCATTTAAAACGTGTCATTGCTGAAATGGGCGGTAAGGATACAGTAGTTGTTGATGCGGATGCAGATGTTGAATTAGCGGCTAATGCCATTTTCACATCAGCCTTCGGGTTTTCAGGTCAAAAATGTTCAGCTGGATCGCGGGCAGTCGTCCATGAGAAGCTGTATGACCAAGTGGTTGAGCGAGTGAAGGAAATCACAGAAACGAAAACAACAGCCAATCCGCTTTCTGCGGATGTTTACATGGGACCTGTCATTGATCAAGCGTCCTTTGACAAGATCACGGATTATATCGAGGTTGGCAAACAGGAAGGCCGCTTAATCACTGGCGGAACGAGTGATGATTCGGAAGGATACTTTATCCACCCGACCATTTTTGCAGATCTTGAGCCGACTTCTCGTTTAATGCAAGAAGAAATCTTTGGACCAGTGTTGGCTTTCTCGAAAGTCTCAAGCTTTGATGAAGCACTTGAGGTAGCCAATAACACAGAATACGGTTTAACAGGTGCTGTCATTACGAATAATCGTGATCACATCAACCGTGCGAAGCAGGAGTTCCATGTGGGGAACCTTTACTTTAACCGTAACTGCACAGGTGCCATCGTTGGTTACCACCCATTCGGCGGCTTCAAAATGTCAGGAACGGATTCAAAAGCAGGCGGTCCAGATTACCTAGCTCTGCACATGCAGGCAAAAACGATTAGTGAAATGTTTTAATATGGAAAAAGCATGAACCTGAACTGATGGGTTCATGCTTTTTTTGACTGTCTGCGACTTGTTTCTATACAAATCTGACTGGAAAGAAGTATGATAAATGTATCACTTAATCAGGGAGCAATCGGGATGGAAGAGATATTAGAAAAGCTTCATACATTTTTTGATGTCGATAAATTAATTGCATTTATTAGCGGATATTTAAAGAAGCCAGTCATTTTAGAAAGCACAGAGTGTCAGCTCCTTGCTTATAATTCTTACAGCATTCAGCAGTTTGACCCAGTCAATCAGCAAACGATTTTCTCAAAGGAATGCCCGGGATCTGTGGTCGATTGGTTAAAGAAAACAGGGGTAATCGAGCGACTTTTCGCGGAATCAAAGCCTTTTTATGTGAGCGGTCATGACGAGCTTGGATTTAATCGGCGGGTGGCTGTGAGCGCCAAGCATAAACAAGAGGTAGTAGGCTTTATTTGGGTGCAGGACATTGAGGATTCCCTCACTCAGGAAGAGCTGCAATTTTTACACGAGGCTTCCTTTCAGGTTGGAAAAGTGATTTATAAGAATAAGAAACAGCTTGAGAAAAAGGAAGGCAAGATTGAAGAGTTTTTCAAAAAGGTCATGGATGATCATTTTTATACAGAAGAAGAGCTGAAATGGGAGGCTGAGAACTTAAGCATTCCACTGCCAGCCGTATTTACCGTTATGGTCGTGCACGCTGCCGATAACAAAAGTGAGACGGCAGAAGATGTGAAGGATGTCATTCGAACGTATTTGCAGCTAGAGGATAAAGTGAATCACGTCTATTCGGTTCAAGCAGATATCGTGGTTATATTAGGCAGCCTGTCAGATCGGCACTCACCGAAAGCGACTGCCGCTGATGTCATCGCACATCTGCAATCGAAAACGCATGCACATCCCTCCCCTTTGTATATCGGAATGGGAAGAGAGTATCGTGATGTCATGAAAATGAGTACAAGTCGATTTGAAGCGATAGAAGTCGTCAAGGCAGTGAAAATTGTTGGAGGACAAGACCTGATTCCATATGATTATGAGAATTTAGGGGTCTTCCGGTTTTTAGACTCCATTTACAGCCATCAAAAAAAGAAAAACGACTTCAATCCAGATTTGTTACGTTTGAAGGAAAAAGACCGCGAAAGTCAAACTTCGTTTTTAAAAACGCTTGAAGTCTACTTATTGAATAACTGCAAGTTAAAGCCAGCAGCGGAGCAGTTGTTTATTCATCAAAATACATTAAACTATCGAATGAAACAAATTTTTGACATGACGTCGATCGACTTAAGTCATTTTAGCCAGCGATGTGAGTTATTTATTGAATTGATGCTGATGAAAAAAGATCAATAATATATGATGGAATCCGCAGGTGCACGGATCACCTGCGGATTTTCATGTGAAATGCGAAAATGGCATACAACTGATGTATTTCGTTGTATGATAGATAAAGATTTTATGAGAAAAATGAAAGGGGGGCCACCTTTGGGTTCAGTCACCTTAGCCATTTTGATTTTCATCATGACCCTCGTCCTTGTCATTTGGCAGCCAGGACGTGTCACCATAGGATGGTCAGCATGTGGGGGTGCCATTCTTGCGCTTGCCTTTGGCGTCGTTCATCTAGGCGATGTATGGGAAGTTACGCAAATTGTATGGAACGCCACCTTTGCTTTTATTGGTATTATTATCATTTCGTTAATTTTAGATGAGATCGGTTTTTTTGAGTGGGCTGCACTGCATATGGCAAAAGCTGCAAGAGGCAACGGTGTCCGCATGTTTATTTATTTAACATTGCTCGGCGCTGTTGTGGCTGCTTTTTTTGCAAACGATGGAGCGGCACTGATTTTGACCCCAATCGTCTTATCTGTCGTGAGAGCGTTGAAGCTGGATGAGCGCATGGTGCTACCTTTTGTGATGGCAAGCGGCTTTATTGCAGATACAACCTCCTTGCCATTTGTCATTAGTAACCTGGTCAATATCGTATCAGCCGACTATTTTCATATTGGTTTTCTAGAATATACAGCGAATATGTTCGTGCCAAACCTTGTGTCGCTTGGAGCGAGCATGCTGGTTCTGTATGTGTTTTACCGAAAACTTATCCCAAAAACCTACGATCTGTCACAGGCGAAAGAGCCGGCATCAGCTATTCGAGATATCCGTATGTTCCGTTTGTCTTGGTATGTGCTCGGCTGTCTTCTTGTTGGTTATTTTGCGGGCGAGCTGATCGGTGTTCCAGTGTCTATTATTGTAGGCGGGATTGCCCTTGCTTTCTTGTGGCTGGCGAGAAGAAGTCCGCAAGTGGCGACAAAGCGAGTGATCAAAGAAGCGCCGTGGTCCATTGTGTTTTTCTCGATCGGTATGTATGTCGTCGTATATGGATTGAAAAATGTTGGCCTTACTGAAATATTGGCGGCATGGATCGAGCAAGGGGCATCACATGGCTTGCTTGCAGGAACGATGTTTATGGGTGTACTTGCCGCAGTGCTGTCCTCTGTGATGAACAATCTGCCGACTGTTTTAATTGATGCGATTGCCATTGGACATACAGATACAGCAGGTGTCATGAGAGACGGGCTGATTTATGCCAATGTTATCGGCTCCAACCTTGGACCGAAAATGACCCCAATCGGCTCATTGGCGACATTGCTGTGGCTTCATGTCTTAAAGAAAAAAGGCGTTCATATCTCTTGGGGGGCTTACATGAAAGCCGGAATCATCCTGACCATCCCAACCTTGATCCTCACTTTACTCGGATTATATGTGTGGTTATGGCTTATTCATTAATTATCGTGTAGAACAAACCCTCGCATTCGCCCGCAGGTCTGCGCTCCGGTGCTTAGGGCTGCAAAGGTTTTCTATCATGCTGAAAAGAGCAGATCCATGAGATCCGCTCTTTTTTTGCTACAGATATTTCGCATAGCGTTTTTCTAAAAAGTCCTGAAGCAATGAGACGACACTGCAAATGCCCCAGTAAATGAGTGCGACCAAAATATACATGGTCATATAATCAAATTCTCGTCCGCCTACAATTTTTGCTTGCTGGAAGAGCTCTGGTACAGTAATCATCGCTGCCAGTGAGGAAGCTTTGATTAAATCAAGCATGACATTGGTCAATGGCGGCAAGGCGATGCGGACGGATTGAGGCAAAATGACACCGCGCATCGTTTGCCAATAGCTGAGACCTAATGATTTAGCGGCTTCCACCTGTCCACTTGGAACAGAGGAGAGGGCCGCCCGATTAATTTCTGCAATATAGGCAGCACTATTGAAGCTGAACCCAATAATGGCGGCAGTGACTGCTGTAAACTCAATGCCGATATAAGGGAACCCAAAATAAAGAATAAACAAAATCACCAGAATGGGCACGCCTCGCATGAATGAGATATACAGCCGTGCAGGCAGCTTAAGAACCCATGAATTCGCCATCCTGGCAAGAGCGATAAAAAAACCAAGAATGGTACCAAAAAACATGCTCACAAAGGAAATGAGCAGCGTCAGCCAGATGCCTTTCATGACAAACGGAAATGACGCCTTTGCCAGTGCAGGATTAAATATATATTCTAAATGAATATCTCCCACGATTGCGGCTCCTTATTTGGAAATGTCGACATCTTCGACATCAGCATCAATTTTCTTTGAGACGTCTGCATGATTAAAGAATTTCTCAGAAATCTTTTTCATTGTTCCGTCTTTTTTCATGTCGCTTAATACACGATTCAATTCTTTTTGAAGCTCTTTGTTGTCCTTCTTCATGACAAATCCTTGTTCATTCGGCATGTATTTCAAGTCAGGGTGAATCGTAATATTTAATTTAGGAAATGCAGCAAGAGCCAGTGTCTGCAAGTAATAATCATTTAAAATGACATCTGTTCGGCCGTTTGCAACATCCTTTAAGTATTGCTCGTTTGTCGCATTATCATAAATGACTTCCTTTGCACCGTACTTACGAGCGACATCCATGTAAATCGTCGTGGCAGCACCTGCTGCTTTCTTTCCTTTTAAATCTTTTAAAGTTTTAATGCCAGATAAATCATCTTTCCGTACGATAGCCGTTCCGTAGGAATATTTATAAGGGGTTGAAAAGGCAAACTTGTCTTTTCTATCATCTGTGATGTCGATATCATTTGCAGCGGCATCCACTTGACCAGAATTAATGGCGCTCAGCATCCCGTCATAACCCATTTCTTTAAATTCTACTTTCACATCAAGACGTTTAAACGCTTCTTTGACAACTTCTACTTCATAGCCAGTTAATCGATCCTTGCCATTAGAAGTATCATGATAAGAAGTTGGATAAAGGGTGCCTGAAGTTGCAACCACGATTTTTCCTTTCTTTTTAATCTCATCCCACTTTGTGTCTCCAGATTGAGATGAGCCTGATTGACTGCAAGCAGACATGATAAGGATGCAAGCAGATACAACAAGCATGATCCATATAGATTTTTTATGATAAAAACGACTCATTTAAGAATCCTCCTCTATTTTTTATACAAAACAAAACATAGCACGCTTTTTCTGATAGGACAACGTTTTCAGAAGAAAAGTGAAAAAGTAAGAATATTATAAGCAATTTGCGTGTTGAAATAATGTATAAAAAAGGAAAGTAAGCGCAAAATAAAGGCGAATAAAGGAGGGAACAACAATGATGAAAAAAATAAGCGGTTTGATCATCTTGTCGATGATGCTGTTATTTGGTTTTCAGATAGAAACGGCTCATGGAGAAACACCTCAAATGGAAAAGCGCCCGGTGACACATCAAGTGAAATTAACAGCAGAACAACAAAAACAAATTGAAATCCTTGAGCAGCAAATTCTTTCTAAACGAAAAGCAGTCATTGAGAAATATGTACAGTATGGCGTGTTAACAAAGGAACAAGGCACACACATCACGAAACGAATGGATGAGCATTACAATCATTTGAAAAAGAACGGATTTGTTCCATTGCTGAAAAAACCACAGCACCATCGCCCATAATAATGATAAAACCGGCAGCGAGGTGCCGGTTTCTTATTGTGATCAGAAGGTGAGACTTTCCCCATCTTGAGGGACAAAAATGGCTTGATCTGCATGATGCTCTTGAATGTAAGCTTCCAAAGCAGCTCTTGTTAACAAGCAATGATTCACAGCTTCAAGATGACAGGCGACAATTTGAGCTTTTGGCTGAGAACGGTGAATGTCTAAAATTTCTTCCTTAGTCATGGTAATCGGATCGCCTTCTAAAAATTGAGCAGCTCCGCTATTGACCACAATGACGTCTGGCTTGCATGTATTCACAACCTCTTTCGGTTCATCACACCAAATGGTATCACCTGCAATATAAAGGGTAGGTTCATCAGGGTGAGAGAAAACAAAACCGCTCACCTGCCCCATTCGCTTCGCCGTTTCTCCCGTCCCATGCTGTCCACCTGTACGTTTAATATGAACGCCGCAAATGTCCATTTCATCTTCAATGCATGTGACATGCTGAAATCCAGCTTCTTCAACTTCTTTTCGATCCTTCTCCGATTGAGTATAAATTGGCCCATCTTGAGCTAATTTCCTTTTGGCCTCGTCGTCAAAGTGGTCCACATGTAAATGAGAGAGTAAGACAGCATCTGGGTGTAACAGACTGTCTAAATCTATATTTACAGGAAGCTCCACAATAGGGTTGTTCAAATGTTGATTGGCTGTATGAGGGAACGGTGGATATGTTCCTTTTTCTGCCAAAAAGGGATCGATTAAAAAAGTTGAATGACCATAGTGAAGGTATAAAGTAGCATTGCGAATGAGTGTAATTTTCATAAAAAGGCCTCCTTTTTTTCTGATTAAGTTTACAGTATATTAAAAGAGTTCTATGTGACAGAGGATCATGAAAGTCTTTTATCGAAAGGGCTTGATTTTTGAAAGAGGTGAGCCAATGCTAGACCAAACAGATATGAATATTTTAAAAGAACTATCAAAGAATAGCCGATTAACGATGAAAGCTCTAGGTGAAAAAGTTCATTTAACCGGCCAAGCTGTTGCAAATCGGGTGTTAAAGCTAGAAGAAGAAGGCGTGATCGAAGCATATACCATTTCAATTGATTGGCAGACGCAAAAGACGATTCAAACATTTTTGCAGCTCTATACCCGGAGTCATCATCATGAACCACTTCTGTCGTTTCTTTATGAAAAGGAAGAAATCAAGAATTTGTTCAAAATAAGTGGTGAGGGCTGTTATATGGCTGAAGGACATTTCTCGAGTCATGATGAGCTTGATCAGTTTTTAACGGAGCTGACAAATTACGCAAATTACAAACTGTCTATTGCGGTTAAACGTCTCATTCATCAATAATCGAAGAGACGCAGGAGGAAAAGGAACGATGCAAAAATTAATCGAAAATCAAGCTGAACCGATGACAAAGGAAACAATCAAAGCAGACTTGGAACAACTTGGTGTGAAAAAGGGCATGATTTTATGTGTTCACTCATCTTTATCATCCATCGGCTGGGTAAACGGAGGCGCTGTAGCCGTCATACAAGCATTGATGGAAACCTTAACAGAAGAGGGGACACTCATTATGCCGGCACAAACGTTAGAGCTTTCTGATCCTGCCGATTGGATTGATCCGCCTGTTCCTTATTCATGGTGGAAATCGATCAAAGAAACAATGCCTGCATTTGATCCAGCTTACACGACGCCAACAGCAATGGGAAAGGTAGCGGAAACATTTTGGAAATACCCAGGCGTGGCGAGAAGCAACCATCCCCATTTTTCATTCACAGCCTGGGGGAAAAGAAAACATGAAATTCTGAAACACCATGCACTTTCCTTTGGATTAGGAGAGCATTCGCCTCTTGGTCGCATGTATGATCTTCATGCTCAAGTGCTGCTGCTTGGTACAACATTTGAAAGCATGACAGCTTTTCATCTAGCTGAATACCGAATCCCCCAGCAGGACCTCATGACAAGAGGAGCCCCTATTTTAGAAAATGGGTGGAGAGTATGGAAAGAGTACCAAGATATCATCACAAGAGAAGAACTATTTGAACAGATTGGCCGTGATTTTCTGCAATCAGGAGGCCTCCATCAGCACAATCAAATCGGACTTGCCAGTTCATATTTATTGCCAGTGAGAGAATCGGTAGACTATGCGGAAAAGTGGCTTGATTTATACGATCAGTCGTAATCTACACTGTTTGGAAATTTACATAATAAACATCTTGATCAGGCTGCTGTGAGGTATAGCAGGTAAGCTGATAGTCTCCTTTTGGAATGGGGAAAGACAGTACATGAGCCATGACGCTTGTGATATAAACTTGATCCCTTGTATGCGTAAAGGGCACTGTTATAGCTCTATCAATAGAGACTTGGGGCTCATCGCTATTTAATGTCACAATAATAGACGCCTTTCCATTATTGATTCCTTCAAAGGAAACTCCTTGATCTCCAGTTGCGAATCCTTGAAGAATGTCCTCATCTGTCCAATCAATGATAGGTGGTGTTTCGCTTCCGGTGTATACCGTGATTTGGTGGTAGGAGATAGATAGAGAATAGGTTTGATTTAAGAGATTCATATAAAAAACTCCTTTATTCATGGATTTTCGTTGAAACGTAAATGGTTGAAAGAGTCATTCTTGAGGAGAAAGTTAGGCAGCAAGACGATTGCAGCCGTCTTGCGCTATTTGTTGTGGGATCTAGATGTGAAATTGCGAGACCATTGCTTTTAAATCTCCTGCTAAATGGGCAAGTGCTTCTGATGAAGCTGTTACTTCTTCCATTGCAGCAAATTGTTCTTCTGTTAAACCTGCTACTTGCTGTGAATGTTCACTCGTTCGTTTAACGCCTTCTGTAATAGACGCAAAAGACTGTTTCGCATCGTTAGTATAAGCTGCGATTTTTTGTGATGCACTCGATAAATGCTTAATGCCATCTGCCATTTCTCTCATGGACTGCTGGATATCATGAAAAGATTCTTCTGTATGAGAGATAAGGACAGCCCCTTGAGCTGCTTCTTCTCTTACTTGTTTGATGGCATTCGTCGAATGAGTCATCTCTTTTTGTATTTCAGAAATGAGATGGGAAATCATGTTTGATGATGCTTGAGATTCTTCAGCGAGCTTTCTCACTTCGTCTGCGACAACAGCAAACCCTTTTCCATGCTCACCTGCCCGTGCTGCTTCAATTGCTGCATTAAGAGCTAGCAGGTTTGTCTGGCTGGCGATATCTGTAATGACTTTGGAAATATGATCAATTTCAGTTGAACGTGTTTCCAATGCTTGAATTGCTGTACCGTTTTCTTCAATTGATTTTGCAATAGATGTCATTTGTGAATGAACTTCACCGATATTGTGTACACCTTTTTGGGCAATTTCTTGTGCGAAGTGACTTCTTGAAGCCATTTGTCCGGCATTTTCAGTGATGTTTGCCAGCTCGTTTGATACTTGAATCATCTTGTGCTCACTAGCTGTCATTTGAGCGGACTGTTCTTCTGAAGATTGTGCCACTTCTTGGATCGTGTGGGTGATTTTTTCTGATGCTGCACTCGTTTCTTCTGCGCTAGCTGACAGCTGTTCAGAGGATGTGGCCACTAATTCAGACGTGTTCATGACATTTAGAATGGTTTGATTTAGTTTTTCACGCATCTTATTGAAATGTCCAGCCAGATCAGACAATTCATCTCCGGCAGTATCCGTCACATTGATGGTTAAATGACCTTCGCCTGCACTCTTAATGGCAGAAGCCAAATGCTTGAGACGTACCTGAATCCGCTTAGTGAAAATAGAAATAATGATGACTGAAACGATCAGACTTAACAAAAGGACGATGACAAATTGTATATAGAATGACTGAAGCATTTGTGAAATCATGCTTTGATTAGCGCCAGTATAAAAAATACCAATTGTTTCGCCTGCTTCATTTTTGATTGGCATATAAGCCGTTTGATAGTCTTTCCCAGCAACATTTGCTGTCCCGTAATAATTTTCTCCTTTGTCTAAAACAGTGGTCTTCACTTCAGGAGAGACTTCAGTACCTACAGCTCGTTTCCCGTTTAACATGACATTCGTAGCAACACGGGTATTTCCTTGAAAAATCGTGATGGTATCACCGGTATATTCGGCTAATTGGTCAACCAATGTGTCATGATCATTGATTTGCGTATTTCCTTTGAATAGCTTGTCTTCTTTAATCTGCCACGAGCCTGACACTTTTTCATTTAGGTAGGCGTAGCCTAGTTTTAAGTCACCTTTTGCTTTTTCAGTTGCCATTTGCTTAATATTTTCTGTCATTTCGCGATTCACAACATAACCAACAACCGCAGAAAAGATGATGAGGACACTTAAAAAGATCAGCAAAATTTTGGCGCCTAGCCTCAGTTTTCCCTTTTTCTTCATGATTTTTGACTCCTTTAGGTATAAGGTAGGATATCCCTCCTTAAGGATTATCGGCATGAAAAAAGTGTTTAAAATACCTGCAAGCAGTCATGTGAAAGTTTTTTTAATATAGAAAAGGGAAAGGCGGCTAATCGATGATAAATTGAATTCTTGTGCCGTCAGGATCATCCGATAATTGATGACTAACCCACGAGCCTGCGCCTCTATTATCAGAAGGGCGTACATATTTGACAGAAGCTCCACTGCCTCCTTCTTTGCACATCGCCATTGGCCATTCGTCCCGATCATACCCGCGCTTTGTTGGAATGCCATGTAGTGATCGATCTCTCTGCTCATCACTATGTTTACGGTCAATTGTACAAATGGACGAATGACCTTCATCAATGGCTTCTTCTATGTGCTTGGCTGTTTCTGGATAGCGGTCTGATGGAAAATGAATGGTTTTGTCATAAGATGAATTCGCTGTCTCTTGTTTCCCTTGCTCTAGCTGGATATAGCCTGTTGCTACACCAATGACAATCAATAAAAGCAAGAGAATCATTTTAAGAAGTTTCATAGATGCTGGCTCTCTTTCTTGTTTGCGTATTTTGTAAACAGAAGTATAGCAGAATTACTTACCAATTTCTCCTGGTTTTGAAAAAACGTCTTTTAAAATTCAAAAAACAGTTTTTACCTGATTTCTTGCTTTTCATTTTTGTAGAAATTCATAAAAATTTTAATTTTGTGGGTCAGAAAACGAATATGCTCATCCAAAATGGCTTTATCACTGCTTTTTTGGCTAATTTCAAGAATTTAACACACAGAAATTTCAAAAAAATAAAATTGACTAGACCGATCTGCTTTAATAATATGGAGTCAAATATCAAAAAATGTCGTAATTTATCAAAATATGATTCTAATTACATTGTAGGAGGGAAGTACAAATGGCGGATGTCTCATACCGGCTCGGAATAGACATAGGCGGAACATTTACTGATTTATCGCTGATAAATGAAGCAACAGGGGAGCTGACTGAACTCAAAACGCCTACAGTGACTGATGACCCAGCCCAAGGAATTATCAATGGGTTAAATCTTCTAAAAAAAAGAGGTGTTGATTTATCCAACATCCAATACCTCGTTCACGGAATGACAATCGGTCTGAATACATTATTACAGCGAAAAGGAGCAGATTTAGCCCTTTTTGTGACAGAAGGATTTCAAGATATATTGTCACTTCAACGTTTACGACTACCCGTTCCTTATGACTTCAATTCTCGTTTGCCAGAACCATTGATACCACGGAAGCATGTATATCCAATCTCTGAAAGGTTGATACACGATGGTACGATCAAAAAACCTCTCCATCTGCAGCAATTAGATGATGCGGTCCAGCATGTTATATCTAAAAAGCTAGCAGGTATCGTCATTTCATTTTTACATAGTTATCAAAACCCAGTTCATGAATTACAGGCAAAAGCCTATATCAATCATCATTATCCACAGTTAGAAGTCCTCACCTCATCTGAATTATGGCCTCAAATGAGGGAATACGAGCGTACAGTGATGTCTGTTGTTAATTTGTACATTCAGCCAAAGGTGAAACAGTATTTGCAAACATTGAAAAGCCGTTTGAAGGAAGAAGGTGTACCAATTTCTCCATACATTACACAATCAAATGGTGGTTTAATGGATGCAGAAAGTGCGGCAACCTCGCCTGTTAAGACTCTCTTTTCTGGTCCGGCAGCTGGTGTCATCGGTGCGGCGAGAATTGCAGCATCAGCGAGTGAACCCAATCTGATCACTTTTGATGTTGGGGGGACGAGTGCAGATATCTCAATCATTCAAAATGGACAGCCTACAATGGCTCAATCCAATCAGCTTTCAGGCTTCCCAATCATTCTTCCATCTGTTGCGATGTATTCAATAGGAGCAGGAGGAGGTTCGGTAGCATGGATTGATCAGGGCGGACTTCTCAAAGCGGGGCCGGAATCAGTTGGCTCAAACCCGGGACCAGCTTCGTATGGAAAGGGAGAAAAAGCAGCTTTAACTGATGCGTTTCTCATATGCGGTTATCTCAATCAAGAACGTTTTGCCGGAGGACATTTACATTTACAACTGTCTGCGGCGAAAAAGGCCTTTCAGCCAATTGCTGATCAGCTCAACAAAACGCTTGAAGAGGCGGCTGACCAGCTCATTCAAGTAGCCGTAGCCAATATGTACACAGAATTAAGCAATGTGATGGAGCAGCAAGGATTTGACCCTAGAGATTTTAGTTTGCTGGCGTTTGGCGGAGCAGGACCGGTTGTGGCGAATTTCCTTGCAAGAGAAATTCATGCGAAAAATGTAGTTGTTCCTCCAAGTCCTGGTACATTATGTGCGTTAGGTGCTTTAACAGCTGATTTTATCCATGATGCGGTGCTGTCGAAGAAAATATGTTTACAAGACTATTCGATCAACCAACTAAAACAAGATTATGAGAAGCTGTCACGAAAAGCGACTGATTGGGTCAGCCAGCAGAACATTCAGCATATCAATCAGACATCCATTCTCTTATTAGCAGACGCACGATATCAAGGGCAGGCATTTGAGATTGAATTGCCATTATCGATTGATTGGTTAAAGCAAGAACAAGACATCCACCAACTTATTGAAGCCTTTCACAAATTGCATCAGCGTCAATATGGTCATAGGGATGATCAGGCAAAAATCGAGTTTACTCATTTACGCGTTCGAGTCATAGGTGAGACGCCTCCGCTGCCTTTTTCACCTGTTCAAGAAAGCATGGGACAGTCTTTGAAACCAAATGAATATAGACGAATTTTTATAGAAGAAAAAGAATACGAAGCATCGGTTTATAATCGGGATACGCTGTCAGTAGGTTCTATTGTAAATGGGCCTGCCGTGATTGAGCAGGATGATACGACAACATTAATTTTGCCAAACTGGACAGGCAGTATTGATCCATCAGGTAACTTAGTGATTTCAAAGGAGGCGGCTTTACATGAGAACTGACCCAGCAAAGCTTGAGATGATGCGCAGTTATTTTAATGCGATTGCATCAGGTATGGGGCATGTCATTGAACGGACGTCGTTTACGACCTTCGTCAAAGAATCTGCTGACTTTGCGACAGCACTAGCCACACCTTCTGGAGATTTCTTTGTTTATCCGAAGACAGTGGGTGTGACGATCTTTTTAGGGCTGAGTCTAAAAAAAGCAATTGAAGAAAGCGGACAGATGCAGCCAGGAGACATTATCATCACTAATGATCCTTATACGACAGATGGTTTGGCGACTCACCTGCCAGATGTCCATATCATTAAGCCGATTTTTGTAGATGGTGAAATCGTAAGCTATGCTTGGTCTTTTGTTCATGTCAGTGATGTGGGTGGCCTTGTGCCTTCGAGTATTTCACCGACAGCAACGGATGTTCATCAAGAAGGATTAAGAATTCCGCCAGTAAAAATTTATGAAGGTGGGAAAGAGAATCAGGTCGTACGTACTTTTTTGAGAGCTAACAGCCGCGCTAGTCATCTAAACGATGGTGATATCAATGCGATGATTGCTGCAGTGAATACAGCAGATATTCGGTTAAAAGAAATGATTGAGAAATTTGGAAAAAACGAAGTGAAACAAGGAATGATAGACTTGCTGAAGCAAGCCGAGGATCGTGCTGGAAAGGTCATTGAAGCTATACCGGATGGAACGAGTGAATTTGCTGATTATTTAGATGATGATATGATTTCAGACGTCCCTATTCGGTTGAAAATCAAGCTAACGATCAAAGGCAAACGGCTGACGCTCGATTTTTCTGAGTGTGACCCGCAAGTAAAAACAGCCTTTAACCTTGTTACCAATGGTCAGAAGCATTCCTTTCTTTATCAAGGGTTGATTAATTACATCATTAGTAAGGATCCTTTTATACCGATTAATGGTGGAATAACGTATCCAATCGATGTGATCTCTCCTAAAGGAACGCTGGTGCATCCAGAATATCCAGCCTCTGTCGGGATTCGTCATTCGATTACGATGAGGCTGTACAATGTCGTGCTAGGTGCGATTGGTAAGCTGCTGCCTGAAGCAGTACCGGCAGCAGGTGCAGGTCAATCTGCCATTGTGGTTCTCTCTGTACCTTATGATCAAACGGGTGGCAGGAAAATGTCCGTTGTCGAACCATTAGGCGGAGGCGGCGGTGCTCAAAATGGTACTGATGGAGTTGACGGTATTGATCATTCGTCAGGCTTTTTGAAGAATACCCCAATTGAGAGTTTGGAACAGCATATTGATATTCATGTTCACCGATATGAGCTTCTGCCGAATACAGGTGGAGCTGGTGAAAATCGAGGCGGACATGCGATTGGTTTGGAATTTGAAATGATGAAGCCTGAATCGATGGTGACAGCACGAGGAATGGAACGGATGAAGTTTCAGCCTTGGGGTTTAATGGGCGGCCGAGCAGGAGCGGTTGGTGAGGTCAAGCTGATCACAGCTAACGGTGAGAAACAAGACCAGCCCAAAATAGATGTTCTGCGACTTGAAAAAGGCGATATCGTTCAATTGATTTCACCAAGTGGAGGCGGCTGGGGGAATCCATTTGCCAGAAAGAAAGAAAAAGTCCTTCAGGAAGTGGAAGCTGGTCTATTAAGTGAAGAAAGAGCGCTGCAGCAATATGGTGTTCAAGTGTATTTAGAGCAAAATGAATGGAAGATTGATGAGGAGCAGACGAGCAAGGTGCGTGAAAAGGCTGGTGATCCTGCAGCTACTGATGTGTGGGATTTCGGAGAACAAAGAGCAGCTTATGAGAAAGTATGGACGGACGAAGCCAGCAGTGAGCTAGCCGTTCAGCTGCGTTCCTATCCGGCTAATGAACGTACGCACTATAAACATGCAGTTCATCAATATTTCAGTCATAGAAATGAGCCGTTAACAAAGGAAGACATTACTCAAGCACTTCGTCAAATGAATGGACAAAAAGGGGGAAATGAATCATGAAAAGAAGATTAATCGCTATTGTTGCAGGTATCCTATCCATCGTTGTACTGCTGACCGCTTGTGGTGGAAATGGAAAGGATCAAGGCAAACAGCAGCAGACTGTGATTGTTGGCGTATATGGAGGCGATTGGGAAAAGAATATCAAACCAATCCTTGAAAAGTTTGAAAAAGATACGGGAATTAAAGTGCAGACCGTCTCTGGAGCGGATTCTGAATGGTTTACAAAATTAAAAGCGTCAAATGGGAAAAATCCACCATATGACTTACTAATCTTACAGCCTGACACGATTCAAAGAGGTATTGCAGCAAACGTTCTTGCGCCTATCGATGAAGATCAAGCGCCGAATGTCAAAAAGCTTTACCGTTCTGTCCAAAAGAAGCTGACTGTGAATGGAAAACAATATGCAGCAGGCTTTAGTATGGGGCAGCTTGGAATTGCTTATAGAAAAGACCTCGTCAAGCAGGAACCAAACAGCTGGACTGATCTATGGAGCAGTCAGCTGAAAGGGAAGGTAGCCATTTCATCTCCGACTTATTCAGCTGGTTTGCAATTTTTCTCTGCACTTGTTCATGCACAAGGGGGAACAGAATCAAATCCTAAGGATATTGATAAAGCATTTAAAAGTCTCGCGCAACTAAAAGGTCATGTCGCTGCTTTTCCGGATAACCCAGGATCGATTCAAACCTTGTTAGAACGTGGGGATGTCGCAGCTGTTCCGTATTGGGACGGGCGAGTATTTGCACTTGAAGAAGAAGGAATGGATATTGGTTTCTCATATCCGAAAGAAGGCGCTGTTGCAGCTGTAGCGAGCTGGGCTTTAACGAAGGGAAATCAGCACGAAGAAGCGGCATACAAACTATTAAACTACTTGAGTGGAAAAGAAGCTCAGGAGGCTTTCTCTGAAAAATCTTATTATGGCATGTCGAATTCTGATGTGAAATACAATGACAAGATTAAGGGGAAAGTGAAAGTTGGAGAAAATTATTACAGCAAGCTGACTTGGGTAGATTATGAAACAGCAACCTCTGAGCTTGGCAATTGGACAAATCGATGGAACGAAGTATTAGGCGGAGGAAAATAGGTGATCGCATGAGTGGAATTCATTTAGAACACATCAGTCAGCACTTCGGTGAGCAGATTGCTCTCAACGATGTCAGTCTTACTGTGAATGAGGGAGAGTTTTTCTCCCTTCTCGGTCCTAGCGGCTGCGGGAAATCAACGTTATTAAACATCATTGGCGGTTTTTTAGAACCAACAAAAGGCGTCGTCTATATTGGTGATCAGGATGTGACAGCTTTGCCGCCTTACCAAAGAAAAACAGGTATGGTCTTTCAAAGCTATGCACTCTTTCCGCATCTGACTGTATTTGATAATGTGGCGTACGGGCTTAAGGTTCAAAAGAAAAAGAAGGCGGAAATCAAAGAGAAGGTGATGGAAAGCTTGTCTCTTGTTCAATTAGAAGCATTTGCGAAACGGATGCCCCACCAATTAAGCGGTGGTCAGCAGCAGCGGGTAGCGATAGCAAGAGCACTGGCGATTCAGCCGTCTGTTCTCCTTCTTGATGAACCGCTCAGCAACCTAGATGCCAAACTAAGAAAAAACATGCAGACAGAGCTGCGAAATATTCAAAGAAATGTTGGGATTACAACCATTCTTGTGACACATGATCAAGAGGAGGCCTTAAGCCTTTCTGATCGAGTTGGAATTTTAGGAGAGGGTAGAATTCAGCAGATTGGGACGCCTTTAGAGGTGTACCGCCAGCCAAACAATCGATTTGTAGCTGAATTCATCGGACAGGTGAATATCTTTGAGGCTGTGTACAATGAAGCTGATGCTGCATTTACGGTTCCGCATGTAACCCATTCAAACGGTCAGCATCTTCAGTTGCAGGCTGCGGCACATCAAGAGAAAAGGGAAAAGCAACTGCTTATGCTGCGTCCTGAAAGAATCAGCATCTCTTCTGAGCAGAAGGAAGTTCAGCCAAACCATGTATCTGGCGTGCTGTCAGATGTGAGTTATATTGGGCATTCATTACGTTTGGTTGTGGGGCTTGATAATGGTGAAATCATTGTCCATGCTTCTGATGCTGCATTTCCCGAGCTGCCTGGAGTTGGAGAAACCGTCCATATCCATTGGCAGCCTGAAGATATCGTTTTCTTAGATTCGAAGGTGCATACGTGATGCGAATCAAGAAAAAGAATCAACGATTTCATTGGTTTATGCTGCTGCCAGCCTGTTTGTTTCTTGTTGTATTTTTACTAGCTCCGCTTGTGATGATGCTCGTTCTCAGTTTTCGCGATGTCGATTCGATGATGAATACATTACAAACGTATAGCTTTTCTCAATATATTCATGTGTTCACGACAGATGCATATGTAAAGGCGATTGGAAGTACTGTGTGGGTGGCTTTACAGACAACGGTGATTTGTTTATTGATGGCATACCCAGCAGCATACGTGCTTGTCAAGGCACCTAATCCGCGTCTGCGCGCATTTTTCTATATCTTACTTGTGTCGCCGCTTTTGACAAGTGTTGTGATTCGGACGTTTGCATGGATTGTTCTTCTTTCGCAAAATGGTCTGATCAATGGCATGTTACTAGATTTACATGTGATTGAGAAGCCGCTCTCGATGCTGTGGAATATGAATGCGGTCATTATTGCATATGTCCAGGTCATGCTGCCATTTGCAGTACTGCCGATCGCAACAAGTTTAACCGATATGGATCGTCATTTAAAACCGGCTTCTATGAGTCTTGGGGCTGGCCGGATTCGAACCTTTTTTCATGTCACCTTACCACTGACCATTCCAGGCATGGTGACAGGCGCGATCATCGTCTTCTCACTGGCAGCAGGAAGCTATATCACCCCGCTGTTAGTCGGCGGACGGATGCAGCCGCTGCTGCCGCTGTCAATTTATCAGCAGGTGATGCAGGTGTATAACCTGCCTCTTGCTGCAGCTATGTCCTTTACATTATTGGTTTGTGTGCTTGTGGTGGTCAGTCTACTAAGCTATTTATTGAAGCGTTGGGAGGCGAGGATGCATGCGTAAAAAGTCAATAGGTGACCGCTTGCTTTCTATCCTGATTTGGACTGCTGGGTCATTGGTTTATCTTTTTTTAACCATTCCTGTTCTTGTGATCGTCCTATCTGCTTTTAGTCCAAATGCCTTTCCTGAATTTCCACCGACTTCGTTCTCTGTTCGCTGGTTTCATGAGGTCGTGTCAAATCCAGAATGGATGGAATCGCTTCGGATCAGTGTGATTCTGCTTTTCATTGTGACGCCTCTCACGGTTCTTTTAGGGACAATGGCTTCGTATGCTTTAGCAAGGCTTTCCTTTAAGGGAAAGGAGGCTGTCCAAGCTTTCATTCTGTCACCTCTCATGATTCCTCAAGTGGTGTTAGGGATTGCTATGCTTTACTTGTTTACGGCTATGGGCTTTACAGGGTCTTTGTGGGCGCTCGTCATTGGTCACGTCATCATTGGTTTTCCCTATGTGGTTCGAACGGTAGGTGTGAGTGTTTCGAATTTAGATCCGCGTCTTGAGCTGGCTTCAATGAATCTAGGCGCAGGACCCATTCGCACGTTTTTTCGAGTCACATTGCCTTTGATTAAGCCGGGAATCATTGCAGGCGGGGTGTTTTCAGCTGTGACGTCATTTGGAGAAATATCGATCAGTTTGTTCGTTTCCTCACCTCAAACCATCACAATTCCGGTCAGGACCTTTAATTACATTGAGCAGACCTTTGATCCAAGTGTCAATGCGATATCTGTCATATTTATTATCATTTCTATCATTGCGCTGCTCATTATTGAGAAAACGATTGGTCTGTCTAAGGTGATGTAAATATAATGAAGAAACAAGGAGTTGTCATTTGAAATGGCAGCTCTTTTTTTTGTTGTTTTTACAGTAAAAAAATTCATTTTTTTAGGGAATGTAGTTCTTAAGATTTAAGAATTTGCGGGAAACGAAAGGAGACCTCTATCCTAGATTTTCGGCCATATTTTCAATATTTAAGGGAAAATATGAAATTTTTGCGGTATTTAGTCGATTATTTTCGGTTGAACGCAACTATTATTAGTTATTTTCGGTAAATATCGTCAATTATCATGTAAACCCTTCGGTATAACGCATGAATCTTTACACCCATTTTTCGGTGAAAAAAACAATATTTTCATATAAAGTGGACGTAAATAGAAAATATCTAAAAGAAGAAAAAGGCAAATCTATGGAAACATAGAGACGCAAAGCCATGTCCTAAGGTAAATGATTCTTTTTTTGCTAAGGTCGGCAGGCTACCGAATCAAAATGGGAGTCCCTCCGTTTTATTCGGGGTGGGCTCCTTTTCTGTTAAAGCGTCTATTTTAATGAAATAGACTTGGTTCTTTTGATATAGAGGGTGCAGGGTGAAATTGGTGGAGAAAACATAGAAGAGGCGGAGGATGAAAATGAATACAGTTTATTACCCCTTAACACATGCGCAAAAGCGAGTATTCTACACGGAAAGATTTTATCCAGGTACAAGTATTTCTAATTTGGGTGGATTCGCCAGGTTGAGATCAGCATCTGGTCTCAATCCTTCTTTGGTCGTCGATGTGCTTCAAGCGTACATTCGACAAACTGACTCTCTTCGGCTGAGACTCGTGTATCGAGATGAAGAGGAGGAGCCTGTTCAATATATCAAACCTTATGAAAAACAGCCGATTCGAATGGAAAAGGGCTGGAGTGAAGAGGAAGTAAGGGCTTGGGCGAACGAGCAAATTCGTGAGCCGATGCCATTGATTGACAGCCCCTTGATTGAATTTACGGTATTTCAAATCAGTGATCAAGAGTGCTGGCTGTTCTGTAAAGCACATCATATTGTCGCGGATGGGATTTCTATCATTTTAATGGGAAATCGCATTATTGATTTATATCATGACATGCTGCAAGGAGTAGACATCTCGCCAGTTGAGGAGATTTCCTTCGTTGATCACATTATGAGTGAGCAGACCTATGAATCTTCTAAACGTTTTCAAAAAGATCAAGCTTTTTGGAATGAGCAATTTGCTCATATTCCAGACTTCGCATCTTTAAAACCGCATAAGGGATATGAGATGAGTTTACATGCGGAGCGATTTTCAGGGGATGTTCCAGATTCTTTAAAGGAGAAGCTTCGTGTCTTTTGTGAAGAACAGAAAGTCAGTATGCTTTCGATGTTTATGTCCACTGTCTATATTTACTTACATCGTTTTAGCGGTATGGAGGATGTCGTTCTTGGAACCTTTATGGGTAACCGGACGAATGCCAAAGAGAAAAAGATGATTGGGATGTTTGTATCGACGATTCCAATGCGTGCATCTGTTCAAGGGTCGCAATCGTTTGTTGATTTCGTAAAGCAGGTCATGGCGGATCAAATGAAGATCTTGCGACACCAAAAATACCCTTACAATCTGCTCATGAATGATTTGCGGGAAAGAGAAGGGTTTACAGGACGCCTTTTTGATATTTCTTTAGAATATCAGGTCATGCAGTGGCAGAAAAAAGAGAACCTGTCGTTCATTACTGAACCGATTTTTAGCGGGAGCGGAATGAATGATATTTCAATACATGTGAAAGACCGCTGGGATACTGATACATTGACCATTGATTTGGATTACCGTACAGATGTATTCACAGAAGAAGAAATGAGTAAGATGTTTGATCGATTCTTGATTTTACTAGAAGCGGCGGTCACTCAGCCTGATCAGCTGATCGGGACACTGCCTTTACTTTCAGCAGGTGAACAAGAGGAACTGCTGCAATTATCTGAGGGAGAACCGTTTGAAAGACCAGCAGCAAAACCGGTTCATCACATGTTTGATGAGACAGCCAACAAATATGCAGATCGAACAGCCGTTGTAGCAGAAAATGGAACAATTACTTATGGAGAGCTGCAACAACAGGCAGAAAAGCTTGCACGTTTTCTACAAATGAAAGGTATCTCACGTGATGTGCCTGTTGCTGTTTTGATGGAGCGGAAGGTAGATGCCATGGTAGCAGTCTTCGGCATACTAAAGGCTGGCGGGGCATATGTACCAATAGATCCAGCATTACCTGAGGAGCGCATTCAATTTATTGTGGAGGATTCAGGTGCTTCTATCGTGTTAACAGAGGAATCGTTCATTCAAGAGTACCCAGCCCTCTCGGAAAAATTGATCGTGCAGCAGCAACTATTATTAGATGATGGACGGCTGCCTGAGCTTCTCGATCAGACGGCGCCCGAAGATTTAGCCTACATGATTTATACATCGGGTACGACTGGAAAGCCGAAGGGCGTCATGATTGAGCATCTTCAGCTTCATCATTTGGTCCATGCTTTGCATCATGAGATGTATCAAGGGGCGAATGAGCTTCAAATGGCGCTTCTAGCCCCATTCCATTTCGATGCATCGGTGAAACAAATATTTGCTGCCCTTTTATTTGGACATACGCTTCATATCATCCCGCGAGAAACGACGAGAAATGGCATGCAGCTAGCGGCTTATTACAGAAAACATCAAATTGAAGCGGCAGATGGAACTCCGGCGCATGTGCAGCTTTTACTTGCAGCGGATTTGGACGGTCTGTCATTGACGCACATGTTGATTGGGGGAGAAGCGCTGCCTGCGAAAGCAGCACGTTCACTTATCGAAGCGGTTCGTATGAGTCAGCCTGATTTTACTCTATGGAATGTGTATGGTCCAACTGAGACGTGTGTGGATGCGGCAGTTCATCGCCTGAATCTCAGTGAGCTGAGCGAATCAACTGAACAGCGCTATGTGTCGATTGGAAAACCGCTTGGTCATCATCGTATTTATATTTTAAATGAACATGATCAATTACAGGTGCCAGGGGCTGCAGGAGAACTTTGCATTGCCGGTATAGGTGTTGGGCGAGGCTATGTGAATCAGCCTGAATTGACGAAGAAGGTATTCACGGCAGATCCGTTTTCTCCGAATGAGCGGATGTATCGAACAGGGGATCTAGTCAGATGGCTTCCAGATGGCACGATTGATTATCTTGGCAGAATGGACGATCAAGTGAAAATAAGGGGTTACCGCATAGAAACAGGTGAGATTGAAGCGGTGATGGAGCAGGTAGATGGAATTGATAAGGCTGTCGTGCTAGTAGTTGATGAAGCGGATGGGGAAAAGGCGTTAAGTGCTTACTATCAAGCTCGTCATGATGGTGTGTCTGTTGACATGCTGCAAGCGGCTATCAAACATCAGCTCCCAGCTTACATGATGCCGCTTTATTTCAAAGAACTCGATGCTTTTCCACTCACAGTCAGCGGCAAAGTCGACCGTCGTGCACTTGCTGCCTTAAAAGGTGATAGAGCGGTTCATGCTGTTTATACGGCACCTAGAAACGATATAGAAACGAAGCTTGTTCATTTGTGGGAAGACATTCTTGATCAAGAGCAAATCGGTGTATATGATTCTTTCTTCGATCGAGGCGGGCATTCGCTCAAAGCGATGACTGTACTTACAAAGGTTCAGCGAGATTTTCAAGTGGATGTGCCGCTCTCTGTTTTATTTGAACAGCAGACGATTGCTGCTCTTGCTACTTATATTGAGCAAGCAGAAAAGTCTACAGCAACGGAGATACCAAAAGCGCCGGCTGTAGATCATTATCCATTATCGCCTCCACAGCAGCGCGTCTATATGGTGAGTCAATTGGAGCAAAGCACTGCCTATCATATGCCTGCTGTTGTGAGGTTAAAAGGAGCTCTGCAGCTTGAGAAGCTGACTGAAGCCTTTGACAGACTGATCTCACGTCATGATATGCTGCGTACTTCTTTTCATACGATAAAAGGTGTCCCTCGTCAGCGGATCGCTTCATCCGTTTTCTTTGAAATAGAACAGCTGACAGGCGGTACGATGGAAGAAAACATGCAGCACTTTGTCAGACCTTTTGATCTTGAGTGTGCGCCACTTCTTCGAATAGGATTGCAGTCATTGCATGATCAGGAGCATTTGCTCTTTTTCGATATGCATCATCTGATTTCAGATGGTCTTTCGATCGATTTAATACTGCGTGAGCTGTCAGATGCTTACGAGGGATCGGTGAAAGAACCATTGAAGCTTCAATATCAAGATTATGCTGTTTGGCAACAGCACCAAGACTTTCAAAAAGAAGAGGCATTCTGGCTGCAAGAATTTTCGGGGGATATCCCTGCTTTACAGCTGCTGACCGATTATCAGCGTCCAGCTGTCCAGTCTTTCGCAGGTGATCGTGTCATCAAAGAAATCGATGAGGCGTTAAAGAATCAATTACAGGAGATTGCAGCAAACCATCACACGACACTGTATACGGTGCTGCTTTCTGCTTACTATACATTGATTGCGAAATATACGGGTCAAAAGGAATTTGTGGTCGGAACACCGGCAGCAGGGCGTGTGCATACAGATTTGAATGACATGATCGGTATGTTTGTCCAGACACTTGCTTTGCGGTCAGAGGTAGATCCGAATGGAACCATGTCTCAGTTGATTGAGCAAGTAAAGGAAAAGACGATGCAGGCATTTGAGCATCAGCAATATCCGTTTGAGCGGCTGCTTGAAAAACTGAATGTACCAAGAGATTTTAGCCGTCATCCATTGTTTGATACCGTCTTTACACTTGCGCCGGGTCATTCAACAGCACAGCATATTGGAGACATGCTGGTCGAAGTCGAAGAAACCAATTTCCATATTGCAAAGTTTGATTTAACACTGCAAGCGATGGAGTCAGATGAAGGTTTATCCTTTGTACTCGATTACAGTACGGCGCTATTTAAACGAAGTACAGCAGAGCAGATGCTCAAACATTATGTTTATCTGCTGGAACAGATGGTTCAAACGCCGCAGGAAGCTATCCAATCCTATCGATTATTGTCTGAACAAGAAGCAGAAGCTCAGCTAAATAGGTGGAATCCGTTACCTGCGCCTTATCCAGCAGAAGAAACCATTGTGACGCAGTTTGAAGCACAGGTGCAGCAGCTTGGTCATCAGCCTGCATTGCAATGTGAAGATGTGGTCCTTTCTTATCAAGAGCTGAATGACCGAGTGAATCAGCTGGCACATTATTTGCGTAAAAATGGTTTTGAAAAAGGAATGAAAGCAGCCTTATTCTTTGAACGATCCAATGAAATGGTGCTCTCTGTTCTAGCTGTGCTTAAGGCGGGGGGCGTCTATGTACCAATTGATCCCGATTTCCCTGATGAGCGCGTGAAGCACTTTTTAACAGACAGCGGTGCACAATTCTTATTGACACATCAAGTGCTGCGCCATCGCTCGGTGCTCACTGCATTTGAGGGAATCATCATAGAAACAGAAAATCAAGCGATTGCTCAGCAGTCAGACAGCCCAATAGATGCTCATATTTTACCTGAGGACTTGGCGAATTTGACCTATACATCTGGTACAACCGGTAAACCTAAAGGAAATATGGTGACACACCGGAACATTTTGAGAACGGTGAAGCAATCGAATTATCTCACCATTCACCATGAAGATACGGTGATGAGCATCTCAAACTATGTATTTGATGCTTTTATGTTTGATGTGTTTGGTGCTTTATTGAACGGAGCAAAACTCATTGTTCTGCCAAAGGACCATATTTTAAACATGAATGAGCTTTCTGGAGCGATTGAGAAGGAAAAAGTCAGTATTTTAATGATCACGACAGCTCTTTTTCACTTACTCATCGATATGAAAAAAGACAGCCTGAAGAACGTAAGAAAAGTGCTGTTTGGCGGGGAACGTGCTTCCGTGCCTCATGTGGTGACTGCACTTGAGACAGTGGGGAAAGACAAGCTTGTTCATATGTACGGCCCTTCTGAGAGCACAATTTTCACCACATATTATCCTGTGAACCACATTGAGAAGAAGGCGTTATCCATCCCAATCGGAAAGCCAGTGAGTCAAACGGCTGTTTATATTGTAGATGAATTTGGACATGTACAGCCGCCGGGCGTGGCAGGAGAGCTATGTGTCGCTGGTGATGGACTTGTGAAAGGATATTATAAGCAGCCAGAACTAACGAGCGAAAAGTTTGTCAAAAATCCTTTCCGCCCTGGAGAGATCATGTATAAAACGGGCGATCTTGCACGCTGGCTGTCAAATGGAGATATTGAATTCATTGGACGGATCGATCATCAAGTGAAGATTCGCGGACAGCGTATCGAGCTTGGGGAAATTGAACATCAACTGCTGCAGCATCCTCAGGTGAAGGAAGCTATCGTGATTGCTGCTCCGAATGACACGTTATGTGCGTATTTCACAGCAGAAGGATCTGTCTCATTAACTGATTTGCGCGAGCAAGCAGGACGTGAACTGCCCGTGTATATGCTGCCGGCATTTTTCATGCAATTAGAGGAGCTTCCTTTAACGAATAACGGCAAGGTCGATAGGCGGGCGCTGCCGGCACCTGATCTTAGTGAGCAAGGGGCAAATGAATACACCTCTCCTCAATCAGAAACAGAGCGTCTGCTGGCGAACATTTGGGAGGAAGTTCTTGAAGTACCGCGAATCGGCAAACACGATCATTTCTTTGAATGCGGGGGCCATTCGCTGCGCGGCATGAAAATGCTGAACAGGTTGTATGAAGAGATGCAGGTGGAGCTCACTTTGAAATCTTTATTTGAATCCCCAACATTAGAAGCGTTCGCGCTTGCGGTAGATCAAGCGGATCAAACGGAGATCAAGCGAGTGGAAGTTGCCAAAGAGGCGGCCTATTATCCAGTGACATCTGCTCAAAAAAGACTGTTTGTTTTGGAGAAAATGACTGATGCGGAGCAAAGCTACCATATGCCGGCGGCCTTAAAGCTAGAAGGCGTCTTTGATGAAAAACGATTTGAAAAGGCAATTGATCAGCTAGTCCAACGTCATGAAGCGTTCCGAACGAGCTTTGATTTTGTTCAGAATGAACCTGTTCAACGTATTGAAACAAATGTCTCAATAAACATTGAAAAAATTGAACAGAACGGCCGAGACATACAGCAATTGATGAATGACTTTATCAGGCCATTTGATGTAGAAAAAGCGCCTTTACTCAGAATAGGTCTAGTTTCCGTCTCCGTAAATGTCCATTATTTACTGATTGATATGCATCATATCATTTCAGATGGGGCGTCTGTTGGCATTTTAATTGAGGAGCTTTCAGCCCTGTATCGAGGAGACAAACTAGAGGAATTGCCTGTTCAATATAAGGATTATGCAGTTTGGTCAAAAAGTGAGGCATCTGCTGCGCAAAAAGCAGATGAAGAGGCATTCTGGCTGGATCAATTACAAGGAGAGCTGCCTGTACTGGCACTGCCGGAAGACCTGCCAAGGCCAAAAGTGCAAACATTCGCTGGAGATCGTGTCTCATTTACAATTGAAGGTTCGCTTAAATCAAAATTGGACGAACTCGTTAGAACGCTCAACAGTACGACCTATACAGTCCTGCTTGCTGGCTACAGTATTCTTTTAAGCAAGCTTTCAAGACAAGAGGATATCATCATTGGTTCTCCGGTTGTGGGTAGAACCCATCCTGATATTCAATCTGTGATTGGCATGTTTGTGAACACGCTGGCACTTAGAACAAGACCAGCAGGACATCAGACTGCTGCTGAATTTGCGTCAAATGTCCATCAGCTTGTGTTAGAGGCAAACGAGCATCAGCTGTACCCATTTGAAGAATTGGTAGATCAGGTGCAAACGGTTCGAGACACAAGCCGTCATCCAATTTTTGATGTGGTCTTCTCAATGGAAAATGCGGATATTCGTGATTTATCGATGGATGGGCTTCACGTTGTTCCACAGCCATTCGAGGAGAATATCGCCAAATTTGATTTGACCTTAACTGGAAACGAATCCGCAGATCAAATTGAGCTCGTGTTTGATTTTAATTGTTCTATCTTTCAAAAGACGTCAATTGAAAAGTGGAAAGAATATTTCCTTCATTTGCTGGAACAAATGGTGTCAGCGCCAGATCAATCTTTAGATCAAATGAAATTATTGTCACCGCAGCAGCAGCAAAAACAGCTGAACGAATGGTCAGGACCTGTCCTAGACGTCCCGTCAGATCAAACCGTTCATGCCCTGATTGAGGCGAAGGCACAAGGAGCACCGCATCAAAAAGCGGCGACATTCTGTGGAAAGAGCTGGACGTATAAAGAGTTGAACAGCCGGGCGAATGTAGTCGCTTCAAGGCTCATCGCAAACGGCACAAAACCAGGAGACCGCGTCGGCATTCTCACCCGTCCATCTCTTGATATGACAGCTGCTGTCCTCGGCGTTCTCAAGGCTGGTGCGGCATTCGTTCCAATTGATGCGGATTATCCAGCGCAGCGTATTGCGTACATGCTGGAAGACTGCGGGGCAGAGGTACTTCTGATGCAGAAAGGACTCACTGCACCACCTTCATTCACAGGTCATGTCCTGTTCATAGAAGATGCGGTAGAGGGAGAAGCTCACGAGATTCAGATTCATGTGAAGCCAACAGACCTTGCCTACATGATTTACACATCTGGGACGACGGGACAGCCGAAGGGTGTCATGGTCGAACACCAGTCTCTTGTGAATCTTGCATTCTGGCACAATGATGCGTTCCAAGTGACGAACAAGGATCGAACTGCGAAATATGCCGGCTTTGGCTTTGACGCCTCCATTTGGGAGATGTTCCCGACGTGGATCGCCGGCGCAGAGCTGCACATTATCGACGAAGCAATTCGTCTCGATATGATCAAGCTTAATGCGTATTTCAATGAAGAAGGGATCACGATTGCCTTCCTGCCAACGCAGTTATGCGAGCAGTTTATGTCAATGGACAACCATTCTCTACGCTATTTACTAACAGGTGGAGACAAGCTGAAACAGGTGAAGCCAGTACCATATCAACTCGTCAATAACTACGGTCCAACTGAAAATACGGTTGTAGCGACAAGTGGAGTCATCGACCCAGAACAAAGCACGCTTCCGATTGGAACAGCGATTGCCAATACTCGTTTTTACATTATGGGTTCGTTATATGACCTATCGCCGGCAGGCGTACCGGGCGAGCTCGTAATTGCAGGAAAAGGACTGGCAAGAGGCTACTGGAATCTTCCAGAGGAAACAGATAAACGATTTGTCCCAGATCCATTTTATCCAGGCGAGCGCATGTACCGCACAGGCGATTTAGTGAAATGGACAGAGGATGGCGAGCTGATCTATCTCGGCAGAATAGACCATCAGGTCAACATCCGCGGCTTCCGTATTGAGCTGTCAGAAATTGAAGCCCAGCTTCTGACGCTGGATTCGGTGAAAGAAGCCGTCGTGACAACAGTCAAAGATGCGAGTGATCAAGATGCACTTATCGCTTATGTCATCACGGCTGAAGAAACAACAGCCCTGAAAGAAAGCCTAAAACGAACGTTGCCAGAATACATGGTGCCATCATGGATCATCAAGCTAGACCAATTTCCAATGACGGCAAATGGAAAAGTTGATCTGAAAGCATTGCCAGCTCCTGATATCGAAGCGAACCAAACGATATACGAAGCACCAAGAGACGAAGTTGAAACGCTGCTTTGCGGCATTTGGGAAGATGTCCTTGGCGTCAGCCAAGTCGGTATTCACGATCACTTCTTCTTCCTTGGAGGAGATTCGATTAAAGGCATCCAAATGGCAAGCAGACTCACGCAAGCAGGCTGGAAGCTCGATATGAAACTTCTATTCCAGTACCCAACGATTGCGGAGCTCCGCCCATATATCGAGGAAGCCGATCTTCTCACAGCCGACCAATCACCTGTCGAAGGAGAAGTCATTTTAACACCGATTCAACGCTGGTTCTTTGAACGGAACTTTACGAATCAGCATCATTGGAACCAATCGGTTATGCTCCAAGCACCAAATGGTTTGGATGAGGAAGTCGTTCAGCAAGTACTGGAACAGCTCATGATTCATCATGATGCCTTGCGACTGGTGTATCCGCTCGAAGAAGGGCGCGTCATCCAGCGTCATCGAGGAATCGAGGAAAACAATGTGGCAATTGACGTGGTGGAAGTAAAAGGAGAGCTGTCGCAGCAAATCAGGCAGGTAGAAAAGCTGTCAAATGAAGTGCAGGCGAGTATATCGCTAGCAGACGGGCCTTTAGTGAGATCTGCTATTTTCCGAACGGATCAAGGGGATCATTTATTGCTTGCTATACACCATCTTGTCATTGATGGGGTGTCATGGCGCATTTTCCTTGAAGATTTCATGGCTCTTTATGAACAGTCGAAGCGCGGGGAAACTCTTACCCTCCCTGAAAAAACACACTCCTTCCAAGAATATGCCCAGAAGCTGACTGAATATGCTGTGTCAGATGAGCTGCTATCGGAAAGAGAGTATTGGAAAAAGGTACTTGCGCATTCCGTTCCTCCGCTTCAAAAGGATCATGTCACGGAGGATCAACGAATGCTTCATACAGAAACCATTCGTTTTACATTGTCTGAAGAGGAAACGCACAGGCTGCTGACGGATGTACATGAAGCCTACCAAACAGAAATCAATGATATTTTGCTGACGGCATTAGGATTGTCCATGAAAGAGTGGACAGGTGAAGACAGGCACTTTATTCATCTTGAAGGGCACGGGAGAGAGGACATCCTCCCTGCGGTTAACGTGTCACGGACCATCGGCTGGTTTACTAGCATGTATCCTGTGTTACTGGATATGTCGCATGCAGACGATCTTTCTTATCAAATCAAGCATTTAAAAGAGGAACTCAGACACATTCCGAACAAGGGGATCGGCTATGGCGTTTTAAAATACTTAACGCCTGACAAGATGAAGGACGATATTGATTTTCAAGTCACACCAGATATCAGCTTTAACTATCTTGGCCAGTTTGATGAACAGATCGGTGGCGGTGAAATGAGACGCTCTGCATGGCATGCAGGACAATCGCTGAGCCCTGAATCCGAGAAACCTCATGCGCTAGATATTGTTGGTTTCGTAGAACAAGCAATGCTCCATGTGACGATTTCCTATCATCACCTTGAATTCGAAGAGCGGACGATGGAACAGTTCAAGGAACTCCTAGAAAAGAATGTGAAGACATTGATCTCACATTGTCTATCACAGGATGAGAGTCAGATCACACCTAGTGATGTGGGGGATGAGGATCTTACCATGGATGAACTTGAAAAGCTAATGGATCTATTTTAAGCAAAATGAAGAGGTGGACTTATGAGCAAGCAGAAAATTCAAAAGGTATATCCTTTAACACCAATGCAAGAGGGCATGCTGTATCATGCCATGCTAGACCCTGATTCCTCCTCTTATTTCACACAGCTTGAGCTTGGAATAAGCGGAGATTTTGATCTCGATCTTTTTGAAAAGAGCCTCAATGAACTCGTACGGACATATGACATTCTGCGTACAGCCTTTGTCTATCAGCAATTACAAAAGCCTCGTCAGGTTGTACTGGCTGAACGTCATTTAGATGTGTATAGAGAAGATCTATCTCATCTGAATGATCAAGAGCAGAAAAAGGTATTGGATCAATATAAAAAGCAAGTGAGAAAGCAAGGATTTCACTTAACGAATGATCTGTTGTTGAAAGTCGCTGTTTTTCAATTAAATGAAACAAACTGGCACCTGATTTGGAGCAACCATCACATCATCATGGATGGTTGGTCCATGGGTGTTTTGATGAAAAAACTGTTTCATTACTATGAATCTTATCGGAACGACCGAACCCCGGATCGCTCACAAGGTAAGCCTTATGCGGACTATATCCAGTGGCTTGGAAAGCAAAACAAACAAGAAGCGGAAGACTATTGGAAGGAGCGGCTGGATGGCGCTGTTCAGCACCAAGGGCTGCTGCAGCAAAAAGAGGCGAACGGACAATATGACCATCAGGAATGGACGTTTACATGGGATGCACAAACGGTACAAGCCATTCAAGATGCGGCAAGACAATGCCAAGTGACAGCACCGAACCTTTTTCAGGCTGTCTGGTCCGTTCTTTTAAGCACCTATCATGCAGCAGATGATGTCACATTCGGAACAGTCGTATCGGGCAGACCTCCAAGTGTGTCTGGAATTGAGCGAATGGCAGGACTGTTTATCAATACGATACCTGTTCGGGTGACATTGGATCAGGAACAGACCTTCAAACAGCTGTTTCAAAAGGTTCAGCAGCATGCACTGGAAGCGGAAAACTATGATTTTATGCCGCTTTATGACATTCAGCAGAAAACAGCTGCTGGAGGAAAGCTCTTTGATCATTTGGTTGGGTTTGAAAACTATCCTTTAGATCAGGAGCTGTCTGGTGACACCATGTCTGCACGTCTCGGTTTTGCCATTGATGTAAAGGACGGATTTGAACAAACGAATTTCGATCTGAATCTTCTTGTCTATCCGGGTGAAACGTGGACATTGAAAATCAAATACAATGCGGTGGCGTTTGAAGAAAAAGTCATTGAAAATATATCGAAACATCTGACCAATCTCATAAAGCAAATCATTCAAAATCCTGACATGTATCTTCATGAAGTGACATGTATCACAGAAGAAGAAAAGCAGCAGATTGCAGCGTGGAATCAGACGGAGAGAGATTATCCGAAGCACCTGTCCATTCCCGAGCTGCTCAATGAACGTATCAAAGCGCAGCCAAACCACCTGGCATTAGTCGAAGGCGAGCGAACATTCACATACGAAGAGCTTGGACAAGAAATCCGTCGTTTAGCCAGCATCCTTGTAGAAAACGGCGTTCAGCCGGGGGATGCTGTCGCGGTGTATATGAACCGATCAGCAGATGCGGTGATCGCCATTTTAGCCATTTTACACGCAGGGGCTGCCTATGTGCCGATTGATCCAGCTCAGCCTGAGGAGAGAATCCGTTGGATGCTTGAAGACAGTGGCGTAGCCATTTTGCTTTATGCTGACAGCCAGCCGCCGGTTGATGAAAGCATCAAAGCAATTCATGTGACCGGCATGACTCATCACTCACAAGCGGAGTTTTCAGTCGTCGAGACGTCTCCATCTCAATTGGCATATATCATGTTCACATCGGGATCAACTGGACGGCCCAAAGGAGTGCAAATTGAGCATCAGCATATTGTGAGGTTAGCATGCTCTCAGGAGAAATTGGGCTTGAACACGTCGGATCGTATGGCGCATACAGGAGCTGTCAGCTTTGATGCGATTACCCTTGAAATCTTCACTACGCTTCTGAATGGGGCGACGCTTTATCCTGTTGACCGTGATACTTTATTGGATATACACCGATTCGAACAATTTATCCAAACACATCAAATCACGGCGCTCTTTTTAACGACTGGTTTATTTAATCAGCTCGCTCAGCAGCGGCCGCAAATGTTCAAAGGGTTAAAAACATTATTCACCGGCGGTGATGTGATCAATGAGAAAAGTGCGGAGCTTGTGAAAAAGCATCATCCATCACTTACCTTGCTGAATGTCTATGGTCCAACAGAAAATACAACCATCTCGACCATTTACGAAGTAAGAGGAGATGAAACGGGTCCGATCCCAATTGGTCAGCCGATCAATCATACGTCAGCTTATATTTTAGATGACTATCAGAGACTTCAGCCAATTGGAGCGCCAGGAGAGCTGTATGTAGGCGGGGACGGTGTTTCAAGAGGGTACATCAAACGTCCAGATTTGACTGATCAAGTATTCATGGCAGATCCTTTTAAGCCGTCAGGACGGATGTATCGAACAGGTGACTTGGCTAGATATGGTGCGGATGGTCAGATCGAATTCCTTGGCCGTGCAGATGATCAGGTGAAAATTCGAGGCTTCCGTATTGAGCTTGGTGAAATTGAAACGGTGCTTCGCCAAGAAACGGGTATCGATGATGCGGTTGTACTTGTTCAGCAGCTTTCTTCAGAAGAAAAAGAAATCATCGCCTACTTCACAGGAACGCTCACAGAAGAAGAGGTGCGAGATGTATTCAATCAAAAGCTGCCAGCTTATATGGTGCCGCACTATGTGATGAAGCTGGATACCTTTTCGCTGACAACGAACGGGAAATTAGATAGAAAAGCTTTACCAAAGCCGGACGAAGTGCATCGCGAAGAGATCAAAATCATGCCGCCTGAGACCGAGACAGAAAAGGTACTCGCTGACATTTGGGAGGAGCTTCTTGGGAAAACGGTTGGGGTAGACGAGCATTTCTTTATGGCTGGCGGGCACTCGCTCAAAGCGATGATGATGTCTGCAAAGGTTCAAGAAGTGCTTCAAAAGGAAGTGCCGATTCAAATGATTTTTGAGAAGCCGACGATTCGCTCATTAGCGGCTTACATCGATCAGGATGGTCAAGAAGATGCCGGACATCCTATTTTACCAGCAGAGCAGGCAGATGAATATCCGGTATCACCAGCTCAGCGCCGTTTATACATTTTGCAGACACTTGAACCTGACAGCACGAATTATCATATTCCGATCGTCTTAACGCTTGAAGGAACACTCGAATATGAGCGGCTCAAATCAGCATTTAATCAGTTAATCCAAACGCATGAAATCTTAAGAACGAGTTTTCATATGAATGGAGAAGACATTGTCCAAAGGGTGCATGAATGGTCTGCATTTGACCTTCCTGTTCATGACATCAAGGAAGAAGAGGCTGAGGCATTTCTTGCTGAACGTCAATCGCCATTTGATTTAACAGCGGCACCCCTTCTACGAGCTCAGCTGCTAAAGGTCAGTGAGAATCGTCATCTTCTCGTTTTGGAAGCACATCATCTCATTACAGATGGCAGCTCCATGAAGACGTTCATTCAAGATTTGGCGAAGGCTTATGATGGAGAAGCTCTTACTGAAAGAGCCATTCATTATAAAGATTACGCTGTCTGGCAGCTAAGTGAAGAAGAAACGGAGAAACTGAAGGAGCATGAAGCATATTGGCTGAAGCAATTTGAAGGAGATTTACCGGTTTTAGAGCTGCCAACTGATTATCCGCGTCCAGCAGAACGTGATTTTTCTGGAGAACGATTCATGTTTGGCTGTGATCAAGCAACCACTCAGCGCATTTATGAACTGCTTCAGAAAACCGATACGACCATGTATATGTTCTTGTTATCCGCCTTTCAAGTGCTGCTTGCCTCCTATAGCGGGCAGGAAGATATCATTGTGGGTTCGCCTGTTGCTGGACGGACACACCCTGATATCCAGGACATGCCGGGGATGTTTATTAACACCATTGCAATGCGCGGAAAACCAGAACAAACCAAAACATTTTTACAGCTGCTTGAAGAAATAAAAGAAACAAGTGTTGACGCTTTTGCACATCAAAGCTATCCACTCGAAGAGTTAATTGCACATCTTCCATTAGACCGTGATACAACTCGGAGCCCGCTTTTTAGCGTGTCATTTAACATGCAGAACATGGAGGTTCCAGCGTTAAAGCTCGGCGATCTGAACATTTCGCCTTATGCCATTCAGCATCACTCGGTCAAATTTGATTTATCTTTAGAAGCATTTGAACGCGAGGGAGCATTAAAACTGAGCTTTGACTATGCAGCGGCGTTATTTAAAGAAGAGACCGTCCGCCGGTTCGGAACTCACCTCCTAGCGATTATTCGTGAGGCGGTTCGTCATCCAGAGGAACAGATCGGCTTGCTCCGTATACTGGATCAGCATGAACAAATAGAGCGTCTGGAGAAAAAAGCCGAAGGGCCAACGAATCGTCATGAGCCATTCCATGTCCAATTTTCACGTCAGGCTAAGGAAACACCGGATGCTATTGCCGTCAGGGATGATCAAAGAAAACTCACCTACCGCGAGCTGGAAGACATGTCACATGCACTTAGCTGTGAACTTAAGAAACGAGGCGTAGAGAAAGAAAAAACTGTGGCACTGATTCTTGACCGCTCTGTCTATGTGATCGTCTCCATGCTTGGTGTGATGAAAGCAGGAGGAGCGTTTGTCCCGATTGATCCAGCTTTTCCGGCTGAACGAATCCGCTACACATTAGAGGATTCAGGTGCACAAGTCATCGTGACAAATGAGTCTCTTGCTGATTCCTATCAAAATCGCAAGTCGATTCAAGTGGTGCAGGTTGAACAAGCAGTGCAACAAAGCTATTCACTAGAACTGCCAGAAGTATCGGTCGATCAGCTCGCTTATGTGATTTACACATCTGGGACAACAGGGAAGCCGAAGGGAGTACAGCTCACGCATCGTAATCTATCACACTACGTCAATTGGCTGACAAATGAGGTGACATTGCAAGAATGTGATCGGACAGCACTGCTTTCTTCTTATGCATATGATCTTGGTTACACAAGCATTTTCCCTGTTTTAAAAGCAGGGGGGACACTTTATGTTCCTCGTGAAGAGGTGTATACAGACCCTGTACGTCTGATGCGTTTGATTGATGAACAAGAGCTGACTTATATCAAAATGACACCATCCTTATTTCATATGATGGCAGATTCTAAAGAACATTCATTTAACGCTTTACGCCTAGTGGTACTTGGAGGAGAACCGATCATTCCTGAGGATGTTGAAACATTTATGAAGCAGCATCCATGCGTGGCAGTAATGAACCATTACGGTCCGACTGAGACAACCATTGGTACAGTGACCAAGCTGATCACACCGCAAGAGCTGGACGCTCTGAAGGAACGATCTTTGATCGGGCAGCCAATTGCACACACTAGAGCACTCGTATGCAATCAGCAGCAGCGTCTTGTCCCTTACGGCGCGCCGGGAGAGCTTTATATATCTGGGGAAGGCGTGTCGAGAGGATATTTGAATCAGCCTGAGTTAACAGCGGAACGTTTTCTTGAAAATCCATATGACCCTCAAGAGCGAATGTATCGAACAGGGGATTTGGTCAGACAGCATGCAAATGGAGATATTGAGTTTCTTGGAAGAGTCGATGATCAAGTGAAAATCCGCGGCTATCGCATTGAGAAACAGGAAATTGAGCATGCCGCACGTGCTCTGGCATCTATTCAAGAAGTCTATGTGAAAGTTCTGCACCTGTCCGGTTTGCCGGAGCTTGCACTCTATTACACAGCGCCTGAACACATTGGAACACTGACGTTTAGAGAAAATCTTGCGGAGACACTGCCGGATTATATGATTCCAACGTACTTTGTGAAAGTCGATCACATTCCACTTACCCAAAACGGAAAGGTGGATGCGAAGTCTTTGCCGCTTCCGCATGAAGTGCATATGAACCGTACGGCGCATGTGGCACCAGAAACGGAACTTGAGCGGACGCTGTGTGACATTTGGTCAGAAGTTCTTGGGGTGGAACAAATGGGTGTTCTTGACCACTTCTTTGAATTAGGAGGTCATTCCCTCAAGGGCATGGTGCTCATTTCGAAGGTGCAAGCAAAGCTGAACAAGCATGTGCCGCTCAAAGTTCTGTTTGAAAAACCAACCATACGAGCGATGGCTGCCTACTTGGACGAAACGGATTCTTCGGTGGTTACATCCATTGAGCCGGCAGAAAAGCAAGATTTCTATCCCGTCTCTTCTGCTCAAAAGCGGATGTATGTACTGCAGCAGCTGCATCCAGAAGCAGTCACTTATCATATGCCAGCCGTTTTAATGATGGAAGGCAGCCTTGATGTGAAGCAGCTGGAAGCAGCGCTTCAAGCCTTGATCGACAGACATGAATCATTGCGGACAGCCTTTGTAGAAATTGACGGCGTACCCGTTCAAAAAGTCTATCGCCAAGTGCCGTTTACATTAGAGGTTGATGAAATCGAGGGCGGTCAGGAGCAGTCTGTTATCGAGTCATTCATTACACCATTCTCATTACATCAAGCACCATTAATGAGGGCAAAAGTGGCGAAGCTTTCTGATGAGAAATATGTATTCATGATGGATATGCACCATATCATTGCAGATGGTGTCACACGAAGCCTGCTCATTCAAGAACTGGCAGAGCTGTATGAGAAAAAGACGTTACCGCCAGTTCAGCTGCATTATAAGGATTTTGCGGTATGGCAGCAGGAAGAAAATCAGCAGGCGCTGCTTGAGAAACAGCGGCAGTATTGGCTGGAGCAATATGCACAGCCGCCAGAAGACTTAGCGCTGCCCCTTGATTTTCCGCGTCCTCAAGTTCAGTCATTTGAAGGAGGGCGAGTCGATAGATGGTTGTCTGCTGAAAAGGTGCAATCCATCAAAACGCTCATGGCGGAAAAAGGTGTGAGCTTGAACATGGTGATGCAAACAGCATTTGCCATTTTCCTTTCGAAATTAACTGGGCAGACAGATATCGTCATAGGCGCTGTAACCGCAGGACGTACGCATGCTTCAATCGAACGAGTTCCAGGCATGTTTGTCAATACGCTTGCTCTTCGAAACGAAGTGCAGCCAGAAGACACGACAGCACAGCTGCTTGAAAAAATGAAAGATCGCAGCCTATCAGCCTATGAACATCAAGAATTTCCGTTTGAGGAATTGGTGGCTCAGTTAGATCTTTCGAAAGACACGAGCCGCAATCCATTGTTTAGTGTCATGCTGACTACAGATGACCGTGACCTGACGTTACCGGATTTGAATGGACTCAAGCTGTCACAAAAGCAGCAAGATACCGTTCATGCAAAATTTGATATAACGCTTGGTGTATTTGAAGAAAATGATCAAGTGGGCTTGCGCTTTGAGTATGCAGCGGCTCTGTTTAAAAAGAGCACCATTCAGCGCTGGAGCCGATATATTGAAAAAATCATAGACGATATGGTGACTAAGCTGAATCAGCCGATTTCAGCGCTATCTCTCATAACTGAAGAGGAAAAACGAGAGCTGATCAATGAATGGTCAGGACCTGTCCTAGACGTCCCGTCAGATCAAACCGTTCATGCCCTGATTGAGGCGAAGGCACAAGGAGCACCGCATCAAAAAGCGGCGACCTTCTGCGGAACGAGCTGGACGTATAAAGAGCTGAACAGCCGGGCGAATGTAGTCGCTTCAAGGCTCATCGCAAGCGGCACAAAACCAGGAGACCGCGTCGGCATTCTCACCCGCCCATCTCTTGACATGACAGCTGCTGTCCTTGGCGTTCTCAAGTCAGGTGCGGCATTTGTTCCGATTGATGCAGATTATCCAGCGCAGCGTATTGCATACATGCTGGAAGACTGCGGGGCAGAGGTACTTCTGATGCAGAAAGGACTTACTGCACCACCTTCATTCACAGGTCATATCCTGTTCATAGAAGATGCGGTAGAGGGAGAAGCTCACGAGATTCAGGTTCAGATCAAACCAACGGATCTTGCCTACATGATTTACACGTCTGGGACGACGGGACAGCCGAAGGGTGTCATGGTCGAGCACCAGTCTCTTGTGAATCTTGCATTCTGGCACAATGATGCGTTCCAAGTGACGAACAAGGATCGAACTGCGAAATATGCAGGCTTTGGCTTTGACGCCTCCATTTGGGAGATGTTCCCGACGTGGATCGCTGGCGCAGAGCTGCATATCATCGACGAAGCAATTCGCCTCGATATGATCAAGCTCAATGCGTATTTCAATGAAGAAGGCATCACCATTGCCTTCCTGCCAACACAGCTTTGTGAGCAGTTTATGTCAATGGACAACCATTCTCTACGTTACTTACTAACAGGCGGAGACAAGCTGAAACAGGTGAAGCCAGTTCCATATCAACTCGTCAATAACTACGGTCCAACTGAAAATACGGTCGTAGCGACAAGCGGAATGATCGATCCAGAACAAGGCACGCTTCCGATTGGAACAGCCATTGCCAATACTCGTTTTTACATCATGAGTTCGTTATATGACCTATCGCCGCCAGGCGTACCGGGCGAGCTCGTGATTGCAGGAAAAGGACTGGCAAGAGGCTACTGGAATCTTCCAGAGGAAACAGATAAACGATTTGTCCCAGATCCATTCTATCCAGGCGAGCGCATGTACCGCACAGGCGATTTAGTGAAATGGACAGAGGATGGCGAGCTGATCTATCTCGGCAGAATAGACCATCAGGTCAACATCCGCGGCTTCCGTATTGAGCTGTCAGAAATTGAAGCCCAGCTTCTGACGCTGGATTCGGTGAAAGAAGCCGTCGTGACAACAGTCAAAGATGCGAGTGATCAAGATGCACTTATCGCTTATGTCATCACGGCTGAAGAAACAACAGCCCTGAAAGAAAGCCTAAAACGAACGTTGCCAGAATACATGGTGCCATCATGGATCATCAAGCTAGACCAATTTCCAATGACGGCAAATGGAAAAGTTGATCTGAAAGCATTGCCAGCTCCTGATATCGAAGCGAACCAAACGATATACGAAGCACCAAGAGACGAAGTTGAAACGCTGCTTTGCGGCATTTGGGAAGATGTCCTTGGCGTCAGCCAAGTCGGCATTCACGATCACTTCTTTTTCCTTGGCGGAGATTCGATTAAAGGCATCCAAATGGCAAGCAGACTCACGCAAGCAGGCTGGAAGCTCGATATGAAACTTCTATTCCAGTACCCGACGATTGCGGAACTGCGCCCATATATCGAGGAAGCCGATCTTCTCACAGCCGACCAATCATCTGTCGAAGGAGAAGTCATTTTAACACCGATTCAGCGCTGGTTCTTTGAACGAGCATTCAGCGATCAGCACCATTGGAATCTCTCGATGATGCTTCATGCGCCAAATGGATTTGACCTTTCCATTACAGAACAAGTCATGCAAAAACTAATTTCACATCATGATGCACTGCGTATGGTATACAAGCAGGAACATAGCGGCATCCTGCAATACAACCAGAGGGAGCTACCGGAACCGATAGCGATTATTTCTCATGATGTCTCAAAAGAGCACGATGTGAAAAAGGCAATTTCCACAATTGCCAATGAGTATCAGCGTCAGCTGAACCTCGAAACAGGTCCATTGATGAAAGTGATTTGTTTTCATGCAGAAGATGGCGATCATTTATTCATCGTGACACACCATTTAGTTATTGACGGTGTCTCATGCCGAATTTTACTAGAGGACTTTATGTCTCTATATCAGCAGGCATCTCAGGGACAAGCCCTTGTCCTGCCGCTGAAAACTCATTCCTTTAAAGAATGGGCAGAGGCCATTGAACGTTATGCACAGTCACAGCCATTAAAAAGTCAGCAGGAGTATTGGGCAGAAATTGAAAGCAAACCATTAACCGCATTACCTGTTGATCATGAAGTGACGAAAAGAAGAGTTGCCGAAACCAAATCGGTTCAAATGCAGCTGACAGAAACAGAAACTGAGCATCTTTTGACCGATATTCATCTGCCGTACACAACGGAAATGAACGATATTCTTTTATGTGCTCTTGGTCTTGCTGTTCAAGAGTGGACAGGTGAGTCCCATGTACATGTGCAGCTTGAAGGTCATGGAAGAGAGGATATTTTATCAGGGCTGGATGTCTCTCGCACAATTGGCTGGTTTACGAGTATGTATCCAGTTGTTCTTGAAGCGAAGCCGGATCAGACCATAGCTGATGCTATTAAAGGAACGAAAGAAATGCTGCGGCGTGTGCCAAATAAAGGAATTGGCTATGGGATTTTAAAATACATGACAGCCACTGAACCGTCAGGACACCATGTACATCCTGAAATCAGCTTGAACTATCTTGGACAGATTGATCAGGAAGTGACGACAGAACTCTTTGGGCCGTCCATCCATGATATGGGACGACAAGCAAGTCCTGATTCGGAAGCTGTTTATAAGCTGAACCTTAGTGGTCTTGTTCAACACAATCGATTCATTTTGTCTTGCTCCTATTGTGCAAGTGAATATGAAGAACAGACGATACAGCAGTTCATGGCATTGTTGAAGGAAAAAATCCAATCCATCATCACCCATTGCTTAGCGCAGCAAGAACGGGAATTTACGCCAAGTGACTTCTCTGCGGCTGACCTTGAAATGGATGAAATGGACGACATTTTTGACATGCTTGAGAAGAAATTGACTTAACAACACACGAGATCAGTCATAAAAATAGGAAGGGAGGATGAAATAGATGAGTCAATTTAAAAGGGATCAAGTTCAAGACATGTATTATCTGTCACCGATGCAAGAAGGAATGCTGTTTCATACCCTCCATCATCAAGAAAAGGGCTTTTATGTAGAGCAAATGGATATGAACGTTAAGGGCATACTGCATCATGACTTACTTGAGAAAAGCATGAATATCATCGTGGAGCGGTACGATATTTTTCGTACCGTGTTTCTCCACGAAAAAGTAAAGCGCCCTGTCCAAGTTGTGCTAAAGGAGCGTCCTTTTACACTTGATGTTGTGGACTTGCAAGATCTTTCTGAAGACGAACAGCTTGAACGTATCGAGAAATTCAAACAACAGGATCAGCTGAGAGGATTTGACCTCTCGAAGGATTCTCTCATGCGGGCATCTGTTTTCCAAACGGGTTCTGCCAGCTATCGCTGGATATGGAGCTATCATCATATCCTTCTGGATGGCTGGTGCTTTGGACTTGTGGTGCAGGAGTTGTTTGCGATTTACCATGCACTTTTACATGACGTTCCTTATAAGCTAGAACCGGTCAAACCATATAAAGAATATATAAAGTGGCTGGAAAAACAAGATAAACAAGCATCACTTCAATATTGGCAGCAATCATTAGCAGGGTTTGATGGACAATCAACCTTTAAAGAACAGCGAAAACAAACGAATGAACATGAATTAGGCGAAATTGAATGGGCCATGAGCAAAGAAGAAACGGCCGCTTTATCAGAGTTAGCGCTGCAACAAAATGCGACGTTAAGCAGTGCGCTTCAATCCGTTTGGTCAGTTCTGCTGAGCAGGTATCAGCGGTCAAATGATGTGTTGTTTGGAACAGTTGTGTCAGGACGCCCGGCAGACTTGGCTGGCGTTGACAGAATGGTTGGATTATTCATCAATGTCATCCCAAGAAGAATTAAGCTGACAGATTACATGACATTTCGTGCACTCCTGTCAGAAACACAACAGCAGTCTCTTGCAGCCGAGCCGCACCAATATATTCCGATTTATGATATTCAGGCAAAGACAGGTCAGCAGCAGCTCATTGATCATATTGTCGTGTTTGAAAATGTCCCAGCCGCAAAGAAGGACGAGCAAGAGGCACGGTTAGGGTTCACGGTGGAGAACATGAATGTCTATGAAAAATCAAACTATGATCTCAATCTGCTCGCATCGCCTGGAGAAGAATTGCTATTGAAGCTGGCCTTTAACAAAAGAGCGTTTGATCCTCAATTTGTTCACAAGTTAAAGGAACAGCTCAGTCTATTGATAAATGAGGCGGTCAAGCATCCCGATCAATCGGTTCATACACTCCCGCTCGTCACGAAGCAGGAAAAACAGCAGATTCTTGAGGAATGGAATGCACCTGAGCTTGAGCATGACCAGTTGTATTTGTCGAAATGGTTTGAGCATAATGTCGGCAAACAGCCAAATGCAGTGGCACTATCAGCAGAAGAGCAAACGATGACATATGCCGAGCTGAATGAACAGGCCAATCGATTGGCAAGGCATTTGCAAAAAAATGGGGCTGAACATCAAACGGTCATCGCCATTTTAGCTGATCGAACACCTGAACTCATTGTCAGTCTGCTGGCTGTCTTAAAAGCAGGCGCAGCCTATGTGCCAATTGATCCTGATTATCCAGAAAGCCGCATTCAATACATGCTTAAAGACAGCGGAGCGACGCATCTTCTGACTCACTCATCCTTTATTGGTCATGCGAAGGGACTCGGGTTTACTGGTACGTATCTGTTTGCAGATGATCAGGAAATTTCACTTATGAGCTCAGAGAATCTGCCGCTAGAAGCAGGTTTACACGATACGGCATATATCATGTATACATCAGGCACAACGGGTCAGCCAAAAGGCATCATGACAACCCATTCCAATATTGCCCGGGTGGTCAAAAATACGAACTACTTAACCATTTCAGAAACAGATACACTGCTGTCGCTATCCAACAGCGTATTTGATGGCTTTACCTTTGATGTATATGGTGCGCTTTTAAATGGGGCAAAGCTTGTCTTGCCGAAAAAAGACACCATTTTAGATATGCATGAGCTGACGGAGCTCATTAAAAGAGAAAGCATTTCTGTCATGTTTGTTCCAACTGCTTTATTTAATCTTCTCGTTGATGAAGAAACCGATTGGATGCACAGTGTGCGCAAGGTGTTGTTCGGAGGGGAGCGTGCATCTGTACAGCATGTGAGAAAAGCCTTTGCTGTCATGGGAAAAGGCAGACTAATCAATGTCTACGGCCCAACCGAATCAACCGTTTTTGCCACCTATTATCCTGTAGATGAAGCTCCGCCGATAGAAGCGCATTCTATTCCAATTGGAAAGCCAATTAACCAAACGGGTGCTTATATATTGAGCCAGCAAGGACAGCTTCAGCCTATTGGAATGGTTGGAGAACTTTGTCTCAGCGGCAAAGGGCTTGCGAAGGGGTATTTGAATCGTCCTGATCTGACAAAAGAAGCCTTTATCACACATCCATTTGCTGCGGGAGAAAGGCTGTATCGCACGGGAGATTTGGCTTATTTTCGAGCAGATGGTCTGATTGAGTATGCAGGCAGAGTGGACGATCAGGTGAAAATTCGCGGCCACCGAATTGAGCTGACAGAAATTGAAGCCCACCTTCTCATGCATCCAGGCGTAAAGCAAGCTGCCCTTATAACGGATCAGCATGGCTCGCAGCATACAAGACTGCTCGCCTATATGACATGTGAGGAGGAGTGGAAGGACAAAGTTGATGTGATCAAGTCAGGGCTGAAGGAGAAACTTCCGGCTTACATGCAGCCTCATGAGCTGATCAGACTTGAGAAAATGCCGCTGACACCAAATGGAAAAGTTGATAAACGTCAGCTGCCAAAGCCAGAAGCGCCTCAAGGAAACCGCCATGTGAAGCTTCCGGCAAATGAGGTAGAACAAAAGCTGCTTGTCATGTGGCGTGAAGTGCTTGAACGAGATGATATCAGTACAGATGACCATTTCTTTGAGCTTGGAGGTCATTCTTTAAAAGCGATGTCGCTTTTATCAAAGGTGTCGAAGGAATTCGATGTTCAGGTGCCTATTCACTTGTTGTTTGAGACGCCTACAATTGAAGCCATCAGCCGTTATATTCAACAGCAGGATCATGAAGCTGCCGGCTATCTTGTATTCAATGAATCTCAAACGCCAACAGTCTTTGCTCTTCCACCATTACCGGGCTATGGCTTTATCTATCAGGAAGCCGCCAAAACGCTCAATAGCGTTCGTTTGATCGCCTTTGATTTTATTGAAGCTGATCACCGCATGACGCAATACGTTCAGCATATTCAGCATCTTCAGCCTGAAGGGCCTCTGACTTTGATGGGTTACTCTGGCGGGTGCTATCTGGCCTTTGATCTCGTTCAATCGCTTGAACAAGCAGGACGGACGGTGGATAAGGTCATCATGATCGATTCCTATAAGAAAATTGGAGAAAGTGATTTAGAAGGACGATCCATCGAGGACGATATCGAAGCGATTGTTCATCAATCAAAGCAAAGTGAACTTGCCCAAGAAGAGCTCGTTCAAGAAGCGCTTGCTCAAAAAACGCGGGCCTATTATGAAACATTTGTTAAGGGGGTGAATCAAGGAAAGATACAAGCAGATATTGATTTCATCCAATCAGAAGAGCAAATTGAGATTCCAGACTGGATGGATCATTGGGAAAACGCGACGACCGGTGCTTATCGCTATTATCAAGGCTACGGTCAACACGCTGACATGTTCAAAAACAAAGAGTGTGCAGCCCAAAATGCCCAGATGATCCAAAAGATCGTGAATCAAAAAAATAGAGAAGCCGTTTTGTAAACTTTAGTTCAGGCAGGGGTGCATGTTGGCAGCCCTGCCTGTCAAAAAAGGAAAGGAACTCATATGAAACCATCAATTATAAATAAATCAAATGTACATGAATCATTGGATACGATTTTACAAGATGTACAGAGAACGATTTTACAAACCAACGAAATCGAACGCTTCGCTGTTTTTTCTCGTGAAAAAACCATTCGACCGCGGCCATATCACCTCTCTCATTTATTTCTCAACAATCACATGGAGCAGGAGGCCGCAGCTGAATCGATACAGATGCAAATGGCTTCCCCTGCTTTAGCGGACATGCCACCCGCCCTTTCCTATGGAGGGGATCTAGATGTTAAGGCAGGAGCCCAAACCTTGCAGGACGCCTTAACAGAGGCGGCAAAAACGAAAAATGGTCTGACTTATATCGTCAATAGTGAAAATGAACTCACACAATCCTACGCGCAGTTAAAGGAGGACGCCGAGCGGGTTCTGACAGGTTTGAGGGCGTTAGGACTTGAACCGGGTGATCCTGTATTCTTTCAGTTTTCATCCAATCATGCGATGGTAACAGCCTTTTGGGCGTGTGTGTTAGGCGGATTTGTTCCAACACTAGTGTCCGCCGCACCGACCTATCGGGAAATGAATGCCTCCGTGAAGAAGCTTCATCATGCGTGGAACCTGCTGGAGCATCCGCTCATTTTAACAGATGACTCGCTGATTGATGAGGTGCAAGGATTAGCTTTATTGTGGCATACAGACAAGTTACGTGTCGCAGCCGTTGAGCCGATGCTTTCTTTAGAAAGAGATAGAGAAGCTTATCCAGCGTCACCGGATGATTCAGTCTTTTTTATCTTAACGTCTGGAAGCACAGGGATGCCCAAATGCGTAGAACATTCTCATCGAAGCGTGCTGGCGAATGTCAAAGGAACAGTGGCAGCCAATGGGTTTACACAAGAGGATGTGTCGTTAGACTGGATGCCTTTAGATCATATTGGCGGTATTGTGATGTTTCACCTTGTCAATGTGTACACGGGCTGTGAGCAGGTTCGGGCAAGAACAGATGATTTTATCGCTCAGCCGCTGCGCTGGCTTGACTGGATGGACCGCTACCGTGCAACGAAGACATGGGCGCCTAACTTCGCATTTGCGATGATCAATGATTATGAGAAAGACATCTCGTCAGGATCTTGGGATCTTTCTGCTATGACCTGTATGATCAATGGGGCAGAAGCGGTCGTACCGAAGACGATTCAACGATTTTTACACTTGCTGGCTCCGCACGGCTTAAAGGGAGACGTCATTAGACCGGCATTCGGCATGTCTGAAATCTCTTCAGCCGTTGTCTTCTCTTTTGCGATAGAGCGGGGAGATGAAAGCAGCGGGGTTCTAACCTTTGAGGAAACATCACTCACAGAGCAGCTAAGACCAGCGGAGGCACGGGAGACGGGAACCGTCAGCTTTACAGAGCTGGGAAGACCAATTCCGGGTATTACGATTCGTATCGTTAACCATCAGCATGAGCTTCTTCCCGAAGATCATATTGGCAGTGTGCAAATTAAAGGGCCGACGACAATGAAGGGCTATTACAAGAATGACGAAGCGAATCAAGAAGTTTTTCAAACAGACGGCTGGTTCCACACGGGGGATTTAGGTTTCCTGCACGAAGGAAGGCTGACATTAACCGGTAGAGAAAAAGACATGATCATCATCAACGGGAAAAATTATCACAACTATGAAATTGAAGTCATTGCAGAGGAAGTACCCGGCGTCGAAACGAGCTTTGTCGCCGCTTGTTCCGCTCGGATGGAAGCATCTGCATCCGACGAGCTGATTCTCTTTTTTACACCGAAGCTGTATGAACCTTCTTATATCATGAGGGCAAGTCAAAATATTAAATCCCATATTGCAACAAAAATGGGTCTATCTGCATCACGTGTGATCCCTGTCCAGAAGCATGCCTTTCCGAAAACAAGCTCTGGAAAAATAGAGAGGGCACAGCTTAAGAAGCGATGGCAGGAAGGCGAATTCGATGAAATCATCAAGGAGCTGGACATCAGACTTGAAAATGAACACACCTTGCCTGATTGGAGTTTACAAAAGAAGTGGATACCTGCTCCGCTCCATGAAGCTGAAAAACAAACATTAGGGAACACGGTGATCTTTGCAGATACTTTAGGGCTGGCAGATCAATTGAGATCCCTTTCAAGCAATGAAGAAACCTATATTACGGTTGAACCGGGTCAAGCATTCACACAACTCACCCATACACACTTCATCATCCACCCGAATCGGCCGTCTGACTACGAACAACTCTTTGAGACGCTCCGTTCGTATGGCGTTTCGGTGAAACAAATCATTCACCTTTGGAACTACACAACTCAAGAAGACACACTTCATGCAGCGTTGGCAAAAGAAGCGCAGAAAACTGGCAGCATGAGTGCATTATATGTAACAAAAGCGATCGCTGCCTATGAGGAGCCAGTAGAGATCACCTTTGTCTCTGCTCATGCGATGAATTTGCCGGAAGATCAAACACATGATGTGGAGAAAGCAACGACAGCAGGATTGATGACAGCTGTTCAGCATGAATGGCCGTTTATCAAGGTGAGGTGTCTTGATTTTTCTCTGGCAGAATCAGATACAGGTCGTTCTCATGCATCATCGATTATGACAGAGCTTACACATGACACAAGCCATCATATCGCCGCTTATCGCGAAGGTGTTCGTTATACTCCTCTTTTAACGCCGCTTCATCTGGAAAAAGAACAAAGGAGGAAGAAGCCGCCGTTTGAATCATCCGGGCTTTACGTGATAACAGGCGGGCTTGGCGGCATTGGGCGGTTGCTGAGTGAGCACCTGCTGACATCTTATCAAGCGCATCTTGTGCTGGTTGGAAGAAAGGCGAGAGAGGCTTTATCTATGGAGCAGCAAGACGTATTGATTTCACTTGAGAAACTAGCGGAAAAGCGCGGCGGTACAGTTCTTTATGAAAAGGTGGACATCACTGACGCAAAAGCCATTGAAGCGTTGATCTCAAAACAGGAGGCGGCTTTAGGCAAAAGGCTGCATGGCGTTATTCATTTCGCTGGCATCATTCAAGAAGAGCTGCTTCGTGACATGACGTCTGTGTCATTACATGCGATGTACGAAGCGAAGGTATATGGCACGATTGCGCTACATGAAGCAGCTTCTAAACGGCAGAATGTCTTATTCCTTTCTAGCTCGTCAGCTCGAACGTTAAAGGGCGGAATGACCGTTGGCGCTTATTGCGCGGCCAATGAGTTCGTTGAACAATTTGCTCATTATCAGAGGCTGACCTCTACAGTAAAGCCGTATTGCTTTAGCTTTAGCATGTGGGATGAGACGGGAATGAGTGAAGGATCAATAATCAAAGGCATGCTAAAAGAAAGAGGCTACCTCCCGATTCCAAAGCGGGCAGGCATTCAAACAATGCTGGCATGCTTGATGACAGATACTCCTCTCATTTATATCGGGTTGGATCGGTCGAAGCAGGAAATTCAAGAAATGATACAGGAGGAGATACAAACAGAGCAGGCCGTATATGTCTTTTTCAAGACCGATCAAACAAAAGCTATTGAAGAAAGGCTGTATCAGTCCATTTATACGTGTATACAGTCTCGTCTATCTGGGGAATGTTCCGTACATCTCTATCCTGAAGAATACTGGAAAGAAACAGAGGATGGGATGCCGGACGAAGTGCATTTCAATGAATTAATAGAGGAAAATGGACAGGGTTCAGAGGACAGAGCACCTCAAACTGAGACGGAAAAACTATTGGCACACATTTGGTCCGAACTGCTTGATGTTTCAAACATTAGCTGTGGTGATCACTTCTTTTTACTCGGAGGTCATTCGCTCAAGGCAACGCAAATGCTGTCAGCTGTTAGGCAGAAAACGGGATTTGACGTGCCGCTCGCCGTTCTTTTTGAGCATACGAGACTTGGAGAGTTAGCGGACTGGATTGATTCATATGCCAAAGCCGATGAAGCGATTCCGATACGGAAAATAGAAAAGGGGCAGGAGCTTCCGATGTCCTATGCTCAGCAAAGACAGTGGTTTCTCTATCAATTACAGCCCGATCTAGCATTATACAATAATACGATTTCCTTTCGGATGAATGGACCTTTAGATGTAAAGGTGCTTCAGCACAGCCTGCAGCAAATGGTGCAAAGGCATGAATCGCTCAGAACATCCTTTGCGATGAACGGCGATGAACCGGTACAGATCATACATGAGCATATGACTCTTCCAGCGCTTGAGGTGGTAGATGTATCAGAGCTGGCATCACAGGAAGAAAAAGAACAAAAAGCGGCTGAATGGGCGAAAAGAGAAGCGGGCACACCTTTCCGCTTAGAGCAAGATGCACTTTTTCGCGCGAAATTAATTCGGCTGTCAGAAACAGATCATTTGCTGCTGATGTCCATTCACCACATCGTGTCAGATGGCTGGTCGATTGGCATTGCCGCAAGGGAGCTATCCGAATGGTATACAGCGATGATCGAGGGGAGGGAGCCTGATCTCTCACCACTGCCAATTCAATATGCAGATTACGCACTATGGCAGAAGGAGTATTTGACGGGAGAAACACTTCAGAAGCAGCTTTCCTATTGGAAGGAGCAATTTGCGGTACCTGTGGAAGAGTTGATGCTGCCGTATGACTACACGCGTCCGGCCGTTCAATCCTATAGGGGAAAAACGAAAAAATACCGCTTGTCGAAGCCGTTATCAGAACAGCTGGCGGTTCTTTCTAAGAAAACAGATAGCACCCTTTATATGACATTACTTTCGGCTTTCTCTACCTTGCTGCATCGATTGTCTTCACAGGATGAGTTTGTCATTGGATCCGTCATTGCCGGGAGAAATCGGACGGAGATGGAGCAGCTCATCGGATTTTTCGTGAATACGCTGGCACTTCGGATCGATCATAGCGGGAATCCGGCTTTCACAGAGCTATTAGAGCGAGTGAAGGAAACAACAATGGGTGCCTATGCACATCAAGATGTGCCGTTTGAGATGGTCGTAGATGAACTGAATATTGTACGTGAGGCTGGAAAGCAGCCGCTGTTTCAGGTCATGTTCGTTCTGCAAAACCTGCCTCTTGAAGCATCACCGATGGGTGAGGCGACATCCGTTTTAGCCATTGAAGATAACGATACGGCCAAGTTTGATCTATCCCTGTTTGTTTTTGAAGGGGCGGAAGGTCTTCAATTAAAACTAGAGTATGATGCAGACTTATTTTCTGACGACACGATGGAACGGTTCCTTCGTTACTACGAACAGCTGCTTGCGTGTATTTGTGAAAATCCAGCACAGCCGATCAGACAAATGAATTATCTGCCAGAGAAAGAGAAGCAGAAGCTGCTCTATGAATGGAGCGGCAAAACAGAACAACCAGCAGGCCCGCTTCTCATCACAGAACGGTTTGAAGCACAGGTGAAAAAGACACCTCATGCGATTGCCCTCGAATCTGGGGAAGACCAGTGGACGTATCAGGAGTTACAAGAGAAAGTCAATCGGCTTGCCGCTTATCTGCAGCAGCGAGGAGTGAAGCCGCATGAACCAGTAGGGCTGCTGATCGACAGGTCGCCTGAAATGATTTTTGGGGTGCTGGCGATTGTGAAAGCAGGCGGGGCCTATGTCCCAATTGATCCTGAATATCCAGATGCACGAATTGATTATATGCTGAGGGATACAGGTATTCAGCTGTTACTAACAAAAAATGAATGGCTGAAACAAGTCTCGATCAGTCAAACCGAGCTCATTTGTCTTGATCAGGGATATGAAGAGTTTTTATCGGAGGGAGAACTCCAACCTGCTGCCCTCAAACCTGATGGACTCGCTTATATCAATTACACATCAGGATCAACCGGTCAGCCAAAAGGGGTTTTGATTCCGCATCAAGCGGTCATCCGGCTTGTATGTGAAACAGATTATGTCACCCTTGATGAACATACGCGTATTTTACAAATCGCTAGCTTTTCCTTTGATGCCTTTACGTATGAAATATGGGGAGCCCTGCTCAACGGAGGAAGGCTGATACTGACCGATCGAAATACGATTTTATCAATGGATACGCTGGCTGACTCGCTGACATCTTACAAGATCACAACAGGATTTCTGACAGTGCCGCTGTTTAACCGATTAACAGAGGAACATCCAGAAGCTTTATCTGGATTCAATGCCTTATTGGTCGGTGGTGATGCTTTGTCAGCTGCTCATATCCGTAAAGCGCTGCCGTATTTACCTGAAGGCCTTTTAAACGGCTATGGACCAACTGAGAATACGACGTTCTCCTGTGTGCATCACATTCGGGCAGTGGATGAGGGGCAGGTGGCGGTTCCTATCGGTCAGCCAATTGCGTATTCACAAGCTTATGTACTAGACGACCAGCTGCAGCCGGTTCCGCAAGGTGTCATTGGAGAGATCTATGTAGGCGGTACAGGGCTTGCACTCGGTTACCTTGGAGATGAAGAAAAAACATCACAATCATTTATCCCGCATCCTTTCCAAGAAGGAGCGCGTTTATATAAAACAGGCGATATGGGCCGCTGGCTGCCAAACGGCATCATCGACTGCCTAGGAAGAATCGATCATCAGGTGAAAATTCGCGGACACCGCGTCGAATGCGGGGAAATTGAAGCCGCTATGCTGCGCTTTGAAGACATCATAGAATGTGCAGTCATTCCGCACCAGCATGAGAGTGGCCACAAGCGGTTGATCGGTTATTTTGTCCAAAAGGGCAGCGTGACCACGCAAGACATTCGCCATCAATTAAAAGAAATACTGCCAGATTATATGGTGCCAAGCCTATTAATAGAGCTGGAGGAACTCCCGCTCACGGCAAATGGCAAGGTAGACCAAAAACGTCTCCCGCCGCCAGAGTGGAGACAGGAAGAAGTGGACAAACCGGCTGACAGGGCACTCAGTGAGGAAGAACGTGTACTGGAAAAAGTGTGGACTCAGCTGCTCGGCACTCCTTCGATTGGCGTACATGATAACTACTTTGAGCTTGGCGGAGATTCGATTATTGTCATACAAATGGTGGCGCGCTTAGCACAGGAAGGCTACGTCATTCAGCCGAGAGATGTATTTGAAAAACAGACGATTTCACAGCTGGCACTCGCTATGAAAAAGTCAGATGCTGCTGCGTTCTATGATCAGTCGCCTGTCACAGGAGCTGTTCGCCTGCTTCCGATCCAATCATGGTTCTTTGAGCAATCATTGACAAATCAAGATTATTGGAATTTATCAGCGCATATGGAATTCAAGCAATCCATACAGCTCAAGCAGCTGACACAGGTTCTCTCAAAAATTGTCGATCATCACGATATGCTGAGAGCGATTTATACAAAAGCAGCAGATGGCTCGTGGATTCAAACCATTCGTGCGCCTGGCATCACCCCTTGTGTCACCTTCTTTGATCTGACGGGTGTTTCTCAGGAGGAAGCGCTGGAACAAATCTGCATGGAGACCGCCGCTTGTCAAGGAACGTTGTCATTAGAGCGAGGGGAGGTCATCAAAGCCGTTCTTTTCCACACAAGTGAAGGTACGTCTGAACTCTTTATCGCTGCCCATCATCTTGTGATGGATGGAATCTCATGGCGCATCATACAGGAAGACCTATTAAATGGACTGAAGCAGCTTGCGGCAGGGCAGGAAATCGCGCTTGCAAAGAAAACTGCGTCCTATCAGCAGTGGGCTGAGGCTCTTTATGAATATGCACAAACCGATCAATTACAAGAGCAGGTTCCTTTTTGGCAAAATATCATCAGTCAAGAGGAAGAGGGTTCTCCTTTTCAAACACCTGCGCTTTTCAATATAGAAGAACATGCAGAAATCCTGTCTATTCAATTAACGAAGGATCAAACAGATATTTTACTAAGACAGGCATCTCAAGCGTACCGAACAGAGGTAAACGATTTACTTTTATCAGGACTCACGCAAGCCGTTGGAAAGCCACTACTTATTACGTTAGAAGGGCACGGACGCGAGGATTTATTTGAACAAATGGATTTGTCACGAACAGTCGGATGGTTTACAAGCTCTTATCCTATTTTTATTCCTTTTATTCAAACCGATGTTGAGAGACAAATCAAAGATGTCAAAGAAACCTTAAGAGCTGTGCCGCAAAAGGGAATCGGCTATGGCTTGCTTCAATACATGACAGCATCTCGTTTACTCAAAAAGGCAGCGCCGCAGATGAGCTTTAATTACCTTGGACAGTTAGATCAAATAGACGAGACACACCTTTATATAGCTGATGAACGAAATGGACATGTACATGATCCAAAAGCAGAAAGACAGCATTTGATCGATGTGTACGGATATGTTGTGAACGGTCAGCTTCAGATGAATTTTATGATCAATCGTGAACTGCTTCAGTATGAAGAGGTGCGTCTGTTACCTGAACGGTTCAAAGAAAAAATGGAGGATATTCTGACGCATTGTGTAGAGACAAAAGGCGGTTTTACGCCATCTGATTTTCCAATGGTTCAGCTGACGCAAAAGCAAATCGATGATCTCCCAGACAATGTAGTGGATGTGTATCCACTATCTCCAATGCAGCAAGGGATGCTGTTTCATGCTCTATTAGATCAAGCGTCACAGGCGTACTTTGGTCAAGTGCATATGACGCTCGAAGGCTTAACGGACGGCGCAGCCTATGAAAAAGCCTGGAATCTGCTTGTGGAACGTCATTCGATTTTGCGGACAACATTTGCTTGGGAAGTGCTAAAGGAGCCTGTTCAGTTGATTCAATCAGAAGGCAGCATTCATCTCACTCAGCACGATGTGCGCCACCTGAGTGAAACGGATCAGAAGGAAGCCATCCAGCAATATTTGCAAACAGATCGTTTAAAGGATTTCAAACTAGAAGATATGGATGAACCGCTGATTCGTATTGCCTTATTCCATCGTGATGAAAACACATGCACGTTTGTTTTTAGCTTTCATCATATTTTAATCGATGGCTGGAGCTTGTTCAGCTTTATTGAAGAATCCTTTTCTTTGTACCGCTCTCTTGTGGATGAACGGGAGGTGGATCTTCCTGCTGTCCGTCCATATAAAGATTTTATCGAGTGGCTGCAAAAGCAGGATCAAGATAAGGCGCTAGCGTTCTGGAAACATTATATGTCAGGAGTAGAGGAGGCCACGCCGCTTCCAGGAGACGACGGGCATGCTTCAGATGAAGATGCAGGTGTTGATCAGCTAAGTATCAAACTAACGCCCGAAATGCAGGAGAAACTCGAAAAGATGACAGGCAAGCAAAAGGTGACAATGAGCACCCTGATTCAGACAGCATGGGGGCTGCTTTTGCATCTTCATTCAGGATCTGATGATGTCGTGTTCGGAGTGACGGTATCAGGACGGCCGGCGGATTTACCACAGGTTGAAAGCATGACAGGGCTCTTTATTAACACATTGCCGCTCCGTTTGCCGATCACGCCAGAGTGGACCATTTCCAAGCTGCTGGCACATACGCAGGACACAGTTTTTCAGATGCGGGAGTTCGAATATACCGTACTGCCAGATATTCAGCAGCTGACCCACATCCCGAATGGAGATTCATTGTTTAACAGCATTGTCGTGTTTGAAAACTATCCGATTGAATCTATCGAGCCATACGGAGTGCGCATTATAGACATTGCGAGTCATGAAGAAACGAACTATGATCTGACCCTTGTGGCAGTTCCGGGAGATACGCTGGAGCTTCGGGTCACATATCGCCTCAATCAATATACAGAAAAGCAAATACAATCGTTGATGCAGCAGCTGATCCACACACTTGAAGCGATGACAGAACAAATGGAGACACCCCTTTCTTCCTTCACAATCGTGACGAATGAAGAAAAAGAGCGGATGATCACCGATTGGGCGAAAAACGCACAAGTCAGTGTGCTGTACCCAGATCAAGAAGAGGTCTATTCAGGTGTGCATGATCCTTCCTGTGAGACGGAAATATATGTCCTGAGCGAAGAGCATCAGCTCATGCCGATAGGATTCCCTGGAGATATTTTTATCGGCGCAAAGGATATCAAAGCACTTTGCGGGGAGCTTGCTGATTGGATGGAGACGCATAAAATTCCGCATCCATTCAAACATCAAACTGGCGAATACCTCTATCCGACAGGGGATGTCGGCGTTTGGACTGAAAAAAATAAGATTCAGATTTTGGATTGGATGTAGGAGGAGAAGAACGATGTTAGTGAGTAGACGAAAAGGACATGCAGCAAATCATATCGTCAGAATCAACGGAAAACGGATGGATCTCAAAGCATTAGAGCAAGTCATGATGCTTCATTTTCCGCTTAAGGAATGTGCCATCATTCCGAAGAAAAATCAAGAAGGCAGTCTATCGCTTGTGCTATTTGCACAGGCGAAGGACCCTTCGCTGACAAGAGAGGATCTGATGAAAGGTCCGCTTCACCCTCATGAAGTACCAGCTGCTCTTGTCTTATTACCTTCTTTGCCAAAGACAGAAAGTGGAGCAGTCGATACAGAGGCACTACTTTCAATTGAAATCATAGATCAAGAGGAATTAAGAAAGATAGAAGAGCGCACCAAAGCTATAGATGGAGTAAAGGAAGCGGCCGCTTTCATTGAAAGTCAGTCAGAAAAACAAACGCCCTATCACTTAGATGCCCTGTTTCCTAATCGACAGCGTACTCAAGGGAACGGACCGCTTTCGAAGAAGGAAGCGAGCGAGACAAAGCAATCATCTGTACATGAGAAGCCGCCTGCACTTGTGTATGGCGGAGATGTGATCAAAAAGCCAGGCACACCTGTCACACTGACAGAGGTGCTGATTCGAGCAGCTTTTATGTCACCAGACCGCGGGGTGACTTATTTGAAAGAAGACGGGCATACGTTGACCCAAACCTATCCTGAATTACTAACAAGCGCTGAACGGGTTCTGTCCGGTTTAAGGGCAGCAGGACTCACAAACGGTGATCAAGTGTTACTTCAATTGAAAGATCATCAAGATTTTATCACGGTGTTCTGGGGCTGTATTCTCGGAGGAATCATTCCGACCCCGGTCTCCGTGCCGCCTGTTTATGATGAAATGAATCAAGGTGTGAATAAGCTGAAGGGCGTGTTTCAGCTGCAAAATGAACCTTTCATTATTACGAATGAAGCAAGTGCTGAGGACATTGCTGGGCTGCGTGAGACATTTGAAGCAAAGACCATGCCTATCTTAACAATTGAAACATTGCTGGCGTATGAACCAGATGAACAGCATTATGAGCCGGAGCCGGATGAGCCTGTGCTGCAGCTGCTGTCTTCAGGAAGTACGGGTGTGCCAAAGTGTATCCGTCATCATCATCAAAGCATTTTATCTAGAATTATAGCTTTTGAGCAGGTAAACGGCTTTACACATGAGGATGTGTCGCTTAACTGGATGCCGCTTGATCATGTTGGTGGAATTGTTATGTTTCATGTACATGACGTCTACCTTGGCTGCCAGCAGATTAGTCCATCCATCGATCAATTTATCGAGCGGCCGATGGTGTGGCTCGATTGGGTAGAAACATACGGTGTGACAAGAACATGGGCGCCAAACTTTGCTTTTGCTATGATGAATGAATATGAGGAGGACATTCGTAAAGGGAGCTGGGACCTGTCTACTCTGACTTATATCATGAATGCAGCCGAAGCAGTTGTCCCGAAAGTCACACAGCGCTTCATGCACATCATGGGTCATCACGGATTAAGTCGTCATGCGATGGTACCTGCTTACGGCATGTCAGAAACATCCTCAGCCATTGTTCAGTCAAAGAAATTTATGCGGAACGGTGAACAGGATGGCCAGCTGACGATTGATCAAAATTCATTAACAAGTGAGATCGAATATGTGACGCACGATCATCCGAACAAGATGACGTTTACAGAAGTCGGCACACCGATTCCGTCTGTATGGATTCGAATTGTAGATGAGCATCACGAGGTGCTGCCAGAAGATCAGGTTGGGCGCTTGCAGGTGAAGAGTCCAACAATTATGATGGGCTACTATCAAAATGAGGAAGCCAATCAAGAAGTATTTGCGGAAAACGGCTGGTTTCACACGGGGGATTTAGGCTTTATTCACGAAGGGCGTCTCGTTCTGACAGGTCGAGAAAAAGACATCATTGTTATCAACGGCGCTAACTATTTAAATTACGAAATTGAAGCGGTTGTAGAAGAGGTGGACGGGGTTGAAGTCACCTTTGCCGCTGCGTACGGCATTTATAATCCCGAATCAAGCAACGACACGCTTGCTGTCTTTTTTGTCTCACAAAGGGATTCAATAGAGGAACAAATCACAATGATTCAACAGATTAGAGAGGCCATCATTCGAAAAATCGGCATAGAGCCTGATCACATCATTCCGGTGAAAAAAGATCAATTTCCGAAAACGGAGAGTGGGAAAATCCAGCGTGCTCAGTTAGGCGCAGCACTAAAAGATGGAGCCTTCCGTGACATTGAACAGGCACTGGATCTTGCTTCTGAAAATGAACAAACACTCCCAGATTGGTTTTTTAAACGCATTTGGGCTAAGGAGAATATCGGTCCAACTCAGCCTTTTGCTGAACATGTCCTCGTTTTCGAAGATGAAAAAGGACTTTATCAATCGCTTTACGCCCAATTTGAGCAAAAGAATCAGCCATATATTTCTGTGAGAAAAGGGCATGAATTTTTGCGTCTGTCTAAAGGGATGTATCAGATAAACCCGAGAATCAAGGGGGATTACGTCAGGCTCATTGCAGCACTTGAAGCAGATGAACTAAAGACCGGGCGTATGCTCCATCTGTGGAATGTGTCAGACAAAGAAGACATCGTTGATCCTGCGCATTTCAAAGAGCTGCATGCCAGCACCAATCAATCCATTTTGTACTTGTATCAAGCATTGAGACAAGCAAATAAAGAGCCCAGCCGTTTTGTCGTTGTGACAAAAGGTGGACAATTTGTGCAGCCTGAAGACGATCTTCATGTGGAGAAAACGCCGCTTGTAGGTCTATTAAAAACCATTCCGCAAGAATGGGAAGGAGCAGAGGTGTCTCATCTTGATATTGAAGCGGAGAATGTAGAACAGGATGCCAAGCATATTGCGGATGAATTGTCTGCTATCCATATAAAAGCAGAAGTGTCTTACCGAAATGGGGACAGGTTCGTACCAAAGCTGGAAAAAGTCAATATGATGGAAGCATCTCAAACAGAAGGGTTTTTAGAATATGAAGGTCTTTATTTATTGACTGGAGGACTTGGCGGGATTGGGTTTGAGCTGTCTAAGCAGATGCTCCAATTTGGCTTAAAGCTCGTCTTGATTGGACGGACATCTCTGGAAGGCAGCTTGGAAAAGAAAGAAGCCTTCTCACAGTTAAAAGGTTTTGGTGACGTCATTTATGTCCAAGCGGATGTGACCAACTTATTTGACGTCGAACAGGCGATTTATGAAGCAGAAAAGCATTTTGGACAATCGATCCGAGGTGTGCTGCATTTGGCCGGTGCTGGCAATGTGTCTGAGCATTTTCAGCAGGCGGACAAGTATACACTGGCTCATACGTCAGAAGAGGATTTCACCAAAGAAATGTCAGGGAAAGCAGACGGGGCATGGGTACTGCAGGAAGCCTTTAAGTATGATCCGACAGTACCGCTTGTCTTTTTTGGATCGGTCAATGGCTTTTTTGGCGGCACGACATTTGGGGCATACTCTGCGGCCAACAGCTTTTTAGATGGACTCGCCCACGCTCTCAACTTTCAACAAGGAAGACGAGCGATTTCTTTGAACTTCAGTATGTGGGATAATCTCGGTTTGTCTAAGGGGCATACCGGAGCAGCTCTCACCGTTCGCAAGGGATTTCAATTGATTGGAAAGAAGCAAGGTCTCCATTCATTATGTCTAGGTGTTCGGCTGAATGAAGCGCATCTATTTATCGGACTGGACGGAGCAAACCGAGACATCGCCGGGTATCTTCAGCCAGCTCCAATACCGGTCTTTGAGAAAAAGCTTTTTTACACTGTTCAGCCTGGCAAAGAAGTGCATGTTGAAGAGATCAAGAGCGTCGCAGAAGGCAAATGGGACATTCAGCAAGTACAGGAAATACCGAAAAAACAAGATGGCTCTATTGATCATGAAGCTCTCAAATTGAATCATGACAAAAACGTACTAAGCCTTGAAAAGCAATTGCCAGAAACGAAGACAGAGCAGGTTCTTGCCGCCATCTGGGAGGATATTTTAGATGTAGATCGCGTGTACAAAGAGGATCAATTCTTCGATCTTGGCGGACATTCACTAAAAGCGACTCAAACCATTTCTCGGATCAATCATGAATTTTCAATGAAGGCGCCTTTAAAAATATTATTTGAAAGCACACATTTGGCACATCTGGCGCAAATGATTGATGACATCAAAGGGGCGCCAGCCGTTCAGGAAGCCAAAATTCCAAAGCTTGAAAAGAAAACAAGCTATGAGCTGTCACATGCCCAGAAGCGCATTTGGTTCTTATCCACATTAGAAAAGAGCCATCATTACAATATATTAGGTGCTTGGAAGCTGACAGGATCATTACACATTCAAGCATTAACAAAAGCGATTGGCCTTTTAACAAAGCGGCATGAAGCACTTCGGGCAACATTCGAATCACTTGGCGGCAAGCCGGTCCAACTCATTCGAGAAGACCTTCCGCCATCTGTGACTGTGGCAAATTTCTCGTTATTTAATGAAAAAACAAGAGCGAGAAGACTGAAGCAGCTCATTCAGCAAGAGGCAGAACGCGTCTATGATTTAGAAAGAGGGCCTCTTGCGCAGTGGACGATAGTAGATATGGGGAAGGAGGAGTATTATCTCCTTTGCGCGCAGCATCACATCATTTCAGATGCATGGTCACTCAGCCTGCTCATTCAGGAATTAGAAGTGGCATATGACGCACTGCTTGCAGATGAAACGCCGCAGCTCCCAGCCTTAGAAATCGAATGGACAGATTATGTACATTGGGAAAATGAACAATTAAAGCATCATCAAGCAGACAAAACCTATTGGCTCAATACGTTACAAGGTGAACTTCCAGTGCTGGATCTGCCGTTTGACCGCCCTCGTCCGCCGGTTCAAACATTTAACGGTGCTACAGAGCAAATCGTATTGGATGAACCGCTTATCCGCCGCTTGCAGGCTTTGTCCAAGCAGCAGGGCACGACACTGTTCATGACGATGCTGTCTGCGTACTACGTCCTGCTTCACAAGCTGTCCGGACAGACAGATATCATTGTTGGATCGCCTATTGCAGGCCGGGATGCCAAGCAATCAGAGCAGCTCGTTGGGATGTTTGTGAATACACTTGCGCTGAGACAGGACGTCTCAACAGCAGAGACGTTCGCCGATCTCTTGGAAAACGTGAAAGAGATGACATTAAAAGCGTTTGAACATCAGCATTATCCATTTGATAAGCTTGTCGATGACCTTTCGTTAGATCGAGATTTAAGCCGGTCACCTATTTTTCAGGCGGCCATGGGGTATGTCACCAATTCGCTTGATGTAAACCTTAAAGGGCTGACAAGTGAACATGTGATGGTCCATCATACAGTATCTAAATTTGATCTCACCCTGCATGTATTTGAACAGGAAGAGCAGCTGTCGATTCATGTGGAATACAATACGGATTTATTTGATCAAGAGACCATCCATCGTTATATGAACTATTATCTCCATGTGCTAGACGGCATGACGGCTCAGCCTGAGCGTACATTTGCTGATTATTGCTTAATGGACAAAGCGGAACAGGCGGCCATGATCCTAGGGAAAAATCAAACGGATACGCCTTATCCAAAGCGTACGCTTCAAGAATTGTTTGAAGAACAGGTGAAGCGTGATCCGCATCGTATTGCCTTGTCCTATATGGATGAGCATATGACGTATGAAGCCTTAGATAAGAAGGCGACAAAGCTTGCTGCTTACTTGCAGTCAAAAGGAATTGGACCAGGCTCCCTTGTCCCGATGCTTTTTGATCGCTCCTTTGACATGATTGTTTCGGTACTAGGAATCATCAAATCTGGTGCTGCATATGTTCCGATGTCACCTGAATATCCTGATGCACGCATCCGTCTCATCGTTCGTGATACGCAAAGCGATGTGATCATCACCCAGTCTCATTTTGCAGACCGTCTAGTAGACTTTACATGTACAAAGATCGTCATGGACAAGCCAATACCAGAAACAAATGCAGTGTATCAAAGAGAATCATCGATCATAGGTGAAGACCAGATAGCCTATGTTAATTACACATCAGGCTCAACAGGTACACCAAAAGGCGTGATGCTTCCTCATGCAGGAGTTGTCCGCTTGGTTAGAGAAACAAATTATATAAAGCTCGGTCCAGATGACAAAATGCTTCAGCTCTCAAACTATGCTTTTGATGCCTTTACATTTGAATTATGGGGAATGCTGCTGAATGGCGGTCAGCTGATTCTGCTCCCAAAATATGCAGCACTGAATATGGACGAATTAACACAGTTCATCAAAACGCATCAAGTCACAGCCAACTGTCTGCCAACCGCTTTATTTAATCGATTGGTGGAGCATGATCCAAAAAGCGTGGCAGGCTACCGCACATTACTCGTTGGCGGGGAAGCCATGTCTAGTGAGCATGCACGAAAGGCACTGCCGCATATGGAAGGTGTGCTCGTCAATGCTTACGGGCCAACAGAAAACACGACCTTAGCCACAACACATCAAGTCACACACGTGCCAGCAGGTGCAAAATCAGTTCCAATTGGTGTGCCGGTGTCGAACTCAACTGTTGTCATACTGGACGATGCGCTCAACCCAGTACCAGCAGGAGTCAAAGGAGAAATTTATATCGGTGGAACTGGCCTTGCTAAAGGCTACCTTCATGATCCAGAGCGGACAAAGGAGCGGTTTATTGACAATCCTTTTCCTGAACTAAAGGGAGACAAGCTGTATCGCTCAGGCGACCTTGGTACATGGCGGTCAGATGGCACCATTGAATACCTCGGGCGAAAAGATCATCTAGTGAAAATTAGAGGCTACCGAATTGAATGCGGAGAAATTGAAACAGCACTGCTCAAGCATCCACAAGTCAAAGAATGTACAGTCATCGCCAAAACGTATGGCAGCTCAAAAAGGCTGGCAGCCTACCTAGTGACAAACGGAGACAATCCTCTTCCGGGCTGGAAAGCCTTTTTGCAGGAAAGCCTGCCAGGTTATATGATTCCAAGTTACTTTGTCGTACTGGATGAAATGCCGGTGACAACGAACGGGAAGGTTGATCAAAAAGCACTGCCAGAGCCAACAGAAACAATCTCCCTTTCCCATGATGACGACAAACCGGTCACCGAAACGGAGGAACGGATTGTCGCAGCTTTCAAGGAAGTGCTTGGTGTGAAGCGAGTAGGTATGCATGACTCCTTCTTTGATCTGGGCGGCGATTCCATTATGAGTATTCAGGCTGTCGCCAAATTAAAAGAAAAAGGTGTCCGTGTTGATCCAAAATGGATTTTTATGCACCCTGCACCTGCGCAATTAGCCGCATATTTGGACGCAGTACCAGAAGCCGCTGAGAACGTCGAAAGGTCTCCGAAGGACTACGTGATCGAGCTGAAAAAAGGTGATCCAGCCGAACCAAGAATATTCTTTGCACCGCCTGCTGGTGGAACAGTGATGGGCTATATTGATGTTGCTAAGCTCATGACACATCAAGGTGCTGTGTACGCCTTGCAGTCTCCTGGCCTATATGAGGATGAAGAGCCGCAATTTCTCCATTACACGGAGCTTGTGACCCTTTTTGTTGAAGCTATTGAAACGTTCTACCGTCCGGGCATTGACTATCTTGCAGGGCATTCAATGGGCGGGCATCTTGCCTACGGAATGAATCAGCGGCTCTCTCATGCAGGAAAAGCACCAAAAGGACTCATCATTTTAGATACAGTGCCAGTACTAAGAGATGAGGCAGATCAGGCACTTCATGCCGATATGAACGAAGAAGAAGTGAAAATGCTCGCACTTGTCCTTGGAATGGGGAATCTGGTCGGCATTCAGCCAGAAGCTTTACAAGGATTGAGCTTCCAGGAAGTGAAGCAGAAAATACTCAAAGAGGCAGAAAAGGATGAAGTTGTTCATCAATTCATGAATGATCAATATTTAGATAAATATTTGCAAATGCAAACGCATAATACGATCATGTCACAAGCCATTGAATTAGAAAAAGAACCATTCCCTGTGCCATTTTATATTGTCCAAAGCAGTGATCACGCAAGCGATTTCCAGAAGAAGTTCGCAGACTGGGAGGCTTATACGAAAGGGTCATGCTCGTATTACCACATCAAAGGAGACCATGTCACCATGATGAAAAGACCGCAAGCAGATGAACTGGCACGGATTCTTCAAACGATTATAAAGGGGTAAAGACGTATGAATCAGTTATTTAAAACCTTTGAAAAAAAATCAGATCTCATTCAGCTTATTTGTTTTCCTTTTGCCGGCGGATATTCCGCCTCATACCGTCCGCTCTTTGAACAGCTAAAAGATATGGCCGAAGTCACAGCAGCAGAGCCCCCAGGGCACGGCACCAATCTCATGCCGCTTGAATCAAGCATTGACAGGCTGGCAGAGCTGTATAAAGAAGGGCTCACGAACAAATTGAACCGTCCATTTATTCTGTTCGGACATTCAATGGGCGGACTTGTGGTATACAGACTAACTCAGCTGCTAGAAAAAGAAGGGGTTTATCCCGCAGCAGTGGTGATCTCAGCCATTCAGCCCCCGCAAACAAAACGGCAGATGCTGACGCATTTATCCAATGACGCATTTGTACAGCATATTGCCGAAATGGGCGGGATTCCAAAGGAATTACTAGAGAACAAACCAATGATGGATTACTTTACACCATCATTGCGTGCAGACTATCGGGCGCTGGAAACCTTTCAGCACACAGATCAATCGATCATCGACACACCTGTTTATTTATTCAATGGAAAGCAAGATGAGAAATGCATGAAGGATGCAAGCGGCTGGCTAAAATGGGCAAAAACCATCGAACGCACCGATTTCGATGGAGGCCACATGTACATCAACACACATCCAGAGCCATTTGCAGAGCAGATGAGACATGTGATTGAGCTTGCAGCCAAGCAACAATTGATCAGACATTAAAAAAGAAAGCGGCTCTCTTTAAAGAGGCCGCTTTTTCTTATGAATTCGGTTTCTTTACCACATTCCCGCCAATCACCCCGCCAATGACCAGCACCCCTCCGAGGAAATGATACCAATCAATCGTTTCGTGTAAAATGAGAACCCCGGCGGCGACTGTGATAAACGCGGATAAATTATTAAAGATGCTGACCTTTGCCGCTTCTAGGTGCGAGAGTGCATAGTTTGATAAATACGCCGTGAGAAGCGATGAAAGAATACCTAAAAAGAGCATCGACCATACAAAGGATGCATCTGTAAATGGACTGAAAAACTCCGGCAATGAGCCATTGGTCGAATGCCGGATAAGCGCAGCGGCATTGAAAAAGACAAAGCCAAAGAAGGTCATCACAAAGGTGAGTTCGATCACATGGAATCGTTTTGTAATCACTCTAGCAAACACACTATATGCACTGGATGACAAGGCTGAAAGTAAAATCAGCACATAGCCGATGAAGTGAGAATGCTGGACATCAATTCCCTTCATGACAAAGAGAAGCATCACCCCGCACACAGAAAGAAGGGTAAACAGCACTTGTATCCATGTCGCACGTTCCTTTAAAAACCAGGCTGCCAGCAGCATCGTCAAAATGGGAATCGTTGCTTGAATGATGCCAGCCTCTGAAGAAGATGTATACATCAATCCCCACACTTGAAAAGCAAAGAACAAAACAGGATAAAGCAAGGAAAACGGTACGATATAAATGAGATCACGCCATTGAATGGATATGCGATTCTTCTTTCGTAAAAATGGATACAGCAATAGAGCGGCTGAAAAAGAAACAGTAAAGCGGTGTGCCAATAAATCGATTGGGTTTGCTGATTCTAATGCTATTTTGACAAACAAAAAGGAAAAACCAATGATAGAGGCATATGCGATCGCAGCAGCATACGCTTTTTGTTTTGAAATATTCATAACGTGACTCCTTACATGAGCATGCATGCTTCAAATGAATTGACCGGTTCTGTTCTTCTATCGTAATCGGAACATCTAACGTGTACAATAAGAGAACATAATATCTGTACCGGTACAAGGAGGAAAAGGCGTGAGGAAATATGATCAGCTTGTCTTGAGTTTAAAAGAAAAAATGGATTCAGGGGAGTACAGCGCTGGAATGAAAATTCCCTCCATTCGCCACTTAGCGGCTCAATATGCAGTGAGTAAAAGCACTGTTATCAAAGCGCTAGACACATTGGAGCGTGAACATCTGCTGTATTCTGTAGAAAGAAGCGGCTATTATGTCGTGAAAACGAAGCAATCAGTTGGTAAGCAGGATGGCACATGGATTGATTTTGCTTCCTCTGCACCTGATCCCGTGGTGTTTCCGTATGTCGATTTTCAGCACTGCATCAATCAAGCGATCGATTTGTATCAAAACGACTTATTTATTTACGGCACAGCCAACGGTTTACCATCTCTGCTGCCAGTCATTTCAAAGCGATTAATGGATTATCAAGTGTTTGCTCAACCAGAACAGATCGTCATGACCTCTGGTATTCAGCTCGCGTTATCCATTTTAAGCACCATCCCTTTTCCGAATGGAAAACAAACTATACTTGTAGAACAGCCGGGTTATCACTTATATCTCCAATATTTAGAGAAAAACCAATTGCCTGTGCGCGGAATTCAGCGGACGGAAAAAGGGATCGATCTGATCGAATTAGAGCGTATCTTTCGAGAAGAGGAGATTCGTTTTTTCTATACGATGCCACGATTTCAAAACCCGCTTGGAACGAGTTTATCAAAGCAAGAAAAAAGAGCGATAGCAGCCCTTGCAGAGAAATATGATGTCTACATTGTTGAGGATGATTATATAGCAGATTTAGAATTCGACACAAAAAGAGACCCGATTTATTCATACGATCAGGCAGGAAAGGTTATTTATTTGAAAAGCTTTTCTAAAATCATTTTTCCGGGGCTGCGAACAGGAGCGGTCGTCTTACCTGAAGAACTGATTACTCCTTTTAGCGAACACAAACGGCTCATTGATATCGACAGCTCTATGCTGTCCCAGGCAGCTTTAGAAATATATTTAAAAAGCGGGATGTTTGAGCGGCATAGAGACAGAATGCGGGCGAGCTATCGAAATCGCTCCAAGCAGCTCGGAGCAAGTTTAAAAAATGATCAGGGCGCTTATCAGCTGGGAGAACAGGAGCCGGCTACCCATACACATGTACGTGTCGACCGGTCGATTCCCATGAACCAGCTCATTCAGCAGCTGAAAAAGGCATCTGTTTCCATTCAGCCAATTGACCGCCATTACCTGAAGGCCTATCAAAAGGACCCGATTTTTCAGCTGAACATCTGGCAGGTGAAAGAAGAGCAGATCACACGCGGAGTCGATCTATTAAAGACGGTATTTCAGCAAATCACGCGTTATTAAAGGCGGGACAGTACATCACTGCAAGTGAGTCTCTCAACGCTATCAGCCGCAGCAGACTTTCGTGTGCATACCGCCATTTGGTAGGCAGGATCAATTGAATATGTTTGAACAAAGCAAGGCGTTTCATGATCAGGTAATGTCAACGTAGCCTGTCCATCCTCTGAAAGACGGGCTGTAAAGGACGAAAGACCATAGGATAATCCTTTTCCAGTCAGTTTGATAAAAGCCTCCTTCATTGACCATAGATGAAAGAAATAGGCTTCCTGCCGCTCTGCCGGCTGTGAGAGTAAATCCTGATACTCATCCGCTGAAAAAAATCGCTTGGCAATCGCCAGATCAATAGGTTTGATTTCCTCAATATCAATGCCAACAGGTGCATCATCTACTGCGCAAACGACCCAATCGCCAGAATGAGAAAGATTAAAATGAAAAGAAGGAAGCTGCCGGACGACAGGCTTGCCATTGCCCTCAGTTTCAAAAACGATCTGATCCATAGGCAGATCGTACATATCATGTATCGTTTGACGAACCAGCACCTCACCTAACAAGGTTCTTCTGGCATCGATCAAAAAACGAAAGCGATCAGCCGCTACACGCTTTTCAGATGACACAAAGAGCTTCAAACGCTCTATTTGTTGTTGTGCATTGATTTCATCTAAGTGTTGTAATTGGATAGCAAATATCTTCATAACGAACCTCTAATTTTTTACATTCATTGTACCATTGGAGAGTGACGTGCAAAAGGGTCCATTAATGTAAAAAGGACAGCGAGCCTCGCTGCTTTTATGTCTGTTTCATAATGTGTACACCATTCGGATCAATTGTCTCCATTTTATCAATATCCGTCATGACCACATCAAGCAGGGAAAGGCGTTCTCCTTTTTGCCAGTGAATGGGCTGATTCAAAGGTGATAGCAGCTGATCCACTTTAGGTGTCTGTGACAAATCAGGAATAGCAATTGTCATAGCATGCAGCGCATCGTTTCCAGTTTCAATGACATCTGTACGCCGCTGTAATTCAAGCCTTAAACGAAGAGGTGTCGAAAGAAACGTTCTCCGTTCCCCTTCTTGGACAGGCCAGTTTAATTCTTTAGCTTGTGCAAGCAGCTGATCATATTCTTCGTTTGGGACAAGGAAGCCGATGTGATCAAACAAGACTTTTTTACTATATCCGAATGTGATATTGATCTGACCTTTTCTCATTTCGATGATTCGAAAGGTCGGCTGCTTATCTCTAAAATCATCCCATGTGAGCGGGGGATGAAAGGAACCATCCTTTGTGAAACGTCCTTTTACCTCAAAGCCCAGCGAACGATACGCTTGTTCTGTCTCTTCAACAAATGGTGTCCAGTAATGATAGTGGAAAAGCTGCATGAGATCTCCAACTCCTATGTATGAATATTCTGTTTTTTTATTTTAACACAAGAAAAGCCATTCTGATCTTAGAATGGCTTGTTCTCATCTAGTAAGGGTTTGAACAGGTTTCTCTGCTGTTTTTGTAATGAGCAGCTGCAGGAGTCGTGTCGATTGCGGCAAGGAAAAACGAAGGACAAGACCTGTGAAGATCGCAGTCAAAATCGTTCCAATGCCAATCGGTCCGCCGAGCATCCATGCAAATAAAAGCACTGTTAACTCAATGCCATTTCGAACCCACTGTACGTTCAGTCCCGTTTTCGCTGAGATGAGCAGCATTAATGAATCCCTTGGCCCAGCGCCAAGATTGGCTGAGACATAAATGCCAACACCGTATCCAGAAACTACAACACCCGTAATAAATACATATAAAGCCGGTAAATACCCATGTGGTGCAGGTAATATCGCATTAAAGAAATCAATAAACACACCAATCAGCACCATATTCAGTAAAGCGCCGATCTTTGGAAAAGATTTCGTGAAAAAAGAAGTCAGTGTCACAATAAGTGCACCAATGATAATGGACCATTGTCCAATTGTGAGTCCAAAATGCTGAAACAGTCCGTAGTGGAAAGCGTCCCAAGGACCAATCCCAAGGATCTTCCCTTTCACTGTCAGCGATAGTCCAAAAGCTAGTACGATCAATCCAACAAAATAAAAAAACCAACGTAAAAGATGTTCCCGCTTCAAAAGCATTCCCTTCTTTCTTAAACACTCGATTTCCATCGTAACATACTCTCACACCCCTTTAAATGGCTTTGCTCAATTGTAATCGCTTACTCCAAAAAGAATTTTTTTGATTTGTAAAGGTCAAAACATCAAAACAAACAGCAAGACTTTCGAATTGTTTTTTTTACCAAACCAAGCCATTAATTCCCTCCTTTTAAAAGAAAAAGAAAAAAATTCAATATATTTTGACAAAAAAATAATCTAAACCAATTAAAGAATAATTATCTTTAGATAGAAGAGATTGTATGTAAACTGTGTCATTAGACCTGTTGGAAAATACGGAGGTTTACGATAAAAAAAGATCATTTTATTGGAAAAAACATATGCAAATCAAACGTTGAGAGGCACCTGTTACTAAAGGTCTATTTTTGTCGAAATTAGTCATTTAGTCATGTTGTTACTTTTGAAATGTTACTGATATTCTTTACCAAAGTGTGGGAGGTGAACTGGTACATACCATTACGATATAAAGCAAGAAAAAGGGGAGGTCAAAAAATGAATATATTGAAAAGAACAAGTCAGTTATTTCTTATTTTGGTGCTGATTATTGGAAATTTATTAACGGTCTCACCAGCTGTGACGAAAGCCGCGGGGACGGTTGTTGTGAACAATACGGATTCCTATATGTTTGGGAGTAGACCGCTGGTTCTTCAGCAGCTTGATGGAAATAACCCAACAAACGTAAAAGCTAGTGTACAGGTGAAAGGAATCGATGTAGGTGCAGTGAATGGTGTTGCTGTAAGTGATCGAGAAAATGTTGTATATGCAACTGCAGATAATATCGGTAGCCCTAGTCTATATAAAATAAATGCGACCTCAGGGCAGGCAGAGATCGTAACCAAATTACCTGAAGGTGCTACTAATGCCGTTGTGTATCAAGATAAATATATATATTCTTATGCTTCTAATGGTGAGTATTTCCTTGGAACGTACGATTTAGTTACGGGTAAAAAAACGGCCAAAAAAATCGTAGGCTATGAGATTGGGTCTGGCGTTGGCGGAGACCTTGTCGTTGATAAGGACGGTTATCTTTGGTTCGCATCCAATGGCAGTGGTGCCATTGCACAAATGAACCCTGATACAGCAGAGGTCATTCGTGTCATTCCAATTAAAAATGCGGATGGTAAAACGATTGACGGAGGCGTTCGGGGAATTAGCTTTTTGCCAAATGGACAAATGCTATTACAGTCAGGATTAAATGAATCCATTGGTCATTCCACTCTTTTTACACTTGATGCGAAAACATTAAGTACAACATATATGGGCACTGTAGGTGATACATTATCTTACGACCTAGCTTCACGTGTAAAACCAGAATTTGATCCATATCCGCCAGAGCTTGAATCAGAAAAATCAGTTGTCTTACAGAAAAAAGCAGAGGGCAACACGGATGAGAAGCATCCAGAAGTAGGCGATACCCTTCTTTATACAATTAGAGCCAAAAATACAGTACAATACGGCATTCTTAAAAATCTAATCATTTCAGATCAGCTTCCAAGCAGTTTAAGCTATGTTGCAGGCTCACTTAAGGTAGATGGTGCCAGTGTAACAGATGCAAAAGATCAAGACAAAGGTGATTATACAAACGGCACTGTTGCAGGACAAGTAGGTGACGTGAAAGATACCGATTGGCACACTGTGACATTTGAAGCGACAGTAGGAAAAGGTCAGGCAGGCAAGGATATTAAAAATACTGCCAATGTAAAAGGGGAGAACACACCACCAGGCAATCCAACAACAGATATAGAAATCTATCCTCGAGATCCAAAGCTTGAATCAGAAAAATCGGCGGTCTTGCAGAAAAAAGCAGAGGGCAACACAGATGAGAAGCATCCAGAAGTAGGCGACACATTGCTTTATACCATCCAAGCCCGTAATGCTGTTGAAGATAGCTTCATTGAAGAACTTGTCATTTCTGATAATTTACCTCAAGGATTATCATATGTACCAAATTCACTTCAGGTAGATGGAAATCCAGTCACGGATACAAAAGATGATGACAACGGCGATATAACAGATGGAACTGTTACTGGAACGTTCGGTGAAGTGAAAGATGCGAAGTGGCATACAGTGACGTTCGAAGTGACGGTTAACAAAGGTCAGGCAGGCAAAGACATTCAAAATACAGCGAGTGTCACAGGCGGTAACACACCACCAGAGAAACCGACAACAAAAACAGAAATCTATCCTCGTGACCCGAAGCTAACATCAGAAAAATCAGCCGTCTTACAGAAAAAAGCAGAAGGTAACACAGATGAGAAGCATCCAGAGGTTGGTGACACTCTTCTTTATACAATTAAAACAAAGAATACGAAAGAAGACAGTCTCGTTGAAAACTTAGTGATCTCAGATGAACTGCCGGAAGGATTGGCATATGTACCGAATTCACTACAGGTGGATGGAGATACAGTCACAGACGCAAAGGATGACGATAACGGAGACTTTACAAACGGAGCCATTTCAGGACAATTTGGCGACATTAAGGATACAGATTGGCATACGGTGACGTTTGAAGTGACGGTTGAAAAAGGACAATCAGGCAAAGACATTCAAAATACAGCCAATGTCACAGGGGGCAACACACCACCAGAGAAACCGACAACAAAAACAGAAATCTATCCGCGAGATCCAAAGCTTGAATCAGAAAAATCAGCGGTCTTGCAGAAAAAAGCAGAAGGTAACAAAGATGAGAAACATCCAGAAGTAGGCGATACCCTTCTTTATACGATTAAAACAAAGAATACGATAGAAGACAGTTTGATTAAAGATTTAGTCATTTCAGATCAATTACCAAAAGGACTGAAGTATGTCACTGGATCCCTGCAAATTGATGGAGAATCCGTCACGGACGTAAAAGACGATGATAGCGGAGACTACACAGATGGAAAGGTTACAGGATCTTTTGGTGATGTGAAGGATACGGACTGGCACAACGTGACGTTTGAAGTAACAGTTGAAAAGGGACAGGCTGGTCAAGACATTCAAAACACAGCTAGCGTCACAGGCGAAAACACACCGCCAGAAGAGCCATCAACCGAAACAAAAATTTACCCTCGTGACCCAAAACTAACATCAGAAAAATCAGCGGGCATTCAGAAAAAGGCAGAGGGCAACACAGATAAAAAGACACCACAGGTAGGCGATACCCTTCTTTATACGATCAAAACAAAGAATCTTGAAGAAGACAGCATCGTCAACAATCTCGTGATTTCCGATGAATTGCCAGAAGGTCTTCAATATGTCGAAGGTTCACTAAAAGTAGATGGACAAGCCGCAACAGATGCAAAAGATGACGATAACGGAGACTACACAAAAGGCACAGTAAGCGGTCAATTTGGCGATATCAAAGATACGGACTGGCATACAGTGACCTTTGAAGCGAAAGTCGCAAAAGGCCAATCAGGTAAAAGCATTCAAAACACAGCAAAAGTAACAGGCGAAAACACGCCGCCAGAAGAGCCATCAACCGAAACAAAAATTGATCCAAGAGATCCAAAGCTTGAATCAGAAAAAACATCTGAAATCTCTCAAAAAGCAAAAGGCAATACAGATGAAAAACAAGTACAGGCAGGCGACACTCTCCTTTACACTATCAAAACAAAAAATAGTGTAGAAGACAGTGTCATCAAAGATCTAGTCATCGCAGATAAACTACCAGAAGGTCTTCAATATGTCGAAGGGTCGCTAAAAGTGGATGGACAAGCCGCGACAGATGCAAAAGATGATGACAATGGAGAATACACAAAAGGCACAGTAACCGGTCAATTTGGCGATATCAAAGATACGGACTGGCATACAGTGACCTTTGAAGCGAAAGTCGCAAAAGGCCAATCAGGTAAAAGCATTCAAAACACAGCGAAAGTAACAGGCGAAAACACGCCGCCAGAAGAGCCATCAACAGAAACAAAAATTGATCCAAGAGATCCAAAGCTTGAATCAGAAAAAACATCTGAGATCTCTCAAAAAGCAAAAGGCAATACAGATGAAAAACAAGTACAGGCAGGCGACACGCTCCTTTACACCATCAAAACAAAAAATAGTGTAGAAGACAGTGTCATCAAAGATCTAGTCATCGCAGATAAACTACCAGAAGGTCTTCAATATGTCGAAGGTTCACTAAAAGTGGATGGACAAGCCGCGACAGATGCAAAAGATGACGACAATGGAAATTACACAAAAGGCACAGTAACTGGTCAATTTGGCGATATCAAAGATACAGATTGGCATACAGTCACATTTAAGGCGAAGGTTGCCAAAGGATCTGAAGGGAAAACCATTCAAAATATCGCAGTCGTAAGTGGTGAGAATGTAGACGATCCAGACAACCCTGAAAACTCAACAACTGTAGAACCACCGCATAAGCCAGAGGTGCCAGCAAATCCGGATACGCCTACTAATCCAGATACGCCTTCTAATTCAGAAACGGAGACACCTGGTCATCATCTTCCGAATACTGCAACTGCGATGTACAACCTTTTACTAGCAGGTTTTGCACTCGTATTAATAGGTGCAGCTCTTATCGTCTGGAACAGAAGAAAAAGAAACGGATAACCGGTCATGTTTCAAAAATTCATCTCAGCGATATTGATCATAGCAGGGCTTTGTCTTGCGATTGTAGGATATTTGAATATCGTTGATGGGCAAAAAGAAGTAGATCAGTCATTTCAGTCTGCACAAGCAGCCATTCAGCAAAAGGGGAAAACAGATTCCCCTTTTGCGCCGCAGACTGGTGAAGCGATTGGGCTTTTGCACATCCCAAAGCTAAAAGCTGAGTTACCGATTGTAGAAGGAACAGATGCAGATGATTTAGCAAAAGGCGTTGGTCACTTTCACGAGAGTTATTTTCCAAACGAGCACGGACAAATCGTTCTATCTGGGCATCGTGATACGGTGTTTAGACGAACAGGAGAACTTGTGAAGGGAGATCAATTGATTATCGAGCTTTCATATGGACGTTTTGCCTATGAAATCGAGAAAACAAAGATAGTGAAGAAAGATGATCAAACAATTATTACGTTACAACAGGAAAAGGAAGAACTTATCCTCACCACATGTTACCCTTTTTCCTATATTGGTCCTGCACCAAACAGATACATCATATATGGGAAGCGTATTTAGTCACTGTAACAGCCTGCAGATTAACCGATTTGATCGCTTAATCCCTTCATAAAGAGGGAATCATCTATATGTAGAGATGCAGGAGGGGGTCAATTTGTTAAATAACGATTATGTTAAATATATAGATAAGTTTGGGAGAATTGTTCTTCCGACAGAGATGAGAAAACGGTTGAACATTCATCCGCAAGATTTTATGGAGATTTACAGAGAAGAAGATCAAATTGTGATGAAGCCGTATTGGCAGGACAAACCTTGTATCGTAACAGGGCAAGTGACGTGTTCCAATAAGGTGCTATCCGGCGGTGTGGTCATCAGTCCAGAGGGAGCAAGGCTGCTCCTGCAAGATTTACTGGCGCTTCGCCTGCAAAAAGAGATATAAAAAAAGGCTGTCCTCACCACGTGAGAACAGCCTTTTTTCATCATACTGGATTCAAAATCCGGTTTAAGAATTGTTTTGTTCGTTCTTCCTTTGGTCGTTTGAAGATTTCTTCCGGAGGACCTTGTTCGACGATGACGCCGCCATCAATAAAAATCACTTCGTCTGCTACTTCTTGGGCAAACTTGATTTCATGTGTGACAACCGCCATGGTCCAGCCTTCCTTTGCTAGATCCTTCATGACCTTTAAAACTTCCCCGACAAGCTCAGGGTCAAGCGCAGAGGTTGGTTCATCAAAAAGCATAAGCTCTGGCTGAATGGCAAGTGCACGGGCAATCCCGACACGCTGCTTTTGACCGCCTGAGAGCTGAAATGGATACAGGTCTTTTTTATCCTCAAGACCGACCTTTTGCAAGAGCTGAATGGCTTCTTTTCGAACCATTTCCTTTGGACGGCGCTGCACCTGGACAGGACCTTCCATGACATTTTCAAGCACTGTACGGTGAGGAAACAGGTGATAATCCTGAAATACCATTCCTGATTTCCGGCGTAGCTTTAGCAGATCAGCTGATTTATTTTTTTTCGAAAAATCAATCGAGAAATCATCGAAGGTAAAGGAGCCGCCATTTGGTATTTCAAGTGCATTTAAACAGCGAAGCATCGTTGTTTTCCCAGATCCAGATGGACCAAGAATGGCCACAACCTGCCCTTTGTTGATCGAAAAATCAATCGACTTTAAAATCTCATTTTCACCAAAGGATTTCTTGAGACCTTTGACTGTTAGCATGTCGTTCCCTCCTTACCTTGCGACATATCGATCAAGTCGTTTTTCAATTTGATGCTGAACGAGCGATAGAATAAAGCAGAATACCCAATAGATGAGGGCTGCTTCCATATAAATAAACAAGATCTGATCCAAGTTCGCCGCAGCAATCTCCTGTGATTTACGGAACATCTCTGCCACGAGAATTTGGGAGGCAAGGGATGTATCCTTCACCAAGCTAATGAATGAATTAGACAGCGGTGGAATCGATACACGCACAGCCTGCGGTAAAATCACGCGGACGAGCGTTTTGCGATGTGTCATCCCAATGGAATAACCTGCTTCCCATTGTCCTTTTGGAACAGACAGGACGGATGCACGGATAATTTCCGACGCATACGCACCTACGTTTAAAGAAAAAGCAATAATGGCACTTGGATATGGATCCAGTGTGATATTAAATGTCGGAAAGAAATAGAAAATAATAAACAATTGCACAAAAAGCGGCGTTCCGCGAACGGCCGACACATAGATGGAGAAAATCCATCTGAGGGCTTTAATTTTAGACATTCTCGCAAGAGCTGTCACAAGCGCGATAAAAATACCAATAATAAAGGCAATGATGGCGAGGGGAATTGTATAATAAATCCCCTGCATCACCATTGGCCAAAAAGATTGCTGAAGAAGATCCCAAGGAATGACGACTCCTAGGATGTTATTTTGTAACATCTTCACCAAACCATTTCTTAGAAATCTTAGCGAGTGTACCGTCTTTTTTCATTTCTTTTAATGCGCCATTCACTTTGTCAACGACTTCGCCGCTGCCTTTTCTGAATGCGAAATAAGTTTCTTGAGGATCTCCTGTTTCAAATGCAACTTTTAGGTTTTTGTTACCGCTTGTTTTCAAGTAATTCAATACAGCCAATTTGTCATTGAACGTCAGATCAGCACGTCCTTGCTGAATCAATTGAATGGATTGCGCAAGACCTTCAACGCCTTCGATCTTAGCACCAGCATCTGTTGCTAGTTTGTTGTAGTTACTTGTTAACGATTGTGCTGCTTTTTTGCCTTTAACATCAGATAGTTTCTTGATGTCGTTATTATCTGATTTTGTCACAACAATAGCTTGAGATGTCGTGTATTTATCAGAGAAATCGTATTGATTTTCACGGCCAGTTTTCCCAACTTGGTTCGCTACCACGTCAAAACGTTTTGCATTCAGTCCAGCAAACATACTGTCCCATTGTGTTTCTTTGAATTCAGGTTTTAAGTCAAGGCGTTTTGCTACTTCAGTGATGACTTCTACATCGTAGCCAGTTAATTTATCTGTCTTTTTGTCATGGAAAGTGAAAGGAGCATAAGTACCCTCAGTTCCAATGGTTAATACACCTTTATCCTGAATGGATTTCCAAAGGTCTCCTGATTCCTTAGACCCAGATTGTTTATTCGCGTTGTCGCTTGCACCAGATCCACATGCCGTGATCAATGCAACACAAGCGCCTAAAATAATGGCAAAGAACATTTTTTTCATTTTATTCCCCACTTTTCTTGTTGGTATTTACAACATATGATCTTACAGAGAAGCAACCTAAAAGTAAAGCATTTGAAACTAGCTTGAGCGAATCTCACCAACTTTATGCCCGCAACCCATTTCTTTCAAACCTAAAAAGCCATTCAGTTTATTTGTGCGAACATTACTAAAATAAAGACTTTGAGACAGTGACCATAGAAGGAAGCATATTTATTATAAAAGATGTATAATTAGTAGGTTGTTTTGAAAATGGAATGAATCACATGGAGACATGTTTTAATAACAGAGCATCTTAGAAGAAGGAGGGCATCATTGTGGATGTTGGACGAAATCAGCCCGATCAATTGAAAAGGGCGATGACCTCCCGCCATTTATTTATGATTTCACTTGGCGGTGTCATTGGGACAGGCTTTTTCTTAGGAACGGGCTATACGATTGGACAAGCAGGGCCAGTCGGAGCCGTTCTTTCATATATTGTGGGCGGATTGATCATGTATTTAACCATGCTGTGTCTTGGGGAGCTGTCGGTTGCACTTCCTGTGTCGGGGTCGTTTCATACGTATGCGACGAAATTTGTCAGCCCGGCAGCGGGTTTTGCTGTCGGCTGGATTTATTGGCTCGGCTGGGCGGCAACGGTCGCCCTTGAGTTCTTATCAGCAGGACAGCTGATGAGGCGCTGGCTGCCGCAAGTAGATGTGTGGATTTGGTGTCTCATATTCGGACTCTGTCTTTTCTTATTAAATGCCCGGTCAGCGAAAGCGTTCGGGGAGTCGGAGTTTTTCTTTTCTACCATTAAGATTATTGCCATTTTACTCTTTATTGGCGTAGGCGGAGCGGCGATGTTTGGGTTTATTGATACAACGAGCGGTGAACCCGCCCCTTACTTCAGCCATTTTGTGAATGATGGGCTGTTTCCAAATGGTCTGCTGGCCGTTGTGGTCACGATGATTACGGTGAATTTTTCGTTTCAGGGAACAGAGCTGATCGGGATTGCGGCAGGAGAAAGTGAAAACCCTGAGAAAACCGTTCCCCGTTCGATCCATCAAACCGTATGGCGTACACTTGTCTTTTTCGTCTTATCTATTTTCGTCTTAGCCGGTATGGTGCCTTGGAAGGAAGCCAGTGTGCTGCAAAGTCCATTTGTTACTGTGTTTGAGAGAACGGGCATTCCTTTTGCGGCAGACATCATGAACTTTGTCATTATTATTGCTTTATTATCTGTTGCAAACTCTGGCTTGTATGCATCGACAAGAATGCTGTATTCCTTATCGAAGGAAGGAATGGCAGGAAAAGCATTTAGACGCGTCAATCAGCGCGGTATTCCGATGAATGCCTTACTGCTCACGTTCCTGTTTACAGGGATTTCGCTGTTATCCGGTTTTTTTGCAGAGAAAACGGTATTTGCCTGGATCGTGTCCATTGCCGGAATGAGTGCCCAGACAGGCTGGATCACGATTACATTATCACAGCTTCTTTTCCGTAGAAAATATTTGAAAGCAGGCGGAAAGCTGGAAAACTTAAAATTTAAAACGCCTCTTTATCCGGTGCTGCCAATCATTGCGATTACACTGAATACCATCGTTTTGGTCAGCCTTGCCTTTGATCAAGAGCAGCGCATCGGGCTATATGTCGGCGTACCGCTCATGATCATTGGATATGTTGTCTACCATCGCTATGTGAAAAAGCATCAGGCACAAAGTGAGCCGCTGAAGCTGCAAATCCATGGAGATGATGAGATTCGGTTTTAAAATCAAAAAACACTAAATTTAAGAAATTTAAAAACACCTCTGATATCAATCTGAAGGTGTTTTTTTTTGAAGTGATTCTGGAAGTTCTCAACTAACAACAAAAGTTAGTTCATATCCTGCTGTTTAAAATCTTGTTGTTCAAAATTTTGGCGCTTATTCTGATATCCTACGTTATTATTACCCCAAAGCTTCTCGTAATCCCATCCTGTTAGCGCTTTCAAAACACTTCTTGTTTCATCATCAGCCTGTTCCATTGAACCATTATTCTTTAACCTATTAATTTCATTAATCATAATGGAATGCGTTTTCTTAGATAATTTAAATTTAAATGAAATAACTAAACTAATACCGACTAGCCCTACAGTTCCGAAAAACAGAATACCTACAATCCCATTTATTGCTGTCGTAGACTGTGTCGTCGCGCTTGCAACGAATCCACTTTCCTGTAAAATAACTCCCACCAAGAATGTGGCTAAAGCTGTAGTACTCTTGCGTGTAAACGTCATAATACCTGCAAATATTCCTTCTCTTCTTTTACGAGTGACCATTTCATCTACATCAGGAATGAAAGTGTAAATATTCCATGGTATATAATATAATCCACTCTTTCCGATGCCTAAAATAACAGAGAAAGCATACAGCGCTATAATCATATAAGTTGGTTGTGTGAAGTATAAAAATATATAACCACTGATACATGTAATAATAGCAGTATAAGATATTTTCAAAGATGGCGCAGGACCTATTTTAATCACGAGCCAACCAAACAATATGGTACATACCATTTGAAGTAATGAACCAATAGATAATAAATCGGCTGCGAGCACTGCATCTTTATTTAAAGAAAACACAACAAAGTAGACAAAGACAGCGTTTAAAATATCCATGGCAGTAAACGAACAAATATACATCGTGAGGTGCTGACGGAAACTTCTAATTCTAAAAGTAGATGTTAAGTCAATGATGACTTTTTTTATGGATTCTATAGCAGGTACTTTTTCTACACCATCAGGTTCTATCATGTCTTCTTCTATTTTACGTTCCCATGTTGTTCTATGTGTAATTAATAATGCAGCCATAAAAATAAAGGTGAAGATAATTCCATTGTAAAGAAAAACTTGAGGTGAATCTTTTCCGAATATTTCGAATAATCTGCCTGGAATAAAGGTAGCTAAAAATGTTCCTAGTCCTGAGTAGATTAATCTTATTGTTGAGAGCTTGGTCCGTGCATTAAAATCATTCGTCATTTCAGCTCCAAGTGTTTCAAATGGAATTAATACCATTGCTGCAAGGAATTCTAACAAAATATAAACCGTTAAATAGTACCAGTAATTCATATCAGAAATCCAAAGAAGAGAATAAATAACCATCAAAGGGCTTCCAATTAGTAAAAAGAACCTGCGTCGTCCAAATTTTTTCCCAAGTTTTGTACGACCAAAATTGTCAGTGATATGGCCCATAATTGGGCTTGCTATCGCATCAATAATACGAGCAATTGCAATAATAGATCCTGCTTCAACAGGGGTAAGACCACAGTATGTAATAAAAAAATATAACATCCATGCGCCTATGATAGCGAATGCTCCCCCTCCAAATAAATCCATTGTTCCATAACCAATATAATTTTTGAGTGTTAGTTTCCTGTTCTCAGTCTGCATTCTTATTTCTCCTTTCCAAGCCTACTTATAAATTTAAAAAAACATATAAAATAAAGATGTATGACAAGGAAAAAAATAAAAATATTAAACACCTGAATACGCCATAAAACCTCCATCAACAGGAATGGTCACGCCGGTAACAAATGCTGACATATGATCATCAACAAGCCATAATAGGGTACCAAGAAGATCTTCTGGCGTACCAAACCTTCTCATTGGTGTGTTCGAAATAATCTTATGAGACCTCTCTGTATAATCTCCTTCTTCAGTTAGGAGAAGGTTTTTATTTTGTGAGGTTAAAAAGAAGCCCGGTGCAATGGCATTTACTCTAATTCCTGCCTCGGCCATATGAACAGCTAACCATTTGGTGAAATTTTCAATTGCTGCTTTTGCCGCGCTATAAGCAGGCACTTTGGTCATTGGAGAAGGGGCACTCATAGATGACATGTTGATGACAACTGCTCCCTTTCGATGAACCATATTTTTAGTGAAAATTTGTGTAGGAATAAAAGTCCCCATAAAATTTAAATCAAATACATTTTGTACACTATCTGTACTTAAATGAAAAAAAGTATTTACCTTAGGATTAGTAAGGTCTTCTGTTTGAAATATTTCATTGGTTGTATTTGCACTGGAGTGGTTACCACCAGCTCCATTTATCAATATTGTACAATTGCCTAATTCCTCTGTTACAATCTTCTCGGCTTGTTCAACACTCTCTTTATTCAGAACATCACATTTAATCGCAATCGCTTTCCCGCCCATAAGGTTAATTTCTTCGGCTACCTTTTCACCTTTTTCGACTGTTCTATTTAAAATGGCAACAGACACGCCATGTCTAGCAAGTTCCTTTGCCATGGCGCTGCAAAGTACGCCACTTCCTCCTGTTATGACAGCTACTTTACCAGCTAAATTTTTATTTTCTTGTATGTTTACCATGTAGCTTCCTCCTTTGCTTCTTTTCATACAGAATGTTTATTTTGTAAAGCATCCCAAGCTCCCCACAAATACATAATTCCAAGTGCTCTATCATAAAGACCATATCCAGGCCTGCATTGTTCATCCCAAATGTGTCTTCCGTGATCGGGTCTACAATAACCTTTGAATCCGCTTTCATAATAAGCGTGTATGATAGCTGAAACATCTACTGATCCATCTTTTGATCGATGCGATGTTTCAACAAAGTCCCCGTTATCATATACACGTACATTTCTTATATGAGTAAATGGGATTCTATCAATAAATTCGTGAATCATAGAAACTAAATCATTTTCTAAGTTTGCTCCTAAAGATCCTGTACAGAGCGTTATACAATGATGTGGGCTATTATTTAGTTGTAAAATTTTTCTGATGTTATTTTGGTTAGTTACTATTCGCGGTAGCCCAAAGACAGGCCAAGGTGGATCGTCAGGATGAATAGCCATTTTAATATCATGAAGTTCTGCAATTGGAATAACCTGATCTAAAAAATATTTCAAGTTGTCCCATAAATCATCGTCTGTTACATTTCTGTAGGCTTCAAAAAGGTGGTGGAGGTGATTTAACCGCTCTGGTTCCCAGCCTGGCATGGTTAAACTGGAGTTCTCACTAATTTTATTTACTAAGTCTTTCGGATCAATATCTTTAATTCGACTATGTTCATAAAATAGAGCTGTAGAGCCATCAGGAAGTGTTTTATTTAAGTCTGTACGGATCCAATCAAATACAGGCATAAAGTTATAACATATGACTTTAACACCGACCTTTGCTAGCTTCTGAATTGTTTTCTTATAATTTTCTATGTATCGATCTCTAGTTGGAAGTCCGAGCTTAATGTCTTCATGAACATTCACGCTTTCAACCACTTCAATATGAAGGTTATGTTTATCAGCTAATTTTTTCATTTCTACAATTCTTTCTAATGGCCACTCTTCTCCTGCGGGCACATCATGCAGTGCCCAAACAATTCCTTCCACTCCTGGAATCTGCTTTATTTGTTCCAGTGTGATTGTGTCGTTTCCTTCGCCAAACCATCTAAATGTCATCCTCATCTACCATCACCCCTAAAATATAAGTAACAACCTATTTTTATTTAAAATAATTTGGATATTCTTTCTTCAATAATTCTTTATCAACAAGTGCAATTTTCAAATGCTCTTCCATGATTGTTTCAGCTTTATCAGCATCTTGATCTTGTATTGCTTTGAAGATATTTACATGTTGAGAAAGAATATTATCCCAATTATAATCTGTTACTAGCCTTAACATGCGACTCCTATTAAAGTGTACATTCATCTGTTGAATAACTAACCATGTTTTTTCTTTTTTACACCGTTTGAAAATAGTTCTATGAAACTCCTCATCTAATTCAAACATTTTTTTATAATCTTTTTTCTTAACGCAAATTTTTTGCATACTTAAATTCATATCTAAATCATTAATCAACTCTTCAGAAGGTTCCTGACAGGCTAGTCTAATCACTGCCTTCTCGAGATGTTCTCGCATAAACCGTGCTTCCTCCACAAGGTTCAAATCAATTAAAGAAACAAATGTACCTCGTTGAGGGTAGATACTTAATAATCCTTCTTGAGATAATTTTAAAAAGCTTTCTCTTACAGGAGTTCGACTAACATTAAATTGAATGGATATTTCTTTTTCAGAAATATTTGTCCCAGGTGGAAGCTTCAGGCTTAATATTTGATCTTTTAGCATATTGTAAACTTGTTCCCTCGTAGAGAGGTTTTGGTTTTTAAAATCAATATTCATTATTCTAATCTCCTTTCTCTAACATACTACCATACAAGTGCATTAGAATGGTAGACACTAATTTAATTTTTCTGAATATTACCCTGTGAGCATTTATAACTCTTGATGATTCTAACTATGTAAGCCATGATCAATCATAAAAGTGAGGGATATTAAAAAGAAAATTCAAAAAACTATACAAAATTCAAAAAGATTGAGTTATAATGTTTTTGAGCTACCATACTAGTATAACTAGAATATTAATAGAACGAACGGTACTCTGATCTATCAGTTAGGTGAATCATTCAGTTTTTTGAAAGCGCTATCTCATTATTAGAAGTGAAAATTTATCTTCTTGCAGAAGGGAAAGATTGATATGACCAACATCGCAATTATAGGAACTGGATCTATTGCAACTGCCCATATCGAGGCTTATCTTGCAATGCCTGAAATCAGTAAAATTGTAGCTTTAGCTGATATTTATCCTGAAAAAGCAATGTCTGCAGCAACAAAATATAACCTAGAAGCACGAGTTGTCGCTAACTACCAAGAGTTATTGAATGATCCTACGATTGATGCCGTTTCCATTTGTACACCTCCTTATATGCACGCAACCATTGCCATCGATTTTCTTAAAGCAGGCAAACATGTCTTAGTAGAAAAACCTATGGCTTCTTCTCTAAAAGAATGTGACGAAATGATAAAAGCATCTATTGAAAGCCAAAAGCTTTTATCCGTTGTTGCTCAAAACAGGTTTATGACGCCCATTATGAGATTAAAACATGTCCTTGATCAAAACCTCATTGGAAAAATCGCTCATACTCAAGTTGATTCTTTTTGGTGGCGTGGTCATAGTTACTATGATTTATGGTGGCGCGGTACATGGGAAAAAGAAGGTGGAGGTTGTACACTTAATCATGCTGTCCATCATATTGATATGTTGCAATGGATGTTAGGATTGCCGACTGACATTTTTGCAGCAACTAGTAATACCTTGCATGATAATGCAGAGGTTGAAGACCTTTCGATTGCTGTACTTCGCTATGGAAATGGCAGCTTAGCTCAAGTAACCAGTTCTGTTGTTCATCATGGAGAAGAACAACAATTGATTTTTCAAGGTGAAAAAGCTAGAGTATCTGTCCCATGGAAAGTAAATGCTCAAATAGCTAAAGAAAATGGGTTTCCTCAAGAGAAAAATGATGAGGATTTAGAAAATCGTATTCAGGAAGCTTTTAATCAATATCCGGAATTACTATTTGAAGGGCATAAAGGACAAATAAATAATTTTTTAATGGCTATCAAGGGTAACCAGAAGCTTTTAATTGATGGAACAGAAGGAAGAAATACACTAGAACTTATTACAGCCATCTATAAATCTGCAAACCAAGGTGTTCATGTGAAGCTTCCTCTTTCAGCAGACGATCCTTTTTATACACGTGAAGGAATGCTTGCGAACGTTAAGCATTTTTATGAAAAACAAAGCAGTGTAGAAAATTTTTCAGACGATACGATAACCGTTGGAGGAAATTACGAGAAACTATGAGTCTAACGTTATTAAATTATTAAAAATAAACTGGAAGCTAGCTAGAGGAGGAACAATCATGCAGAAAAGTGATGGAATGAATTATGCTCCTAAGGGAAAAAGTGCCCCTGTTGTTACAGAAGGACAATTCGTAATAGCAGCTATAGGTCTTGATCATGGACACATCTATGCAATGTGCAATGGATTAACTGAGGCTGGGGCTACATTAAAATGGGTGTATGATCATGATCAGAAAAAAGTACAAGAATTTTGTAAAGCATATCCGGAGGTACAGGCAGCCAAAAGTGAGAAAGAAGTTCTCGAAGATCCTGATGTAAGGCTCGTGGCAGGCGCAGCCATTACATCTAAACGCTGTGATTTAGGGCTGCGTGTTTTAGATCATGGTAAGCATTACTTTACGGATAAATCACCTTTTACAACGTTAGAACAATTGGAGCTTGCTCGTAAAAAAACAGCTGAAACGGGGCTTAAATGGGCTGTTTATTATAGTGAACGTTTGCACGTGGAGAGTGCCGTATTTGCTGGTCAATTGATTGAACAAGGAGCCATTGGAAAAGTGGTACAAGTTCTTGGGACTGGCCCACATCGTAGTAATGTAGAAAGCAGACCAAGCTGGTTTTTTGAAAAGGAGTATTATGGAGGTATTCTATGTGATATTGGTAGTCACCAAATTGAACAATTCCTTTACTATTCTGGCGCAAAAGATGCAAAAGTTGTACATAGTAAAGTGGGCAATTACAAACATCACCAATATCCAGAATTGGAAGACTTCGGCGATGCTACTTTAATTGCGGATAATGGGGCTACAAACTATTTTAGAGTAGACTGGCTGACTCCTGATGGCCTTAGCACTTGGGGGGATGGGCGTACATTCATTCTTGGAACAGATGGGTATATTGAAATTCGCAAATACGTAGACATAGCAAGGGATAAAACAGGAGACCATTTATACTTAGTAAATCAACAGACAGAGCAACATTTTTCTTTAAATGGAGAAGTAGGATTCCCTTACTTTGGTGAACTTATTTTAGATTGTTTAAACGATACTGAAAATGCTATGACTCAAGAACATACTTTTAAAGCCGCAGAACTATGCTTAATTGCACAACGAGACGCAATCTATGTAAATACGGAGATTGAATTAAGTAAGATCTAAAAAAGTGAGGTGTTATTTTTGTTAATAACACCTTATTTCATTTAATTGATTTTCTAAACATAAGTATAGAGGTGACTATATTGTCTACATTCCTAAGCGAAGATATGATGCTTAATCACGAAAGTTCAAAAGTTCTTTATCATGATTACGCGAAAAATATGCCAATCTATGACTTTCATACGCATTTAATGGCTGATGATATTGCTGCTAACAAAAAATATGAAAATATGACTGATATTTGGCTGAATGGAGACCACTATAAATGGAGGGCTATGCGGTGGTTTGGCGTAGAAGAAAGATTGATCACGGGGAATGCAAGTGACAAGGAAAAATTCTTAGCTTGGGCCCAAACGGTTCCATATACAATAGGAAACCCTCTTTATCATTGGTCACATTTAGAATTAAGTCGTTATTTCAATATAAATGAGTTGTTCTCAGAAAAAAATGCACATAAAGTTTGGGATATCTGTAATGAGAGATTAAATGAAAGGAACATGTCCACAAATGGAATTTTAGAAAAATTTAATGTAAAAGTGGTATGTACGACTGATGATCCAATCGATACTTTAGAAATTCATCAAATCATACGTAAAGATGTAGGAATTACTACTAGGGTCCTACCTACATTTAGACCGGATCAAGCTTTGAATATTGAACAATCAAATTTTGTGAATTATATAGAAAAATTAGGTGAGTCAATCAACGGCGTTGTTTTAACATATGAAAACTTTATTGCTTCATTACATTCACGAATTGATTATTTTCACGCGAATGGATGCAGAATGTCTGATCATGGTTTTGAAATATTTCCATTTTCACCAGCTACTGAACAAGAAGTGTCTTCTATATTTGTGCGTGCGCTGCAAGGAAAAACACTATCCCAAGAGGATATCAATAAATTTAAAACAAACACTCTTCTTCACCTGAGTAAAAAATATCATTCTCTTCATTGGACCATGCAATTACACATAGGTGCTTTAAGGAATAATAACACACGAATGTTCAAGTTAACGGGAAAAGATAGTGGGTACGACTCTATGTCTGACTTCCACCTAGCAAGACATTTAAATGGTTTTTTGAATGAATTAGACAAAGATAACCTTTTACCTAAAACCATTATCTATAATTTAAATCCCGTTCATAATGCGATTGTGGCCTCTACTATAGGGAATTTTCAATCTTCTGATGCCAGAGCAAAAATTCAATTTGGATCCGGGTGGTGGTTTAATGATCAAAAAGACGGCATGCTAGATCAAATGAAAACATTATCTAATATAGGTTTGCTTAGCACTTTCGTAGGTATGCTTACAGACTCCAGAAGCTTTTTATCGTTCCCTCGTCATGAATATTTCAGAAGAATTTTATGCAATTTATTTGGGACTTGGATAGAAAATGGAGAGCTTCCAAGGGATTACGAATTTATAGGGAAAATAGTCAAAGATATTTGTTATCACAATGCCGTGAATTATTTTAACATTGAAATAAATGAGACAGTACCAATGAAAACGAATGAATCATGCAGTCAGATATAAAATTTCTATATGAAGACTGATCATCAATAAAGTGAAAAACTGGACATGATGTACTCATGTCCAGTTTTTTATTAATGAACGCCTTTCATCGCTTTCTTAATCACTGGTGTCAGTAATAGCATTACAACGCATAAAACGATGGCCAGCAGTCCGATGATACCGAAATAGACGGTTTCTGGCACTTTATCAAACAGTTTGACTACTTGCGCATTGATCGCCTGTGCCATCGCATTTGAAAGGAACCAAAGGCTCATCGTTTGTGCTGAGAAGGCAGCAGGTGCCAGCTTTGTTGTCGCTGACAGTCCAACTGGTGATAAGCAGAGCTCTCCGATCACGACGAGGAAGAAGCTCAGAACGAGCCATAATGGGCTCACAAGTGTGTTCGGACCAGACATGTATGCAGGAATGATCATGATGATGAAGGATAACCCCGCAAACAGAAGGCCGAGTGAGAATTTAATCGGGGTAGACGGCTGTTTCTTCCCAAGTCTGACCCATAACCAAGCAAACACTGGAGACAGCAGCACAATAAAGATTGGGTTCAATGATTGGAACCATGAAGACGCTAGTGTCATCCCAAGAAAATTCAAGTTTGTTCGTTGATCTGCATATGTCGCTAAAATGTTTGAGCCTTGTTCTTGAATCGCCCAGAACATCACGGCAGCAAGGAACAATGGAATATAAGCGAGAACCCTGGATTGCTCCACTGCACTCGTCTTTTTACTGAAATACATGACAATGAAATAAACAATCGGAATGAGTACACCAAGGGCACTGACAAACCAAGTGAATAGATTAATTGTGAGCGCGCCTGTTTGAATGCCAATGACAGCAAAAACTGCGAGCAAAATCACAACCAATGATCCGTAAATTTTGAAGTTCTTACGTTCGGCAGCTGATAATGGATTTGTCACATAAGTGCCGGCAAGACCAAGATTCGGTTTTTTTGTGACCACAAATGTAATGAGTCCAACAAGCATCCCAACGGCAGCGAGTGAGAACCCGAGGTGGAAATTCACTTTTTGACCGAGTGTTCCGACAATTAATGGGGAGATAAAGCCACCCATGTTGATCCCCATGTAGAAAATACTAAATCCAGAGTCCCTGCGTGGGTCTGTTTTTGTATACAGGTCGCCAACAATGTTTGAAACGTTTGGCTTGAGAAGACCTGTCCCAATAATAATCAGTCCCATACTAATAAAGAGCGCTGTTGCTCCGCTTGGCAAAGCCAAAATCACGTGGCCAAGCATAATGAAAACTCCGCCATAAAACACCGTACTGGACGAACCAAATACCCGGTCGGCGAGCCATCCGCCAATAACTCCTGACATATAGACAAGCGCACCGTAGACAGACATGATCGAATTGGCTGTCGTCTGGTCAAAGCCTAGACCGCCTTTTGTCACCTCTGTGTACATATAATAAATAAGCAGTGCACGCATGCCATAATAGGAGAAACGCTCCCAAAATTCAGTGAAAAACAGTGTGTAAAGTCCTTTAGGATGTCCAAAAAACCCTTTTTGAGGAACACTTTTAACAATTTTATCGTGGTCAATTGTAGACATGGCATAGATCCTTTCTTAAAAAAAGAGATATGAGAAAAATGATATTCTTGTATAGTTCTTGTGTCAATATAAAACTATTCTAAAACAGGAAAATGTTAGTTCAATAGGCTTAAAGACTCAAAAAATTGAAAAATTCATTGAAGTAAAAATTATCGGAAAGTTATTTCGGAAGAATTTATTTAAAATTTGAAGCAATGTACAAGCAAACCTTTACCACATGCATAGGATGACGAGAGAACATGTGTGAAAAGGAGTGATTTAGGTTGGGGGAATTGAATGAAGCTGATCTAAAAAAACCTGTTGTCAATGTACTAGATTTTGGCGTGATTGCTGACGGGAAAACGGATTGCACAGCCAAGCTCAATGAATGTTTAGAATGGACAAAAGCACAAGGGTATTCCCATGTCTGGCTGCCGAGCGGCACATATTTAATCGATGCGGTGTACAGAGGTGATTCATTTTTTCCTTTCCGAGGTGCAGGTATACGGGTGCCAAGTCATATATGCATTGAGATGGCGCCAGACGCTGTGATAAAGGTAAAACCAAATGATTCATGGGGGTATGCAGCCTTTTATATAGGAAAGGTTCAGAATGTGACCATCCGAGGCGGACGTATTGAAGGGGATCGTCATGAGCATGTATACAAGCCGCTCCCCTCTGAACGAAAAACCCATGAATGGGGCTTTGGGGTGTGCATTGAAGGTGCCTCCCATGTCGAGGTGAATCATGTCCAAATCAAAAATTGTACGGGAGACGGCATTATTGTCAGTCCCCATGGTTTATTGACAGAGGGTGAACCGTACTCGCCTGCTGCATCTATTGATATTTCCGGCTGCACCATCACAGATTCGAGGCGCAACAACATTTCGATTACAGGCTGTGATGGGGTCATTGTGGAGGACTGTCTCTTGGAAAGAGCAGGAGTAAATGGGGTCGAGCCAAGAATGGGCATTGATATTGAAGGCTATGGAGAAAATGCCGTTAATATGGAAGAACCGCTGAATATTCAGATTCGAAACAACATCGTCAGAGGAGGGGCTGCGAGCTCAATCTATAACTTTAACGGTTATGGTGTGATCATTGAAGGCAATCATACAGATAGCAGTATCTCCTATGGCTTCTCCACCGAAACGATCATTGCCAACAATATGATTCGTGCAGTGGGAGGAGGTGTTACAAAAGCAGGGATTACGAGCTTAGGCGTCTCACTTGGCCAAACCGAAAACAATGTGATTATTATTGGCAATATGATTGAGGGGTTTGAAAAAGGGATTGATGTGAGGGGAGACAGTGTTCACATTACAGGTAATAAGATTAGTCTTTTTGAAGATGCGGCTGTGTCCGTTTATATGGCGAATCGTATTCTAATAGAAGGAAACCATATTGAATCAGGAACGAATACCGGAAAAAGGAGCGCCTCCCTGCGTATCTATCAATCGGATAGTGTCGTCTTTTCAAACAATACGGTCTATTCTGTTATCGATGCGGCCGTGGTGAGAGGAACGAATATCCTGATCCAGCACAATCAATTCAAAGAATTCAGCAGAGGAATCTGGGTGCAGGAAGGGGAAACAGGGATCAACGGCAACCACTTTATTCAAGAAGGACACCCGGAGCTAGATTCTTCCTATACGATCAGTGTCACCGAAAATGCAAAGGCTTTCATCTGGCAGAATCGCTTTAAAAACTATCAAAACTACGCTGTATACAGCAGCACGACAGGGGCATTAGAAATTAAAGACAATTCCTTTGAAGAAACATCCTTATATGTGGTGATGTATATTAAAAATGGTTCACCACAAATTGGAGATAACCGTTTCTATTTAAATCGATCGATCGGACAGCCGACAGCGATCTTTATTGACCAGGCTTCCTCAGCTCGTGTGCTGCGCAATAACATCATCAATCTATCTCCTCAAAAAGCGATTGCCGTCCGCACCGCAAATTCCACTCATTCTGTCATCGCTCACAACATGCTGGAGCGCAGTCAATTGTTGACACATACCACAGACCGGCTCATCGGAAATATTGAGATTGATACGCCATCATAAGCGTTTGAAATCCCTTATTTTGGAGGTTCAGAAGGCGGTTGACAATCCTGTAAAAAGGGCATATAGTAATAATTATTTTTCATTTTTCGCAACATTTGCCCTTTTTTTATTAATAAAACCGATTAATTCAATCAGAAAAATGTATCTTCTAAGGACTTCAGTTTGATACATGTAGGATATAGAAAGGATGAAGAACAAGTGTCACAGCCGAAAAGGAAGCTCAAGCTAGGCGTATTCATCGCAGGAACTGGACATCACGTTGCCTCTTGGAGACATCCGAATGCAGTACCAGACGCAGCCATGAACCTAGATTATTTTAAACAATTAGCGAAAAAGGCAGAGGAAGGAAAGCTGGATTTGCTCTTTTTAGCTGACAGTTTATCCATTAATCAAACCTCTCATCCGAACGTATTAACGAGATTTGAACCGCTCACGCTGCTTTCATCGATTGCTGAGTCTACTTCAACGATTGGTTTAGCAGCAACAGCATCCACTACATACAGTGAGCCTTTCCATATTGCAAGACAGTTTGCCTCCCTTGATCATTTATCAGGCGGAAGAGCGGCATGGAATGTGGTCACATCTTCTATTGAAGAAACAGCGAAAAATTTTAGCGGAGAAGAGCATTTAGCACACCATAAACGTTATGAACGGGCAGAAGAGTTCGTCGAAGTCGTCAAAGGTCTCTGGGATTCTTGGGAGGAAGACGCCCTTGTCAGAAACAAGGAAACAGGAGAATTCTTCGAATCTAGTAAGCTTCATGAGCTCCAGCATAAAGGTGAGTTCTTCTCAGTCAGGGGGCCTCTCAACGTATCACGCACGCCGCAAGGGCAGCCCGTGATCATTCAAGCAGGATCTTCCGAAGATGGTCAAAAGCTTGCAGCAAAAACAGCAGAGCTCATTTTCACTGCACAAAACGATCTCGAAAAAGCGAAGGGATTTTATCAAAGCTTGAAGGGGAAAGTAGAGGCTGCTGGCCGTGCTAGAGAGGACGTCAGCATCATGCCGGGTATCTTCCCGATCATTGCTGAGACAGAGGAAGAAGCCCGAGCAAAATATGAAGAATTACAGGAGCTGATTGTTCCTGAGATTGGACTGAGCATTCTGCAAAATTACTTAGGCGGGATTGATCTGTCTCAGTATCCGTTAGACGGACCGCTTCCAGAGATTGATCCGAGCACGTCAAATGCTGTGAAAAGCCGTTTTGATCTCGTGATGAATATGGCGAGAAAGGATAACCTGACCATTCGCCAGCTCTATCAATCAGTTGCCGGCTCACGCGGTCATAATATTTTCATTGGAACGCCGGAGCAGCTGGCAGACGTGATGGAAACATGGCTGAATGAAGAAGCAGCAGACGGCTTTAATGTCATGCCGCCGCTCTTGCCAGAAGGGCTGGATGTGTTTGTAGACCGCGTCGTCCCAATCCTTCAGGAACGAGGCTTATTCAAAACCGATTACACAGGACAAACCTTACGAGAAAATCTCGGACTAACAGAGCCAAAAAATCGCTACACGACATAAGGTGAGGTGACTAACGTTGGGATACACGTTTCGTCTGGCAACAGAGGCAGATATAGAGGCGCTGCTTGAACTAACAACAAGAGCCTATGAGCCAATTCGTGAGCTCGGCATCCAGTTCCAAGCAGCACATGCCGATTTCGCTCTCGTTCAGAATAATGTACAAAAGAATCTTTGCTATGTGATGGAAGAAAACGGAGAGCTTCTATCCACCTTATCACTCCGAATGCCTTGGGGAGAGCAGCCAGGACCGTTCGGCGTCCCTCACATCTGGTGGTTTGCCTCAGAACCAGCCGCCAAAAAAGGGACAGGCTCTGCCTTGCTGGAATGGGTTGAAACCGAAGTACTAAGGGATACACTAAAGGTACCGTACGTGTCACTCGGTACAGCTGATAAGCACCCGTGGCTCGTAGAAATGTATGAGCGCAAAGGCTATGTCAGAGCAGGAGAAAAGGATTTAGGTAAAGGTCATATCACGATTTATTTTAAAAAACAATTAAGATCAGATATCACACAACCATAAGACGAAAGAAGGGTTTTCGAACATGAAAAACAAAAAGTGGCTAGTCGTTCTTTTTGCAGCAATGCTGGCAGTTTTAGCAGCTTGCGGTGGTAACAATCAAAGTGAAGGCAAAGACGAAAAAGTATTAAAAGTAGGCGCTACTGGACAAAGCTATCCATTTGCTTATAAAGACAATGGCAAGCTTGTCGGATTCGATGTTGAAGTAACAGAAGCCATTGCGAAAAAGCTTGGCTACAAACTAGACTGGCAGCTGAGCGAATTCAGCGGACTAATGGGGCAGCTGACATCTGGTAAGCTCGATACGGTGTCAAACCAAGTTGCCATTACAGACGAGCGTAAACAAACATTTAACTTTACAGATACGTACGCTTACGCAGGAACACAAATCATCGTGAAAAAAGACAACAACGACATCAAAGGTCTTGATGATTTAAAAGGAAAAACAGTGGCGGCGGTTCTTGGCTCTAACCATGCTAAAAACTTAGAGAGCAAAGACCCAGATAAGAAAATTAAGATTAAAACATATGAAACGCAAGACGGCGTATTAAATGAAGTGGCAAATGGCCGCGTAGATGCTTATGTCAACGGACGCAGTGTATTACTTGCTCAAATTGAAAAAACAGGTCTGCCGCTGAAAATCGTAGGCAACCCAATTGTGTATGAAGAAGTAGGCTACCCATTTGCGAAAGATAAAAAGCATGACAAACTAAGAGAAGAATTTAACAAAGCCATCAAAGAATTAAGAGAAGACGGGACACTTAAGAAATTGTCTGAGAAATATTTCAAAGACGATGTCACAGTGCCAATTAAAAAATAACAACAGCGGCGGTGAAGAGCAGACATGAACAAAATTGATTGGCAGTATATGGTGACGGTTTTTCCGACACTGCTTCAATACTTGCCGATAACGATCTTCATGGCGATTGTCTCCATGGTATTTGCCATTATCATTGGTGTGGTATTCGCTCTTATTACAAAAAACCGGATACCTGTTTTATACCAATTTGCTAAGCTGTATATTTCTTTCTTCAGAGCGGTTCCAACCTTGGTTCAGCTCTTTCTCATTTATTTTGGTCTCCCGCAGCTATTCCCTGCGATGACCTCAATGGATGCTTTAACAGCGGTCATTATCGGATTAAGTATTAAAAACTCAGCATACTTAGCAGAAATTTTCAGAGCGGCTCTGAACTCAGTGGATGAAGGGCAGCTGGAGGCATGCTTATCTGTCGGTATGACAAGATGGCAGTCTTACGTCAGAATTATTTTCCCGCAGGCCATCAGAAATGCGATTCCAGCGACGGGGAATACCTTTATTGGTCTTTTAAAAGAAACATCTCTTGCCTTTACCATTGGTGTGGCAGAAATGTTTGCACAAGGGAAGATGATTGCATCGGCGAACTATAAATACTTTGAAACCTATTTAGCCGTAGGGATTGTATATTGGGTGCTGACGATTATTTATAGCTTCCTGCAAGACCTATTTGAACGAAAAATCAGCAAACCTTACCGGAATTAAGGAGGTGTGGACATGATCAAGCTCACCAATTTGAAGAAATCATTCGGCGACCTTATCGTCTTAGACGGAATCAATCTCGACGTGCAAAAAGGGCAGGTTGTGGCCATTATCGGACCTTCTGGCTCCGGTAAATCCACCTTGCTGCGCTGCTTAAATTTATTAGAAACACCAGATGAAGGCACGATTGAAATTGGCGATGCGAAGCTCGATGCGTCTAAATATTCACGTAAAGAAGCCCATCACCTGCGTCAACAAACGGCCATGGTGTTTCAAAACTATAATTTATTTAAAAACAAGACAGCACTGCAAAACATTACAGAATCATTGCTTGTGACGAAAAAAATGACAAAGCAGCAGGCGAATGAAATCGGTATGAAACTGCTGAAGCAGGTAGGGTTAGAGCAAAAGGCTGACAGCTATCCAGTCACATTATCTGGCGGGCAGCAGCAGCGGATTGGGATTGCCCGCGCGTTAGCGGTTGATCCACATGCGATTTTGCTGGATGAACCAACATCAGCGCTTGATCCAGAGCTTGTCTCAGGTGTGCTTCAAGTCATTAAATCCATTGCGATTCAAGAAACAACGATGATCATCGTTACACATGAAATGGCGTTTGCAAGAGAAGTGGCAGACCATGTGATTTTCATGGCAGATGGTCATATTATTGAGCAGGGCACGCCAACTGAGCTATTCGATGAAACGAAGAATGAACGGACGAAACGATTTATCCAAAAAGAAGCAGCGGCTGAAGAAGCATAAGCTGCTTTTTATTCTTTAGAGGGGTGATTGACAGTGAAATCAATAGGAAATGAAGCTTTAAACAAACGTTTAATCAACATTCGCCGAGCGCTTCATGAGCATCCAGAGCTGGCGTTTGAAGAATATGAAACGACAATGAAACTGCGCCGCTGGTTAGAAGAGGAAGGGATCACTGTACTTGATATCCCAGCCCTGCAAACAGGCGTTGTCTGTGAAATCAAAGGAGAACAAGAAGGACCGACAATTGCTCTGAGAGCCGATATTGACGCTCTTCCGATTGAAGAAGCATCTGGCGAACCATTTTCTTCAAAGGTACCGGGCAAAATGCATGCATGCGGTCATGATTTCCATACAGCTTCTATTTTTGGGGCGGCACTTTTATTAAAGGAGCGGAAACACGAGATCAAAGGAACGGTCCGTATTTTGTTCCAGCCGGCTGAGGAAGTTGCTCAAGGAGCGAAACACGTCATAGAGGCAGGCGTTTTAGATGGAGTCGATGCGATTTTCGGTATGCACAACAAACCTGACCTGCCAGTTGGCACGATTGGCATTAGAGAAAAAGCATTGATGGCGAGTGTGGATCGGTTTGAAATCGATATTAAAGGAACGGGAGGTCATGCCGGAATTCCAAATCACACGGTGGACCCAATTGCCATCAGCGGGCAGATCACTAGTGCCCTTCAGCAAATCGTCAGCCGCCGCATCAGCTCCTTGCATCATGCGGTTGTCAGCATCACACGCATTCAAGGCGGTACATCATGGAATGTCATACCCGACCGTGTCGAGATGGAAGGAACGGTGCGGACGTTTGAGCCTGAAGTAAGAGCAATGATTCCACAGCTCATGAAACAAATCGTCAGCGGAATTGCAGAGGGATTTGGAGCAGAGGCTGAAGTGAGATGGCATCCGTATTTGCCTTCTGTCATGAATGATGAGCGTCTGACAAAGGTGGTAGAAGAAACGGCTGGCTCGCTTAACTTAGATGTTGTGCAGGCAGAGCAGTCACCGGGCGGAGAAGATTTTGCCCTTTATCAAGAACGCATTCCAGGCTTTTTTGTATGGATGGGGACTAGTGGTACGAAGGAGTGGCACCACCCTGCGTTTACTTTAAATGAAGACGCACTTCCGGTTGCTGCTGCCTTCTTTGCTGAGCTTGCCGTTCGGGCATTGGAGTCTCGATCATGGAATTAACAAAACAACTGGCAGAGGCAGTGCTTTCTGCTGATCCGCTGCAAGATGAACGGGCCATTCAGATGGCTAGAAATGGCCTGTTAGATGCTGCGGCATCAGCGCTTGCTGCGAAAGAGGATGAAGGGATTCAGAAGCTGATGGCGCTTGTTGAACAGGAAGGCGGAGCCGCTCAGATTCCTGTCATGGGAAAAGGGAGGAAGGTGAGCCGCCAATACGCAGCAATGCTGAACGGCTACCTCATCCATGCCCTTGATTATGATGATGTGCACTCAGATGTGAGAGGACATCCAAGTGCGGTCATTATTCCGGCGCTGCTATCACAACTGACAGCCGGCAAAGGGTATGGCGAGCGGTTTTTAGCAGCCTACATCACAGGTGTTGAAGTAATGGCAAGACTTGGCGAATCCATCGGCAAGGCGCATTATGAGCGGGGGTGGCATAATACGGGAACACTCGGTGCCATTGCGGCAGTGTGTGCGATTGGCTATTTGAAGCAGGTCACACGAGAAGAACTGACGAAAGCAATCGGCTTTGCCGGGGCGCAATCAGCTGGAATGCGAAAGCAATTTGGCTCTGATATGAAACCATTACAAGCCGGATTAGCTGCTAAAACAGCCATTTGGTCTATGGATTTAGCTTGTTCAGGTTTTGGCGGGAATGACTCGGTTCTTGATGGCGCACTTGGTTTCTTTTCACTCTATGGAGATCAGGAGCGTGCGGAAAGTCGTTTGCTAGAAGGCTATGGTTCTACATGGCGTATCGTTTCACCTGGGCTGTGGTTCAAAGTATATCCATTCTGCTCAGCAGCCCACCATGCTGCAGATGCAATCCAATCTTTAATGAAAGAGCGGTCTTTCTTGCCGGAACAGGTAAAACAGGTCGATGTCATATTCCCGCCAGGCGGAGATGCAGCGCTTATTGAGCGAACACCTTTGACTGGAGAAGAAGGACGATTCAGTGTTGAATATGTCATCGCACTTGCAGTGTTTGGACAGACGCTTACGCTGGATGCCTTTTCGAAAAAAAACATTCCATCAGACATGCGGATATGGATGAAACGGGTGAGCAGAGGATATGATCAAACGATAGAGCCCCATCCCGATGCTGTTCCAAAAGGACGCTTTACGATTGTGAAGCTCACCTTATCTGACGGCACCACCATCAGCAAACGAGTTGATGTACCTCGGGGAGCACCAGGCTGTGCGTTATCGAAAGAAGATATCATACAAAAGTTAAGCAGCGTCACAAGCGCATCACAAGCACAACAGATTTTACAGGCGGTTGAAGAGGGAAACGACGCTGCGTATTTGAAGTTGCTGGCATGATAAAAAAGCTCATCAATAGAGATGAGCTTTTTTTAAATAGATCTATCATAAACTGTCAGGAAGTTCTTTATCTAAATATATGAGAATTCCTCATGAGTTAAAGAACCATAAATGACAATGTCCTCATCTTGATATGTTGTAAAGTAATGTTGAATCATAACTCAACTAACATCTTGACCATCTTCTGCAATTCCATCATCAAAAAACTCAGGTGATTCACCGCAGTATTAGTTCTTTCAAAAAGTATGAATAAAAGATGACCAAACGATGATAAGTTCATGAAAACAGTGGAATCCAATTGAGATTTGAGAGGGAAGATGTAAAATAAAGCTACATAAAGAAAAACAATGGCAGCAGCGGAGGCTGATGATGAAAATATTAATGATTGAAGATAATCAGAGTGTTTGTACAATGACGGATATGTTTTTTCAACGAGAGGGATTTCAAGCTGAATTCGTTCATGATGGATTAGAAGGACTGAATCGCTTTCAGCAAGAGGAGAATTGGGATCTGCTCATCTTAGATGTCATGCTTCCTTCGATGGATGGTCTGACCATTTGTCAAAAGGTGCGTCAGATCAGTGATGTTCCGATTATCATGTTGACAGCAAAGGAAACCGAATCTGATCAAGTGCTTGGTTTTGATCTTGGGGCAGATGATTATGTGACCAAGCCCTTTAGCCCACTAACCTTGATGGCAAGAATTAGAGCGGTGAAACGACGCTTTGCTCATACAACGACTCAAGAAAAGGTGAATGAGGGTGAACGGCTGGAGACAGTACATTTTCAGTTGGATAAGAAAACGAGGGAAGTTTTCCTGGATGGAGAGCGAATAGAGAACCTCACACCGAAGGAATACGATCTGTTGTGCTTTTTTATTCAGCATCCTCGGCAAGTATTTTCACGAGAACAATTGCTTGAGCAAATTTGGGGATATCAATTTTATGGAGATGAACGAACGGTAGATGTTCATATTAAACGGCTGCGCCAAAAAATTGGGGACGGGCCTAAACCCTTTTTGTATACAGTATGGGGCGTAGGGTATAAGTTCGATGAAGATTAAATATTTTTATCAGCTGCTGATCAGTCATCTTGGGTTATTGCTCATCGCCATTGTCATTATCAGCACCCTTTTATCTCATTTTGTGAAAGATATTGCCTATCAAAACAGAGTGAATGAAATGAGCTCCTATGGGAATGAAATCTTGCAAGATTATAAACGACTCCCTAAAAGCGAGATGACCTTTCGTCTGCGTCCATTTGAAGATATTCTTTCGACGAGGCAAATTCGTTTTTTCGTGTTTGATGAAAAAGGAGATATTCTCTCTCAGCAGCAAGAGATGCCGCCGCATGAAGTATTATTGACAAAGGATTTATGGGCCAAACTCTCAAAAGGAGAGCAAATCATTGACAAGCGAAGTGATTCACGCCGCCTTGATCAAGAGGCATCACTTGTGGCACTCCCTGTCATGGAGGATGGTAAGCTAAAGGGCGGAGTCGTCCTTATTGCCCCGATTCAAGGCGCTGAACAGCTCATCGCTCAAATGAATCGTTATCTGTATATCATCGTATTTGTGGCACTGACGATCACCTTTATTCTCAGCCTGTTCTTGTCTAAATTTCATGTGAACCGCATCAAAAAGTTGAGAGAGGCGACTGAAAAGATTGCGCAAGGTGATTACAACATCAAGCTTGAAAACAAACACCTTGATGAAATTGGCACACTTGGTGAGGATTTTAATATGATGGCCAAGCGTCTTCAGCAATCAAGAGAGGAAATTGACCGGCTCGAAAAGCGCAGACGCCAATTCATCGCAGATGTGTCTCACGAATTGAAAACACCGCTGACCACCATTCGAGGACTGGTGGAATGGCTGAACACAGCGGATGTGTCAGCAGAAGAGAAAGAGAAATGCTATTCCTTAATTACTGACGAGACAAAACGTATGCTGCGCCTCGTCAATGAAAATATGGATTATGAGAAAATTAGATCGAATCAAATTACCCTTCAGAAATTTCACTATCCACTCATTGACACATTTGAAGTGATGAAAGAACAGCTGGGCCGAATCGCCGAAGAGAAAAACAATCAGCTGATCGTGGATGTTGATCCCAAGCTAAAGGTTTATGCGGATTATGACAGGCTCATTCAAATGCTTGTCAATATCACAAAGAACGCGATTCAATTCACAGAAGGTGGTCGTATTTACTTAAGAGGAAAACAAGGAAATCAAGAGACGATCATTGAAGTGGAAGACACAGGCATTGGCATTGCGCCAGATGAAGTCAAACACATATGGGAACGTTTTTATAAAGCGGATATCTCAAGAACGAATACACCGTATGGAGAATATGGATTGGGCTTGTCCATCGTGAAGCAGCTTGTGGACTTACATGAAGGGCATATTGATATGAAAAGTGAAAAAAACAATGGAACGACATTTACCATTCGACTGCCGTTTCCAGAAGAAAAGGGCTAAAATGAAGTTCATTTTAGCCCTTTTTGGTGAATCACCACTTATTCATTTTTGGTAAACGTTAACCCAATATGAGCAAGTGCCTGTGGTAAATCTTTTCGGATGGTGATGTCCTTAAACGATATATTGGATTGAATCGCACTTAAAGCAAGGTCTTGTTTAATGCCTGTTAAAACTGCCGAAATTCCTAAAAGTCTCAGCGTTTGTGCGTAGCTGACCAAATATTGAATGCTCTGTTCATTCAGGCTTTTTGTTCCCGATACATCAATAACCAAATGAGAGAGCGACAGCCTGTAGCTTTCCTGTAAAATGGTTTCCAAAATATGCTGAGCACGTGTCTCTTCAATATCACCAAGCAGAGGAAGCACGGCGACACCGTCAACAACTGGTACGATCGGTACAGACAATTGCTGAATCTGCCTGTTGGCACGGTCTAGCTCGAGAACGTAGCTTAATAAAGAAGCCATCGTTTCAAACATATACACATGCTCTTCTGTGAAATGATTTGGTCTCACATCAAGTCCGCAAATCGTTCCGTAGTTCGTCCCATCTGTGAAATCAATGGGAACCCCAATGAACGAGCCGCCTTGAAGATTTTTCGTGACCTCTAAGTATTTAAAACGGTCATCTTTCGAAATGTCAGGGATCACAAGTGTAGCCTGATGGTCGACCGCCAGCTTGCAAAATGTCTTTTCGTAAGGAAGTTCTTCCCCTTCTTCAAGAAGCTGCTCGTCATGATTTAACACTTTTACAATTTGATTGGTGTTTTGATCATTTTTAGCGATAAACAGTGTATTCACACCAATGAATTGACTCATCATGTTTAAAATACTAGTAGAAGCATCATGAAAATTGCGAAACTGTTTTAATAGTTGTTGACGAGGCATTGTTTTAGGACTCCTTGTAGCTCCGATCATAGGTCGGAACGGATAGTTGATTTGTCTCTATCATACAAAATCAAACGAGAAATAGATACACTTTAATGCGCAGAGAACTCGAATCGGCGAGAGGAAAAAAGACTGCCGGATCTTAAGATCTGGCAGCCTGCTGATTAAAGGGAGACAGGGACAGTAGACATAGAGAAAAATTCCTCATATAAGGCTTGAACAGCTTCTTTTTCTTGAGCCGCTTTGACGCCAAACATCATGCTGACCTCTGAAGAACCTTGATTGATCATTTCAATATTGACCTTCGCTTTTGACAGCGCTTTTGCCGCTCTTGCTGTTGTGCCAACATTATGACGCATCGCTTCTCCTACAACCATAATCAGCGAGAGATTCCGCTCTAAAACGACCTCATCTGCATCAAGCACGAGCTTTAAGCGGTCTAGCAGCTCTTGTTCAATATGCTGCTCCTCCAGCTGATCCTGCCTTAAAATAATGGTCATATCATCAATGCCAGAAGGTACGTGCTCATATGTAAGCCCATATTCCTCTAATGTTTGCAGCACCTTACGACCAAAGCCGACCTCTCTGTTCATCAAATATTTACTAATGTAAATGCTGCAAAATCCATTATCTGAGGCGATTCCAACAACAGGTCCATTTGTATGATCGCGCTGATTCACAATTTTTGTGCCTTTTGCCGAAGGATTATTGGTGTTTTTAATCTGAACCGGAATGCCTGCACGGAAGGCTGGAATGAGTGCTTCATCATGAAAAACAGAAAATCCAGCATACGACAGCTCGCGCATTTCCCGGTATGTCAGCTCTGTAATCTCTTTCGGTTCATGAACGATCGTTGGATTGACAGCATAGACAGCATCCACATCTGTAAAGTTTTCATACACATCTGCCTTTAGACCGTTCGCCAAAATGGAGCCGGTAATATCGGAGCCGCTTCGCGAAAAGGTAACGATGTCTCCCGCTAGACTAAAGCCAAAAAAGCCAGGGAATATAATAATGCCAGAGCGCTCTCTTAATTTGTACAAATGATCATATGACTCCGGCAGGACTTGCGCTTGACCAGGCTCATCGCTCACAAACAAACCAGCTTCCTTTGGATTCACATAATGAGCTTCCACACCCTGGTGGCGGAAATAGGCAGCAATGAGCTTTGCATTATTGTCTTCGCCGCTTGCTTTGATGGCATCAAGATAGCACTCAGGGCGAGATGAATCAGCCTGTAATAATGCGTCTAGATCTTGCCTGATGGTGTCGATAATGTCTTGACCTAATCCGAGTTCATCCGCTATTGAGGCATACCTCTCGATGACGGCTTCCTTTAAATCATGTGCTTCGCCTAAACGTAAATATTGTTCACCACAGCTAATTAATAGATCGGTGACCTTCGTATCCGTTGAATGCCGTTTTCCTGGTGCGGAAACAACGACTGCTTTTCGAGCTGGATCTGCTGTTACAATGTCAAATACCTTTTGCAGCTGCTTGCCAGATGCAAGTGAACTGCCACCAAATTTCACGACCTTCAATGCATACATCTCCTATAGTAAAAATTTTCTCACAAATTGAATAGTTCCTATTATCAACTCTTTTCTTTAAATTATCAAGGTTTTTCTTCACTAGAAATACAAATGTATTTATAGAGAGGACGGTATTGTGTGAGTATATGAAAAAAGAGCCGGCCATATGCCGAGCTCTTTTTCTTATGAAGAAGACGAGGAGGAAGATATCTCCTGCTTCATCACTTTGTTATCACGTTTTGCCTTTAAGAAAAAGGAGAGGATGAGTCCAATGACTGCAATCAGACCAGAAATGAAAAATGACGTATTCATTCCATGAACGGCTGATTTTAATGGATTGGCTAATTCTGCATTTGCAGCAGAGCTGCTCATGATGGAAACAAGCACAGCCGTTCCAATGGAACCGCCTACTTGTCTCATCGTGTTATTCATCGCTGTCCCATGCGGGATCAAATGAGGCGGTAATGCGTTAATACCTGCCGTTGTCAGCGGCATCATGATCATCCCAACCCCGATTAAGCGAAGCGTATAGGCGACCGTAATGAGAGCGATCGATGAATCAAGGGTGAGCAGCATAAATGGCAGGGTGGTAACGGTGAGGATCGTAAATCCGCCTAATGCGAGCCCTCTTCCGCCGACTTTATCAAAAATCCGTCCGATAATTGGTGACAGGAATCCCATAAAGAGAGCACCTGGCAATAAGATCAGCCCTGTATCAAGTGCAGACAGCCCTCTGACATTCTGCGTATAAAGCGGCAGAATTGTCTCTGTACCAATTAATAAAGCAAAGACAAGCATTCCAAGGAAGGTTGTTAAGCTAAAGATAGCAAATTTAAATACGCCAAACTCAAGCATCGGTCTTGTTAAGTTCGACTGGCGCAGGATAAAGAAGAACAAGCTCACGGCGCCGACAATCAGCGAAATGAGAACAGTCGCACTCGTCCATCCATACGTGCCGACACTAGAAAATCCGTAAAGCAGCCCGCCGAAACCGAAGGACGACAAGATGACAGATAAGACATCAATACGTGTCTCTCGCTGCTGTGTGACATTTTTCATTAAGAAGAAAGCAAGAATAAGGTCGATGATACCGATTGGCAGAACAATATAGAACAGAGCCTTCCAGCTGAAGGAATCGACAATCCAGCCGCCGAGTGTTGGTCCAAGCGCTGGTGCGAACGAAATGACAAGTCCGACCATGCCCATTGCCTGCCCACGTTTTTCTTTTGGGAAAATGGTTAAAAAGATCGTTTGCATCAGCGGCATTAAAATCCCTGCACCGGCTGCCTGTACGATACGCGCTGCAAGTAACACCGGGAAATTCGTAGCAAATGAAGCAAGAATTGTACCGGCTGTAAAGATGCTAAGTGCCGTTAAAACTAAAGAACGGCTCGAAAATTTCTCAATTAAGAAAGCCGTAATCGGGATGAGAATCCCGTTTGTCAGCATAAAGGCTGTTGTAAGCCACTGTCCTTTGCTGACCTCAATATTGAAGTCCTCCATGATATGTGGGATCGCTGGAATAAGAAGCGTTTGGTTTAATATCGCGACGAATGCCCCAACGAGAAAAATCCCAACAATCACAGATCGATTGTAAGATGTTGTTGATTGGTTCATGTTATCCCTTCTTTATCTATAAAATGATGCTTTTCAGCTGTGACACGTTTTGTGATAAAACGCTGTTTTTGCCTAAATAATCGAGCAGTGAGCTGATTAAAAAGGTTCTCGGTTGGTCCTTTGATAATTCCTGATTGAGCAGCTCATACGCAGAGAGGAGATCATTTTTTTCTTCTCCGTTTGGCCATGAGTGAAGCTCTTGTTTGATCTTTGTTAAGTACGAATTGACAAGTTTTTCTTCGTCATATTCGTCCTGTGAGGAAAGCAAATAAGAGTTCATCAGCTCGTCTGTTAACACAGGTTCAATGGAACAAGGCTTTTTCGATACACGATCCATCACACCGATGATCATTTCGGCAGCAATTTCTAATTGGATGTTTTTTTGCTCAATCGCCAGCATTAAGATGAATTCTCTCATTAATCCATTGAGAACAATCACTAAATCCCAGACATATGGAGCGACAGATTCACCATATGTACTTAAAATAATGTCTCTGTGCCGCTGCATGATAATGGAGCGTGTTTCACGTAAATGCTTAATGACAATGGGCGAATGCTGAGAAAAAGCTTCAAAGGACAGCATGTTCAAAAATTTATGATTCTCTTTAAACTCTTCAAGCTCAAGCTTGATCTTCTTTGTGAATTTTTCCTTTTTGGACAGCGTCGTTTCTGAATGAATGATGCGGGAAATCTCTCTCATTTTGCGCTGATTGTATTTAATCAGTTCTAATAGAAGAGCTTCCTTTGAATCAAACAGTTTATAAATAGACGCTTTGGATATTTTACAGGCATCGGCAATTGACTGCATGGAGACACTCATATAGCCTTTTTGAGAAAACAATTTCTTCGAAACCCGCAAAATCTCTTCTTGCTTTTCGTTCATCTTCTTAAGTCCTTTCCGAATCGGCAAAACCATATGGTCACAATGGAAACCGAGTGGTCACTTTGGCTATCATAACAAAACCAATGCCTTAAGACAAGAAAATGAACTTAAAAAATACCCGTCTGTATGACAGGTACTTTATCCTTCCGCATGTGCGACATATATTTTTGTTTTGCCGTGAAGTTCAACGACCAAAAGGTCTTCTCTCTCCTTCACAGAGTAAATAGCGGTCCCTTTTTGCAGCCTAGAAGCTGTACCATGTTCAAAATTTTTGGCGGCTGTTTTCTGAATGACACCTACTTGCTGATGTTTTGTGACGTGTAAGGATGTCGTCCAATCTACATTTGTTTCATACACGGTTCCTTCCCATTGAAATAAATCTGCCTGCTGATCCATAGCTAATAACTCTTCCGCACTAGGTGGTTTTGACTGGGAATGATATTGGACTGACTGGCAGGCGCATAAGGAAAACGTGAGCAGCAAGAGCAATAAACTAAACCATATGTTACGTATCAAAAAAGGTTCCTTCCCTTCAATACAGTGTTTCTTAAGTAATGGACGTGAATGAAGTTAAATCGTTACATGCCTAGTCAGTTCATGAGTTTTAGGTGAATGAGATTGTATGTTGGCACAAAATACGATACATTTATCGTATGACGAATCCAAACCATCCAAACAAAGAAGATATGAGACTGATTTCTGTGCTGCACGCATTGGCTGATCCAATCCGGTTAGAAATTGTCCGCTGCTTGGCAGAAGCGGGGGAGAGGACATGCGGCACGTATGAGATGAATATTGCCAAATCCACGCTTTCCCATCACTTCAAAGTGCTGAGGAAGGCAGGCGTCGTGAAAGTGAGAATTGACGGGAAGCACCGTTACTATTCTTTAAGAAAAGAAGACATCGAGACCGCTTTTCCTGGACTCATGTCATCGATTCTAGCTGTAGATAAAAAGCGGTGGTAAGCCAGCTGTCTATGAAGAGCAGCTGGCTGTTTTATTTCCCGAAAATGGCGTCGTACAGCCGTTTCACTGCCGGTTGAATATCCTCTCGCCTCATATGCGAGAAGCCGAGGACGAGCGGAACAAAGCCTGGCTGATGTCCCGGCAATTGCTCATCAAGGGTAAAACGATCCATACCGTACATTTTCAGCTTCCTTTCTTTCGCTCGCTGTAAAATCTCATGCTGCGTCCGATTTGAACGGAACTCTGCGATAAAATGAAGCCCGGCATTTTCTCCAATAATCCGCACATTGTCAGCAAAAACCATATTGAGCTCTTCAATGAGCTGCTTCCGTTTTTCCTCATATAAACCATTCATGCGTTTAATATGCCGTTGATACGCCCCATCTTTTATAAAATGAAGAAGGGTGTATTGTGTAAAAAGATTAGCTGTTTGAATGAAAAAATGCTGTTCCTCCTTATAGCGTCTCAATAAATGCTGAGGCAGCACCATATAGCTTAGCCGCAAGCCGGGCAGCAATGATTTTGAAAAGGTACCCATATAAATGACTTTGTCATATCGATCGAGACTTTGCAGCGCTGGAATGCTGTCTGTGCCATATTTAAATTCACTGTCATAATCATCCTCAATGATGTAACGGTCTGGCTGATCAGCTGCCCAGTTTAACAGCTGAATGCGCCGGGAAATCGGCATAATCACCCCTGTTGGAAATTGATGTGAAGGGGTGATGATCAACACATTCGGCTGTTTCTTATAAATGTCGTTCATCCGCACACCTTTTTGATCAATGCCAATCGTTTCAATTTGATGATGATTGTTTTTCAGCATTTGATAGAGCCGGCGGTAGCCAGGGTTTTCTAGCCCGTATACTTGACCGGCTGGAAGGATGCTTGATAACGAATGGATCAGTGACTGTGTGCCTGCACTTAAAATGAGCTGTTCTGGATAGCATTTGACTCCTCTCGCAAGTCCGATCAGCCGGGCAATCGTTTCCCTGAGCTCATACACACCTTGTGGATGCGGAAGCTCACCGAAGGCATCTTGGTGGAGATGGATCGCCTTTTGTTCGCTTTTCAGCCAGCTTTTAAATGGGAAGTTCGCTGTATCGACGGAGATATGTGAAAAGGAATACCAGTCGTCTCGTGCAATCGGTTCTTCCTTTAAATCTACAGGAAGAGAAGAGGGTTTTAGCTGACCAGATTCATGAAACGTTTCTAGTGACTCCACGAAAAAACCTTTGCGCTCAACCGAGTATAAATACCCCTCGGCAAGCAGCTGCTGATAGGCGCCATTCACTGAATTAACGCTGACGTTTAATGTATCGGCTAACTCTCGTTTGGACGGTAATTGATCGTGTGGCTGCAAGTTGCGATTTAAGATTTCTTCTTTGATTTTCATATAAATTTGATGATAAATATATCCGTTTTGCCCTGTTTGATCTAGTTGAATTGTCAGCATCTCACCATTCCATCCTCTCTGGTACCATGAAAAAAATGATATTGGTACTTTCTATCATACCAAAAAATATTCAGAATAATAAAAAAGGATATAAAGGGGATGGATGACAATGAGTCAAACGACAACAAACCGTTTTTCAACTGAAGAATGGCAGGGGAAAAGAGATCAATACGTCGCAAGAGGCGTGAGTAATGGCAACCGTCATCTTGCAGCGAAGGGGAAAGGAGCCGAGCTGTTCGATATTGATGGGAAGCGATTTATCGATTTTGCAGGCGCCATTGGCACATTAAACGTAGGACATTCACATCCAAAGGTGGTGGAAGCGGTCAAAGCACAGGCAGAGAGCCTGATTCATCCAGGTTTTAACGTGATGATGTACGAATCGTATATCGAATTGGCAGAGAAGCTGTGCCGCCTCACACCAGGAGACCATGATAAGAAAGCCATTTTCCTTAATTCAGGTGCAGAAGCTGTTGAAAATGCCGTGAAAATTGCCCGTAAATATACGAAAAGACAGGGCGTTGTGTCGTTTACAAGAGGTTTTCACGGCAGAACGAATATGACAATGAGCATGACGAGCAAGGTCAAGCCATATAAATTTGGCTTCGGACCATTCGCATCTGAGGTGTACCAAGCACCGTACCCTTATTACTATCAAAAGCCTGAAGGATTAAGTGATGCCGCATACGACGAGTACATCATTGATCAATTCAATCAATTCTTCGTCGCAGCCGTTGCACCAGAAACCGTTGCTTGTGTGGTCATGGAACCAGTCCAAGGGGAGGGCGGATTCATTGTACCATCGAAGCGTTTCGTTCAGCATGTTGCATCATTCTGTCAGCAGCACGGGATTGTCTTTGTTGCAGATGAAATCCAAACCGGTTTTGCGAGAACAGGGAAATACTTTGCGATTGAGCACTTTGATGTGGTGCCGGACTTAATTACTGTGTCAAAATCTCTTGCAGCTGGCTTACCGCTGAGTGGTGTCGTTGGCAGAAAAGAACTGCTTGATGCGGCAGATCCAGGGGAGCTCGGGGGAACATATGCAGGAAGTCCGTTAGGCTGTGTAGCAGCAATGGCTGTTCTTGATATCATTGAAACTGAACAATTGAATCAACGATCTGAACACATTGGACAAGTCATTGAGGACAAAGCCAATGAATGGAGAACAGCGTATCCATTCATTGGGGAAGTACGTCGATTAGGGGCAATGGCGGCGATTGAAATTGTGGAAGATCAAACAACACGTACACCGGATAAGAAAACAGCCGCAGCGATTGCAGCATATGCAAACGATCACGGGCTGCTTCTATTAACGGCAGGGATTAATGGGAATATTATTCGCTTTTTAACACCACTTGTCATCACAGATGAGCTGCTTCACGAGGGACTAGGGATCATTGAGGACGCCTTCAAAGCACGCTAAACAACAAAGGGGGATGGTTGTATGCAAAAACAACAAATGGCAAAAACGATGTCGCAGTCAGACGTGCTGTTTTTATCCATTGGTGCAATGCTTGGCTGGGGCTGGGTTGTACTTTCGGGAGATTGGATTTTAACAGCTGGCTTTTTAGGCAGTGTGATTGCCTTTGTGATAGGAGGCATTCTCGTGATCTTTATTGGACTCACGTATGCCGAGCTTTCATCTGCAATTCCAGAGACAGGAGGAGGGCTCGTTTTTGTCCATCGGGCATTTGGGATGAAAGCAGCGTTCGTCTCAGCATGGGGCGTATTGTTTGGTTATGTGTCCGTGATTACGTTTGAAGCTGTTGCCTTGCCGACCGTCATTGATTATGTGATTCCAACAAAGCATGCTGGCTTTCTATGGAATATTGGTGGATGGGACGTGTATTTCACGTGGGTATTGATTGGGTCTGGCGGTGCATTGTTTTTAACAGCACTGAATTACATTGGGGCTAAGCCTGCCGCCATTTTCCAGTCCGTGTTCACTGTGGCAATTATTCTGACAGGTTTTCTCCTTTTAGGCGGCGCAACATTTAATGGAGATTTTGCAAACCTTGAGCCGATGTTTCAAGGCGGGGTTGGCGGTCTCATGGCGGTATTAGTCATGATTCCCTTTTTATTCGTTGGGTTTGATGTCATTCCACAAGTAGCAGCGGAAATTCATGCACCAAAGAAAATCATTGGGAGAATCTTGATTATTTCTATCGTAAGCGCGGTCGTTTTTTATCTGCTTATTGTCTTTGGGGTAGCTGCTGGAATGTCAAAAGGACAGCTTGAAGCCTCTTCCTTAGCGACAGCAGATGCCATGGTTCAGCTTCTCGGTCATCAAGCATTTGGAACAGTGCTGGTTATTGGCGGTGTAGCAGGGATTGTGACAAGCTGGAACGCTTTTATCATCGGGGCAAGCCGTATCCTATATGCCATGGCGGAAAGAGGCATGATTTCCAAATGGTTTGCGTATATTCATCCAAAGTATAAAACACCGACAAATGCGATTTTGTTTCTTGGGGCATTGGCCTTTTTTGCTCCATTATTAGGCCGTCCTGCCCTCCTGTGGATTGTCAATGCGGGCGGTGTCGGAATTATCGTCGGGTACTTAATTGTGTCCATCGCCTTTATGAGACTTCGCAAAATAGAACCCGAGCTTGAGCGTCCATACCGCATTAAATATTGGCGGACGACAGGCGTTCTAGCCATCGGATTGAGTCTTCTTTTCCTTTCATTTTACTTTCCAGGAATGCCGGCCTCCTTATCTTGGCCAGCTGAATGGATATTGCTTTTAGGTTGGGTACTCATTGGGTATATACTATATGTAATGAATCCAAGAACGAAGGAGACGGTAGAGCATGACAAACGAACTCAAAGTGTATAATCCTGCAACAGGAGAAGAAATTGCTTCAGTTGCTCAGCATACAAAAGAACAGATCGAAGACGCAATTTCCCGCTCACACAAAGCATTTAAATCATGGGCGAAAACGTCAGCGCATGAGCGTGCCAATATCATTCGCAAGTGGTTTGATCTGATGATTGAACATAAAGAAAGGCTTGCGAAAATCATTACAGAAGAAAACGGGAAGCCGTATCAAGAAGCATTAGGGGAAATCGTCTATGCGGCTGGTTATATTGAATGGTACGCGGAGGAAGCAAAGCGAATCTACGGAAGAACCATCCCATCACATACGACAAGCAAACGCCTTTTCGTCACAAAACAGCCAGTTGGTCCTGTTGCTGCCATTACTCCGTGGAATTTCCCTGCGGCGATGATTACGAGAAAGGCAGCCCCAGCGCTTGCAGCAGGCTGTACGTTTATTGTAAAACCTGCCGAAGATACGCCTTTGACAGCTATTGAACTAGTAAAATTGGGTCATGAAGCTGGCATTCCAGAGGATGCACTGCAATGGGTTGTCGGAGATGGCAAAGAAGTGGGTGAAATCTTCACAGATAGTCCATTGATTCGAAAAATCACGTTTACAGGCTCAACGCCCGTCGGAAAGCATTTGATCAAAAACAGTGCCAGCACAGTCAAACATGTATCAATGGAGCTTGGCGGTCATGCCCCGCTCATCGTAGACAAGGACGCAAATCTTGAACTAGCTGTCAAACAAGCAGTGGCGTCTAAGTTCCGGAATGCAGGACAAACCTGTGTCTGTGCCAACCGCTTAATTGTGCATGAAGACATTCATGAAGCATTTGCGCAAAGGTTCAGCAAAGAAGTAGAAAAGCTGAAAGTGGGAAATGGCTTTGAAGAAGGCACATCTATCGGTCCAATTATCAACAAGCGCGGCTTTGATAAAATTGTCGGCCAAATTCAAGATGCAGTGGATAAAGGGGCGAAAGTTCTTGTTGGCGGCGATACGCATTTCGACGATGACAAATCATATTATTTTGTCCAGCCAACGGTTCTTACACATGTGGACACTTCAATGAACATTATGCATGAAGAGACCTTTGGTCCAGTGGCGCCGATTACAACATTCAAAACGTTAGACGAGGCAATTGAATTAGCCAACGATACACCTTTTGGCCTTGCAGCTTATTTCTTTACAGAAAATTATCGGAACGGGCTCTACATTTCCGAACATCTCGATTATGGAATTATTGGCTGGAATGATGGCGGTCCATCAGCTGTCCAAGCACCGTTCGGCGGTATGAAAGAGAGCGGGATAGGGCGAGAAGGCGGAATCGAAGGAATCGAACCATATTTAGAAACAAAATATGTATCTATTGGTTTAGACGAATAAACGTGAAAAAGACTGTCTGAGGAATCTCAGCAGTCTTTTTTATGTTATACAGCCGGCGGGAAAAGCTGGTCCACCGTTTCTTTCGTTTCTTTCAGAATTTCATGTATGTAATCTGCAGATGCCTGTTCCATACTGCTGAACAAAAGCCGTTCGACAGGCTGAACCCCAATAAGATTAAAGACTTCTGTATCCGTTGTCATGTGATGAGAGGAGGAGAAGCTCATATTGGAATCAAGAAAATTCCTCGGGGCATCGTGCGTGTTGATAATGACCCCTTTTTTGTGCCGAAGTAAATTTTCAATTACTCCATGCTCATTCTTCTGATAAGCAAAGCCCTCAGAAAAGACGCGCTCTACATAGCCCTTTAGCATAGCCGGCAAGCCTGTCCACCATATTGGAAAAATAAACGTCAGCACATCGGCTTGCTGAATCAGCTTCTGCTCTCTTTGAATGTCGATCGGAACATCACCGCATTTGATCGCAGCCTTTTCTGCAATGGTGAGCTCTGGCGGAAAACCTAGCGCATAGACATCACGAACAGTCACTTTATGACCATTGTTCAATAGAGTGCTCACAACAAGATCTAATAAGGTTTGATTTAAGCTTTGCTGGGGATGAGCAAAAATGATTACATGGTTCATCTCATAGCCTCCTATGTGGTCATCTGTCTCATTATGGCATGTGGATTTATCCTATTCAATCCTATATTGGTAATAACAAGTTGGGAAAATGGAAAATAATTGATTTTTAAATGTGTAAAGGAAGAAAAAGCGATCGTTTCTAAGAAAACGATCGCTCATACAGCTTTTATTTTTTTCTAAAAGCAAGTCCCAGTGCAATCAGTGCCACGACTAGAGCAGCAATGGACAGACCAAGGACAAGTGGTGAGGAAGAAGCAGAGGCTGTTTCAGAGGCCTTCTCTTCTTTGGGTTTTTCTTGACCATGTGAATCCGTTACGGTATTAGATGCCACAATGTTTGTGATGGAATGAGGTTTATCAGCATCTTTATCGCCAGTCCATTCAACGACTGTTCCATCCTTATAATATTGATACGCATCCCATGCAGCTTCACCAGCTTTTTCAGGGTTTTTCGCTACAAAAACGAATTGCTGAAATTGTCCAGCAAGCACACCTTTACCAGTTGCCTCCCAAGTCACTCTTGTCACCTTGCCATCTTTCTCTTCAGTTGACGTTTTCCAGCCAGGTACAGGCTCATATTGCTGGAATTCTACGCCTTTAGGAATTGTCACGACAACCTTAGTCGTTGGACTGTCACTTTCAGAAGGAACCTTTAATGTATAGGTCTCCCAAGCATTTGTCGCAGACGTATCAGGCTTGACTGTTACGTGCGCACTCACAGGAATCGCCAATAAAAATGAAGCGAGAAGCATTGGTAATAAAGCTTTAACGTATTTTTTCATATGTGATGAACTCCTTTTAGTTTCTTCTAATAAAGGTGGTATCGATATTCTCAAAAGAACCAGTTAACGCATGGATTTCAATTTTCCATGTGCCTTTTTCATTTAATAAGAGATTTTCAGCAGAGAAATGACCATTTTTTAATCGTTTCAGCTGAAATTCACTTGGTGTCTCATCACCGAATAAAGCCACCTTATGAATCTTGGCTGTCACAGATTGAATATCAGTCATCGTTTCACCATTCTTCTTTGTAAATGCCACTTCGAATGAGTTTTTCCCCGGGGCATTCGGGGTAATGCTCAAGGACACAATGTCACGATGCTCGACCTGATTTGCGCCAAAGAAAGGCTCAGGTGCAGGCGGAGGAGGGCTCGGAATATTAGTAAAGACAGCCGTTAATAACAAAATGGCGATCCCGATCATCCATTCAGCTCGTAACGAAACGCTGCGTTTCTGCTTTTTTTCCCATCTCAGCATCAAGTAATGCATAAGTCCAAGCAGGCCCATGATGATAAATAAACCAAGCTTGATTAAAAAGGTGCGTCCGTATGCTGATTGGAAAAGAGCATCAAACGATTGCAAAATAAAGATGGCATTCACAAATCCTGAAAACACAATAAGTCCAACAGAGAGCAGTGCCCAAGGATGAAATGCTGCTAGCGTATTCCGTATGAGCGGCTCATCTTCATTTGGCAGTTTCTTCATCAAAAGAAGGACAATGGCTGTTAAACCACCGACCCAAATCGAAGCAGAGACGAGATGGATGAAATCAAGTGATGTTGTGAGTATTTTATTGTCTGTTGCGGCTGGATGTCCGATTTGTGCTTTCAGCCAAAGCAGCACTGTGAAGAGAAGCAGTGGAAACAGCCAAACACGAAAAGAAGAGAAGTCCCCTTTTCTCATCGCCACAATTGTCCAGATGGTGAGAAGTACAAATGACGCCATAAGCATCATCCACAGACTACCGCCAGAAGTGGACGCAATCGTTTCTTGTAAAAGCGAAGGCTGAAATGCCCCAAAAAAGGACACGTCTGCCGCTGATTTTGTCTGAATCGGCAGCTGGAACACAAGTGCTCCGCCCATCATGATCAATGACAATGTCAAAAGCCGCTTCATTCGTTTCGCCAATACAGGTGAAATCGCTGCCCTGAACCAAAGCAGTCCAAACAAAATGGTGCCAAGGAATAAGCTGAATGACGTATAAAGAAAGGCTTTATCAATAGTTGAAGCCACATCAATGGATTCATCCGTCTGACCTTGCTCTAATTGGTCAAAACCGCCAGCCGCTTTTCCAATACTAAACGGAATCATGCCAGAGACAGAGTGTCCATCCGCTGATACCGCATTCCACTGAATGGTGTAAATCCCTTTAGGTAAATTCTTTTTTAAAGCCGCTCCCATGATCTTTTGATCTTTAATGACCGTATCTCCTTTATCCACACGATCACCTTTTGCATTTAGCACCTTAATGGCATGAAACCCGCTTTCAATACCTTCACTAAATGTGATCGAGACTGAAGGAGGCTGCTGATCCAGCTCTTCATTTGCCGCTGGGTTCGAGCTCACGACGTATGCGTGAGCAAATGCTTCCTTTGGAATGAAAAAAGCGAACATGACCATAAGAAGCAGAAGCCACTGACTATTTTTAAACAAGGTAATTAACCGCCTTTCTACCTATGAAAATGTCTCATGTATCAGAAAGAAAGCGGCAGTAAACTGTGAGTCACAGAAAAAACCGCTCTTCCTATTGTACCGCCCTCTCTAAAAGGTAAACGAAACAAACAGCAAGATGGTTCACTTTTTCTGTGTCATGTCTGCGCAGACATTTCTTAATTGAATAGGTTTGATCAATTATAAGACTATTCGATTTAAGAAGAGGAAACAAGAAGAGACCATTTGAAAGTTGTGAAATTCCCATGAATTTTGCGTGAAAACAACGGCATATCAAGCTTTCCACCCATTATATGTTGAGACCTGACAGAGAATTCACATCATTTTTCAATTTTGTCACACACGATGTGACAAAGTGACATTTAGTTTCAATTGATGAGAAAGTGAAAGCGTTTTACGATAGGCATAAGGGCTTCACTGAATCTTGTTCTTATATCTTTTGACCTATAAAGCCCTAAATAAAGGGAGAGAAGAAAGGAGTTTTCATAGATGCAGGAAAAAAGCGGATTTCGCGTAAAAGTACAGCGCTTTGGAAGCTATTTAAGCGGTATGATCATGCCGAATATTGGAGCGTTTATCGCTTGGGGACTCATCACTGCATTGTTCATTCCAAGTGGTTATTTTCCAAATGAACAATTAAATACACTTGTTGGTCCAATGATCAACTACTTGCTGCCGCTCTTAATCGGTTACACAGGCGGGAAGCTCGTATATGACCATCGAGGCGGGGTACTCGGTGCAACCGCTACGATCGGGGTTATTGTCGGTTCGGACATCCCAATGTTTTTAGGTGCGATGATCATGGGACCGCTTGGCGGGTATCTCATTAAGAAAATCGACCAGCTGTTTAAAGACCGAATCAGATCAGGTTTTGAAATGCTGATTAATAATTTTAGTGCAGGTATTCTAGGTGCCATTTTAGTCGCCATTGCTTTCTACGCCATCGGCCCAGTGGTACTAGGTCTGAATAAAGCCCTTGCGGCAGGTGTAGATATCATTGTCAATGCACATTTACTTCCGCTGGCAAGTATCTTCATTGAACCAGCAAAAGTATTGTTCTTAAACAATGCAATTAACCAAGGAATTTTAGGTCCATTAGGGGTGGAGCAAGCGGCGAAGACAGGGCAATCCGTTCTGTTCTTGCTTGAAACAAACCCAGGACCAGGTCTCGGTGTTCTTCTGGCCTACATGTTCTTTGGAAGAGGGACAGCAAAGCAGTCTGCACCGGGTGCGATTGTCATTCAATTCTTAGGGGGAATCCATGAGATTTACTTCCCATACATCTTAATGAAGCCAAAGCTCATTTTAGCGGTAATTGCTGGGGGAGCAAGCGGCGTTCTAACTTTTACACTGTTAAATGCAGGCTTAAAGGCTGTGCCGTCACCAGGAAGCATCATCGCTCTTATGCTCATGTCACCAAAAGGCGGCCACCTTGCCGTTCTAGCAGGTGTTGTCGTGGCAGCGGTCGTATCATTCCTTGTCGCTTCTGTCATTTTGAAAGCGTCTAAAGCAGTGGATGAAGACTTAACAGCAGCAACAGAAAAAATGCAAGACATGAAAGGCAAGAAAAGTGCAGCAGCAGCTGCTCTTACAGCACAAAAAGAAGGTGCTGAAGCAAGCGAGCAAGCAGCATCTCCAGATGAGATCAATCCAGATGACGTGAACAAAATCATCTTTGCCTGTGATGCAGGAATGGGCTCAAGTGCGATGGGCGCATCCGTTTTAAAGAATAAAGTCAAAAAGGCAGAACTTGATATTGATGTGACAAATACATCCATCAGCAACATTCCAGATGATGCCGATGTAGTCTTTACTCATAAAGATTTAACAGATAGAGCGAAGGCAAAACTGCCAGGAGCTGTGCATATTTCAGTTGATAATTTCTTAAACAGTCCGAAATACGATGAGCTGATTGAGAAATTGAAAAAATAACATGACGAAACGGGTTGAGTCCAATTTTTCCTAATTGAACTCCCCGTTTTGGTTGTTTTCTGATTTTCTATTCTAAAAAAGGTGTGTGATCTCTCATGAAACAAGTACTTTCAAAAGACAATATTTTTCTAAACGAACAAGCGGGCTCTAAAGAAGAAGCCATTAAAAAAGCAGGCGAAGTCTTAGTGGCAAACGGTTATGTCACAAGTGATTATGTGGACAAAATGTTTGAAAGAGAACATATTTCTTCTACATTTATGGGCAACGGAATTGCCATTCCTCATGGAACAGAGGATGCGAAAGCGGCTGTCCTTCATTCAGGGATTTCCATTATCCAAATTCCAGACGGCGTTGAATACGGCGAGGGGAATATTGCTAAAGTTGTATTTGGCATCGCTGGTAAAAACAATGAGCATCTCGATATTCTTTCTCAAATTGCGATTGTCTGTTCAGAAGAAGAAAACGTAGAGCGTATCCTTCATGCAAAGGATCAGGATGAACTGATCGCCATCTTTAACGAGGTGAACTAACATGAAGGCACTTCATTTTGGAGCAGGAAATATTGGCAGAGGGTTTATCGGGTCTTTGTTAAAAGCATCAGGATTTGAGCTCGTTTTTACCGATGTAAATGAAGCGGTCATCAACGAGCTGAATGAAAAAGGAGAATACACGGTTGAACTCGCAGCACCAGGGCAGCAGCAAGAAGTAGTCGGTCCTGTGTCAGCCATCAATTCCGCAAAAGATCCGGCTGCTTTAATAAAGGCGATTGCAACAGCTGATCTCATTACAACAGCTGTTGGACCAGCCGTTTTGAACATCATTGCTTCGTCGATTGCTGACGGTTTAAAACAGAAAAAGCCTGATCATATCATCAACATTGTGGCATGTGAAAATATGATTGGCGGCAGCTCTCATTTAAAGAAAGCCGTTTTCTCTCATTTAACAGCTGATGAACAAGAAGCGCTGTCACACACAGTTGGTTTTCCAAACGCTGCGGTTGATCGCATTGTCCCAATTCAGCACCATGAGGACATATTGAAAGTATCAGTCGAGCCATTTTTCGAGTGGGTGATTGATGAGACAGGTTTTATTGGAGACGTTCCTCAGATTGACGGAGCGACCTTTGTACAAGATTTGACGCCATTTATTGAACGTAAACTCTTTACTGTCAACACAGGACATGCACTAGCTGCTTATGTCGGGTACGAGAAAGGTGTGCAAACGATTAAAGAGGCTGTCGATACACAAGAGATTCGTCAAGTGGTCGAAGGTGCACTTCACGAAACAGGCAGTTATTTAATCGACACATATGGCTTTCAAAAAGAAGAACATGATGTGTATATTCAAAAAATCATTAAACGATTTGAAAATGCCTTTATCTCTGATGAAGTCACGCGTGTCGCACGCTCTCCACTTAGAAAGCTCGGAGCAGATGACCGTTTAATCGGTCCAGCGAAAAAGATCAAACAGCCACATTATTTAATTAAAGGCATCGTGGCAGCTTTGGCTTACGACTTTACTGAAGATGAAGAAGCTGTTCGTCTGCAGGCATTACGAAAAGAAAAAGGCATTGAAGGTGTGCTGGAAGAGGTATGTGGACTCTCGCCAACAGACGATCTTTATCAAGCCATTCTTAAAGAAGCAACTCGATAATTTGAACATCCCTTTCCAACGTGCGAAAGGGATTTTTTTCTATGACTTTTTAATACTTTTCCCTGCTTGACGATATATAAAATAAGGGGGAATTTGTTTATGAAAAAGAAAGCGTTCGCGTCAAGAAGTGTCTTTTTTCAATTAATGTCTGCCATTATCGTGATCACGATTTTAACGGGCGGACTTGTTGGAACTACGGGATATTTGTTAGCGAAACATGTATTAATTGATGCAGGGAAAGCAGATTTAAAGCACATCGTCAGCGGAGCAATGGCCACACTTGAACAATTGAATGACCGTGTGGAGAAAAAAGAACTGACGCTTGAGCAGGCGCAAGAACAGGCCCGCCTTTACTTGAGCGGACCCAAAAATGACAACGGGAAGGGATACCAATCTCAAAAATCAGACTTTATCTATAAAAATAAAGGCTATCTGATCGCATATGGCACTGACTACTCAACCCAGGTCCATCCGGTCAACGACATCGGCGTCATTCCAGATAACACGACCAATCGTCAAAAAATGGTCGCCGGCGCGAATGCAAAAGATGAGGATGCACACTATGTGACCTATATGGATAAGGACGATGCAACCGGCGAAGAAAAGGAAAAGCTTGCCTATATGAGCCAGTTTACACCGTGGAATTGGAGTGTAGGCATCGCTGTCTTCCAGGACGAATTTTATAAAGAATTAGAGCAGATGAAGCTCTATATTATTCTCATTACAGCGGGTGTCGCCCTTCTGAGTTTAGGCGTCTTTTATTTAGCTGCCCGAGGAAAAGTCAGACTGCTTAAGCAAGTCACTGCTGCTTCAAAGGAAATTGCGGCGGGGAATATTGAACGCACGAGCTTAAAGGAAACAACGGATGAAATCGGACAGCTGGCAAAAGGCTTTAACCATATGTCAGGAGAGCTCAGAACACTGGTGAGCGGTTTACAGGAAACGAGCAGTCAGCTTGTGGAATCAGCGACAGATTTATCGGCGATATCTGAAGAAACCTCAGCCAGCAGTGAAGAAATTGGACGAGCCATCGGAGACATTTCGACTGGAACACTTCATCAAGCATCCGATCTTGAAGTAGCCAATCAACAAATGACCCAGTTTAATCAATCTATTGAGAATGTCAAAGAACAGAGTGATCAAATTAAACGGATTTCCGACCAATCGAGTCAATCATCACAGCAGGGCCAGCAAATCGTACAGCAATTAAAACAATCGAATGAACAATCGATTCAGGCGTCTCAAGGCATTAGAGCAGGAATCGAGCAGTTAAGTACAAAAGTACAGGATATTTCTCAAATCACAGATACGATTGAAAGCATTTCAAATGAGACCAATTTACTGGCACTGAATGCCAGCATTGAAGCAGCACGTGCAGGAGAGCACGGCAAAGGCTTCTCAGTTGTGGCGAGTGAAGTGCGGAATTTAGCTGAGCAGACAAAACAATCAGCCGTTCAAATTCAGCAAATGATTCAAGGCATTAAAGAAGAAACGACAACAACAGCTGGTATCATGTCTAACACAATGGATCGTTTTGCCGAGCTGGATGAAGCGGTGCATGCAACAGAACACGAATTCAATGCCATCTCTACATTGATTTCACAAACCATCGTTGAAACAAACGCGATGGCAAAAGAGCTGAATACACTGCTGGAGCAAAACGACCTTATCACAAAAGCCATGCACGGCGCAGCACATGTTTCTCAAGAAAACGCAGCGGCGATCGAAGAAATCACTGCATCCACAGACGAACAAGTGACAGCCATCTCTAATGTGGCAAAAGCAGCAGAAAGACTCAATGAACTTAGCATGCGGTTGAATCAGGACATTGCGCGTTATCGTCTATAATTCATTTTGACTATGTGGTACTATGAAGTTAATCAAAACCTTGCTCACGCAAACAAAAGGAGTGTTTCAGTCATGAAAAAGAAGATATTGATGTTCTTACCTTGTGGCTATGGATACTCTACTGCTGTTTTCTTTGAAGGTAGATAGAAATTGGTGAAGTCTGTCTACAAAACGAAAAAACTAGCAGAAAAATAAACGTGAGTGAGGGACATAACATGGAAAAAATCACGAGAAAAAACCCAGAAAGTATGCCGAAACCTGTTGGTAACTACAGTCATATTACAAGGGTGCCAAAGGGTGCGGGATTATTTGTTACATCTGGTCAGGTAGGGACAGATATAGATGGGCAGATCCCATCAAGCTTAAACGACCAAGTAACGAATACGTTTGAAAATATCAAAAAAATCCTTGAATCAGAGGGATTGAATGAAGAACATGTGATCAAGGTCAATATATGGGCAACAGAAGAAATTGACTGGGACCATCTATATCCTCAGTGGGATACGATTTTCAAAACAGCTTACCCATCAATGACGGTTGCTTATGTATCAGCTTTAGGATGGCCTGAGCTAAAAATTGAAATTGAACTATGGTGTGCGGATATATGATTTAAAAAAAGAACAGCGATGCTGTTCTTTTTTACTTGAGCCGCTTTGTAATCCATCCAGCAAAGAATGTAAAGACGGTATAGACAATAACCCAAATGAGAAAAGATTCATCCCCGCCAATATAGGTGAACATGAAGATCATGCTCGCTAACAGCACAATCAAAGTAGGCATCCAAACATTCTTCAAAAGGAGCGTACCGAAAATACCAATCAGCACAGAGATAATGGGGAAGCCAAATACAATGAATAAAATAAAAACAGCCATACGACTAACTCCTTTTAACAAGTGTTTACATCAAAACATAAAAGACCGACGCAGCCATGTGCGGAAGTGCAAAAATGATCAAAAGAAAAGCCGTATCAAGGCGCCACAAGCGGTGTTCTTTTGTTTCCGAATGATAGGCTGCTCGTGTCTCTTCTCCACTTGTCCAAGCACCCATTAGCACCCCAGACATCACGACCCCAATAATAGAGATTCCGCCACTGATAAACCCAATCCATTCAAGGTGCTGCAACAGGATAGCGGCGCTGCAAATCACAATCATTGAACAAACACCGACGAAAAAAGCATGTTTTTTTCTCATTTTGGTTCACTCCCTTCAAAAACAATTAGGAGATCGCATCACATATTTCAATGAAATGACCATCAGGATCAGACACATAAGCGACTGTTTGACCCCATGGTTTTTTTGCAGGTTCCTTGATGATCGGAACCCCTTTATCTTTCATTGAAGCAATTGTTTGATCCACATCATCCACAACAAAGCCAATCTCAAACGTTTGAGACGCTTGATTTGCTTCTGGGACAGGCAATCCGAGGGCCTCTTTGACATCCTGGCGTGAATTAATCGATAACGTCACGTCTCCAGTGTCAAACTCAACATAAGATTCAACCCTCAATTTTATAGGGAAACCAAGAACATGTTGATAGAAATGAATACTTGCCTCAACATCGTTTACATATAGAATGGTATATTTCATTTTCATGTGAAAAACTCCTCTCTTCATATACGTGTCAAAAACGGAAAGGTTTCCCACTCATTGTACCATATAGGATATAAGGTGTATTTCATACCAAAAAAATCAAAATAATTAGCTCAATAGTCTTGAAAAACAAAAAGTGGTGACATATGATAAAAATGTAAAATTAGAAAAAATAGGGGGATTTTACATGTTGAAAAAAATCATGGTAGCTGTCTTGTCTTTAGGTCTTTTACTAAGCTTTACACAAGTCGACTCCTACACAGCAGATGCAAAGACAGTAAAGTACAAAAACTGCAAAGCGCTGAACAAAGTATATAAAGGCGGCGTTGCAAAAAGCAAAAACACGAAAAACAAAGGCGGAAAAACAAAGTACAAGCCTTATGTATCAAAAGCACTTTACCAAAAAAATATGCGGCTTGACCGCGATAAAGACGGCATTGCGTGTGAACGCTAAGCACCTGTGAAAAGACCTGTCACAAGGTCTTTTTTCTATGGGATCATACTCGTCCCTTTGTGCCAGCTTCATCTTTATATTAAAATAAAGATAGTTTCAAAAATCGATACAAAGTGGGGTACTCAATTTGTCAACACAAGCTCATAAGAAAGACATCCGATTGATTGCCATTGATATGGATGGCACGCTGTTAAACAGTGAGCACATCATTCCAGAGGAAAATAAACAAGCGATTAAAGAAGCTGAAGCAAAAGGGGTCCATGTAGTCATTAGCACAGGACGGACACTGATGACATGCCGAGAGCTGGTTGAGCCGCTCAAGTTATCTTCTTACCTTGTGACAGCAAACGGAAGTGAGATCTGGGATTCAAACTTCCAGCTGATCGAACGAGATCTGCTGCATCCTGATCACGTCCAAATGATGTGGGATTTAAAAAATAGGTACGAAACCGATTACTGGGCTTCGACTGTGGATAAGGTGTGGAGAGGTGAATTTCCAGAACGAATTCATGACCATGAATGGCTAAAATTTGGCTTTGATATTCATGATGATGACGTTCGTGAGGAAGTCCTCAATACATTGAAAACAAATAAGCATCTAGAAATCACAAACTCAAGTCCAACGAATATCGAAGTCAATGCTGCTGGCATTAACAAAGCGGCAGCTCTTGCAAAAGTAGCAGAACGCATTGGCTGTACGATGGATAACGTCATGTCACTTGGCGACAGTCTCAATGATATGGCGATGATTCAAGAGGCCGGATTAGGCATTGCCATGGGAAATGCGCAGGAAGTGGTGAAAGAGGCCGCTGATTGGATTACAGCTCCTAATACAGAACATGGCGTTGCAAAGGCTATCCAACATTGGGTGCTGTCTAAATAGAATGCATTTCATACAAGAAAAAGTGAGAGGACTTTGCCTCTCGCTTTTTTTGTTTTCTCTAGTTCTATTGTTATGTTTTCTGCCAATTTCATGTGCAGTCTATGCAAAGTTGGTATAATCAGTATAAATTCGAATATTCGGACTTTATATTCCGTATTTCGGAACAATAAGGAGGGATTCTATGTATCAAGTGGATATCAACTGTGATTTGGGAGAAAGCTTTGGTCAATACACAATCGGTGCAGACGAACAAATCTTAGAATATGTCACCTCAGCCAACATTGCTTGCGGTTTTCATGCAGGAGATCCAACGGTTATGAGAAAGACAGTCAGAATGGCACTGGGTAAAGGGGTCAAAATTGGTGCACATCCTGGTTTGCAAGATTTGGCCGGCTTTGGCAGACGTCCAATGGCTATCTCTGCAGCGGAAGCCTATGATCTTGTCATCTATCAAATTGGCGCTCTATCAGCCTTTCTCAAGGCCGAGGGCGGCACGATGCAGCATGTCAAACCACACGGCGCCCTCTACAACATGGCGGCTAAAAATACTGAATTATCTGAATCAATTGCGAAGGCTGTGTATGATGTAGATCCAAACCTTGTGTTATTTGGTCTGTCAGGGAGTGAACTTGCGTTAGCAGGTGAACGGATAGGTCTGCAAGTGGCACATGAAGTTTTTTCTGATCGGACGTATCAAACAGACGGGACGCTGACATCGCGCCGTGAACCACATGCACTCATTGAAGAGGATGAACGAGCCGTCCAGCAGGTTGTTCGTATGGTGAGAGAAGGCAAGGTTCGTACAGTTCAAGGGGAAGATATCGAGCTCAAAGCAGATACGGTCTGCATTCACGGAGACGGCAGCCATGCGCTTCAATTTGCAAAAACCATTACAGCGAAGCTAAAAGAAGCTGGCATCCATCTCAAGGCCTTTCAATAAAAATCGTCATCAAAGGGGGAAACAGCATGAAAACAGAGAAAGTCAAACACATGAAGGCACCAAAGGGGAATCGGTCTATGCTGATGGGCGCTGCCTTTTTAATGGCGACGTCCGCAATTGGACCGGGATTTTTAACACAAACGACCGTCTTCACACAGCAGCTTGCGGCTAGCTTTGGATTTGTCATTTTGATCTCAATTTTATTAGATATTTTTGCACAAACAAATGTATGGCGCATCATTGCCGTGTCAGAAAAACGAGGTCAGGATATTGCAAATATGGTGCTCCCGGGTCTCGGGTATGTGCTCGCCTTTTTGATTGTCATTGGAGGACTTGCCTTTAACATCGGAAATATCGCTGGGGCTGGTCTTGGTTTTCAGGTGATCTTCGGTGTCGATCCGCGAATTGGCGCAGGGATCAGTGCTGTGATTGCCATTCTCATCTTTGTAATTAAAGAGGCTGGGAAAGCGATGGACCGTTTCACACAGGCAGCAGGCTTTGTCATGATTGGCCTGATGCTGTATGTGGCGATTTCAACAGCGCCGCCAATTGGAGAAGCCGCGGTGAGAACATTTGTCCCAGAGAAGATTGATATTTTATCCATTGTGACACTTGTGGGCGGAACAGTAGGCGGCTATATCGTCTTTGCTGGTGGGCATCGCTTGCTGGATGCAGGTATTAAGGGGAAGGAAGCACTGCCGCAAGTGACGAAAAGCTCTATTTTCGGTGTCTTAATTACTTCTGTCATGCGTGTAGCACTCTTTCTTGCCACATTAGGAGTTGTTTCAAAAGGCTTGCAGATAGATCCATCCAACCCGCCTGCCTCTGTTTTTCAATTAGCTTCAGGAAATATCGGATATAAAATGTTCGGGATTATTATGTGGGCTGCGGCGATTACATCCGTCATTGGAGCAGCATACACATCTGTTTCTTTCTTCAAAACCTTCTCGCCAAAAATTGAGCAAAACCAGCGTGGCATTATCATTGGTTTTATTGCTCTTTCAACCCTTTGTTTTATCACGATCGGAAGACCTGTGAACATCTTGATATTAGTTGGAGCGATCAATGCATTGATTTTGCCGCTCGCCCTTGGCACATTGCTTGTTGCGGCTTATAAGAAAGACATTGTCGGAGATTATCGCCATCCTTTCTTTTTGACAGTGTCTGGTGCATTTGTTGTGGTCATCATGGCGATAATGGGCGGTTATACCATCATCAATGAAATCCCGAAACTATGGAGCTGATTCAGATGAATACTTACCAAACATATGAACCTTCACAAATTCGAGAATTGATTCGCGAAAAAAAGATCACAGGACCAACGGCTGGCTTTGCTGAGGGGTTTGCTCAAGCCAATTTAATGATTGTCAAAAAGGAACTTGCCTTTGATTTTCTTTTATTTTGTCAGCGGAATCCGGCTGCATGTCCCTTGCTTGATGTACTGGACCCAGGTGATCCAGTGCCAAGACGGTCGGCGCCTCAAGCGGATATTCGTAGGGACTTTCCTAAGTACCGTATTTACCGAAAAGGGATTCTTGAAGAAGAGGTTACAGATATCACTGCTTATTGGGAGGATGATATGGTTGCCTTTCTCATTGGATGCAGTTTTACGTTTGAGCACGCGCTTATGCTGAATGACATTCCTGTCCGCCATATTGAAGACGGTCATAACGTACCCATGTATCAAACGAATATAGCTTGTGAAAAAGCAGGAGTCTTTCATGGCCCAATGGTGGTCAGCATGAGACCCATTCCGGTGCATCAGGTCACAAGAAGTGTTCAAGTGACGTCTCGATTTCCATCAGTCCATGGCGGTCCAATTCATATAGGGGACCCAGCGGTGATTGGTATTTCCGATGTGAACCAGCCTGACTTTGGAGAACCATCTGTGATCAAAGAAGGAGAAGTCCCGGTGTTTTGGGCATGTGGTGTGACGCCGCAAGCCATTGTCATGCATACAAAACCCGACATTGCGATCACTCATGCACCTGGGCATATGTTCATCACAGATCGAAGAGATCAAAAGCTCGGTGTACTGTAGAAAGAGAGGTGTCCTCAAGTGGCTTTTTCAACGATAAAAGATTCCATCACCTACCACCCGCTGGGAGATGCAGCGATCGTCATCCAAGCTGGAGCTGACATACATGAGGAGATTCATGCACGTGTTGAGCAGCTGTTTGCATGTATTGAACAGCACCCATTTGAAGGGTATGTAGAAGCGGTTCAAGCCTTTACAAACGTGACTGTTTTTTACGAGCCTTATACCGTTCATCAATCGGCCCAGCTTCAAAAACATGACCTGTCTCCGTACGAATGGGTCAAAGGCTATATTGAACAACTTCTTGAAGACAAATGGCAGGAGGGAGTTCAGGTAAAGCGCCGCATTGTGGATATTCCAGTCTGTTACGGGGGAGCGCTGGGCCCTGATTTAGAAGAGGTTGCCCGTATCAATGGTTTAACGCCAGAGGAAGTCGTACGTATTCACACTGCCGGGACGTATCTTGTCTATATGATTGGATTTGCCCCAGGGTTTCCGTTTTTAGGCGGGCTGTCTGAAAAGATTGCAGCACCACGCAGAGAAACACCAAGAATGTCCATTCCAAAAGGCTCTGTTGGTATTGCGGGAAAGCAGACAGGCGTTTATCCAATTTCCACACCAGGGGGCTGGCAGCTCATTGGACAAACCCCGCTGCCACTTTTTCGCCCAGACGAGGAAATTCCGAGTCTATTGAAAGCAGGGGATGAGGTCAGATTTGTCCAAATGTCTGACAAGGAATTTTTCAGCATGAAGGAGGCAGAGCGTTGAGTATTCATGTCATCAAACCAGGGATGTACACAACTATTCAAGATAAAGGGCGGCAAGGTTATCAAAAGTATGGCGTCTTAACGAGCGGCGGCATGGACCCGCTTTCACTTAGAATCGCCAACATTCTCACTGGCAACCAAGAAAACGAAGCCGTACTGGAAGTCACGTTGATGGGGCCGGGCCCTGTGCTCACATGTGAGAAGGATCAGCTCATTGCAGTCACTGGTGCTGATGTAGAGATTGATATTGACGGAGAGCGGGCACCTTTATGGAAGCCGCTCTTTGTCCGATCAGGAAGCACGATCACCTTTGGTCTTTGTAAGAGAGGCTGCCGCGTTTATCTTGCTGTGGCAGGTGGATTTGATGTAGAGCCAGTCATGCAGAGCAAAAGCACCTATGTAAGAGCAGGGATCGGTGGACTTAATGGGCGTCCTCTTGAAAAAGGCGACGTTCTGCCCATTGGAGAGCCGTCTATCGTAGCGGATCATTTGTTTGATAGGCTAAAAAATAAAGTGAATCAGGCGGGATGCGGCGCACCAGATTGGACAGTGAGTCACGATTATTTTTTGCCGCTGCGGAAATCGCTAGTGATTCGTGTGCTGGCAGGGAGGCATTTTTCTCATTTTCAAGAAACATCTCAAACCGCATTTTTTGAGCAGCCTTATCAGGTCACACCCCAATCAGATCGTATGGGCTGCCGGCTGAAGGGGGAGCCGGTTCATTTAAAAGAAAAGCTGGAATTGATCTCAGAAGCTGTCGCCTTTGGATCTATTCAAATCCCACCCGATGGCCAGCCGATTATTCTGCTGGCAGATCGGCAAACGACAGGCGGATACCCGCGTATTGGAGAAGTAGCGACTGTAGATTTGCCGCTTATTGCACAGGCGATGCCTGGAGCAAAGCTGTATTTTGAACAAATAGATCATCGGGATGCAGAGCAGGCGTTATTTAAGCAAGAAGCAGAACTGAGGGAGCTTACCGCAAGAATCAAGCTGGAAGCATTCTCGTTTAGAAAAGGTGAAGAAGATGCAAAACACAAATAAAACGGTTGTGAAATCAATGGAGATTTTGCGGCTGTTTATTGCTCACGATCAATTAACATTAAATGAAATGATCGAGCTATCTGGTATGCCGAAAACATCTGTCCATCGCATGGCGACCTCTTTAGCCGATATGGGGCTGTTAGAAAAGCAAGAAACAGGTGCTTATCGATTAGGCTTAATGTTCCTTGAATACGGTCAGCTTGTGGCGGACCGCCTTGATATTCGGAGGATTGCGAGACCATTTATGGAAAGCTTACGGGATGAAGTGGGAGAAGCTGTACAGCTCATTGTTCGCGAGGGTGACGAAGCCATTTACGTGGAAAAGATAGAAGGTACGCAGCCTGTTCGTCTCTACACCGCCGTCGGTAGACGTTCCCCCCTATATGCGGGTGCCTGTGCGAGAAGTATTCTTTCCTTTTTGCCAGAGAGTGAAAGACTTGCCTATATTGACTCAATTGAGCTGGGGAAGATCGGAATTGGGACTATTACAGATAAAGAGGTGCTAAGAAACATGCTCGAAGAATCAAATGTGCGGGGATATACGCTAAGCTATTCTGAGCTTGAAAACTATACAGCAGCGATTGGAGCTCCTATTTTCAATCATCTGGGGGAAGTGGCAGCAGGTATTAGCATTGCAGGATTTGAAGCGGGCTATCAAAAAGAACGCCTGCCTTACTTAATTCAACAGGTGAAAAAAGCCGCCAGTGATATTTCGAGAGAATTAGGCTTTTCGTCCGAACAAATAAAAAGCCAATGACCGTCAAGATCATTGGCTTTTTTGCGTGCAGTTATTAGAAAGTTTTTCCTAAAGCTTTTGCACGTTCGATTGCATCTGCTTTAATTTGCTCTGCTTTCGCAGGCTCAGCATTGTGACCTTCAACGATAAGACCTTCGAAAGAAGGAATTCCGAAGAAGTTCGCAATTGTACCAAGGTAACGGTGACCTGCTTCAAGTTCAGCAGCAGGACCTTCAGTGTAGTATCCACCACGTGCTTGGATGTGAAGAGCTTTTTTGTCTGTTAATAAACCAACAGGACCTTGCTCAGTGTATTTGAATGTTTTACCAGCTACAGCAACAGAGTCGATGTATGCTTTAAGAACTGGTGGGAATGAGAAGTTCCAAAGTGGTGAAACAAATACATATTTGTCAGCAGAAACGAATTGATCACTTAATTCGTTTAGGCGAGCAACTTTTGCTTGCTCTTCAGCTGAAAGTGTATCGAAGCCAGCACCAGATTGAAGTTTGCCCCAGCCAGCAAATACATCTGCATCAATGTGAGGAATGTTTTCTTTGTACAAATCGATATGTACAACCTCGTCACTTGGGTTTGCTTCCTTATAAGATTCGATAAATGCCTTAGCAGTAGCCATACTGTAAGAAACTGTTTCATCATGCGGATGTGCAGTGATGTATAAAACTTTTGCCATGTTCATTCAATCCTTTCTGTTTCGGTTATTTTTTTAGCGTATCCCAAAGGTACGCTGAATATGTGGCATCTTTAATCATATTGGAATGCTATGAAAAAGATGTAACAAGCACAGTTACATAAAAACTGATATTTTCATTGTAATCACATTGTAGTTTGAAGTCAAGATATAAAGTCTCGAAATCAAGATAAAAAGTTTGTAAATTTTTCTGGAACGCATAAACACGCAGATTTCAGCGCAAAAAACCTACTCTTATTGAACAAAAAATCGTTCAATACCGCAAGTAAAGAGTTTGTAAAGGCGCTCCAGCTCAAAAAAAGATGGATGCCCCTAAGTCATCTGCTACAAGCATCTGTTCTCCAAATTCGTATATATAAGAGAAGGCAGGAGAGAGTGAGGGATAAGAGTGGGACGATCCTATGTTGCGATTGGAGATTCCTTAACAGTTGGGGTGGGGGCACGTTTATTTGGCGGAGGATTTACTCAGCGGTTTCGATGGCTGCTTGAAAAAAAGACGCATGCACCGGTCGAGCTGTCTGTATTTGCAAAGTCAGGGTTAACGACCGATCAGATTTTACAGCTCTTCAAACGGTCTGAGGTGAGACGTGCCATTGCAGCTGCTGACATCATCACCATCACAGGCTGTGGGAATGACCTTGTTCAAGCTGTTCAGCAGTATGAAGAAGGTGAAGATGAAAAGAAATTGCTGCAAGCGGTCATGCATTGCCAGGCGAATTTCAGCAAGATGATTCAAGAAATTGCTCAGATCAAAAGAGGGCAGCATGAGCCCTATTACGTATATCTCATGAATTTATATAATCCTTTTCCACAAATACCAATAGCCGGGCGGTGGCTTCAGCAATATAATCAACAACTTCGTTTGCTTGCTGCGAATCCGCATGTAGAAGTTGTGGATGTGTATCGCGCGTTTGAAGGACATGAAAGAGCTTACTTATCGATTGATCAATTTCACCCGAATCCTAAGGGGTATGATGCAATGGCAGAAGCATTGTATCAACAATATTGTAAACAGCTTTAATCCGGTGGGATTGCAGTTTTTTTCATCCTTTTCAATAAATGACGGTTTCGATATGATAAAAGAAACGAAGGCGAAAGAGGTGTGCAGGCATGGAGGAGATCAATGCGTTTTTTCAAAAAACGACAGGAACGGCTTATGAAGTAGGAAAACAGCAGGCTCTCTGGCTGAAGGAGAACCCGCTGCTGCAGACACAATATATTCGAACAGAACCGGTAACACAACAGGCTGTGAAGGAAACGAAGCAGCTGATCCGTCCTTTTCTTCCTCAATTAGATGAAGAGATTGCTGGGTTTTGTGATGAAATGCAATTAGATGAGCGTTATTTGACCTTTTTCTATTCATCGCATCTTCAGCCAGGCTGTTCCCATTGTGTGAGGCAGGGGAATATGGCAGCCGGTCAACAAACGGTCATGCTTCGTAACTATGATTTCTCCCCGATTTTTGATGATATGCGTCTTGTGACGACACATGTAAAAGAATCGGCATGTCATACAGGTTCGTCGCTGCTGTTGTTTGGCAGATCTGATGGAATGAATGAGCATGGTCTTGCTGTGACTTTCTCCGCTTGCGGTCCGCCGGTTGGCAATGAACCCGGTTTAAAGCCTCCAGCAGTCGCCGGTTTGCAGGTGTATCATGTGATTCGCTCTGTTCTGGAATCCTGCCAAACGGTCGAGGAAGCCATTCGCTCAATCCAGGAAATGCCCGTTGCCTCAAATGTTCATATCATGCTTGCGGATCGAAAAGGAGAGGCGGCTGTGATTGAAATCATCGATGGTCAAAAAAGGGTGAGAAGACCGGAGACAGGTTATATTGCCGCAACGAATCATCCGGTAGCTGATCAAACAGCAAAAGGGATGACCAAACATCATTCTATTGTCAGATACGATATGTTAATGGAGGCTTTAAAAGAACAACGATCAAATGATTCTCTTGTGAAGCTGTTTCAGACAGAATATCCTGATGGTCTAACTGTGCACAATTATGAAGAGCTGTTTGGAACGATGCGAACCGTCATGTTCCGTCCGGAAGAAGGCACAATCGATTATTGCTTTGGCTCTCCAGTGTACAATCCGACTTATTCTTTAAAAGCTGGGGGTTCACTGCCTTTCCATGAACAAAAGGTTCAATTTCATCAAAAGGATTATGGACCGTCATTTTGGAGGAGTGTCTAATGATCCCTTGTTTATATTTTGTCACAGTCGCTGTGCCAAATTCAGATCAACTTAAGATTGCATCGCTCGTTGAAAGCGTTTTATATTAAGGTGTGACAATAGACCTATTTATACAGAAGGAGGCATTTCATGTACATAACGGCACGAGAACAGAAAGTCATTAAATACATCATTCAGCAAAATCGTTATGTCACCATTCGTGAGATAGCCGATTCTGTTCAGGTGAGTACAAGAACGATCCATAGAGAACTAAAATCTATTAAACCAATTTTGAAAGATTATCATCTTTCATTAGATAAACAGCCGGGAAAAGGCTTAAAGGCAGTTGGCGAACAGGAGGATAAACAGCGGCTTCTTGCTCATATGTCAAGTGAGGATCAAATTGAATACAGTTCGGACGAACGAAAGCTCTTAATCCTATGTGCGCTGCTTGAAGCGAAGGAACCGGTGAAATTGTACACCCTCGCAGCTGACTTGCAGGTAACAAATGCGACGATTAGCTATGATTTAGATGAACTGACGGAGTGGATTGCTCCATACGGTTTGCAGCTTATCCGCAAGCGCGGGTACGGCATTGAATTAAAAGGGCCGGAGGAAGCAAAACGGAAAATTGTCGGCAATCTCATTGTCGACCGGCTCGACATTCAATTGTTTTTAGAAACGATTGAAATGAATATCAAACATCGAACGAAAGCGACGGAAAAGGTGTTTGGCGTTGTCAGCAGAGGACAGCTGCTTAAGGTAGAAAGACTGCTCTTTCATTTGAAGGATCGGCTGTCACTCTCCTTATCTGATAGTGCCTATATTGCACTTGTTGTTCACTTGACCTATGCCATCGAACGTATTCAGCTTGGGGAAACCATTCGAATGGAAGAGGAAGAGCTGCTGGAATTAAAGCGGACGAAGGAGTTTGAATCATCACTCCGAATGGCAAGAGCGCTTGAACGCATGTTTAATGTGGAGATCCCTGAAGCGGAGGTCGGATATATGACCATCCACCTTCGCAGTGCAAATCGCAGCTTTGGGGCAGAATACCGTATTGATGAAATCGAGCTGGATATCGCGCTGAGAACGAAAAAGCTCATTGATTTTATTTCAAATAAAACCGGCTATCATCTCAATGAAAATGATTCATTGTATGAGGGACTCGTGTCTCATCTCGAACCTGCCATGAACCGTCTAAAGGAAAAGATGAGAATCTATAATCCGCTCACACAACAAATTAAAAAAGACTACTTTTTGCTGTTTATGGCGATTGAAGAAGGAGTCGATCGCTTCTTTCCTGAGATTGAATTTCCAGAGGATGAAATCGCCTTTATTGTGCTTCACTTTGGTTCAGTGCTTGAAATCAAAAAAGAAGAAATAAAAATTCATGCGCTGGTTGTTTGCTCAAGCGGAATCGGTTCCTCAAAAATGCTCGCCTCCCGGTTGAAAAAAGAATTGCCGGAGATCGCCAAATTCGATCTATCCTCTTTGATGGAGCTAAAGGAAATCGATGCATCGAGCTATGACATGATTGTTTCGACCGTTCCGATACCATATGAGCATATCGATTACATTATGGTCAGCCCCCTCCTAAACGAGGATGATGCCATGCGTGTGAAGGCTCATATTAAACGGAAGATTCCTTATATCATCGAGAAAAAAAGAACAAAAGAATCTCCCAAAGAATTAGTGCAAGAAACCGTTAATATGATGACGGTTGCAGAGCAGGTGACGAATTATATGTTTGTGATTCGCAGCATCCTGTCCCGTTTTACCATTGAAAAAAGAAAGACGATGCCGAAGCATGATGAAACCATCAGTCAGCTGCTTCGTCAGCTTGAAGAGGAAGGGCTTATCATACATGCAGATGATGTGGCGAGCGGCCTTTTGGAACGTGAACAGCAAGGCGGCTTAGGCATACCTGGTACTGAATTTGCTCTTTATCATTTAAAGCATGCATTCATCAAGGAACCAATCTTTCATATTTATGATCTTGATCAAGCATACGAGGTTAAAAGCATGGATGGCGGGCAGCAACAGATGTCACGAATGCTCATAATGCTGGCGCCGCAAGAGCTTGGCAAGGAAGGGTCAGAAATGTTTAGTCTGATCAGTTCATCCATCATTGAAAGTGAAGAAAGCATGGCGCTTTATGGACAAGGGACAAAGGAACACATTGAACAGAAATTACATCAGCTTTTCTATCAATTTGTCAAAGAGGCAAAGTGGTAAGAAAAAGGCCGAGAGCTTAGTCGCTTCTCGGCTTTTTTGCTGTGACACAGACAGCAAGGGTAGGACGAATTTCTTCATACTCAATAGAAAATGGGTCAAACCCTGCAAACTGCATGTCATTTAATATGCTTTCACCCATCTCTTTTGTCCGGTTGGCGTCAGCTCCTTTTTCTCTTGGCTGCATGACAATAACGAGTGTTCCGCCTGGTTTCAAGGTATGGTAAAGATTGAGTAAGCCCGTCTTTGGATCATCCCAAATTGTAAAATTGTTAACAGACAGCACTTTGTCATACTGCTCTCCGGGAAGGCGTGTTTTCTCGATTTTTCCGACATACAATCGGACCTGTTTGTCTTTTGCTCGTTTGCTGACGCGGGACTGTGCTTGCTCCTGCATGGTTGAAGAAGCATCCAGCCCATCAATGTGAAGATCTTGATAATGCTTGAGCATATGTTTAATGCTGTAGCCGGGTCCATAGCCAATCTCCAAAATGTTTTCGCCATCTGTCAGATCTAAGTGGCGGATGGCCCACTGATTCAATGCTTTATTTTCATTTGCCATAATGAATCCAGCGATGCTTCCGAGCCAGCCTTTTGGTCTGCTAAAGGTTTTTGAAAGGGTAGACAGCATGTGAGAACGCTCCTTTTTGATGATCATGTAACCGATTTTTCTCCTCTTCAAACATGCTGATTTCGGAACACATCTGTACAGCTTCATGATGTTTGAGTGGAAAAATGAGGTGGTAATGAAAGGATACATCAACAAATCAAGGAGGAGCTTACACATGGATTTACGTGAATATTTAACAAATGGCATTCCGCGCCAAACGCAGGATCAGCAGCCAGGCAGTGAAAGAGAAATGAATCCAGCGCCGATCTTTGAGGATGAATCATATCAAGGTTCTGGCAAGCTAAAAGGAAAAGTGGCACTGATTACAGGCGGAGATAGTGGAATCGGACGGGCAGTATCTGTTGCCTATGCAAAAGAAGGAGCACATGTCGCCATTGTGTATTTAAATGAACATGAGGATGCAGAAGATACGCAAAAACGTGTAGAACAGGAAGGCGTCAAATGCTTAACGATTGCAGGAGATGTCGGTGACGAAGCCTTTTGCGAGAAAGCAGTAGAAAAAACAGTTGAAGCCTTTGGACAATTAGATATTTTAGTAAATAATGCGGCTGAACAGCATCCGCAAGAACGTATTCAAGATATTTCAAGTGAACAGCTTCACCAAACCTTTAGAACAAACTTCTATTCCTATTTCTATTTTACGAAAAAGGCACTGGATTATTTAAAACCGGGAAGCTCCATTATTAACACAACATCAATTAACCCATATCGAGGTAACCCAGTGCTGATTGATTATACGGCGACAAAAGGAGCCATTAACGGCTTTACGCGTTCTATGGCACAATCACTTGTGAAAGATGGGATTCGGGTAAACGGTGTAGCGCCAGGTCCAATTTGGACACCGCTCATTCCATCTACATTTGATGAAGACAGTGTGGAAAGCTTCGGGGCAGAAACCCCGATGGGAAGACCAGGACAGCCTGTAGAGCATGTCGGCTGCTTTGTGCTGCTGGCTTCTGACGAATCGTCTTATATGACAGGACAGACACTTCACGTCAATGGCGGTTCCTTTATGAATACATGATCTACGCGGCACCGCCCAGCTTTGATTGGGCGGTGTTTTTAGTATTTCTTGCGATTCTTCTGCACAGATGTGACAGACCATACGATAATGCCCACAACAACTGCCGCAATGACAAGTGAACTCAAATGGAACATCGTTTCATGATGCATGTTCAACTTCTCCCTTCATTGAACCTGTTTTCTATAGCATCAGCCAGAAGGTCTCTTTTTATGAAAAACACATTTCTTTGTTTAATGAATGGGCCGTCGTGGAAACCTAAGAATACGGATGAAATTTTGAAGGAGTGAAATGATATGTCTCAAGAAGAATTAAAACAGAAGGTATTAAACCTATTAGATGAACAAAAGGTCGGAACATTGGCGACTGTTGAACAGGATAAGCCGCATACTCGCTACATGACGTTTTTCCATGAAGATCTGACGTTATATACACCAACGAGTAAAGAAACACATAAAGCAGATGAAATTGAAAAAAATCCAAATGTTCATATTCTCATTGGATATTCAGGCGAAGGATTTGGTGATACTTATGCAGAAATTGCAGGTACCGCAACATTAACCGATGATCCGGAACTGATCGACCGCCTTTGGTCTGATGAGATGGAGAAATGGTTTAAAGGAAAAGATGACCCGAATCTAGTGATTCTGAAAATTGATCCAACCTCCATTCGTTATATGAATGAAGGAAGCCGTACACCAGCAGAATTATCACTTTAACACTTGCGTAATCAGGGGGAATGTGTTATAGTTTGATATTAAGTGTTGAAATAAGCAAATAAATAAAGAAAGTAAACTTTCTTTTTTCTATGACACAATGAGAAGCAATAGAGCTTCTACTTGATAAGAACGAGACGCTGTCAAAGCGAACAAACTTATTCTTTTCCTTCTGCACCCGCCCCCCTATATAAGCGGAAGAATGGAAAAAAGACGTTTTGATTTACAATTCACACTGGCACGGCTTCGGAGCCGTAAGGACGAATGAGAGGTAGGGCTTTCGTTGTCTTGTTATCCAGAACTTCCATGGCGTTTACTTTCAAACGTAGGTTCACTCGGAACACATATGACACACTGATATGATCGAATCTTAATTCATACACTCCGTAACGGAGATTAAACATTGATTATTTATTTGCATGAAAAGAGTAAGTAACAGGCTGCCATCTATTTGGCAGCCTTTTTCATTTGGTTAAACAAGAGGACCCCAAAACCAATGAGCCCAAGAAAAGGGAAGATGGAGATAGAAACCAATCGCATCGCGTCCGCTCCAAAAGGGTTCGACACTAGTAGCAGACCAATGAATGCACAGATGATCAGAGTGAATAAAGCGGGCTTCATGATCATTTCCTTTGTCCTTTCTTCTGATACCGCCAAATCCGTTCAATAAAAAAGAACATCACTGCAAACAAAATAGAAAACATGAACATATCCAGCAGTGTCACGCCTCTATTTGGGTGCACAAGACCAAACCAAACGAATTGCAGAACAAAAGAGATCGCAAAATATAGAATTAATTTTTTCATCTTTTTCCTCTTTTCACTTATTTTTTTGACCCTTAAGCCACATCAGCCAAATGATGAAAGAACCAATCACACATGAGAGCAAAGTGCTAGGCGGCAAGGTGTGCCAGCTAGTCAGCCCCTTTACAAAACACATATAAAAAAAGAAAATGGAAATGGATACGAGTACCCATTGCTTGAGCCAGCGAGGGACACGCAGCCACGCCGCTAGAATGATTGATGATAGCTTATCCAATGAGAGAACTCCTTTTTTGAATCTGATTGGATTTTATCGTAAACAACAAAGTTTGTAAAATATGGATTTCAAAGGCTTTGATGGTATTCTTCTAGCGTGAAACATTTTCGCTGTACTGACGTATAAGTTAAAGGAACCTCATGAAAGGAAGCGATCAAGTGAAAAGAATACCAGTCATCTTCCTCAGATATATTGTCTTCTTTATTCCAGCAATCATTCTCAGTGTCTTGGTGTGGAATCATTATCAAGATGATTTGTCAGATGGGAAAGTAACAGAGAATAACGTCAAAGGAATGTTCACATTTGATGAAGGCAAACGAGTGGTGAGTGCTGTATCAAAAGACCAGCAGCTCCATTTTGCAATGGTTGATCCTCAATCAGGGAAAAGAATGAGTGAATGGACCACAGAAAGTGATTCGTTTAATGAAATGCTGCCATCCATTCAAGGAAACAATCTCTTGCTTGCTTTAAAGAATAAAGACGGGCAGCTGTTGATTGAGAAATTAACACCAAGCGGAGAAAAGAAAGAGCTCGTTCAAAATAACCTGCAGATTCCCTCATTTTTAAAAACGAATACATACCAATGGAATGGACGACTTGTATTTACAGGAGAAATGGACGGTGCCGCTGCAGTCATCGGTGAGCTAAAGAACGGTCAGTTTCATATGCATAATCTGAACGAGCTAAAGCTGCCAGCAAGACCCGTCTCCATGGATGTTGTCATGAATTCCTTTAGAGGACAGACGCCAATTCCTATATTTGAAGTAACTTTGAAAAATGACCAGAAGGCGTATGTCAGCGGAATCTCAAACGAGAAGCATCAGCTTGGGGTTTATGTCTCCAAAAACGCTGAACCGTTCAGCCTTGTGGAAGATACAGTTGAGCAGAGGCTGCAAAAAACGATCGGATCATCACAAAACTTTGCTGTCGCCGTGGAATCGGAATATCCAAAAAGGGCAAGGAAAGTGAATGCAGAAGGAAGACTTGGAGAAGTCGTTCCAACACCAAAACCAATTTACCAAACGTATGTGTACCAGCTTAATGAGGAAGAAGTGTTGATTGCAGGCTCTACAGCAAAGGACGAAGCAAAAGGCAAACTGACTGGTTATATTTATAACCATCGCACGAATAAGGCGGTGTCTGCCAGCAAGCTTTTGCAGTCGCTTTCATATGAATCTTTACAAAGAGAAGGGCTCTCTTTCAATAAAAATGTGAAGAGCGATTGGCTCTATTATTCATTTGACAATCAATTAACGGGTGCATTTGAGACGAAAAGCAAAGAGCTAAAGGAATTTCCTTTGCAAAAGGTCATCTCAATTGAAAACGCCAGTCCAGCCCACCAAACGTCTGTTGATACCTTTATGCAATATGTAATGAAGGGCGGACCGCTCATTCTCAACTGGGCGATATGGATCTTGATCCCACTGTTATTATTTGTGCTAGCGATCTTCCTGCCGCCGATTTTGAGACTGGTGAGAAGAAACAAGATAAAGGACAGTGTCACATTACAAGCCTATATTGTGTCCGTGAAAGAAACGGGCACCTATATCAACGAACAGCCAGTTGTCAGCATGCGGCTTCAATTTGAATATGAGGGGCAAAGTATAGAAAAGACGGTTAAAACGGTTGTATCCTACACCCAGATACCACAGCCAGGCCAGCCTATTGCCATTCACTATGATCCGAAGAAGCAAAAGGCAATGCTTTTAAAAGAGGGTGACGTCTCGCAGCCAAGTGAGCCAAAGTTCATCAAAGGCGCTGTTTTAAGAAATATAGAATCATATGGAACCGTAGGACGGGGCACCGTCTTATCACTCACATTTGAATTAGATCAGAAAACGTATATCATTCCGATGATTCAAGCCGCTGGTTTTGAATTTAGAACAGGAGAAAAAGCCGATCTCGTCGACATCAATGGCCAGCTGAAAATGGCTGCCTATGGCTATGAAGTTCGGAATCGATCGGGGAAAGATATAACGTTAACTGGAACCATCCAGCGTGTGAAGCAATATCCAATTGCCATCCATGAACAAAAGCCTATTCAGCTGGATGTGACAGTGTCAAACGGAGATCAGTCCATTACCAAAACGGTCAGCCAGTTCATCCCTGATCATATGCAGGTCGCAGTGGGCACTCAAATCACGATCCAGACAAAGAAAGAAGAGCTGGATAGAGAAATGAGCCTTATGCAAGAGAAACAAGGAAGTGCAAAAGTGACCAATGTCGAATTTGCTGGCGTCATCGGCAATCTGCCGTTAGCAATCATTCAAGTTGAGAGAAATGGCATGATGTATGAAGTGAAACAGCCAATCGATCCAATCACCAGTGTCTTGCCTGGTGATGAATTATGGGTGGCATATCACGATATGACGCGTCAAGCAGCCATTGTGAAATATGCATCAATATAAAAAAGCGTTCCTTTTAGGAACGCTTCAGCGTGTAGACAAACCCTCGCATTCGTTGTCAGGTCTGCGCTTCGGTGCTCACGAATGTCAAATTTGCTCCGCAAAGGTAGCCGTCCTTCCTAGACTGCAAAGGTTTTCTATCACGCTGAAAAGAAGACAAAGGGCTAAAATCAAAATCATTTTAGCCCTTTGTCAACAATCTGAAGCGTTCCTTTTAGGAACGCTTTTTCTATTAAGCTTTTGTATCATATTGGCGGAGCACCTTATCGTAGGCGAAATTGCCGAAAGGAATGAATGCCGCAAAAAAACCGGCGATGGACCATTTCAAATGCCAGCGAACTTTAAATGTCACATATGCCAAAATGAGCATATAGATGACAAACAATGCGCCATGAAGAGAGCCTACAATGGTGACTGCCATCGGAATATCCGCAAAATATTTTAGAGGCATGGCAATTAAAAGAAGGGTTAAAAGAGACATACCCTCAATAAAACCCGCCTGTCGCAGACGGCTGATACTTGTATGCATATACAAATCCTCCTGTATAAAAGCTAGTTTCTCATCTTCTAATATAAACGAAAGATCGTCTGGGCATGCTGAAATCTACGAAAAATTCAAAATATGTTCATGGATTGCTTAAAAAATGGGAAAAGTCCTTTACTGTTTGTTTGTTTCAGAGAGTACTTGCTTTAAGTGCATCACATCATGTAATAAATGCTCCGTCATTGCTTGAACCGCTTCTGTGGAGCGGCGCTTTTTTATTTCAGAATAGATCGCTGCATGCTCTCTTTGAATGGTTTCAGCACGAGTGCCGCCGCTAAAATGGAAGATGCGACAATAGTGAATGAGTGCATTCACGTGATTCAATTGTTTGGATAAACGGTCATTGTGACTCGCCAAAATGATTTTTTGGTGAAAGGATTCATGTAACTGGACGATCTCTTTAGATGGCAGCTCCTGCTTGATCGCTTCGTCCGCCTCCGTGAGAACCTGCTCAATTTCATCCATTTCTCTTTGCGTGGCTTCCTTACAGGCAAGCTCAACAGCAAGTGTTTCTAAGGCAACCCGAATTTGATAGAGCTCCTCGACATCTTTTTCTGTTAACGTATAGACTGAATAGCCTGATCGATGATCCGCGATTAAAAGCTCGTCTTTTTCTAACAGCCTCATCGCCTCTCTTACAGGTGAACGGCTTACGCCAAATTGCTTGGCAAGCTGTGTTTCATTGATGCGCTCTCCTGGCTGAAACTGGCCATCAAAAATCATTTGCTTCAGCTGTTCATAAAATTGCATGTGATACGGTGTTGGTCTTTCCATCTCGAATGAATTCATCCCATCATTCCCTCTTTTGTACATCATCTTTTGTCTCATGTTATCCAAGTTTTTCCCTCTAGGCAAGCCTGCATCGAAAAGTCAATATCGTACAATCCAAGAGAAAAAGGGTGTGCTACACTAATGATGAGTTCAGTGAAAAGAGGGGATCGACATGAGAACATTAGAGGAACGAACAGTCCATTTTGACCAGGACTTGCAAATAGAGGCGTATCGCTTTCATGCCATCATCAAAAAGTTCCCAAAACATTTTCATACATACTATGTGATTGGATTTATTGAAGGCGGTCAAAGACGTATGTTCTGCCAAAATCAAGAATACATCATTGGAAAAGGAGATATCCTTCTTTTCAATCCGTACGATAATCACGGATGTGAACAATTTGATCACAAGCCGCTAGATTATCGCAGCTTAAATATTGAACCAGAGTTGCTGGAGAAGATCTTTCAGCACAAGCCGCATTTTAAAGCCCCTGTGGTTTCACAAAGTGAACTAGCAAAGCAATTATATGATCTTCATCAAATGATCACAGAAGAAGCTCCTGCTTTGAATAAACAGGAAGCCTTTTACTTTTTGATGAAGCAGTTGATCGAAACCTATTCTGATATACCAGAGGAAAAAGCATCAGCAGCCAATGCCAATGCCAATGAACAAAAAGTCCAAGACGTACAGCAATATATTGAAACACATCTCACGGAAAATATATCGTTAGATGACTTAGGTGAGCTCGTGTCCATGAACAAATATTCATTGCTGCGTGCTTTTACAAAGTTCAGAGGAATTACGCCGTATCGTTATTTACAGACAATCAGGGTGAACTATGCGAAGGAACTACTCGCCCAAGGAATGAAGCCAATAGATGTAGCTGCTGCCGCTGGATTTTCTGATCAAAGTCATTTGACTCATTTCTTTTCGGAATTTATTGGGCTTACGCCAGGGCAGTATCAGCAAATTTTTGAAAAGCAGGTAACAGCAAAATGAAAAATAAACAGCTTCTTGGTCATATAGCAGCCATGTTCACCATTTTTTTATGGGGATCTACCTTTATATCAACCAAAATATTATTAACGGCTTTTTCTCCAACAGAGATTTTATTTTTTCGTTTTTTCCTTGGGTACCTTACCCTGATGATCATTTATCCAGTCACCATGAAGGTGCAGCGTAGAAAGCATGAAGGGATGTTTGCGCTCGCAGGGTTATGCGGTGTGGTCTTATACTATTTTTTAGAAAATGTTGCACTTACTTATACGTTCGCTTCGAATGCAGGTGTCATCAGCTCCGTTGTCCCATTTTTCTCTTTTCTATTGTCTTATTTTTTATTAAAAGATGAGCTGCTGCACAGCCGCTTTTTCATAGGCTTTTTCATCGCGATGATGGGAATTGTACTGATTAGCTTTAATGGGATGACGACGTTCCGATTGAATCCGCTCGGTGATGCTTTAGCATTTATGGCTACCATCGTCTGGGCATTTTATTCCATTTTATCGAAAATGATCAATCAATATGGCTACCATATTATTCAGGTGACAAGACGTGTCTTCTTTTACGGGCTGCTATGGATGATTCCGCTAATCTGGCATTTTAAGATTCGTTTAGACTGGGAGCGGTTCACGAATCCATCGTTTGCCTTCCACTTGCTGTTTTTAGGCGTCTTTGCATCTGCTATTTGTTTTCTGACATGGAGCTTTTCCGTGAAGACGATCGGTGTGGTGAAATCAAGTGTGTATATTTATGGAGTGCCCATTATCACGATGATCATTTCAATGATCGTTCTTCACGAAAGTCTGACCTTCATGTCGGCACTAGGAACGGTACTGACCTTAGGAGGTTTGCTGCTTTCAGATAAAAAACGTGCGGGAAGAAAGAAACAGAAGTCCCCGATACTGGTGCAGGATAAAAAGGCGCTTTGATCAAAAAGCGTCTTTTGTCCATTGTAAGAACAGGCACTCTTTAGTAAACTCAAATTAAACGGTCGACGGTCGACCGATGACAAAGGGGGAAAAATCAATGAAGCATGTTTCAATTGCAGCGATACCAGGAGACGGAGTTGGAAAGGAAGTTGTGCCTGAAGCCATCCGAGTTTTGAAAGCGATATCAGAGGTGCATGGCGGTCTGTCTTTCACCTTTCAGGATTTTCCGTGGAGCTGTGAATATTATTTAGAGCATGGCGAAATGATGCCAAAGGATGGATTGGAACAACTAAAAGCCTTTGACAGCATTTTCTTAGGGGCCGTCGGAGATGCCAATTTAGTGCCGGATCATGTATCACTTTGGGGATTGCTCATTAAAATTAGACGTGAATTTGAGCAGGTGATCAACGTTAGACCTGCAAAACAGCTGAGCGGAATTCGCTCACCGCTTGCTCAGCCAAAGGATTTCGATCTTCTTGTTGTAAGAGAAAACGGTGAAGGTGAATATAGTGAAATTGGGGGCCGTATCTATCAAGGAGAAGATCAGCTTGCCATTCAAAATGCTGTTTTCTCCAGAAAAGGGACAGAGCGAGCCATGCGTTTTGCCTTTCAATTAGCAAAAAAGAGAAGAAAGCATGTGACAAGTGCAACCAAATCGAATGGAATCGTTCATACAATGCCATTTTGGGATGAAGTGTTTCAAGACGTAGCAAAGAATTATCCAGAGGTGACAGCAGACTCGCAGCACATTGATGCACTCTCAGCCTTCTTTGTGACAAGACCTGAGAAATTCGATGTGATTGTCGCCAGTAATTTATTTGGTGATATTTTAACTGATCTTGGAGCTGCCATTATGGGAAGTATTGGCGTGGCGCCTGCCGCCAACATCAATGTGAATGGCAAATATCCGTCTATGTTTGAGCCTGTACACGGATCAGCCCCAGACATTGCAGGAAAAGGGATTGCCAACCCAATCGGTCAAATTTGGACGGCTAAACTCATGCTTGATCATTTCGGAGAAGAAGAACTGGGCACACACCTCCTCGAAATCATCGAGTCAGTCACAGCAGACGGCTTTTTAACAGCAGACATCGGCGGAGCCTATCAAACACAAGAAATCACCAACGAAATCATCAAGCGCTTGAAGAAATAATCCGTCATTAGAACCGCATCTCCACGTCTGCTATAATAAAAGGATGGATAGAAGAAAGAGATGTGAAATCTAGTGTCAAAAACAGTTGTATTAGCAGAGAAACCTTCAGTAGGACGTGACTTAGCACGTGTACTGAAGTGTCATAAAAAAGGAAATGGTTTTTTAGAAGGAGATCAATACATTGTGACGTGGGCGCTTGGCCATTTGGTCACACTGGCTGATCCAGAAGGCTACGGAAAAGAATTTCAATCCTGGCGTTTAGAGGATTTGCCGATCATTCCAGAGCCGCTCAAGCTTGTCGTCATGAAAAAGACAGGCAAACAATTTCAAGCAGTGAAAGCGCAGCTTGCAAGAAAAGATGTAAAAGACATTGTCATCGCAACAGATGCTGGACGTGAAGGGGAGCTAGTCGCAAGATGGATTCTTGAAAAAGCGCATGTGAAAAAGCCACTGAAACGACTATGGATCTCATCTGTTACGGACAAAGCCATCCAAGAAGGCTTCAAACGATTAAAAGATGGCAGAGAATATGATAATCTGTATCGCTCGGCTGTTGCACGTGCAGAGGCAGACTGGATTGTAGGGATCAACGCAACAAGAGCGCTGACGACCAAGTTCAATGCACAGCTTTCCTGCGGACGGGTACAAACACCAACGATTGCCATGATCAATAAACGAGAAGAAGACATTCAGCAATTTCAGCCGAAGCCGTTCTATGGAATGACTGCACAAGTAGATGGGCTTACGTTGACATGGCAGGATGCCAAAACAAAGCAAAACCGCACATTCCAAGAGAATGTCATAAAAGAGCGTTTGGCAGGCTGCAAAGGAAAACCAGCAGTGATCGATGCATTGAAAAAAACAGCGAAAAAAGCTTTTGCTCCAGGGCTGTATGACCTGACTGAATTGCAGCGTGATGCACATAAACGCTACGGCTTCTCAGCAAAAGAAACCTTGTCTACGCTTCAGCGATTGTATGAGCAGCATAAGCTTGTGACATATCCGCGTACAGATTCAAGATTTATTTCAGCGGATATCGTTCCTACATTAAAAGATCGTTTAAAAGGAATGAACGTCAGACCGTACGCACAGCATGTGAACCGCATTTTACAATCAGGCGTGAAAGCGCACAAAGGCTTCGTCAACGATGCAAAAGTGTCAGATCACCATGCGATCATTCCAACCGAGGAAGAGCTGTATCCTGGTGCACTAAGTGATAAAGAGCGTAAATTATATGATCTTATTGCCAAACGATTCCTTGCTGTACTGATGAATCCTTTTGAATACGAGGAAACAACGGTGATTGCCAAGATAGGCAGTGAAACGTTCACGGCAAAAGGAAAAACCGTACAATCAGCCGGCTGGAAAGCCGTGTATGATGATTCCTATGAAGACGAGGAATCAGCCGAAGCAGATCAGCATCTGCCGCTGCTCTCAGAAGGGCAGTCACTTGAAGTACGCCAGCTGAAAGAAACAAATGGAGAAACGAAACCTCCTGCCCGTTTTAATGAAGCAACTCTGCTATCTGCTATGGAGAACCCAGCGGCATTTATGCAAAATCAGGAAAAGGACTTAGTGAAAACCCTCGGTGAAACAGGCGGACTAGGAACAGTGGCCACAAGAGCCGATATCATTGAAAAACTGTTCAACAGCTTCTTAATCGAGAAAAAGGGCAAAGACATTTTCATCACATCGAAAGGGAAACAGCTGCTTTCCTTAGTGCCTGAAGACTTAAAGTCACCTGCGTTAACAGCGGAATGGGAACAAAAGCTTTCTAAAATCGCAAAAGGACAGCTGAAGGCTTCTCAATTCATGAGTGAAATGAAGTCCTATGCAAAACAAGCCGTATCTGAAATCAAACAAACGAATCAAACCTTTAAGCATGACAATGTCACTGGCACCCATTGTCCTGACTGCGGAAAACTTATGCTGAAAGTGAACGGAAAACATGGCACAATGCTCGTGTGCCAAGACCGAGAATGCGGCCACCGTAAAAATGTAGCGAAGAAAACAAACGCACGCTGCCCGAACTGTCATAAAAAGCTCGAGCTGCGCGGAGAAGGTGATGGCAAAATCTTTGCTTGTGTGTGCGGCCATAGAGAAAAACTGTCTGTTTTCGAAAAACGCAAATCACAATCCAATCAAAAGAAAGCCAGTAAGCACGATGTGTCAAAATATATGAAGAAACAAAAGAAAGTGGAAGAACCAATCAATAACGCACTGGCTGAGCAATTAAAGAAATTAAAATTAGATCAATAGTAGTATATAAACCCATGCTGAAATGCATGGGTTTTTCTGTGCAATCAAGTATATCGGCATATGGTTTTTCTGAAAATGGGAATATGTATGCAAAAAGACTCGTAATTTGGTATAAAATATTTATTTAAATTTTAACAAAAACACTCTATAATAAATCGTTGGATGCTAAGAGAACGGGAGTTGAAAGGGGACACGAATGGTTACAGCCATACATCGCACGGCTATTGTTTTACTCATTGTTTTTTTATTAGGCGGATGTACCTGGGAACAGCAGAAGGAATCAGCTGATCCAGTATCTCCACAGCCTGTATTGCCTGGAGAATATTTTATCACTCATCACCTCATGACAGATCAAGGCATGATTCGCACTTCATTAGCAGAGCAGCACATCTACTTATCTGAGTCGCTTGGACTTTGGATGGATTATCTTGTTCGAAAAAAAGATCAAAATTCTTTTGACCAACAATTTGGTGTCCTGCAAGATGAATTTTTACTAGATGATCACCTTCTCAGCTGGCAAATCGAATCTGATCAAAAAAGTAAAGCCAATGCTCTAGTTGATGACTTACGGGTAGTGGCGGCACTTCAAAAGGCAGATCGTTTATGGAAGAATGCAGCGTATCAAACCACAGCAAAAGAAATCGCACAAGCGTTAAAAGACAAGAATATGTATAGAGGCATCTTGTCCGATTATTATGATGCGTCAACAAACCGAACTTCACACACAATCACACTCTCATATTTAGACCCAAAAGCAATCAAAGAATTGGAATCCCTCAAAATATTCACGAAACAAATGACGAGTAACCAATTGACCATTCTAAAACAAGCACCGAGAAAAAAAGGATTCTTTCCTAAATCCTATGATATAAAGAAAAAAGCCTATTCATTTGATCGAGAAATCAATATGATTGATCAACTCTATACGGCTCTACATGCCGATCGTGCAAAGGTGAGTACGTCTGCGATCATGAAATGGCTGAAAACGACTTTTAAAAAAGAAGGAAAGCTGTACGGTAGATATAAACTGAGCACATTGCAGCCATCGGTGACGTATGAATCGCCTTCTGTATATGCACTGGTCATCTTGTATGCTCTTAAACGAAACGAACCGGAATTCGCAAAAGAGGTTTATGACCGCATGAAAGAATTACAAATTCAAGATCCTCTCAAGGATTATTATGGAGGATACATGAACGAAAAAGACACACACTCATTTGACAACTTATTGCCTCTCATTGCAGAAAGGGAGCTTTTTAATGAATCGGTTATTCAGTAATACGTATCGTTTATATTATTCTCTGCTCCTCACGTTTGCAGGTCTTATTTTGTTTATGAGCTACCTTGGCTTGCATGATGCAGAGAGCTTTTTGATGATCACACTGACTTTTGTCGTGTTAGGATGCGGGATTTTATTTGGCATCTTACCAGCATTAATTTTTACCTTGCTGATGTTGTTCTTTATAGGAAGTGCTATGTTCTTTACAGAGCTTGGCCACACAAATCCTTTCTTTTCCAATCGAACATTGCAGGATGTGGTGGTTTGGGGCGTAGCCCTTCTCTTTTTCGCGATTTCAGCAGGAAGCTTGCATGAGCGGATCAAGACGATGCGTCACACCATTGAACAACAAAAGCAGGCGATGAAACAATTTGTGGCGATTGACTCGACAACTGGATTTGACAATGCAGATCGGATGAAGCTGGAATTATCCGAGGAAATGAAGCGGGCAGAACGTTACAAACAGCCATTCGTTTTTATCCTTCTTCATATCCATTATGCAGCGGAATTCAAATCGTTATATGGAGAAAAAGAAATGCAGCACCTATTTCAGCAATTAAGTATCAAGATTCGCGAAAGTGTCAGAGAAACTGATAAGAAATTTCGATTATCCGAAGAACGAATAGGCTTGCTGCTTACTCACACACCAGAAGAGAATGTCTCTGTCGTCCTTGAGAAGCTAAAAGATAAATTGCAAAAGCATGTGCTGTTAAACGGTCGTGAAGTCACCCTGACTTTTCATGTCTGTCATTTAACAAGCAGTTCGGATTATCGTACGCCAGAGCAATTTTTAGAAGAACTAGAAAAAGAGATGATGATGAATGAACTTTAATTCTTTGATGAAATGCTGTTTGCTGCTTGCTCTTTTTTTGATTCTTTCTTTTAAATACATGGCTTCAGCCGACGCACTTGCCAAGCCAGATACCCTGATCGTTTATTCGACAGAATCGGGGGAAGCGACACCAGCAGTGCATATGCTGGATCTACTCGCCGGACATTTTTCCAAACAGCTGACGATTGTATCTGATGAACATTTGGCTGAAAAGAAGATCAGTGAATTTCAGCAAGTCATCTACCTAGGGGAAATAAAGAGAACCTTACCGAAGCAGACCGTTCGTATGATGAATGAAGCACAGAAGGTAATAGCCATTGGATACAATGCGGAACAGCTTCGCCCATTCTCCAATCTTACTTTTCACAAACAAGATCACACGAGTCAAATCAAATATACAGATGATCAATCTTACCGTCAGCTAGAGAAAAGTATCAGTGCGTTAACGGTTCAAGGGGCCGACTTGCAAAGTGAATTTTTATTGAAGAAGCATGAAGCTGATCTTCCATTTGTGATCCAAACAAAGGAAGGTGCCGACTATATTGGAATTTTAAATGTCGTGCAGCAGAACGAGCTGCTTGCAGAAGTGCTGGAAAAACGCCTGTCTTCTTCTCATCAGCTGACCACAAAGTACTTAAGGTTTGGGAACATCAGTCCTGTCTCTGACGAGAAGAAGCTGCTTGAGCTTGGACAATACGTATCCACTCGGCATATTCCGTTTCTGATAGCGGTAACCCCTGTATGGGTGGATCGAACAACAGGTGATGAAGTGACACTGAGTGACCGCCCGCAGCTCGTAAAAGTGTTAAAACAATTGCAAAGCAATGGAGCCAGCATCATTCTTCATGGATTTAGCCGTACGTACCGAACGGAGGATTCTGGTCAGGACTTTGAGTTCTGGGATGCAAAGAATGATCAGTCCATTACATCAAATGACCCAAAAAAAGCCGAGAAGAAGCAAAGTGAAAGCCATTTTTCGAATGAAAAAGACTTCCATGCTTATACGAGATCGAATCAGCAGCAAGAAATCATCTATACAGAAGAAAAAATCACAAAGGGCATTGACCTTCTTGCGCAGCAAGGTCTATATCCACTGGCATTCGAAGTACCGCGTGATGCCATATCCCAACAAGGCTACGAAGTGATATCTAGGCATATGTCCAGTCTGTTTGGACAGGTACAGTTGTCGGATCATACGTGGAAAACAGCCGGTGCTCCGCCGCTGGTGACGAAGCCCGCTATGCTTCACGGCATGACCTTATATCCTCAGCAATCAGTAGAGCCAGCATCTGACCAAGAAGGTTCAAATATTTTAACAGAGCAAAAGATTCAATCCATCCAGCATCTTCAATCAGCCGCAATCGGGCTGTCCTATGATGTGGAATCAGGAATAGATGGACTGCAAAATCTGATGACGCAGATGGATGCAATTCCTTCTAGTGAATGGCTGGATTTAAAGAAAACAAAACAGACGGTCCAAACATCACATGTGCAGATCAAAACATCAGGGAATGGACATATTCAAGTAGAACAATCCAATAGAGCAGAAACCAAAACAGTCAAACGAAGCGGCATGGAAAATATGCTGCGAATTCTCACAGTCGTGGTGATGCTGTTTATTGCGGCATTTGCTTTTTACACATTGTATTTAAGACTGACAATGAAAAAACGAATTTTTAAGGAGAGAAAATTAGGTGGCTGATGTCTTATTTTATCTTTCATTAATATTGATTTGGATCATGCTCCTATACCACATGTTTCTCATGCAGGGCGGCTTTCAGCACTACCTGACATACGAAAAAGTGCTGCCTGAATGGACGAAACAGGGGAAAGAGCTGCCGACCGTCAGCATTCTAATTCCTGCTCATAATGAAGAAGTTGTCATCCGACAAACGCTAAAAGCAATGGTCCAGCTATCCTACCCTAAACATCTCCTTGAAATCATTGTGATTAATGACAATTCCTCTGATGGCACAGGGGACATCGTGAGGTCATTCAGTGAGCAATATGATCATGTCCATATGATTGAAACAAAGCCGCCATTTGCCGGAAAGGGAAAATCCACTGCATTGAATGAAGGCTTAAAGGCTTCAACAGGAGAAGTCATCTGCGTATACGATGCAGATAACATGCCTGAACAAAAGGCTGTCTATCACTTGGTTCTTGGTTTATTGAACGACCCAAAGGCAGGCGCTGTTGTCGGGAAATTCAGGGTCATCAATGCAGCCAAAAATCTCCTGACCAAATTTATTAATATTGAGACCATCTGCTTCCAATGGATGGCGCAGGGCGGAAGATGGAAGTGGTTTGGCATTGCGACAATACCAGGCACCAACTTCGCCATCCGCCGGCACATTTTAGAAGAACTTGGCGGCTGGGATGTTCATGCGCTGGCTGAGGACACCGAATTAACGATTCGTGTCTATAACCATGGCTATGTCATTCGATTTTTCCCGGCAGCGATCACTTGGGAACAAGAGCCTGAGACGTGGAAAGTCTGGTGGCGGCAAAGAACACGCTGGGCACGAGGCAATCAATATGTTGTACTCAAATTTTTAAAGCAGTTTATGAAGCTGAAACGAAAACGAATGATTTTCGATTTGTTTTATTTCTTCTTTACGTATTTCTTATTTTTCTTCGGTGTCCTGCTCTCAAATGGGATCTTTATCGTGAACCTATTTGTTGACCTTCACTTATCTGTAGGAGCTGTTGCCCTGATCCTGTGGGGATTGGCCTTCTTCCTCTTTCTAACAGAAGTGATGATTACATTAAGTATTGAGAAAACAGAGCTCACCAAACAAAATATACTCATTGTGGCGCTCATGTACTTCACTTATTCTCAAGTATGGATTGCGCTAGTCGTGTACTCTTTATTTGTAGAGACAAAGAGCCGTTTATTCAAACAAGAAGTAAAATGGTACAAAACCGAGCGTTACGATCAACAACAAAAGAAAAGCGGGTGACAAATTGAAATCAGTAAAATGGATGATTTTTATATTGGTGATATCCCTTGCCATTCAGCCTTTTTTCATGGCGGGGCAAGCACTGGCGCAATCAAATCAAGTACAAGTGAAAGATGACTGGATTCGCTCATCAAAAGGAAGTCAAACAGAAACGCAAGCATTATCAGAAGATGTAGTGACCTTGTATGGACAAGAAGACCGCACTGAATTTTCCTATCAAATAGAGAAAGAAAAAGTAGAGTCTAGCACCCTTACATTGAATATAGAGGCATCACCATTACTCATTTCGCCATCATCGTTCACAGTCATGATTGATGGAGAGATTGAAAAGACCATTCCCGTATCAGGGAAAAACCAAAAGAAATCGATTCAAATCAAATTGAACAAATCGCAATTGAAAAAAGGTTCTCATCGGATTCAGCTCGCATTTTATGGCGTGTTAAAAGAAGGTGTGTGTATCAACCAAGAGACACCTGCCAATTGGCTGAAAGTATATCCTGAAAGTGAGCTGGATTTCAAAGGAACTCAAACGACAGACGTGACGTTAGACAGCTTCCCTTCACCTTTCATTCAAACAGGTGATCAGAAAGAACAAACAGATATTGTGATTCCAAATTCACCGGAAGCAGCTGAATTAGAAGCGGCTGTGCAAGTATACCGTACGTTGAAAAACAAAGACCGCCAAGCAGACCTCAAAATCGTCCAAGAAAAGGACCTCAAGCAAATCGCGCATCCAACGATTGCTGTTGGAGCGAAAGGAAATTGGGAGGGACGAGTGAAATCGATCGAGCAAGCTGCGAAAATGAAAACAGCAAGCAACCAGCTTACGTTAGCAGTGAGAACACTGACTGGGAAGAAAAAAGAACAGCCCATTTTATTTGTCACTGCTGAACAGCCAAAGACAATTGCTGAAAAAATCAATGTCCTGACTCAACCAGAACTGACCGATCAGCTCACTGGGACAGATTTGCTGCTTCAAAAGGTTACTGCTAAAGCATCAAAACCATCTCATCAAATTCGTTTAAAAGATTTTGGTGGTGATGATGTAACGGTTGGAACCAAAAAGACGGCATCGGATCATTACTATTATCCGAAAGCATTGATCGCTAATCAAAAATCTGGTGCAAAGTTAAATCTATCATTTAAAAAAACTGATACAGCGAACAAAGCGGAACGCTTAACAGTCATGATTAATAATGAACCACACGATGTACCGTTAACAAAACTAGGAAACAAAGATGAGAATGGATTCTATCATGTGTCAATTCCAGTAGATTCACAAGTGCTCCAAAAGAATGAATATATTGATTTGCAATTTGTCACTACAGGCTTTAAAAACATGGAGTCCTGCAGACATACGGATGAAGAAAGCTGGATTTACATTGATAAGAATAGCTCTCTTCAAATACCAGAAGGGACAGCTAGTGATACACCGGATTTAGCTGCATGGCCGCTTCCTTTCACATCAAAAACACAGCAAGGAAAAACATTGATCATCATGCCAAATCAAATCAAGCAAGAAACGATCAATCAAATGGCGATGCTGACAGAATCATTTAGTCAGCCGGAAGCTGCTCAATATCAATTGATCAAAGCATCAAATGTGACAAAGGATCAATTGAAAAATCACTCTCTTATTTTCATCGGTGGCATTCAAACGTTCTCTCTTTTAAAAGAAAAGGCAGACGATCTCATCGTTCCTGTGACAAAGGATCAGTATGATGTATCCTCCTTTGGCATGATCAACGAAACGACTGCACGTATTGTATGGACGCAGCCATCTGTATGGAATAAAGAGCAAACAATGACCGTCTTTTCAGGAATGAATGCAGCAGACGCTGATCTTTCACATGAAGTGCTTCATTTCCTGCAAACAAATACGGAAACGGCAACAGTTGCCATCGAGAGCAAAAACAAAGACATGTTCTCTAATCATCAAACGGTCAGCAGCACAACAAATGATCTCAAAAAAGGTGAAAAGAAAGGCGTCGGTGATTCTTGGATTTATTTTGCATGTATCGCTGTGCTGATTATTTTTGTGGTCGGAATGATTATTTATTTTGTACGAAAAAACCGCAAAAAGACTGATTGATAAACGATCAAAAGACCTTGAAAAAATGTCTTTACTTTGGTGTCAAACGGGAGTATGATCTCTTTTATAAAAGACCAATCGCTGAATCATTTCGATGAGCGGGGGAACCATTAGTGGTGCAGGACACCACGTGGGGTGAATCCTTTTTAGGTAGGGCAAAGTCTCATGCGCCCGAATCCGTCAGCTAACCTCGTAAGCGTTAAAGAGAGCAAAGACCAACCTGTGATCTAAACAATAGACGCAGGGGCATTCTATTGCCTCTGTGTCTTTTTGGCGATCCATCTTTTGTAACTTAAATCGTTTGACACTAAAGGAGCGGGCATCACATGTACAGTTTGATGAAGCGTATTTTAATTGGGAAACCATTAAAATCACAGGCAGCAGGAGAACAAAAACTATCAAAAATCAAAGCGTTGGCATTATTGTCATCAGACGCATTGTCATCTGTTGCATACGGTACAGAACAAATCTTGATTGTTCTTTCAGTCGTTAGTGCAGCAGCATTTTGGTACTCACTCCCGATTGCAGGTTGTGTATTAATTCTTTTAATGGCGTTAATTCTATCTTACCGCCAGATTATTTATGCTTATCCAGAAGGCGGGGGGGCCTATGTCGTCTCTAGCCGAAACTTAGGCGAAAAGCCAGGACTGATCGCTGGCGGATCATTGCTTGTAGATTATATTTTGACTGTAGCAGTGAGCATATCAGCGGGTACCGATGCCATCACATCAGCTTTTCCGGCACTATATCCATATCATGTGCTGATTTCAATTGTATTGGTCATCTTGATTATGGTGCTCAACCTTCGTGGGTTGACAGAATCAGCATCTATTTTGGCTTATCCCGTATACTTGTTTGTCATATCACTCCTTATATTAATTGGAGTCGGCGGCTTTAAATTATTAACAGGAGGCGTTCCACCAGCCCCTGAGCATACTGCAATAGGTACACACGTACCTGGCATTACATTATTTCTTTTATTAAAAGCATTTTCGTCTGGCTGTTCTGCACTGACTGGGGTAGAAGCTATTTCAAATACCATTCCATCCTTTAAAAAACCAGCTGCACAAAATGCAGCGAGAACATTATTGATGATGGGTGGATTACTAGCTGTATTATTTGTTGGCGTGACATTGCTTGCGTTTGGTTTTGGCATCTCACCAAAGCCAGAAGAAACAGTTGTATCACAAATTGCATCAGATACATTTGGACGTACATTTTTCTATTATGTCATTCAGGCTGTCACAGCTTTAATTTTGATATTAGCGGCAAACACCGGCTTTTCCGCCTTTCCTTTATTGGCGGTCAACTTAGCAAAGGATAAATATATGCCGCGTATGTTTACAGTAAGAGGGGATCGTCTCGGTTACTCTAATGGCATTATCTTCTTAGGTGTAGCTTCCATGCTGCTCATTTGGTTGTTTGATGGGAAAACGGAACACCTTATCCCGCTATATGCTGTCGGTGTATTTATTCCATTTACCTTGTCACAGACCGGTATGTGTGTGAAATGGATTCGTGAAAAACCGCAGGGCTGGAAAACGAAAATGCCTATCAATATAGTCGGAGCACTGATTTCCTTCACGGTTCTCATGATTCTTATTTTGACCAAGTTCCATCTTGTATGGCCAGTATTTGTTTTCATGCCAATTGTCTTATTAATTTTTCATTCCATTAAAAAGCATTACCTGTCTGTCGGAGAACAACTGCGTTTAATGAATGAAACAGAGCCTGTTGAGATTAAAGGAAATGTGGTCATTGTGCCAATTGCCGGTGTAACGCGTGTTGTTGAGCAATCTGTTCAATATGCAAAATCCTTATCAGAGCAAGTCATAGCAGTTCATGTATCCTTTGATAAAGAAAAAGATAAGAAAATTGAAGCGGATTGGGAAAAACTGAACAGCGGTGTGCGGCTTGTGATGCTGCATTCGTCTTATCGAAGCCTTATTCATCCGCTCGATAAATTCCTTGAAACGGTTGAGGCAAAAGCAAATGCGCATCAATATAAAGTGATGGTGCTCGTACCTCAATTTATCCCGAAAAAAAGATGGCACACGATCTTGCATAACCAATCTGCCTTCTTATTAAGATTCCGTCTGTTATGGAAGCGGGATATAGTGGTTGCCACCCTTCCATATCATTTTAAAAAGTAGCAGCAAGTTGAAACGTTTGATCAAAAGGGTGCGGTGGTATGGAGTAAGAAAAAAGGAGTTTTCTCACATGCCGCAAAGAACCGCAGGAAAAGAAGTAACAGCGCTACTGGAAGAGTGGGGCGTAAAACATATTTATGGAATGCCCGGCGACAGCATAAACGAATTGATTGAAGAGCTTAGGCATGAATCAAGCCAAATACAATTTATACAAACGAGACATGAAGAAGTGGCGGCACTTTCAGCGGCGGCTGATGCCAAACTAACAGGTAAGCTCGGTGTCTGCTTATCCATCGCTGGACCGGGTGCTGTCCACTTATTAAATGGACTATACGATGCAAAAGCAGATGGCGCACCCGTTTTAGCAATTGCAGGGCAGGTTGCGTCAACGGAAGTAGGGAGAGACGCCTTTCAAGAAATCAAATTAGAGCGGATGTTTGACGATGTTGCTGTCTTTAATCAGCAGGTACAAACAGCAGAAGCTCTGCCTGATTTATTGAATCAAGCCATTAAAGCAGCTTATACTCACAAAGGTGTGGCAGTTCTCACCGTATCGGATGACTTATTTTCTCAAAAAATTAAGCGCAAGCCTGTTTATACATCTCCTCTTTATGTTGAGGGAGAAGTACGGCCAAAGAAAGATCAACTGCTAAAGGCAGCACAGCTAATTAACAATGCGAAGAAGCCAGTCATCTTAGCAGGTAAAGGATTACGAAATGCAAAAGAAGAGCTTCTTTCATTTGCAGAAAAGGCTGCTGCGCCTATTGTCATCACACTTCCTGCAAAAGGTGTTGTGCCAGACAGGCACCCATATTTTTTAGGAAACCTAGGTCAAATCGGAACGAAGCCAGCATATGAAGCGATGGAAGAGTGTGATCTCTTAATTATGCTTGGAACTTCCTTTCCATATAGAGACTACTTACCAGAGGACACAGCTGCTATTCAACTGGATATTAAACCAGATCAAATCGGTAAAAGATACCCGGTAGACGTAGGAATCGTGAGTGACAGCAAGAGTGGTTTGCATGAACTGACCTCCTACATTGAATATAAAGAGCAGCGTGGTTTCCTTGAAGCTTGTACTGAGCATATGATGAAATGGCGAGAAGAAATGGATAAGGAAAAATCCGTTGCCACATCCCCGCTTAAACCTCAGCAAGTCATTGCTAGATTAGAAGAAGCAGTCGAAGAAGACGCTATTCTTTCTGTTGATGTTGGGAATGTGACCGTATGGATGGCTCGCCATTTTGAAATGAAACAGCAAGATTTCATCATCTCCAGCTGGCTTGCCACAATGGGCTGTGGTTTGCCTGGTGCTATCTCTGCTAAGTTAAATGAACCGAATCGCCAAGCGATTGCTGTCTGTGGCGATGGTGGCTTCACAATGGTCATGCAAGACTTTGTGACAGCGGTAAAATATAAACTGCCAATCGTTGTTGTGATTTTAAACAACAACAATCTTGGAATGATTGAATATGAACAACAAGTAAAAGGAAACATCAATTATGGTATAGAGCTAGAAGATATTGATTTTGCTAAGTTTGCAGAAGCATGTGGCGGCAAAGGAATCTCCGTGTCATCACATGAAGAACTAGCTCCAGCCTTTGATACAGCTCTTCAATCAGATAAACCTGTCATTATTGATGTTGCTGTCACCAATGAACCGCCGTTACCTGGAAAAATTACGTACACACAAGCAGCCGGTTTTAGTAAGTATTTACTGAAAAAATTCTTCGAAAAAGGCGAGCTGGATATCCCTCCACTCAAGAAAAGTTTAAAACGCTTTTTCTAAACAAAATGTAGTCGGTCCTCTCAAAAGAGGACTGACTTTTTTGTGATGAAAGGAAAAACATTTCAATTATCACTTGTTTTATTTCCTCTATAAATATATGGAAATTATTTTTGTAACTTAAAGCCTATTTTTCCAATTCGCTGAGAAAGGTAAAATAGACTTTATGATCAATAATGGAGGGAGTGACTTCTTCTGGGTAAGATACTTGATGCAAAAGCACTAACCAGTGCCATGGACACAAGAGCAAAACACTATCAGGAACTCCGTGAACAAATGGTAGATTTAAAAAAGGCATTACAAGGTGTTGCCAATCTTGGTGACGACTTCACTGGGAAAGGTGCCGATAACATTAAAAGCTTTTATAAAGAGCTCTCCGGAAATGTAGACATGTTTATCAGCTTCATTGATAAGCAAAAAGCCTTTCATGACGGTGTTTCTGGGACACTTGATGATACGAGCTTTGGCGGCGATACCTTTGTAGAAGAACACTTTTTAGACAACGCAGTACATATGGGCATCAAGAATGCCAAAAGCATTGTAAAGGATCAAAAAAAGGCACTCAAAACGATTTTTCAAGACATTGATGATCTCATTTCTCTAGAAGTATTTGATAGTCAAACCTTTGATGAAAAAATAGAAGATGCGGAAGATGAACGAAAAAAGACAGTCAAAGATTTAAGAGAGCTTGATCAAAATTTAAAAGATGAATATGCTTTGTCAGAGACAGAGCAGCAAGCTACAATGGCATTGTACGCTGAAATGATGAATGCGACAAATGATGGAAAAGCGATTTCGCCTATGAATTTTGATAAGAAAGCGTATCAAAATAGCGAAATCTACAAGGCAAAAAGCGATATTGAAAAGCAAACTTCTGAATATCTGAAAATCAAAAAAGAACAAGAAGAAGCCCGCGAGATTGCAAAAGAACAAGAAGCCCTCGCCAACCGTCCTTGGTATGAAAAAGCGCTCGATTACGGTGGAAATATCGTCAATGAACTGACCGGCGTGAACGATGCAAAACGTGCCGCAACAGGCGTTGATCCAATCACGGGCGAGGAACTCACCGCAGGCCAGCGAGTCGCCGCAGGCGGCATGGCAGCAGCAGGCTACATCCCAATCGTCGGCTGGGCAGGCCGCATTTTCAAAGGCGGAAAGGCTGTCTATAAAACCACCCAAGCCACATCAGCCGCAGTAAGAGCAGTCGACATTTACAAGACATCACAAAAATCCTTTGACGCCCTGAAAACATCTCAAAAAGGTTTATATGGCCTCACCGCCACCAACGGCTTCAGCGAAGCAATCACAGGCCGCGATATGTTTGGAAATAAGATCTCGAAAGAACAGCAGGAAGCAAGTATGAATGCGGCGCTAGGAATGCTTTTGCCGTTTGGGGCGAAAGGGTTTCATGGGAAGATGGGGGTTAAAGAGAACACGAAAAGTCGAATTGATTATTTGAGAAATAAATATGGAAAGATCGATTCAAAAGAATTAAATGAAAGAATTAATTTACGCGGAGAAACGGTGAAAGAACTAAATAAATTAAAAGAAACTGGCATTAGCAAGAAGAAAATGGGTCCTGCCTTTGCTGGAGTTTATGATAAGCAGACTGGAAAATATTCGTATGCAATAAATGATTATGATGGAAAGTTACCAGATTTCCATCCCTTAATAAATGCCAAATATGATAGAATGCCAAAAGAGGTTATAGATTCATACACATATACAAAAGGTGCGGGGTCACATGCAGAAGTGATCGCCTTGAATAAGGCCTTAAAGGCTAATCCAGGTGCTAGTTTGGATAATTTTATTTTGAATGTTGTTAGGACAGGTCAGAGTAGAGTGAAACCGGCTGGAATGATGTTTCCAAGGTGTCCTCATTGTGCTTATCTTACAGATGGATCTAAAATTATCACGGAGGTTCCTAAAAATGTTAAATGATATATTGCAAAAAGATTTTATTTTAGAGAATGGCACTGAGTTTGAAGAATGTTTAGAATATGGAGGCCCTTACGAACTAGCAATAGTGGAAATTACCGAGGATGGTAAAGAAGAGCTGTTTACGGGATTAGCATATGATATATATGAAAATGGGAATATTGAGAGTTATTTCTATGTTGAACAAGGAGTTAAACAAGGAAAGTATGTTGAATTCTATTCAAATGGAAATGTTAAGAAAATAGGTCATATGAGTAAAAATGCAGCCGACGGCTATCAAGTTGAGTTTTTTGAAAATGGAAATAAAAAGTATGAATCTGAATGTGTTGCTGGTCGAGAGATGACTTATATAAAGTATGATGAAAGTGGAAATATTGTAGAGAAAAAGGCAGAACCTAATGAATCCGATTTGAAATATGCCGAAAAATTCAACAGCTAATCGTGTGGATCTTATGCATAATGATGAAATAAATGATTTATTAGAAAAATTTAAAAGTGAACAAAAAGCGCTCTTGCCTAAAGTGCAATTGAAAAATAATTTTCAACTTGAGAACATAAGGTTTATTGCAGGTGTAGATGTAGCTTATTTTGATATGCATGGAAAAACGAGCGGTGTTTGTTGTATCGTCGTCTATGATTTGATAGAAAAAAAAATCATAGAAAAAGTGCATAGCCATGGAGAAATAAGGATTCCTTATATAGCAGGTTTTCTTGCTTTTCGTGAAATGCCATTAATTAAAGATGCAGTAAAAAAACTGACGAAACAAGTAGACGTCTATATGTTTGATGGAAATGGTTATTTACATTATAGACACATGGGCATTGCTACACAGGCGTCTTTCTTCTTAAATAAACCTACCATTGGAGTCGCAAAAAGTTATTTGAAAATTAATGGTATAGATTTTACCATGCCCCAAAATAAAACAAATGCATACACAGATATTATTATAAATAACGAAATATATGGAAGAGCGCTCAGAACCAGAGTGAATGTTAAGCCTATTTTTATTTCATGTGGGAATTGGATTGATTTAGATACAACTACAAAAATTATTATGAAACTTGTTGATAAAAACAGTAGATTACCAATACCCGTAAGGTTTGCAGATATTGAGACACATGCTATTCGAAAAGAGTTATTAACAAAAGAATAGGGGAAGTGTAACATAGCACATTTTTTAGCTGTATTGAAAAGGGCTAACGACATTCAATCAAACAATAAAAGGAGTTATAACCATGCTATGGATTTTCGCACAAAACCAGCAAAGTTTCGTTCATGTCCACGAAGTCTCAGTAACCGGCAAAAAGATTGAAGGAATGATCGCAGGAGGCGATACTTGGGTAAAGACTCTCGGCAAGTATGACTCAAATGATCGAGCGTCAGAGATCCTACAAGACATTGTGAAAACAATTGAAGCCAATCAAGATGCCACCGTGACTTACAGAATGCCAAATCAATAAAAAAGAAACCACCTTTCCATTGCAAAAAGGTGGTTTTTGTTTATGATGGTGTTTTTGTAAAGGCTAAAAATAAAGGGATGCTTGTGCCGACAAGGGTTGTGGCAAATAGGAACATACCACAAATGAATAGAAAATGGCTGGCTGAAAAGACAAGTGCCAGAATGAGAAAAACGATGCTGAGTCCTGCCATGCTATATGATGGGACAAAGCGGCGTTTGTAGGTGGCTTTCTTTGTTAAGAATGAGAAGAAAATACCAAATAATAAAGGGACGATCCATAAGTAAAATAAAATAATAAGAGACATACTTCATACCTCGATTTTTCCTTCTATTTTATCAGATGCTGATCGCAACGGATACCACAAAGCTTCACTTTGTAAAATAATTCATGCAATCGACACAATTAAGTGGGTTGATTCATAGAATGCGTTTTTTCTTTCATATATTCAGGCTGCAAGAGCGCGTATACACAATGGTCCGTAAAGCGGTCGCCCAGCCATTCACATTGTCTCAAAATGCCTTCAAGCGAAAAGGATAACCGCTCTGCGATGCGTCTACTCTTCTGGTTATCGACAGCAGCCCTGATTTCAATGCGGTGCAGTCCACATTCTTCAAATAAATATTGAATGACTGCTTTGCATGCTTTTGTCATGATGCCTTTTCCTTGATAGCCTTCTCCGAGCCAATAGCCAATTGAAACAGTCCTGTTGATCCAATGAATTTGGTGGGTGCCAATGATCCCGACAAGCTCTCCATGTGACCAGATGCCCGCTTGAAAACCGTTGTTCTGCAAGGCTTGCTGCATTGCGCCTTGAATGAATGCCATGCTGTCTTCCTCTGTCTGTGATGAATCCACCCAAAGCATCCATTCACGTAAATGCTCTCTTGACCGCTGGATGAGCAAATATAGACTTCTTGCGTCTCTTGGCTCAAGCAACCGCATGGATATCTCTTGATCTTGATAAAAAAACATGTGCCCACATCCTCTCAGGGGAATTTTACCATAACCATATGAAAAGAAAAAGACAGCATCACGACTGTCTTTTACATAAACGTATCTACAATTAAAAAGAGATTGAGTGCGACAACAAGAGCTGCTATCACCCAAGATATTCCTGTCACCCAGCGGGCATTCGTCAATTCGCCCATAATTCGTTTTTTACTTGTAAATAAAATGAGCGGAATTAAAGCAAAGGCAATACCAAATGATAAGACCACCTGACTCATCACAAGTGCGGATGTCGGATTCACCCCAGATGCAATGATCACAATAGGGGGAATCATGGTAATCAGCCGGCGGACATACAGTGGAATGCGGTATTGAATAAAACCCTGCATAATGATATCGCCTGACAATGTACCGACAGAAGAGCTGGATAGTCCGGCTACAAGCAGGCCTACACCAAATAAGATAGCTGATACAGGACCTGCAAGTGTGCTAAAATGCTGGAACGCAACATCCAGATCTTCAACAAAGAGACCATTTTTATAAAATAGAGCGGCTGCCACAATCAACATACTGGCATTGATGGCTCCAGCAACTAACATCGCAATGAGGATATCGAAAAACTCAAAGCGAAAAATCTGTTTTTTCTCCTTTTCTGTTCTGCCGACGACTCTTCTTTGGGTTAATGCTGAATGTAAATAGATCGCGTGCGGCATCACAGTGGCACCTAAAATTCCAGCTGCAAGCAGTACACTATCTGTGCCATCAAATTTTGGAATGAAAAGCCCGCCTGCGACACTTGCCATATCAGGCTTGGCGACAAAGGTTTGCACAGCGAAAGCGATCACGACAACGAACAGCATGCCGGTAATGCCAGCTTCTAATGCGCGATATCCCCGTCTTTGCAATTCTAAAATCGCAAATGATCCAATGGCTGCAATAATAGATGCTTCAAGCAAAGGAATCCGAAAGAGCAAGTATAAACCAAGTGCCGCTCCAATAAACTCAGCTAAATCTGTGGCAATAATGACGAGTTCGCCCTGAATCCATAAACCGATGGATACAGGTTTTGGAAACTCTTCACGTGCGATTTCAGGTAAGTTTTTACCTGTCGCTATTCCAAGCTTTGCGGACAAGGATTGGATGAGCAAAGCCATGAGATTTGATATGAGAATGACCCATAAGAGGAGGTATCCATATTTGGAGCCAGCGGCAATGTTGGTGGCAAAATTCCCTGGATCAATATATGCAATGGCAGCGATAAAAGCAGGGCCTAGAAAAGGAAGAAGCCTTCTAAATCCTTTGACCTTTCCTTCAAGTGCACGCTCAGCTGCCGCTGACATGTGTGCTTGTGCCTCGATGTATTTGTTTGTCATATGTCATCACCTAAATTCTACAAAGTTTTGCTTGGGCACAAAAAGTTTCCTTCATGCAATTTTTAATCATCATATGCCCATCTTCATGAAAAGTCAACTATCTGAACTAATAGGTTTGTTTATCATATGTAAGTGAAAAAAATAGATACCTTGTCAACGCGCCAACATAAAAAACACCGCCCCTTAGACGGTGTCCCTACTGCTTCCTCTGCTATTCGTTTTTTTAAGATACCCTTGATCCAACGCTGCGGAAGATCAGGCTTAAAATAATGACAAAGATTGCTGCTCCTAAGATCGCTGGAATGATCGCAAAGCCTGCCAGACTAGGACCCCACGTTCCAAGTAATCCATGACCAATCCAAGCGCCTACAAGTCCGGCAATCATTGAACCGATCCATCCTCCCGGTACACTGCCTCCAGCGAGTGCACTCCCAATGAGCCCGATGACAATCGCCACAACCAATGAAATTAGAAATCCTAACATGTTGATCACTCCTCTTTTGTTTGTTTATTAAGCAATAACCGTTTTGAAAAAGATTAAAACCTTTCGGAACCGCTTCAATGTTCTATACGTATGATGGACAAGGATTGTGTATAATAACAGACAAATACTTCAGCGGCATCTAAGGAGGCATATGACATGGAGGAAAGAGAATGGCTAAAGGCACAATTAAAGGAGATTGAAAAGTGGGAGAAAGACCAGCAAAAGGTATGGTTTTGGGAGAAACTCAGCCGTCTTCCATTTCAAATGCTGGACAAGCTGACGCCTGCTTTTATTCAGAAAAAAATCGGTGTACTGCTAGACGAAATGGGCCATTACATTCAATCCGGCGGTGCCTATTTGACATCGGAAAAAGGCATCATTCATCAATTTCAAAAGAAGTGTGCCGATGAATCCATTCAGCGCATAGAAGATATTGGAAAGGCTCCGATCGAAATGATGGATGCCATTAGTGAGCATATGGGGAAAAACAGAACAAATCTCGCGACGGTACAAGGGGCGACAACTGGTGTTGGCGGAATGTTTACACTAGCCGCTGATATTCCTGCGGTACTCGGTCTCTCTCTGAAAACATTACAGGATATTGCCGTCACCTATGGCTATGATCCTAAAAACAAAGAGGAGCGGGTCTTCATCATTAAATGCTTGCAGTTGAACTCTGCGGATGTCGTTGGAAAGAAATCGATTCTAAAAGAGCTGAAAAGCTATCATGCATCTGAAGGGAAGCATGAGAACATGATTTCCCAAATCCAAGGGTGGCGTGAGGTTGTCTATAATTATCGAGATTCGTTTGGCTGGAAGAAACTGTTTCAGCTTGTGCCCATCGCTGGGATTTTGTTTGGTGCCGTTTCGAACCGCTCACAATTAAAAGGAATTGCCGAAACAGGCATGATGCAATACCGAAAGCGAAGAATTTTAACAAGATTAGAAGAGCTCACCGAGCAAGAACAGAGTGAGTCCGGCGCATAAAAAAATCCCTTATCAAAGGGATTTTTTTATTTGCTCTCATCCTCTTCCTGAAAAGCATGAATAGGTGAGTGTTCATAACGTGCACGAAGTTCGCGGATCTGTTTGATGAGGGTGGAGCCAATCGTTTTTTCGGCTTCGTCATACAAAGGATCAAGGGCTTTCATCCATTTTTGTCTTTCAGCTGGCGTCAATTCATGAATGGCAATCGGCGATTCGCGTTTAATGTCCTCCAACTGATCTTTGTTCATCTGTTCTGCATGCTTTTCATTCCAAGCTGTTGTTTCTTCCATGGCTTCAAGTAAAATTCGTTTCGTTTCGGGTGTCTGGCGGTCAAAGAAGGATTGATCTGTTAAGACCACATAGCCTAAATACCCGTGATTGCTGATCGTCATATAGTCTTGTATATGATAGAATTTTTTTGAATAAATATTTGAAATGGTATTTTCTTCACCGTCTACTTTTTTGGTTTCTAATAGCTGAAATGTTGAATTAAATGATTCCTGATAGGGCTTTGCACCAAGAAGTTTAAATTGTTTCTCAATCATGTCGCTTTGCATTATGCGGAGAGACTGGTTTTTTAAATCAGCCGGCTGTTTGATGGGTCCTTTATTTGAGGTAATTTGCTTAAAGCCATTTGTCCAATAAGCCATTCCCTTTAATCCATCTTTTTGCAGCGTGCCAAACAACCTTTGTCCAATTGCACCGTGCAGGCCTTCTTGAACCGCGCTGTAATTTGAAAAAGCAAAGGGAAGATCAAGTGCCAGCCACTCAGGGGACAGCATGCCGAGCTTCGAGGTAGACGGAGCGATAAATTGAACTTGATTCTCTTTGAGTGCATTAATTTCTTCAATATCAGAATAAAGGCTCCCGTTGGAGAAAATTTGAATGCTGATCTTTCCATCCGATTTTTCGTGCACAAGCTCAGCAAATTTCTTTGCAGCAAGTCCTTTAGGTGTATTGTCTGCCACGACATGACTGAATTTGAACACAAGCTGGTCCTTCAGTCCGGTTTGTTCATCATCAAAGGTTGTCGCTGATTTTGGCATCATATGATAAAAGCCAAAGTATAAAGCGGTTACAAAACCGATCATGAGTAATAGCGTATAAGCGAGTAAATTCTTCATGCGTCAGATCCCCCTTATGTCAAGCATACTTGACAGAGGAAGAATTCGTAAAGATACAGGTGAAAAAATGATGAGAAATCGATTGAAATTGCAACAATTATCTATTAGATGGAAGCTTACCATCCTCACATATTTCGTTGTCATTTTCGCCCTTTTAATCGGAGGCATTGTCCTTGTCGGGGGAATTCAGCAAACAGAGGAACGGGAGCTTCGAAAGAGACTCATGAACACGGCGAGAACTGTGGCTGAGATGAATGAGGTGAAGCAGGCGTTAGCTGATCAGACAAAGGAACGTGATCGATTACAGCATGCAATCGAAGAAATTCGGATTATTCAAGACGCTGACTACATTGTCGTGATGGATATGGATCATGTGAGATTAACGCATCCAGTAAAAACAAGGATTGGCCAGCGCTCAGAAGGAACAGATGAAGAGCCGGCTTTTGCAGAGCATATTTATTTCTCAGAAGCAGAGGGAGAGCTTGGAACAGCCATCAGAGCTTTTTATCCAGTGAAGGATGATCAATTTAATCAAACAGGGGTTGTGCTTGTAGGAAGAACCCTGCCAAGTATGGCAGATATATTAGGAGAAATGAAGCGGGATATCCTCATGATTCTCCTGCTGACGCTCAGCTTTGGGCTTGTAGGTTCATTTTTGCTCGCCCGCCATATTAAACAGCAAATGTTTAAGCTGGAGCCGCATGAGATTGTTAGAATGCTGGAGGAACGCACTGCAACCTTTCACTCTATTAATGAAGGGGTCATCGCCATTGATAATCAGCACATGATCACCATTTTTAATGAGAAGGCGAAGCAGATTTTTGGCGTGACAGGTGATGTCGTGGGCCAGAATATTTGGGGTGTGCTCTCTGATACACGACTTCCTGAGATCATCGATCGCGCAGAACCCGTCTACAATGAAGAAATTCATATGAGCGGAAAGCGGATCATGAGCAGCCGGATTCCGATTGTGATGAAAAAGAAGATCATCGGAGCGGTCGCCATTTTTCAGGACCGGACGGAAGCGGCAAAATTGGCAGAGGAGCTCACAGGGGTTAAAAACTTTGTGGACGGTTTGCGGGTGCAAAACCATGAGCATATGAATAAGCTTCATACGATTGCCGGGCTGATTCAGCTTGGTAAAGCCGATCAGGCGCTCGATCTAGCCTTTCAAACGACAGAAGAGCAGGAACATGTGACGGACTTTCTTCATCGCGTCATTCAGCATGATGCTGTCGCAGGATTATTGATGAGTAAAATCAGAAGGGGCAAGGAGCTTGGCATCAAGGTCGAAGTAGATGAACATAGCAGTCTCCGTCATTTCCCTGAGCGGCTTGATCAGCATGATATGACAAAGCTGCTCGGAAATCTCATTGAGAACGCCTTTGCTTCGTATGATACTGTAGAAAGAGACACAAAAGTCATTTCCATTAGCATCGATCAAACGGAGGATGTCCTCGCGATTTTAATTGAAGACAATGGCTCCGGAATCGAAGAGGAACTAATTCCTTATCTTTTCGATAAAGGCTTCACACACGGCAAAGAGGGCGGAACAGGCTATGGCCTGTATATTGTAAAAACGATTATCGACAAAGGGATGGGAAATGTAGAAGTCACATCAAGCATCGGCATTGGTACCACCTTCTCAATCGAATTCCCAATGACCATAGAGGAGAGAGACAGATGACTCAGATTAAGGTGCTGTTAATTGAAGATGACCCAATGGTGCAAGAAGTGAATAAAGAATTCATTATGAGTGTTCCTGGCTTTCAAGTAGCAGCTGTCGCTGGAAATGGGGAGCAGGGCATCCAGCTGATTAAAGAGATTCGTCCAGATCTCGTGGTACTTGATGTGTATATGCCAAAAAAGGATGGCGTCAAAACGCTGCAAGACATCAGAAAACAGAAGATGCAGGTGGATGTGATTGTGATTTCAGCAGCGAAGGACAAAGAGACCATCGGCATCATGCTTCAAAATGGTGCGCGGGATTATATTATTAAACCTTTCAAATTTGAACGAATGAAAGAATCTCTTGAAAGCTATAAGGCGTTTAAATCAAAAATTAGAACCGCCGTGGAATTTTCTCAGGAGATGCTCGATGATATCATACGAAAGCCTGCTGTTAAGCAGGGAGATACTTGGCTTCCTAAAGGGCTGAATGTGCATACGATGAACGAAATTAAAGCGTATATGGGCTTGCAGGAAGGCGCACAGTCTGCAGAGGAAGTTGCCAATGCACTTGGCATTGCCCGTGTCACGGCACGCCGGTATTTAGACTTCCTTGTAAAAGAAGGCGAGCTGAAATTAGATATGCAATATGGCGGGGTAGGACGACCCGTGAATAAATATATCGTACATTCTGACTAAGAGACCAAAAAGACCAAAATGTACGATATGTCCATAAGCTTCACAGTCTTTGATGAAATCGCTATCATTTACCTACAGATAATAGTTAAGCGTTTACATCAAAGGGTGAGGGAGTTGATTTTTTATGAAAAGGCTTTTGAAGAACCTGACATTTCAGGTGATTGCAGCTGTCATCATCGGGATCATTGTCGGGATGGTGTGGCCAAACGTCGGAAAAGAAATGAAGCCGCTTGGTGATACCTTTATCAATGCCGTTAAAATGGTCATTGCACCAATTATTTTCTTAACCATTGTTCTTGGTATTGCCAAGATGGGGGATATGAAAAAGGTTGGAAAAGTTGGGGGGAAAGCATTTATTTATTTTGAAGTCGTCACGACACTTGCTCTGGTCATCGGTCTTTTTGTTGTGAATATCATGAAGCCAGGTGCAGGTCTTGACTATAGCAAGCTTGAAAAAGGGGATGTCTCACAATATACCCAAAATGGCGGACAGGGCATCGACTGGATGGAATTTGTCACACACATCGTTCCATCTAACATGGTAGATGCTTTCGCAAAGGGTGATATTTTACAGGTCTTATTCTTCTCTATTTTATTCGGTGTTGCGCTCGCTGCACTTGGCGAGAAGGGGAAAGGCATCATCGAATGGCTTGATAAGCTTTCACTCGTTTTCTTTAAAATCATTGGATATATCATGCGTGCTGCGCCGCTCGGTGCATTTGGGGCAATGGCCTATACGATCGGACACTTTGGGCTAGCATCGATTAAACCGCTCGCGAGTCTGATGCTCTCCGTTTATATGACGATGTTCATATTCATCTTTGTTGTGCTGAACATCATTTGTAGAATGTATGGTTTTAGTCTGTTCAGTTATCTGCGATTCATCAAGGATGAAATTTTGATTGTTCTTGGCACAAGCTCTTCAGAATCTGTGCTGCCAAGAATGATGGATAAAATGGAACGCTACGGTTGCTCTAAGTCTGTTGTTGGTCTTGTTATTCCAACAGGCTATTCCTTTAATCTAGACGGAACTTCAATCTATTTATCGATGGCCGTCGTCTTCTTGGCGCAAGTGTTTGGTGTAGACCTGTCCATCGGTCAGCAGATCACGATTATCCTTGTTCTGATGCTGACATCAAAGGGAGCTGCTGGGGTGACAGGAAGCGGATTTATCGTGCTTGCATCTACACTTGCAGCACTTCAGGTCATTCCGTTAGAGGGGCTTGCACTGCTACTTGGGGTTGACCGCTTCATGAGCGAAGGAAGAGCCATCACAAACCTCATTGGTAATGGAATCGCAACAATTGTTGTCGCGAAGAGTGAAGGTGAATTTGACGAATCGAAGAGCAAAACAGCACTTCAGGAAATGCGGAATATGAAGCAGGCTGTTTAGTATAAAAACAACCAAAAACCGAAACCTTATGTTCTACATAGGTTCGGTTTTTTCTTGTGTAAAAAATAAAATCAATAAAATGACTACGAATCGTAAGACCTCGTTGACCTTTTATTATATAATTTACAGAAAGATCCGATATAATGTATATCAGATACGATGAAAAATAGACTTTAGTCCTGGCAGGTGTGTAACGTAATGGCGGCATTTTTAAAATTGTTCGAAAAACCCGGTGTTAAGCGGTTTTTAGTATTTGTAGTATTAGCTACAGCATTATATCTATTAAGAGGAATGATGAATTTAATTCTTCTGACCTTCATTTTCACCTTTTTGATGAATCGGTTAGAAGAGGTCATTAGAGGCTTTTTAAATCGCTTCCTGAAAATAGGACAGAAATCGGTCATTACTATTTTGTATATTCTTCTGGCTGGTGGTTTGACATTTGGCGGTTTCGTTTTTGTACCAATCATCGCCAAACAGGTGGAGCAGCTATTCCATTTAGGAAAGAAAATCGCAGATCATCCACAAGATTTACCCTTCTTTGACGTCATCACGAACGTATTTGGTGATTTCAAAATATCAGCTTTCTTTGAGAAAGGGTTTAATTTCCTCTATACATACTTAACAGATTTCAGCACGTTCAGTATCCAGGTCATTATGTCCTTAATATTAAGCATGTTCTTCCTGTTCGAAAAGGAACGCCTCATTCAATTTATGAACAAGTTCAAAACGAGTAAAATCTCCGTGTTCTATCATGAAATTGCCTTCTTTGGACGTAAATTTTCCCGAACGTTTGGAAAAGTACTCGAAGCACAGTTTATTATTGCAACCGTTAATTGTGTGCTAACGACAATTGCGCTAGGCATTATGGGTTTCCCGCAGTTATTTGGCTTAGCGGTCATGGTCTTTTTGCTAGGTTTAATCCCAGTAGCGGGTGTGGTTATCTCTCTTATTCCACTCAGCATCATTGCGTATACACTTGGAGGCGGAATGTATGTCCTCTATATTGTGCTGGTGATCGTGATTATCCATGCCATTGAAGCTTATTTCTTAAATCCGAAGCTCATGTCAGCTAAAACAGAACTCCCTATTTTCTTCACGTTTATTGTGCTGATCTTCTCTGAACACTATATTGGCATTTGGGGACTTATTATCGGTATCCCAATCTTTGTGTTTATTTTAGATATTCTTGAAGTTACAAATAGGGAAGAAAGTAATTAAAAAGTTCATATGAACCTGTTTACAATTTTCCGAAAATAAGGTATAAATGGTATGAAAATATCATATTACCACACGCTTAATCCTTCTAAAGGAATGGGGGACCCATGTTTTTGGGGTGAATTTTTCTTATCTGAGAAAAAAGGACATCTCTTCGTCCTAACCCGTCAGCTAACCTCATCAGCGTGAAGAGAGTAGACAGTGGTACACGTATGGACACGCAGGCCCACGAGAAGACTCTCTCGTGGGCTTTTTGACGAGGAAGGGGAGATTTTATTGAAGCTAGCGACGAAAATTATTATTGCCTTGTTTGTAGGTGCCATCACAGGATTGCTGCTTAACCTTTTTGCTCCAAATGTATTCAAAGTGTTAGATCCGTATTTATTTACACCTCTAGGTCAAATCTTCTTAAATCTGATTAAAATGCTGGTTGTGCCCATTGTATTCTTTTCGATCACGCTTGGTGTAGCAGGCCTTGGTGATCCGAAAAAGCTAGGCAGAATCGGCGCAAAAACCATTACTTACTTCCTGCTCACTACGACTTTTGCCATCATCATTGGCATTTCATTAGCTGTGTTAATCAAGCCGGGAGCCTTCGGCAATTTTGATACAAAAGCAGCTGATTATTCCGCAGAGGAAGCCCCATCAATGGCAGAAACACTACTCAACATTATTCCAACCAATCCAGTCCAATCGTTAGTTGAAGGAGATATGCTTCAAATTATCGTCTTCTGTGTATTTTTAGGTCTTGGCATCGCCATGCTCGGTAAAAAAACGGAAGGCTTGCTAAAGCTGTTTGAACAAGGAAATGAATTAATGATGTATCTTGTCGGTGTTGTGATGAAATTTGCACCATACGGGACATTCGGTTTGATTGCAACCGCCATCGGCAGTCAGGGGCTGGATGCCATGAAAGCGATGGGACTTTACTTCTCGGTCGTGTTAATTGCGCTCATCCTGCATTTCTTCCTGACATATGGTTCAACCGTTGCGATCTTAGCTAAACGAAATCCGATGGAATTCTTTAAAGGATTTTCCCCGGCGATGGTTGTTGCATTTAGTACATCAAGCAGTAACGCAGTGCTGCCTGTATCAATGGAAACAGCGCAAAAGCGTTTAAAGGTACCAGAGCCGATTTCAAGCTTTGTGCAGCCGCTTGGTGCAACCATCAATATGGATGGCACAGCCATTATGCAAGGTGTTGCGACCATTTTTATCGCTCAAGTATATGGGGTTGAACTGACGTTTGTTCAAATGCTGACTGTTGTGTTAACGGCTGTATTAGCAAGTATCGGTACAGCAGGCGTGCCAGGGGTAGGGCTCATCATGCTGGCCATGGTTTTAAATTCCGTGAACCTTCCTGTTGAGGGAATCGCGCTGATCCTTGGAATAGACCGCTTATTAGATATGGCGAGAACCGTAGTGAATATTACAGGTGACGCAGCATGTGCGGTGATTGTTTCTGAAACCGAAAAGAAACATGAAAAAGAAGCGCCGACACCTAACTTATCACTGTAATAAGCAAGAAGGGCTGACTGGATCAGTCCTTTTTTTCATGGATTGATTTGTCTCGCGTGATATACTTTTTACAGGATGAGCGGTCGTAACTGCCGCCATAGGCTTTACATCAGAAGGAGGAACCACTTTGCAGTCTGCTGTTTTAAAAGTAGAGAAAGTCGATAAACAAATTGGCCGGAAAATGATCTTGCAGGATATTTCTATAGACATTGGGCGGGGAGAAATTGTCGGATTACTTGGTCCCAACGGGTCTGGAAAAACAACCTTGATTCGATTGATCGTTGGTTTGATGAAAAAAAACAATGGCCGCATCATGATCAATGGATATTCACAAGATGAGGATTTTCTCCAGGCGATGTCATCTGTTGGTGCGATCATAGAAAACCCAGAATTTTATTCGTATTTAACAGGCTTTGAAAACCTTGAAATGTATGCAGCGATGCACGACGGGGTGACGGAGGAACGCATTCAGGAAGTAGTGGAAAGAGTTCGCCTAGAGGATGCTATTCATCAGAAGGTCAAGACGTATTCGCTAGGGATGAAACAAAGGCTTGGGATTGCACAAGCTATTTTGCATCGGCCAAACCTGCTCATTTTAGACGAACCGACAAATGGACTAGACCCTGCAGGAATGAAGGAATTCCGGGAGCACTTGCAAATGCTCGTAAAGGAAGAAGGAACCTCCGTATTATTTGCGACGCATTTATTGCATGAGGTAGAGGAGCTATGTGACCGCATGATTATCATTCAAAAGGGACAGATCAAAGCTAGCACTCATCTCCGTGATATGGAAGGGAAAGAGCAGGTGCTGATGAATATTCAGCCAATAGAAAAGGCGGTTTCATGGCTTGACGCACAGGAGTATACATACGAACGAGACGGAGCGCGCGTACTGCTTCAACTGAACAAAGAACGTGTGCCAGAACTGAACAAACAGCTTGTGCTGGCGGGGTTTGATGTACTTGAAATGACGCCTCAAAAGCAATCAATTGAAGAGGCGTTTATGAAATGGACGGAAGGCGGGAAGACAGATGCTGAACCTCATCAAGAATGAGCATAAGAAAATTATGAGGAAAAAAATCACATTCATTGCTCTTGGGTTGATCGTTGTATTTCAACTAGCAATGGCTCTCACCTTGAAACGAGTCATATCAAGCTTTGGTGGACAAGACACAGTCGCAAACTATTTTGCTTATTCCACGAATGTCGTGTTTATTTTACAGGTGCTTGCTGTCGTTATTGGGGCGACCTTGATCTCAACAGAGTTTCAGAAAAGGACGATCAAGTTTTTATTGATCAGGCCAAAAACAAGACTGCACATTTTTCTGTCAAAATACATCACACTTCTGCTGACAGTCATTTATTTATTTGTTTTTTATTATGTGTTAGCTTTTCTATTTGGTCTTATTTTCTTCGGTACTGATTTTGATGAAAGAACGGGGCAATTATTTCAGCATACGTTTGCCGTCATTGGATCTCAGTGGGTGGAAGTGGTCATGATGGCAAGCTTTGCTTTTATGTGTTCCAGTTTGTTTAGAAACAGTCTTGTTGCACTTGTGACCTCGTTTTTTGTTTTATATGCAGCGAAATCACTTGTACCGATCATGTCGCTCTTAGAAAATCAGTGGGGGAAAATCCTTCTTTTTGCGAATACGGACTTTACTCAGTACAGCTTTCAAGGACCGCCGCCTTTTCATGGGATGAGCCTTTTGTTTTCTCTATTTATAGTGGGGGCGCATTTTGTTTTCTTTGTTGGATCGGCTTGGATTCTTTTTTGGAAACGTGATGTAAATGTGTAAAAATTGTGTCAAATAACAAGAAAAATTCGTGACATCTTTGTGAAAACGAGTCTGTATTTCACGATAACCGGCTGATTTTGTCTTATAATAAGAAGGAGTCATGGAGGTGGCACTATCGTGAAAAATTTCATTACGGCTTTACCAATTTTGTTGCTGCTGTCGTTTTCGTTTGTGTCTTTTGCCTTCCAGTTTGATCATCTTGTTTATTTCAGACTAGCGCTGGGGATCTTTTCGTTAGCCGGTCTTTTCTTTCTGTATACACTTAAAAGAAACATGAAATGGTTCATGGTTTATTTATATGCGAGCTGGATCATTCTTGCTGCCGTTACAACATTTGAGGAACCAGTCTTTTCTCAATTTTTCTTCGGTGGTTTAACGATGACAATGGGTTATCTCACATATATGCTCATTTATTTAGGAATGAAGCAGGACCGTGTAGCGAAATCACATTAAAACAAAAGCCGATAAAATCGAATAACAGATTTTATCGGCTTTTTTATTTTATTGAAGCAGACAAAAGAGCAGCCAGTGATGACTGCTCCTCTTGTAGTTATGATTCACGCCCAGCAGCTGCAAGCTGCTTCTGGTGTTTTTTGTCGATGGTTTCGTATATACTTTCCATCATTTGAGGATCGCGCATGATCGCCTTTTTGTTCTCTTCAATCAATTGCTGATAGGTTTTGATCTTCTTCTTAGACATGTGACTTATCGCTCCTTTATTAGAATGACCGTCTATAGGATTTCACATAGATGAAATTGATAATCATTTTCAATTAGCAACTCCATTATACAAAGACAAATGTCAGAAGTAAAGATTCAATTCAGAAAATTCACGTAACCGACATATTCCAAGCTGTATCGACGCTGCATTCTTTCCCAGGAAATAATTTTGTCATGACTTGTCGTAAGGAAAACATCAATTTGAAACGTTTTGGCTGCGCAGCTCGTCTTATGAAGAGATTTAAAAAGAAAAAAGACATCAGCAAAAGTTTGCTGATGTCCTTCAATTAAGAAACGTGCTCTTGAAGAAACTCTGTCACTTCTTCAGGCGATTTTGCGTTTGCACTGTGTAAATGACCTGTTTTTTCACCATTTTTGAAAATTAACAAGCTTGGAATACCCATTACCTGATACGTTTCCGCTAATTCAGGGAAATCATCTTTATTTATTTCAAACCATTCATGGTGAGCATAAGCTTCTAGGATGTCTGGAATGAACATGTCCATTCTTGTGCAGTCAGGACACCATGTTGCAAAGAATTTAACGATGACTTCTTTGTCTGATTGAATAATTTCATTGAATTGTTCAGTACTTGTGATTTTTTTCAATTTGTCACAACTCCTTTTCAATGTCATTTTAATATAAAATAAAGGCGAATGACATACAAATGCTCGGGAGGCGCTTACAACCTTTACAAATCATTTCAATTACGTAACAACAAAAATTAATTAGAGCATTTTTGCTTGAAAGTGATAAGATAGTAAAGATGAATTTTAGTGGGGGGAGTATCCATTGAAAATAAGTTTAGGATTGATTTACGGCGGAAAGTCAGCCGAACATAATGTATCACTGCAAACAGCCCTTGCAGTTACAAAAGCACTTAACACTGAGAAGTTCGATATACATCCAATTTATATTACAGAAGAGGGTGAATGGTTAAGAGGAGAAAAACTCACTGAACCAGTATCAAACGTCAAAATGCTTCAATTTGAACAGAACGCAAAGACGTTTTTACCAACTTCTTTAAATGAAAGCATGTTTCCACAGCCTGCAATGGCTGATGAGAAAATTGATGTTGTCTTCCCATTGCTGCACGGACCAAATGGAGAAGATGGCACAATGCAAGGATTACTTGAACTGTTAAATATCCCGTATGTCGGCAACGGCGTTCTCGCGTCTGCTGCGGGTATGGATAAAGTCATGATGAAAGATGTTTTTGCACAAGCAGGCCTTGCACAAGCAAAGCACCTTTCCTTCAATAAAAAAGACTTTGAGAAAGCGACACCAGAAAGCTTAGAACAAGTGGAACAAGTACTTGGCTATCCATGCTTTGTGAAACCTGCCAACATGGGATCAAGTGTTGGAATTAGCAAATGCCGCAGCAAAGAAGAGCTGCAGACTGCATTCGACCTCGCTTTCCAATATGATCGTCGTGTGGTCGTAGAAGAAGGCGTTGTTGGAAGAGAAATTGAGATTGGTGTATTAGGCAATGATGAGCCAAAATGCTCTGTCGTTGGTGAGATTGCACCTAAAACAGATTTTTATGATTACAAAGCAAAATATGAAGATGGCGATACAGATTTGATCATTCCTGCGAGTGTGTCAGAGGATGAATATAAGACGATTCATGACATGGCAATTAAGGCATTTAAAGCCCTTGATGGATCTGGTCTCGTACGTGCAGACTTCTTCCTTACAGAAAAAGGTGAAGTGTTGATCAATGAAGTGAATACAATGCCTGGATTCACACCTTTTAGTATGTTCCCATTACTTTGGAAGCACACTGGTGTAGAGTATCCAGAGTTGATTGAAAAGCTGGTGTCACTTGCAATTGAACGCCATCAAGAAAAACAAACCATTAAAACAACTTTTTAATGTGAGCAGCAAGCAGACACTATCCTTAGGTAGTGTCTCTTTTCCTTCAAACGTGAAATGAGAAAGAGAGGCGAAAAATCATGATCAAACGTACAGTGAAACAAATCGCCCAAATGGCTGGTGGAACCCTATCTAATCAAGCTTTTGGCGAAGAGCAGATTCACGGAGTGACAACAGATACACGAAAAGTATCAGACGGCGCACTGTTTATCCCGCTTATTGGAGAACATTTTAACGGTCACACATTTGCTTCAAAAGCAGTAGAGCTTGGAGCATCAGCTGTTCTATGGAATCAAAAAGAAGCCAATCCGCCAGAAGGCGTTCCTGTTATTCTTGTAGAGGATACACTAGCTGCGCTTCAACAGCTGGCGAAATCATACTTAAAAGAAGAAAATCCTCGTGTTGTCGGTATTACAGGAAGTAATGGGAAAACCACAACAAAAGACATGATTCATTCCGTCTTGCAAACAGCGTATCAAGTTCATAAAACAGACGGTAACTTTAATAATCATATCGGTCTTCCGCTCACCATTCTTGCAATGCCAGAAGGAACCGATATTGCGGTTTTGGAGATGGGTATGAGTGCAAAAGGCGAAATCGAATTTTTATCAGACCTCGCTGAGCCGGATGCAGCAGTCATCACAAATATCGGGGAATCTCATATGCAAGATTTAGGATCAAGAGAAGCCATTGCCGATGCAAAATATGAGATCGTAAAAGGCTTAAAAGAAGACGGCGTCTTTTATTACCTAGGTGATGAGCCATTGCTTCGAGAAAGATCAAGTTCACTTTCTCAGCGTGTAAAAACCTTTGGAGAAGCAGAGGACTGTGATATCAAGGTAACGCACATCAACCAGCTTGCAGAAGGAACAGAATTTCAAGTAGAAGGGTATGCCCAGGGTTTTCTCATTCCTGTATTAGGGAAACATAATGTGAAGAATGCACTTGCTGCTATTGCAATAGGTCAGCATTTTGGGCTGAATGAAAGACAAATTGCCCAAGGACTGATGCAAACGAAGTTGACAGGGATGCGTCTTGAGCTGTTTAAAACAGACAAAGGAATCACTGTCATCAATGATGCGTATAATGCAAGTCCTACTTCTATGAAAGCCGCCATTGATCTTGTGGGGGATATGGACGGCTTTGCCAACCGTATTCTTGTACTTGGAGATATGCTCGAAATGGGCAGCGAAGAAGAAACGTATCATTATGAACTTGGCCGTTACATCAAGCCAGAATTTATTGATCATGTCATGACGTATGGCCGCCTAGGTGCATTTATTGCTGAAGGAGCGAAAAAATCATTCGGGGCTGAGCACGTATTCTCCTTTATGGACAAAGAGGACCTGAAGAAAAAACTAGCTGAAGTGGCAGGGCCTGACGATGTTGTGCTTGTCAAAGCCTCACGCGGTATGAGATTGGAAGAAGTCATTACTGCACTATAAAAGTGAGAAGGTGACAGAATGATTGGCTGTTTATGTATTCACGGTTTTACTGGTGCCCCTTATGAAGTAGAACCGCTGGCGCAATATTTAAAACAGGCGGCAGATTGGAATGTGCAGTCTGTCACGCTTCCAGGGCATGGGGATGAGCTGCAGTTAAAAGGCATTCTTTATCAAGAATGGATAGCGACAGCTGAACTCGAACTTCTATCCCTTTACCGGACTTGTGACACCGTGTATTTGGTCGGCTTTTCTATGGGCGGAATGATTGCTTCTTACTTAGCGGCGAAGTACCCAGTTGCCCGCCTTGTCCTTTTAAGTGCTGCGGCCAAATATGTGAACCCAAAACAAATGATGCAAGACACACGGCAGATGGTAAAGGAGTCCCTGTCAGGGATCGTTGATACAAACCCTTTATATGATCGATATCGCCATAAGCTCACAAGCACGCCGCTGTCAGCTGCGATAGAATTTATGAAGCTGGTAAAGCAAACGAAGAATTCGCTTGAGAAGCTTCATCTGCCTGTGTTAATTGTTCAAGGTGAAAGCGACGGGATTGTGCCTGCTTCAAGTGCAGAATTTATTTATCATAAAGTCCCGTCTCGCCAGAAAGAAATGTTTTATTTGCCGGATTGTAAACATCATGTTTGCCATGAGCCATGTGCCCAGCAATTGTTTGAGAAAGTAGAACATTTTCTAAAAAAAGCAATTTAATATATAGAAAAGCTAAAATGTGGCTAAACTAATATAAATTGAATCCCACTTGTTAAAATTTGCATCATTTTTGTCGAATGAGTGACAGGCCTATGGTACAATAGGAAAGAAAAGGTGGTTGATTCGGTTGTTTCAATATGACGGAAAAACCTTTATCCCGCAGTCTAATTCGAGTAACGGAGAAGTATCAGCAGGAACCATATTTCAATATCGTCAAGACGGGAATATATTAACGGGCACATATCAAGGCGGCAGTATTGTATCTGGCGTACTTGTAGGAACTGTGAATGAGGATGGAACACTTCATTTTAGATACCACCATGTAAGCAAGGACGGCAGCATGAGAAGCGGGTCTTGCGATTCCACTCCTAAGCAGCTGGATAATGGAAAAATCCAACTGTTTGAAAAGTGGAAATGGATGGACGGAGACCAAAGTGAAGGTGAATCTGTCATTGTAGAGCAGTAGATATATCCATTTCTGTCTTGTTGAAAAACAAATAGTGTAATGGTAAGATATAAGGTAGGGTAATTCGGGCTTTGTATATAATGGACCTGTCCTTTCAGAAAAGGGCAGTTTTTAATGATCATTCACGAGATTACTGAAACAGCAATTAGAAGGAGTTTGAATAAATTGACTATAACGTTTCAAGATTTTCAATTAAGCGAAAGTCTCATGAAGGCTATTAACCGCATGGGATTTGAAGAAGCAACACCGATTCAAGCAGAAACGATTCCTCTCGGTCTTCAAAATAAAGATGTCATCGGACAAGCACAAACAGGTACAGGAAAAACTGCAGCATTTGGTATTCCTCTGGTTGAAAAAATCGACCCAGCGTCTCCAAATATCCAAGCGATTATCATTGCGCCAACAAGAGAATTAGCGATTCAAGTATCTGAAGAGCTATATAAAATCGGCCAAGACAAGCGTGCACGCGTACTTCCTATTTACGGTGGACAAGATATCGGCCGTCAAATCCGTTCGCTCAAGAAAAATCCTCATATCATCGTAGGGACTCCAGGACGTTTACTCGATCACATTAACCGTCGTACAATGCGTCTTCAAAATGTTGAAACAGTCGTGCTAGATGAAGCAGACGAAATGCTAAACATGGGTTTCATCGAAGACATTGAAGCGATCCTTTCAAATGTACCAAGTGAACACCAAACACTTTTATTCTCTGCGACAATGCCTGCACCAATTAAGCGCATTGCAGAGCGTTTCATGACAAACCCAGAACACGTAAAAGTAAAAGCGAAAGAAATGACTGTATCTAACATCCAACAGTTCTATTTGGATATTCACGAACGTAAGAAGTTTGATACATTGACTCGTCTTCTTGACATTCAATCACCTGAGCTCTCAATTGTCTTCGGCCGTACGAAACGCCGTGTTGACGAATTGACTGAAGCACTTAACCTAAGAGGTTATACAGCTGAAGGAATTCATGGTGACCTGACTCAAGCAAAACGTATGGTTGCGCTTCGTAAATTCAAAGAAGGTTCAATCGATGTGCTTGTCGCAACAGACGTTGCAGCACGTGGACTTGATATCTCAGGCGTCACACACGTGTATAACTTCGACGTGCCGCAAGATCCAGAAAGCTACGTACACCGTATTGGACGTACTGGACGTGCTGGACGTACAGGTATGGCGATGACATTCATCACACCACGTGAAAAAGATATGCTTCGTGCGATTGAGCAAACGACTAAACGTAAAATGGATCGTATGAAAGAACCTACACTTGATGAGGCAATTGAAGGACAACAGCAAGTAACAGTTGACCGTCTACGCACGATCATCAGTGAAAACAACTTGAACTTCTACATGACAGCTGCTGCTGAATTGCTGGAAGATCATGATTCTGTAACAGTGGTTGCAGCTGCTATCAAAATGATGACAAAAGAGCCGGATGCAACGCCTGTTCGTTTGACAGATGAAGCACCAATGATTTCAAAACGTCATCGTAACAACCGCAGCTCTTCTAAACGCAGAGACGGCGGCGGTGGCGGAGGCTACCGTGGAAAAGGCAAGAACAGCCGTTCATCTTATGGTGATAAAAAGCGTTCTTCAAATGACCGCAATCGTTCTTCTAACGATCGTCGTCAAAAGAAATCTTATAACAACTAATACAAGAGCGAATCCTTTGCAGGGTTCGCTTTTTTTAACAGGCTAAAATTGAAACTTTTTAGGCTTTGTTACGTAATATATTGATAGAAAAGTAAGAGAATGGGGGAAGAATGTGAGAAAACAGCCGCAACGTCAAATTAGTCTAAATGGTTTAAAGGTATGGCGTCTTCAAAATGGAATTATCTCATTGATTTTCTTACTCATCATCATTGGGGTATTTGTTGCTAGCTACTATTTACAATGGCCATATTGGATTGGAGCGATCCTTTCTGGTTTATGGGTCTTACAGGTCATTTTTGGCATTTGGCTCATACCAAAAATCCGCCATCACATCTGGCGCTACGAAGTATTCGAAAATGAAATTGAAATACAGCATGGACTCATTCGTGTCACACGTGTCATTGTGCCGATGGTTCGTGTTCAGCATGTTGATACATCTCAAGGGCCGCTTTTAAGGCGCTACCGTTTGGCCTCTGTTCAAATTTCGACTGCTGCCACAGTTCATGATATACCGGCGTTAGAATTAGAAGAGGCAGATGAGCTTCGTGATTACATATCTCGTTTAGCAAGGGTGACGGAAGATGATGTCTGAACCAAAACGTGTACATCCCATCTCGATGTTCATTGATTTTATATCAGATGCTGTGTCCATGATTAAAAACTTCATTATCCCTTTTTTCGTGTTGATTTTTGTGAACTCAAATTCGAGCATCCGCTTTTATGCATTTATCATTCTTGGTGTGCTTCTTTTATGGAAAGCTGTTTTTACCATTTTAGAATGGAGACGATTCACTTACCGGATGGAAGACGATGAATTTCGTGTGGAATCGGGCGTAATTACGAAAAAGAAAAAATATATCTCATTAGAACGAATTCAAACGGTCAATACAAGTGAAGGCATTTTCCAGCGGATTTTTGGTTTAGTACGGGTTCAAATCGAAACGGCAGGCGGCACGGATGGTCCAGAAGTGAGCCTGACCGCTATTACTAAAGCAGAAGCAGAACAATTAAAGCAGTCGATTTTCAACCGGAAGAAAAGCTTGCAGGAAGAAGAAATGACGGATGAAGCAGGAGATCTGCATGGCCATTTGGCTGCCCAGAAACCTGTGCAGGAAGAAATCAATGTCTCCTATCGTATGGGTGTGCCAGAATTGCTTTTGGCTGCGACCACTTCAAGCGGTATCGGGGTCATTATATCTGGGTGTCTTGCCATCTACACGCAAATAGATGAAATTCTCCCTTTGGACGGGTTCTTCAAAAAGTTCTCTTTTTTAAGTCATGCGAGCGTTGAAATTTATGCGATTTTGATTTTTCTTGCCGTATTGATCGCGTGGATCCTGAGTGTTGGGGTAACAGCGCTTCAGTATGCGAATTTTGCTGCAAAACGAAAAGGGAATGACATCATCATTACAAGAGGACTCATCGAGAGACATCAAATGACCATTCCACTTGCGAGAATTCAAGCAGTGAAGATCAAAGAGAATATTATCCGTGAGCCTTTTGGCTTTGCGACAGTGATGCTTGTTAGTGCAGGAGGTTCGATTACAGAGAAAGAAACCTCTTCCGTCTTATTTCCGCTCATTCGGAAGAAAAAAATAAATGAATTGCTGTCCCAATTCACGGATCATTATCATGTAGCACCAGAAACTGAGCTGAAAAAGGTGCCAAAGCGTTCACTCAAACGCTACCTGATCTCATATGGCTTTGTGCCGTTACTTGTAGGTGTCATCCTGTCGGTACGCTTTCCACCATGGGGGTATTTGGGACTCATTCCGTTACCGCTTGCTCTATTCTTTGGCTATTTAGCTTATAAACAATCAGGATATACAATCAAAGATTCATTGATTCAACTGACATCAAGAGGCATTGGCAAGACCACTGGCATTGTCTTGAGAAAACGAATGCAAAACTATACGATGACGCAATCCTTTTTCCAAAAGAAAGGCCGGGTCGCAAGTATTCACACCTTTGTGAAATCCTCTGCGCTGCTTGATTCCTTTGGTGTGCATCACCTTGAGGAAGAAGATGCTGCACGTGTATTTGATTGGTATTCGTATGAAAAAAATCAATCGTCTTAAACGAAAAATGTCGATCAGCTCCAGCTCAAGGAGGGATCGACATTTTTTATGAGATTAATAGCGTCTTTTTTTCGAATGGAAGAACAGCGTAATAGGTGCTAGAATCATACCGCCGATCAATCCAAATAAGTGAGCCATGATATTGATATTCGAATTGACGAAGGTCATGATGACAGAAACAGCAAGAATCGTTAAAATCACTTGTGAATTGCCGCGGTCCATCATGTGCGGTTTAAATAGGACAAGGTATAGATACACTCCAAACAAACCAAAGATCGCACCAGAAGCGCCAACGTGTACATACTCTAAAGGCTCCACCCAATAGGTCCCGAGATTGCCAATGAACCCTGCTCCAAGATAAATGATTAAAAATCGAACCTTCCCGAGCAAATGTTCAAGCGCTGGGGCGAATAAGAAAAGGGACATAGAATTAAATAAAATATGCGTGAGACTTCCGTGGAGAAAAATAGGTGTGACGAGCCGCCACCATTCCCCAGCCGCTACACCATAGTTGAAACCGACGAGATGATCCTGTCCAAGCTGTATAATAGGGATAGGAATCGCAAATATAAGCCACAGGCCGATTTGTAAAGCGAGGATCGCTGTTACGATTGGATACGATTTAATAAATTGTTGAAAGCTCTCCGTTCGAATAAACATAACAAACCCCTTTTGACTAGATAATGGTAAGTTTATAGTAACACGTTTATGAAGAGAACACTCAAATTAGTACGAGTATCATAGGAGGTACCTCATGATCAAAGGAATAGGCATTGATATTGTAGAGATCGACAGACTATCGCGAGTGCTCAGCAGACAGCCCCGTTTACCAGAACGCATTTTGACTTTAAGTGAACAGGATGTCTTTCGTACACTCAGTGAAAAAAGACAGCTGGAATTTTTGGCAGGACGTTTTGCGGCAAAGGAAGCTTTCGCTAAAGCATACGGAACCGGAATCGGTCAGTATTTAAGCTTTCATGACATAGACATTCAAAAAGACGATAATGGAAAACCCTTCATCAAAAGCGAGAAAGCGGAGGGAGATCAGGTTCATGTGTCCATTACTCATACAAAGGAATATGCTGCTGCACAAGTTTTAATTGAAAGGTTGTCAAGCTAGTCTGCATATTGTTTGTCCCCCCTTCATATATTGGGTAGTGCGATAAGGAAGGGCGAGTTGCTAACAGGCTTTGATGGTTCGCGGTACGCAGTTAACTCTTGAGGCGTACTGTTAAAGTCAAACAAGCGGTTTCTTCCTTTTAACACAATTAACGAAGGGGTTGAAAAGGGTGAGAAAAAGCTTTGTTTTGCTTGTAACGGGAATCCTTTTTGTACTGATTCTCTCCGCATGCGGTCAAAAATCTCAGCAGGATATCGTTGGAGATTTAAACAAAAAGGCAGAGGAAATGACATCATACAAAGCCAAAGCAAAAATGACCATTGAGACAGGAAATGACCCGCAGGAGTACCAGGTAGAAATTTGGTACAAAAAGCCGGAGCTTTACCGTGTCTATTTAGAAAATCCGAAAAAGGATCAGAGTCAAGTCATTTTAAGAAACGGCAATGGTGTGTTTGTGCTGACACCTTCATTGAACAAGAGCTTCCGTTTCCATAGCGATTGGCCGAATAATAGCAGTCAAGTCTATTTATTCGAATCACTCGTGAAGGACATTAAGAATGACAGTGCAGCTCAGTTCAAAGCGAAAGAGTCTAAGTATGTGTTCGAAACGAAGACCAATTATCAGCACAATCAAATGCTGCCTACCCAAGAGATTACCTTTCATAAGAAAACAATGGCGCCTGCCAGTGTAAAAGTGCTGGATAGCGACAAAAAGCCAATGGTGAAAGTGGAATTCTCTCACTTTGAATTCAATAAATCCTTTGACAAAGATGCATTTGATGAGAAGAAAAACATGACACTCTCTCAAATGGATGTTGCCACAAGTGCAGACCCATCTGACAGCTTTGCGGTGAAAACACCAGTTGATATGCCAGAAGGCGTGAAGAAGATGGAAGAGAAAGAAATGACAACAGATGCTGGGAAGCGTTATGTGATTACGTACGGCGGCAAGAAATCCTTCACACTCATCCAGGAAAAAGCGAGAGTAGCGGAAGCATCTACGCCTGTCACGATGAACGGCGAGCCGGTCGATCTTGGTATGACAGTAGGGGTTCTGACAGATCAATCTCTCTCATGGACTTCTGACGGAGTTGACTACTTAATTTCCTCAAGTGATCTATCGAAGGAAGAGCTGTTGATGGTCGCAAAGAGTGTAGAAGGCCAGTCAGCTAAATAAATGAGGTTCTCAGGCGGAAAGCCTTGATAAATGCAGCATCAGCCCTGTGCAAGGGCTGATTTTCTTTGATTTGTTTCACATTATTCTTGATTTTTAGTATCATATGAGGGGATTGAATCATTCAATAGGGAAGTGTGACTGATGGACACAAATGCCTTTTATAGAGACACATGGGCAGAAATTAATTTAACAGCAATCAAGCACAATGTTTCACATATGAAAGATCATATCGGTCAAAATGTTCAACTGATGGCTGTTGTGAAAGCCAATGCATATGGACATGGAGATATAGAAGTGGCAAGAGCTGCCCTCAAAGCAGGAGCAGACTTGTTAGCTGTAGCCTTTTTAGATGAGGCCATTTCTTTAAGAAATAAAGGTATCAAAGCACCGATTCTTATACTCGGCGCAGTGCCGCCGGAGTATGTCAAAACCGCTGTTCGATACAATGTAATTATGACCGCTTACTCCACCAGGTGGCTGAGGGAAGTCGTCGATATGGTGAAAGGGCAGATGGGACAACCCATTCGTTTTCATTTGAAAATAGACAGCGGAATGAACCGTTTAGGTGTGAAAACGTTAGAGCAAGTGAATGAAGTAAAGAAGCTTGTCAGCGAGCATTCTTATTTACAGCTGGAAGGAGTATTTACTCACTTTGCGACCGCGGATGAAAAGGATGAGAACTATTTTGATCGGCAGGTCGACACCTTTCAAACCCTGCTTAAGCCGCTTCATACGGAAAAACTGCTTGTTCATTGTGCCAATAGTGCAGCAGGATTAAGGTTTAAAGAAGTGTTATTTAATATGGTTCGCTTCGGCATCAGTATGTACGGGCTGTCGCCGTCAGAGGAAATCAAAGATGAACTTCCTTTCAAGCTGGAAGAAGCCATGTCGCTTCATACAAAGCTTGCCCATGTAAAGCTCATTCAAAAGGGTGAGAGTGTCAGCTATGGGGCGACGTATACAGCTAATCAAGATACGTGGATCGGTACGGTACCAGTCGGCTATGCAGACGGGTGGATTCGGAAGCTGGCAGGTACGGAAGTACTTGTTGGCGGAAAGCGCCGGAAGATTGCCGGAAGGGTATGTATGGATCAATTCATGGTTGAACTGAAAGAGAACCTTCCAGTAGGGGAGCCAGTCGTTTTGATTGGTGGACAAGGTGAAGAAATGGTATCAGTCGATGAAATTGCAAAAAGGCTTGAAACCATTAACTATGAAGTCACATGCTCCATTGGACACCGCGTCCCAAGAGTATATATAGAGGACGGCAAAAGGGTGCATGTGCGGAATCCGCTGCTTCAAGGCGGGCCAAGCTTTTTCTAAACAGCTTTCACAGGAACGATCGTCAAACTGACATCGTTCCTTTTTATTCTACAAAGAAGGGGTAAACATTCTCCCTTTTTTAGAGATTTTGGAAATACCGTATGATTTTCGGAAAAAAGCGTATAATGTGAAAGAGGAACTCCATTATCATCTTTGATTTACGGGTGAACAGCCGCTTCATGTTCTAATAAGAAATCATGAAAAAACAGCTTTGCTTGCGCATTGAATAATGGTATGATTAGTCTTGGAATGGATCGAAACGGTATCCGTAAGTTTTGTGGAGGTGTATGTTTTTTGTCTGAATCCAGCGCAACAAACGAAATGAAGATTCGACTACCGGAGGCTTTGATGTCTGAAATCGAACGAGTAGCAGAGCAGGATAAGGTAACAAGAAATGAATTGATCTACCGAGCGACAAAAACGTATATTCGTGAACGTAATATTCGACAAAATCGTGAATCGATGAGACGCGGCTACATGGAGATGGCGAAAATTAATCTGAATATCTCTTCAGAGGCACAATACGCAGAATTTGAGGCTGAGAATACAGTTGAGCGATTAGTCAGCGGGGGTTAAACATTTGATTGTTAAACGCGGTGATGTTTACTTTGCTGATTTATCTCCTGTTGTTGGCTCCGAGCAGGGCGGGGTTCGCCCAGTATTGGTGATTCAAAATGACATTGGAAATCGCTTCAGCCCGACTGCTATCGTTGCAGCCATAACAGCCCAAATACAAAAAGCGAAATTACCGACTCACGTCGAAATTGATGCAAAGCGCTACGGCTTTGAACGAGATTCTGTCATTCTCTTGGAGCAGATTCGTACAATCGATAAACAAAGATTGACAGATAAAATCACACATCTTGATGATGAGATGATGGAGAAGGTTGATGAAGCCTTACAAGTTAGTTTGGCTCTTATTGATTTTTAATATGGTGAGATTTGGTTGCTCTCGTGAGAGCAACTTTTTTTTGTGTTCAATTTTTATTAACGTTATAATGAAGAAAGAATAAAAGAAGTGCTGTTTATGTACGTAGGGGGTAAAACATGTCGAATCATATCGTGTTAGCTTTCGCAAGGGAGCATCAAGAGGAATTACAAAAAGAGTGGACGGACATTTTTAGACGACTCGGAGAAAAAGAAACGGACATGATGCTGAACGACAAAATGTATGAAACCATCTGTTCGGAATATGTTCAACTAATCATTACATCTCTTTCAGAGGGGTATAATGAGGATTTTGAAGAAAAAGTGCAAACTCTTGCTTTAAACATTGTTCAAATGGGTATATCACTTAAGTTACTGGCAAATGGTCTAACTGAAATCCGTACACATTTATATCAAAAAATGAACGATGACAAAGATACAACAGAAGAAAGTCATGACCTCATCTGGCAAATCGACCAATTCATCACACCAATTCATAACGAGATCTTAAACCAGTATTCCATCTCATGGGAGAAAACAGTCAGCCTTCAAAAAATTGCGCTGCAGGAACTTTCTGCCCCGCTGATCCCTGTATTTGAGCACATCACCGTCATGCCGCTTGTTGGAACAATTGATACAGATCGTGCGAAAAAAATTATGGAGAACCTGCTCAATGGTGTCGTCAAACATCGCTCACAGGTCGTCTTAATTGATATTACGGGTGTCCCTGTTGTTGATACAATGGTAGCCCACCATATCATTCAAGCGTCTGAGGCTGTGAGATTAGTAGGTGCGAAGTGTTTGCTTGTCGGTATTCGCCCAGAAATAGCCCAAACCATTGTGAACCTTGGAATTGATTTATCTCAAGTTACAACAAAGAATACCCTTCAAAAAGGAATTCAAACTGCTTTGGAAATGACAAATCGAAAAATTGTTTCATTGGAGGGATAACCTAGTGAGAAATCACCCGAAGATTCCAATCTTAAAATTATATAACTGTCTTCTGATTTCAATACAGTGGGAGCTTGATGATCAGACAGCTCTCCACTTTCAAGAAGACTTGCTGAATAAAATTCATGAAACAGGAGCAAACGGTGTTGTCATTGACCTCACATCTGTCGACATGATTGATTCCTTTATTGCAAAGGTATTAGGCGATGTCATCACGATGTCCAAGCTCATGGGGGCAAAAGTTGTATTAACAGGAATACAGCCAGCAGTCGCTGTGACGCTGATTGAACTTGGAATATCGCTTGAAGAAATTCAGACAGCACTAGATCTTGAACAAGGGCTTGAGACACTGAAGCGGGAATTGGGGGAATAGATATGAAAGACCAATCCTGTGTAAGAATATTGACGGAATGGGACATAGTCGCAGCAAGACAATTGGGGCGCAATGTTGCAAAAGAACTTGGATTTGGAACAGTTGACCAAGCAAGAATTACGACGGCCATTTCAGAATTAGCTCGAAACATCTATTTATACGCTGGTAAAGGTCAGATTTGTATAGACGAAGTGATGGAGCGCGGAAAGCGTGGACTCAAAGTCATCGCAGCCGATGAGGGCCCGGGTATCATGGATATACGTAAAGTAATGGAAGACGGATTTTCAACATCAGGCGGACTCGGAGCAGGTCTTCCGGGTGTCAGAAGACTGATGGATGAATTTAAATTAGACTCTGCACCAGAACAAGGAACGGAGATACAAGCTGTTAAGTGGCTTCGCTAGGAGGGAAACCATGGATTTTAAGGAGGTAATGGAGCAGCGGTACCATCAGCTGCTCAGTCGTTATATCAGTGATTTAACTGAAACATCGCTTTATCAAGCTCAAAAATTTAGCCGTAAAACCATTGAGCATCAAATACCTCCTGAAGAAATAGTGAGTGTTCACCGAAAAGTGATTCAGGAGCTTTACCCTGATTTGCCGGAAGATGTTTTTCATTCACTAGACTTCTTAATTGAAGTCATGATTGGGTACGGACTTGCCTACCAAGAACATTTAACACTCAGAGGCATCCAGCAAGAAATAAAATCTGAAATCGAAATTGCTGCAAATGTTCAGCAAACCCTTCTGGAAACGAAAATTCCAGAAGGAGATACCTTTGATATTGGTGCGATTAGTGTACCGGCAAAACAGATGAGTGGAGATTATTACCACTTTGTAACGGATCACGATACAATCAATATCGCGATCGCAGATGTCATTGGAAAGGGAATCCCGGCAGCGCTCTGTATGTCGATGATTAAATATGCGATGGATTCCTTACCAGAGTCAGGGAGCGGCCCAACAAAGGTACTGAAAACCCTGAATCGTGTAGTCGAGCAAAATGTAGATCCAAGTATGTTTATCACGATGTTCTATGGCAGCTATAATAAAGAAACGCATGAGTTTAAATACGCATCGGCTGGTCATGAGCCGGGCTTTTTCTATTGCAAAAAAGAGGACAAATTTTACGATTTAGAAGCGAAAGGGCTTGTCCTCGGGATTGCACCAGACTTTGATTACAGACAGTATGAGAAGCATTTAGACATAGGAGACATGGTGATCTTATTCTCTGATGGGGTCACAGAATCCAAGTCAGAGGACGGTTTCCTAGAGCGGGAAGACATCAAAGCACTCATATCAGAGCACCTATCCTACTCAGCTCAAGAAATGGTGGATGCCATCTACGCCAGCTTACTCAAACTGCAGGATTTTCAGCTGCACGATGACTTTACTTTACTTGTTCTCAAAAGAAAGGTTTAGAAAGTGAACATGCGGGTATATAAAACTTTAGGAAACAAGAATTTCGAGGTGAATGCATAATGAATATGTCTGTAAAAGAGCATCAAATAGATCAAAAAACGAAAATCAGTGTCAGCGGAGAAATCGATGTGTACTCCGCTCCTCAGCTAAGAGAAACGCTCATGCCTAAAGCAGAGGCGGGAGAGCATCTTGAAATCTGTCTAAAGGATGTTACGTATATGGATAGTACAGGTTTAGGTGTATTCGTTGGGCTGTTTAAAGCGGCTCAAAAAGCAGGTGGAACATTAAAGCTTGAGAACTTGTCAGAACGGCTTGTAAGGTTGTTTGAAATCACTGGATTAAAGGACATCATTGACATTTCTGCAAAGTCAGAGGGTGGGGTACAATGAACGAATCAGTAGATCTAATCGAGATGAAAATACCGGCAAAACCAGAATATGTAGGCATCATTCGTTTGACTCTTTCAGGCGTAGCGAGCCGGATGGGCTATGCCTATGAAGAGATTGAAGACTTAAAAATTGCCGTCAGTGAGGCCTGTACAAATGCAGTTCAGCATGCCTACAAAGGTGAAGACGGCGAAGATGGAGAGGTAGCTGTTCGCTTTCTTGTCTACGCGGATCGTCTAGAAATCATTGTCGCTGACAAAGGCGGTAGCTTTGACTTTAAGCAAAAACAGGAAGACTTGGGACCGTACACATCTGCTCATACGGTGGATCAATTGGCAGAAGGAGGTCTTGGTTTATACTTAATGCAAACATTGATGGATGAAGTCGAGGTGCAAGCAAACTCCGGAGTTACCGTGGCGATGACAAAGTTTTTAAACAGGGAGCGAGTTGACCATGACACAACCATCCAAAACTATGAAACTAACTAAAGATGAAGTAGATCGCCTCATCCAAAGCTATCAAACCAATCAAGATGAGCAGGCGCAGCTCACGCTGGTCGAATGCTATACAAACTTGGTTGATATGCTGGCGAAAAAATATTCTAAAGGAAAAAGCTTTCATGAGGACCTCAGACAAGTTGGAATGATTGGTTTACTTGGCGCCATTAAACGATACGACCCGCTCGTCGGTAAATCATTTGAAGCCTTTGCTATTCCAACCATCATCGGGGAAATCAAACGCTTTTTACGAGATAAGACATGGAGTGTCCATGTACCAAGGCGGATCAAAGAGCTTGGACCAAGAATCAAAATGGCAGTCGATCATTTGACAACAGAGACACAGAAATCACCTAAAGTCCAAGAAATTGCAGAATATCTGGATGTAACAGAAGAAGAAGTACTTGAAACCATGGAGATGGGCAAAAGCTATCAAGCACTGTCTGTTGACCAAGGCGTAGAGGCTGATTCTGAAGGAAGTACTGTGACGATTTTAGACGTTGTCGGCTCACAGGAAGAAGGCTACGAACGTGTGAACCAAAAAATGATGCTTGAGAGTGTGCTTCATGTGCTGTCGGATAGAGAAAAAGAGATTATCAATCTGACTTACTTGCAAAATAAGAGTCAGAAAGAGACAGGCGATTTACTCGGCATATCCCAAATGCATGTATCGAGACTGCAGCGGAAGGCAGTGAAAAAACTGCGAGATGCATTATCAGAAGATGCGTCTATGGAGCTAGGGTAATGAAACAGATTGAACAGCATGAGCATGTAAACGCCATTATCTATCAATCGAATAAAGAAGGAAAACCATGCTGCGGGGACAGTTTTTTTATTAAAGCAGATGATGAAGAACTAATTTGTGCTGTAGCAGACGGATTAGGCAGCGGCCAGTACGCCAATGAATCATCTTCTTTAGTCAGCGAAATTGTCGAAGAATATGGACATGAGGATGTGGCGACCCTCATCGACAGATGCAATCAGGCCATGAAAAATAAACGCGGTGCCACAGCTGCGATCTTAAAGGTGAATTTTTCCCAGCAGCAATTTACCTATTGTTCGGTTGGTAATATTCGTTTTATCTTGAATGCACCTTCTGGCGACTATATTTATCCACTTCCGACATCAGGATACTTATCAGGGAAACCTAGAAAATATAAAACATACACCTATTCCTACGAAAAAGGATCGATATTCATTATGTATTCAGACGGACTGAATGTGCCAAACATGCGCATGTGTTTAAAGCATGGACATTCAGTTGAAGACATCGCCAAACAGCTTGAAACATACACACAAGACAAAAAGGACGATCTCACCTATGTACTTGGTCAGCTCACGTAAAATAGCTGACCTTTTTTCTGTTTTGCCGGTTTTTTTGATACACTAAAAGAGAAGACACAGTGAGAGGATGCAAAGTATGAAGACATCTGACTTTTTTTTGAAACAAATTGCGACAGAATTAAAGCTTTCAACGAAACAAATTGAAAGTGTGATCAAGCTTTTAGAGGATGGCAACACCGTCCCGTTTATTGCCCGTTATCGGAAAGAGCAGACAGGCTCACTGGATGAGGTGCAAATTCAAACCATTTCAGAGCGCTATACATATATCCAAAATGTCACGAACCGAAAAGAAGAAGTCATTCGCTTAATTGCTGAACAAGACAAACTAACCGATGAATTAAAACAGAAAATTGAACAAGCTCATAAACTGCAAGAGGTCGAAGATTTATACCGGCCATTCAAACAAAAGCGCAAAACAAAGGCGAATGTAGCCAAAGCAAAAGGGCTGGAGCCGCTGGCAGAATATTTACTCACGCTGCCAAGCGATCAGATCAAGAAGAAAGCAGCTGCTTTTATTAGCGAAGAAAAAGAAGTGGCAAATGTAGAAGAGGCACTTGAGGGTGCGCAGCACATCATTGCTGAACAGCTGGCAGATGATCCCGATATGCGAAAATGGATTCGCAGTGAAACGTACCAAAAGGGCAGTCTGGTCACATCAGGAAAAGACGTCGAAAGCGATGAGAAAAACGTCTATGAAATGTATTACGATTATCAAGAGCCAATCAAAAAGATTGTCCCGCACCGTATATTAGCGGTCAACCGCGGAGAGAAAGAAGGCATTTTAAAGGCAGCCATCGAACCACCTGCTGAAAATATTCGCTTCTATCTCGACAAACAAGTTCTAAAAGGCAAACAGACGACGGCGAGACCGTTTATTGAAGCAGCAATCGATGATGCATATAAACGTCTCATTCAGCCTTCCATCGAACGAGAAATACGAAAAGAGCTGACAGAAAAAGCAGAGGAACAAGCGATTCATATTTTTGCTGAAAACTTAAGAAAACTGCTGCTTCAACCGCCGATGAAAGGGAAGCGTGTACTTGGAGTCGATCCCGCATTTCGGACAGGCTGCAAATTAGCCGTCGTGGATGATACAGGAAAAGTCCATCATATTGGCGTCATTTACCCGCATCCGCCTGTACAGAAAAAAGCGGAAGCGAAACAAAAAGTCAAAGAGATCATTCAATCATCCAACATCGAAGTCATTGCGATTGGAAACGGAACAGCCTCAAGAGAGACTGAACAATTTATTGCAGACTTGATTCAAGAGCTGGATCAGCCGGTGTCCTATTTGATCGTGAATGAAGCAGGAGCAAGTGTATACTCCGCATCTGCACTTGCACGAGAAGAGTTTCCAGATCTGCAAGTCGAAGAACGAAGCGCCATTTCAATCGCTAGAAGATTACAAGATCCTTTAGCAGAGCTCGTGAAAATTGATCCGAAGTCTGTTGGTGTGGGCCAATACCAGCATGACGTCAGCCAGAAGCAATTAAACAGCTCGTTAACCTTTGTGGTAGAAACAGTCGTCAACCAAGTTGGCGTAAACGTCAATACCGCCTCACAGGCGCTGCTGCAATATGTATCAGGCCTTTCAAAAGCCGTCGCTGGGAATATCATCAAAAGGCGCGAAGAGATTGGGAGATTCACAAGCAGAAAAGAATTGAAGGATATTCCAAGGCTCGGTGCTAAAACATATGAGCAGTGTATCGGTTTCTTGCGTATTACAGACGGACAAGATCCGCTTGACCGTACAGGCATTCACCCAGAGAGCTATAAAGAAACAAAACAGTTTTTACGCATGATCAACATGACACCAGACGATCTTGGCACAGAGCAGTTAAAAGAGAAAATTGCTGAAGTGAAACTGGATGAAGCAGCAGAACAGCTAGATATTGGGACAATTACACTTCAAGATATCATCGATCAGCTCACAAGACCTGAGCGTGATCCGCGGGATGAAGTACCAAAACCGCTGCTCAAAACAGATGTATTGAAATTGGAAGACTTGAAGCAAGGAATGGAGCTGCAAGGAACAGTGAGAAATGTCGTAGACTTCGGCGCATTCGTTGATATTGGCGTAAAGCAGGATGGGCTTGTGCATATTTCCAAACTAAGCAATCGTTTTGTGAAGCATCCGCTTGACGTTGTATCAGTTGGTGACATTGTGACCGTCTGGGTGGACTCCGTTGACCAGGCAAAAGGCCGCGTTGCCCTCTCCATGCTGAAACCAGAGTAAACAAAAAACGAGGCGCACCTTAGGATGGGGTGTGCCTTGATGTGACTGAATGTTTTTTTCTATAAAAGTACCAGCATTGATTCAGCAATTTGATTTGATAATGATTTTTCTCATAAAATGCCTTCTGCATCTGATTTTTCAGCCAGTTGGGCATCGCCCATTCCTCCTTTGATCGAAACAGTGGGTGTATCTTCAATGTATGCATAGGGGAAATTGTCCCGTTCGAGGTTTTTATAGAAAGGAACGATCTTGATTGAACGAGAGAGAGTTACAGCAGTTAACAGAGCACATTTCCCAGCAGTTCTTTGGCAAGACATTCCGCCATCAGGCTGTTTTTAATGACCGGTTAAAAACGACAGGCGGGCGATATTTACTTGGTACACACAATATTGAACTGAACCGCCGATACCTAGAGGAGCATGGACGAGAAGAATTAATCGGGATCATCAAGCATGAGCTTTGTCATTATCATCTACATCTTGAGGGAAAGGGCTATCAGCATCGCGACCGTGATTTTAAAGAGTTATTAAAACAAGTAGAAGCCCCGCGTTTTTGTACACCGCTTAAGACTGTACAAAAGAAGCGACGTGCGGGGAAACGCCATGAATACATTTGCACAGGATGCGGCCGGTCTTTTATCAGGAAAAGACGGTTTGATACCTCTCGTTATGTATGCGGCGTCTGCAAAGGGAAATTAAAGTGGCAGTGTACAACCGATTCATTGTGATAAGCATTCCTCTAAGGGGGTGCTTTTTTTATTCGATTAGATGTGTGGACATATGGAGACAAAAAGAGACGCATGTCTCATTTTGTCTCTTTTTTCATCGGTGTGATTCGGTCAAAGCCTAAATGTTCATGTATCTTCATGTTGGCACGATTTTTGCTTGTATAGTAGTGCAAGCAAAAAAGGATAGGAGGTTTTACCAAATGGAAAAGGCATTGACTAAAGAAAAAGCCGTATGGATGTATCAAAAAATGCAGGAAATCCGCCAATTTGAAGATCGAGTACACGCGCTTTTTACAAAAGGAATCTTGCCGGGGTTTGTCCATCTTTATGCTGGCGAAGAAGCTGTTGCCGTAGGAGTCTGTGCACATCTGAATGAAAAAGACAGTATTACAAGTACCCACCGCGGCCACGGCCATTGTATAGCGAAGGGCTGTGATCTAAAAGGAATGATGGCAGAAATCTATGGAAAAGCCACAGGTCTTTGTAAAGGCAAAGGCGGATCCATGCACATTGCAGATTTTGATAAAGGAATGCTTGGTGCCAACGGAATTGTTGGAGGCGGCTTTCCTCTTGCGTGCGGGGCAGCCCTCACAGCCAAATATAAAAAGACAGAAAATGTAAGCGTTTGCTTTTTTGGAGATGGTGCAAACAATCAAGGGACTTTCCACGAAGGAATCAATCTCGCGGCCATCTGGAAACTGCCCGTCATTTTCATCGCAGAAAACAATGGGTACGGAGAAGCGACACCATTTTCCTATGCTTCAAGCTGCAAATCAATCGTCGATCGAGCGGCCGGTTATGACATTCCTGGGATTCAAGTAGACGGAAAAGATGTGATGGCCGTTTATCAAGCCGCAGAACAAGCAATTGAACGAGCGAAAAATGGAGAAGGTCCGACATTGATTGAATGCATGACATATCGGAATTATGGCCATTTCGAAGGAGATGCCCAACGTTACAAAACCAATCAAGAAAAAACAGAACATCAAGAAGAGAGAGATGCGATCACTCTTTTTAAAAATGAATTGATCAAGCAGCAGCTGCTGACGAATGGAGAGCTATCAAATATTGAAACGACTGTAACAGAAGCGATAGATGAAGCCGTTCAATTCAGTGAAGAAAGTGAATATCCAGATCAGACCGAATTATTGACCGACGTGTATGTTTCGTATCAATAAATCAGAAGGAGGAGAGGAAAATGACAAGAGAAATCAGCATGTCTAGTGCATTGAATGAAGCGATTAAACTTGCCATGAGAAGAGACGAGGATGTCATTTTAATGGGGGAAGATGTTGCTGGAGGCGCTCATGTAGATCACTTACAGGATGATGAAGCATGGGGCGGTGTGCTCGGTGTAACGAAAGGAATCGTTCAGGAGTTTGGACGTGAGCGAGTCCTTGACACACCGATTAGTGAAGCTGGCTATGTAGGTGCGGCCATGGCAGCTGCTTCCACAGGGCTAAGGCCAATTGCAGAACTCATGTTTAATGATTTTATCGGCACTTGTCTGGATCAAGTGCTGAATCAAGGGGCTAAATTTCGATACATGTTTGGCGGAAAAGCAGAGGTGCCAATCACGATCAGAACGACACATGGAGCGGGTTTTAGAGCAGCTGCTCAGCATTCGCAAAGCTTGTATGCGCTATTTACAAGCATCCCTGGATTGAAAGTGGTGGTGCCTTCTTCACCATACGATGCCAAAGGATTGCTACTAGCAGCCATCGAGGATCAGGACCCTGTCATCTTTTTTGAAGACAAAACGCTTTACAATATCACAGGAGATGTTCCGGAGCGATATTACACGTTGCCGCTTGGCAAAGCAGATGTGAAAAGAGAAGGATCAGATGTGACCATTTTTGCAGTAGGCAAACAAGTTCATACAGCACTCGAAGCAGCAGAGCAATTAGCTGCGCAAGGAATTGAAGCAGAGGTGATTGATCCTAGAAGCTTGTCGCCGCTCGATGAAGAAGCCATTCTGACTTCAGTAGAGAAAACAAATCGGCTTGTCATTGTGGATGAAGCAAATCCAAGATGCGGAATTGCCGCAGATATTTCTTCTCTGGTTGCGGATAAAGGCTTCGATTTACTCGACGCTCCAATCAAAAAAGTGACGGCTCCTCATACACCGGTCCCATTTTCACCACCGCTTGAAGATATCTATTTGCCGACACCTGATAAGGTTGTGAACACTGTCTTAGAGATGGTTGGAAAAAGTCATGACAAGATCTTGAACTAAAGAAAGGAGAGAGGGAGATGGCTGTCGAGGTTGTGATGCCGAAATTGGGCATGTCAATGAAAGAAGGAACGGTATCTGTCTGGAATAAAGAGATCGGAGAGACCGTGAATAAAGGGGAAAGCATTGCAAGCATCAACTCTGAAAAAATTGAAATGGAGATCGAATCACCTGCAGAAGGAACCATATTGGATATAAAAGTGTCTGAGGGAGAAGGTGTACCGCCTGGCACGGTCATCTGCTATATCGGTGAAGGAAATGAACAGGTCGAGGAAAAGAAAGAAAAAGACCTGCCGCCAAAACAAAAGAAAGAGAGAATAAAAATCTCCCCTGTTGCACGTAAGATTGCTCAAAGTGCTAATCTGGATATTCATACATTAGTGGGAACAGGTCCAGATGGGAGAATCACGAAAGCGGATGTGCTTCGAGCACTTCCTGATGAAAAAGAAAAAGAAAAACAACACAATGAACTAACAAAGCATCAGCCAGTCAGCATGATGCGGAAAACCATTGCCTCGCGAATGATGGAAAGCCTGCAAACAAGTGCACAATTAACAATAACGATGAAAGCGGATGTGACAAAACTTACAGCATTACAGTCTGAGTTGAACGAAACAGCTGGAGCACAACACGATATGAAATTAACCATGACCGATTTTGTAGCCAAAGCAGTGATTCTTTCTCTGCAAAAGCACCCTGCAATGAACAGTCAATATCAACATGATAGAGTCGAAACTTTTGAGCATGTACATCTTGGAATCGCTGCTGCTTTAGATCACGGGCTGGCAGTACCTGTTATTCGGCATGCGGAAAAGCTTTCACTTATTGAACTGGCGAAGAGTATCAAATCGTATGGCAAAAAAGCACGTGAAGGCAAACTTCTCCACGATGAAATTGAAGGCTCTACCTTTACAATCACTAACCTAGGTGCCTATGGTGTGGAACATTTTACCCCGATTTTGAATCCGCCGGAAGCAGGTATTCTTGGCGTTGGAAAAGCGGATCACATGCCTGTTTATCAGGGGAATGAATTATGTAAAGGGACGATCCTGCCACTCAGTCTGACATTTGACCATCGCGTGCTGGACGGGGCGCCGGCATCACAATTTTTATCAACTGTTAAAGCCTATTTAGAAAAACCAGTATCCATTCTTTTATAGGAAGAAGGTGAAATGACCATGACGCTAGTCATTATAGGAGGCGGGCCAGCAGGATATGTGGCGGCAATAACAGCCGCCCGTTTTGGTAGAGAGGTTGTATTAATCGACCGAGGCCTGTTAGGAGGTACCTGCCTGAATGAAGGCTGTATCCCAACGAAAGCCCTTTTGCAAAGCGCCGATATGTACGAGCATGTGAAATCAGCTGGTCATTTTGGAATTGAGCTTCCAGAAAATGACCCTATCATTCATTGGGATGCTGTTCAAAAGCGGAAGCGGTCAGTCGTGAAGCAGCTGACTGATGGCGTTCGTTATTTGATGAATAAAAACAAAATCAGCGTGTTAAATGGGAAAGCATCATTTCTTTCAGCACATGAGCTATTGATAGAAAGTGAAGGGAAATCAGACATCATTCAAGCAAGACAAATCATTATTGCTTCAGGATCAGAACCTGCTGCTTTACCTTTCGCCCCATTTGATAGAGAGTGGATCATTGATAGTAAGGATGCGATGACGCTCCCTTCAGTACCAGATTCGCTTTGTATCATTGGCGGAGGAGTGATCGGCTGTGAGTTTGCAAGCATCTTTAGCAGAATGGGATCAAAGGTTGTCATGGTTGAACAGGCAGCACACATTTTACCTGAAGAAGATCACGATACCGCTAACTGTCTTCACGATCAGCTTCAAAAAGCTGGTGTGGAGATTTTGACATCAGCAGCAGTCAAACAGCTTGATGCAATCTCAAAAAAAGTGGTGGTTGAGAAGGAACATGGAGAGCGCTGTGACATCAAGGCCGATCATTGTTTAGTCGCCATTGGCAGAAAGCCGAGGCTGGGAGAGCTGAATCTTGAGCAGGTCGGCATAGAATTTGACAGAAACGGCATCTGCGTCAATGAGCATATGCAAACCAATCTAACGCATATCTATGCGTGCGGTGATGTGACAGGCGGCGTTCAGCTTGCTCATGCTGCTTTTCATGAAGGAACGATTGCGGCATCTCATGCATCAGGTGAAGATGTAAAGGTCAATGAACACGTGATTCCAAGGTGCATCTACACGTCTCCAGAAATCGCGAGTGTCGGTTTAAGTGAAGAGAGTGCTAGAAAACAATTTGGGGAGATTCGGATAGGGAAATTCGCTTTTTCTTCTAATGGAAAAGCACTCATTTTAAATCAGCCAGCAGGTCAAGTAAAGGTCATTGTCGAACCGCAATATCAAGAAATTTTAGGTGTATCAATTATCGGGCCAAATGCAACAGAACTGATTGGACAAGCGGCAGTGATGATGCATACAGAGTTAACAGCTGATACATTAGAGCAGTTTATTGCGGCACATCCGACACTCTCTGAGGCGATACACGAAGCCTTGCTGCAAACAAATGGACGAGCGGTGCACTGCTAATAGAGAAACATTTTATCCGAATGAATTCCTGGGTCAGTCAATAATTGAAAGCGCTTTTATAATTATCTATAATGGATAAAAAGCCCCCAGAGGAGAGGATGGAATGAATCCGACGCCTTGTTATTTAAATACTTGGAAACGTTTTGTTCGTGAAGGTTTACTTGATAGGTCTCGTCTGGATAAGAGAGTGATGGAGTCATGGCGCAGATGTAAACAGGCAAATGTGAACCCGTATTTAGATAAAGGACAGTCGTTATTAGAAAAGGAATTATTCAGTGTTCAAAAAAAGAAGTACTCACTATTCCTAAATGCCGCTCTTCCTTACTTAAATAAAATTAGTCAGCAATTAAAAGAATCGGACATGATGGCCTTACTCATCGATGCAGATGGCTATGTGCTGAGTTTGACAGGAAGTCAAAGGACGCTGGTAGAAGCGAAAAAAATAAATTTTATGGAGGGCGCGCGCTGGACCGAAGCCGATGTGGGGACGAACGCTATTGGAACGGCACTGGTCATTGGGGAAGCTGTAGCGATCAACGGAACTGAGCATTTTTCAATCGCTTCCCACCATTGGAGTTGTTCAGCGGCCCCTATTCGTGACGCAGACGGCACGATCATAGGAGTCATTGATATCTCCTGTATGGCGGATCAAAGGCATCCTTTTATGCTTGGCATGGCTTCAACAGTTGCATATGCCATAGAGAGAGAAATTCAGGTCCAGCAAAAAAGGAAAGAGATGGAGCTGGTCAGTCATTGTCTCCAGCAGGTAGAAGCGGACGAGCCGTATGTTGTCTGTAATGAGAAAAAGCAGATTGTTTTGGCAAGCAAACCGATTAGAGATCGATTTTCAGACTGGTACGGAATGGATGTTGAGCTGCTCATGGCTGATACATTTGTTACACGAGACAAGCGTCTCATTCAGTCAGAACAAGACGGAGAGCTGCTTGGGATGTCTTTTTCTCTTGAAGAAGCAGAGAAGAGAAATATCACCGTTTCTTTTCCTCAATTTCCCGGGGAATCTGGAACAAGTACAGTATTTCAGCAGACACTTAGCGAATTGAAACGAGCGGCACAAACAGATGTAAATGTATATATTTGGGGAGAAACAGGTACAGGGAAAGAACTGGCCGCTCGAGCAATTCACTTAGCTAGTGAAAGACATAAAGGACCGTTTATTGCCGTTAATTGTGGAGCCATACCAGAAAGCCTGTTAGAAAGCGAACTATTTGGTTATGCTGAAGGAGCTTTTACAGGGGCAAAACGTCATGGAGCAAAGGGGAAATTTGAACAGGCTCAGAAAGGAACTCTCTTTTTAGACGAAATTGGCGAAATCCCTTATGCGATGCAAGTGGCGCTTCTTAGGGTCATTGAAGAAAGAAAAGTCGTACCGCTCGGCGGGACACACGAAATCCCTTTGGATATTAGAATCATAACAGCGACACACCGGAATATAAACGAACTGCTGAAGGAAGGAAAAATACGTGAAGATTTGTATTACCGTCTTCATGTCTATCCAATCAACATCCCGCCGCTTAGAGAAAGAAAAGAAGACATTGTTGATTTCTATCGCTATTACCAAAAGAAACACCAATGGAATGCGACATTTCCTGAATCTTTTTTTCGTAAGCTAGAAGCGTACCACTGGCCAGGAAACATACGAGAGCTTTTTAATCTGTTTGAACATATAAGGGTACTATTTCCTAAAGGAGGATGGATTGGTGAATCGCAATATGCGGCGTTATTAGAGGCGATGGATCAGAAAAAGCAGAAGCTGCATCTACCAGAGTATACCGAGAATCCAAAAGAACTCACGCTAAGGGAACGCATTCAAAAGCAAACGGTGATTGAAGCATTGCACAAAACAAAAGGTCATGTGTCAGAAGCAGCGAGGCTGGCAGAGGTGCCAAGAAGCACCTTTTACAAGTGGATGCGAAAGTATAAGCTGTCATAAACTCATAGGGATCACAGCAGCAAGGAGACCTTGGTCTTTCAGTTAGAGGTCGGGGTCTTTCTGTCATGTCTAAACAGAAAACAAAAAGGAAGGAAGAAAGGCTTGACTGTTATATTAGTATATGTTAAATTATAAAAGCCGTCGCTAATGAGACAGGAATGAAACACTTAAAAATTCTTGACACATTTTTCTGGCATAGATATAATGAAACATGTCTTATTATTCCGCAGTAGCTCAGTGGTAGAGCTATCGGCTGTTAACCGATCGGTCGTAGGTTCGAGTCCTACCTGCGGAGCCATAATGGAGAAGTACTCAAGTGGCTGAAGAGGCGCCCCTGCTAAGGGTGTAGGTCGTGTAAGCGGCGCGAGGGTTCAAATCCCTCCTTCTCCGCCATTATTGTATGGCCCGTTGGTCAAGCGGTTAAGACACCGCCCTTTCACGGCGGTAACACGGGTTCGAATCCCGTACGGGTCATGTTTTGTTTTTTGATTCGTTGGGCTATAGCCAAGCGGTAAGGCAACGGACTTTGACTCCGTCATGCGTTGGTTCGAATCCAGCTAGCCCAGCCATTTTATATATATGTTTTTCTGCATAGCAGATGAGCCATTAGCTCAGTTGGTAGAGCATCTGACTTTTAATCAGAGGGTCGAAGGTTCGAGTCCTTCATGGCTCACCATTGTCACGCGGGTGTGGCGGAATTGGCAGACGCGCTAGACTTAGGATCTAGTGTCTTTATGACGTGGGGGTTCAAGTCCCTTCACCCGCATTGTTTTTTCAAACAGTGCACTTATGAATATATGAGCACATCATACACGCGGTCGTGGCGGAATGGCAGACGCGCTAGGTTGAGGGCCTAGTGGGTGAATAACCCGTGGAGGTTCAAGTCCTCTCGGCCGCATCTAAGAAACCAAAGGTTGTAGACCTTTGGTTTTTTTTGTGCTTTCTAATTAGTTTGAACAGTTATATATGATAGTTTACGATGATAACAAGTTTAGTGAAAAAAGAATTTTTCTAAAATTGTGATAAAATATTGAAGAGTAGGAAAGGGGAAATAAAAACATGTCAATTTACCATAAAGTCATTGGAGAAGGGTATCCGATCGTGATATTGCATGGTTGGACTCTTGACCATCAGGTAATGTTACACGCATTGGAACCGGTATTCGAAAAACGAAGCGGTTGGAAGAGAATATACATAGATTTACCAGGTATGGGACGTTCAAAGCCACATCCGTCAATTCAGAACTCTGATGATGTGCTAGAAGCGATATTGTGTCTTTTGGACGAGATTATCCCTGATGAACAGTTTATTGTTTGTGGTTATTCATATGGAGGGTACATAGCCAGAGGTATCGTTCGTTCACGTCAGGAAACCGTTCGTGGATTACTGCTTGTGGCGCCAATGACTATACCAGAATTCAATGAAAGAGTCGTACCAGAGGCGACGGTTTTAAAAAGTGACAGCAGCTTCATATCACAATTGTCTTCAGAGGAGGCAGATGAATTTTGCTCTATGATAGTTGTGCAAGGAAAAATGGAATGGGAGAGGTTTCGAGATGAAATTTTACTTCCTTCTAAACAAACAAATCATGATTTCATCAACAACATTCATCAAAATGGATATGGTTTTACCTTCGATATTTCAACTGATCTTAAGTATCCAACGCTCATTATCACAGGGCGCCAGGACAATGTAGTTGGATACCACGATGCATGGCGGCTCATCGAAGATTATCCAAGAGCCACTTTTGCGGTGCTTGATATGGCTGGTCACAACCTACAAATTGAACAACCCGATATATTTAACTCATTAGTTGATAATTGGTTAAATAGACTTGAGTTGGAAAGTTTTTAGTAAGGTACAACTTATTATAAAAATTCAAGCTTTATGATTAACATGTCTATACCTTAAACCATCATCCCCCTGTCTAATGATTATGTACTTATGTTTCTTCTAATCAACAAATTGCAATTATTACCGATTCATGCTATAATGAAAAGTAATTATTTTTGTTCGGCGTAAAGGATAGTATGAAGATTGACTTTTCGTCTTGAGGGTACTTTGGGCAAGGATAGTATAATACATTGTGTGGTAAACGCACGAGGAGGCAACAATCATGGAACAAGGTACAGTAAAATGGTTTAACGCAGAAAAAGGTTTTGGATTTATCGAACGTGAAGAAGGCGACGATGTATTCGTACATTTCTCAGCTATCCAAGGCGACGGATTCAAATCTTTAGACGAAGGTCAAAAAGTATCATTTGACGTAGAGCAAGGTTCTCGTGGAGCTCAAGCTGCTAACGTTCAAAAAATTGCTTAATCTTCATTCTTTAAAACAGGTTCTCTACGGAGAGCCTGTTTTTTTTGCATGAAAAAACCCTACTCAACGTACAAGTAGGGAGATGGTACAAGGTATTCGTTAAAATTTCATGCTTCAAAGGTTAGTATAGTATAACATACTGGATTGACAATATGCGGAATTTCCATAAATTATTTTATTTTCTTTTTTACCGAATCCAACATTCTGACTGAACGTAAAAAACAGCCTTTGAATATTTAGTTTATTTTGGTATATTTTATTATAAAATGTAAGATCAAATAAGGGGATATCGAAATGCTAAAACGATTCTTATTCATTTTTTCAACGCTCCTCATGGCGATTGCAGTATTGTTCATCGCCGCAAAGGATTCAACTGGGAAGAACACGATTTCGTTAGATGACCCATTACCCTTCATGCTGTCACTAGGGATGGTCGTTTTCTTGTTTATTCCTCCTCTGGTGATGTCGTTTTTTGATCATATTGTGGTTAGATTGATATCTGGAATCTATCAATGTTTTATCGTGTTCTCATTTTTTGTTTTAATCCCTATAGGCTTTTTTATTCCAAACGGGGGAATGACTATTTTGGTTGCAATTTTAGGTTTTTTGGTTAGCTTGTTTAGTATGGTTGTTACATTTATGCGTGGCCATCATAAAGAAAAAGAGATTAACATATAGCTATCCATTAAAAAGCCACGACTCAATAGAGAAGTGGCTTTTAGACGTTTGATCAAAAATCATAGAATTCTCATCGGTCAGCCATAAAGCAACCAAACATCGTCATTTCAAAGAATCTCAATCACAACGTAGCAATATCAATCACAAACCGGTAACGCACATCACTTTTCAGCACACGTTCATACGCTTCATCAACTTGATTCGCGTTGATGACCTCAATTTGTGGTGCGATGTTGTGAGCAGCTGCGAAATCGAGCATTTCTTGTGTTTCTTGGATGCCGCCAACGAGTGAACCAGCAATGCTGCGGCGGCCGGAAATTAATGAAAAGACGTGGAATTGATCCGGCTTAGGCGGTGCACCGACGTTTACCAAGGTTCCATCTACACGAAGTAAGGACAGATAGGCATCCACATTAATGTTGGCAGAAACCGTATTGAGAATGAGGTCATACTGACCAGCTAGTGTCTGAAACGTTTCAGGATCACTTGTAGCAAAATAGTCTTTTGCGCCAAATGATAGTGCTTCTTCTTTTTTATTCAAAGAGCGGCTTAAAACCGTTACTTCAGCGCCAAGTGCGCGTGCGAATTGAATGGCAACATGGCCGAGTCCGCCCATTCCGACGATAGCAACCTTTTTGCCAGGGCCTGCCTTCCAGTGCTTTAATGGAGAATATGTTGTAATGCCAGCACAGAGAAGAGGGCTTGCGGCATCAAGAGGCAGTTGATCAGGAATGCTGACGACAAATCGTTCAGTCACGACAATTTTTTGACTGTAGCCGCCATAAGTCGGTTCCCCGTCATAGTCACGGCTGTTATACGTTTGGACGACTCCTTTTGTGCAATACTGCTCGTCTCCATTTTGACAATATTCACAGGTGCCGCAGGAATCCACAAAGCAGCCAACACCTACACGGTCACCGATCTGAAACTTCGTCACATCATCCCCTACAGCTGCAACGACCCCAGTAATCTCATGACCAGGAACCATTGGGAAAATACCGCCGCCCCATTCATCAAAAGCGCTGTGGATATCTGAATGACAGATCCCGCTAAATTGAATATCAATTAAAATATCATGTGGACGAAGCGCTCTTCGTTCAATGGTCGTCCGTTCAAAATTCGCTTTTGCGTGTGAAACACTTAAAACATTTGATTGGTGCGTCTGGCACATTCTTGATCATCCTTTCAAAAATAAGCTTCGATTCTTTCTTCTATACTGTACTTCTTAAAGTGAACTATAAGTCAACAGAAAACCTTTTGTAATAACGAATTCAACATTCTTGAATCAAGAATTGAGTCAAAAGCATCTTGCTTTCTTTTTCAAAATGGAGATGATGAGGAAAGGGAGATCGGAAGGTAAGAGAAAGAGGGAGGGCACAATGAAAATAGCACAAGCAGCAAAACAGCTCGATTTATCCACTGCGACACTTAGATATTACGAAAATATTGGTTTGATTAGGGAAATCAAACGTGATGATCATGGGATTCGTGATTATACAGAGGATGATCTTCAATGGATTGAATTTATCAAGTGTATGAGAAATGCTGGGCTCTCGATTGATGCGCTTAGAGAATATACAGCCTTATTTTTTGAGGATGATAATCATACGTTATCTTCGCGAAAAAACATTTTGGTCAATGAACGAGAAAGACTCGTCCAAAAACAAAAGGAAATCGAAGAGACCATTAAACGATTGGATTTCAAAATAGAAAGTTATGAAGATATTATCCACAATCATGAGAAAAAACTCGCTCATCAGCTGAAAACTAGTTCAAATTAAACGAAGAAAAACCTGTGACAAGTCACAGGTTTTTTGATAGAGTTATCTTTTTGTGTAACGCACCCAGTTATAATGTGCGTGGAGTGGTGTAACACCGTTGTAGGAACCAAGCCATTCATCGACACCTGCACCATTCCACAGGTTCATCATAATTTTCCCTGGTGTTTGAGGAATTTGTGTGGTGGCGGTATGCTTTAATTGTCCATCGACATACCATTTGATGGAGTTTGGCTGCCAGTCAAATGCATACGTGTGATAAGAGTTTGCTGCATCGAAACCAAGGTTGACGATCTTTTCATGATTTCCTACACCATTGGTATAGTAATTAAACTGTACCTTTGTCGTATCTTTTCCTAGAAATTCAATGTCAATCTCATCCCAAGGCGTGCCATCAGTCGGTCCCGTATAAGTGAAGAAAGAAGAGACGATCCCCACATTTTTGGCGGGCTTCATGTTGACTTCGTATAGCCCATAGCCGTACGTTTGAACGGAGCGGTTTTCTCCGCAGTCAAACTTGTTATAGGCGGGACTTGTGAGCGATAAACGCATTTCACCTGCTGAGGTCATCGACACATTATTTGCACGCCACGTACAGTTAAACATGTTTCCATTCGAGTATCCATCGGCTTTTTGCCATAACCCCGTATTATAGTTATTAAAAGGTTCATAAAACGATCCACCCGTTTGTGCCGAGGCACCCGCAGTAAATGTGGACAAACTCAAGACTAATCCAGTGACAACAAGCAACAACATTCGTTTCATACGGTACATATTCGCATTCTCCTCTCCTTTTATGGAAGCGCTTTCTTTATTGATCATACATGATTCTTTCAAAAGGGAAAATCGGTCTAAATAATGATAAACAGTGTGCATCATTTAATAGAATTGAAAGAAAGATCATAAGTAAAAAATAATGATTGACAATGCGGACAGTTGTCCGTAAGATAATATCGGGACAATTGTCCTAAGAAAAACCTAAAGTGTTTTGATTTAACACATAGAGATGAGTGTCATGTGGATGAAGGTAAAGAAGGTGTGTATGGTGGAAAAGGATATTGGTGAGGAAATTGAAGAGATCGCATTCTCCTTGTTTCAAGAATTTGGTGTAGAAAATGTCAGCATGCATAAAATTGCGAAAACAGCTGGTGTTGGACAGGGTACTTTATACCGCCGCTACGCCAATAAAAGTGATCTGTGCCTTTCTATCCTTGGGGAGAAATTTGAACAGCTGATCCCAGCTTTGCATCTTTACTTGAGCAAAATAAGTGATCAGCCGGTTCGTGAACGTTTACGCTATGTTCTCGAAGAAATTCATCTGATCGTCGGTCACCATTTAGACTGGATTCGGATGCTCACAATCTCTGGGAATTTAGAGCAGACAAGTAAAGTGTATGATAGTCATTACAGTCAATCACTCAGACAAATCATTCGTGAATTGCTTGAAGAAGCGAGAGAAAAGGGAGAAGCGAATATACAGGATATAGAACTGACAACGCTATGTATGTCTTCTCCAATGACGCCTGAGCTCATGTTTTATATACATGAATCTGGCTATTCGATCGACAAAATTGCTCAATTTGCTGCAGAAAAACAGATTTTATCCGTCTTTCAATAGACATGAAAGTGGCTCATTTCTGACCACCCTGACTTCCTAAGGTTCATCTAAATTGAAAAAGAAAAGGAGCCAACTTAATATGAACAAACAGCAAGCAGCAGCTTCTGAAATTCGAACGCTGCCCATTATTATTTCTTTTATCACAGCTGGATTTATTGGCCTGTTCAGTGAAACGGCATTAAACATGGCGCTGAGAAGTTTAACGTTAGACTTTGGAATTGAAGCGACGACTGCTCAGTGGCTGACAACAGGATATTTATTAACACTTGGTATTCTCGTACCGATTTCAGGACTCATTCTTCAATGGTTTACGACAAGGCAGCTTTTCATTACGTCGCTCGTCTTTTCGATCATCGGAACATTTATTGCGGCGGTTGCCCCGGTCTTTAGTATTTTAATGGTAGCACGTGTCGTGCAGGCAGTCGGTACAGCATTGCTTCTGCCATTGATGTTTAATACGATTTTGGTCATCATCCCGCCTCATAAACGAGGCCGATCAATGGGGATTATTGGTCTTGTGATTATGTTTGCACCAGCTGTCGGCCCGACAGTCTCTGGCCTTATTTTGAAATCGTTGACTTGGCATTGGATTTTCTGGATTTCACTTCCTTTATTAATGGCTGCACTTGTTTTTGGTTTTATTTTTATGCAAAATATTACAGAACCAACAAGACCGAAAATCGACATCTTATCGATTGTGCTTTCAACCATTGGTTTCGGTGGAATAGTATATGGCTTTAGCAGTGCCGGTGAAGGCGGCGGCTGGAGCAGTATGCATGTCATCGTTGCAATTGTAGTTGGTGTCATAGGGATTCTCGTGTTCTCTTTAAGACAGTTGAACATGAAAGAACCAATGCTGAACTTAAGCCCGTTTAAATATCCGATGTTTGTCATTGGGTTACTTCTGATTTTAGTGTGTATGATGGTAATGCTGTCTGCTATGATGATTTTGCCATTGTATCTGCAAACGTCCTTGGCGCTTTCTACATTTACAGCAGGTTTAATGCTGTTGCCAGGTGGAATTATCAACGGACTGCTATCTCCAATCATGGGGGGGCTATTTGATAAGTTTGGTCCAAAATGGCTTGTCATTCCAGGTCTTGTCATTGTCGCAGCGACGATGTTTGGCTTTACGAATCTAAGTGTGAATACGTCAATTGGATTCATTGTAACCCTTCATATTACCTTAATGATCGGAATCGCAATGATCATGATGCCTGCTCAAACCAATGGATTAAATCAGCTTCCGCCAGAGCTATATCCGCATGGTACAGCGATTATGAATACCTTGCAGCAAGTGTCAGGAGCTATTGGTACTGCGATCGGTATCTCGATCCTTTCATCAGGAACTCGCAGCTTTATGGAAAATGTATCTGATCCCGCAAATCCGGTGAATCAGCTGCTCGCCTTTACAAATGGTGTCCAGCATGCATTTATCTTTGCTGTGATCATGACCGTCATTGGATTGATTATTGCTTTCTTCATTAAACGAGTGAAGGTAGAACAGCAAGTATCATAAGAGAAATGAAAAGCACTGAGGACATAGCGCCGCAGTGCTTTTTTTCAATAAATTAGTCTTTCATCAAATAATGATATCATTAAATATGAAAAAAAGAGTCGTACATAGAATAGCGGTGAATACTCGAAACGGCTTCTACTTAATATTCTTTCTCAAATTGGTGCAATGCCTTTTCTAATTTTGAAAGCCCATCGTCAATCTGTTCTTTTGTGACGGTCAGAGGAGGGATCATTCTAATCACTTCTCCTTCGTTACCGCATAAGTAAAAGAGAACTCCCTGCTCAAGGGAATAATCTAAAATCTTCATGACGGCGCTTCCATCGGGTTTTTTTGTTTTTGGGTTTATCATTTCAATTCCAATCATTAAGCCTACCGAGCGTATCTCTCCAATGATCGGGTGATTTTTTTTCATTTGTTTTAGTTTTTCAGCAGCATATTGACCAACCACTTTTGCATTATCTAGTAATCTTTCTTCTTTCATTATTTCAAGAGTGGTCAACGCTACCGAACAGGCAATTGGATTTCCACCGAACGTTGTTCCATGACTTCCAGCAGGCCATTTGCTCATCAGTTCTTTTGAAGCTACTGTGGCACTTAAAGGTAGACCAGAAGCTATTCCTTTAGCGATAGCCATAATGTCTGGGGTGACTTCAAATGTCTGAGCAGCAAACCACTCCCCTGTGCGTCCAAAGCCAGTTTGTACTTCATCAAAAATAAGCAGTATACCATGCTGATCGCATATTTCGCGGATCTTTTTCAGCCACCCTTTAGGAGGGATGATGTAGCCGCCTTCTCCCAATACAGGTTCTAATATGACGCAGGCTACTTCTTCAGGTGTCACTTGGTGTTTAAATAATTCTTCAAAATGTTTTTCTAATTCGTTAATGCAGAAAGTTTCTGGGTCTTTACCTTCGGGGCATGCCTGCATATTAGCGTAAGGCAGATGATAAGTCAGGTGAGACGGATTTATATATTTTCTATATTTACTTTTTGATGTTGATACGCTTAAAGCACCTAAAGAACGGCCATGAAAGCACCCCGTAAAAGAAATAGCATAAGGTCTCTTTGTTGCATATTTAGCCAATTTTAAAGCTCCCTCAATTGCTTCAGCGCCACTATTGGCAAAGAAAAAACAATTTAAATCTCCTGGCAGAATTTCACCTAGAGATTTGGCCAGCTTTAAAATAGATTCATACATAATGACTCCCGAAGGGCCATGAGTTAATTGATCTGCTGCATCCTTGATACTTTGTACGATTTTAGGATGGCGATGTCCTGTATTAGCTACTGCAATCCCGGAAGTAAAATCTAAATAGGTTTTCCCATCCAGCCCGTAGTAATAACAACCTTCTTCTTTTACCACAGGTAAGTTTGGATGATCTTTGGCCATGCTAGGTGCTAAATAATCACTCATGTTCTCAACTAAGGAACTCCAGTTGTTGCTCATAAAATCTCCCCCCTTAAGCTTTTTACACCTCTACCTTTCCTCTGTTGCAGGTGTAGAATAACACGAAAATAATTAACTGAAAATTTTAACTTATTTATGGTAACTATTGATTAATGATGTGAGATAATCTGACAAGATGAGGTTTTTAAATATCTTTTAACTTTACAAAAAAACCGAACTAACCATTATTGGCAGTTCGGTTTTTTGTACGATCAGATATTCCAAATATTTATCTTAATGGTTTTTAATCAGCTATTTACTTTAAGGGTACGCAAATATTCAGAGAATTTCTCAAGACCTGCTTTTAATACATCTGTTGAACATGCGTAACCGATACGAACGTATCCTTCCATATCAAAGCAAGAACCTGGCGTTAAGAATGTGCCATTCGTTTTAAATAGGTCAACGCAAAATTCTTCTGATGAAACAGGGTAATCGTATTTCAGCATAGATGTTGTGCCTGCACGTGGCTTTACGTAGGAGATTGAAGGTTCGTTTTGAACCCACTCATCTAAAATAGCCAGATTATCTTTGATAATTTTGCGGCTTCTCCCTAGGACTTTGTCGTAGTTTTTAAGAGCATGAACGGCTAACATATCGTCAAGCACACCACAGCTGATTGTTGTGTAATCACGGTGTTTTATGCATTCAGCGATCACATCACTTGGACCTGCAATCCAGCCAAGGCGCAAGCCGGCTAATGAAAATACTTTTGACATACTTGATGTACTGATTCCTTTTTCATATAAATCAGCAACAGATGGCACAACAAGGTTATCTTCCTGTAATAGGTTTCTGTATACTTCGTCGCACAGCAAGTAAGCATCACATGAGCGTGCAATTTCTACAATTTCTTCAAGCATTTCTCTCTCAATAATAGCACCTGAAGGATTATTCGGATTGTTGATAATAATCAATTTTGTTTTTTCGTTAATCAGAGACTTTAATTCGTTTAGATCCGGCAGGAAGTTATTTTCTGGTCTCAATGGCAGCAGATCTACATTCGCGCCAAATGAAGCAGGCACATCATATAACTGCTGGTATGTTGGGTGTACAGCAATTACATGATCTCCTGGCTCAATAAGAGAATAGAGCACTAAGAAGTTTGCACCAATAGCTCCATTCATGACAAGTATATTATCAGCTTCAACTGTCTCATACAGGCCAGATACTAAGCTTTTAAACTCTGGAGATCCTTCAATATGTCCGTATGTTAATTTTTTCTTTCCGACTTCATTGAAAAAATCTGCCGGATTTGTGCCGTCGATTCCAATCAACTCATTTACAGTGAAAGATTCAACACATGTTTCCGCGATATTATAAACGGCCTCTTGCTCGTATAAATTCATCCAATGTTCTACAGCAAATGTTTTAATATTCATCCTATTAACTCCTCTGTAAGTATTATTTATTTTTTGATACGTAGTCTTTTGATAAAGAATACTCTCTAAAATCTGCTTATTTAAACGGCTATCGATCAGTTACAGCTTTGTCGACATCCCGATTTGTTTTTCTTCTGCCTGTTCTAGAACATAGCTCGCTGTCAATAGATCTTGAAGAGAGATGCCTGTACTGTAAAAAACTGTGATATCTTCTGGAGAAATGCGTCCTGGTGCTTGATTTGTAATCACTCCTCCAATTTCCGAAATGATGCTATCTTTTGCGATGATGCCTTTTTTAAATGCAGTTTCAAATTCTCCTACCGTAACAGACTGTTCATGGTCATCAACGAATATGCGAGCATCAGTTAAAATATTTTCATCAATTTCCTGTTTTCCTGCCATGTCTGCACCCACACATGAAAAATGAGTACCTGGCATTACCCATTCTTTTAGAATAATTGGTTGGCGTGCTGGAGTAGCTGTAATAATAATATCTGCACTTCTCGTAGCTGTTTCAATATCATTAACCGGCGTATACTCAATCTCTATCTTTTGAAGCATTTCTTCATAAACTTCCGGGTTTTGTTCTTTAGTTTGAGCTAACAGCTCTTTTAACTTGCCTTTGATGTCTGCGCAAAACTGACCAGCTCGGTCAAATGAATGAGCATTATACACTCGAACTCTTTTGATATGGTTCATTGTCATTAAAACAGCTAAGATTTGATAAGCCGCAACATGACCTGATCCTACCATAAGCAATTCTTCTGAATCTTTTCTTGCTAAATATTTAGCTCCAATTCCACCAGCTGCTCCGGTGCGCATCATGGTCATATACTCACCGCTCAAGATACCGATTGGAAGGCCTGTACGGCTGTCAAGAACTAAGACAGTTCCAACAACAGCAGGAAGGTTTTTAGAAGGGTTGTCACCGAACCAGGAAACAAGTTTTAAACCGAAAATGCCTGCTCCTGACAATTCTCCTGATTTAATATCCATGTCCGCTTTACCAGGTTCGAACTCGTGAAACACCATTGGGAATAAAGAAGCTTCTTTATTTTCTTTTAAGACGTAAGCTTTTTCTACGATATCGATTACAATTTTCATATCAAGAATAGCTTTGATATCTTCATGATTTAATACTTTAAATGGGTACATAATATTCTCCCTTTCCCTTACTTCGTTAAGCTCTTTATCAAATCTATCACAGGATGAAACAAGCTAAAAATTAATTAATTTAATAGTATGCATTAGAAAACTTTAGCGATATATCATAACCTTAAGAGTAAGGAGATGATTTGGTTTTTTATTGGTATTTTAAATTAGGCGATTCAATAGTTACCAATAAAAAATGAATGATTCGTATCAAACTTTTAGATTTTCTCGTTAAAATTTTTGATATAATGATTTGATTGCTATTCTCTTCAGAGCATCTTGTCTATGGGGTTATATGGTTAACCTTATATCCTATGTGAAAGATGATTATTTTATATACTTTTGGTTAGGAGCTTTTGTAGGCTATAAAAAACATAGATAGTGAGATGAAGGTTAAATGGAACTCAGGAATCTAAAAACTTTTCAAGTAGTAGCCAATGAATTGAATATGACCAAAGCTGCAAAGATCTTAAAATATACTCAACCCACTATTACTTTGCAAATTCAAGTATTAGAAAGGGAACTAAACCATTCTCTATTCACCCGTATTGGAAAAAAAACGTTTTTGACGCCTGCTGGAAAAAAATTAAAGCAGCATACAGATAGATTATTTGAATTAATGGAATATATGGAAAGAGACATGGAAGAGTTAAATGGTCCTTCCGGAAGTCTAACTGTGACAGCTTCAGAATATTATTGTACGAATCACCTTTCCCTACTGCTTAGTTCTTATACAAAATTGCATAAACAAGTTAAGCTGCGCCTCATGCCAGCAAACAGCCTTATAGCTGTCGATAAAATTTTAAATAATGAAGCAGATATTGGGATTGTTGCAGGGGAAGTTGATTCCTCAGAATTAGAAAAGTTTGTTTTAGAAAGGGAAAAGGCGGTGTTGGTTGTCTCCGCCGATCTTACAAAAAACCGCTCTAAAGAAGAGATTATAGAATCTTTTCCGTTTCTTGCTTATCATGAACATTGCGGTTTTAGCTCAATTACAGAGCAGTGTTTTTCTGAAATTAACACCCGTCCATCTTCTATCATTGAATGCGGGGGAAGTGATGAAACGATTAGGCGGGCAGTTTTAAATAAAACCGGAATCGCCTTGCTTGGTGAAAATATGATTAAAGAAGAATTAGCAGAGGGTATTCTTATCCCATTGCATTACTGTGAAAAACCAATTGAAACATCTGTCGTATATTTAAGAAGTCGTTCAGAAGGACCAACCATTCAATCTTTCTGTGAATTGCTCAAAGAAACTTGGTTTGCAGTTACAGATTGATCATTTTTTCTTAAAAATTATTTATTTTTATAGGTTTTCAGCTGTGATATAAAAATGAGTTTTCCCGTTTTACATTGAACATGGAAAACTCGTTTTCTTCTTTTTTCATTCTCTTAGTATCGTGTGTTAAATTCAGTGTGTTACTTAGCTTTATTGATTAGTTTTAGCTAATAAACGTATACCTTCTTCAATGTCTTCTCTTTTTTATTTTGATTAATCCAGTAAGGTGCTGCTGATTCAGTAGAAGGAAAAGAGGAAAAAGGAACGAATGAGTTAAGAAGAAATGAATAAGATAGGAGTCTGAGATCATGAACTTAGAAGAACAAATCAAAATCGCTGCTTCATTACGCCAGCCATCTGAAGGTTCATTAGCAAGTCAATCGGAACTAAAGCCAGTAAATCCTCCTGATGTGAACAAAATGGAATATGACATTCCAACAAGTGCTGGCGAAACAAAGGTGTGGGTGTTTAAGCCAGTGAACACATCAAAGCAGCCACTTCCTGTTTTTGTGAATTTACATGGTGGCGGATTTATCATGGGCAGTGCTGAAATGGATAATCCATGGTGTCCAGTCATTGCAGACCGGGCGCAATGTATCGTGGTCAATGTCGAGTATCAGCTTGCTCCTGAGCACCCTTTCCCAGCGGCTCTTCATGAATGCTACGATGTACTGAAGTGGCTGTATGAACACCCTGACGAGCTTCAAATCGATCGGAATGCATTAGCCGTTGGCGGACATAGTGCAGGAGGAAATTTGGCAACGGCTGCTTGTCTATTGAATATTCAAAAAGGAAATACACTCCCAATTGTTTATCAGGTGCTTGATTATCCGCCGCTTGATCTAGCCACTGATCCAGCAGAAAAGCCAGCGTTTGATGAAGCGATTCCAGTTGAATTGGCGAGACTCTTTAATTCCTTCTATCTGCAAGGCCAAGATCCGCGCAATCCGCTCGTTTCTCCGGTTTTTGCAGATCGTACATCCTTGGCACAAATGCCTCCAGCTCTCGTCATCACAGCAGAGAAGGATTCGCTGGCTGAAGAAGCTGAGCAATATGCTGCCAAGTTAAAAGAAGCTGGGATAGACGTCACGTATAAACAATTTAAAGGAGTTCCACACGGCTTCACGCACGCCGGAGATTTAGCCATAGCTGAAGAAGCTTGGCATTTAATGGGGGATCAACTAAAGAAGGCGTTTGAATAAAAAAAGCAGAGTGATTCAAAAGCACAGGAGACAAAGGGCCTGTGCTTTTCTTATTGTTTCTGAAAAAAAGCGTCAGATATCTTTCCTCATTGTCGATATAATAGAAAAAATAGATGATTTCTAAAAAAGGAGCTAATGAAATGAAAAAAGAACAGCTGCAGGCATTTTGTCTTTCCTTAAAAGGAACAACCCATGATTATCAACCTGAGTGGCAGGCAGATCGTTATCATATTGGCGGAAAGATGTTTGCTATGATGGGGGGAGATGCGAATCGAAAGCCTGTCATCACTTTAAAATGTGATCCTCTTCGTGCTGAAGAACTAAGAGAGATGCATGAAGGAATTATCCCTGGCTACTATATGAATAAGACTCATTGGAATTCCATTTACCTTGATGCAGACATTCCATCCTCATTTGTAGAGGAGTTAATCGAACATTCCTATCAATTGGTTTTTCAGAAATTATCAAAAAAATCTCAGCATGACATCCTCCAAAATGATTCAAAAAGAAGTAACTGAGGAGCTGTATCTAAGTTGACATGATGCCCTTTGACTCTCTTCAAAATTGACTTGAGTGAAACGCTGTCGTTATAATTTAACCAGTTAGAAGACGCGAATAGGGGGATATAAAATGGGCTATACAGTCATTACAGGAGCAAGCTCAGGTATTGGATATGAGGCGGCTCTCGCATTTGCAGCACGAGGGAAAAATCTTATATTAGCTGCACGCCGGCTCAATAAACTCCAAGAATTGAAGAAAAAGATTCATGATCAATATCCCGATATCACAGTAGTCATACAGTCAGTTGATTTAACAAACATAGAGCAAGTGTATTCATTTTATGAATCATTGTCAGATTATGAACTGGATACGTTCATTAATAATGCAGGGTTTGGTCATTTTGGCTCTATAGGAGAACAAGATTTAAGTAAAATTGGGGATATGCTTCATCTGAATATCGAAGCATTAACGATTCTATCCACCTTATTTGTTCGTGATTATGAGCAAGTAGAGGGAGCTCAGCTCATTAACATTTCTTCACGAGCAGGCTATACAGTCGTTGGCAATGCCGTCACCTATTCAGCAACGAAGTTTTACGTGAGCGCCTTTACAGAAGGACTGGCCCTAGAATTGAAAGAAAAAGGTGCCAAATTACAGGCAAAAGTATTAGCGCCATCCGCGACAGAATCAGAATTTGCAAAGCGTTCATTGGATGTAGACGAATTTGAATATGAAGGCAATTTCAAGAAATATCATACATCAAAAGAAATGGCTGCTTGTATGCTTGAGCTTTATGACAGTGAAAAAACAGTCGGTATTGTGGACGGAAAGACATTCGAATTTGAATTGAAAGATCTAATCTTTTCACACGCAGGTGCAATGAAGAAATAACGATTCCCATCACTGAGGTAGATATCCTCAGTGATTTTTTTATGGCATGATTGACTGTGTGGTCAAGCATAGGAGGTATGTAACAAGATATATACCCTTCGTCTCTATTTAGAACAGGAGCTTGTACGTCCTGCGCATTAGGTATTTTTTTCATGCATCCTTTGATAAAACAAGGAATCACAGGTCCAGTAGATAAGACTGCTCATGATGATGATGGGGAAAGATGCCTGGCTCCCAATACCATCAATGAAAAAAAGCATGACAACCATTGCAATTAGTAAATAAGCAGCTAAATAAAGAGGATGAAAAGCCTTTGGCTGCAAAGAAAACAATAACTGCAAAGGAACCGCAAAGACGAAATAATAAACAAAAAAGATAGGAATGTAAAATACCAGAAACGCAGGCTCAGCTTGAATAGGTGGAAATAAGCAGACAAACAAGCCGAGTAAAGTAGAGCTGATGAATAGTGTGATAAGGATTTTGTGAAAGGGTAGAAGTGAATGCAAAATGTATACTCCTTTTTTGTAAAATTTACTATATTTTATCATAAATTCAGTAACAAGCATCGGTTATTTTTAAAATACGCCACCGTCAATACTCAATTTAATTACAGCAAATTTAGGTATTAAGAATTGAAGAAACTCTTAATATCATGCCCCTTTTACCTTTATTTGGTTCTATATCTTTAGCCTCATGCCGATGAATGAAGGTATGGTATAAAGTAAAGTCTATAGAAAGAGATTTAGCCATGAAATCCATCAAATGAGGAAAAGAGATGATCCAATGAACATGACAAAATGGTTAGGTGCTGTCCTTCTTTCTGTTTTATTACTAGTGACAGCAGCTTGTGCGAACACAGGCACTCAAGAGAATAGTCAAAGCGAAAAAGAAAACGTATCCAGTGAAACAAAAGAGAAAAACAATGCAGTTGAAACAGGGAATAAGTCCTTATCAAATATTAAGGTATTAGCCACAGGCGGGACGATTGCTGGCAGTTCAGACAGTGATACAGATACGACGGGCTATAAATCTGGTGCACTTGGCATCGATAAAGTCATTGCTTCAGTTCCACAGCTGAAGGATATTGCAAATGTCACTGGTGAGCAGGTTGCGAATGTTGGAAGTGAAAATGTTGATGACGCTCTTCTTTTAAAATTAGCCAAACGAGTCAATGAGCTATTAAAAGATGATCAAGTGGATGGCATTGTCATCACGCATGGAACAGATACACTTGAAGAAACAGCTTACTTTTTAAATCTGGTGGTCAAAAGTGATAAGCCTGTTGTGGTTGTTGGCTCAATGAGACCAGCATCGGCTATCAGTGCAGATGGCCCGCTTAACTTGTATCAGGCGGTGAAAATTGCATCCACCAAAGAAGCGAAGGGCAAAGGGGTCATGGTCACATTAAATGATCGAATTGCATCAGCTCGTTTTGTTACGAAAACAAACACAACCACAACTGATGCCTTCAAGTCAATTGAGCAAGGATACATCGGAGTAGTTACTGGTGAAGTGGTGTCCTTTTATAACGAACCGACAAGAAAACATACAATTGAAAGCGATTTTGATGTATCGAAGATAAAAGAATTGCCACAAGTTGATATTTTATACGGCTATCAAAATGATCAAAAATATATGTATGATGCTGCAGTAAAAGCAGGAGCAAAAGGGATTGTTGTAGCCGCAGCAGGAAATGGAACGATGTCAACAGAAGCCATCAAAGGAGCAACAGATGCAGTGAAAAAAGATGTGGTTCTCGTGCGATCAAGCCGTACGGGTAATGGAATTGTCACCCATGAAAAAACGGATGATGAACATCACTTTGTGTCGTCTGATTCATTAAACCCGCAAAAAGCACGTATTCTGCTCATGCTTGCACTGACGAAGACAAAGGATCCAGATAAAGTGCAGAGGTATTATGAACAATATTAATAAAGAAAAAGACCCGAGTCATATCGGGTCTTTTTTCATGCAAGTTTCTGATGTTCAGCCCGCTCCTTTAAAGAGCGTAATATATTTCGCCAAATATCGTCTACATCAGTAAGAAAGTGCCCTGCTTGATCTATATAATGCGTTTTGACGTTTGGAATCGCCTGAGCTATTTTTTCTATTTCTACAAATGGAGCCATCGTATCTTCTTTTCCATGCCAGACATCAACAGGGATTTGAATATCTTTCATATCGAATGCCCATGGTTTCGAAAGTAAAATGGGTTCACGAATACACTCATCCACCGATTGACGAGTCGCTTCGTGTAAATGTGTCATCATCATTTCTAACTGCTCATCGGTTTGAAGGAATTGCCGATCCCACGGATGTAAATGCTTGTTCCCGTTTTTGGCCAGCTTCTTAAATTTCTCTGGTTTGTTCTCAATCATTTTTTTCTGGGAACGATAGCTTGTTTTCAATAGCCAAGGAAACTTCTTACTAAGGAAAAAGGCTAATTTATTTTCTTTCAGCATGCTTTTCGGCGGTTTTCCGTCCTGAAAAGGGGTTGTACTTGAGATCAGAGCGGCTGAAAGGACGCGATCCGGCAATTGATAGGCACAACCAGCAGCAAATGCACCGCCTCCAGATACACCCATCACTGAAAAATGTTGAATGCCAAGATCATCTGCCACTTCCTGCACGTCTTTTGCCCAGTCTAAAATTGTGCGGTCAGGTAGTGGGGTGGATAAACCAAATCCAGGTCGATCCAAACAGATGAGACGAATGCCGAGCTTTTGAGAGATTGGATCATCATCTAAAAACATCACTCTTGATCCAGGTGTTCCATGAAAAAAGAAAATTGGAAACCCCTCAAGATCACCGTATTGAGTCAAACCGATGTGCCGGCCATCTTGTAAATGAATGCTTCTCATATTTTCAACCCCTTAATAGTTTAGTTAACTTAAATGTTGGGGAGAGAAACACCGTATTAAGGCGCTTCTTTCGCAATCTGATAGATTTTTTCGTATAGAGATAGTAATGTTTTTAAATCTTCTTTTGGAAGCTTTGCATAATATTTTTGAATTAGGTGCAATTGAATGTCTTCTGTATTCTTGTGATAGTCATGGCCCTTTTGAGCACAATCAACAATGATTTCTCTTCGGTTATGCGGATTAATTTCTCGTGTGACATAGCCGAGCTGCTCAAGCCTTGATACAAGCTGGCTAGCTGCGCTGGCAGAAATCGAAAAGTAATCAGCTAATTCATTGATCGTTCTCGTTTTCGTACGCAGCAACTCAAGCGTCAGCTCTTGCTTGGCTGATAAATCTGCATACTCATGTTTTAAAAATCGCTGATACTCTTCTACATAAATAGAGCCTAGAGCATTCGAGTATTCAATGATTTTTTTACTGTAATGAATAATTTCTTCATCCAATGACATCACCTCTATTCTATTATAGGCAATCTTTATATTTAAGTGAAGTTAAATATAAAGGGAAATTAAATGAATGATGAACACGTAGTAGGCCAAGGCAGACATGAAAAGGTCGCAGAAGAAAAATGCGTATAAGTCTTTTTTGGTGATAGCGCAGATGACTGTTTTGTTTGTTCTCACATGAATTACGCCTTATGAATCGATGCCTTTTTCATTGTATTATGAGGAAAATCCATTTATAATAAAAAAATAAACCAACTGGTCGGTTTTATTTTGTCCGCATTAAGAAATGCAGGAGAAAGGGATTGTGACACATGACAAGTACACAAAGCGGGGCTGGAAAGAGTGAGAAGACGAAGCAAAAAATCGTCACCGCTTCTCGTGATTTATTTGCGAAAAAAGGTTATTCAGAAACATCCGTGCGCGATATTTTAGAGGCTGCTGAGGTGAGTAAAGGCAATCTCTATCATCATTTCAAAGGAAAAGAGTTTTTGTTTCTTCATATTATGGAAGAGGATCATCGTTTGATGATGGAAACGTGGTATGAGGAAAAGAAAACACTGAACCGAGCTATTGAAAAGCTTGCCGGGTTTGCAGAGCTGCTCAGTCAAATGGGGATTAATTACCCATTAATGAGAGCGAGTGAGGAATTTTGTGCCAGCGCCTTTACATCAGACGAAGTCATGGAACGGCTGAACAAGATTGATGTCGATTTTGATGATGTGATGAGAGATATCTTACTTGAGGGAAATGAAGATGGCAGCTGGTCGATCCAGCATGTGGAGTCAAAAGTGAAAATATTACTTTCCGTTTTTTATGGATTAGACGTGTTATATAAAAATGACACCATTGAGCAGAAGAAAGAGTTAAAAAAAGAGGCGATCTCATTGTTTATTCACGGAATCAACCATCATGAGTAACAAGTGAGTCAGTAAAGGGGAAACAAACATCATGCAAAAACCGATTCGTGAGCAAAAAGCAGTACTCGTTATTTTATTGAGTAATATATTTATTGCGTTTTTAGGCATTGGTCTCATTATTCCTGTCATGCCGCTATTCATGAATGTCATGCATCTAACAGGGAGTACGATGGGATACCTTGTGGCGGCGTTTGCCGTTGCTCAGCTCATCGCATCACCGATTGCAGGGAGATGGGTAGACCGCTACGGAAGAAAGATTATGATTGTGTCTGGACTGTTCCTATTCGCGTTATCAGAACTCGTTTTTGGTCTTGGAACACACGTGTACGTTCTTTATGTTGCAAGGCTTCTAGGCGGAATTAGTGCGGCATTTATCATGCCTGCTGTCACTGCGTATGTCGCAGATATTACGACCGTTCAAGAAAGATCAAAGGCGATGGGCTATGTTTCTGCGGCCATTAGTACTGGTTTTATCATTGGTCCGGGAATTGGCGGGTTTATTGCAGAATACGGCGTACGCCTGCCATTCTTCTTTGCAGCAGGGATTGCGTTTATTGCCGTCATTTCGTCTATGTTTATGCTGAAGGAGCCTTTAACAAAAGAAGAGCGAGAGAAGCAAATGAATGAAGTGAAAGAATCGACTTTCTTTAAAGATTTGAAAAAATCGATTCATCCAAGCTACCTCATCGCCTTTATCATTGTATTTGTCCTCGCATTTGGATTATCTGCATATGAAACAGTCTTTAGCTTGTTCACAAATCATAAGTTTGGTTTTGGTCCAAAAGATATTGCCGTGATCATTACCGTCAGCTCGATTGTAGCAGTCATCATCCAAGTACTTGTGTTTGGTAAACTGGTAAATACCCTAGGAGAAAAAAGAGTCATTCAGCTATGTCTGATTATCGGGGCTGTCCTTGCTTTCGTTTCAACCGTTGTGTCAGGCTTTTTGGTTGTCTTGATTGTCACATGTGTCATTTTCCTTGCGTTTGATTTATTGCGTCCAGCATTAACGACCTTCTTATCCAAAATCGCTGGCAACCAGCAAGGATTTGTCGCAGGAATGAACTCTACCTACACAAGCCTAGGTACGATTTTCGGGCCGGCACTTGGCGGCATCTTATTCGACCAAAATATTCACTTCCCATTTTTATTCGCAGGTGTTGTCTTATTTCTTGGATTAGGCTTAACCCTGATTTGGAAGGGAAAAGTAACAGAAGAGGCAGCGGCAGAATAATGTCATGCAGAAGTAAGAGACCTTTTAACTAAGGTCTCTTTTTTAAATTCCGCGATTGATGCAGAAGAATTCCTTTTGCTAAAAAGAGTCCTGTATGTCAGTAGCTTTTTCTTTATAATGGAAGGGGAGGAGGAAAAATCATGCAACTCTTGGAGCGGCAAAAGATACCATCAATGAAAAAAGGAATTAGGCAGATCGATCCGGCATATCCAGTGTTTGTAGATGCAGTCATGGATGGCATGATACAAGGACATCTTTATGTAGATGATGAAGCGCATCCGCTTGTATATTTTCTCGAAGCTTCATGCGGCATTTATTATGTGGCAGGAAGGAGTGAAGCGGAGCTGTTACGCTGTTCAGCCTTCATTGTGGATGTGTACGAAAGGCAGAAAAGACAAAATGCCCGGTTCACCATATTTTCAGCAAATCCATCAGCAGATGCGATGATGAAAAAATGTCTTGGGTCACATTTGAATGAGATGAAAAGACATGCGTACGTTTATTCACAGGCACATTCTCATGTCTCTGCGCCTTATCTAGGCTATAGAGTAGAGCGGACAAATGAGCAGGTGATGACTGCAAGCAGGGCTTTTCCTCCTAGCTATTACGAAGCCTATTGGGGAGAAACAACTCGCTTTCTATCAAAGGGAATCGGGATTGCCATTTTAGATGGAGAGAACGTGGTGAGTGAGTGTGTCTCTATTTTTTCAAGTGAGGATCGTGCAGAGATAGATATTTGGACAGATGAGACTTATCGAGGAAAAGGTTTGGCGCTGCTGGCAGCTCAGCATATGATCAGCATCTGTCATGAAAAAAAGAGGACACCGCATTGGGATTGCGATGTCCATCACCTAGCTTCAATCAAACTAGCAGAGAAGTTAGGCTTTCAGAGGATCAAAACCTATCGATTGTTTTATGGTTCATGATGAGAAGGTCTTGAGATACCAAGCATCCATTGCAGAATGCTCGGAGCCTTCAAGCGGTTCTGAAAGAAGAGAAAAGCCGTATCGCTGATAAAGGCCTATAGCCGCTGTTAATTCCCGGCGGGTTTCTAAATAACACGCTTCGTAGTATGTAGAGGCATATTCCAGCGCCGTATCCATCAGTTTTTTGCCCGCACCTTTTCCTTGTGCTTTTGGACTTAAATAAAGCTTTTGTAATTCACATACTCCATTTGTGAATGGAGCAATCCCTACACCACCCACAATCTCACCATGCTCTTCAGCAATCCAATAGGCTGCATGAGTCAATGATTGATAGTATTCGAAAAGATGGTCAAGCTGGGGGTCAGTGTAGGCTGTTCCTTCAATTGCTAGATTCGCTGATTCTAGTGACTGGCGGATAATCGCTGCGATATACGGATTGTCTTTTTGCTCGATGGGTCTAATGTTCATTTGAAGTACCTCCGTTGTCATGGGATCAAAAAAGAGAAAGGGAGTTGATATTATATGTTCTGGCTGCAAACCGCCATTTTTACAATGGTTGTATTGTGTCTCTCATGGTGGGCAGGGAAAAGAAGCCGGCAGCGCCATGCGGGGTTCATTGTCCCTATATGCTTGATTTTATTTGGTTTGGTTTTATTGATTGTTAGTCTCTTTATTGGTAGATGGGAAGGCATGGCGCTCAGTCTATCAAGCGTCTCTATCGTTCTCTCTTCCATCATTTGTTTAATCATCGTCACTGGGATTCAATTTTTTAAAAAAGATGACCCTTCTTAAGCAGGAGCATCTGTATTCATCATGTTTTTATATTCTTCACGAAGGATGCCCATGATGATGACATCTGAGTATGTACCGTTGAAATAGAGCGCTTGGCGTCTTTTGCCTTCATATTGAAATCCGGCTTTCTCATAGCTTCGAAAGGCCCTTGGATTGTGGGAAAAGACTTCAAGCTCAAGACGGTTGAGTTCTAATGTGTCAAAGGCAAATGCTTGAACCATCCGAACAGCTTCAGTGCCATAGCCCTTTTGAAAATGCTCCGGCCCGTGAAGCGCAATGCGGAAGCTTGCCGTATGATTGATTGGATCAATGTCCACAATCGCCGCATCTCCAATCATCTCTTTCGTATCCAGCAGACAAATGGCGAAATCTCGTCTGCTGTCATCCTGCAAAAAACGGGTATAGGCGGATCGAATTTCTTCTAGTGTGAACGTTTTTCGTGTACCAGTCATATGAAGTGTTTCTGCATGCTGACACCCTCTTTGAATACCAGGATAATCTTGCTCTTCAATCGGTCTCAAAAATATACGAGTCATGACGGATCACCCTCCTCTATATATCGAGAGATTTCAATTAAATTCAGATCAGGATCACGGATATAAACAGATTCAATTGGACCTAATGTACCGGTACGTCTGACCGGTCCCTCTTCAATCGGGACCACTTGCTTCCGGAGGTGCAGCAGCAAACTGTCCATGTCTAAATCGGTGATAAAGCACAAATCATGAGATCCAGGAAGAGGATGAGCCGCTTTTGGCTCAAATTCATGACCAGCTTCATGAAGGTTGATCTTCTGTAAACCAAAACGAAGCGCTTTACGGCCTTCACCAAAAGTTTCTTCCTTCATTCCTAATACGTTCGTATAAAAGCGAATGGTTTCCTCCATATGTTGTACAGTCAACACGATATGATCAAGTCGTCGTATCATCAGTCTCTCCTCCAAGTATGATCATTGATTGAACTGACTCTATTATATCATCACCTGAAGAGGATACCTTATTTAATCACGGTTTTATAGCTCCAGCTTTCCAAGGACATTTCCTTTCCGCGCAATACCCTTTCATCAAACTCCATCCAGCCATTTTTCCGGTAGAAATGACGATTGGCCTCGTTATGTGTAATCAGTGTGAACAGTCCGCCGCCTTGCCGGGCGATAAAGGGAAAAAGGCATTGCTTTAACATGCGGCTTCCGAGTTTTTTTCCTTGCTGGTCTTTTGCCACGACAAGTGCTTCTAAATACCAGTAAGGCTGCTTTAAGGAAGAACACGCTTTTTTTGCCTCCTTTAAAACACGGAACACATGCTGAATGGCCGATATACCGCCAGTGAAGAGCAGCTTTAACCCACCTGACAATACATAATTCATGACGCCTGGTTCAGGAAGATGCGGATGCTTTAAAAGGGCAGCAGACACAACCTTCTCGTTCTCAACCCCGACAAAACAGATTTGATGCTGAAAATACACCTTTGTATTGACCAAATGCAGCTGACGAGCGAAAGCAGAGCGCTTTGAGACCTTTTCACATAATAAGTCAAAAAATGAATAGTCCTGAAACGAATCATCTAACAACTCTGCCACTTGAGGCAGTTCATCCTCTCTGGCAAGTCTGAAATGAAGCATATGATGGCCTCCTTTTTTGAACAGATATATATTATTGAACATGTGTTGATTATAATAAGAAGTAAAGAAATCGAACATCGGCAATGGATGATAACCTGTTCATAATTAGACAGTTAGCGCCTGATTGTTCAAAAACGGAGGGGATTTCATGAAGGACAGACGAACGATCAAAACAAAAAGAGCCATTCGGGAAAGCTTCCTTGAGCTGTTAAAGGAAAAGGAAGTGCAGCAGATTACGGTATCAGAGCTATCAAGGAAAGCGGATTTAGGCAGGGGAACCTTTTATTTGCACTATCAAGATGTGTTTGATTTATATGAACAGCTTGAGAAAGAACTATTCGATCAGCTCGGTGGGTTATATGATGAAACCTTTCCAAGTCAGGATCCTCTTGATATGCTTTCCTTTTTAAACAAAACGACTGAATACTTGAAAGAGAATCAGTATATGTTGACGTTATTTGTAAAACCAAATGGCCCAACGACCAATCAATTCAAAGCCTTTTTCAAAGAAAAAATCATGAAAGAGTGGCAGCTTGATCAGCGTCCTATTACAGAGAATGAACAAATAGAGGCCTCTTTTGTCGTGTCTGGTGTAGTGGGGGTACTCGAGGAATGGATTCATGAAGAAATGACCATTGATGCCGGCAAGCTCGCGCATAAATTATACGAGCTTCTCGTCAAGGTGGAACAGGAATCGTAAAAAGGGAGAAAGTTATGTAGCCTTTGTCTTTCCTTTTTGATAAAATAGAATATATGTTCTTATTTGAAGTAAGGGAGTGGTGGGATTGAGTGAGAAAAGGAAACTGCTTTTTTATGGGGCGATGAGTATCGATGGATATTTAGCGAGAGAGGATCACCGGCTCGATTGGCTAATAGGGACAGAGGGTGAAGATGAAACGAGCTACGACACCTTTTATGCGTCAGTCGATACACTGATCATGGGGCGCAATACATATGAACAAGTTCTTCAACTGTCACCAGATGAGTTTCCTTATGAAGGAAAGACATGTTATATCATTTCACGTACGTTACAAGACAGTCTGGAAGGAACCCATATCATTCGCGAAGATGTCTTATCATTTGTGAAAAAATTAAAGAATGAAACAGGCCGGAATATTTGGATTGTCGGCGGCGGGGGACTGCTTCAATCTTTCATAAAAGAAAAATTGGTGGATGAGCTTTTTCTTCAAATCGTACCTGTCATCATTGGAAGAGGAATTCCTCTGTTTTCGCCGGCGGATCTGGAATCCAAGTTTTCATTACAGGAAGTACATCAATATAAACAAATTGCTGAAATGCATTTCACCTTAAAAGAAGAGGACCACTGAACCAAGGTGGTCTTTTTTTCATGAAACAAACTCATTGACAAGAAAATATCCTAGTGTTAGGATAAATTTATCCTAGTTTTAGGATTTATTGAAAAAGGAGTAGTTGCCATGGTGCAGCATGATCATGAATTAGATTTAAGGCTATTCCGCGTATGGATGAAAGCCTATCAAGCCCTTTTTACAAATATCCAAAAAGACATTGAACGGTATGATATCGGATTTGAAAACTTTCAGATCCTTGAATTGCTCTACAGTAAAGGGCCTCAGCCTGTTCAAAAAATCAGCGACATCTTGTCAATCCCAAGTGGAAGCATGACATATGTCGTGAACAAGCTAGAAAAACAAGAACTGGTGAAAAGGCAATGTGCGCCTTCAGATAAGCGGGTATTCCATGTACAGCTTACGGAAAAAGGGAAGCAATTGTTTGACGACATTTTCCCTAAACACACAGAGGTCATTTCGCAAAATCTATCCTTTATTGAAAAAGAAGAAAAAGAGCAGCTCATTGAATTACTAAAAAAAATCGGTTTAGGTGCAAAACAACTTCGCGAAAAGGGGAAACAAGATGACACTCAGCTTTGATACATTGGTACGTGAAAGACGATCCGCATCAAATTTTTTGCCAAATATCTCGATTTCGAGAGAAGAGCTTAACAGCATATTTGAAGAGGTCAAGCTCGCACCATCTGCTTTTAACTTACAGCACACTCAATATGTTGTTGTCCAAACAGAAGAGCTGAAAGAACAAGTAAGAGAAGCGGCATTTGGACAATATAAAGTGCACTCTGCTTCAGCAGCGATCATCGTACTCGGAGATCCAAACGCTTATGAGCACGCTGGGGACATATATGAAGGCCTGAAAATGCTAGGCATTTTAAATACGCAGCAATATGAAGAAATGGTCAGAGAGACCGTGAGCTTTTATGAGCAGAGAGGGGCAGATTTCCAGAAGGAAGAAGCGATCCGAAATGCTTCCTTATCTGCCATGCTGTTTATGCTTGCCGCTAAAAATAAAGGCTGGGATACTTGCCCGATGATCGGTTTTGATCCCGAAGCAATGAAAAATGTATTAAACATTCAATCAGATTTAGTTCCTGTGTTAATGATTACACTTGGAAAAGAAAAAGTAGAAAGCAGACAAGCGAGAGGCTATAGAAAGCCAGTTTCTGAATTTGTGACATATTTATAAGATAGGGGGTTCCAATCATGGAACTAGGAATTAGTACATTTGTCGAAACAACACCTGATTTTCAAACAGGAAAAACAGTCAGTCACGCACAGCGTATTCGAGAAGTAGTAGAAGAAATTATTTTAGCAGATCAAGTCGGTCTCGATGTATTTGGCGTAGGTGAGCATCACCGTGAGGATTTCGCCGCATCGAATCCAGCTGTCGTCTTAGCGGCTGCAGCAACACAAACAAAAAATATTCGTCTGACAAGTGCAGTGACAGTCCTTTCATCAGCAGATCCTGTACGTGTATTTCAGGATTTTGCAACGCTAGATGGACTATCAAACGGACGTGCAGAAATTATGGCAGGCCGTGGTTCATTTATTGAATCATTCCCGCTCTTTGGCTATGACCTTGATGACTATGAAGAATTATTTGAAGAAAAGCTTGATTTGCTGTTGAAGTTGCAGCAGTCAGAGCGTGTTACATGGAGCGGCAAGCATCGCCCAGCCATTCAGGATGTTGGGGTATACCCAAGGCCTGTTCAAGATCCGCTTCCGATCTGGATCGGCAGTGGAGGAAACCGTGAATCCGTCGTACGTGCTGGATTATTAGGATTACCGCTTGTACTTGCCATCATTGGCGGAAGTCCAAGACAGTTCGCACCGCTCGTTCAGCTGTACAAGCAAGCGGCAGTGCACGCTGGGCATGACCCTGAAAAATTAACTGTAGCATCACATTCTCATGGATTTGTTGCGGCAGAAACAGAGCTGGCAGCAGATCAATTTTTCCCATCCACACAGCATGTGATGAACACATTAGCGAGAGAGCGAGGCTGGGGACCTTATACTCGTTCTACGTTTGACGCAGCGAGAACTTTAGAAGGTGCGCTATATGTAGGAGATGCAGATACGGTGGCAGAGAAAGTCATTCATCTTAGAAAAAATGTAGGCATCACACGTTTTATGCTTCATGTACCGGTTGGTTCAATGCCGCATGATCAAGTGCTAAAAGCCATTGAGCTATTTGGAAAAGAAGTGGCTCCTAAAGTAAGAGAAGAGGTTGCCCGCTGGGAAGCAGAGCAAAAATAAATAAAAAGGCCGATCAAGAGAATAGGCTTGATCGGCCTTTTCTTATGCTTAAGGATCAGTGATACATGGTTTTACTGTAGGACATTTAGCAGCAGAAGCAATTGGTGTGATCGCCAAGGTGAAGAGGAAAACAATTTGAAAACAGATGAGCCATTTTTTCATGAAATCACCTCCGTTCACAATTGTTTCACTAGATTGAGATGAGGACAAAAGCATAGAAGTATGTAACACACTCTATCCAGTATAAGACAATGATATCATAATTTTCAAAAAAATGAAAAAATAAACTTACAAAAGTTCTAAATTATGGTATAGTTTATACGTTCAACAAAAAAGGGAGGGATTTTTTTATGAAAAAGGTCATATCTTCTGTTTTGGTTGGAGCAATTGTCTTAACGGGTGCTGGGGTCACAACTGCTCCAGTGGAAGCAAAGGAGCAAACAAACAGTGGAGTAACAGTTCAAGCGAATCGAACTGTCTCAGAAACAAGAACATATACGACATCAAACATCCCAGACAGTATTGTATATGCACTGGATGGCTGGGTCGGCATTTTAAAACGAACATCTATTGAAGAGTTAGGATTAGGAAAATATAGAGTCACATTTACTGGAACGGTTGTACGCGATCCGGGATTTAATTAAATAAAACACAAAGCTGACAGGTGGACAAGCCTGTCAGCTTTTTTCTTGAGGATAATAAAGAATCATTTGCATCCGTACCATTTGTTCTCCAGTTTGTTTATACGTGTGCGTCCGGTCCGCTTTAAAACGAATTGAGTCTCCGGCTTTTAAGGTGTATTGTTCATCACCAATGGATAAATCAAGGACTCCCTCAAAAACAGTGATCAATTCCTCCGTTCCCCCAATGTGTTCAGTCGCACGCAGCGACCCGCCACGATCAATTTCTACTCGGTACATTTCAAATTTCCCCCGGTCATCGAAAGGAAACGTCGTGTACACACGATAACGACCGTCGTCCTCCGTTAAAACCTGCGCATCCTCCTTGCGTACCACCTTGATTTCAGGCTGTGGTGCGTAAATGAGCTCACTAAAAGATACTTTTAATCCGTTGGCGATTTTCCATAAAGTCGTGATGGTAGGGGTTGATTCTCCTCTTTCAATTTGTCCAATCATCGTCTTGCTGACACCAGTTAATTCTGCCATCTTTTCGAGGCTTAATTTTTTTTGATCTCTAAGAAGCCTCACGTTTTTAGAAATAATCGATTGTACGTCTTCCATGAAAAAAGCTCCTTTCTCTATTTACTTTATAAAGACCGAACGTTACAATAAAACGTAATATACGCAATAAAGTAATTAAAGTCTAAATAACGTATAAGGGAGGCGGCATCTTGATTGTATCTATGTTGATCTATGCTTTTGTTAGCAGCTTTACCCCAGGGCCAAACAACATCATGGCCATGGTCTTTACGAATAAATATGGGGTCAAGCAAACATTTCGATTTTGTTTAGGTGTGGGTATCGGATTTCTCGTTATTTTGTGTTTGAGCTGCTTCTTTAATATCATTCTTTATCAAGTGATGCCGAAAATAGGCTGGGTCATGGCGTTCATCGGAGCCGCATACATGATTTATTTAGCGGTCAAAATCATGAAAAGTAAAGGCGGTGATGACGAAACACTTGATCGCTACAATCATTTTATCCCTGGTATGATGCTGCAATTTATCAACCCAAAAGCGATCTTGTATGGATTGACTGTGATTTCAACATTTGTTTTGCCATATGGACAATCTAATATGCAGTATGTCATATGGACGCTGATTCTCGCACTTATTGGTTTTCTCGGTACATTCAGCTGGAGCTTATTTGGCTCTTTGTATAAGCGCTTTTTGACTGCTTATGAAAGACCGTTCCAGTATGTGATGGGGGTGCTTCTGATATACAGTGCGATTTCGATGATATGGGGCTATGTGATGTAAGCGGTCAGGAACTTGGCCGCTGCCTGCCCATCACAACAGTATCATAATATAATCCGTCACTCAGCCGTTTATCGTTTTTTAATACACCTTCAATCAAAAAGCCATGGTTCTCATATAACCGGATGGCTTTTTTGTTCGTTTCAAGCACATGAAGAGACATCTTCTGAATGCCCTGCTGATCTGCCCAGTCAATTGAAGCGGCTAAAAGCTCTTTCCCAATGTAATAGCCCCAAACGTCCTTTTGAATGGCGACGCCAAAAGTTACTTTGTGAGCAAAGCGTTTGAGTGAATGTCCCTCACATCTTGAAAAACCGACAATCTTTCCTTCAATAGCAGCGACCAAAAATAAATGCCGGCTTTGCTTGGTATCCTCTTGAATCAAAGCCTCAAATGCTTTTTCATCAAGAAAGGCTTCGCCTTGTTCACGGTCTAAATATTCTGTTTCACCGTCGATTTTCAGTCTGAGAGCTGATAACTGTTTGGCATCGGCCATTGAAGCGGACCGAATATGATAGGTCAAGTCACGAACGGTGAATATTTTTTCAGAGATGATCATTGATGAACACCCACCCTTCTTTCCAGTATGTCTATCATACCTGAAACGTGTACATCGCACACTCAGATGTTTTGTATCTTTCAAAAAGGCTAAATGAATAGTATCAAACTTGGAGGTGGAACAAATGAGTGAAGAAAAAGGACATATGGATAAAGCGAAAGGAAAAACAAATCAAGTCAAAGGTCAAGTCAAGGAAAAGCTTGGGGAAGCAACGGATCATCAAAACCTGAAAGCAGAAGGGAAAAAGGATCAAGCAAAAGGAAAACTTCAAGATAAAAAAGGCGATGTCAAAAATAAACTGAACGAGTAGATCCGAAACCAGTGCGTTGCTCCATGTATTCATCATCACATGTCTTTCATCAAAAAAATGAATAGATGTGTGAAAAGAATTGATTATACGCTCTCACGATCATCATGTAGACTTGAGATAGAAGACATGATCAAGGGAGATGGATGAAATGGAGCACGTGTGGGAGAAAGTTGACGAGTATATCACAGACAAGTTGATTCCTAAAGATGACGTATTGGAGCAAGCCCTTACTCATAATAAGCAAGCAGGCCTGCCAGAAATTGATGTGTCACCAGCTCAAGGGAAAATGCTATATTTATTAGCAAAAACCAAGAATGCAAAGCGCATTTTAGAGATCGGGACACTCGGTGGATACAGTACCATTTGGTTGGCGCGTGCTCTTGAAGAGGATGGAGAACTCATCACATTAGAGGCTGACAGCCATCATGTACAAATCGCACAGCAAAACATCAGCAGAGCGTGCTTATCGGAACGAGTGAGCATTTTGCAAGGAAACGCATTGGATACGCTACCTCAGTTAAAAGAGAGGGGTGTGCTTCCATTCGATTTGATTTTCATTGATGCAGATAAACCGAACAACCCGAATTATCTAAAGTGGGCGTTAGATTTCTCAAAAAAGGGAACAGTCATTATTGCGGACAATGTCATCAGAAATGGAGCAGTCCTTCATGACTCTAGTGGGGATGAACGAGTGCAAGGAACTCGTGAATTTTTTGATTTACTCAAACAAGAACCGAGAATAGAGGCAACAGCGATTCAAACTGTTGGTGAAAAGGGTTATGATGGATTTGTATACGGAATCGTCAAATGAAACAAAGCTTAACCACATGTGGTTAAGCTTTTTCTTTTAGAAAAACCATCTAGCAGTGCCCATCAGCATGACGCCGACAAGAACAGTAAGTGACAAGCTTTTTGTCCAAACAGCGATGAGTACAGTGGGAGTCAAGACAGCAAGATACATCCAATGGATAGTGACGCCTGTGCCTGTTGTTGTATGGATGAAGAGATGCTCTGCAATCAAAGCTGTAAAGATACAAATAGGAATAAACGATAACCATTTCAGCACCACCTCAGGCAGCTGAATACTTCGTACAAATATAAAGGGTACGACTCTTGGAATGATGGTGACGATCATACAACCAACAATGAGCCATAACATAAAGCTGCTGATCATTTATCTGTCACCACCCCAATGGTTGCGACAATCATGGTGGCTAACAGAACAGCCACGTGTGAAGGAACGAAATGAAGCAGAACAAACATGGCAATGACCATATACAAAACAAGTGACAGGCGATGAGTTAACTTATTTTTGGGAACTGTCTGTAACGAAAGGACTAGGAGTGCAGCAAACATCGCTGATAAAGCGAAATCAAGACCAAGTGCTTCAGGATTTGAAATCCAGTGTCCAAAAATGCCGCCAAGTATGCAGGCTGCAATCCAGCATAAATAAGCCGTTATGTTCAGTCCGTGCATCCACCGGTTATTCAGCTTTCCATGCTGAGCTAATTTATTCATGGCTACGCCAAAGGATTCATCAGTCAGCAAGAGACCGAATCCGATATTTTGTTTTAAAGAGTAGCGTGTAAAATGAGGAGCCAGCGTCAGGCTGAGTAATAAATGACGCAGATTCACAATAAATGTAGTGAGAATAATAGCGGAAAGGGGACTTCCCGTGACAAGCAGTGCACAGATAATAAACTGTGAAGCACCAGCATAAATAAAGATTGCTAGAAGTGCAATGTCCCATAAGCTCAACTGTGCACTAATTCCAACAATTCCAAAGGCAAACCCGATACTCATATAACCAAGCAGGGTTGGCACACAATCTTTTATTCCCTCGAGAAATGGTTCATGTTCCGTGCGGGGAATATGTTTCCTTGCTTCAATATCCAACGACCTCTACTCCTTCTCTGCATGACGATCTATAGTTTTAATTACTATATGAAAACGAATTCAGCATGTCAAGACCCGTTTATCTTCTATTATATGAAGAAAAATGGTGAAAAAAAGGATTGAAGTCAACCAGAATTTGTTATAAAGTAGTCTGAAAATAAAAACAAATGAGGTGACGACAATGCAATGGAAGCCTTTATTTGAACATGATGTACCAAACACCCTCCGTCCATAACGGAGAGTGATCTCCGTTTGTGGATATGGCGATCAATATATCCAGTAACGGAGGGGAAAAGATGAATGAAAAATATATAGGCGCCCTTTACCTAGCAATCGCTGCAAGTATTTGGGGCGGCATGTACGTTGTTGTCAAAGTAACAGTAGCGGTGGTTCCGCCGCTTGAGCTCGTATGGATGAGATATGCTGTAGCAGGAATTGTGCTTGTGTGCACCATATGGCGCTTGGGCTATTCCTTTCGATTAGATAAAAAAGATATCCCGCTTGTTGTAATGATCGGATTGATCGGAAATTTCCTATCAATTGTGACCCAAGAAATCGGCACCATGTATACAACTGCACAAATGGGGGCTGTGATTACATCTGCGACCCCTGCTTTTATGGTGCTTTTTGCGTTCTTTCTATTAAAAGAAGCCATGACTGTTAGAAAATGCGCATCCATCCTGCTTGCTACAGCAGGTGTATGGCTCATGATTGGACCAGTTGCAGTGCAAACAGATGAATTTATTGGCGGTCTCTCACTCGTCATCGCTGCTTTTACATGGGCACTCATGTCTGTTTTGCTTAAACGAGTTCCAGGAAAGTACCCTCAAGTGGTGACGACCACATATGCGATTATCATTGCATTCATTGTCTTAACACCACCTGCTTTATTTCGTTTACCTCACCTAGATGTGGAGCAGATGGCAAGACCGGAGATTTGGGGCGGTATTCTCTATCTAGGCATCATCTCAACAGCTCTTGCATTCTTTTTGTGGAATAGAGGGCTTCAATTGATGGATGCCTCGAGCGGCGGTTTGTTCTTCTTCTTTCAACCGATTGTAGGGGCAGCTCTTGGCTGGCTGCTTTTAGGTGAAGAGATGGGGATACGCTCATTCATTGGGATTCTATGTATCTTTGCAGGAGTCTATACTGTACTGCGCCAAAAAGAATAAAAAGAGATGTCCCTTATAAAAGGGGCATTTTCTTTAAAATGGATAGGGTAAGAGAGATAGAGATTGGAGGGAAGCAGAGTGATACAATTTCCGCATTTGCAAAAAGGACAAACAATTGGTGTCACTGCACCTTCCTCAGGTGTACAGCCAACTTTACATGATATGTTTAAGCTTTCATGTGAACGAATGAAAAATAGAGGCTATGATGTCATATGTGGAGAGACCGTCTGGCAGCAGGAAAAGGCAAAATCTGCTCCTGCGATAGAACGAGCAAACGAACTTCAGTACATGATGACATGTGATGAGATTGATCACATCATCCCGCCATGGGGAGGACAGTTGCTTATGGAAGTGTTAGAGCACCTCGATTTCTCATCGATGCAGAAAAAGTGGATTCTTGGTTACTCAGATACGAGTGCACTCCTGCTGGCGCTCACATTAAATACAGGCATTGCCACTGCACATGGACCGAACTTAGTAGATCTTCAGGGAGAAGAACTTGATCAAACGACTGTCATGTGGGAAGAAGTGCTTTCAACAAAGGGAGAAATGGACATCAGTCAGTTTTCTTCATCTATGTATCAAAAGGAATGGCAGCGTGACGATCCGATTAAACATGTTTTTCATTTAACAGAATCGACCGCATGGCATACGGTTGATCAACAAGAAAAAATAGTAAAGGGAAGACTGCTGGGTGGCTGCATTGATGTCATACGTCATTTAGCAGGGACACCTTATGGGGACGTCAAAACTTTTCAGGAAACATTCATAAAAGATGAACCAATTCTTTGGTATTTCGAAAACTGCGAATTAAATGCTGCAAGTGTGAAGAGATCGCTTGTTCAATTAAAACTAGCAGGGTGGTTTGATCACTGTTCAGGTATGTTGTTTGGGCGAAGTGCAGTAGATGTGCCTGTTGAAGGGTATCAGTATCAGGATGTATATGAAGAATTACAAAAGGAACTACAAATCCCCATTTTTTACGATATAGATTGTGGACATGTCCCGCCGCAAATGACGCTGATTAATGGGGCATATGCAGAAGTGCAGCTGCATCCTCGAGGAAAAGCCGTACTAAAGCAAACGTTTTTAGCATAAAAAAGGAAAGGGCGAACCCTTTCCTTCATATAACATTACATCCCTTTTGTTTCTTTACCTGCTTTTGGAATTTCCCAAGCTGACTCGCGGAATACTTTTTCCCATTTAGATACGACAATACAAGCAACGGCATGCCCTGGAACATTCACGCCTGTTCGTGCCATATCCATAATTCGGTCAACACCGGCTATAATGGCAACGCCTTCTGCTGGAAGACCGACTGCATGAGCGGTTGCCAAAAGAACAACGAGTGAACCGGATGGCACAGCTGCAATCCCTTTACTCGTTAACACAAGAACAAGCATCATCAAAAGCTGCTGTGACAGACTCATGTCGACACCAAACGCTTGTGCGAGGAATACGCAGGCAACTGATAAATATAAACTCGATCCATCACAATTGAGAGAAAGTCCAGATGGAATCACGAAGGAAACGATTCTTTTTGGACACCCGTATTTCTCCATTCGTTCCATCAATTGAGGAAGGACAGTTTCAGTACTCGTAGTAGAGAAGGCAACAAGGAACAAATCCCAAATCATTTTTAATACTTCGAAATAGTTAAAACGGAAGATCAGTGCGACCAGAGGGAATAAAGCAAAGAGAATAATGAATAATCCTAAAAAAACAGTCCCGACAAGCTTCATCATTGGGATTAATAAAACAATGCCATATTGGCCGACAGAAGCAGCCATTAATGCAAGAACCCCAATAGGTGCTGTTACCATCACCATCTGTGTGAGCTTAAACATGATTTGTGCCACTGATTCAAAGAAGGTGAGAACAGGAGCAGATGCTTTACCGATGCCGCTTGCCGCTACACCAAATAATATGGCGAAGAAAATGACAGCAAGTAAATCATTCTGAGCCATAACATCGACGATATTGGTTGGAATGATATCTAATACCATTTGTTTAAAGTCAACGACCTTCTCAGTATAACCATCTAATTCCCCAATATCTTTCTTAGCTAATTTAGAGAAATCGAGACCAACGCCAGGCTTTAGACCATTTGCCAATAATAGCCCGATCCCAAGAACGATGGTTGTGATGACCTCAAACCAAATGATCGTCTTTAATCCAAGGCTGCCCATTTTCTTCATGCCGCCGCTACCGGCTGCACCAATAACAATGGTAGAGAAAACGATTGGAACAACGATCATTTTAATCAGCCTGATGAATCCATCTCCAATTGGCCGCAGAGCCATTCCGAAGTCAGGGAAGAAATGGCCGATAAGAGCTCCTATCACCAAAGCGATCATGATCTGAAAAGCGATAAACTTTTTCATCATCTCCTACCTCCTTTAAATGCTTGGAAAAATATTAAGAATTTTCCAATAAATAAAAATTCTATGTGGCCATGTTTTGTCCTCCTTTGTATTTAGAAAGATTTTATTTAAGAATCATTGGAATTATGAAGAAAGAGAAGAAAATAGGGCTATTACATGTCTATTGATCTAAGAAAAAATCAATTTTAAAAAAACATGAAACTTTTTTAGAAAAATGTATTGACCCTTTTGTGTGATCCATGGTATATTTTTATTCGTCGCTGATGACGTATTTGAAACACAGACGTTCACACGGATGCGGCAAACAAATTTTAAAAAGATGTTGACTTAATAAAAACGATATGTTAAGATAATTAAGTCGCCTGATTAAGCGCCCGTAGCTCAATTGGATAGAGCGTTTGACTACGGATCAAAAGGTTAGGGGTTCGACTCCTCTCGGGCGCGCCAATACAAACCACGCGGGTGTAGTTTAGTGGTAAAACCTCAGCCTTCCAAGCTGATGTCGTGAGTTCGATTCTCATCACCCGCTCCATTTTGAACATGATCTTTGAAAACTAAACAAGACAAAACGTACCTGTTAATTCGAGTTTTTATAAAAAATCCTATGATACTTCATAGGTAGTCAGTCAAACGCTGACGAGGCAGGAAATGATCACATGCTAAGTTCGCTACATCGTGTAGCAACGCATGTGTGATATGCATCCTGCATACCTCGGAGAGTTTGATCCTGGCTCAGGACGAACGCTGGCGGCGTGCCTAATACATGCAAGTCGAGCGGACAGAAGGGAGCTTGCTCCCGGATGTTAGCGGCGGACGGGTGAGTAACACGTGGGTAACCTGCCTGTAAGACTGGGATAACTCCGGGAAACCGGAGCTAATACCGGATAGTTCCTTGAACCGCATGGTTCAAGGATGAAAGACGGTTTCGGCTGTCACTTACAGATGGACCCGCGGCGCATTAGCTAGTTGGTGGGGTAATGGCTCACCAAGGCGACGATGCGTAGCCGACCTGAGAGGGTGATCGGCCACACTGGGACTGAGACACGGCCCAGACTCCTACGGGAGGCAGCAGTAGGGAATCTTCCGCAATGGACGAAAGTCTGACGGAGCAACGCCGCGTGAGTGATGAAGGTTTTCGGATCGTAAAGCTCTGTTGTTAGGGAAGAACAAGTGCGAGAGTAACTGCTCGCACCTTGACGGTACCTAACCAGAAAGCCACGGCTAACTACGTGCCAGCAGCCGCGGTAATACGTAGGTGGCAAGCGTTGTCCGGAATTATTGGGCGTAAAGGGCTCGCAGGCGGTTTCTTAAGTCTGATGTGAAAGCCCCCGGCTCAACCGGGGAGGGTCATTGGAAACTGGGAAACTTGAGTGCAGAAGAGGAGAGTGGAATTCCACGTGTAGCGGTGAAATGCGTAGAGATGTGGAGGAACACCAGTGGCGAAGGCGACTCTCTGGTCTGTAACTGACGCTGAGGAGCGAAAGCGTGGGGAGCGAACAGGATTAGATACCCTGGTAGTCCACGCCGTAAACGATGAGTGCTAAGTGTTAGGGGGTTTCCGCCCCTTAGTGCTGCAGCTAACGCATTAAGCACTCCGCCTGGGGAGTACGGTCGCAAGACTGAAACTCAAAGGAATTGACGGGGGCCCGCACAAGCGGTGGAGCATGTGGTTTAATTCGAAGCAACGCGAAGAACCTTACCAGGTCTTGACATCCTCTGACAACCCTAGAGATAGGGCTTTCCCTTCGGGGACAGAGTGACAGGTGGTGCATGGTTGTCGTCAGCTCGTGTCGTGAGATGTTGGGTTAAGTCCCGCAACGAGCGCAACCCTTGATCTTAGTTGCCAGCATTCAGTTGGGCACTCTAAGGTGACTGCCGGTGACAAACCGGAGGAAGGTGGGGATGACGTCAAATCATCATGCCCCTTATGACCTGGGCTACACACGTGCTACAATGGACAGAACAAAGGGCTGCAAGACCGCAAGGTTTAGCCAATCCCATAAATCTGTTCTCAGTTCGGATCGCAGTCTGCAACTCGACTGCGTGAAGCTGGAATCGCTAGTAATCGCGGATCAGCATGCCGCGGTGAATACGTTCCCGGGCCTTGTACACACCGCCCGTCACACCACGAGAGTTTGCAACACCCGAAGTCGGTGAGGTAACCTTTATGGAGCCAGCCGCCGAAGGTGGGGCAGATGATTGGGGTGAAGTCGTAACAAGGTAGCCGTATCGGAAGGTGCGGCTGGATCACCTCCTTTCTAAGGATATATGGAGCAGCGTACGTTTTCGTCTTGTTTAGTTTTGAAGGATCATTCCTTCAAAACATGTCTCTATCGAGACAGGATTGTTCTTTGAAAACTAGATAACAATAAGTAATACATTCACATTGAATGCAATGCAAAGTTCATCACACATAGTGATTCTTTCTAAAGTAAGAAATGGTTAAGTTAGAAAGGGCGCACGGTGGATGCCTTGGCACTAGGAGCCGATGAAGGACGGGACGAACACCGATATGCTTCGGGGAGCTGTAAGCAAGCTTTGATCCGGAGATTTCCGAATGGGGAAACCCACTGCTCGTAATGGAGTAGTATCCATACTTGAATACATAGAGTATGAGAAGGCATACCCGGGGAACTGAAACATCTAAGTACCCGGAGGAAGAGAAAGCAAATGCGATTCCCTGAGTAGCGGCGAGCGAAACGGGAACAGCCCAAACCAAGAGGCTTGCCTCTTGGGGTTGTAGGACACTCTATACGGAGTTACAAAGGAACGATATAAGCGAAGAGGTCTGGAAAGGCCCGCCAAAGAAGGTAACAGCCCTGTAACTGAAATGTTGTTCTCTCCAGAGTGGATCCTGAGTACGGCGGAACACGTGAAATTCCGTCGGAATCCGGGAGGACCATCTCCCAAGGCTAAATACTCCCTAGTGACCGATAGTGAACCAGTACCGTGAGGGAAAGGTGAAAAGCACCCCGGAAGGGGAGTGAAATAGATCCTGAAACCGTGTGCCTACAAGTAGTCAGAGCCCGTTAACGGGTGATGGCGTGCCTTTTGTAGAATGAACCGGCGAGTTACGATCCCGTGCAAGGTTAAGCAGAAGATGCGGAGCCGCAGCGAAAGCGAGTCTGAATAGGGCGCATGAGTACGTGGTCGTAGACCCGAAACCAGGTGATCTACCCATGTCCAGGGTGAAGTTCAGGTAACACTGAATGGAGGCCCGAACCCACGCACGTTGAAAAGTGCGGGGATGAGGTGTGGGTAGGGGTGAAATGCCAATCGAACCTGGAGATAGCTGGTTCTCTCCGAAATAGCTTTAGGGCTAGCCTCAAGGTAAGAGTCTCGGAGGTAGAGCACTGATTGGACTAGGGGCCCCTACCGGGTTACCGAATTCAGTCAAACTCCGAATGCCGATGACTTATCCTTGGGAGTCAGACTGCGAGTGATAAGATCCGTAGTCGAAAGGGAAACAGCCCAGACCGCCAGCTAAGGTCCCAAAGTATACGTTAAGTGGAAAAGGATGTGGAGTTGCTTAGACAACCAGGATGTTGGCTTAGAAGCAGCCACCATTTAAAGAGTGCGTAATAGCTCACTGGTCGAGTGACTCTGCGCCGAAAATGTACCGGGGCTAAACGTATCACCGAAGCTGCGGACTGTTCTTACGAACAGTGGTAGGAGAGCGTTCTAAGGGCTGTGAAGCCAGACCGGAAGGACTGGTGGAGCGCTTAGAAGTGAGAATGCCGGTATGAGTAGCGAAAGACGGGTGAGAATCCCGTCCACCGAATGCCTAAGGTTTCCTGAGGAAGGCTCGTCCGCTCAGGGTTAGTCGGGACCTAAGCCGAGGCCGAAAGGCGTAGGCGATGGACAACAGGTTGATATTCCTGTACCACCTCCTCACCATTTGAGCAATGGGGGGACGCAGGAGGATAGGGTAAGCGCGGTATTGGATATCCGCGTCCAAGCAGTTAGGCTGGGAAATAGGCAAATCCGTTTCCCGTAAAGGCTGAGCTGTGATGGCGAGCGAAATTTAGTAGCGAAGTTCCTGATTCCACACTGCCAAGAAAAGCCTCTAGCGAGGTGAGAGGTGCCCGTACCGCAAACCGACACAGGTAGGCGAGGAGAGAATCCTAAGGTGATCGAGAGAACTCTCGTTAAGGAACTCGGCAAAATGACCCCGTAACTTCGGGAGAAGGGGTGCTTCTTAGGGTGTTAAAGCCCCGAGAAGCCGCAGTGAATAGGCCCAGGCGACTGTTTAGCAAAAACACAGGTCTCTGCGAAGCCGTAAGGCGAAGTATAGGGGCTGACGCCTGCCCGGTGCTGGAAGGTTAAGAGGAGCGCTTAGCGTAAGCGAAGGTGCGAATTGAAGCCCCAGTAAACGGCGGCCGTAACTATAACGGTCCTAAGGTAGCGAAATTCCTTGTCGGGTAAGTTCCGACCCGCACGAAAGGCGCAACGATCTGGGCACTGTCTCAACGAGAGACTCGGTGAAATTATAGTACCTGTGAAGATGCAGGTTACCCGCGACAGGACGGAAAGACCCCGTGGAGCTTTACTGCAGCCTGATATTGAATGTTGGTACAGCTTGTACAGGATAGGTAGGAGCCTTGGAAACCGGAGCGCTAGCTTCGGTGGAGGCATCGGTGGGATACTACCCTGGCTGTATTGACCTTCTAACCCGCTGCCCTTATCGGGCAGGGAGACAGTGTCAGGTGGGCAGTTTGACTGGGGCGGTCGCCTCCTAAAATGTAACGGAGGCGCCCAAAGGTTCCCTCAGAATGGTTGGAAATCATTCGCAGAGTGTAAAGGCACAAGGGAGCTTGACTGCGAGACCTACAAGTCGAGCAGGGACGAAAGTCGGGCTTAGTGATCCGGTGGTTCCGCATGGAAGGGCCATCGCTCAACGGATAAAAGCTACCCCGGGGATAACAGGCTTATCTCCCCCAAGAGTCCACATCGACGGGGAGGTTTGGCACCTCGATGTCGGCTCATCGCATCCTGGGGCTGTAGTCGGTCCCAAGGGTTGGGCTGTTCGCCCATTAAAGCGGTACGCGAGCTGGGTTCAGAACGTCGTGAGACAGTTCGGTCCCTATCCGTCGCGGGCGCAGGAAATTTGAGAGGAGCTGTCCTTAGTACGAGAGGACCGGGATGGACGCACCGCTGGTGTACCAGTTGTTCTGCCAAGGGCATCGCTGGGTAGCTATGTGCGGACGGGATAAGTGCTGAAAGCATCTAAGCATGAAGCCCCCCTCAAGATGAGATTTCCCATTCCGCAAGGAAGTAAGATCCCTGAAAGATGATCAGGTTGATAGGTCTGAGGTGGAAGCGTGGTGACACGTGGAGCTGACAGATACTAATAGATCGAGGACTTAACCTATATTCTAATGTGAAACATGAACATTGTTATCTAGTTTTGAGAGAACATTCTCTCCATCAGGTTTGGTGGCGATAGCGAAGAGGTCACACCCGTTCCCATACCGAACACGGAAGTTAAGCTCTTCAGCGCCGATGGTAGTTGGGGGTTTCCCCCTGTGAGAGTAGGACGCCGCCAAGCTTGTAATATTTATATCATCGCGGGGTGGAGCAGTTCGGTAGCTCGTCGGGCTCATAACCCGAAGGTCGCAGGTTCAAATCCTGCCCCCGCAACCAAAATGGTCCGGTAGTTCAGTTGGTTAGAATGCCTGCCTGTCACGCAGGAGGTCGCGGGTTCGAGTCCCGTCCGGACCGCCATTTTTATGACTTGTAAACGAAAACGTATAGTTTCGTTTTTTTTTATGTCTTTTTCTTTCTACAAGTACCCACGATGCAATGAAATGATTTGTGTTTGGCTACACTGTATGAAAGAATAGATAGATTACTTCAACCCAGCCTGGTTTTTACACACCAGGCTTTCTTTATATCATTTTTAGTTGGAACTAAGATTTATATTCGCTACACTAATACTAACTGTGTTTGACATCATGTATACTTAACCAATTGATTGCAAGAAGGGGCTGTCTTTTTATGGATGAATTTGATCTTATTCGCCGAATCACACCAAAAGATACATATCAGCGCTCTTTGATCATGGGCATCGGTGATGATGCAAGTGTTTATCAACCTCATTCACATTGTGAAGAGGTCGTTTGTGTTGATACAATGGTGGAACATGTTCATTTTCGTTTTGACTTTTCCACACCTTTTGAAGTTGGCTTTAAGGCACTGGCAGTCAATGTCAGTGATATCGCTGCAATGGGAGGCACGCCAAAGTATTATCTTGTTTCAATTGCAATCCCGCCTCATGGTGATGAAACAATCGTCACGGCTCTTTATGAGGGAATGAAAGCGTTGGCTGACACCTATCGTATGGATTTGATTGGTGGAGATACAGTAGCCACCCGCAGTGACTTTGTCATTACCGTGACGGTCATTGGTGAGGTGTCAAAGGGAGCAGCTTGTTATCGCCACAGTGCTCAAACTGGAGACGTCGTCTTTGTCACAGGTGAACTCGGTTCGTCGGCTGCTGGGTTATCAATCTTAATGAACGAAGCAGTCCCTTCTAAGGCGGTCGACGCTGATTTCTTTCTTAAGCGTCATAAAATGCCTCAGCCTCATATTGCTGCTGGTCACATTTGTTCAAGTTTCCCGCGGGTCACCTTGAATGATGTGAGTGATGGATTAGCGAGTGAGTTGAATGAGATAGCCGAAGCGAGCGGTGTGAGGATCGAGATAGAAGCTGATAAGCTTCCAATTCATCCAGATTTACAGGTGCTGCGCAAAGACTGGCTTGAATGGGTGTTATTTGGGGGAGAAGACTTTGTTTTAACTGGTACGATACCAGAATCTGATTGGGAAAGCTTTGAATCTGAATGTCAAAAAGAAGGCATTCAGATCACACGTATTGGACAAGTCAAGGATGATCAAGCAGCCAGTGTTATGTTAAAAGACAATGATCAACAAACAATGTTAATGAAAAAAGGATATAATCATTTTAAGAAATGAGGTGACATCAACGGTGAAATTAACATGGACAACAAAAGGTGCGGATGAGACGAAACGAATTGCCGCTGCTTTGGCCAAACTTGTGATGCCAGGCGATGTATTGACATTAGAAGGAGATTTAGGCGCAGGCAAAACCACTTTTTCAAAAGGTTTTGCGAAAGGCTTAGGAATTACCCGTATCGTCAACAGCCCCACCTTTACAATTATTAAAGAATATACCGATGGCAGACTGCCACTTTACCATATGGACGTGTACCGCATGGAAGATGCGGAAGAAGACATCGGACTAGAAGAATATTTTGAGGGTGAAGGTGTATGCTTGGTTGAATGGGCACATCTTATTGAACCTCAATTGCCTTCTTCCTATTTAAAAATTGAAATGCTGAGAACAGAACGTGAAGAAGAACGGCATCTCACGTTTGATGCAAAAGGGGAGCGTTATGAGTCCCTTTGTAAGGAGATGAAAGAATTTGACCATACTGGCCATTGATACATCAAACCATACACTAGGAATTGCTCTTGTAAGAGACCTCACTGTGATTGGCGAGAGCATTACGTATTTAAAAAAGAACCATTCCGTTCGAGCGATGCCCACTGTTGAAGCATTGATGAAAGAATGTGGTGTAGCACCAAGAGAACTAAGTAAAATCGTTGTGGCAAAAGGACCTGGTTCTTACACTGGCGTCAGAATAGGTGTTACTATAGCAAAAACACTTGCGTGGACGCTGTCTATCCCGATATCGGCTGTTTCGAGTTTAGAAGCGCTTGCGGCAAATGGCCAATATTTTGATGGGTATATCTCACCTCTATTTGATGCGAGAAGAGGACAAGTTTATACTGGGCTATATACGTTTGAAAAAGGTAAGATCAAAGAGGTCGAACCAGATCAAAATATCCTGCTCACGGATTGGCTTCATGAGCTGAAGAAGACAGGAAAACCTGTTCTATTTCTTGGACAAGATGTGCACCTTCATGAAGAGAGCATTCGCTCCATTTTAGGAGAAACGGCTGTACTGGCAGAGGGGACATTTCATAACCCAAGACCTTCAGTGCTTGCATTTTTAGGCGCAGATCGTCCTGCTGAAGATGTTCATCAGCTTGTTCCTAACTATATTCGTTTGGCAGAAGCGGAAGTGAAATGGCTTGAAGGACAAAAATAACCTTAACATAGCAGAAATACGACAAATGACAGTAGCGGACATTCCAGAGGTGTATACGATTGAAGTGCATTCGTTTACAGCGCCTTGGAAAAAGGAATCGTTTGTCTATGAGATTCTGCATAACCAATACAGCCATTACTTCCTCATCGAGGAAGATAAGCAGCCTGTTGGATATTGCGGGGTCTGGATTGTCATGGACGATGCACAAATTACGAACATTGCGATTCTCCCTGAGCATAGAGGAAAAGGCTACGGGGAAGCATTGCTTCGATATGTCATGGAATTTTGCAAAGAAAAAAAGACAGATCATCTTTCTTTAGAGGTGCGGGTTTCGAATACACCAGCACAATCCCTCTATGAAAAGCTCGGTTTCAGACCAGCTTCTATTCGAAAGAATTATTATACGGATAATGGAGAAGATGCGTTAGTCATGTGGGTGAATATAAATGAGTGAACAAACAGATCGATTCATATTAGGTATAGAAACAAGCTGTGATGAAACAGCTGCATCCATTGTGAAAAATGGAAAGGAAATCGTGGCAAATGTGGTCGCCTCGCAAATAGACAGTCATAAACGATTTGGCGGTGTTGTACCTGAAATTGCTTCGAGGCATCACGTGGAGCAAGTCACCATCGTATTAGAAGAAGTGATGACACAGGCGGGTATGAGCTTTAAGGATTTGGATGCGATTGCTGTTACGGAAGGACCTGGCCTCGTCGGTGCCCTGCTGATTGGCGTCAATGCAGCAAAGGCACTGAGCTTTGCCCATCAAATTCCTCTTGTTGGTGTTCATCATATTGCAGGGCATATTTATGCCAACCAGCTCGTTGATGAATTGGAGTTTCCATGTTTAGCTCTTGTTGTCTCTGGCGGACATACTGAGCTTGTTTTAATGAAGGAGCACGGATCTTTTGAGGTTATCGGAGAAACATTAGATGATGCAGCTGGAGAAGCCTACGATAAAGTGGCCCGGACGATGGGTCTCCCGTACCCAGGTGGACCTCATATTGATCGGTTAGCACATGAAGGAGAGCCGACAATTAAGCTTCCTCGTGCATGGCTTGAAGAAGGGTCTTATCACTTTAGCTTCAGTGGTTTAAAATCAGCTGTGATCAACACCTTACACAATGCGTCACAAAAGGGAGAAACGATTGCCCCAGAGAATTTAGCCGCAAGTTTTCAAGCAAGTGTCATTGAGGTGCTTGTTGGGAAAACATTGAAAGCAGCAGAAGCCTATGGTGTGAAGCAGGTTGTTCTAGCTGGAGGAGTCGCTGCCAATAAAGGACTAAGAGAAGCTTTAACATCAGCATTCACGAAACTGCCAGACGTGAAGGTCATTATTCCGCCATTATCACTTTGCACAGATAATGCAGCCATGATCGCTGCCGCTGGAACCATTGCGTTTGAAAAAGGAATCAGAGGCGATATGGCGATGAATGGCCAGCCAGGATTGCCGCTAGTCTCATATGGATAAAAACTCCTGTGGATTACAGGGGTTTTTATTTTTCTATGAAAGCGATTTATTCACATGTAAACGTTATATATCCACAATTGTTAGAAAATTTTGTTTTAAAGTGAAGAGGATGTGTATAAATACGACCTTTTTTGTGGATATGTGATTAAAACTCTGTGTATAATGTGGGTAAGTCCCAAGTGATTAAGAATAATCAAGAAGTTATTGTGGGTATCGTTGTGGATAATATATTTTCATTGAAAGGAAAAAAAGAGTACCCTTTAGGGCACTCTTTAAGAATCTGACAGCTCTTCCCACTCCGCAAAAAGTGATTCTAACTCTTGATTGAGCGTATCATTTTCTGTTTGAATGGCTTGAATCTTCTCGTGATCTTGAAAAATATCAGGATCACATAACAGCTCTTCATTTTCACCGAGCTTGTCTTCAATGACAGCAATCCGTTTTTCAATTTCTTCAATCCTGCGCTGCTTTTGTCTTTCTTTCTTTTTCAGTTCTTTTTCTTCCGCATAAGAAAGCTTTGTTGTTTCTGCTGGCTGGGCAGTTTGTTTTTTAACCGGTTCATTTTGTTGAAGTGCCTTCAGCTCTAGTTGTTCATTTTTCTTTTCGAGGTAGTAGTCATAATCACCGAGATATTCTTTAGTTTCTGTAGGCGACAGCTCAAATACTTTCGTTGCCAGACGATTGATGAAATAACGATCATGCGAAACAAATAAGATGGTTCCTGGATAATCGATCAGTGCATTCTCTAAAATTTCCTTACTATCTAAGTCCAGATGGTTTGTCGGTTCATCGAGAATAAGGAAATTGGCTTTTTGGAGCATTAGCTTTGCCAGTGCAAGACGTGCTTTTTCCCCACCGCTTAATGCATGGACAGGTTTTAAAACATCATCACCTGAGAAGAGGAAGTTTCCTAAACATGTCCGAATTTCTTTTTCATTCATATGAGGATAATCATCCCAAAGCTCATTTAGCACTTTTTTCGAGGATGTCAGTTTGGCTTGCTCTTGGTCATAGTAGCCGATCGTGACATGAGATCCAAAAGTGATGTCGCCTTTTACCGGTGTTAATGTGTTCGTTAACGTTTTTAAAAGGGTTGATTTCCCGATCCCGTTAGGACCAATGAGTGCCACACTATCCTCGCGTTTAATCTGAAAAGAAAGCGAGGATAGGAGCGGTGTTTTTTCATCATAACTAATATCGAGATCATGTACCTTCAGTACATCATTGCCGCTTTGTCTCGTAATATCAAAATGAAAGTTTGCAGATTTTTCATCTCCTAAAGGCTTATCTAAACGATCCATCCGTTCGAGCTGTTTGCGTCTGCTTTGAGCGCGCTTTGTGGTGGAGGCTCTTGCCAGGTTGCGGTCCACGAAATCCTGGAGCTTTGAGATCTCTTCTTGCTGCTTTTCGTATAGTTTCATATCCCGCTCGAGCTGCTCTGCTTTCAGATCCAGATACTTACTATAGTTCCCTGCAAACTTTTTCATCGAAGTTCTTGAGACTTCATAGACGTGGTTTACGACTTTGTCTAAGAAATAGCGGTCATGGGACACGATGAGAATAGCACCTGTATAATTTTGCAAATACTGCTCAAGCCATGATAAGGTATCAATATCTAAATGGTTGGTCGGCTCATCCAGAATTAAGAGTTCTGGTTTCATTAACAAGAGCTTTCCAAGCGCTAGACGGGTTTTCTGGCCGCCGCTTAAGGATTGGACGGTTGTCTCATCTTCAAAATGACTAAAGCCGAGTCCATGAAGAATGGAGCGGACATCTGCTTCATATTGATAGCCGCCTTGATCTTTAAATTCCTGCTGAAGCCTGTCATAGGTTTTCATAAGGGCATCCAGCTCAGAACCTGTGGAAGAAGCCATTTTCTCCTCAATGGTTCTCATCTCTTGTTCCATCTCTTTTAAATGATCAAAAACCGATAATAATTCGTCTTTTAGCGTACGTGTAGACGTCACATCGGTATGCTGTGCTAAATAGCCGATCGATAGGTCTTTTGGTTTGATGATCTCACCTTGCTCGTAAGACATTTGACCGGCAATGATTTTCAAAAGCGTGGATTTGCCTGCGCCGTTACGACCTACAATGGCAATTCGATCCCTTGCTTTGACTTCCAATTTTATATTCGTTAAAACGGTATCAGCGCCAAACGATTTGGACAGCTGATTCACTTGTAGAATCATCATGTAACTTCACCTCTGCTATAATATGTTAAGTGTAGCTTATCAGCAGTAAACCGGCAAATGTTACATACAATCGCCATATTCAAATGAAAGACAGATAGGAAAAAATAGTGTATCATTTGAGTGAGGGAGCGTTGAAAGATGAGTCAATTTAGCCACTTTAACGAACAGGGGAGAGCAAAGATGGTCGACATTAGTGACAAATCGTCTACAGTGAGAACCGCCGTTGCTGTTTCAAGTGTTCGTATGATAAAAGAAGTGTTTCATAAAATACAACAGCATGAAATTGGAAAAGGGGATGTGCTGTCTGTTGCACAGGTTGCTGGCATCATGGCAGCAAAGCAAACATCTACCATCATTCCAATGTGTCATCCGCTTGCACTAAAAGGCGTGGATATCTCCTTTAATTGGGAGGAAGACGGAAATGCGCACATCCTGAACATACAAGTACAGGTGAAAACAAAAGGAAGTACGGGTGTGGAGATGGAAGCGCTCACTTCTGCTTCAGTATGTGCACTGACCGTTTACGATATGTGCAAAGCGATTGATAAAGGCATGATCATCGGTCCAACCTATCTAATTGAAAAGACAGGCGGGAAAAACGGTGATTTTCACAGAGCATCTGATATTTAAGTTGGAGGACCTTATATGAATATAGATCAGTCAAAAATTCCACAAGCGACAGCCAAACGTTTGCCGCTTTACTACCGTTTTTTAAAAAATTTGCATGCATCAGGAAAACAAAGGGTGTCATCAGCTGAGCTTAGTGATGCAGTCAAAGTGGATTCTGCTACCATTCGCCGAGATTTTTCGTACTTTGGTGCACTTGGGAAGAAAGGGTATGGCTATAATGTCGATTATCTCTTGACCTTCTTCAGAAAGACCCTTGACCAAGATGAAATGACCAATGTCATGCTCATCGGTGTCGGGAATTTAGGGACTGCTTTTTTACACTATAATTTCATAAAAAATAATAATACAAAAATTTCAATGGCTTTTGACGTCAATGAGAGTAAAATAGGAAGTGAGATAGGCGGCGTGCCTGTCTATGATTTGGATAAGCTTGAAGAGCATGTTCAAGAGGTAGGAGATATCCCTGTTGCAATTTTGACAGTACCTGCCGTAGCAGCTCAATCCATTACAGATCGTTTGATTGCCCTTGGCATCAAAGGAATCCTTAACTTTACGCCGGCTCGATTGAATGTGCCGGAACACATTCGAATTCATCATATAGATTTGGCGGTTGAACTTCAGTCTCTTGTGTATTTCTTAAAGCATTACTCTGTTACGCAGGAGGACTGACGAAAAGGGGTAAAGGGGGTGGAGCAAATGGGTCCGATCGGTCCTGGGAGTTTGATTCTGATTGCGATTGTAGCGCTCATTATTTTTGGGCCGAAAAAGCTTCCTGAATTAGGAAGAGCAGCAGGAGATACATTACGTGAATTCAAAAATGCCACAAAAGGCTTAGCTGATGATCAGGAAGAAAAAAAGAAAAAAGAAGATCAGTAGAATAGGATGAGCTTCATGAATGTCAAAGATATGCCGCTTATGGAGCATATTGTGGAACTGCGAAAACGCCTAGTGATCATTGCGATGTTTTTTGTCGCCTTTATGGTGGCTGGTTTTTTTCTCGCTAAGCCGGTCATTGTGTATTTACAAAATACCGATGAAGCGGCAACACTGACGCTGAATGCATTTAAACTTACAGATCCACTGTACGTGTTTATGCAGTTCGCATTTGTCATTGCTTTGGTTTTGACGTGTCCCGTTATTTTATATCAGCTGTGGGCGTTTGTGAGTCCTGGCTTATATGAGAAAGAAAGAAAGGTGACACTTGCTTACATTCCGATTGCACTGCTTTTATTTTTGAGCGGTGTGGCTTTCTCTTACTTTATTTTATTTCCGTTTGTCGTCGATTTTATGATGCGAATGTCGAATGATTTAAATGTAGAGCAAGTCATTGGGATTCATGAGTATTTTACATTTCTAATGCAGCTAACACTTCCATTTGGCTTTTTGTTTCAGATGCCCGTCGTGTTGATGTTTCTCACAAGACTCGGCATCATCACACCGATGTTTTTATCAAAAATACGGAAGTATGCCTATTTTGTCCTCCTTGTCATTGCCGCACTCATTACACCGCCAGAGCTTGTTTCTCACCTCATGGTCACCTTGCCAATGCTCGTTTTATACGAAGTGAGCATTATCATTTCAAGAGTGACCTATCGCAAAATGCAGCAAACAGAGGAGAAAGAAAAACATTATGTTTCATAAAAAAGCATCATGATCCAATAAGGGATCACGATGCTTTTTCTATTGTGTAAGAAATTGATTGATCGTGTGAAAGAGGTGCTCATAATAGGCAGGCTCATGCGAGACAAAATCATGAACACCCACTTCGATGCTTTCCTCACATCGTTCTCCGTTTGTATCAACTTTAAAGCCCTCGATTCGAATTCTTTCACATGATCCTGTTAAAAGCTGCTGTGCATCAACCAGTTTTGCTCTGTACAGACCAGCGACTTCTTCTTTCTGTAGATGAACTTCCATATGATTTTCTTCATTCATATAAAGATACACATGGCAGAACTCACGGTCAATGAAAGAAGGCAGGTGAATTTCATCTTTTATGATTCCTGTATAAGTAAGGTTCTCAAAAGGGATAGAAAGACCAAGCTCTTCTTCTACTTCTCTTAAGCCCTCAGAAGGCTGTTCATCTGCAAGAAGGTGACCTGCTGCGGTGATATCAAACAGTGAAGGAAAATCCTTTTTTGCAGGACTCCTTAGCTGAAAACAGAGATACACGGTGCCAAGCTCCTTTTTGAGAAGCCAGAAATGAAATGTTTCATGCCAAAGACCTTGGGCGTGGACATCTGAACGAGCGGCAGCTCCAATGGTTTCATGCTGATCATTAAAGGTGCGAAGTTTTTCATGTTCCATCAAGACACGTCCTCCATAAAAAAACCATTTTCCAAACGCGGAAAATGGTTTTTAATTTATTTTTGCTGCTGTTTTTTGAGTTTGACAGAGAAGGCAAACATTTTAAGCGCGATATTGATATTATAGGCCGCAAACACCATCAGCAAAATGCTGTAAAATGACCACATGTCACCTGGATTTTGAATGGCCATATAGGTGAAAGCGACACCTACGGCAAAATAAATGATGCCCCATACGACTGGGTTTCTCATGAGAAAAAGCCTCCAATAATCATTTGCATGGTTTGAGATTGTTCTTCAATCATTTTTTTCACTGGCTCAATCTGCACAAGAACGACAAGTGAGTTCATCAGCATATGAGCGCCGATTGGGACAATGATTCGTTTTGTTTTCGCATATAAAAAGGCAAAGGTAAAGCCCATTGCGGTATAGAGCAAGATATGGGGAAAATCATAATGTACAGCAGCGAAAACCACTGAACTGGCAAGTGCTCCAATGAAGAAATTCGTTTTTTCATAAATCACACCAAAGATGATTTTACGGAAAATGATTTCCTCTAATATCGGTCCAATCAGGGCGATGACGATCACAAGCCAAGGAACGGCATCCATAATGGATAAAATGTTTTGGGTATTTTCAGATTCTCGTCCAATGCCAAATGCATATTGTTCAATCGCCCCCGCAATCGATTGTGCAAAGAGAGAAAGAAAGAAACCGCCAATGATCCATGCGATAGCAGAACCGATTGAAGCTGGCGCTTCATTTCGCAGTGAAGCTTTTGGGACGGTTCGAAGGATGAGCAGAATAATGATCAATCCGATACAGAAACTGATGATTGTCCACGTTCCTGATAATTTTGAAAGCTCTGTTTGAGTCATCGGTGATTGAATGAATCCCAGCCATTTCATTATGAGAAAATAAGGAAACGCAGATACCTGTACCAATATATACGTTAAGATGATGTACCAATATTGTTTTTTCAAGTAACGAAAACCCCTTTACTAAAAGAACTAAATTTATTGTAACACAAGTCTTCTTTTTCGATGAAAAGGAAAGAATCTGAGATTCAAAAAGATCGTGAAAGCGTAAAAATTTTTAAAGGTTTTCACTTGAAATTGCAGAAGACATTCTTTATTATAATAAATGTGTTAGCACTCACTGGTGATGAGTGCTAAAAAAGACTACATATAAAAATTGAGGAGGTTGTTTCTTATGTTAAAGCCATTAGGCGATCGCGTAATCATTGAACTCGTTGAATCTGAGGAAAAAACCGCTAGCGGTATTGTTTTACCGGATTCTGCAAAAGAAAAACCGCAAGAAGGTAAAATTGTTGCAGCAGGTTCAGGGCGTGTACTTGAAAGTGGTGAGCGCGTTGCGTTAGAAGTAAGCACAGGCGACCGCATTATCTTCTCAAAATATGCAGGCACTGAAGTGAAATATGAAGGAAAAGAATATTTAATCCTTCGTGAGAGCGACATTTTAGCTGTTATTGGTTAATCACATAAAAAGGCATTGAGATATATTTTCTAAAAAGACTGAGGAGGTTTCGTTATTATGGCAAAAGATATTAAGTTCAGTGAAGAAGCACGTCGCGCGATGTTACGTGGTGTAGATGCACTTGCAGATGCTGTAAAAGTAACTTTAGGACCAAAAGGACGTAACGTGGTTCTTGAGAAAAAATTCGGTTCTCCACTTATCACAAATGATGGTGTAACGATTGCAAAAGAAATCGAATTAGAAGATGCATTTGAAAACATGGGTGCAAAACTTGTGGCTGAAGTTGCAAGCAAAACAAATGACGTAGCTGGTGACGGTACAACGACTGCAACAGTTCTAGCTCAAGCGATGATCCGTGAAGGTCTTAAAAACGTAACAGCTGGTGCAAACCCTGTTGGCGTTCGTAAAGGGATCGAAGAAGCAGTGAAAGTAGCACTTGAAGGCTTGCACGAGATTTCTAAACCAATCGAAGGTAAAGAATCAATTGCTCAAGTTGCGGCTATTTCTGCAGCAGATGAAGAAGTCGGCAGCCTAATCGCTGAAGCGATGGAGCGCGTTGGCAACGACGGAGTTATCACAATTGAAGAATCTAAAGGTTTCACAACTGAGCTAGAAGTGGTTGAAGGTATGCAGTTTGACCGCGGATATGCTTCACCATACATGGTGACAGATTCTGATAAGATGGAAGCAGTTCTTGAAAATCCTTACATCTTAATCACTGATAAAAAAATCACAAACATTCAAGAAATCCTTCCTGTACTTGAGCAAGTTGTACAACAAGGAAAACCATTATTGCTTATTGCTGAAGATGTAGAAGGCGAAGCACTTGCAACTCTTGTTGTGAACAAGCTTCGTGGTACATTCAACGCAGTAGCAGTAAAAGCACCTGGATTCGGTGATCGTCGTAAAGCAATGCTTGAAGACATCTCTGTTCTAACTGGCGGAGAATTAATCACAGAAGATCTAGGACTTGACCTGAAATCAACTGAAATCGGTCAGCTTGGTCGCGCGTCTAAAGTCGTTGTGACAAAAGAAAACACAACAATCGTAGAGGGCTCAGGAGATTCTGCTCAAATTGCAGCACGTGTGAACCAAATCCGTGCACAAGTAGAAGAAACAACTTCTGAATTCGATAAAGAAAAATTACAAGAACGTCTTGCAAAACTAGCTGGAGGCGTCGCTGTCATCAAAGTTGGTGCTGCAACTGAAACAGAACTAAAAGAGCGTAAACTACGTATCGAGGATGCACTGAACTCAACTCGTGCAGCAGTTGAAGAAGGTATCGTATCCGGTGGTGGTACAGCACTTGTGAATGTATACAACAAAGTCGCTTCAATTGAAGCTGATGGTGACGTTCAAACAGGTGTAAACATCGTTCTACGTTCTCTTGAAGAGCCAATTCGTCAAATTGCTCACAACGCTGGACTTGAAGGATCAGTCATCGTTGAGCGCTTGAAAAACGAAGAAATTGGCGTAGGCTTCAACGCAGCAACAAACGAATGGGTAAACATGATCGAAAAAGGAATCGTTGACCCAACAAAAGTCACTCGCTCTGCACTTCAAAACGCAGCTTCTGTAGCAGCAATGCTTCTAACAACTGAAGCAGTCGTTGCTGACAAACCAGAAGAAGGCGGCTCAGGCGGCGGAATGCCAGATATGGGCGGCATGGGTGGAATGGGCGGAATGATGTAAACACCCTCGAAAACCCCTTGAAATATAGGGGTTTTTGTTATGTCTTCATGATTTTGGCCACGATTTGGTCACATGCAATAAAAAGTACCAGGGATGATGAATTGAAACCTTTACTGTTTTTCAATCGTTAAAATAAGAGACAGTGATTTCATGGGTCTTTACCCGATATGAAGAGAATGGGTAATTTAAAGAGAAAAGCGGTGATTGTATGGGCTTGACGACGTGGGTGGCGATTATTGTTGCACTGGCCGTCGTGTTTGGATTGTTTGGATCGAAGAAGCGTGATAAATAATGAAAGAGTTAACCCCCACTTTCAAATAGGAGTAGGGGTTTTTTTGTTAAGTGGGAAGCATTTGCTGAGTTTTAAAAGGAGATCGTGATTTTCTAAGGACCGTATGCATAAAGCATATCCTCTTCACAGAAGCCGTTATCAAATAAAAAAAGCCCTCATCATTCAAGGGCATTAGTGAAAGTTTATTTTACTTTAACTGTGAATGTCACGTCTTTACTATTCATGTAATCGTCAGTTGTGACATTTCCAAATTTCAGTTTTAATTCTTTGATGTTTTTAATGTTGATCTCTTTGCCTTCGGGAGCTAAGAATTGAATAACACCATCTTGTTTAACGCCACCTTCAACTTCGCCACCAATATCACCATCAGTCATAAACATATTCGCATCTAATTGCATGCTTCCCGCTACAGCTTTACCTTGATCTGGATAGAAGTTTAGAACTTTATCTGTCGTATTTTCAATATTCATTCCAACATTGATTCTATCTTTCATAATTTTAATTTCGCCAAGGTTTACTTTCATTCCTTGAGCAGTTGTTTTGTGTTTGCTCGCATTTATTTTCTTTGATCCATCATCTTTTTTGTTTTTTGATTGTGTTTTTGTGCTTGTAGACTCTTTTTCTTTAGACGCACCTGTAGACACATCTGCTGTTGAACCGCAAGCAGCCAGTGTAAATGTTAGCCCTAAAGCTAAAAATAAAGCATAGAATTTCTTCAAAATGAAAGTCCCCTTTTGTTTAATTTATATAAGCATCTTGTGCTTATACATTGACCATGACTATTATAATAGGATAAAAGTACTTTAAAATCAACAAAAAATGATAAAAATAGAAAATAATTGTTTTATAGTGTTTTTTTATAAACCGGTTAGCTTAAAATTACATAAAATCCACTTCTTGTGACTTAAATCGAACTTGAATTTCCTTATAATAGAATTATTATAAGGGATTGGGAGTGATTGAGATGGAAGGTTCGTCAATCAAGACGGTTAATAGAGAGGATCAACATGAATTCTTGTTTCTGAATATATCCTCAAATACAGTTGGGGCTCTTTCAAAGGAATCTGCTGAGAGGATTCTAAGGGGGAGGGATACCGATGAAATACACCAATTGATGTATGTTCCTATTGAAAATCATGAAGACCTCAAATGGCTGATTCACTCTTTGCATAAAGCCATCATGGATGAAAAAGATGTACGTGTCGCTCTTGAATTGGCTGATCTACTCTATTTCTTTGTTGTCCCTGCTTACAAAGAAGAATTGATGAGCCGGGAAGATTTGTCACAGATGATGAATGACATTCTATTTATGTTGGATCTTTGGACAGATGAAAACATAATAGAGTTAGTTGTTGCCATACAATATGAATTACAAAAAGTAGAGAGAAAAGGCTTGTAGAGCAATCTCTACAAGCTTTATTCTCTCTACTTATACAGTTGTGTTATTGACGACAGGCTCTTTTCTAAACACGCCCATGCAGCCTGCAATGATGATTAATACAGCTGGAAGGATGAAGAACATAGAAATAGAAATAATGCCACCAACAGCAGATACTAATAATAAAATTCCACCAAGCTTTGCTTTTTTCTTTACAATCACAGATGCGACAATGGCAAGAATAGAGAAAAGCATTGCTGCCCAGCCTAATCCTGTAATTTCACTGGTGCCTGAATCGCTAAATGCCGCATCGATTCCTCCGAAAGCAAGAGCGAACATTGCGCCGAAAAATCCAAAAATACCTCCAATTAAACCTAAAACAAATTCTGTCGTTCTTTTCATAATACTTTCCCCCGATATGTACATAAGAATTATTGGTACTTAAGAACCAACACAATCTTACTAATCGGCATTTCTTTCATAATGTTAATAGTTTTGTTAAAAAAAACAAGAAAATCCATAAAGGATTTTCTTGTCCAGTTATTGGGCTCTTCCCCAAGTGATTTTTGTTTCATTTGTTGTTTTCTTTCCTTTTGCGAGCACTTTGCCGTTTTCTTGTTTCACGGTGATGTTTAGATCATAAAAGGAATAGAGGGCGCCGAGGCTGTCGTTTTCTGGTTTATGCAGATTGTTTTCTTTTTCGGTTGATGCTCCAATGGCGAGCGTCTTGGCAAAGTTTAAACCGATGACTTCAGCGTAATCACTATTGGTATCAGAGGAAGCTGTTACGTTTAAAGAAATGATTTTTTTCTTTTGATCCACGGTGATGTCAGTGTCTTTGATGAGTTTAGACTGCTCCATCACTTCTTTCGTTTCCTTTTGAATGCGTTCATTAATTGTTGGAAGTGTCTTCGTTTCTGTTTTTTGTTCTTTCGTCGTATTTGAGCAAGCTGCTAGGATACAGAGAATTACAGCTAGACTCATGAAAACAAGTAGACTTTTTTTCACGTTCGATCTCCTTTTTTCTTCGAAGTATGTATGCTTATGTTACCACGAATCCTTGTTTTGATTAAAAGAGAAGTGTTGATAAGCTGTGAACAATAAAAAGCACCCTCTATCGGGTGCTTTATTTCTTATTGTGCTGAAAGGCTTGTACTTAATGGAATAGAAGAAATAACGGTGAATTTAGGAGTGGCAGCACCAGATTCTAAATTTTTACGTAAAAGCGATGATTTGATTGACCCATCCCATTTTTTATAGACACTTCCTGATGTATTTGCACGAAGCTGTACATTTGAGAAGCTTGCTTGTGAATAGCTGTTTGTTCCATTATCCTGTACGCCGTGTACCATTTTGACAACATCAAGATTTTTCAGACGGCTAGGGTTGTAAACAGGCTGCTTATAGCGCAGTTTTCCATTGACGTATAGTGACACTGTACCATCACCGTTGTTGATGAGCTTTAAGTTTACGCGTGCGCCATCTTTAATACTTGAATCGTATTCGCTGTTCCAGTATTTACTGCCGCCTTGTGAGCCGCTGCCCAGAAAGACCTTATAGCCAGAAGACGTTTTTGAAATACCGCTCTCTACAACGGCAGAGCCGAGACCGAGATACCAGTCCGCATAGCCGTTTTTAATGGTGGCTGTTTTCGGCAGGACAATATCGGCAGAGATACCTGACCATTTGGCTTCATCCGTTTGTGTCACAATGGCGCCGTGACGAGGACTAGCCGCTGAGGCAGGAAGGCTTGAAAACATCAAAACGAAGGCCAAGCTTACAATCAAAACAGTGAACCACTTTTTCATGAAAATTCCCCCTTAAATTTAATTCACCTTCATTATATAAAATGAAAGAGGGGAGCTACTTACAATGTTCTAGCTGATTTTGGCAGTATTTATGAACTTTATCGGTCATAAAGTGGTCAACTTGTATTTGAATTGTAATGTGTCTGTAAAATAACTGGGTTCATCTTCATGTATAATGAGTGCAGAAACCAAAAACGGAGGATTTCTTAATGAATAAAAAGCTTATCACGACAATCGTAACAGTAGCTAGTTTATTTTTAGCATTCAGTTTCTCACATGGAGCAAGTGCAAAAAAAGTAAGCGGCAATATTACTTGGTATAATGGTGTCGGTAAAAAAGGCGCAGATGGAAAAAAACTCGGTCATTGGGATGCAGCAACTAAAATGGGCTTTGACGTACCGAAAAAAGGTACAAAACTAAGAGTGACAACAAAAGCGAAACCACATAAAGTGATTACAGTATATAAATATGATGTAGGCAGAATGCCAAATGCTGTACTAGACGTAAGTCCAAAAGCATTCAAAGCACTTGGGTATAAAACAAGTAAAGGTGTCGTAAAAGGGCATTACACTTATTAATACATAGGCATGCAAAGAAGCGGGAAAAGTTCATTTTCTGGCTTCTTTTCTTGTAGAGAGGGTCTGAAAGGCAATGAAAAAATCAACATGGTGGATCATCACAGTCATCGGCGTCGCAGTGATTGCGGCAGTTATTTTCTTCATGATGAAGCCGGGGCAAGAGGCAAAACATGCAGGGAAAGTCAAAACAAACCAAGATGCAAAAGACGAATTGCTCGTTTCATTTACAGATCAAAAGTTAAACAATACTTATTACTTGCATGATCGGGCGCTTCATACGGAGAAACTGACAGCATATCCTTCGATTGCTTATGATTCTACGAAACAGGTTTTATATTACACGTATACAGATGAAGATACGCAAAAGGTGAGTATTCGGGAATTAAAGGTGAAATCTGAAGAAGAAAAAACACTGTTTACGAGTGATGATTCCATTGACAGTATGAGGCTGTCTGGTGATGGGAAGAAGTTATTTCTAAGGTATAACAAGGATTCTGGAGAGCAATTTTATGTCGCGTCTTTTGATTTGAAAACACACAAAATGAAGGAGCTGTATCCAGAAAAAAGCAAGGACGATACGGTGAGTTCTTTTGCATATGATCCGACTTCAAATGATTTGGCGATCCAGCATTATTCTTTAAAAGAAGATTATCAAAAAACCGATGAAGCGAATGAAAAGGGTAGAGATCCTGAACCAACAACCATGAAGATCACCCTTCAAACAGGTGAGAAGGGGAAACGCATTGCACACATTTCACAAACGATCAATGATATTTCATTTTCTCCAGATCATAAGAAATTGATTTATACAGAAGTAAAGGTTCGTAAAGAAAAAGAAATATCCTCTATTAAATTGCTTGATGTAGACACAGGAAAAACGACGACACTCGTTAAAAACAGTCAGGATGTTCATATTTTAAGTGCTGCACAGCCGCAATTTTCTACGGAAGGGTCATCTGTTTATTTCTTAGGTGTTGCAAAAAATGCAAAAGAATTAAAGGATGACACTGGACGAAAAGCGAAGGTAAGAACGATTTTTGAATACAATATGAAGAAGAAAACAGTGGAAGCCGCTTGGGAGAAGGATGGCGGAATCATTAACAATTTCACTGTCAATCGATAAAGGAAACGTTCAGTTATTTATATAACTGGACGTTTTTTTATTTTGTTACTTGAAATGCTGGAGAAATGGTGAATTTATAGGAAGAAAATCAGCTTTTAAACAGTGATACGGGTGCTATTTTCATATTTTGCTTATGTGACAGACGAAAAGAAAAAGAGTAATATGAGTGAACACAAAAAAACGAGAGGACTGATGACATCTCGTTTTCTCTGTTTTATTTGTTTTCATCTAATAAGTTTTGAAAGATAAACAGGGCATTAATGGAGTGAGGGAAGCCAGCAACCTTTGTACAGTGTTTAATAATCTCCATAATCTCTATGACAGAAAGTCCAATATGTAATGCTTGTTCAAAATGAGTCTTTAAGTCTTCATCACAATCGCCTTTTGTGATGAGGGAAGATAATGTGCTGATGGCCTTTTGTTTTTCATCTAATATGAAGTGGTTAAATTCTTTTTGTTCACTGAGTTCAATGGTTAGTTGTTCAATGTTTGACCGAATGCTCTCGTTCTCATGAATTGAAAGCTTCTCTCTGTTACCTGCCGCTGTTTCTTGTTTGACCTGGCAAGTTTCTTTTTCTTCATTCAAATTGAACTCCTCCGTTTGTTATCGCAATTTTCCATTTGTTCGTTCATTATGGCTTATGTGCCTTTTGATAGATGTAATGGGTATATAGTAGTATTATCGGTTTGCTGCGTCAACTTTTTAAGTGTGTAATGCTCCTCAAAGGAATGATTCATGCGATTTATTTTTCCATTTTGAAATGAATCATAAAAGGGCTAATGAATAGATGTCCGTTAGCCCCTTTGTAATCAGCAGTTTCATAAAAGTTCTACGCATTTAGCGGAAGAGTGGTTTCATTTTTAATGAATGATATCCATCGGCCTCATCATGTCATAATCTTCATGCTCTAAAATATGACAATGCCACACATATCGGCCGGTATATGGAACAAATCGAGCAACGATCCGAATGACTTCACCTGCATGCGCCTGAATGGTGTCCTTGTAGCCTTGTTCATGTAAAGGAGGTGCTTCGTTTGGTCCTGTATACACAATTTCTCCTGTCGATTGATAGACTTCTGTATCAAACGGCCTTCTGTCTAATACCCTAAATTGAACAAGATGCAAATGAATGGGGTGTGTACCCCTGGTTGGATTGACGATGGACCAAACCTCTAGACTGCCAAGACGAGGATTTTCCGTGACAGGGTCATTCCAAAAGTGGTTATCGAGCAATAGAATAGGGCGGCCGTATTTATCCTGTGTGCCGGTAAGTGTGAGTGTACGCTCTCGATCAGCTCGACTTGGCCGAAGCGGTGGCAGCGGTTTGAAAATCGGACGTAATGTTTTAGGTACCCTTCCTTTTAGCGGACGTGTAATTTTGAATTGCATAATGTTCGCATCTGTTTCAGGATTCACATCCTGTCCGCAGCCGGCTGTATTTTTGAGAGTGATCGTTTTGTTTTCGTAAGCTGAAAAGTCGATGATGACATCGAAACGTTCAGCAGGCGCGATGCTAAATGATTGATGGCGAACGGGTCTTGGCAAAAATCCCCCATCGGAACCAATTTGCATGATTGTAGCGTCGTTATCTAGATGCAGCTCATAAGTTCTAGTATTGGACGCATTTAAAATACGAAAACGGTATTTTCGCGGCTCTACTTCTAAATACGGCCATACTTTTCCATTGACTAAGATCGTTTCTCCACAAAAAAAGGGCACGATGGATGGGTCTGGAATGTCACTGTCCTCTGGTGTGTTGTTTGGTCTGCTAGGATAAAATAGTGAGCCATCCTCTTGAAACGTACGGTCCATAATCATTAAAGGAATGTCATAGTCATCTTTCGGAAGCTCTAAGGACTTTTCAAATGCATCTGAGATCAAATAAAACCCAGCTAAACCGGCGTACACATTTAGTCGTGTCAATGCCATCGCATGATCGTGATACCACAATGTGCAGGCTTGCTGATGATTTGGGTATACGTAAGTCTCTCTTTCAAAAAAAGGACCGGTTGCTTCAAAGTCCCGTGAAAACCAGGCCTCTGGGTAGCCGTCACTGCTTGCTGGCGTGACACCGCCATGCAGATGAACGACTGTTTTGACTTCTGGTTCATCGTGATGCCCAGGATGAATGGTGTGATCGACAGGGAGGAAATGTTTCAATGGCAATTTGTTCATCCATTTCACTTTGACCTTTTCATTTCGATTGGCTTTAATGGTTGGACCAGGCAAACTGCCATTATAGGTCCATAACTTGGTTGGGGGCAGGTCTCTATGAACTTTTAAGAATACCTCCTCCATAGCAATTTCATAATACGTTTGTCTTGGGTTTTTTTTGACGGGCTCCGCGACTTCTGGAATTGGAAGCTCGTCAACAAATTTTTCTAGGTTCATGTTGACTAATCCTCACTTAAATACAATTTGATACAGTATAAGTGCGGACATCCAAATAGGTGAATAAAATAAAAAAACCCGCTTTTCAGCGGGAGAATTACGGGTGTTTATTTTCAAGCGCCGCATTTGCAGGCACTTTTTTATTCGGTTTAAAGATAAAATAAGCAGCCAGTACGCTAAAGGTAATGATACTCGTCAAAATGAGCTGTGGCCGCATGGATTCGATAAACAGCATCGATGCCAAGATGGCGCAAATGACCAAAATGGTAAAGTACGTGAGGTATGGGAACAGCCACATTTTGATTTTGAGCTGTTCTGGGTTTTCTTTTTCGATTTTACGGCGCATTCTTAATTGTGAAACGGCGATGACCAAGTAGACAAGAAGGGCAATGGCTCCAGATGCATTGACTAAGAACAAAAAGATGGTTTCAGGATAAAAATAGTTCATCATGACAGCAATGTAGGAAAAGAAGGTACCTGCGACTGTAGCCGCTACAGGAACACCACGTTTGCTGATTTTCATAAAGCGTTTCGGTGCTTCGCCTCTTTCTGCTAATGAATAAAGCATTCTGGACGTTGTGTACAATCCGGAGTTTAAACAAGATAGAACAGCTGTTAAGACAATAACGTTCATGACTTGAGCGGCTGATGGAACACCGATGTATTCTAATACCGCAACGAACGGGCTTGTTAAAATACTTGCGGAATTCCACGGAAGCAAGGTGACAACGACAGCAATTGATCCGACATAGAATACGATAATACGCCATACAACAGAGCGTGTGGCTGTCGTCACAGATTTGACTGGGTCTGCTGATTCACCAGCCGCTATTGCCACAATCTCCGTTCCCATGAAGGAAAAGATGACGACGACGATTCCGAGTAACACAGAGCTGAATCCATTTGGAAGGAAACCGCCGTTCCCTGTTAGATTGGCAAGACCTGAAGTATGATGACCGCCAAAACCAAAGATAAATGCAAAACCAATGAGTAGAAAGAGAATGATGCTGACGACTTTAATCAATGAAAACCAATATTCAAATTCGCCAAAAGATTTAACAGAAAAGATATTTGTTAATGTTAAGAGGATTGTGAGGATAAGACTTGTGAGCCAAACAGGTGCATCTCCATACCAATATTGAATAATGGCAGCACCAGCAATGGCTTCGATGGCAATGACGATCACCCAGAAGAACCAGTAAAGCCAGCCGATTGTAAAACCGGCCCATGGACCGATAGCATCGCTCGCATATTGTGAGAAAGAACCGCTTGTCGGATAGGCACATGCCATTTCTCCGAGCATTCTCATAATAAAGATCACCAGAAGTCCGGCAAAAGAATAGGAAAGAATGGATCCAGGCCCTGCAGAATGAATGACAGCGCCGCTACCAACAAATAGCCCTGCCCCAATGACCCCAGCAATGGAGATCATCGAAATATGTCTTGTTTTAAGGTTTTTTTGAAGACCGTTTGTCATGTTGGACATTTCTTTACCTCCAAACATTTCTCATGAATAGAGAATTTGTTTTTAGAATATTTTAAATTTTATCACACTGAATTGTCATTCAGCATTGGACAGGTTATCAAACTGACATTTCAAACCTCTTAACATGATGTTAAAAAGTATAAAGGATTTGAGAGATTATGTTCCCTCTTTTCCTTCGGATGATTCTTAAAATAACATAAAAAAGGGGGTGGGGAAGTTGTGTCACAAAATAAAATTATTCTGATAATTTACCCAAGGAGAGAGATTTGACGATATGTCCATTTCGAAGAGAATTGGAAAAAGGTTGATAGGAGTAGGTCTTGAGGTCATTTGACCTTGTAAAAATAAGTTTACTTAGGTCAACACATTTCTATTTATCCTATTTTGCTGACATAAGCGAATCATGTTGCTGTAGACCCACACGGGCTTTGCTTTGTAAGATAAATAATAGAAAAGTGATGTGTGAGGAGGCGCGGTTCGACATGGAGCGCTATAACGAATTAAGACAAGGTGAAACGGGTGCTTGGGTCAGCATCATTGCCTATGTGATCTTATCTGCGGTCAAACTCATTATTGGATATGTGTTTCATTCAGAGGCTCTTTCTGCAGATGGATTGAATAACACGACGGATATTATTGCATCCCTTGCTGTGTTGATTGGGCTGCGTATTTCTCAAAAGCCGCCTGATGAAGATCATCCATACGGTCATTTTAGAGCGGAAAATATTGCGTCTCTTGTGGCTTCCTTTATCATGATGCTTGTTGGGCTTCAGGTTTTGCTGAGTGCAGGGAAGTCGCTCTTCTCATCTGAGCATCAAACGCCGGATATGATCGCGGCTTGGACGGCAGCAGGAAGTGCTGTTGTGATGTACGGTGTGTATATTTATAACCGCAATCTGTCCAAACGGATCAATAGCCAGGCTCTTCATGCGGCAGCTGCTGATAATAAATCAGATGCGTATGTGAGTATTGGAACATTTGTAGGAATTATGGCTTCTCAATTTCAGCTGGCATGGATTGATACGCTTGCAGCGTTTGTCATTGGCTTAATTATTTGTAAAACTGCATGGGAGATTTTCAGAGATGCCTCTCATTCGTTAACAGACGGTTTTCATATCAAAGATATGTCTAAATATAAAGAGACCATTGAAGCAACACCAGGAGTGGGCGATTTAAAGGATATTAAAGCGCGTTATCTTGGAAGTACAGTCCATGTGGATGTAGTGGTTGAGGTCGAGCCCAACTTGAACATTGCAGAAAGCCATGATATTGCAGATGAAATTGAACGCAGAATGAAACAAGAGCATGATATTTTACACTCTCATGTTCATATGGAGCCAGCAAGTGAGCCGAAAGAAGAGAAGAAGTCTTTTCCATCGTGAGAAGGCTTCTTTTTTATACGTGCTGATGTTATATGCAAATGCGTGTTGTATGGTAAAGTTAGACTATATGAAATTTGACAGAAACGTGATAGGAGGATCAGGATGGCATTTGAAGAACCGATGCATTCAGATTTACAAAAAATCGTAGATAACATCAATAAAGTCATGGTTGGGAAAAAAGACATTGCGATATTAAGCCTTGTTGCGATTTTGGCGAAGGGGCATGTGCTGCTAGAGGATGTGCCTGGTGTAGGGAAGACGATGATGGTTCGTGCTTTGGCAAAATCCATTGGTTGTGAGTTTAAGAGAATCCAATTCACTCCTGACCTTTTGCCGTCAGATGTAACAGGCGTGTCGATTTACAATAAAAAGACGAATGAATTTGAATTTAGGCAAGGACCGATCATGGGGCAGATTATTTTAGCTGATGAGATCAACCGGACCTCTCCTAAAACACAATCAGCATTACTTGAAGCGATGGAGGAAGGCAGTGTCACTGTGGACGGGGAAACGATGCCGCTTGCGGATCCATTTTTCGTCATGGCGACGCAAAATCCAGTTGAATATGAAGGAACTTATCCGCTGCCAGAAGCGCAAATGGACCGGTTTTTATTCAAGCTGCAGATGGGATATCCGACCATGCTCGAGGAGCTGGAGGTGCTCAACTTGCAGGAGAAGCAATCCCCGATTGATACGCTCCAAGCTGTCATGACAAAGGAACATATCCATGCGTTGCAACAGGCTGTTCAAACCATTCATGTGGATGCATCCATTAAAGAATATATTGTTGAAATTGCTCAAGCGACGCGTAAACACCCATCTGTTTATCTAGGTGTCAGTCCAAGGGGATCGATCGCCTTGATGAAAGCGGCACAGGCGTATGCGCTTTTGAATCAGCGCGATTATGTGATTCCTGATGATGTACAGTATTTGGTGCCTTATACATTACCGCATCGTATGATTTTGACATCAGAAGCGACATATGAAGGGAAGAAGGCGGAGACACTGCTGCGACAAATGCTTGAGCAAATTGGCGTGCCAGTTCAAAAGTCGATGACTCAATGAAGTCGCGTCATCGTTTAGCAGTTTCATTATGGTTACGGGTGATGATGCTCATCATTCTCACCGCGGCAGCCTTTTGTTATGCCATGTTTCAGGGAGGGTTTGTGAGCTGGTTCCTTTTTTATGCATTTTTACCATATGCTTTGTATGCATTGCTGTTTGCGCTCGTACCGCTTCGCGCGACAGCCAAGAGAACATTACAGCAAACCCGCTTGAAGGCGGGGGATGTGCTGTCCGTTGACCTTGAAATCAAGCGTACACATCCATTTCCGTACGTTTACGTCATGATAGAGGATGCTCCGCCAGACACCTTTCATTTACAGGAACAGATTGAAATGAAGAAAATGCTGTTTCCTTGGTTTCGGAAAACATGGCGATTTACTTATCAATTGAACGATATTCCGCGGGGAGAGCATCATTTGACAGCGATTAGAATCAAAACGGGTGATATGTTTGGGTTTGTTGAAAAAGAAATCATCATTCCGCTAGAGAAAAAGCTGCTTGTCTACCCAAAAGTGCTGGATATCCCTGTAGAGCCTGCTGAGTCAGTGAGTGAAAATGGAGGCAAAGCGGTTCACTCGTGGTTAAATGAACCGACCCATGTGACAACAGGCGTACGGGAATACCAGCAAGGAGACCGGTTTGCTTGGGTGGATTGGAAGACGACGGCCAGAAGAGGCCAGCTGATGACGAAGGAATTTGAACAGAATCAAGCAAAGGACCTTGTCGTGTTTGCTGATTTTACTGATCAAGCTGTTTATGAAACAGTTGTCTCTATTACAGCATCTGTTCTTCAAACGGCTGTGAAAAAAGGAGTGCCGTCCGGTCTTGTCCCTCTGGGAGATCAGCATGCCTTTCGAGTCGATCAAGGAGAACTTCATTTACAGGACATGCTTTATTATTTAACAAGGGTGCAGCATCAGCCTTCCCGCGCACTAGAATATAAACCGTTAGCAGCGAGTGAGTATCAGCATTCAGGAAAATATGTCGTCACAGGTCAGCTGCAGGAGGAGCTTGCGGCAAGTCTCTTTGGAAATCGAAATAGAAAGAACATCACCGTGCTTTTAGTGAAGAAAGCCGTTGACCGTTTGACGACAAAAGAAAAACAGCTTGCAGACCGGCTCAAGGCCTCTGGAATACGCATCACCCTTTTATTTGAAGACCGGCTGCACGAAAGAACTGTGAGGTGACAAACATTTATGCTGCATACGCATCTGCGGCAAAGCCGTTTTGAATTGTTCATCTATTATGCTGTAGCTTTTCTGCTGCTATGGGAGTGGCTTCGTCCACTTCAAGATTTTACAGAGACGAGCCATACGTCTTATTTCATCATTTTTATCGGGCTTACGTGTTTGTTTACGTTCTTTCGTCTGAAGTGGTATGTGACGTTTCCTATTTGTGCTGGACTGATTTTGCTCGCCTTATATTTGATCTTTTATCAATCAGCGCCAGGCTATCCGTCTGCTTTGTTTGCTGATATTAAGGATAATATCACGTTAATGAGCATGGGTATGTGGAGTGATATGTATCCGTCTTTCCGCACATTGTTGTTTTATATTTTGCTGTGGCTGCTTGTCTACTTGCTTCATTATTGGGTGGTCTATCAGCAGCGTATCTTTTTCTTTTTACTGATGACGATTGTGTATGTCACGATTCTTGATACGTTTACGCCATATGATGCGACCTTTGCGATCGTTCGTATTATGGTATTTGGCTTTTGTTTGCTTGGATTGCTGTATTTCGATCGACTGCGTTCAGCTGAGGGCGTTCGGGTGTCACAGAAAGCGCGTCTAAAGTGGTTTTTCCCCATGCTCGCGCTTGTCCTTCTATCAGCGTCACTCGGTGCTTCTTTGCCAAAGTCTGATCCGAAATGGCCCGACCCTGTCCCGTTTTTTAAGGCGGTCACGAATCAAGATGGAACAGCCGGGCAGAATAAAGTGGGATATAGTGCAGATGATTCGGCGCTTGGCGGACCGTTTAGTGAGGACCGCACACCTGTCTTTAAATGGAGCGGAAAGGAGCCGTCCTATTTTCGTGTAGAAACAAAAAGTATTTACACAGGAAAGGGCTGGGAGGATGCATCAAATGATACGAAGCCTACTCGGCTAAAGGACGACACTGTGCCGAATCGGTGGTTTACTGAGCGAGTGAAAACAGAGGAGCATGAAACAAGAATCGATATAGAATCGGATTATCGATTTAATCATGCTGTGTATCCTATTGGAACGATCATGCTGACGCCAATGGAAAACATTCCGCTGCAAATCATGGGCAAAACGGAGAAAATTGTCCCGTCTATGCAAAACCCACCCAAAAATTTAGGGAACTATCAAGTCAGCTTTTTATCTCCTACATTTATCCTAGAGGATTTGCAGAGAATCAAAGTACCGACAAAAAAGCAGGTGAATCAGCAGGTTGGCCGTGAATACTTGCAGCTTCCATCCTCACTCCCAGAGCGTGTGAAAACTTTGGCAAACAGCTTAACGGAAACGAAGGATAATATGTATGATAAAGCGAAAGCGATCGAGGATTATTTAGGATCTGCGAAGTTTTCATATGAAACGCAAAATGTCGCTGTGCCTGGTCGTAATGAAGATTATGTGGATCAATTTTTATTTGATACGATGATTGGCTACTGTGATAATTTTTCAACCTCTATGATTGTGATGCTTCGTTCGATCGGTATTCCGGCGAGATGGGTGAAAGGGTATACGTCTGGCCAGTTATATGAAACACAAATGGATGGAAACAATGTGTATGAAGTAACCAATAACAATGCGCATTCATGGGTAGAGGTTTATTTTCCAAACAGAGGCTGGGTTACCTTTGAACCGACAAAAGGATTTACAAACCCAGAGACATTTACGAATGAATCCGTTTCAAGCGATCAAACGGATGATCAAAAGGAAGAAGAAAATCAGTCTAGTTCTGATGCAAGTGAAGATCAGCCGCAAGACCAGCCGCAGCAGCAGGAGACAGAGCAGCCGGCACAACAAAAGAAACAAGCAGCGAAGGCAAAGCCAAATATGGTACATGCGGGTTCAATTGCAGGTTATGCGGCAGGAGCTATTGTCCTGCTTGGATTCATCAGCTGGTTGCTTTATCGATTCAGAACAAGATGGCTGCCATTCTTTATTGTAAGAAAGGTGAAACGTCTGCCGGAGGACGAAGCATTCTTCTATGCATATGCGGCTCTATTAAAGCAGCTAGGGCGCAGGGGAATTGAGAAAAAGCCAGGTATGACGCTAAGAGAATTCGCTTCTTTGATCGATGACAAGGACGGAGATCATGACATGTCAGAGCTGACGCAGCTCTATGAACGTGCGCTTTATCGGCGAGAGGATTCGTCGGCGCTTTGGCAGCAGTCGGCAAAGTTATGGGAAAATTTAATAAACAGGAGATAGTCTTGACCGCGTACCTTCCTGTTGTTAGAATAGGTGAATATTAAAACCTTCTAAAATACATGAAATTGAAGCGTTCGGATGTGAGTCTGGGCGCTTCAAAAGCGTGATTCACACTGAGAGCAGGTTTTCTCCTCTCATTTTTTCTGTGCGTTTATAAAAAACTATATTGGACATAGAGGTGACACCATGACAAATTTAGTAAATGAAATGATTTTGGTTCTCGATTTCGGCAGTCAGTACAATCAGTTGATCACACGCCGTATTCGTGAATTTGGTGTGTACAGTGAGCTTCATCCGCACACTTTAACTGCTGAAGAAATTAAAGAAATGGCGCCTAAAGGAATCATCCTTTCTGGTGGACCAAACAGTGTTTATGATGAAGGATCTTTCCGCTGTGATGAAAAGATTTTTGATCTAGGCATTCCGGTTCTAGGCATTTGCTACGGCATGCAGCTCATGACTCACTATTTAGGTGGGAAAGTAGAAGCGGCAAGCCAGCGTGAATATGGAAAAGCAGATATTCATATTAACGGAACACCTGCTTTATTCAAAGACCTTCCAACGGATCAAGTCGTTTGGATGAGCCATGGTGACCTCGTAGTTGAAGTACCAGAGGGCTTTACAGTCGATGCAACAAGTGCACATTGTCCAAACTCAGCGATGAGCTTAGCTGAGAAGAATTTCTATGGCGTTCAGTTCCACCCAGAGGTTCGTCACTCTGAGTACGGAAATGACCTATTGAAAAACTTTGTCTTCGGTGTGTGTGATTGCGATGGCAAATGGTCAATGGAGAACTTCATTGAAATCGAAATGCAGAAAATCCGTGAAACAGTAGGCGACAAGCAAGTATTGTGCGCACTAAGCGGCGGTGTCGATTCATCTGTTGTGGCGGTATTGATCCACAAAGCCATCGGCGATCAGCTGACATGTATTTTCGTTGACCACGGTCTTCTTCGCAAAGGCGAAGCTGAAGGGGTTATGAAAACATTTAGCGAAGGTTTCAACATGAACGTGATTAAAGTAGATGCAAAAGATCGTTTCTTAAACAAGCTAAAAGGTGTGTCTGATCCTGAGCAAAAACGTAAGATCATCGGTAACGAATTCATCTATGTATTCGATGACGAAGCGGACAAGCTAAAAGGAATCGACTACTTAGCACAAGGAACACTTTACACAGACATTATTGAGAGCGGAACAGCAACAGCGCAAACAATCAAATCTCACCACAACGTAGGCGGTCTTCCAGAAGACATGCAATTCGAATTGATTGAGCCACTCAATACGCTATTCAAGGATGAAGTCCGTGCCTTAGGTTCAGAGCTTGGCATTCCTGATGACATCGTCTGGAGACAGCCATTCCCAGGTCCAGGACTAGGTATCCGTGTACTAGGTGAAATTTCTGAAGAAAAACTAGAAATCGTCCGTGAATCTGATGCGATTCTACGCGAAGAAATTGCCAACTTCGGCCTTGAGCGCGACATCTGGCAATACTTCACGGTTCTCCCAGACATCCGTAGCGTAGGTGTCATGGGTGATGCAAGAACATACGACTACACAATCGGTATCCGTGCTGTTACGTCTATTGACGGTATGACGAGTGACTGGGCAAGAATCCCTTGGGACGTGCTTGAAAAGATCTCAACTCGTATCGTCAATGAAGTGAAGCATATTAACCGCGTGGTGTATGATATTACGAGTAAGCCGCCTGCTACGATTGAGTGGGAATAATTGTAAAAGAGCTAGAAACCTTTGTGTATCAAGGGTTTCTAGCTCTTTTTTATTTTTAACTGCACTTTTTCCTTCCGTCTTCATGTGTTCATTCATCATTCCATCCCTTACACACATCAATCCATTGTGAATAACCGGAGTGTTTTTCTAATTGTTTTATTGTGAGTTCAATAGCACTGTTACTGCTCCCGCAGGCTGGATAGACTGTCTCAAAACGTTTGAGTGAAATATCTAAATAAACAGAAACGCCATTCTTTGTAGCGAAAGGACATACTCCGCCAATTTCATGACCGACCAAGTCAACAACCTCATAAGGAGAAAGCATTTTAGCTTTTGTTTTAAAATATTCCTTGAATTTTTTGTTATCAACTTTTGCATCGCCAGAGGTCACAACTAAAATAGCTTGTCCATTTACTAGAAAGGAGAGTGTTTTTGCGATTCTTTCAGGTTCGCAGCCCAGTGCAGAAGCAGCCAAGTCTACGGTTGCACTAGATACTGAAAATTCTTGAATTCGAGTATCCATATCATATTGTTTAAAATAATCTTTTACTTGTTTGATTGACATGATCATTTCTCCTTTTTATTATCTATTATTTAATCGATATTGATGTGGTGTTAGGTGATACTTTTTCTTAAATAAACGAATGAAATGCTCTGCATTTTGATAACCAACGGCTGCCGCAATATGATCTACTTGTAAATGGCTACCAGTGAGCATTTCGCAGGCTTTTTCCAATCTTATTTCTTGTCGAATCTCACGAAATGATTTGCCAAGCTTACGAGCTATATATTTTGACAGATAAGATTGTGAAAGGTTAAATTCCTCTGCCATCTTCTGGATGGTGATATGCTCACAACATTGCTGAATATATTGTAGCATTTGAATCATACGTATATCACTAGATTGTTTGACCTGATTGACGTTCATATGGCTTGGTTTGAATCTTAATAAGAGACATAATAATATCTCAAACACATTATTCATAATCAACTGGTAACTAGGGAACCGATTATAATTTTCTGCAAATAGTTGAAGAGAGCAGTCTAGCAAATGTTTATCCAAGTGACTATGGAAAATAAGAATATTTTTATTTTCTTTTATATACAATGCATTCAAAAAGAACTCTGAAATGACATGATTTCCTTTTAACATTTTAAAAAACACTTTTTGAAAAGTACTCTTACGGATCATGATTTGCATGGCGATTGTATTCTCCATTACAATTGGCTTGTGAATTGTGTTAGGTGGAATAAAGGCAATATCTCCTGATTTTAAAGCCATTTTTTTGCCTTCCACTTCTACATACATCTCATTTTCCAGAACATAGATCATCTCAAAGAAATCATGGATAGCCGACAATTGGGGCATAAAACGGCTATACTTTCTCACTTCGATATCTTTCTCCTGATCTAACCACATAGTATCTTCCTTTTCAAATTCATTCTGCCCATTTAGCAAAAATTCTTCTATATATATTTGTTTATGCATTAGACTGTGTTTATCATAATCCTTCAAAAATAATTGCAATGATGTATTGTCATGCTTTTTCTGTTGGTATTGTTGATAAAAGATTTCTTGTTCGTTATATTCTCTTAAATATTGCATCACTTCATGTTTTTCAAGTTTATCTTTTTTCATCTACATCCAAACCTCTAGTTTATTTACTGCAACCACCAGAGCCTTTACTGTTGCTTCTATAATATCTTTATCAATTCCCGCACCCCAATGCATTTTTCCTTGAGATGAAATTCCAATCTGTGCACAGGCTTTTGCTTCGGAATCCTTGCCCAAAGAATTCTGTTCATAGACTTCCAAAACATAATCGAGATGAAAATATGCTTTTAACGCATTACTGATGGCATCTAAACTTCCAGTGCCAGTTCCTTGTATGTCAATTTGTTGCTGATCTCTCAGCAAAGTTAAGGTGACTTCCTGCTTATTTCCCTTATTAAATTGATAATCAAGCAGCTGGAAATGAGGGTGAAAATCAACATACTGCTTTTCAAAAACATGATATATTTCTTCGATAGACAATTCCCTATTTGTCTGATCAGATACTTTTTTCGCTGCATATCCCATGGCTTCATTCATTTGATAAGGAAGTTTAATGCCATAATTTGTTTCTAGTATATAGCCTATGCCGCCTTTTCCAGACTGGCTATTGATTCGAATCACATCCGTTTGATAGTTCCTCCCCAAGTCAACTGGATCTACTGGGATATACGGAACGTCCCATTTATCAATATTATTTTCTTTTCTATATTTCATCCCTTTGGATATCGCATCTTGATGTGACCCAGAGAATGCAGTGAAAACCATCTCCCCAGAATAGGGCTGTCTCTCAGGAACAGTGATTTTTGTTAGTTTTTCATATTTTTTACGAATAGCTTCTAGGTTATTGAAATTCAATTTTGGATCATAACCTTGTGAATACATATTCATCGCCAAGGTAATCAAGTCTACGTTCCCTGTACGTTCACCGATACCAAATAATGTACCTTCGACTCTTTCTGCGCCAGCCAGAACACCAAATTCTGCATCACTCACCCCAGAGCCACGGTCATTATGAGGATGAACAGATAATGTCACACTGTCTCGGTAAGACAGATTTTTGTGTATATACTCAATCTGACTTGCAAAGATATGAGGCATTGAATATTCAACTGTTGTCGGAATATTGATGATTGCTTTATGATTTGGTGTCGGTTTCCAAATATCTAAAACACTATTACAAATATCTAACGCATAATCAACTTCTGTTCCTGGAAAGCTTTCTGGACTATATTGAAAATAAATATCACTTGTTGTTTTTTCGGCAAGTTCTTTTACTAAAATAGCTCCATCAATGGCAATTTGTTTAATTTCATCTTTTGTTTTCTTAAATACTTGTCTGCGCTGCGCTTCTGAAGTCGAATTATATAAATGAACAATCGCTTTCGGTACCCCCTTAATGGCTTCGAAGGTTCGGCGGATAATATGCTCTCTCGCTTGCGTGATCACCATAATCGTGACATCGTCTGGAATCATGTGATGATCAATCAGTGTCCGCAAAAACCTAAACTCTGTATCAGAAGCAGCTGGAAATGCGATTTCAATTTCTTTAAAACCGATCTCTACTAGTAACTGAAACATTTCCAATTTTTCTTCTAAGTTCATAGGAATAGGTAATGCTTGATTTCCATCCCGTAAGTCCACGCTGCACCATATCGGAGCACTTTCTAGTGTTTCTTTCTTCACCCAATCATAAGTAAGCTTCGGTGGCAAAAAGTATTTCTTTTCGTATTTTTTGTGATTAAACATCATCATTGATTCCTCCTGTAATTGGAATATAAAAAAAGCCTTTCATCCCCAAGATTTAACTTGGAGACGAAAGACTTCTTCTTACGCGGTACCACCCCTATTTCATGATAAACAAACATTATCATGCCCTTATTCGGATACAGATTGTTTGATCTTATATCCTTCCCATATAACGGTGGGGTGCCGACCTTAACTACATCAATCCTTTTCATTTCACTAAGGCTACTCTAAGGTGAGTTCCTTGCCTTTTTGTTATTGCTTCTCATCAGCCAGCAACTTTCTGAAAACAATTCGGCAAGTACTATTCCTTATCATCGCATTCTAATTTTTCTGATTTTTTCTATTATACCAAGTTTACAAAAAAGAGATAGTGGTAGGGATATCTTTTTTAATTGATTTTTTTTGTCTTCTCGGTGTCTTATCTTTTCAATTTTATTTTGTTTGAGCCCTTAACCAATCTATTTTTGTAATTTTATTCTTATAAGGGATTAAAAATAAACAATCTTGTATTTATTCTACAATCATCCAGTTCCTATCTTTCTATAAAGTCAAATCATACTGTGAAAATTGTGTCGCTTTGCTTGCCTCATCTAAATATTTTACTTTGACGGGTAAGAATCTCTTGGGACGCACGTGCTTGAAAAGATATCAACTCGTATTGTGAATGAAGTGAAGCATATTAACCGGGGGATGGATGATATTACGAGTAAGACGTCTGCTACTAATGGGTGGGAAGAGCCGAATTCCTTAAGGAGGGTTTCGACTCTTTTTTATGGACATTGTTGCTTCTTTTGTTTTAGTTTTATGAAAGATACTATTAAAAAGTTAATCAAAAAGAATTTTTTCTATTTTAATAGAAAGCAGCCTCAAACTAGCCTTCCCAATTTTTCCGTAGATTGAATTTTTTAACCTTTCATAAATTGTTTCTAGATATTCATCTAATGTCATATCTATTCTATCAAGAATAGAAATTCCACCAGTTTTAAACGCATATAAAAATTGTTTGTTTTTGAAATATTGTTCATAGTTACTGTCAATAATTTTTAACGCAAAAAATGTGAATATAGATTCTCTATCTAAAATAATAAATATGTCACCTTCATTTCCATATGTGATAGATTCAAGAAATAGATTACTTGCCGAGCTTCCCTTTTTATAAGTTACGATGACTTCATAATACAACAGACTGACTATATTCAAATCATCAACTATGCTTTTCATATTTAGGGGAATTTCTCCTAGTAAATATTCCATTGTTTTTGTTAATTCTTCATATTTTGCTAATTTAGGTATTTTATCAACGGCACGTAAAAATTCCATACAAAGATTTTTAATCTTCCTTAAATCATTTTCTGTTTGTTGTTTTGTTAAGACAATTCTATGGGAATATTTGTTGTTAGGCGATAATATCGCTTGAATGAATAATATTTTAAGAGGTGAGATAAGGCTATAATCAAATTGATCATAGTAGTCCATATTTTCAATTTGCTTTCCTCTGTCAGTATAAATAGTCGTTAGCACTTTGAAAGTGATTCTGTGATTTATATGAGTTTGTGCAACTATTTTGGCGGATGAAAAATATAATTCCTTTTTCTTGTCCTCTTCAGGCCAATAAAATGCATCTATTAGTTTTCTTTTGAAATATAAAGTATTATCATTCCATTTTTCATTAGCTGGATAAAACAATTGATATAAGGAATAAGCAACGATATATTCCTTATTCATCGAAGAAATTAATTTTTCCAATTTTTCATTCTCAGAAATTTTCTCTCTTAAATTACCATGATTTCTAATTAAGTAATCAAACACTGCTTTTGAATACAATTCATCGTTGTAGTATCTCGAAAAGTTAGGCAGGTCAAATTGAGATTCTGAAATTAAATATTTTTTAACTATTGTCTCCCAATTATATTTTTCAACTCCAGCATAATATTTATTTAAAAGGTCAGCTGTTTTGTTCTTTAATACAGACTTTAATTTAATTCTTGTGAGATTATTGTTGATATCTTCATATAAGTCCTTCATTTTACTTGAATTAGAAACTGCTTTTTCTATTAAATGGTCAAATAAATAATTATGAACATTTCCTATTTGTTTATTTAAGACAGATCTAAGCTCAAATTTTTCATTGGTCTTTTCAAATATCTCTGGTGTTTCAGCAACTAAATAATTAAAGGTATTCATGTCTTTGTCAATAAGTTCTTTGAAATAGTACCAATCAATATTTTTTTGAATTTTAGATAAAAATTTCCATTTTTCGTATATAAATCTTTTGTAGTCATCATATAAATAAACTTTTTCTTCTCTATAAATACATTTTTCAACTCGGACACTTTTAAATTCTCCAAATTTCGAGCCTACTTCAATATCTATTTTAGAAAATACTTGGGTTAAGAAGGAACCGATTGATGGATTATCTACTTTCGATATATCAGATTCGAGAACTCTAAAGAAAAATATTATATCTCCATAATCAAACTTTCTTCGATACATTTTTCTAAACTGTCTATAGTATTTATTAGATATTGATTCACTTATAATATTTTCTAAAACTACGTCTGATTTTCCCTTTATTAAAAATAATATACGAATAATTTGTAGGCTCATCCCGATTAAAAAGATGTAAATCCAAAATAGCATTGTAATACTTGTTTGCCAGGAATATATTAGAATGTCTTTCAGTTCTCCACTAGTATTAATAATTAGAATGGGAGAAATAATAGTTAATAATAATATCCCTAAAAATGTTTTTGTATGCGTGACCTGATACCAAATAGACGTATCTGTTAAATGCTTAATTTTACTTCTTCCTAAATATCTAACTTTATCACTGTCACCAACTATAAATTGCAAAAAACCTATATAAATACCATAGAGACTTAAAAGTCCAATAACAAATCCATATACACCAATTAAATTGAAATATTGATTTTGATATTCAATAAATTTGATTTCAAATTTACTTTGAACAATAAGCAAAGAAAAATATAAAACTAAAAATACTGAATTACTAATCCGTGGTAAACTTTTTTCAGATAAAAGGTCATTTTCTATAAAGTTTAGAAATCTTCTACCAAGTTTTGTTTGAATCATTAACAATTTAATATATAGTTTAATTGATTTTAAAAACATAGATATTAAAATAAATGCTACTATTACCAATTCGATTCGGATAACTTCATGACTAAATATTTTCAAAATCTAACCTCATTTCTTTGAAGGTGTTTCCATGTCTTTCAGATATTGTTACCGACATTCTTTCACCCTCAAGATTCTCTTGAACTTTTCAAATGGGATTATATTCTTATCAACTTAACTCATAGAAAGTGTAAGGGAACATAGAGTTTTATCGTGAACGTTGTCTAAGTGCCGTGGCAAGTGAAAACCTTCTTTCTAATTTCTTTTATATAAAAGAAAAAAAGAAGAGTTGCTTGTTTTCACTCATGTTTATTTAATTCATTTCGTTAGAAAATCGAATCTGCATATCTTTTAATTCATCATAAAATTTGAAGTGTTGTAATATCAATTCTTCACAGACTTTTTTGATGATCCATTTACCTCGTTCTTCAATTCTTAAATTCACTTTATGTATATACTCAATTAGTTCCTTTTGATTTTTAGGTGCTAGTTTTTTGGGTTTCTCTATGTTTAAGAAATGTCCTTCCCAAAATTCACAAACTGTCCATTCTTCATCATTGGTTACATAAGGTTGAAGAAAGTATGTTTCGACGAAATTTTTCCAACATCCCATTGGTTTGAAAAAATCATAGAATGATTGTAATGTCACATCCCAATAATCTTGAGAGAAACAGTAGCGACCAGTATTCATCCAATGAGGTAATACAGTGAAATTTCCAATACTATGAGATAAAGTAGCGAATTTTTCAAACGCTGAAATGTTATTTTTAACAAGCTCAAAGTCTCTAAAGTTGTCATTAGAAATTAATAAATGACATTGATCTATAAGAGCCATTCTTGGATCAATGCCAATTTCATCGTATAAAGTGTTTTTATTAGATGAGTTGATCACACTGTTCTTAAAAGTGGTCCAAAACGAATTCATTGTTTCGCCACGAATCAAATTGTAACGATCTAAATAACGCTTTGTTTCGATCTTTTGATCACTCTCTGTACCCCAAAGTACTTGGTAAATATGAAAAGGTCTTTTATCGCAATCAGCTACTTTGAGTTTACCAATCTTATACTCTAACATGAGTTTAATTGGTGAGGTGTTTTTTATCGATTTTTCGGTATCACTTTGTTTAAAATCCCATTCCCAGGGCTTTATTTCTAGCTCTTCGCACTTTTTAAACCAGTCTTCTATCCATGTGTTATACGTCATTTGTTTCTCCTCTGTCCAATAGAATTTTATTCGTAATTCCTCTTCAAAATCGCATACATAAACACATCATCAAACCCATACTGACCAAGATCATACTCCCGCAATAAACCCTCTCGTACAAAATCAAAGTTCTCCAATAATTGAACAGAAGATATGTTTGCTGGATCAATGATCGCTTCAATCCGATTCAGGTTCATTTCCTGAAATCCATATCGTAACACTGCAGCAATCGCTTCGCTCATGATGCCTTTTCTCCAATGATCGTGATGCAATTCATAGCCAATTTCCGTGCGGCAGTGCTGTTTTTCTAGATTGAGAAAGCCACAGCTGCCGATGATCGTAGGATCTTCTTTTAAAGAAATGCCCCAGCGGATGCCTGTTTGTTCTTTGAAGATGTTGTCATACCACTTGATTTCTCCTTTTGTGTCTTCAATCGTTTCATGAGCATCGATTCCCATGTAGCGGCACACGGTTTCATTGGATAAGTAGATGTGCATATCCTCAACGTCTTTGATCGTTGCTTGTTTTAAGATTAGTCTTTCGGTATGTATCGTTGGAAATGTTTGTGGAAAGTTGATTTTGTTCATTTGGTTATCCTCCATGCGATGTCTTTTGTTCTGTACATGCCTTACAATAAAAAACCCCTTCATTCCTCAGCCAAGCCTTTACCTCTGTCATTCCACGTCTCTTTGGATAGACGAGCTTGATGTACACTTCTTCGTTACCTTCTATCTTCTTCTGACAGCTAGCACATACGGGTTCTTCAAATAGAAACAATCGGCATACTCCTTTATGTAGATATTTCTTCCATTATATCAAATATGCAACATAATCTTTGCGGCCTGTTCTTCACTTTTTCTATTTTTGTCCGACATATGCTACGTGAAAGAAATTTCCGTTTGTTGAAACCGTTTGAGAGAAACCTTGCTCTAACAGGTGTAGGAGGTGTGGATGAGATGAAGCAAGTGCGTCTAATTAAAAAAGCACAAAAAGGGAATGTTCTGGCATTTGAGAAATTAATGCTGATGTATCAGGAGCGTTTATATAAAACGGCTTTTCTCTATACAAGAAATAAAGAGGATTCGTTAGATGCTGTTCAAGAGACGGTCATTAAAGCGTTTAAGCATTTATCTGGCTTAAAAGAACCGGCTTATTTTTCTACCTGGCTGACGCGGATTTTGATTCATACGATTTTTGCGATGAAGAAAAAGCAGCAAGATGTTGTTCCGTTTGAACAGCATCATGAGAGCGTTGAGCGACATGATTTTTTAGAAGACAAGCTCGATTTAAAAAATGCACTTGAAGTGTTAGATGAGCAATATCAGCTCGTGATTCAGCTATTTTATTTTCAAGATTATTCGATTTCGATGATTTCTGAACAGATGGGTGTGCCTGAAGGAACGGTTAAAACTCATTTGTATCGAGCAAGAAAGTTATTAAAGCAAACATTGGAGAAGGAGGAGAGTGTCGATGGAACGAAAAGAAATGAAAAAGCTTTATGATGAGATTGATGTACCAACAGTTGAAGTGACCTCTGCTATTCACCAAGCCATTGGGGATGTGAAAGCGGAACAAAAAAGACACTGGTTCAAATGGAACTGGAGAACGCCAATATACTCTGCCATTGTTCTCATCGTCCTTTACTTTTCATCAGGTTTCCTTTTTCCTTCTCTTAATACAGCGATGGCACGTGTCCCGATAGTTGGGCAATTTTATATGATGTTTCACGATAAAGTAGGAATGGCTCTTTTTCAGAGTGATTTGGTGAAGCATGTCAATGAGGGGGCTGAATCAAGAGGAATTACTGTGAAAGTAAACAGTGTATACTATGATGCCGGGCGTCTTGTTTATACGTTTACTGTCGATCATTTGAATACAAAGGAAGATTCTGTACCATTCATCGTCAGCAACTTAAATCATATAAATGAAAATTTCCAACCGAGTTACGACAATCAGGAATTGAAAAAATTAAAGGATGGCCGATATCTTGGGCAAATGGAAGTCTATACAAATGGACAGACAATTAAGCAAGGTCAAAAATTCCCACTCGTCATTTCAAAAATTGGAGATATTGTAGGGAATTGGCGTTTTGAATTACCTGTAGTGAAGCAAAAAACCACCTTACTAGCGGGACAAAAAGACGTGTCTATTTTAAATGGACGTTATCAAATAAGAAACGTAAAGGTAGAAAATGGAGTGAATGGCTCTGCTATTCAATATGCCATTGATTACAATGGTTTTGCCAAAGATGATAGAGTTAGTATTGATAGAATGAAGGATAATTTAGGGAATGAGTATGAGCTTGAGATTGGAACCGTTTTAAGAAAAAAACAACTGACTTCTGACAAAACTAGAAAAGATCATTTGACAATTTTGAATCAGCCGATCAATCCAAAGGCGACTGAATTGACATTTTACACAGATGTGAGATACGAACGAGAATACAGCCACATTATTCCTCTCAAGACAAAGCTGCCTGTTCAGTTCAAAACAAAACACCATGGCATCGGAATCAAAATCATTAAGATAGAGCAAAAAGACCGTTCTGTGATTGTTGATTATCAATTTACTGGAGTAGATCAAAAAGAATTAGATCAGGATGTGATGGAGAATATAGGTGAATTCCTTGGATTAGGCGATGTTGAAAAGATGAAATCATGGCCCGATCCACAAGCAGACTATGAAAGCGGATATTACTTGAAGGGGAACCATGCGAAGGTGACGAATTTAAAGACAGCTTCCATGCAATCCACCTTTGAATTTGATGATAAGAATTTAGAGACTTTATCATTAAACCATTTTTCTTTTAAAGAATATGGGCTTTATCTTGATTTGACTGAACTGAACATGTTGGCACCACAGGAAGAGATAAAGGTAACCATTCCAGTCAAAAAAGAAACTTCAAAAGCTAGTCAATAAATAAGTGAGCGAACATGATTACACATGTTCGCTTTTTGTCTGTTGTTCTACCAGTCGATGACGATTGAACGAGTACCGAATCAACATCAACGCCACAAAACTAGCTAATCCACCAATCCAACTTAAATTCGTTACATTTGTATACTGAATAATCACGCCGCCCATGGACGATCCGAGCATCATGCCGATGTTCATTATCGCTGTATTAAAGCTCAGCACGGTTTCAGATGCATGGGGTTTAAGGGAGATCAGATAAAACTGCTTCGCTGGTGTTGTTGTCCATGTGGCGATGCCCCAAATGGCAAGCGTTATCAAGACGGTAATTGTAGAGAATTGCGTAAAAAATAAGGTAAAGAGAGCGAACATCTGGATCATGATGCTGATCGAGATGGTTCGGTTTGGTCCCCATTGATCGACGGCGAATCCGCCAAAACGTGAGCCAATAAAAGCAGAAATTCCTAAGACGAGCAAGGCAATGCTTGTCATTTCAAGTGAAAAGCCGGCGGTCTGTCTTAATAATGGAGAGATATAAGCAAAGACCATCGTGTAGCCTAAGATCCAAAAGACCGTCGTTGCTAGGCTGCTGATCACTCTGCGGTCTTGAAGAATGTGTAATTGCTGCTTTAATGGCAGGTGAGAATGTCCCTCTATGCGTGGCAATAATTGATAAAGAAGCATGAAGAGACAAGCAGTACCTAGTGCAATGATGAGAAAAATATAGTGCCAATCCACATGACCTGATAGAAATGTTCCAATCGGCACACCAAGTACGAGTGAAACGGTGAATCCAGTGATGACCGTCGCCATTGCACTTCCCTTTTTTTCTGGCGGGGCGATCTGCGCTGCATAATTCGTGGCAACGACAATATATAAGCCGCCGTTCATGGCCATGATGACGCGAGATAGCAGGAGCAGCACGAAATGATGGCTAAAAAAGGCGAGCAAATTGCCTAAAATAAACACAAAAATAGCCGCTAACAAAACCTTTTTTCGGTTCAGTTTCGACGTTACCATGACTAAAAAGAGAGCGCCTACTGCATAAAAAAGAGAATAGACGGTGATGAGCTGTCCGGCAGCAGGAATGGAGATGTGTAAATCGACAGCAATGATATCTAGAATGCCTGACACGACGAATTCTGACGTGCCTGTGACAAATGAACCGACAGCTAAAAGAACAATCAATAGCTGATGAGATGTGTTTTTCATTTTGAACCCTTCCTTCATGTTGATACGTTGTCTTTAGTTTAAATTCCGTGCTAACATAAGTAAAATTGATGTTTTTCATGGAGGAGATGAGTAAATACTCATGAGCTTTGTTCGTTTTGATATTATCGCAAAAGTGGTGGAACTTGGCAGTTTTACAGCAGCAGCTGAAGCATTAAATATGACGCAGTCAGCTGTTAGTCATGCAGTGGCGAATTTAGAGTCAGAGTGGGGTGTGTCTTTATTCATTCGCGACCGAAAAAAGGGCATTATGCTGACGGACATTGGTCAAACGCTTCTCCCGCATATTAGAGAAGTGTTAAATAGAGTGGAGAAAATTCAGCAAGAAATTGCGTTAACGAAAAATATTGAAACAGGCTTGATTCGTATCGGCACATTTGCCAGTGCCTCTGCTTGTTTATTGCCTAAACTGCTTGTGAGCTATCAGAAAAAGCATCCAAAAATCGAATTTAAATTCTATGAGGGAACGTATGAAGAAATATTGGAGTGGCTGGATTCAGGCATCATTGATGTTGGATTTGTTGTGAAAGGCCATGCGGATGAAGCCTTTGATTTACTGCCGCTTATGAAAGATGAGATGGTCGTCGCTTATCACCCAAATCATCGATATGAACAGCAGCCCATTGTAGATATAACGGATTTGGCGGGTGAACCATTTATTATGCCGACTGGCATGTATCAATCACATGTAGAGGATATTTTTTCGGAGGCGCAAATGAAGCCGGCTGTTTTATTTGAAGTTCATGATTGTACGACCATTGCTCGTATGGTAGGGGAAGGACTCGGCGTCACGATTGGTCCGGAGTTGTTTTTAAAAACGCAGCAGCTTGTGCATATTCGTCAGCTGAATGTCTCTCATCATCGTGAAGTTGCGCTCGCCTGTCCTTCACTCACCCAAGCTTCTCCGGCAGTGAAAGAGTTTTTCCGTGTAGCCGAAACAGTATTTGCCAAAAGAGAAGGATTAGGAGAAGGGTGTATAAAGATCTAGATGTGAATTTCCAAATTCGTGTAATAAGACGAATGAAGCGGACATTTCTTTGAAAAATGTTCGCTTTTCGTATTGTGTTTTAAAAATGAAGTTGGTACAATAGACACAGAAATCAAATAGATAGAAGTCGTATAATCGCGGGGATATGGCCCGCAAGTTTCTACCAAGCTACCGTAAATGGCTTGACTACGTCAATTCACACTCGTTTGATATAAATCATGCATTGTTCTTGTTTTATGTCACAGTCTGAATTCACATATGTAGTCAAGCGTCCCAAAATTGTTGGGGCGTTTTTTATTTGACTAGTGAATGGGGCAGGCTAAAGCAAAAGGACATGAAGGGAGTCAGTTGGCTTGAAACAGTTTTTTCAGTTTGATGAGTTAGGAACGAATTACCGCAGAGAAATCATCGGTGGTTTAACCACATTTTTGTCGATGGCTTACATTCTGTTTGTTAATCCGATCACACTTGCATTAGTGTCGGTACCGGATTTTCCAGATAAATTACGTATTGATCAGGGCGCTGTCTTTACAGCAACGGCATTAGCTTCTGCTGCAGGGTGTATCCTGATGGGATTGATCGCCAGGTATCCAATTGCGATTGCACCAGGTATGGGTCTGAATGCGTTCTTCGCCTTTTCGGTTGTGCTTGGCATGGGCATTAAATGGGAAGCAGCACTTTCGGGTGTGTTTGTTTCAGGATTGATTTTCGTAGCCCTTTCTTTAACAGGTTTCCGTGAAAAAATCATCAATGCCATTCCGGCTGAGCTGAAGCTGGCGGTTGGGGCAGGTATTGGTTTATTCATTACGTTTGTTGGTCTTCAAGGCTCTGGCATTATCGCCAATAATGATAATACACTCGTTTCGATTGGAAATATTCATAGTGGTCCGGTTCTGTTAACGGTGTTTGGTATCGTAGTGACTGTTATATTAATGGTTCTTCGTGTGAATTCAGGTGTCTTCATTGGGATGCTTGTGACTGCTATTGCCGGGATGATTTTTGGTCTTATACCAGTACCGTCTCAAATTGTGGGAAGTATTCCAAGCTTGTCTCCAACCTTTGGTCAAGCCTTGATTCACTTACCAGAAATATTCTCGATTCAAATGCTTATTGTGATTTTAACGTTCCTTTTCGTTGGATTCTTTGATACAGCTGGTACGCTTGTAGCTGTGGCAACACAGGCTGGTTTAATGAAAAATAATGAGCTGCCACGTGCAGGAAGAGCGCTCTTGGCGGATTCTTCTTCAATCGTTGTAGGTTCTGTTCTTGGTACATCAACGACAACGTCTTATGTTGAATCTAGCTCAGGTGTAGCGGCTGGTGCGCGTTCTGGTTTTGCAGCGGTCGTCACAGGGATTTTCTTCTTGCTGGCGATGTTCTTCTCACCGCTTTTATCCATTGTTACACCTAATGTGACAGCACCTGCTTTGATTATTGTTGGTGCACTGATGGTCGCTCCGCTTGCAAAGATTGCATGGGATCGCTTTGAAATTGCGGTACCAGCGTTCTTAACGATGATTATGATGCCACTGACATACAGTATTGCAACAGGGATTGCGGTTGGCTTTATTTTCTACCCGATTACGATGATCTTTAAAGGGAAAGCGAAAGAAGTGCATCCAATCATGTACGGATTGTTTGTCATCTTTATTCTATATTTCGCTTTCTTAAATCATTAATTGAACATCTGAAACAGCAGCTCATGGGGCTGCTGTTTTTTTGTTAAAAAAATCAAAACATAGTTGACTTATAGGAATTATGTGTTTATGATAAAAAGACATAATTCGCTGATTGGATCACCAAAGGCGCTTTGATTTCCTTTTTTAATAGAAGGTTTCAGGGTGCCTTTTTTTCTTGCATACATTCAAAAGGGGAGGAGATGTCTTTTGTCACACTGGCTTAGACAGGTGATTGAACGAAAAAAGCAGGTGCTGATTCAAAAGCTCCTTTTATGGGGGCATGAAGAAAAGCAGGAAGCGCTCATGCATTACACGATTCATGAGCTGGAAAATGAGGTTCTCTATTTAAAAGAGCGAAAACAAAAATAGGGGGATGAGCGATGGATGAACAAAAGCTGAATTATATTTTATCTGCCTTAAAAGGGATCGACTATGGATCAGTGGTCATCACCATTCATAATGGCCATATTACACAGGTCGATACGACCAAAAAGACTCGGTTCCCCGCTCATCAGGAGAATCTCCGAGTTCAGCAAGGAAAGCGGAGTCACTATCGTTGACCATGAATTTCAACATTGATAAAAAGCTGATGGAGGCCGTCAGCTTTTTTGTTTTGTCTTATTTTCTCTCCATTTTAAAACCTCTGCTGGCTTTTATCCGTCTATTCGTATGAACGTCAAGGAATCTTGACTGAATAGAGAGACTCCGCTACTTTAAGAGGAGTCATCCGAACAGTTCATTCACTTGAGCCTGTAAGGATTGGATAGGAGTTGATATGAGATGTTAGAGAAAGATCAAGATCAGAGGACATCTGAAAAGAAAAATGAAGAGTCATCAATAGATCAAGAAACAAGGCAATCCCGCCTCAGCCGCAGCGCTGCAAAACGTGGAAGAATCTCAAAATCAGCGGATGATGAGCGTTCAACCATCCAGCGTATGCTGCAAGGTGCAGGAGGCGCGTTTAAGCGTTATGGTTCATATGGACTGGCGATGTTAAAATCACCGAGCAAGGCCATCAATCAAGCGGAAACATTGCGTATGAAGTACGCCTGGATCTCGATTGTGTTATTCAGTGTGTTTTTTGCTTTAGGCAACTATGTTCAATTAAAGGCGTCAAAAACCCGTTTATTAGGCTTTGGCATTCATTATTCTTTTGGTGACGCCTTTTTGAGGGTTGCAGTCTTTACACTCATTGTGTTGACATTGATGATGCTCACTGTCTGGCTGCTCGGAAAATACATGCTAAAAGGAAACATATCACTGAAAGAAGTGATCATGAAGTTTGGTGCTGCGCTTGTGCCGGTGTTGGTTTTATCCATCCTTTGGCTTGTATTTGCCATGCTGAATATTCCATATGTGACCGTCATATTATCCGTGATGATGTTTGTCGGCCTTCAGTTGATTGCGGTCGTGCTCTTTCGCTCGATTCAATCGGAGCATGATGCCGAACGTGGAGATTTGATGTATGCAGGCTGGGTCTTTTTATTGGTTGAGCTTGTCATCATCGCGCTGCTCTGGGGCATAGTCGGGGAGTATTTGATTCCATCACTTGTTCCTGTTCGATTCGGATAAAACACACATGAAAACCTCCTTTTTTGAAAAAGGGGGTTTTCATGTTGAGAAGAGAAAAAAACGGGTAAACTCTTGGTAACAAACACCACCCTTGTTGTCGAAAGATATATGTGTTTTGATCGCGTAAATTTGATTGTATCAAGGTATGTTCTCTAGTAGAATATGGGGTGCTTTATTTGATTTTTTAGTGCAGGGGGTTCGAATCGTGCTTCAACAACTTTTATCCAATGCGTTCACCATGGTTTTAATCATTTTAGTGATTAATATTGTCTATGTTTCTTTTTCCACCATGCGTTTGATTTTAACAATGAAAGGCAGACGGTACGCAGCTGCTTTTGCGGGTACGATCGAAATGCTCATTTATGTCATTGGGTTAAGTATCGTTCTAGATAACTTAGATCAAATACAAAATGTCATTGCGTATGCCCTAGGTTATGGAATGGGGATCATTGTCGGGATGAAAATTGAAGAGAAGCTGGCACTTGGCTACACAACTGTTAACGTGATCACAAAAGAATTGGATGTCGATCTCCCAAGACAATTGAGAGAAAAAGGATATGGTGTCACCAGCTGGGTAGCAGGCGGTCTTGAAGGAGACCGGACAGCATTGCAAATTTTAACACCGAGAAAATATGAACTGCAATTATATGAAACGATTAAGACACTGGATTCAAAGGCGTTTATCATTTCATATGAACCCAAGTCGATTCACGGCGGCTTCTGGGTGAAGGCTGTGAAGAAAAGGAGAATTAAAGAATGACCGCAAAACCAAAGAAGAAAAAATTCTATGTGGAAGACAACATGACGATTGATCAAGTGTTGTCCCAGATGGCAGCGGAAGGCTACTCGCCTGTCCGACGAATGGAGGAACCGATTTTTCAGGAAAAGAAGGAAAATGGGTCGATTCAGATCATTCCGATTGGGAAAAAAATCGTATTTGAAGGAAAAATAGTCTAAATCCGAACATTAAAACGACGACTTCATAGATTGTTCGATAAATCCGTTGACATCATGAACATCCGTTGTTAAGATAAACATGAAATCAAAACACGAGCCTCATATAATCTTGGGAATATGGCCCATAAGTTTCTACCCAGTTACCGTAAATGACTGGACTATGCAGGATAGTGAACAAAACTGACATGGCAATTCAAAAGCGAACAGCGCTTACCATGGCCCGGTTTGTGTTGCTTCCTAACAATGCAATGCAAATCGGGCCTTTTTGTTCGGCGTTTGACAAGCTGCTTAGGTTTGGGAAGCGTGTCAAACGATACAAAATCGAATATCAGCTTAAAGGTGGGGACAAAATGAAGCCGCTTGTAGGTGTCATCATGGGAAGTACATCTGATTGGGAAACAATGAAAAATGCGTGCGACATCTTAGAGGAATTAAACATTCCGTATGAAAAACAGGTAGTATCCGCACACCGGACACCTGACTTGATGTTTGAATATGCGACTGAAGCAAGAGGTAAAGGACTAAAGGTCATCATTGCCGGTGCTGGAGGCGCAGCACATTTACCGGGAATGGTCGCAGCAAAAACGACACTGCCGGTCATTGGTGTGCCTGTACAATCAAAAGCACTAAACGGGCTGGATTCCTTATTATCCATCGTTCAAATGCCAGGCGGTGTACCAGTTGCTACAGTAGCAATTGGCAAAGCCGGTGCAACAAATGCAGGCCTTCTTGCCGCACAAATGATTTCAGCATTTGATGAAACAATCGCAGCTCGCCTTGAAGAAAGAAGAGAGCAGACAAAACAGACTGTACTAGAAAGCAGTGATCAGCTTGGCTAAGCAGACCATTTTTCCAAACGCAACCATCGGAATCATTGGCGGCGGACAGCTTGGCAGATATATGGCCGTCAGCGCAAAGCAAATGGGGTACCGGGCAGCAGTTCTAGACCCGGTCACACAATCTCCTTGCGGACAGGTTGCCGATACAGAAATCACAGCCGCATATAGTGACCTTGAAGCGATTCGAAAGCTGGCAGAAATCAGCGATGTGGTGACTTATGAGTTTGAAAATATTGATTATGATGCACTGAATCAGCTGAAGGAAGAAGCCTATTTACCACAAGGAAGCGACCTTCTCCTTTTAACTCAAAATCGTGAGACCGAGAAAAAAGGGATTGTAGACGCAGGCTGTGAAGTAGCACCTTACCGCATCATTCATGATGAAAAAGAGCTGGAAGATGCCGTGAACGCGCTCGGTTTGCCAGCCGTGCTGAAAACATGCAGAGGCGGCTACGACGGAAAAGGACAGTACGTCATCAAAGAAAAAGGACAGCTTCCGGAAGCAGCTGCACTGCTCACACATGGAACATGTATTTTAGAAAGCTGGGTTCCATTCCAAATGGAGCTTTCGGTGATCGTCACTCGTTCTGTTCATGGAGAGATCGCAGTATTCCCAGTCGCTGAGAACATTCATAAGCATAATATTTTGTTCCAAAGCATTGTGCCTGCAAGGGTAGAGAACCGCATTCAGGAGAAGGCGAAAGAACTGGCAACAACACTGGCTGAAAAGCTGGGGCTGGTTGGTACTCTTGCTGTAGAACTGTTCCTGACAAATGACGGAAAGCTGCTCGTCAATGAACTGGCACCACGCCCGCATAATTCTGGCCATTATACGCTCGATTTATGTGAGACAAGTCAGTTTGAACAGCACGTCCGTGCTATATGTGGTCTGCCGCTTGGCGGTACAGCCCTTTTATCAGAGGGAATGATGGTGAATTTATTAGGCGATGAAGTGGACATTCCAAAAGAGCATCCTGAGCTTCTCAAAGAAGCGAAGCTTTATCTATATGGAAAGCATGAAGTAAAAGCCGGCCGCAAAATGGGGCATATGACGTTTATGAAAAAGCTCGATGATGAATGGATGACAAACATCACAAAGATATGGACTGAAAGAGATGGAGGAAACGGGAAATGATCGAACGTTACGCACGACCAGAAATGTCAGCAATCTGGACAGAGGAAAACAAATTTAATGCATGGCTTGAAGTAGAAATTCTCGCTTGTGAAGCTTGGGCAGAGCTTGGCGTCATTCCGAAAGAAGACGTTGTGACAATGCGCAAAAATGCAAGCTTTGATATTGGACGTATTCTGGAGATTGAACAAGACACGCGCCACGACGTGGTTGCCTTTACGCGTGCTGTATCTGAATCTCTAGGAGAAGAAAGAAAGTGGGTTCATTATGGATTAACATCGACAGACGTAGTGGATACGGCGCTTTCATATCTATTAAAACAGGCGAATGATATCTTGCTCAAGGACATTGAGAGATTTGTTGACATACTAAAAGAAAAAGCAAAAGAGCACAAATATACCGTCATGATGGGCCGTACACACGGTGTACACGCTGAACCGACAACATTTGGCCTGAAGCTTGGTCTTTGGTACGAAGAAATGAAGCGTAACCTAGAACGTTTTAAACAAGCAAAAGCTGGCATTGAATACGGCAAAATCTCTGGAGCTGTTGGCACATATGCGAACATCGACCCGTTTGTTGAGCAATATGTATGTGAGAAACTTGGCATCAAAGCTGCACCAATTTCAACCCAAACCTTGCAGCGTGACCGTCATGCAGATTACATGGCTACTCTTGCTTTAGTGGCAACGAGCATTGAGAAATTTGCTGTTGAAATCCGTGGTCTTCAAAAGAGTGAAACACGTGAAGTAGAAGAGTTCTTTGCAAAAGGACAAAAAGGATCATCAGCGATGCCGCATAAGCGTAACCCAATCGGTTCTGAGAATATGACGGGAATTGCCCGCGTTATTCGTGGATATATGCTGACAGCTTATGAAAATGTACCGCTTTGGCACGAGCGTGATATTTCTCATTCATCTGCTGAGCGCATCATTTTACCAGATGCTACGATTGCACTGAACTATATGCTCAACCGTTTCTCAAACATCGTGAAAAACTTGACGGTCTTCCCAGAGAACATGAAACGCAACATGGACCGCACACTTGGCTTAATTTACTCACAGCGCGTTCTTCTTGCATTAATCGATACAGGCATGGCACGTGAAGAGGCATATGACACGGTTCAGCCAAAGGCAATGGAAGCGTGGGAGAAGCAAGTGCCGTTCCGTTCATTAGTAGAAGCAGAAGAAAAAATCACGTCACGCTTAACACCTGAACAAATCGCTGACTGCTTCGATTACAACTATCATTTGAAAAATGTCGATATGATTTTCGAACGTCTAGGTCTTGCGTAAGAAATGGGTCGCCTGCTCGCCAGGCGCCCAATCCTGAAAATTGCCAACATTCAAATTAGGAGGCCAACCTGAATGACTGTGAAACAAGAACTTCTCTACGAAGGCAAAGCGAAAAGAATTTATCAGACCGATGACGAGCATATTTTATATGTTGAATATAAAGACTCAGCTACAGCATTTAACGGCGAAAAGAAAGCTGAAATCGAAGGCAAAGGCAGACTGAACAACGAGATTTCAAGCTTAATCTTTCAAATGCTGCATGAAAAAGGGGTCAACAATCACTTTGTAAAACGCCTCTCTGAAACAGAACAGCTCATTCAAAAGGTACAGATTGTTCCGCTTGAAGTCGTTGTACGAAATGTAGTGGCAGGCAGTATGTCAAAACGCCTCGGCATTCCAGAGGGAACGAAACTGGACACACCTTTGATTGAGTTTTACTACAAAGATGATGCACTCGGCGATCCGCTCATTACAGAAGATCATATTCGCATTTTACATGCAGCCACACCTGAACAGGTAGAGGAAATGAAACAGATCACAAGACAAGTGAATGAAGAATTAAAGCAAATCTTCTCAGACTGTCATGTGAATTTAATTGATTTCAAGCTTGAATTCGGAATAGATCACGAGAATCGTATTTTGCTAGCTGATGAGATTTCACCTGATACGTGCAGGCTTTGGGACAAAGATACAAACGAAAAGCTTGATAAAGACGTGTTCAGACGAAACCTGGGCGGCTTAACGAATGCATACGAAGAAATTTTCAAAAGACTTGGAGGCCATAAACATGTATAAAGTGAAAATTTTTGTCAGCTTAAAAGAGAGCGTTCTTGATCCACAAGGAAGTGCCGTGCAGCACGCTTTGCACAGCATGTCTTATCAGGAAGTAAAGGATGTCCGTATCGGGAAATACATGGAGCTTGTCATTGAAAAATCAGATCGTGATTTAGACACAGTCGTCAAAGAAATGTGCGAAAAATTACTTGCCAACACGGTGATTGAAGATTACCGCTATGAGGTGGAGGAGGTTGTCGCACAGTGAAGTTTGCAGTGATCGTCTTGCCTGGCTCTAACTGTGATATCGATATGTACCATGCGATTCAAGATGAGCTGGGTGAACAAGTTGAATATGTATGGCACGACGAAACGAGTCTTGACGGATTTGACGGTGTACTCGTACCAGGCGGTTTCTCTTATGGGGATTACTTAAGATGTGGTGCGATCGCTCGCTTCTCAAACATCATGCCGGCGGTGAAGAAAGCAGCTGAGGAAGGAAAACCTGTTCTTGGTGTTTGCAACGGGTTCCAAATTCTTCAGGAGCTAGGCATTCTTCCGGGTGCGATGAGACGAAATAAAGACTTGAAGTTTATCTGTCGACCAGTTGAACTCATTGTAGAAAACAACGAAACGCAATTTACAAGCGGTTATCAAAAAGGCGAATCCATTACGATTCCTGTAGCGCACGGTGAAGGCAACTTCTACTGTGATGAAAACACTTTAGCGAAGCTCATTGAACGCGGCCAAATCGCTTTCACTTACGGAGACGATATTAACGGCAGTGTGAATCGAATTGCAGGTGTAACGAATGAAGAGGGCAATGTACTCGGCATGATGCCGCACCCTGAGCGCGCGGTTGATTCATTACTAGGCAGCGCAGACGGACTTAAATTGTTTCAATCTATCGTGAAAAATTGGAGGGACACTCATGTCACTACTGCTTGAACCAAGTCACAAGCAAATTAAAGAAGAGAAATTGTATCAGCAAATGGGATTGAGTGATGAAGAATTCGCTTTAATCGAATCCATTATTGGCAGGCTGCCAAACTACACAGAAACGGGTATTTTTTCTGTCATGTGGTCAGAGCATTGCAGTTATAAAAACTCAAAGCCTGTTTTAAGCAAATTCCCGACAAAAGGAGAGCACGTTCTTCAAGGTCCTGGGGAAGGCGCTGGAATCGTTGATATTGGAGACAACCAAGCGGTTGTATTTAAAATCGAATCACATAACCATCCATCTGCGATTGAACCGTATCAAGGAGCGGCGACAGGTGTCGGCGGAATTATCCGTGATGTATTCTCCATGGGTGCGCGTCCAATTGCTGTATTAAACTCTCTTCGTTTTGGTGAACTGACTTCACCGCGCGTGAAGTACTTGTTTGAAGAAGTAGTGGCAGGGATCGCAGGCTATGGAAACTGTATCGGAATTCCAACAGTCGGCGGAGAGGTTCATTTCGATCAAAGCTATGAAGGCAATCCGCTCGTGAATGCAATGTGTGTTGGACTAATCAACCATGAGGACATTAAAAAAGGGCAGGCCAAAGGTGTTGGCAACACGGTCATGTACGTTGGTGCCAAAACGGGACGTGACGGAATTCACGGTGCAACATTTGCGTCTGAGGAATTTTCTGATGAATCAGAAGAAAAACGCTCAGCTGTTCAAGTCGGTGATCCGTTCATGGAAAAACTGCTGCTTGAAGCGTGCCTTGAAGTCATCAAAAACGATGCACTCGTTGGGATTCAGGATATGGGAGCGGCTGGCTTAACAAGCTCAAGTGCGGAAATGGCGAGTAAAGCAGGTTCTGGTATCGAGATGAATCTAGATCTCATCCCGCAGCGTGAAACAGGCATGTCAGCATACGAAATGATGCTTTCTGAATCTCAAGAGAGAATGCTTCTGGTCATTGAAAAAGGCCGTGAACAAGAGATCATTGATATTTTTGAAAAATACGATCTTGAAGCGGTATCAGTCGGTCATGTAACAGACGATAAAATGCTTCGTTTACTTCACCAAGGTGAAGTAGTATGTGAGCTTCCTGTTGACGCTCTTGCAGAAGAAGCGCCGGTTTATCACAAGCCGTCAAGTGAGCCTGCCTACTACCGTGAGTTTTTAGAAACAAAAGTTGAAGCACCTGCTATCACAGATGCAGCTGACACGTTAAAGCAGCTCCTTCAGCAGCCAACGATCGCAAGTAAAGAATGGGTCTATGATCAATATGACTACATGGTTCGGACAAATACAGTCGTTGCACCAGGCTCTGATGCGGGCGTTTTAAGAATCCGTGGAACGAAAAAAGCCCTTGCGATGACAACCGATTGTAACGCACGTTATCTGTACCTTGATCCAGAGGTCGGCGGGAAAATCGCAGTCGCAGAAGCAGCACGTAACATTGTGTGCTCAGGCGCTCGTCCACTTGCAGTAACAGATAACTTAAACTTCGGTAACCCAGAGAAACCAGAAATTTTCTGGCAAATTGAAAAATCTGCTGACGGTATTAGCGAAGCGTGCCGCAAGCTAAGCACACCAGTTATCGGTGGTAACGTCTCTTTATATAACGAATCAAATGGAACAGCCATTTACCCAACACCAGTCATTGGGATGGTTGGTTTGGTTGAAGATACAGCTCATATTACGACGCAGTCGTTCCAGCAGGCTGGCGATGTAATTTTCGTGATTGGTGAGACGAAGGAAGAATTCGCAGGCAGTGAGCTTCAAAAGATGACAGAAGGCCGTATTTACGGAAAAGCACCGGAAATTGATTTGGATGTAGAGCTCACGCGTCAGGAAGCCCTTCTTGCTGCGATTCAAAACGGACTTGTTCAATCAGCACACGATGTGTCTGAAGGCGGTCTTGGTGTCGCACTTGCTGAAAGTACATTTGGAACAGACGGTCTTGGCGCTCATATCCAAATGGATTTAAACAGCGAAGCTTCATTATTTAGTGAAACACAGTCACGTTTTGTTGTCACAGTGAAACCAGGGCACCGCGAAGCATTTGCTGCGGCTGTCAAAGATGCGAAAGAAGTTGGAACGGTCACAAATGATGGTGTATTCACCGTCAAAAATCAAGAAGGACAACAATGGATTCATGCAGCGGTCAACGAACTTGAACGTGCATGGAAAGGAGCGATCCCATGCTTGCTGAAATCAGAGGCTTAAACGAAGAGTGTGGCGTCTTTGGGGTTTGGGGACACGAAGAAGCCCCGCAAATCACATATTACGGATTGCATAGTCTTCAGCACCGAGGACAAGAAGGTGCGGGAATCATTGCAACAGATGGTGAAAACCTGACGGCACATAAAGGCCTTGGACTGATTACGGAAGTCTTTCAAAACGGTGAGCTAAAGGATTTGAAAGGAAAAGGTGCAATCGGACATGTCCGGTATGCGACAGCAGGCGGAGGCGGCTTTGAAAATGTGCAGCCCCTCTTCTTCCGCTCGCAAAACAACGGCAGTCTTGCCCTTGCTCATAATGGGAACTTAGTGAATGCAACGCAATTAAAGCAGCAGCTAGAGAACCAAGGGAGTATATTTCAGACATCTTCTGACACTGAAGTGCTCGCTCATTTAATTAAGCGCAGCGGCTATATTGAATTGAAAGAGCAGATCAAAAATGCCCTGTCCATGCTTAAAGGAGCATATGCTTTCTTAATTATGACGGAAACTGAAATGATTGTGGCACTTGATCCGAACGGCTTACGTCCGCTTTCACTTGGTATGCTTGGGGACGCTTATGTCGTTGCTTCTGAAACATGTGCATTTGACGTTGTCGGCGCCACGTATTTACGAGATGTGGAGCCTGGCGAAATGCTGATTATTAATGATGAAGGTCTCAAATCTGAGCGCTTCTCCATGAATATTAACCGCAGCATGTGCAGCATGGAATACATTTATTTCTCAAGACCTGACAGCAATATCAACGGCATCAACGTGCATAGTGCGAGAAAGAACCTTGGCAAAAAGCTTGCTGAGGAAGCGCATGTCGAAGCGGATGTCGTGACAGGTGTACCAGATTCGAGTATTTCTGCAGCGATTGGATATGCCGAAGCAACAGGTATTCCATATGAGCTCGGTTTAATTAAAAACCGTTATGTCGGCAGAACCTTTATCCAGCCGTCTCAAGCACTGCGTGAGCAGGGCGTGCGCATGAAGCTGTCTGCTGTGCGCGGGGTCGTCGAAGGAAAGCGTGTCGTGATGGTGGATGATTCCATCGTACGCGGAACAACAAGCCGCCGCATTGTGACGATGCTAAGAGAAGCGGGTGCGACGGAAGTCCATGTCCGCATTAGTTCACCGCCAATTGCACATCCGTGTTTTTATGGAATTGATACGTCCACACATGAAGAGCTGATTGCTTCTTCTCATTCAGTGGAAGAAATTAGACAGGAAATCGGTGCAGACTCCATTGCATTTTTATCTGTAGACGGTTTAATGGACGGGATTGGCAGAAAGTATGATGATCCGCAGCGCGGTCAATGCTTAGCATGCTTTACTGGGAAATACCCGACGGAAATTTATGAAGATACTGTTCTTCCGCATGTGAAGGAAACAGCACTGACGAAATAATCGAATAAAGGAGCAGCAGTCAAGATGATTTGATATGCTGCTCTTTCATTCTGCTGAAAATAAATGGAAGAGAAGCAGCTAAAAGGAGTGAATGGGATGTCAGAAGCATATAAAAACGCCGGTGTCGACATCGAAGCAGGATACGAAGCCGTCAAACGAATGAAAACACACGTAGAACGTACAAAAAGAGCAGGCGTCATGGGTGCTCTAGGTGGATTTGGCGGTATGTTTGATTTATCTGAGCTGCCATACAAAAAGCCCGTTCTTGTTTCAGGAACAGATGGTGTTGGAACAAAATTAAAGCTTGCCTTTTTAATGGATCAACACGATACGATCGGCGTCGATGCCGTGGCGATGTGTGTCAACGATGTGCTTGCACAAGGGGCAGAACCGCTCTTTTTCTTAGATTACTTAGCAGTCGGGAAAGCAGATCCTTTGAAAATTGAATCCATTGTTAAAGGTGTGGCTGACGGCTGTGAGCAGTCTGGTTCAGCGCTTGTCGGCGGAGAAACAGCAGAAATGCCGGGTCTTTATACAGAAGATGAATATGATATTGCTGGTTTTTCAGTAGGCGTCGTTGAAAAGGATGAAATCGTGACAGGAGAGAGCATCAAAGAGGGGCACTTGCTGATTGGACTCAGCTCAAGCGGAATTCATAGCAATGGGTATTCTCTCGTTCGTAAAGTATTGCTGGAAGACGCTGGTCTGGACCTTCATCAAACGTATGAACCTTTTACAAGACCGCTTGGAGAAGAGCTTCTTGAACCGACCAAAATTTATGTGAAGCCTGTTCTTAAACAAGTGAAAGCCGGTAAGGTTGACGGTATGGCACATGTGACAGGCGGCGGCTTTATTGAAAATTTACCACGTATGCTGCCTGAAGGGCTTGGCGTTGAGATTGATAACGGCTCATGGCCAGTACCGCCAATTTTCTCCTTTATTCAAGAAAAAGGACAGTTAAAGGCTGAAGAAATGTTCAACGTGTTTAATATGGGCATTGGTTTTGTCTTAGCCGTAAAAGAAGATGACCTTGTCGAAGTGATCAGAGGACTTGAAGAAGACGGAGAGAAAGCTTTTCTCATTGGACGTGTTCAAAAAGGAGAAGGTGTCACATTCGGCGGTGGAAGCCTCTCATGAAGAAGTTTGCGATCTTCGCCTCTGGAAGCGGGACGAATTTTCAAGCCATTATTGATACATTAAAAAAGGAACAGTGGCAGGCAGAGGCGGCCATTGTGATTTGTGATAAACCGGGGGCAAAGGTGCTGGAGCGTGCTGAGAAAGAGGGCATTCCCTCCTTTGCATTTACCCCGAAGGCTTTTCCGAATAAAGCCGCTTTTGAACAAACGATCATTGAACAGCTTAGGCTGCATGAAGTGGAATGGGTTTTCCTTGCTGGGTATATGAGACTGATTGGTCCGACATTACTTGAAGCATTTAGAGGGAAAATTGTTAATATCCATCCGTCCTTGCTGCCAGCCTTCCCAGGGCTTGATGCCATTGGTCAAGCCTATCAAGCAGGCGTCAAAGTGGTAGGCATCACTGTCCATTTTGTCGATGAAGGCATGGATACAGGTCCGATCATTGACCAAGCGTCGATTTACATCGAACAAGGGGAAGAGCTTGAATCGATTGAAAAAAGAATGCATGAACTAGAACACACACTATATCCAAAAGTGATCAAATCACTTTTAGAATTATCTTAATGAGGTGACGAAGGCATGACGATCAAACGCGCATTAATCAGTGTTTCCGATAAAACGAATCTTGTACCTTTTGTGAAAGGATTAACAGAACTTGGTGTTGAAGTGATTTCAACTGGAGGTACACACAAGCTTCTTCAAGAGAACGGTATTGATGTCATTGGGATTTCAGAAGTCACTGGATTCCCTGAAATCATGGATGGACGACTCAAAACACTTCACCCAAACATTCATGGCGGACTTTTAGCAGTGAGAGAAAACGATGAGCATATGGCACAGATTGAAAAGCATGGCATTCAGCCGATTGATCTAGTTGTCGTGAATCTCTATCCATTCAAAGAGACGATCTCAAAAGACGATGTAACATATGAAGAAGCGATTGAAAACATTGATATTGGCGGACCGGGAATGCTTCGTGCAGCATCAAAAAACCACCAAGACGTCACAGTGATTGTCGATCCTCGTGATTATGATACAGTCATTCAACAAATCAAAGAAGGCGGCGTGTCACTAGAGAAAAAGCGTGAGCTCGCTGCAAAGGTATTCCGTCATACGGCTGCATACGATGCTCTGATTGCGGATTACTTAACAAACTTTGTCGGCGAAACAGAGCCAGAACAGTTCACTGTCACGTTTGAGAAAAAACAATCCCTTCGTTATGGAGAAAACCCGCACCAAGCGGCGACTTTCTATGAAAATGCTCTTCCAGCGAAAGGTTCGTTGGCTACTGCAAAGCAATTACATGGAAAAGAGCTTTCCTATAACAATATTAAAGATGCAGATGCAGCACTCCAAATTGTACGAGAATTCACGGAGCCGGCCGCTGTTGCTGTGAAGCATATGAACCCGTGCGGCGTTGGTACAGGAGAGACGATTGCAGAAGCATTTGACCGAGCGTTCAAGGCAGACGAAACTTCTATTTTTGGCGGCATTGTGGCACTTAACCGTGAAGTAGATAAACAAACGGCTGACGTACTGCATACGATTTTCTTAGAAATTGTCATCGCTCCTTCGTTCAGCCAAGAAGCACTTGACGTGTTAACGGCGAAAAAGAACCTTCGTCTATTAACATTAGATGTAGAAGCGGATCTCGGGAAAAAAGAAAAACAGCTGACAAGTGTACATGGCGGATTGCTTGTTCAGGATATTGATACGTATGGCTTAGAGGAAGCAACGATCTCTATTCCAACGAAAAGAGAACCAACAGAAGACGAATGGAAAGACTTAAAACTTGCTTGGAAAGTGGTCAAGCATGTGAAATCAAATGCCATTGTACTTGCGAAAGATCAAATGACAGCAGGGATCGGCGCTGGACAAATGAACCGTGTCGGCTCAGCGAACATTGCGATTGAGCAAGCAGGTGAAAAGGCAAAAGGAAGCGCACTAGGCTCTGATGCGTTCTTCCCAATGGGCGATACAGTGGAAGCTGCTGCAAAGGCAGGCGTCACAGCGATCATTCAGCCAGGCGGATCTATTCGTGATGAAGAATCGATTCAAAAGGCAGATGAATACGGCATCGCCATGGTCTTCACTGGCGTTAGACATTTCAAACATTAAGGGGATGACAGTGTGAACGTACTAATTATCGGCAGAGGCGGAAGAGAGCATACCATCGCATGGAAAGTGAATCAAAGTGAACTTGTCAGCCAAGTATTTGTCGCACCCGGCAATGATGGAATGACAGATGCTGCGAAGCTTGTACCAATTGACGAAGGCGATCATGAGGCATTAATTCGTTTTGCAAAAGAAAACGAAATCGGCTTAACCATTGTCGGTCCAGAGGTTCCTTTAATCGCAGGTGTCGTTGATGCATTTGAAGAAGCAGGTCTAAAAGTATTTGGACCGAATGCAAAAGCTGCGGTCATTGAAGGCTCAAAGGAATTTGCAAAAGACTTAATGAAAAATTATGATATCCCAACAGCCGCCTATGCTGCCTTCACATCGTTTGAAGAAGCAAAAGCGTATGTGGAAGAAAAGGGTGCGCCGATTGTCATTAAAGCAGACGGGCTCGCTGCAGGAAAAGGCGTGACAGTGGCTATGACGCTCGAAGAGGCGATCGATTGTCTGCATGATTTCTTAGAGGATGAAAAGTTTGGCGATGCCAGTGCATCTGTCGTCATCGAAGAATTTTTAACAGGCGAAGAATTTTCACTCATGGCCTTTGTCAACGGAGAAAAGGTGTACCCGATGGTGATTGCGCAGGATCACAAACGGGCCTTTGAAGATGACAAAGGGCCGAATACAGGCGGAATGGGCGCTTATTCACCAGTTCCGCAGATTTCAGATGAAGTGGTTCAGAAAGCGGTGGAGGACGTCGTCAAACCGGCAGCTCGCGCAATGGTGCAGGAAGGGCGTCCATTTACAGGCATTTTATATGCAGGCTTAATGCTGACACCAGAAGGCTCAAAGGTGATTGAATTCAATGCACGCTTTGGCGACCCTGAAACGCAAGTGGTTCTCCCTCGTCTACAATCAGATCTAGTTCAAGTATTTCTCGATATTCTTGATGGAAAAGATGTGGACTTACAGTGGAAAGACACTGCGGCTGTCAGTGTGGTTCTTGCATCAGAAGGATACCCAGAAGACTATGCAAAAGGCACACCAATCGGTACCTTGCAAACGACTGTCTCTGATGTCGTGACCTTCCACGCAGGAACAAAAAAAGAAAACAATCAATTCGTCACGAATGGCGGCCGTGTAGCGAATGTAACCGCATTTGACGACACATTTGAAGCGGCAAGATCAAGAGTGTATGAAGCGGTTGAAGAAATCATACAGCCAGGTCTATTTTATCGCCGTGACATTGGTGCCCGTGCGCTGAAGGCTGCGGGGAAAAACGTTTAATCAAAACACCTTTCTATCTGACGAGATGGAAAGGTGTTTTTTGTTCAGGAGAAGGGATGATGCTCGAATATGAAGAAGTAATATGGGATGACGAATTTATGAGGAGGCAGCATGGTCATTCAAGGAATCATTCTATTTGCCATCGTTCTACTTATTTTATTTATACTGTTCTCAAATCTCATCATGTATGAAGCGAGAAGGCAAAACAAAGCCAAAAAAGGCTCAGCCATTAGGTATATGATCATGTCGATTTTTTCTGGTATCGTCATTGTTTCATGTTCCATTTGGATTTTTTTTATTAGCTGATTTATAAGAGAGGATGAGTATATGGTGCAATTGAAGGAACTTGCGAACGAGCGTTTTTCTGCCTCGATCTGTATTGATTCATTTAATGAGCGAATCCGTTTGGATGACTATAGCGGCAGGGTGCGGGATGTGATTCAGTCGGTTCTTCAGGAAGCGGCGGACTGTAAGGCTTCTAAGGTCATTGTGAAAGTCAGGCGTGAGCATATGCCTCTTTTTTTAGAAAAAGGCTTTCGGCTTGAAGGTGTGTTTTCTCATTATTTTCTTGGAAGTGATGCGTACGGCATGTCGCTCTTTCTGACGGAGAGTCGAATGAACAGCCCGTATTGGCTGAAGGAAGATGAAATTGTTGCGTCTATTCAAGAAAAGCCTCTCAAAAAAGATCAAGGCACGTGGCAGGATGAGTATGTGATGAGGAAAGCGGATACGCAGGATATTCACAAGCTGGCAAAGCTCTATGATACCGTCTTTGAAACGTATCCTACGCCAATGAATGAGCCAGATTACATCCAAAAGGTGATGGAGGAAGGGACGGTTTTTTATGCCGTTGAACATGACGGGCACATTGTGAGTGCAGCATCTGCTGAAATCAATGACCCTTATGGTCATGCGGAATTAACAGATTGTGCGACCCTTCCGGCATACAGAAAGCTAGGATTCATGCACCATTTGATTCTAGCACTCGAAAAAGAACTTCAATCCATGCACATTTATGTCTTTTATTCTCTTGCACGTGCACTATCCTATGGAATGAATCAAGTGTTTTATCAGCTCGGCTATACATATACCGGCCGATTCCAAAACAACTGCTATATTTTTGACAAAATTGAAGATATGAATCTATGGGTCAAAACGCCGAATGAATCATGAAATGGTTCTCATCTGATCAAGCAGACCAGATAGGCGGTACGCCATGATACTGAGCTGCAGCTTCATCCGATCATCCGTGGATTTGAGGCTGCAGCCTGTTCTCGTTTCAATTTGTTTCAGCCGGTAGCTTAATGTATGTCTGTGAATAAACAATTCTCCCGCAGATTTTTGAATATTTTCATTGTGGGCCAAATACACTTCGAGTGTATGGATCAGGTCTGCTCCCTGTTTTTTCGTATAAAGCAAAGGACTTAACAGCTCCACGTAAAAGTCATGCAAATTCATCCCCGCTTCATTCATTTCAAGAAGCATCCCGTATAAGCCAAGCTTCTGATAATGAATGATGCATTCGTCTGTCTTTAAAAGCGGAAGAAGCCTTGCTGCATACTGCGCTTCCTTCGCGCTTTTTGCAAAGAGACCGATCTGGTCATAGGCTCTCCCAATGCCAATCACGATCGGATGGACGGGAAAAAAATAAGACCAAGTGCTCCGGCACTCTTCTGCTGCGCGATACCACTCCGCTTCTTGAAACGCTTTTTTTCCTGCGGGGGTAAGAACAAAAATGGAATCGAGCCTTGTCTTAAGTAAAAAAGGAATATGTCTGCGTTCAAATATCGACGTGAGCAATTGAGATAGGCGCTGCATCATTTGGTGATCGAGCTGTGTGTGCTGATGCTGAAATTGAAAGTAGATGACCACCTGCTCATCGCTCATATCATATTGCAGCTTTGTTGCTTGTTCGATGACATAGCTTTCTTCTGTGTATTGCTGCTGCAAAATATCATCTAACAAATGACCTTGCATTTGGTTTTCTGTATCTTGAATGGCTTTTTGCTTCAGCCATTCAATCGCATACACGGCCCCGGCATGCTCGATGGCAATCGCGTCGAGATGATGCCACGCATCCTTTCTTTTCAAAGACACAATAAACCCGAAAATATCACCCATCGCAATCACCGGGCACGCAGCCAGCACAAACGCACCGCACGTGTCATAGACGAGCCGCCCTTTCTCCTCAGCCTGCTTGAGAAGAGGTGTCGTTTCAATTGGTTCACGATCTGTCAGAAAGCCAAAAGCAGGAGAGTACGTCACTTCATCTTTGATGAGATGAGCTGCTGTTTGATGTAAAAAAACATCAAGCACAACAATGTTTGCCGAAGTGAGATGTGCCAGCTCATCTGTAATTTGTGTGACATTTTTATTGCTGACATTTAAATGAGTCAGTCTTTGGTGAATGGCTGAAGAATATTTAAGCTGGTGGAGCTGGCTGCTGACGATTTGCTCTAGAACGGCTTTTGTAATGTCTGAGAAGTTGACATGTGAAGGAATCTCGATGAGTGGAATGCCGCTGTTTTTGGCAGCTTCAATCAGTGATGCAGGAATTTCCGTTAAGTACACGCCTTTATAAATGGCAATGGCGGATAGACGATCAGATTGAATCAGTTCTTCAAGCCGGGCGCGCCTTTCCCTATTGTCTGCAAGCCCAAAGCCGGTTGTGACAAGCAGCTCTCCTTCTGAAAGCCTTGAAGTATCTTCGATAATTTCCACGATGGTCACCCACTGAATGAGGCGGTCCAGTCCATTTTCTCCAGCAAGCAGCTTTGTTTCCTTCATGATATCGAGCGAGAGTGCATCTTTGACGAGAATCGCCATAGACTCATGACCTCCTTTTGAACACTCTTATACACGATGTATAAAAAATACGTGTGAAATTCGGGCATATGGCGAATGGAGGATGACTGCCCTCTTGATTAAGCTAATCTTATAACAAGTATACAAAATTTTCTTGCGATTCATGAAAAAAGAAAGATGCAGCTGCTGACGAGAGAGGGAGGAATGACAAAGTGGAGACCCGGGATTACTTAATCAAACCAATGTTGAATCAGCATTATCCTGTGGCTGTGAAAGGAGAGGGGATTTATTTATATGATCGGGACGGGAAAAAATATTTAGACGGCTCATCTGGTGCTGTCACGGCAAGTATTGGACATGGCATAAGAGACATCATTGATGCCATGACAGAGCAAGCGAAAAAGGTGAGCTTTACGTACAGATCACAATTCACAAATGAACCAGCAGAAGAACTTGCCTATGAATTGAGTACACTCTGCCCAGGGAACCTGAACTGGTCTTTTTTTGTCGGAAGCGGGTCAGAGGCAACGGAAACTGCGATGAAAATTGCCATTCAGCATTGGCAGGAGCAGGGGAAGGCAGAGAAGAATCACATCATCTCAAGATGGATGAGTTATCACGGCATTACACTTGGTGCGCTGTCGATGTCAGGACATATTGCAAGGAGAGAGCGCTTTGAACCACTGCTCGAAAAACACCCGGTGCTGTCTCCGCCATACAGCTACCGTTCATGGCTACCAAAGGAAGAAAGTAAGCAGGTCGAATGGTATGTCCAGGAATTTAAAACGGTCATTCAGCGTATAGGAAAAGAGAGGATTGCGGCTTTTATTGCAGAGCCGATTGTTGGAGCAGCGGGCGCGGCACTTGTACCGCCAGATGGATATTTTGAGGCAATGAAGCGTGTCTGTGAGGAAAACGATATTTTAATGATTGCAGATGAAGTCATGACAGGCTTTGGACGAACTGGGAAAATGTTTGCCATGGAACATTGGGGCGTCGTCCCAGACATTATGGTGCTTGGAAAAGGCATGAGTGCCGGCTATTCACCGATTGCGGCAGCTGTCTCAGCGGATCATGTGATTGCACCAATTCTCAGCGGTTCGGGCTCTGTGATGGCAGGCCACACATATAGCGGCAATCCGCTTTCAGCAGCCATCTCACTGGCTGTCATTCGATATATGAAAAAACACCAGCTTTCAGAACGGGCTGATTTGTCTGGCCGATATTTAATGAATGCTTTAAAGGATTTGCAATCAAAACATTCCATTATAGGAGATGTGAGAGGAAAGGGACTGCTCATTGGCATTGAGTTTGTCGCAGACCGATTATCGAAAACACCATTTCCTGCCCATGCTCAAATGACACATTTAGTTGTGGAGACGGCCAAACAGAATGGTTTGCTTGTTTACCCAGCAAGCGCTGGAGAGGATGGCGTAGGAGGTGCAGCAATCATGATCGCACCGCCGCTTTCCATCGCGCAGCAGGAGATGGATGAACTCATTCATTTATTCGGGCAGACAATGACGCAGGTTGAACAAGAAGTCATCAATCGAGGGTTTTTCCCATCTGCGATGTAGGGAGGAAAGAGGATGAACAAAACAGCGAGTCTTGATGAAGTGATCACACATTTTAAGGACGGGATGACCATCATGTTTGGCGGGTTTGGCGGTGTGGGGTCACCGCCATCATTGATCGATGCCATCCTAGAAGCCAATATCAAAGACCTGACATTGATCGGAAACGATGCAGGCTTCCCGCAAATCGGTGTTGGCAGGCTGATCACAGAAGGAAGGGTGAAGAAAATCATTGCTTCACATATTGGCTCTAATCCAATTGCCGGGCAGAAAATGCAGGCGGGTACACTAGACGTTCTTTTTTACCCTCAGGGCATTCTAGCGGAAAAGATTCGGGCAGGCGGAATGGGTTTAGCGGGCATTGTGACAGATGTCGGCATGGATAGCCTCAATCTTGATGAGAAACAATTGGTTCCGCTAGGTGGAAAGCAGTATATTCTTGAGCCTGCGCTGACTGCGGATATTGCGATTGTGAATGCCCTCAAAGCAGATGAAGCAGGGAACCTGATTTTTGATAAAAGTGCACGGAATACAAACCCGATTGTGGCGATGGCAGGAGACTGGACCATTGCAGAAGTAGAAGAGATTGTGCCTGTGGGCAGGCTTCATCCAGAGGAAATTGTGACGCCAGGCGTATTTGTGAACCAGATCGTGCAATCAAAAGGAGTGAACTGGACATGGGCATGGGAGACATCGATTTAAGACACCGCATAGCCAAACGTGCGGCACAGGAAATTGAAGATGGGATGATCGTCAATCTTGGGATCGGCATCCCAACCCTTGCAGCTGAATACATCCCACCACATTACGAGGTGTTACTGCATGCAGAAAACGGCATTATGGGAGCAGGCGCTTCACCAGCACGAGGGGAAGAAGACCCGAATTTGTGCAATGCCGGAGGTTTCCCTATTACGTTAACAAAAGGCGGCTCATATATGGACAGCACAACCGCTTTTGGCATCATTCGCAAAGGGATGCTGGATATGACGATTTTAGGTGCACTAGAAGTCAGCAGTCAGGGGGATCTTGCGAATTGGATTGTACCAGGTAAACGAGTACCGGGTATGGGCGGAGCGATTGAACTCGCGCAAAAAGCGAAAAAGGTAGTGGTCGTGATGAGCCACCTTGATAAACACGGACAATCTAAGATAAAAGCCGCCTGCACGCTCCCTTTAACAGCTAAGTCTTGTGTGGATCTGATTATTACAGATATGGCAGTCATTGAGGTCAAATCACAGCTGCTCATTTTGCGTGAAGTCATGCCGCCGTTTCAGCCGGAAGATGTCATGAGGGCGACAGAGGCGCCGCTCATTTTAGCGCCTGATGTCAAATCTGTTGTGTAGAAAGGATGACCGACTTGCAGCCAACCACACGTATCAGAAACTGGATGAAAGAGCATAAGGAGGAAGCCGTGACGCTTCTTCAGCAAATGGTGCAATGTGACAGCACACAAGGAAATGAGCAAGAGGTACAGCAAATCGTAGCAAATAAACTTTCTGCCATTGGCTTTGATGTTGACGTATGGGACATTGGCGGAGATGATTTGCTGAACCACCCGTATTTTTATTCCCCGAGGCGTTCTTTTAAAGGAAGTCCTAATGTCGCCGGACGATTGAAAGGAAAAGGCGGCGGCAAATCTATTTTATTAAATGGGCATGTGGATGTTGTCCCAGCAGGAGATCACAAACAATGGACATATCCGCCTTACAGCGGGCATATCATAAACGGGAGACTTTATGGACGCGGGGCAACAGATATGAAAGGTGGAAACGTTTCTTTACTCTTTGCACTTGAGGCACTGCATGCACTTCAGATTCCGCTGAAGGGAGATGTCGTGTTTCATAGTGTTGTTGAAGAAGAGAGCGGCGGTGCAGGCACCCTTGCAGCCATACTGAGAGGATATACAGCAGATGCAGCCATCATTCCAGAGCCAAGTCATATGAAAATCTTTCCGATTCAGCAAGGATCTAAATGGTTCAGACTGCATATTAAAGGAAGGGCTGCTCATGGCGGAACAAGATATCACGGTGTTTCTGCTATAGAAAAGAGTACGATTGTCCTTTCACATATAGCGGCACTAGAAGAAAAAAGAAATCAGCGAATCACGGAGCCGCTGTTTCAGCATATCCCAATTCCGATTCCGATCAATATCGGGAAAATTCAAGGCGGTGATTGGCCATCCTCTGTAGCAGACCTTGTCACAATGGAAGGCAGGCTCGGGGTGATGCCGGGTGAAACGGTAGAACAGGCAGAGAAGGAACTAGAAAATTGGATGGCAGGACTCGGAGAAAAAGATGAATGGTTCCATGAACATCCTGTTGAGGTCGAATGGTTTGGTGCAAGATGGCTTCCGGGTTCAATCGATACGGATCATCCGCTTTTAGGTTTATTGAAGGAACAATATGAAGCGGTCATGAAGCAGCCGCCGAAGATCGAAGCCGCCCCTTGGGGAACTGACGGCGGATTACTGTCACAGGCAGCAGGTATTCCAATTATCGTGTTTGGACCTGGAACAACGGAGCTTGCCCATTTTCCGAATGAATCTATCGACATTGAGCATGTGATAGAAGCAGCAGAAATTATTGCAGGGACAATGGTCGAATGGTGTGAAGCAGCGGAATGAGATGAAAATGATCACAAAAAAGAAGGCTGCCTTACTCAGCCTTCTCTTTATGTGTGTCCTGCTGCTCACACATATATGTCACTGGACAAAAACGAAGAATGCCAGATCCTAGTTTCATACCGCCAAACATGATGCCCAAAAGCAGCATTTTACTCCATGGTTTTCTAGCATATAAGGATCCAGCTACAGTACATATTGTCATTCCGCAGGCAATTCTAATGAGCGCTTCCATTAAGCCGAGATTAGGTTTCATTGAAGGTGAATCTCCTTTTTTAAATTATTTTAAGTGTGATTTCAAGAAATTGTAACGTTTCATTAATGCGTAACGTGGTTCGTTATGTTACGATAGGGCTAATACAAATGAAGGAGAGTATGTGAATGTCCGAACGTACTTTTAATTGGAGAAATAATGACATCCGCACACAAATCGATGTAGTCGACTCAAAAATAGTTCCAACACTCCTTTTAACGAATGGACTCGTGCTTAACCCGTTTTTGAAGCAATGGGTGAAGGCAAATATTTGGATACATGATGATCGAATTGTTTATGTCGGAGCAGAGCTTCCTCAAAATAAATCAGCTAAACGTGTGATTGATTGTGAAGGGAAATACATTGTGCCTGGGTATATAGAGCCTCACGCGCACCCGTTCCATATTTATAATCCCCAATCACTTGCAGAATATGTGTCTCAATTTGGCACAACAACAATGGTCAGCGATAACTTATTTCTTCTTTTGCAAAGCAATGAAAAGAAAGCGCTTTCCACTCTATGTGAATTAAAAAAGCAGCCATTTCAGTATTTCTGGTGGTCCAGATACGATCTTCAAACGGAAGTCAGATATGAAGATGAGATGCTGCCAGTCAACTACCGGAAGGAATGGATTGATCATCCTGACGTCCTTCAAGGCGGCGAATTAACAAGCTGGCCAAGATTGATGGACGGTGATGATCTCATTTTATATTGCATGCAAGAAACGAAGAAGCAGAGAAAACGAATTGAAGGGCATTTCCCCGGAGCTTCTGAGAAAACGCTAACAAAAATGAAGCTGTTTGGCGCGGACAGTGATCATGAAGCGATGAATGCGGACGATGTGTTAAAACGCTTGTCCCTTGGCTATCATGTTTCATTGCGGCATTCTTCCATCCGCCCAGATTTAGTGAACATTTTAAGAGAATTGCATGAGCGTGATTTTAGACACTATGACCACTTTTTCTATACAACAGATGGTGCTGCTCCTCACTTTTATGAGGAAGGCATGATTAACCGCTTGATTTCGATCGCCCTTGAAGAAGGCGTGCCGATCATTGATGCGTATAATATGGCGACATTTAACATTGCAAAATACCATCAAATTGATGACTTATTAGGCGTTGTCGGTCCTGGACGACTGGCTTCTTTGAATATTTTAGATGATCCAATGAACCCAAATCCTGAAACGGTCATATCTAAAGGGGTTATCCTCAAATTAGATGGCGAGAACCAGCATCAATTCCAAGAAACAAAATGGGGAAATGGCGGGCTTCTTCCATTAGATTTGGGGTATGATCTGACGATGAGTGATTTGCAATTCTCTATGCCGCTAGGTGTGAAGATGAGAAATGCCGTCATCATGGAGCCTTATACAGTGGAAATTGATAACTCAATCAACCAGCTGTCATGTGACCATGATCAAAGCTTCTTTAGCCTGATTGACCGAAAAGGCGAGTGGCGTGTGAATACGATGCTAAAAGGATTCGCAAACAAAGTGCAAGGCTTTGTCAGCTCATTTTCGCTCACGGGTGACATTTTAGTGATCGGGAAAAATAAAGAGGATATGATGCTGGCACATAAGCGGATGAAAGAAATTGGCGGGGGAATCGTCCTCACAGAGAACGGGAAAATTTTGCATGAAATCCCGCTGCAATTATCAGGCTGTGCATCGGCTGAACCATTTGAGACTGTTCTTCAGCAGGAACAAACATTACGCGAGCTGCTCATTGAGCGCGGCTATCCATTTGACTGCCCAATTGATACACTTGTCTTTTTCCAAAGTACACATTTGCCATATATTCGAGTGACGCCAAGAGGAATATTTGATGTCATGAAAAAAACTGTACTCTTTCCGTCTATAATGCGTTAAAATATAACAGAGTGGAGCTGTATCATCTTTGCCGCATTTCTGACTGCTGTTATAGGGCAGAAGTGAGCTATGGTTCTCTTCACTGCCATGTAAGTGATCATGATCTTATGTGGAGCTGTTGACAAAGCAGAGGGCTTTGACATGACGAATGAAGTACTCTAATTGTAAAATGATTCTGTCGGTTACGCTGACCGGCCAACATATTTTGAATGATCGAGCAAGGCGGGGCGCATATTTGTGGGTCTCGCTGAGCTTTCCGCAAAGTCTATATATTAGGGCAGAAGACCTAACCAAGCAGAAGTGATCTTTATACCAGAAGCAAACAAGTTTGTCAGATTGTCATACAAGGAAAATGACAGAACTTGTCGAATTTGTTTACGATAAAGAAGCTTCGGCTTACGAAAGAACCTGACGGCATTTTCAGCGTAGAACCAAACCTGTCATGATCTGTTCAAAGCTCATTGCTGAGGTTTTAAAAAAATTAGTCAGGAAAGATACCGCTTTCTTAGAAGAAGATCGTGCGAAGCGGTGTGGCAATAGTAAAGGAGAAGATGTATTAAGATGCAAATTGATAAATTAAGGGGCAAAAGTTTAGATCAGTTATTCAACTCCATCTTATCCCTTAAAGACCTGGAAGAATGTTATCGATTCTTTGATGATTTGTGTACCATCAATGAAATTCAATCTTTATCACAGCGTCTTGAAGTAGCACGTATGCTTCGCGAGGGGAACACGTATCATAAAATTGAGACGGAAACAGGTGCAAGCACTGCAACTATCTCACGTGTCAAACGCTGCTTAAACTACGGCAACGATGCCTATACGATGGCACTTGACCGCGTAGCCGAACAGCAGGAAAATAACGAAACAAAATAAAGCAGCTTTCACTGTAAACAATCCTTTTCACGAAAAATGGACTTGTTTGCAGTTTTTTTATGAAAAGGCGGGCAGGGACTGATAAATGGTCCCTGTTTTTTTAATTTAGCTCGCCCATAAATCATCTTTCTCCCTCATAGGAGATGCTATCTTCGTTTGAGATGATTTTCTTAAACTCTACTGTTTGCTAACTTTATACGAAAATGTTAATAAAAAAAGGTGCGTTTCCGCACCTTTTCAAGCTAGACAGATGGCTGTGTGCCTGAGAACATCGGCACTTCGCTTGTCTCGCCATTCTCTTGTCTAAAAATAATATGTTTTTCATTAAAATGAATAGGCGATTCTATTCCCGCAGCTGCGGATAAGTTAAATAAACCTTCTCTAAGAGACAGGATATAATTGCACACTCGGTATTTTTTTTCTTCAATCGATAAACCCTTTTGCAGCTTTGGATCAGTTGTGGCGACCCCGACTGGGCATTTATTCGTGTGGCAGACTTGGGCGCGAATGCATCCGACTGAAAACATGAGACCTCTAGCAATATTCACAAAGTCAGCTCCCATTGAAAGGGCAATCGCAATTTTATCAGGCGAGAGAAGCTTGCCAGAAGCAAAGAGCTTCACCTGATCTCTGACACCGTATTCTTTCAAAATTTGATGAACCATAGGGAGTGCCGTGAAAATTGGCAGCCCTGCGGAATCCGCCAATTCATGAAAGGATGCCCCTGTACCGCCTTCTCCGCCATCAACTGTAATGAAATCAGGGTGTTTCCCGCTTGTTTTCATATAGCTGGCAAGCTCTTCAATATTTTCTTTATGTCCGACAACAAGTTTGATTCCAACTGGCTTTCCGCCTATACTCCGCAGCTCCTCAATGAAATCAAACATGTCAGGAATGGAGTGGAACATCTCAAAGCGGTTTGGGCTGTCAATGGATTGGTGAGGCGGTAATTTACGGATATTCGCAATTTCTTCCGTTACTTTTTCGCCGTCAATATGACCGCCGCGTGTTTTTGCTCCTTGTGCCAGCTTGAGTTCAAAGGCTTTGACTTCCTCGTGCTCGCTTTTTTTCTTGAATTCTTCAAAGGAAAATGCGCCATCCTCTGTTCTAACGCCAAATAAACCGGGCCCAATCTGACAAATGATATCTGCGCCGCCTTTGAGGTGATAAGGAGAAAGCCCGCCTTCACCTGTGTTCATCCACGTACCGCCGGCCATTTTTAATCCTGAGGATAGAGCGGTAATGGCCCTGTCGCCTAAGGAGCCGTAGCTCATAGCGGATTGACCGATCAGTCCTTTCACATGGAAAGGCTTTTGACATGTGTGTTCGCCAATGACTTGTACATCCTCTTGATGGAGAAAATAAGGATTTGCTTCGACTTCTTTGAAATGTTCACTTCTTCGCAGTAAATTGTCTTGATCAATTTGATACACTTTCGTTTTGATTTTTTCAGATTGATCGATTCGTAGTTCATCTCGCTGCTTTGGAAACAGGACGTTTCGAATGTAATAGCCTGGCTTGTCAAAATCACGTTTTGATCCAAAGCCCATCGTCCGGCTTTTGTACTTTCCTGACATGACCGCCTGCTCGTATTCTCTTCTTGAGAAGGGCAGCTCCTCTCGGTCATTCAGAAACAGATATTGGCGAAGCTCAGGTCCTATTTTTTCAAAGATAAACCGCAGCTTTCCAATGACCGGATAATTTCGCAGAACTGAATGTTCTTCTTGTTTTTCATCCCTCATCCAAATCCAGATCAATAGAATGATTGGGATGATCAAAAAAATGATTAGCAATGTGCCGATGATCATTAAGGTTGTGGTCATGAAGATCCCCTCTTTTCTCTTTCATTGCTGTTGTTATTCCACTTTTCATAAAAAGAGAAACCACATCAACATATTGTGACGTTTAGAAATGAAAAGGCGGGGTAACTTACAAATAAGATCATAAGGGGAGGGAACATACATGAATAAGCGTCCAAATGCGTATGTACTTGCAGGATTAGGGGTTGGAGGAGCTGTGTTATTAGCGGTAAAAAATAAACAGCATCTGAAAAAATGGGCAAGCATGTTCCGGTCAGATGAAAAGGTTCCTGAAAAAGCCGGCCACCCAGATCCATTAGATATCCAAGACAACAAGATGGTCGACGAAGGGGCCATGACATCCGTCCATTATTTTAATGAAGCGAGACAATAGTTTGAAAAAAAAACCGTTTTGAAAGATCAAAACGGTTTTTTTCTTGTGATGTTATATCGAAGAGGATCGACAATGGTAAAACCGATCAGCCTTTTTTGATCAGGTGTCGAGAATTGGAATTCAACGCCTGACAGATGATAGGTTGAGAGAACTTCCTGATCCGTCAAACGTAAAGAAAGATGATCCTCATAAACCGGAGCGTTCCGCAGCACTTCGGATCCTTCTGCAAATAACTCCAATCCAGCCACTCGGTCCTCTTTGTCGATATCTACATTGATACATTCATTGACATCTAATTCAATGGTTTCTTTGATTTTCAAACGCTCCGATTGCGGGGTGATATAGATGTATCCGATATCTATACTTTGTTCATATGTAATCGTTCTTTTCAAAAGAGTCACCTCTGTTCAATAGATCTTTTTTAAATCTATAGTAAAATATTCCTTTATTGTATAATAGCATGTGACAAAGTGCCAAAATATCAACCTCTTTCAGCTCCTCTCCAAGTCGATTTTTTCATCTATTCTCCAGCCATTTTATCTAAAGTCACAATCGCTCATTTTCAAAAGAATGAAACTTTTAGCTGAAGGAGGTTACCCATTTTTTGCGGCCTTTGATTTTGTTATAATATTTAAATGGAATGAAACGAATGGAGGAACGTTTTTCATGTATGATGTTACCGAGTGGAAGCATGTCTTTAAACTCGATCCAAATAAAGAAATTTCCGATGAACAGCTAGAAGCGATTTGCGAATCTGGGACGGATGCCATATTGATTGGCGGAAGTGATCATGTGACAGAGGACAACGTGCTTCAATTGATGTCAAAGGTCCGCCGCTTTCTAGTGCCATGTGTGCTCGAAATCTCCACACATGAGATGATTGTGCCGGGCTTTGATCTGTATTTCATCCCGACTGTCTTAAACAGCTCTCATCCTGACTGGATTGTTGGGCTTCATAAGGACGCGATGAAGGAATTCGGTGATTTGATGTCAATGGAAGAGATTGTGCCTGAAGGCTATGTCATCTTAAATGAAGATTGTAAAGCGGCCAAGCTCACAGAGGCAAATACAGCGCTGGATATCGATGACGTCAGGGCATATGCAAGAGTGGCAGAGCATTTGATGAAGCTGCCCATTTTTTATCTGGAATACAGCGGAACGCTTGGAGACATAGAGCTTGTCAAAGAAACAAAAGCAGTGCTTGATGAAACAGTTCTTTTTTATGGCGGCGGCATCGAGAACGCTAAGCAGGCAAAAGACTTCTCCCAGCATGCAGACGTCGTGGTTGTAGGAAACGTCATTTATGACAATTTCAAAGAAGCATTAAAGACAGTGGATGCAGTCAAAAAGTCATCATAGTCAAATAAGATGAAACGGGTTAAAATAGAACATAAGTTCGAATTGGCGGTGAATGGAATGAATGAAATATCGAATCATCTATTAGAAGGGCTGAATGACGCGCAGAGGGAAGCGGTCAAAGCAACAGACGGGCCTTTGCTGTTGATGGCAGGAGCAGGAAGCGGGAAGACACGGGTGCTCACACATCGAATTGCCTACTTAATGGCAGAAAAACATGTAGCTCCGTGGAACATTTTAGCGATTACATTTACAAATAAAGCAGCACGTGAAATGCGTGAACGTGTCCAGGCTATTTTAGGACCTGGCGCGGATGACATCTGGATTTCTACGTTCCACAGCATGTGTGTCCGTATTTTAAGACGCGATATTGACCGCATTGGTGTGAATCGCAACTTCTCTATTTTAGACACATCTGACCAGCTTTCAGTCATTAAAAACATTTTAAAAGAACGAAATATCGATCCTAAAAAGTTCGATCCACGCAGCATTTTAGGATCGATCAGCAGTGCAAAAAACGAACTCATTGACGCAGAGGAATACGCCAAAACAGCCGGTGATTTCTATGATCAAGTGGTGAGCGATGTCTATACAGATTATCAAAAGCGTTTACTCAAAAACCAATCACTCGACTTTGATGATTTAATTATGATGACAATTCGTCTGTTTGAGCGCATCCCTGAAGTGTTAGAGCACTATCAGCTGAAATTCCAATACATTCATGTGGATGAGTATCAAGATACGAACAGAGCGCAGTACATGCTTGTGAAACTGCTCGCGCAGCGTTTTCAAAATATATGTGTTGTCGGTGACTCGGATCAGTCTATTTATCGCTGGCGCGGAGCGGATATTACAAACATTCTCTCCTTTGAAAAAGATTATCCATCCAGTGAAGTGATTCTGCTTGAGCAAAATTACAGATCGACGAAACGCATTTTGCATGCTGCAAATACGGTGATTCAAAACAATGCAAACCGAAAGCCAAAAAATCTTTGGACAGAAAATGATGAAGGCGCGAAGATAGCCTATTACCGTGCAGATAATGAATTCGGTGAGGGACAATTTGTCGCAGGAAAGATTCGTCAGCTTCATCAAAGCGGAAAGCGTAAATTATCCGATTTTGCGATCCTTTACCGCACAAATGCCCAGTCTCGTGTCATAGAGGAAACGTTAATGAAAGCCAACATTCAATACAACATTGTCGGCGGCACGAAGTTCTATGACAGAAAAGAGATCAAGGACATCTTGGCATACTTACGCCTAGTGGCAAACCCAGATGACGATATTAGTTTTGCACGAATTGTCAACGTACCAAAGCGCGGAATCGGTGCGACATCTGTTGATAAAATTGCAGCATATGCGGAGATGAATGATCTGTCTATGTTTGAAGCACTTGGTCAGGTGGATTTCATTGGACTGAGTGCACGAGCAGCCAATGCGCTTGATGAGTTCAAACAGCTCATTGATCAAATGACGAACATGCAGGATTATTTATCTGTCACAGAATTAACAGAAGAAATTTTAGAGAAAACAGGCTATCGTGAAGCGCTTAAGCTTGAAAAAACGATTGAAGCACAAAGCCGCTTAGAAAATATTGACGAGTTTTTATCCGTCACGAAGAACTTTGAAGAACAAAATGAAGACAAGTCACTTGTGACCTTCCTGACAGATCTTGCCCTCGTCGCAGATATTGATAAGCTGGATGAAAATGAAGAAGAAGATCAGGATGCTGTCATCTTAATGACACTTCACGCCGCAAAAGGTTTGGAATTCCCTGTTGTTTTCTTAATGGGAATGGAGGAGGGTGTCTTCCCGCACAGCCGTTCATTAATGGAAGATGCAGAGATGGAAGAAGAGCGCCGCCTCGCTTATGTAGGCATCACACGGGCTGAAGAAGAGCTTTATTTATCAAGTGCGAAAATGAGAACACTTTTCGGCCGGACGAACATGAATCTTGAATCAAGATTCATTCGAGAAATACCAGCCGATTTATTGGACAACCTAAATGAGAAAAAAGAAACAAAAACACCGTTTGGCCAAACAAGAGAAAGACCGCAAAGACGGGGACCTGTCTCACGTCCGCAAACACAAACCATTCAAAACACAGGCGGCGGCAGTATTGGCTGGGCTGTGGGCGATAAAGCGGCCCATAAAAAATGGGGTGTTGGTACGGTTGTGAGTGTGAAAGGCAGCGGAGACAGCACAGAGCTTGATATTGCGTTCCCAAGCCCTACAGGCATTAAGCGTCTTCTCGCAGCATTTGCACCAATCGAGAAGCAATAAACTGATAGGACTGACAAAACGGATGAATTGAAAGGAAGAAGCAGATGGATAAAGAAGCAGCGAAACGCCGGATCGAGGAACTGCACCAGATTTTGAATCAATACAACTACGAATATCATACACTTGATCGTCCAAGTGTTCCTGACGCTGAATATGATGCGCGGATGCGTGAGCTGATCTCTTTGGAGGAAGAGCACCCTGACTTAAAAGCAGCGGATTCTCCTTCACAAAGAGTGGGCGGTGCTGTTTTAGACGCCTTTCAAAAAGTGCGTCACGGCACACCAATGCTCAGCCTTGGGAATGCGTTTAATGAACAGGACCTTCTTGATTTTGACCGCCGGGTTCGTCAAGCAGTCGGTGACGATATCGCATACAATGTCGAGCTGAAAATTGATGGACTCGCTGTTTCTCTCCGTTATGAAAATGGCGTGTTTGTTCGAGGAGCGACGCGCGGCGATGGAACAACGGGTGAGGATATTACTGAGAATCTCAAAACGATTCGTTCCATCCCGCTTAAAATCAAACGCCCTCTGTCGATTGAAGTGAGAGGCGAGGCATTTATGCCAAAACCTTCTTTTGAAGCATTAAATGAAAAAAGAATACAAAACGAAGAAGAGCCGTTTGCAAACCCGCGTAATGCGGCTGCAGGTTCACTTCGTCAGCTTGATACGAAAATTGCAGCGAAACGAAACCTTGATATATTCGTCTACAGTATAGCGGAGCTTGATGAAATTGGTGTTGAAACGCAAAGTGCAGGACTTGATTTTCTCGACGAACTTGGCTTTAAAACAAACAAAGAAAGAAGGATGTGCCAAACGATCGAAGAAGTCATCGACCTCATTGAAACATTAAAAATAAAGCGTGCCGATTTTTCATATGAAATCGATGGAATCGTTATTAAAGTCGATTCACTCGCTCAGCAGGAAGAACTCGGCTTCACGGCAAAAAGCCCGCGCTGGGCGGTTGCGTATAAGTTTCCGGCTGAAGAGGTCGTAACGAAGCTGCTTGATATTGAACTAAGTGTCGGACGTACAGGCGTGATTACACCAACAGCGATTCTTGAGCCTGTCAAAGTAGCAGGGACGACAGTGCAGCGTGCATCTCTTCATAATGAAGATTTGATCAAAGAAAAGGATATTCGCTATTTCGATCAAGTGATTGTGAAAAAAGCCGGGGATATTATTCCTGAAGTCGCAGGTGTCCTAGTTGATCAGCGGACAGGCGAAGAAAAGCCGTTTCACATGCCAACTGAATGCCCAGAGTGTCATAGTGAGCTGGTGCGAATCGAAGGCGAAGTGGCCTTGCGATGCATCAACCCAGAATGTCCTGCCCAAATACGTGAGGGGCTCATTCACTTCGTTTCCCGTAATGCAATGAATATTGATGGACTTGGCGAGCGGGTCATTACACAGCTCTTCAAGGAACAGCTCGTTTCTCGTGTGTCCGACCTTTATCGATTAACGAAAGAAGAGCTCATTCAGCTTGAACGAATGGGCGAAAAATCTGTCGACAATTTACTGCGTTCGATTGAACAATCGAAAGAAAACTCTCTTGAGCGGTTACTATTTGGACTCGGTATTCGATTTATTGGTTCAAAAGCGGCAAAGACCTTGGCGATGCATTTCGAAAACATCGATCAATTAAAGCAAGCGACGAAAGAACAATTACTTGAAGTCGACGAAATCGGTGAAAAAATGGCTGATGCCGTCGTCACGTACTTTGAGAAAGAAGAAATACTCGATCTGCTGAACGAACTAAAAGAGCTCGGAGTCAATATGACCTACACAGGGCCAAAGCCGGTAAAAGCAGAAGAAAGTGATTCCTACTTTGCAGGAAAAACCATTGTGCTGACAGGAAAATTAGAAGAAATGGCTCGAAACGATGCAAAAGCAGCGATCGAAGCATTAGGCGGAAAGCTGGCAGGCAGTGTGAGTAAAAAAACAGATCTAGTCATTGCCGGAGAAGCAGCGGGAAGTAAGCTGACAAAGGCAGAAGAACTCAATATTGAAATTTGGGACGAAGCTAAAATGCTCGAGGAGCTAAAGAAATAAGAGGAGTGTTTTCTATTGAAAAAGTTGTTATTGCTGCTGACAATGCTCACACTGGTATTGTCAGCGTGTGCACCTTTTGGGGGAAAGGAAGAGGAAGAGGTCACACAAAAAACGGATGAAACGAAGGAAACAAAGGAAACAGCCATCATCCCGATGTACAATATCTCAGACTCCTATTACAAAATGGTGCTGCCGTTTAAACAAGGAGCTGCTAGAGGTCTTACAGCGGAGCGTCTCAATACACGCTTGGACATTGATGAATTTGAAACAGGACTCATGCGCCTTGCAACAGAGTCATTTAATACAAACGACTATCTATTCCAAGAAGGACAGCATTTAGATGAGGACACCGTTCTTAGCTGGCTGGCGCGCAAAAAAACAGGCAGTGATCTGAAAAAGGCAGAAAAAGAAGATAAAGACTTTAAGAATCTGGGCTTAAATCCTGCTCTTCCAAACTCAGGTTCAACAAAGTCTAAAAATGAAAATAGTCCAATTTACTTAGCTTCAATGCTAGAGCATAATTACTTAATTCGAAAAGACAAAAACAGCTTACAGCTTGGCGGAGTTGTCATTGGTCTTGCGCTGAACTCGGTTTATTATTACCGTGAAAAGATCGGTGACCCGCAGCAAGAGGTGACCATCGATTCATCGAAAAATTCAAAGAAACTTTTGGCAGAGGGTGAAAAAATCGCTGAACAAGTGATCAAGCGAATTCGTCAAATGGACGGACTGCAAAAAGTGCCTGTCATGATTGCCCTTTATAAGCAAGCACCAAAATCATCTATCGTTCCAGGTAACTTTATCGCCAAAACAGATGTGAAAGCAGGCTCCGCTGATATCGGAAATTGGGATACGATCAAAGAGGAGAATGTATTCTTCCCTTCAGATAGTGCGAAAAGCAGCTACAAAGATGATTCAGAGCGATTTGACCGCTTCAAGACAAAGGTAGAAGATTACTTCCCGAATTACACTGGTGTTGTAGGAAAAGGCTTTTACAAAAACGGCAACCTGCAAAAAATGAAAATCGAAATTCCAATGCAGTTCTATGGAAAAACGGAAGTCGTAGCCTTCACACAATATTTAACCGGAGAAGTCATGGATTACTACAAGAGTACCAATATTGAAATCAACATCACATCTTCTGATCAACAAGAAGCCCTGATCACGAAAAATGCTGAGGACAAAGAACCGACTGTTCATATATATGACTAAATAAGAGGGATTTCCAAACTCTTGTCAAAATATTAGTAGAAACCAAGAAGAAAGGCAGGTATGTTGATGCTCGTATAATGCTGATTACCGTCAAGAACATTTAAAAAGACGATAAAAGGAGAATCAGCATGCATAAAGAAGTAAAAGCACGATACGATGAACAGAAAGTCTTAAAGAAAGCGGCTCACTTGTATGACTTTCAGCTTGACCAAGTGACATTTCTAGCCGATGCAGAAAATTATGTGTATGAATATAAGGCAATGAATGGGGAGAATTATATATTAAAAATCACCCATACCATTCGTCGCTCACCGACATATATTTTAGGAGAAATGGACTGGCTTCGTTTCCTGTCTCATCATGGTATTTCCGTAGCAAAGCCGATTTCATCAGCAAGAGGAAAAGACGTTGAAACCATTCCTGATCAAGCCGGAGGCGCATTTTTACTCCGTGTGTATGAAAAAGCACCGGGGAGAAAAGTGAATGAAGGAGATTGGAATGGGAAGCTGTTTGAAGCGTTAGGGTCCTATACAGGACGAATGCATCAAATAACAAAACAATATCAAGTAAAAGATCCTCTCTATAAGCGTCAAGAGTGGTATGAAGAGGAGCAATTAAAGCTTGATCAATATATTCCATCTGATCAAACGGTTGTGCTTCGAAGAAAAGATGAACTGATGCAAAAGCTTCACCAGCTCCGAATTTCGAAGGATGTGTATGGACTGGTGCATGCCGATTTGCATCACGGGAACTTTCATTATCATCAAGGAGAGATTATCGCATTCGATTTTGATGATATTGGATACCACTGGTTTATCAATGATATTAGTATTTTGCTATACAATGTTCTTTGGTATCCAGTGATTCCATATGATGATAAAGCTGAATTTACGGCAGAATTTATGAGTCATTTTCTAAAAGGCTATCGACAGGAGAATGAGCTTGATGACGCGTGGCTGGCAACAATCCCTGATTTTCTCATGCTGCGTCATATGCTTATTTATGGGCTTTTACATCAAGCATTTGATCTCCAAACATTGACTTCTGACGAAAAAGCCATGCTGTCATGTTTTCGAAAGGAAATTGAGCAAAAAACACCCATTACTCCTTTTGACTTTCAACAGCTAGCACGATAAAAGAAACCCCTTGCTGTGTTAAACAGCAAGGGGTTTTTTTATAACTACACCGTATCACACTTCACGCCAACGACGCCTTCTAGATCTTTAATATCAAAGTACACATCGGTTGTATAGCGGTCTTTATGCACACGTACGCGTACTTCCATGATTGGATAGTCTTTTTCTTTTAAATCATCAATTCGTACAGAATGAATGCGGATATTGAGGGCTTTCATTTCTTTTAAAATATCGGTCATGCGGTTTCTGTCAGAAAGAGACATTCTGATGCGAATTTCTTTTTCCTGCAGGCGAATCGGTCCGATCCGCTGGAAGAGCCATGGCAGGAATTCGACACTAATCAGAATAAAGAAAAGGCTGAGGAAGGCTTCTTTATAAAATCCTGCACCGGTTGCAACCCCAAGTCCTGCTGCTCCCCAGATCATCGCAGAAGTCGTGAGACCTGAGATGACATCATTGCTTTTTCGAAGAATCACACCTGCTCCAATAAAACCAACACCAGATATAATTTGCGCCGGTAACCTGAGTGGGTCCATTTGAAGCTTAGAGACTCGAGGGAAATTGTAGGCTGCATCAATGCTGATGATGGTTAAGACGCAGGAGCTGACAGCAATGACAATACACGTTTTTAAGCCGAGGGGCTTTTTCTTCAGCTCTCGTTCAAGCCCGATAATCAGCCCGATTAAAGTGGCCACGGCTAATTTTAAGACTGTATCCCATTCAATTGTCCAAAACATGCGTATCGCTCCTTTCACTTCATGTACGTTTCACAACATGTATATGATCTTCTCACAGCCCATATGGCTGCACAACTCTTATTTTATTCAGTTTCTGAAGAAAGAAAAGCTTTTTATTTTATTTAAAAAGAGAGTCATCCGCATAGGGCAGATGACTCTTCAATTCTTTATTTTGTTTCTTCCTCAAGATGATCTTCCATTTTGTGAAATAGCTGTTTTGATGCTTTTGACGGCTTACTTGTCAATAAGCTCACAATAATGGCAGCTAATCCACTTAGCGTAAAGCCTGGAATCATTTCATAAATACCTGTGGCATGGTTGAGACCTGTCGTAATCCATGTCAGAACCACAACTGCACCAACGATCATCCCAACTAGGGCACCATGATGATTCATTCGTTTCCAGTATAGGCAAAGCAAGATGACTGGACCGAATGAAGAACCAAATCCTGCCCATGCATAACCGACAAGATCAAGAATGGTGTCACTTGGGTTAAGTGAAAGGCATAAGGCAATCACAGCGACAACGAGTACAGACATCCGGCCAATCATGACAAGCTCTTTGTCTGAAGCTGTTTTTCTAAAGAACGTTCTGTATAAATCCTCTGTCATTGCACTTGCTGTGACAAGCAGCTGAGACGAAATTGAACTCATAATCGCAGCTAAAATCGCAGAAAGTAAAAATCCAGTGATATATGGATGGAACAATACTTTAGAAAAGACGATAAAGATGGTTTCAGGGTCAGCAAGGTTCATGCCCGTTTCATGAACATAGGCAACACCCACTAAACCGACAGACAGTGATCCAATCACTGAAATAATCATCCAGCTCATTCCGATTCGGCGTGCTGGTTTTAAATCTTTTACAGACGTAATGGCCATAAAGCGCACGATAATATGCGGCTGTCCAAAGTAACCTAGTCCCCAAGCGAGGAAGGAAATAATGCCAATGACGCTCGTTCCTCTAAAAATATCTAGCAATTTAGGGTCAATCTGTTGAATATCTTGGAATGTAGCAACAGGTCCGCCTAATTGTGTAAAGGCAACGATCGGCACGAGCACTAATGCTAAAAACATGATAGCTCCTTGGACAAAGTCCGTTAAGCTCACTGCCAAAAATCCGCCGAACAATGTATACAAAATGACAATACTTGATGTTAAGATCAGTCCAAACATGTAGTGAGCACCGAATGCTGACTCAAATAAACGTCCGCCTGATACCATCCCAGACGATGTATACAGCGTAAAGAAAATTAAAATGATGACGGCTGACACAGCTTTTAATAAAGCAGATGATCCTTTGAATCGTTTATCAAAGAAATCAGGAATCGTAATTGCATCATCCGCAATTTCTGTATAAGAACGTAACCGAGGTGCAAGAATGAGGTAGTTCAAGTAAGCACCAACGATTAAACCAATCGCAAGCCAGGCTGTCGATAAACCTGTTTTATACATTTCACCTGGCACACCCATCAACATCCATCCGCTCATATCCGCAGCACCTGCTGAAAGGGCTGTAACGAATGGACCAAGCCCGCGTCCACCAAGCATATAATCATTTAAATCGTGTGTTTTCCTGAATGCATACCAGCCAATGGCAAGCATCCCGATAAAATAAATAGATAAGGAAATTGTAACTTCAATACTCATTTTGTGTTCTCACCTTTTTCGTATTAATTTGACATCACCTCAATCAAAATATACAGAAGTGCGATGGCAGCTTTTTTGTTTGACTGTCCCGCTCACTGCTATGGTTACTTAACCTAACAGAGTATTCCCAAGTGATCAACCTGCCTAAACCTCTTCATTTTGAAGAAAAAATGGACAGATCGGTGATAAGAATCATCATGTAAGCGATTACAAAAATGATCAAAAGTAAAAATTTTCTGAAAAATAAAAAGTCACCTGATGAATATTTCTTTTATCGATCTGATCATAGAGACGTTTCAAGAGAACGGACCTTTTACCGCACCTGCGTAAAGTTGCTTTAGAACAGTAAAATTTGATATGATAAAGTGTATATGACTTATGATCATGACCACGATCACGCATCATTTTTGGAGGTGAACCTGCATGTCAAGAATTTCAATAGAAGAAGTCAAGCACGTTGCGCATTTAGCAAGGCTTGCGATTACAGAAGAAGAAGCTGAGATGTTTACAGAACAGCTTGATAGCATCATTTCATTTGCAGAGCAGTTAAACGAGGTAGATACGGAAAACGTTGAACCTACTACACACGTATTAAAAATGAAAAACGTCATGAGAGAAGATGTTCCGAATAAAGGTCTTTCCATTGAGGCAGTCGTCAAAAACGCGCCTGATCATAAAGACGGCTATATTCGTGTGCCATCAATTTTGGACTAAAGGAGGCCCGAGACATGTCACTGTTTGATCACAAAATTTCTGAATTAAAAGAGCTTTTACATAAAAAGGAACTGTCTGTTTCTGATTTAGTGGACGAGTCTTATAAAAGAATCAATGAAGTAGACGGGAAAGTACAAGCATTCCTTGCACTGGACGAAGAAAAAGCACGTGCGTACGCAAAGGAATTGGACGAGGCAGTTGGTGAAAAGGACGAGCTTGGCCTATTGTTCGGTATGCCGATCGGTGTGAAAGATAACATTGTTACAAAGGATCTGCGTACAACAGCTTCAAGTAAAATCCTGCAAAACTTTGATCCAATTTATGATGCAACCGTTGTGAACCGCTTAAGAGACGCAGAAGCAGTCACAATCGGTAAATTAAATATGGACGAATTCGCAATGGGATCTTCTACGGAGAACTCAGGCTTCAAAGCGACGAAAAACCCGTGGAATTTAAACACCGTTCCAGGCGGATCAAGTGGTGGATCAGCAGCTTCAGTTGCAGCAGGTGAAGTACCGTTCTCACTTGGATCAGATACAGGCGGTTCTATTCGTCAGCCGGCATCTTTCTGCGGAGTTGTAGGTCTTAAGCCGACATATGGCCGTGTATCCAGATACGGATTAATTGCATTTGCTTCATCATTAGACCAAATTGGTCCGATTACACGCAATGTAGAGGACAACGCTTATGTTCTTCAAGCGATTGCTGGTGTCGATCAAATGGATGCAACTAGTGCAAATGTCGATGTCCCAGATTTTCTTTCTTCATTAACTGGCGACATCAAAGGTCTGAAAATCGCTGTGCCGAAAGAATATCTTGGCGAAGGCGTTGGCGAGGAAGCAAAAGAGTCTGTTCTTCAAGCGTTAAAAGTATTAGAAGGACTTGGTGCTTCGTGGGAAGAAGTGTCTCTACCGCATTCTAAATATGCGCTTGCGACTTACTACTTACTGTCTTCTTCAGAAGCATCTGCAAACCTTGCACGTTTTGACGGTATCCGCTATGGCTACCGTACAGATAATGCAGACAACCTGATTGATTTATACAAAAATACTCGTTCTGAAGGCTTCGGAGACGAAGTGAAGCGCCGCATCATGCTTGGTACATTCGCGCTAAGCTCAGGATATTACGATGCGTACTATAAAAAAGCGCAAAAAGTCCGTACATTGATCAAAAAAGACTTTGAAGATGTTTTCGAAAAGTATGATGTCATTGTTGGACCGACAACGCCAACTCCTGCATTTAACATTGGTGAAAAGACAAGCGATCCATTGACTATGTATGCAAACGATATTTTAACGATCCCTGTTAACCTTGCAGGCGTTCCAGGAATCAGTGTGCCTTGTGGATTTGCAAATGGTCTTCCGTTAGGACTGCAAATCATCGGCAAGCACTTTGACGAAGGAACAGTGTACCGCGTGGCTCACGCTTTTGAGCAAGCAACAGATCATCATAAAGCAAAACCTGAACTGTAAGGGGTGAATCAGAATGAACTTTGAAACGGTAATTGGACTTGAAGTCCACGTAGAGCTAAAAACACAATCGAAAATTTTCTCAAGCTCGCCGACACCTTTTGGTGCAGCTGCCAACACGCAAACAAGTGTCATCGACCTTGGATATCCTGGCGTACTGCCTGTACTGAACAAAGAAGCGGTGAACTTTGCGATGAAAGCGGCCATGGCGCTGAACTGTGAAATCGCAACGGATACAAAATTTGACCGTAAAAACTACTTCTATCCTGATAACCCAAAGGCGTATCAAATTTCTCAATTTGATAAACCGATCGGTGAAAACGGCTGGATTGAAATTGAAGTAGAAGGCAAAACAAAACGAATCGGTATTACGCGTCTCCATTTGGAAGAGGATGCAGGGAAACTAACGCACACAGGAGACGGTTACTCACTCGTCGATTTCAACCGTCAAGGAACACCACTTGTTGAAATCGTATCTGAGCCAGACATTCGCACGCCAGAAGAAGCGTATGCTTACTTAGAAAAATTAAAATCCATTATTCAATATACAGGCGTTTCTGACTGTAAGATGGAAGAGGGCTCACTTCGCTGTGATGCCAACATTTCTCTTCGCCCAATCGGCCGTGAAGAGTTTGGTACAAAGACAGAGCTCAAAAACTTGAACTCATTTGCTTTCGTACAAAAAGGCCTTGAATTCGAAGAGAAGCGTCAAGAGCAAGTATTGCTTTCTGGCGGCTTGATCGAGCAGGAAACACGCCGTTATGACGAAGCGTCTAAAAAGACAATTCTCATGCGCGTTAAAGAAGGCTCTGATGATTACCGCTACTTCCCAGAACCGGATTTGGTGGAGCTGTACATTGATGATGAGTGGAAAGAACGCGTAAGAGCATCCATCCCAGAGCTTCCAGACGAGCGCCGCAAACGCTACATCGATGAGCTTGGCCTTCCTGCATACGATGCAATGGTACTCACGCTGACGAAAGAAATGTCTGATTTCTTTGAAGCGACCATTTCAGAAGGTGCAGAAGCGAAGCAAGCATCGAACTGGCTCATGGGTGAAGTATCTGCATACTTAAACTCTGCTCAAAAAGAGCTGGAAGATACAAAGCTAACGCCGCAAGGGCTGGCTGGTATGATCAAGCTTATTGAAAAAGGAACGATTTCCTCTAAGATTGCGAAAAAGGTATTCAAAGAGCTCATCGAAAATGGGGGAGATGCAGAAACAATCGTCAAAGAAAAAGGACTTGTCCAAATTTCTGACGAAGGTGCACTGCTCAAACTTGTCACAGAAGCACTTGATAACAACCCGCAATCCATTGAAGACTTTAAAAATGGTAAAGACCGCGCGATTGGTTTCTTAGTCGGACAAATCATGAAAGCATCGAAGGGCCAAGCGAACCCGCCGATGGTGAACAAGATTCTCCTTGAAGAAATCAAAAAACGCTAAATAGCAAAAAACCGCCTGATGAAAAAGGCGGTTTTTTTTGATTGAAATGACAGGGTCTTACTATAGATTCGGACCACAGCCGTATATCAATTTAGAGATACTTTTCTTATAATGAAGCATAAGCGAAAGTGCACATTCGAAGGGGGAAAGGTGAGCTAAATCAAAAAACAGCACGTTATGTTACTGAAGAAACAGCCTCAATTGTTCCACTGCTCTTAGAACAGCAGGGTCCTCGCACTTTTCTAAATTCGTCAGCATTCCTTGGATGACTGGCTTACGAGGTTCAGCTTTTGCCAGCTCTTCTTCAATCACTTCAATGGATACAACGGTATCATCAGAAAGCAGATGCTCCAGCTTTAACAAACGAAGCTCCTCTTGAAGGGAAGCAGCACTCGGCGCTTCATCGTCCCAAATGGTTTGCTTCAAAATCGGCTTCGTCTGAGAACGAAGCAATCCTTGAACCAAATCATCAAACCGTTCGAGTATAAAGGATGAGAGCTCATCAAATGATAATTGCATTTGATCCTGTAAAAGCAGAACCTGCACATACGATTGGATAATTCCTTGAATCATGACTGACAGGTCAGTTATATATGGTTCGATCTCCTGTCCATAAGTGGTCAAGATGGAAATTTGAATTTCATCATTCATTTGCTTTTTCACGGTTTTTGAATACTTTTTAATTTGTTGGTTTTCCGGAATAATGTTCTCGCTGAGGATCAGAATGATAAAATCCTTGTTCTCAGCAAAGTGCTGAAACTGTTCAGCAATTTGTTTCTGAAAGATCTCTCTCGGCGCGAGATGCTGATTCTCTTTTCGAATCGTTTCGATAGTTTGCATCGAAGTGTCGATATAATATTCAAACGCTCGGTTGAAAAGCTGTTCTTTTGATTTGAAATGTAAATAAAATGCGCCTTTTGATATTCCGCATTCATCTGCAATTTCCTGAATGGTCGTAGAAGAAAAACCCTTTTTCGCAAACAATTGGATGCTTGCTTTAATGATTTTTTCTTTTTTTTCGTTCATGAAATAAGGCCCCTTCAGCTTTAGAATGTTACGTCAAACGCAAGTGAAATGGTTGACGGCATTGTATATCACCGTTTATTATGATATAGAATGACCAGTCAGTCAATACATAAAGGAAAATGGAGGATATAATGAATTCGATCATCAATTTTGTATTAAAGAATAAGTTCGCTGTATGGCTCATGACGATTATCGTAACAGTTGCTGGTCTATATGCCGGATTGAATATGAAACAAGAATCAATCCCGAATATCAACACTCCAGTCATTACGGTTTCTACAACGTACCCTGGCGCAACGCCGGACGAAGTATCAGATAAGGTGACAGATCCAATTGAAAAGTCGATTCAAAACCTCAATGGGGTCAACGTGGTCACTTCTAATTCTTTTGAAAATGCATCATCCATTCAAATCGAGTACGATTACAGCAAAGACATGGATGAAGCAAAAAAGGAAATTGAAGATGCGATTAGCAATATTGATTTCCCTGAAAATGCAGAAAAACCTAAAATCGCACGCTTTAGTATTAATGCGATTCCAATCCTAGCCCTTAGTGTCTCAGGTGATAAAGAATCATTACAAGACCTTACACGAAAAGTAGAAAATGACCTCGTTCCTTCACTTCAAGGATTAGACGGCGTCTCTTCTGTGGAAGCTTCAGGACAGCAAATCAAAGAAGTTGAATTTTCGTTTAAAGAAAAGAAACTAAAAGAATACGGTTTAGATGAAGAAACCGTCCAAAACATGATCAAAGGCTCTGATGTGAATGTACCATTAGGTCTATACACATTTGGCAACAAACAAAAATCAGTTGTCGTGGACGGCAATATTTTAAGCGTCAAAGATTTGAAAAACATGCGAATTCCTGTTACACCAAGTGCAGGCGGCGGTGCGGGAAGCGCTGGAGCGGGAGCACCATCTAGCAGCGCAGGAGCACAAGGTGCCGAGCAGCAGGCGGGAAGTGCAAGTCAGCAGCAAGCAACAGCACAGCAGCAAGCAGCAGCACAGCAGCAAACAGGTGCAGCAAGCAGTCAATCTGTAGAGCTACCAACGATCAAGCTGTCTGAGATTGCAGATATTAAAGTCGTCAAAGAGGCAGAATCGATCTCTAGAACGAATGGGAAAGACAGTATCGGTCTGCAAATTGTCAAAGGCTCTGATGCCAACACAGTGAGTGTTGCAGAAGAAGTGACAAAAGAGCTTGAGAAATTCAAAAAAGACAACAAAGGAATCAAAGTAAGCACCACATATGATCAAGCAGAGCCGATTAAAGAGTCTGTCAGCACAATGCTGAACAAGGCGATCATCGGAGCAATCTTTGCGATCATTATCATTCTCTTGTTCCTGCGAGATATCAAATCAACATTAATCTCGGTCATCTCCATTCCGTTATCTCTGTTGATTGCTGTTTTACTATTAAATCAGCTGGATATCACGTTAAATATCATGACACTTGGTGCCATGACCGTCGCCATCGGGCGTGTTGTCGATGACTCGATAGTGGTCATAGAAAATATCTATCGACGAATGGCGTTAAAGGATGAACCGTTAAAAGGCAAGGCACTCGTCAGAGAAGCCACAAAAGAAATGTTTATCCCAATCATGTCTTCAACGATTGTGACAATTGCGGTATTCTTACCGTTAGCATTAGTAGGTGGAATGATTGGTGAACTATTCATCCCATTTGCCTTAACGATTGTGTTTGCGTTACTTGCTTCACTGCTTGTCGCTATTACAATTGTTCCAATGATGGCACACACTCTATTTAAAAAGAACCTGTACGGCACAGCGAAAAAGGTAAAAGAACATAAACCAAGTAAGCTTGCTGGCGGTTATAGACGTGTACTTAATTGGACACTCAACCATAAATGGATCACATCAGGAATTGCCATTCTTATGCTTGTCGGAAGCTTATTCTTAGCACCACTTGTCGGTGTCAGCTTCTTACCACAGGAAGCAGAGAAAACGGCGATGGTGACATATACACCTGAACCTGGACAAACGAGAGAGCAAGCAATTGATGAAACGAAAAAAGCTGAAGAATATTTGATGAAACGTGACCATGTCAATACAGTTCAGTATTCTCTTGGCTCTTCAAATGCCATGACAGCAAGTGTTGGGGGTAACTCTAACGGTGCATTATTCTTCGTACAATATGACGAGGACACACCGAATTTTGATAAAGAAAAAGATCGTGTAGTCAAAGCCCTGCAAGACAAAGCGTCTAAAGGGGAATGGAAATCACAAGACTTCTCATCTGCTGGCGCCAGCAATACTGTGACGTACTATGTGTACGGGGACAAAGCAAGTGATATTGAAGGCACAGTAAAAGATGTTGAGAACATCTTAAAAGATGAGAAAAACCTGAAAAATGTCAGCACAAGCTTATCTGAGAAATACGACGAATATACGTTTAATGCAGATCAAGAAAAACTGGCGAAACTAGGTCTAACTGCTTCACAAATCGCTCAAGCGATTGCACCTCAAAATAGTGAAACAACACTGACGAAAGTCACAGAGGACGGCAAAGAACTTGATGTGAAGCTTCAAACGGAAAAAGATGAATATAAGAGCAAAAAAGATTTAGAAAATAAAAAGATCACCACACCAACAGGGCAAGAAGTCCGAATTGGTGATGTCGTCAAAGTAAAAGATGGGACGACAGCAAATACGGTGACAAAACGTGATGGAAAAATCTACGCAGAAGTGTCTGGTGACATGACAACAGACGACGTCTCAAGTGTGACACAAGATGTTCAGAAGAAAGTTGACAAGCTTGATCTGAAATCTGGCGTAACGATTGACACAGGCGGCGTAAGTGCGGATATCCAAGAATCCTTTACACAGCTTGGCCTTGCAATGCTTGCAGCGATTGCCATTGTGTATCTCGTTCTCGTCATCACATTTGGCGGAGGTCTTGCACCATTTGCAATTCTTTTCTCACTTCCATTTACGGTTATTGGCGCTCTCGCTGGATTGTTTATAGCAAAAGAAACTATCAGCTTAAATGCCATGATTGGATTGCTTATGCTGATCGGTATCGTTGTAACAAATGCCATTGTCTTGATTGACCGCGTGATTCATAAAGAACAAGAAGGTCTCTCAACAAGAGAAGCGTTACTTGAAGCAGGTACAACAAGATTACGTCCAATCTTAATGACGGCACTTGCAACGATTGGTGCACTGCTGCCACTCGCATTAGGGTTTGAAGGCGGAAGCCAGATCGTATCAAAAGGACTTGGTGTTACCGTAATTGGCGGTTTAACAAGTTCTACACTTCTCACATTGGTCATCGTTCCAATCGTGTATGAAATGTTAAGCAAGTTTAAACGTAAGAAAAAGTACGCAGAAGAAGAATAAGAGGAAGCCCCGCTCATTGGCGGGGCTTTTTTTATTTTGAAATCTGGCAAACAGCTTTTCTCATTAGTTCTTCAAATGCGTGGAAAAAGGCATCACGATCGACATGGTCAATCACTTGAATTGATTTTCCATCTGGATGTTCTTCTGTCCGTCCTTGCTTTGGCGTCTCGGTATAAACGATCGCATTCACTTCTTTTGAACGGGTAAATGATAATGATGTAGAAGCAAGAGTAATTGTTGTCAGCACGTCCCATAAGTAATACGTCGAATTGGTTTCATGATGAATGAGCGGCGGACAAAAGGCGTAGCACTGTCCGATAAAATCTATTCCAATATGAGAACGAAGAGAAGCCCAGCGCTGACGTACATCAAGTGTAAGCGGGACTTGATTTGTACTTTCAAGTGCGACCATTTCAATAGGAAACGGTTCCTGAAAGACAGTGCTCACAGCATAAGGATCCCAAAATGCATTCCATTCTGCTGTCCCGTCATGCTCGGGTTCTTCAACATTGCCTTTTTCAAGGAACGTGCCGCCCATCCACACCAATTTCTCAATTTTGTTAGAGATTGAAGGATCTTCTTCTAAAGCGCGTGCAAGATCTGTGAGCGGACCAGTAAAGAGCAGGGTGACAGGTTCTTTTGCCTTCTTAACCGTTTCAATCAGATGAAGGTGTGCTGGCAGCTTGGACACTTTAGTATCAACAGTACCTTTTTCATTTAAAATTGGCAGAGCATCTACATAAAAAGCATGCATACGCCACTCCTTCGGAAATGGATTGACGCCTCTAGAAGTTGAAGCAGCGACTTCAATTTCATAAGGGCTGAATCGATCAATGATTTTTTGAGATGCACTGAGCGCAGGCTCTAAATAACAATCAGCAGGAATCACAGACATTCCGATGACTTTCAGATGTTCCATTTGAAGGAGAAGAAATAAAGAGACGAGGTCATCAACACCGCCGTCATGATTAAAATAGACAGGCTTTTTCATCGCATATCATCCTTTACAGCGTTTTCTTTTATCTTATCAGAATGCTTTCTTGCTGCGGGAAATGTGGTAGGAGATTTCACAAATTAGGTGGTTGTTTTGTTGCCATTTTCAAATCTCATAGTATAATTAAAGGTTGTTAGTGGTGAAAATAGATTGCATAATGAATATAGGATGATGATGAATGAAACGTGCTCGAATTATATACAATCCGACATCTGGGCGTGAACTCTTCAAGAAGAATTTACCGCAGGTTTTGCAAAAATTTGAACAAGCTGGCTATGAAACTTCTTGTCATGCGACGACATGTGCAGGAGATGCCACGCAAGCAGCAGAAAAAGCCGCACAGAGAGATTTTGATTTAATTGTAGCAGCAGGTGGAGACGGCACGATCAATGAAGTCGTCAACGGACTAGCACCGCTTGAAAAAAGACCAAAACTAGGAATTATTCCAGTTGGAACGACAAATGATTTCGCAAGAGCACTTGGAATTCCACGAGAAGGTGTTTTGAAAGCGACAGATGCCATTATTGAGGGTGTAGCGAAGCCGCTTGATATCGGTAAAGTCAATGGCCATTATTTTATTAATATTGCTGGCGGCGGCCGGTTAACAGAGCTCACCTATGAGGTGCCTAGTAAACTGAAGACCATGCTTGGACAGCTTGCTTATTATTTAAAAGGCATGGAGATGCTTCCTTCAATCCGCCCGACAGAAGTCGAAATTGAATATGACGGCAAATTGTTTCATGGAGAAATCATGCTGTTCCTTGTTTCACTCACAAACTCAGTAGGCGGCTTTGAAAAACTAGCGCCAGATTCCATTTTAGATGATGGGATGTTTGACCTGATTATTCTAAAGAAGGTCAATCTAGCAGAAGCCATTCGAGTGGTCAGCCTTGCTCTCAGAGGCGAGCATATTCATGATAACAATGTCATCTACGCAAAAGCGAATCGCGTGAAGGTAGATGTAAAAGATAAAATGCAATTGAATTTAGATGGTGAATACGGCGGCATGCTGCCAGGTGAATTTGAAAACCTGTATCGCCATATTGAATTTATTGTGCCAAAAGAAACAGCTGAAAAAATAGGGTGAAGACTGAACTTGGTTCCTTATGGCGGCCAAGTTTTTCTTTGCAAATGAGGTGATAAAATTGGTGAAAATGAAACCGCCTGTTGAAAAGAATGAATACTACAATGTAACCTTCGAAGACTTAACGCATGAAGGTGCAGGTGTAGCAAAAATTGAAGGATTCCCTGTCTTTGTACCAAATGCCCTTCCTGACGAACAAGGGCAAATCAAAGTCACACGAGTCAAAAAAGGATTTGCTTTTGGACGACTCATGGAGCTGACAAAGGAAAGTCAGCACAGGCAAGATGCGCCATGTCCCATTTACAAGCAGTGCGGCGGCTGTCAAATTCAGCATATGAGCTATGAAGGCCAGCTGCTATTTAAACAGAAACAAGTAAAGGACGTTTTAGAGCGGATCGGCAAGCTTGATATGAGCCGTGTAAAAGTTCATCCTGTACTCGGCATGGAAGACCCTTGGAATTACCGAAACAAAGCGCAAGTGCCAGTTGGCGAACGCGAAGGCGGACTTGTTGCAGGATTTTATCAACAGCGTACCCATGAAATCATTGATATGGAAAAATGTTTGATTCAGCAGTCAGAAAACGACGAAGTGGTACAGGCCGTAAAAGACATATGCAATGCGTTTGGCATCAAAGCGTATAACGAAGAGCGGCACAAAGGCTGGCTGCGTCATGTGATGGTTCGCTACGGTATTGCAACAGGTGAAATGATGGTTGTGTTTGTTACTAGAACGGCTGATTTTCCGCAAAAGCAGCAGGTGATTGAGCAGATTATAGCACGCTTCCCACATGTTCGGTCAATTGTACAAAACGTGAATTCAAAGAAAACAAATGTCATTTTCGGAGACGAAACAACCATTTTATGGGGCGAAGAATACATTTATGACACGATTGGCGACATCAAATTTGCCATTTCAGCCCGCTCGTTTTATCAAGTGAACCCAGCCCAAACAAAGGTGCTTTATGACAAAGCGCTTGAATATGCCGAGCTGAAAGGCGAAGAAACTGTTATCGATGCCTACTGCGGAATCGGTACGATTTCCTTATTTCTCGCACAAAAAGCAGGCAGAGTATATGGCGTTGAAATTGTCCCAGAAGCAATTGAAGATGCAAAACGCAACGCTGCCTTAAACGGAATCAATAATGTTGAATTCGCAGTCGGCGAAGCAGAAACCGTCATCCCAAACTGGTACAAAGAAGGCATCAAAGCAGACACCCTCGTCGTCGATCCGCCAAGAAAAGGCTGCGACGAAGCACTGCTTGACACGATTTTAAAAATGAAACCAAACCGTGTTGTTTACGTCTCCTGTAACCCAGGGACGCTTGCTCGTGATTTGCGCATTCTTGAAGATGGCGGGTATGTGACGGAGGAAGTGCAGCCTGTGGATATGTTTCCGCATACGTCACATGTGGAATGTGTAGCAAGTCTTGTGATTAATTAGTAATGTATTGAGACATCCCGATTTCGTGAAAAACATCGATATTGGGGTGTTTTTATTTTTGTATGTTCAATCGGCACTAAAAAATGATATTTGGAAGTGGAATCAATATTTTCCCCCCACAATTCATTACCAAATGCCCTTTTTTGCAATTTTGCCCGGTTCATATTAAAGTATATAATGATAAAAATTGCTGAAAGACTTTATAGAAGGACATGCCCTTTAGGCGCTATGTCATGAGAGGAATTGGATGAAAGATGAGTAAAAATTTCTGGCGTGATTTACCGCGGCCATTTTTTATATTAGCACCAATGGAAGAAGTGACAGATGTTGTGTTTCGTCATGTTGTGAGTGAGGCGGCGAGACCTGATGTGTTTTTTACAGAGTTTACGAATAGTGAGAGCTATTGCCATCCTGATGGCATTCAAAGTGTGAAGGGGCGTTTAACGTTTACAGAGGATGAACAGCCGATTGTTGCTCATATTTGGGGAGACAAGCCTGAGAACTTTAGACAGATGAGCATTGGAATGGCTGAGTTGGGATTTCAGGGGCTTGATATTAATATGGGCTGTCCTGTCCCAAATGTCACACAAAATGGGAAGGGCAGTGGCTTGATTCTTCGCCCAGACGTTGCCGCAGAGCTGATTCAAGCGGCAAAAGCTGGGGGATTACCTGTCAGCGTGAAAACAAGACTTGGTTTTACTGAGGTCGATGAATGGCGCGGATGGCTTAGACACATTTTGGAGCAAGATATTGTGAATTTATCGATCCATCTTCGTACAAGAAAGGAAATGAGCCAGGTGGATGCGCATTGGGAGCTCATTCCTGAAATCAAAAAACTTCGTGATGAAGTAGCACCTGATACGCTTTTGACAATCAATGGTGATATTCCTGATCGTCAAACAGGCTTAAAGCTCGCTGAACAGTATGGAGTAGATGGCGTGATGATTGGGCGTGGGATTTTCCATAACCCATTTGCTTTTGAAAAAGAGCCGAAGGAGCATACAAGTGATGAACTGCTTGGTCTTTTAAGGTTACATCTTGATCTCCATGATCAATACTCATCACTAGGTTTGCGTCCATTCAAGGCACTGCACCGTTTCTTTAAGATTTATGTAAAAGGATTCAGAGGAGCGAGTTTCTTGAGAAATCAATTAATGAATACATCATCAACAGATGAAGTGCGTGCCATGCTGGATGAATTTGAAGCGAGAAATCAAGAACAATCATGACCAACAAGAGGAGGGGGCGAACCCTTCTCTTTTTTATTAAATAGGACTATTAAACTAGTTCTCTTAAATGGTAAAATGAGATAGAAATAACAATTGGAGGTATTTCATTTGAAACCATTTTGGGATAAAGACAGTGAAAGCGATGAAACATTTAAGAAAATAAATGAGGAAGGCATTGCAAAAGCGGAAAAGAAGCTAGGCGTCATCTTGCCGGATACATATAAAAAACTGATACTCGAACAAAATGGCGGGTATACCCTGCATAACGCTTTTCCCACGGACCAGCCGAATGGATGGGCAGAGGATCATGTGTCATTTGATCATTTAAGAGGAATTGCCAAGAATGAAGGCATTATGGATAGTGATTATTTAATAGAAGAATGGGAATTGCCTGAGGGACTTGTGCTCATTTGTGGGGATGGTCATACGTGGATTGCATTGGATTACAGAGAAACAAAGGAACATCCGCCGGTTCATTACTTTGATCTAGAATATGAGACGGATTTCAAATTAGCAGATTCGTTTGATGAACTGCTTGCTGGGCATTATACTGCTGAATAGGAAAAGACAGCCGCAAGTAGATATATTTCATTAAATCCGCTGTTATACAGTGTTTTTTGAGAGAGACAAAAGAGTCTCTCTTTTTTTGTGAAGCAATATGGATTCTTTCCACCATTTCACTCCAAAACTGTTATGTTTAAGTCCTATTATTCAATTGGTTCACTTTCCACTCACTATATTTTCTGACGATAATATCTGCCACAATGTAAAATGGCAGAAAGCTGGAGTTGTCCACTTTGTTATATAAGTGAAACGGGGTGCTGCTTACATAGATGTTAAACATGGCATTTTGTGCAAGGAGGTTATTCCTCAATGTGGTCATGCTGATAAATTTGATATGTCTCGTTTTCACCAATTGAATGATTTCATCTAAATTCTTCGATTCACCCGATAAAGAAATGATAAATAAAAGGTCATCCTCACCAAATTCAATGATTCCATCTGTTAAGTCCCGCTTGCTTCGTAATACTTGAGATTTTTTATGCAGTGACCATAGCTGCCGCTGTACATCATTGGCCAAATCGAGCTGTGCAGTTCCTGTACCATAAATATAAATATACGGTGCGCGATCTATCAGTTGATTTAATTGATGAAAGTCCAGCTGCTCCATATATTTTCTTGTCTGCCGGATATCTTGATCAAGCAGCTGCATTAAATCTTGTGTTGTCTCTTCAGTGAAAGCATTTAATTTCACATAAGACTTTAAGTCACTGTAGCCGTCGAACCCTATTTTCTTGGCAAGCCGATGGATGGATGAAATGGAAGTATGAGCATAACGGGCAAGGTCCTGAATTTTCATTGTCTTCATTTCTTCAAGATGATCATGGATCGTTTTAATAATGTGCAGGTCATTCTTATTTAAATCTTCGAAGTATTCATTAACCAGCTTGTCCAGTATCATGCGATGTGCCCTCCAACATGAAAATATTTTCTTCCTATGAAAATATAATCTAATGTTACAACTTGATTTCTAAATACGTCAAACCTATTGGTTTTTGTAAGCGCTACCTTTACAGTGGTGTTATGGATCAAGCAAAGGGGTAATGCTTATGAATGCAATCAAGCGGTTTGGCAGTGCTATGGTAGTTCCTGTACTTTTATTCGCGTTTTTTGGTATTGTTGTCGGCCTCGCGACTTTATGTAAGAATCCAGCGATTATGGGGGAAATGGCTGCAGAAGGTACGATGTGGTATAAGGTTTGGACACTGATTGAAAGCGGAGGATGGACGATTTTCAATCATATGGAATTAGCCTTTGTGATTGGATTGCCCATCTCACTTGCAAAAAAAGCGCAAGCCCGTGCGACGCTCGCAGCTTTGATGATTTATCTCGTATTTAACAATTATATTCATGCTATTTTGACACTTTGGCCGTCTACTTTTGGTGTTGATTTATCGCAAGGTGTTGAGAATGTAGCGGGAGTAAAAGAAATTGCGGGTATACCTACGCTGGATACAAGTATCATTGGTGCGGTGATGATATCTGGAATTGTCATTTGGATCCATAATCGTTTTTATGATCAAAAGCTGCCTGAAATGCTTGGGATTTTCCAGGGGCTTGTATTTGTTGTCATCATCGGATTCTTTGTGATGATTCCTATTGCTTTTATCGTTGCTTTTGTATGGCCCTATGTTCAGCAGGGGATTCAATCTCTCCAAGGGTTCATGGCACAGTCTGGTTATATTGGTGTCTGGCTGTTTCATTTCTTGGAAAGGGTGTTAATTCCAACAGGACTTCACCATTTTATTTATACACCTTTTGAGTTTGGTCCAGCGGCTGTAAATGGAGGGTTAAAACCATATTGGATTGCTCACTTAAATGAATTTGCGTCCTCAACTTCCGATTTGAAGGATCTTTATCCATACGGATTTTTATTACATGGGAACATTAAGATGTTCGGCTGTTTAGGGATAGCTCTAGCCATGTATTTTTCTACACCGAAGGAAAATAGAAAAAAGGTTTTGGCTTTGGTATTACCCGCCACATTGACAGCCATATTTGCGGGAATTACAGAACCGCTTGAATTTACGTTTCTATTTCTCGCGCCTTATTTATTTGTCATACATGCACTTCTTGGAGCGACCATGGTGACAATCATGAATATGTTTGGTGTTGTCGGAATGATGGGTTCCGGGCTGATTGAAATAGCTGCATTGAACTGGATTCCGCTCTCCTCAAATCATGGAGGGATTTATCTGATCCAAGCGATGATTGGACTTCTCTTTACTGCATTGTATTTTGTCATATTTAGATGGATGATTGTGAAATTTGATATTCCATTACCAGGACGAAAAGATGAGGAGGAGACGAGACTATATACAAAACAAGATTATGAGAGTCATAAAAAAGCTCATGACAAAAAGGAATCACCCGTTTATGCATCAGAGTATGAAGAAAAAGCCGTTTATTTCTTAGAAGGCCTTGGCGGTAAAGAAAACATTAAAGATGTGACAAACTGTGCCACACGACTGCGTATTACAGTGATTGACCCTAGCTTGGTGAAAGATAGGGACTACTTTACAGAAAATAAACTGGCACACGGCATGGCTAAGAGTGGTCAAAGCATTCAAATCATTGTTGGCTTAAGTGTACCGCAAGTAAGAGAGTCCTTTGAGACTAAACTTTCATTAGATTGAAAAAGGAGCTGGATATCATGAAAAGATTTAATATTACCATCGCTGGAGGCGGAAGTACATTTACACCGGGAATCATTTTGATGCTGTTAGACTATTTAGAGGAGTTCCCAATTCATACAATTAAACTCTATGATAATGATGAAAATAGACAAAAGACGATTGCAGATGCATGTGAGATTATGTTAAAAGAACGAGCACCAGAAGTGCAATTACTGGCAAGCACGGACCCAGAAGAAGCGTTTACTCAAGTCGATTTTGTGATGGCACATATTCGTGTCGGAAAATATGCAATGCGTGAATTAGATGAGAAAATTCCATTGAAGCATGGAGTCGTCGGACAGGAAACATGCGGTCCAGGCGGGATAGCTTACGGAATGCGTTCTATTCCAGGTGTATTAGAACTTGTCGATTATATGGAAAAATACTCACCTGAAGCTTGGATGTTAAACTATTCGAACCCTGCAGCGATAGTAGCTGAGGCAACACGTAAGCTAAGACCGAATTCTAAGATTTTAAACATATGTGATATGCCAATTGGCATCGAAGAATTAATTGCAAAGAATTTAGGCTTATCTTCACGGAAAGAACTAGAAGTAGATTACTATGGTTTGAATCACTTTGGCTGGTGGACAGATATTCGAGATAAATCAGGAAATAGCTTAATGCCTGAGGTGATTAAGCATGTAAGCCAGCATGGTTATGCAACAGATGGAACATCTGAACTAGAACAGCAGAAGAGCTGGAACAGCACATTAAAAAAGGCCAAAGATATTCAAGCGCTTGATCCAAAAACGGTCCCTAATACGTATTTGAAATACTATCTATTTCCAGATGAAGAAGTAGCACATTCCAATATAGAATTCACACGTGCCAATGAAGTCATGGAGGGACGGGAAGCTTTTGTTTTTAGTGAGTGTCAGGCCATCATTGATAAAGGAACTGCAAAGGAAACAAAGCTGACCATTGATGAGCACGCTTCCTATATCGTTGATTTGGCAAGAGCCATTGCTTTTAATAAAAAAGAACGGATGCTGATGATTGTAGAGAACAATGGCGCCATTAGAAACTTTGACCCAACAGCAATGGTCGAAATTCCTTGTATCGTTGGCAGCAATGGTCCAGAAAAATTAGTAGTTGGAGAAATTCCTAGATTTCAAAAAAGTCTCATGGAGCAGCAAGTTGGCGTAGAAAAATTAGTAGTAGAAGCATTTGAAGAAGGGTCCTATCAAAAATTATGGCAGGCCATCACATTATCGAAAACGGTGCCGAGTGCAAAAGTAGCAAAAGATATTTTAGACGACTTAATTGTGGCAAATCAAGCATTTTGGCCAGAGCTAACATAACAGGAGAATAAGCAATATGGGCGTGACAGCGCTCATATTGCTTATTTATTGTGATGGAGACAAAAAGCCCCCTTACCAAAAGGGGGCCACCATTCCTTACTCCGCACTTTCCTCAACCTCACGGCTATCCTCAGTTTCACCAATATAAATAGGGCCGTTTGCGTGGTCGATTCGGATTGGCCATTCGTATGGAATTTGAAGACGTCTAGCGATGGCTCTCCAGAATTTTGTGGAATCCAATTCGAATTCTTGGAAGTCTTTTAATAAGTCTTTGTAAGACGAGCCGTCAAATTGAATGTACATATCTTGAAGGCGCATGAACGCGACATGTCTCACTTCAAGTGCTGCTGCGGCTTCCATTTCTTCTTCTGTTGCTTCTCCGATGATTGTACCTGCGGGCGGAAGCATGTCGTATACGTTAAATTCCTCTTCTTCTTCGTGTGCTGCATTGTGCTGTTGATCTGACATTATTCTTCACTCCTTCTCGTTTTCAATCAAAACTTTATTCCGTGCTTACTTCTATTATCGGAAGGAAATGTGAAATGTGGAATGAAAAGAGGAGCAGATCCACAGTACTTGCTTTTTTCTCTTGAATCATCTATGATCAATTACAGATATAAAAGGTCTATAATAGATAGAAAGGAGCTTCCTTATGAAATATTCTAAAGCGACCAACTATGCGCTGCATACGATGGTGTTTTTAACTCTTGCGCCAAAGGGTAAAGCGATTGGCGTTGAGCCACTTGCTAAGATGCAAGATCTTTCACCAACCTATTTATCCAAAATTTTAACAAAGCTTGTGAAGGCGGGATTGATTGAATCAACACCTGGTGCAAAGGGAGGATACACCCTTATCAAACGAAAGGAAGACATTTCGTTTTTAGATGTCATTCAGGCTGTAGAAGGACAAACGAATTTATTTCGCTGCTCTTTAGAGCATGACTCCTTCATGCCTCATGATGGCTGTTTGATTGAACAAGTCATGCAGGATGTGGAAACGAAAATGCAGGAGACATTAAGTCAAAAACGGTTAATTGATATTGCGAACCAAATTGAGCAGACAGAAAAAAATCCATTTTTCAAGATGTGATTTTTTTGAACTAATTATAGATATTAAGAGTCTTTAAAGTCTTGAATATAAAGGAGAGATTGATATGTTATTAGATTGCGCCATTATCGGAGGCGGGCCAGCCGGATTAAATGCAGCACTTGTTGTGGGTAGGGGCAGAAAGCAGGTCATTGTATTTGATGACGAGCTGCCAAGAAATCGAGTGACTCAGGAATCACATGGATTTATTACAAACGATGGAATGACACCGTTTGAAATCAGACAAGCCGGAGAGGCAGATCTTCAAAAATACCCTAATATCCAAATCAAACGAAGTAGAATTAATGATATACAAAAGCGAGAGGAATTCTTTACGTTACTGACACACAAAGGGGATACATTCGAAGCGAAAAAAATCATCTTGGCAACTGGACTTCAGGATATATTGCCAGAGATTGAAGGAATTCATGATGTGTATGGAAAAACGTTGTTTAGCTGCCCTTTCTGTGATGGATGGGAATTAAAGGACAAAGCACTTGCCCTCATTGCAGAGAATCAGCGAGCCTTGCATATGGCTAAGCTTCTATCCAATTGGACAAAGGATTTGATCGTGTTTACGAATGGGCACGTGTTGGCTGAAGAGGACAAGTCACTTCTGACGGCGCATTCTATTCAAGTCATTGATGTGCCTATTGTATCGATTGATCATGACAATGGTGAGCTGCGCTCTCTCCAGCTTGCAAATGGGGAGACAGTGAAAAGGGAAGGCGGTTTTGTCGCAAGTGAATTCAAGCAGTCAGCGCCATTTGCCGAAAAGCTGGGCTGTCAAATGACGAAGAATGCGGGGATTGAAACAGATATTCTTGGACGTACAACCGTCAGTGGTGTCTTTGCATGTGGTGATAATCTAGGCGGTCCTGCTCAGTTAGTTCTCGCAGCAGCAGCTGGAAGCCAGGCAGGAATGGGTGTCATTCATGAACTTGTGCAAGAAGAGTTTCAAGAAAAAACATCTCTATGAAAAGAGATGTTCAGCGATGAGCGGTTTTCTGTTTTGCTAAGACGTGAGCTGTCCATTCAAAAAGTGCGTAGATGACAAAGAAGATCAGGATCCAGCTGCTGGCATCGACCCATACATTGGTGATATGAATGATGTTCGCCTGATCAAGTCCAGTCTGTATCCACATCGTGATCAATGCGGTGAGGAACACCTGTAAAAACCATTTTTTCAATTGGTCACACCTCCATCTCTTTCTATCATATAAGAAATGACAGTTAATTTCCAATTGTTTTCCTGTATGTTTCAACGGTAAAATAAGAAATAAAATCAATGGAAGGAATTGAGATGAGCGATCAAACGAATAGATTTTTAAAAAGTCATTTTCCTGACCTTCTCCTCACGCCGCCTCTTTTTTATGAGTGGCCTATTGGGCTTCGGTTTGAATTGGCAGATTGGTCATTAGGAAAAGAATCGATTGTATTAGAAAAAGCGGGAGATCGTGCTTTAGAGATTGTGAAATATGCTTTTGATCCAGAAGACGAGATGCTGCTTGTGACGGATGTGTATAAAGATCATGAACATGAATTAACGAAGCGAAAGCTCCTTGTCTATCAAAAATATGTGCATCGGCAAGTAAGGAACAGATTGCGCCACGAGCTTTTGACTTATGTACGTCCAGAAATAGAAGATTCACTGACATTAGAGAGATTTACACTCAAATGCCAGCTGCAAGACATTCGATTGCGTCCGCTTCTCCATGCGATCTGCCAGGAGGACTTTTATGCGCCGAATCAAATCTTGAAGGGGAAGCTTAGATATGAAATTTACCTAATGAATGTCTCGAAAAAAATGATTTTTCACTTATACGATGATCGAGGCTGTGATCTCATTGCAGCAGATGCTGAGCGTCTACGCCCAGTCTATGAAGGCTTACAGCACTGGCTATTAGATTATGATCGCCCACAGATGGATCGGCTGTTTGCAGCGAAATAAGAAAAACCGCACTTTCGACAAGTGCGGTCAGCGTGTAGACAAACCCTCGCATTCGGTGTCAGTTCTGCGTGCCGGTGCTCACGAATGTCAAATTCGCTCCGCTCCGGTACTCGTCCTTCCTAGACTGCAAAGGTTTTCTATCACGCTGAAAAGAAGACAAAGGGCTAAAATCAAGATCTTTTTATGCTTCTACTTTATTAAAAAACTGTGGCAAATATTCTTTGTGTGCTTCTAGCATTTCATCTAGGATGCTTTTTGCAACAGCATCTGATGGGACAAGCGGGTTGATGGTCATTGCGACAAGGGCAGTGTTGTAATCGCCTGTCACAGCTGCTTCAGCAGCTACACGTTCAAAGGATTTAATTTGAGAAATAAGTCCTTTGACAGCGACCGGCATTTCACCAACAGCGATTGGTTTAGGACCGTCTTTTGTGATAACGCAGTTGAGTTCAACGGCAGAATCATTTGGAATGTCACTGATGGCGCCATTGTTAATCGTGTTGACAGGCTGAATGTCATGCTTATCGTTATAAATGGATGCAATTAAGTTACAAGCTGCATCACTGTAGTAGGCACCGCCTCGTTTTTCAAGCTGTGGCGGCTTGATGTCTAGATCAGGGTCTTTGTAAAGCTCGAACAGATCATTTTCTAATGCGCGAACGACTTCTGCACGAGTTCCTTCGTTTGCTGCTGCTTTCTTTTCCTCAGCCAGCATATCACTTGTTTTGTAGTAGTAACGGTGATACGGACAAGGAATGACGCCAAGCCCTTTTAAGAAATCAGCATCCCACGGAATCGCTTGAATGTTGTTCATCGACATGCTGGAGTTTGGATCCGCCATGTCTTCGATCACTTGATCCATGATGCTTTTGCCGTCTAAGAATACATTGAGTCCAAAGACCATATGGTTTAATCCAGCAAAGCTGACTTCGACTCTGCTTGCGTCGACATCAAGCCCTTTGGCGATTCCCATGCGAATGCCGATTGGCACGTTGCATAAGCCAACGACTTTTCGATGGTTTGAATAACGAAGTACGGCTTCAGTGACCATACCAGCTGGATTTGTGAAATTCACAAGCCATGCATTCGGGCAAAGCTCTTCAATATCTTTGACAATATCAAGAATGACAGGAATGGTGCGAAGTCCTTTGAATAGACCCCCTGGACCATTTGTTTCTTGACCAATGACATCATATTTTAAAGGAATGCGTTCATCCTTCATACGTGCTTCAAGAAGTCCGACACGGAATTGTGTTGTAACAAAATCAGCATCTACAAGCGCTTTTCTGCGATCTAATGTTAAATGAACCTCGATTGGAAGTCCTGCTTTTTTGACCATGCGTTTTGCAAGATTTCCGACGATCTCAAGCTTTTCTTTTCCCGCTTCAATATCAACGAGCCAAAGCTCGCTAATCGGAAATTCATCGTATCGTTTAATGAATCCTTCGACAAGCTCTGGTGTATAGCTTGATCCTCCGCCAATTGTGACAACCTTTAATCCTTTTGCCATGCTCTGCACCTCCGAATAATGTAACGCGCAATGTTATAATAGAGAAAAGTCTTTTTTATTTTGTACATCTATAGCTTATCGTGAGAGCATCTCATGCGTAAATGACTTCAGTGTCTTTAGGCAAGGGTGCCCTATTTAGAGATTTGTTACATAAAAGAAACACGATGTGACATGTTGTTGGAGAAAGGGGAAGTCAGATGTTTTCAAGTGAGGTCATTTCCAGCTTTAATGAACTAGAAAGCGCTTTATACCGATATATCATGGAAAACAGTGAAAAGGTCGTGTACATGAGAATTCGAGACCTTGCAGATGCTGCACATATTTCCACCTCGTCTGTCCTTCGTTTTTGCCGAAAAGTAAATTGTGAAGGCTTTTCAGAGTTTAAAGTGAAGCTCAAAATGTATTTAGAATCAGAGCAGACACCTTCTTTAAAAAGCACACAGCACTTTCTATATGAATTTATTGAACGAACATTAAAGGGAGACTTTGAGGGGAAAATTAAGGAGGCAGCGAAACTCATTGCTGAGGCAAAAAATGTGCTGTTTATCGGGACTGGCAGTTCTGGCATTTTGGCGCAGTATGGGGCGAGGTACTTTTCAAGTCTTGAGAAATTTTCCTTTTACATCAATGATCCATTTTTCCCTATGAATATGCAGTATTTAGACAATAGTGTCACAATTGTGCTGTCTGTATCAGGGGAGAACAGTATTACGATCGATCATATTTCAAAGTTAAAAAGGGAAGGCAGCACAATCATTAGTATTACGAATAACCAGCACTGCACGATTTCGCGCATTTCAGATTTAAATATTGCCTACTACGTCACAGATGAGCGGGTACACAGAGCCAATATCACCACACAGACGCCAGTTGTGTATATTTTAGAAGCAATGGCCCGTGACATGTTCGCGATGTTAAAAGAAAAGTAAAAGAGCCGCTGCATGAATCAGCTGCTCTCTTTTTTCTGCTTCATAAAAGAAAGGATGGCAATACCAGAACAGACGAGCACAAACAGACCGCCTAGCAAATACACAGACCTCGCCCCATATGCATCCGCAATCAATCCAACAAAGAAAATAGATAAACCGACAGATACAGAAGAAAGGACGTAATGAGCCGAGTACACCTTTGATAAATCTTGGACAGGTGTTTCCGTTTGAAGAATGGTTTGCTGCGAAACATCACGAATTTGATAAGCAGGCCCCATCAAAATACAAAGCAGTAATGCAAGCCATGGCAGGCTGTTCAGTGAATAGACAATAGTCAGCACTGCATAAATGAATGACCCAGCTGCCATAAAGAGAAGAAGCTGTTTTTGAATAAATTGACTCATCCATGCAGCTAAGAGCCCGCCTAGAATGGTGCCGATATAATAAGCGGCATTGATAAAGCCCCACCATTCCTCACCTTGCTTTAAATCTTGTGTGACAAAGGCAAGCGTAATTGCCCCGATCCATACAGCACCCGCAATATTTTCACAAACATCCATAAAGGTCAGGGTGCGCACCGTTTTATTTCTCCAAATGATCGTCCAGCCATCTTTGAAGCTGTTCGTCTTATTTGCTTTTCGAACCGTCTCTTCTTGCTTGAGAAGAGGAAAGACAGGGATGAAAAATAGATAAGACAACACAATCATGACACAAGTGATCCACATTAAATAAAATGGCCCGATCCATAGGACGAGCATTCCAGTGAACGAATAGCCGGCGATTTGAACCATTTGATGAAATATGGACGCTGTACTGTTTGCTTTCACAAGCTGATTTGCTGGCACAAGCATCGGCATGATCGCCTGCATTAAAGGACTGATGAACCCGCCTGTGAGGGAAATCAAAATGAGTGCACTAAACAGCCAGACCATATGCTGCTGAAAGAAATGAAATTGGGCTGTAAACACGACGAGCATCCCAAGACGTAAAAGCGGGACCCATTTCAATAGGCGGCCAGCTTGAAAGTAATCAGTTAAAACAGGAGAGAAAAGCCCAGCCAATAGCTGGCATATCGTTCTGATCAGTGGAAAGACAGCCGCATAGGCAACAGATTGTGTATCTTGATAAATGACAAACGTGATCGTCATGACAAATAAAATATCACTTAGCATGAGAAGGCTTTTACTGCTTGTATAACACCAAAACTTGTTTCCCATATTAAACCGGCTCCTTTTCAAAAACATGTTTAGTATAGCATGGTGATGAAGGGTTCAGAGGCTTTCCATTGAAAAATACATCTTAAGGATGAGAAGATTGTGATAAGCTAAATGAAGGACATTGTAAGGAAAGGGGTTCAATCACTTGAGAAAATTACCAGCACATGACTTTTTGGACAAACATGGCATCCCATATGAGATCAAAACATTTTCTGCCGAAACAGAAAAAGGAGCAGCAAATGTAGCGGCAGCCCTTGGTTTTCGTGAAAGACAAATGATCAAAACATTGATCTTTGAAACAGGAGAAGGGGAGCAGCTGCTTGTGATGGTTGGCGCTGACCAGCATATTAAGTCAGGGAAACTAAAGAAAGCGGCCGGCTCCCGTAATATTAAAATGGCTTCACCGGAGAAGGTTCTTGAAGTGACGGGCTATCGAATTGGTTCGATTCCGCCGTTTTGCTGGCAGCCAGAAGGATTCCGCACGATCATTGAAGCTTCATTATTAGAGGAAGAGATATTAGGGGTTGGAGCAGGAGAATGGGGAAATGAAATCCTCATCACACCAGAACAATTAGTGAAAGCCTCAAAGGCTGTACCGTTTGACATCGTGCAGCCAGCCGAATAAAAAAAGTGCCTGTTTTTGGAGCAGGCACTTTTTTAATTGGCAGCAGGCGTAGTGAATGGACCGATACCTTTCATTTGCAGGAAGGCATCCACGGTTCTATTTTCTTCAAGATCATTCGCCCGCTTGCACACAACAACTGGTCTGACGATCTCAATGCCTTCAATGTACACCCGCCCAATTTCTTTCCGCTTGAGACTGCCTTGAACCGCATCACGGGGAACAAGTGTGATACCATATCCAGCTTTGATCATTTGTATCGCTTCATGAACACCGCTGAACTGTAAGTCCACGGTCGGTTTTTTGATCCCTTTCGAGGTAAAAAGAGAAAAAAGTTTATCTCTTGTGGAACTGCCTTCTTCTCGCATCAAAAAAGGCTCCTGGCTCAGCCGCTCTAGCGGGACAGTTTTTCCGTTCAACGGATGGTCTGCCGGGACAATAAAATCATAGCTTAAATTCGTTAAATGAGAGGTGAGAATCTCCTCATGGTGCAAATCCTCGATCACAGCGATGGCCACATCTGATTCATATTGAAGCAGGCTTTCTAAAACCTGAGCGGAGTTTCCACTTTTTAATTCAATTTCCGTTTCGGATGAAGATGTTTTAAAAGCAGCGAGCCAATCTGGCAGTAAAAAGTTGAGTGGTACATAGGTAGAAGCGATGCGGAGCCGCCCCTTTTTTCCGTTTTGTAAAAGTGCAATCTGATATTCTACTTCCTTTTCAGCCTCGAATACTTGCCTGGCATAAGGGTATAGAATTTTCCCCATTTCCGTAAGTGTAATCCCTCTGCCATTTCGTTTAAAAAGACGGAACCCGATCTCACTTTCAATGCTTCTAAGCTGAGCCGTCACAGCTGGCTGTGTCAAAGATAGCACGTCTGCTGTTTGTGTAACACTTTTTGTTTCTGCGACTTTTGCAAAAATTCGAAGAGCATGTAAATTCAACTTTGCACCACCTATCAATTATTTTGATGGTTCAATCAAAAACATTCATTAGATTTATTATAAGGCATCCCTTATTGTAAAGATAGCGAAGGGGGAAGGGAAAATGGATCATCGTCAAAAGCAAGTGGTGTCAATATCGCTTATCACAGCATTTGCACTGATTGGGGATTCAATGCTTTATATTGTTCTTCCGATCTATTGGAAAGAGATTGGTTTATCATCTATTTGGGAGGTTGGGCTGCTGCTGTCCATCAACCGATTCATCCGCATCCCGCTAACGCCTGTCGTTTGGTGGCTCTATCGGTTTGTCCCAATGAAAACAGGTGTATTGATCGCTATATTGATTGCATCAGTAACCACGATGCTATATGGTGTGAGCGGTTTTTGGCTGCTGCTGATTTGCCGCTGCGCTTGGGGGCTGGCATGGACGTTATTGCGTATGAGTGGAATGAGGTTAATTGCTGAGATGGACGAAGGCTCACAGGGGCATTATACGGGCATTTACAATGGGCTTTACCGGCTGGGCAGTTTATTTGGCATGTTATTTGGCGGAATATTTGCCAGCCTGATCGGCTTCCAGTCCATGACACTTGTTTTTGGTTTACTCACATTACTAGGGGTTATTTTTTATGTTTCTTTGGATGAGATTGAAAAGGGAGAAGAGGGGCAGGTGTATCAAGTCATCAAACAGAGGTGGCTTGCACGAGATGTTGTAAAAGTATTAATGACAGGTATGCTGATCGCACTTGTGATACAAGGGTTATTCGCATCAACACTCAGTCATGTCATTGAAGCAAGGATCGGTGATGGTGAATTTGCTCTGTTCGGCTTTGTCATCGGAGCTTCGGCTTTAAGTGGAATCATTCAAGCGCTCAGATGGGGGTGGGAACCATTTGTAGCACCGAAAACGGGCAGATGGTTTGATGGCCTTGTGATGAAGGAACGAACGCTTTGCTGGATGTTTCTTTCATTTGGAGGTCTCAGTCTTCTGGCGGTCATGCTGAAGGTAAGCGGCTGGTTTCTTGTGATGCTGCTTTTGATCCAGCTGCTGTCAACAGTCTTAACGACATTAACAGATACGCTTGCCTTTCAAAAAGCCTCTACTCAAACCGATAAAAACCGCTTCCTCGCAAGCTATTCCTTTGTTCAAGATATGGGAGCGGCTTTAGGACCCTTGTTCGGATATACGATGATTCAGTTTTTTGGATCAAGCAGCGTCTTTTGGCTGATGCTCATCATAAGCTTATTGCTTGTCAGCATGTGGGCAAGAGGCAGGGAGCTGCATGTTTCTTCTGATCCAGCGTAATAAATTCAGGCGTTATACAAAAAAACTGCCTCTTGCGCTGAATGCAAGAGGCAGTCATGGTTTCTTATTCTACATCTGAATCATAGGCTTTTTGCGTCAGCTGGCTGACCACCTCTTTTAACCCATTTGGTTTATGAAACTCAACAGGTGTGCTTCCTTTTTCGAAGACGATTTGATCTGCTTCAACGAGCACGACATATCGATTGTTGAGCTTTGCAATATGGATCGAGTGGCCAAAGTCTGCAAGAAGACCTTTGATTTCCGTCTCGCCTAGACGCATTTTCATTGTGATATCAGGAGTTTGTTCAACAATATGAGAGGCTGCTTGTGTGACCTGCTCTGTATCGAGTGTTTCTCTAATTTCTCGTTTTTCACTCGCTTCCCATATTTCAAGATCCTCTTCAAACTGCTTTAATTCTTCACTTTCATCCTGTAATGTTTCAAAAACCTGTTCCTGTACCATATTCATGACCTGTGATTTCATGATTTCAGGCATGGATTCACCGTATTCGACGAACTTCAAAAAGTCCTCAAAATAACGAGCGTGTGACGATTGGTGAATTTTCACTTCCGCTTCTTCAGTCATGCCCTCTTCTGGCATAAACGGGTATTGAATTGATTTCATGTTTTTTGTCGTAATGGCCATTTCGACTTTTCTGATCAAGGTAGATGTATCAGCGATAGAAGCCACTTTCTGCTCGAAATCGCATTTCATAATAAAGACAAAGGAATCGTCGAAATACTTTTTAGGAACGGCAGAAGCCACTAAAAAAACGCCGCCTCTGACAGCACTTGTATCTAAATATGTGCGAACAAACTGTTCACTGCATTCATTAAACAATTCTTTTGTATCTGCAAATCTCGTTTGATGAAATAGGTTGTAGTTTGGGTTTGAATCGAGCTCATGACCGGGTTCTACAATAAATCGGCCAATTTTGGTCGGTACTTGTTCAGATTTAGGGTGTCTGTCCACTTTTCGTTTGACGATTTTTTTCAGTTCGCCGTCTAAAAAGTCCTTCAGCTCACTTTGTTCAAATTCCTCTTGATCTAGTGTTTGATAATGTTTAAATCGTTTATTTGCTTGTTCATCTTTGCCTTCAATTTCTACGACAAAGAATGATAGAAAACGTATCGTAAAATCCATTGATTGGTCACCACTTTTTCTTCTTCGGATATGTTGAGTATAGAAAAAGGAGTGAAAATCGTCAACGAATGGAGAAATATCGTGTCATTATTTCCCGAGAAATGTTTATTGAAAAACACTTGATAATAATTATCATTCTTGATAGAATGATAAAAGAAAAGAAGGAACCTGCCAGTTCCTTCATCTCAGAGAAAAATAGATTATTTTGTTTCAAATGTTTCGCAATCAGTTTCAGTATTGCGAGTCACTTCAGTCATCGTGTTTTTACCAATTTTAATGGTAGAAGCGGTACAGCTGTTTTCAGCCCAGAAACGGCAAGAGTTCACTTCACAAAGAACATTTTGTGCCATGGGAATTCACCTCCGTGATTCATATTGAGAATGAAGCAAGCTGCCACTTGTATTCATTCAATCTAGTAGTCTCTTTATATAAAGAGACTGTTTGTGCTGGTTATGCACATGTTTATCATACCATCTACCCTGAAAATATACAATTTAAACTTTGAAAGAGCGAGAATATGAATCTCGCTCTTTTTTTATTTGTAAAAATAGTTAAATGCTAGGTGGCACACTCTCTCATTTCGACATATGAATAGAGTAGATTCAAAACCTGATGTCGGACAAAGTATGAGGGTACATGTACTGATTTTCCGCATAAAGATAGGGTTTTAATCAAAAATCTTCATAGAGAGATGAGGGGAGAAGATGAAAGCAGTCATTCTCTGCGGAGGAAAGGGAACGAGAATGAGTGAGGTCACACAAGCGCTTCCTAAACCACTTGCTATGATCGGAGATCGGCCTATTCTATGGCATATTATGAAAATCTATCAGTATTACGGTGTAGACGAATTTATCCTATTGCTTGGTTATAAAGGAGAGAAGATCAAAGAGTACTTTCTAAACTACGACTGGCAGCACCACAGCATGCAGCTCGATATGGCGACAGGAGAAATGAAGCTATTAGGGAAATCGGAGAACTGGAAAATCACCTTTTTAGATACAGGTGAAGATACGATGACAGGCGGACGTTTAAAGCAGGCACAGGATTACATCGGTGATGAGACCTTTATGATGACGTATGGTGATGGACTGGCCAATATCAATATGTTTCATTTGCTGAAACGTCATCAGGATCTTGGTGCAGCTGCTACTGTCACAGGCATTGAAAAGAAGTCCCAGTACGGGACACTGAAGGTGTATAACGGGATGGCACAATCCTTCTCTGAGAAGACAGACAGTATCGGGATGATCAATGGAGGATTTTTTGTGTTGTCTCCAAAGGTATTTGATTATTTGACAGACGATGACCAATGCGTGTTTGAAGCGGAGCCTCTTCAAAACCTAGCGGATGATGGAGAGCTTGCCGTTTATGAGCATCACGGATTTTGGACAGCAATTGATACGTATAAAAACCTGAAGGAAATCAACGACATGTGGACAGATGGAAAACAACCATGGAAGGTTTGGTGACAGCATGAGCGGATTTTGGAATGGAAAGAACGTATTTGTAACTGGATGTACAGGGCTGTTAGGGAGCTATCTCGTCAAGGAATTGATTGATCAAGGGGCAAACGTGACTGGACTTGTGCGTGATCAGGTGCCTCGATCGAATTTATATCAAGGCAGTCAATTTGAAAAAATGAATGTGGTGCAAGGCGCATTAGAGGATATGCAAACGATTGAACGTGCGTTAGGAGAATATGAAATTGACACCGTCTTCCATTTGGCTGCCCAAGCCATTGTGGGGGTCGCAAATAGACATCCTGTTTCTACATTTGAAGCGAATATTTTAGGGACATGGAATGTACTGGAGGCTTGCAGAAGACAGCCGCTGATCAAACGAGTGATCGTGGCATCAAGTGACAAAGCATACGGTGATCAAGAGCAGCTTCCATATGATGAAGACATGCCATTAAACGGGAAACATCCGTATGATGTCTCGAAGAGCTGTGCAGATCTTATTTCTCATACGTACTACAACACATATGGTCTTCCGGTTTGTATTACACGCTGCGGTAATTTATACGGAGGCGGAGATTTGAATTTCAACAGAATCATTCCGCAAACCATTCAGCTTGTGTTAGAAGGAAAGGCGCCGGAAATTAGAAGTGACGGGACATTTATTCGTGATTACTTCTACATTGAAGATGCAGTGAAGGCATATTTGCTGCTAGCTGAGAAGATGGAGGAAAAAGGGCTGGCGGGAGAAGCCTTTAACTTTAGTAACGAAATTCAGCTGACAGTGCTTGACCTTGTGGATAAGATTTTAAAGGCAATGGGAAGTGAGCTGAAGCCTCGTATTTTGAACCAAGGAACACATGAGATTAAGCATCAATATTTGTCGGCAGAGAAAGCGAGAAAGCTGCTTGATTGGAAGCCTGACTACTCCATTGATGAAGGTTTAGAGAAGACGATTGAATGGTACCGCGAATTCTTTCAAAAATAGAGGTGTAAAAAGATGAACAGCATATATTGTACGGTTCTTTCAAGTGGAAGACTTTATCAAGCCATTGCGTTTTTCTTATCGTTGAAGCAAGTAGAAGATGATGCTGTCATCAAGACGTTATGTATGGATGATGCTGCATTTGATTTGCTTCATCAAATGAATTTCCCGCATGTGGATCTTGTTCATGTACGGGAGCTCGAGACACCAGAACTGCTAGAGAAAAAAGAGGAACGGGATGCATCGGAATATTGCTGGACCTTAAAGCCGATTTGGATTGAGTGGTTATTTGAAGAGGAGCAGGCAGAGAGCGTGACTTATCTTGATGCGGATTTATTCTTTTATGAGAGCCCTCAGGTTATTTTTCAACATCAGCCGAATGCCTCTGTTTTAATTTCAAGAGGGGATATTGTCATTCCAAGCTTTGATGCTGAGGAAGTGAAGATGCTACAGAAGCTTTTAGGCCGCTATAATTCAGGCTTTCTGCATTTTAAAGGAGATGAAGCCGGACGAAAATGCCTCAGCTGGTGGAAAGAAGAATGCTTAAAAGAATGTAAAAATGCACCGGGAGAAGGCAAGTTTGGCGATCAAGGATATCTGGATCATATGCCGAGGCTGTTTGACAATGTAGAAGATATTGAGACAAAAGGCGTGAATATTGGTCATTGGAACTATGGGCAGCATTCTTATCGGGAGGAGAATGGACGTATTCTCTTGGAGGATGGGCACCCGCTCATTTGCTATCATTTCAGCGGCTTTCGGATTGTGAGCAAGGATGAGATGCAGCAAATTCATGAAAAAGGACGAAATGACCTGCCGTTTTTCCAAGAAGCCTATCGGCAAGTGCTTCGTCATGTGATTGAATCTGTGGAGCAGGTCGATCCGCTGTTTAACGGCTATGCCAAACGGGAGGAGGATGACGCATGAACGAAAAGCCAATGGTAAGCGTCATTATTCCAAGCTATAATGCCAAAGAGCGTTTAGAAGGAAGCCTTTTTTCCTTAACGCTTCAGGAAACAGATATTCCATTTGAGGTCATTGTTGCCGATAATGGCTCAACAGATGGCACGATGGAAATGCTCGAGAACATTGAGGTGAACTTCCCGTTTAAAAAGGTGCGTATTCCTGTCAATCAAGGGATTGCAAAAGGGCGTAATCATGCCATTCGCGAGGCGGAGGGAGATCTGCTCATTTTTCATGACAGTGATATGCTGGCAGAACCGAGATTTATTGAAAAGCATGCAGAGGCTCATGCTGGCAGAGAGGATCTCGTTATTTGCGGTGTGTGCTGGAAGCGGATTTATCGCTATTTTTACACAGCTTTTGATAAGGATCATATGAAGCGGTTGAAAAAGCAAGGGCTGTATAAACGGAAAATGGAGGACAAAACGCCTCTTTTATCATTGGAAGAAGTCGAAAATGGTGCATTTCTTGAGAAAAGTTTCGATTTGCAGTCTGAGTTTATAGATATCCTGAAAGACATTTTAAATACGTACCACTATGATTTAGGTTCTTATGAGCTGCCATGGCGATTTTTTATTACAAATAACTCCTCTGTCAAACGGAAGCATGTCATGGCACTAGGGATGTTTGATGAAAATATCGTTCGTTACGGATTTGAGGATTATGATTTAGGGATTCGTCTGCATCAGCTTGGTCTCTCCTTTGAATTGCGAGAGGATATCATGAGCGTGCATCAAGAGCATCCAAGTAATTTAACGTCGTTTGATGACATCAAATACAACATTTTGTATATGTGTGAGAAGTACAACAATATTGACTCTATTGATGTCCATTTGGCTTTCTCCGGTCCGTTTTCTCATACTGTGACAAATGATATTGTGAAAGAAGTTCGGCAGCTGCGTGAGAATTCAGCATTTGATGACCTGTTATCTTATTTTTTAGAACTGATTCACTTGATCACAGAGCGGAATGTAGGCATCAAACGCGATAAAAAAGATATGCTGACAGCCAAGCATGTTCCTTTGAAAAAGCTGGCAGAAGCCGCGCAGCTTGCACGGCAGGAATATGGCTGCACGGTACTTGTAGAAGCCATTCAAGGGCTGACGAAAGAGCTGTTGCGCGTTGATTTGTTCCAAGTGGATGTGTTGTAAATGGCGTCTTATCACTTTACAACCATTGTGTCGAATACCCATGTCTTTAAGCTTTTGGCGCTGATTCATTCGCTTGAACAAAACGCTCATGCCTTCAAGCTGTCCGTTTTATGTGCAGACCCTTTGGCTTATAAGGTGTTAAGGGAGTTCCCTCACCCGCATGTTCAATATGAACAGCTTGAGTACATTGAAGATGACACGCTGCGAAAGGCAAAAGAAGATCGAACGTTCCATGAGTATTGCTGGACGTTAAAGCCTGCTTTTCTGCTCAAAATTCTTGAGTCCTCAGATGCGGATTATCTTGCCCATCTGGATACAGATTTGTATTTTTATCATGATCCAGAGGCGATTTTTGCAGAGAATCCAAGCGCTCATTTATTTTTAACGGATCATATGAATTCCGAGCGGTTCTATCGTTATTACGAGTTGTCTGGCCGTTTTAATACTGGGTTTGTAGGCTGTCGTAACACAGATGTTGCCAAACAGGCAGTCACGCAATGGAAAGAAAACTGTCTTGCACATTGTACAGTAGAAATGGATACAGAAAAAAAGACGTATGGAGATCAGCGATATGTGGAAAGATGGGTTGATGATTTTGAAGGGGTTCATATCGTTACATCTAAAGGAGCCAATGCGGCGATTTGGAACATTGAAAACTACAAGCTTTCAGTTGTAAAAGGGGATATGTATCTCGACGAATGTCCACTTTTGTTCTATCATTTTTCTGCCTTTACGATCATTGATGAGAAGACCTTTAATCTGAATTGGTATTACTATATGACAGAACAAAAGCTTGTGGATCACCTGTATATTCCTTATGCTGACTTGATTCATCGAAAAATCAAACAGGTGCAAAAGGTATTTCCAGAATTTAAGCAAGGGTTTATTGCAAAGAAGCATGTTCCTGACACGCATTTTTATGAGAGATGAAAAACCGCTCATTATTGAGCGGTTTTCTTTTTATGATTCATTCCATTTGGAGATGGTTTGGTCGCTGGGAAGTAAGAAGGCTAGGATGCCTAATATCGGTAAAAAGGCAACACCGAGCATGGTAGGCGTTAAGCCAAAGGCATCAATGAATGAGCCGAGGGCAACCGATCCGATTGCACCCATACCAAACGCAAGTCCAACAGTTAAACCAGACATTGTGCCAATTTTCCCGGGAAATAGTTCTTGGGCATAAACAACGGTGACAGAGAAGCTTGATGTCAAAATGAGCCCAATCAGTCCGAGTAAAACATAAGCAAAAACGGGTCCGGCAAATGGCAGCAGCAGGGCAAGCGGGAAGGATGCCAATAAGGAAACTAAAATCACGTTTTTTTTGCCAAAGCGGTCTGCAAGTGGCCCACCTAAAAATGTCCCAATTGCACCTAGAATGAGAAATAAGAAAATATAAGTCTGTGATTCTTTAATCGTCAAACCGTATTGTTCAATCGCATAAAACGCATAGAAATTCGAAATGGCATTTCCATACCAAGAGCGGGCAAAGATGAGAAAGACGATAATGCCAAGTGCAATGAGTGCTGATTTACGATGAATATCAGATCTAGCAGCTTTTGCAGGTGTTTTTTTCGCTTGGGCCCGAATGGTTTGAAGTCTTCCGGCATACCATCTTGAAATATAAAGAAGGAAACCGACCGCTATCATTCCAACAATCGTAAACCAAGCCACGCCTGTCTGTCCGAGCGGTACGAGCATTAATGCAGCGATAAGCGGAGCAAAGGCTTGACCTGTATTACCGCCTACTTGATAGATGGACTGTGCAAGTCCTCGTCTTGGACCAGCTGCCATGTTGGCAACACGGGAGCCCTCTGGATGGAAGATAGCAGAGCCAAGTCCGATAAAGACAACGCAAAGCAAAATGGTAGCAAAAGATGGAGCAAACGCGAGTCCGAATATACCGACAGCACTTGAAAATAAAGCAATCGGAAGTGCATAAGGCATCGGCCGTTTATCTGTGTACCAACCAATAGCAGGCTGCATCACGGAGGAGACCATATTTAATGTAAAGGCAATCAGCCCTAATTGTGTAAAGGTCAGCCCCATTGAGCGTTCCAAAATAGGGAACATCGCAGGAATAACGGCTTGAAGTGTGTCGTTCAGCATATGACAAATACCAATAATCAATAGGATGGGATAAACCGTTGAGCCGGTAACAGAATGTTGAGGTTTATCTTTTGTACGAGCAGCAATGGCCAATGAGACTTCCTCCCTTCATTTATCTGTTTTCTGATTTTTGCATTCTTCTCATTTTATTCATAAGGTGAACTATAAAACAATAGCAAATTGTCATGATTTAGAAAAAAAGAGACACAAGCGCTTGATTGAGCTTGTGTCTCTAAAGAGTTATTTGTAAAAAGAAGCAATCACAGGCTTCATTTTTTGAACGACGAGTCCACTGCCGCCGCGGTTTTTCACACCTTCGATCATGCCGACGAGGACGTAATCTTCTTTTTTAGGATTAAACGCAAGTAAAAATCCATTTTCAGTGCCGTCTGTTGCACCTTGTTTGCTCTTTAATTCTGCCGTTCCTGTTTTAGCGGCAATATCTGCACCTTCGATTTGTAAGGAGTGGGCTGTTCCGTTTGGACTGGTCACGACCTTAGTCAATGCGTCTTTCACTGTGTTTGCCGAGCCTTCTTTGATGATTTGTTTTGGTGATGCTGTTTTTTCATCTTGAATCACTCGAGGGTAGACAAGCTTGCCTCCTGTGGCAAATGGAGAATAGGCATGTACTTGTTCAATTGGTGACATGAGTAATTCGCCTTGTCCATACGCCGAGTCAGCGAGTAAGATATCCGATTGAATGCCATCGTTTGATACTTGTGCAGGCTTCATTGTAAATGGCATGTGTAAGTCTTCGCCAAATCCAAATGTTTTCACTTTTTTCTCGTAGGTGTCTTTGCCGATTTCGAGTGCTTCCTGTCCAAAATAAATATTGTCTGAGTACACAAGGGCATCGACCATATTTACTTTTTCTTTATCGTGAACCCGTGTGATGCGATAATTTCCCCAAGATTGATCCTTTTGCCATTTCAGTCCGTGAATGGTACGCACTTTGTCAGGCTTTGTGACACCTGTTTCCAGCCCAATGGCGGCTGTAATGGTTTTGAATGTGGACCCTGGCGCATACCGGCTCGCATATCGAGCTTGGAATGGAAGGTCTGGATTTTCACTGTATGCCTGATATTGCTTAGGTGTAATCCCGTTTGTCATGAGATTGACATCGTAGGAAGGGGTGCTGACAAGCGCTAATAGATCGCCTGATGATGGATTCATGATCGTGACGGCCCCTTTTTCGCCTTTCAACTGATCATAGGCTTTTTTCTGTAAAGAAGCATCAATCGTCAGCTTCACTGTTTTTCCATCTTTTCGATCTGATTTTTGCAATGTTTCTTCAATGCCTGTTTCATCATGGACGATGAGAATGCTTCCGCCATCTTGTCCGCGTAAGTTTTTGTCAAATGTAAATTCAAGGCCGGTTTTGCCGATGATTTGATCTGCCTTTAATGCTGGATTTCTTTTGATATCATCCGCATTTGCTTTTCCGACATACCCGGTGAGATGAGCGGCGGCTTTGTTATATGGATAGTAGCGCATTTCCTTCGTTTGATAGGTAACGCCATTTACGTCCTTTGGAATCGGCTTTTGTTTTAACATCGATTTGAGCGGGACAAACGTGTCGTCTGTGACCCATGCTTGTTTCAATTGATTGTTGATTAGTTCTTCCTCTATATCAAAAGCTTTGCTGATCTTTTTGATATTGCGTTCTTTTTCTTCTCCTGTTCCGAGCTTTCCTGGGATGACGCCAAGTGCGTTTCCACCAGTTGTTTCTGCCAGTGTACGTCCTTTTCGGTCGACAATGTTTCCGCGGACAGCAGGGTCAGCTTTGACCTTGATGGTATCTCCTTTCTCCATTTGCGGGAAGATGAGATTTGGCTTCCAGTCCACTTTCCACTTGTCGTCCTCTTCGGAAAGAACGCCCTTGTAAGACAGCTTATGCAGCTTGCCAAGAGACGTTTTCATCGTGACATCATAGGAAAATTGATACCCATTTCCTTTGTCCTGTTTTTCAACGTTGAGCTTTGAAATGTTCAGGTCATAAGCACCAATACCGTTGAAAATATTGTCGTATTTTTCGGCTAGTTGTTTTTTTGAAAAGTCATTGGCTTTCAAAGATGCACTTGTCACCTCATCTGCCAGCTTCGTAAAGTCTTTCTTCTTCATATGTTCCGTAAAGTTTTGAGCGGCTTTTAAAGCTTCTTTTTCCTTAGAGAAAAGAGTATCTTTTAAGAAAAAGAAAGCAGCAGCGACTACGATGATGCTAAGAAGAGGGATGATGACTTTTTTCTGTTTCCAAAATGATTTTTTTTGATCCGTATACAATGAAAACACCTCAATTTTTGATTAGATCCTCTATATTTTACAGTGATTGGTCGTGATTTGTATAGTTTCTCCTATGAAAATAGACCAAGGGGTCATGTCAAGCTTTAGGTAATGGTGTTAAAAAACAGCTATTTCTAATGAATTATATCTTCATTTTTTCTTATGATTTAAAGGATTTCTTAAAAGATCATCGAATGTGGAAAATTAGAAAAAATATGACAAGCGCTTTCATTAGGGGGAATTGTTATCGTTTATAAAAAGGTGAATTTGATTGGACTTGTTCTTGGACCGACACTCTTTTTGCTCATTTTTTTTCTCATACCTGAAGATGAATTGACCTATGCTGCGAGGGTAGTCTTGGGCATTACGGCTTGGACGGCCACATGGTGGGTGACTGAAGCACTTCCCATTCCTGCTACATCTTTATTGCCCATCATCCTGCTGCCGACACTTGGCGGGCTTTCTATGGAACAGGCATCAAGGTCTTATGGAGATCCGATCGTCTTTATGTACATGGGAGGATTTATGATCGCAATTGCCATTGAAAAATGGAAATTACATAGAAGAATGGCCTTACACATTTTAATGGTGATTGGCACAAAAAGTGACCGCATTGTACTAGGTGTCATGATCGCGACTGCTTTTTTATCTATGTGGATTTCGAATGCAGCGACTGCCCTCATGATGCTGCCAGTGGCACTTGCAGTGATTAAAGAGGTTAAGACAAATGAAATCTTATCTGGTCCATCTCTTGATCGATTCAGTAAAAGCATCTTATTGTCGGTTGCGTATTCAGCGTCAATAGGAGGATTGGCGACACTTGTCGGTTCTGTGCCAAATGCGGTGTTTGCTGCGATGTCAAAAAAACTGCTAGATCGGGAGATTATGTTTTTTGAATGGTTTATGTTTGGTTTTCCTGTTGCGCTGATTCTGCTCATTCTCTTATTTTTGTATTTGACGAGGGTACAGTTCAAGGTAGAACACACAGGTGAAATGAGTGCATCGTTCATACAAAAGGGATTAGAGGATTTAGGAAAAATGAAACAAGAGGAAAAATGGGTATTTGTTGTTTTTCTCATGACGGCGTTCTTATGGATTTTTAAGCTCTTTTTGTTTGGAGGGATGACCGTATCTGATACGTCTATCGCCATTTTCGGTGCCATGCTGTTATTTCTCATTCCAGCAACAAATGGAGAGAGAATATTAGAATGGCAGGATATGAAACAACTGCCTTGGGGACTTTTGCTTTTGTTTGGAGGAGGGCTTTCGCTCGCTACGGGCTTTGCAGAAACCAATCTAACAGGATGGATCGGAGAAAATCTACAGCATTTAAACGGGCTTTCGTATATCATGCTGTTGATTATTTTAACGGGAGCGATTCTGTTTATGACTGAAATTATGTCAAATACGGCTGTTGCCAATATGATTATTCCGATAACGGTAGGGCTTGGGCTTGCGATTGGAATCGAGCCGTATGGGTTAATGGCCGCTGCTGCTTTGGCTTCCTCTTGCGCGTTTATGCTGCCGATATCCACACCGCCAAACGCCGCTGTCTTTAGTGCGGATGTGCTGAAAATATCAGATATGGTCAGGGCAGGCTTTTGGTTAAATATCATCAGTATTGTGGTGATTGTTCTTGCGGTCTATTTCTGGCTGCCGATTGTGCTGAAAAGCTGAGTGCATTAAGAAGAAGAAGGCTTTGATCGAATTGAGACGACCGGTGTTTTTGTTTCTTTTGGCTTCGGTGTTTGTGTGGATTTTTTGATGCGCGTTTCCTTTGGCGTGTAATAGGTTGCCCCAATATTGAGCCTGCCTTGAAGCTGGTCAATAGAAAGCTCCCCAAATTCTAAGTGGTAATCAATTTTGTCCACGTGCAGGGATTCGATATGGATGTGTGTATCCTCTGAGACAGGAGCAGCTGGTGCAGACATTTTTTGCTCAAGAGCGGCGAGTCTTTTTTCTAGCTCAACGACAGATGGGGATGGACTGGATTCAGTTTTTTTAAAGAGTGATTGAATGAAATGTTTCAAGTAGACCACAACCTTTTCTTCCGCCTTGCTCTAGTCTATGGAAAAGCTATCGCATATATACTTATAGAGATGACAAGAAAGGGGAGAAGTATATGCTGCCTACTCAGATTCACATTGCCCATATGAAAACGAATTCGATTGGCACAGGATCATCCATGACGTTTGGCTCGACGTTTGTTGGCAAACATTGCAGTACGATCAAACGAAACAATGGATTTGGGGAACAGAATGCTGATGGCGTGATCACGATCCTGCCAATTGAAACAATTGATGATCGTGATCAAATAGACGCAGTGAGTATCAATATTCGTCATCTATGATGATAGCAGTCGCTTTTCCTTCATCCTTTTGCAGGCGGATATAAAGTACACCGTCTTTAAAGGCAGCATTCATTTGACCAAGAATCATTTCTGGAAGGCGGATTTTCTTTTCAAACGGACCATACTTCCCTTGCTTTTGGCGAAAGTCCTGCTCGTTAAAAAAGGAAAAACGCTGTCCTTTCACAACCAAATATTCACCATATGATAACACCTGAACATCTTCCTTTCGGTAGCCAGGCAAGTAAATTAAGTATTGAATTTCTGCATGGGTTTCCACCATGTCGATTGGTGGAAACGACGCATCTGATCCCCGCTGATCCTGCTGTGTGAATGTAAATGGAGATGGACCGTTTGCCATAAAGGGGGATCTTTGCTCATCGTCGAAGATCATTTTCCAAAAATCATCTCCATGCATTTGCTGGGCAATATCCATCCACTGTTTCATTTTTTCGAAGTCCATGTGAAGACCTCCCGTTAACATACTTGATGGGTGCTTGCATATACCTATAAAAAGGAGGTTTATCTGTGGTTCAACCAACTCCGTATATCAATATTAATATTTTCATGTTAAAAATTAATTCCTTTGAAAATGCGTCGGCGGTGAATGTCGGACAAAATTTGTTAGCAGAGTGGCAAAACTCAGATAAAAAAAATCAGGGTTACGGACAGAATTTTGGAGATGCCAGCGGTTTTGTCGGTACAAAAAGCCATGTAGATGATCGAGATCAAGTGGACTCACCTGCCTCTTTTTCACCAGCAGCTAAACCCATTCAAAGGAAGTGACGTGTGATGTTATTCTCACCTTCAGTCGTCAATGTCGGTGCTTTTAAAATCAATGCAATGGATCGGGGTGCATCACTGACGCTAGGACCTTATCAGCAGATTGATTATTTTCTCTCGATGAAATTGAATCAAGGTTTTGGTGAGGACAATGGAGATTGTTCACCGCTTGTCATTCCGATTTCAAGCGTGTTAGATCCAGATATGGTGGACTCAAATTCAGTCAAAAACAGCGTGGTTTAAGAAAAAAAGAGACCGGGAATCCCCGAGTCTCTTTTCTAATTTGTTTCATTCAGATGGCTTTTTCGTCTTGCATAGGTGAAATAGACAACAACACCGATGGCGATCCAGATGAGGAAGGCTCTCCATGTCTCCCATTTCAGTGTGGCAGCCAATGTCATACAAATGATCGCACTGATAATCGGAAGCACAGGCACGAACGGTACTTTAAATGCTGCTTTAAGATTCGGATGTTTTTTCCGTAAAATGATGACCGCAATGGAAATCACCGTGAAGGCTGCCAGTGTACCGATGCTGACTAAATTCGCAAGCGTCGATAAATTCACAAAACCTACGATACATGCTGCGACTGCACCTGTCAGCCAAGTGTTGGCAACGGGCGTTTGCGATTTTGGATGAACCTTTGAGAAAATATTTGGCATAAGCCCATCGCGGCTCATCGCAAAAGTTAAGCGAACCTGTGCATAAACCAAGGCAATGAGAACCGTGGTAATCCCAATAATAGCACCGGCTGATATGATACCCGCCACACTATTCAGGCCAACTACTTGAAGAGCAAATGCGACAGGATCACTGACATTCAGCTTCGTATAGTGAACCATGCCTGTTAAGACAAAGGAAACCCCGATGTATAAAATGGTACAAACACCGAGCGCTCCGATAATCCCAACCGGCATCGCCTTTTGCGGATTTTTGACCTCTTCAGATGCATTGGCGATCGCATCAAATCCGAGGTAAGCAAAAAAGACGGTTGCCGCGCCTGCGATTACGCCGTTAAAGCCCATTGGCATAAACGGTGTCCAGTTTTCAGGTTTGACGTAAGCAAAGCCTGAAATGATAAAGAGTAGGACGATGGCAATTTTGATCAGCACAATGATGTTATTCAGCTTTGTACTTTCTTTGACGCCTCTTGAGACGATAAAGGTGATAAGCAAAATAATGAGTGCGCCTGGAAGGTTAAAGACGGCCCCGTCAGCGGCTCCAGGTGCAGCTGATAAAGCCTTCGGTATGTGAAGACCGAATCCGCTGAGCAGTGATTGGAAATAGGACGACCATCCACTTGCCACAGCAGAGAGCGCAATGACATATTCAAGCATGAGATCCCAGCCCATTAAGAAGGCGAGAAATTCTCCAAGTGTTGCGTAGGAATACGTATAGACGCTTCCTGACACAGGAATGGATGAGGAGAATTCAGCGTAGCAAAAAGCAGCAAGGGCGCATGCGATCGCAGCCAAAATAAAAGATATAATAATCGCAGGTCCTGCATCATTTGCAGCAGCAACCCCCGTAATGACAAAGATCCCAGTCCCGACCACACAGCCAATGCCAAGCAAGATTAAATCAAACGTATTCAAAGAACGGCTGAGCCGCTTCGTTTGACTTTCAAGCATGAGCTGGTCGAGAGATTTTTTTCGAAATAAAGAACTCATGTTGACCTCCTAATGGATAAATCTTTTCGTAAGACGAATGTTAGTATATGCGCAAATGACAATTTAGTCAATTGGTTGAAAAACGCTTTAAATCACTAAAGTGTTAAACGTCACAACCGAAGAAGTGTATAAAAAGAGACATCCGCCGGGAGATCGAAGGCGGATGTGGTGTCAGACAATCTAAGTCTGTTCAGCAAATATTTTTTCATTGTACAGCACACTTGGATGAGTTGGATGATGGGCCGAGGAGGCGCGGTGATGTATTTTGGCTTGTTCCAGGTTGCCGAGCTGATAATAACAGTAGCAAAGCTGAAGGTGAGGATACCACGTTTTATATTGTGTAAGTGTGAAGGCTGTTTCATTTTCAGGAGCCTTCAGCGCCTGCTCATACCAAAAGATGGCTGCCTGATGTTTATTTTGTATTTTTAAATGATCCCCGATCCGGCAGCAAAATTCTGGCCGGGGCTGATCATATAAGAAGGAACGTAATAATGAGGATAAGGCTGCTTCCTCATAGCCTACCGCATAATAGCAGTCCGCTAAATATTGGCATGTGCGAATTTCATCCTCAATCCAGCACTGTTTTGTGTTTAAAAATTCATGATAAAAACGAATCGCTTTGACATGCTGCCCGTTATCTCTTAATTCATTGGCAAAATAAAAGAGATCACGGGGCGTCATATCCTCTCCTTTTGCCAGCATGTCTTCATAAATTCGCAAGTTGCGCCCAGGCTCACCAGCAGTTGTTTTCTTGCGTTTTTGATGTGTGACGGCGATATCTGCAGGAAAGATGTTTCCATACACTTGAAGAAACTCATGAACGGCCCCGTACCACTGAAAGTTCAAGGAACGCTTCACAAGGCGATTTCTTCTATATTTGAAATTGACTCGACCGTTTTCATCGAATCCCACATGATAAAACATCGAAACGGCATCCACCGAGGGATCAAGTGTCTGTTTGAGCTGAAGCAGTTTTTGGCGATCTTCTTCAAGGAGAACATCGTCAGCATCGAGCCATAAAATATACTCTTTCGCTGCATGTGAGAAAGCAAAGTTGCGTGCTTTTGCAAAATGCTGGACCCATTCAAAATCCAGCACTTTTGCTGAAAAGGAATGAGCGATTTCCTTCGTTTGATCTGTTGATCCTGTATCAACGATGATCATCTCATCGACAATGTCTTGAACAGACGAAAGGCAGTCCGCCAGCACCTCCTCTTCATTTTTCACAATCATACATAAGCTAATGGTTATCATCTTTAGATCACCTCTTCATAGTGTATCGAGCATCAAAAGGAAACATTCTTTTCTGCAGCGGTTTTTTTAAAACTAGTTTTCTGCTACTGGCTGATTTAAAATAAAGAAAGAATCTATGTAAGGGCTGATAAAATGAGTTTATTGAATGTTGAAGGATTATATAAAACCTATGGCGAGAAAACGCTGTTTGATCATATTTCTTTTCATATAGAACCAAAGGAACGCATCGGATTGATTGGACCAAATGGAACAGGGAAGTCAACGCTGCTAAAGGTCATTGCAGGACTTGAATCGTTTGAGGAAGGTGACATCACGAAGGCAGGGACACTTGACATCGAATTTCTCGAACAAGATCCTGAAATGAGCGGGAATGAAACGATTCTTGACTATATTTTTTCGGGAACGGCACCAATGATTCAAACGATGAAGGCGTATGAAAAGGCACTCGCCGATTTAGAGCATGATCCGCAAAATGAGGCAAAACAAGAGGCACTGATGCGCATGCAAAATCGAATGGATCAAGAAGATGCTTGGGATGCGAACCTTTCAGCCAAAACGATTTTGACAAAGCTTGGCGTGAAAGATGTAAGCCGCTCTGTACATGCATTATCAGGCGGACAGAAAAAACGTGTCGCCATTGCTAAAAATTTAATTCAGCCTGCTGGTTTGTTGATTTTAGATGAGCCAACCAACCATCTTGATAATGCAACGATTGAATGGCTTGAAGGATACTTAAGCCAATATAGCGGTGCTGTCATCCTCGTGACGCACGATCGTTATTTCTTAAATCGGGTAGCCAATCGGATTTATGAGTTAAATCAAGGACAGCTTTATACGTATAAAGGAAATTATGAAGTCTTTTTAGAAAAAAGAGCGGAGCGGGAAGCAGAAGCTCAGGTGAAAGAAACGAAGCGTCAAAACTTGCTTAGACGAGAGCTTGCATGGCTAAGACGAGGAGCGAAAGCAAGAACGACAAAGCAGAAAGCACGTATTGGCAGAGTCGAAGAGCTGAAGGATCAAAAAGGACCTGATGCGAAGGGAGAGCTTGATTTTGCCATCGGCTCGCACCGCTTGGGGAAACAAGTGATAGAGGCAGAAGACTTATCAATTTCATTTGCTGGCCAGACTCTTGTGGAGCGGTTTACAGATTTAGTCGTGCCGGGCGATCGTATCGGATTTATCGGACCGAATGGAGTCGGCAAAACCACTTTACTGAACTGTCTAGCAGGTAAGATTGAACCGACTTCAGGACAATTGACCATTGGACAAACCGTTCGTATTGGTTACTACACGCAGGATCACAAGGAAATGAATGATGAGCTGACCATCATTGAGTACATCAAGGAAACAGCTGAGATCGTCAAGACGTCTGATGGCGCCATTGTAACAGCAGAGCAGATGCTGGAGCGCTTCCTTTTCCCAAGATCGATGCAGCGGACGTATATTCGTAAACTGTCAGGGGGAGAACGCCGCAGATTGTATTTATTGAAGGTCTTAATGGAAGAGCCGAATGTTCTCTTTTTAGATGAGCCGACGAACGACCTTGATACAGAAACCCTCAGTATTTTAGAGGATTATTTAGAGCAGTTCCCTGGCGTCGTCATCACCGTGTCCCATGATCGTTATTTCTTAGACCGAGTGGTTCACCGCCTGCTTGTCTTTGAAGGAAATGGGCGAATCTCACACTTCCAAGGTGCATACAGCGATTATATGGAACAGGAAAAAGAGCAGAAACGGACAGAGACAAAGCCTGCTGAAAAACAAGTAGAAGCTGCGCCTAAAAAGAGAAAAAAACTTTCTTATAAAGACCAGCTTGAATGGGATGGGATTGAAGACCGGATACAAGCATTAGAGGAAAAACATCAGCAGCTTGAAGCCAGCATTGCAGAGGCAGGCAGTGATTTTGGGAAAATTCAAGAGCTGATGGACGAACAAAAAGCCGTTGCGGAAGAATTAGAACAAGCAATGGACCGCTGGACAGAACTATCTCTTATGATTGAGGAAATGAATGAATAAAGATGTGGAAATAAAAAACCTGTAGAGCGATCTACAGGTTTTTTTGATAGGAGCATTTGGCATACGCATCATGCTGGTGGATGGATTCCTCATTACGACACTCGACTTGAAAGCCTCTGATCCATGGCTGCTCATATAATTCAATGGCAATTAACCTTGTGATATCTTCTACAAAGCGCGGATTTTCATAAGCCTCTTCTGTCACTTTCTTTTCATCAGGTCTTTTGAGCACGGGATAAAGCGGTGCGCTCGCATTGGACTCAATGATATGTAAAAGAGCGGTCTTGATGTCGTCAGGGAGCGCTACTTGTTCAAACAACTCTACTTGAATGGAAACAGACCCACGCTGATTATGGGCACCATATTCACTGATTTCTTTGGAACAGGGACATAATGTCGTGACCTGTGCATCGCACCCAACGTGACAGGTCCATCCGTCCTTTTCATGAAAATGGACGTCATATTTGACAGTTGCATGCATCAAGCCTGACCGCCCGGTGACTGGACTCTGTTTTTCCATGTACCATGGAAATGAAACTTGAATGGAAGCAGAGGATTGATTCATTTTCCGGGCGAGCGCTGCCGTCAATTCTTTTAGGGTATTCACATCAAGCGGCTTGCTGCTCTCATAAAACGAGTGCAGCTGTTCAGTGAGACGGCTCATATGAATGCCTTTTTGATGGGCTGGCAGGGATGTACTCAGTGAGAATTCAGCAGTGGTTGTTTGGCGCTGTGGTGCTGTTTTAGATACGATATGTATGGGATAGGACATGCGGCAGACCCCGACTTGTTCAAGATGAAAATAAAAGTCCTGCTCTGTTTTTTGAATGTCTGTCATGTCCTCTTTTTGCCAAGGCTTTGTGCCAAGACTTGGCGGTACAGATCCGAATAGCTGGTGCCGTTCTACTTTAGGTGGAAATGAGCGCATATGGTACCTCCTATAAATCGTAATTATTACTATTTATTTTGCGATAACATATGGAATAAATCAAGTGTTAAAACTTTGACGTTTACGTTAAGGTTATAAAGGTGTATAATAAAACATGAATTGATGAGCAGGAGGCACTGGCGATGGAATGGATGAAAATTGATCAAGTGGCGAAAAGAAGCGGACTGACAAAACGGACGATTCGTTTCTATGAAGAGATTGGTTTATTATCAGCACCAAAGCGGACTGAGGGCGGTGTCAGACTTTACTCAGAGGACGATATGGAAGAGCTAGAGAAAGTGATGCAGGCAAAAGAGGTACTCGGCTTTTCTTTACAGGAGCTTCAATCGTTTATGGAAATCGGAAAGCAGCTAGAGCTGAATAAAGAAGGCTACTTGCTGTCGCTTGATCCGAAGGAGCGATTAGAGAAGCTTTTAGATATTGATGCGCAGCTCAACATACAGCATCAATTGATAACAAAAAAGCTTGAAACGATTCAATCCTTTAAAAAGGATCTTGAAGCGATGAAAGAAAGAGCGGCTCATGCAATTGAGCAATTACAAAAATAAACACCTCTGCGTGTTTATTTTATTTTGTCAACATTTGAAGGAAAGGTTCTGATGGAATGAAGGAAGAAGAAGTGTTGAAACAGCGTACAAGTTTGCTTAGGCAGCCAAAAGCCGTTTGGGCTGTTGCCTTTGCGTGTGTGATTTCGTTTATGGGAATAGGACTCGTCGACCCGATCCTGCCAGCCATTGCATCGCAATTACACGCATCTCCAAGCCAGGTCTCTCTTTTATTTACAAGCTACTTACTTGTGACCGGCTTTGTGATGTTCTTTACCGGCTTTATTTCTAGTCGGATTGGTGCGAAATGGACGTTATTAGTTGGACTCATTTTTATTATTGTTTTTTCTGCTTTAGGTGGTACTTCTTCAACGATTAATGAATTAATTGGCTTTAGAGGCGGATGGGGCATTGGGAATGCTTTATTTATTTCAACTGCACTCTCTGTCATTGTTGGTGTATCTGTTGGAGGAAGTGCGAAGGCTATTATTTTATACGAGGCAGCACTAGGTCTTGGGATATCGGTTGGACCGCTGCTTGGCGGTGAGCTTGGCACAATTTCTTGGCGCGGGCCTTTCTTTGGTGTTGCCGTGTTAATGCTTATTGCTCTTTTAGCGATTACCTTTATGCTTCCACCTATGCAAAAGCCGCAGAAAAAAGTGAAATTATTTGAGGCTGTCGGGGCGTTAAAATATAAAGGGCTTTTAACGATGGCATCTGCCGCTTTCTTATACAATTTCGGTTTCTTTGTGCTTTTAGCGTATTCGCCATTTGTGCTCCATCTTGATGAGCATGGACTTGGATATGTCTTTTTTGGATGGGGGCTATTCTTGGCTGTGACCTCTGTCTTTTCAGCGCCAGTCATTCATCGCAAACTTGGGACATTGACCTCGCTTGTCGTTCTGTTTGCTTCGTTTGCTGTGATTTTATTCGGTATTGGGGTATGGACGTCTCATGCTGTGGTCGTGATCTGCGGAATTGTCATTGCTGGGGGAATTCTCGGTATGATCAATACAGTGCTCACGACAGCTGTGATGGGATCAGCACCGGTTGAACGTTCAATTGCTTCATCCTCTTACAGTGCTGTACGGTTTATTGGGGGTGCGATTGCTCCTTGGATTGCCGGAGTTCTCGCTGAATCCTATACAGCAAGTACACCTTATTATGTCGGGGCTGCTGTGGTTCTCTTAGGCATGATCATCCTGCTCCTTGGACGTAAGCATTTGGTGAATATCCAAGCAGGTCATTAATGAGAAAAAGCCTTATATCTTTAGAAGATATAAGGCTTTTTTGTCGTTATAATACTTTTGTCGTCCAAGATTCGCAATTCCAAGTTTCGGTTGCCACATCTTGATAAAATTCAGGTTCGTGAGAAATCAATAAGACGCTGCCTTTATATTCTTTTAACGCGCGTTTTAGTTCTTCTTTTGCATCGACATCCAAGTGGTTTGTCGGCTCATCGAGAACAAGTAAGTTGGTTTCTTCGTTGATCAGCTTGCAAAGACGCACTTTTGCTTTCTCTCCACCGCTTAAAACAGACACGCGGCTTTCAATATGTTTTGTCGTTAATCCGCATTTAGCAAGAGCGGCTCTGACTTCATATTGTGTGTAAGAAGGGAAGGTGCTCCATACTTCTTCAATACAAGTATTGCTGTTCTGCTCTTTTACTTCTTGCTCAAAGTAGCCAATATGCAAGAATTCTCCACGTTCCACCTCACCAGAAATAGGTGTGATTTCCCCAAGAAGACTTCGGAGCAGCGTCGTTTTACCGATACCGTTAGCACCGTACAACGCAATTTTTTGCCCGCGTTCCATTTTCAAATTCAATGGGCGGGAGAGCGGTTCATCATAACCGATGACCAAATCTTTCGTTTCAAAAATCAGTTTCCCAGAAGTACGTGCCGGTTTAAAATGGAATTCAGGTTTTGGCTTTTCTGCTGCGAGTTCAATCATATCCATCTTATCCAGTTTCTTTTGGCGGGACATCGCCATATTTCTTGTGCTGACACGTGCTTTGTTTCTTGCGACAAAATCCTTTAGTTCAGCCACTTCCTGCTGCTGTCTTTTATAGGCTGCTTCGAGCTGCTGCTTTTTGACTTCGTACACTTGTTTAAATTGGTCGTAGTCGCCAACATAGCGCGTGAGCTCCTGATTTTCAACATGATAAATCAAGTTGATGACACTGTTTAAAAACGGAATATCATGTGAAATGAGGATGAACGCATTTTCATATTCCTGTAAATAACGCTTCAGCCACTCAATATGCTGCTCATCCAAATAGTTGGTCGGCTCATCGAGAAGGAGAATTTCTGGCTTCTCTAACAGCAATTTCGCTAGCAGCACCTTCGTACGCTGACCGCCGCTGAGCTCCGTCACATCACGGTCCAGCCCGAGATCCGTTAAGCCAAGACCTCTTGCAATCTCCTCGACCTTAGAATCAATGATATAGAAATCATTGTTTGTCAGTGCATCCTGAATGACGCCCACTTCCTCTAACAGCTTTTCCAGCTCATCAGGATCGGCTTCACCCATTTTGCCATAAATGTCATTCATCGCGGCTTCCATTGAAAATAAATAATGGAATGCATCCTGAAGGACTTCACGGATCGTTCTTCCCTTTTCTAGCACGGTATGCTGATCAAGGTAGCCGACACGGACATTTTTTGCCCATTCGACTTTTCCTGCATCTGGCTCCAGCTTGCCAGTAATAATATTCATAAACGTTGACTTTCCTTCACCGTTGGCGCCGATTAAGCCGACATGCTCGCCTTTTAATAAACGGAAGGACACTTCGTGGAAAATGGCTCTGTCGCCAAAGCCATGACTTAAATCTTTAACAGATAATATCATTTTTTACACCTCAAATAGATTCAAAACGGCTAGTGCCTCTCATGATTATATCGAACTGTTCGGCTCGATAAAAGCATCAAAAGAAAAATTGCGTTTCAAAGCTGATTTTGAGATACTAAAGGATAGATTGAATGAGGATAAAGGAGATCGACATGACGGAAAATTGGGCATTTTTGAAAGAAGCAAAGCCATTTATTCAAGAGAACTTTCAAGCGGCTGGCTTCGAAAAACCAACAGCTATACAAGAAAAAACAGCAGAGTGGATTACGGAGAAGCGTGATGTGATCGCAGAATCGCCAACTGGAACGGGGAAGACACTTGCGTATGTTCTGCCGCTTTTAAATAAAATTGATGTCAATATCAAGCATCCGCAAGTCTTAATCTTGGCACCTTCAAGAGAGCTTGTGATGCAAATCTTTGATGTCGTGCAAGAGTTCAAACAAGGATCAGACATCAAAGCTGTTTCCTTGATTGGTGGAGCGAACATCAAGAAGCAGCAAGAAAAGCTAAAGAAACACCCGAACGTCGTTGTGGCGACACCTGGCCGAGTACAAGAATTAATCAAAATCAAGAAACTAAAAATGCATGAAGTCAAAACGATCGTATTAGACGAAGCAGATCAGCTTCTTGTGCCAGAGCATATGAAAACGATCCAAGCGATCATTAAGTCCACATTAAAAGAAAGACAAATCCTTTGTTTTTCTGCCACGTTGAAAGAAGAAACCGTTCAGCTGATCAAAGAAATGACATCTGAACCAGAAGTATTGAAAATTGCTAGAAGTGAGGAAGAAGCGCAGAAAGTGGGTCACTATTATCTGTTATGTGATCAGCGTGACAAAGTGAAACTACTGCAAAAGCTATCACGGCTTGAGGACATGCAGGCACTCGTTTTTGTGCGTGACATTACGAACTTAAGCATTTATGCAGAGAAATTAGCGTATCACCATGTCGACCTTGGTGTCCTTCATAGTGAAGCAAAAAAAGCTGAGCGTGCTGTGATTTTAAAATCATTTGAACAGCGTGAATTCCCGCTCCTCCTTGCAACAGATATTGCAGCAAGAGGAATCGATATTGATGATCTGCCATATGTCATTCATGCAGATATGCCAAATGAAGAGGGCTACATCCACCGTTCAGGCAGAACCGGACGTGCTGGAAAAGAAGGCGCAGTCATCAGTCTTGTCACACCTCAAGAGCAATCAATGCTGAAAAAAATGGCGAAAAAGCTGAATCTTTCGCTTGAAGAAATTGTGTATAAGCAAGGCCAGCTGCAGCTTGCGACCAAGCAGGCATAAGAAAAGGACCCTTCAACATGGAGGGTCCTTTTCTGTTATGAAATTTTGACAAGCTGTTTTCCGACATTTTCTCCTTTGAATAGTCCAAGGAATGCATCAGGAATGTTATCAAAGCCTTCAATGATTGTTTCTTTATATGTGAGTTTGTCTTCTTTTACCCATTGTGCGAGATCCTTCGCGGCTTCTCCAAAACGATCTGAATAGTTGGCAACGATGAAGCCTTGCATCAATGCGCTTGTTTTGATGAGTTTTGTTTGCACACGAGGACCGATATCTTCGCTTGCACTAATATTATAAGAAGAAATGGCACCGCATACTGGAATGCGTGCAAAACGGTTCAAATGATTCATCACCGCATCTGAAATTTCGCCGCCTACGTTGTCAAAGTACACATCAACGCCGTTAGGACAGGCTTTTGCAATCGCATCATCTAAATCATTCGTTGTTTTATAATTAATCGTTTCATCAAAGCCTAATTCTTTTAAATAAGCGAGTTTATCATCAGATCCGGCAATTCCCACGACGTGTGCGCCTTTGATCTTAGCGATTTGTCCCACAACGGAACCAACGGCACCTGCGGCTCCAGAAATGACAACCGTCTCGCCTTCTTTTGGCTGACCAATGGCAAGCAGGCCAAAGTAAGCGGTTTGCCCTGGCATCCCCAAGATGCCTAAATAATAGGACAATGGCGCAATGGACGGATCAATTTTAGTCAGAGATTCAGCTTTGGCAGTGGAATATTCTTGCCAGCCAAGGAATCCAAGGACAAAATCACCCTTTTCAAATTGAGGCGATTTCGACTCAACGACTTCTCCGACGACACCGCCCTGAATCACTTCATTTAGCTTGAACGGAGGTGTATAGGATTTTGTATCCTGCATTCGTCCTCTCATATAAGGATCTACAGAAACATATTTCGTTTGAACCAAGACCTCTCCATCTTGCGGTACAGGTATATCTACTGTTTCAAAATGAAAAACATCTTTTGTAGGTAATCCTTTTGGACGTTTAGCTAATTGAATTTGCTTTTGTTGACTCATGTCAAATCCTCCCTTTCACTTACAGCCTAGATTTACATTAACATGATGCTTCTTTTCGTTCAAAACATACGGTCTTTTCAAAACACACACAAAAAAGCAGCCGCCATCTCATCGAAGGGGACTACTTTTTCTGAAAAGATACAGAGAGGAGCGGCGGGAGACAGCCAAACAGCTGATACACATCCGCATCACGTTCTTTTAACAAATATTCGTTTGCATTTTGCATGGAGGCTTTCATCATATCGCGCGTCACAAAAGGAAAAAGGATATTCAAATATGAGGACAACAGGTCTTGTGGATCTTGATCAATTGACTCGATATCTCCAATGTTAATAATGATGGAAAAGAGATAATCAATGGAGATGCGAAAGTGCTGTTCGGCAAACAATGTAAGCGGCTTTGTATTTGCTTCTTCAGGATTCCACTTTTGAAAAAGCTGTTTCACCAAATCACTGACAACCCAAGCATTAAACTGCTGCTCCGCTGAAAAGTAATACATCAGCTCTCCCTCATTTCTAGCCTCCAGTATAAGAATTGTACAACAAATCAACAGGAATGAACACGATATTTCAGAAAATTTAGTCATTTTAACAGGCTTTTTGTCAAAAATAAGTCGATAGGCATGGTATGTTCATTAAGCAAATTGGATGTGCTCTTGTAAGGTTTAATGTCAAAAGTGACGGGTAAAAGATTCGTAAGACGTTAAAGGAGGAATATAAAATGAAACCTGTTGTAAGAGAGTATTCAAATGATGAAACACTTCAAAGAGATGTAGAGCAATTAAAATCGATCGGAGTTGCAAGAGAGGACATTTATGTTCTATCCCATGACGATGATCGAACAGAGCGTATTGCAAATAATGCAGATGCCAATACGATAGGCTCAAGAGAAGTTGGACTTAAACATGCGGTCGGGAACATCTTTAGTAAAAAGGGAGATGAGCTCCGCAATAAAATTCATGAAATTGGTTTCACCAAAGAAGAAGCTGAGACATTTGAAGAACATTTAGATGAAGGGAAAGTGCTTCTCTTTGTCACAGATCATGAAAAAGTGAAAAACTGGGCGTAAACGCCAACTGAAAAAGCCTCTTACTTTTGTAAGGGGCTTTTTTTCATGCCTCCATGTCTGAAGGAGAGACACATATCTTTTTTACGATAAAAAACAAATACGGAAGTATGGAATAAATAGTAAACTCTCTAATTGAAAATGCCGCTATACCAAAGAAAAACAAGGGGAATCAGAAAAAATAGTCGAAATATCACAAAAAACCATTCGGGAAATAATTATTGTATCTTTCTATTTTGATTTAAAATTAAATAAAAAACTTGTGTAATTTAGTAGATAAATTTCTTAGTTCTATTGGTTTAAATTGTATTTTTGTGTAGAAATAATTGTTTTAAGGTCAAAAAACCACGAAAAATACCTGTATTTTCAATTAGAAAATTCATTTTAATGTTTAGGAAATAATTTGTTGACAAAATAAACTAAAAACAATATATTTGGCTTATTCCAGTCATTATGGAATTAGTTGTTAAATTTCTGGCGGGTTTATTCGGAGCATAACTTAGTGAAAGGGGGTGGCAGAAACCAAGGCCTAAGCGCCTTTAAGTTACAAAAGTGTCTACTAAAACAAAGAATCATGTAATTGAAAAAAATGATAGTCATTCTAAACAGTAGATTGGTTTTTCTACTATGAACACTTTGCAAGAGATAGTCAAAAGGCGTTAAGTCCTTATACAAAAGAGAAAGCGGTTTCAATGGAGAATGTGAGTTGATCGAACGGTGAAGGAGGTGAACTCATATGAAAAAAAGAGAGAACAAGCTGAGGCGAGGCGGCCTTCAAACGGCTGCATATGAGGAGGATGAATGCTGAAAAAGAAGAGTGAACATGTGGGATGCTTCTCTCCTTTTTCAGACAAACAGATTTTCCTAAAAAATCCATCTTTCATTTTAACATAAGGTTTTTGGCTTGAAAACCACCTTTGCCCGAAAAGGCGATTGTGAATTGAAGGAGGTTTCATGATGAAAAAGGCTTTGTACCATGAAGACAGTGGTTTGTATTTAGAAAAGATGCGCATCGCATTCCAAGAGCATTATGAGCAAAGAACAGATATGTGGTCCACTGATCCATCCTTAACAGACGCAGCAGTGATGTCATTAAAGGCATGGCGTTCAAGGGAAAAGAATGCACTTGCTTCTGTACTGGATATCGGGTGCGGCAACGGCCGTGCACTTGAACATTTAAGCGGGCTTTCCGCATATGTCGGTATCGACCTGTATGAGCATGAGGAGTGGGAAGGGTTACAGAAAAGAGAAACAGTTCCTGTCCACTTTGTTCATCAAGATTTTATGTCATGGTCCATGGATCAGGGACGCGGGATGCAGTTTGATTTGATTTTAGATCATGGCTGCTTTCATCATCAACATCCTGATGATCATGAACGTTATTTAAAACAGGTCTCTTCTTTACTTCATGAAGGCGGTGTCTTTTCACTTGTTGTCTGGGGAGAAGAGTGGAAAACAGGATTAATCGGAGAAGATGGCCGTTTTCATTTTTCGTTTTCAGATTCTCAGCTTGGCGAAAAAATTTGTACATCAGGTCTTGAGCTTGTATCCATATCACCATTACAAGCGAAGGCCGGAATAAGCCAGCATCATGTCATTGCCGTCAAAATCTAGTACAAAGGTGAGTGATTCAAAGCTAGCAGAGGTGTTCATGTTAAGAAAGAGCGCCTGCCAATCAAGGGTGTTTGCTGCTCTGACAAAAAAAGCATATGAACCAAGATTTCTGCTCCTTTGTACTGGAAATGGACAAGGTCTAAAGCGATGAGAGACACTGCACATTCATTTCCTTCTGCGGGAGCACACAGGCAGAGGGAGTGCGTACACATATTCATCACTCCATCACTGCGCTATGGGTGCAGTGATGAATAGGGGGGAGACAAATGAACAAGTTTGTAGATGAATTACAATCAATGATTCATCATTTTACCTTTCAAGAAAAACACTATTTGCTCGTGGGGCCTGTGAATTTGCCAATTTCCATTCAACATGAAGAAGTGCCATTTAAGTGGTATGCCTTCGCACCTGTTGAACGGGATACAAAACCAACGATCGAATCGATTGTCCAAATGAGTACCGCGCAGCAAACCTTTTCCTCTTGTCTCTTATTTGGCGACTTTGAAAATGAACGGCCGCCGCTTGTGCGAATCCATAGTGTCTGCCAAACAGGTGATGTGTTTGGGTCACTGAAATGTGACTGTGGTCCACAGCTTGCATTATCACTGAAGAAAATCACCGATTACGGAAAAGGCATGCTTGTGTATATGGCCAATCAAGAAGGGCGGTCTATTGGGCTGATGGCAAAAGCATTGACGTATAAATTACAGGAAATGCAGCTGGATACTTTTGAAGCCAACCGCCTGATCGGCTGCGGGGATGATGATCGGCATTACGAGGAAGCAGCAGCAGTTTTGCACTATTTAAACAAAGGGAAACCATTGCATTTACTAACGAACAATCCAGATAAAGTCGATTCTATTGCAGCTTACGGTCTTCCTGTTTTGCGGTTTGATCATACGGTCGAAGCCTCTCTCTACAATGAAGCCTATTTAAAGGCAAAAGCAGCCTCAGGGCATATGGTCGATGAGAAGAAATTAATTAATCAATAGACGAGTTTATTGAAAGAAGGCGGGAGAAAAGCGTGAAACCTGATATCAATTGGATTCAAATTCCAAGCGGCTATGCAACGATTGGAAGTAATGAAGAAGATATGAAAAAGGCATCAGAATACTGGAAGGACAAGCTGCTCAATCCAACCTACGGCCGTGAGAAAAAATTTCAAAAATGGCTGTACAAAGAATTTCCATCCTATCAGTCGTATATCAACGAATTTTTTATCTCAGATACGGTCGTCAGCAATGAACTGTATCAAAGCTATTGTGATGAAACAGGCCAGACATACCCGGAGAGTTTAACGAATGAAGAGCTTGGCGGGGGAAAAGATCATCCAGCTTGGGGCATGGACATTGAGGAAGCCTTCTCGTTCTGTCAGTGGCTGAGCGGGAAACTGGGGATGGATGTGTCGATTCCTACGGAAGAAGAATGGGAGTATGCTGCCCGGGGAAACACGAGAAATCAATATCCATGGGGAGATGAGTTTGATCCTTCTTACTGCAATACGCACGAATCAAATATTGAAAAAACGACGCCTGTCCGTCATTACGAAAAGGGCAGATCCTTATTTGGTCTTTATGATATGGGGGGCAACGTCGAGGAATGGGTCAACACCAAATATCATGTATATGAAGGCGGCATCGAGGTCGTCGATGATTTAACGGAAACACTCGGAAGTGACTACTACATTTTAAAAGGCGGCTCCTTCGCAAGAGGTGGAGATTTATGCAGAGTCGCAAGAAGACACGGGAAGCACCCAGATCCCGTTTTTCGATTTACTGGTTTTCGTTTAGTGACTCGTCAAAAACAACATATAAAGGTGGGAGTGTAAAACCATGCATAGAGGACCAATTACATCTGTTTTATCAACTCAGCACGACCAAATTGTTTACACTGGCGGCTATGACCGTTGTATTTATCAGTGGAACCGGGAGACAGGAGAAGGAAAGTTTATTGGCAGTCACGAGCATATCATTAACTCAATATCTCTTTCTGAAAACGGAAAGTATTTAGCGAGTGCATCGTCAGACTATACCATTCAATTATATGATACAGGCACAAATACACGAATCCGCACGTTGTTTGGTCATGCGGATGATGTAGAAGCCGTCGCTTTTGCGAAGCAGGATACTTTGCTTGTATCCGTGTCCAGAGATAGAAGATGCTTAGTGTGGGATATCGAAACGGGTGCTATTTTAAGAGAATTCCATGGTCATAGCAAAGATGTATTAGCTGTATGGATACATGGTGATAAAGCTTACACAACAGGTGATGATGGATACGTCCTTGTATGGCTGTATGAGACCGGAGAAATTGTAGGGGAAATCGGCCCGTTTGATTATGAGCTGGATACAATCAGCGGCAGCAATCAAAAAGAAGTATTCGCACTTGGCAGAGATGATGGCACCGTTATTATTTACGATGCAGCGACTTTACAGGAGAAGAAAATCATCAAAGCCCATTTACAGGGCGTCAAGCGCGTGAATTTTTCTCCAAGCGGCAATTACTTGCTGACAGCAGGCTACGACCATTTAATTAAGCTGTGGAATTATGAAACAGGTGATTTAGTCGATACGCTGCTGCCTCATAAATATCAGTGGGAGCGCTCGCTTGTCTGGACAGAGGATGAGAAGTCAATACTAGGAGCCAGCTTTGGAAAAACATATTGTGAATGGTCGATTGAAAAGGGCAAAGTCATATCAGATGAGATCGAAATGGCGACACCATCTATCAATGACATTGCGCTGACTGATGCAGGTGATATTATTACCGCATCAGATGATGGAAAATTCAGAAAAAATGGAATAGAAATTGCTAAATCAACGGGCGTTTTAACGAATGGAGTAGCTGTTGCACGGGATGGAAGCTATTATGCGTGGGGAGACCATGCAAGTCAGGTGCATATTGTTCATGAATCATTACAGCAAATGGTTTCGTTTGATCTCAACACAGGTCCGGTCAACAGCGTGTATTTCCACGAGGAGGATCGTCAATTTTATATTGGAACTTACGGCGGTTATGTCCATGTCATTTCAACAGAACACTTAAAGGAAATCGGCCGTTCCAAAGCACACGATTGTGCGGTCAAAGCATTAAAGGTAGAAGGGGATCATATCATCACAGCAGCGGTTGAAGGAACCATCTGTCTTTTAGATAAAAAGAGTTTATCCTTAAAAGCGGAATACATCGGTGCGACAGAGCTGTTAAATGATGTCTTTATTGATAGTAAACGAGACCGTATCGCCATTGTCAGTCGTGACAAGAATGTGAGATTGTTTGATTTGCATACTGGAAGAATTTTAGACCAGCATAACGAACACCAGTATTCGATTAAATCGGTCACAGTCACAGACTCTGGCTATATTGTAAGCGGCGATTATTGGGGCTATATCGTAGTGTGGAATCCAGAGCTGGATGTCAACACCGGCCCAATTAGAATTGCCCAAAATGGGATTAGTGCCATCAGACAATTAGGCAATGATGTATACGCAAGCTCATACGACGGTGGGATTTATCACGTTCGAGAAGATGGGACGCATACCGAAGTATTACGCTTATTTGAACAATTTCCGAAAGAAGTAATCTCTCATTAAGAAAAAGAATGTAAGCGGGGGATTCTCATGATAAGTGTTTGCAAGGAACATATGAAAAAAGGTCTGTCTGTACTCAATTGTCCGCATGTGCTCCTCATTAATAAATATGAATGTCGCAAATGCTGTTTTTGTAAACAACGAGCATCTTATAAACTTTTTTATTCCTTGCCTTACTATGATCGATCTGAAAAGAAACGGATGGAAAAAATATAGCACATGAGAATAGAACTCCTTCATTCCCTGAAGGAGTTCTTTCCCTTGAAAGAGAGGAAAGGAGACTTACATGAAAGACGATGTTTTTTATATGAAGCTAGCGATTGCCAACGCAAAGGCCATGAAAGGACAAACCTCACCAAATCCGCTTGTCGGGGCAGTGGTAGTCAAAAAAGGTGAGATTGTTGGAATTGGGGCTCACATGAAGGCTGGCGAACCGCATGCTGAAATTCATGCGCTGCAAATGGCAGGAGATAAGGCGAAGGGAGCTCATATGTATGTGACGCTCGAACCTTGTTCGCATCATGGAAAAACAGGGCCTTGCTCAGCAGCGATAATAAAGAGCGGGGTGAAACGTGTGGTCATTGCCACTGGGGATCCAAATCCGCGTGTAGCAGGTAAAGGGGTCACGATGTTGAAACAAGCAGGGATAGAAGTAGAAGAAGGGATATGTAAACGGGAAGCGGACAGCTTAAATCTTCCTTTTTTTCATTCCATACAATCAGATCTTCCATATGTCATATTAAAAACAGCCATTTCGTTAGACGGGAAAATTGCAACAGCTCACCAAGAAAGCAAATGGATTACGGGAACAGAAGCGAGGAATGAAGTGCAGCAATTACGTCAAGAAGCAGATGCTGTGATAACAGGCGTCGAAACCATTATTCAAGATGATGCAGGTCTTATTGTAAAAGATTCATTCGTGACACAGCCCATTCGTGTCATTTTAGATTCCACCTTAAGGATTCCGCTTCATGCGAAATGTTTAAACGATCATATGGCAGAAACCATTATTTGTACCTCAAACAAGTACGATCAAAAAAAATACCATCAACTGGTGCAAAAAGGACATCAGGTCTTTATCACAAGCGGAGAAAATCGGACAGACATCCATGATGTGTTACGCATGCTGAAGAAGCGTTCTGTCATGTCGGTACTTGTGGAGGCGGGAGGAAGTGTGAGTGCATCCTTTTTAGAAGCATCACTTGTGAACGAAGTCATTATTTATATGGCACCATTATTAATTGGAGGGAAAGATGCACCTACTTTCTTTGAAGGAGAAGGTACGAAAACATTAAAAGAAGCCATCCGTCCAAAAGATATGGATTATAGTATGGTAGGAAAAGATTTAAAAATGACGATGAGACTTTAATGAAAGAAAGACCTTGTATATGAAGTGCAAGGTCTTTTGATTAATAAAAAAATAAAAGTGTACATACACCTTTCTAAATCATGATGAATACGATGGATGGGGGTGATTCTATGAGAAGATGTAGACAATGCGGAAAGACATATCCAACTCATTCGACAGACCACTACCAAAAAGGAAGCTGGTATGATGCGTATAAGGATGATGGCTGGGAATGTGATAGTTGTAAGAAAGGAAGATCAGGGAAGCCAGGAAAACCAGTGAAAAATCCTTGCTGCGGAAAAGATCCTTGTGTTTGTGTGATTCAAGGTCCGCCAGGCGGGAGAGGAAGAAGAGGCCCAGCAGGTCCGGCGGGTGCAGCAGGTCCAGCGGGCCCAGCAGGTCCAGCAGGTCCAATCGGTCCAACAGGTGTAGGTTTAACAGGCATTCTGGCATTTGATCCAGCAGTAGCACCAGCCTACCCAGTAGGGCAAGTGGTGACATACGATGGCAGTACGTATGTGGTCAATTCAGCACCGCCATTAGGGACGCCTGATACATCACCGGACTATACGCTTTTAGCTGCTGCAGGAGCAACAGGTACAGGACCAACAGGTGTTACGGGAGATCCCGGTCCGACTGGGGCAACCGGCGCTACCGGTGTAGGTCTAACTGGAGTTGTTCCGTTTGATGCGGCAGCGGCACCAGGGTATCCAGTAGGTCAAGTGGTGACATATGAAGGCGAGACGTATCTTGTAAACACAGCATCGCCAACAGGTACACCCGATACTTCCCCAGATTATACGCTTTTAGCTGCTGCAGGAGCGACAGGAGTTACGGGCGCCACCGGCACAGGAGCAACCGGTGCAACAGGTGAAACGGGAGCGACCGGCGTCACAGGAGCAACGGGGGAAATTGGTCCAACCGGCGCCACTGGAACAGGAGCAACCGGAGCCACAGGTGAAACGGGAGCGACTGGCGTCACAGGAGCAACGGGGGAAATTGGTCCAACCGGCGCCACCGGCACAGGAGCAACCGGAGCCACAGGTGAAACGGGAGCGACTGGCGTCACAGGAGCAACGGGGGAAATTGGTCCAACCGGCGCCACTGGTACAGGAGCAACCGGTGCAACAGGTGAAACAGGAGCAACCGGCGTCACAGGACCAACAGGTTTAACTGGGGTAACTGGTGAAACAGGGGCAACAGGAGTGACCGGAGCGACTGGAGTCGGTTTATCCGGAGTCGCAGCGTTTGATCCAGCAGTAGCGCCAACTTATCCAGTAGGTCAAGTGGTGACATATGAAGGAGGAACCTACCTTGTTAACACGGCGCCACCAACAGGCACACCAGATACGTCACCAGATTATACGTTATTGGCCGCTGCAGGAGCGACTGGCGTTACAGGAGCAACCGGTACAGGAGTCACGGGTTCCACCGGCGCAACAGGAGTGACAGGACCAACGGGAGAGGTTGGTCCAACCGGAGTCACTGGCGTCACAGGAGCAACAGGAGAAATTGGTCCAACCGGTGCCACTGGTGTTACGGGAGCGACGGGGGAAATTGGTCCAACGGGAGCTACTGGTACGGGAGCCACCGGTGAAACAGGTGCAACAGGGGTCACAGGAGCGACAGGAGAAACTGGTGCCACCGGCGTCACAGGACCAACAGGTGCAACAGGGGTAACTGGTGAAACCGGGGCAACAGGAGTGACTGGAGCGACTGGAGTCGGTTTATCCGGAGTCGCAGCGTTTGATCCAGCAGTAGCGCCAACCTATCCAGTAGGTCAAGTGGTGACATATGAAGGCGGAACATATCTGGTCAATACAGCACCGCCAACAGGCACACCGGATACTTCTCCAGACTATACGTTATTAGCAGCCGCAGGTGTTACCGGAGCCACCGGCGTCACAGGAGCAACTGGGGTAACCGGTGATACTGGAGTCACAGGAGTAACCGGAGCGACAGGAGCAACTGGTGTAACGGGTGATACAGGAGCAACGGGAGTCACGGGTACAGGAGTGACCGGAGCCACAGGAGATACAGGAGCGACCGGCGTCACAGGTGTTACTGGAGCAACGGGAGCAACGGGAGCAACGGGAGCAACGGGAGCAACTGGAGCCACCGGAGTAACGGGTGTAGGATTAACTGGCATCCTGGCGTTTGACCCAGCTACAGCCCCAACCTATCCAGTAGGTCAAGTGGTGACATATGAAGGTGGAACCTATGTTGTGAATACAACACCACCAACAGGTACACCAGATACGTCCCCAGACTATACGTTATTGGCCGCCGCAGGTATTACCGGAGCAACAGGAGTAACCGGGGCAACTGGGGTAACAGGTGATACAGGAGCAACGGGAGCAACAGGAGTAACCGGAGCAACTGGGGTAACGGGTGATACAGGAGCAACGGGAGTCACGGGTACAGGAGCGACCGGAGCCACCGGCGTCACAGGAGTAACAGGAGCGACCGGAGCCACTGGCGCCACGGGTTTAACAGGTGCAACTGGGGTAACCGGAGCAACAGGAGCAACGGGAGCAACGGGAGTAACCGGAGCCACTGGTGTTACGGGTGATACAGGAGCAACGGGAGTCACGGGTACAGGAGCGACCGGAGCCACCGGCGTCACAGGAGTAACAGGAGCGACCGGAGCCACTGGCGCCACGGGTTTAACAGGTGCAACTGGGGTAACCGGAGCAACAGGAGCAACGGGAGTAACCGGAGCCACTGGTGTTACGGGTGATACAGGAGCAACGGGAGTCACGGGTACAGGAGCGACCGGAGCCACCGGCGTCACAGGAGTAACAGGAGCAACCGGAGCCACTGGCGCCACGGGTTTAACAGGTGCAACTGGGGTAACCGGAGCAACAGGAGCAACGGGAGTAACCGGAGCCACTGGTGCCACAGGTTTAACAGGTGCAACAGGAGTAACCGGAGCCACCGGCGTCACAGGTACCGGAGCGACCGGAGCAACAGGTCCAACAGGTGTGACAGGATCGAGTGCGATCATTCCATTTGCTTCAGGTACACCTGCTGTCCTGACAACAATTGCAGGCGGACTTGTTGGAACATCCAGTTTGATCGGATTTGGTAACTCAGCGACAGGTGTCAGTATTGTAGGCGGAGTTATTGATTTAACAGGCGCTGCGGGTACATTAATCAACATGGCGTTCTCAGTTCCGAGAGCTGGAACAATCACGTCATTTGCCGGCTATTTCAGCACAACAGCAGCTCTTTCTTTAGTTGGCACGAGTGTTACCGTAACGGCTAGTCTGTTCGCTTCACCGACACCAAATAACAGCTTTACACAAGTAGCGAGTGTCACATTAGCCCCAGCTTTAACTGGAGTTTTAACACTGGGTGCTATTTCAAACGGTATTGCGACTGGTCTAAATGTACCAGTCACACCTGAAACAAGATTGCTTGTTGTATTCTCTGCATCCGCTACAGGACTATCCTTAGTAAATACCGTAGCAGGCTATGCGAGTGCTGGTTTATCGATCACGTAATAGGTATACAGGGATGACTCGATTCTGAGTCGTCCTTTTTTGTTTGAAAGAATTTTCTCTTAACTTAGTAAGAAAAAATGATATCATTTTCTTAGAGTCTATTCGGGTGAATCTACTGAATTAGGGGTTGTGGCGGTGAGGATGGGCAAAAGGAAAGTTACTTTACAAACGAAAATTTTGGGGTTAATTATCGGGCTTTTGCTTGTTGTCATTGCATTATTAACCATTTGTTTTGGTTTTCTGCAGACATCGGAAAGGCAGGGACAAGCTGAACAGCTGGCGGTGCAGACCGCTAGAACGATATCATATATGCCGCCCATTAAAGCATCGGTGGCGGTGTCAGCTTCCCAAAATGAAGAACAGGCAGTGCTTGAGCAAATGAAGGAGCAAGTAAGAGCACATGCCATCTTCATTACCAACCGAAAAGGAAAGGTTCTTATTCATACGAATCATGAGGACGTAGGAAAAACCATCAGTGTATCGGAAGGAAGAAGTACCCTCTTATTTGGAGGAACTTCTATATCCACTGATGATTCTAATGGTGAAACCGTTGTCAGAGGCAGTGCACCCATTATGAAAGAAACAGAAGGGCATGAAGAAATTATTGGGACAGTCACCGTCGAATTTTTAAAAAAGGAAATCGATCAAGCAACAGCTCATCAGCTATTGAAGCTTAGCTATATTGCCCTTTTAGTGCTCTTGCCTGGCATATTCGGTGCGATTTTTTTAACGAAGAGTATTCGAAAAGATACATTAGGGCTTGAGCCGCATGAAATTGCTTCGCTGTATCGAGAAAGAGAAGCGATGCTGCTCGCTATAAAAGAAGGGATCATTGCGTTTGACCAGAAAGGCGCGATTACGATGATGAATACATCAGCTGAACATATGCTGCGCGTCTCATCAGAACTGCCCCTTCATATTGATCAAGTCTTGCCAAATGCCAAACTTCTTTTCTATTTAAAGGCAGAGACGATTGAACCTAACATCGAAACCGTCGTCAATGATAAAACCTATGTTTTAAATGTGAAAAAGGTAATGCAGGACAATCGAGTATTCGGAGGGATTGTGAGCTTTAGGGAGAAAACCGAACTGACGAAGCTGCTGGATACATTAACAGAGGTCAGCCAGTATTCAGAAGACCTGAGAGCACAAACGCACGAATTCTCAAATAAGCTGTATGCCATCTTAGGCCTGCTTGAGCTGAATCAAGTCGATGAAGCCATCGACTTGATTAAAGAAGAATATCATCTGCAAAACCGACAGCACGATTTACTCATGAAGCAGATTCGGTCTCCTAAAATACAAGCGATCTTACTTGGCAAGCTAGGGAAAGCATCTGAGAAGAAAGTCCATTTCCACATTGATGAAAATAGCTCACTAGAGCCGCTCCCAGCTCATTTAAGTCTATCTCACTTTATCACCATCATTGGCAATCTCGTAGATAATGCTTTTGAAGCTGTATTAAATAAGGAGAAGCGCGAGGTAGACCTATTCATCACAGATATTGGGTTTGATATTATCATAGAAGTGTCAGATTCAGGTGATGGAGTGAATGAAGAGGAACTGTCACAGATTTTCACAAGAGGCCATTCGTCAAAGGGAGAAGGACGAGGCTACGGGCTTGCGAATGTGAAAGAAGTATTGGACGAGCTTGGGGGCTGGATTGAAGTTGCGAACCAAAAAGAAGGCGGTGCCATCTTTACTGTATACATACCGAAAGGCACAAAGGGGGAATAGATGGTGATTAAGGTACTCATTGCGGAGGATGATTTTCGAATCGCTGCCATTCATGAATCTTATATACAAAAGATAGAAGGATTTAAAGTCGCCGGAAAGGCAAAGAGTGCAAAGGATATGTGGGAGGCGCTCCAAAGGGAACAAGTTGATCTCATCTTGCTTGATGTCTATATGCCTGATGAACTTGGCACAAACCTGCTGCCGCTTTTAAGAGAACGCTGTCCTGAAGTAGATGTGATCATTATCACGGCTGCAACGGAAACGACGCTTTTAAGAGATGCACTTCATTACGGAGTGGTTCATTATTTAATCAAACCGGTGACCGCACAAAAGTTTGCACAAGTCTTAACCGAATATAAAGAAAAGAAAGACATCATCAATTCAAAGGATGAAGTCAATCAAACGATGATCGATCTGTTTTTTGGGCAAATGCAGGAAGAGCCAAAACAAAGGGATGACAGAGATCTTCCCACGGGCATCAATTCACTGACCTTGGATAAAGTGAAAACATTGATGGCATCTGAAAATAGCGGAATTACAGCAGAAGAACTCGGGGAAAAGATGGGCGCATCACGTACAACTGCGAGACGCTACGTAGAGTATCTCGTGACAACAGGGGAATGCCGGGCAGAGCTTGCATACGGAATCATTGGTAGACCTGAACGGAAATATTATCCTGCCAAACAAGCGGAGTCATAAAAGATGAAAAAAGCAATATTTTTTGTTATCGTGCTCTGCCTTTGTATCACGCTCACCTTTAATGAAAAAAAGGCCGGAGATTCTTTCCTTCAGCAAAGCTCCTTATATATTGTGGTGTCGGGTGTACCAGAGGGGGGATTTGACCAAACGGCTCAGGTGATGAAATCAGTGCTTGAACAAGAGAAGCTGGTGAAACGGCCTGTGAACATTCTTTATCAAAGAGGCGGAACGGTGGATAAAGGATGGACCTACATGATGGAGCGAGAAGCCAACTATATCAGTTTAAATTCAAGCTTATTGTTAAGCCGTAACTTGCTTGGCAGCAGTAACGTGACGATGAATGATGTGACACCGCTGGCAATCCTTGCAGAAGAGTGGCAGGTCGTCGCAGTCCCAGTAGATTCTCCTTTTGCAAATGGGAAGGAGCTGTTACACGCACTCAAGAAAAAACCAGATTCCTTAAAAATTGGGTTTGCCCCTGACTTTGGAAATGATGATCAAATCTCATTCGCCCGGGCAGCAGAAATGGCAGGGATTGATCCATATCGCATTCAATTTCTGAAATTTGACAGTGCAGATGATTTATTTCAGGCGCTCATCGACCATGAGGTAGATGCAGCAACGACTACTATTACAGAGGTTCGTCATGATTATGACAAAAAGAGGCTGAAGCTCGTAGCCACGACAACCAGCGAGCGCTTAGATGGATTTGAAGATGTGCCGACATGGAAAGAGCAGGGCATTCCGCTCATCTTTTCCCATTGGCGCGGTGTGATGGGCCCTAAACAAATGAGTCAGCATGACATTCGTGAATGGGATCAGCTTCTTCAAAAAATGACGAAAACGAGGTTATGGAAAAAACGATTAAAGCAAAAGGGCTGGACAAGTCGTTATATGAACAGCAAAGAGGCAAAGATCTTTATGGAAGATCAATTAAGGCAATACGAGCAATTGATACAAGGAGAACAAGCGGTCGAGTGAGACCGCTTCCAGCATGTAGACAAACCCTTGCATTCGCCCGCATTCCTGTGTGCCGGTGCTCACGAATCTCACATTCGCTCCAGTACTCGTCTTTCCTAGACTTCTATCAAGAAGACAAAGGGCTAAAATAAACCCTTTGTTTTTTTCATGGAATGAAAAAGGCCAATGTTTGAACAAAATGAACAAAAAGCATTTATCGACCGAAAAAGAATTAAAATTCATAATATTTACTTCAATTCTCACCTCAGATATGATGACAAAAAGGGTTGGAAATGGGATACCAACACATTAATGAAAGCGTATACAACATAAGGGGTGAACAATATGTTAGCAATCTTAGGATTTCTTATGATGATAGTATTTATGGTTTTGATTATGACGAAACGTATGTCTGTTTTAACGGCATTGGTGTTAACACCGATTGCATTTGCTCTTATCGCAGGTTTTCATTTTACTGAAATTTCAGACATGATTGTCAAAGGTGTGCAGCAAGTAGCACCGACAGCGGTCATGATCATGTTTGCGATTTTGTACTTTGGCATTATGATTGATGCGGGTTTATTTGACCCAATGGTGGCGAAAATTTTAAAAATCGTTAAAGGCGATCCATTAAAAATCGTAGTCGGAACAGCTGTCCTGACGATGCTTGTTGCACTTGATGGTGACGGAACAACGACATATATGATTACAACAACAGCGATGCTTCCACTATTTACACTGCTTGGCATCCGACCAATTATTTTAGCCGGAATTGCCGGAGTTGGCATGGGAATTATGAATACAATTCCGTGGGGAGGAGCCACACCTAGAGCGGCGAGTGCACTTGGGGTCGATCCTTCACTTTTATTTGGCCCGATGATTCCAGTCATTGGTGCAGGGGTTCTCAGTATGATTATTGTTGCTTATTTTCTTGGAAAAGCCGAAAGAAAACGTCTTGGTGTCATTGAACTTGACCAGCCGATTCATGCAAATGAAATGGCAGCTGCACTGCAAGATGACATCAAACGACCGAAGCTTTGGTGGTTTAACCTGGCGCTAACTTTGTTATTGGTGCTGCTGCTTGTATCAGGTAAAGTCAGTTTAACTGTTCTATTTGTTCTTGCTTTCTGTGTGGCAATTATTGTGAACTATCCGAACTTGGACCAGCAGCGTGAGCGAATTGCGGCTCACTCCACAAACGTTTTAGCCATTGCCTCGATGATTTTTGCGGCAGGTGTTTTTACAGGTATTCTAACTGGAACGAAAATGGTTGATGAAATGGCGATTTCGATTGTATCTGCAATTCCAGAGCAGCTTGGCGGCTTTATTCCAGTCATTGTCGCATTAACAAGCGGGATCTTTACTTTCTTTATGCCGAATGATGCATACTTTTATGGCGTACTGCCGATCCTATCAGAAACAGCGGCAGCTTACGGTGTCGATAAAATTGAGATTGCCAGAGCCTCTATTATTGGTCAGCCGATTCATATGTTAAGTCCACTTGTTCCATCGACTCATTTACTTGTTGGACTTGTTGGCGTATCACTGGATCAGCATCAGAAATTTGGGATGAAATGGGCTGTGCTGGCAGTTGTCGCTATGACTGTCATGGCAGTTCTCATTGGGGCTATTTCCATCTGGTAAATAAAAAGTGTCTGCTGTGAGCAGGCACTTTTTTTAGGTCATATTGCTGGGGAGGCTCCATTCATTTGCCCTAGACAAAGAGATGCCTGTTCCTCCAAAAGATTTATTTTTGAAAAATACTGACACTTTTGCTGTTTTTTTCTTTATAATGCAAATCAACGAAGGGAGAGGATAGCATGTCCAAACGAAAAGGCACGATTCTTTTTGCTGCTGTATGCCTCATGGCAGGCAGTTTGTCGATGGTGAGCCCAGCTTCAGCTCATGCAGAAACCCCTTATTACGGAAAGAATTATGAACAGCCGGCTTCAGTGAAAAAGCTATACCCTGAGCCTGACGAGACGTTTGATACCCCTGCCTTTCAGAAAAAAGAAGAAACATTTACAACACAAGAAGAGCTTCAAACTTTCTTACGAGACATTGTCCACAAAAGTCCTTACGCCACGCAGAAACAGATTGGAACATCCATTGAAGGCAGGTCCATCCAGGCCCTGTACTTTACAAAGGATCGCTCGATTACTCCACTTTCAAAAAAGCCAACAATCTGGCTCCAAGCACAAATACACGGAAATGAACCAGCCTCCGGTGAATCTGCTCTCGTCATTGCAAAACGATTAGCAGGTAAAGAAGGAGACCGTATACTTAATCATGTCAATATCATCATTGTCCCAAGAATCAATCCTGATGGTTCTTATGCGTTTGACCGCAGACTGGCAAACAGATTAGATGGTAATCGTGATCATATGACATTAGAATCTCCAGAACTGACAGCCCTGCATCAAGAATTTAATCGGTATGCGCCAGAAGTGGTCATTGATGCCCATGAATACGATGTGGGCCAAAAGCAGTTTGAAGATATCGGTTCATCAGGCGCTCTCAAATATCATGATTTGCTTATTCTATCAGGGAAGAATCTAAACATTCCTGAAAACATCCGGCTGACATCAAATGAGTTATATGTTAACGGAGTTCGTGAAACGCTGACGAATAAAGGGTTTTCTAACGATTTGTATTATACAAACACAAGAGGAAAGGATGGCAAGATCGACATTTATGAAGGTGGAACGGATGCGCGAATTGGCCGAAATGCCTTTGCACTTTCGCCAGCCCTGTCATTTCTTGTAGAAAGCAGAGGGATTGGGATTGGGAGAGAGGATTTTGCCCGCCGCGTCGCTGCGCAAGTAGCCACCCATGAAAAAATCATTGAGACCACGGTGAAACATGCCAAGCAGGTGAAGCAGCAAATGGTGACGGAGCGGTTGAAGCTTGTGAAAAAAGGGCTTCATCCAAAAGATGACGATCAAGTCGTCATTCAAGATGCTTTCAAATCACCTGTTGATGACACGCTGGAAATGGTTGATATTGAGAAAGGACAGACCACCAATGTTCCTGTACGTTTTCATAGTGCGAGCGATGCTGTTCCTGTCTTAACAAGAGAACGGCCGACAGCTTACCTCATTCTTCCGGGGCATGAAGGAGTAGAAAGGAAACTCAGAACATTAGGGTTAAAAAGTGTCACATTGCCGGTTGGCATGAAGTTGCCGGTACAAGCCTACAAGGTGACAAAACGAGAGGAAAAGAGCAAATCAGATATTCAGCTTGAAACAAAACTCGTTGACAAGAAACGTCAGCTGCCAAAAGGAACAAAGGTATATGTCACGGCACAGCCGCAAACCAATTTGCTGTCACTTGCCCTTGAACCAGAATCAAAGGACAGCTATATGTCATCAGGGTTTATCGCTTCAAAAACAGGTGATGAACTACCAGTCTATCGTTTCGTGCTTCCTCAAAATACGTTAGGCATTCAATAAAAAGGGGCTAAGATTTTATCAAATGTAAAAGCGGCACTAGGCGTGCCGCTTTTTTATTTTCGTCCAGCTCTTATTTCATCTGTCATGCCTTCATATGGTGCTTCTGCGATAATGGTTTCGTCATTCACACCTGCATGATGGATATACGTAATGTCCGCAAATTCTGGGACAACATATTTCGGATAGGTTTCGTATTTTTCACGAGATTCTTTCATGAGATCGATGTAGTCATTTTGATAGCAGACGGTGATGTCTGGACGTTCATGCACCCATTTTGGGAAGAAGATGACGCCATGCATGCGTTTTTCTTCAGGCATAAAGTTTAGAGAGACGTCTGTCCCAGTTGGTTCTGTCCAAGAGACTTTGTATACGCCTTTTGTCAGCTTTACAATATTTACTTCCTGATCACGGACCCAACGTCCTCCAACCATTCCGCTATGAATGCGGTAATCAATGGTGTGATCGTTTTTAATGTAAATCTCATATTCCCAGCCATTTTCATACGTATAAATCATATGAAGTCCAACGAATTGATCCATGTTTATTCCTTCTTTCATTAGAATGATGTTTTTTCAAACATGTTGTGATTTACATGTTTATTTTAAAGTCTATGGTATACTATTGTCAAAGAATAAGCGTTGGAGGCACATCATGAGAGTACTAAAATATGCCATTCTTGGCTTGCTGGATCAGCATGAGCTGACAGGATACGATATTACGAAACATTTTAAGGACTCCCTTGGACAGTTTTGGAGTGCAAAGCACAGTCAGATTTACCCTGAGCTGAAGCGTCTCACAGAGGAAGGGTTTATTGAATTTGATATTCACATACAAGGAAAAAAGCTGGAGAAGAAGGTCTATCAAATCACAGCGGCAGGAAAAGAAGAATTGCGTCAGTGGTTAAGAACAAAAGATCCGATTCCAGAAACAACAAAGGATGAATTCATGCTCAAAACATTTTTTATCTCCTCCATGGACAAAAAAGAAGCGGCTGACCTCTTTGCATATCAACTTTTAGAGCGCACCAAGAAAGTAGATGTGCTGGAACAAAAGCTGCACGCTTTGACAGAGGAAGATCCTTCTGCTGAATCACTGCATTCAGCGCAATTTGGGCATTACTTAGTGCTGACAAGAGCAATCGAAAGAGAAAAAGGCTATGTCCGCTGGCTCCAAAAGACCCTTATACGTATTGATTCATCTATGGTCTAAGGACAATGGTCGGATGATTTGATAAAAAATGGTTTGAAACGAGTGAATTTATCAATAGAAACCGCTACAATGGATATATTCGTATTAAAGTGAGGCGAGTATGTTTGAGTAATCAAGAAGCGTTGTGGAATGAAGCAGAAGCTTTTATTTCTGTATGCTATGAAGAATTAAACAAATCAAATGAAGAGAAAGCAGCACGTCTGCATGAAATAAAAAAAGAAATTGAGTCTGAAGGTAGTTATACGCATACACTAGAGGAATTAGCTCACGGGGCGAAAATGGCATGGCGCAACAGTAACCGCTGCATTGGCCGTTTGTTTTGGTCGACCCTGCAAGTGCATGACTGCCGGCATGTAAAGACTGAGGATGAGGTGAAAGAGGCGCTCTTTCATCATATTGAGTATGCGACAAATGGCGGGAAAATCAAACCGTCTATTACGATCTTTCCCCCAGAGAGTCACAAGCAGAAGGAAGTCGTCATTTATAATCATCAGCTCGTTCGTTATGCAGGCTATGAGACGGAATATGGCATCATCGGCGACGAGGCATCTCTTGAATTAACAAAATTATGTGAAGCCCATGGCTGGAAAGGAGAGGGCACACATTTTGATATTCTACCTCTCATGTTTCAGCTAAAAGGTCATCCGCCTGTTCTGTATGAGCTTCCGAAAGAAATCGTCCAAGAGGTAGAGATCACCCATCCTGAATATGATGGATTCCGTGATTTGGGACTAAAATGGTATGCGGTTCCGATTATTGCTGATATGAAATTAGAGATTGGCGGTATTCATTACAACGCTGCACCGTTCAACGGCTGGTATATGGGCACAGAAATTGGCGCACGCAACCTAGCGGATGAAAACCGCTATAATATGCTAAAAAAAGTTGCTTCTCTTTTAGGACTGGACACGACCAAGAATTCGTCCCTTTGGAAGGATAAAGCCATTGTCGAATTGAATGTGGCGGTTCTCCATTCTTATCGCGAAGCAGGGGTGACGATTGTTGATCACCATACAGCAGCACATCAATTCAAGCAGTTTGAAAAGCAGGAAGAGAAGGCTGACCGCAAGCTGACTGGGGACTGGACATGGCTGATTCCCCCTGTATCACCAGCAGCTACCCATATATTCCACAAGCATTACGACAATACCATTGTGAAACCAAACTATTTTTATCAAGACAAGCCCTATCACGGGACAGAAAAAGCCTAGCGATAGTTATATGTATGTTCTCTAATATGATGTTGAACATTTAAATTGATTAAAAAACAAGGGATAGATATCTATCCCTTGTTTTTTATTTATGATGACCACAAAAGATCTCTTCCTTACTACAACAAGGGGCGAAAATTTGCGCTCTCGCATTCCACTTCTGTATGACTTTCTCACCCTGGGGTTGTTTATCCTTTTGCATTCCCTGCCAAGTTTGATCCCATGAGGACCATTCCTTGATATTAACAATTGTTATAACATTCAACTCCTATTTTTATTTTTTGTTTTAATTGCTTTTACTCGGTTCATCCAATTGCTCAGAATTTCTGAGTCGCAGACTTATAAATACTAAGATCAATGCAATGACCGTTAGGAAAACCCCCAGCAATCGGAATCCTGTAAAGTTGAACGCACCTCCCATAATGATACCTGTCAACAGTGAAGATAAAATTGTTCCCAAGTATCTCGATGTATGAAATAGGCCAGATGCTACACCGGCAATTTCTTTTGGAGAGCTTTTAAACAAAGCTGCCTGCATACCAACAGCGTTTAGCCCGTTGCTAAAACCGAATGCGGCTAACGCCAGACACACACTGATGACTGGTGAACTTTGCGTCCATGTCACGATCCACACTGCCCCTACCACCATCAGTAATGAGGATACAATCAATACAGGTCTGGGTCCTGATTTATCGACCCATTTCCCTGCTATTGGCGAAGCTACAATCGAGCTCAAGCCCAAGGTTAACATAAGAATCCCTGTCTGGAATTCACTGACAAGACGTACCATTTGCAGGTATGATGGAATCCCAAAAAAGAGTGAATAATAAAGTAAGTTAACTAGCAAGTATTGTATATTGACCCAAGTCATCTCTGGATATTTGGCGAAGGTGCGTAAAGGAATAAATGGCGACACTGTTTTTAGCTCATGTCGTACGAATATTCCCACCGCAACGAGACCGATTAGCACAATAACGATATTCCACATAGAGAAATGCCCAGATGATTTCGCTGCCAGCAAGCCAACTAGAAGGGCAATCAGACCCACCGCAAAGAGCAGAATTCCTGGCACATCAATCACACCCAGTAATTTTCGAAACGACATGTCACGTGAAACCGTTGCGGCTGGTCCATCGTTAGGAATCATTTTCCAAGCTAATATAAAGCTCGCCACTACAAACGGGGTATTGACGATGAAGATCGCTGGCCAGTCCCACCATTGAATAAGTACTCCTCCGGCAAAGGGTCCTATAGCTGCTGCACCGGATAGGAAAATTGATAAACCTGCTAAAGCATCTGATTGCTTTTCAGTAATATGAATGCGTATTATAGCTGTTCCAACTGCAATCAGCATACTAGTTCCGATTGATTGTAAGATTCTGAACACAATTAGCCATCCGAAATTTGGAGAAAATGGAGCCAGAATAGAAGAAACTAAGGATACAACAAGACCAGCCAGAAATATCTTCCTCCGACCGAATAAATCACTAGCCTTCCCCATGACAGGTTGGGCGATAGCACTAGCGATATAAAATGAAAACACAATCCAGGAAACAGCAGTAAAATCAATGCTATACACATGTTGCAACCTAGCAATAGCAACAGAAATCATTGATGAATTTAAAGGGTTTAATAATATTCCTAGTCCAACGGATATCATTAACCATCTGCTACGAGAATTCATTTTTTCTCCCCCTTTATAGTTGTTACATTGATATCTTACTTGGAATTTTACATTCATTCCAACGCATTTAAAGTTATGATATCATTGACCAAAAGGAATGATTGGAGAGAAAATGAAATGGAACTCCTTCAACTACAATATTTTCTAGAGGTAGCTCGATTAGAGCATGTAACCGAAGCTGCACGAAGCCTCCACGTTACGCAATCGTCGCTAAGCAAAACGATTCAGCGTCTGGAAGAAGATTTAGGGGTACCTTTATTTGATCGCACAGGCAGGAAACTGCGATTAAATGAATTTGGCAACAAATTCATTCGTCGCGCGGAAAGGGCTTTGTTTGAGTTGGAACAGGGAAAACAAGAGATTAGCGATTTGTCTAGAGCAGAATCTGGCACACTAAAGCTTGCGGTAACCACAGCAAGCACTTTGCCTCAGATTATGCGAGAGTTTCGTAAAAAACGCCCTAATATCCAATTTCATGTGCAAATGCTGACCACACTGGAAATGGTCACGCTTTTACATCGAGGCGAAGTCGATTTTTGCTTGTCGTCCTCTCCTTTTCAAGGGGAAGACATCGAATGTCAAGTTGTCTTTGTTGATCCCATTCTTGTAGCAGTTCCTAATGGGCATCGACTGGCAGACCGAAGTAGCGTATGTTTAACAGAACTTAAGGATGAATGCTTTGTCGGTGTGAAAAGAGGATACGGCACTCGTGATTTAGTAGACTCTGTATGCAAATCGGCTGGAATTGACCTTAAATATGTGTATGAGGGCGATGAACCTACACGTTTGATCAGTCTTGTAGAAGCTGAAATTGGACTTGCCTTCATACCAAGCACAGCAAAAATATCATGGGGAAAGATTAAATATTTGCAAGTTGAGAATCATGAACTTGTACGTGATATCGCTTTATTATGGCATACAAGCCGATACATGACGCAAGCTTCATTGGAATTCCGCAAGGTAGTTCTAGACTATTTTGAGGCAATATCGAACCAGTCCAATTAATCTTATTCATGACTTGTACCGATTCGATGTTATACGAGGTCTAAGTCCCAACCAGCCTCAAACATATCTCTACAAGTAGGTGGTAAACTGTTTACTTGACGGAAATCAATGTCCTACGCCCCCGTACGTTCTACCCTGGCTACTGATAGATTAAATCTAAATAAAAAAAGTTCAACCAGAAAGTTCTGGCTGAACTATATAATACGAACGCTCCGTCTAACTATCATGAATAGGAATAATGTTTACAAATAGCTAGTTTTTTATGACCGTATTCGAAAAACCTTATAATGAGCCAGCTCGGTGAGCGGTTCCATGTGCATGCCGATGACTTTTGAAAAAGGACTTCCTTTCCGGACAGTTTCTAAGAAATCAATCACTTTCTGCTGCTCACCTTCTACCTTTAACTCGACATGACCTTCGTCAGTGTTGCGTACCCAGCCTTTCATTCCACGATTGACGGCTTCTCCCTGAACAAAATAACGAAAGCCGACTCCTTGCACACGTCCTTTTACAATGGCGTGATAATGAACCATGGTCATCTCTCCTTTTTTCACATCGTACCATAGCCTGCAACTGATCTTCACGCCTCGACTTTGATTTGTTTGTCAAACGATGTAAAATAAAAGCCAGTAGACAACCAAAGGAGATGGCCATCGTGGGACAGAAGAGATATGCCATAGAAGGAATCCAAGTGGGACAACCTATCATCACCTATGCGAACGGAAAAGAAATCAAAACAGCCATCAACAAAAAGCGCATTCATGAGCCTGTGTATTTAAGTCAGATCAATTTTGAGGGAGATGGCCAAGGTGATTTGATTCATCATGGGGGCTATGATAAAGCCGTCTGCGTCTTTCCGTATGATCATTATGCTCACTTTGAACAATTTTTAGGGGTTCCATTACAGGAAGCTGCCTTTGGCGAGAATGTAACAGTACGCAAGCTAGTCGAGACGAATGTGCATATTGGCGATGTGTTTCAGCTTGGAGATGCATTTGTTGAGGTGAGCCAGCCAAGACAGCCTTGTGTGAAATTATCTGTTAAGCATGGCAACATGAAGATTGTAAAGGAAGTGCAGAAAACAGGGTATACAGGCTTTTATTTACGTGTACTGAAAGAAGGCATGGTACCGCCTGATGCATCGCTTGTACTCGTAGAAAAAGCGTCCCATCACATTACGGTCCATGAGGTCAATGAGGTCAAATATCGTCAAACAAGTCCGGAGAGACTGAAAGCCGTTCTTGAAGTAGAAGCTTTAGCAGATGTGGTGAGGAAGTCTTTAGAAAAACGAATTCAGCACATTTAAAAAAAGCCGTACATCAGCTTAAGATGTACGGCTTTTCAGCGTTTATGAGCTGCGTTTCTTTTGCTCAAGAAGATTTGCAAGGAAATATGTTTTTAAGCTTTGAAGCTTTCTTCCTTCATGCTTAGTCACACCAAGCTTCTTTAATTCTTCGACATACCAGCCTTTGCTACCATAATGCATGATAGAAAACTCCTTTCAATTGAAACTGCCTGCATTGTAACATCTCAAAAAAGGACGTGAAAAGTGTGCAGGTGTCAAGAAATGAAAACTGATTCTATCTGCCTATGATCCATGTATATGCTGGAAATATTGATTTATGAATTTGGCGGGTTGAGGGTAACGAGGATCATGCCGACCGTCATAATCATGATGATAACACCAAGATAGGTCATCATGGATTGTTTTTTCTTAATCCCTACAACCGTTAAGATAATACTTTCGATGAAAAAGATAACACCTATGATGATGAACCACATATCAAATAAGACCCCTTTCACATATCTTTGCCTATTTTACCACAGGCATTTTTGTTTAGTCGTGACAGATTGGTGAAACGGGTATGAAAAAATCCCCTCCATTCAAAGGAGAGGATCGATTGTTTAAAGCTTTGTTAAAATAATCGGTTCGTCTTTAGTGATCACAATGGTATGTTCAATCTGTGCGACTAGACTTTTATCTGGTGTTTTAAATGTCCAGCCATCATCAGCTTGATAAATTGATTCAGCATTTGTTGAAATGAAAGGTTCAAAGGCAATGACTGTGCCATTTTTAAACAAAGCATTATCGAATGGATCATAGTAGTTCAAAATATGATTAGGTGCTTCATGCAGATTTTTCCCAATGCCGTGTCCTGTTAGGTTTTTAATAACGGTAAATCCTTGTTCTTTCGCCGTATTGTAGACCGCACGGCCAATTTGGTTTTGTCTTTTACCGGCTTTTGCATGCTTTAATCCTTCTAGGAACGCATCCTCCGCACACTTACATAATGCTTCAAGACGAGCATCACCTGTACCTAAAACAAATGAAATGCCTGTATCGGAATAATAGCCGTCAAGCTCTGCTGAGATATCAATGTTTACGAGGTCGCCCTCTTGTAAAATGGTTTTTTCACTAGGGATACCGTGTGCAACTTCATCGTTTACACTGATACAAGTAGTACCAGGGAAGTCATATTCCTTTTCAGGTGCTGAATTGGCACCGTGCTCTTCTAATATTTTTTTCCCAATCAAATCTAATTCTTTTGTAGACATGCCTGGTTTCGCTTGGCTTTTCATTTCTTCTCTTGCCAAAGCGACAATTCGGCCGACTTTTTTTAAGGCTTCTAACTCATGATCATGTTTGACAATCACTGTTCATTCCCGCTTTCTATATCTTCATTCTATTCAATAGCTTACCACATTTTACGCAAAAAGAGTAAAGAGCGGAATTCAAATCGATGTGGACAAATTGGTATAGATAACTAGACGTGCATATGATATATTTTTTATGAACATCATGAACGATTTAGTCATGATGATGACAAAGGGGGGAGAAGTCAGATGGTGTTTCAGTTTTTTCAAAAGCTAGGAAAATCATTTATGCTTCCAATCGCTGTACTTCCAGCAGCAGGGATTATTTTGGCCATTGGGCGTGAGGATGTATTCAATATCCCGTTTATTTATGAGGCAGGGAATGCAATTTTTGCGAACTTGGCTTTAATTTTTGCAATGGGTGTAGCGATTGGTATTTCAAAGGATGGGAACGGGGCAGCGGCATTATCAGGTGCAATCTCTTATTTTATTTTGTCAGCCGGTACCACGTCGATCAACTCAACCAACAATATGGGGGTATTGGGCGGTATTTTATGCGGGCTTTTGGCAGGTTATGTTTACAATAAATTTAAGGATACGAAGCTGCCGGAATACTTAGGTTTCTTTAGCGGAAGGCGGCTTGTGCCTATTATGACCGCACTTTTCACCATTCTATTAGCAGCCGTTTTTGGATATGTATGGCCGCCGATTCAAAGTGTGATCAATGATTTAGGGGAATGGATTTTAAGTCTTGGAGCAACAGGGGCAGGGCTGTTTGGTTTCTTTAACCGGCTGCTCATTCCATTAGGACTGCACCATGTTTTGAATAACTTATTTTGGTTTCAATTCGGGGAATTCAGCGGGGCAACAGGGGATTTAGCGCGATTCTTTAAAGGAGATCCAAGCGCGGGTGTCTTTATGACAGGATTCTTCCCAGTGATGATGTTTGGTCTGCCAGCGGCATGTCTAGCCATGGTTGTGACTGCAAAACCTGAGAAGCGAAAAGCAACAGCTGGTCTGATGATTGGGATGGCACTTACATCATTTATTACAGGGATCACTGAACCAATTGAATTTTCTTTTATGTTTTTATCTCCACTTTTATATGGCGTGCATGCTATTTTAACAGGGCTTTCGCTTTTTATTGTGAACACCCTCGGGATTCATAGCGGCTTTGCCTTTTCAGCAGGTGCGATTGATTACGTCTTAAGCTTTGGCATTGCGCAAAAACCGATCATGCTTCTTGTAGTAGGAATCATTTATGGCGTTGTGTACTTTGTCGTTTTCTATTTCCTCATCAAACTATTAAAGCTGAAAACACCAGGCAGGGAAGATGATGACCTGGAAGATATCGCAGCGGATGATTCGGTGACGGCAAGAGGAGCTAGTATGCTCGTAGAGGGACTTGGCGGTAAAGACAATATCACCACGATTGATCATTGTGCCACACGTCTTCGCTTAACAGTAGAGGATACTGATTTATTAAATGAAGGTACATTGAAAAAAGCAGGTGCCAAAGGGGTACTGACTTCTGGAAAAACATCCGTACAAATTATCATTGGAACGAATGTAGAATTTGTCGCAGATGATCTCCGCAAGGAAGTCGATCGAGATTAAAAAAAGCGTTCAGCCAGGTCAAATGGGCTGAACGTTTTTTTGTTTACGCTGTTCGATCACTAGCACAATACTGATCACAACGAGTAAGAACCATGAACTAATTTTCCCTAGATGAACAATGGACCAAGCATGCTGTTGATTTGGATATTGCCACGCGCCTAAAAAGGTGGTGACATTTTCGGCAATCCAAATGAAAAAGCCAATCAGGAAAAATGAAACAACAAGCGGCATTCGAAAGGAAGATGGACCAACCTGAAACGAAACCGACGTTTTCCAAAACACAACAACAAGCAGACATGTCAGCCACCATCTGACATCATAAAGCCAGTGATGGGTAAAGAAATTGAGATAAATGCACAAACTGATACCAATTGAAAGAAATGGATGAGGCCAGTCGGTCACTTTTATATGAAGCCATGAAAATGCCTGATAAATATAACTAGCCACACTTGCATACATAAAGCCGCTATAAAGTGGAACCCCGAATATTTTTGTATAAGCTGCTTCTGGGTAGGACCAAGAGCCCATATGTACTTTATACACTTCCAAACAGATTCCTATGAGATGAAATAGACAAATGACCTTTAGCTCCGTCCAAGTCTCCAGCCGCAGCGCAAGCATTAGGATTTGAGCTGCGAGGCAAAGCAGTAGAATGAAATCATACCGGTGAAGAAAAGGAATAGACACCGTCTTTGATAGGGCAAGCGCCGCAAAGATCATGACGGGGAATAGACATGAGATGGCCTGTAAATAAGCAAAATGAAATAGTGTTTTCATACAAAATTAAACCCCTTTTTACTGTCTGAAATGACTTAGACGGTTTTCGCAAGGGAAAAGTTTACCTCTATGAAGCAGCAAAAAGAGAAATAACAAGATAAGATGAATTCTGGTGTGACCTGTTCAGTTTTGACTCATTGGAAAGTTTGAAAGGTGTTGCTTTGTAATAAAGTTTAATCATAAATACCTCATAAACCCTTATTTTGCGATAAATTAGAAGAACCCATTTTTGAAAAAAGTATGATCAAAATGGATTCTTCTCTAGCATATTTAAGTTTTGGTTTTATAAAAAAGTTTGATCATTTTTTATCAGGAATTTAATTAAATTTATAGTAATCAACCATTATGGCAACTTTCAAAGCATGATCAATCTCATTTACTCTTAATTGTAAATGGATTGTGCTTCTTCTTCCTAAACTGTGATGTTTCTTTTGCTTCCTGTTTTATGCAGGAACAGTTTTTTTCCTTAAGAAACGTCTTTCTACCAAATATACGACGAACATAGACAACAAGCCGACACCGATCGGTATGCCGAACGCTTCGTACGAAAATGGTGCTCCTTTAAGCTTAAGCTGGCTTGTGGCGCGGTACTCGAGCCGCTTGGCGGCGAATTTCGCCGTCAAGATATCTTCTTGCTTCGCCAAATCTTCAAACGCAGGCTCCATCGCGAACCGCTCTGGCGAATCACTGTGCAGGAAAAGCTGCTCAGCCTTTCCACCGTTCACGTTCCAGTTTCGGATATCGTCTGCAGCGCGCGTCTTCACGTCCGGTCCCACAAAAATCATTTTGTCGAGTTTTGGAGCATCCTCTATTTGATATCGGGCGATCAGATTCAGACCGTGCCGAGTAACAACCGGCTCGCGTTTGTTGGATATCGTCAATGTTGTTGTTGTTCCAGAAGCCCCGTACGTGTCAAAAGCCGAGGATAACATAAGCTCGTCGGCACCGTCATACAGCAGGACTCCGTTCTTTTCCTTGCTCCATTGAAACGCATTGTTCAAAATATAGACGATATCGCTCAATCCGGCCGTGAAAGGCTCCATTTGCGGATGCTGAACAAAATCGTAGGAAGGGTAATTCATTTCCTTCGCCACTTTCTCCGCTACAGGATCTCCCATTTGCTGGGATATAACATACAGTGTGGCATCAATCCCCGAAGTCAGGCCGGCGGAGGAGACTATGTTACCGTCATGCACGTAACGCTGATCCCTTTTCCAAGTAATCTCGGTATATTTCTTTTCCAATCTGCCGATATCTCCCCAATGTGTTGCTGCAGATTTCCTGTTCAGCAGGCCGGTATCCGCCAAATTTTCCGCCCCATTGCAGATGGACAACAATATCGTTTCCTTGCCGGAGTGCTTCCTTATCCAATCGCGGACGGGCTTGTATTGCGCTTCATCCAAAATCGGCATGAAAGGGATCACAATTATATCCGGGCTTTTGCCTGTCAATTTGTCCAACTCGTCGAAAGAGTAATGCGGTACGACATCAAGCCCGCCCGTCAACGATTTTATGTTTTTGTTGGGAGCTGCCGCAAATACATTGTACGAACCCGTCATGGAGAACATTTCGTATGGTACGAGAAAATCAAACACCTCGGTTACTTCATTCGCCAAAATAACGACCACTGTTGGCTTTTTCGAATCATAGGTAGGAGTTTGGATGCTTTGTAGAGAAGCAGGAACTGGCTTATCATAAACCGACATAGCCTCCTGCATCGTGCTCATGAAACCGATCGCTCCGGTTCCTCCAACAACCAGAACGAAAACGCATACATACACGATGAAACGCCATAATTTATTCAATTGTCTTCTCTCCCTTAATGTTCTCTAGTTAATTGTGACGTGTTACTTACTTTGATAATAAAGGGAGGAGGAAATTGATTAAACCCGCTCGAGGCTTATATTTTCTCTGACTAAGGTCTTAGTAAAGGACTTTTTTCTCGAACAGCAGACGAAAGCTTATTTTAAAATATTAACTGACCGGACAGGTTGTTAGAGTATTACTTCTGGTTCTTTAAAGGTACACATCACTACTAACCAATACCTCATCCCTATCGTACTTTGACACAGCAGTTGAGTTGTTTGAAAACCATGAAACGCGTCACACTCCAAAAGTTTATTTCTACAAGCTGCACACACTTTTGAGATTTGCATAAATTAGATATTCATGAACAATTTGTGAATATATATGTGAAAAAGATCACAAATAAGATATAACATAGTATAATAAGATCATAAAGAAAATGTGAAATATTTCACATAATTTAAAAGGAGGCATCATCATGTTTACAAAATTCTTACAAACGAATGTATGGGCAGCCGTTATCCTTTTGGCAGCAAGACTTTATATCGGATGGACTTGGCTGACATCTGGTATTGGAAAACTAACAGGTGGATTTGATGCATCAGGCTATTTGCAATTTGCGATATCTGAACCTGTCGTCAAAGATGGTCATCTTGTGTATCCATTCTATGTATGGTTTTTAGAAAATGTCGCTTTGCCGAATGCCGGATTATTTAGTGCCATGGTCATGTGGGGTGAAATCTTAGTAGGCCTAGGATTAATTGTCGGATTATTCACAACAACGGCAGCCTTTTTTGGAAGCGTGATGAATGTCTCTTTCTTACTAGCTGGAACCGTCTCTGTGAACCCGCTGCTTCTTCTGATCGCAGTCTTCATCATGGCAGCGAAAGGAAATGCCGGAAAACTTGGTCTTGATTATGTAGCAGGTCCAGTCCTCAAACGAAAACTGAAAAGAAAGCCGCAATTAGAAGTGGCATCATAATAAAGAAAAGCATCCAGAGCATGTGCTCAGGATGCTTTTTTATTTAAGAATTGGCTTTTATCAAGTTGATATGCAGCACGGTGAGTTCATGCTGGCTAATATCAGGATCATGTCCAACGATAAATTCGAGCTCATAATCACCGGTTCGATACACATATTTTTTCTCTTTTGTTTGCGGGATGGTGCTCACTGAATCCGCTGATCCGAGCTGTTTCTTTAGTAGAGCAGGGGTCATTCCACCAATATTCGTTTCTTTTTCTACATTCGTTCCGAAATAACGGATTTCATCAATCTTGCCTTTTGCATCATAGTGAAAAGCAAATCCAGGATTCCCCATTTCAGCGTGATAGAGATCAAAGCTGCTTTGACCTGTTTCTGGGTATGGATTTCCGAGCTTATGATGAACGTCTTTTTTTGTTTGAACGCCTATTTTGAGCCCTTTTGCATAGTAAGGCATTTGTCCTTTATGTGCCAGCTCATAAATGCTGGTAAGCGCGGCTTTTGGACCTTGAGGAACGGATTGTTCTGCTGCTGGTTTGGCCATGGCGTGTGCTGAGACAGCAGGGCTGAAACCGAATAAAGCGGACGAAGCAAGCGAGGCAGTCACAACAAAAGCTGCTGTTTTCTTCATGATAAATCCCTCCTTCTTCTCCTATACCCGGAGTAATCATGATCAAACGTAAAAAGAACCAGCTGATCAAGGATCGGCTGGTTCTTAGCATGAGAAAGTTATTTTGAAGAAGAGCTGGATTCATCTTTGGCGGAAGAGGAATCCTTTTCATCCTGTACTTTCTTTGTATAGTCATAGTCGTTGCGGTCAATCGGTGTAAAGCCTTTAGGTTTGTAGAAACGGAGTAAATCTTCGGTGACAATCTTATCAGATGTCTCCAGCATCTTTTTCACCGTTTCATTTTCTTGTGATGCCTTGTCAGTTGGCTCGATTTTCTCGCCTGTTTTGTTGCTGTAATAGTTATTGCCTACTTTCGTGTAGTCCTTAGACACGAAATCACCGTTTCTAAATGGCACAAGCTCTTTAAAGTTCTTCGATAAGATATCAGAACCAGACATTAAATAGTTCTTCGTATCATCGCCGAGCAGGTGCAGAAGGGTTGGTGCGACATCGACTTCACCAGAGTATTTATGAATCTGTCCGCCTTTTACGCCAGGTACATGGATAAAGAGCGGCACACGCATGAGCTGTGCATTTTCATAATCTCCAATTTTTTGCCCTGTCACTTTTTCCATCGCTTCATTATGGTTTTCAGAAATGCCATAATGATCTCCGTACATAATGACGACTGTGTTGTCATAGAGACCTGACTTTTTCAAATCGTTGAAGAACTGTTCAATCGCTTCATCTAAATAATGAGCCGATTGGAAGTAGTTATCGACGACAGAGTCACCGAAGTCACCAGGTTCGAAATCAGTGTCACCTTCGTCCATTCCAAATGGGAAATGGTTCGATAAGGTAATGAATTTCGAATAAAACGGCTGCTTCATGTTTTTAAGCATTGGCATCGATTCTTTGAAGAACGGTTTGTCTTTCAGTCCGTAGTTCTTCGTATCCTGCTCGTTCATATCGTAGTATTCAGAATCGTAAAATCTGTCATACCCAAAGGATTTAAACATTTCATTACGGTTCCAGAAGGTTTTCGTATTACCATGGAATTCTGCTGACGTATATTGATCCTTCTTTAAAATACCAGGAAGTGCTTGATATGTGTTTTGCGCTTTGTTAATAAAAACAGAGCCCTGTGATAATGGGAATAATCCAGTATCCATCATAAATTCAGCATCAGACGTTTTTCCCTGTCCTGTTTGATGGAAGAAGTTATCAAAGTAAAACGTTTTGTTGTCGTGTGCCAATGAGTTAAGGAACGGCGTTACTTCTTTTCCATTCACTTTATAATCAATGACAAAGTTTTGCAGAGATTCAAGAGAAATTGTAATCACGTTCATGCCTTTCGCTTTCCCGTAATAAGCCGGGTTAGGATCAGCGCTGTTCGCTTTTAAATAATTCTCTACATCTGTCACGTCATTTGAATTTGCGAGAGCACGCTGGCTGTTTGATTTCACATTTTGAATGGCATCAAACACAGTAAAGTTATAAGCACCTAAATATTTAACTAAATAATTGCGGTCGAACGATCTTGATAAAAGCTCTGGACGATCGATCTCTGCAGCAACTAAGTTTAAAACAAAGATCACAACAGAGGACACAAGGACGAGTCTAAACGATTTTGACTTTTGTACAGGTACAGTCGTGGCTGTACTTGTTTGCTGCTGCCTTTTCATGCGGACTGCAAGTACGATCAAAATGATTGTATCAATAAAGTAAAACACATCAGTCCAACGCATGAGTGAAAATGCACTATCACCTAATTGTCCGCCATTCGTTCCTGCCTGCATCACTGTAGGCAGCGTGATAAAGTCATTGAAGAATCGATAGTACACGATGTTTGCGTATAGTAAAAAAGACATGAAAAAGTGAATCACAATGATAGCGGCAGGCTGCCATTTTTTCTTGAACAATAAAGCAAAGCCAAGAAAGAACAAGCTGGAGCTAATAGGATTCACGAAAAGCAAAATATGCTGAAGCACATTTGATATACCAAGTTTAAATTCGATTAAATACGCTGAATACGTTTTGAGCCATAGTAAGATGGCTGCAATCAGAAAGAAGCCGAGACCTCTTTTTTGAATAAATGTTTTCATATAAACACTCCTTTTCTCCGATACACGGAAGAGGCGGAACGAAAGAAAACGAACCATTAGAATATACCACGAAATGCACAAATAGAAAAGTCATAACCGGTGAGGCGCCTTTGCAAGCCTGTCCGAGCAATAAAAGGAGAGAAAATGAAAATATTCGCCCATCGAAAAACTTTTTATGAAAATCGACCTATTGTTGACAGAAAATTCAGCAATTTTCCAGTTGCTATATCAATAAAACAGGTAAAAAGGCATAAGTCTAAAGAATTAATTTAATTTCTACAATGGTCATTTAGAGAGTTTTTCCATTGTTTATTAATGTTTATGCAGGTTAAGCAAAAAAAATGAACAATGGAATGGAACAAGATGATGGATAAAAATTCCTCTCATACGATATATCAATATATTTTTGTATTTCATCAACATAATGCTTTTAATGTGTTTTTTAAGGGTTTTATTTATTTTAATAAGTAAACAAATTATCTAGATATACTTAAGTGAACATATCGAGACTATAAACTTCTGAATTGGGGTCGATATAGACAGTGACAGGAAATCTTCCATTGAAAGGATTGATAGTATATGACTGTACGAGCAGAGAACCTCGTTCAGAACTGGTTTCCGAGTGAGGACGGAAATGCAGGAGAGCGTAAAGAACTCGTCAAATTGATGGAGCAGATCATTTCAGGGGTCGATGACCTGAAGGATCCCAACCGTGCACACCTTAAAGGTGAAAAGAATCGTGGGGAGGACTTTTACAAAAAGCTCACTGAAACAAGTCAAATTCCGATGAACGGCCAGCAAGCGGAACTTGTGAATGAAGAATTACTGAAGCTTTTACATAACCATCCATACCACACCAAGTATTTCTTCACGAACATTTTGCCAATGGCAAGTACACCAGGAATTTTAGGCATGCTGACAGCTATGCTGGTAAACGGAAACAACCTATGGGATGTTTACGGGCCAGCAGGTGCGGAAGCTGAGGTCAGAGTGGTCTCAATGATGTCTAAGCTCATCGGATATGATCCAAACGTGAGCGGGGGATACACAACATGGGGAGGTCAAGGAGCGATTTTTTCAGGACTTCGTTTAGCGATTGCCAAAGCAGCGCCGGAGTCACTGCGAAAAGGAGTTCCGCAAAATCTTTATGCGTTTTGTTCTGATGCCGCACATTACAGCTTATTTAAGTCAATGGAAGCAACAGGACTTGGCACAAACAACTTAATCAGAATTAAGACGAATAAAGATCATTCAATGGATATGGAAGATTTGCGTTGTCAAATGGAACGTGTTGCACAGGATGGCGGGATTCCCGTTTATATTGTGGCAACAACCGGAACAACAGATGCCATTGCAATTGATGATGTAAAAGGGGTACGTGAAACAGCAGAAGCGATTGCTGAAAAGTATGATCTGAAGGTGCCGCATATTCATGCAGATTCGGCGCTGGGTGGATTCTTTGCTTTCTTTAATGAGTATGATGTATCAGAAAACCCGCTGCAATTCTCAGACGGTGTTCTTCGTATGCTAAAAGAAATCAAAGCGAAATTCCAGCATCTTTCTCTTGCAGACTCGATGTGCTTTGATTTTCAAAAGCTCGGCCAAACACCATACACATCCAGTTTATTCTTAGTGAAAAACGCTGCTGACTTAAAGCGTTTGGATCTGGAAGAACAAGAGACGCCATATGTTGGCCATAGAGGCTACGGGGAATACCATACGGGTTATACACTTGAGTGCTCAAGAATGGGAAGCTCAATCAGCATGCTGAGTGTGCTGTTAACGTTTGGGATTGAAGGCTACCAGCGCTTGCTCGGTCAATTCTTAGAAGTAAACCTTGCCTTCAGAGAAGCACTTAGTAGGGAAATTCCGCAAGCAGAAGTCGTGAATGATGACAACGTCGGAATGGCTACATTATTTAGAATTTACCTAGACGGCTCACCGCGTTTTCAAGAAGAGATTTCTGGCGAAGCGACTTCAATGGAAATTGAGCGAAACAATGAATTGAACAAAATGCTGTTTGAAAAACTTGGAGAGAAAAGAGACGAGATGTTCTTTGGCGATACAACGAAGTTTTTACTTGTTAACTCAAAAGAAGGTCAAGAATTCTATCTAAGTGTTAGTAAGTTTTTTGTCATCTCACCTTATACGTTACCAGAGCATATCCCTCATATCGTATCTTATTTAAAAGATGTGATTGCATCTGTTTGTGGACAATTTGAAAATGTACATGCTTAAATCAAATCTGAGAGTGGAGATGTAGGAAAAAATGGCGAAACAAAGGAAATTTGGAGGATACACGATATCCTCTAAAATCATGTCAGTCGTTACCGTAACATTACTCGCAACCGTTGCATTATTCGTTCTAACATTTTATCTAGTCAGCCAGGATTTATCATCCCAGTTATTAAAGCAATTTGATTATCGATTAACAACAGATATTGATACCGCCAAAAAAGAAATCGATAACATCGATGGAAACGTGCTCAGCATTAGCGGGAAGGATGATCCCATTTATGTCGATATCAAAAAGAAATTCACAGAGCTTCAAAAAGATCATACGCTTGAGAACTTATACGTGTTATCTAATAAAGGCGGTAAAGAAAGAATTATCGTATTAACTGGGGAAGACAATGATTTTGACCAGGATTATGCATTCTCAGATGAGATGAAGCAAGCTCTCTCTGAAGATAAAATGGTCAAAAGTGATATTTACCATGATTCATATGGAACACATAAATCAGTCTTTTTGCCAATCAAAGATTCAGGCGGTGAGCTGACAGGGATTTTAGGGATTGATTTAGATGCATCAATTGTTCCAGCCACAACGAAGAAGCTGACAATCTACATTACGGTTGCATCGGCTATTGTGCTCATCGGTGGATTGCTCTTCTCCTTTATCATGGGAAGAAGAATTGCGAAACCAGCACGTTCATTGATGGATTCAGCGAACCGAATTGCTGACGGTGATTTAACTGGAATGGTAGAAGTTGAGAGTAAAGACGAGATCGGCCAGCTTGCTGCATCCTTCCAAAAGATGCAGGGGCGGATCAAAGAGCTCATTTCGAAGATCTCGCACTCATCTAGTGAAGTATCAAAAATGTCTTCACAGCTTCGCACGGTGACGAACGAATCAAGTCAAAGTGCGCAGCAAGTGTCAGAAGCCATGACGAATATGAGTGAAGGAATCAATGATTCTGTCGCAAATATTACGGATTGTACGAGATCTGTTGCAGAGATCGATACTCAAATCGAAGGTGTCACAAAAGAAGTCGATGAAATGAAATCTGTTTCATCTGACGTACAGGAGCAGTCAGAATCTGGTCAAAAACTTGTGAACCATGTGCTTGATCATCTGAACTTGTTACATGACAAGATGACCAACTCGAAGCAGGCAGCAGAAGAATTACAATCCCATTCAACGGAGATTGAAAGTGTGATCTCGATTATTACGGACATTTCAGCACAAACGAATCTTCTTGCACTGAATGCTTCCATTGAAGCGGCACGTGTTGGGGAAGAAGGAAAAGGGTTTGCTGTTGTGGCAGATGAGGTACGTAAATTAGCAGAGCAATCAGCAGATGCAGCTAAAACTGTTTCAGACCTCGTTATCGGTACACAGGAAAACAGCCAGCGTGTTCTTGAAAGCGTAGAGGAAAGCAGTAAAGCAGTGGAAGAAGGACGTGAGCAAATGGAAGGCACGTCACAAAACTTCGCTGTGATTTACGACGGCGTGTCTCAGTTTGCAAGAAGAACGAACAACTTGCTTGAATCCATCAACCAGGTAGAACGTGCATATCAAACGATTTCTACATCGATTGAACAAATTTCGGTGGTATCGGAAGAACAAGCAGCCAGCTCACAAGAAGTGGCGGCAGCAACAGAACAGCAAAGTGCTGGTATGCAGCAAATTTCAAGTGCGATTGAACAGCTCTCTGACATGTCAGACGACTTAGCACAAATGGTCTCAACTTTCAAAATCGACAAGAAATAACGAGAAAGGGCTAAAATATTTTAGCCCTTTTTCTCTTTTCAGTGAAGTAGGGATGAGCACCGAATGCGGTTTGTCTAGACGCTGAAGTTGGCTCTTGTGAGAGAGGCAGCTTTTTTGCTATGCTTAATCACATACTTGCGGTGAAAGGAGAAACGCTATGGATTTTGCGCAGAGATTATCAGAAGAACGGATCAAAAAAGCGATGGATAATGGGGCTTTTGAAGGATTATCTGGCTTTGGGAAGCCTCTGCCAAAAGATGACGCTGCTCATGTACCAGAAGAACTTAGAATGGGCTACCGCATTATGAAAAATGCCGGATTTGCTGGGGAAGAAACAGCGCTGAAAAAAGAACTTATGACTGTCAAAGAATTACTTCAATCGAGTATAGATGGAGAGGTAAGAAAGAAACTGTCTCTCATATGTGAAGAAAAACAAAAACGTCTGGATGAACTTACATCTAAGCGTCAAACTTTTGCCCGACCAGCCTCCTCCTTTTACAAAAATAAGGTCTACGAGAAATTAACGGAGCATAAAAAAAGATAATGACACGCTGCCTCTCCCTGAGCACATTGAGGGAGCTTTTTTTATGTAAGCGCTACATTTTATTGTTGACTACATGTATATACAAATATAAAATATGAAGTAAACATGTATATACAAGTTTTTTGGTTCTTTTTTCTTATATAAAAAAACGATCTCGGAGGGGATAGTATGGCTGATTATCAGGCAGCAGCAGATCAGATTGTGAAAGCCATCGGCGGCAAAGAAAATATCGATCAAGCGACACATTGTGTAACAAGGCTGCGCTTTGTGCTGAAAGATGAAGGCAAGGTGGATGAGAAAGCACTTGAACAAATTGATGAAGTGAAGGGATCTTTCTCAGCGAACGGTCAATACCAAGTTGTTATCGGCCAAGGGGTCGTCAATCGAGTATATGCCGAAATGGTCAAAAGGACGGGAATTGGGGAAGCCACAAAAGAGGACGTCAAGCGTGCCTCTGATCAAAAATTGAATCCATTGCAGCGTGCTGTGAAAACGCTTGCGGATATCTTTATACCGATTCTTCCTGCTATCGTCACAGCCGGTTTATTAATGGGGATTAATAATATTTTAACAGCTCCTGATATTTTCTTCGATCAAAAATCGATTGTGGATGTGTACCCGGCATGGGCTGATTTAGCGAATATGATCAACTTAATTGCTGGCACTGCCTTCACGTTCCTGCCAGCATTAATTGGCTGGTCAGCTGTGAAGCGGTTTGGGGGGAATCCACTTTTAGGGATGGTCCTCGGTCTGATGCTCGTACATCCAGACTTGTTAAACGCATGGGGCTATGGAGCGGCAGAGAAGACCGGTGACATTCCTGTTTGGAACTTGTTTGGACTTGAAGTGCAGAAGGTAGGCTATCAAGGACAGGTTCTTCCGATACTCGTTGCCTCCTATTTACTTGCAAAGCTCGAATTATTTATCACAAAACGGACACCTGAAAGTATTCAGCTGTTAGTGGTTGCACCGATTACGTTATTAGTCATTGGATTTTTATCATTCATCGTCATTGGACCTGTTACATTTGCAATCGGTAATGTTTTAACATCTGGACTTGTAGCGGTATTCCAGCAATTCGCAGCACTTGGCGGTCTATTATACGGCGGACTGTATGCAGCATTAGTCATTACAGGAATGCATCATACGTTCCTCGCTGTTGATATTCAATTGATTAACTCAAAGCTGCACGGCACGTTCCTATGGCCAATGCTTGCCTTATCCAACATTGCACAAGGATCAGCTGCCCTTGCGATGATGTTTGTCTTAAAAGATGAAAAGCAAAAAGGACTTTCGCTGACATCAAGTATTTCTGCTTATTTAGGAATTACTGAACCGGCCATGTTTGGGGTCAACCTGCGTTATCGATTCCCATTTATTTTTGCACTAATCAGCTCAGGACTAGCCGGTATGTTTATCGCCTCTCAAGGGGTGCTGGCAAGCTCAGTTGGTGTTGGCGGCATTCCAGGAATCTTCTCCATTATCCCGAAATATTGGGGTGCATTTGCAATCGGAATGGTGATTGTACTCATCCTCCCATTCATCGGTACTCTTTTATATGCAAAACTAAAAAAGAAGAAGGATTTTTCAGACGAACTTAACTAGTGGTGGTGAAGGAAATTGAATCAGCAAACAAATGAACCGTGGTGGAAAAAAGCGGTGGTCTATCAAATTTATCCGAAAAGCTTTTTAGATACAACAGGCTCTGGGACAGGTGATATCAATGGCGTGACGAAAAAGCTTGATTATATCAAAGAGCTTGGGGCGGATTGTATTTGGCTCACGCCAATGTATGAGTCCCCGCAGTATGACAATGGCTATGATATTAGTGATTATACAAAAATCCATGAGATGTACGGCACAATGACAGATTTTGAATGCATGCTGAAGGAAGCGCATGAAAGAGGCATACGAGTCATCATGGATCTAGCCGTGAACCATACATCCATTTTTCATGAGTGGTTTCAAGCCTCGCGTGAGTCAAAGGATAATCCTTACCGAGATTATTATATTTGGAAGGAGCCAAAAGCGGATGGATCTCCCCCGAATGATTGGCAGTCGAAATTTGGCGGTCCAGCCTGGGAACTGGACGAAGTAACAGGAGATTATTATCTTCATTTATATGATGTCACTCAGGCGGATCTCAATTGGGAGAAGGATGAGGTGCGCAGAAAAGTATATGACATCATGCACTTTTGGTTTGAAAAAGGAATTGATGGGTTCAGGCTGGATGTCATCAACAACATCTCAAAGGATCAGCGTTTCTTAGATGATGCCGGACAATCTGTGCAAGGCGACGGCCGCATGTACTATACAGACGGGCCAAGAATTCATGAATTTTTGCATGAAATGAACCAGGAGGTTTTTTCGAAATACGATAGCATGACAGTGGGAGAAATGTCTTCGACGAATATCGCAGACTGTATTCGGTATACAAGACCTGATCGGCAGGAGCTGGATATGACGTTTAACTTCCATCATTTAAAGGTGGATTATCCAAACGGTGAAAAGTGGGCGATCGCACCATTTGATTTTCAAGAATTGAAGTCGATTCTGTCTGAATGGCAGACGAAAATGCATGAGGGCGGCGGCTGGAATGCGCTGTTTTGGTGCAATCATGATCAGCCGCGTATCGTCTCAAGGTATGGTGATGATGACACGTATCATCAGCAATCAGCGAAGATGCTGGCGACCACGATTCATCTCATGCAGGGGACTCCTTATATTTATCAAGGTGAGGAAATAGGCATGAAGAATCCTCGCTTTGAGGACATTTCGTCTTACCGTGATATCGAATCACTCAATATGTACGAAGTCATGCTTGAAAAGGGGAAATCAAAGGAAGAAGCACTCGCCATTTTACAGGTCAAGTCAAGAGATAATGCGAGAACACCAATGCAGTGGACCTCAGAGAAGAATGCAGGTTTTTCAACAGGAACGCCTTGGATTGAGCCAGCCAATAACGATATTTCGGTCGAGGCTTCATTAAAAGATCGGACGTCCATTTTCTATCATTACCAAGCCCTTTGCAGACTGCGTAAAGAACTTGACGTGATCACATATGGCAGCTTCTCCTTACTCCTAGCAGAAGATCCAAAGATTTTTGCTTATGTTAGAGAAAGCAAGGATGAGAAGCTCCTCGTGATCAACCACTTTTATGCAGGGGAGACGGACTTTACGCTTCCTGATGAGCTTGTGCAGGCTGCTGATGAGATGGAGAGTCAAGTGCTGTTATCCAATTATGAGGATGTGCCGGCACATATCAAGGGATTTACGTTGCGCCCATATGAGTCAATCGTTTATCATTTAACCAAACGCTAGAAAATGGGGCGGAGGGAAAATGAAAGAGAATAAGTTTCGAGTGATTTATGATCAGCTCGCAAGACGAATTGAACAAGGTGAATGGCAGGATAAAGGCATCCTCCCATCAGAGCATGAGCTTTCGATTATGTACGACACGTCCCGGGAGACGGTGAGAAAGGCATTAAATATTCTTGTGCAAAATGGCTATATCCAAAAAATCCGCGGGAAAGGCTCTGTATTGCTGAATCGGGAGAAAATGCAGTTCCCTGTATCAGGTCTTGTCAGCTTTAAAGAGCTTTCCAAAACGCTTGGCCGAAAGACAGTTACAACGGTTCATGAATTCGGTTTAATCAAACCGGATCAGTATATTCAGTCTCAGCTGAAAATTGATGGACAGACGGACGTCTGGAAAGTCATTCGCTCTCGCAATATTAGCGGGGAAGAAGTGATTTTAGACAAGGACTACTTTTTGCAAAAGCATGTTGAAGTATTGTCTAAAGACATATGCGAAGGATCAATCTACGAGTATATTGAAGGAGTACTCGGTGTATCAATCAGCTATGCTCAAAAGGAGTTTGTGGTAGAGCCATGTACAGAAGAGGACGCCAAGTACCTTGATTTGAAAGGATTTGACCATGTCGTCGTGGTAAAGAATTATGTGTTCTTAGAGGATACGAGTCTATTTCAATACACAGAAAGCCGTCACCGATTAGACCGCTTTAGATTCGTCGATTTTGCTAGAAGAGAAAAAATGGACAGAGCATAGGCTCTGTCCTTTTCAGGTTTTGGAGAAACGGGGATATACACAACGAAAAAATTTTGATTTATAGGAGGAAAAATGATTAGACTGAATCGACCACTAAAATTACGGGATTTAGAAATTTTTAGCGTGATGAAAGATCATCGAATATTATGTTACGTCATCATTGAAGATACTCGAAAACCGTTTATGGAAGAAGATAGAAAACTAGATCCATTATGTTATATGGATGAAGAAGATATACAAGCGATTTTGAATGTGTTTCATATTTCAATTATTAATGATGAAAAGTTAAGTGAAGAGGATTTAACTCTTGTCCAATCGTATTTTGCTGAATTTGTAAATAATACGAATTTAACGAATTTTATTACGAGAGATTATGTTCAAGAGGATTTATATGCCATCGATGATGAAGATGACATCACGTTCTTCAATAGAATGCTGCGTCATATAGGATCAGATGATGTGAAACAATTTGATAAACGCAATTGGATCTATTTATCCCAAGATTGAGATGAAAAAAGGACAGAGCATAGGCTCTGTCCTTCAGCGTGTAGACAAACCCTCGCATTCGGTGTCAGGTCTGCGCTCCGGTGCTCACGAATGTCAAATTCGCTCCGCTCCAGTGCTCGTCCTTCCTAGACTGCAAAGGTTTTCTATCACGCTGAAAAGAAGACAAAGGGCTAAAATCAAGAGCATTTTAGCCCTTTGTCAACAATATGAGGACAGAGCATAGGCTCTGTCCTTTTCTTTTAGGATGATACATTTTTTCTTGTACGCTTACGCTGGTAGTAATAGAGGATACCGCCTGAGGCAAGCATGAGTACGCCAATCAATACAGCTGTATACATCATTGTTGCTGTATTCGGCAGTGTGCCGCCTGGGAGTCCGGTTCCATCTTGGTTTGGATCTGTACCTGTACCTTCGCCTGGCGCTGAAGTTCCGCCATTTCCGCCAGTTTGATCTGGCGTTGTTCCAGCTGCTCCGCTTTGGTTGAGTACGGTGTATTCGCTGAAGTGCTCAGTTTGACCTGAAACGACCCCATTTTGGAATGATCCATTACTTGTTTTGGCATAACGATTTTTCTTGCGGTCTACATAATATACACCAGGTTTCTTTGCCTTTTGAGGCTCATCTAATGTAAAGGATAGTGTAACAGGATCTTTAAAGGTAGAAACCTTTTTCTGATCTTGTTTGATTTGGAAATCATACGTATTCGTTAATGCATTTTTCACCTTATCCGTCTTTGTCATCGATATTTCTGCGTTTTTCTCGGACAAGTTAGACAGCGGTAATGCGAGTCCCACTTTGTCATGATAGATAGTGACGTTCGGATCTTGCTCTCTTTTCTTCAGCTCGGCTACCTGTGCTTTTGATAGAGACAATTGAACGTTTTTCGCTTCGCTCGCTTTGTCTAAATAGAGCAATGCTTTGTTTGTATGCTGCACATACGTTTGGAATTTCTCATCATCTTGAATGTCATAAGCGCCTTTTCCTTTCGCACGTGGAAGGAACACTTCTTTCACTCGATGATCGATGACAGGAGAAATATGCCCGCCATCTGCCTGTTCAATTTGCTCTTTGAAGATTTCATAGTCAACATAGCCTAAGTCTTCGCCGTGAGAGGCTTCTGTAAAGACGCTGTAGCCATCGCCGCCTGTCCCGACAAATGCGTTTGTTGCCACGCGGTATGTTTTCTTATCATCAATGTCTGTTAGTTTGCCGTTTTTGTCTTTCAGTTTGACATCAATGAGTCTGCTGCCAGCTGGTTTACTCAGTGTAAACGTATATTCAATGCCGGCTACATGAGGGAATGCGCCGCCGCCTTCCTCAATGCCTGAAAGCCCTTGTTCGAGCGCTTTCTTAATTTGGCTGCCTTTTAAATCCGCAACATAGAGTGTGTTTCCGAATGGCATGACCGTTAAAATATCACCTAAAGTGATATCTCCTTTTTCAATGCTGCCTCGAATACCGCCGCCGTTTGTGATAGCAAGATCAGCACCAGCAGATTCTTGTGCTTTCTTCAGCATGCCGTCAGCAATAAAGTTCCCAAGGTTCGTTTCCTTCGCACGGACGTGCTCTCGTTGTCCATCTAAGAGGACATCAGTAGAGCCGACTTTTTCCGTTTTTAAATCTTGAATATCTGCCTTGTACTGATCGAGGATCGCTTTTGCATCGGCATCTTCTTTGACAGAGTCATCGATGGTGATGAGGTCAAAAGAAGATGCCTTTGGCTGTACGACTCCTTTTTGATTAAAGACCACGTCTACTTTCCCTAAGAATTGTCCGTAGTCTTTTACTTGTGCGACAATCGTTGGTTCTTTCTTATTGACGACCTTTAATTTTTCAACAAGGGTGTGCGTGTGACCGCCAATGATTAAATCAATCCCGTCTACTTTTTGAGCAAGCTCAAGATCACGGTTATAGCCAATGTGTGTTAAAGCAATGATTTTATTGATTTTTTCTTCTGTTTGAATGGTGTTGACTGTTTCCTTTGCTTTCTTGTATGCATCCTTGAATTGAATGTTAGGGCCGCTGCTGGATGTAATGGCCGTGTCTTCAGTGGTTAAGCCGAATACCGCCACCTTTTCACCGTTTACATCAAGCAGGATGTATGGGTAAATCCCAGCTTCTTTTTTCTCACCAGCTTTAAATGTGGCTGGCTTTTTCACTAAGCCGCTCAATTGTTTTTCCTTAGAGACATCAACGTTTGATGACACAATCGGGAATGCAGGCTTTTCAAATTGGTGACGGTTTTTCGCATCTACATCTGATGCATCACCTGTCAGGAATTGACGAAGAACAGAAGGACCTTTGTCAAATTCATGATTACCAAACGTCATGGCATCATATTTCATTAAGTTCATCAGTTTGAGATCGGCAAGTCCTTGCCATTTTGTGAAATATAGGTCACCAGAGAAGACATCTCCAGCATCTAATAAAATGTTGTTCTTGCTTTCGGCTCGAACTTCTTTAATCTTTGTGGCACGCCTTGCCGCATCATCAAGGTGGGCGTGTGTATCGTTTGTATGCATCACCGTTAAATTCCAGTTGTCTGATGCAGGCGGTTCTGTTGTGCCATCCTCTTTAAAGGCTAGCTTGTACACACCAAGACCATCTGTGCTGGCGTTACGAACAAAGTCTACGCTGCTAGATTTTTCAGCAAAAGGCTTAGCTAAAAGAGAAGATTCGAATGTGACTGTTGCGCCTTTGATTGGTGCAATGGACCAGTTTTGGTCCGCACTTGGGTTGATGGTTTTTTGTTCGATAATATAATCCATCAGCACTTGGCGGTTCTCATCGGCTGAGGCAAGCACCACTTTATCTTGCGTCAGATGCGGGAAGCCACCGCCGCCAGAAGCTCGATAGTTGTTTGTCACGACTAAAAATTCTTGATTGTCAGAAACTGGTTTTCCGTTGTAGGACAGGTTTTTGATGCGGTTTGCATTCGCATTGACAAGAGTGCCTGTTGTGCTGTACTTAGCAGGTTGCGTCACATCAACTTGATAGGTGACACCATCGATCACATCAAAGTTATACGAGCGGTATTCTTCGTTTAAAATAGGCTGTTCATTTGAATCGTTTGGTTTGATCTGATTAAACTGTCCGGCAGACATCTCGAGCCAGTCTTTCACTTCACTGCCTTTCAGTTTGACAATTTGCACGGTGTTATCGTAAAGGTAGAGATCGCCGATATTTTTAATCGCTAAATCACCTTTTGCGATATTTGTATAATAATTTACACCGTTTCGGCCGCCGGCTTTAAACGGGGCGCCTGCAGATAAAATCGGTAAGTTTTTGTATGACGTATCCTTCATTTTTTCTTGTGCATACCATTTTTGTGCATCCGTCACAATTTGAATAGAAGGGTCATCCATCACTTGAGCAAAAAAGCTGTTAATGTCTGCTTCTGTTTTACCGACAGGTTTTCTTACATAATCAAGTGTGTTTTGATGCGTCGTTTGAATAGCATCTTTTACAGTGCTGTTTTGAGAGGTGACTCCTGCAACAGATTCAATCTTTCCTGTTCCATCTGTGACTTTCCAGTTGCTGCCGTCAGGCTCTAATGTTAAATCAATGACGCCGAGGTAGCTTCCCCAGTTTTTAGACATGACGACTGGAATGCCGTTGATGGTTCCTTTTGAGACATCGAATTTGTCAACGCCGCTATATTCAGCGCTTGGGAATGTGCCGTGCTGGTGGCCAGACACGATCGCATCGATGCCTTTCGTTTTCGTGGCAAGGTCAAAGATCATATTTTCTGATCCTTTAGGCGAAGCGGTTTTTTCAATTCCTGTATGGGCAAGAGCGACGATGATATCTGCTCCTTTTTCCTTCATTTCAGGAATGGTTTCATTGGCAGATTCGACGATATCCTGCACTTGAACTTGTCCATCTAAATGCTTCTTATCCCACGTCATAATTTGTGGTGGAACGAATCCTATGTAACCGACTTTCACAGTTTGTGAGGCTCCGTTTGCGTCTTTAAATGTTTTTTCTTGAATCACATAAGGCGTAAAACGGTGTTCTCCATTTAACTTTTTGACGTTCGCATTGACAATTGGGAAGTTAGCCCCGGCAATAGTACCGTCAAGAAATGATAATCCGTAGTTAAATTCATGATTGCCAAGTGTTCCTGCATCGTACTTTAGTTTGTTGAGTGTATGAATAATGGGGTGAACCTTTGTTTGATTGATGATGCTGTCTTTCTCATTTTTGTAAACGTATTCTCCAAGAGGGGTTCCTTGAATCAGGTCTCCGTTATCAACAAGGAGTGTATTTGGATTTTGTGAACGGTGCTTTTCAATTAGCTCGGCTGTTTTTGCCAAACCAAATTCATTTGTTTCTTTGTCGCTGTAATAATCATAGTTCATCATGTTCGCATGAACATCCGTTGTGGCTAAGATGCTGACTTTTACGGCATCGCCGTTTTCTATTGCTGCATGAGTAGGTACTGCTGGGAGAATGAGACTAATCATCATAATGGAAGTGAGCAGAATAGACAGGTTTTTCCTTCGTTTAGACCTATGTGTTTGCTTCTTCACCTGATCTCCGCCTTTCTAATTTTTTTGACCACAATACCTATTGTAGAAATGTTTCGTTAACTTTTGTAGTTATTTTTTGCAGATTATTGTAAAGATAACATAAATCATACGAATTACCTTGTTGAGGAAATATAAATAAGTCTAAATGCTTATTTTTATCATAAGGGGTTTTCTGATCGGGATAGGATGTTTGATTTCAATGTACCCGGGTATAGTGTGTAGTGTAAACGATAATCAAGCAGGAGGGTTTCTACATGGGTAAGAAAATTGCAGTTGTATTAACAGATTACTTTGAGGATGTTGAATTCACCGAGCCTGCAAAAGCCTTTAAAGATGCAGGCCATGAGATCACAGTAATTGAAAACGAAAAAGGTAAAACAGTGAAAGGGAAGCAAGGAGAAGCAGAAGTGAGAGTGGATGCGTCCATTGATAACGTGAAGCCTGAAGACTTCGATGCACTACTGATTCCTGGCGGTTTCTCACCAGACATTCTGCGTGCAGATGATCGCTATGTCCAATTCACAAGAGCATTTATGGACGAGAAAAAACCAGTATTTGCGATCTGTCACGGACCGCAATTGCTCATTACAGCGAAGACGCTGGAAGGCAGAGGCGCGACTGGCTATACATCCATTCAAGTAGATATGGAAAACGCAGGCGCCAAATTCAAAGATGAAGAAGTTGTTGTTTGTCAGGATCAGCTTGTGACAAGCCGTACACCTGATGACATTCCAGCATTTAACCGTGAATCATTAAAACTGCTCGCAAAATAAGCAGTTTTTGACAGGATAAATAAAGCCAGCACCTTGCGGGGTGCTGGCTTTTTCTGTGCATGGATGGAAGAAAGCGGCGTAAACCGCAATCTGGTTTCCTTTGCACGATTATTTTCTTAAGTTTTTTAGTTCGCTTGCGATGGCTTGCATTTCACTTGGGCTGAATGAAGATTTTTTCATCACCATTTGGTGTAGAAATTCAATATCTTCGTACTTGTCTGGACTGAAGTCCTCGGCTTTGATGACTCCAATGTTCAGCATATTTAACTTTTGCGAAATGTCTTCAATCAGCTGATTGACTTCAGCCGCTTTTTGCTCTGACAAGGGCGGCACGTCCTTTCCTGCATATGTGTTGAATAACATGTCTATTTTAACAGAAATGCAAAAGAATAAAAGGGCTATTAAGACGACACGGAGATGTTTTTCTCCTTTTTCTCCTGCTTGATCTTATCAATGATTCGTTTAGATTCAAACACGACAACTCCTGATAAACCGATAAGGCCGATTAAGTTCGGAACAGCCATCAGTCCGTTTAGCATATCCGCCACGCCCCAGACGAAATCATTCTTAAACACGGCACCGAAAAAGACAGCAATAACAAACACAACACGATAATACATCACATACGAATCTTTTGCCAAATATGTAAAGCATTTTTCACCGTAATAGGACCAGCCAATAATGGTGGAATAAGCGAATAAAAGTAAGCCGATTGCAACAATGATTGAGCCGATTGGTCCAAGGAAATGAGCAAAGGATAACGAGGTGAGTGCATCACTTTTTTCTGTGACGTACATATCGGCCATGACAATTGTGATCCCGGTTATGGAACAAACAATCATCGTATCAATAAATACTTGCGTCATTGACACAAGCGCTTGACGAGCAGGCATATCTGTTTTGGCAGCAGCAGCAGCGATTGGTGCAGAACCAAGACCTGCTTCATTGGAAAATACCCCTCTCGCCACACCCCAGCGGATTACGGTACCGATCGCGCCACCTGCAACGGCTTGACCTGTAAATGCATCCGTAAAAATGAGCCCGACTGCACTTGGGACAAGATCCGCATTCATGACAAGAATGATCAGCCCGCAAATGACGTAGAATAAAGCCATGACTGGTACAAAAATAGCCGTCACCCGGCCAATGCTTTTAATCCCGCCTAAAATCACGAGCGCAGTAAAGGCCGTAATAATAATGCCTGTGATCCATGTTGGAATCTGAAAGGTTGAATTCATGACACCAGAAATCGAATTTGACTGCACGAGATTCCCAATTCCAAAGGCAGCCGCAGCACCAAAAATAGCAAACAGCACCCCTAGCCATTTTTGCTTCAAGCCATGCTCCAAATAGTACATTGGCCCGCCGGACATTTCACCTTTTTCATTTTTGACACGGTATTTCACTGCGAGAACAGCTTCAGCATATTTTGTCGCCATTCCAAAGAACGCTGCAAACCACATCCAAAACACAGCGCCTGGTCCGCCGGCAATGACAGCAGAGGCGACCCCTACAATATTTCCCGTTCCAACCGTTGCAGCAAGAGCTGTCATTAATGCTTGGAAGTGAGAAATATCACCTTCTGATGTCTTGTCTTGCTTTGAAAATGCAAGCTTCAGCGAATAGGGGAGCAGCCTAATTTGAATAAAGAGTACGCGAAAGGTAAGGTAAATCCCAGTCCCCACGATCAAAAACAAAAGCGGCGGTCCCCATAATACATCATTAATATTGCTGACAATCTGTTCTACCCATCCCATATGTATCCCCCTTTATTTGTGCAATTCTCCTAAAGTGTCCCCTTTTTTTGTATAATGTGTCAATGCCGATGGGAGTTTTTCTTGCAAAGTTTTCAAAAGAAAAAGGGCTTGATATGATAGAGAAAAGGTTTTCGAAAGCAGTTTCTAGGGAAAAGATAGGAGGAGAATGAAGGATGATTCATGTATTATTCGTATGTCTTGGCAATATTTGTAGGTCACCGATGGCAGAGGCCATGTTTAGAAAACGAGTAGAAGATGAAGGACTAAGCGAGCACTTTGTCATTGATTCAGCAGGCATTGGCGGCTGGCATCAAGGCAGTCCTCCGCATGAAGGAACACGAAAGCTGCTTGATGAAAAAGGGATCAGCTATGAAGGGATGTCCGCAAGACAAATCATAGATGAGGACATCACAGCATACGACTATATCATTGCGATGGATGCTGAAAATGTAGGGGCACTTCGCAGTATAGCCGGTTATGGGAAACATCACTTTATTGGCCGTCTTCTTGACTTTGTTGAAGACGATGATCGAGATGATGTGCCAGACCCTTATTACACTGGAAACTTTGAGGAAGTACATGATTTAATTGAAACAGGAATTGATCGTTTTTTGACGTATGTAAAGAAAGAGAAACACCTTTAACTGAAAGGAGATCAGACGAGATGGAAGAGAAAAATCAAATCATGCTTCGAGGAGCTGTGATAGGAGCAGCTTGCGGCGCACTGCTGACATTATTTCATCGGCCAACGAGAATTGCGCTTAAAGACAAATGGGATGACTGTCAGGAAAAGCTGGCGGAATACCGTCAGGAGCCAGCTAGAATTTCTGCTTGCGTGAAAGAAAAAATGGAAGAAACGAAGCAGCTGATGCGAACAGTCTCAGATGATTTGTCATTTTTAAATGAACAAGTCAATCAGTTAAAGGAAACAACCCCAAAAGTATTAGAGATTATTGAAGAAACAAAGGATCACTTTCGATCGAAATAGAAAGATTGATCATTGGAGATGAGGCGTATGGGTTTTATTAAAGCGTTAATTGAACGCTTTTTGCTGCATGAAGGACCAGCAAAATCTGCTGAGCTTGCTTACTTCTTTTTGCTTTCATTATTTCCGTTTCTCATCTTCGTGCTGACACTCGTTGGATATTTGCCGCTGACGTCGAAGGATGTCCTGAGCGTCATCTCTGGTTATGCGCCAGAAGGAGCGCTTTCGATGATTGAATCCATCGCCGAAGAGACACTGAACAGCCGCAACGGCGGATTGTTGTCATTCGGGATTATTGCCGCCCTTTGGTCTGCATCTAACGGGATTAATGCCGTCGTCAGAGCATTTAACCATGCTTACGAAGTTGAGGAAAATCGTTCCTTCATTCTCGTACGTTTAACATCAATCATCTTAACCATAGCGATGGTTCTTACGATTATTTTTGCTTTAATGCTACCTGTCTTTGGAAAAGAACTTGGCTTATTTGTCGCTAAATTAGTTGGGCAGTCAGATGCCTTTCTCACCATTTGGACGGCCATGAGGTGGATCATTAGCCCGCTGATATTATTGATTGTGTTTACAGCCTTGTACTATTTCGCCCCAAACATCAGACTGAAATTGAAATTTGTCCTGCCAGGCGCCATTTTTGCATCGATTGGATGGATTTTGGTGAGCATGCTGTTCTCATTTTACGTAGGCGAGTTTGCTAATTACAGCGCGATGTACGGAAGTATTGGGGGAATCATTATTTTAATGATCTGGTTCTATTTAACCGGCATCATGATTATCCTTGGCGGCGAGCTCAATGCGCTTTTACATAAGCGTAAAATCGTACCAGGCAAGGTGTGAAGAAATCTGGGCATCCTAAAGAAGAACGAACATGTTCAATCTTGATGGATGGGGGAATCACATATGTCCAAACAATCGAAAAAAGGCGGAAGCAACACGAAACAAAACAAAGGCCATCAGCCAAAGCACAAAACAAGCGGCAGTGCGAACGGGCAAAATGGTTATCATTAAATGAAAAAACTCCTCTGCGATGCAGGGGAGTTTTTTAATTAGAAATGGATTCATTGGGACTTTCCAGCACTGCCGTCGTTCTCCCAAACCGAACGCAGCAAAACACAAATAATATCACGATACTGACAAGGTAAAGTAAATTCATTCCTTCAAACGTTTGCACAAAGAATCCTCCGAGTACCGGCCCGAGAATACTGCCGGCACTAAACGCCATCCCGCACATCAAGTTCCCGGCGGGAAGCAGATGCTTTGGCAATAAGTCGGTCATATAACTGATGCCAAGTGAGAAGGTAGAGCCTACAGCCATTCCAGCGATAAAGAAACAGATGGCGACAGCCAAAACGGATTGAATGAAGATCCCTGCTAAAAGGAAAAAGAATGATCCAGCGAGTGTCACACATAAAATGATGCGGCGTCTGCCAAACCGGTCACTGAGCATCCCAAGAGGAAGCTGAAAGACAATGCTCCCAATGGCAAACGCAGGTAAAATAAACGCAACTGCCTCTACTGTCACACCGCTTCTTAGCGCATATACAGGGAAGTTACTATTAAGCGTCGTTTCTAAAAATCCATAGCAAAATGGCATCATAAAGGCGACCCAGCCAAATTGAAAGGCCTTTTTGAAGCGCTTCAAACTGTTTGTCTGCTCTGACGTTTGCACTTCGCCCGTATCTGGATATGTATTTTTTAAAACAAACACAAGCAGCCAAATACATAAACTAACGGCACCAGAAACAATAAAAGGCAAAGCTGGATTGATCTCAATGAGCGGCGTTAAAAAAGGGCCGGCGGCAAAACCGAGTCCAAACGATAATCCATACAGTGAAATGTTTCTTCCGCGATTTCTCGAAGATGAAGCATAGGTCACCCACGTCTGTGTAGAGAAATGCAGCATATGGTCACCAATCCCGATCATAAGCCGGAGGAAAAACCAGACGACATAAGATTCAAAAAACACAAAGCTAAACAAGCTTAAAAAAACAGCGGCGCCTCCAATGACGATTAACGGCTTAAATCCAAACCGGCGAAGCGGTGCTTCCATAAAAGGAGACGCAAGCAGCACACCGAGATATAAGCCTGTGGCATGCAGGCCGTTTAACGTAGGAGATGTACCGGCATGTTCGAAAATAATGGAAATGACAGGAAGTAATGCACCCTGTGAAAAACCAGACACGGATACAAGTAAAATTAAAATCATAAAGTGAATTCTCGACATAAGATGCTCCTTACAAGTTCATGCTTTCATCGTACAATGGAACCATAGGGGTTTCAATAGAAAGGTGGAAAAGGAATGAAGCTGACATACGAAAAGGATCATTGGATCGCACATAATGAGGACAGGCAGCTGCCTATTTCAGGAACAGAAGAAATGGGGTACCGTCCATCTCAATTGTTCACCTCAGCCATTGCAGGCTGCTTTGGAGAAATGCTCATTCATGTGTGCCGTAAAAAGCGAATATCCTATAAAGGGCTGACGATCACACCTGAAACGACAAGGGCAGGAGCTGTAAACAAGATTTCCTGCATTCATTTACATATCTTATTTGAAGACATTAATACATCTGATGAACAAATCGATAAAGTGATCACCCTTGCATTGAAGCATTGCTCTATGGTGCAGTCCGTGAAAGGAAGTATTGATATCACCTTCTCACACGCGCGAATCTAAAATGTATATGATGCCGGCACTCACGAAAGAATAACAGTCAGACATATGTAAAGGAGAATGGCTGTATGAATCGTTTATTTCTTGTGATTGTCGCAATCGGTGTTCCGCTATCGGTGCTTGGCAGTTTTCTTCATTTCCCGCAGGTCGTCATGTTTGCCGTTTATTGTATCGCCATTATTGGTCTTGCTAGTTTTATGGGAAGAGCCACAGAAAGTCTTGCCATCATTGCGGGGCCCAGAATTGGTGGACTTTTAAACGCTACATTTGGAAATGCGGTGGAGTTAATCATTTCGTTTTTTGCTTTAAAGCAAGGACTGACGGCCATCGTACTTGCATCATTAACAGGATCGGTCATCGGAAATTTACTGCTTGTGGCTGGCTTGTCTTTTTTCGTTGGCGGATTAAAATATAAGCGCCAAGTATTCAATGTCCATGATGCAAGGCACAATTCAGGCTTGCTCATGTTTGCTATTATTGTAGCGTTTGTCATTCCAGAAGTATTTTCGATGGAGATGGCAGAGAATAAACAGTTTGTTTTAAGCATTGGGATCAGTATTGTGATGATTTTGCTTTATGTCGCGGCGCTCTATTTCAAACTGGTCAGCCACCGCGGGGTGTATGTTGCCAAGCAGGAGAGCATGGAAGGCGAAGCAGAGACGGAAGAAGAAACACCTGAATGGTCTGGAAAGTTTGCCACTGTCATTTTGCTGCTTTCGACAATCGCAGTTGCGTACATTTCAGAGCGCCTTGTTCATACATTTGATACGGTAGGAGAACAATTTGGCTGGAGTGAGCTGTTTATCGGTGTCATTATTGTGGCCATCGTCGGCAACGCAGCAGAACATGCCTCAGCTGTCATCATGGCGTATAAAAACAAAATGGATGTAGCAGTAGAAATCGCCTTTGGCTCCACACTTCAGGTTGCCATGATGGTTGCGCCGATTCTTGTCATCAGCTCGCTATTTTTTGATAAGCAGATGCCGCTCATTTTCTCCTTGCCAGAGCTCATTGCGATGGCATCCTCTGTGCTGCTCACGGTCATTTTATCAAATGATGGTGATACAAACTGGTTTGAAGGCGCCACATTACTCGCTGCCTATTTTATTATGGCGATTGGATTTTTCCTTTTATAATCTTTTGTGGATAAGGGACGTCTTTCGGGAAAATACTATGGAAAAATGAATGAGAAAGAGTGATGATATGAAAAAGATGCCCCGCATCATGTTTGTTGTTCTCTTATCCTTAAGTTTTCTATACAGCTTTCCAGCGGAGGCGGCAAAGCCATTTAAAGTGCCATCCTCTGTCGCAAGTATTTCAAAGGAGAATACTTATCCGAACGCGTCACAGGATCAGCCGCTGCTCCAGCCGAGCGAGCTGACGGCTGAATTGTTCAAAACAACAAGTGTCCCGATTGAGAATACTCATTTGATTAAAATGCTGAATGAATCCAGCATTTCAGGGACGCCATTAGCAGTTGGATACCGCGCGACCATTTTCCTTGGGAGATGGGCACTGAGCTACGATTCAAACGAAACAGTCGCCAATTGGGAATACAAAAAGGTGAATACGAACCATATTGATAACAGAGGCGGCAATAAAACAGCCATTGGAAAATACGTTCAAAAGCAGCAAGTGAAAGTAAGCGGCGGACTCACAGCAAAAGTGCCAAGCCCAGAAGATGTGAAAACATTGATGATGCAAAAAGCAATTCAAAAAACAAAGCTGCCCCTCGCGTTTGACACCGTAATTGGTGCAGGAACTAAACGAGATCAGTCTTACCATGTCTCTCCAAAAAAAGCAGCATCGCTTCATGCCTATGCACCAGCGATTAACGAAAAAGGTAAGATTACTTACGGAGAAGTGTACCTTGTGCTAAAAGGAAATAAACGCAAACTCGTCGTAAAAAACGTGACCTCACAAGGAATCGGCGCTTGGATACCTGTTCAGGATCACCTGACGTTTGGGTTTCAAGGGATGAATTAAAACAGTCATCTCCTCTTATCAACAGAGGAGATGACTGTTTTTTGCTAATAGGGTTTCTCTTTTTTTCTTTTTAGTTCATTTTTGTAAAAGTCAAAGGCGTTATATAAATACCAAATGATAAAAAGAAAGAAGATAACTTTAGTCAATATCGGTAAGTCGTTGAAAATAAGACATAGGCCAAGATAAGGGATGATCATAAATCCATAATAAGAAAACCACCATGTTTTAAAAATGAAACTCATCTCCTTGAAAATTGTAGACATTAACACATTATACATATATTACATTTTATTGAGAAAATAAAAAAGCCATAGTAGAAGTTGAATGAACTCAACGACTACTATGGCTTAATTTTTTTATTCCCCTAAATCCACATTATGATAAACCTGCTGCACGTCTTCAAGCTCTTCTAATACATCGATCAGCTTTTCAAATTGTGCTTTAGATTCATCATCTAACGTCACTTCGTTTTGCGGTAGCATTGTGATTTCAGCGACAGTGAATTCTTCAACACCGGCTTGTTTGAATGCTTCTTGTACTTGATGGAATTGATCTGGTTCAGCGTACACAATCACCGTTTCATCTTCTTCCATGATGTCACGTACATCAACATCTGCTTCCATTAAAAGCTCAAGTGTTTCTTCTTCGCTTTTCCCTTCGACACCGATGACAGCTGTTTCGTCAAACATGTAAGCAACAGAGCCGCTTACGCCCATGTTTCCGCCGTTTTTCCCAAATGCTGCTCGAACATCTGAAGCTGTACGGTTCACGTTATTGGTGAGGGCATCAACGATGACCATTGATCCGTTTGGACCAAATCCTTCGTAGCGCAGCTCATCGAAGTTCTCTTCCGCACCGCCTTTGGCTTTTTCAATGGCACGGTCCACAATATGTTTTGGGACACTATATGTTTTTGCACGTTCTAGGACAAAACGAAGTGCTTGGTTTGATTCTGGGTTTGGCTCACCTTGTTTGGCAGCCACATAGATTTCACGCCCGAATTTTGCGTAAATACGACTTGTACTGGCATCCTTTGATGCTTTCTTTTCTTTAATGTTGTTCCACTTACGACCCATCTTATTCACTCTCTTTCAATTAGAAAATACACAGTATGAGGGTCCCCATGCTGCATGAAATCATTCTGCTATCTATTATACATGAATCAGTCAAGAGGATAGAAGTAAGAGGGCTGAAATGAAGAGAATTGTTAGCTGATGTGCCCCAGCTGTTCAAGCATTTCATGTTTTTCGTGAGCCCGAGTCAGCTCGTCGCACCGAATGATCCTGCCATCTGATAAGGTGAAAAGAGCTGTGACATCTATTAAACCTCCGTCTCCGTTTGCGAGGTCAACATGTACCGTGTAACGAAAACACGCTTGCTGCGTTTCTTCATCAAATAACACATCATGAAAGGCGGGGATCGCAAGCTGTGTTGTCATTTCTTTTAATGTGGATAGATGTTTTTTAAACTCATTAAGCGTGGACACCTTCCCATCGGTCACTTGCTGATAGTCAGGAGAAAAATAAGCCTCCACCTTTTTTGTATCGAACTTGGTTAACACCTCTTGATACATCTCCTTGATGAAAGAAATTGCTTCTGTTTTTGTCATTCCATACATCCTCTCTATTATTAACTGATTAACTAAATAACATTATAATTAACCGGTTAACAAAATACAAATAAAAAAATAACCCCATATAGAATGAGGTTATTTTGCAGGCTGGGGATAAGCGAGATCTTCAAGCAATTTGACATCATGCTGATGAAGTTGCTTAATCATTTCTTTTCGCACAGCGAGAGCGGCTTCGAAGTATTTTTCGTCTTCGACCATTCCCTTAACTGTGATTTCAATCCCGCGATTCAGCTTATTCAAGCCCATAATTCCATGAACTTGAAAGGGTTCAATGGCATTTTGGAATTCATCTTTTTTAAGTAAATCATGATGCATTTGATTTAAATTGTCACATGCTGATTCAAGTGCTTGGAAGGCGATATCTGGGTTTTGATTCGCGCTAATTAACACAGATTCCGTAATCCGCATATATTGCATGTTATAGTTTTGGATTTGCCTGATATCCCCGTTAGAAATGGTTAACAGCTTGCCGCTCCATTCTCTAATTTGCAGAGAGCGGAGACCAATCTCTTCAATGGTTCCATTAAAGAGGTTATTCACCGTCACATAATCCCCTTTATGAATCTGGCGTTCATAGATGAGAAAAATGCCTGCTAAAATATCACGAATGAGCGTCTGGGCGCCAAAACCGATGACGATCCCAGCGACACCAGCACCCGCAAGAATTTTCCCAAAGTCATGAAAGAAAAGAGAAATGACATAGAGCACAAAGCAAATCGAAGCGGTGTATTTCGTGACCGATTTGACCAAGCTCTCGATCGTTTTCTTCTTTTTATTCTCTATAAACTCAGTTCGTTTAAAGAAAATTTGAAGGGCTTTGTTGATCATAAAGACAGCAAGCCAAAGAACGAGCCCAACAAGGAGAATTTCAATGTATTTGTTTTTGACCACTGTCAGAAATGTATCGTCCATCTATCGATTACCCCCTGGCTGTTCGAGAAGTAAAATCAACATCTTGATAATAGCTGTTTTTCACTAGAACATTCGGACCGAGGCACTGCACGCTTGGGCAATGACAATTCAGCTCTTTTGCTAATTTCGTGTCCATCCAGCGTGTATAGGCTGATTGCAATGTATCAGTTGCAATGTTTCCAAGCGGCGGTGTATCGCCAAAGTCTGTCACAATAATATTCCCATCAAAAATATTCACATTCAACCGCGAACGGCCGTCAGGGTCATTTCGTACTGTGACATTTTTCTCCTGGCGCAATCGATTAAGGAGACGCTGGTCTTCTTCATCTGTGCTGCATGAATAAAATGGCAGGGTGCCAAACAGCATCCATGTGTTTTGATCACGAATATCAAGCAGCTGATGAATCGCATCCCGCATTTGCGGAAGCGTCAATGATTCAAGGGCGCTGGCGAAATCACTTGGGTACATCGGGTGAACTTCGTGGCGCTGGCATTTCATCTCCTCGACGATCTGCCGGTGGATGTGCTCAATATATGGAAGCGTGCGCTTATTCAGCATAGTTTCAGCGGATACAGTTACGCCCGCTTTGACAAGTGCCTGACTATTTTCAATCATGCGGTTAAATAATTTCTCGCGCTGCTCAAAGGTTGGTTTACGATCCATCATAGCAAAACCGACTGTTGCAAACTCTTCAACAGTGCCCCAGTTATGTGAAATGTGAAGGACGTCTAAGTATGGAATAATTTCTTCATAGCGCGCCAAATCAAGGGTTAAATTTGAATTGATTTGTGTACGCACGCCGCGTTCATGGGCATACTTTAATAAAGGGACGACATATTCCCGTACAGATTTAAGAGAAAGCATAGGCTCTCCGCCTGTAATACTGAGTGAGCGCAGGAGCGGAACTTCATCTAAACGTCGGAGTAACAAATCGATCGGCAGCGCATTCGGGTCTTTAGGCTGTAAGGTATAGCCGACCGCACAATGCTCACATCTCATGTTACAGAGCGTTGTTGTCGTAAATTCAATATTTGTCAGCTTCATTTCTCCGTAATCCTGCACATCGAGATAGGCTTCCCAAGGGTCGTATGCAGGTGTGATCGGACGAAGTGCTGTTTTTTGGTTCATGGTATCTATCTCCTTTTCATTCGGGCAAACGTAGACCCGCCAACAGTTAATTTTAAGCCTCATCACGGTTATACGCAAGAGGGACACAATTGATTTACAAGGGAAAAAAAGATAAGCTATAAACAAACGCTAAAGGGAGTGTATCGATGGGCAAGGCAGCAGACAGCAAAGAGCAGCAGGTTGATTATTTAAAGAACCGATTAGATATGTTTATGAATGTGATTGATTCATTAGATCCCGAATCAACAGACGTTGAGGATATAGACAGACTGATCCAGATGATTGACGACCTGGAAGCGAAATATGAACGGTTTAAAAATGATTGGAAGGAAGAATAGCTCGCGCAATGCGGGCTTTTTTCTTTAAATTGGCAGGTGAATCGGTGTATGAGTCTCGGTCTTATTCTGCACAATAGAAGAAAAACCGGGAAGTGACGTAAATGAAAAAATTCATGCTGATCTGTTTATGTGCGCTTTTTGTTTCCATGCCTCTTTCAGAAGCAGGAGCCGTGTCTAATAAGCCCATCCACTGGGGATTTGCGAAAAGCAAAGAGCACAGGCCGCCGGATGCGGGCAAAGAATTGACGGCACTCTTAAAAAAGTATGATGCCTTCTATTTAGGTAACACGAAAAAGAAAGAGATTTATTTTACCTTCGACAACGGCTATGAAAATGGGTACACACCCAAGATTTTAGACGTGCTGAAAAAACATCAAGTACCAGGCACCTTTTTTGTGACAGGTCATTTTGTAAAGGACCAGCCCGGGCTTGTCAAACGTATGGCACAAGAAGGTCATATCATTGGCAACCATTCCTATCATCATCCAGATTTAACAACAAAAAGTACGAAAGAAATCAAAGAAGAACTGGACCGTGTCAATGAAGCTGTGTACAAAATCACAGGAAAACAAGATAACCTCTATCTTCGTCCGCCGCGCGGTGTGTTCAGTGAAAGGGTACTAAAAGAAACGAAACAGCTCGGCTACCAAACTGTTTTCTGGTCAGTAGCGTTTGTAGACTGGCATATCCATCATCAAAAAGGAAAACAGTATGCTTATGATCAAATGATGAAGCAGGCGCACCCAGGTGCCATTTACTTACTTCATACCGTCTCAAGAGACAATGCCGAAGCGCTGGATGATGCCATCACCGCTCTGAAAAAACAAGGATATTCCTTTAAAAGCCTAGACGATCTCATGCTTGAAAAAGTATGGCATCTGCCTCAGCTATAGAAAGAAGCCTGCAGAAGACCTGCAGGCTTTTTGATTATCCCTCTCTGATTTTACGCTGAAACAAAAGAGGGTGATGACGTGAAAAAGAGTCAATCAGGCCCTCGCCGAAAATTGTGATGCTTTGCTCCCAAGGATGTCCTAGCAGGCCCCAATTCATTTCTTTTGATAAAAAGAAATAGTAATCCCCATTAGGGAGAACAGGAACTTTCCATTCTCCAAATTCATCTTTTTCAAACGAGCCATATGGTGTGATCCAGTAGCATTCGTGCTGCCAATCAAGTGCCAGCATATATTCGTCTGTTCCGGTGATATTCTCCTGAAAAGAGAGCAGTGCCTTTTTTTCAAGATCTTCATCTGCATGTAGAAGAGAAGAGTCCTCAAAATACGCAGAGATGTCATATGTGATGTAAGGAGAGGGTGCTTGAAAAGCGGGAAAGCGAGAGATGCTTGGTTTAAATTTGAACTCTCGCGCAAAAGTCTTCCAGGCGAATTTTAATTCTTTGTCTTTCAGTGGAATCCAGTTTTCCATATGATTTTCCTCCCAAGCACTTCTCTCAAAACATTATTTAAAAATCCTAAACCACCCTTTATGTTTAAACCATAAAAGCATTCCCGAGACGAGCAGCCCCATGAAAATCAGCACGCCAAAATAGCCGTATTTCCAATGTAATTCAGGCATGTTGTCAAAGTTCATTCCGTACACCCCAACAATAAAGGTCAGTGGAATAAAAATGGTCGACACAATGGTCAATGTCATCATAATCGCATTCATCCGGTTGGAATTCAGCGTCTGATAGCTGTCTCGTAAATCCGCTGTCATGTCCCGGTTCGACTCAACGATCTCTGTTAGTTTCAAAAGATGATCGTAAATATCATTAAAATACGCTTGGCGGTTTGTATCGCTTTTCATCGTATTTGTGTTCACAATACGATATAAAAGGTCCCTCATCGGGATAATCGTTCTTCGCAGTTTGAGCAAATCGGATCGGATTCCGAATACTTCGTTCATCAACGTGCCATACGTTTTATGACCTTCTTCATCCTCAATTTCATTCAGCCTGTCCTCTATTTGATAAATAATAGGGAAATAATCATCAACAAGCTGATCAATCAGCATGTAGGCAATATGCTCAGGTCCGCTGTTTCTTTCTTTATCAGACCCCTTGAGCTTTCGAATGACACGCTCAATGTATGGCGCTTCCTTTAAATGAAAGGTCACGATATAGTTTTCACCAACAAACAGATCAACTTCCTCAGAACGCAGCGTTTTTTGATTAAGGGCATGCAGCACGAAAAATAAATACCCCTCATAAAAATCAAGCTTCGGCCGCTGCAAATAATGGAAGCAATCCTCAATCGCAAGCGGATGGAACTGAAAATATTCCTTCAAAAGCGCTGCTTCCTTTTCCGTTGGTGCATGAAAATCAATCCAATACCAGGCGATTTCGGGGCTTGAAAGCTGCTGCATTGTTGCATGTTCAATCAAGTCGCCGTTTTTTGTCACTGCAAGTTTTCTCAGCATGTGCACCCCTCCAGACTTGCATTATATCATGAAGCAGCGCCGGTGAACTTATACGTTTTCTACATAAAAAAGCCGATCTCAGAAAGAGATCGGTTAAATGTGCGTGTATGATTGATGGATAAAACTGAGAATTAAGGACGATGGAACGTAACGAATTTATCTTGACGGTCAAACCAGCCTCTAAACGCCCAGTTATCCCAGCCGCCATCGCCGTTGTTTTTAAATGTACCACTTTCGAATACCCAAATTCCGTAAACAACATTACCAAGATTAGCAGTAGCGAAAGTTTTGACGCCGTTAAAACGGTCTTCGTAGTTCTGGCTTAGGTTAAAGACCATGACATTATATCTGCCGCCAGCAGCGTAGAATGTGCTTTCCATGACGCTTTTCACGAATCCAGAACGGTTTGCATTTGCGTTTACTGCGTTTACAATGGCATTGGCAATCCCAAGAACATCAAAGTTTACGTTAACATTAGGGCTAGCTGTAGTGCCAGCTTTACCTTCAGCAGCAGCTTTGTTTAAGACAGTTTGCTGAAGTGTAGTAGAAACAGGTGCTGAAGTTTTTGGCTCAGCAGCGTCAGCGAATAATGGCAGTGTCGAAGAAACAGCAGTGGCAAGTGCAACAGAAAGAATGGTTTTTTTCATTGGTCGGATCTCCTTTGTTTTTTAATTTTGGGTCTTCTTTTTTGTAAAATGTGAAACTAGGTGAAGCCGGTTATCAATGAGGTAAATATGTTCTTGCAAGATAAAACAAATGATTGCCTAATCCGCTAATTCCTTTGTTCACCTCCTTGATATGTCATAATTATACAAATATATTCAGGGAGGAAGATATCACCCAGAGGTTCTATTTCTAATTTAAGGAAAATGATCCTAAAATGTTGAAGATTGCTGTCGAATGTTAGCTGAATTCGACTAAAAACTTTCTTCTATCCAAAAGGAGAATGACCACAAATAAGGAAGATATAACTGATAAATTCTTGTACTCTTTATGTTAAAAAGTATTCAATAAAGAGAATCATTCATGCAAAATGAAACAATTACATCTGCGTATGTTGGCAGAAAGGAAGAGGACATGTATGTGGGAAAAACAGCTGGTGATAGAGCCGCCGTATCATTTCGATCAAGTGCTTAGACGCTTATCAAGTGATCCATTAAAAGCAGTCGATTTGAGTCAAAGAGAAATCAAAGTGCCGATCAGATTGGAGCAAAAACCGTATGTGGTCATCGTTCAAGCTACTGGAACAATAGATGCGCCTATGTTCCGGGTGCGATCAAACGGCCCAGAGGAACCCCTTCTTTCTGAGGTGAAACGGATATTTGGCATGGAGCATCAATTACACATGATTCAAGACCACTTTTCTCAAACCAATCTAGCGCCCATTTTTAAGGAGCATATCGGAACGCCGCTCATGCTGGATTTTCATTTATATCATTGTTTCATGAAATGCATCATTCATCAGCAGCTGAATCTTTCGTTTGCTTACGAGCTCACGAAACGATTTGTCCATACGTACGGTGAGCAAATAGAAGGTGTTTGGTTTGATCCTTTACCAGAAACCATCGCTTCTCTTGAAACAGATGATTTGAGAAAGCTTCAATTTAGTCAACGAAAAGCAGAATATGTCATCGATGTATCGAAACGAATTGTGAGCGGCTCACTTTGTTTAGAGGAATTACACGATTTATCTGATCTGGAGGTAGAAGAGCGTCTGCTTCCGATTAGAGGGATTGGACCTTGGACGGTTCAAAATGTGCTCATGAATGGGCTTGGAAGACCAAATCTCTTTCCAATGGCAGATATCGGCATTCAAAATGCAATCAAACGGCACTTCGACCTGCCTGAAAAGCCGACAAAAGAAGAGATGGTAGCGCTAAGCAAGGAATGGACCCCATATTTAAGCTACGCTTCTTTATATTTATGGAGAAGCATTGAGACAGATAAATAAATGAAAGGCATTTTCTCTCTTTGTCCAAGACGTGATATACTAAGGAGATGGAATAAAATGAAGACAACCTATCAATGGTTTAAATAGAACGGAGAGAATAAAGTGAAAGAAAAACAGCAAGGTGCCCTTTTGCAAAAGGGACAGCAGTTCCCGCTTACCATTAAACGCCTTGGCATTAATGGAGAAGGGGTCGGTTATTTTAAAAAACAAGTGGTCTTTGTCCCAGGCGCGCTTCCAGGTGAGGAAGTGGTGGTTGAAGCAACGAATGTCCAAGCAAAATATGCAGAAGGTACGGTCAGGAAAGTGCGAAAGCGCTCTGAGCATCGAGTCAAACCGCCATGCCCAGTATACGAAGAGTGCGGCGGCTGTCAGCTTCAGCATTTGGCGTATGAGCAGCAGCTAAATGAAAAGCGTGATATTGTCATTCAATCAATGGAGCGCCATACAAAGCTATCGGTTGAAAAGCTTGATATCAGGCCAACGATCGGCATGGAAGACCCGTGGCATTACCGAAACAAAAGTCAGTTCCAAGTAGGACGTTCTCACAGCGGAGACATCATTGCAGGACTTTACGGACTGAATTCTCATAAGCTTGTACCGATCAAGGAATGTATCGTGCAGCATCCAAAAACGAACAAAACAACGGGTGTTGTTCGCAAAATTTTAGAGAAGTTCGGCGTATCTGTTTACAATGAACGGACAAGAAAAGGCGACGTGCGTTCGATTGTCGTGCGTGTCGGCTTTGAAACAGGGGAAGTACAGGTCGTTCTTGTCACATCAAAACCTGAATTTCCAAAGAAAAAAGAAATTGCCGAAGCCATTCAAAAACGTCTGCCTGAAGTGACGTCCATTATGCATAATATCAATGGCGAAAAAACATCAGTCATCTTCGGCCATAAAACATCTCACCTAGCTGGCAATATGGTCATCCAAGAATTTTTAGGAGACGTCTCTTTCGAACTAAGTGCACGTGCTTTCTTCCAATTGAATCCGAAGCAGACGCTAAAGCTTTATGATGAAGCGAAAAAAGCGGCCAAACTGACTGGCAAAGAAAAGGTTGTCGATGCGTATTGCGGCGTTGGAACCATTGGGATGTGGCTCTCAGATGGCGCAAAAGAAGTAAGAGGAATGGATGTTATCAAAGAATCAATTGATGATGCTAAGAAAAATGCCAAAAAACACGGCATGAAAAACGCGACCTATGTGACAGGAACAGCTGAACATTGGCTGCCAAAATGGGTCAAAGAAGGCTTCCGTCCTGACGTCATCGTCGTCGACCCGCCAAGAACAGGCTGCGAGCGCACCTTCTTAGACACCGTCAAACAAGTCAAACCAAAACGCTTTGTCTACGTCTCTTGCAACCCATCCACACTAGCAAAAGACCTTGAATACATGTCAAAAGACTACAAAATCGAATACATGCAGCCAGTTGATATGTTCCCGCATACCGCGCATGTGGAGACAGTTGTATCAATGGTAAGAGTGTAAAAAGTGAAGTGAATAAACAGTCCGTGATTTGAATACTGGTGGCTAACTGGTAGGATGATCACGGATTTTTTTATCAACTGAGTAAATCAAGTTCATAAAATAGAGGAGGATAACGATGAGTCAATTTGAAATACTGACAAAATACATACCGATGCTTCACGAGGACCATATCGGAGAATGGGTGATCGATCAAAAAAATGATGGAACAGCTGAACGCCCAATCCAGATGCCCTTTGTGAATTATTCCGAAACGGTCCAACGCTTTATTGAAGATGTCTATACCTTTGCAGAACAGCATCAAGAAATGGAACTTACCCGCTATAGTGAAATCCTCTCAGAAAATGGAATTGATTGGGGAACGAACGATATGGAGCATGTGGACATCTCAAATTTAAATGCGCAGTGTGTACTTGCTCTCATCATGGGGGCTTTGAGAGCTGAGCGATTTAGTGAGGGAGCCATATTCAATTTCTTTAAAAGTGGAAACATGTTGAAGTGTCTTGAAAGATTAGATTGTTTGGACTAAGAGCGGTTTATTTCAATTATTGGAGTGATCATATGAAAAATAAAACAGATGCAGCCGATACTTTTCCTCCTATGAAAATAGAAGAAATTGATCAAATTTTATTATATGATCTTGATGCAATAAAAATTGAAAAAGAAGATGAGCGTATAAAATTCATTTTACAAGATCCCTATTGTCCTGATAAAAGTCATATTCACAGTGTGTATGTCATTTATAAGAAGTCTATACTCAATTTACTTGAAGGTAGGATTCGTTCTATTCATAGTCATGAATTCATGAGTGCTAAGAAAAAAGATCGAACGATTTCTAAAGAAGATATAGAATATGTATTAGAGATGGCTACAGTTGTGGTTCTTGCAAGTGAAAATAATGGAGTAGTGACGAATTATTTTTATAGTGGAGACGGAGAAAGGTTAGATCGTATTTTTAATATATGCTTAGGTTATTCAACAGACTTACAAAAAGAGAATAAAGTAAGTTTGGAACGATTTATGAATGATATGAAGATTGTTGAGCAGATGGGATTGTTAGAAAAAATTTTAGGATAATGGGCAAAGCCTAGATTTTAGAGAAATCTAGGCTTTTTGCGCTTTTGAAAAATTTATTCAACTTCATCAAATGATTATGCAAATGAAAATCTTCTATTGACTTTCCCCTTAACTGAAAGGTTTATACTTTGATCAGATCAACAAAACGGAGGAGATCAGGATGTTCAAGATTGGCGATTTTTCTATGTTAAGTAAAGTCCCTGTCAAAACCTTAAGGTATTATGACCAAATCGATTTATTAAAACCTAAACAGATCGATCAAGATTCGGGATACCGGTATTATTCAGCTGAGCAGCTGCTTGAGGTTAATCGAATTTTTCTGTACAAGGAATTAGGCTTTACGTTAAAGCAAATGAGTCAGCTTCTTCGTGAAGATATTTCTGTTGAGCAGATTCAGGGCATGTTTCTCTTGAAAGAGAGTGAGATTCAGCAATTGATCGAGAGAGAACAGCAGAAATTATCCCGTATTAAGGAGCGGATGCACCTCATCAAACGAGAGGGGTGTGTGGAAAAAGAACAAGAGGTCATCATCAAATCGGTTGAAAGCAAACACATCATGTCTTTTCAATCCAACGGAACTGTTGACGAAATCCCATCATTCTTTGAAACGTTTCATCATTTGCTACAAAAACATCCGCAAGAATTGAACTCGGAGCCACAAATCGTGCTGTGGAGGGAATCACTTGCTAAAGAAAGTGAGTTCGAATTTGAGGTTGGGTATTCCGCTAAAGCGTTGGGCTCTCTTCCTCAGGGAATTACGATGCGCACGTTACCAGCTGAAGAAACCATGGCGACACTATTATTTCATTCAGATTCTCCATTTGCACAAACTGCTTGTGTTGACCTGGCGACATGGATCGAAAATAACGGATACCGTGTGAAAGAAGATCAGCCGGGCAGAGAGATTTATTACCCATTGTCTGAAAATGAAGAAGGAAGACTCATTGAAATTCAAATTCCTATAAAAAATGAAGTCAAATCGTAAACATTGCCCAAAGGAGAAACGTCACGATGAAAAATAAAGCCGTTGTTTATTTACTTGCTTTAGCAGCCTTCTTAATCGGAACAATCGAATATATCATTACAGGGATTATTCAAATGGTCGCAGATGATTTACAGGTCACGACATCAGCTGCTGGTTTATTGGTCACATCCTTAGCGCTCTCAGCAGCAATCGGCGCACCGATTGTCATTGCACTAACCATCAATATCGACCGCAGAAAAATATTATCATGGATGCTGATCATTTTTACTTTAAGTAATATCCTCACAAGTGTCAGCCATTCGTTTGAAATGGTGCTGATGACAAGGATTTTACAAGGAATTAGTGGAGGGACGGCCATTGTGGTGGCAATGGCTGTGGCTACTCGTCTTGTCGAGCGAGAAAAAAGAGGAACAGCCATTGGCATCATTTTAATGGGATTAAGCAGTTCCTTGGTTTTAGGTGTGCCAATCGGGACATTTCTAAGCAGCATGATTGGATGGAAAGCATTATTTGCAGCCATTGGATTGATCACGCTCATTCCGCTGATTGTTGTATATAGGCGCATCCCTTCTATGAAAGAACAAGAACCGGTGACGCTAGGTATGCAGTTATCAATTTTAAAAGATAAGAGAATTTTGCTGGCAGTGGCAGTGACGCTATTCTATGTTGGGGGATATTCCACTTTATTTACCTATTTAACGCCCTTCCTGCAAGAATCAGCAAACCTTAGCATCACAGAAATCAGCGTCATTTTATTGCTAGCGGGAATATGCAGCTTTTTGGGCTCCAGTCTTGGAGGGATAGCAGCAGATAAAAAAGGCCCAATATTCACGATTTTCTCCGGAATTGTTCTACAAATCATCATGCTTATGCTGCTAGCATTTGTGACAGGGAATCTCGTGGTCATGGTGGCGGTGATCATGATATGGATGATTGCTACATGGAGCACATCGCCAGCTCAGCAGCTATATCTTGTCACACTTGTACCAAAATCTCCTGATATCGCATTAAGTGTCAATACATCATTTATTCAATTTGGATTTGCTTTAGGCTCGGGGTTAGGAGGGCTTGTATTGAGCAGGACATCTATATTGAACCTCAGCTGGATCAGCGCTGGAACGGTTCTTCTCGCTTTACTCATGACCATTCTGATGGTGGCGTTTGATCGAATCTCTCAGCAGAAGAGTTTGAAGGTGATGGAGCAAGTAAGGTAACATGAACGATTTCACTAGTGAACATACAAATTTAGTTTTGTATTGTGGGAACTACTTATTTAGGGTAGTTCCTTTGCCCATTTCGTGGGCTTTTTTTATAAAAATTCTTATCTCTTCATTTCTGCTTTATTACTTCTGTAAATACCTGATCATCGCATTGTCATACTTTTGAATGAAATTGACTCAATAGAATTGACGCAAGAACCATGAATAGGTGAAGATGAAATAAAATGTAAGATAAAGGGAGACGGATGATGATACATATCATATTTGGGGCGGCAGCTACCGGTAGTTTAAAACAAGCAATACGTGAAATGAAGCAAAATCAAATAGATGATGTCATCTCTTTTGATGATATTTATTCAATTGGGCCACTTCTACATTTACACGAACATGAAGGACAAGCGAACCGTATAGAGTGGCTGCGTAACGTGATGTCAAATGAATTTGGCTATTTTGATGACATGGTCAACGATCAGCATAGAATGCTTCAGCAAATAAAAGAAATAAAAGCTGGCAGTCGTATACTCATCTGGACAGGCAGTAATGCACATGAGCAAATTGGCTTGCGATATGCCGTCTATTTATTAAAAGAGAAAAGGGTTGAATTGTCTGTAATCAATATAACGACAGCATTTGATCAGCTGTTCAATACGAATACAAGAAGAATGATCCTTCGACATTCCGGAGAAATCGCATCTGAAAAATTTAAAATTTTGTATGAGAGTAAAGAGCATATTCACCCAGTGACAAAAGAAGAGAGAGAAAGATTACAAAACGAATGGCTTTCACTTGCTAAAGAAAATCATACGCTGCGGATATGGCAAAAAGGACAAGTGATCAGTGTGTCAGAAGATGAATTTGATGCTTATTTAGTGAAAATGGCTAAGCGGCTTCATCAGTCCGCGCCAGAAGAGGAGTATATCGTCACTCCACGCTTAATAGGAGAAGTCATTGGTCATTTAGATCAGTATATCGGTGATGATTTTATTGAATATCGATTGAAGACATTAATTGATCAAGGGATGTTTGACATGAAAGGAAAACGAACTTCCATGCGTTATTACTCGATTAAACTGACAGAGTTCGGTCAGAACTTCAAAAAATGGGTGTGCTGTCGAGAGTTTAAGGATCATCCTTTTGTGAAAATTGAAGGAGATTACGGTGGTGAACCTTTTCATTGCGGGCATTGTCAATGTCATTTAGAAAGAGATGATGTACCAATGAGTGATACCCTTTTCTCAAAGTTATGGAATTGGAATATACAGTATGGCCGCTGGTTTGACGAAGAAACCGATGATTTGCTGCCAAATGGTGTAGACATGGAAAGAAAGTTCAATCAAGAAGGAGAGCGAATCACTGAAGAAGTGAAACGAGTCTTATCTCCTGCGTTTCAAATTGAATACAGCCCAAGTGAATACACACAATATTACATTTAAAGAATGAATTTTGTTATCACTGCACAAAATAATCCTTTACATCATCCATTATCATCATGTAAGATATGGAGAAATTAAAAGCGAAGAAAAGGACATGAGCCATTTTTACTGGTTATCAGAGAGGGAAGTCACGCTGAAATCTTCCTAACACAGAAAAGTTGTCTTACCACCTTTGAGCTGTATTGGGGAAATTACAGTATCCAATATCGTTTACGCCACGTTACGGCACCAGAGCCATAAAGCGAATACGCATTATGGGAATTTGGGTGGAACCACGGATCACACATTCGTCCCTCTATGAGAGATGGGTGTGTTTTTTTGTACACTCATATAGGATCATTGCTTTGAAAAGGACATGAGCAGCTTTTATCGGTTACCAGAGAGGGAAGTCACGCTGAAATCTTCCTAACGCAGAAAAGCTGTCTTACCACCTTTGAGCTGTATTGGGGAAAATTGCAGTATCCAATACCGTCAATGCCGCGTTACGGCACCAGAGCCATAAAGCGAATACGCGTTATGGGAATTTGGGTGGAACCACGGATTACACATTCGTCCCTCTATGAGGGATGGGTGTGTTTTTTTTATTTCAAAAAATAGGAAAGGTGTGTCAGTTATGAGAGAAAACATGGTGAAGATTCAATTTCCAGATGGAAAGATAAAGGAGTTTCCCGCAGGTACGACTGTTGCAGATGTTGCCTCCCATATTAGTCCGAGCTTAAGAAAAAAAGCAGTGGCGGGAAAGGTCAATGATCAAATGGTTGATTTAAGTGAAAAGCTAAACAGCGATGCTGGGCTGTCTATTGTCACACTTGATTCAAAAGAAGGGATTGAAGTGCTGCGCCATACATCTGCACACGTATTAGCCCAGGCTGTGAAAAGGTTATATGACAATGTCACACTAGGAATCGGACCTGTCATTGAAAATGGATTTTACTATGATATGAAGCTCGATCAAACATTAAGCGTAGAGGATTTAGCAGAAATTGAAAAAGAGATGAAAAATATCATAAATGAGAATCATCCTATCCAAAGAAAAGAGGTCTCTTACAAAGAAGCAGAAGCGCTGTTTGCACATGATCCATATAAGCTGGATATTTTAAAAGATCTGCCCTCTCAAGAAGCCATCACAGTTTATCAGCATGGAGAATTTGTAGATTTATGCCGCGGGCCGCATGTACCTTCTACAGGGTACTTAAAGGCATTTAAACTAACACGTGTTGCAGGGGCTTATTGGCGGGGAGATAGCAATCAGGATGTCTTGCAGCGAGTGTATGGTGTAGCGTTTCAGCATCCAAATCATCTAGCTGATTATCTTCATTTCATGGAAGAAGCAAATAAACGTGATCACCGGAAATTAGGGAAACAGTTATCCCTCTTTATGTTTTCAGAAGAAGCGCCAGGCATGCCGTTTTATTTACCAAAAGGTCAGATTGTCAGAAATGAATTAATGGCCTTTTCAAGAGAAGTGCGAGGAAAAGCGCAATACGAAGAAGTGAGTACACCGTTTATGATGAACCAAGAGCTTTGGGAAAAGTCAGGGCATTGGGATCATTATCATGAAAATATGTATTTCTCAGAAGTAGACCATACAAGTTTTGCTTTAAAACCGATGAACTGTCCAGGGCATATGCTCATGTTCAAAAACAGCTTATATTCATACAGAGACCTCCCGATCAGAATGGCTGAGTTTGGTCAGGTGCATCGTCATGAATTTAGCGGAGCGTTAAATGGATTGTTCAGGGTCAGGACATTTTGCCAAGATGATGCTCACATTTTTTTAAGAGAAGATCAAATCGAAGCTGAAATCAAACGGATTTTCCAATTAGTTGATCATGTGTATCGGATATTTGGGTTTGAGTATTCCGTCGAGCTATCCACTCGTCCAGAAAAAGCCTTAGGGGATGATGCCATTTGGGAAATATCCGAAACAGCACTAAAAAATGTGCTTGATCGTCTAATGGTCGACTACCAGCTAAATGAAGGAGATGGGGCATTTTATGGCCCGAAGATCGATTTTCATATTAAAGATGCCCTGCAGCGGAGCCATCAGTGCGCCACAATTCAGCTGGATTTTCAAATGCCTGAGAAATTTGATTTAACATATATCAATGAAAAAAATGAAAAGGTACGGCCAGTTGTGATTCACAGCGCCATTTTTGGTTCTCTAGATCGTTTCCTTGGCATTCTAATTGAGCATTTTGCGGGTGTCTTTCCATTATGGCTAGCACCAGTACAAGTACAAATCATCCCAGTCTCAACTATTCACCTTGATCACTGCTTAAAGGTGCAGCAGCAATTAAGAAGTATCGGAATAAGAGCAATAATCGATGAGCGTGATGAAAAACTTGGCTATAAAATGAGAGAAGCACAAATGCAAAAAATCCCTTATATCGCTGTCATTGGCGATACAGAAATGCAAGACAACACACTAAATATGAGACAGCACGGAGAAAAGACTTCAAAGCAAATGTCTGTTGAGGATTTTAAACGTTTGGCAGCTGAGCAAATAAAAGACAGAACAGCTGCTCAAGAAATGATGTGATGATTTCATTACGAAGAATGAGACGTCCATTGAATGATGGGCGTCTTTCCCTTTCCATTTCTGCAATGGAAAGGGAAAATATTGAAACATTTTTTCGGTAAAATCGTAATAAAGATAGAGCGTTCAAAAGAAACATTTAAAACGGAGAGGAGTATTACATGGAACAAGCTGCACTGAAAAAGATGAGGACAAAACAAGTAGTTATCTCTAATTTACTATTCGGCGTGATGATCTTGATTTTTTTTATTTTGATTCAAAAAGTTGAGATTCAATTTACATATTTCTTTCTTTGTTTAGGAATCTTCATGCTCCTTCAAGGCATTTACGGCTTGATCAAAAAAGGATCAACAAAATCTTTCATTCCCATTTTTGAGCAGGTAGCCATTTATGAAAAAGAGAAATTGGGGAAAGAGTGGGAGAAGGAACAGAGAATGGAGAACATTTGGAAATTGATATTGAGCGGGCTTATGTTCTTCCAATCATTTAGTTTACAAGCAATACCAGATTCATTCTTTGAAATAGAACTTAAGTTTCTCATTTTCTTATTTGTTATGGCTCTAGCCATTATCAATATAAGCATGCTCTTTCGCTTTAGAAAAATCGATCGGTCGACTGAAGCGCACGGATTAAAAGGCTTTACAAAGGAATCAAATATGCTGGCAATGGCATTAGGATTATTATCAGCGATCGTCATATTCGGCTTTATCGTCATCTTTCTTCTTCCATAAAACTGAATTTTGAGGTGAAACAAATGAATGCAAACATACAACAACTGATCGATCAGACAAAGGCGAAATTTGGCTTAGAACTTTACTATCTAAAAAGACACAGTTTTCATCGCTACGTCAATATGTTCAATGAAACGGTGTACACATTGAATATGGAATGGTTTCCCTCCCATGAAGCTGAACCCGAGGACGATGATCTAAACCCGGACGGCACAGCCGTGATTGACGTGAATTTGAATACAGGGCAGGTTGAAACAGTTATTTTTGTCATGGACAAAACCTATGCGAAGAATGGTGTCACATTTAAGATGCCTTATCCAGCTCATGCCATTCAATGGATTGAACAAGAAACAGGGTTGATTGATGGTGAGCATTTTCACATGCGTCAAAAGGAGAAAGGGGAACTTTTTTTCGAAGAAGCAATAGATGGTGTGAAAGTGACGCCTTCAGGTAGAATCGAGGTGAAATGGGATGAACATGGGCAGCTCATTCACTTTATACATCGAGGGCCATTTATGGCAAAAAAACGACTAAGAGCTGAAGAATATGTGCTTTCTATTGATAGGATCGAGGATTTAGCTCAGCAGCAAGTGCAGCGGTTTGATTGGCCCTCCTTCGAGCAGAATCGAATCCGCCCTATATTTGCGTTAGAAGAAATTTATGTCAAGAACGATGGAACAGGAACGATACCATTTGAAATTGGGCGTGAAGAAACACATTGTATACACATGAATCAGGTCATGGAGTGGAATGAACCGTTAAACAAAGCCTTTGAAAAAAAGGAAATCAATATAAACGAGGACATTACTGCTGAACAAGCCTTCTCACTGGAGCCTTCACCAGATACATTCCCGATCTCAAAAGAAGAGCAAGCTGAGTGTATCAAAGCGGTTCGCACCTTTTTGGCGCAAAAATATTCAAAGGATACAGGGAAGTGGGTGCTTAAAACACTCCACCGTGATCATGGCTATATCGAAGCGATATTAAAAACGAATGAGCAAGAAGGCTGTGGATTTATGGATAAGATCAAGGTCTTCATTGATGCCAGCACTTTTGAAGCCATTAATTACATAGATAAAAAAGAGATGTTTCAAGTATGCGGGATACTCAATCCATCTCAATCAGCTAGTGAAATCACCATATCTCAGAAAGAAGCCTTTGAAACATTGAGAGAACGCCTCGAACTTACACCCATCTATGTCTATGACGATGTGCAAAAACAATATGTTTTATGCGGCAAGCTTGACTGTCATGATGGCGTTGATGCAGTGAGCGGCGAAGTATTCTCTTTGACAGACCTTTCATAACTTCTAAAAGAACAGTGAGCAGCTGTTCTTTTTTGGCCTATTTTCCTCTTTTTAGAATAAAAATGGAATTTTGTAGAAGGAAGTTGTCGTTTCATCACGAAAGAAACAGATAAGAATATGATCATAGGTCCATCGGTGGGAATTCGTATTTCATATAGTAAACGTCATACATATGGAAAACTCATGACAGTAAAGTTGATCTACAAATCTTTTAGAAGAAAAAATGACATTGTGTCTCTAGTAGTATGCGAAAATAGGCGGACTGAGATCATAGGGTGAGTTGAACATGTTTGTTTTAGGTAAGCTTAAAGCTATAAATAGAAGAAAGTGAGGATATCTAACTTGAGTACATTGGAAGTGTTTCGTCAGTTTTTGGTTGACCATTATCCTGCGTTACAAGATGAGCTTTGGTTGCAAGATGTTGATACCCTTCGAATCTCTCCTATTCTTCATCCTTTTCTGAAAAGCAAGCTGCCAGAAGGAATCGAAAAATTCACTTGTGTCCTATTCACGCAGCAGACAGATCAAACCGCTGCACCGCTCAAAGTCTACCTTCTATTAGATGAATATGAGCAATCGCTTTATGCTATTGATTTGATGAATGAACAAATAGCGCTTCATTAATACAGAAGCAAAAAGCTGCTTGAGAGAGCTCCTCAGCAGCTTTTTTTTTTGGTGAATCTTAGTTTGTCATATCAACCAATCTTGAGTGCAAGTTGTCCACTTCTTTCTTTGTTGGAAAAGAGCTGATCAGCAGCGTAGACCGTCCTAATTGATTAGGAAGTTCAGTATCGGTCACAATCATATCAATCCCAAGTCGATCCATTGTCTGTTCATTTAATGTATTTTCTGGACTTGTGAAAATATGAATGAGAGGAGGCAATCTTAATTTAATTAAATCCGCAATAAACAAACTATGATTATAACCTAATGTTGAAATGACAAAAATGTTCAACACGTTTCTCCGATCCATTTCCAAATGAACAAGCCCCCTCCAGTTAGAAGTAATGATACGAATCAATTCTCGTTCATTTTTCACAAAAGAAGCAAGTATATCGTCTGTTTTTAACTCTTGGATGATATGAGTAATCCTCGAATAGAAGTAAGGAAGCTGTTTTTTTACCTCTGATAAATACCTCGATTTCTTTTTGAAAAGGAATCCATCTCTTACGGTAATTTCCCTAGAATACACATAATATTGGAGAAGAATCAGTGTCATCGCCTTGCGATTAGCCACCTCTTGATGAAATATCAACTCCAGTTGATTGATAAAGGAATGAATGGCTTCGAAGAGGTGTGGTGTATGCGATTGAAAGAACGTCAATTTTTCTTCGACAGTTTCAATTGATTTATAATGGCCAATAGCTGGTTCAATCAATAGTAAAAAGACAAATTCGTGACGATCCAACGTAACACCAAAAGTGTCCTTTGTCATTTGGCAAACGTGTTCTTCCAAGTTTTTGATTTGATTATAGATACCTTTAGCTGTAGATGTTTGTTTTTCCTTATCCATTGAGTACCTATAATCGCGTCGTATTGAAAAATTTTTCCTCACTCGGTGTATGGAAACGGCGAGCCATAGGCAAAATTTATCTATCGCCACATCAGGTAGATTGACTTCGAGCACCTGAAATAGCTTTTGTAAAAAATCAACTGCATCTTGCTTTTGAATATCATCGAATGGCCAAAGCCTGCTTCCATAGACTTCAAACAAAAATTCCACAAAAAATTGACGAATCTCCTTCTCATTTCCATGGAACTGCATACTATCTGGTCGTAACTCAATGTCATACGAGATAAGAAGCGAATTGATTTTATGAATGGTGTTATACAATGTGGATCTACTGATATTCAGTATGTCCATCCATTCATAGAAAGATCTGTTTTGTTCAAAGAAAACGCCATCAATCAATCGAATTTCAATCGTATCTTTTAGAATTTCTTTGATATAGTAGTCGACTCGTATCGTCTGTGTATAACAAATGGATATGCCTTGTCTTGGCTTTATGTGGATTAACGGCTCTCCGTTTTCTGTTTGGAACGACTTCATTTGTTCTAAATCGCTTTGAATGGCACGAACCGAACCGATTTGTTCATTCGATATCTCTTGAAGGCTCCACCACTTATCTTTTGATACAAGCAGTTTTAAAATTTTTATCCATCTCTTTGATTTATTATCAATGAGCTCCATTAAACAACTAACTCCTTCCCTTGGCTTGCCTCTATATTATGAAGTTCACTTAAAGAACATTTGATTTTCTAAATAGGCATAAAATGATTTTAATGTTTAGGCTAAATCGTTTTGTCTTCACTTTTCATGATAAAAGAGAAAAAAATTAGACGAAAACAAATATTATTCGTTAATTCTCCATATTTTTCTTTTAAAAGGTGATAATTATGCCATGAATCCTATAAAAATGGATCATTTTAGATATTTTGTTTATTTTTTTGCTGTTGAAACGGTAAATGAAAGAATAAAATGCAGCAGATTTTTGATTACCATATGAAAGGGAGTAGAAAGGAATGCGGTCTATATGATGCTGAACTGTCTAACCATACATACCATATGATACATGCTTGTTTCATATGAACGAACTATATGTGAATACATGCTTATATATGCATGTACACATCGTTTATTGTTCATTCAAGTATCAATAGAAAAATTCATATTTATTCTTTCATGATCCCTCTCACTATTCCCCATTTCTATGGACCCCAATCCAGTTATTGAATCCACTATCATGATTGATCAACTCATTTTATTCATAGGGTCGTAAGGTGCAATTTTTTAGAAAATATTTGATCAGAAGCGGAGTGATTGATCGAACAGTATACAACAGATTTTTTTATCATTGCTGAAAATTAATTTTAGAAAAGGGTGGATGTATTGAAAAGAATATTGTCGCTGGCACTCATTACAGTGCTAGTCATACAGTCTAGTATATTAGGAGTCTTGCCTTTAGCAGGGGCACAAGCAAAAGAAATTCAAGAAAATATTTATGGGGATATTGAGTTTGCTGATAGCGAAGGCAATAAGTTATCAAGCATGGAAGATCAGCAAGTAAGAAAGGCCACTGTGCATTGGTCAATAAAAGGAATTGATCTAAAAAAACAATATCCGTATGTTCTCACTCTTCCTTCAGCCATCCAGGTAGAGAAGGAGCAGAAGGAACCCATTACTGTAGGTGACATACCTGTTGGCGAGTATACCGTTTCAAAACAAAATGAAGTGACGGTAAAATTTAAAGAAGATGTTGAGATCGATCCAAATTTAGAAGGATCAATTGACATCGATGTCACCAGTATAACTCAGCAAGAAGAGAAAACAAAGCAAAATGAGGGTGAAGAAAGCCTTCCAAAAGATGACTCAACCTCATCTGAGAAAGATAAAGCTTCTAACAATCAAGAAGCCGCTCAAACGAAACAAAACGAAGAAGATGAATTACTAAAAAATAAAGTGAGCGTGTCTAAGCGTGCAGGGCTGCAAAGTGTTACAAAACAAACGCTGATACAAGAAAATCTCCTCACTGATGCGAAATTAATATTTGAAGATCCGGAAGGAAATTCAATTGAGAAACCTGATATCAACTCGCTGATTTCCATTAACTATGAGTGGGCCATCCCGAATGGGCATAGCTATAATGGCGGAGATGAATTCCATTTCAAGGTTCCAGAGGAATTAGTGATTTACGAAAAAATCGATCGTCTCGAGATGAAATTTAATCAGGCAACCGTTGGTTATTTCTCTGTAGATGAGAGCGGAAATGCCTCCATCGAGTTCACCGATTTTATTAAACAATATTCAAATATTCATGGAACACTTCAAGTTTGGACGCAATTAGATCAACAAACAGTCATCACTGAAGAAAAAGAAGTCATCATTACCCCGATTGAAGGCAAGGATACGGTATCTATTCCGATTCAATACATTCCAAATGGTCCAAACGTCTCTAAAAAGGGAAAACCAAATCGATCTTACAATGCTGAAACCATTCAATGGACAGTAGATTTTAATATGGACTTAGACGATGTGAAACAAGCGAAGCTATTAGATCCGATTCAAGAAGGTCAGGCATTGAAAAAAGATTCAATCAAGCTTTATCGTATTGATACAAAGCTAAATGGGGAAACATCGATTGGTCAGCTGCTTGACGAAAACCACTACACAATCGGTCAAACAGCAGATGGTCAAGATTTCACGATTGAATTTAAAGATGACGTGCATCTAGCTTACCGTTTAATGTATGAAACGGACATTACAAATCAAGATCAGTCTGCATTTCGTAATAAAGCGTCCCTAGTTTCCGGTGATAAAGTGATCAGTTCAGCAGAAGGCACAGTGAATGTGACAAGAGGCAGTCCTTTAAATAAAAAAGCCGCTCACTACGATCCAGTCACACAAACGATTACTTGGGAAATTCGATATAACTATAACGAAAAAAAGCTGGCTCAAAAGGATGCTTTGTTAGAAGACTACTTTAATGGCACACAGGCGCTGATTTCTGATTCATTTCAAGTCAAAGAAGTCACAATTGATCAAAATGGCAACGAAGCAGGGACAAAAGCGTTTGAAAATTATGTAGTTCAACCTCAAAAAAAGGATGAGAAAAACGGGTTTACCTTGCAATTCAATCAAGATATTCAATCAGCTTATCTCATCACCTATCAAACAAAAGCAACCGAGCGGGTTTTTGAAGCTGAAGAGATCATCAATACGGTAACAGCTGGCAAAGAGAGCAAACAAGGGAAGCAAAGAATTGACCAGCAAATCCTAACGAAAAATCATGGAACACCAAATTACAAGACCAAGACCATTCCATGGCGTATCACCTTCAACAAAGATCAACAAACGATGAACAATCTAATATTAAAAGATACGTTTACAAACGAAGGATTGACGCTGCAAAAAGATAGTTTAAAAGTGACGACAGGCAATTCAGTGCTTGAAGAAGGCACAGATTACCTAATAATTGAACATGAAAATGGATTTGATATTCAATTTACGAAAGAAATTAAGACAGAACATATCGTCACATATACAACGTCTTTTGATTATGAAAAAAGAGCAGATAAAGACCAAAAGAATCTGCGTAATCATGTAAAGCTTGAATGGGTAAATGAAGATGGCAAGGATTTGACGAAGGAAAATCAATCTGTCTTCACACCTGACACATACACGCAGTCTAATGGTTTTAAGAACGGAACTTATGATGCAAAGAAAAAAGAGATCACATGGAATATCGGTGTGAACTATAATTTGAAACATCTAGAAGAGGCGAGAATCGAGGATTTCATTCAAGGAAATCAGCGTTTGCTTAAAGATTCAATCACCGTCTATTCGCTTGATTTACAGGGCGGGGAAAATGGAGTAGAAGAAAAAGAGGTATTAGCGAAAGAACATTATGACATCAAATTCCTTGAAAATGAAAAGGGAGAAACAGGCTTCGAAGTCATCTTCAAAAAAGCCATTGATTCCCCATACAAAATCACGTATCAAACAAGTGTTGAAGGAATGGATTTAGTACAGAAAACCTACGAAAATAAAGCGACCCTTTATGATGGACAGACAAAAGAATCAGATGTGAATGCTGTGGTGTCCATTCCAAATGGAGGGAAATACACGAGCAAATCAGGAAATCAACAAGGGAAAGTTATTGATTGGAAAGTAAATATCAATTTTGGTCAATCAACAGTTCAAGATGCGACGATTATAGACCATCCAAGCAGTAACCAAGCCATAATTGAAAACTCATTTCATCTCTATTCGACGACAATAGATGAAAAGGGGCAAGTGACAAAAGCAGAAGAGCTGGAAAAAGGGAAGGATTACGAACTAGACCTTGAATTCGACCCAGATTCTTTTCAAATCAAATTTAAAGAAGAAATCACGAGACCATATATTTTAGAATACCAATCTCTCATTTTAGATAAGGTGGGAAGTACACTTCAAAACGAAGTAACGTTTAGAGGTGAAAATGTAAAAGAAATCAAAAAGGAATCCGAAGCCTCAATTGTGGTCAAACGCACCGCTGGCATGGGGGACGGCACAGGAGCGATTGGTGCTTTAACCGTTAAAAAGGTAGATGCGAGTACTGGAAAAGCGCTAAAAGGAGCAACCTTCTCACTTACAGATGCTGCGAGTGGCATCGTCATTGGTACAAAGACAACAGATGAAGAAGGATCTCTTCGATTTGATCGTCTTCTGTATGGTGACTATATCGTGACAGAAGAGAAAGCACCTGATGGTTATATTAAAACCAAGGATCCGATCCATGTAACGATTGATCAGCCTTACGAATCTGGAGATCAAGCGAAATCAGGAAATAGCATGACGGTGCAAAACCAAGAAATCCGCCAGCATGTCAAGTTAACGAAAAAAGACAAAGAGACGGGTGCAGCATTAGAGAATGCAGAATTTGAACTGAAAAATGAATCTGGAGATACCGTCCAAACCGATTTGAAAACGGACGAAAAAGGAGAAATCCTTTTCAAACAACTTGAGCCAGGTTCCTATTATTTTGTTGAGACAAACGCACCGAAAGGCTATCAATTAAATCAGCAAAAATGGTCGTTCACCATTAAAGAAAATCAAACAGAAACAACAATTGTAACTGCAGTAAATGACATCATCAAAGGCTCTGCAGAATTGAGCAAAATAGGTGAAGGCGGAGAGCGACTAGAAGGTGCACAGTTCAAGCTTTTAGATCAAGATGGGCATGAGCTAAAAGGTTCGCTTGTCACAGGAGAAAATGGCAAGATCACGATAAACGAACTAAGGCCGGGCACGTATCAGCTCATTGAAACAAAAGCACCCGATGGTTATGTATTAGATGAAACGCCAATCAAATTTGAAGTACCACTTGATCCAAAGGAACCAATCGTCATTTCGCAAAAGAACTTCTATGAAACAAGTGCATTACAAGTGATAAAAGAAGGGGAAGATGGCAAGAAGCTTCAAGGTGTTCGATTTGAAGTCTTGGATCAAAATGAGAAAGTCGTGCGTAAAGATTTGACAACAGATGAAGATGGGAAGCTTTTGGTTGATAACCTCAAACCGGGCAAATATCAGCTCGTGGAGACAGAGAGTATTGATGGTTACCAAAAGAAAAATAAATCTTATCCTTTTACCATCGAAATCGCACAAAAAACACCGGCAGAAATCAAAGTGATCAATGATCTCAAAACTGGATCTGTCCAGCTCACGAAGCTCGGTGAAAAGGATGATGTGCTTGAAGGAGCAGAATTCAAGCTTATAGATGCAAATGGAAAAGAGATGAAAACAGGTCTTGTCACTGATCAGAACGGGAAGATCATCGTCAACGATCTGAAGCCTGGAACCTATCAGTTTGTTGAAACGAAGGCGCCATTCGGTCACGAGCTTGACGAAACACCTGTCACTTTTGCTATTCCATTTAACCCTGAGAAGCTGGTCAGTGTGACAAAAGAAAATAGCCGCAAAACAGGCGGAGTGCTGCTCCACAAAAAAGGCGAAGATGGGAAATCATTAGAAGGGGTTGTCTTTGATCTATCTGATGATAAAGGAAAGATAGTGGCAGGAGGAGAAGGAATTACAACCAATCAGGATGGAAAGATCACCTTCACAGGGCTAAAACCTGGAACCTATCAATTTGTTGAAAGAAAGAGTCTTGAAGGCTATGAATTGAGTACGAAACCACTTGTCTTTGAAGTTGAATTAGGTCAAAAAGAATTGATTCAAGTGGAGGCAATCAATCAGCTCAAGAAAGGTTCTGTAGAACTCACAAAAATAGGGGAAGAAAAAGAAAGATTGAAAGGCGCAGAATTTACACTTTTCAATGACGATGGCAAAGAAATGATGTCAGGTTTAACAACAAACGAGAAAGGCATCATCACTGTCAACGATTTGAAACCAGGCGCTTACCAATTGGTTGAAACGAAGGCTCCGTTTGGACATAAACTAGATGCAGAACCAGTAGAATTTAAAATTGATTTCAACCCAAATCAACTGGTGAAAGTGACAAAAGAAAATATTCGGACGACAAGTGCTGTGAAGCTTCAGAAAAAAGGAGAGGATGGTCAGTTGCTCGCTGGGGTGACCTTCGATCTGATGGATGAGCATGATCAGCGTATTCAGAAAGACTTAAAGACAGACAAAAACGGTCAACTGACAGTCGATCAACTGAAGCCAGGAACCTATCGATTTGTCGAAACAGCAAGCATTGCCGGCTATGAATTGGATCAGACACCTGTCTCATTTACGATTCGTTTAGGTCAAGACAAACCAGCAAAAGTAGAAATGATCAACAAACTGACGCCGGGAGCAGTGGAACTGACCAAAATCGATGATGAGGGACATCCGCTGGAAAATGCAGAGTTTGCTCTTCTGAGTAAAGAAGGAAAAACGTTGAAGAAATCACTTGTAACGGACCAAAAAGGAAAGCTTCACATCAACGATCTAAAACCGGGAGAATATCAATTCGTTGAAACGAAAGCACCTCATGGTTATGAATTGGATAATAAGCCGATCCTGTTCACAATTGAGAAAAATCAGCAGAAGCCGCTTCAATTAACAGCGAAGAATCACTTGATCTTAGGAAGTCTGCGTATCATAAAGGTAGACCAGCAGACAGATAGAACCTTAAAAGGGGCAGCCTTTGACATTCGTACAAAAGCTGGGAAAACCATAAAATCTGTGACAACAGGAAAAGACGGAGAAGCCATTGTCAAAGGGCTTAAACCTGGAGAGTATCTACTCACAGAGACAAAAGCACCAGATGGTTATGTAGCTTTAAAGAAACCGCTCGCTTTTACAATTCAAATGGGCGAAGTGGAGATCAAGACAATGATTGTGAAAAATGCACCAGTGAAGAATGAAGAGGACCACACGAATCCTCCAGCTTCAGATAAAGGGGATCAACATCCGCCTCATGACTCAAACGGAGAGCTGCCAAAGACTGGAGAAGAATGGCTGCGTTACTTGATGTATGCAGGGATTTTACTAGTAGCTTCTGGAACTGTTCTTCTTGTTCTTAGAAGAAGAACCATTCAGTAAGAGGAAGGAACGAGTGTATTGATGAAAAAAAGAACCTTATTAGGCAGCTTTTTGGTGGTCACGGGGCTGATGCTCATCTCCGTTCCTTTTCTATATGAGTGGCGAACTTCTCAAGAGACAGCAGCAATGGAACAGGCATTAAAGATGATTGAAGAAAATGAAAGTGATGCCCTTTCTTCAATTCCACATTTAACTGTGTCAGAAGAAGACCTGCGAGATGTGATGGAGCTAGAGATCCCGTCAATTGATTTAAACGAAAAAGTGCTGCCTGTTACAACAAAAGAAAATTTAGGCATTGCACTGACTCAAATCAAATCTCATCAAATGCCAGGTGAAGGAAATTTCACGATTGCAGGCCATAGAGGGTATAGAGGCGACCGGCTTTTCCGGCAGCTGCCAGAGGTACCTAAAGGAGAAAAAGTCGTCTTACATCATCAAGCTGAAACATACGAATATAAAATTGTCAGCTCTGCTACGATAGAACCGACGGATGTGGATGTATTAAAGGATCGCGGGAAAAATGAACTGACATTGATCACTTGTACACTTGATGGTCAGAAACGCTTTGTCTTAAAAGGAATACGAATCAACGCTTCAAAGGGTGAACAGCTGTCGGATGTATAACACCAACATAATAAATGATGGATGCGATGGAAAAGCAGCGCTCACGACCGGCATGTTACACCAATTGTTATCAGAGCAATATCCAACTTTAAAAAACGAATGTTGGGATGTTGATGTAGATACAATTCGGGCTTCACCTATTCTTCACCCTTTATTAAAAAGAAAGCTGCCAGTTGGTATTGAAAAATTCACATGTGTTTTGTTCACGCAACAGACAGCAGCTTTTGGAGAACCTTTGATTGTGTACTTTCTGTTGGATGAGAAAGGCGAATCGATTTACGCAATGGATCTATTGCTTGAGCAGCAAGATACCCATTAAACGAGAAAGATTTTAAGGTAGAAAAATAAAATCAGTCATATCATGAGGACTCTAATTCGTATACGAATTAGAGTTCTTTTATTTGTTATATATAGGCGTTTTGCTAACTTTATTATCTACTAAAATTAGCATATCAATTGGTAGAAGTCCGCTGACTAGCAGATAGTCTCCAATGACTGCTTCATAAGAAATAGTAGAAAATGCTAAAGATCATAATGTGTTGACTCCTAAATACTGATAAAATTTATTTGGATATTCCTTGATTATAGGTGTGGAGGTAAAAGCATGCGAAAAGAAGACCCCCAATATATTTTTCATCATGATAAACGACCAGAAGTTGTTCATGATTTAGCCGATGTAGATGAAAATTCTACTGAGTTGTTAATTATAGGGGAAACAATAAACATTGAAAAATTGAAATCTTTTTCTAACCTGACGAAATTGTGGATTTACAAAGTGGACCAAAAGGAATTCAATACGATCTTGAGTTTAGTTAATCCAAAAATGCTCTTTGTGCATGAACTGAGAGTAGAAGATTTATCAATGATAAGTTCTCTTAAAGATGTAGAGGTATTGGCACTTGAATGGAATACAAAGGCACAAAGTTTATGGGATTTATCAAAAAACACGTTTTTAAAATCTTTATCCATAAAAGATTTTTCAAAGTTGAATGACATAGCCCCTTTGCAAAAAAACACTGGTTTAGAATTGCTAGAATTGTCAGGCGGGGTTTGGAATTCATTAAATTTAAATACGCTTCAACCTTTAAGATACCTCAAGAATTTAAAATATCTGTGCTTATCAAATATAAAAGTGAAGGACGAGTCTTTAGAGCCAATATCGGAATTAGAGGGACTCAAGGAACTTGACATTTCGAACCAATTCCCGACAGAAGAATATGCCAGGTTATCCGTAACCCTCCCAAATACGAAGTGTGATCGTTTTGCACCATACATCTTTTTATCAAGTTCTATTGTAGATAAAGATGTGATGGTGATTGGAAAGCGAAAACCGAAATTAAATTCAAAAGTGGATGGGGCAAAGTTGCAAAAATACGAAAAACAATTTAAAGCGTACCAACAAAAGTATATAAATTAACTTAAAAATGGAAAATCAATTCCATTGCTTTTTTTATTACGCAAACAACTTCAGCCCAACCACACCAATCACAATCAGCAGCAGGCTGAGTATACGAATCATGTTTTTCGGCTCTTTAAATAGAATCATATTAAACAAGACAGAGCCCGCCGTTCCAAGCCCGATCCAGACCGTATAAGCGACGGATACTTGAACGGACGAGAACGAGGCGTATAAAAACAAAAAGGATAACGCAAACCCGCCGACAAATAAAATGCCTGTCGTGATTTGCTTTTTCTTACTAAACATATTGAGGCCAATGGTCCCACCGATTTCGCAGGCAGAGGCTAACAGTACAAAAAACCAGCCCATGTTATACCGCTTCTCCTTTCTGCTCATGTGCATCTCCATCAGACACTTTCAGTCCAATAATCCCGAGAATTAAAATGCCCATAAATAAGAGCTTTTCAACTGAAAACGAACCGCCAAACAGTGCATAATCCATCAAAGATGTCCCAATCGTTCCAACACCGGCAAATACGGCGTACACGGTCCCTGTCGGCAGCTTTTCGCAGGCCTTCATTAAAAAATAAAAATCAACCGGGATCAGGCAGATAATGATGGCCCACTCCCACAACGCATCTGCTCTATTTAAACCAAACACCCAAAGTAATTCGAATAAACAAGTGAGTGCAACATACATCCAGCTTTTTTTCATTGTATTTCCTCCTAAAACTCAAAACTGACGATTCGTCATTTTAAAGCCAAAAAAGAGCGTACAGCAAGTGCTGTACTAAGTTAAGGTGTCTCTATGCCAAGTGCGTAAAGAAGAAATTGCTTCACCTCTCGCTTTTGAATCAGAACCTCTTCTGTATCTGTTTCCGTAAATAAGTACATTTGCTCAGCAGACGATTCGAGTAAACCGATAATGAATTTCGCCGCGTAATGACAGTTCAAATTCGCACGGACTCGTTTGTCCTGCTTTGCTTTTTCTAGAAAAGCAGCGACCCATTTGTAAATTGGCTCATAAATATCTTCCCATTCCTTTAAATGCTCGGTGGCGGCTAAGCCTGAGTAGGTGAGTGCAAGGACATCACGGTATTGCCTTGTAAAAGCAAAAATGAATTCAACAAGTGCATCTGCTTGATCGAGGACATCTGCATGCTGAGTGAATTCCTTTTCGATCGCAGGCACCATCTGAGCGATCAGATGTTCAGCGATCGCAGGCATGACGGAAAGCTTTGAAGGAAAATATAAATAAAACGTTCCTTGCGCTACTCCTGCTGCTTTCACAATATCCGAAATGGTCGTCTTTTCAATGCCTTTTTCTTTAAACGCATCAATCGCAGCAAGCATAATCTTTTCTCGTTTCGACATATCATCACCGACCTTAAATGACTGAATGTCATTCAGTTTAGCGAGAAAATGACGATTTGTCAATATGGTTTTCTCTACATTGAATGTGAGAATAAGTGATGAATAGATGCGGGCAAGCCTGAATAAGCTGTAAATATGGTCAAGCATCATCATGTGAGAAAGGGGCAGCTCTCTGTATGACATCCAGTGCTATGTTTTCCATTGCTTATTTTCTCCTGCTCGTCCCGCTCTATTTACATATGAGATACAGACAGGCAAAAAAGCAACATCGTTTTATCTATTTACGAACAGAATTGATCCTTGCCTGCCTGTTTATTTATACGAATGTTTTATTATATTTGACGGTCTTTCCAAATCGTTTTTCCGCCCCAAGGGATCAGGTGAGTGTGAATCTCATACCTTTGCAGTCCATTTATCAAAATCTTCACGCCTACCATCACGGCTATCCAAATCTCGTCTTTTTAAATTTAGCAGGGAACATATTGTTATTTGTCCCACTCGGTTTTTTTCTTTATCAAGCCTTTCGAACCATGCGCTGGCAAAAGGCGCTTCTTGGCGGCTTTCTCCTGTCAACCATGATCGAAATGCTCCAATGGATGTTCTCGCAATCTGGTATCATTACAAGAAGCAGCGATATTGATGATATTCTTTTAAATACACTTGGCACAGCGCTAGGCTGTATCGTGTATCAGATCTATCGAAAAAGGAAGGAGAAAACCTGAGTGAAGCGAGTTTGTATTATTCCATGTGGCGCGAAGAAAATTTGGGACGTCGATCCAGAGGCAGGGAGCCAGCCAGCGAACCTTGTTTATTTAAGTCCCCTGCATCAGCGTACGAAAAGCTATGCTCAAACGTTCTTTTCAGACTGGATGATCTTATCAGCGAAGCACGGATTCTTAAAGGCAGATGATATCATACATGAAAATTATGATGTGGCTTTTGGTATACCGCATGCTAAGCAGATCACACGAGAAGAACTGAGCCGGCAATTTCATCAAAAAAATCTTTTCGCATATGATGAACTGGTGGTACTAGGTGGGAAGAAATATCGAAAAGTGATCGACCCTTTATTACATCCTCATCAAAAAGCGAATTACCCGCTGGCTCCATATAAAGGAATTGGCTATATGCTTCAGGCGTTACATCAAGCAGTGGAATCAAAAATAGAACTTCCGCCGCATATTTAACACATTCACATCTACCGGTAAGCAGGGTTTTGACCATTAAAAAGAGAATAATTGAAATAGCGATGCTGATTGTTTCATATCTTTTCAGCAGCCATTAGGATGCCCGTATCGCTCGGGTGAAGTGGCTCAATGAAAAAGGGAGGCGTATGAACATGACAACCATCTATTTAGCTGGTGATTCGACCGTTTCATCTTATCCAGATCGTCCTGTTCAAGGAGGATGGGGAGAGTTTTTACACCGCTATACAGCGCACGGCGTTCACGTCGACAATCGTGCCATTGGTGGAAGAAGCTCAAAAACATTCATTGAAGAAGGACGCCTTGATGACATATTGGCTGACATTCAGCCAGGAGACTGGCTTTTCACACAAATGGGGCACAATGATGCTTCCAAGGAGAAGACCGAGCGCCATACAGATCCTTTCACGACGTATAAAAGCTACCTGTCTCAATATATTCACGGAGCAAGGGCAAAAGGGGCAACACCACTTTTACTCACTCCAGTCGGCCGTTTTCATGAAAAAGACGGAGAATATATCAACGATTTTCCTGATTACTGTGCCGCTATGAAAGAATTAGCCGATGAAGAAGAAGTTCTTCTCGTCGATTTAAATACCGCAAGTCTTCAGTTTTATCAAATTTCCGGCATAGAGAAAACGACCTCTTACTTTATGCTGTCAACAGGAATTGAGGATCGCACGCACTTTACAAAAGAAGGCGCAGATGCGATTGCAAGACTTGTTTCTCTTGAATTAAAAGACCTTGGTTTAACGATCGTGTGATGAATGACAGGACGAGTGAGCGCTCGTCCTGTTCTTTTTTTTGCAGAAAGCTATTGATTCCCTTCACTAGAGTAGACTACAATAGATACATATGATAATGAGAATCAATATCACTGATAAATAGATCATTCGATGGAAAACTGGAGGGACTCAAATGTCAGATCAGCTTGAATTGTTTGACGTCACCATTATTGGCGGCGGGCCAGCAGGCATGTACACCGCCTTTTATAGTGGGATGCGGGACTTAAAGACGAAGGTACTTGAGTACAACGAAAGCCTTGGCGGGAAAATCCTTCTGTATCCTGAAAAGGTCATTTGGGATGTCGGCGGTTTGCCGCCAACAAGAGGAGAACAGCTGATACAGCAGCTGGAAACTCAGGCGAAAACATTTGAACCAGAGATTGCACTGAATCAAAAAATCACGTCATTCGAGCGAGATGAACATAATCATATCCTACTGACGGCTGAAAATGGTGATCGTCATTTGACAAAGACCCTCATATTAGCGATGGGTCACGGCATTCCAGTTCAGCGGAAACTTGAAATCGAGCATGCAGACCGCTATGAAGTGACAAACCTTTATTACACTGTCCAGGAGCTCAAGACATTTGCAGGGAAACGGGTTGTGATTTCTGGAGGCGGCGACTCAGCGGTTGACTGGGCCAATGCCCTTGCTCCAATTGCTGAAAGTGTCACCGTTGTGCATCGCCGTGACATGTTTGGCGGACATGAGAAAAACGTCGCCAATATGAAGGCGACTTGCAAACGAATTTTAACCCCGCATGAACTAACAGAGCTGCATGGTCAAGGTGACAAAATTGATGCCGTCACCATTCAAAACATAGAGACAGGTGAAAAAGAACGAATCGAAACAGATGCTGTGATCGTTAATCACGGGATGAAAGGCGATTTAAGCGTGCTATCAGAATGGGGTCTCAAGCAAGGTGAATGGGGACTGATCGAGGTTAATGAAAAAATGGAAACCAATTTACCGGGCGTCTATGCGGTAGGCGATTTGTGTACACATAAAAGCAAGGTCCGCTTAATTGCTGGTACGTTTGTTGATGGAGTCAATGCGCTGAATAGCGCAAAGCTTTACATCGAACCAGAAGCCGAAAAAGTGGCATACGTTTCCTCTCATAATGAACGCTTTAAGGAGAAAAACAAAGAATTACAAACAGCTGGAGCTCGCTGATGAATATCCAGTCAAACATTGAAGTGCTAAAATTTTAGCACTTTTTTTATATGGAAGGAGAAAGAGAAAATGACAACCCGTACTCATACCATTCTGCGCATGAAAGAAAGTAAAGAGCGATCTCTTTCTGTCAAACAAACAGTCTCCTGGCATACATCTTTCCCTATGTTCTTGACATGCGACGGATCTGTGAGAATTGAAATGGAAGGATTGCAATATCAGCTAAACGCAAAAGACAGTATGTTGATCCGCTCAGGTATCAATGTCATGCTCCAATCTTTATCCAACGAACAGGTGGCGATTTATACGATCACATTTGATCAGTTTATCCTGACAAATGATGCGCAAAATGAATTGGTTTTTAAGATGAGTTATGATGATCTGCCGGATAATGGAGCAATGGTCAAAGGCTCTGCCGTGCTGTTTTCTTACATCAAACAAATGAAGGTGGGTCAGTGCATCCGAGAACAGGAGAAAAGGCTGGAGGACATCATGCACATTTTTCACCGTCAATCCAAGCCATACGCTGAGAAGGTGCATTATTCAATTGAAATGATTTTGCAGTATATGGCGCAGCATTATGAAAAAAAGCTTACGAGAAAAGACTTAGCCCATAAGATGGGTTTTCATGAGAGTTATTTTTCGACCTTTTTCAAACAAAGTATGGGACTGAGTGTGAGTGACTATATTGCACAAATTCGAATAGATGAAGCAAAAAAACGGCTTCTGCAAACAGATGATCAAATTCAAATGATTGCGCGGCAAGTGGGCTATACAGACAGTTTATATTTCAGCAGGAAATTCAGGCAGAAAACAGGAAGGTCCCCTAGTCAGTTCCGAAACAATCGAAGACCAGAGCGAATTGCTGCTTTTCAATTTGTCGGGTTATTGGGCGCGCTAGGCATTCGCCCTGTCTGCATTGACCAAGATACCTTTCACCATTCAGATATACTCAAAGATCAGCTGGCCGGTATGCTGGTCATAGATGAACACACGCCTGATGACGTATTCAAATCACTTCAACTAGATTTAATCATTATTCCTAACTATTTTTATTCGAAGCCTGCGTTGATCAAGCGGTTGGAGCGAATTGCCCCTGTCCTTGTTCTGCCATATGCCGGTGGTCATGTTGTACAAGAGGTCTTAACTACAGGGCGCCTGTTAGGAAGAGAGAAAGAGGCTGAAGATTGGGTGAAACGCTTCGAACATCTGAGTCAAAAGGCAAGAAACGATCTATCTTCCTTTAGGGAAAAAGGAGAGACAGTGGCGATTTATGAAATGAGAGGACATGACAAAGTGTACATGTGGTCCTATGATGCTAGAGGTGCCTTCTACCTTTACGAAACGCTTGACTTAAAGCCTCCGAAGACGATTCTAGAAGAAGTTCTTCTCCCCAATCAACATACAGTCATTCCTTTAGAAAGGTTAAGAGAATACGAGGCGGATCACATGTTTTTTATTGTAGGTGTTGAACATGGGTGGTATGAACAAATGGATCAGCGGATGGAGGAAAGCGATGTTCTTCGTCAATTGTCCGCTGTGAAAAATGGAAACTTCTACCCATTAAAGCTAGAGGATTTTCGATTTGATGAAGGAGAGCGGGCTCTTCATTTGATTGACCGTTTTGTCTCCCGATTGACTGAGGCAGCTAATCCAACAATTGTCCATATGTAAGTTGCGAGAATCCTCCATAGACCACTTCGTATGAGGTTGGTAGAATACATGAGACTAGTAATTGATAACTATTCTCATTTGTATCGGAGAAATGAAGGAGGAATACTCATATGAAAAAGACATATTGGATATGTGCTGTCATCTTCATGCTGGTATTGTCAGCCTGTGGCAAAAAAGAAGAAGCCAAAACGGCAGAAACAGAGCAGCAAACGAAAACCATTGAGACTGTTAAAGGAAAAATCGACATTCCAGCAAACCCAAAACGCGTTCTCATAGATGGATATTTAGGCAGTGCAATTGCATTGGATGTTCACCCTGTAGGTGCAACGACTCAAGATTTAAAGAATGTACACTTGAAGGACAAGATCAAAGGTATAGAGGACATTAGTGACGAGCGTTCAGCTGAAAAAGCACTCAGCTTAAAGCCTGATCTAATTATCACCGCAGTACAGGATGAAAAAGTCTATGATGTGTATAAAAAAATAGCACCAACACTCGTATATCCTTACAATTCATTCAAAGACGCACATGAAGAAATCACAACTTTGGCCAAGGTGTTAAACAAAGAAGAGGAAGGAAAGGCGTTTCTCGCCTCCTTTGACCAACGAATCGAAGCAGCTCGAAAAAAAGTAAAATCTGTATTAAAAGAGAATGAAACAGTTTCTATCATGGGCGCATTTAAAAATGATGTGTTTGTGTATGGGAACGGAATTTACCGAGGTGGACAAGCACTATATCAACAATTGAAAGTGAATCCGCCAAAAGAGGTCAAAGATACAATTTTAAATAGTAAAACAGGCTATGAGGTACTCTCCTATGAAACCCTTCCGAAATATGCAGGGGATTATATATTCATTGATGAATCCAATGGCGGGACATTTGATAAAAATAATTCCATCTGGAAGAGTTTAAAAGCTGTCAAAAAGGAACAGACCTATCAACTGGATGCAGAATTCTTTTGGCCTTATGATCCCATTGCAGTCATGAATCAAGCTGAAAAGTTTGCTGATTTATTGACAGATTTATCTCATCATTAGGAGGTCTGTCAATTGTTCAAACGTTTTTTTTCATACTACAAACCCTATATGGGGCTGTTTATATTAGATTTTTCCTGTGCGGTACTAGCGGCCTTACTCGAACTATCCTTTCCGCTAGCCATCAGTAAAGTGATGGACGATTTACTGCCAAATGGTGATTGGGAAGCCATTTGGTTCTGGGGCAGTTTGCTGCTCATTTTATATGTCATCAGTTCCACCATGCATTACGTTGTGACTTATTTTGGCCATAAGCTGGGGATCAATATTGAGACCGATATGAGGAATCAACTATTCTCTCATGTACAAAGAATGTCCTTCCGTTTCTTTGACCAAAAGAAAACAGGCAAGCTCGTTTCCCGCATGACCAATGATTTAATGGATATTGGAGAGATGGCACATCACGGCCCAGAGGATTTATTTATCGCCATCATGACATTAACGGGTGCGTTTGGCCTCATGCTATCGATTAACTGGCAGCTTGCGGTTCTCACATTTATTGTCGTTCCATTCCTGATCGGATTATCTGTCTACTTTACGAAAAAAATGTCTGCTGCTTTTGATAAAATGTTTTCAAGCATTGGACAATTCCATTCACGTGTGGAAAACAATATTAGCGGCATTCGTGTGGTGAAAGCATTCGGGAATGAGTCACATGAAATGGATCGTTTTATCGAGCATAACGAGCAGTTTAGAAAAACAAAACTGACCACATATCAAATGATGGCACTGCATACAGCAGTGAGTCATTTACTCATTAAAAGTGTCACCGTATTTGGCCTCGTGTGCGGTGCATGGTTTGTGCTGCAAAAAAATATGACATATGGAGAATTTGTTTCGTTCGTGCTATTAACAGGTATTTTCTTAGGACCCATTCAGCAAATCAATGCAGTCATTGAAATGTATCCAAAAGGTGCAGCTGGCTTTAAACGATTCGCATCACTGATCGATCAAACACCAGATGAAAAGGATGATGAGGATGCAATCGAAGTCTATCAGTTAAAAGGGAATATCACTTTTGAGCATGTATCATTTCAATATGAACCAAACAAACCTGTGCTGCATGACATCAATCTTGAGGTCAAGCAAGGAGAGAAAATTGCCATTGTCGGTCCATCTGGTGCCGGGAAATCGACCCTTTGCAATCTGCTTCCCCGTTTTTATGAATGGCAGGAGGGGAGCATTACAATTGATGGCATAGAAACGCGAAAGATGACACTTGCATCGCTGCGCGCACAAATTGGTGTCGTACAGCAGGACATTTATTTATTTCATGGGACGATACGCGAAAACATCCAATACGGAAAACTGAATGCATCTGAAGAAGAAATTTGGCAGGCAGTAGAGAAGGCTCAGCTTACGGACTTAGTCAAAAGTTTGCCAAAAGGACTTGATACGATGATCGGTGAGCGTGGGATGATGTTATCTGGAGGACAAAAACAGCGTATCTCCATAGCACGTATTTTCTTGAAAAATCCGCCCATTTTCATTTTAGATGAGGCGACCTCTTCGCTTGATACTGAGACAGAGTCATTTATCCAAGCATCACTAGAAGAGCTGGCTGAAGGACGAACGACCTTTATCATTGCCCATCGTTTAGCGACAATACAGCATGCCGACCGCATTATTGTTCTTACAAAAGAAGGCGTAAAAGAGCAAGGAAAACATGAAGAGTTACTCAAAATAGATGGTCTGTACCGTCGTTTATACGAAACACAATTTAGAATGTAAGGTTCGAAAAGAAGACAAAGGGCTAAAATAAACATCATTTTAGCCCTTTTTGATGTTAGAAATTAACTGCGTGGCGCAAATAACATCACACTGACTCCAGCCAAACAGATCAAAGCACCCATCCAGTCATATAGATCAGGTGTTTTTCGATCGACCCACCAGCCCCAAAACACAGCAAGAATGACAAAAACACCGCCATAGGCAGCATAAACCCGTCCGAAAGTCGGAAACTGCTGAAAGGTCGGAATGACGCCATATGCGACTAGGATAAGGCTGCCGGCGATTCCGAAGCTGACAGGCTTTGCTTCACGGAGCCAAAGCCACACCAAATAGCCGCCGCCAATTTCTGCTAAACCTGCTAATAAAAAAAGAACTATCGTCACCATCATATATGGACACTCCAATTTCTCCAATTTACACCCTATTATGACATGCGGAAAGAATGCGTTCTACCTCAATTGAATGGAGAGATCAACTGATTAGAGAGTGGTCACACATGGATTCTTGACTTTTGTATCATGAGTGATCCAAATGGTCTGTTATGTCGTAAAGTAAGTACATTCTCATGAGGAGCACACTTCCTTTTTCAGCGCTCTTTTTTTCTCCTTGAAAAAAGAGTAAAGTACAAGGTAGGCTTATTTCAGTAAATCGAGTGATAAGCAATACGTGAAGGATTTCATGATGGATGCGCATGCTCTTTCTCATGAAAAAGGAAGGAGATGACCATGGACACACTGAAAGATTTTGAGCTGTATCACAAGATCAAATATGATCGTCACAAGCCCTCGCTTGAAGTGCTGTACGATCGCTATGAACGTGTATTATATTCGTTTATTTATAAAATGACTGGCAACCGTGAGCTCGCGGAGGAAGTGCTTCAAGAGGTCTTTATCAAGCTCTGGCGCGGCATAGGAGAATATCATACGGATAAAGGGAAATTCTCTTCGTGGTTATTCATGATGTCACGCAACACGGCCATTGATCTCTTAAGAAAGCACCGGAATGAAACGGCTTTGGAAGATGAGCATATTGAATATTTAGCCGATCATCAAGAAGATGTATCAAAAGAAGTGGAATGGAAAGAGGAAAAACAGATCATACGTGAAGCAGTATCTACATTGTCAAAAGAACAGCAAACCATCATAGAAGATGTCTATTTTAAAGGAATGACACAAAAGAGCATCGCTGAAAAGCTGGGCATCCCTATTGGTACGGTAAAGGGAAGGGTTCGATTGTCTTTGAAGCATTTGCGATCGAAACTGTCTCGCGGAGGAAAGGAGGAAGAGGCATGACTCAGTGTAAACATCAAGTGATTGATTATTTCAACGGGCATTTACAAGGAGAAGAAAAAACGCAATTTGAAGAGCACATCAAGCACTGCCCAGCTTGCAAAGAAGAGCTTGAAGAATTGACAGCGCTCATGTCTGACATTCCACTTCTAGCCGAAGACCAAACACCTCCGGCAGGGATGAAAGACCGTATTTTATCCCAGGTGTTTGAAGAAGAGACAGTCGAAGAAAACAATAGCGATAGAAAAGAGCAAAAGGCTGCACCTGAGCCAAACGAAATCAAACCGCTGCAAAAGAAACGAAACCAATGGCTCTTACCGCTCGTTGCCGCACTGCTTCTTATTTCAGCAGCTGGAAATGTGTATTTCTTATCGAATGGAAAACAGCAGGCGGAAGAACCTGTCAGGGTTGTTGCCACAAAATCACTGACTTCTGCCGCATCACCAAAAACGACAGGTGCTTTCTCAGTGATAGAGCATAACGGCAAAAAAGAACTTGTTGTGAGTGCAGACGGCTTAAAGGGGCAACTTGATTCATCTGCTGTTTATCAAGTGTGGCTCATTAAAGGAGATCAGCCGGTGCCAGCCGGTGCTTTTAAAACAGATAACAAAGGGGAAGGAACCGTCACCTATGCGTTATCTGAAAAAGAAGCAAACGAATCATGGGATACCGTGGCTGTTACCCTGGAACCAAAAAAGGATAACAAGCTTCCGCAAGGTCCAGTCGTACTAAGCGCTGCTTTTTAAGTTTGATTCATCAAGGATGCCTTTTTAGGGGTATCCTTTTTTTATAGGTTTGGGAAACTTTTCGGCAAATGAAACGTAGTTCATATGGAGGTGAAACAGATGAAAACATCTATGGAAAAAGTCCTATTTCTCTTATCTGTCAGACACGCATTGATTGCCTGTTATTTTTTAGTCTTTCCGTTCGTTGCACAAGTCCTTTATACCCCATCACCTTTATTGCTCGTCCTCATCGCTCTTTTTATGATTCATAACCTAACAGAAAGTATTATTTGGTTCTACAAATCGAGAAGGATCAGAAAGCACCAGTCTGGTGATCTAACAAAACGCGGGCATGTCTTTAGCCAGCTCGTGCAAAGAGTTGAACAGCTCCTCATCGTCGGTTTTGTGATTCTTTTGATCAATGAATGGATACAGGGAAGAGTAGATCTAACTACTCTCTCATTCACTCTTTTTCTATTAATCATCGTTTTTCTGCAGCACATTCAGTTTTACTACGTTCAGCTGTTTTTTAAATCCAACAGCTGGTTCACTTATGTTTTTTCTTTGCAAAAGGCACGTCCTTCATACATGGCGAGAGAGCGAAAGGCCCTGAAGAGGTCATAAATGTGCCATCACTCGTTTGACCCAGCCATAAACATCAGAAAATTATGATAAAATGTGGAAAGAAAGAATGGAGAAAGGGAGTGCGAGCGAGTGAAAGCAGTTGGACTATTGGAGTATTTACCGATTGAGCATGAGCAAAGCCTGATGGATCAAGAGGTTGAAAAGCCTAAAGCGTCTGGCAGGGATGTACTGGTGAAGATAGAGGCTGTGTCCGTAAATCCAGTTGATACAAAGGTGAGATCACCGAAGGAGCAGAAGGAAGAAAAACTGAAAATTCTTGGCTATGATGCAAGCGGTACGGTTGTTGAAGTGGGCGAAGCGTGTACATTATTTCAGCCAGGCGATCACGTTTACTATGCGGGAGATATTACGCGTCAAGGCTCGAATAGTGAATACCAGCTTGTGGATGAGCGTATTGTGGCGAAAAAGCCAGCTAATCTATCCTTTGCAGAAGCAGCAGCGATGCCCCTTACAACAATTACGGCTTATGAGGCTTTATTTGACCGGATGCATATGAAGCGGAATGCAGAAGGCTCAACCTTGCTGATCATTGGTGGTGCAGGCGGGGTTGGTTCAATTGCCATTCAACTAGCCAAATTAGCGAAGGCAACTGTGATCGCAACCGCATCAAGACCAGAAACAAAAGAGTGGTGTCTGTCATTAGGGGCCGATCATATCATTGATCATCATCAGCCGCTTCTCGCGCAGCTCGAGGAAAAAGGAATCGGCGAAGTGGATTTTATTTTATGCTTAAATGATACAGATGGACATTTCAAAGGCATGGCAGAAGCCATCAAACCGCAAGGCACGATCTGTACCATTGTCGAGAACAAGCACAACCTAGACATTCAGTTACTCAAAAATAAAAGTGCGGCATTTGTATGGGAATTCATGTTCACACGTCCTATGTATGAAACAGCGGACATGATCAAACAGCATGAGCTTTTGACAGAAGCGAGTCGGTTATTTGAGCAGGGGAAAATAACGCATACCTTAACAAAGGTTCTCAGCCCGATCAATGCTACTAACTTGAAGCAGGCACATCAAACACTTGAACAAGGAAAGATGATTGGAAAATTTGTGCTTGAAGGATTTGAGAGAGGAGAGAACGTATGACGTCATTACAATATCCGATTGGCTTATATGAACCGGTAGAAACAAAAACGAGAGCACAGCTGGAAGCATGGATTGATGAGCTGGCTGCAATCCCTGAAGAGTATGAAGCGGTGACTGCACCGCTTACAGATGCACAGCTTGATACACCTTATCGGCCGGGAGGATGGACTGTTCGTCAGCTCATTCACCACGTAGCAGACAGCCATCTAAATGCATACTTACGATTCAAACTTGCTCTCACAGAAGATACACCGGACATACGTCCATATGATCAGGAGGGATTTGCCTCACTTCCTGACAGCAAGGCTCCCATCAGTTTATCCCTGCCTTTGATCAGCAGTTTACATCGCAGGTGGGTCACTTTACTGCGGGGAATGTCAGAGGAAGACTTCAACGCTTCTTATTATCACCCTGCCGATCAACAAACAGTGTCCTTATATGATGCAACGGGAATGTACGTCTGGCATTCAAAGCATCACCTTGCCCATATTACGGATTTAATCAAAAGAAATCATTGGAAGTAAAGGAGTAAACGCATGTCTGGAAGAAGAATTGTCGGCGCCATGTTTATCTGTATGGCGGCATTGTTTTATATAGCGAAATATGTTCTTTTTGAGATTCATTTTTTTAGAACGAGCTTTGATGATGAGGTCAGTAAATTTCAGCTTCTTGAAGAAGTGCTTCCTGGCGGTACGTGGATCAGTATCCTTTTTCTCATTATCGGCTTAGCCTATCTTTTATGGGATGACAGGGAAGTCATTCGTAAAAATCTTTTCACCCCAGATCGACAAATAGAAGAAACAAAAAAGACGGACCTCAAGTGACCGTCTTTTTTCTTTTTTACTTTTTTAGCCGCGTTCAGGACGCAGTGCTTTTTCTAAGATAGCAAGGCCTTCATTGACTTTTTCTTTTTCCTCGTCATTGAGCCGTTGCAGGGAATTTTTGATTTTTTCGTGTCCTTTTTGATAAATACTTCTGAAAATATTTTTCGCTTCCTCTGTCAGCTCTACGACAATGATTCTCCGGTCACGCTCAGAGTGCTTTCGCACGACAAAGTTAGACTGTTCTAACCGGTCAAGCAGACCTGTCATATTGGACAAAGAAGCGCCCATTTTTTCAGCGATTTCGGATACTTTGAGAGAGCCATGGTTATTGAGCAGCATGAGCACCTTCATTTGAGGCATACTCATATCAAGCTTCATCCATTCAGAAACATCTCCAAGACCTGCAGCTGTGAGCACTTTCATATAAAGAACCCATGTCTTTTTTTCCTCTGGAGATAGAATCTCTTCTTTTAATACGGTGGTGTCATGAATATTATATTCCACGCTTGTTCACTTCCTTTAAGCGGCTCTTTTTCTTTATATTACTGATTTTTACTTCTAATTGAAAGGTTCGTCAAGCTTTTGAATGTTAAACTGCATGAATCAAGTGGTATTTGTTGTATAATAATGTTCAGTTGAAATAATTGAAGCAACCTAGAAAGTTGGGAAAAACATGTGGAACAAAAAAACGGGTATGACGATCTTAAAAATGCTTTTTCCGATCGTGATTATCCTTGTCTTGATCTTTGTCGCGAAGCAGGAGCTAAGCGGACTTTCCATTAAAAAGACGTTTTATATTATTGACAGCTTGAACCGAATGGATTTGTTTATTCTTGTCTTTCTTGGACTTGTTGCGGTTTTATCGATGTCCTTATATGATTTTATTTTACGGAAAAGCCTAAATATGCCGATCAGCGGTTGGAAAACGATTCGCATTTCCTGGATTGCAAACTCCTTTAACAGTGTTCTTGGATTCGGCGGTCTATCAGGAGCAGGGCTTAGAACGCTTCTCTATAAGGAGTACATAACAGATACGAAAAAACTGCTGAAAGGCATTGCCCTTTTGACTTCCTCTGTCCTTTTGGGCTTATCTATTTTCAGTGATCTGATCTTGGTCAGGGTGCTTCCTGTTGAAAGTATTATCAGCCAGGAGCCGTGGCTATGGGCATTTGTCATTATCTTTGCCTGTATTGTACCAATATATATCGTCATGGCTTCCATTCGAAAAAGCTCGATTGAGAGCGGTGAAAATGGACTAAAGCATCCAATTTACGCTTATATCGGTGCATCGTTTTTAGAATGGCTGGCAGCTGGACTTGTCATGTACATGGCTGTCGTATCTATGGGAATGAATGTCGATGTCCGAATTGTATTAGGTGTATTTGCGATTGCATCAATTGGCGGTTTAATCAGTATGGTTCCGGGCGGATTTGGTTCGTTTGACCTCATCTTTTTACTGAGCATGCAGTACATTGGTTTTGATAAAGAGATGGTTCTGACGGCGCTCGTCTTGTACCGCTTCGTGTACTCAATCTTCCCGTTTATCCTAGGGCTTTGTCTAGCTGCTTACGATTTAACAGGCACGACGCTTAGACGTCTTGAAGGGAATCCGAAAATGGCACCTGCCATTGAAACAACGAACGTCTTAATTGTTTTGCACCGTGCTTTATTAATCCGGTTATTGTACGGATCTTTATCGATTTTAACCTTTGGAAGCGGCTTGCTTATCATGGCATCTGTTGTGCTTCCAGTCGATCGATTAGGTGTGATTACCAGCATTCCGCGCTTTCTTTTATCAGGATTTAATGGTCTTTCCTTAATGTTCGGAATCATTCTGATGATTTTGTCCATTGAAGTGTATAAAAGAACGAAAAGATCGTACGTGCTGACAATGATCTCCTTAGCAGGCGGTTTTGTGTTTACTTTGTTAAAGGGGTTTAACCTCAGTCTGATCTTTATTTTGCCAGTCATCATGGCTGTGTTTTTCTCTCTTCGAAATCAATTTGTGAAGCAGCAGGCACCTTATTCTTTGAATCAGTTTGTGGCGGCTGCCGCTGGATATTTATTCGTGCTCTTTAACTATAATGTCATTGGCAACTATATTTGGACAAAAATAGGGCATTTCTTGAGTAAGGATTATCTCGTTCACAATGAACGGCATATCACGATGACAAGCATGATTGCTCTCATCGGTGTCCCGCTTTTCTTCTTCATTAGTAAATTGATTTTTAATAAGAAAGCATTTCCGATTGGAGAAAAAGCAGATGAGGAAAAATTAAAAACGTTTTTAGAAGAAAAAGGCGGAAATGCCCTCAGTCATCTTGGCTTTTTAGGCGACAAAAAACTATTTTTCTCAAGTGATGGAGAAGCGATGCTTCAGTTTGGACGAATTGGCCGCTGCGTCATTGTGCTCGGAGATCCATCTGGACGTGAGGCGTCTTATCCGCTTGTACTTGAAGAGTTTTTACAGGAGACAGAAAAAGCCGGCTACCGCGTCGCTTTTTATCAAGTAGAACGAGAAGGGATGGCTCTTTATCATGACTTAGGCTTTCACTTCTTTAAGCTTGGGGAAGAAGCCATGGTCGATTTAGAAACGTTTACTCTGTCAGGTAAGAAAAAATCAAATTTACGAGCTGTGGCGAATAAATTTGAACGAGAAGGCTACACCTTTGAAATGCTGGAACCTCCCTTTTCAAATGAGTTGATCTCAACTTTAAAACAAATCTCTGACAGCTGGCTCGGAAAGAAAAAAGAAAAAGGGTTTTCGCTCGGTTATTTTCAAGAAGACTATCTTCAAAAAGCACCGATTGCGATTTTAAAGGATGAACAAGGGCAAATCATTTCCTTTGTATCATTAATGCCGATGTATCAAGAAGGGGAGATTTCCATCGATTTAATGCGTCATATGCATGATGCACCGAACGGGATGATGGATGCGCTGTTTATCCACCTGTTTCAATGGGCGAAAGAAAAAGGCTATAAATCGTTTAACATGGGAATGGCACCTTTATCGAATGTGGGGACGTTCCATCAGTCCTTTCTCACGGAGCGTTTGGCGAGTGTTATTTTCAACAATGTCAGATATATGTACAGCTTCAGCGGTTTACGGTCGTTTAAACAGAAGTATAAGCCTGAATGGCGCGGGAAATATTTAGCGTATAAAAAAAATACGTCACTGCCTGTCACAATGGTGCTTGTCACCAAGCTGATTGGGACGGACCCAAATCGAAATCGGCGTCGATAAACCAAAAGACCTTTACCTTTCACTAGGTGAAGGTTTTTTTAGACAAAAGAATAGCAAAAGTGGTAAAGTTGAAGGGTAAGGGGGATGTTCATATGACATTAAATGAATGGTTTACAAAGGGATTAGCTGAACGTACATATGTACACAACATGGAGAAAAACCGGGAAAATCTACTCACGGTGTACAACCAGTACGCAATTCATCAAAAAGAAAAAGAGCTGCTTCAAAAGCTGCAAAAGAAAAAGCTCAGAGCACTTGTCATCACAGCGGATTGGTGCGGGGATGCAATGGTCAATGTCCCGATTTTCATGCGTATTGCAAATGAAGCACTCATTGATGCGCGCTATTTCATTCGGGATGAGAATCTAGACCTGATGGATCAGTATTTAACGAACGGGACCGCAAGATCGATTCCGATTATCGTCATCATTGATCAGGACGGAAATGAAGTGGGGAAATGGGGACCTCGCTCAGCAGAAGCACAGCGCTTTGTGGACGAGAAAAAACCGGACAAAGATGCACCTGATTATGAAGAAGCTTTTCAAGTATTTGCGAAAGAAGCCGCACATCACTATACGACAGACCGTTACTTATGGAAAGATATTGAGAAAGAAATAGTAGAAGTTTTGGCAAAAATATAAACCAAAAGACTACTTCGCCGCAATGGGAAGTAGTCTTTTTTTATCTTGTTTTTGCGTTTTACCTACAAAACCACCGCATAAAGGTGTAGAAAACCGCAGAATTCTATCAAAAACCGCAGAAAACCGCAAAGCACCACGATTTTCCCAACCACTTTTAGTTGAAAAACCTCATATATGCCATGAAATCAATGATTTTGCCCTTATCCAAAGGCTCATATAACGCACAAGGGTTGGCTTTTTCCCAATACAAGAGGCCCAGCAACTATAGTAATCTAGTTGTAATCTCCTTTGAACGAACTAAAAAAATGACAGAAAAGGACAGGCGATCAATTTATGAAAAAAATCATTTATCTCGATCAAGAAAAAAAGAAGCTCGCTGAATCGAAAAAAAGAGAACAGCGTTCCATCAAATCACTGAGACTGCTTGTGTTTTATGATGGACAAAGTCCTTCATGTGCAAAAATGATTGATTTGTTAAAATCACTCGATTGGAAAAATCGGATTCACTTTGAATCCTTTAGACACTCGCAGCTGCTCAGGCTGAATAAAATCAGTGAAGAGAAGGCGGAAAAACGAATCGTGTCTATTTCCCTAGCCAAAAATCAAAAGAATTCAGGGATCTATACTTGGCTGCGTATGGCTTGCCATATCCCTGCATTATGGGGAACGGTCCCATTCATCATGCTCAGTATATGGCTTGGCTTTGGACAGCATGCGTACGATTTTTTTGCAAAAAGACGGTATATTCATTCTGTCAAACGGATGAACCATCATGACACAGATCAACAAAAGACTATTTAATAAATAGAAAAAGCATGACCTTCGATCGGCAGAAGGTCATGCTTTTTTGTAATAGGGAAGATATACTGTTAAATGATCTAGCAGCTTCTTTGTGTAGAACTTATAGGCCTGATCATCAAGCTCAGCACCTGCATAGGTAAGCAAGGTTCTAAGCGCAAACAAATATTCACTGTGCAGCTCATTGTGTTCAAAGTAAGGAAGGGCTGCTTCGATCAAATAGGTTTTCAAATCAAGAGGATTTTCCTCAATCATCAATTTATAGATTTTGATCATATATAAACAGTTTGGCTGAATACGAGGCTGTTTTAACAGCTCATGTATGTAGGGAAGTGCCTTTTTGCGGTCATATTCAGCATATAGTGTCGCAATTTCATATAGCGTTTCACAGTAGCGATCTTCTATCTGTTCTTGATTAAAGTAATTGAGTGAATCTAGTAAATAAGGCACAGCTGAAGAGAAATCGCCTTCACGTTTTAAGAGCACCCCGTAATAAAAATATGCGGACATTTTAATATAGGCATCAGGGTAAAGGGAAGTGTGCAAAATCACTTCCTTTATATATTTCTTCGCAGTTTGATAGGCTTTTAGTTCAAGTGAGATCACGCCGTGAATAAGTGTACAGTGAATAATCCGCTTGAAATTGTTCTTTTGTCTATATAAATCCATCGCTTGATGTGTCGCTTCAAGCGCGTCACCGAGCTGTCCCATGTTTCCGAGTGCTTTTGCATAGTGATAATACAAATCACTTTGTTCAACTGAGGCGTAGGAAAAGCAGCTTTCAAGCTTTTTCAGCCCATCCTCAAGCTGACCAATTTTAATTTGATGAATACCGTCTAGATATTCAAAAATTTCTTTTTCCGTTTCAATAAACGTTTTTTCGAATTTTTTGAGCACGCGGTGTGTTTTTAAGGCAAGCGGCTGTTTTTCCGTTAATAAATAAAATTGAAATAAAGACAAATGATACTGAATGCCTAAATCCAGTGAAAAGAACTGCTCCTCGTGCTGAATGATCATTTCTGCATTTTGTTCAGCCTGATCGAGCGCATAGAAGTACATATTCATTTGAAACTCATCCAAAAGTGACAGCAGATGACGTGCCTTTTGTGACAGCTTTTCTTGGCTGATACCAAGCCGTTCAAGCAGCAGGTTGATCGTATCTTGATTGGCCTCCTTTGAGCCATTTTCAATTTTACTTAAATGAGAGACAGAACAAATTCCTTCTGCCAATTCAGATTGGGTCATATTTTGTTTATAACGATAGAGTTTAATGATTTGTCCAATATTAATTTTCATTCCATCCAGAAGCCTCCCTTCCAATCATGGTTGAAAGCCTTTTGACAAAAAAACTGAATCAGACAAAATGGGAATACTTGAAAATCATTTCATCATCTTGGCTTTTTTCTCAAAATTTGTTTAAAACGTAATATGATTGTAACATTACTTGAAAAAGTCAAACAACTATTTAGCAGACGGGGAGGAGAGATACTTGATTTGCAACTGCACGCGATGATGTTTATAATGTGAATGAGAATCAATTTCAATTAAGGTTGATTGAGAGGATGACATATATGCCAGAAACGAAACAACAAAAAGACGCGTTAACGGTTCGAGACGCTGTCAGATATAGACGATCGATTCGCAAATTCAAAGACACACCGGTGACGATTGAACAGCTTCAGCCGCTATTAGAGGATGCAGTCTATGCACCAAACCATAAAATCACGGAGCCGTGGCGCTTTTTATATGCGGTGACGGATGAAGCCAAAGCCACTTTTGTAGAGCGCTTCATTGCGTTCTTTCAGCGCAACAACCCAGATGCAAAAGAAGAAAAGATCAATCAATACAGAGATTACTTTTCTAAGGTCCCAGCGCTTTTACTTGTCGTACTAAAAGAAGACGAGAACCCTGTGGTGAGAAATGATGATTTTGCCGCCGTGAGCGCGCTCATTCAAAATCTCCAGCTGCTTGCATGGGATCAAGGAATCGGTATGGTATGGAAGAGCGGACGTATTTTATACGATAAAGGCTTTCAACAAGACATGGGATTAAAGGAAAACGAACGGTTTGCTGCGATCCTTCATATAGGTTATCCAGAAGAGGTGCCAGAGGAAAAATCACGCCAGAAAGCATCAAGTCTTCTTACTGAAATCAAATAAAAGAAAAGCAGACCGCTGAATAAGGTCTGCTTTTTTACTTATTGTTTTTTGGCGCGCTGATCGGCTGCTTTCATACGTGCCATTGCTTTTAAGTCATTCGGATCTGCAAGTTCTTTGGAAAATTCAACATATTCGCCATCCGTCTCTTGTGCTGCGAGCTCGTGGTTGGATTTTTTGTGTTGGTCTTTTTTCAAAGCCTTTCCCTCCTTTACAAGATCACTTTAGTTATGTGCTTGTTGGAGGGGAATATCCGTCTTATTTGTTTCTTTTTTCTGCTGCTCTTTCCGCTTTTTTGAATTCCTGCTGATACAGGACTTCCTGAGTTTTCTTCAGCTTCGAAGTTGGCTGGTGTTCTTTTTTCTTCATCAAAATCGCCCCCTCATATCATTTCTAATAGGATGGGTGTTTTTGACAACATTTATTCCTCAGAATGCAAAATCGCTTCTTTTAGTTCAGGGTGCAAAAAGTCATAAGAAGAGAGCAGTGCTTTTTTTGGCAGAGCACGCTGGCCTTCTAAAACAAGCAATGACATTTCACCGAGTGCCGTTTTGATCACAAACGATGGCACCTTCAGCCAATGGGGACGGTGAAGGGCAGAAGCAATGGTTTGTCCAAGCTGTTTCATTTGAACAGGATTCGGTGATGTCACATTGAGCGGGCCTGAGAGGTCGTCATTATGAATCGCATAGGCAATGAGATGTGCTACATCCTCAACATGCACCCATGAAACCCATTGCGAGCCAGCGCCAATTGTCCCGCCGGCAAACAGCTTGTAAGGAAGTGTCATCAGCGGCAGTGTGCCTTTTTCTCCTAACACGACGCCAAAGCGTGTGTAGACCGTACGAATGCCGAGGGCTTCAATCTTTTGCCCCTCAGCCTCCCAAAGTTTTGATGTATGACTTAAGAAATCAGTATCTGCAGGAGGTGACTCCTCCGTAAAATCTCCTGTTTGAGATGTGCCATAAATCCCGACAGCACTTGCTTGAATCAGCACAGTTGGTTTCGATTCCTGCGCTTCTATTATGCGTCTTACCTCTTGTGTTGATTTGAGACGGCTGGAGAGGATGCCTTCTTTTGCCTTGTCTGTCCAGCGTGTGAAAATGGATTTTCCAGCAAGGTTAATCCATACATCGATGGCAGGCAATTCATGCTCAGGCGCAGCACCTTCGGTCAGCCACTGCACATAATGTAAATGATTTTGTTCGGATTCCTTTGGATTTCTTGTTAAAATATATAGATGATGTCCCTCAGCAGCGAGCACTTTTGTAACATGCTGGCCGATAAAACCGGTTCCTCCGGTAATGGCGATATTCAATTGACATCTCTCCTCTCATATACATACCTATATCTTTCACGATTTTGAATCAAAAGAAACATCCTGACTGTTTTGGAAAAGGAGTGATCACAGGATGCCCTATATTACAAAAATTTCTGCTCAGAAAAACAATACAGAGCGGGTCAACATCTTTCTTGATGAAAAGTACGCCTTTAGTGTTGATTTAGATGTGCTCGTCCAGCACGATTTGAAAAAAGGCAAAGAGCTGGACGAAGCAGATATCATTGAGATTCAATTCGGTGATTCGGTGAAAAAAGGATTTCAGCAGGCCGTTGATTATTTATCCTACCGTATGAGATCAGTGAAAGAAGTCACCGATTATTTAACGAAAAAAGAAATCCCGGCACCTGCTATTAGTGAAATTATACACAAATTAAAGCATTATAAGTATGTAAATGATCTTGAATTTGCAGAAGCCTATGTCAGCACCCACCGCAAAACGAACAGCAAAGGACCGTCCGTCCTAAAAAAAGAATTGAAGCTCAAGGGGATAGACGATGACACGATTGAGCAGGCGCTATCGCAATACCCTGATGACTTACAGCTCGAGGAAGCTGTAAAGCAGGTTCTCAAGCTTGTCAAAAAAGAAAAAAATCGTTCTGCAAAAGAGATCGAGCAGCGCATTAAGCTGCAGCTGCAGCGAAAGGGATTTTCGTTTGAGATCATTGATAAAGCCCTTCAAGAAGCCTATGATGGACAAGAAGAGGAAAAGGAAGAAGAAGCCCTCCTTTATATGCTGGAGAAGGCAAAACGCAAGGTAGGGTATGACGGATCATTTGAAAAGAAGATGAAAGTGAAGCAATTTTTATTCAGAAAAGGCTTTGATCTCGATACAATTGATCACGTTTTAGACAAAGGGGAATGACAGATGGAAAAACGCTATAGTGAAATGACAGAATACGAATTGAAGCAGGAAATTGCCGCCCTTTCTGAAAAAGCACGAAAGGCTGAGCAGCTTGGCATTGTGAATGAATACGCAGTTTTAGAACGGAAAATCGATATGGCGAAAGCCTATTTATTAGATCCAGCCTCGTTTCAAACGAAAACGACTTATCAAATCAAAGACACAGAAGAAGAGTTTTATGTGGAATATTTAAATGGCGTGTTTGCGTGGGGATACAGAGTATCGGCTCCAAATAAGGAAGATGCCCTGCCGATTTCAATGCTGACGCAAAAGGACTGATCCAAAGAGATCAGTCCTTTTCTTTACTTCGAACGTTGTTTACGGACGTTGTTCTGAAGTACGATGTCGTGCTGCGTTTGCTGCGTTTCTCCGTTGACCTGAGAGGCAGAATGCTTTGCATTTGCCCATGGTTGAGGGTAAGCGGTTGTCCTTAATTGAACAAAGTCTGCCATATACGATTTCCCATTTGAACTCATATCTCAAGCACTCCCTTTGGAAAAATTAGCGTTTCCCTGATGCCCTCATACGTTCCTGTGGACGTGTATTCGTTTCACCATTCGGCCGTTTAGACGCATAAGCATCTGTAGCGCCTGGTTCGCCTTCAAACTTGTGATTCACCTGATTTGGAAAGCCTTTTGCTTTATTACGCATATCAAATCCCTCCAAACAATACAAATCATTTGCGTCTTTTGAAGACGTAAGGGTAGTATATGAAAAAAGAAGTTTTTTTAAAAAGGCACTTTCTGCTAGATGAAGGAGGAACAAGCATGGAACAATACTTTGAGCGATTAACAGAACAACTTATGGAAAAAAACAATATGCTGACATATGACGAAGCACGTACATGGGTAGAGCTGCTTTGGAGTGATTTTGAAACGACTTATGCAAAGGCTGGCCGCAAGTATAAAGGACAGGAAACAACAGAACGAATTGTCCAAGAGTGGATCGAGAGCTACGGCGCACAGCTGCATCTATTTCAAAATAAACAATCAAAGGCAAACGAGCATCTGCAACAAAACAATCGAGGGCTGCTTCACTAAAAAGGCTGCCCTTTCACTTCCATTCATCTTTTTCAATAAATAGGAAAATATACAAATGAACAAATAACTTTATGAAACAATACCCAGTCTGTGATCGAAATTACAGGCTTTTTACAATGATTAAACTTAAAATTACATTAAATTCATCCTGCTGAAAATCACTGGAAATAAAACTCTGATATAATGAAACGATTAAAGAGACATGTAATTTATGGATAATAAAAAAGGGTTTCGTTTTCTGACAAAAAAGGAATAATGAACATATCAGACTATGTGAAAAAAGTGAAGAGAAGGTGCGATATGGAACGGGAATTGCTCTCTGTGATAATTCCTTCTTACAATGAAGGTGAAAACATCAGACGAATCTTTGAGGCACTCGAGGAAGAGTTTCGCGATTTTCATTATGACTTTGAAATCATCTTTGTGAATGATGGAAGCAAAGACAACACGCTTCAATATATGAGAGAGCTCTCTCGCAAAAGTGCAAAGGTCAAATATATATCCTTTTCGCGTAACTTTGGAAAGGAAGCCGCTATTTTGGCAGGTCTTGAACATGCAAAAGGAGCAGCTGCGATTATTATGGACGCCGATCTGCAGCACCCGACGTATTTAATTCAGGACTTTGTCAGAGGGTATGAAGAAGGCTACCATCAAGTCATTGCCAAACGGAATCGTAAAGGTGACAGCAAGCTGCGCTCTTACCTGTCATCCATGTACTATAAGGTGATGAACAAGGTAGTAGAAGTGGACTTGCGTGATGGCGTCGGGGATTTCCGTTTAATTTCACGCCAAGCCATCGATGCACTGCTTCAGCTGAAAGAGGGAAATCGTTTTTCAAAAGGGCTTTTTTGCTGGATTGGGTTTGAAGAAAAGGTCATCTATTATGAAAATGTAGAAAGACAGCATGGTGATACAAAATGGTCACTGAAAAAATTATTTAACTATGGCATAGATGGCGTCATTTCTTTTAACAACCGCCCGCTGCGAATTTGTTTTTATACCGGCATACTGATCTTATTTCTCTCATTGATTTACATCGTGGCCACCTTTATTCAAATCGTCAGAACGGGCATTATGGTGCCGGGTTATTTTACTTTAATATCAGCTGTGCTGTTCCTCGGAGGTGTCCAGCTTTTGAGTCTAGGCGTGATTGGAGAATATATTGGCCGTATCTATTATGAAACGAAAAAGAGGCCGCATTATTTAATCCAGGAATCAAATGTGATGGAACAAGAGACAAGCTCAAAGGAACAAGACCGAGTGTTAACGCAGTTATTTAAATAACGTGGAGTCAAATAACCGGCAAGCACGAATCGCTTGCTGGGTTGTTTTGTTTCAAAGAACAGTGGATCTTTTGTGGAAAGGATTTAGATGATGAAACGTAGATGGATAATCATAGGAATGTGCCTCATTCTCGCTTTATTAGGACACTCCTTTTTCTTATATGAATATACGCAAGGCCGGTATATGACAGGAGATGGAGACGGGATCTCACAAATGCTCCCATTTAAAAAGCTGCTGTACGATGAATACGTCAAAGGGAACTTCTTTTATTCCTATCAATTCGGTCTAGGCGGCGGTACATATACGCAATTAGGTTATTATTTCACAACGTCGACTGTCTTTATGGTCACGGTCGCTGTCGTCTGGCTGATGAATGCACTTCATCTTATCCAGTCAACGGACATCCATTTCTGGGCAAATGCCGTCATTTGGCTGAGTGTGATCAAGCTGACACTTATTCTGTTCATCGCTTACCGTGTGCTTCTTTCAATGGTTCAGCATAGGCTGAGCGCATTAACAGGAGCCGCAATTTACGGATTGTCTATTGTGTATTTTCGGCATCAAACGTTTTGGGAGTTTTTCACCGACAGTATGATGTGGCTCCCGCTGCTTGTACTTGGGGTTGAACGGATTTTCAAAACGGGTAAGCCGGCTTGGTTTATTGCGAGTTGCAGCCTGATGCTCATCAACAATTTTTACTTTGCTTATATTCATTTTATCTTTTTAGCGATCTATCTTGTCTTCAGATATATCATCAAGCTGCGAAGTGAGGAGAACGGGTGGAAGGTATTCTGGACGCTGGCGGTCTCTACGCTGTTATCCTTTGGTATCAGTGCTGCCTTTTTTGTCCCGTCTGTCTATGGATTTCTTAATAATATAAGACCGCCATATGATCAATCTATACCTTGGTTTGATCTGCATGATCATCTGCTGTTTACAAGCAGGGTGTATTTATTACCTGTGATCTTTCTCATTTGTATGTTCCTCGTTCCGCTCTATCGGAACAGGTGGTTTTTTATGTTTACATCGATCAGCGTTCTGCTTATTGTTTTTCACTACAGTCCAAAGATGGCGAGCGTGTTTAATGGTTTTTCAGCACCGCAGTACAGATTTGAATACATTCTTGCCTTTACAGTTGGAGCGGTCGTAGCCATCACCATCAAGCATTTCTCGCAAATCGAGTGGAAGTGGAAAAAGCGTGCGGTCTTAGGCACTTGGATCGTGTTTCTTCTCGCAGTCATCTTATCAGAACGAGCAAAGGGAAATATGGATGTTGTTGTATTTACAGCCATAGGACTGCTTGTGATCAGCGTGTTTTTCCTTGTGATTCATGCGGAAAAACGCCAGCACCTTCGTCTCTTTTCAGCTGTGCTCATCGTTGTCAGCTTACTGACAGCAGGCGTGTATCAGCAGGGCTACTTATCTGAAAGAAGCAATATTAAGAGCGTATCAGATACGTATCTGAATAGTGAGGCATATGCTGGACATGAGCAAATGAAGCTCATTCAGCAGATTCAAAGCCGCTCTTCAAAAGATCCGCTTGCCCGGATTGATTGGATGAATGGCGTGCGCAACAATACCCCGTTATTTGAAGGCTTTCAAGGCATGAGTGCGTATTCAAGTATATTGAATCAGCATTTGCTCAATTTCTACTGGAATGACCTGCAAATCGATATGGGACGTGAAAGTGTCAGCCGTTATGCAACAATGGGGGACAGGGTGAATTTATACAGCCTGACCTACGGAAAGTATTATATGAGAGACAATACGATGCCTTACTCACCACCAGCTTATTTTAAGCCAATATTGGAAAGCGAGCATTATAAAGTGTATGAAAATACACGGCCGCTGCCATTTGCAAGAACAACAAGCGCCGTTTATTCAGAAGAATCCTTAAAAAATGCCTCAGCGCTTGATAGAGAGCATGCAATGCTGCAAGGTGTGATTTTAGACAAAAAAGGAAACGCTGAAATTGAGCGCACGCCAAATCGAGTCAAGGATACAAATATTCATACCGAACAAGCTATATACGAACATGGTGTGCTTGATGTATACGGAGAAACAGGCGGCCTGAATATCACGCTGCCAGATGATATGGCCCGCGCTGGAGATGTGTATGTGAGCTTTTATGTGAAGCGGACAGACCGAAACGAAGGATTTCAGTTATCCGTTGACAACTACGTCACCTCACGAAAAAGCAATACATCCATCTACAAAACAGGCGTCAATGAAGTGACGATTCGAGTCCCTGCGGAAAAAATCCTTTCCATTCGAGTACCAAAAGGGACGTATGAACTCGATCAACTGAAGCTGTACCAAGAGCCTTACCGCATTCTAGAAAAAGCATATGAAAAAGAAAAACAGGACAATGGCAGCCAGCAAGTAAAGCTCGAAAACAACCGCTTTACGATTTCATATGATAACAAACGCGGCGATGATTATATGATCTTGCCAGTACCATATGAAAAAGGCTGGGAGCTCACGGTAAACGGAAAGCATACCGATATTGAACAAGCCAATTACGCCTTTATCGGTTTTCCAATAGAAAAAGGCAAAAATGAGATTGTGCTAACCTACTATCCGCCTTATATCAGAATTCTCGCGTTGATTTCACTCGTCAGTTTGATCGGTGCGATCCTATATGCACGAAGAAAACACAAGAAACACCACTTTTCATCATAAGTGGTGTTTTTTTATCTTCCAAGGACTTATCGAGCATGATATCCATCATATGAAGCAAAATCACTAAGCTTCCTTCTCAAACGAAAACGTCGCATAATCAAACAAAAAATGAAACAACCAAAGGCTTAGGGCAAAGAGAATTTCCTCAGAAGTAGACAGTAAAATGCCGCCCACCAATTCATCTGATAAATAGACAGCACCCCAAATAAACAAAAGATGCATTGAAATGGCATATAAAACGATGGAGCGTTTTTTGGAACGGCACTTTCTAACAACCCTCATGAGCATATGCTCCACATGCTCAAAGGATATCCCAAGTACCACATAGATGCCCATAAATAAAAGCATCGATAAAATCGATTGATAAAAAGCACCCGTTAAATGAAAGAACAGTACACAAAACAACAAAAATATGTAACAGACAGCCGACGCCGCCATGAACCATTTCAGCCCTTGCCATAAAGCGTGAACAGATTGCTGCATAGTTGAACAAACACTCCCTTACATGAAGATACCTGCAAAAAGGACAGCCTTTTTGCAGGAAGTCATACGTTAATCCTCTTTTTTAGGTGCAGCGATCACAGGATGTTTTTCAGCATCAAGCAGTTTTAAGAAATCTTCGCCTTGATCTAAATGATCAAGAACAAGCTGTTTCGGTGTAACCGCAAGCCACTGATTCAGCGAGATATCTGCATAATGATCGCTCTTAAAGATTTCTAAGAAATAAAGCGGTTCGTCGCCTGTATTTTCTACATAATGCCCCATCGCAAATGGGACATATCCAACGTCTCCCGCCTGATAGTTGAAGGTTCTCGCATGTCCATCAGAAGCAAAAACCGTCATTCGTGCTTTTCCAGAAATGAAATATTGCCATTCATCCGTATTTGGATGCCAATGCAGCTCGCGAATGGCACCTGGATCAACTTTCACAAGAGCGGATGCAATCGTTTTAGACGCTTTGAAATTGGTAGAGTCCGCAATCCACACTTGTCCGCCACTTGACGTAATCGGCTCCTGTTTTAACAGCTCATATTTAAAGGAATTCGGGACTTCTCCTTGCTCTGTTTTCACCTTGTCACATTCAAGGGAACCAGGAATTCCTTTTTGGAAAATATATTTTTCTTTCTCTGGCAGCTTGTCAAACTGCTCTTTTGTGATACCGAAGTTCTTGAGCACGACTTCCTCTGGCGTGTGGGCAAGCCAATCGGTTACTTGGAACGTACTATTTTCTGAGAATGACCCATCATCAAACACAAGCAAGAATTCAGCTCCCGGTTCAAGTGCTTGGATAGAGTGCGGCAGGCCAGAAGGGAAGTACCACAAATCACCCTCTGTTACATCCTCTGTAAAATTGCGCCCCTCTGCATCAACCGATGTAATCCGGGCTTCCCCATAAATCATGTACGCCCATTCTGCTTCCTTATGCCAGTGCAGTTCACGAATCGCACCAGGCTTTAGCCGCATATTGACAGATGCAAGACTTTTAGAGATCGGCAGTTCGCGGACTGTTACCTCACGAGCGTAGCCGCCTTTTTCTAAACGATTGTGTGTATCAGAGAAAGAATATTTCAGATTGGAGACCGTTCCATGATCGGTTTCTGGCGGCGTGAGCATATCTGGGTTTTGTCTATCCCGCTCGAGATTACGTGGAATTTTGACCGTTGCTCCTTTTTCTCCTCGAATCGGCTGTGGTATTCCATTTTGCTTTTCACTCATGATAAAATCCCCTTTCAACATCGTATTGTGTGAGGTGACCAAAAGGCCTTTCATTTCGCCCTCGTTTTCATAAGGTGAAACGAATCAAGCAGATGTCAATCTGATTCATCATTTTTTTGAGCAGCGACTAATCGTTGGATGAGCTTGCTTAATTCATCAAACTTTCGTTCAAAGCGTGTCAGCAAGTAAACCGTCAAAATGGCAGGGAAGCCAGCCTGACCGAGCTGCTTCAACCATTCCTCTGAAAAAAAGGTCTCCATTTGTCTCACCCCCCAGCGGATACTCGTCTTCTATATAAGTGGTATGAAAGAAGAAAAAGGAAAGCAGAGGGGGATAAAATGAACCATTAGACCCGTTTCACGAAGTTTACTTTTTTTAACTTTTGTCCACTTAATGCTAGTAGAGGGAACAAAGGGGAGGATGCACATGGATTATCGGCTGTTATTGAAAGCAAAATGGAAAGAAATCATTGATCACCCGCTCATTCAGCAGTTTTTAAGCAACCCGAAAAACGAGCAGCTGCTCCGGCAAGTCATGGAAGAGCCAAACGAGGAAAATGCCAAAAAACTAGATTCCGAGTTCAAACAGTTCTATCAAAAAATCCGCATCATCAAGTATATCTCCACAATGATACGCATCTTTTCAGTCGACTTTGACAAACGAGTAAAAAAGAAACAGCAGCGCTTTCCGCTCATACTCGATCATCCTGATACGCAAGAAGTGAAAGACCCTGTTCAAACAGATACGTATGAAGCCGTGCTCTTCAACCAGCAAGACCTAGGGGAGCATCTGCAAGACCAAACATTGTACAAGGCCTACCAGCAGCTCACAGACAAACAAAAAATGGTCTTAACCCAAATCTATGTCGAAGGCCAGACGATGAAAGAAATAGCCGATCAGTTAGGCGAAACAAGACAAAACATCTCAAACATTCACAAAAAAGCACTCAATAAACTAAAAGAAAAAACAGGGGGAGATGTCCGTGCACGAAGACAAAATGACCAATGGAGAAATGGAAGAACTCATTGAAACCTTCACACCCATGATCAAAAAGAAACTACAAAACACGGCATATCAAGAAAGAGAAGACCTCGAACAAGAACTCTATATCAAACTCATCGAAAAAGTAGACCGGCTGATTTACCAAGAAGGACCTGGCTTTTGGGAGTTTATTGTGGAATATATGACGAAGTTGTAAAAGTGAAGCACAAAAAAAGACTCGCTCACACAGAGCCGAGTCTTAATTTTTTTTGCAGTTTTTCTTCACTGAAAATCCAGCCGGTATAGGAATTTTTGATTTGGTGGTCCATGTCGATATGGCAGATCGCGACAAAAGGATAATGACCTTTGCTGCGGTAGCGTAAATCAATGAACCGCACCTCATAATGATCCTTGTATTTATCCACTTCCCACCGGTAGACAGGGGAGAAGGAGAGAAAGGCTGAAATATTTTCATCTTGCTTAGCAATTTTCATAATTTCAGTATCAGGGACCGGCACTCGGTTAAAGGTGTCTAAAATGACGACTTCTCCATTCATGCTGCGCCCAACATGGAAAGAGGATTTACATTTCACGGCAATGCGCCATTGTCTGAACTTCATTGTAGGCGAAATGATAATCTCTTCAATTTCATCGAATCGTGCACGCAGTTGACGTTTAATTTGTAGCTGCATAATGACCCTGACGATATAGTAACAGAAAATCACCGCATACAGCGTAATAAACGTATAGCCGGGATGTCCGCCAATCGCCCAAACGACTATGGCGACAAGGTGTGTAAAAAAGATAAACGGATCAAACGTATTAATGATCCCTAGCGCTACCCACTTCTTCGAAAATGGACGAATGGCCTGCGTACCGTATGCGTTGAAAATATCAACAAACACATGAAGCACAACAGCTAATAATGTCCATAACCAAAGGTGAAGTAAATTCGCCCCCGGCACAAATGGAAAAATCACAGCCGGAATCAGCAATGACCAAAACAGTACAGCCGGAATGGAATGTGTAAATCCTCGGTGATTTCTTATATAAACCGCATTATTTTTTAGTTTTAGCACAGTATCAATGTCTGGTGCTTGGGAGCCGGCGATGGTCGCGATCATCACGGCGTGTGCCATGTGTGGATCTGCGCTGACGGCTGGATCTAAAAGTGCAAGTCCCCCAAGAGAAATGCCCATTACTACATGAGTACCAGTGTCCAATTGATTACCTCCTAGTTGTCATGCTTAGGAACAATCATACAAAGTATACGTCTCCAATCAAGACTATGTGCAAAATCACTTTTGCTTTATCCCGATTTAATGTAACATGTTAACGTATCTACAAACAGTATACAACAAATAAGGTTCTATTCAGAACGTTAGCCCTCGGTCCAATGAGAAGGAGTATAGATATGAAAGACATTCAAGAAAAGCTGGACCGCAAAGATATTGCGGGCTTTCAGCATGATTTAATTGATTGGTATGAAAAAGAACAACGAACATTGCCATGGCGTGAAAATCAAGATCCATACCGCGTCTGGGTATCAGAAGTCATGCTCCAGCAAACGAGAGTGGATACGGTCATTCCGTATTTCAACCGGTTTATGGAGCAATTCCCGACGGTGAAGGATCTCGCTTTAGCTGATGAAGAAAAGGTCATGAAAGCATGGGAAGGTCTTGGCTACTACTCAAGAGTGCGTAATTTACAGGCAGCTGTGAAAGAAGTATATGAATCCTACGGTGGCATTGTCCCTGATACGAAAGAGCAATTTTCAAAGCTTAAAGGTGTAGGCCCGTATACGAGCGGCGCAGTGCTGAGTATCGCCTATAACAAGCCGTATCCTGCGGTAGACGGCAACGTGATGAGGGTCATTTCTCGTATTTTGTCCGTATGGGATGATATTGCAAAACCAAAAACGAGAAATATTTTCGAATTTGCGGTCGATCAGCTCATTTCCCGGGAAAAGCCGTCAGAATTCAATCAAGGGCTGATGGAGCTTGGTGCGCTCATTTGCACTCCAACTTCCCCTGCCTGCCTCATTTGCCCTGTGAACATGCATTGTTCGGCACTCGAGGAAGGCGTTCAGCATGAGCTCCCAGTGAAAAGCAAAAAGAAAAAGCCGACTGCAAAATCAATGGCAGCAGCGGTGTTATTTGATGACGCAGGCAACCTATATATTCATAAGCGGCCAAGTACAGGCCTCCTTGCGAATTTATGGGAATTCCCTAACATTGAAACCATGAAGGGAAGAAAAACGGAAAAAGAGCAGCTGATTGATTTCTTAAAAGAGGAGGCGGGTGTACAAGCGGAGCTTGGTGATTTAGAAGGCACCATTCAGCATGTATTTACCCACCTCATCTGGAATATTTCTGTTTTCTTTGGACGAGTTACCTCTGTATCTGATGACATGATGCTGAAAGAAGTCACAACAGAAGAATTTGAGGCGTATGCTTTGCCAGTCTCACACCAAAAAATTTGGAAACTGGCACTTGAGCAGCCTAGTCGTATTTAACCGTTGTACCGTGGGTATAATCAGCTTCATTTCGGTGCAGACCCCCGCGGTCTTCGATTTCAGAAATGATTTCTCGATACTTAGATTGCCCTTCTTCGTTCAAATAAGGTAAAATTTGTTGGAAAGCATGATGAAAGTAAGCAAGCTCAGTATCTTTCCATTGATCCTTGGACATCATGCCAAGCTGGCTTAAATCGCGTCCGACATACATGAATGTAACCTCCTAATAGGAACTTTCCTATTAGTGTGAAGCGAATGAACGAAAACTATTCAAATCAGGAGATGAACCATAATGAGTCAACGTAAATGTGCATTAATTACAGGAAGCAGCAGAGGAGTAGGGAAAGAAGTAGCCCTTCGCCTCGCTGAAAAAGGATATGACATTGTCATTAACTATGCGAGAAGCAAAAAAGCCGCACTTGAAACAGCGGAAGAAATTGAAGCGATGGGCGTTAAAACATTGGTTGTTAAAGCCAATGTTGGCCAGCCTGAGAAAATCAAAGACATGTTTCAGCAAATTGACGAAACCTTTGGCCGTTTAGATGTATTTGTGAACAACGCGGCATCAGGGGTTCAGCGTCCAATTATGGACCTTGAAGAAAATCATTGGGATTGGACGATGAATATCAATGCGAAAGCCTTGTTATTCTGCGGACAAGAAGCGGCGAAACTAATGGAGAAAAACGGGGGCGGACATATCGTCAGTATTAGCTCTCTTGGCTCTATCCGCTACCTTGAAAATTACACAGTAGTCGGCGTATCAAAAGCAGCACTAGAAGCTTTGACACGTTATCTTTCTGTTGAGCTTTCACAAAAAAATATCGTCGTCAACGCTGTTTCAGGCGGTGCGATCGATACCGATGCACTTAAGCACTTCCCGAACCGAAAAGAGCTTTTAGAAGATGCGAAGAAAAACACACCTGCCGGCCGAATGGTGGAAATTAAAGACATGGTCGACAGCGTGGAATTCCTTGTATCAGGTAAAGCAGACATGATTAGAGGCCAGACGATTATTGTCGATGGCGGACGTTCTTTGCTTGTTTAAAAAAAATCATGAATAGGATGTACACCTTCTGCACAAATTAATGTGCGTGGAGGTGATAATGATGGATCAACAACAAAACAAAACAAACGCACAACAAGTGAAGAAACAAAACCAAGCTGCTGCACAAGGTGGTCAATACGGCACTGAATTTGCTAGCGAGACTGACGCACAGCATGTAAAAAAATACAACCAAAAAGCTGAGCAAAACAAACAACAAAACAGCTAATCACTGAAACAAAGGAAAGCACTTCATATACGAATGAAGTGCTTTTCTTTTTGCCTCGCACCACCATCCGACAAAACCTGTAAAACCTCTACATAAACAGTCAAAGGATTTCCTCCTTCTTTCAAGAAATGGTATACATACAAAAAGTGGATTCGATGAAAAGGGAGGAGTTAGATGTCTGATTTCGATCAGCTTGTAAAAGAACAAATGCAGCTCATGGATCAGCTGCTCGACGTGCAGGGAGAACTCGATCTATGCTTAGAAACAGAAAAACAATTGCTGCAGGATGAAAAAAAAGAAGAGTGGCACAGGCTTTGTGTTCAGATCAAACAGAAACGTGAGGAACTGCAAAAAGTGCAAACCTTATTTACAAAACAGACAGAAGAGGTCATCAATTCATATAAACAGATGGAAAAGAGTTCTAGCGTGATGTAAATCAGTGTGCCGTTCAATTGGGTTGAATGGCTTTTTCATTTCATTTTTTAATGATGTAACGGTATAATATAATAGAGACATGTTTAGTTGGGAAATTAGGTCTTTGGACTGTTAGGTTTGTTTGTTATAGAAAGTAGGGGAGAAAATATGGGCTATCCCAAGGAAGGAGAAACCATCCAAATTCAAAGCTATAAACATAATGGCTTGATCCACAGGATTTGGAATGAAACCACCATTCTGAAAGCAACGGAATTGTGTATCATTGGTGCAAACGACCGTACAATGGTGACTGAATCCGACGGCCGTACTTGGATGACGAGAGAACCGGCTATTTGCTATTTCCATGCAAAACAATGGTTTAATGTAATTGGGATGCTTAGAGATGATGGGGTATATTATTACTGCAACATCAGCTCTCCTTTTGCGACAGATGATGAGGCAATTAAGTATATTGATTACGATTTAGACGTCAAAGTCTTTCCAGACATGACGTACAATATTTTGGATGAGGACGAATATGCAGATCATAAGAGGCAGATGAATTATCCAAAAGAAATCGATAGTATCTTAAGAGAGCATCTAAATACATTACTGCATTGGATTCACCAGCGGAAAGGTCCGTTTGCTCCTGAATTTGTGGATATGTGGTATGAACGTTTTTTACATTATACAAAATAAGCAAGAGCATCCAAAAACCTGTTTGGCTTTTTAGGCTAACAGGTTTTTGACTGCGTACGGATAAGAGGCACTGATAGATTGGGAAGGAGATTTACATGGGGGTCATTAAACGCTACATGGCTTTTGTAACACCGTATAAAAAACAGATTGCATTAACAATGGTCATCGGGATGATTAAATTCTCGATTCCGTTAACATTGCCTCTGCTTTTAAAGTATGTCATTGATGATGTCATTCAAGGCTCGGGGTCGCCTGAAGAAAAGACATCAACTCTACTGATCATAATGGGAATCATGCTCGTATTATTTTTAGTGATGAGGCCGCCTGTTGAATACTATAGACAATACTACGCACAGTGGACAGGCAGTAAGGTATTGTTTGATATTCGGGAGAAGCTGTTCTCGCATATTCAAAAGCTAAGTCTTCGTTATTATGCCAACACGAGAACAGGAGAAATTATTTCAAGAGTGATCAACGATGTGGAGCAAACAAAGGAATTTGTCATCACAGGTCTTATGAACATTTGGCTGGATATGATGACTGTACTGATCGTTATCGCCATTATGTGTACACTGGATCTGAAGCTCACCATCGTGTCTGTCATTATTTTTCCGCTATATGCGTTTGCAGTAAAGTATTTTTACGGACGGCTTCGTAAGCTGACAAAAGAGCGGTCACAGGCGCTGGCTGAAGTGCAAGGGCATTTGCACGAGCGTGTTCAAGGAATGCCGGTCATTCGCAGCTTTGCGATTGAAGAATATGAACAAGAGAATTTTCATGATGAAAACAAAAATTTCTTAAACAAAGCAATCAACCATACGAATTGGAACGCCAAAACATTTGCTGTCGTCAATACCATCACCGACATTGCGCCGCTGCTCATTATTGCTTTTGCTGGCTATACCGTCATTAACGGATCGCTTTCGATTGGGACGATGATTGCCTTTGTCGGCTATATTGACCGGATGTACAATCCGATTCGCCGTCTCATTAACTCATCTACGACTTTAACTCAGTCGGTTGCATCAATGGATCGGATCTTTGAGTTTATTGATGAGCCATATGAGGTCACAGATCGGCCGAATGCAAAAGAAGCCAATCATTTAAAAGGAGAGGTAGAGTTTAAAAATGTGTCGTTTCGTTATGAACACACGCAGGAAGAGATTCTGCACAATATCTCCTTAAAAGTAGAAAAAGGACAAACGGTTGCCCTTGTAGGAATGAGCGGTGGAGGGAAGTCGACACTCGTCAGCTTAATTCCAAGGTTTTATGATGTCACAAACGGGTCACTTGAAATTGACGGCATTGATATCAAAGAGTACAAAGCAAGAAGTCTTCGGAATCAGGTCGGAATGGTGCTGCAGGATACATTCCTATTCAGTGACACGATTAAAGAAAATATTGCGGTTGGTGACCCTGAAGCATCTTTTGAAAAAATCGTGTCGGCTGCAAAAGCGGCAAATGCGCATGATTTTATTATGTCTCTTCCTGAAGGATATGACACGAAAGTAGGAGAACGGGGCGTAAAGCTATCAGGCGGACAAAAACAGCGAATTTCGATTGCAAGGGTATTTCTTAAAAATCCACCGCTGTTGATTTTAGACGAAGCGACGTCTGCACTTGATTTAGAAAGTGAGCATTACATTCAAGAAGCGATGCAAAAGCTGGCGAAGGATCGCACAACCTTTATTGTCGCACACCGATTATCAACCATTACACATGCTGACCAAATTGTGGTCATGGAACAAGGCGAAATTGTGGAAAAAGGAACACACGAAGAATTAATGAACCAAGACAGCCACTATCGTCATTTATTTACCATTCAAACATTAAATTAGTAGAAGCCTATCCGATTCTAGCGGATAGGCTTTTTTGTGTTGTCAAAAACATGACATATTTCCCAGCTTGTCTCAATACAATTTTAAAAAGTATGACGGGGTGGTGAATATGTGAAAGAACAAGACGTGCTGCTAGATGTCAAACAGCTGTCCATTGCGTTTCAGCAGAAAAAACAAAAAGTGCCCATCGTCCATCACATATCGTTCTCAATTCAAAAAGGAGAAACGTTAGGAATTGTGGGCGAATCTGGCTGCGGGAAAAGTATCACAAGCATGTCATTAATGGGATTGAATCAGCAAACCGATACAACGGGCGAGGTTCATTTCGAAGGGCAAAATCTGCTGTCACTTTCAGAGAAAGAGTGGCGAGAGATAAGAGGAAATGACATTTCGATGATTTTCCAAGAGCCCATGACTTCTCTGAATCCATTAATGACCATCGGCAAACAAATGACGGAAGCCCTTTTCACACATCAATCAATCGGTCAAAAAGAAGCAAAAGCGAAGGCGATTGATCTGCTTCAAACAGTTGGGTTGAAGCAAGCAGAATCGCTGCTGAAAAAATATCCACATGAATTATCAGGCGGTATGCGCCAGCGTGTGATGATTGCAATGGCAATGCTTTGTCACCCAAAGCTCATGATCGCTGATGAACCGACAACTGCACTTGATGTCACCATCCAAGCGCAAATCCTTCGTCTGCTCAAAAAGCTGAACGAAGAGATGGACACTGCTATTTTATTTATTACTCACGATCTAGGCGTGGTGCGGCAAATATGCCAGCGAGTCATGATTATGTATGCCGGTCGAATTGTAGAAGAAGGAACCGTTGACCGTATTTTTCAAAAACCTCTGCATCCCTACACGAAAGGTCTTTTCGCCTCAGTTCCATCGTTTAAAGAGAAAAAAGAAAAACTCATCTCTATTGCAGGTCATGTGCCTAAGCCAGGTGCCATCCGGTCCGGCTGTCAATTTGCACCACGCTGCCCATATCAAATGGCGCAATGTCTTGAAAAAGATCCAGCCTTACAATCCATTGAACAGAATCACCGCGTGGCATGTTTTCTAATGGAAGGAGGAGAAGACACTGAGTCACCCACTTTTGCAAGTGAATCAGCTGACAAAACGGTATGACACAGCTGCTTTTTTTTCTAAACATAAACAATCGACTTTGGCTTTAAATCAAGTCTCCTTTTACGTGAAGGAAGGAGAAACGCTTGGCATTGTTGGTGAATCAGGCTGCGGGAAATCAACACTTGGCAAAAGCTTGATGAGATTGACTGAACCGACGTCAGGCTCTATTCAATTAAAAGGGCAGGAGATCACCCTTCTGAAAGAACGAGACATGAGTTCCTTAAGAAAAGATATTCAAATGATCTTTCAAGATCCTTATGCTTCTTTAAATCCGAGAATGAAAATCAAAGATATTTTAGAGGAACCGCTGATTGTTCATCATCATGGGACGAAAGCAGAAAGACGGAAACGGGTTAAAGAGATGCTGCACATTGTTGGATTTGATCCTTCCTACGGGGAACGTTATGCGCACCAATTCAGCGGCGGACAAAGGCAGCGTATTGGCATTGCTAGAGCGCTCATTACGCACCCAAGTCTTGTCATTGCCGATGAACCAGTTTCGGCTTTAGATGTATCCGTTCAAGCGCAAATTTTGAATTTGATGCTTGAATTACAAAAGACGCTTTCTCTGACGTATCTATTTATTTCTCACGACCTTGGGGTTGTCAGATATATGAGCGACCGGATCGCCGTCATGTATGCTGGGCGCATTGTCGAGATGGGGCCTGCCGAAGAGGTGTTTCACAGCCCGCTTCATCCCTATACGTCGCTGCTTCTGAAATCCATTCCACATATGGATCACGTACTAGAGTCGCAAGATGTGGCAGCAGAAGAGACCACAATGGCGGAACGCGGCGGCTGTCCTTTCTACAAAAGGTGTCCAAAAAGATGGGAGAAATGCCTGAAAGCAGTTCCTGCTTTGTATGAGAAGGAATCGGGACATGCGGCCGCGTGTTATTTATATCAAAAGGAGGAACACAATGAAGAAGACATGGTTATTCAGTAGTTTCATTTTTGTGCTGGCACTGGCGCTCTTTTTAGGGGGATGCTCGTCTTCACCGACATCGGAAGAAAAGGCAACAAAAGATACCCTCGTATTTGGCAGAGGGGGAGATTCCACTTCACTAGATCCAATCACAACGACAGAAGGCGAAACCTTCAAGGTCACAGAGAATATATTTGAAAAGCTTTTGAATTACGGTGAGAAAGACACGACCATCCATCCTGGCCTCGCAACAGATTGGGATGTTGCAAAGGACGGAAAATCATACACGTTCTACTTAAGAGAAGGTGTGAAATTTCATGATGGCACAGATTTTAACGCAGAAGCAGTGAAATTCAACTTTGACCGCTGGATGAATGGAGACGCAGAAAAGTTCCCTTACTATGGCATGTTTGGCGGCTATAAAAAAGATAAAGGGCATGTCATTAAAGACATCATCGTCAAAGGCGAGCATGAAATTGAATTTCAGCTAAAGCGTCCGCAGGCAACATTCCTCAAAAACATTGCCATGTCACCATTTGGCATTGCCAGTCCAGCGGCCGTTGAAAAAAGCGGTGATTCATTTAGAGAAAATCCGGTGGGGACAGGACCATTCAAGTTTAAAGAGTGGAAGCAAAACGACCGTATCGTGTTAGAAAAGAATGACGATTATTGGGAGAAGGATAAACCAAAGCTGAATCAAATCATCTTCCGCTCCATTCCAGAAAACTCTGCTCGTTTAAATGCCCTTAAAACAGGCGAGATCGACTTAATGGATGGCGTGAATCCGTCGGATTTAGATGGCATCAAAACCGACAAAGCACTCCAGCTTATTGAAAGACCATCGATGAACGTAGGCTATATCGGACTGACCGTCACAAGAAAGCCGCTCGATAACAAGCTGGTTCGTCAGGCACTCAATTATGCGGTCGATAAAGAATCGATTATTGAGTCATTTTATGGCGGACTTGCTGAGCCAGCAAAAAATCCATTGCCGCCAGCTTTAGAAGGCTACAACGACGACATTGAGCCATATCCGTATGATCCAGAAAAAGCGAAAGAACTATTAAAAGAAGCGGGCTTCCCTGATGGCTTTCGCATCAAACTTTGGGCGATGCCTGTACCACGTCCATACATGCCAGATGGGATGAAGGTAGCAGAAGTCATTCAGTCAAATTTTGAAAAAGTCGGTGTCAAAGCAGAAATTGTGACATATGACTGGGCGACCTATTTAGATAAAGCAAGTAAAGGGGAAGCAGATGTGTTCTTATTAGGCTGGACAGGGGACAATGGCGATCCAGATAATTTCATTTACACACTGCTGGACAAAGATAGCATTGGCGGTAACAACTATACATTCTTCGAAAACGATAAAATGCATGACATCCTCATTGAAGCACAAACAGACACAGATCAAAAGAAACGAAATGAACTGTATAAAAAAGCGCAGGAAATCATTCATGACGAAGCGCCTTGGATTCCATTGGTGCATTCAATTCCAATGCTTGCCGCATCTAATGATTTAAAAGGCTACCAGCCGCATCCAACTGGTTCAGAGGCTTTGACTGACGTGTATTTCGAATAAGCAAATAAGGGAGATCTTGTATCTCCCTTATTCAAACAAAGATGAAGGCGGTGAAAGCTGTTTGTTTGCTTATTGTATGAAGCGGGCAGGAATGCTCATCCCAGTACTGATCGGAATGACATTGGTCGTGTTTTCAATTATTCGTTTTATACCTGGAAATCCAGCGCAGGTCATCTTAGGACAGCGGGCAACGAAAGAGGCAGTAGAACAATTAACGATCCAGCTCGGTTTAGATCAGCCATGGTATGTTCAATACGGTCATTATATGCTTGGCCTTTTAAAAGGGGATTTAGGGACTTCTATTCGAACAGGAGCGGCTATTGCCCAGGAAATGAAGCCTTACTTATTTGCGACGTTAGAATTGACCTTTTTTGCCATGGTGCTGGCGATTGTCGTGGGAGTGAATGCCGGAATCATTAGTGCTTGGTTTAAGCATTCTTTCTTTGATTATGCCGCGATGTTTATTGCACTTATCGGAGTGTCCATGCCGATTTTCTGGTTAGGCTTAATGGGGCAGTGGCTGTTCTCGATCGAATTAGGTATTTTGCCGACAACGGGCCGAGAAGACGTAAGGAATCCAGTCGAATCGATTACGTATATTCATACGCTGGACACGCTTTTGCAAGGCCGGTTTGATCAATTCGCTGACAGTATCAAGCATTTGATCTTACCAAGTACAGCACTCGCGACAATCCCTGCAGCGATTATTGCGAGAATTACAAGGGCAAGTATGCTGGAAGTGCTTCATTCAGATTTTATTCGAACAGCAAAAGCAAAAGGGGTACGTTCATTGTTCATCATTTATCAGCATGGTCTGAAAAATGCGCTCATTCCGATCTTGACGATTATTGGTCTTCAGACAGGCCTCTTACTTGGTGGAGCGATTTTAACAGAAACCATTTTTGCTTGGCCGGGAATTGGCCGGTATATATATGACGCCATCAGTTATCGTGATTACCCAGTCATTCAAACAGGCATTCTCGTCGTTGCGCTCATATTTGTCCTGATCAATTTCATTGTGGACATCTTGTATGCGGTTATTGATCCAAGGATTAAATATTAGGGAAGGAGAGTGACAATATGGAAGCACAAAAAGAGCTTGACCCACCTCAGCCAAAAGATGAACGCCCTCAATCATTGATTCTTGAATCAATGAAACAGTTCTTTCAGCATAAGCTGGCGGTCATTGGCAGTGTGATTGTCTTTTTATTTCTCATCCTAGCGATCTTTGCACCGCTCATTGCTCCTTATGGAATCAATGAACAATCACTTGGTGAGCGATTTAGTGCCCCCTCAGCTGCACACTGGTTTGGTACAGATGATTTCGGTAGAGATATCTTTTCAAGAGTTGTGCATGGAGCACGGATTTCCTTATGGGTCGGTTTCTTCTCGGTTCTCGGGTCTGTCATTTTAGGCACACTGCTTGGATTGATAGCTGGCTATGGCGGAAGAGTGCTAGATGCTGTGATCTCGAGATTGTTTGATATTTTACTTGCTTTTCCTAGCATTCTCTTAGCGATTGCTATTGTCTCCATCCTAGGCCCCTCCTTACAAAATGCCCTTATTGCCATTGCGATTATTAATGTCCCAACTTTTGGACGGCTCGTTCGTTCAAAAGTACTGAGTATTAAACAAGAAGAATACGTGCTGGCAGCAAAGGCGGTTGGGATGTCACACCGCCGCATCGTGCTGCGCCACATTCTGCCAAATAGTATGGTGCCGGTCATCGTACAGGCGACGCTAGCGATCGGAACGGCAATTATTGAGGCAGCGGCTTTAGGCTTTTTAGGATTGGGTGCACAGGCGCCAAGTCCAGAATGGGGGAAAATGCTAGCCGACGCGAGACCTTATCTCGTTCAAGCCCCTTGGACATTATTCTTCCCAGGGATAGCAATCATGCTGACGGTTCTAGGCTTTAACCTGATGGGGGATGGATTAAGAGATACACTAGATCCTAAAATGAAGAAAATAAAATAAGACCGATTCTCAGAATCGGTCTCAGCGCACTGACAAACCCTCGCATTCGGTGTCAGTCCTGCGTGCCGGTGCTCACGAATACTCAATTCGCTCCGCTCCAGTACTCGTTCTTCCTAGACTGCAAAGGTTTTCAGAGCACGCTGAAAAGAAGACAAAGAGATAAAATCAAGATCATTTTAGCTCTTTGTCAACAATTTAAGACCGATTCTAGGAATCGGTCTTTTCTGTTTATGCTTCTTTTTCTTCTGTCTCAATTTCACTATCTTTTGGGTGATACGTCTGGAAGCTTGTAATCAATGTATCTAAATGCTCTAATTCATCACGGTACTCAATGATGCTGGACATGACATTCAGCATATTGTAATCGAGTAAGTCGTTTTCTTGGTTTTGCTGATGCTGAATAAATGATTTCGTTAACGTCTCAAGGCGAAGAGAGCATTCATTTTGAAATTCATCGTCCTGCGGCTTCATTTTTCCGACGAATTTCATCAAGGTGCGCTCATGCCAATACAGTAAATAATCAATTTCATCCGTTAGGCTTTCCCTGAAATGCTCTGGCATCAAATGAATCTCATTTTCTAATTTATGAAGCTTTTTCAGCAAATATAGCGCGCGATTTGATGCCATAATGGCCTGCCTGAACAAAACAAGCTTTCTTGATTTGACATAGGTGGTTTTCTTTAAATAGCTTCGTTCTTCTTTGTATAACAAGTAAATGTGATCTAATTTGATCATGCGTTCTTTTATTTGATCGATGTCATCCTTTAAAGTGGAATGATCAGTAGACTGTCTGGAGGTCAGACGGATCCATTTTAAAATCTCCTCCGTATTTTCCATAATGTGATGAACAAGCTTTGTTTCATACTTTGGCGGCAGGAAGATTAAATTCACTAAAAATGAAGAAAGAACTCCTAACACCACAGTAGCTGTTCTAATTAAGGCAAAGGAAAGGAAATGATCCCCTGCACTTTCTAAAATCGCGATGACGGTTACAAGTGCAATTGGAATTGTGTGTTCAATCTTCAGCTTTAAATTAATGGCGATAACCATGACGGCGGTTAAACCGATAATGACTGGTCCTGTGCCAAAAAGCAGACCGAACGTAATGGCAAGTGCTGCTCCAATAATATTGGCTTGCACTTGATCAACAATAGTTAAAAAAGATCGATAAATAGATGGCTGGATAGCAAATACAGCTGCAATTCCCGCGAAGACGGGCGTTGGCAACCCAAGCCATGTTGCCAGGTAAAGCGCGAGTACAATGGCAATACCAGTTTTTAAAATACGGGCTCCAAGTTTCATTGGTTTTGTCCCTGCATTCCTTTCTTTTCGATAATAGATGATCACTCGTCATTTATCATTCATATTTTGATGAAACAACTAAGTAATATACAGCGGTCTTCCGAAATATTCAAGTGATTTTTGAAAGTTCATGAAAACATCAAAAGAAGGTATTGAGAAGAAATGTAACAGATTCGCACGCTTTTGACAAACAAGAGCTGGTCAATAAAAAAACAGGCGCATGTTTTTACGCCTGTTTTGGACTTCATTATGATTGTTTCAGCTGTGCAAACGCATGATCTACTGCTTGCAGCGTCTCGGAAATATCTTTTTCAGTATGTGCAATTGTTAAGAACCAAGCTTCATATTTAGAAGGAGCGAGGTTAATGCCTTGCGCGAGCATTAATTTGAAGAAGCGGGCAAACATTTCGCCATCCGTATTTTCAGCCTGCTCGTAGTTCACAATCGTTTCTGTTGTGAAATAAATTGTGAGAGCACCTTTTAAGCGATTCACTGTAATATCTACTTGATGCTTTTTGGCATGGGTTAAAATGCCTTCTTCTAACATAGCGCCAAGCTGATCAAGACGTTCGTAAACGCCATCTTCTTTTAACACTTCCAAGCAGGCAATACCTGAAAGAATGGATGCAGGATTTCCTGCCATTGTGCCAGCTTGATAGGCTGGTCCAAGCGGAGCAACTTGCTCCATAATTTCTTTTTTACCGCCGTAAGCACCGATAGGAAGTCCGCCGCCAATAATTTTTCCTAATGCAGTAAGGTCAGGTTTTACTTGAAGCAAGTCCTGTGCACCGCCATACATAAAGCGGAAAGCGGTAATGACTTCATCATAAATCACCAGTGCGCCTTTTTCATGTGTGAGGTCATTGACCTGCTGCAGGAAACCGTCCTTAGGTTCCACGATGCCGAAGTTCCCGACAATTGGCTCGACAAGGACAGCAGCTACTTCATCGCCCCAGCGATCCAATGCTTCTTTATAGCTGTCAATATCATTAAATGGAACGGTAATGACTTCATTGGCGATACTCTTTGGTACACCCGCGGAATCAGGTGTTCCTAAAGTGGAAGGACCAGAGCCTGCTGCCACTAGTACAAGATCAGAGTGGCCGTGATAGCATCCGGCAAACTTAATAATTTTTGTTCTGCCTGTATATGCGCGAGCTACTCGAATCGTTGTCATCACCGCTTCTGTACCTGAGTTGACAAAACGAACTTTGTCCAAAGCAGGCATGGCTTCCTTCAGCATTTTAGCAAAAGTGACTTCATGCTTCGTTGGTGTTCCGTAAAGGACACCTGTTTCAGCCGCTTTCGTGATGGCTTTTGTAATATGCGGGTGGGCGTGTCCTGTAATAATTGGACCGTATGCTGCTAGATAGTCGATATAGCGGTTTCCGTCAACATCCCAAAAATAAGCGCCTTCTCCTCTTTCCATCGCAACGGGTGAACCGCCGCCTACTGCCTTATATGAACGAGACGGGCTGTTGACACCTCCAACAATGTGCTCCAGCGCCTCTTGATGTAATTTTTCTGATTCTGTGAATTTCATAAATAGCCTCCTATCTCAACGTATCACGTCGTCTATCATTATTTTAACATGCCGATGCAAGCGTCCTTAGTTGAATATCCTCTCAAAATTGGATAGGCTAATTAAAAAATAGGTTGGAGGGATTGTGTCATGACAATCGAAGTAGGGCAGCAAGTACCTGACATTGAATTAACCGGTGACAATGGGGAGAAAGTAAAGCTTTCTGATTTTAAAGGAAAACATATTGTTCTTTATTTCTATCCAAAAGATATGACACCAGGCTGTACAACAGAAGCATGTGATTTCCGCGACCGCCATCAAAGCTTTGCAGAACTAGATGCTGTCATTATCGGCGTAAGCCCAGACAGTCAGGACAAGCACCAAAAGTTTAAAGAAAAACATGATTTGCCGTTCCTGCTTCTTGTAGACGATGAACAAAAATTGTCTGAAGCCTTTGGCGTATGGAAGCTGAAAAAGAACTTTGGCAAAGAATATATGGGAATCGAGCGTTCAACGTTTCTTATTAATAAAGAAGGCACGCTTGTGAAAGAATGGCGAAAAGTAAAGGTAAAAGACCACGTGGAGGAAGCGCTTGAGGAATTGAAAGCTCACGCTTAATATCCTAACAGGATGAGATCGGCAGTCATGCCGGTCTTTTTTGTAAAGAAGAATAGGTAAAAAAGAGGATTGTAATTGACAAAGTTTCGGCTCTGGGGGTACACTATTTATAAAGATTACAATATAAGAATATTTTTGAAGAGAGGTGCATGATGAAATGGCTGCTCACGAACTAAAAGACGCTTTAGATGCTCTAAAAGAAACCGGTGTTCGAATTACTCCGCAGCGCCATGCCATCTTGGAGTTTCTCGTAAATTCTATGACTCACCCAACCGCAGACGATATATATAAAGCACTTGAAGGAAAATTTCCAAATATGAGTGTCGCAACGGTTTACAACAATTTACGAGTCTTCCGGGAATCTGGATTAGTAAAGGAATTAACGTATGGTGATTCCTCAAGCCGATTTGATTTTGCGACATCTGACCACTACCATGCGATTTGTGAAAACTGCGGAAAAATCGTGGACTTTCACTATCCTGGCCTTGATGAAGTTGAACAGCTTGCATCCCATGTGACGGGCTTTACAGTTAGTCATCATCGCTTGGAGATCTATGGAACTTGTCAAGAATGTGCGAAAAAAGAAAATCATTAATGAAAAAAGCTGACCGGTTAAATGGTCAGCTTATTTTTATGACTTTTTTCGATTGTAGGATTCATCAAACTCTTTACCTTCTAATGCTGGATCAAGTGTAAGCGGCTCCCTGCAATGCATGCACATGTCCACACGCCCAAGCACTTTTGTTTCCTTCTCACAGCCTGGACAAACGACACGTACTGCCTTCGTAGAAAGCATACCAATCCAAAAGTAAACGGCTGTACTTAATCCAATCGATAAGACGCCGAGCAGCATAAAGAAAGTCGACAGCCAGATCGATTCCTTGAAGAACACACCGATATACATGATCAGAAAGCCAACAAAAACCAAACTAAGTGCAAATGTTCTGATTTTATTAATCTTACTGGAGTATTTCGCCATCCCTAGTCCCCCTTGTCTCCAATATAGCACATTTTACCTTTCAGTTTGAATTAGTTATAGAGTTTTGTGAATAAATTGCTTATAATGATTCAATGATCTTTTTTCATGTATTGAAGGAATTTTGATTCTATGAGGAGAAATACATAGCATTAGAGAAGAACTTTACACCCGAGTATTGGAGGAATCACTATGGAAAATCTTCTCCGTCCTATTTATCAAGAGAGAGCAAGCCATCCAGATACATTAGCTGTGATTATAGTAGAAAGAAGACATAAAGTATCTTCTGAGACGGATAACTTTGATGCAGCACTTTTAGTCATCGTAAAAGAAGCGGAAGAACCGTTATTTATCAAGCACTATGAATCCGATCACCAAACAGCTTCTTTAAACGTTGTCACAGATGATCAACTGAAGGAATGGATTACCCTTGGTACTAACCGACGAATCATCGATTGGATTTTGAATGGAAAAGTCCTGTTTGATCGAAATGAATATATTTTCAACTTAATTGATGAACTAAGTACATTCCCGTTTTCAAACCGCAAGCTCAAAATCGGTTTAGAATATGGCAAGCTCATTCGCAGATATATAGAAGGAAAAGCATTTTTTGAGTCAAATCAATTCCTTGATGCATATAATTCCATTGTGCATGCCCTGCATCACTTAGCACGTATTGAAGTAATTGATAAAGGCTTCCACCCAGAAGTGACCGTTTGGAACCAAGTGCGTCATATGGAGCCCGAAGTATACAAACTTTATTCAGAACTGATTGAAAGTCATGAAAGTCTGCATAAGCGTTTAGAACTTTTATTTTTAGCAAATGATTTTTTGATCCATTCAAAAGCAGAAATTGGTGCCGCTCATTTGCGTCATGTCATGGAACAGAAGGATATATGGCTTTTTGGTGAGCTTCTTGCACACCCTGATCTAAAGTATTTCACGCCTGACCTTAGCGTGATGATTGATTTCTTTGTGGAAAAAGGAATTGTTCAAGTAGAGCCGATTGAGACAAAGGGACAAAAAATCTATCATCGAGGATATTTTGTGAAAAAAGATATTGACGCATGAATATTATGATGGTATATTATTAAACGTCGCTAACGAGCAACTGAGTTGCTTTGAAAGAAAAGCTGACAAAAAGAAATTCTAAAAAACACTTGACGCACACGGTGCTCAAATGTTATATTAAGAAAGTCGCCTCTGAGCGATAACGAACATGATCTTTGAAAACTAAACAAGACAAAACGTACCTGTTAATTCGATTTTTTATAAAAAATCCTATGATACTTCATAGGTAGTCAGTCAAACGCTGACGAGGCAGGAAATGATCACATGCTAAGTTCGCTACATCGTGTAGCAACGCATGTGTGATATGCATCCTGCATACCTCGGAGAGTTTGATCCTGGCTCAGGACGAACGCTGGCGGCGTGCCTAATACATGCAAGTCGAGCGGACAGAAGGGAGCTTGCTCCCGGATGTTAGCGGCGGACGGGTGAGTAACACGTGGGTAACCTGCCTGTAAGACTGGGATAACTCCGGGAAACCGGAGCTAATACCGGATAGTTCCTTGAACCGCATGGTTCAAGGATGAAAGACGGTTTCGGCTGTCACTTACAGATGGACCCGCGGCGCATTAGCTAGTTGGTGGGGTAATGGCTCACCAAGGCGACGATGCGTAGCCGACCTGAGAGGGTGATCGGCCACACTGGGACTGAGACACGGCCCAGACTCCTACGGGAGGCAGCAGTAGGGAATCTTCCGCAATGGACGAAAGTCTGACGGAGCAACGCCGCGTGAGTGATGAAGGTTTTCGGATCGTAAAGCTCTGTTGTTAGGGAAGAACAAGTGCGAGAGTAACTGCTCGCACCTTGACGGTACCTAACCAGAAAGCCACGGCTAACTACGTGCCAGCAGCCGCGGTAATACGTAGGTGGCAAGCGTTGTCCGGAATTATTGGGCGTAAAGGGCTCGCAGGCGGTTTCTTAAGTCTGATGTGAAAGCCCCCGGCTCAACCGGGGAGGGTCATTGGAAACTGGGAAACTTGAGTGCAGAAGAGGAGAGTGGAATTCCACGTGTAGCGGTGAAATGCGTAGAGATGTGGAGGAACACCAGTGGCGAAGGCGACTCTCTGGTCTGTAACTGACGCTGAGGAGCGAAAGCGTGGGGAGCGAACAGGATTAGATACCCTGGTAGTCCACGCCGTAAACGATGAGTGCTAAGTGTTAGGGGGTTTCCGCCCCTTAGTGCTGCAGCTAACGCATTAAGCACTCCGCCTGGGGAGTACGGTCGCAAGACTGAAACTCAAAGGAATTGACGGGGGCCCGCACAAGCGGTGGAGCATGTGGTTTAATTCGAAGCAACGCGAAGAACCTTACCAGGTCTTGACATCCTCTGACAACCCTAGAGATAGGGCTTTCCCTTCGGGGACAGAGTGACAGGTGGTGCATGGTTGTCGTCAGCTCGTGTCGTGAGATGTTGGGTTAAGTCCCGCAACGAGCGCAACCCTTGATCTTAGTTGCCAGCATTCAGTTGGGCACTCTAAGGTGACTGCCGGTGACAAACCGGAGGAAGGTGGGGATGACGTCAAATCATCATGCCCCTTATGACCTGGGCTACACACGTGCTACAATGGACAGAACAAAGGGCTGCAAGACCGCAAGGTTTAGCCAATCCCATAAATCTGTTCTCAGTTCGGATCGCAGTCTGCAACTCGACTGCGTGAAGCTGGAATCGCTAGTAATCGCGGATCAGCATGCCGCGGTGAATACGTTCCCGGGCCTTGTACACACCGCCCGTCACACCACGAGAGTTTGCAACACCCGAAGTCGGTGAGGTAACCTTTATGGAGCCAGCCGCCGAAGGTGGGGCAGATGATTGGGGTGAAGTCGTAACAAGGTAGCCGTATCGGAAGGTGCGGCTGGATCACCTCCTTTCTAAGGATATATGGAGCAGCGTACGTTTTCGTCTTGTTTAGTTTTGAAGGATCATTCCTTCAAAACATGTCTCTAGCGAGACAGGATTGTTCTTTGAAAACTAGATAACAATAAGTAATACATTCACATTGAATGCAATGCAAAGTTCATCACACATAGTGATTCTTTCTAAAGTAAGAAATGGTTAAGTTAGAAAGGGCGCACGGTGGATGCCTTGGCACTAGGAGCCGATGAAGGACGGGACGAACACCGATATGCTTCGGGGAGCTGTAAGCAAGCTTTGATCCGGAGATTTCCGAATGGGGAAACCCACTGCTCGTAATGGAGTAGTATCCATACTTGAATACATAGAGTATGAGAAGGCATACCCGGGGAACTGAAACATCTAAGTACCCGGAGGAAGAGAAAGCAAATGCGATTCCCTGAGTAGCGGCGAGCGAAACGGGAACAGCCCAAACCAAGAGGCTTGCCTCTTGGGGTTGTAGGACACTCTATACGGAGTTACAAAGGAACGATATAAGCGAAGAGGTCTGGAAAGGCCCGCCAAAGAAGGTAACAGCCCTGTAACTGAAATGTTGTTCTCTCCAGAGTGGATCCTGAGTACGGCGGAACACGTGAAATTCCGTCGGAATCCGGGAGGACCATCTCCCAAGGCTAAATACTCCCTAGTGACCGATAGTGAACCAGTACCGTGAGGGAAAGGTGAAAAGCACCCCGGAAGGGGAGTGAAATAGATCCTGAAACCGTGTGCCTACAAGTAGTCAGAGCCCGTTAACGGGTGATGGCGTGCCTTTTGTAGAATGAACCGGCGAGTTACGATCCCGTGCAAGGTTAAGCAGAAGATGCGGAGCCGCAGCGAAAGCGAGTCTGAATAGGGCGCATGAGTACGTGGTCGTAGACCCGAAACCAGGTGATCTACCCATGTCCAGGGTGAAGTTCAGGTAACACTGAATGGAGGCCCGAACCCACGCACGTTGAAAAGTGCGGGGATGAGGTGTGGGTAGGGGTGAAATGCCAATCGAACCTGGAGATAGCTGGTTCTCTCCGAAATAGCTTTAGGGCTAGCCTCAAGGTAAGAGTCTCGGAGGTAGAGCACTGATTGGACTAGGGGCCCCTACCGGGTTACCGAATTCAGTCAAACTCCGAATGCCGATGACTTATCCTTGGGAGTCAGACTGCGAGTGATAAGATCCGTAGTCGAAAGGGAAACAGCCCAGACCGCCAGCTAAGGTCCCAAAGTATACGTTAAGTGGAAAAGGATGTGGAGTTGCTTAGACAACCAGGATGTTGGCTTAGAAGCAGCCACCATTTAAAGAGTGCGTAATAGCTCACTGGTCGAGTGACTCTGCGCCGAAAATGTACCGGGGCTAAACGTATCACCGAAGCTGCGGACTGTTCTTACGAACAGTGGTAGGAGAGCGTTCTAAGGGCTGTGAAGCCAGACCGGAAGGACTGGTGGAGCGCTTAGAAGTGAGAATGCCGGTATGAGTAGCGAAAGACGGGTGAGAATCCCGTCCACCGAATGCCTAAGGTTTCCTGAGGAAGGCTCGTCCGCTCAGGGTTAGTCGGGACCTAAGCCGAGGCCGAAAGGCGTAGGCGATGGACAACAGGTTGATATTCCTGTACCACCTCCTCACCATTTGAGCAATGGGGGGACGCAGGAGGATAGGGTAAGCGCGGTATTGGATATCCGCGTCCAAGCAGTTAGGCTGGGAAATAGGCAAATCCGTTTCCCGTAAAGGCTGAGCTGTGATGGCGAGCGAAATTTAGTAGCGAAGTTCCTGATTCCACACTGCCAAGAAAAGCCTCTAGCGAGGTGAGAGGTGCCCGTACCGCAAACCGACACAGGTAGGCGAGGAGAGAATCCTAAGGTGATCGAGAGAACTCTCGTTAAGGAACTCGGCAAAATGACCCCGTAACTTCGGGAGAAGGGGTGCTTCTTAGGGTGTTAAAGCCCCGAGAAGCCGCAGTGAATAGGCCCAGGCGACTGTTTAGCAAAAACACAGGTCTCTGCGAAGCCGTAAGGCGAAGTATAGGGGCTGACGCCTGCCCGGTGCTGGAAGGTTAAGAGGAGCGCTTAGCGTAAGCGAAGGTGCGAATTGAAGCCCCAGTAAACGGCGGCCGTAACTATAACGGTCCTAAGGTAGCGAAATTCCTTGTCGGGTAAGTTCCGACCCGCACGAAAGGCGCAACGATCTGGGCACTGTCTCAACGAGAGACTCGGTGAAATTATAGTACCTGTGAAGATGCAGGTTACCCGCGACAGGACGGAAAGACCCCGTGGAGCTTTACTGCAGCCTGATATTGAATGTTGGTACAGCTTGTACAGGATAGGTAGGAGCCTTGGAAACCGGAGCGCTAGCTTCGGTGGAGGCATCGGTGGGATACTACCCTGGCTGTATTGACCTTCTAACCCGCTGCCCTTATCGGGCAGGGAGACAGTGTCAGGTGGGCAGTTTGACTGGGGCGGTCGCCTCCTAAAATGTAACGGAGGCGCCCAAAGGTTCCCTCAGAATGGTTGGAAATCATTCGCAGAGTGTAAAGGCACAAGGGAGCTTGACTGCGAGACCTACAAGTCGAGCAGGGACGAAAGTCGGGCTTAGTGATCCGGTGGTTCCGCATGGAAGGGCCATCGCTCAACGGATAAAAGCTACCCCGGGGATAACAGGCTTATCTCCCCCAAGAGTCCACATCGACGGGGAGGTTTGGCACCTCGATGTCGGCTCATCGCATCCTGGGGCTGTAGTCGGTCCCAAGGGTTGGGCTGTTCGCCCATTAAAGCGGTACGCGAGCTGGGTTCAGAACGTCGTGAGACAGTTCGGTCCCTATCCGTCGCGGGCGCAGGAAATTTGAGAGGAGCTGTCCTTAGTACGAGAGGACCGGGATGGACGCACCGCTGGTGTACCAGTTGTTCTGCCAAGGGCATCGCTGGGTAGCTATGTGCGGACGGGATAAGTGCTGAAAGCATCTAAGCATGAAGCCCCCCTCAAGATGAGATTTCCCATTCCGCAAGGAAGTAAGATCCCTGAAAGATGATCAGGTTGATAGGTCTGAGGTGGAAGCGTGGTGACACGTGGAGCTGACAGATACTAATAGATCGAGGACTTAACCTATATTCTAATGTGAAACATGAACATTGTTATCTAGTTTTGAGAGAACATTTTTAAAATATCTCTTGATTTATTTTCAATACATAGTATAATATCTTTTGTCACTAAATTGTCTGGTGATGATGGCGAAGAGGTCACACCCGTTCCCATACCGAACACGGAAGTTAAGCTCTTCAGCGCCGATGGTAGTTGGGGGTTCCCCCCTGTGAGAGTAGGACATCGCCAGGCTTTCTTCATTCCGCAGTAGCTCAGTGGTAGAGCTATCGGCTGTTAACCGATCGGTCGTAGGTTCGAATCCTACCTGCGGAGCCAATTTGGAGAGCTGTCCGAGTGGCCGAAGGAGCACGATTGGAAATCGTGTAGGCGGTAACCCCGTCTCAAGGGTTCGAATCCCTTGCTCTCCGCCACAATTTACATAATAAAGGGCCCGTTGGTCAAGCGGTTAAGACACCGCCCTTTCACGGCGGTAACACGGGTTCGAATCCCGTACGGGTCACCATTTTTATAGAATATATACCAGCATTTTTTATTCGGAGGATTAGCTCAGCTGGGAGAGCATCTGCCTTACAAGCAGAGGGTCGGCGGTTCGAGCCCGTCATCCTCCACCATATCTTTTATATCGTCGCGGGGTGGAGCAGTTCGGTAGCTCGTCGGGCTCATAACCCGAAGGTCGCAGGTTCAAATCCTGCCCCCGCAACCAAAATGGTCCGGTAGTTCAGTTGGTTAGAATGCCTGCCTGTCACGCAGGAGGTCGCGGGTTCGAGTCCCGTCCGGACCGCCATTTTTCAAAAGAATACTTGGCTCGGTAGCTCAGTTGGTAGAGCAACGGACTGAAAATCCGTGTGTCGGCGGTTCGATTCCGTCCCGAGCCACCACTATTTGCCGGTGTAGCTCAATTGGTAGAGCAACTGACTTGTAATCAGTAGGTTGGGGGTTCAAGTCCTCTTGCCGGCACTGTTTTTCAAAAGTGGAGGGGTAGCGAAGTGGCTAAACGCGGCGGACTGTAAATCCGCTCCCTCCGGGTTCGGCGGTTCGAATCCGCCCCCCTCCACCATTTTTTATTTTCATAGGGGCATAGTTTAACGGTAGAACAGAGGTCTCCAAAACCTCCGGTGTGGGTTCGATTCCTACTGCCCCTGCCAATTATACTTTATAATTCATTACATCTATGGCGGTTGTGGCGAAGTGGTTAACGCACCAGATTGTGGCTCTGGCACTCGTGGGTTCGATTCCCATCAATCGCCCCATTTTATTATTGGGCTATAGCCAAGCGGTAAGGCAACGGACTTTGACTCCGTCATGCGTTGGTTCGAATCCAGCTAGCCCAGTTGATGTGCGGAAGTAGTTCAGTGGTAGAACACCACCTTGCCAAGGTGGGGGTCGCGGGTTCGAATCCCGTCTTCCGCTCCAATAATGGCGGCATAGCCAAGTGGTAAGGCAGAGGTCTGCAAAACCTTTATCCCCGGTTCAAATCCGGGTGTCGCCTTTTTTGAAAAGACTGCCGGGGTGGTGGAATTGGCAGACACACAGGACTTAAAATCCTGCGGTAGGTGACTACCGTGCCGGTTCAAGTCCGGCCCTCGGCACCATTGTTTTTAATATAAGATGCGCTCTTTAATGATCATGCCGGTGTGGCGGAATTGGCAGACGCGCACGACTCAAAATCGTGTTCCTCACGGAGTGCCGGTTCGACCCCGGCCACCGGTATCTAGTTTTAGATATTCTTTATTATCATTCATTACAGAAGAATTAAGGAATATCAACGTTTAAAACGTCTTTCTACAAATTGTAGGAGGGCGTTTTTTATTTGTTTTTTAGCTGATTTTTCACACGACAAAATTGCTTCCAATCGTGTTCTGTTTACTGGTGAAAGGGGAATTAGCTAAATGGCACGACGTTAAAATATTTGAGACTACATTCTATTCAGTATTACATGAATAAATTTAAGGGGTTTCTTAATGTTCTAACAGTACAAGGAATAAATATTTCTGAATTAAAGCCTTACGAGGAACATATGAAGGAGATTATCTTTTACTTTATTGATGGTTACCTTATTATTAAACTAAAAGGGCAGGATAATTGAAGAAGGATGAGATAAATTGTACATAGGAGAGGTGTTGTCATGATTACGGTTAAAAATGCTGAAAGTTATCTTAAAGATAGCATTGGTGAAGATATCGATGATATAAAAAAGGTTTGGGAAACATTTAAGGCTTTTTCAAAGGAGGCAGTTGAGGGCGAAGAAGATAAAGAAATTTTATTTCAGTGTGGTGTCTATGACTTTACAGGAGAGGAACTATTTCATTTTGACCTTGTACGTCAGTTTACAGTTTATGAAGAAGATGATTATTCTCACATGGAACAACTACACTGTGAATTTTTATTTAAACCAACAAGCGAGTTAAAAAATTTAAAAGTGGTAGAAGAATGGTCAATGGATTATGACGATATCGATCATTTTTTTAATCATATTGAAAGTATTCATGAGTTTAAAATACCTTTGAGTTTAAAGCCGATAAAATCAGAAATATATCAAGAAGAACTTTGATTCTTATTTTATAAACGAGTACTTTACTTTAAGAGGGTATACCTTGCCTTTTAGGAATAATTTATCACGGGTGCCGGTTCAACCCTTGCCATCGGTATCTATTAAAAGTTTCATGATTGGTTTTTACCGTGAACCTAACGTTTCACCCTTGTGGTAAACGTTTTTTTGTGGTTTAAATGAGTTATTAAAAATAGAAAACTATTAGAAAATAATGAGCATGTACTTTTTTAGCAGAATAATCTTTAGATGATTTGCAACATTTGATAAGATACATTTAACCATGTAAGGAAACAAAATGGGGCAGCACATTCACACAAAACAGTGTACTACCTTTGTGTAACTAAAAATATTTGGGGAAATACACATCTTTAGCTGACATCATCATTGTGACCCAATTTTAGGGGAGAATTTATGAAAAAACAAAGTGACCATGAAGAGTTATTGACAGGTGGCAATGTCTCGAACGTATATCGTTCGGGAGATACGGTTCGTCGAGAAGTAAAGTCAGACAATATCAATATACGAAAGCTGCTAAAGCATTTAGAAAAAAAGAATTTTTCCTATGCTCCAAAGTTTTTAGGGGTTGATGAAAAAGGTAGAGAGATCTTGTCTTTCATTGAAGGCGTAGCTGGTCATGATCCCTTAAAAGAATACATGTGCTCTCACCATGCCTTAAAAGAATTAGCGAGAATGCTTAGACTGTATCATGATGCTGTTTGTGATTTTCCCATTTCAGACGATTGGGAACGAATGGACAATACGCCTAACAACATAGAGGTTGTATGCCATAATGATTTTGCGATGTACAATATCATTTTCAATAACGAAAAACCAGTAGGAATTATTGATTTTGATGTAGCTGCTCCTGGTCCAAGGCTTTGGGATATCGCATATACTCTGTATACATGTGTACCTATCAGTAGGTTTTTTCGCACTGAAACAGGGGAGATCGTGAAATATTCTTCATTAGAACATGCAGACCAGATAAAGCATAGAGTGAAACTGTTTTTTGAATCTTATGGTGAGGAAATAGCAGAAGATTATTTGGATATGGTGCTGCTGCGTTTAAAAGGGTTATGTCAGTATATGAAACGAAAAGCGAGTGAGGGTGAAATCGCTTTTCAAAAAATGATTCATGAGGGGCACCTTGAGCATTATCAAAAAGACATTCAATTTATTCATGAACATAGAAAAGATTGGATGTAAAACTACTTCCCTTTAAATAAGAAGTCAAAAGAATGAATGTAAAGAGGCGGCGTTGTTATTGCAAACGAAGACGATATTACAGACCATCATTAAAGACGAGGGATCACATGATTATCCTCTTTTTAGACAGTACTGTGTGAAAAAAGAACAGGGCCTGCGTAAAGATGCGCTAAAAGTTCTTCAGGCCTTTATTGAAGAGATGAGAGAGAACGATTTTGAAGTACAGCGTTCATTTGTTTCTTGGCTATTTGAGAAGATTGAACGGTTTGAGGATGGTCATCATTTGCTTGTGTATCCATTGATAATTGGGGTGATTCAGCCTGTTCTGCAAGAGTGGGAGAAGGTTGACCCAATGGATGTGAGACCATATCGCTGGCAGGGCTTGTTTGTACATCAGGGAGAAGGGCTGCCCTATTTATTGAAAGCACTAGAGCTTGGAGGCAGCAAGGAGCAGCGTGTGATTGTTCAAATTTGTGAAATCTATTTATCGGCCTTGTGGTATTCGTTTCATCATATACATGAAGATCTTTATTTAAGCATCTATGAGAAAGACCAAGAGCGAATTCAAGGTATTGAAGATGTCATGATGCTGATTGAAGATAAGAGGATTCGCTCTAATGTTGAAAAACAAGCAGCCTATTATGATCAGCTTTTATCGGACTGGAAGAAATTTCAGCAAACGGAGACAAGAGGCTTCATGAAATGGTGTGCGGAGCGTAAGAAGCCGTATGAGTGGGTAGAGGCTTTTTATTATCAACAATAGATGAGGAAACGGCAGAATTCATTCTGCCGTTTATTTATACCATATTCGTTCTATTTCTACATGATCTGGTTTGAAATATTTCAGGATATAGACATCTGGATTGCTTAATTTTTCCCACTCCTTGAATCCAATCGTTGGATCGGCATGTTTAAGAAGCAGGCTCATGATATTACCATGTGTGATGAATAGGGTATGATCTTTTTCTAATTTTATTTGTTCGTGGAGCACTTCTACAATACGATTCATGGCTTCTTGGCTCGATTCTCCGCCTTCACAGGTCATATGTAAGTCTGTAAAACTGAGCTTTAGCTTCTCATACCAATTGTCTATTGGCTTGCTGCTTAATACACGTTCAGAGAGGCGCTGATCGATTTTTATCTCGAGCTGTTTTGCATGAGCAAGGGGCTCAGTAGTTTGGATCGCTCGTTTATAAGGACTTGAGATAATCTGATTAAGATGAATGCTGGAAAAAAACTGTGACAGTTCGTGAGATTGAGTGATGCCTTGTGGTGTTAAAGCTGCATCTTTAGATTGTCCATCTGCTTGGCAGTGTCTGACGATATAATATGTTTTCATTGGATACACCTTTCATTGAGTATAAAAAAATCATCCAGTATTGGATGAGGATTTGTGAAGAGCTAGGTAAGCTTGTTCGTATCTGTTTCTTTATAGGGATCTGTGAGCTTGGAGGTCAGGTCTAGGTTGAACAAAAAATCATCGACGGTGTCTGTGCCAAAGGGAAGTGTGGAGAAGTTGATTTGGATGCTGTCTTCTTGCTTTTCTGAAGCGACTTGCTGTGCAGGCTGCTTTTTTCTCCAGTTCTTAAACAAGCGCATGTGAGGCCCCCTTTTCTTTGAAAAAGATGGATTTATACATAATATACGGGGAGAGTTGTCCAGGCGTCAAATGTTTTCTTCAAAAGGAACGATTCAATTGATAAAACAAGAGCCACAGGAAAGTGCGGCTCTTGTTGTTTCAGTTTACATTGCGCGTTGTAATGCTTGTAGTAATTTACGTTCGCATCTTAAGTTGTATCGCTTCTTATGGAGTTTCTCCGTTTTAAACCTGCCTATGAGACGCCGGACACCGGGATCATAAATGATGAGCTCCCTGCAAGTTTGATCAAGTAATAGTGCTTTAAACCAGCTATATTTTTTGAGATGTGCTGCGTTCCTTGAGATATCCTCTTCATCCACTTGTAGAAAAGGGATATACACAGCAAGTGAAAAGATGTCTAAAATGAATCCCATTTTGCTTCCTCCTTTCATATTATTCATTACGCTTAGGAGAAGGCAAGGTTTCATTCAATAAACGTTAAAAACAATCCCAGTGCATAAACCATTCTTTTGATTCTTTGTCATAATAGAAATACATCGTGCCGTTATCACCAATCATGAAACGAGGTTTTTCTTCTGAGGCGATTTGCAGCATGAATTCGCCTTGTTGTTGATGGGGTGGGGATTGAATATACGCCCCATACCCACCGATTTTTGTGAACGAATAATTTGTGTATTGATTAAAAAAGTGGTCTGTCGCTTCTTCACTTTCGTTTACTTCTGTTAGATCCACATATGACCATGCTTCTTCCCAGCAAGGGAAATCCCTTTGCTCACTTTTGTTCCATTGGATTTGAAAGGGTTTGAGTCCTCTCACTTCTTCAGGAGTCTCAGCTACTTCTAAACCTTCGATTGATGCATATTCAATGAGCTTCCAGCCTTCGCCGTTTTTTGTGATATCAATCGGAAGTGCTTTCTGGTTGAGGAAAATTTGAATCAGCTTACACTCATTGAAGCCGTTCATTCCTCCTGGCACTTCTGGTAAATAAATTTGTAAGATCGGAATCATGGAACCATCTTGATCTGTCGGCCAGCCCTGATGAGGATCGATGAAAAAATGGCCTGCAAACCAGCTGTGTACAGCTGGATCAGGACGGAACCCGCCTATTTTGGCAATGGCTGGCGTTTTCCCAATTAGATTTAATTCTTGAAAAGCTTTGATCTCCATCTAATGTCCCTCCAGCTGTTAGCCTGCAATGTGTGCATCATGAAATGTGCCATCTATATTTCCTGTGATAATAATGACATGTCCCCAAAATAAATCACCGTCATGATAGTAGACTTCAAACTCTCCCTCAGGGTAAACATGCAGGCTTTCAAGTGAAATGCGGCTCATAAATTGATTCAGTGTGAGTTCTTCTTGCTTTTCAGCTGATTCGTCTTGTTCCTGCCAATCCTTTGCTAGATCTATCAGCTGATTCGCGGCAAATGATTTAATAGAAGAATCCCATTTGGCTTGTTCTGGTATGAGTTGTTTTGCTGTAGAAAGTGAGTCATTTATTTTTTCATCTTCTTCGAGGTTGAAGTAGAGAAGGCACTCTTCATTGCTCCATTGGATCGTCTTTTCAAATAAGTCTAGTCCTTTCACTAGCTCAAAGGTTCCAAGTGTATCATCATGGTAAAACACAGGCTTTTGGGCTTGTTCTAAAATTTCTTGAAGTGCTTGATCCTTTGTATCTGTATTGATCAAAGATACAAGCATGAATTCACCTTCGCCTTTTCGAACCTGAAGTGTAACGATTGATTCTTTATGTAATTGTGACTGCTTTTCCCTTAATCCTTCGTCATCTGTTAACCAGCAAAGTCTTACATTTTCGTTTGTGATATGGCCGTTTTCCTTCCAGGCAATTAGTGGAATAGAAGCGGTCCAAAGAGGTGCCTGTCCTGCTTTCCCTGCCCCTACACCAGAAGGTCCTGTAACAGCAATGATAGTGACTATATCTTCTGAAAATCTTCCTTCAAAAGTGTTGATTTGTTTGTTAATCTTCATGTGATGTCCTCCAGCTCGATATTTTTGTTATGAACATAAGGATGATATGATCAAAATCTACCTCTTAATCACACCGCACATTAGTAGGGGAAATCAAGCTTTTTTTGTTTAAAACTGTTTTTTTAGGAGGTACATGGATTAATGAAGGTTGAGTCACAATAAAAGAAGCATGGATCGAATTTTGTATAAATTTGGGTAAGTGAGTCGAAAAGCCTAGGTGATTCTTCCTTTTCTTTATAATTACTTTGACACGAATAGATGAAAAAAGTAAAGTAATACTGAGTGATTTACAAAACCTTCTTCATCCACTAAAACATGAAGTGTGCGTAAATTTAATGTAAATGGATATTTTTCCTTTTATTTACTCGTATTTTTTTTGAAACTTATGATGCCTCTCGTTCGTTATATTAAAGGAGCGCATGTATCCGGCGGAGACAGAGCATCGGAATGCTTGACGAAGAAGATTTACATTTGCAAAATGAATGTAAATTTTTTATGATTTCATTTATATCAGAACGATGATAAGAAAGAAGAGGTTTTATGAAAAAAATATTTGCGAACAAATATAGCTTTTTTGTTTTGGCTGTCCTATTATTCTGGGCTAAATCATACACAGCCTACAAAATGGACTTTAATTTAGGAGTGAAAGGTTCTTTTCAAGAGGGGCTTCTCTTATTGAATCCATTTAGTTCAGCCATTGTGTTTTTTGGACTTGCTCTCTTTTTAAAGGGGCGTAAATCTGCCATTGTTTTAATTGTTATTGATTTTATTATGACCGCACTTTTATATGCAAATGTAGCGTATTACCGTTTCTTTGATGACTTTTTGACTTTCTCAACAATGAAGCAGGCAGGAAATCTTGGGGGAGGCATGACTGGCGGTGTGTTAGCAAGCATTAAGCCGCATGACCTTTTATACTTCCTTGATATCATCATCTTGATTGCGATTGTCATTTGGAGACCGGAAGTGAAGAAGTTCCAAATGAAAAAGACGTTTGCACTGCTGATTGTAGCTGCAGGTATTGGACTGTTCTTTGTAAACCTTCATTTGGCTGAAAAGGATCGTCCAGAATTATTAACGAGAACCTTTGATCATAAGTATGTTGTCAAATACTTAGGTGTTTACAATTATACGATTTATGACGGGGTACAAGCAGCACAAAACGCAACGCAGGTTGCAAATGCAAGCAGTGAAGATTTAACGGATGTTGTGAACTATACGTCTTCTCACTATGCGAAGCCAAATGCAGAGTATTTTGGAAAAGCAAAAGGTAAAAACATTATTAAAATTCATTTAGAAAGCTTCCAGTCTTTCTTAATTGACTACAAATTAAATGGAGAAGAAGTGACTCCATTTTTAAACAAACTGGCTCATGGGAAAGATGACTTTACGTATTTCGATAACTTCTTCCATCAGACTGGTCAAGGGAAGACATCTGATGCTGAGCTGATGATGGATAATAGTATGTTTGGCTTGCCAGAGGGAGCAGCATTTGTGACAAAGGGTGAAAATACCTTCCAATCACTACCTGCCATCCTAGATCAAAAAGCAGGCTATACGAGTGCAGTGCTTCACGGGGACTATAAATCTTTCTGGAACCGTGACACGATTTATAAACATATGGGAATTGATCAATTCTTTGATGCTTCCTATTACAACATGGATGAAGAAAACCTTGTGAATATGGGTCTGAAGGATAAACCGTTCTTCAAAGAATCAATCCCAATGCTAGAATCAATGAAAAAGCCATTTTATGCACATTTAATGACACTGACAAATCACTATCCATTTAATTTAGATGAAAAAGATGCGACAATCGCTAAGGCAACAACGGGCGATAAAACAGTCGATAACTATTTCCAAACAGCAAGATATTTAGATGAGTCATTAGAGCAATTCTTCAAAGACTTGAAAAAATCAGGTATGTATAAAGACTCAGTCATTTTATTGTATGGTGACCATAACGGTATTTCTGAGAACCATAACCGTGCAATGAGTGAAATTCAAGGGAAAGAAATCACTCCTTATCAAAATGCACAAAACCAGCGTGTTCCGCTCATGATTCGTATTCCTGGTAAGAAGGGCGGCGTGAACCATACGTATGGTGGTGAAGTCGACGTGATGCCAACACTTCTTCACTTACAAGGTATCGATTCAAATGAATTCGTGAATTTTGGAACAGACTTATTCTCTAAAAAGCATGATGAGACTGTTGCCTTCCGTAATGGAAACTATGTGACACCGAAATACACACTTGTCGATAATACCGTTTATGATACGAAAACGGGTAAAGTGGTGAAACAAAATAAAAAGACAGAGGCGATTAAAGCCCGTGTTGATAATCAGTTAAGTCTTTCAGATAAGGTGCTCTATAGGGATCTTCTTCGATTCCATAAGTTATCTGATTTCAAACCAGTGAATCCATCGGATTATTTCTATGGTAAAGCAAACAAAGAAAAAGAAGCGGATTCTTCTGCTAACTAACTGAGTTTTGGGCAAGCACAGAAAGGTGCTTGCCTTTTTCTCTCTCTTTGCTTGATTTGTTGGCAAAATATGTTTATATTTAGGGAGAAACAAGCGTGACGCCGGCTGGCAGCTGGTGACACACATTTCGTCCTTGGGGAATTCAGGAGGAGCTTATGACAACAAATACAAAAACACAAAAAAAGAAATCAGAATTATGGGGCTGGATCAAAGCCATCTTAATCGCATTTATTGCTGTTTTTATCATTCGGAACTTTTTATTCGCACCGTACATTGTGAAAGGGACTTCTATGGACCCAACACTGCATAACACAGAGCGGGTGTTTGTGAATAAAACGGTTGATTATTTCGGTGATTATAAACGGGGACAGATCATTGTTCTTGATGGGGAAGATCGCAGCACTCATTATGTCAAACGATTGATTGGTTTACCTGGTGATAAAATTGAAATGAAAAATGATCAGCTATTTGTTAATGGGAAAAAAGTGGCAGAGCCTTACTTAGCGTCAAACAAAAAGAAAGCAGCGGCAGATGGTACTTTGCTGACACCTGATTTTGGCCCTCTGACTGTTCCAAAAGGAAAGTACTTTGTCATGGGGGACAATCGCCAAAATTCAATGGACAGCCGCAACGGCTTAGGTCTTTTTACAAAGCGTGATATTCAAGGAACTACCTCATTTGTATTTTATCCTTTCCAAGACATTCGCTTACTCAATCATTAATAAACAAGAAAAAAGCACACAGCCGTGTGCTTTTTTCTATGTCATTCAGACTGACTTTTTGTAATCGCCTGTTCAAGATCTGCAAGAATATCTTCAATCGCTTCTGTTCCAACGGATAAACGAATGAGCTCTGGTGTGACACCTGTCGCTTTTTGTTCTGCCTCGCTTAATTGTTGATGCGTTGTGCTGGCAGGATGAATGATGAGAGATTTAGAATCACCCACGTTTGCGAGATGGGAGAAAAGTTTCACAGAATCAATGAGCTTTTTACCTGCTTCGCGTCCACCTTTGATACCGAATGTGAGGATTGCCCCTTGTCCTTTTGGTAAATAGGTTTGAGCAAGTTCATAGGATTCGTGACTTTCAAGGCCCGGATAGCTTACCCAATCGACAAGAGGATGATCCTGTAAGAACTGTGCTGTTTTCAACGCATTTTCACTATGCCGCTCAAGACGAAGGTGTAATGTTTCTAAGCCTTGCAGAAGTAAAAATGAGTTGAATGGCGACAGAGCTGCCCCTAAATCACGTAAGAGCTGTACTCGTGCTTTTGTGATATAAGCCGCTTCTCCAATCGCTTCTGTATATGTCAGACCGTGATAACTTGGATCTGGTTCAGTCAGCCCTTTGAACTTATCGCTTTCAGCCCAAGGGAATCGGCCGCTATCAACGATGACGCCGCCAATTGATGTACCATGACCGCCAATAAATTTCGTCGCTGAATGGACGACAATGTCTGCACCGAACTCAATAGGTCTTAATAAATAAGGGCTGGCGAGTGTATTGTCCACAATAAGTGGGATATGATGCTTGTGTGCAATGGCTGAGATGGCTTCAATATGTAAAATGTCACCTTTTGGATTCCCAATGCTCTCTGCATACACTGCCTTTGTTTTGTCTGTGATCGCTGCTTCAAGTTCTTCAAGGTTGGATGAGTCGACGAATTTTACTGTAATTCCGAGTTTTTTGAGTGTATGGGCAAATAAATTGTAGGTGCCGCCATAAAGACTGCTTGAGGAAACGATTTCATCCCCGGCTCCTGCAATGTTTAAAATAGAATAAGTCGTCGCTGCTTGCCCAGAAGAAACAGCAAGTGCACCAATCCCACCTTCAAGCTCTGCGATACGCTTTTCAAATACGTCATTTGTCGGGTTCATAATACGTGAATAAATATTTCCCGGTTCCTGAAGACCGAATAAATTCGCTGCATGATCACTATCTCTAAAACCAAAGGAGCTTGTTTGGTAAATAGGCACGGCTCTTGAATAGGTCGCTGAATCAAGCTCCTGACCCGCGTGAATGGCTTTTGTTTCTAAACGAAATGGACGTTCTTCTGACATGTGTGTATCCTCCTTTTGTTAGATAAAACCAACTGTTTTGATAAGAAATATTTAATAAGACTATAAATCTTGTTCACTGCTCGGTCAATCATTTTTTAGATAAATCTGAAAAAACAATAAATATAGTTGACAGGTAGGAATAGTATGTATTAACATGAGCATACTGAAAACGCGAACAAGAATGGCTGATCGGTCAACCGAAGGCTCTATCACTCAAGCATGAGTGAAGAGCCTTTTTTTATTTGAATGAGAAAGGATGATGAAGATGGAAAAAAAGAAAAAACGAAAAAAATACAGAAAACATATGGATATCACACTAGACATCTTAATTGAGCGGAACAAATATGAGATTTACAGCAGCAAGGAACGAATAGAAGCGATTTACGATCGGATTGATGAAAAGCATACAAGGACAAAATAACTATTTTATAAATTTGAGTTGATTTATGGGATTAATATGATTTAGGATGGTGCTAACAAATCAATATGATTAGCTGATCGGACAACACGAAGGCTCTTATCTCTTTTTGGGGATAAGGGCCTTTCTGTGTATTTATCTGATGGCAAGAGGAGTGGAGGGTTTCAATGACGATTTCAATTGATATTGTGGATAAATCCTTTTGGAAAGACAAACAGTCCATTCGGGTTCTTGAAGACTTGAAATTGAGCATGATTCCAGGTGAATTTGTAACAGTGATAGGTCCGAGTGGATGCGGAAAAAGTACATTGCTAAAAATCATAGGCGGGCTCGACACATCGTATGATGGGCAAATTTTGATAGGAGACAGACGGGTCACAGAACCAGGAATGAAACAGGGCTTTATCTTTCAGGAACACCGCCTGTTTCCATGGCTGTCAGTCGAAGAAAACATAGCGGCCAATTTCAATTTAAAACAACAGGATGTACGCCGCAAAGTGGATGAATTGATAGAAATTGTTCGATTAAAAGGATTTGAACATGCTTATCCACATGAGCTTTCAGGAGGAATGTCGCAACGGGTTGCCATTGCGAGAGCACTCCTTCGTGATCCGGAGATCTTATTGCTTGATGAACCATTTGGTGCGCTGGATGCATTCACGCGAAAACACTTGCAGGATGTGCTGCTGGACATTTGGCAGGAGAAAAAAACAACGATGATGCTCGTTACTCATGATATTGATGAATCGATTTATTTAGGAAATGAAATTGTGCTCTTACAAGCGAGACCTGGCCGAATTCATAAAATTCTTCCTGTGAATCTGCCTTTTCCGCGTGATAGAACATCAACCTCTTTTCAACATTTAAGACAAAAGGTGCTTTCAGAATTTGAGAAAACAGATGAATTGTTACTAACTGATGGATCAGGGATTTAGGGAGGGGAAATCGCATGAAAAAGGTACAAATGATCGTGATTTTTTTGAGTCTTCTCCTTGTTTTAGCAGGGTGTGGTCAAGCAGCAGACGGCTCAGAAAACAAGGTGAAAGAAATTCGGATTGGGATTCAGCAAAGTTTGAGCCCGCTGCTTTTAGCAAAGGAAAAAGGGTGGTTTGAACAATCATTTGAAAAAGAAGGAGTGAAGGTAAAGTGGGTGGAGTTTCAAAGTGGTCCTCCCCAATTTGAAGGCCTTGCTGCAAATCAATTAGATTTCTCGCAAGTTGGAAACTCACCTGTCATAGCAGGTCAGGCAGCAGGTATTAATTTTAAGGAAATTGGTTTATCTCAGGATGGGCTGAAAGCGAACGGTATTTTAGTGAATAAGAACAGTAAGATTCAAAAAGTAGAAGACTTAAAAGGGAAAAAAATCGCTGTCGCTAAAGGGAGCAGTGGCTTTGACTTTTTATACAAAGTATTAGATCAGGCAGGTTTATCTGCGAAGGATGTTCAGATCATTCAGCTTCAGCCAGATGAAGCGATATCAGCATTTGAAAATGGGTCCGTTGATGCTTGGTCGATCTGGGAGCCGTTCTTATCACTTGAAACGATCAAGAAAGGAGCAAAGCTGCTGGTGAATGGGGAAGCGACTGATTTATATTCTCCAGGTTTCACACTTGTTCGCACTCAGTTTGCTGATCAGCATCCTGAACTAGTGGTGAAATTTTTAAAGGTATATGACCATGCGGTGAAGTGGCAGAAATCACATCCAGAAGAGGCTGTTACTCTATATGCGCGTTTAAAAAATTTAGATAAGAAGATCGTCACACAAGTATTAAACAATACGGAACCACTCAATAAGCCCATTTCGAAGAAGATCATCAATGCTCAGCAGCATACCGCTGATTTTCAATATAAAACAAAGGCGATCCAGCGGAAAATTGATGTCAATCAGGTTGTAGATAATTCGTTTATTGAAAAAATGCTGAAAGAGGAGATGGATGAATGAAAGCTATTTCGAACCCGGCTTTAGCATCTAAAATTGAGCGGTCAAAGAGAAAAAGGAGAAAAGCTTCTTCTTTATATAAGTTAAAGGGACTGGTATTACCTGTTCTACTTATTGCGGTTTGGCAGATTATAGCTGGTTCTCAAATTGTTTCTTCCACTGTATTGCCTTCGCCCGTTTTGATTGCTGAATCCTTTCGAGAGTTGATACGTTCTGGTGAGCTGTTTGGCCATCTTTACATCAGTCTTTATCGAGCAATATGTGGATTTTTACTTGGGGGAGGCTTAGGTCTTATGCTGGGCGTATGCGTAGGGTTTTCTAAAAAAACAGAGCAGTATGTAGATCCGACCTTGCAAATGCTGAGAACCGTTCCTCATTTAGCGGTCACCCCTTTATTCATCCTCTGGTTTGGCTTTGATGAAACGGCGAAAATTTTATTGATTGCACTTGGGGCTTTTTTTCCGATTTATATTAATACTTTTCTTGGTATTCGCAGTGTAGATAATAAGCTGTTTGATGTGGCTCGCGCCTTAGAGTTTAATCTGTATCAAAGCATCACAAAGCTGATTTTACCGGCTGCTCTTCCGCATATTCTTCTGGGCGTGAGGCTGTCATTAGGAATTGCTTGGCTAGGTTTAGTGGTAGCTGAGTTAATGGGTTCAAGCAGCGGCGTCGGCTATATGATTATGGATGCAAGGCAATTCTCTCAAACGGATAAAGTGTTTGTCGGAATTATCATCTTTGCAGTAGTAGGTAAGCTGACAGATTCATTTGTACGTCTGTTAGAAAAGCGTCTGCTCAAGTGGCGCACTAGTTATCAAGGTGAATAATAACAGGGGGCGATGTCATGAATATTTTATGGTTTATTCCAACACATGGAGACGGCCGTTATTTAGGTTCAGCAAAAGGGGCAAGACAGGCAGACTATCCATATTTTAAACAGATTGCTCAAGCAGCTGATCAGCTTGGTTATACAGGGGTCTTGCTGCCGACTGGGAGATCATGTGAAGATCCATGGCTGACGGCAGCTGCTTTAGCTGCTGAAACCACTCATTTAAAGTTTCTCGTGGCTCTTAGACCAGGGCTTATGCAGCCGTCTGTTGCTGCTAGAATGACGTCTACATTAGATCGTCTTTCAGGTGGAAGGCTGCTGATTAATGTGGTAGCAGGGGGAAGTAAAGAGGAGCTTGAAGGAGATGGGTTATTTATTTCTCATGATGAACGCTATGAGGCAACAGAAGAATTTTTGACGATTTGGAAGCGGTTATTGAAAGGAGAAAATGTACAATTTCATGGCAAACATCTACAAGCGGAAAATGGCCGGCTGCTATTCCCGCCAGCTCAAACCCCCCATCCACCAGTCTTTTTTGGCGGATCATCATCAGCAGGAATTCAAGCGGCCGCCAAGCATACAGATGTCTATTTAACTTGGGGCGAACCGCCTGCACAAGTAAAAGAGAAAATTGAACAAGTGAAGAAACAGGCTGAAAAGGAAGGAAGAACGGTGAAGTTTGGCATTCGTCTTCATGTGATCGTGCGAGATACCGAAGAGGAGGCATGGCAGGCAGCGGAACATCTGATTCGTCATTTAGATCAGAAAACAATTGAGGAGGCGCAAAAAGTTTTACAGGGGATGGACTCAGTAGGTCAAAGACGGATGGTGGAATTGCATCAAGGGAGGAAAGACAAACTTGAAATTAGCCCAAATCTTTGGGCAGGCATTGGCTTAGTACGCGGCGGTGCAGGAACAGCACTCGTCGGAGATCCGCAAACAGTAGCAGATCGTATCATAGAATACAAGTCTCTAGGCATTGATACATTTATATTTTCTGGCTACCCGCACCTAGAAGAAGCTTATTATTTAGCAGAGCTTGTTTTCCCGCTCCTTCCATTTAAGAGGTCGGGGGATACAGGACTCTCTGTGCCAGCTGGTGAAATCATTGGGAACAATCATTTTCCAGATGCAGCCTCTGCTGCTAGTTCCTCATAAATATGAAAAAGCAAAGCAGTCTACGATGGCTGCTTTGCTTTTTTTCATAGAATAGGAGCGAGTCATATGTTGTGTACTGCTGAACAAGGTAAGGGCTTTTTTCCCAATCGATTTTCTTGTATATACATATTTTCAGAGTCAAGAGAAGAAGGAAAATATACTCACTCTTTTATCGGAATGATCAGTAAATATTTCATAATTGATGTTATTGCGACATATAATCAGGACTTTTATATCTGATATATCGGGGGAATTCTTTCTATCTCACAAAAAAGAAAGAATAAAAATGATAGATGATAAATATGGACTATTTGAAAAAGAGAAGAAAAAAGATGGTGCAAATGACATTAAATGGGTTTTGTGGTTCTTAAGAGGTGTTAAAATCTAGTAAATAAGAGAGGGTTTAAACAGATGAAGGTGAATAATTGAATAAAAAGTCACATTTTAATCAAATGTATGTTCGGTCAAAAATGGGATGTTCTGTAGATGTTTGGCGTGTGACGCCTATGATACGATCATCATAAGCTGGGAGGTGAAAAGTATGACTTATGCAGCGCCGCAAGTTGACTATTCCACTATGGAACCTGCTATTATGGACCAAGCTTGGTTCTTAGTATTTGTTGCTGTCCTTCTTGGATTGGGAGCAACAGTTGTTCTAGGAGCAGCAGTTTGGTGTATCGCAAACGGCAAGGGTAGCTTTACAGGAGCCGTTCAGTGGGAAAGTGGCTTAAAAGTCCAAATTGAATGTAAGTAGCTATACTTAGGATTCATCTTTTTACTTCTTAGATAAGACACCAGGGCTAAACCGTCTGTGGCGGGCGGTTTAGCCTGATCTGTTTTTAAAGAATATGCAGACACTTGGAGGTTATATGTTTACGATCGAGAATTTAACCAAAACGTATAAAAATAACGTGACTGCTGTCAATGATTTTCATTTAAAGATCGACCCTCATCAAATCGTTGCTGTTGCTGGACCGAATGGTTCGGGTAAAACAACGATGATTAACTGTATACTTGGCATCATTAAGCATACAGAAGGAAAAATTCATTTGCAGGGCGTCACTAATGATGAACCATCCTTTAAAAAACAAGTAGCCTATGTTCCAGATGACCTGCTGCTCCCTGAAGCATTGACTGGTGCTGAATATTTAGAGTTTGTTTCTTCTATGTATGAATGTAAAACAATCCACAGAAGAAATCAACTAATTGAACTGTTTGATATGGACTCGGCTTTATCAAGACCGATCGAAACCTATTCACATGGGATGAAAAAAAAGACACAGCTGATTGCTGCCTTTATGCTTGATAGTCAATTGGTGATCATGGATGAGCCCTTTAGAGGGCTTGATATTGAAGCGGTTATAAACACAAAGAAACTGATGAAGCGGTATGCCGAGCATCATGGTGCGATCTTGCTTTCAACGCATGATATGCTTTCAGCGGAAGAGCTGTGCCAGAAAATCGCCATTATTTCTAAGGGAAATAAAATGGATGAAGGAACAGTTTCAGCCTTAAAGGAGAAGTATCAATCAAGCACACTGGAACAGGTGTTTCTGAAAGCTTCAATGTTAAGTGATAGGGGTGCACATTTTGATGAAATCATTAATCATTTCTAAAATGATGCTTAAAATGTGGCAGCAGGAAATGTATAAGCTATTTGATACTCAAACGAAGCGGATCATTGTGGTCTTATTCTTTTTGTTTGCTGTCACAATGGGAGCCATTATCGGATACAGCTTTACAGGTGTCTTTATGAAGGCTTTTTTAAATGGAGATGAACGTTCCCTTGGATTACTCGTTGTGTCAATGGCAATCAATGCTTCTATTTTTACAAGCTTGTTATTCGTTTTGATCAAGGTCAGAACACCTGAACAAGACCGGTTTTCTATGCAGCTCAGCTGGTTTCCGCTCTCTACCTTTCAGAAAAGTTTTGGATACTTCATTCCGATGGTGACAGTGGTGACAGGACTTGTTTTATTTTTTATCGGTATTCTGCTTTTACCTAATTTTATTGCCCAGGGAATAGGTATTTTCTTTATCTTTACTTTCTTTTTGATGGTGCTTTTGCAGTCGCTCTTTGTCTTAATGCTCCTGCAGTTTATTTACAATATCACTTATTTACTCGTTTTGAAATTAAAATTACCGTTGCAAAAATTTGCAGCGATATTTGTTTTATTGGCACTCGTTGTTGCGTATGGATTGACGCATTTTGATATTAGCCAAATTCAGCAATCATATCTACAGTTTGATTATCATTTGATGTATTTTACAGCACCGTTTTTCTTAGCGGCACAAGGAATGTCTCCTGAAGGGGTGAATTATGCCATCTTGATTCTGTTCATCCTTTTATCGGCAGGCGGCGCATTTCTTTCTCTTGCGATGATGCCGATTATGGCAGAGAAAAAAGCGTTAACCTTTTTACACAAGCTGCCATTCTCTTCTTCAAAAAAGTGGTCACTTATTGTGAAGGAAATGAAGTCACAGGTACGGAATGAAGAAAACATTTTAAACTTTCTTATTCTTCTCATAGTGATCTTATTCGTTCGTTATCAATTTGGATTCCGCTTTGAAGAAGAAGCGTTTTTTGTTCTATGTGCTCTTGCTGGATTAACAGCCTTCAATTCGTTTGGCAATGATAAACGAATGCTGGGGATGTATAAAACATTTGGCCTGAGATCCTGGGAAGTGGCTTTGTACAAGTTTATCGGTCTTCTGCTTGTTGGTGTACTGCAAATTGTTTTATTCATGCTGACAACGCTGACGCTTCCTGATCAAATTTGGCACGCGTTGATTGGTGCGGCTGTCTTATGCAATGCCACTGCGCTCTTTTATGTAGTAGGTATTTTACTTCCTCTTGATCGAAACAATCCCTACACAGGCATATTTTCATTTGGAGCGCTTATTTTACTCATGATTCCGATTGTTTTTATTGGGAACTATGTCATAGGGGCATCGAGTCAAATGCTTCAATGGCTGCTTGTCGCTGCATTTGAGGGTCTGCTCATCTTTGCCATATACAAAGGTTTTTCATGGAGGTATTCACATGATTCAACTTCTTAACAATAAGCTAAAGATTGAGCGGGTACCGGAACTAGCGCCGTATGTGACCTTACAAAAGAGGCATCTCACGGATACGCAGTATGGAAGCACACTCCCGATCAATGAAAGTGCCTATCATATGTTAACGAAAGTGGACGGTAAAAGGACAGAAGCGAGTATTACCGCAGAGCTCGCCGATTTGTTTCAGGTCGATGAGTCGGTGATTGCTCGTGATTTTTATCAGCTGATGACGGGATTGAATCAGCATCACTTGCTGTCCATTCATTATCATTCACCGTATCGGATTGTGACAGCCTGCTGTCAATTTTTCAAGCAGTATCAAATCAAAATGAAGGAACGATTTGATTGTACTGGTCACTCGTTCCTTCACATTTTTGGAACGGCTTTGCTCATGGTGACGCGTAAAATCATCTTTTTCTGGCTACTTTTTATGGTCATGGCAGGGCTCGCTTTTTTATTCATTCCTGATCCATCGATTGCAGCCATTGCCATTTATTTTACGATTATTTATTTCGGGTTAATTACCGGAACTGCCTTACATGAGGCGGCACATGGCTATGCGCATCGAAAATTTGCAGGGCGAGATGGTCCTCAAGGCTTTTTTGCGAGTGACATGATGTCAGTGAAGTTTGTAAGACCCGTGTTAGATCCGTTTCAGAAAAAGCAGGTGTGGATCACGCTGCTTGGACCGCTCGTTCCCGGTGTGATTGGCGCAGCAGGCATCATTGTGACCATTTTATTTCTAAAAGAAAATCCGGTTTCAACAGGTTTTTTCATTTTTTCAATCTCGTATTTTATCCAATTACTCTATCTTCTTCCGTTTATGGGGGATGGTAAATCCATTATGAAGCAGCTATTGCTTGGGGGAATGGGAGGACAACGATCATGAACGTACAGGCGATGAAACAAGGCGCAATAGTTGGTGGTTTTCTAGGGTTCTTAGGCTTTCCGATGCTGACAATCGGCGTATTGTTCTATCATTTATTTCAATCAAAAACGAATGATGCTTTATTATTTAACAGTCTCGCTTTTGAAATGGAAGGCTCGTCCGCATTTACTTTTCAGATCAAGCCAAACTTTTTTATTTATATGATTGTGATTTTTGCTGCGAGTTTTCTCATTGTGGCATGCCTATCAGCAATAAAGCAGAAAAGAGCGAAAGGTTAGGAGAATTCTCCTAATCTTTTTTTGTATGACAAACCAAATTTTAGTATAATAAGAAATAAAAAACATCAAAGGGGATCACAATGTTTAAAAAATGGAGCATTCTTTTATTCACAGTTTTTCTATTAGCAGGATGCGGCGAGAAGGCTGCAGAAACAACGACAACCGAAAAGACGGTTTCGACAATAAAAACAGAGCCTGCTACTAAAAACCAAGTAACCATCGAACAAATGAAACTCTCAAAAAAAGAAAAAAACTTACTAGAAGCAGCAACGACTAATGAAAAGGTGGCTCTGACACTGAAAGGATTAACGAAGAAGAACAAGAGTATTACGTTTATCGGGAGCCATTACAAAAATGGCCGATTAGTGAATAAGGAAGCATCATCTGCTACCTTTACTTTACACCAGAATGGAACCGACCAAACGGTGAATGTACTTCTTCAATTACATCATGAGAAAGATACATATGAATCACAATTTAGTATTTGGTCAGATAAAAAGAATGATGGGATGACGAAAGCGACATCAAGCTTTCCGTTCAAAGTAAATGATTATGTTTTTTCTGCACAATCTGAATCTGTCAAAGTTGCTTCAGGGGGAAAGGCACTAATTGCATATACTGCAGCAATGGGGAAAGAAGGAAATGCACCAATGCTTGACGTAATTGAGAAGAATCCAAAGGAAGCGTTGAAGAATAAGTCACATGCGTACTTATTTTATATTCAGTTAGATAAATAACTATCGTAATATATACGGAGAATATGAATTTTTTTGACGAAAAATCTTCATATTCTCTTGACGAATTGTTAAGAAAGTTGTAACATAATAAAAGTCAACGCGATGACGTTGCTTTTAAAAAATTGATGCGGGTGTAGTTTAGTGGTAAAACCTCAGCCTTCCAAGCTGATGTCGTGAGTTCGATTCTCATCACCCGCTCCAATACATAATTTTGTTTATAACGCAGTATTTCGTTTCATAGATAAACGAAGTGTTGCGTTTTTTATTATGTCAGTATAATGTGAAAAAGCACTGTCAGGCTACAGTGCTTTTTCAATGAGTTCATATTTGCTTTCTCCGCCATGTATTTGTACAAACATCTTCGTCAAGGATTGAATAAGAGCTTCACTCTTTTCCCGGGAAATAGATGGAGGGAAAAGGATGATTTGAAGAATGTTCTTTGTGTCTGGAGAAATATGTGCTGTACTTGCTTGAGAAAATAATCCATTCAGTCCTGCACCGTCCTGCCATTCGATGTGACCAGCCTCATGTTTTGTCAGTGAAAGCGGTCCTTTGATGTGATCGGCATCTAATGTCAGGATGGGTAAGAAATATTTTAGTGAGAAAAATATCGACAAATCCTGTACGGAATTGGTCGAGTCAATAAATTGTTCCTTTTGGATATCAGCAAGAAGTGAAAGGAAAGGAACATCTTTTAAAAGATCCGTCCATTCTTTGATGGCTGGTACTTCTTCTAATACTTTATCTTCGTATTCAAAAAATAAAGATTCTTGAAACAGGCGTAAGCGGCCTTTTAACATTTGAGGTGATGTGCCAACTTCAATATGCGAATATTCAATCTGCCCAACATGGATAGACGGGTTTTGAGGATGAGAAATTTCCATATGTATCTTCACAGTGACTCACTCCAATCGGTCGTGATACACTCGTATTATACTGAAAACAACAGAAGAAACAAAGAAAGGAGGTTTGCAAGGTGATTCATGTTGGAGAATTAAAAGAAGAATTGATTCAATATGCGAAAGAAATTGGTGTCGATAAAATTCGATTTGCAAGTGCCAATACATTTGATTCATTAAAGGACCGCCTCATCTTACATGAATCGTTAGGGTATTTGTCAGGTTTTGAAGAGCCTGATATTGAAAAACGAACAAACCCTTCTTTGCTGCTTCCGAAGGCCAAATCAATTGTTGCGATAGCGCTCGCGTACCCTTCCAAAATGAAAGATGCTCCACGAAGTACAAAGGATGCGAGAAGGGGGATCTTTTGCCGGGCTTCATGGGGAACAGATTATCATGTCGTGCTGAAAAAAAAGCTTGATATGCTCGAAGAATTTTTGCGGAGCAAGCATGTCGATATACGGACAAAATCAATGGTGGACACAGGAGAATTGTCTGATCGTGCTGTAGCAGAACGTGCTGGTATTGGTTTTAGTGCAAAGAACTGTATGATTATCACGCCAGAGTTTGGATCCTATGTGTATTTGGCTGAAATGATCACAAATGTCCCGTTTGAACCGGATGAGAAAATTGAAGACCAGTGCGGAACATGCAATAAATGTGTGGATTCGTGTCCAACAGGTGCGCTTGTGAATCCCGGACAGCTGAATTCTCAGCGGTGCATTTCATTTTTAACGCAGACAAAAGGGTTTTTACCTGACGAATTTCGTTCGAAAATAGGAAATCGATTGTACGGGTGCGATACGTGTCAAACTGTCTGCCCGATCAATAAAGGAAAAGATTTTCATCTGCATCCTGAAATGGAGCCGGATCCTGAAATTGCAAAGCCGCTGTTAAAGCCGCTTCTGACAATCAGCAATCGTGATTTTAAGGAAAAATACGGTCATGTTTCAGGTTCATGGCGGGGGAAAAAGCCCATTCAGCGGAATGCAATTTTGGCACTCGCTCATTTTAAAGATACATCTGCCTTACCAGTGTTAATTGAGCTGATGCACAAGGACCCAAGACCGGTCATTCGGGGAACAGCTGCTTGGGCAATTGGGAAAATTGGCGATGATCAGCAGCTCCCAGAGCTGGAAAAGGCCCTTGAGCGAGAAAGTGATGAAGAAGCGAAAGCGGAGATTGTGAAAGGGATTGAGCTCCTGCAGACACCTTTAAATACTAAATAACATCCCTGTGAACATAGAATGAACCAAACAGAGATTTTAAAAAATGTTTGGTGGTGTCTGTGTGAAACAATTATTAGAGAAAACTTTAGAAGACAGGCTGGCGTATTTAATCAATGACCGTGCAATCAAGCAGCCGCAGCTTATGTCTGATGTGGAAGCAGTAGAGCGGAAAAAAGAGCTTTTTGCTAGAAGACAGGTTGAAATTGTGAAGGCGAAAGCAAAAACAAAACTTCTCGATTCATCTATTCAAGATGATGGTGCTCAGCATGTGCAGTATCTTGCTCATCTCACATATGTCTGCAAGGATGTAGACGATTCTTTTTATTTAGAGGAACAGGTGGAAAAAAGAGAAGCAATTCTTTATAACGACATGCTTGTCAAAGATCGGATGATGCTAGAAGAACGGCAAAGGGAAGAGCTTATGGATGAGCGCTTTCAGATCGAAGAACAATTCGGCAGAGCTTTTCACTATGACCGGCGGGCAGCCGTGCAGTATGCGGAGACTTACTGGAATAAGCGGAATCCAGCCTATAAAAATTTTGAAGATAACTGTACAAATTTTATTTCACAATGTTTGAAAGCTGGGAATGCGCCAACAAGAGGATATCCGAACCGCGGGTCTGGCTGGTGGGTGCGTCCGCATACGTGGAGCTATAGCTGGACGGTGGCTCATGCGATGAAAAATTATTTAGCGAATTCGAAAGCGGGTTTGAGAGCAAAGAAACTCAAAGAACCACGCGAGCTTCAAATTGGAGATGTCATTTGCTACGATTTTGAAGGTGATGGAAGGTATAATCATACAACCATTGTTGTTGATCATGACAAAGGTGGAATGCCTCTTGTGAATGCACAGACGTATGACTGCCGCATGCGTTATTGGTCATACGAGGATTCGACCGCCTATACACCTGCTATTCGATATATGTTTTTTCACATTTTGGACGATGCCGCGAAAGGTAGTTAGTGGTATAATGTTGAGCGGAAAAGAAAATTAGAGGTGAACTTTTTTGGGACTTCATGTCGTTTTATATCAACCAGAAATTCCAGCTAATACTGGAAATATTGCGCGTACATGTGCAGCAACAAATACAACCCTTCATCTGATTCGTCCGCTTGGTTTTTCGACAGATGACAAAATGCTGAAGCGTGCAGGACTCGATTATTGGAAATATGCCAATGTGGTCTATCATGATTCACTTGATGAATTGTTTGAGGCTCATCCGAAGGGGCAATTTTTCTATATCACAAAATTTGGCCAAAAGCCGCATACGACATTTGATTACTCTAAGCTGGATGAAGACTATTTCTTCGTCTTTGGCAGAGAGACAAGTGGATTGCCAAAAGATTTGATTGAACAGAATATGGATCGTTGTCTTCGTTTACCGATGACAGAGCATGTTCGTTCCCTGAATCTGTCGAATACGGCAGCCATTCTTGTATATGAGGCACTTCGTCAGCAGCAATATCGCGATCTCATATAAGATCATGATAAAAGCCGAGATACTGATCTCGGCTTTTTTATGTGAGATAAGATACAGACAGATGAAAAATATGACTTAATTATACTTTTTTTGACATGTTAAAAAATAGGTAGTATGATAGATTGTGATGACGTTTTCAAAAAATGATGAATCCATTAGGAGGAGTAATGAGATGAAAAAGCTACTGATCACTAGTGCCATCAGCTCAGCAATTTTAATGGGGACGATTCCAGTCAGTATTCCAGGACTCTCTCAGACGCAGGAGATAGAAGCAGCTCAGCTATCAAAAGGGATTGGCGGGCGTACTTATATCAATAGTAACGGATCCATATTGGTCACAAAAATTCAGCTCCCTCCCGCAATGAGTGTGTCAAATGGTACAGCTTATATTTATTCTGGATTCACAGGTTCAAAGGAAGCGGATATTGGGCTTCAATACAGTCCAACCTATAATGTGTGGAAACCTACGATGAAAGTAGGAGTAAATAATCAAGAGACATATATCGAAGGAAAAAATGACTTTACGTATACAAAGGGATTTAAACCTGGAAGTACTGTTCAAATGACGATTTATAAAAATTTGAATGGGCATACAAGAGCGACGTTCTGGGGTACAAATAATGTTGGCTATACCGGCCGCATTATTACAGAAATTCAAAACTCAAACATTGGCGCTGTGACCAAGTGGAAACTACTGTCGACGGTAGCAGTAACTGACGATATTTATCGAAAAGACATCCGTGCGAACTTCTCTACTCGTTTTACTGACATCACATTGGATAATCGTGCTGTCACACCTGTGGTGGATACCCAAGACTTTACGAAGGTTCAGGTGTCAGGGAATACAGTGAATATGCAAGTGCTGAAAACAACGAACTAAATGAAAAAAGGATGTTCCGCAAATGGAACATCCTTTTTTTCATTTCCCAGGCTTGCCTTCGTAGCCAGCAGTGAAAATGGATACTAAAAACGTAATGATGACGCCCATCATAATGACCGTTCTCATATAAGCTCCCCCTTATCCCTTTGTTCCGTTCGCTGCCTGTTTCATATGATGTGAAGTTCACCTTGAAAAGCAGGAGAAGAAAATCATTTTTCTCCTATTTTTCCTTTATTATGAAGGGTCTTGCGGATGGTTGTCAATTCAGTTTGCCAATTCGTCATTTTGAAGAACGAAAGCATGTAATAGGACGCCTCCGCATAGATTGTAAAACAGTATCTGATTTCTAGCTTCAATCTTGAAAGAGGAGGTTCATATGGATATTTTAAAGAAAATCGAACAGCACAGAGAAGAAGAGCAGCGTCTCAAATGGGAAGGCACATTCAGCGATTATTTAGACATTATTAAGGAAAATCCACTTGTCGCTCAATCTGCTCATTCTCGCGTTTATCATATGATTAAAGATAGCGGGATTGAAGAGGAGAATGGGGTCAGAACCTACAAATTTTTTGATCAGGAGCTGTTTGGGTTAGAGGAATCACTCGAAAGATTAGTGGAGGAATATTTTCACCCTGCTGCAAAGCGGCTGGATGTCAGGAAGCGTATTTTATTACTGATGGGACCAGTAAGCGGAGGGAAATCGACGCTTGTCACGAGATTGAAAAGAGGACTTGAAGAATATTCACTGACAGATCATGGCGCAGTTTATGCGATCAAAGGCTGCCCTATGCATGAAGATCCGCTTCATCTTATTCCGCAAAATTTGCGGGAGGATTTCTATAGAGAATATGGGATTCGTGTGCAGGGGAATTTGTCGCCTCTGAACATGATGAGACTGGAAGAGGAATATGGCGGTAGAATTGAGGATGTAAGGATCGAGCGGATCTTTTTCTCAGAGGATAAACGGACCGGCATTGGTACCTTTAGTCCGTCTGATCCGAAATCTCAGGACATTGCCGATTTAACAGGGAGCATCGATTTTTCAACCATTGCTGAATTTGGATCAGAGTCAGATCCCCGTGCGTACCGCTTTGATGGAGAACTCAATAAAGCAAACCGAGGGATGATGGAGTTTCAGGAGATGTTAAAGTGTGACGAGAAATTTCTATGGCACCTCTTGTCATTAACGCAGGAAGGAAATTTTAAGGCAGGGAGATTTGCCTTGATTAGTGCAGATGAATTGATCGTCGCCCATACGAATGAAACCGAGTACCGGTCATTTATTTCAAATAAAAAGAATGAGGCTTTGCATTCAAGAATTATTGTGATGCCAATTCCTTATAATTTAAAGGTCACAGAAGAAGAACGCATTTATCATAAAATGATTTCAGAAAGTGATGTCTCAGATGTGCATATTGCCCCGCATACGCTGAAGGTAGCAGCAATGTTCTCCATTTTGACGAGATTGAAAGAGCCGAAGCGTTCTGATATTGATTTGGTGAAAAAAATGCGTCTGTATGACGGAGAAAGTGTCGAAGGCTTCCAGTCAGTCGACATTGATGAGATGAAAAAGGAATTTCATGATGAAGGGATGAGCGGAATTGACCCGCGTTATGTAATCAACCGAATTTCATCTACCATCATTCGAAAGAACATGGAATCGATCAATGCACTGGATGTCCTGCGTTCCTTAAAAGAAGGGCTTGATCAGCATCCATCTATATCCAGCGAGGACCGGGAGCGTTATTTGAATTTCATCTCAGTCGCGCGAAAAGAGTATGATGATATTGCGAAGAAGGAAGTGCAAAAGGCATTTGTGTATTCCTATGAGGAGTCTGCGAAAACGCTGATGGATAATTACTTAGATAATGTCGAGGCTTATTGCAATAAAAACAAGCTGCGTGATCCGTTAACAGGTGAAGAAATGAATCCTGATGAAAAGCTCATGCGTTCAATTGAGGAGCAGATCGGCATTTCTGAAAACGCCAAAAAAGCATTTAGAGAAGAAATTCTGATTCGTATTTCGGCTTATGCGAGAAAGGGAAAACGCTTTGATTATAATTCGCATGAGAGATTGCGAGAGGCCATTCAGAAGAAGCTGTTTGCTGATCTAAAAGATGTGGTGAAAATTACGACATCGACGAAGACTCCGGATGAACAGCAGCTGAAGAAGGTCAACGAAGTAGTAGCTAGATTGATTGATGAGCATGGCTATAATTCAACAAGTGCAAATGAACTTTTAAAATATGTAGGCAGTCTTCTGAATCGTTAATAAATGAAGGAGGCATTATTGGCGCATCAGCACCGGTAATGTCTTTTTTAGAAATGATCGTCAACTTGGATGACGATCAGCATAGGATAAAGGAAGAATTGTGCAAAAATGTGAGGAGGGGGATGGATGTCCCGGCAAGAAAAAAGTCAGTTTATTGTGTCTCAGGAAGACTGGTCCCTCCATCGAAAAGGCTATGACGACCAGCAGCGTCATCAGAAAAAAGTCAAAGAGGCGATTAAAAACAATTTGCCGGATCTTGTCACAGAAGAAAGCATCATCATGTCGAACGGAAAAGATGTTGTGAAAATTCCGATTCGTTCATTAGATGAATATAAAATTCGGTATAACTACGACAAAAATAAACATGTGGGTCAAGGGGATGGAGACAGCGAGGTTGGCGATGTTGTTGCGCGTGACGGCTCAGACAGTAAGCAGGGTCAAGGAAAGGGGCAGGGCGCTGGAGATCAAGCTGGTGAGGATTATTACGAAGCAGAAGTCTCATTAATGGATCTCGAGGAAGCACTGTTTCGTGAACTGGAGCTGCCAAACCTCAAGCAAAAGGAGCTTGACGACATCATTGTCGAACAAATTGAGTTTAACGATATTCGCAAAACCGGGTTAACAGGAAATATCCACAAAAAACGAACGATGCTCTCGGCATTTAAACGAAATGCGATGACAGGGAGTCCTTCCTTTTATCCCATCTACCCGGAGGATATCAAGTATAAAACGTGGAATGAAGTGACCAAACCAGAGTCGAAAGCCGTCGTTTTGGCGATGATGGATACGAGCGGAAGTATGGGTCTTTGGGAAAAATATATGGCGAGAAGTTTTTTCTTTTGGATGACACGTTTCTTACGGACAAAGTATGAGACAGTCGATATTGAATTTATTGCTCACCATACAGAGGCGAAGGTGGTAGACGAAGAACATTTCTTCTCGCGGGGTGAGAGCGGGGGGACCATTTGCTCGTCTGTCTATCGAAAGGCACTAGAGCTCATAGACGAACGATACCCGCCGTCGCGGTATAATATTTATCCTTTTCATTTTTCTGATGGTGACAATTTGACATCAGATAACGCCCGGTGTGTGAAACTTGTTTCTGAGATCATGAAAAAAGCCAATTTATTTTGCTATGGTGAAGTGAATCAATACAACCGGCATTCTACGTTAATGTCAGCATACAAGCATATTCAGGATGAGAAATTTAAGCATTATATTCTGAAGCAAAAATCAGACGTTTTTCTCGCACTAAAAAAATTTTTTCAGCAGGAAGAAGTTCATTCATAACGAGCACATTTGAAAAAACCTTTCAGCATAAGGGCTGAAAGGTTTTTTGTGTGGAGAAGGAAGGGATCACCAGAAAAAAAGTAAAACTTTCTCTTTGACATTTCAATTTTCATTTATTAATATTTAATCTTGTTAAATATAAGTTTTTCAAAAAAGATGCCGATCGTCTTTTCTTCTTTTTCTGCTCCTTGCTCATAATTGAACAATAAATATAAATGGGCTGCACACCATGTTTCGGGCGGGGGTAGATCAAGGGAAAAAGACAGATTGTTGAGCTTGTTTCATATTCTGTCAGATGATGGGCATTCTAAGTTTGCTAAAGCAGATGACACTATATTTTTATACATGAAAGGAGAAACAAAACATGAACAGAGGGCGTTTATTGCTAACGAACATTATTGGCCTTATTGTAATTCTTGCCATTATTGCCGGAGGTGCTTATTACTACTACGAAAGCACAAACTTTGTCAAAACAGATGAGGCTAAAGTGACAGGTGACATGTATCAAATCACAGCACCAGCAGCTGGACAAATCAAAGGCTGGGATATCAACGAAGGTGACGAAGTGGAAAAAGACAGCACAGTTGCAAAAGTTGAAGGACAAACAAAAACAAACATTAAAGCAGTGGCTGATGGCACATTAGTCAAAAAAGAAATCCAAAACAACCAACAAGTGCAGCCTGGTACAGTTCTTGGTGAAACAATCGATTTAAGCAAGCTTTACATCACAGCAAATATTAAAGAAACAGATATTAAAAACATTGAAAAAGGCGATAAAGTCGACATCGTTGTAGATGGAGATCCTGATACAACATTTGAAGGAACTGTTGAACAAATTGGTTATGCGACAAACTCAACATTCAATATGCTGCCAGCAACAAATTCAAGTGGTAACTATACAAAAGTAACGCAAAAAGTAGCAGTGAAAATTTCAATTAAAAATCCATCAGACAAAGTACTTCCAGGTATGAATGCTTCTGTCAAAATTTCATCTTAATGATGATTGATATCAAAAAATGAAAGGAGGTTGTCTGAGATGGCAAATCAACCTGCAGCGACAAAACAGGGAGCAGGCTCCTTGTCTTTACTGATCATTTTAATGGCCGGTTTGTTCGTAGCGATTTTAAACCAAACGCTTTTGAACGTAGCTATGCCCCATTTAATGACAGAATTTAATGTGAGTGCAACGACGATTCAGTGGCTGACAACAGGCTACATGCTTGTCAACGGTGTGCTGATTCCGTTGTCTGCGTTTTTAATCACACGTTTTGGACAGCGTAGCTTATTCCTAGTGGCCATGATCTCATTTACACTAGGTACATTTATTTGCGGTATTGCGCCAAACTTTTCAACAATGCTCATCGGCCGTTTGATTCAGGCTGTCGGCGGCGGTATTTTACAGCCGCTCGTCATGACAACAATCCTTTTTATTTTCCCTCCGGAAAACAGAGGGAAAGGAATGGGGATTTTCGGTCTTGCGATGATGTTTGCTCCTGCAGTAGGACCAACATTATCTGGCTACATTATTGAACATTATTCTTGGCGTATTATGTTTTACGGACTTGTGCCAATCGGTGCGATTGTCATTATCGCGGCTTTCTTTATGTTTAAAAATATTGTAGAGCCTAAAAAAATCAAGCTGGACAGTCTTGGTGCGATTCTTTCAATCGTTGGTTTTGCTTCCCTTCTTTACGGAGTGAGTGAAGCAGGAAGTGATGGTTGGACAGATCCGATCGTCTTATCTACGATTATTATTGGTGCGATTGCGATTATTCTCTTTATTTTCCAACAGTTGAAAGTTGATAATCCGATGCTTGATTTCCGCGTATTTAAATACAGCATTTTCTCATTATCAAGTGTTATTAACATCATTATTACGGTTGCCTTATATACAGGGATGTTCTTACTTCCGATTTATCTGCAAAACCTCGTTGGATTTACGGCATTGCAATCTGGGCTATTAATGCTTCCAGGGGCACTTGCGATGCTCATTATGTCCCCGATATCAGGGATCTTGTTTGATAAATTTGGACCTCGTCCGCTTGCGATTGTGGGGATGCTCATTACCGTTGTCACGACATATGAGTTTACAAAGCTGACCATTGATACTTCTTATAGTCACATTGTGCTCATGTATGCAGTACGTGCATTTGGTATGTCACTTCTTATGATGCCGGTTATGACAGCAGGGATGAACCAATTACCACAGCACTTAAACAGCCATGGTACAGCGATGTCTAATACATTGAGACAAATTAGCGGTTCCATCGGTACGAGTTTGATCACAACGATTTATACGAATCGGACGACATTCCATTATTCCAATATGGCGGATCAAACAAATACAGCCGACCCGCTCTTTATGAATTCATTCCAGGCGGCTGTATCGAATGTGATGCATCATATGGGCATGACAGCAGAAGCTGCTCAAAAATATGTATCCACCCAGCTCTTTACGAAAGCACAGATCGATTCAAACGTGATGGGTATCAATGATGCTTACATGTGGGTGACATTATTCTGTGCGGCTGGTGTCATTCTCAGCTTGTTCCTGCGAGATGTTCGTAAGGATAAAAAGCGAAAAGAACAGCAGCATAAGAAACAAGAAATATCATTGCTTCCAGCACCTAAGGAAGCAAACCAAGATGCAAGATAAGTGTGGAGGGACCGTACATGAAAATTTATGTTGTATACGATAGTGAAGGTGACCATACAAAAGCACTTGCAGAAGCGATTGCAGCAGGCGCAGGTGAAACAGAGCAAGCTGAAGTATTCATTGATCACGTGAAAGATGCAGACATTCGGAAGCTCGATCAAATGGATGCGATCATTTGGGGCTGCCCTGGTCACTTTGGTACCATTAGTTCTGGGTTAAAGACATGGATTGACCGTCTTGGCTACTTATGGGCAGAAGGAAAACTAATCGATAAAGTCGGTGCTGTTTTCTGTACAACTGCTACAACACACGGCGGTTTAGAAATGACAATGCATAATTTGATTACCCCAATGTTCCACCAAGGAATGCTTGTTGTCGGCCTTCCTGGAAATGTTCCTGAGAATGCTTTATACGGCTCTTACTATGGAGCTGGTGTGACATGTCCGATCGATTCTGATGAATTGATTTCGACTGAAGGCATTGAACTCGGAAAAGCACTAGGAAGACGTGTAGCATCAGTCACTGCATCATTTAAGCGATAAGGAGAGGGTTCTTTTGGCGACGATTATTGTAGCGTTAGTAGCTGCTGTTCTAGTCATTATTGGATTAGTAGCGTTCAATGTCAGACACGCATCGGCCGATAAGGAAGAGATTAAAGAAGATGTCTCCAATCAGCCTGACGTGCCGCATAGCGAGCCAGAAGCTGTGGCGAGACCTGTAGAGCCTGAAGTTGAAAAAAAAGCGTCAGAGCCTTCTCAAACAGATGATGCTGCGTCTGGCGACGATTTCTATAGACAGGCGCTTCAAAAGTTTAAACAGCCAGAACCACCTGTCAAAGAAGAAGAACCAGAAACTAAAATGAATGATGATATGTATCGTTCTGCTTTGCAGAAGCTAAAGCAGAAGGATAAATAAAAAAGAGAACCTCTCATCAGGTTCTCTTTTTTTATGGAACAAAAAAACCGCCGGCAGAAGCCGGGCGGTTTTCCTTCACTCTATAAAGTGCTAAAAGAGCAGATGCTCTTAAATTACGCTTTGTTAACGTTAGCAGCTTGTGGTCCACGGTTACCTTCAACGATTTCGAAAGAAACTGATTGACCTTCTTCTAAAGTTTTGAAGCCTTCGCCTTGGATAGCAGAGAAGTGAACGAATACATCGTCTTGACCTTCTACTTCGATGAATCCGAAACCTTTTTCAGAGTTGAACCATTTTACTTTACCTTCTAACATGAAATTTCCTCCTAAAGCGATCTTAACGCTTAAATTCACTATTCTTGCTCTTACACAAACTTCAAAGACGAAAACTCTTTCAAAACTTTCTTCTTAAAGATGATACGAACAAAAATAATTACCTTTACTTTACCAGTGTTTGCGGGAAAAAACAACTGTTATACGAAAACTTTTTTAAAAATAATTAGCGCTAACAAATTGAGGAAAATGCCTATGTCAAATGGTCTTTTTTTCTCTCTGAAAAGCTCACTTGATTTCGGCCGGACTCCTTCGCTTTATAGAGCTCTTGATCAGCTATAATCGGTAATTGCTTGATGTCTGCACCAGTTCCATGAGAATAAGCACATCCAATTGATACTGTAGTGTGAATGGACAGACCGTTTTTTAAATAAATCGGCTGATCTGCTATTTTTTTTCGTAAGCGTTCTGCAATCTGCCATGTTTTTTCAATTGTACAGTTTGGAAGAAGGACAGCGAATTCTTCACCGCCAATCCGCCCAATATAATCAGAGCTTCTTGTGTTTTTAATCAGCCTTGTACCGATTTCTTTTAAAACGATATCTCCCTCATGATGCCCATATTGATCATTAATGGTTTTGAAGTAATCGATGTCTAGGTAAATAAGGGACATTTGATGGATAGGCTGCTTCAACTTCTTAGTAAAAGCATCACTTAATACCTCATCGAACTTTCGTTTATTTAAAACACCTGTTAAAAAGTCATAATGAGCTTGGAATTTATACAAATTTAACAGCTGATATGCTTTTGTTTGATGCTCAATGACATAAAAGTTAAACAATCCAGCAATATATGAGAAAATCCAATAAGTAGAATGCAGTTGAAATGATGTCTCATGCACGACCATGATAAACAGGCTTGTGGCCATCACATTACCAATCGTAAGGGATAACAGCATTTTCACAACATGATTCATATGACGCTCTGCAATCAAAAAAGAAGAGGCTGCGATAAACATCATGGAAAAAATATTGATGGAAGAAGCGATGTTGGCTTCAATTAATAATCGGCCAATGACGACAACAAAGGCTGCAATCATTGTTTGGGCGATGCCTCCATAAAAGGCCGTTAAAATAAGGGGAATATGTCTTAAATCGATGATCGCTGGTCCTGTTTTAATAGAGAAGAACATTAAAAGGACACCGAGTAACCCAGAAAGCATGCCTTTGCATATTTGTCTGAGCAAGGTATCTTCTTTTTTTAGAAAATTCTCTTTAAACACAAGCATAAATAAATAATGGAAAGTAACAAGAATTGTTAAATTAATAAAGAGGTCTCTTAGCAAAATAGAATCACCTTTTTAAAATTACTAAAATTTGTTGCAAAAGAAAAGGGTAAAAAGGATAATTAATAAAAATTTTAATGAAGAGGAATTGAAGAAAATGCGAGGAAAACGCTTTCCAGATCAAACGGACTGGCTTTCTTTTTTTGAAAAAATGCCAGATGCCGGATTTGAAAAAGAAATGCCGGTTGAATATCAAGATTTGACGTTTCGGTTCGAGAATCAGGAGGAGCGATTTGTTGTGGACATGTCGCTTGCTATGCGGGAATTTACCTTAAAGGTCGTTCGAAAAAAGACCGAATCCGTTTTAGGCATATATGATTTTAAAACAGTGCAGCATGTAGAGATAAAAAAAGATCGGAAGGAAGAAAAGGAGCTTTTGCTGATATTAGATCATCATGACGACTTCCTCACAACAATCGAAATCTCATTTTTACCTTCCTTTTGTCTCATGGTCAAAGAACATTTTTCTGGAGAATAAACAGGAGCCTTTCTTTATGAAGGCTCCTGTTTTATTATTTGTGCTCGATGTCATTGATGACTTGCTGGATTGATTCATCATCCATCACATTCATCACATTTTCATCAATGTGAAGAGATTGCGCATAAGACTCTCTTGGCTGATGGGTTCTTGTTGGTGATTGGTGCTGGTTTGTTTGATTTGGCTGGACAGCTGTGAATGCTTGCTTGATCATTTGTCCAACTTCACCTGTTCCTTTTGATTCTTTATGTGAGTGGGACTCATGGCGAGATGAGTTTTGGTGCTGATGGTTTGCGCCTTTCATCATTGAAGACATATTCATTTGTGTCATGCTTTTCAGCCTTCTTCGTAATACCGGGGAGAATAATGCAATGATAGCTGTTGATACTGCGATCATTGCGCCAGTGCTCATACCTTTTCTTTTTTTAAACAAACGAATCCCTCCATTTGGTCGTGATGATTCTTCATCATGTTTAGGATGACCAAACCCAGCTGAATTATGAATTCATTTTACAAAAACAGAGGATGTGTGCATAAAAAGCCGGCTGGATGAAAAACCTATGAGCAAAAGGAGGGAATAATTGATGAATAAGAAATGGATGCTATCTTTACTGCTCGTGCCAACATTAATCACCGCTGGGTGTGGAATGAACAATCAAGGCGATGAGCGTAGAGGAACAATGAAAAGGCAATATGAAAATGTCACATATAAGAATGACAACATGAGACAGGATCAGCCAGATGTTCAAACACCTCAGAAGGTCAAAGTGGCAGATAAGGCGTCAGAACTTGTAGCGAATATGTCTGAAGTGAAAACAGCGAACGTGCTTGTCACTGGAAAAAATGCATTTGTAGCCGTTGTGCTTGAAGGCAATAAAAGCGGTGATGTGACGGACGATCTGAAAAAGAAAATTTCAGACAAAGTCAAATCAACGGATCAACAAATCGACAACGTGTATGTATCTGCTAATCCAGACTTTGTCGATCGTATGCAAGGTTACGGAAAACGTATTAAAAGCGGAGAGCCAATTTCAGGATTCTTCGATGAATTTACTGAAACGGTTAGACGTGTCTTCCCTGAATCAAAATAGCTACGACAAAAGCCGTATGTCATATGCGGCTTTTTTGTTTGGAACCGCACCTCGCGTACCTGACTGCATAAAGTAAAAAATATATCACCTCTTGTTGATCTTTGTTTCTTCATAGAAAGAGAAAGAGGGTGCAGGATGAATTCAGGTGGGGAGCAAATGAAAGCCAAGCCGTCATTGATTCATAAAAAACTTGTAGGCGGAATGATTGCAGCAGGTCTGATTTTTTATGCTTTCACCGCGTACTTGATTTATGTTGCGTTTCAGCTGACAGGACAATATTTAGAGCAGCAGTCTTCTCCTAAAACGATTATAACGGAGGGACTCAATAAGCAAGTCTATGAACATATTCGAATCTACTATGCAGAGGAAGAGGAAGCTTTTGTTGATCTGACAATAGAGGCTTTGAAACAGGCAGAGAAGAGGACAGCGTCAGTGTTTCAATTTGAAGCTGACAGACCTTTAGACGTTATCTATTTTGATGATAAAGAGTCGATCGAACAAATGGCAGGGATCAAGCATATTACCGGATTTTACTCTGATCATGATCAAATGATTGGCTTATATCCAGATAAACGGGAAGCATTATTGAAGAAAGAGACACTGCCTTTATATTTTTTCAATACGTTGTTTATTCATGAGTATGCTCATTTTGTTTTCTATGAAAAGGTCCATTCATATGAAGTGTCTCCAGGCATTTTTCCGCTTTGGTTCCACGAAGGAACAGCAGAATGGACGGCCTATGACGTGTTAAATGCTACGTCTGAACGCTTCGACGTGATTCCTTTTCAATCTCTTCATTCTGATCAAGACTGGCAGAATTCACGGGTGACGTATGAGACAGATGTATATTTACAAAGCTATTATATGATCTATGAGCTGGTGCAGCTTTGCGGACGAGACGTCATACATGAAATCATAGAGGAAACTGCGAAAACGGGCCAATTTGCTAGCGGCTTTGAACAGGCGACGGGGAAGAGGCTCACAGATTTCGAAGATCAGTTTAAAGTCATGTATCAAAGAAAAAACGGCTGACCAAAGAAGGGGGTCAGCCGTTTTTTTAATGAAGAGGCTTTTGTTGATCGGCCTTGCTAGGAGGCATTTGAACCTGCCCCTGAAGCGGTGCAAAAGCTGACGTCATAGCTGTCATGTCTTGTTTGGAAAGCTGAGGAACTTGATAGTAGCCATGCTTGTTTTGATACAAGAAAATTTCATACGCCATTTCGATAAAGTTCGGAATCTGCGCAGCAAGCACACGTCTGACAACAGGGTTTGTTACTTCTAATGCTGACATTGAAAGTAACCCGGCGTGTGATTTGACTAGGCTGAGCATGTGTCCTGTGATGCCTAAGTCTTTTACATCCTGTAGTGACTGGTTCGGCTTCTTCGGCTGAGTAGGTTTGATTCCGTATGTCACTTGTGTGTGTTCTTTCATCATATAAGTAGCGGTTTCTTCAGTAGGCTTTTGGCCTGTAGAAAAACAATCTACAGTGACATTGTACTGGGATAAAACGAATTGATATTGTCGATCCAGGATGTCGGATAATGCAGGATCTTGAATAAATTGCCTCAAGATCATATATTGATCCAAAATATTAATCGTGCCGGCTAAAATTTCATGTAAATCGAATAACTCATGCCCGCCATGGTTGAGCTCAGGCTGCTGAGCGCTTCCTTGAAACATTGGCTGCTGATCGTTTTGCATTGAGATTCCTCCTTCTGTTTATACACTCTGTTTTAATGTGAGGATGTTTTCACGATTTCATGCAAAAAACATTATTTACAATTAGAGGGTTTTCTTTCTTTTTGTCGAAAAAAAGTATCAGACGAATGAACATGGGGGTACCAGATGCAGGACAAAATCATTAATCGTTTGATAGAAGACGAACATGTGCAGACACCAGTGATCGGCATCGGTGTTTCGCCGTTTGAACAGCATCATCTTGAGGCTTTTTTTCAATCATTACCACATGATTTAAATGCCTCTTTTATTGTTGTGCAAAATCATGTGACAGGCGATTGTATAACAGATTTGGAAGCACTTGTTTTACCGATTGGCTACCGGGCAAAAACGATTAAACATGGTGAGAAAGTCATGAAAAAGACGATCTATTTTTGTCCGCAGCATGCAGCTGTGACGTTAACGGAAGATCACCGGCTTCATGTGTCTGAGCAGCTGCCAACAAACAAGACATGCTCTGTCAACTCGCTTTTTAAGTCACTTGCCAGTGTTCAAAAGGAAGAGGCGTTTGCGATCTTCTTTCAAAAAGGTCATTGTGTGGGGAGTGGATTGCTGCAGTTGGTTGAGCAAGGCGGTACAGCCTTATCATGCAGTGAGGTAGAGAGTGGTTTTGACAGTATGTATCATCACACATTCAAAAATCCAGCCACCCTTGCGGCATATATGGCCAATATCATCAATGTTCCGCATACTGATGAGATGGATCCAGCTTTACTAAGAATCATTGAACGTCTTGAAATGTATAAAGGGATTGCCTTTTCAGCCTATGAGAAGAAAAGGCTGCTTTCTGTCATTCAAAAGCGTATGCGCACTGCAAATCAACAGATGTCATTATTATCAGAGTACGATCGTTTATTAGAAAGAGAACCAGATGAGCTTGATCGCCTGCATGCTCAGCTCCTAAGCGGCACGACTACTTTCTTTAGAGATACGGAGGCTTTGCGAGTATGTGAACAGAAGGTGATACCGTCAATCATTGACCATTCAATGAACAACGGGAAATCTCGATGCCGAATTTGGATTGCGGGATGTTCGACAGGGGAAGAAGCTTATTCTTTTACAATTTTATTTTTAGAAGAAATGAAGCGAAGAGATGTGTCCATTGAACTTCAAGTCTTTGCGACAGATATCAACCGAAAAGCCATTCAAATAGCTAGTAAAGGTCTTTATTCGAGAGAATCTATGGCAAGCATACCGGAAAAATGGCGGGCGCGATATTTCGAAAAGAAAGGTGACGCTTTTATTGTGAAGCAGTCGCTTAGAAAACATATTGTTTTTGCTCCTCACAATTTATTGATTGATTCACCTTTTATCCACCTCGATTTTATCAGTTGCCGAAATGTTCTGATGTACTTTGAGCCAGAAGTGCAAAAACGAGTATTATCCCGATTCCAATATGCTTTAAAAGATCAAGGGGTGTTGATTTTAGGGCCAAATGAAACTGTCCCCAATATCCCTCGATTGTTTCAATTGTTCAATGAGAAGTGGAACATTTACACCTATTCCAACGTTCCTGTACCTAGTGTCCCTTGGGTACATGACGCTCGTGATGCCGAGTTAAAAAAACGAGCTGCACAATATATGAAGGATGTAAGCGAGGATTATGATGCATGTATAGTCATTAATGATTGTAACAAGATCCTGGCAATGTCAAATGGGGCCTATTCCTTCTTAGACCATGTAGAAGTGTCAGATCAATCATGTGAATATGTGACACCTGAATATTTGAAAGAGATGTTAAGTCAAACCTTTCAAAAGGTGTGGACTGACGAGACAGAGGTTGTGTTTCAGCATGTTCTCATTTCGGAAAAAGGAAAAAAGCAGTATGCGGACTTTACTGTAAAGAGTTTTGATCGCCGTTTTAAAGGAGTATACGTCATTCTTATTCGAATGAATGAGAGAGGAAAAAATCAAAAGAACAGCAGGGAAAATGGGATGTCAGATCAGAATTCAGTCTATCAACAGCGTATTGTCGACTTAGAAAATGAACTAAATGAAGTCAAACAAAAAGAGCAGGAGGCAAGGGCTCAATTAAAAGCGAAAAACACGCAAATAGCGGAGCTTGAGAAAAAACACGATCATTTTATTAATATCATAAACAACTTAAGGGTAACAAGGGAAGAACTGTATAGACCTTCTGTCAAGCCGGAGCTTGCGACGTTGTTTGTGGACCGAGACATGAATATTCGCTACTACACTCCTACAGCTGCCTCTTTATTTACTTCAGCTCAAATAAGGCACCAGCAATCCTTTCAGTCGATGGCTAAGAAACTTACGCAGGAAACGCTCTATCATGACATACAATCCGTTATCTCGGATAAGCGCGTCATCGAACGAGAAATTGAAACGAATGAAGGAGAACAATTCACCGTTCACATCACACCTATTCTTGACCAAGATCATGAGGGAGCGGTGATGACGTGGATTAAAATGACGGAAATGACAAAAATCAAACAGTCACTTCATCTAGCGGTAACAGCACTGGATAATAGCCATATTCATATTGTTGTTGCAACTGAGGAAGGGGTCATCCAATGCGTGAATCAGCGTTTTTGCCAGTTTGTGCAGCAGCATGAATATGACCTGATCGGCAAAGATATCTTTTCTGTCTACCATTCTCTGTGTCAATGTGATGATTTAGAAAAGCAATGGGACGTTTGTTTAAAAGAAGGCAGCTGGACAGGTGAGCTGTACTTTCAGGATTTATCAGGCCGTGAACGATGGGAGAGGGTCTCTTTACATCGAATTGATGATCCTGACAAAATGCAGTCTACCGTGATGCGGATTTCAGAGGACATTACGAATCAAAAGCAGTCAGAGAAGATGCTGATGAAGTCAGAGATGCTGTCCGCAGTAGGTCAGCTTGCAGCCGGCATCGCCCATGAGATAAGGAACCCGCTGACGTCGTTAAAGGGATTTTTACAGCTGATGATTCAAAGTAAGAAATATCAGAAGGATTATGCAGATGTGATGATGTCTGAATTTAATCTGCTTGAAGCCATTATTAATGAATTCCTTGTGCTCTCTAGAAGCAAATCGGTGAAATTTGAGCCGGTACAAGTCAATCTTCTGCTCGAAGAAGTGATCATGGTCGTTGAATCACAAGCGGTTTTAAAAGGCGTGTCTATTCAAAAGAATTTGTCTCCGTCGCTGCCAAACATTCAAGGTATACCGAATGAACTGAAACAAGTCTTCTTAAACATTCTTAAAAACGGTATTGAAGCGATGGATGGTGTGACAGGTGTTATTCAGGTCACATCCGTATTGGAACATAATCAGATGATGCTGATCTTTGAAGACCAAGGTAAGGGCATACCAGAAGACGAAATAGGGAAACTGGGTGAACCTTTTTATACAACGAAGGAAAAAGGGACTGGCCTTGGTTTAATGATGACGATTAAAATCATTGAAAGCCATGGCGGCAGCATTCGTTTTGAAAGCAAAAGCTTCGAGGGGACACGGGTGATTATTACGTTTCCAATGAGCTAGCAGACATAAGATTTACAAGAAATCCATCTACCATCAATATTTACTTAGTACACTATGAGAGATGAAGCTCGGAAGGGGAGAGGTCTAATGAAACGTGTTCTATCCATTCGAATGATCTGCTGTTTGGTTTTGGTGATTTTTAGTCTGCAATCCTTACTGCCTGGCATGATCACAGCAGAACAAGCCAGTGCGTCTGAAAAGAAGGAAACGGTATGGAACCAAAAGAAACCAATGAAAATTAAAAAAGCCCGTCAGCTAATCGGAGAGACAGTGACAGTGAGCGGAATTGTGACAGCAGATCAATCGGCTATAGGCAATGGGAAACTGTCAACGTACATTCAAGACAAATCAGCTGGAATCAATATATATTCAGCACAGCCTGACAACTTCCCAGAACTAAAAGCGGGCATGAAGGTGACAGTATCGGGGAAGATCACGTCTTATAAAGGACTGATTGAAATTGTGCCGGATCGAGACCGCCTGAAGATCGATGGTGTGAATCAAACCTTGCCAAAGCCGAAGCGAGTCTCCGTGAAACAACTAGAAACGGATCAGGCACGTAAACATGAAGGAAAACTTGTGAAGGTCAAGGGCTATGTTGAATCAAAACCAGAGCAGCCGGCTGGCGGTGGATACAATGTGGTGATCATTGATAAAAAATATCACAGCACCACCCTTAGAGTGATGGTGGATACAAGTGCCATTGATGAAGTGAAGACAGGGAAATGGTATGAGTTTACAGGAGTGTTAAGCAGGTATGATTCGCTGCAGGTGCTTCCACGACAGAAGGGTGATGTCAGCCTGCTGAAACGCCAGCCAAAGCCGCCAAAAATCAAGAAAGAATACGAGGCAACGGTTGACCGGGTGGTGGATGGAGATACGATTCATTTAAAGAAGCCTGTGCTTGGTACAACAAAGGTGCGCTTTGTGAATATGGACACGCCGGAAACGTACCATAAGCCAAAAAATGAATTAGATCAAAACCAGCTGCGTTTTGGACAGAAGGCGGCAGACTATTTAAACACACTTCTTTCAAGCGGAGATAAAGTCACATTAAAGATTGGTCCAGAAGCGAAGGACGGCTATGGACGTCTTTTAGCTCAAGTGAAAACCAAAAAAGGGGTCAATACGAATTTAGAGCTTGTGAAAAAAGGATATGCTCCTACGTATTTCATCTGGCCGGTTGGAGATGAAAAGGACTATCAGACGTTCCAAAAAGCTGTCAAAGAGGCGAAAGAAAAAGGGCTTGGCATTTGGAATGAAGCAGATCCGCTGCTGGAACAGCCGTTTGAATTTAGAGCACGTGAACAGAAAAAAGGACTGACACGCTACGTCGGTGATTCATCAGCGAAAACGTACGTATCGCCTGACAGCTGGAAAGAAATCGCTGTAGATAAACGCATCTTTTTTGCTTCGAAAGAAGAAGCAGAACAGGCTGGCTATCAGCCGGCAGAAGGAACTGGGGAAGTCCCATTAACCATTTTAAGCATGAATGATTTACACGGGAAAATTGATCAACAATACGAACTGGATCTGAAAGGTGATGGCAATAAAGGAACGTACGGACGGATGGATTATGTGGCGGCTTATATGAAACAAAAACAAGCAGCAAACAAAAATACGATCACAGTTCATGCTGGAGATATGATTGGCGGCAGCTCTCCAATATCTTCTCTTCTGCAAGATGAACCAACGGTTGAACTCATGGAGAACATTGGCTTTGATGTTGGCACAGTCGGCAACCATGAATTTGATGAAGGGGTGGACGAGCTATTACGTATCATAAATGGCGGAGAACATCCTAAAGGCACAAAGGGATATGACGGACAGAATTTTCCGCTCGTTTGTGCAAACTGTGAATACAAGGATACAGGTAAACCACTTTTACCTGCATATGAAATCATGGATGTCGAAGGAATCCCTGTAGCATTTATCGGTGTTGTGACAAAATCAGCCGCAGGAATGGTCATGCCAGAAGGGATTAAAGACATTCAGTTTACAGATGAAGTTAAAGCCGTAAATGAAGCCGCGAAGGAATTAAAACAAAAAGGGATCAAAGCCATTGCGGTTTTAGCTCATATGACAGCCTCGCAAAATGGAGATACCATCACTGGAGAGAGTGCGAAGCTTGCCAAAGAAGGCGATGATGAAATTGATGTCATCTTTGCAGGGCATAATCACGAAGTCGTAAACGGAGAGGTCAATGGGAAATTAATTGTTCAAGCCTTTGAATATGGGAAGGCCATTGGCGAAGTTAATGTAACACTTGACCGCAAAACGAAGGATATTGTCAAAAAGAGTGCAAATATCCAGTATGTAGACCAGTCTGGTATTGAAAAGGACAAGGAAGCAGCCGTCATCTTGGCTCATTACGGGAAAGAAGTTGAACCGATAATTAGTGAGGTAGTTGGTGAAGCTGGTGTCAAAATGGAAGGCGGCTATTCAAATGATGGAGACACGCCGCTCGGTAATTTGATTGCCGATGGTATGAGATATTCTATGAAAAGTGATTTTGCCATGATGAATGGCGGCGGGATCAGGCAAAACCTTGAAAAAGGGCCGATAACGTGGGGAGATCTGTTTAATATTCAGCCCTTCGGCAACGTCTTAGTTAAACTTGAGATTAAGGGGAAAGACTTGGCTGAGATCATTGAAGCGCAAATTTCTCCTCAATTTGGACCAGATTATAGCATTTCGGGCTTTTCATATTCCTATGATCCGGTAACATATAAAGTAGTCGACTTAAAGCTTCCAGATGGTTCAGCCGTTGCGCTCGATCAAACGTATACACTCACGGTGAATAACTTTATGGCAACTGCAACTGGCAGTAAATATGAACCGATAGGAAGGCTGGGGAAAAATCCTGAAACAGGTCCAGAGGATTTAGAAGCCACTGTCGCTTTTGTGAAGAGCTTTGAAGGAGCTTCCATTGTGTATCAAAAAGAGGGACGCATTCAAAAAGCAAAACAAGAAGAAAAAGCAGCAAGCTAATGACCGTATCATCTAAGAGAAATGTAACAGGTAAAGGAGTTTAAGCATGAAAAAGTGGCTTGCACTTACTGTGATGACAGCAGGAATTGTCTTGCTCGGCTGGGGAATTTGGCAAATCGCCTCTACGCACCTTCAAACGGCACAATCATTAGAAGATGCAAAGAAAGCGGTAGCGGACGATCAAGGGATGTCAAAGAAGCAGTTTTCTCCTGATGTGGGGAAAGCCTCTGGCATCCTGACGATTCCGAAATTAAAAGCAGACCTTCCCATTGTCGAAGGGACAGATGCGGATGATCTTGCCAAAGGAGTCGGGCATTACAAAGGCAGTTATTACCCAGATCAGAAGGGACAAATCGTCCTATCTGGCCATCGTGACACGGTGTTTCGCCGAACAGGTGAACTGAATATTGGGGATCAGCTGAAAATCACTGTGCCGTATGGTGAGTTTGTTTATGAAATCACACATACGAAAATCGTGGATCAGCATGATACTTCCATTATTACTTTACAGAATAAAAAGGAAGAGCTGGTGTTAACGACATGCTATCCATTTCATTTCGTCGGCAATGCACCAGAGCGGTATATTATTTATGCAAAAAGAGCATCTGTCTAAATAAAAAGAGCCTGCATTTGATCAGCAGGCTCTTTTTTTAATGGATGATTTCGTCCATGAGCTGAGACATATCTAGAGGAAGCGGTGCTTCTATGCTCAGGTGCTCACCTGTAAAAGGATGTGTCATGTCTACTTGTTTGGCGTGGAGAGCGCATCTGTTGATATGATGACGAGCTCCGCCATAAAGTGTATCTCCGGCTAAAGGGTGCCCGAGACTGCTAAGATGGACTCGAATTTGATGTGTTCTTCCGGTCTCAAGTTGCAGCTTGACGGATGTCATTTGCAGACGTTTATTGGTGTCCATGACCTGAAAGTGTGTGACAGCACTTTGACCAGTAGGAGAGATTCTTCGTCTGACGGCATGATGCTTGTCACGGCCAATCGCTGCATCAATAGTGCCTTTCTTTTTCTTGAAAAGTCCTTCTGCGATGGCGATGTAGGTTCGGCTGATCGTTTTTTTAGAAAGCATTTGATCAAGCACTGCATGAGCTAATCTGTGTTTAGCAAAAATGACCGTGCCGCTTGTGTCTTGATCGAGTCTGTGAATATGTCTCACTCGCTTTTCCTCGCCATTTGCTTGAAAATGAAAGGACACAAGGTTTGCCAGTGTGCCCGTTTGTCCCTTTTCATTCGGGTGCGTCGGTCGTCCAGCGGGTTTTTGCACAATCAATAAGTGCTCGTCCTCAAATAGTACCTCTAATTCACCATATTCTGGCGTCACATCACTTTCTTCCGTTTCAAATAAATCGATCAGTATGTGATCACCTGAACTGACTTTTGCTGCGTGATGGGCCGGCTTTTGATTTAAACGTACTTTTTGATGGTCCATCCAAAAATGGATAATCGGTTTTGAAGCCGACACGGCTGTTTTTAAAAACTGACTCAGTGAAGTATCTTGATGCTGCTCACCTACTTTTAGCGAGAGCGTGTGTCCTTGAATGTTCATGATATCCGTTCCTCTCTTTGGGTATATATAGGAAACACTTACCTTGGCGAACGCCTTTTTTTCTGTGCTATTCTGAATGGAGAAATAACGACAGAGAGGTAGATGTCACGTGAGAATAATGAAAGCTGCTACAGACCTGCAAGAGCAGGCAATTGAAGAAATATCAAAGGATGTTGAAGATCTTCTATCCCATGCTGTCGGCGAAGACCCAGCTGCGCCTCAAAAAGAACGCCCGCTAACCTTTGTTGAAGGGGTTTATAACGGAACGATGGACGATGCTTTTCGTATTTTATCGGGACTTCAGTTATTACATACCATTATTGTAAAACCTAAACGCCATATTACAAAGTGTGATCGTGAGCTATTCGAGCGAAACCGTGAGCAGGTCAATGCATGCGGCTTTTCTTTTCCGTTTGATTTAGACGATTTTGCCAGCCGCCGCCTTCAAAATGCGTAAAAGTTGGTGTGAACTTCCTTGTTAACTTACAAGGCTGCCGCACATACTATTTTTAAGGGAACGGAGAAACCTTTAGATCTGTAATACCAAACCCGCTCTTTTTCAACATTGCCTATTTCTCCACGAATCGGAGCGCTTGGATCTCTTGCAGAATGAACCGAACACGGGTAGGAGCCTGACAAAATGGTACAGGCTCCTTTTATACATAATTATTTTAGCAGACATTCATCTTTGAAAGTCAATTTTATTCACGATATGATAGCATTGAGTATCATATTAAAGACTTTCGTAAAAAAAAGGAGTGGCCTCGTTGGTAAAGGCGATTATATTTGATTTTGACGGATTAATTTTAGATACAGAAACACATGAATATGAAGTATTACAAGAAATGTTTGCGGAGCATGAGTCAGAGCTGCCTCTTTCCGTTTGGGGCAACGTCATCGGGACGCAGGCAGGCTTTAAGCCGTTTGAATACTTGGAAAAACAGCTAGGAAAGACGCTCGATCATGAGGCACTCACAGCGGACCGGCGTTCTCGTTTTCAAAAGAGAATGAAGGATGAATCAGCACGACCTGGCGTAGAAGCTTATTTACAGGCAGCAAAAGAGCTTGGAATCAAGATTGGACTTGCTTCCAGCTCAGACTATAAATGGGTGTCTGATCACCTAAAGCAAATTGGTCTTTTTGATTACTTTGAATGTATCCGCACGTCAGATGATGTGGAAGAAGTCAAACCTCATCCAGAGCTTTATTTGCAAACTGCAAGCTGCTTAGGTGTAGAGCCAAAGGATTGTGTGGCTTTTGAGGATTCAGTGAATGGATCAGTGGCTGCCAAACGGGCAGGCATGAAATGCGTCATCGTCCCAAACAAAGTGACGAGCACGCTGCAATTTGAAGAATATGATGTGAGATTAGAATCCATGGCTGAAATCGAATTGCTCCAGCTATTCCATCAGCTTGAAAAAGAGGATCAGTAAGGGGGCAACAACATCATGGCAGAAAAACTCGATTTAACGCGGTTTGAAAAAAGAATGGTGATCCGTAATATCCGGGAAGAAGATATTGACCGAATCATTGCCTTACAGGAGGTATGCTTTCCGGGCATGGACCCTTGGAAACGAGAGCATCTTGAAAGCCATCTTGAACATTTCCCAGAAGGGCAGTTTTGTGCTGAATTTGAGGGAGAAATCATTGGCTCTTGTTCAAGTTTATTAATTAACTTTGATGAATACGATGACCGTCATACTTGGCAGGACATCACAGATGATGGGTACATCACAAACCATAATCCAGATGGGATGAATATGTACGGAATTGAGGTTATGGTTAGTCCTGAGTACCGCCGCATGAAAATTGGGCATCGCTTATATGAAGCAAGAAAAGACTTAGCAAGAAGATTAAATTTAAAAAGTATCATTATTGGTGGACGCATCCCGAATTATCACAAATACCAAGAGGAAATGACGCCTCGTCAATATGTGGAGCAGGTCATGCTTCACCAAATTTATGATCCTGTTTTATCTTTTCAGCTGTTAAATGAATTCAGCCTCATGCGGATTAATCCGAATTATTTGCCGGATGATAAGGCATCCAGCACATATGCGACGTTAATGGAATGGAATAACGTCGATTATCGTCCGCAATCGAAAAGATATTATAAATCGGCGTTCCCAGTTCGTATTTGCGTCATTCAATATGCGATGAAACAAATTCATTCCTTTGAGGAATTTATGAATCAGGTGGAGTATTATGTTGATGTCGCATCAGATGCGTCAGCTGACTTTGCAGTCTTCCCAGAAATTTTTACAACGCAGCTCATGTCTTATTTAGAAGAGCGCTCCCCAAGTCTTGCAGTGCAGCGTATCACGGAATATACCGAGGACTACATTAATTTGTTCACAGACCTTTCTGTGAAGTACAACATTAATATCATTGGTGGATCCCATTTCGTTGAAGAGGAAGGTAAAATCTACAATATCGCCTATTTATTTAGACGTGATGGAACGATTGAAAAGCAATATAAGCTCCATATCACACCGAATGAAAGAAAATGGTGGGGGATTTCAGCAGGTGATCAGGTTCGGGTATTTGATACGGACTGTGGTAAAATTGCGATCCAAATTTGCTACGATATTGAATTTCCTGAGCTGGCTCGGATTGCAGCTGATAAAGGAGCAAAAATTATTTTTACTCCGTTCTGTACAGAAGACCGTCAAGGCTATTTAAGAGTGCGTTATTGTGCACAGGCTAGAGCGGTTGAAAATCAGATTTATACCGTCATCTCTGGAACTGTCGGAAACCTTCCGCAAACCGAAAATATGGATGTCCAATATGCACAATCAGCGATTTTTGCCCCATCTGACTTTGAATTTGCAAGAGATGGGATTGTAGGAGAATGTAATCCGAATATAGAAATGGTTGTCGTTGGCGATGTCGATTTAGAAATTTTAAGAAGACAGCGGCAAGATGGAACGGTACGTCAGCTCAAAGACCGAAGAAGAGATGTGTACCATATTGAATATAAGAAATAATGAAAGGAAGCGCCTACCACAAGGCGCTTCTTTTTGATGACATTTTTTAAAATGACATAGCAGCTGGACGAGCTAAGGCTTTCGTAGCCACCTGTTCAAGATTCATCATAAGTATTGTAAACAAAGCTAAAGAAGGAGGAAAGCTTATTTTTTCATGTGATAAAGGGATGCTCGAGAAAAATCTGAATATACTGAAACGAGATCAAGTGTTCAAAAAGGAGAGGAAAATGGGGCGACAAGCTAAACATTTGTATATCAATTTACCGGTAAAGCATGTCAAGGAATCAAAGGCTTTTTTTGAGCAGCTGGGTTTTGATTTTCAAGAGCAGCTGACGAATGATCAGGCAGCTTGTTTGGTCATTGGTGACACCATTACGGTTATGCTGTTAACCCATAAGCATTTTCAAACCATCTCAGAGAAGCAATTGGTGGATGCAAGGCAGGGATCCGAGGTCATTGTCTCTATGCGGGTTGATTCACGAAAAGAGGTCGATGAGCTGGTGGAGCAGGCGATGGCAGCAGGCGGGTCACCGTTTAAGGAAAAGCAGGATCATGGGTTCATGTACGGTTGGAGCTTTCAGGATCTTGATGGTCATTTGTGGGAAGTGTTCTATTTGGATGAGGAGAGAAGCGGCCTTTCATAAGGGCGCTTCAGCTTGTAGACAAACCCTCGCATTCGGTGTCAGGCCTGCGCTCCGATGCTCACGAATGTCAAATTCGCTCCGCTTCGGTACTCGTCCTTTCTAGACTGCAAAGGTTTTCAATCACACTGAAAAGAAGACAAAGGGCTAAAATAAAGAACATTTTAGCCCTTTGTCAATAATTAGAAGCTACCTTCATAAGGGTGCTTCTTTTTTATTGTTTAACAGTGGTATGATTATGAGGAAACAAAAAATAGGAATTCATCTAGAGAAAAGTAGGTGCAGCATGGAGTTTTTACTTGTCTTACTGCCAGTGTTCGGTATTTTCCTTATCGGGTATATTGGGCAGAAGGCCATTGGTTTTGACATACATACGCTCTCATCAATGTCTTTATATTTAATGTCACCATTTCTTGCGTTTGAAACCTTTTATCAAAACAAAGTGTCGATGGACTATGTGTACTTATCTATTTTTGTCGTCGGACTTTGTCTTTCACTTGTTTTATGTGTCTTTATTTTATCTCGTATCTATGGTTATTCGAAGGAAATGTATTGTGCCATGATTCTGTCGTCAGCATTTATGAACAATGGGAATTACGGCACGCCTGTTGTCCTGCTTGTCTTCGGAGCAGCTGGTTTAGATATTGCTATCGTTTTAATGGTGCTGCAGCAGCTTGTCATGAGTACGATCGGTATGTATTATGCAGCAAAGGGCGGAGAGGATGCAGGGGATGGAAAGGTCGTGCTGAAAAAAGTGCTGCGTATGCCGGTTGCATATGGGGCACTCCTCGGTCTATTATTTCAGCTGATGGATTTTTCACTACCTAAAGAGGTGATGACGGGTGTCCAGCTTGTGGGAGATGCCGCCATACCGACGATTATGCTTATTTTAGGTATGCAGCTCGCCGTCATTTCTTTTAAGCAAGTGGATTATCGCAACATTTCTTATGCTGTATTGCTGAAGCTGTTTATCTCACCACTCATCGCATTTGGCTTTACACTTATTTTACCGGTAGATGATCTAGTGAAACAAATTATGATCTTAGTTGCAGCGATGCCGACAGCAGCAAATACTACGCTAATGGCTGTACAATTTCGAACGAAGCCTGAGTTTGTCTCAAGCACGACATTTCTCAGTACCGTTTTAAGCATCGTGACATTACCAGTTTTATTATGGATTTTATCTATGCACCCTCTGGGATAGGGGATAGGCGGCAAAACAAAGGGGGACATATCAATGAATGTAGACGTTCATTTTCAAGTGAGTGATGTGTTGAAAACAAAGTATTTTGCCCATGCGAAAGTGTTAGCAGGAGAAAAGGGATTGTTTCGGCAGGTCAGATGGGTGCATGTGTTAGAAGTGCCTGCTGTAGAAGATTTGTTAAATGGGGGAGAGCTCATACTAACAACAGCCGCAGGCTTCCATGACCAATTGGATGTGTTTCAAGCATTTTTAAAACAGTTGATCGATTCTGGTGCGGCAGGCTTGTGTATTGAATTTGTTCCGCTCAGATTCGATGTGCCGGAAGAACTGATTGAGTATGCAGAAGAAAGAAATTTTCCGCTGATTCTGTTTACAAAAGAAGTGAAATTCGTCAACATCACACAGCATCTCCATACGATGATGATTGAACGCCAGTATCAAATGATGGCTGATCTAGAAGCACTATCATCAAAGCTGAATGAGCTTTTGCTGACTCCCCATCCGCAGATGGATATTTTGGATCAAGTGTATCAGCACGTAAGGGGCATTCTTTTACTCATTCCTGTTCAGGGGGAGCCGATTATTTTATGTGATTCCTCCAAACAAACCGAAGAGATGGTCATGAATTATTTACAGTTTGCTTCCTTGCCAAAAGGATACGAAGTGACCAAAAAAGAAGTGCTTGCACTCAAGCAGACATTTGCAGACCTTGTGCTCATTCATCAAACAAACACACTCTCAGAATTTGAACTGCTCGTAATGGATAAAGGAGCAAATGCTCTGGCCCAGCAAACGCTAAGAGAGCTTTATACAGAAGAATTGAAGAAGACCAAAGAGAACGAATGGCTGCAAAAATGGTTCCAAGAAGAGCATACAGAAAGAGATATATTAGAGCATCTTGAAGAAACAGAAGGATTGAAAAAGCCAACCGGCTGTGTCGTGATGCTCTTTCAAAAGCATCATCAAATCGAAGAAATCGCAGGAAATTTATATTTTCTCGTATCGTGCCGCTCCATCTTTCAGCGTGCGGGTTTCCATTTGATTCCGTATGAGCATCAAGGACAAACCTTGTTTATTTTATTGAACACAAGAAAGAAGGAGGACTGGAAAGAGCGTGCAGAGAAGGCTGCAAGCGACATCAAACAATTGTATGATCGGGAGCAGCCACGCGGAACCGTGATCAATTTTGGCATCGGTCCATATTGTGAGCAGTTTCAACATATGAAAAAAAGCTTTCAAGCAGCCAAAGAAGTGCTGCATTTAAAGAAAGTGATGCCCCAGCGGGTGGAAAGCCCATTTTATCAAGATTTGCATATGCTCCGTCTCATGCCTGTCATGCAGGAAAGCGGACTGCTTGAATGTATGGTGAAAGAGTATTTGGAGCCTGTGCTTTTATATGATAAGCAAAATAGCGGAAGACTCTATCAAACGCTGAATATCTTTTTACAGACAAACGGTTCTAAAAAGGAAACTGCAAGCCAGCTCTTTATTGTCAGGCAGACCCTTTATCATAGACTAGATAAACTGCATTCATTGCTTGGCGAGGATATGATGCAGGCCCCGAAACGACAGGCGCTTGAATTTGCGATTCTTGCATATGAATTCCTGCAAGGAAATCGCCGTTAACGAGGTTTGTTAGATTTGCTAAGGCACACGAGTAGAATGTCTTATCGTTCTTTTCAATCAGTTGACGATCTGTCTAATGTAATCAGCCCGGCCCCTTTTTTATAATGAAAGTAACGGTTGGTTCTCTCTTACAGGCGGCCTAGTTTCAGTTTCATATGCCTCCCTTTTCATCCATATAATGAATGGAGAGGCAATGTGCTGCTGAACCAGTCTAAGCTTCTTTAGTGATGAAAACGGATACATGGGGGCGAGAAGATGAAAATACATGAGCAGGCTCAAAATCTTCAGGCGAAAGATGATCAGTTGATCTGGCATCATATGAAAGGGACAAACAAGGAAAATGAAAGCATGGTTATTCACGAGGCAGAAGGCGCATGGGTGACAGATATTCATGGGAATCGCTATTTAGACGGGATGTCAGGTCTTTGGTGTGTAAATGCCGGTTATGGCAGAAAAGAGCTTGCAGAAGCGGCATATAAGCAGCTGAATACAATGCCTTATTATCCGCTGACGCAAAGTCATGTGCCAGCGATTCAATTGGCTGAAAAGCTAAATGAATGGCTTGGAGGGGACTATGTCATCTTCTTTTCTAACAGCGGTTCTGAAGCCAATGAAGCCGCATTTAAGATCGCCAAACAATATCATGCGCAAAAAGGAGAGAGCATAAGAACAAAGTTCATCTCCAGGTATCGGTCGTATCACGGCAATACAGCAGCTGCCCTTGCCGCAACGGGGCAGGCGCAGCGTAAATATAAATATGAACCATTAGGTCAAGGCTTTATCCATGTCGCACCGCCTGATATGTATCGTCATCCTGAGGATCAAGAAACTTTGGCAAGTGCAGCGGCAATCGATCAATCCATGACGTGGGAACTAAGTGAGACCATTGCTGGAGTTATTATGGAGCCGATCATTACAGGCGGCGGTATCTTAATGCCGCCAAAAGGGTATTTGAAGAAGGTTAAAGACATCTGTGAGGCTCATGGAGCGCTTCTCATTGTGGATGAAGTCATCTGCGGCTTTGGCCGGACAGGGAAGCGGTTTGGTTTTATGCATGAAGATGTAAAGCCGGACATCATCACAATGGCAAAAGGGATCACAAGCGGCTATTTACCTCTTTCTGCAACGTGCGTGAAACGAGAAATCTATGAAGCCTATGCAGGGGAAGATACGTATGACAGGCTGCGCCATGTGAATACATTTGGCGGACACCCTGCTTCCTGTGCGGTTGCCCTTGCGAACCTAGAGATCATGGAAAACGAGAAATTAGTAGAACGGTCTGACACGCTTGGGCAAGACATGCTTGAACGTTTGCAAGAGTTAAAAGAGCATCCATTTGTCGGTGATGTCAGAGGAAAAGGCCTGCTGTTTGGAATTGAGCTTGTCCAGGATCAACAGTCCAAAAAACCAGCTGATCCACAGGTTGTCGGTCAATTGATTGCAGAATGTAAAAAACGCGGACTAATCATTGGGAAAAATGGTGATACGGTTGCCGGCTATAATAACGTTGCCCAGCTTGCACCGCCGCTCAATATAACAGACGAAGACGCCTCATTTATTATAAACACGCTTAAAGAAAGCATGGCACAGTTATAGCAGAGAGATTTCTCTGCTTTTTTCTATGGAAAAAGCACATACGCTGCTAAGTAAAATCGGCATTGGATACACTAGGTGTATTGAAAAATAGAAGAGATTCTATTACTGTTAGGAGATGACTGAACCAATACACTTTGAAGGAGACGGCATATGAGTTTTCATGATCAACCCATTCTACCTGCTGTTCGCAATATGAAGCAATTTGAGGAATTTTTAAAAAGTCCATTTACATATGGGGTCTTACTTGATGTCCATTTAGGCCGGCTAAAGGGCATCATGAATGAGGCAAATGCCCATCATAAAAAAATGTTTGTCCATGTCGATCTCATTCATGGGATCAAACATGATGAGTATGGAACGGAATTTATTTGTCAGGAAATGAAGCCGGCAGGAATTATTTCTACTAGGTCTTCTGTCATAGTAAAAGCCAAGCAAAAAAAGGTATATGCCATTCAGCGAATGTTTTTACTTGATACAAGTGCCATGGAAAAAAGCATGGAGTTCGTAGGGAAACATCGCCCAGATTTTATTGAAGTATTGCCAGGGGTCGTGCCGGATCTCATTACAGAAGTGCGCGAGCGAGCTGGGATTCCAATATTTGCAGGCGGGTTTATCCGTACAAAAGAAGATGTAGAAAGAGCGCTTGAAGCAGGTGCTACAGCTGTGACAACATCGAATACAGCCCTTTGGAAAGCGTTCCAAAAGTGAAAAAGATAAAATGTGAAAATTGATTGACAACGTTTTCATCCTCTGATACTATAGCACTAAGTTAATATCATGTGATGGAGAAACGGAGATCCACAACAGCGCTTTACTAGGTGACAAATGACCCTGATGTAAAGTATGTTTGTTGTGGATCTTTTTTCTTTATCTTTTTTACACATTCATAGGGGATGGCAACTGAACCAGAGGAGGAATTTTCATGACACCATTTTGGGGTGAAGTCGTAGGTACAATGCTGCTTATTATTTTTGGAGGCGGTGTATGTGCGGCAGTCAATTTAAAGAAATCGCTCGCATATCAGTCCGGCTGGATTGTAATCGCTTTCGGATGGGGATTTGCAGTAGCCATAGCAGCTTATGCAACAGGTGGAATCAGCGGAGCGCATTTGAATCCTGCACTGACAATCGGGCTTGCGTTAGAAGGAAGTTTTCCTTGGGCTGATGTACCAATGTATATTGCCGGTCAAATGCTTGGCGCATTATTAGGAGCTATTATTGTCTTTTTACATTACTTACCGCACTGGAAAGCAACAGACGATCCAGGTGCAAAGCTGGGTGTATTCTCAACTGGTCCTGCGATTCCCCATACTTTTGCAAACGTACTTAGTGAAGTCATTGGTACATTTGTATTGGTTCTAGGAATCTTAGCGATTGGTGCAAATAAATTCGCAGACGGAATCAATCCGCTGATAGTTGGTTTCTTAATTGTCGCAATTGGTCTTTCATTAGGCGGAACAACTGGTTATGCAATCAATCCTGCACGTGATTTAGGTCCGAGAATTGCTCATGCGATTCTACCGATTCCAGGTAAAGGTCCATCGAATTGGAAGTATGCTTGGGTGCCAGTCGTTGGTCCAATTTTAGGCGGCGCATTTGGCGGTGTTTTCTACAATGCAGCCTTTAAAGCGAACATCACTCCAGCCTTTTGGATTGTAAGCGTTATTTTAGTTGTGGTATTGTTAGGACTCTATGTCTCTACGAAAAATCAAACAAATGCTGTAAATGAAAGTATGTAAGGGGAGGAAAACACCATGGCAAAAGAAAAATATATTCTCGCTTTAGATCAAGGGACAACAAGCTCAAGAGCGATCTTATTTGATCAAGAAGGCAAAATTGCACATACAGCTCAGAAGGAATTTAATCAATATTTTCCGAACCCAGGCTGGGTAGAACATAACGCAAATGAAATTTGGAGCTCTGTTCTATCCGTCATTTCAACTGCTTTAATTGAATCAGGCATTGAAGCAGATCAAATCGCCGGTATCGGCATTACGAACCAGCGTGAGACAGCTGTTGTTTGGGATAAACATACAGGCGCACCTGTTTATAATGCAATTGTTTGGCAGTCTAGACAAACGTCAGGCATTTGTGAAGAGCTAAAAGCGCAAGGACACAATGAAACGTTTAGAAATAAAACAGGACTTCTCATTGATGCTTATTTCTCAGGGACAAAAGTAAAATGGATTTTAGACAATGTAGAAGGTGCTCGTGAGAAAGCAGAAAATGGCGACTTGCTGTTTGGCACAATTGATACATGGCTCATTTGGAAGATGACAGGCGGTCAATCACACGTCACAGATTACTCCAACGCGTCAAGAACGTTAATGTTCAACATTTACGATCTGAAATGGGATGAAGAATTACTGGATATCCTTGGCGTACCTGCTTCTATGCTTCCAGAGGTGAAACCATCTTCACACATCTATGGTGAAACAACAGACTATCACTTCTTCGGCAGAAATATCCCGATTGCAGGAGCGGCGGGAGACCAGCAGTCTGCACTATTCGGTCAGGCTTGCTTTGAAGAAGGAATGGCGAAGAACACGTATGGTACAGGATGTTTCATGTTGATGAATACAGGGGAAAAAGCAATTAAGTCGGATCATGGTTTATTAACGACAATTGCATGGGGCATTGACGGTAAAGTTGAATATGCTTTAGAAGGAAGTATTTTCGTAGCTGGTTCAGCGATTCAGTGGCTGCGCGACGGACTGAGAATGTTTAAAGACTCAAAAGACAGCGAAGCCTATGCGGAGCGCGTTGAGTCAACAGAGGGCGTATATGTCGTTCCAGCATTCGTTGGTCTAGGCACACCATACTGGGACAGTGATGTCAGAGGCGCTGTATTCGGATTAACACGCGGTACTTCTAAGGAGCACTTTGTCCGTGCAACGTTAGAATCACTTGCTTATCAAACGAAGGATGTTTTAGATGCGATGGAAAAGGATTCAAACATCTCATTAAAAACTTTGCGTGTAGATGGCGGAGCTGTAAAGAATGATTTCTTAATGGGCTTCCAAAGTGATTTGCTGGATGTACCAGTAGAGCGTCCAGAAATTAATGAAACGACGGCACTCGGTGCGGCCTATCTTGCGGGAATAGCAGTTGGCTTCTGGAACGACCGTTCAGACATTGCAAAACAATGGAATCTTGACAAGCGCTTTGACCCTAAAATGGAAGAGGACAGCCGTGACTCGTTATACAGCGGGTGGAAAAAGGCTGTAAAAGCAGCTCAAGCTTTCAAATAAACCAAAAGTATGGTATACTTCAAGTAAGTTAATAGAACGGTTGGAGAACTGGAGAGACCGCAGGCACCGAAGTGTAGAAATACGCTTTGGGTGTTTGCGGTCTCTTTTTCTTTACCGTACAACATGGGAGGAACAAGAGATGACTTTTTCTAGCTTAGAAAGAGAACAAATGCTGCAGGAAATGACAAAAAAACCATATGATGTGTTTATCATTGGTGGGGGTATTACAGGCGCTGGTACAGCACTTGACGCGGCTTCACGCGGAATGCGTGTCGGTCTTGCAGAAATGCAGGATTTCGCAGCAGGTACGTCTAGTCGCTCAACGAAACTAGTGCACGGCGGACTTCGTTATTTAAAACAATTTGAAGTGAAAATGGTCGCAGAGGTCGGTAAAGAGCGTGCCATCGTATACGAAAATGGTCCTCATGTCACGACGCCAGAATGGATGCTTCTTCCGATGCATAAAGGCGGGACATTTGGGAAGTTTTCAACCTCTATTGGACTGAGAGTGTATGACTTTTTAGCTGGCGTAAAGCATAGCGAACGCAGAAGCATGCTAAGTGCGAAAGAAACACTTGCAAAAGAACCGCTTGTCAAAAAGGACGGCTTAAAAGGCGGAGGCTACTATGTTGAATACCGTACAGATGATGCACGCCTCACAATCGAAGTGATGAAAGAGGCTGTGAAATTCGGAGCGGAAGCGGTCAACTATGCGAAAGTAAAAGAATTTATTTATGATAAAGGCAAAGTGGTTGGTGTTGTCATTGAAGATGTCATGACGAAGAAAACATACGATGTGTATGCGAAGAAGATCGTCAATGCGACAGGTCCATGGGTAGATCAGCTTAGAGACAAGGATCACTCAAAAGAAGGAAAACACTTACAGCATACAAAAGGAATTCACTTAGTATTCGACCAATCGGTCTTCCCATTAAAACAAGCGATCTACTTTGACACACCTGATAAACGTATGGTCTTTGCCATTCCAAGAGAAGGCAAAACGTACGTTGGAACAACAGATACAGTATACAAAAAACAGCTGGAGCATCCGCGTATGACAAAAGCTGATCGTGACTATGTCATTCAAGCGATTCAGTACATGTTCCCTGATCTCAATATTACAGAAAAAGATGTGGAATCCAACTGGGCCGGTCTTCGTCCGCTCATTCATGAAGAGGGCAAAGATCCTTCAGAAATTTCTCGTAAGGATGAAGTGTGGACATCATCTTCAGGCTTAATCACCATTGCTGGTGGTAAATTAACAGGCTATCGCAAAATGGCTGAGCATATTGTCGATCTCGTACGTGATGGATTGAAACAAGAGACTGGCAAAGATTACGGTCCATGTAAAACAAAACATATGCCAATCTCAGGCGGTCATGTAGGCGGATCTAAAAACATGGCAGCTTTTGTTCAAGCGAAAACAGCAGAAGGAGCATCTGTTGGTTTAACAGAACCGATTGCACAAAAATTAGCTGAAAAATATGGTTCAAACGTCAGCAGTGTCTACAAACGAGTAGAGCAGCTTCAAGGGGAAGCAGACAAACGAAACATTCCAGCATATGTGCTGGCAGAGCTTGTTTATGCGATCGAAGAAGAACTAGCTGTAACACCTGTCGATTTCTTCTTAAGAAGAACAGGAAGCCTATTATTTAATATCAATTGGGCAAAAAAATACGCACAGCCTGTTGTTGATTACATGGCAGAGCGTTTTGGCTGGGATGAAGCAGCAAAACAGAAACATCAAACAGAATTAGATCAACTATTCCATGAAGCAGTCGTACCGCTTGATGCTGAATAAAAGGAAAAGCCGATCATGTATCGGCTTTTTTTATTTATTCTGCATTTTTTCCAACTGCCAATGATATAGCATGACATAAAGGATGATTCCATATAAAATAACAGTAGATGTTATTTTATTGATGATAAGAGCTGGGGAGGACGACCATGAGTTGGAAGACGAGTTATGAGCGATGGATCAATGAGAAGCACCTGGATACTGAACTAAGGGAATGGCTGGAGACGCATCAAGATGATCATCAAGCACTTGAAGACTGCTTCTACAAAAACCTTGAGTTCGGCACTGGAGGAATGCGCGGTGAGATTGGTGCAGGCACGAACCGAATGAATGTGTATACTGTTCGTAAAGCTTCAGCAGGTCTTGCTGCGTATATTGCGAAACATGGAGAGGATGCAAAAAAAAGAGGCGTCGCCATTGCATATGATTCACGTCATAAATCGCCTGAATTTGCGATGGAAGCAGCCAAAACACTTGCTTCACAAGGCATTCAAACGTACGTATTCGATGAATTGCGTCCGACACCAGAGCTCTCCTTTGCGGTTCGTGAGCTGCATGCATTTGCTGGAATCGTTGTGACAGCAAGTCATAATCCACCAGAATATAATGGCTATAAAGTGTATGGTGAAGATGGCGGGCAGCTGCCTCCATTTGAAGCAGATCAAGTCATTCAAGAAGTAGATGCAATTGAAAATGAACTGTCGATTTCAGTTGATTCTGAAGAAACGTTGAAACAGCAAGGGCTGATCAAAATGATCGGAAAAGAAATCGACCAGGCTTATATTGAAAAATTAAAAACCATAAGTGTGCACCCTGAGCTGGCAAATGAGGTCGATGTCAAAGTCGTGTTTACTCCGCTTCATGGGACAGCCAATCATCCTGTCAGAAGCGGACTTCAGGCTCTAGGTTATCAGCATGTCACGGTTGTGCCTGAGCAGGAAAAACCAGACCCACAGTTCTCAACAGTGACCTCGCCGAACCCAGAGGAGCACGCAGCATTTGAGTATGCCATCAAGCTTGGCGAAAAACAAAATGCCGATATCCTCATTGCCACAGACCCAGATGCTGACAGGTTAGGCATTGCAGTCAGAGATCACGAAGGAGAATTTACCGTCTTAACAGGCAACCAAACAGGCGCCCTGCTGCTCCATTATTTATTGTCTGAAAAACAAAAGCTGGGTCAGCTGCCGCCTCGTCCTGTTGTGATGAAAACCATTGTCACAAGTGAGCTTGGGCGTGCTGTAGCATCAGCTTTTGGTGCCGACACGATAGACACACTTACAGGCTTTAAATTTATTGGAGAAAAAATTAAGCAGTTTGAAAAGAGCGGAGAATACACGTTTCAATTCGGTTATGAAGAGAGCTATGGCTATTTGATCGGTGACTTTGCCCGGGATAAAGATGCGGTGCAAGCGGCACTATTAGCCGTTGAAGTCGCTGCCTTCTATAAAAAACAGGGCAAGTCCTTGTACGACGCGCTTGTCGATATTTTCAAGCAGTTTGGATTTTACCGTGAAGGATTAAAGTCATTAACCTTAAAAGGAAAAGAGGGAGCAGAGCAGATTTCAGCGATCCTTCATACCTTTAGAACAAATCCGCCAGCTGCCATCGCAGGGCAGCGCATCACAGTGATCGAGGATTACCAATCAAGTCAAAGACATCTTGTGGCTGAAAAGAAAGAGGAAACCATTCATCTGCCAGCATCAAACGTGCTGAAATATTTCCTTGAGGATGGTTCGTGGTTCTGCTTAAGACCTTCCGGCACTGAGCCTAAAGTGAAATTTTATATTGCAGTCAAAGGCACATCTTTAACAGATAGTGAAGAAAAACTAAAGCATCTGTCAGAAGAAGTGATGAAAGTCGTTTATGATATTGTGGAAGAAACAGCGAAATAACGAAAGACAAGGCCATCGTGTATGAATGCATGATGGCTTTTTTCTCAGTCAAAAGGATGAGAAAAAATCATTCTTTTGGAGAAAGAGCCGCGTGGGGACTCATGGTATAATGAGCGTAATGATAAGTGAAGGCTGCAAATGCCGGGGGTAAACAGTATGGGAGAATACCAAGAGAAGGTTGAAACATTAAAAACGTTAAAAGAAATTGCTGAAAAGCTAAATGAAGGCATGGAAATGAAAGAAACGCTCCATGAAGTGCTCCATATGCTGATGGATGTCACAGGCTTTCATTCAGCATGGATTTATTTTATAGAAAAAGACGGGTCATATGAACTGATGGCAGAGGTTTCTTTACCTGAAGCACTCGCAAAGCATCAAAAACAGCTCATGTGTCAAAATGATTGTTATTGCATCAATCGATACACAAAAGGCTCACTGCAATCAGCCACCAATATTATGAACTGCAAACGGATTGAAACGGCGATTGAACAAAAGCTTGGAGATACAGAAGGGATTACACATCATGCGACGGTGCCTCTACAAGCATGTAAGCGTACGTTCGGCTTATTAAATGTGGCGGCAAAGGGAAAAGTCACATTTACACAAGAAGAGCTGAATTTGCTTGAAAGCATTGCGCTTCAAATTGGTACAGCGATTCAGCGGATGAAGCTTGTGCAAAATGAACAGCAGCACGCCCTTTTACAAGAAAGAAACCGGCTGGCACAGGATTTACATGATTCTGTCAACCAAATGCTATTCTCTGTGAGTCTGACTGCTAAGGCTGCACGGCAAATGACAAGCGATCAGAATCTAGGGGAAATGATTGATTTTATTCAGCATTTGTCACAAGACGCTCTGATTGAAATGCGGTCACTCATTTGGCAGCTGAGACCAAGAGGCCTTGAAAAAGGGTTTACGACAGCAATTGAAGAGTATGCTCAGCTTTTAGGATTACGCTGCAATTTATCTTTATCAGGCTGTATAGAAATGGATCATTCTCACAATGAAACTTTGTTTCGGGTATGTCAAGAAGCGCTGAATAACTGTCAAAAACATGCGGAAGTAGAAGAAGTCGAGGTCAAACTTGAGCAATCAAAAGACACGTTTGAGATGAAAATCATTGACCTCGGAAAAGGTTTTCAATATGACGAGCAGATGAGCCTTCCTTCACTTGGGCTGAAAGGGATGTCTGACCGCATCCGAAGAGCAGGTGGAACATTTTGTATCCATTCAGAGTTAGGGAAAGGAACAACGATTCATGTAAAAGTGCCATTTTCACAAGAAAGGAAGGGATCGTCATGAGAGTTGTCATTGCAGATGATCATCATATTGTGAGAAAAGGCCTGGTGTTTTTCTTACAGACACAGCCTGATGTGGACATCGTTGGTGAGGCGTCCAATGGGCAAGAGGCATTAGAGGTTGTCAGAGATACTCAGCCTGACATTGTCTTAATGGATTTGTCTATGCCTGTTATGAATGGCATTGAGGCAACGAAACAAATGATGCTGGAAATGCCGGACACCCGCATTGTGATCCTGACAAGCTATGCGGACAAAGATTATGTGATTCCCGCTATTCAAGCAGGGGCGAAAGCCTATCAATTAAAGGATGTAGCACCAGAAAAGCTGCTTTCGACTATGATTGAAGTACAAAATGGCACCTATCAGTTAGATGGTCATATCACGACCTTTCTTGTGCAGCATCTGACAGAGCCAAAAGAGCAGAAATGGGCATTGATGAAAGAGCTGACCAATAGAGAGCGAGATGTTTTATTTGAGATTGCAAAGGGCAAAAGCAACAAAGAAATTGCCTCATCTCTGTTTATTTCTGAAAAGACTGTCAAAACGCACGTATCTCATGTATTATCAAAGCTAGAGCTGGCAGATCGAACCCAGGCGGCTCTGTATGCAGTGGATTATCAAAAAAATCAGCCAAAAGAGCTGCTATGACAGAAAGGATCTTAGTCGTTATGCTAAAACTTTTAAGCGCACATTCAATTCAATGAATTGAATAAAAAAGAGCACAGATGTTGGTTATTTGATGTGCGCTTTTGTGTAAAAAGAGAGGCATGTATAGTCTAATTTCTAATAGAAAAACGTAAAAGACTTGACGAGTGGATGCTCATCAAGTCTTTTTTTATTTTATAGGAGGTGATGAACTGGTCAATCACAGGTGAATTTAAAATGGGAGGGAATCAAAGTGGGAAAATATGAATTAGTAAGTGATTATCGCCATGATGTCAAATTAAAAGAGAGCTTTAATAAGCTTGCGATCGATACATTTGATTTGGATTTTAGTGACTGGTACGAAAGAGGCTATTGGGATGAAAAATATATACCTTATTCCTTTGTACATAACGGGAAGGTAATCTCTAACGCTTCTGTCTATCTTATGTCAGTGATCATTGATGGGCAAACGTATCGAGCAGTTCAAATCGGCACTGTTATGACAGATCAAGCCTATCAGCGTAAAGGATTAGCGGCAAAGTTAATGCAGCATATCATGGATGAATACAAAAATGAGTGTGATGTCATCTTTCTTTTTGCTAATGAAACTGTGTTAGATTTTTATCCGAGATTTGGTTTTACCCGTCATCACGAAAGTGAATTTAGCTTAAATATCAATAAAAGCGCTGTTCAAATAAAAAAAGGCGTAGATGTTAAAAAGCTGACATTGGAGCAAGACCTCTCATTACTTGAACGTTTCGCAGAAAAGCGGCAAACTCACTCAATGAAGCTGGATGCTCAGCATCACAGCAGCTTATTGATGTTTTATTTTACATTAGTATGGCCGGATGCCATTTTTTATATTGAAGCATTAGATACCATTGTGCTGATGAATGAAGAAAATGAAACGATGCATGTTTTTGATATCATCTCGCTTCAAACACCAAATGTACAAGAAGTTGTAGAAAGCATTGTGAAGGAAACAACGGAAAAAGTGATCTTTTATTTCACGCCTGATACGACAATTGAAGGTTTACACGCAGTTACGAAGCCAAATGACGAGGATGCACTATTTATTTACACAAAGGAACATTGGGCAAAAGGCCACTTTATGTTTCCCATCACAGCGCACTGCTAATTGTATGTAAAAAGGGAGGGCTAAAATAAACTTCATTCTAGCCCTTTTTCTTTATGTGTACATCGGTTGTGAATAAACTTCAGCAGCAGCAGCCTCTGAAGCGTGGTCAATGTACTGCAGGAGCCCATATAAACATTTTTCAACATCTGCATCGTTCCGGTTAAATTGATACGCATGTAAGAAATGCTCAATACGTTTCGAGAGCAGATCATCTTGCGTACGTACCATAAGAATAAGTAAATTATCCCATTGCGAGCGATGCGTATAATAAAGTGCTTTATCATAATCCGCCACATTCATTAAACCTTCTCCTTTCCCTTGAGAAGTCCTCATTAGTTTGCTCGGATCATATCGACTTTTTCAGGGGAAAAGTTGGTGTCCGCATGAATTGCGTACCGGGAATTATAGGCTGAATAATTGCTTCATGTATGAAAAAGGACCAGCCTGCTAAACCTAAACAAAACATATATGAAAGTGAGATCAATGATATCATGCAGCCGAAATGGTGGATGCTTATTGCAGCAGGAATCGTTTTGCTTGGCAGTTTGATGATTCATCCTGCATCAAAAGCAGCGGTGCAGCCGTTTGAAAATTGGGAAAGACTCGCGTACACAGCGTTGAAAGATGAATATAAAGGTGCCGCTTTAAACGATTATCATTACATTGGCCGGACAGAAGTAAATGATGAGCAGACAAAAGATGTGTTTCGCGTAACTGTTAAGGAAGGCACAACTCGTTTTGCCGCACATGCAGAAATTTACTTTCATCCGGTGACCGGTCATTTGATTAGTATTAACGTGTTTCGACTATAAAGAAGCACCTTTTTCTGTAAAAGGTGCTCGAGGCGTTCTGACAAAACCTCAATAACTGCCCTTACTAGCACACTCAAAAAAAGACAAAGGGCCAAAATTAAGATCATTTTAGCCCTTTGTCCAAAGATTTATTTCGAGATGGATTTACTTCATGCTTCCTTGAAGATAAGCGCGAATATCCACACCAAGTGAATCCGCTAATCGCTGACCGTAATCTTCATCGGCACGATAGAAGTTGCAGATTGCAAGTAATTTTGTTTTGTCATTTACATCTTTCAAATCAGCTGTTAGGTTTTTAATCAATGCTTGTTTCTCTTCTTCAGAGTAGCTTCGATATCTTTCTCCAGCTTGTTTGAAATCGTTCGGTTTTTCAATTTTTTGTCTCACGATACGGTCGCCGTGAAGAACTGGCTCACTTTCTTTGTAGTGAGGGTTTTCTTTTGGCTGATCGTCATAACGGTTTGGTTCATAGTTAATATGACCGCTTGGACGAGTCGTTGTCATAAAGCCATCCTGCTGGTTATTGTGTACAGGTGCATAAGGGCAGTTAACCGGAATGCGCATGTAGTTCGCACCAAGACGGTGACGCTGCGTATCAGGATATGAGAACAGACGGCCTTGAAGCAGTTTATCTTCAGATGCCTCAATTCCTGGAACAAATGCACTTGGCGTGAAAGCAGACTGTTCTGTTTCAGCAAAGAAGTTTTCAGGATTGCGGTTGAGTGTCATGCGTCCTACTTTTTGAAGCGGGTAATCTTCCTCGCTCCACGTTTTTGTTGGGTCACATGGATCATAATCAAGTTCATCATAATCGCTAAGCGGCATAAGCTGAACATATAAGTCCCATGCTGGGAAGTTGCCTTTTTCAATGCGGTCATATAAATCTCTTGTCGCATGCTGGAAGTCGTTCGCTTGAATTTCTGCTGCTTCTTCCATAGATAAGTTGTGAATACCTTCAGAAGGTCTCCAGTGATATTTCACATATTTTGCTTCACCGTATTTGTTCACCCATCTAAATGTATGCACACCAGAACCGCGCATTTCAGCGTAGCTTGCGGGGATTCCTTCGTCAGAGAAGAGCCATGTGAGCATATGAGTGGATTCAGGTGTTAAGGTCATAAAATCCCAATAACGGTCAGGATCTTGAATATTGGTTACAGGATCTGGCTTGAGAGAGTGAACCATATCAGGGAATTTCAATGCATCACGAATAAAGAAGATCGGCAAGTTGTTACCAACGAGATCATAGTTGCCTTCTTCTGTATAAAATTTGACAGCAAAGCCGCGCGGGTCACGTAAGGTTTCAGGTGAACCTTTTGGATGAATAACGGTGGAGAAGCGAACGAAAACGTCTGTTTGTTTTCCTTCTTCACTTAAGAAGGCTGCTTTTGTATGTTTCTCCATGCTATTTTCTACTTCAAACACACCGTAAGCGCCGGCGCCTCTAGCATGAACGACACGTTCTGGAATACGTTCACGGTCAAAGTGTGCAAGTTTTTCAATCAAATGGTAATCATCAAGAAAGGTAGGTCCGCGGTGACCAGCTGTTCTTGAGTTTTGGTTATCGCCAACAGGAACGCCTTGGTTCGTTGTCAAATTTTTATGATTTGAATTTGTCATTCTTTTCTCCTCCTGTAAACAAAAAAGTGTTTTCTAGCAATCTATATACCCTAATTATATTGAATCAAACATGATAGTCAATATTTATTTATAATAATTTTAAATAAATTATTATTACAAGAAGGTAAAGAAAAAGACGAAAGAATAAAATTCTTTCGCCTTAAAGCAGGAGCTCTCTGAGAGCATCTTTGTTTTGTGTTAAATCTTTTAGTGTGTATCCGTCAAGAACGCTTAAATAAGCAGTGAGTGCTTCATGAAGTACATGCTTTAATGAACAAATCGGGGAGATGATGCAGCCATTTTTCTTTGGATCAAAGCATTCAACCATGACTAAATCATCCTCTGTATAACGGACAACCTCTCCAATGTTAATGCTTTCTGGGCTTTTTCCAAGCCTGATCCCGCCATTTCTTCCGCGAATCGTGTCTACATACCCACGTTTTCCAAGATGATAAATCACCTTCGTCAGATGATTTTTAGAAATGCCATAAACATCGGCGATCTGCTGAATATTTGACAGTTCATTGTTTTCTCTTGATGCTAAATAAATGAGTACCCTTAATGAGAAATCTGTGTAATTCGTAAGTTTCATTTTGACGACCTCTAAACCTAATAGAGTTTTGTATCATCGTAACACATTTTAGACAAAAACTGTTCGAGAAAGTGTGAAATGTGACAACATTTAAAACATGTATTATAAATATTGCTTTTAGGGACTGTCTTCCATTACGATAAAGATGTATTCAAAATACTTCTTTTGAAAGAAGGAATGACGATGTTATCTACAGATCAAATGAATGCAATAAAGCAATCAGCTCCTCTACTAAAAGCCGAGGGAACCAAACTTGTCACTGTTTTTTATGAAAATATGATTCGCCAGCACCCGGAGCTACTCAATCAATTTAATAAAACAAATCTTATGAACGGAAGTCAGCCAGAGGCACTTGCTGCGACACTATATCAGGCTGCACTGCACATTGATCGATTAGAGGTATTACTTCCTGCGGTCAAACAAATTGCCCATAAGCATGTCAGTGTCATGGTCAAAAAAGAGCAGTACCCAATTGTCGGATATCACCTGATTGAAGCGATGAAAGATGTGTTTGGTTTAAGAGAAGAAGATAACACTCTATTAGCGTGGAAAGCTGCATATGACATCATTGCGAATATTTTCATTACCATTGAAGCAGAAATGATGGATGAAAATGTGAAGCAGGCAGGCGGATGGGCAGATGTGAAGCCGTTTGTGATAAAGAAAAAGAAGCAAGAATCACCATCGCTTATTTCCTTTTATTTAGTACCAGAAGATGAATCAGAGCTGCCAATGTATAAAGCAGGCCAATACATTACGGTTCAGACAGATATGCCAGGAGAAGCCTATATGTGCAGCAGACAATACAGCTTATCAGACGAGCATCATCCATCTTATTACCGTATTACAGTGAAGCGTGATGGTCATGTGTCCACATTTTTGCATGATGAAATGGAAGAAGGGGACGTTCTTCAAGTGAGTATGCCGCAGGGAATGTTCTGCTTGCAAGATGACATAAAAGAGCCTGTTTATTTCATCAGTGCAGGGTCTGGTGTCACACCAATGATTGGTTTAGTGAAAACTGCAGCACAAAACAGCCAGACATTTACGATGATTCATGCTGATCGATTAGAGGATGTCACCGCTTTTGAAAATGAGTTTGAACGCGTTTTAGCTTCAGCAGCCCATGGGCGCATCATTCTATGTAATGAACAATTTGCGCAGTCTGGAAAGGGTGAGCTTGTTGAGAAAGCGGCTTCCCGCATTGACCGTCCATTTCTTCAATCGGTGATCGGAGAAGGGAAAGGCCAATTTTATCTATGCGGTTCCCCGGTGTTTACACAGGAGATCATTCATATTTTAAAAGAGCTGAGAATTCCAACAGACCATATTCATTTCGAAGCATTTGGCGGGCAATCCACGAAAGAAATGGAAGTCGTCTAAACGGTTAGCGGAACATCATGTTTTTTTACATACGCTCATATAGTAGGGATAAGTCCGATGAGGAGGGATGGTTTCCTTGAGCGTATCTGAAAAACGTCTTTTACAAAGAGCGATTGATGAAATTACAGAAATTGCAGAAGGATTTGGTCTAGATTTTTATCCGATGAGATATGAAATCTGTCCCGCGGAAATTATTTATACGTTCGGTGCATATGGAATGCCAACACGATTCAGCCACTGGAGCTTTGGGAAGCAATTTCATAAAATGAAGCTTCATTATGATTTAGGGTTAAGTAAAATTTATGAGCTGGTGATCAATTCAAATCCTTGCTACGCCTTTCTACTTGATAACAATACGCTTGTTCAAAATAAATTAATTGTGGCTCATGTACTGGCACACTGTGATTTCTTCAAAAATAATTGCCGTTTCCAAAATACAAAACGAGATATGGTCGAAAGCATGTCAGCAGCGGCAGAGCGGATCAAAGAATATGAGCATATTCACGGAACAAAAGAAGTCGAATCCTTTTTAGATGCCGTATTGGCTATCCAAGAGCATATTGATCCGTCTCTTGTTCGATCAAAATTAAGCTGGAGTATAGACGATGAAGAAGAATATGAAGATGATAAACCAAAACGTCAAACGCCTTATGATGATTTGTGGGGAATGGATGAGCCGAAGACACGTGAGAAAAAGAAAAACGTCAAACAATTTCCGCCAAAGCCTGAAAAGGATCTTTTACTCTTTATTGAGGCGCATTCCCGGGAGCTGGAGCCATGGCAGCGAGATGTTCTTACTATGCTGAGAGAAGAAATGCTCTATTTTTGGCCGCAGCTGGAAACAAAGATTATGAATGAAGGCTGGGCATCATATTGGCACCAGCGGATTATGCGGGAGCTTGATTTGGATTCAAGTGAATCGATAGAGTTTGCAAAATTAAATGCAGGTGTGGTACAGCCATCTAAAACAGGCATCAATCCTTACTATTTAGGGCTGAAGATTTTTGAAGATATCGAAGAGCGCTATGACAACCCATGTGAAGAATTAAAAAAAGCTGGGGTCACAGAAGGATCTGGCCGCAGCAAAATGTTTGAAGTCAGGGAAATTGAATCGGATATTTCCTTTATTCGAAACTACTTAACGAAAGACCTTGTGATGAGAGAAGACTTGTACTTGTTTCAAAAGCAGGGGAGAGATTATAAAGTCATTGATAAAGAATGGAAGGCGGTACGTGATCAGTTAGTTAGCATGAGAGTGAATGGCGGCTTTCCGTATTTGACCGTGATTGATGGCGACTATTTAAAAAATAATGAACTTTATATCAAGCATTGGTATGAAGGCATTGAACTTGATCTGAAATACTTAGAAAAAGTCCTGCCGTATTTATATCAGCTATGGGGAAGAAGTGTGCATATCGAGTCCGTTCTTGAAGGAAAAGAAGTCATGTTTTCTTATGATGGAAAAGGGGTTCATAGGAAATATCTTGCATAAAAAAGACGAAAAAAGATGTCTCTTAGCAGACATCTTTTTTGCTCGTTTTATTGGTTTTTCAGCAGTTTGAAAATGTGCTTTGCTTGATCGGTGTTTTCCATCAGACCTTTTAGCTGCTGGCTTGTTGGACCATATGCATAGAATGGAACTTCATCACCCGTATGACCTGATGTGGTCCAGCCTGTATGTGATCTCGTGTTGATCACTTCTTCAATCGCATCATCAATTTTAACAGCATCCTTTGTTTCAGCTGCCTTTTGAATGGCGGCTGTTTCCTCTTTTGTGAAATCAAGATTGATATATTGTTTCAGCGCTGACTCAACAGGCATGCCGCTGACAATTTTGTTTGCGATAAAGTCAGGCGTCTTTTTCGCTGCTTTGACCGGCTTGTAATCCCAGCTGCCCGAACCGTCTGCTCCGAAGGAAAGTCCGCCAGTTGAATGATCTGCTGTCGTGATGACTAACGTGTTTTTATCCTTTTTCGCAAAACGAATCGCTTCTTCAAATGCTTTTTCAAAATCCTTCATTTCGCTCATCGCACTGACAATATCATGATCGTGTCCAGCCCAGTCAATTTGACTACCTTCAACCATAAGGAAAAATCCTTTTTTGTTTTTAGACAGCTGTTTGATGGCTGAGGATGTCATATCTTGCAGGGAAGGAGTCGTTTTATCACGATCGATGGCTTTATCTAGACCTCCATCAGCAAAAATGCCTAACACTTTTTCATTTTTGTTTTTTTGTAAGGCGGCTTTATTGGTGACATAATCATAACCGGCTTGTTTGAATTCTTTCGTCAGATCACGATCCTTTCGCACAAAATCGACAAGTCCACCGCCAAGCATGACGTCGACTGTATGCTGTTTACCGATTTTCTCATCGAAGAAATCATCAGCGATGGCTGCTGTGTTTTTCCTAGACACATCGTGAGTGGCATACGCAGCAGGCGTGGCATTCGTTAATTCAGATGTCACGACAAGACCCGTTGACTTTCCTTTGCGTTTGGCTTCTTCTAAAACGGTTTTTAATTTTTTGCCGTTTTTATTTACACCAATGGCATTGTTGTATGTTTTTTTACCAGTGGCCATGGCTGTACCAGCCGCTGCTGAATCAGTAATGTTACTTTTAGAGTCGTCAGGGTATGTTTTATGCATGCCAGTGAGGTAAGGGTCAAACGCTGTTTGCTTTGAAAGGTCACCGTTGTGTTTAAATGAGCGGTAAGTTGAAAGATAAGGTGTTCCCATGCCATCTCCAATCAGCACGATCACATTTTGCACATCATTTTTCGGCTTCTTTTTAGCCTCAGCTTTGTCAGCTTGTCCAAATTCAATCCCTGAAAAAATGCCAATCGATAGCACAGATGCTGCTGCCACTGCAGCGATTTTCGTTTTTGAGTTTTTCAACACACTCATTCATTTTGCCTCCTCATTGTTTATGTATCGCTCTTACGTTTACAATGGTAGAGCAGAAGTGTGGATTCCTTTTTACAGCATCGTAAAGTTCACTTTAAAATTGTAAAGGTCCACTTTACATAGAATGAACCAAAAAGAGAAATGAATGTATCATTTATCCATGACAAGGTGTGATTATTTTGTCATGATTGTGTAATGAAAATGAAATAAAAAGAACCCTAAAAAAAAATAAATTTTGCCGAATTAATAAGCATAATGTCGTAGGAAGTCAAGACTATTTCTTCTGGTATTTGATCCTTATAATAGGGAGTAGATAAAAAATCGGATCAGATAGATACATACAGGAGGAACAAATGAAAAAACAATTGATCACAGCTGCAAGTGCAGTTCTACTTGGGACGACATTATTTGCCGGAGCTGCCTCAGCACAATCAGTAAAAGTTCAAAAAGGTGACTCTCTTTCTGTTCTAGCGAAAAGATACAAAACAAGCGTGAGCAAAATTAAATCAGACAATAAGCTGAAATCTAACGTAATTTATGTTGGACAAACCTTAAAAGTGAATGGCACTTCTTCGAAAAAAGCAGTGAAAACATCAAAAACAACAACAAAAGTAAAAACGGCTTCAGCAACTGCCACTCATAAAGTTGTCAAAGGCGATACATTATCGAAGATTGGCAAAAAATATGGGATGACTGTGAAAGAGCTGAAATCGTTAAATAAACTTAAAACAGACCTCATCAAAATCGGACAAAAGCTAAAGGTGAAAAAGACGTCTAAAGTAAAGACGAAACCTGTAAAAGAAAAAACAGTCTCTACTTCTTCCTTAAACACGTCTAAGCTCATAGCAGATGCTAAAGCGCAGAACGGTACACCATATAGATGGGGTGGAACGACACCGAAGGGCTTTGATTGCAGCGGATTTATGTGGTATATCATTAACAAACAAAAAAAGATTTCAAGACAAACCACTGAAGGCTTCTGGGGATCGATGAAAAGTGTATCCAAACCAAAAGTTGGAGATTTTGTCTTCTTTACAACGTATAAATCGGGTCCATCTCACATGGGTGTCTACCTTGGGAACAACAAGTTTATTCATGCTGCTTCTGACGGAGTAACGATCAGTGATATGACATCAAGCTATTGGAAGCCTATTTATCTTGGAGCGAAAACATTTGTAAACTAATTCATTTTAAGAGACTGCTATGAAGCAGTCTCTTTTTTCATATATCATTTGTGCCGCGGAACTGGTCTTTTATCATAGATCACTATCAGTCTAAAGGCTTTAAAATAACATAATTGTGGACCCGCTTTTTAAAAAAGGTCTAATTTTTGTTGCATAATAAGTATTCTAAAAAAATATAATCTTCTATGTTGTATAATAAATAGAGAAAGACAAGCTATCAATTGAATAAGGAATGGAGAAAATCTAACCCACTTATTGACAAACATTCCGTTGATATATAAGAATTTTCACTCTATTTTTTAAAAAAAGTGTTTTCATTTTTTAATTTTCATATATAATAATTTTACGCCACCAATTTATTGTGCTAAATTTAATCTAAATATTCAGAAAATATTGTGAATTACATGAATGTGGCGTCTTTAGACTGATACTAAGTTTTGGGAGTGATGGTATGAGCAATTCGTTGTTTAGAAAAAAGAGCATTTCAGAGCTCATTGCGGCAACACAAGGGGAAAAAGCATTAAAAAAGGAATTGGGTTCATTTGATTTAACCATGCTTGGCATTGGAGCCATAATCGGGACAGGGATATTTGTTCTGACAGGTACAGGAGCCGTCACTGCAGGGCCAGGACTTGTTCTATCATTTGTCATCGCAGGTCTTGCTTGTTTGTTTGCAGCACTGTCATATGCGGAATTTGCTTCCGCAGTGCCTGTATCAGGGTCTGTGTATACATTTACGTACGCATCAATGGGGGAATTTCTAGCGTTTATCATTGGCTGGGATTTAATATTAGAATATATGCTGGCCGCTAGTGCCGTTTCAGCGGGCTGGTCGGGCTATTTTGTGTCATTTTTAAATGGGATAGGGATTCATATACCAGTTGAATTAACAGCAGCACCAGGTGGTTTAAAGGGGCAAGTGACATATTTTAATCTTCCAGCATTTATTATTTTAATGGTTATCACCTTCCTGTTGTACTTTGGTATTAAAGAATCAAAACGAGTAAATAACATCATGGTTATTATGAAAATTGCTGTGATTCTGCTCTTTATTTTAGTCGCTGTGAAATATGTAAAACCTGAAAACTGGACACCATTCGTTCCATTTGGGACATCAGGGGTCTTAAGTGCAGCAGCCCTAGTATTCTTTGCATTTATCGGTTTTGATGCAGTAGCTTCCGCGGCAGAGGAGACAAAAAATCCATCACGCAACCTGCCTAGAGGGATTATTACTTCCTTATTGATTTGTACGCTGCTTTATGTTGTTGTTAGTGCGATTATGACGGGCATCGTTCCTTTCATGAATTTTGAGGGAGTATCACATCCAGTGTCTCTCGTTTTACAAGTAGCCGGACAAAACTGGGTGGCGGGTATTGTGGATGTCGGTGCGATCCTAGGGATGACAACCGTGATGCTTGTCATGCTGTACGGCCAGACACGCGTGATGTTTGCTATGTCTCGTGATGGTTTGGTGCCGAAGGTTCTATCAAAGGTTCATCCAAAGCATAAAACACCTTACATCAATACACTGTTCTTCGGTACATTGTCAGCATTAATGGGTGGATTTATTCCACTTGATGAGCTGGCAAGCCTAGTGAACATCGGGACACTTTCAGCATTCATTTTGATTTCAGTGGCGGTCATTGTGATGAGAAAAACGCAGCCGGACTTACCGAGAGCATTCAGATGCCCAGCAGTTCCGCTTATTCCGATCTTGGCTATTCTATCTTGCGGATTGCTCATTTATAAGCTTGGTGCAATCACCTTTGTTCGTTTCTTAATCTGGCTTGCCATTGGGCTGGTTGTGTATTTCTTATATTCAAGAAAGCACTCAGAATTGAATAAAAAATAAATTAAAAAAGCCCGTGCTACTTGGTGCAGTCAAGTAACACGGGCTTTTGCTTTTGATTGCTGATTAAAAACCTAACTGAAGATCGACATCGATTGATACGATGGCATAGACACAAACAATGACAAAGATATTCAGTACGACACCGAGGAAACCTGGACCCGTACGGCCTTTTTTAATGAACAGTTCAATAATGCCAAATGGAACTGCAGCCATTGCAAAAGGAAGCATTTGAAAAGAATAAAATGTCACGTTGCTGATAATGGCGAGGTTTAGCATGAGCAGGGATAATATCGCTGTGCCGACAGAAATCCAGCCAAATACATTATGCTCTTTAAAGATTCTTACCAATTCCATAATTCCACCTCGCTCACTTTTGCCGTTTTAATACGTTTTGTCTTCACAAATTTCTCGATTTCTTTAGAAGGTCCAGTGACCACAGAGCCATAAACCGTGACGCCATTTTGATCGATATAGCGTATACGATTAGACAGATCAAGATCAGGTCTGCCAGAGATCGTGGTTGCCCAGGTCGGGTGCTGATTGACATAAGCAAGGGCATCTTTGAATTGATCTACCTCAGTTTTGGATGTGTGCTGAAGCTCTTTTAAAAATTCAGAGTCTTTCCCAGGAAAGCCGATTGGCCGCTGATTTCCACTTAATGAATCCTCTGTTTTAATCGCATTCCACAGCACTTTCATATCGTATTTTTTAGCAAAGGAATAAACATCCTTTGGTGTGTAAGCTTTGTCATAGGATACATACACTTCACTTACTGTTCCTTCAGGAAGCTTGTCTAACGTAGTGAGTGTTTGTTTTTTTGAGGCATCTGCCTGCGCCGAAGGATGAGTAAAGAAACCTTCTGTTTCGCGTGCACTGTCACCATAATAAGAGATAGTAGGCTGCTTTAATTTATCGAAAAACATCTCGATTTGTTCACTGCCAATGGCTTCTGTTTTATTGCCAATTTGTTTTTGCAGCTTCAATTCGGTGTTCATCCCAAAAAGTTTGACCTGACCTTTTAAATCCTTCATATCTATAGCCACGTTTGGTTTGGTCAAAGCGACGGTGACAGCGGCTGTTTCCATGAAGTGATTGCCTTTGCTCTCGGCTCCGCCAACGCCGTAGTATAGATAACTTCCTAATGTACAAAGCGGTAAAATAATGAGTGTTGATATGACAGCAAGTACGGAAATACGTAAATATGACTTTCTTTTTCCGTATTGTAAAATGGCTTTTTGCTTCTCAGGACTGATGGAAAAATCTGTCCAATCCGAGTCGTTCAGTTCCTGGCTTAAGCGTTTTTCGTTTTCTTCAAGCTCTTCCTCAAACGCTATCATTTCTTCCTCATTCATCTCACCATTATTATATTTTTCCCATCGCTTGTTAAACTCTTCATTCATCATTAACACCTCTGTTGTAAAGTGCTTTTAGGCGCTGCCTTGCACGAAATAAAACACTTTTAAAATTTGCTTCAGTAATATTCATGACCTTGGATGCTTCCTTGTAATTTAGTTCTTTTAAATAATACAATGTCAACGCTTCCTTGTAGTTATCTGGAAGCTGCTCCAAATACATGGTGAGTACTTCCTTTATTTCAACCTGTTCAGCAGGGCTTTGTACAGACGTTTGTAAAAGACCGCCAATAAGGTCATCCGATATGGTCACTTCTTTTTTATGTTTCCTGACATAATCAATAAAAGCATTTCGTGCCACCTGAAATAACCAAGGTTTCACTTTGCTATGGTCGTAGGAATGAATATGTATATAAGCACGCATAAAGGTTTCCTGCAATAAGTCCTCTGCCAAATGTTTGTCTTTTGTCATGGAGAGCAGAAACCTGTAAACATCGTTCATATACATTTGATAAATTTCATCGATCGTCACTGATTTTTCTCCCCTCTATGTTATACACGCATAAGAAAGGCATAAAGTTGCACGAAACTTCTCATTACCGTACATTACTCATTTCTTTCGCCGAATCAAAATCATTTCTCCTTATCATAGCGAAATTTGCATCATTTATAAAGTATTTTCAATAGAACAAATCAGGAAAAAACATCGAAAAACGACAAAATTGGACACAATTCCTATTCTATTCTCCCCTAAAACCATGTGCTTGAATACAGTCAGAACGTTCATTTTAAACGAAAAAGACAGGGAGGATTGGGCTGCTCATAAATTTTTAGTACCAGGTAATAAAAAATTTGTTATAATAGAGACAAATCCTTCATTTTTCAAACAAAGGAAGTGCACTATGTATAAATTTTCAGGCTATACCGTCAAATTAATATTTGGTCTCCGAGGTGGAATCAAAGTATATCAAAAAGAGAATCTGCCAACTGATCGGGGGTTTGTCATTGCTTGTACACATGAGGGTTTTGTGGATGTTCTTGCATTAGGCGCAGGAATTCTTCCGTTTGAGATCCATTACATGGCGAAAAAAGAATTGTTTGCGAATAAATGGATCGGTGGATTTTTAAAAAAGATTCATGCCTTTCCAGTTGATCGAGAGAACCCTGGGCCAAGCAGTATTAAAACGCCCATTAAATTATTAAAAGAGGGAAAGATCGTTGGGATTTTTCCAAGCGGAACACGTACAACAGAGGATGTTCCTTTAAAAAGAGGGGCAGTGACCATTGCGCAGCTCGGTAAAGCGCCAATTGTTCCAGCTGCATATAAAGGACCTTCAAATGCGAAAAGTCTTTTCAAAAAAGGGAAAATGCGCTTAATCATCGGTGAACCGATTGAACTGTCTGAATTTGACCATCTCCCGCCAAAAGAAAGATTAGGTGCCATGACGGAAGTATTAAACACGAGAATCAAAGAGCTAGAAGCTCAATTAATTGAAAAGTCATAAGAAAAACGACCGCTTGCTTAGGCAAGGGTCGTTTTTTTATTAAGAAGCGCCTTCTTCAGCTGCTTCTAATAATTGTTCATTTAACTTTTTTACTTCGATGTATGCCACATGGTGTCCATCGACTTCATTAATGATAAATTCATAGCCTTGTTCACGAATGGCGTCATTTTTCTCTACTTCATATTTCTGAGTAAGGAACCAGCCGCCGATTGTGTCGACCTCTTCATTATCAAGCTGTATACCTAATAGCAGGTTGACTTGATCAACAAGGACCTTGCCATCAAAGATGTAATGGTCTTCTCCAAGTTTACGCACTTCGTTGATTTCATCAATGTCGAACTCATCACGAATTTCACCGACGATTTCTTCAAGAATGTCTTCAACAGTGACAAGACCTGCTGTACCGCCATATTCATCAGATAAAATGGCCATGTGTACACGTTCACGCTGCATTTTGAGCAATAAATCATGAACAGGAACCGTTTCAATCACATGAATAATCGGATTCACAAACTTTTCGATCGTATCACTTGTAGAACACTCACCGCTAATGCAGGCAGTGAGAACCTCTTTAATATTTAGAACACCGATAATGTTGTCTTTGTCGCCATCTTCAATTGGATAACGTGTATATTTTTCTACCTTTGTTACCTTCAACATTTCCTCAATGGTAATATCATGAGGGAAGCTGACAACTTCAGTACGAGGAATCATAATTTCTTTCGCCAGACGGTCATCAAATTCGAAAATTTTATTTACATATTTGAATTCAGACTGGTTAATCTCGCCGCTCTTATAGCTCTCTGATAAAATAATCCGCAATTCTTCTTCAGAGTGCGCCATGTCATGCTCAGATACTTGCTGAAGACCAAACGCTTTTGTTAACAAACGAGCAGAACCATTTAATACCCAAATGAACGGGAACATCACTTTGTAAAAGATCATCAGTGGTCTAGCAAATAGAAGGGATACTTGCTCCGCCTTTTGAATGGCAAGCGTTTTTGGTGCAAGCTCTCCAACGACAACGTGTAAAAACGTCATGATACTAAACGCAATAATAAAAGTGACAATAGAACTAGCTGATTGAGGAATGGACAGCTCTACAAATAGTGGAGCAAGCATATGTGCAATTGTTTCTTCCCCTAACCAACCAATACCAAGGGCGGTAATGGTAATACCAAGCTGACAGGCTGATAGGTACTCATCAAGGTGAGTCGTTACATGCTTGACAGCAACTGCTGTTTTATTACCTTCTGCGATTAACTGATCAATTCTTGAGCTTCTTAAGCGAATGATCGCAAACTCTGATGCAACGAAAAACGCGGTTAAAGCTATAAGTAAAGCAACTATGAGTAAATTAACTATGTCCAATTAAGGCCTTCGTTCTGACTTTGAGAACGAAGGTAACACCTCCTGTTTAGTAAAAATTTTAACTTAACAGCAGTAAAAATGATTGGACAGCCGTCATTTTTTCAGGAGTAAGCTGTTCTTTTAGTTTTTCACGTTGTTCTGGCTGAAGCTGCTTACAACGTGCCAAAATGCGGTCCATATGCTCATTCATCCGATCGATATCAGAGGTTAAATGGACAAGTTCATCTTGATCTTCCTTTTGAGAAGGAAATTGTTCATCTAATCTGGATTTGATGTCAGAAAGAGCCAATCTCTGCTGTTTGCAAAGAACGATTAATTGTAATCGTTTTAAAGCATATTCATCGTAATAACGATAATTTGAGCAAGATCTAACAGGCGCAAGCAAACCTAGATTTGTATAATAATCTACAGTTCGTTTCGTTACCTGTGCAATCTGTGCTAGTTCACCAATACGATACTTTTTCTCAGCCCCATCTGAACATCTCCTCCTAACCGTCACGTTATAGTTTATGAAAATAGTTTAATATAATTCTAGTCTGAAACACAAGTTAATTGTTCATATTTCCTGCCAATAAGAAGAAACAGAGGAGGATTTCCCTCAATTTAGTCAGTCATGTCAAAAACAGCATGATGATACAGGAATTTTCAGATTATTTATGGTAAGATAAAATGAATACCGTTTCATATATATGTAGAGAGGCGGAATTTCACGTGAACCGGAGGTGGTTAAGTGGGGCCCTCAAAGTCGTCTTATTTAATCAGTTAACCGTTTTGCAAAACATAACATCATCAATCAGGAGGTGACTCCTTGTTCTTCAAAGAAAGAGCAAGGTTAAATGGACGATATTGTTAATCTGAGTATAGTCGGTGTTTTGATTGCTTTAACAGCTTTCTTTGTTGCATCTGAATTTGCCATAGTAAAGGTGAGAAGTTCAAGAATTAATCAGCTTGTTGCCGAAGGGTCCAAAAAGGCCATCATGGCGAAAAAGGTGACATCAAGGCTAGATGAATATTTGTCAGCCTGTCAGCTCGGTATTACAGTGACATCCCTTGGTTTAGGGTGGATTGGTAAGCCGGCTGTGAAAGAACTTTTGGTTCGAGGTTTTGGTTTGACAAACATTCCTGATTCAGCAATCAGCCTGATCTCAGCAACACTTGCGTTCTCTATTATTACCTTTTTGCATGTAGTTGTAGGTGAGCTTGCACCAAAAACGCTTGCCATTCAAAAGGCGGAAAAAATGACGCTATGGCTGTCAGGCCCGCTGCATGCATTTTATATCCTTATGTTCCCTTTCATTTATGTGTTAAACGGGTCAGCCCGTTTGTTAACTAAAATGATGGGCATCGATATGGGGTCTGAAAAAGAACATTCCCATTCTGAAGAGGAACTGAAGATTTTATTATCTGAGAGCTTAAAAAATGGGGAAATCAACCCATCAGAATATAATTATATGAACAAGATTTTCGATTTCGATAATCGAATTGCCAGAGAGATCATGATACCGCGCAGAGAAATTTGTGCGATTCCAGAAGATATGCCGTTAGATGATATCCTCGCCATTATGACGCAGGAAAAGTATACACGTTTCCCTGTGTTTTCAGGAGATAAAGACCATGTTATCGGCATGCTGAACAAAAAGCAGCTCTTTGCAGATCTTGTGTATCAAGGAGAAAAAGATCAACTGAAAATTCAAGATTATATATATCCAGTGATTGAGGTCATCGACACGATTCCTATTCAAGAGCTTCTCGTCAAGATGCAGCGTGATCGAATGCATATGGCGATCTTAACTGACGAATATGGCGGAACGTCTGGGCTTGTCACAACGGAAGATATTTTAGAAGAGATTGTCGGAGATATTCGAGATGAATTCGATGAAGATGAGCAGCCAGTTATTCAAAAAAGAGCCGATCATCATTATGTTTTAGATGGCAAAGTGAGATTGGATGAAGTTCAAGATTTGATCGAGATTTCATATCATGATGAGGAAATTGATACAATCGGCGGGCTCATCTTAAAAGAGAATATTGATATTAGAGAAGGACAATCCATCTATCTTGATGATATTCGAATGAAAGTGCTGGAAATGGATGGACGTTACGTTAAAAAGATTGATTTAAAAAAAGGTGTCACATCGGCAGAAAAAGGCAGTGCACGCACTGGGCTTGATATAAAGGAGCCGCTGCTAGTAAACGAAATGACCTTGAGCGAAAAATAAGCTCAAGGTTTTTTTAGGTATTTAGTCTCTTTTAAACGAATATATGTTCGGTATATAATAAGAACAAACGTTCGATAAAGGGGGATGGACATGCTTTGGTACGAAACAGCAAGTATCACGGAGAAAAAAACCTCAATGAAACGAATTGAGTTTCATTTAAAGAATTTCAAAAATTATCAAGCAGCGATCTTAAATATCGAAAGGCAGCTTGAAAAAAGAAGCCCGCATCATCTCGACCACATGACACGGAAAAAGTTAGAAGAGCAAAAAAGTCAGTATGAACTCATCGTTGCTTGTATTGAAACGGCATTAAAAGAGTTGGATGAAATAGAGCAGCAGCTCATCGATTATAAATATTTTCGAGATTGGCGGATGGCAAAATGTGCAATGGAAATCGGCTATAGTGAAAAAACACTCTTTTTGATGAAGCGCCAGCTCATGGATCAGTTGCTCATCAGCTTAGCCGCCATCACCAATATTTAAAAAAGATGCTGTCCTATTTGATAAAACGCAGCAAACAGACATAAAGACCCGATGATGGTGACCAATAAGTAGACAGCAAGCTGTCCAATTTGCCGCTCATGCAGCATGGACGCAGCCTCTACACTAAATGTAGAGAATGTTGTAAAACCACCGAAAAAACCAGTCCCAATGATCATAAGCAGCGGATCATTGTTAGTCACTGCACCTGTCAGTAAACCTAAACCGGCTGCGCCGAGTAAGTTGATGAGAATAATACTAAACGGAAAACGAGTATGAAACTTGGTTTTCTGAATTGATTGACTGAGGAAAAAACGAAGGGCACTGCCTATCCCGCCAGCAACAGCTGTATACAATACAATCATTTATCTGCTTCCTTTCGGCTGCTCATTTTGTTGAAAGAGGTACTGAGCGGTGATCAGTCCACATAAGGCAGCGCCCACTCCAGCAATCACTGAGAGTAGAATGTACATGACACTTGATGTGAACAGTCCATCCTGTAATAAGAGAACTGTTTCTTTAGAAAAAGTGGACATTGTCGTAAAACCACCACAAAATCCTGTTCCGATTAAAGCAGCAAGATATTTTTTTCCCTTCCGAAACATAAAATACCCTGTTGAAAAGCCAAGAAGCAGACTGCCTATAATGTTTTCAATCAGCGTTGCATAGGGGAATGTGTGGCTGACAACGGACTGGCTAAGTTCATATCTACAAAGGGTACCAACCAATCCGCCGATAAATACGGCGAGATATGCTTTCATTTATATCATTTCTCCTTTAGAAAAAATGGCGGGTGATCCGTCACCACTCCATCAATAGGGTATGTTTTGATCCTGTCGGCTGTTTTTTGGTCTTTCACTGTCCATATAAGGACATCCATTCCAACTGAGTGAATGCGATCAATCCACCATCTGTTAATCATCGTTTTCTTCATATTAAGGCAATCCGCAAAGGAGCTGTACTCCGCTAATTTCCTTTTCGTCAGTTTGAAGGCAGAGGGTTTTATAATAAAAGCCGTTCGAAGAGAAGGGGCGTAAGCTTTGACTCTTTGAAGGGCATTGGCATCAAAAGATTGAACCATGATGTGACGGGAATAGGCAAACCGGTTGATGATGTCGACAACTGCTTTTTCAATCCCAATCTGCCGTTTTGGATGCTTGATCTCAATCAGTATCCCGACACGCTGACTGTACCTTTGAAGGATTTCCTGTAAGGTGGGAATTCGTTCGTTGGCGTACTGAGAATCAAACCAGCTTCCTGCATCCAGTTTCTTCAGCCGATCAAGTGTATAACTTTTCACTAATCCGCTTCCGTTACTCGTTCGATCAACGGTATCATCATGGATGACGGCTACGTGCTGATCCATTGTCAGCTGGACGTCTAACTCAATATAATCCGCACCCTGCTGAACAGCTAAATCAAATGCGGCGATTGTATTTTCTGGGGCAGCGCTTGATGACCCTCTATGTGCGATAATATACACATGCTCCAGCTCCTGACATAAGTTCTGGTCTTATCATATCAAATTTTTGCTGTTTTTCCTTCTTTACTATATGGAACGAGGGAAAGCTATATGTAATGGAACATGGCTTGTGGTGAGAAAGCATCGTGTATAAAAGGTGAAAAGTTGCAGGAATATCCCAAGCTCTTATTGAGTAAATCTGAACTACATCATTTTTTCTTCGATCAATTTTGTCCAAATCGTCAGCGTTCGTCAAAATATTAGTGCTTTCGTCATGTTGACTGAAAATTCTGATGTTTTATAATGATGAAAAGGAGGCGAGATGATTGGGTAAAGGGAGAATTAGAGTGGAAGAACGTATTAAGGCCGAAACGGATGCTGAAATGTTTAAAGCGACTCTCCTTGATCAGGCTCAGAAGAAAAAGTAGTTTGCTGCCCGTCGATATGTCTCTAGCCAAAATTTCATATTTGAACATCATGCCTCGGGATTATTCCCGAGGCTTTTTATGTAGAGGTCAGACATTTAAGAGAGGACATGAACGAAGGTTATATTATAAACTAGAGAGGATTGTTTTAAAGGAGAGAGACAGACATGTTTACACAAAAATGGATGGATACATATTTTACAGTAGATATTGCGATCCAAATCGGTATTAGCCTTTGTATTTTATTGCTTTTTTTATTGCTTCGGAAAGTATTTACGAAGTATTTGTTTCAACTTCTGTTTAGGCTGACAAATCGGTCTAAGACGGAGGTCATTAACCAAATCGTTGTGGCATTTGAAAAACCAGCCAGGCTGTTTTTCGTGGCACTTGGTTTATATTTTGCGTTAAGACAGGCACCATACTTTGAGCATCATATGGATGTCATCATTAAATTGTATAGATCCTCCATTATATTGATGCTGACGTGGGGACTTTGTAATTTAACCGCAGCATCTTCCTTCTTATTTCAAAAGGTCAATTCGAAATTTGAATTAGAAATGGATGATATTTTAGCACCGTTTTTATCAAAGGTACTTCGTTTCATTATTATCGCACTAAGTATTAGTATCATTGCACAAGAATTTAATTATGATGTCAATGGACTTGTGGCAGGTCTTGGTTTAGGTGGTCTAGCCTTTGCGCTGGCTGCGCAGGATACAGTAGCTAACTTTTTTGGAGGGATTGTCATCATTACAGAGAAGCCTTTTACGATGGGCGACTTTGTGGAGACACCAAGTGTTCTTGGGACTGTTGAAGATATTACATTTCGAAGCACAAAGTTTCGAACACCTGCTGAAGCCGTTGTGACCGTTCCGAATTCTACGCTTTCTAAGGAGCCAATCACAAACTGGACGAGAATGAATAAACGTCAGATTACGTTTTCTGTTCGCGTTTCCTACAATACACCAAAGGAAAACATTGATCAGTGTATTAAGCGTCTCAAACAGATGCTTCACGAGCATGATGGTGTACATAAGGAGACGATTATGGTGAATCTCGATGTATTGGCAGACAGCTATTTGAACTTGTTTTTCAACTTCTACACAAACACGACAGCTTGGTCTGAAAACCTTGATATTAAGCAGGACATTAACTATCGCATCATAGATATTTTCCACGAAGAAGGTGTAGAATTTGCTTTCCCTGGACAGACCATTTATATGAAACAAAAAGGCGAGAAACAGCTGGGTGAATAAAGGAGGAATGGTACGTGGATCAAAAAAAGGTGGAAGCGCTAAGAGAGAGAATATCGCAGGCTTCACATATCACAGTACTCTCAGGTGCAGGTATGAGTACAGAATCGGGTATTCCTGATTTTAGATCAACGGGTGGATTGTGGACGGAAGATACTTCTCGCATGGAGGCGATGAGCCGGTCCTACTTTTTATCAAATCCTCATCAATTTTGGCCGAAATTTAAGGAATTGTTTCAGATGAAAATGAGCGGGGAATACGAGCCAAATAGCGGGCACATCTTTTTAGCCAGCCTTGAGCAACAAGGGAAGCATGTGGATATTTTTACCCAAAATATTGATGGTCTTCATAAAAAGGCGGGAAGCCAGCACGTATATGAACTCCATGGTTCCATTCAAACGGCTACTTGTCCATCCTGCCAGGCGGTATATGATTTGCCTTATTTGTTAAAAGAAGAGGTGCCTGTCTGTCAAAGGGTTTCCTCTGATGGCAGTACGTGTGGACGTGTGCTAAAAACAGATGTTGTTCTTTTTGGAGATATGGTCAAACATCTAGACCAAGTGGAGGCATCACTTCAGAAAACGGACATGCTCCTTGTCATGGGGACTTCCCTAGAAGTAGCGCCAGCAAGATATATTCCAGAAGACGCAGCCCATGATCCTTCCATCTTCATGGTGATGATGAATTTGAGTGAAACAGAATTCGATCCGCTTTTTGATCTTGTCTTTCATGAGCGAATTGGCGATCTCGTGAAAGCTTTATAAATCATTAAAAAACCCGCACCTAAAGGTGCGGGTTTTTCTTTATTGCTGCAGCGGCTTCATTGTTTCATCAAGAACTTCAAATGTATAGCCCTTTGCCTTTAGCTGCGTGATTAAGCTGCTTAAGTATTTTGCTGTTGCCGGCTGATCATGCATTAAGATGATTTTTGGTTCTTTTGGATATTTTGTTTCCAGCACTTGTAGCTGATTTAATACCTCTGGTACATATTTTGAGCTTTTATATTTCCAGTCCAGACTGTCAATGGTCCAGTCCCAGTAGACAAAGCCTTTTTGTTTTAAACGTGCTTTTTGCTGATCGGTTAAATTGGGGGTGCTGCCATAAGGTGTTCTTACAAGATGGGTATACTCACCTGTGACAGAAGCCAAAATGCGCTGATCTTCCTTCATCTCGTTAACAGGAGAATCACTTTTTTGATAAAAGCGTTTCACATCATGGGTAATACCATGAAGCCCTAATTGATGTCCTTCTTGATGGAGTCTTTTCACAGCTGCCGGGTGTTCTTTAATCTGCGGCCCGAGCATAAAGAATGTAGCCTTCACTTTTTGCGCTTTTAGCACATCTAACAGCTGATTTGAAGTCGCTGATGGACCATCATCAAAGGTTAAAAAGATTGTTTGATCCGTTACATGTTTATTAGAATCGATCTTAAAATGTGCATCTAATGTTTTCCTAGAAGCATCTTTTGCTTTCATACTAGTGCTTGTGTCCCTAAATTGACTGCTCGCAGACAATTTCGCCGGCTGATCTGCTGCCTGCATATTGGTTTTGGACATATCCCAAATAAAAAAGAGGATCAGTGTCAGAATGACAAAACCAATCGCCTTTGAGAGCAGCATTGTGTTTGAAGGTGTCTGTTTTTTTTTAACCCGTTGCATTACAATCGCTCCAATAAATCAAAAATTTGTGTCGAATCATGTAGTAGATTCTGTCTTTTTCCGCTGTTTTTTGTCATGTTTATATGGTGTCAGTATACAGGAAAAAAGAGCCTATGAATATAGAAGATGCTAAAAAATTGGAATCTTTTTGGTTATGAATCTATATTTGTTACAATAGAAAGTTATCCATTTCATATGATGTGAAATAATTCTGAATAATCATTGAAACGTACTCATTTATCCGCTAAGATAGCATCAGATTCAACCATTATTGCAAAGCGAAGGGGAGATTCCATATGAAAGTATTGTACAATGGAGATTTCATTGAAAAAAAAGATGCACATGTTGATATTGAGGACAGAGGCTATCAATTTGGTGACGGAGTCTATGAGGTCATCCGAGTATACAATGGTACTTTGTTTACGTTAAAGGAGCATACAGAGCGTCTGTTCAAGAGTGCAAAGGAAATTGGTATTCATCTGCAAGGTACAGTATCTGATATGGAAGAAAAGTTAAAACAGCTCGTCGCTCACAATCAATTAACAGATGGCGGTGTGTATATTCAAGTCACGCGGGGAGTCGCTCCTCGTAAGCATCAATATAGCGATTCTCTCACTCCTCAAATCACGGCATATACGTTCCAGGTGAAAAAGCCTGTTCAAGAGCAGACAGCTGGTGCAAAGGCCATATTATCTGAGGATCTTCGCTGGTTAAGATGTGATATCAAAAGCTTAAACCTTTTATATAACATCATGGAAAAGCAGAAAGCATCTGAAGCTGGTGCGTTTGAAGCAATCCTGATAAGAGATGGCTTTGTGACCGAGGGAACCTCCTCGAATGTATATGCCGTGATTGATGGCGTGATTCGCACTCACCCTGCAAACAATCTCATTTTAAACGGCATTACCCGTAGAAAGCTGCTGGAGGTATGTGAGGCAGAAGGATGTACTGTTGAAGAAAATCGAATAAGCAAAGAAGAACTGCTGCGCGCTCAGGAAATCTTCATCAGCTCGACGACGGCTGAAGTCATTCCGATTGTTGAAATAGATGGCGAGCTAGTAGGGAAAGGCGTTCCAGGCGAGCTGACAAAGCGCGTACAGGAAGGCTTCCAGCAAAAAATTAAACATGAAAATGAAGCATCGATCTCTTCATAAATAAAAAAGGCTGTAAACATTCGTTTACAGCCTTTTGTGATGCATTTATTTCACAATAAGCACAGGTATATCTGATTTTGCTGATAACTTTTCACTCACACTGCCAAATAGCATTTTTTTCAATCTGCTTTGGTCACGTGCTCCCATGACGATGAGGTCTGCTGATATTTCCTCAGCATATTCGATAATCGCTTCTGCCGGTTCTCCCTCCACAATTTCAATGGCAGCCTCAAACTGCTCCTCATTTAAAAGCATTCTTGCTTCTGCGACGACCTCTTCTGTATGGTCTTCAAAAATCAAGGGACTTTGCTGTTCATCATGAGGCACATACACAGGGGGTGTTTGAAGATCTGCCGTACCGCCGCCGATATAAGCTCCGCCAGTCATTGGGCGCGGTGCATCAAACACCTGTCTGCCTGTTTTGCCATCATGGGCATAGGCAACGGTCAGCTTGGCATGCAAGGTTTTGGCTAAAGCGATTGCCTTCTTTAATGCTTTCTTACTGTCTTCATGTCCATCAAACGCAACGACCATCCGATCAGCTTGAAACAATGTCCTCATTCCTTTCAAAAGGAGTCTTTACACTCATGGTATACCCGTTAATAGAAAAAGATACACATAAGGGAGATTGATTTTTGTTAGAAAATTTCATTTATTGAAAAATATTTATTGACAAAATGGTGACAGCCGCTATAAGATAAAAAAAGATTCAAGAGCCAAAAGGAGGAAATGTCATGTGCAACATTGGAAGAATGAAATCAAACTGCATGAATGGGTTGATTCACGTGACAATTACACCTTCATTGGTCATTGAAAAGGAACTCGTATGTTCCAATTGATCGGATGAATCAAGGCGTATGTTGCGTATTTGTCAACATGCGCCTTTTTACATGACGAAAAGAGGCGTACCAGCCAGCTGGTGGCCTCTTTTTTTGTTGTATTCATTTCGCATTCCGAAATAAAGGGATGGAAAACAACAAGTAAATGAAGAGGAGTGAAAGCATGTGAACATGCCAAAATCAAGACAAATGATAAAAGCCCAAAAAACGAAACAAGGTGACTTGCAGGAAAATTTAGAAAGCGGCTAGCTTGAAAAGGAGAGACAAACATGTTTTCAGTATTTGCGAAATTAGGCTGGTTCTTTAAACAAGAGTGGAGGCGTTATACAATCGCTATTACGCTTTTGCTCATTGTGAATGTGCTTGAAATGCTGCCGCCAAGATACCTTGGCCAGGCAGTGGATGACATTCGTTCTGGTCAATTTACAACATCCAGTATTTTGTTTTATGTGACCATTTTTTGCTTACTCGGTGTCGTCGTCTATACACTTACATATTTTTGGATGTATCAGTTATTTGGCGGCGCAAATGTCATGGAGCGTGTGATGCGCGGGAAACTGATGCGCCACTTGCTGAAGATGACACCGACCTTTTATGAAAGGAAAAAAACCGGTAACTTAATGGCATTAGGAACAAACGATTTAAATGCTGTAGCCTTAACGACAGGCTTTGGCGTTCTGACCTTGGTTGATTCCACTGCTTATATGCTGATGATCTTCTTTACGATGGGTCTGACAATTAGCTGGAAATTAACCTTAATGGCGATTATCCCTATGCCGCTGATGGCGCTCTTAATTGCGTTTTATGGCAGCAAAATCCATGAGCGCTTTACTGTCGCTCAGGATGCATTTGGTGATATGAACGATCGTGTTCTTGAATCAGTGGCAGGCGTTCGAGTCATTCGGTCTTTTGTGCAGGAGAAACAAGACGTCAAACGCTTTCGCGAAATGACAGATGATGTATTCCAAAAAAACATGCGAGTGGCGATCATTGATTCCTTGTTTGAACCGACAGTGAAATTACTTGTAGGAATCAGCTATTTAATCGGAATCGGCTACGGAGCCTATCTCGTATTTCAAAGTGATTTAACCATTGGGGAGCTTGTTGCATTTAACGTCTATCTTGGCATGATGATCTGGCCAATGTTTGCGATCGGCGAATTGATTAATATTATGCAAAGAGGAAATGCGTCGTTAGACCGGTTGAATCATACACTCAGCTACAAGCCGGACGTAACAGACGCTGCTCAGCCGAAAACGTTACAAGAGCCTGGAGATATTAAGTTTGATCACGTGACATTCAGGTATCCAACTTCACCTAAAGATAATCTCATTGATGTGTCCTTTACCGTTCGAAAAGGGCAGACGATTGGGATTACAGGCAAAACGGGAAGCGGCAAAACGACCATTGTCAAACAGCTTCTGCGCCAGTACCCGGCAGGTGATGGGCAAATCTTGCTATCAGGTGTTCCAATCCAAGACATTGAATTAGATCAGTTATTTCAATGGATCGGATACGTACCTCAGGATCATATTCTTTTCTCAAAAAGTGTCGAACATAATATGCGCTTTGGTCATCGGGACGCGAAACAAGATGAGTTAGCACAAGCAATCAAAGATGCTTACTTTGAAAAGGATCTACGCCTTCTGCCAGAGGGTTTGGAGACCATGGTTGGGGAAAAAGGAGTTGCGCTGTCAGGCGGACAAAAACAGCGAATATCCATTGCACGTGCTTTATTAATTGATCCAGACATTTTAATTCTGGATGATTCATTGTCTGCTGTAGATGCAAAAACAGAAACCGCTATCCTAGAAAATCTAAGACAAAACCGTCATGGCAAAACGACGTTTATTACGACTCATCGCCTATCAGCTGTTGAACATGCGGACCTCATTCTTGTCATGGAAGAAGGACGCATTGTCCAAAAGGGCACTCACAACGAGCTCATCCAGCAGGATGGGTGGTACAAAGAACAATTTTTGCGTCAGCAGCTGACAAATCAGCTGGAAGGAGGGGATGAGGCATGACAACAGGACGAAGACTCCTTGCCTACGCACTCCTATATAAGAAAGTACTGTCTGTTGCCTTAATCTTTCTAATGATTGCAGTTGGTGCTGAGCTGACAGGACCGTTTATTGGGAAGAAAATGATTGATGATCATATTTTAGGTGTAGAAAAACCTTATGTCGAGGTCAATGAAAAGACAGACAAAACCGTTTATTACCAGGGAAATAACTATATACGAAGCGATCGATTAAACAATGGAATGGAATCTGGAAAGCAAATTAATGTGGTGCAAGTCGGGTTCGGTTACTACTTTGTGAATGAGCCGATTCGTTTTGATGGAAACAGAAAGATATCGGGAGATCAGCTCACCATTGATAATGGGAACGAGCGTGAGACCTATGAGGTACAGCGCTTATCAAAAGAAGAGATTTTTGCTTTTTATCAGCCAGAAATCAGTGGTTTGGTGCAGCTTGTTCTATTTTATCTAGGGCTGCTCATCGTTGCGATTTTCTTTCAGTATGGGCAGCATTATTTGCTCCAGAGGATTGCAAATCGAATTATTCAAAAAATGAGGGTAGACGTATTTGAGCACATCCAAACGCTGCCGATCCGATATTTTGATAATTTACCGGCTGGAAAGGTTGTCGCGAGGATCACCAATGACACGGAAACCATTCGTGACCTATATGTCACAGTCCTTGCTAATTTTGTGACGAGTGCCATTTACATGATTGGGATTTACATTGCCATGTTTTTATTAAATGTGAAGCTGGCACTCATTTGTTTGGTCGCAGTACCAATTATATTCCTATGGTCGATGACTTACAGAAAGTTTGCATCCGTGTACAATCACCGAATTCGTTCGATCATCAGTGAAATCAATGCCAAGTTAAATGAAGCCATTCAAGGGATGACCATTATTCAAGCGTTTCGTCATGAGAAAGCGACGAAAGAGGAATTTGATGAGCTGAACAACAATCACTTTCGGTATCAGCGAAAGATGCTGCATTTAAATTCACTTCTTTCACATAACTTGGTTAACCTGCTGCGAAATTTAGCATATGTGGCGCTCATTTGGTATTTTGGCGGTGCGTCATTAAGTGCGACAGGCATTGTGTCCATTGGTGTGCTCTATGCGTTTGTCGATTATTTAAATCGATTGTTTCAGCCGATCACAGGTATTGTGAATCAATTCTCTAGGTTGGAATTAGCAAGAGTTTCATCGGAAAGGGTGTTCCGATTATTAGATGAACCCGGTACAGAGGTGGAAGAACCTGTTCAGAAGAAGCTGGAGGGACACGTTCAGTTCAAAGATGTCACCTTTGCTTATAATGAAGGGAAAAATGTCTTAAAGAACATTACGTTTGAAGCTAAGAAAGGTCAAACGGTTGCACTTGTGGGGCATACTGGTTCTGGGAAAAGCTCGATCATGAACTTGCTGCTGCGTTTTTATGACATTCAGCAAGGAGACATTCTCATAGATGGCGAAAGCATTTATGATCAGTCGCGTCAAACGCTGCGTAAACAAATGGGCATTGTGCTGCAAGATCCGTATTTATTTTCGGGAACGATTGCCTCCAATGTCAGCTTAGGAAATGAAGACATCAAAAGAGAAACCATTGAATCCTCATTAAAGCAAGTAGGCGCAGCAGAGTTATTGAAGCATCTGCCGCAAGGCTTTGATGAACCAGTCGTTGAAAAGGGAAGCACCCTTTCCTCAGGGGAACGTCAGTTGATTTCATTTGCGCGCGCATTAGCATACGATCCAGCGATTTTAATTTTAGATGAAGCCACCGCCAACATTGATACAGAAACAGAAGCGATCATTCAGCGGGCGCTTGATGTAGTCAAAGAAGGACGAACGACTTTTGTGATTGCTCACCGATTATCCACGATTAAGAAAGCCGATATGATCTTGGTGTTAGAAAAAGGTGAAATCGTCGAGCGTGGCAGTCATGAACAACTCATGCAGCAAGAAGGGCTGTATGCGCAAATGTATGAACTGCAAAAAGGCGCTGTTGCAAACAGTTGATGAATAGTAGAAAAAAGAGCCTCTTCAAATTGAATGAGGCTCTTTTCCTTTGCATGAAAAAGTCGACGACTTTTACAGGTTATATCGTTTGGACAGGCTGCAACATCAATAAGCGATGCCGACGCGTTGATGCACAAATTCCTTCGAATTTAACTGCTGATATAAAAAGTGTGCGGTATCTTCAACTGAAATTTTCTTTCCATCTATAGGGAGAAAATCTTTCTCATAGCGATATGACCGTGTCACTTCTCCATCTGGTAAATAGGTTGGACAAATAATGGTCCAATCTAGATCAGTTGATTGAAGGATTTCAAACGCTTTCGCATGCTCTTTAGCTGCTCGGGAAGTAGTCCGCTTTGATTCATTTGTTTCAAAACGGTAAAGCTCCGGCTGCTGCCTTGCTTTTAAAATACCTGCTGTACCAATTGTAATAATTCTAGATGTATTTGTTTGCTTCATGGCTTGTACGATATGCTCCATTGAAACAGATAATGTATCATCACCATCTGTTGATAGACAGCTCACAACAATATCTGCTCCTTTCATTGTCTCAAGCACATCTTCTCGATTTCTTGAATTGCCGGTGACTTGAAACATACCCGCAAGCATTTCTTCTCGGTTTGTCCGAATCAATGAACGAACCATGTAACGATCATCTACTTGAACGAAACGAAGAAATGCTTGTCCTACACGTCCATGAGCACCGAAAAGAGCTATTTTCATCTGTTCGATCCCTCCACTACATACTATAAGTGAAAAGAACCCAAAATGGTACAACTTTTATGTGATGCTTTTTTTATAAAGGTGAAAGGACCGAATACTATGACCATATTCACATAATAGAGAGATCCCTACAAATTGTAAAAGTTCAAAATTCATACCAGAAATAATGTCCATGAAGATCCGCTCCTTTCTACTACATGATATGAGCTGAAAGGAGTTTGGTGAGGGATAAAAACAAAAAAAGAAGACACCATAAGAGGTGCCTTCTATGATCCAGATATGAAATTAAGCTTTTGTTCCGCCAAGGTTTTGTTGAGCGTAAGACACAAGACGTTTTGTGATTTCTCCACCAACTGAACCGTTAGCACGAGCTGTAGTTTCTGCTCCAAGGTTTACACCAAATTCAGAAGCAATTTCGTATTTCATTTGATCGATTGCTTGCTCTGCTCCAGGAACTAGTAATTGGTTTGAACTATTAGAATTTGCCATGATGTGATTCTCCTTTTTGTATATGATTTATTTTTTTGGTTGGGTTTGCTGGAATCGCACCAGCGAAATGATCAAGTCATTTGCCACTTGGCGAAACCCAATGCAGTAACTGCTTTGTACTAAGTATTATGGTTATTTCCGAAAAAAACATACGAGAAAAGAACATGGTAAATGTTGTGTGAACATACAAAAAACCATCATCCAATAATGAGTGATGGCGCTGCTTATATATCTTTTTATTCAGCTGAGCGGATGCGCAGCTCTGTATCTGAATCAAAGAAATGGGCTTTGTTCATATTAATCGCAAGAGGGATAGACTGTCCGGCCTGTACATCGGTACGAGAATCAACACGTGCAATAAACGATTGATCATCGATAGAAGAGTAAAGCATCGTTTCTGCTCCCATTAATTCAGCTACTTCTACGTTAGCTTTAATTTTTGTGCCTTCAGACGCCTCTATAAATACTGGTTCATCGTGAAAATCTTCTGGTCTGATGCCTAGTATGACATCTTTTCCAATATAGCCTTGGCTGCGTAATACTTTCATTTTCCCCTCTGGTACACGAATACGCGTTTTTCCAACCGCGATGGCGCCGTCAGAGAGCTTTCCTGTAAAAAAGTTCATCGCTGGTGAGCCAATAAATCCACCTACAAATACATTCTCTGGGTTTTCATATACATCTTTCGGTGCTCCAACCTGCTGAATAAAACCATCTTTCATCACAACAAGGCGGGTTGCCATTGTCATGGCTTCAGTCTGATCGTGTGTCACATAAATAAATGTCGTTTGCAGACGCTGATGAAGTTTAGAAATTTCAGCACGCATCTGAACACGGAGTTTTGCATCTAAATTAGAAAGCGGCTCATCCAAAAGGAAAACCTTTGCATCACGTACAATCGCTCTGCCAAGGGCAACACGCTGTCTTTGACCGCCAGATAGTGCTTTTGGTTTTCTGTCTAAATATTGCTCAAGCCCCAATATTTTAGCGGCATTTCGAACCCGCTCATCAATCTCTGCTTTCGGAAACTTCCGAAGCTTTAACCCAAATGCCATATTATCGTACACATTCATATGAGGGTATAATGCATAGTTTTGGAAAACCATTGCGATATCCCGGTCTTTCGGTGCTACGTCATTCATCCGTTTTCCATCTAACAGAAAGTCTCCTTGTGAAATTTCTTCTAGACCTGCAATCATGCGAAGGGTTGTTGATTTTCCGCAGCCTGATGGACCAACAAACACAATAAATTCTTTATCTTCTATATGTAGATTAAAGTTGTCTACTGCTGTTACCTTGTTATCGTACACTTTATAAATTTGATTCAGCATTATTTCAGCCATTTGATGTCAGCCTCCCCAGTCTCTCTTTTTTGAAAGCGCTTTATTGTTGAATAAAGTGTATAAAATGGGGAAGAGTCTGTAAATGGACAACGTGCACAACATCCTATTTTCATTTTTGGGCAGGATGCTCATACCTTCGTTTTTTATGAAAGATCGAGTAGAGTCATCATTAAATAAGCAGCCGATGCTTCTGAAAAATGTCGTATATCTAGCCCAGTGCGCTCAATAAATTTATCAATTCGATATTGAAGACTGTTTCTGTGAACATATAATGCTTTTGCTGCTTTGGATGCGTTTAAATTACATTGCATATAGGTCATGAGAGTGCGGTAAACATCTCGGTCAACAATCGCTTCTTTAAAAGCATCTGATATAGCATGAGAGAGGACAGATGCATCATAACAAATGAACGATGGTAGGCATTGATAAAATGTGGCAACCCCTGATCTAAGCTTTTCTCGCTGCATGTGGCATACAAAGAGCTGTTGTTCATTTAATAATCTCATCTGTAAATGGTCATTTGGCAAATGTAGCTGCCCTTGTATAAAGACTGAGTCTGTTAAAAAATCACTTGTAATGGCCAGAGACAAATCATTTAATTGATCTAATTGACTATTTTCTGATGTAGCGTTTGGTTGAATCAGCATAGCTGTTTCAGGGCCTGTCCATATGAAATGAGCATGTTCGAGGCTGTTATTCACAGCCTCTTTTATTTGCTGTCTTTGTTCCTCTTGATGGATCATTTGAAAATAATAAACACGGACGGGATGTTGGACAGTTAGTGGTTTGTTTTCAAAAAGGTAGCTGAACCATTTTTGTTCACCCTCGGTCTGCGCTTTTTGAAATAGATCAATCGGTGTAAGAAAAGAGTTGAGAAGAAGTGTTTCTCTTGCTGTAAGCGCCGATTTGTCTACTCCAAATATTTCGCCTTCGTCTGTTTGATACCAAAGAATTTGTTTGTCATGAGTAGGTGTGCTGATGATATGGTCTCCGTAAACAAGTTTTAATTTTTCTAACATGGCGGGGCTCCTTAAACAGTTTAATCATAGACATGGAATAGCATTAATTCGTGGATTTCTTCTTTTAAGGTTGGTTCAACTTCATGGGGCGGAAGCTGAGAACCCCATTCGATGTCACCTGTTTTGTGGTAGATGCCTTCATAATGCGCACCATTGTGGAAAAAGGATATTTTCCAGCCTGGCAATTGTGCTTTTTTAAAAAGAGGTTTCCATTGAAAATGAGAAATCATATCATCATTGCCTCCTTGCTTTTTATTGATGAAACAATAAACAAACACGACAACACGGAAACAACCTTGAACTTGATTTTATTGTATCTCATCTCATGAAAAGAGCATAGAAAAAGCATAAATTTAAGGGCACGACATGTGGCAAAAATGTAGTCAGTAGACGTTCGCGTGATTTGAAGTGGTGAGTGCCGTTTCTGAAAGGTAAGATGCGTAACCCATAATTCTTTTCCCAATCAGCCATTCTGATTTTTTCAAAGAGCCATGCTGGAAAATCTCTCGGCCAGGGCGAGAATTGGCCTCAAACATCCAAATGGCGCCTGTTTGATCAATGCCTAAGTCAAAACCGATTTCACCAATATGCCCGGTCATTTTTTTATCTATTACTTGGCTAAGCGTGATGGCAGTATGAGAAAGCTGCTGTAAAATCTGCAAACGTTTCGTTTCTTCTGGAAAGACAGCATAAAGTGTTTTCACCGTTCCGCCGTGTAACTGGTGAGTTGTGATGGTGTGATCTCCAGAAATTTTTGCTGCTGCTGCTGTGACTGTCCAATCACCGTCTTTATTTTTATTCGTATGAACTCTGAAATCCATCGGCTGATTGTCTATTTGAAGAAGCTCAATGCCTTGTTGTGCAATAAAATCATGAATTGCATGATCTTTTCGCAGCCTTTGAACAAACTGATCTATTGAATCATATGGAATAGACCTTCCAAAATTTGTGCATACAGTGATTCCGTGATTTTCCTTTTTTAACTGATAAATACCGTCTCCATGACTTCCGTTCGTCGGTTTTAAGTATATAACTTGATGCAGGTGGAGAAGTGTTTCAATTTTACTTAGAGCGTCCATGGGATCTAATTGTACAGAATGTGGGAGAAAGGACCATGTTTTTTCATCTGTTAATAGCTGTTCATGAATCTCCCATTTATTAAAAAAGTAAGGATTGAACCAAGGGATATCATAGTCTTGGGTGAGTTTTCGCTTCGTTTCTTGAATGAGTGCTGACTGAGCAGCTTTTCTATTTGGAAGCCGGTCATAAATGACTGACGGCAGGGGAAGCTGTTTTTTAACCCATGAACCTTGCTGGTACAACAATCCTTCTACAATTCCTTTTTCCCAATCAATAGAATGTGACCCAAAAAGATAGGCAAAACCAGCATGCTGTCTGAAAGAATGCAGCAGTTTGATAAAAAGTTGTGTTCTTGTTCCTAATGGCTGCGTGCTTTGCTCAAAACCTGCAGTGAAAATGCCCATCAACGGCCCTATAAAAAGTGTATGGTCAATGATGATCACATCAGCTTTTGATTGGTAAGGAATCAGTAAATCTCTGTATAGATCTTCAGATAATAATATTTTCTTTGGATGCTGATGATAGAAAATGTTGAAGTCATCGACTAAACGAGACCCTAGGGCAAGAGAATGGATGGCCTCTTTCTGTTTATAATGGTCGGGAAGATGAATTGTTTTTTCACTTGTGAGGTGTGGGGCGATGATGCAGCGATTTTTGTTCATAAGAAACCTCCTTCGGTTGAGACATCATCGATTGCGCATGTTCAAGAATGGTACGAATCAACTGATGTTCCTTTTCAGGGTAAGCTTTTAAAAAAGCGGATCGTCCTGGCTTTGATCTGACATTAGATATGAACAGCCTGCCTTCACTTGTATGAAGCAAGTCTACTGCGAATTCAAAGCAAGGAGAGTAGGTTTTATCTATATAAGCTGGAATTGATGCCTGAATGGACGCAAGATCGTCTAAAAGGAGCTCCTTGATTTGTGGCTGCAATGTATGTAGATAGTGTTCAAAGCCTATCACAGGATCTGATTTTTGTGTAAAACTTAAAAGACTATTTTCTGCAGGTGATTTTGTGTGAATCCCCATGCGTTTCCATTGATTTTGTGAATCTTTCATAAGAAAAATCCTGATTTCATTGAATAAAGGTTCTTTTTGATCACTTGTGTTGAAAAATTGAAGGAAATACCGGCCTGCATATTTTTGGCACCAGCGCTCCATCTCTGACGCGCGAGAAAATGTAATGGTTTGATTGGAACTTAGCTGAACGGTGAATGTTGATTTGCCATCAAAGGAAATGAAGTAAGTAGATGCTGCGTGCTGCTGGGAGAGAGGCTGCATTCTATAATAACCGCCAGCCCCGCACTCCCTTACCATATTGATCAGGTCTGAGGGCTCTTTTAATAAAGAGCATCCAGGTAAATATGGCTGTAAAGCAGAGAGGAGACGGAGCTGCTCAAATAGCACCATTTTATTTGAAATGCCGGTATTCAAAAAATTTGTTTTTGGATACTTTTTTAGCCATTCCATGATGGGTTTTGCTTTTTTAGATTGTGCGTCATGCCGGTAAAGACATCGATCGTAAATCAAGTCGGGAATCGGAAACTGTGCGTCGGCAAACCCTTGGTCATTCATATATGTTTGACCTTGTATCAAATTTGAAGCCGGCTTTAAATCAAGTGGTGTAAAACGAACAACCTTTAAACGATAAGAAGAGGCAGCTTTGGCGAGCTGACGTGTAAATGCCTCTTCATACTGCGGAGAAAGGGTTACAATACCTAATGTTTTCATTAAAAAACACCTTCTTTTCAACTTCTTTTTTTACCATTCACAAAAACGTTTTTTTATGATTTTACATAAAGCTTGCGCTCCTTTATCATTACGACAGATCGCTTGATCATATGTCTCGCTGCATACTTCATTTGCTTGGGAACTTGACAACAACTATAATACGTATAGATCAAAACAATAAACATCGGGTGTTGTTTGAAAGGTAGATGACGACTTTGAATATATTCACAACGTTTATCTTTATGATTGTTATCGGCGCAGTCATAGGAGCAGCGACAAACCATCTTGCAATTAAAATGCTTTTTCGGCCTTATAAACCATATTACTTATTCGGAAAACAGCTTCCATTTACACCGGGGCTTATCCCTAAAAGAAGAGACGAAGTAGCCAAGCAGGTTGGTGTCATGGTTATGGAGCATTTGCTCACGCCAGAAGGTATTCAAAAGCGATTTGAATCATCCGAGGCAAAGCAGGAGATCCTGCGTACAGTCCATCGATATATTGACAAAGGCGCAAATATGGAGATAACCGTATTCTCCCTGCTAGAAAGGTTCGGCGTTATAGAGGCTGATGTCAAAGCAGATAAATGGCTCCATCAGTGGTCTGATCAGAAGCTCAAATCACTGCTTGAAACATATAACCAGCAAACTTTATCTGAATTGCTCCCTGTAGAAGTGGAAAACAAAATATCATCGAAAATTCCAGATGCAGCAGATTATATTTTAAAGAGAGGCATTCATTATTTTGAAAGTAATGAAGGCAAAGCAAGGCTCGGCAATATGATTGATGATTTCTTAAAAGAACGGGGAATGCTTGGCAGTATGGTCCAAATGTTTCTAGGGAATACAAGCTTAATTGATCGTGTACATCCCGAAATCATCAAGTTTTTAAGAAACGCAGAAACAAAAAGATTTTTATCCGATTTGCTTGTTCAAGAATGGGACAAGGTGAAGCAATTTTCTCTTCATGAGCTTGATGAAAAATGGAATGTGAAGGAACTTATTTTTAGTGTGAAAAACCAATTGCTTTCTCATTTCTCTACAAAGCTGATATTAGACAAACCCGTCGGGATATATGTCAGTGCTGTCGCGGATGATCTTAAAACACACTTTGCGCCAGTGTTGATTGATAAGGGGATCGGAGCGGCTTCAAATGCTTTAGAGGGTCTGCTTGCAAAGCTGCAATTTGAAGATATCATTCGTGAACAAATTGAACTTTTCCCGCTTGAAAAAATGGAAGAGCTTGTAGTCAGCATCTCCAATAAGGAGCTGAAGATGATTACATTTCTAGGTGGTCTTTTAGGCGGGATGATTGGTGCTATCCAGGCTGTTTTTGTGGCGCTATTCTAAGACAAGCTAGAGAAATTTTAATGAATTCATTGTATATATGTGAAACGAAAGCCATAGTTTGTTATAGTGGAGTGGTGTCCGCCGATCATATCGGTGATAACGGATAGAAAGGAGACATAACATGTCTGTAAATCTTTACGATGTTGCATATGACCTTGAAAAAGCATTGCGTCATAGCGAAGAATATTCAACTTTAAGAAATCTTTATGATGAGGTAAACGCGGATGAGTCCTCTAAAAGAATGTTTGAGAACTTCCGTGACATTCAAGTAAACCTTCAACAAAAACAAATGACTGGTCAAGAGATCACACAAGAAGAAGTGGAGCAAGCTCAGAAAACAGTTGCGCTTGTTCAGCAGCACGACAAAATCTCTCAGTTGATGGAAGCAGAACAACGTGTGAGTGTTCTTATCGGTGAATTAAATAAAATTATCATGAAGCCACTTGAAGAGCTTTATGGGAATCCAGAAGAAAACTAATGGAAAGGGCGATGTCATTCGCCCTTTTTTGTTTTAACTTTTCTCCTCAATATCTTTTAAAAAAAGGTTGTCGAAGCACATAAATTCTGCGATAATACTTATATTGAAAGTGCTTTCAAAAAGGCGCTCTCAAGGGACAATTGGGTGCGTTTCACTTGGGATTTAAGGCAGTGAGCCAAACGAGAGAGAAGCGCTTCTGGGAGAAACGCAAAGCATAAGGGGATCTGATATAAGCAATGCTTTGGTGTGTGAAAGATAAGGGGATCATGGGGAGCTTCATCACTCCATTGTAACGCATCCAAACCATACATAAAAAAAAGCCTAGGGGTAGGCTTTTTTTATTTATCAATCATTCATAACCTGTGGCTCTTTCAACTGCATGTTCTAAAGCACCAAGCTAGGGCATATCCTCATCGTAAGTACAGTCATCAAGAAGGGGGATGCCTCAGTGTCAAAAAAACTACTTGCACTCAATATAGATGGGACGTTACTTCGTTCCAATGGTAAAATCCATTCCGCTACAAAAGAAGCTGTGGAATATGTAAAGAAAAAAGGGGTTTACGTGACGATTGTCACCAACCGGCATTTTCGTTCCGCTCAAAAAATTGCCAAGGCGTTGAAGATTCCAACATCAACCCTTGTGACGCATAGTGGTGCATTTATCGCGGATAAACTCGATGAGCCGCTTCATGTGAAAAAATTAACGGAAGAAAAGACATTTAATCTTGTGCAAATCCTTGAAAGCTTTGATTGTAATGTTCGCTTGCTGCATGAAAAATTCTCGATCGGCAACCGGAAAAAAACGCAGTCTCAGCTGATGGGAAAGACGCTCATTCATCCGTCTGATCCAATTTTCTATCCCGTTCAATTTGTTGAATCGTTAAGTGATATGCTGATGGATGAACCGGTCAGTACACCAGTGATTGAAGTATATTCGACAGCGGAGCTTCAGCCTGAGATTCACAGGACCATTCAACAAGCATTCCCATCTGTTGATCTTATTAGGATCAGTGATGAGAAAATGAATATTGTCTGCAAAGGGGTTTCGAAAGAAGCGGGACTTTCTCTCTTAACTTCTGCACTCGGTTTTACTTTAGAAGATACGGTCGTTATTGGACATGGAACAGATGATATTCCAATGCTTGAATTGGCTGGTTTAGGCGTTGCTATGGGAAATGCCCCCAATGATGTCAAGCGCAAAGCCGATTGGGTGACCCGCTCGCACGATGAACAGGGTGTGGCTTATATGATCAAGGAATACTTTAGAATGCAGCAAAGAGAAGGATTTTTACATCAATTTGATATTAAAAGATAATACAGTGAAGGCCCTGTCAATCAAGAAATGGCAGGGCCTTCGTCTGTTCCCTTCATTGCTTTTCCTACATGAATTTTGTAAAATGAAACAAGTTTGAAGATAAAGGTGATATGATGCGAATTTTAATTAAAGGGCTGTCAGATGAACGATTTCATCGCCCGCTTGTCAATATAGCCAATTTATTTGAAGAAGATAGTGAAGTGATATTTGAAACAAGTGAATTTGATGATGGTTTGGTCATTGAATTTAGTTGTAAGGAAGAAAATGGCATGGTGGAAGCGTCTGGCCATATCGATGGGTCAGATATCACCAGTCGTTTTTCACGGGATCTCCCAAAGAACTTGAACGATAAGGAGCGCTGGAAGCAAATCAAAAACACAGTGCTGTCTGTTTATTTACACTTGCTTCAGGAGCACACGGGAATGACACAAAAGTGGGGGATTCTCACAGGAATACGTCCTACGAAATTGCTTCATAAGATGCTGAGAGAGGGCATGTCAAAGGAAGATGCACATGCGGCATTAAAGCGTGATTACTTGATTCATGATGAAAAAATCAATTTGATGCAGGAGATTGTCGACCGTCAGCTTAAAGCCATTCCAGATCTGTATGACCTTCAGCAGGAAGTGAGTATTTATATTGGCATTCCTTTCTGTCCCACAAAATGTGCTTATTGTACGTTCCCTGCTTACGCCATTAAAGGACAAGCTGGTAGAGTGGGAACGTTTTTGTTTGGTCTGCATTATGAAATGCAAAAAATGGGCGAATGGCTAAAAGAACATGGGATCAAAGTGACGACCGTTTACTTTGGCGGAGGCACGCCAACGAGCATCACAGCCGAAGAAATGGATTTGCTGTATGAAGAAATGTATCGCTCGTTCCCTGATGTGAAGCATATACGGGAAGTAACTGTCGAAGCAGGGCGTCCTGATACGATTTCTCCTGATAAGCTAGAGGTGCTAAACCGCTACAATATTGACCGAATTAGCATTAACCCGCAATCGTATGAGAATGAAACACTAAAAGCTATTGGCCGGCATCATAGTGTGGAAGAAACGATTGAAAAGTATCACTTATCAAGACAGTACGGCATGAATAATATCAATATGGACTTAATCATTGGATTGCCGGGAGAAGGGCTCAAAGAATTCCAGCACTCCTTGCAGCAGACTGAGGAACTCAAGCCTGAATCTTTAACTGTGCATACACTTTCCTTTAAAAGAGCATCTGAAATGACGCGCAATAAGGAGAAATACCAAGTAGCAGACCGAGAAGAAATCACACGTATGATGGATGAAGCGGTCACTTGGACGAAAGCGCATCATTATTACCCATATTATTTATATAGACAAAAAAATATTTTGGGAAATCTCGAAAATGTCGGGTATTCATTAGATGGACAGGAAAGCTTGTATAATATCATTATCATGGAAGAAGTACAGACAATCATTGGCATTGGGTGCGGTGCAGCAAGTAAATTCATTGATCCACGGTCAGGGAAAATTACACAGTATGCCAATCCAAAAGATCCAAAATCGTATAATGACCGCTATGAACACTATACAGAAGAGAAAATTCAATTCCTTGAATCATTATTTGTTTCTCACGTTTAAACACTGCGATGACGCAGTGTTTTTTTCATTTGTAAAAGGGTATATAAGTGATAAAAAGTTAAAGCAGGTGTACATATGATAGATGTGATCGGAATTGGGGTTGGGCCTGCCAATTTAGGATTGGCCGCTTTGTTAGAGGAGTATGAGGATGTCTCATGCTGTTTTTTTGAACAGGAGTCTGAGTTTGCTTGGCATCCCGGTATGCTGATCAAAGGAACGGATTTACAAGTTTCCTTTTTAGCAGACCTTGTCACAATGGCGAATCCAAGGAGCAGGTATACCTTTTTAAATTATTTACATGAATCAAATAGACTTCACCGCTTCTATACATTTGAACAGTTTGATATCCCGCGGAGAGAATTCAATGAGTATTTATCATGGGTTGCAGGAGAGTTAGATAGCTGTCAGTTTGGGATGAAGGTAGAAGAAGTGACGGACTGCCAAGAAGGCTACCTTGTGAAAGTCAGACGATTGAAAGATGGTTCACTATCTGAGTATCGTGCAAAGCATGTCGTGCTTGGAACAGGAAGTAAACCGATGATTCCGGTCGATGTGCCTGAAGCAGCATACCCATATGTGACCCATAGCAGCCGTTATTTAGAACAGCAGAAATCACTTCACGAAGCTGAGTCGGTGGCGGTGATCGGTTCAGGGCAGAGTGCAGCCGAAATTTTCTTAGACCTGCTTCAGCATCAAAAGAAAGGCCAGCAGCTTTCGTGGTTTACGCGTTCTAGTGAATTTAGAGAACTGGAGACGGCTGAGCTTGGCCAAGAGCTTTTTACACCAAAGTATGTCGAGTATTTTCATTCGCTTCCTTATGAAGAACGTATGAACACATTGCCTAGGCTGACAGGATTAAGAAATGGCATAGATGCATCGACGCTTTCGCGCATTTATCAGGAATTGTATCATCGCTCTGTTTCAGGTGAAGAGCCATCTGTGATCATTCAGCCAATGACTGAGCTTGAAGCGATTCAAATAGGAGAGCAGCAGTCTTTGGAGCTGCACCTCAGACAGTGGCAGCTGAAGAAAGAAAAAAGCATAACAGCAGAACATGCCGTATTAGCTACAGGGTACACACCGAATATCCCTAAATGGTTTGACGCATATGAACCTTTGATTGAATGGGAAAGTGATGCGCATTTTAAAGTGACAGACGACTTCAGGCTTGTGTTCAAAGACAAGCGCTCAAATCATTTCTTTACATTCACGAATCTTGATCATTCTCATGGAACAGCGGCGACCAATTTAAAACTATCGATTTACCGCAACCAGAAAGTGATTCAAACCATTCGTGGGGGCGAGGAAGCGCCAGTCAAGCAAAAAACTGCATTTCAGCAATTTGAATAAGACATAAAAAAGGGCCCAAGCATAGGGCCCTTTTTTATTAGATCGTCGTTTCTTTTTTTACTTTTGGTTTTTCAGGTTTCCATTTGAAGATTTTGTTAAGGATTTGATAGATTTTCTTAGATTCTTTCGTTACGAGCGGTCCTAAAATCGCAAGGATTAAGACATACAATGCAGCAAAGGGCTTCAAAGTAGCGGCAAGTCCGCCCGCAATGCCAAGCTCGGCAACAATGATTGAAAACTCTCCTCTCGATACGATGGTTAATCCAATATTAGAAGAGGCTTTATGAGAAAATCCAGCTCTCCGTCCAGCAAACATTCCGGCAGTGAAGTTCCCAATTAAGGTAAGCATCACAGCGCCGATCGCAAGCCAGAAGGCATCACCCAATGTAAATGGATCAATACTGAGACCAAAGCTGAAAAAGAACATTGCTCCAAAGAAATCTCTAAACGGAACCACGAGATGCTCGATGCGGTCAGAGTGCTCTGTTTCTGAGAAAACAAGACCAAGTAAGAGAGCCCCAATAGCCTCTGCTACATGAATCGTTTCTGAGAAACCAGCGACAAAGAACAAAGCCGCAAATATCACAATGATGAACACTTCGTTCGAACGGATATCAAACAACTTGTTTAATAGTTTTGGCAGCTTTCGCGCAATGATAAAGAAAAGCATCATATAACCAAAAGCAATTAAAATAGATAATAAGGCACCGCCAACAGTAGTGGCATCTCCTAGGACAAGACCTGATACGACAGATAAATAAACGGCAAGGAAAATATCCTCAAACATAATAATCCCTAGAATTAACTCTGTTTCAGGATTTGCCGTCCGTTTCAAATCGACAAGGACTTTGGCCACAATGGCGCTGGATGAAATGGTAATCACTCCTGCCATAATGAGAATCTCAAGGAATCCAAACCCTGTGATAAAACCGTAGAGCAGTCCTAAGCTGAAGTTGATCAAAATATAAATAGATCCGCCGACTGCAATGGATTTACCAGATTTAATGAGTTTTCCGACAGAGAACTCAAGTCCAAGATAGAAAAGCAGGAACAGGACGCCCATTCTGCCAAAAAACGAAATAATCTCGGTGCTTTCGATAAATTTTAAATCAATGATCCCGATAGTTGGAGCATGCGGCCCAACAATCATTCCGAGGACAATGAGAAAAGGGATGATAGAAAATTTAATTTTATTGGCGATTAAGCTGGCGATGGCGATAAGAATAAGCGCCGTCCCAACTTCAAAGACTAAATGATCCATTCATCACTCTCCCCCTCTAGAAAGAAAATCACGTATCAATCGCTTCAAGTGTTTTCTTTCGCCCGAAATGACCATCGTATCATTTTCTTGAATAATCGAATCGGCACCAGGGTTGAGTAATTTTTCATTTGTATGTTTAATGATCGCAATCACGGTGACTTCATAATTTTGTCTCACATCTAAATCACCGAGTGTATGTCCCACCGCTTTTGCACCTTTTTCCACCTTAAACCATTCAATGATCAAGTCATTGAAGGCCATTTCAATGGTTTCTAGTGCCTGCGGTTTATACACCATACCGCCGATAATAGCAGCGATTTGCCGGGATTCAGCATCATCGAGTGAAATGGTAGACAGCACTTCATCTGGATCATCATCGTCAAAACGATAAATTTCCCGTCTGCCATCATCATGAATCACAATCGTCATCTTTTCTCTATTTCTCGTTTCAATTTCAAATTTCTTTCCGATCCCAGGAAGATCATTTTCTTTAATGTTCATTTTATCCCTCCGAATTTGATAGGCTGTGTTTTTCGTATAGTAAATACGGATGAAATAAAATGAATCAGTAGAGGTAATTAGATTGATACATAACGGGGATCGCACACTTCATTTCCAAAAAACATAGATCAATGGATAATGCAGATGATGGGGCAAGCTTTGACAGAAAAGTTTTGGCATCCGCCATTGATAATCTGTCCTTCAACAAAAGAGATGAAGCATGTTTTTTTGAAAATGAAGGTGTCTTCACAGCATTGATTTCTTCATCATAGATGGATGGAGAAATCAGGCTAGGTGTGCTCGCTTCTGCTTGTGACGCAAAAACGACATTTGAAAAAGGAGAAAACATGACGATGAAGCTAACCAATATCATGATGGAACATCTGATCAATCATCCTCCTCCTTTCAAATTTATTTTCTTTCTTATTTTACTATATAAAAATATATTTCTTGTTTCAATGATTATGCTTATTTTAGTATCAATTGATCTTGAAATTTTTTGTTTAGAGAAAAAGGTTTTACTTGATGGAAATGGAAGTAAGTTATGAGCTTTTAAACAAAAAGGGGGATGGATGATGACATATATCAATTGTCAGTTAGACGGGGATGTTTTTGAAATCGTTTTCAATAGGCCTGAAGCTTATAATTCGTTTCATGTGGACATGTTTGCTGAATTCAAAGAAGCATGTGATGCAGCGGAGGAAAGCAGTGCTAAAGTCGTTGTCATCAAGGGAGAGGGAAAAGGATTTTCAGCAGGCGGAGATATTGGGATGATGCTTAAGCAGGAAAGTGAAGAAGATTTCCATCGTGTGATGGATTTGATCGAGGGAATTACACTTTCACTAGCTAGTATGAAAAAAGTGACGATTGCGCTTGTCCACGGGTCAGCAGCAGGCCTTGCTTTTAGCTTTGCCCTAAGCTGTGACTACTTGTTTATGCATCACGATGCTAAACTTGCCATGAATTTTAATGGGGTAGGATTAATTCCAGATGGCGGGGGGCATTTTTTCCTCACAAAAAGAGTCAGTGAGCAAACCGCCAAACAATTGATTTGGAGCGGACAAAAGCTGCCGGCTGAAGAAGCGTTAAAGCTGCGCCTTGCCGACGGGCTGTTCCAAGAAGAGGTCGATACGTACCAAAAAGTGTGTGTGAAGTCGTTTATGAACATGCCGCTTCAAGCCTTTATCGAAACAAAGATGATCTATTTCCAGCAGTCAGAATCAAAGCTCTTAGCAGTTCTTCAAAAAGAGAGGGCAGCACAGGCAAGACTGAGAAAAAGTCATGATCACAAGGAAGGTATACAGGCTTTTTTAGAAAAAAGACGACCTGTCTTTCAAAAAGCATAGATGAACATAAGGCCGGCGAAAGCCGGCTTTTTTAACGTTCAAATAAAAGCAGCTTGCCTGCTTGATTAACGAGTCGATGGGAATGCTTTGTGTATTGCTGTTCCATTAAGCGATGACGCCCTAATTCCTTTGCTTTCTCGTCACTATCCGCTGTGATTTTTTCATTTAATAAAGTCTCACCCGACCGATCAAATACGGTTAAAAAGTATGTCTTCTCCATTCCTCATCTTCCTTTCCTCTGTTTTTAATGTAATTAAACATGGAATAAGACAAAACCTCTTTTTTAGCCCTTAAAAATGTGTTTTGTAGAATGAGAGTGATAGAACGTGCATTCGTAAAAATGGCATGATAAAATATGGACAATGACAGTATCGGACAAGGAGATAGACGTTTGACTAAGCTCACCTTTATTCATGCCGCAGATTTACATTTAGACAGTCCATTTGCAGGAATGTCGACTATACCTAATTCTATATTTAAGCGGCTCAAAGAAAGTACATTTCAAAGTGCTAAGAACATGTTTGATCTTGCCGTTGCGCGAGAAGTAGACTTTGTGCTGCTGAGCGGAGATTTATTTGATGAATCAAATCGCAGCCTGAAAGCACAGCTCTTTTTAAGAAACCAGTTTTTAAGACTGCAAACACATGGGATTGAAGTCTTTATTATTTATGGGAATCATGATCATTTAGGCGGTGAATGGACACCGATTGAGTGGCCTGAGAATGTACATGTCTTTTCGAGCAGTACACCAAGTGATCACTCCTATTATCGAGGGGATCAGCTTGTCGCGAGCATTTATGGGTTTAGCTATAAAGAGCGGGCTGTCTATGAAAATATGACATCTCATTATGTCAAAACGACAGATGCTGCCTATCACATTGCGATGCTTCACGGCACATTAGCCGGGCAAGAAGGCCATGATGCCTACGCCCCATTTCAGCTTCAGCAGCTCCTTTCACAAGATTTTGATTATTGGGCGCTCGGACATATACATAAAAGAGCCCTTCTGCATGAAGATCCATATATTATTTATCCTGGTAATGTGCAGGGCAGACATATAAAAGAAACGGGAGAAAAAGGCTGTTACTTGATTCACCTCTCCGAAGATTCTCACACAGCGGATTTTATCAGCTGTGCAGATATCATCTTTGAGACACTGGCAATAGACATCACAGAAACGGCTCATATGACCGATCTTGTCACACTTGTGGAAGGCAAAATCAATAAGCTGAAAGAGGAAGGCATTCCTCATTTTGTGAGAATTGAATTGATAGGTGATGCGCCTTCTTACTTTGAGCATACACAGCTTGAGGTCCTCGAAGAGCTGATGACTGTTTTTCATGAGCAGGAGGAAGATGAAGACGTGTTCGTTTGGGTGATGTCAATTGACTGCCGAACAAATGAGGATGTGATCTATCCAGAGGATTCTTTTTTGAAGGAACTCACTACAGAAATTGCACAGTTTGAGTCATATGAAGAGCTGCTTTCACCGATCAAGCGTCACCCAACCTACAGAAAGTCAGGAAAAGCGCTCACAAAAGAGGATGAAGTGGATATAAAAGAAGAAGCACAAAGGCTGCTGACGGAACAGCTGAAGCAATTATGAGAAAAGGAGAGGTATGATGAAAATACGTTCACTCCATATAGCGAATTTCGGGAAATTTTCAAATCGAACCTTTCACTTTTCTGATGACGGTTTTCAGCTAGTTTACGGCCTGAATGAATCGGGGAAAACGACATTGAAGGCGTTTATTGAGTCGATGTTATTTGGTTTTTCAAAAAACAAGATGTACAAGTCGAAACAAGGTTCTTTCTATGGCGGCTCCCTCACTTGCTTAGATGAAGAGTTAGGTGTCATTCACATTGAGAGATCGTCCGATCGAGGCGGTCAAGCACAGGTGTTTTTACCGAATGGTGAAGTGAAAGACGAAGCATTTCTGCGGACTCTTTTAAAGGGAACGGATCGCAGATTATTCCAATCAATCTACTCATTTGATGTGTTTGGACTGCAAAATGTCCAAGCCTTAAACGAAGATCAAATCGGTGAATTTCTTCTTTTCTCAAGTTTATTTGGCTCAGATGCGGCCTCCAAGATGGAGAGCAGGCTGCTTAAGCAGCAGGAGCAGCTGTTTAAACCAAATGGACGCAAGCCAGAATTAAACCAGCAGCTTGATCGTTTAAAAGAGCTGACTGGCCAGCTGAAACAAGCTAGATTGGCAGAAGGCCGTTATACAGAAAAGAAACGGGAGCATTCTGAATTCATAGAGACGATCGCAGCGCTTCAAAAGGAAATGAAGCAGACAGAAGAACAGATACAGCAGCTAACTGAACACATTCAACTTTATCCCATGATAGAGAAGAAGCTGGAGTTAAAAAAAGAATTAGCCCGTTATCCAGAACGAGTCAAACGCTTTAGATCAGAAACAGAGCATGAATTGGATAAGTTAGAATCACACCTTCACCCGAAAAAGGCTCAAATGACTGCACTAAAGCAAAAATTAGATCATTTGCAAACCACGTTGGCACAAGTTCAACCGCTTCATGACAAGGATACGTTACTGGAGATGAAGCGTGTCGTTGATGAATCTCCTCATGCTGAACGTGTCAAAAATCGCTTAGCTGAATGTAAAGCAGAACGTGATTCATTGAAACAAAAAATGGACGAAGCCGCAGTGAAGCTGAAGTGGCAGCGTTCAGTCAAGCTCGATCAGATCGACGACTCCCTTGAATTTGAGTGGGAATTAAAGGAGGCTGTCAGCCAATATGTTCGTTTAATGGACAGAAAGGCACAGCTGGATGACAGGTTTGATCATGCAAGACATGAGCTGGAAGAAGCGGAAACCGCTTTAAAAGGATTAAAGGAACAGCAGGCCAAATCGCACAGTACAGTGGAAACTGGGGAAACAAGAACAAAAGAGAAACAGGTTCATTCCCGGGCGTGGTTATTTCCTGTGATGGTGATGTTTGATGCTGCATTTCTGCTTGTCCTTTTCTTTTTAACAGAATGGTGGATTACTTTCTTATTTGCGGGATTTTCTGTTTTTGTTTTTTTTGCCATTTACCCATTTTTGAAAGCAATACAGGTGAAACAGGGAAGCGGCGTGGGAACATTCGATTCCTTCCAAGTGCAGGCAGCTTCAGCTGAAACGCTTGTGAGGCAGAAGGAGCTTTTGTACGAAAGGATCATCCGGCAATATGAAGACTGGGAGCTGGAGCTGGAACCTGTCCAGCAGCAAGTAGAGGAAAAGAAAAGACAGCTGGGCTTGTCCTCAGAGCTTTCTTTCCTTGTAGAAGCCTTCCTTATTCTGAAGCAATTAAAAACGGATACAGCGGGATATGAGGGGCTTAGCCGGGAAATAGACGAGCTTGCCGGCCAGCAATCCAATTATGAGCATAGGGTGGAAGCGTTAAGCAGTCTTCTTCAACGAAAGGAAGGCACCATTCAAGAGAATATCTTGGCCTTTCAAGAGATATTGAAAGATGAGGCGAAAAGAGAAAAAGAACGTCAGACATTGGATGTATCGATTCAACATGTGAAACAGCAGATCACGACGCTAGAAGGGGAAATTGACTATTACGAAAAACAAATGGACGCGCTTTTTCGTCAAGTAGAAGCAGAGTCCAAAAAAGATTACCAAATCCTTTCTCATTTATCGAAAGAATATCGGGAACGGCTTTCCCATTTGCAGCAGCTGAATCAAGAGCTGCATAGAAGCGGCTGCTTTGATGAGGAAGAATCGATTGTTCGCAAAGGATTGCGTCTTCTTGAAGAAGAGTGTGCAGAAGCGAAGCAGCACCTGAATAACGTACAATCGAATGCGGCAAATATGGAAAAACGCCTGGCAGAACGAGCAGTGGAAATCCGGCAAATAGAAGCTTCTGGTACGGTGTCTGATTTGACTCATCAGCTTGCAGCTGAGCAGGAGCATGCAAAGCACCTTGCGAAAAAATGGGCGGCAATTCAGCTTGTCCGCTCCGTCATTCGAGAAAAATTGAATGAGCATAAAGAAACAAGGCTGCCAGCATTGCTGCAAACAGCTTCAAGCTTTATTCAGCCGTTAACGAATGATCGATATGAAGCCATTTTATTTTCACCCGAGGATGACCGGCTGATTGTGAAAAGGGTGGATGGACGAATATTCCGCCCAGAAGAGCTCTCACAGGCAACATGTGAACAAGTCTATCTGGCGATTCGTTTTGCACTCGCCTTGTCTCATCAGCAGGAATGTCAGCTTCCGTTTATGATGGATGACAGCTTCGTTCATTTTGATCATGTTCGTCTAGGAAGAGTGCTGGAGTTGATGAATGAACTCACGCGTTTTGAAACACAGCTGTTTTATTTTACCTGTCATCAGCATATGGCGCAGGCAGCAGAAGATGGACAGATTACGAGTTTAGCAGTTGAATGATTGACAAATAATGACTTATGTTATACTTATATGAGCAGAAACATGGAAGGAGCTTTTATTGAATGGCTAAAGGGATCATGACCTATGATGTCGGCGAACAAGTTGACCTGCATTTATTAATTAAATCATCTACTAAAGGGATTGCAAGTAATGGCAAACCATTTTTAACGCTCATTCTTCAAGATCAAAGTGGAGATATTGAGGCGAAACTATGGGATGCAAAGCAGAATGATGAAATCACCTATGGCCCGCAAACCATCGTGAAGGTAGTAGGCGACATTCATCATTATCGCGGGAGGAATCAGCTGAAGCTTAGGAATATACGCCCTGTTGCTGAAAACGAGCAAATTCGAATTGATGATTTTCTCGAAACAGCTCCTATTCCAAAACACGATATGATGGATACGATTATGCAATATATCTTTGATATGAAAAACCCTAATATTCAGCGTGTTACAAGGCATTTGCTGAAGAAATATGGACAGGAATTTGCTGATTATCCAGCAGCGACAAAAAATCATCATGAATTTGTCTCTGGACTCGCCTACCACGTCGTGTCCATGCTGCATTTAGCAAAATCCATTGTTGACCTATATCCATCACTAGATCGAGATCTTTTATATTCAGGCATCATTCTTCATGATTTAGGGAAAGTAAAAGAGCTTTCAGGTCCAGTCTCTACCACATATACAGTGGAAGGGAATTTAATTGGCCACATTTCCATCATGGTGACAGAAATTGCGAAAGCGGCAGAAGAGCTTAGCATTGATTCAGAAGAAATTCTCATTTTACAGCACTTAGTCCTAAGTCATCATGGAAAAGGAGAGTGGGGAAGCCCGAAACCACCAATGGTGAAAGAGGCTGAAATTCTCCACTATATTGATAATTTAGATGCGAAAATGAACATGATGGATCGTGCGCTTGAGCATGTGAAACCAGGAGAATATACAGAACGTATTTTTGCTCTTGAGAATCGTTCGTTTTATAAACCAACTTTCCATCACGAATAATCATGTCAAAACGTCCGTTTATGCGGGCGTTTTTTTCATAACTTGTCTTCTTTTCGCATAAGCATGTAACACAAAGGAAGAGAGGAATGTCCTTAAGAAAAGGAGGCGATGAAAAAATGTTGTTTTTTCCGTGGTGGGTGTATGCCTGTATCATCGGCATTATTTTCTGTGCGTATAAATTAATGACAACAGCCAAAGAGGAGCAAGAAATTGATCAATCCTTTATTGAAAAGGAAGGAGAAATTTTTATCGAGCGAATGGAACAGGAAAGAGAGCGCAGACGTCAGGATCAGCAGGTGAAAAGATCACAGGATACTGCGGCACATGAAGATCATTCGATTGCTTAATCTAGTCATACAAAAACCCCTCTGCACGATGATGGCAGAGGGGTTTTTTGTGATTACTGTTGAGTCTGCTGATTTTGTGCAGGCTGTTCAGATTTTTCTTTGAACGTTTTTTCAAGCTCTTTATCTTTTACTTTCACATCAGCATCTTTTACTAATTTGTTTAAGATGTTTTGGATTTCATTTGTGTCTGCTTGTTTTTGGTCAAGCAGTTCTTTTTTCAAGTCCGCTTTCATGTCATCATATTTACCACGTTCTTCGGTCTTTTTAATGATATGGTAGCCGAATTGGGATTTTACTGGCTTACTGATTTCATTTACTTTTAGTTTGAAAGCAGCCTTACTGAAGTTCTCGTCCATTTGGCCTTCTTTTGCGAACCAGCCTACATCGCCGCCTTGTGCAGCTGAAGCAGTATCAGTTGAATATTCAGAGACAAGGGCATCCCATTTTTCACCTTTATCTAATTTCTTTTCCACTTCGTCAGCTGTTTTCTTATCAGCTACTAAAATATGGCTTGCGCGGATTTTCCCTTTAAGGTCATCGTAATACGCTTTGACTTCTTTATCAGTGATTTTGATGTTAGCTTTGGCAGCCTTTTGAGTCAGCAGCTCATATTTCACTTGATCTTTGATGTAATCTTTACCGAATTCATCTTGAAGCTGTTTTAAACGATCTTCACCAAGTGTCTTTTTATATTCTTCCAATTTCTTATCGATTTCTTTATCGGATACTTTGTATTTGTCAGCAAGAACCTTTTGTTGAACAAGTAGGTTTAGAGCATCTCCACCTGCTTGTTTCTTAAGAGTTGTATAAAGTTCTCCTTTTGTGACATCTCCTGATTTTGTTGTTGCGATTACATCTTTATCACCGCTACTGCATGCGCCAAGAGTTAAAACACTTACTGCTGTTACAGCTGCTAAAGCCATTTTTTTCATTCAAAAAACACTCCTAATCTTTCCAATTTATTTATCATTGCTTGTATCATAACATATTGTGACATGCTGTAAAAAGAAATGCAAATGGAAGGGCATTCGTCTAGTCAAAAAATTGCGCGCGACATACACATATAGTGATCACAAAAAGGAGGCTGAATTATATGGGAGCAGGATATTCTAATGGGTTTGCTTTATTGGTCGTGCTATTCATTTTGCTGATCATCGTTGGTGCAGCATATCTTTATTAATTAAATCGCTGTGACAGAAGGGAGCCGTCCTGCCGTGCGTGAGGGCGGTTCTTTTTTCAAACGATGACAGGTGCCTAAACGCTTTTTATTTTTCTGCATACACTGAGCTTAGAACAGAGGAAGAACTGGCAGGAGGTGTTTTTACATGGGAGGAGAAGTCTTTGCTGGCGGTTTTGCACTAGTCGTCGTATTATTCATCTTATTGATCATCATCGGTGCATCTTGGATTTGCTAATTAAAATATACACAAAAAGCTGCCCTCAAACTGGCAGCTTTTGCTTTGATCTTAAATGGAAATGGTAATTTCAACAAATGATGAGATAAGTAAGATCAGTATTGATACATTGATAAAGCGAAACACCTTATCTTGCCGTTCTTCAGGAATCTCTCTGACAAGGCATAATGTATTAGTAAGCCTGTTTATTGAATACACAATAAACGCGGCAAAGACGATGAAGTAAAATAAAACTATCGGAGATCCCCCCTCTCTATGCTATTCCCATACTACATTACCAAATTTTTTATGAAAAAGATAGAAGTTGGCTTTAAAAACCTCATGATGAGGAAGTTTGGTCAACTAAAATATCAAACTCGTCTTGAGCTTGATCGATGATGCAGGATTTAGGTGCTTTGAGCAGCTTCCATGCAAATAAAAAGTCAGGCAAACAATAGCCTGCATGTATACTTGCGATGATGATAAAATAGTGTGCGTACATAGGAAACGCCACGCCTAATACAAAGTAAACCGGTGAGATGACACAAAACGGGCTGAGAAGTGAAAAAAGCATCACTTTCTTAGGCACGCGCTGCCAGCAATTTCGTTTCATAAATAGCGTCATTTTTTTCTTATTTTTCATCACTGGGATCAAGTGAACCACACGGTGGACAAGCAATGTCACAAGTAAGAGCACGGCAAAAAGCGGTGCGTTATGGCTGCTTAGCCTCGTTTCAGGATGAGTCAGTTGAAAACATAAAAATGCCATAATGAAAAAAAGGATAGCAAGACTTATGGCAGAAATCATCATTCTCGTATAACCATAATCCTTTTCAAGATTAATGGTCTTCCAACAATTCATTTTTCATCCTTCCAATCTAAAAATCGAATTGAATATCTCAAGATAATTTACTCTTCCTGAGGATAAAAATCAATGGTTTTGATGAAAAAAAATAAAATGCTGCCTTCAAATGGAATAAAGAGAGGAAACTTTGGATTTTTCAAGAAAAAAGAACAGAAGGGGGAGGTTCGTCTCTTTCGTCAATGAGTAATTTCGGCTAAAATAGAAGGACTAAGAGAAAGAGGGAACGTACATGAGTATTGAGGAACGAATGAGCCAGCTTGAATATTATATGGAACTTTTATTGACGGCAACCGATATGAGCCGTTATCCATATTATGCGTTATTGATCAGGCAGCGTGTATCGAAAGAAGAGGCAGAGGGAATTGAGCGTATTTGTGCTGAGCTTTCAGAGGAAATGGATAAGCAAAAAGCACAAGGCTACGTCATGTTTGACGATCTCCTCGCGCTTTTTGCGGGACAATTAATTGAAAAGCTGGATGTTCATGAGACCATATTTGCTTTGCATGATCAAGGACTATTTCAGCCGTTAATGAATGAATTTATAAAGATCATTAAACAATTTGATTTGTGTTAGCCGCTTTTTCTGCTGCCTCAGCTGAGTTTTCAAGTTCCTCAGTCTTTTTCGTGACTTTTCCTCGCTCATTCAAAAAGTCCTTCTCAATGTTTGAAAACGATTTCTCAAAAATCTCCATGAAATCCTGACCATAAATGTTTCGGATGATGCACATCATTTCTAAAATCTCAGGGAATTTTCCGTAAATGTCATGAAGCGGCTGTGCGCCTTTGACAATACCAGTTCGTGCCGGGTCAAAATCTTCGAGTAGTTTATGGAATGTCTCTTCGCCTTTTGGCGTTAGCTCAATATACGTATTGCGTTTATCGTTTAACTTTTTAGAAAATTTTAAAAATCCTCGTTCCTCCAGTTTCTTGGAGAAGTTAAACGCCGTTGATACATGCATGACGCCAAACTTTGCAATTTCTGATATTGAAGCTCCTTTTAATTGATACGCAATCCATAAAATATGATGTTCATTGATATTTAGGTTATACGGTTTGATCCACTGCTGCCAGTCCTTTTCAATGGATTTCCAAAGAGCTTTGCTCAATTGGGCCATTCTTTGACTGAATAAAAGTGCTTCTTTTACATCGAAAGGCTGTTCCGAATGATTCATCCATTTCACCTACTTCTCTTTTTCTTGTAATTCTATTATGCCAATAAAATAAAGATTAATAAAGCTGAAAATTCAAGAATTTTTAAAAGTCATGAAAAACATTGACAAAATAACCTTTTTTCAACAAAAAAAGTGCGGGATACGCACCCCGCACACTTTTGTAAACGAATATTTTTTTGTGAGTATATTAGTTTTGTAAGGTTTTCTCCAGTTGTTTGAGCTTTTCCTCAATTTCCTGAATTTCCTTTTGTAAGTCCTGCTGATGAGGTTTGATTTCTTCGCGCCATTGCTGAATCGATGTTTGCAATTCAGATCCGACTTCTTTAATCACCTCTGCGCTTTCTTTTGCTGTTTCCACAATTTGCTCTTTTAAAGCTTGTCCATCTCTTTTTAATTTTGTCAGCGTATCTTCGAATTTGTCATAGCCGTCTTTCACTTTTCCGCGCACATCTCTGCCAGAAGAGGGAGTCGTCAGGAGCACTGCCGCACCTCCGAGGAGACCGCCTACAAATAATCCTGTTAATAAAGAACGTCCACTAGCCATTCAAATCACCTCTAGTCAAATTTTACACATTCGCATGTTCTCTCTGAGCTGACGATCAGCTTCATTGAACTTCCATACATAGCTTGCTTTATTTTAGCATACTTTTGAAGAAAAGGGAGGGGAGAAGGTTGTCTGTCTTTCTGTTCGTTTTTATGTGTATCGTCATCGTTTTTACAGGTGGTTCTATTCATTATGCAAGACAGCTTGGGTATGCAGGGTCTTATCCGCCAAAACATGTCTTAAAGCAAAAAGCACTTGTGTGTGCGGCAGGTGCAGGGATTTCGCTCCTCATTTTGCTGCTGACCCTTTTTCTTTTATAAAAGCATGAAAAAAACCTCTTCATCTATCATGAAGAGGTTCGGTTATTCGTTAAGCAACTTCTATCATTCTTGCACGTCTCAGAATGGACTGAGCAATTGGGAAGACAAATACCATAGCGATGGTATTAATCACAGCAGCTGGCAGGACGACGCCCACAAGAAGTGCCGGTAATGCAGCTGGCAGTCCAGTGATCAGTAAAGCGGCAGATAAGAAAATCACGCCGGATACGATGGTTCCAATCGCAGTTAACACAGCGGTCAGCACCACTTTGTTCTTTATCTTCGAGCAAGATAAGAAAAGGGCTAGGAAGATAAAGGCTGTCACTGGCTTATCAATCATATTCGGAATTTGTCCGCCTGGGAATCCCGTTGTTAATGCAGAAATGACTCCAGTCACTAGCGCAATCACGACGACATGCTGAACCTTTGGGAAAAGGATGATGCTTAAAAACATCATGACCAGCATCATATCAGGTTTCATTCCGAAAAAGATGGGCGGGAAAATCGTATGCAAAACAGCTCCCATTGCTGCAAGCAATGACATAATCACTAATTCTTTTGTTTTCATTTCTATGCTCTCCTCTGCTAAGCTCTTATAGGACTCTCCAATAATATGGCTCATCATTTATTGCAAGAGTCATGACTTTATATTTCTCGTTATTATAACAAATTTATTTCCCTATAGAAAAGCCTTTTTACTCATTTTCTTGCTGGAACTTTTTCATAAAGTCCGCAAGCTTTTGGCAGTCTTCAATTGAGACCGCATTGTAAATAGATGCTCTGCATCCACCGACAGAACGGTGGCCGGCAAGTCCAACCATTTGCTCTTGCTTTGCTTTTTCCACAAAGGAAGAAGTAAGTGCATCATCGCGAAGAGTAAAGGTGACATTCATATGCGAACGGCTGTCAGCACGCGCATGTCCTTGATAAAAACCGCCGCTTTGATCAATTGTATCGTAGAGAATGCCTGCTTTTTGTTCATTGCGTTTTTCCGCTGCTTCTACACCGCCAGCTTGTTTAACATGCTCAAGGACAAGCGACAGCATATAAATCGCAAAAGTCGGTGGTGTGTGATAAAGAGAGTTAGCTTTTGCGTGTGTTGAATATTTTAATATTTTTGGCGTACTGCTTTTCTCTTTCTCTAATAAACGTTTACGTGCGATCACAATCGTGATGCCAGAAGGCCCTAGGTTTTTTTGTGCCCCGGCATAAATGAGATCAAATGAAGAAACGTCTATTTTTTTGCTGAGAATATCACTGGACATATCCGCAATGAGCGGAAATGACGTTTGTGGGAACGTTTTCCACTGTGTGCCGAAGATCGTATTGTTTGATGTGATGTGTAAGTAAGCGCCATCTGTTAAACCGGAAGCATCTACTTCTGGAATATACGAGTAGTTGTCATCTTCACTTGAAGCAAAGACAGATGTCTGACCAAACCCTTTTGCTTCTGACAAGGCTTTTTCTGACCAAGCGCCTGTTTGAATGAAATGAGCTGTTTCGCCTTCATGTAAGAAATTCATAGGAATCATCGCAAATTGAAGACTAGCTCCGCCTTGTAAAAAGAGGACTTCATAATCTTCAGGAATGTCCATCAGTTCCACCAAAAGCGCTTTTGCTTTATTGTGGACTTCTTCATATTCACTGCTGCGATGAGAAAGCTCCATCACAGACATCCCAGTTTGTTTAAAATCAACAAGTTCTTCCTGTGCTTTTTGAAGCACTTCTAGCGGCAGTGCCGCCGGACCAGCATTAAAATTTGTCGTTCGCTTCATCACAATCTCTCCCTATTTCTCGCGTTAATGGATCAAAAGATAAAACCATCCTATCACAAATTTGAAGCATTTGGACAAAAAATTTGAATCGTTCAAAATATCTTACTATTAAGAGATGAAAGCGATGAAAAGGGGCAAAAATAAGAAAAACCTCATCTGTTAAGATGAGGTACAGATTGTTGACAAAGGGCTAAAATGATCTTGATTTTAGCCCTTTGTCTTCTTTTCAGCCTGATAGAAAACCTTTGAAGTCTAGGAAGGACGAGTACCGGAGCGGAGCGAATTTGACATTCGTGAGCACCGGCACGCAGACCTGACACCGAATGCGAGGGTTTGTCTACATGCTGAACCTCATCTGTTAAGATGAGGTAAGCCGCGTGTGGATGGCAGAAGAAATGTCTTTTAAATCCTCTGACGTGTATTGATCTTGATGTGATTTCCATACGGCACCAAAGCCATCACCTTTGCCGTAGCGCGGAATGATATGCATATGGTAATGGAACACCGATTGACCAGCTTTTTCACCGTTGTTGTTCAGGAGGTTTAACCCGATTGGTTCAAATTCCTGTTTGATCGCCCTTGCAATTTTCGGAATCGCTTGGAAGTAGTGGTTAGACACTTCTGGTGTCATCTCATAGATATTTTCTTTATGTATTTTCGGGATTACAAGTGTATGTCCTTTTGTTACTTGGCTGATATCAAGAAAAGCCAATACATGCTCGTCTTCATATACTTTTGCACATGGAATGTCTCCATCAATGATCTTGCAAAAAATGCAGTCGCTCACGCCATGTCACTCCTCATTATTTTTCCTTTATCGTATCACAAAAAGAAGCAAAAAAGAAAACAGGACAAGCGAACTCCTTTGGTCGCTCATCCTGCTCCTGCAGAAGAAATGCTGATGCTTTCATTCGATATGCCTTTTGAATTCTCTATTTACTGAAATAAAGAATTCATATGCCTGCTATTTCTGCCGTAAACACCTCATTTGACGTTTTGGTTTGTCGTATACATATTGTATAGGACACAAAAATCAAGAATCAGTGAAGCAAAACAGAAGCTAAGGTTTTTAGATGAAAAACCAACTTGTCATGCGGTTCTTTGCCTTTAACAAACACCTCATTTACTTATTGGTCATCAAGTTCATTTCTTCTACATACATTATGATGACCATAGCGCCTATTTTTTATTCATGACTCGTCTATAGGTAAACATTTCAAATTATCATTCGTTTTTGTTACTATAAAGGAAAAAAGAAAGAAAGGAACGAATTCATGTCCCTTCTCACTGTAAAAGATGTAACGGGTGGATATACGAAGAATCCCGTTCTAAAAAATATTTCATTTGAATTAGAAAGAAATCAAATCGTCGGTCTCATTGGCTTAAACGGGGCGGGAAAAAGTACAACCATCCGCCATATTATCGGGCTTATGAAACCGCATAAAGGTGTCATTGAATTGAATGGACGAACCCTTCAAGACGACCAAGAGGCGTATCGTTCACAATTTACATTTATTCCTGAGACACCTGTTTTATATGAAGAATTAACGTTAAAAGAGCATTTAGAGCTGACAGCGATGGCTTACGGTCTATCGAAGGAACAATTAGACGAACGGCTGCCGTCGTTGCTGAAAGAATTTCGGATGGAGAAACGGCTGAAATGGTTCCCTGCTCATTTTTCAAAAGGAATGAAGCAGAAGGTCATGATTATGTGTGCATTCCTTGTGGAACCAGAGCTGTATATCATCGATGAACCGTTTTTAGGGCTTGATCCTCTTGCGATCAATGCACTGCTTGAACGGATGAATGCTGCGAAGAAAAGCGGTGCTAGTGTCCTGATGTCAACGCATATTTTAGCGACAGCTGAGCGCTATTGTGATTCCTTTATTATTTTGCACGAAGGGGAAATCAGAGCGAAAGGAACACTGGCAGAGCTGAGAGAACAGTTCAATATGAGAGATGCGACACTCGATGATCTTTATTTGGAATTAACAAAGGAAGAAAACTATGAGTAAAACAACGCTTACTATTTGGAAATCAAGATTAGAGGAACACATACAAGAAACAAGAAAATACTTAAAATACATGTTCAACGATCATCTTGTCATTGTGCTCATTTTTTTCCTTGCAGGCGGAGCAAGCTGGTACAGCAGTTGGCTCAAACAGATTCCGGCTCACTTCCCATCCTACTGGGTGATGGCAGTTGTTTTCTCGTTAGTACTTACAAGCTCATACGTACGTACGTTAATTAAAGAAGCCGATCTCGTGTTTTTACTTCCTTTAGAAGGGAAGATGGAGCCTTACTTAAAACAAGCTTTTAACTTTAGCTTCATTTCTCAGCTGTTTCCTCTCATTGCTGTATCCATTGTCGCACTTCCGCTTTATTCGGCAGTGTCTTCAGGAGGTATCACGGGGTATGTGCTGATACTGGCGCAAATGATTTTGATAAAGGGTTTGAATACAGCCATTCAATGGAGAATGACTTATTTTCAAGGAAAACATGTGAGATGGCTCGATGCAGCCCTTCGTTTTCTATTAAATATGATGTTGATCTACACCGTCTTACAGGCAGCCTATGTGATTGCAATCGTTTTTTATCTTATCTACGGTGTCTATCTCGTCTACTTAACAAATGCAGTGAAAAAACAGCCTTTTCAATGGGAACTGCATATTTCTGATGAATTAAAACGGAAGCAGCGTTTTTATCGTTTGGCAAACTTATTCACCGATGTGCCTCACTTAAAGAAACAGGTGAAAAGAAGAGCATACATGGACTGGATGTTGAAGTTTGTTCCTTATGATCAGCGTAAAACTTTTTCTTATATGTATGTGAGGGCGTTTGTACGCTCAAATGACTATTTTGGTCTGGTGTTTAGATTAACAGCCGTGTTTGTCCTGATTATTTTGTATACAGGTGCAGCAGGCTGGGTGGGTGCGTTGCTTGTCTTGTTCACAGTATTTATCACAGGTGTACAGCTTGTGCCTTTAACGAAGCACTTTGCTCATCTTTCATTACAGGCACTTTATCCAGTTTCTCAAAAAGAAAAGGATCGAAGCTTTTTTGTTCTCGTCCGTAATGTGCTCATCATCCAATCGATATTGCTGAGCTGTGCGGTACTTCCAGCAGGAGGCTGGCAGGGAAGCGGACTTGCCCTTCTCATTTCTGTAGCGTTTGTGCTTGTCCTCTTTAAGCCTTACGTACAAAGTAGGTTAAAAAAGATGAGATAAGTGGAGATATGTTTTTTACAACGCGCGTATGATGACATCTAGGAGGGGACCGGATGAATGCAGCTGAACGGGAGTTGTATGAAGAAGCCATTCTTTTTCAAACACGTTTTTTAAGAAAACCTTCAAAGATCGAACGGTTTTCAAAAGGAGTTCAGCAGCAGGTGAACCGCCGAATTCCTGCCAGGTTTCATCAAGTCATCACAAGTGCAGTCAAAACAATGGTTGAATCCACCGTATCAGGATCACACTTCACTTCATTTTCAGTGATTGATGAACAATTATCTCTTGTAGAACGAAATGAACTGGCAAAGGATAAAGTGAAGTATTACCAAAAGGCGGCTGCCGTCGAAGGGATTGGAACAGGTGCAGGCGGTTTATTCCTCGGAATGGCAGACTTTCCGCTGCTGCTGAGCATAAAGATGAAATGCCTTTATGAGCTGGCGTGTATTTACGGCTTTGATTTATCTCAAAAGGAAGAAAGACTCTTTTTGCTCTGTATATTTCAACTCGCTTTTTCCAGCAGTGCACATCGTCAAAAAATGATGAAGATCATAGATGATTGGGAAACGAGCCGAGAGGAAATGGATTGGTACAGCTTTCAGCAGGAGTATCGAGATTACATTGATCTTGTGAAGCTGTTTCAATTAATGCCGGTCGTCGGAGCCGCTGTTGGCGGCGTGGCAAATCATCAGCTGACAGGACAGCTCGGAGAGGTCGCACGCCATGTGTTTCATTTACGGATATTGAAAGATATGAAATAGAAAAGCCGCTGAGGACAGGGGCTTCAGATTGTTGACAAAGGGCTAAAATAATTTTTATTTTAGCCCTTTGTCTTCTTTTCAGCACAGCGTGATAGAAAAAACCTTTTCAGTCTAGGAAGGACGAGCACCGGAGCGCAGACCTGAAACCGAATGCGAGGGTTTGTCTACACGCTGAAACCGCTGAGGACAGCGGCTTTTTTTTATTCATTGTAGGAAAGAACGGCGTTAGCGAGTACCTTTGCTGCGACAGGCATTGCTTTTTCGTTGATATCGAACTTTGGATGATGATGTGGATACACATCCTGGCTGTTTTCCGGCATGGCGCCTGTGTAGAAGAAGGTGCCAGGGACATGCTGAAGGTAGTAAGCAAAGTCTTCTCCGCCCATTTGGGTTTCCGCTTCTTTTACTTCTGTTACACCTTCCGTCTGTTCTGCGACGTCCGCAATATATTCAGTCGGCTTCGGGTGGTTTTTGACAGCTGGATATCCTCTCACATATTCATATGTGTAGGAAGCATCATGCATCTGACACACCCCTTTTACCACCTGTTCAATTTCTCGTTCGATGATATGCCGTGCACTTTCTTCAAAGGATCGTGCAGTACCAGTTAAAACAGCTGAATCTGCAATGACGTTAAAGGCATTCTCTGCGACAAAACCTCCAACAGAAACAACAGCAGAATCAATCGGATTGACTTTACGGGCAACGACTTGCTGCAGGTTTGCGACGATTTGTGAACCGATGAGTACGGCATCTTTTGTTAAATGAGGCTGGGCACCGTGTCCGCCTTTCCCTTGGACTTGAATAGAGAAACGATCGGCGGCTGCCATAAAGTTTCCACTTTTATAAAGAATCGTGCCACAAGGCTCTGAAGACCAAAGGTGCGTACCAAATATCACATCGACACCGTCTAAACAGCCGTCTTCAATCATTGGTTTTGCACCGCCGGGAGCATATTCTTCCGCATGCTGATGAATGAGGACGATCTTTCCTTTTAATTGGTCACGATGTGTATGCAAAACTTTTGCTAATACAAGAAGTGTCGCAGTATGTCCATCGTGACCGCACGCATGCATCACTCCAGGTTTTGTTGATTTGTAAGGTACATCTTTTTCATCGTGGATGGGAAGTGCATCAAAATCAGCTCTGAGGGCAATGGTTGGCCCCGGAGAAGCTCCTTCGATAAAAGCGAGTACGCCATGACCGCCCACCTGAGTACGCGTAGGGATTTGTAATGTATCATAGTAGCTGGCGATGAAAGCGGCTGTTTCTTCTTCCTGAAAAGAAAGTTCAGGATTCATATGGAGATGGCGTCTAATTTCAACCATTTCCTCATAATGTTCATCAAGACGTTCATTGATGCTTTTCTGTAAAGTGGATATTGTCATTGAATCGAAAACCTCCTTCATGCTCTTTTACTGATTGTATGGTAATTGTTAGAATCTTTCAACAGAAGAGGATTTCGTGGTCAGTATCAAAAGGTCATTTTGCATAAAAGTCGAAGTTGATATGAAGCAGGGAAAGGGAGGAGTAGCGTTGGGAAGCTGTCCAAATTGTTCAAAAACATTTTCTTTCGTCGAAAAGTTTCATTTATCACATACGAAAATGATGATGTGTCCAAGCTGCCGGCATCAAATCAAAGAAACGTTTGTCTCAAAAATGAGTTTTTTCATGATCTGTTTGATTCCGCTATTGGTGCTGCTCGTTCAATTGAAAGGTGCTTCACCTATGTTGAAATGGCCGGTCTTATTGGGTTGGATATTGCTGAATTTCTATGTGCTTCAGCCGATCATTCATCGGTACGAGCTGAAATCAAGCTCATAAAATGAAGAGCCCAGCGATTGGGCTTTTTTTCATGAAAAAAAGAAGTGCTGAGAGCAGCACTTCCTTAATTGTCTGTGACGGCATGGTAGGATGTGAGGTAAGCCGGACGAGAGAAAATGGAGCCTGTATCCTCGTGTGGCTGAAAGAATGCTTCTGATTCTTGAAAGTCTTGAAATAAGTCCTCTGATTCCCAAAGTGTCAAAATCAAATAAACTTCTTCATCTTTTTGAGGTCTTAAAACGCGAATAGCTTGGAAGCCGCGCTGATGTTCTGAGATGTTCGTCTTTTTCTGAAAGGTGGATTCAAAGAGTGCTCTGCTTTCAAGCTTAACAGGGATATGATTCAAGGTGACGAAACCAGATTGGACAAGCTCGCCTTTCGCATAAATCACATCATAGGCATGAGGGGCTTTAAATACAGTCTCACCCTCCGTTTCATGAAAAAGAGCTGCTTGTTCTTTCCCGACCATATAAAGCAGATTTTCCAGATGGTGTTTTTTTGCGATTTTATGCAAAAAATCTGCTGTTCCATATGTAATATAGAAATTCATCTAAACCGCCTCCTGCTTGATAGTATAACAAAAGAATGATATATAATTCTTTGGCAGTCAATCCATAAAACATATTATGAAGCAATACATCCCATACTATCCGTATAAAGGAATGAGGTGACCTAATTTGAAGAAAAAGAAGATAATCATTCCATTAGTCATTGCAGGAAGTACAATCGTACTCTCATTTATTGGCTATCTGACGATTTTATTTTTAGGACATTATGTCATAGATGAAAAGAAGCTTGTTTTTCACGCTTCCTCCAAAATCATTGACCAGAATGGAAAAGAACTCACAAGCATGTATTCAGAAAATCGGGACCCTGTGTCGTTAAAAGAGGTGCCCGATAAAGTAGCAAAAGCCTTTGTGGCTGTCGAGGACAAGCGTTTTTATGAGCATCACGGAATTGATGCACAGTCTATTTCAAGGGCGGTTTATCGAGATATATTAGCAGGAGGAAAGGTAGAGGGCGGCAGTACAATTACTCAGCAGCTCGCAAAAAATATTTTTCTCACAAATGACAAAACCTTTCTTCGAAAAACGAAAGAAGTCATTATTGCCATTAATTTAGAAAGAGATTATTCCAAGGATAAGCTGCTTGAAATGTATTTGAATCAGCTTTACTTCGGCCATGGTGTTTATGGTATTCAGGCAGCAGCCAATTATTACTTTAGTAAGGATGTCAAAGATTTAACGGTCAGCGAAGGTGCTACTCTCGCTGCGATGCCAAAGGCACCATCTACTTATTCGCCTGTTCTACACCCTGATAAAAATAAACAAAGGCGGGACACCATCCTGAATTTAATGAACGAACAAGGATATTTGTCTTCAACAGAAACGGTAGAAGCAAAAGGGAGAACACTAGGCATTCATTTAAAAAAGAAATCAGAAACACCTTGGGTGGACAGCTATGTTGATCTCATCATAAAAGAAGCAGAATCAGAGTATGCCATTTCACATGAACAATTGCTTCAAGGCGGCTATACCATTAAAGTACCGATTGATATGAATCTGCAAAAAACTGCATATGATGCGATGAAGAACAACCGTTATTTCCCGGGAAAAAGCGGTTCTCCGGAAGGCAGCGCCGTATTTATTGATAACGAGTCTGGTGGAGTGAAAGCAGCCATTGGAGGACGAGAATATCAGGCGAGAGGCTATAACAGGGTGACAGCTGTTAGGCAGCCGGGATCTGTTTTTAAGCCGATCGCGGTGTACGGTCCGGCAATGCAGGAGAAAAAATTCAGACCTTATTCGCTGCTTGAAGACAAAGAAAAAAGCTATGACGGCTACTCACCTAAGAATTACGATGGGCAGTATGAGGGCCGGGTCACAATGATGGAAGCCCTCATGAAAAGTAAAAATACCGCTGCTGTGTGGACGTTAAGCCAGCTGGGCATTGATACGTCGAAGTCATATCTCGAGAAAATGGGGATAGATATCTCTGATAAAGGCTTAGCTATTGCGCTTGGCGGTTTAGAAAAAGGAGTTTCGCCATTACAGATCGCTGGGGCCTTCCATACATTTGCCAATGAAGGCGTATATAAAAAGCCTTTCTTTATTCAAAAGATCACCAATGATGAAGGAGAAACTGTAGAAAAGAATCGTGGTAACCAAGAACGAGTGTTTAGCGTGCAGAATGCATGGAACATGACAAGAATGCTTCAGCAAGTTGTCAAAGGCGGGACAGCCCAGAGCGGTTCATACGCTGGAGATTTAGCTGGTAAAACAGGGACGACCACATATTCGGGTGTGAAAGGTGCAACAAAGGATGCTTGGTTTGCCGGTTATACGCCTAGTACAACGGGTGCGATTTGGATGGGGTATGACAAAACCGATAACAGCCACTATTTAACTGGGGGCAGTCAATACCCAGTGCAGCTGTTTAAAGATATTTTAACAGCAGCTCAAATCACCAATGAAACGTTTGAAAAACCAGAGGGAATAAAAGAGCTTCAATCTCCTATCCATTTAGAGGGAGTATCAGGATTTGAAGCCCGCTATGCGTTTAAAATCAAAGGATTATTTACATTAGAGCTGTCTTGGAACAAGCAGGAGGATAAACGCGTTGAATACCGCATCTATGAAAAGAGAAATGGAAGCGAGACGCTGATCGACACAGTGACAGGCGTGGGCAGTTATACAATGCCGTATGCCAATGTATTTTCAAACGCAGAGTATAAAGTTGTTCCATATAATACCCAAACACAAGAAGAAGGCGAAGGCAGTGCGTATGTCAAGCCAGAGTCTTTTGGACGTTAATATTCGGCGATTTTTTGAACATTGAGCCGCTTTAGTATACCGTGCCTTGAAAACGCGGTATAGTAAAAGCAGTGTTTGAGCCTTATGCAAAGAGAGTGTAGGGCGAAAGGTGGAATGAAAGGTAATGGGAAAAACGAAGGTTTTTAATGACACGTTCTTAAAGGCGTGTAAAGGGGAAAAAACAGACCATGTACCAGTTTGGTATATGAGACAGGCAGGACGCTCACAGCCTGAATATCGTGCCCTTAAAGAAAAATACGGGCTATTTGAAATTACGCATCAGCCAGAGTTATGTGCTTATGTAACAAGACTTCCTGTAGAACAATATGGTGTAGATGCCGCTATTTTATATAAAGATATTATGACCCCGCTTCCGGCTATCGGAGTGGACGTAGAAATTAAAAATGGAATTGGACCTGTGATTGATGCACCGATTCGATCTAAAGCAGATATCGAACGTCTTGGGGAACTTCATCCTGAAGAAGACTTGCCATATGTGCTTGATACCATTCAGCTTTTAACGAAGGAGCAGCTGAATGTTCCACTTATCGGTTTTGCTGGCGCACCATTTACGATGGCAAGCTATATGATTGAAGGCGGTCCATCTAAAAATTATCATAAAACAAAGGCGCTGATGTACAGTGATCCTGAGGCGTGGATGCTGCTCATGAACAAGTTAGCTGATATGACGATCACGTACATACGCGCGCAGGTAAAAGCCGGGGTCAGTGCATTTCAAATTTTCGACTCATGGGTTGGCGCTTTAAATGCAGCAGATTACCGGACATTCATTAAGCCTGTTATGCAGCGAATTTTCACAGAGCTGAAGTCTGAAAACGTCCCAATGATCATGTATGGAGTTGGTGCAAGCCATCTAGCGAAAGACTGGCACGATCTGCCGCTTGATGTGGTTGGACTGGATTGGCGTATGAGTGTAGACGAAGCGAGAAAAGAAGGGCTCACAAAAACGTTACAGGGGAATCTTGATCCAACCATCTTACTTGCTCCTTGGGAAGTCATTGAAGAAAGAGCAAAAGATATTTTAGATCAAGGAATGAAATCAGATCACTTTATCTTTAACTTAGGTCATGGGGTATTTCCTGATGTTTCACCAGATACGTTAAAGAAGCTGACAGATTTTATTCATGGTTATTCAACGAAACATAAAAAATCATCCATCTAAACTATTTCAAATGATCTGAAGGAGTGTTGGTTGTGGAGAAAAAGAAAATGGGACTTCTTGTCATGGCATATGGCACCCCATATAAAGAAGAAGATATTGAACGTTATTATACACATATCCGCAGAGGCAGAAAGCCGGAGCCAGAGATGCTGCAAGATTTGAAGGATCGCTACAAGGCAATCGGCGGTATATCTCCTTTATCAAAAATTACAGAACAGCAGGCAAATGGTTTGTGTGATCATTTGAATGACATCCAAGACGACATTGAATTTCATGTCTACATTGGCTTAAAGCATATTGAACCGTTCATTGAGGATGCAGTTGCAGAGATGCATAAAGACGGCATCACAGAAGCAGTGAGTATTGTTCTTGCGCCGCATTTTTCAACCTTTAGCGTGAAATCGTATAACAAGCGTGCACAAGATGAGGCAGACAAGCTTGGCAATCTGAAGATTACGTCTGTGGAAAGCTGGTACGATGAGCCGAAGTTTGTGGACTATTGGGTGAAACAAGTGAAGGATACGTATGCATCGATGAGTGAAGAGGAAAGAAAATCAGCCGTACTCATTGTGTCTGCACACAGCCTTCCTGAAAAAATTATTGCAGCAGGAGATCCATATCCTGATCAGCTTGCACAATCTGCTAAAATGATTGCAGAAGGTGCGGGAATTGAACATTATGAAATTGGCTGGCAAAGTGAAGGCAACACGCCTGATCCATGGCTTGGACCAGACGTTCAAGACTTAACACGGGATCTATTCGAACAAAAAGGCTATAAAACGTTCGTATATGTGCCTGTTGGGTTTGTCGCTGACCATCTAGAAGTGTTATACGACAACGATTATGAATGTAAAGTCGTGACAGATGAAATCGGTGCAGCCTACTATCGTCCAGAAATGCCAAATGCGAAACCAGCATTTATTGATGCTCTCGCAACTGTCGTATTAAAGAAGCTTGACGAAAGCAAGTAATTATATAAAAGAAGGCGATCCTATGCATGACAATCAAAAACACCTTGTCATCATTGGCGGTGGCATCACTGGTTTAGCCGCCGCCTTCTATTTGGAAAAGGAAGTCGAAGAAAAAGGTCTTCCCATTCAAATATCTCTTATTGAAGCGAGCCCTAGGCTAGGTGGAAAAATACAAACATTATATAAAGACGGCTACATCATTGAACGTGGACCTGATTCATTTTTAGAAAGAAAGGTCAGTGGACCGCAGCTGGCGAAGGATGTTGGTCTCGCGGATCAGCTCGTCAATAATGAAACAGGGCAAGCATATGTACTAGTCAATGAAACCCTTCACCCGATGCCAAAAGGCGCTGTCATGGGTATTCCAACTCAAATCAGCCCATTCATCACAACCGGTCTTTTTTCAGTTGCAGGAAAAGCGAGAGCCGCAATGGATTTCGTACTGCCAAAAAGCAAGCAGACAGAAGATCAGTCGCTCGGTGAATTTTTTAGAAGACGTGTCGGTGATGAAGTAGTTGAGAATTTAATCGAACCTCTTCTATCAGGCATTTATGCAGGTGACATTGACCGCCTCAGCTTAATGTCCACCTTCCCGCAGTTTTATCAAACAGAACAAAAGCATCGCAGTTTGATTCTTGGGATGAAAAAATCACAGCAGCATGCGAAAGCGCAGCAAGTGACAGCGAAAAAACAAGGGCAGTTCCAAACGATCAATCAAGGACTGCAAGCGCTTGTTGAAGCAGTAGAAAGCAAGCTCAAGCTGACAACGGTTTATAAAGGGACAAAAGTGAAGCAGATTGAAAAAACTGATGGGGGCTATGGAGTGCAATTAGACAGCGGTCAAACGCTTTTTGCCGATTCAGCCATTGTGACAACTCCGCATCAATCGATCTATTCCATGTTTCCAAAAGAAGCGGGACTTGAGTACTTGCATGATATGACATCTACTTCTGTTGCAACAGTTGCACTCGGTTTTAAAGAAGAGGATGTTCATAATGAATATGACGGCACTGGTTTTGTCATCTCAAGAAACAGTGATTTCTCTATTACAGCCTGTACGTGGACGAACAAAAAATGGCCGCATACAGCTCCTAAAGGAAAAACGCTATTGCGTGCTTATGTAGGGAAGGCTGGCGACGAATCAATTGTCGAACAGTCAGACCATCAAATCGTCAGCATTGTGCTGGAGGATTTGAAGAAAATTATGGATATTAAAGCAGATCCAGAACTGACGACAGTGACTCGTTGGAAGACGAGCATGCCGCAGTATCACGTCGGTCATCAGAAAGCCATTTCGAACATGCGAGAAACGTTTAAGCAATCATATCCTGGTGTTTATATCACAGGTGCTGCTTTTGAAGGTGTCGGAATCCCTGATTGTATTGATCAAGGAAAAGCGGCCATTTCAGAGGCTGTATCTTATCTATTTTCATAAAATAAACTCCCTTTTCTACCAAGGAAAGGGAGTTTTTCGTGTTCTCATCATTCAAAAAGAGTTGTGAATCATAAAAGTGAACAAAGTTGTTGCATCCGGAGAAAAGGATGTGGTATATTACTTTCTGTACTTAATGACCAAAACGTTCAAATAGTCATTTTGGGAGTGAGATCATGAGTGTTGATAGGAGACAAATGATTTTAGACGGGGCTACGAAGGCATTTACTCAATTTGGGTATAAAGCCACCACAATGGATCTTGTGGCGAAGCTGGCCAACGTCGGAAAAGGAACCATTTATACCTTTTTCAAAAACAAAGAAGAGCTGTTCGATGAAATTTTCACATCCCTTTTAATAGAGATGAAGAAAATTGCGGATGAAGCAATGGATGAGGAGAAAAGTTTCTCTGAAAACCTTCATTTAGCACTCTTTGCAATATTGGAATTTCGAAAAAACCACCAGCTCACAATCAAAATCTTTCAGGAAAATGCGGAGCTTGGCACATCAGCGGTCAAGGAAATGATTGAGAAGATGGAGCAAATGATCATTCGCTATGTTAAAACGAAAGTAAAAGAAGCGATTGATAAAGGCGATATTAAGCCATGTGATCCTGAATTGACTGCATTTGTGATGGTGAAACTATATATTGCACTTATTTTTGATTGGGAAAAGCGATACGAGCCTTTAACAAAAGAAGAGGTGGCCGAGTCGCTGGAGCTTTATGTACTCAAAGGACTTTTAGCCGCAACATAATTTTTTTTAAGTTCAAATGACCAAATTCTAAATTTAGTCATTCATCTATGGGAGGAAAACAGCAATGAATTTAATTCGGAATCAATGGAAAGACATTGTGACGAGCAAAAAACTACTGATCCCGATTTTCGCTGTGTTATTTATTCCGCTGATTTACAGTGGCGTATTTTTAAAAGCGTACTGGGATCCATATGGTACAGTCGATCAATTGCCTGTAGCAGTGGTCAACTTGGACGAAGGCAGTCATTATGACGGGAAAACACTGCATGTCGGCGATGATTTAGTGAAGGAATTAAAGAAAAACGATAATTTCAAATGGAATTTTGTCGACAGTGAAGAAAAGGCAGTGAAGGGATTAAATAACGAGGATTATTATCTCGTCGTGGAAATACCAAAGGATTTCTCGAAAAATGCAAGTACAGTCCTTGATAAACATCCAAAAAAATCGAATCTGAAATATTATACGAATCCAGGCGCCAACTATGCGGCGTCACAAATTGCGAATAATGCCATTATCAAATTAAAAGATTCGGTTTCAAAGGAAGTCACAAAAAATTACGCAGAGGTCATTTTTGATAACTTCAAAACGATTGCAAAAGGCTTAGATCAAGCAAGCGATGGTGCGAAGAAAATTGATGACGGAACAAAAAGTGCAAAAGATGGCAGTAACAAGTTAAAAGACAATTTAGCAAAATTGGCTGAAGGAACGTTAACCTATAGCGAAGGTGTTCATCAGTTTGCTGGTAAAATGGGTGAACTGAACACAGGGATACAATCTCTTGACAGCGGACTTGGCCAGCTCTTAACAGGCTATCAAACCATCGATCAGAAATTTGGAGAGCTTGGTTCAGGAATTGATACATTGACTGAAGGGTTAAACACAAGCCGGGAAGGCCATCAGCAGCTCGCTTCTAAAATGCCGCAATTCACAGCGGGCATTGAGCAGCTAAACAACAAAGCACAATCCTTTTCAGAAAAAATTGAAGCAGTAGAAAAAGTCTTGTCATCACCAGAATTAGCGAATCTTGAAAAGATGGCGCCTAAACTCGATCAGGTGAAAAAAGACGCAAAAACGTTTAGTACAAAACTTGCTTCATTAAAAGAAGCGTTATCGAATCGAGATGCTAAAGTAAAAAGCATTATCCAAAACAGCTCAATGACAGATGAAGAGAAAAAGGCGGCAATGGATCAGCTTGACAGTCTGCCTAAAATCGAACTCCCTGATCTGTCTGGACTTGAACAAAGCTTAGCGGCCTTGCAGGAACTGCCTGATGCAAGTGAGGTTCAATCTGCGGTTGCTTCTGCAAAAGCTCAGCTGCAGCAAGTCAAACAGCTGCCACAGAAAACAGAACAGCTGTACACATCTACAGTCGCGATACAAAATGCGATTGATCAAATGACATCTGGTACGAATAAATTGTATCAAGGTGCACTGAAGCTTCAAACAGGTCAAGGCCAATTACAAGATGGTCTGCAAACAGCAAATGGAAAGCTTGATACAGCGAAAAGTGGTGCAGATAAGCTTGCAAATGGTTCAAGCCAGCTAAGCGCAGCGTTAAATAAGCTGGAAAGTGGTTCAACGAATATCCAAAGCAACACATCTAAGCTTGCTGAAGGCTCAAAATCACTCGATAAAGGATTGGGAGATTTAAAGAGCGGAACAGGTAAGCTGTCCGATAAATTAAAAAGCGCCGCTGATGAAACAGGAGAAATTGATGCGGGTCAAGACAATTACAATATGATTGCGAGTCCCGTGAAAACAGAAAATGATACAGCGAAAAAGATTGATAATTATGGTACAGGACTCACACCTTATATTTTATCGATGGGACTCTTTGTAGGGGCTCTCATGCTCACCGTTGTCTTCCCAATGAAAGACCCTGCTGGACGCCCTAGAAATGCGTTTGAATGGTTTTTCAGCAAATATAGTGTGCTCTTTTTTGTCGGTATCCTGCAAGCAGTTATTGCAAGCTCCTTGCTCATCTTTGGGCTCGGTCTTGAGGTGGAAAGCCTCTGGCGCTTCTATCTCTTTGCGATTATCGTCAGTCTGACATTCTTAGCGATCATTCAGCTGCTGGCGACAACAATGGGGAACCCAGGACGCTTCATTGCTGTTATCATCTTGGTTCTTCAGCTCGCAGCAAGTGCTGGTACATTCCCGCTTGAGCTTGTGCCGAAATTCTTCCAAGTCATTCACAGTCTGCTTCCAATGACGTATACAATCAACGGATTTAGAACGATCATTGCAAGCGGTGATGACAGCTATTTATGGCACCAAGCAGCGATCCTTGGTACAGTTGCGATCATCATGATGGCGGCAACAACAGCATACTTTGCTTGGAACGTAAGAAAAATGAAACAGGACGAAGTTTAATCCATGAATCCTTTCTCTTTAATAGAGGAAGGATTTTTCATTTGAAATTAGACATCTCGAACCTGAAGCGATATATTTTAAGAAGAGATGCTGAAAAAGGCATACATGGAAGGAATTGCTTTCAGACAAAGGAGGAAATGCCGAATGACTACTGAAGTAAATGAAACCGTTCAGCTGATTCAAAAGCTTGTATCAATCCCAAGTCCATCAGGAAATACAGAAAAAGTGATCGGCTTTGTTGAACGTTTTTTACAAGATTTGAACATTGAGACAAAACGAAATCGAAAAGGCGGATTAATTGCCACCATTAAAGGAACAGATGACAAAGAACATCGCATGCTGACAGCGCATGTCGATACGCTCGGTGCGATGGTTAAGGAAATTAAATCAAATGGACGGCTTCGTCTAGCACTTATTGGAGGCTTTCAGTATAACTCAATTGAAGGCGAATATTGTGAAATTGAAACAGCATCAGGCCATACATACACAGGGACCATTCTTATGCATCAAACATCCGTGCACGTCTATGCGGATGCTGGAAAAGCGAAACGAAACCAAGAAAATATGGAGATTCGTCTCGATGAAAAGGTGAAAGATGCAGACGATGTCAAAGCACTTGGCATTCAAGTAGGGGACTTTATCTCATTTGATCCGAGAGTGGAAGTGACGTCTTCAGGTTTTATTAAATCAAGACATCTGGATGATAAGGCAAGTGTGGCGCTACTTTTGCGGCTCATCCACAGAATTCAAAAGGAAAATATCACATTGCCGCATACGACGCACTTCTTAATTTCTAATAATGAAGAAATTGGCTACGGCGGGAACTCGAATATTCCAGAAGAAACGGTGGAATATCTAGCTGTAGATATGGGCGCGATTGGTGACGGTCAGTCAACAGATGAATACAGTGTATCGATTTGTGTAAAGGATTCGAGCGGCCCTTATCACTATGGATTACGCAAGCATTTAGCTGCATTAGCAGAAGAGCACAACATTGATTACCGCCTTGATATTTACCCTTATTACGGCTCTGATGCATCAGCAGCCATTAGAGCAGGGCATGATATCATTCATGGACTGATTGGTCCTGGTATAGATTCCTCGCATGCCTTTGAAAGAACACATGAAGATTCACTTGTCCATACTGCAGATCTTCTTTATCACTATGTTCAATCACCATTAATCACAGCATAAAAAAAGAACCCCGATAGATGGGGTTCTTTTTCATTAGCTTGAAAGCTGTGTTGGCTCGGGTACCTCTTGTCCTGTCATCACGCGATGTCCTTTTTCAGGGTCATACTGCCCTTCCCATTTAGACATCACAACAGCTGCAAGTGCATTTCCTGTTAAGTTCACAACAGTCCGTGCCATATCCATGATACGGTCCACACCTGCAATAAATGCAAGACCTTCAGCAGGTACACCGATCGTTCCTAATGTCGCGAGTAATACAACAAATGAAGTACCAGGAACGGCAGCCATTCCTTTAGATGTTACCATCAGTACAAGAACAAGTGTAAGCTGCTGGACGATCGTGAGGTCAATGCCATATACCTGTGCAAGGAAAAGCGCAGCAATGGCTTGATACAAGACGGAGCCATCCAGGTTAAACGTATAACCGATTGGGATAACGAACGAAACAATTCCTTTTGGACATCCGATGCGTTCCATTTTATCCATGACTCTTGGTAAAACTGTTTCAGAGCTGGATGTACTAAAGGCAAGAAGCATTTCGTCTTTCATGTAAGCAAGAAATCTGAAAATATTGACGCCAATCATCTTTCCGATAATTCCGAATACAACGATAAGGAAGAGAGCGAGCGCAAAATAAACAAGACCTACAAGCTTACCTAATGAAATAAGAGATTCAAGACCAAATTTTGATACGGTCACACCAATGAGTGCGAATACACCAAATGGTGCAGCTTTCATCACAACATTAACGACATGGAACATGGCATGTGATACACCCTCGAAGAAGGCGAGCACTGGTTTACCGCGTTCCCCAATCGCTGAAACGCCAAGTGCAAACAGCACAGTGAAGAAAATAATCGCAAGCAAATCACCTTCCGCCAATGATTGGAAGAAGTTCGTTGGAACGATATGAAGGAACGTATCAGCAACTGATTTGCTGCTTTGCTCTTTTTCCGTTTCAACATACTGGCTAATATCTTGTTTTTCCGCATGTCCAAAGTCAACGCCTGCACCAGGCTGTACAAAGTTTGCTAGGACAAGGCCAAGGATAATCGCAAATGTTGTGATAATTTCAAAATAAAGAATGGTTCTAAAACCTAGTTTCCCTACTTTTTTACCATCACCCGCACCTGCAACACCTAAAATTAAGCTGGATACGACAATTGGTATGACAATCATCTTAATGAGTCTTAAGAAGAAGTCTCCAATTGGTTTTAAGTATGTCTCGACTCCTGGGTTACCGAAAAAGATTGCCCCAACAACGACACCGAGAATAAGACCGATTAGGATTTGAGTAGCCAATCCAAATTTTAATTTTTTCATAGATTTCCTCCCTAACATATTCATTAAAGGAATATTCCCATCATATTAAGTTTTAATATATGAATTAAAGTATAACTAAAATTAAAGAGGTTCGTCCACGATAAAATTATATTAAGAAAATACAAAATTGTTAGAAAAAATAGACATTTAGAACCTCCTTCATTGTTTTTAGTCAATAAAAAGTGTCTTCAGAACTAAAACTCATCATATAAAAATACTAAAAAACCCTTTTGTGACAAGGGTTTTACCTTTTTACCTATTTTTCAGAAAAAATAAAAAGCACTTTTGACTCCAACTGACGGAGGAGGGAAAAAGTGCTTTTTTATTCAATTTATTCCCTTATTTAAGATAACTTACTTGTGAGCATTCCTCACATTCATTACCGTAACACTCGTGCTGTTCCATTAAATCATTTCCACATTTTGTGCATTTCTTTGAAGGCAAATTTCTAAAAAACTCTGTGATTTTTCCTAGCATTTGTCATCCTCCAATACGTTTTGTTGCTATCATTGTATTATAACAGATTAATAATTGTCAATCTGTTTTGTAACAATAGGCAAGAAGAATGCTTTTTCCATGAAAAATGGGTATATTGTAAGAAGGGGATTTTTAGAAAAGGAGGGAAAAATGACGATGAAATTAACCGTAATTGGATGCTATGGAGGGTTTCCGGCAGCAGGTGAAGCGACATCAGGCTACCTTTTTGAATCAAATGGCTTCAGGCTTCTTGTAGACTGCGGAAGCGGTGTTCTTTCAAAGCTTCAGCAATACATTGATATAGAAGAACTAGATGCTGTTCTCCTTTCTCATTATCACCACGATCATATTGCAGATATCGGACCACTCCAATATGCGAAGCTAGTGGGATATCATTTAGGAAAAAGCAGCGGCCCGCTTCCGATCTATGGACATACTGGTGATCAAGAAGCGTTTAGACGGCTTTCTGATGATGTACATACAAAGGCAAAGCCTTATCAGCCAGAAGAAGGGATTCAGCTTGGACCATTTCAAATTGATTTTTTGAAAACGGTTCATCCGGCAGAATGCTATGCTATGAGAATTCAGGCAGAGGATGCTGTGGTCGTGTATACAGCAGACTCAAGCTATCAGGAGGCATTTATTCCTTTTAGCAAGGGAGCAGATCTGCTCCTAGCCGAAAGCAATTTTTACGCTGGACAGGATGGATCAGGTGCTGGACATATGAACAGTACAGAGGTAGGGAAGATTGCAAAGGAAGCAAATGTTGGGGAACTCATCATCACCCATCTGCCCCATTTTGGTCGTCATAAAGACCTAGTCAATGAAGCACAGGCGTTATATACTGGCAATATACAGCTTGCCCATTCAGGGCTTAGATGGAACAAGGAAGGAAGATAGAGATGCTGTTTATCGATAACGAACAACATTATGATCCAATGATTAACTTGGCAATTGAAGAATATTGCTTAAAATATTTAGATCCAGAAGAAACGTATTTGCTGTTTTACATCAATCAGCCGTCAATCATTATTGGAAAGAACCAAAATACAATAGAAGAAATCAACACGAAGTATGTGGAAGACAACGGAATCAAAGTCGTGCGCCGCTTATCTGGCGGTGGTGCAGTTTACCATGACAAAGGAAACTTAAACTTCAGCTTTATCACAAAAGATGATGGGGACAGCTTCCATAACTTTAAAAAGTTCACAGAGCCGGTCATCAAAGCGCTTGAAAAGCTAGGTGTTAAAGCTGAATTGAGCGGCAGAAATGACATCATGGCAGATGGACGTAAAATTTCTGGAAATGCCCAGTTTGCAACAAGAGGACGTATTTTCAGCCATGGCACGCTGCTATTTGATTCAGAAATTGAACATGTCGTTTCGGCTCTAAATGTGAAAAAAGAAAAGATAGAATCAAAAGGCATCAAATCGATTAGAAGCAGGGTTGCCAATATCAGTGAATTGATGGATCAAAAAATGACAACAGAAGAGTTTAGAAAAATTCTTTTAAGCTACATTTTTGATACAAATGGGGACGTGCCTCAATATCGCCTGACCGAAAAGGATTGGGAAAAGATTCACGAGATTTCCCGAGATCGCTATCAAAAATGGGAATGGAACTATGGCCGTTCACCGAAATTTAATTTACAGCATTCTAAGAGATTCCCTGCAGGCTCCATTGATTTGCGATTAGAAGTGAAAAAAGGGATGATCCAGGATTGCAAAATCTTTGGTGATTTCTTTGGCGTAGGGGATATTGCTGATATTGAGAAGCGGCTCATTGGGCAGCAATATGATCGTAAAACGATCAGTGACGTCTTAGAAGATATGGATATGCGCCACTATTTCGGCAATGTATCAAAAGAGGATTTTCTTGATTTGATTTATTAATCGCGTGAAAGCACGGCTAGAGATAGCGGTGCTTTTTTGATTGAAGGAAATGAAAGCGATTTACATTTGATCTTGTGGATTTTTTCGATTGTCTATTATAATAGAAAGGAGGAATGTTCGGCCAGAAAATGAATGGTCATTCATTCATTGATGACATGTAAGGGGTGGGAGAATGGATTTGATCAAAAATCTTCAGCAGACGGCGATGACGAAGGGAGAAAATATCGCACTGATCTATGAAGGAAAGAAGTGGACCTATCGAGAGCTGATGACAAGTATCGAGCGTTTTGCAGATGGATTAGTCAACGAAGGGTTTCAAGCTGGGGATCATATCGCGCTTATTTTAGGAAATTCACCGCATTTTGTCATTTCTTTTTTTGGCGCATTAAAGGCAGGGCTTGTCGTAGTACCTATTAACCCAACATATACACCTAGTGAAATTGGGTATATGCTCATCACAGGCGATGTAAAAGGTATTGTGGCGCCTGAACAGCTTCTGCCAGTGTACGAGCAGGTGTATGAGCAGCTTCCGTCCATTGAAAGAGTCATCATTTGTGCAGAAAATGAATCGGCGTGCAGATCAAGCTTCAAGGAAGTATCTGATCGACTTGTTTTCTTTGGAAAGCTTGTGTCAGGAGCTGCGAATGAGAATGTACATCCTTCCATTCAGCCAGATGATACCGCTGTTATTTTATTTACATCTGGCACGACAGGAAAACCAAAAGGTGCAATGCTGACTCATTTCAACCTTTATTCAAATGCCAGAGATGTCGCTGAGTATTTATCGATTGATAAAAAGGACAAGGTCATTGCCGCTTTGCCAATGTTCCATGTTTTTTGTTTAACAGTCTGCATGAATGCACCGTTGATTCATGGTGCGACGATTTATGTCTTGCCGCATTTCAGCCCTTCAGAGCTTTTGCGCATGATGGAAAAAGAGAAGCCAACGCTATTTGTTGGTGTGCCCACCATGTATAACTATTTGTACCGCCAGGAGGGGCATGATAAAGCGATGGCATCTGTGAGGATCTGTATATCAGGCGGTGCCTCCATGCCTGTTGCCTTACTCCATGGCTTTGAGAAAAAGTTCGGTGTTACGGTGCTTGAGGGTTATGGATTATCAGAGGCATCACCAGTGACTGCATTTAATCCTCTTGACGGAAAAAGAAAACCAGGTTCTGTCGGGACTGACATTATGAATGTGAAGAATAAAATAGTGAATGAACTAGGAGAAGAAGTCGGTCCAAATGAAGTCGGAGAGCTGATAGCAAAAGGGCCGAACATCATGAAAGGCTATTACCAAATGCCAGAAGATACGGAAGCTGCACTAAGAGACGGCTGGCTGTATACTGGCGATTTGGCGAGAAGAGACGAAGAAGGATATATTTATATTGTCGACCGGAAAAAGGATATGATTCTTGTTGGCGGTTATAATGTGTATCCAAGAGAAGTAGAAGAGGTACTTTATCAACATGAAGCTGTAGCAGAAGCCGTTGTCATCGGTGTGCCAGACCCAAACACAGGAGAGGCAGTCGTCTGTTACATTTCCCCTAAGAAACATGCTCACATCAATCAAGAAGACATCATTACACATTGTTCACGCTATTTAGCGAAATATAAGCAGCCCCAAACGATCCATTTCATAGATGATATTCCTAAAAACACAACAGGTAAAATTTTAAGAAGAGCGCTAAAGGAAAAGTATCAAGCAGAAGAAAGTAAATAAAAAAAGGGAGTCTCTGATGAGGAGGCTCCCTTAGCATGTAGACAAATCCTCGCATCTCACGCCGAAAGAAGACAAAGGGCTAAAAAGATCATTTTAGCTCTTTTGAATGGCTTCTTTTAACTGTTTCTGAAAAGATTTCGACTGTTTTTGATTCAGTTCATAAAACGTTCCATCAACTAAAAAAACGACTTGTGATCGGTCGGTCCAAAGCTGAAAGGTGGTGCCGTTTGTTCGTCCGAACATCACTTTGGCGATATAATCGGGCTTTTTTAAATTTTTCTTGAGATGATTGCTTGTTTGTCTGCCTTTATTTAATTCTTCAATTAGATCTTCTGCTGTGTCCTTATCATCTATTTCATACGAGATGGATTCATTCGCTGGCGAGAGCAGCAATTTTTCTGCTCGATTTTCATCAAAGATTTCGCTCGTCCGGCTGAACACATAAAAGAAGGTGATGAATAAAAGTCCCAAAATCACAACTCCTGCAAGGATTTTCTTCATTTTGATCCTCCAACTCACTGTTATACATGTAGCTTCTCCGATTTTTGAGTCGCATAATCATTTTTTTCGCGAAAGCTTTTTCAGATGGGGCATGCTATGATGGAGCCACATGAGACAGGTTCTAAACGAAAAAAAGAGTGATTAGAATAGAGAGAGGAATGGAAAGGAGGCTGACCTGTGCGAGTACGTAAATGGGTAGCTCTTGCAACGGTAGCATACATATTGTACGGTCTTTTTATTTATTCATATTTGTTTCTAATGGGGGATTCATCGGTACCTGAAAGCGTAAAAGGGACAAGTGCAGATCCGCATACTTTTATGACAAGTCATGAGCTTGCGATCAGCGAGAATTTCTCGAACATACGGAACCTGCTGTATTTCATAACCATCCCATTAGATTGGTATGTCTTTTTCCTTTTGCTCATTTCAGGGTTTTCACGGAAAATAGCAGACTGGAGCCTGGCAGCAGCTCGTTTCACGTTTTTAAGCAAACTTGTGTACGTGTTTGTGCTGTCGCTTCTCACAATGCTCATTTCATTCCCAATTAAGTGGATTGGCTATCAGCTGTCTTTGCACTACGGAGTATCTGCACAAAGTACGGCAAGCTGGTTGAAAGATCAAACACTGGATTTTTGGATTCAATATCCGCTCCTTGCCCTTTGTGCAATTGTGTTTTTTTGGCTGATTCAAAAGAGAAGAAAACGCTGGTGGCTGTATGCGTGGTGTTTGACAGTCCCAGTTACACTGTTTCTCTTCTTTATACAGCCGGTCATCATTGATCCGTTATATAACAATTTTTATCCACTAAAGGATCAAGCGCTTGAAAAGAAGATATTAACGCTTGCAGACAAAGCGCATATTCCGGCAGATCATGTGTATGAGGTCAATATGTCTGAGAAAACGAACACGATGAACGCTTATGTCACAGGAATTGGTGAAAATAAGCGTATTGTCTTATGGGACACAACACTGCAAAAGCTGAAAGACCGCGAAATTTTATTTATCATGGCGCATGAAATGGGACATTACGTCATGAAACATGTTTATATTGGATTAGCCGGATATTTAGTGCTGTCATTGGCCGGATTATTTGCGATCGATCGTCTTTATTTTTATCTTTATCAAAAAGGGGCAGCCACATTTCGTCTGAAGGTGTCACACGACATTGCTGCTCTTCCGCTTCTTTTCATCATCGTATCGATGCTGTCATTTGCAGCTTCACCTTTTACAAATGCAGTGTCAAGGCATCAAGAACGGGCAGCCGATGAATATGCGGTGAACATGACAAAAGACGGGGAGGCGGGCGTAACGTCTTTTCAAAAACTTGCAAAATCAGGATTGTCCCAGGTGAATCCACCGTTTCTAGTGAAGATTTTCCGTTATGGACACCCAACCATGATGGAGAGAATCATGGATATGGAAAAAGCGGCGGAAAAAGAGAAGCCTCCTAAAAAGCAGTAATAAATAAAATCCGGCTGGATCAGCCGGATTTTTTTATCACACTTGGTTAGTTAGAAGCCGCTTGAACGTTGATTAACCCTTTTCCGTAATAGAATGAGTCACCAAGCGGTGTCGCTGTGCTTTCTAAGCGCTGGCGAACCTGTGAATTTGTTAGGTTCGGGTTTTTAGAAAGAATAAGCGCTGCTGCTCCTGCTACATGAGGAGACGCCATAGATGTTCCAGTATAAGAAGTGTATCCACTGCTTGGCACTGTACTTAAAATAGAAGTACCAGGTGCAGAAACATCTAATTCAGGACCTGCGCTAGAAGATGAGTTTCTGACATTGTTACTGTTTACATTGGCAACAGCAATTGTAGAATCGTATTTTGCTGGATAGCCAACTGTACTGCTAGAGCCGCTAGAGCCAGAATTACCTGCGGCTGCCACAACAACGACTCCACGGTTATTCGCTGTATCGACGGCATTTTTAAGCGCAGTTGAACCGCTTGGTCCGCCTAAGCTCATATTGATGACATCCATATTATTGGCTACAGCCCATTCAATACCGCTAATAATCCAGCTGTATTGTCCGTCGCCATAACGGTCTAATACTTTCACAGCATATAGGGAAGCGCTTGGAGCGACCCCAAGAACACCAATTGTGTTATCAAGGGCAGCAATGGTTCCAGCTACGTGAGTTCCATGTGATTGAAAGTCTTGGGTGGCATTTGGCTCTGAAGGGACGAAGCTCGCACCGCCTGCAACATTTAAATCAGGGTGTGCAGCGTGGATTCCAGTATCAAGGACAGCTACTTTGACATTAGCACCTTTATAACCTTGAGCGTGTACAGCTGGAGCTTTGATTTGAGGGATTCCATAAGGGACGGTTTGTGCATATGCTTCTGCTTTATGGTCTTCTTCTACGTAAGCAATGCTAGGGTCATGTTCAAGTTTTTTGGCGGCTTGTTCGGACATTTTCACTTGTGCAGCATTAATGAGGCGGTATTGTTTTTCTAGTTTTCCACCATTTTGAATGACAGCTTGTTTTTTAGAGCTGTTTGTGGTGGCGGAGGCTTTAAAACCAACAATATAGCTTTTTTCACTATCTGTTTTGGAGACCGTCTCGGCATTTGCCATGTAGCCTCCAAACCCTGCTGAAAACAGAAGAGGGACAGCCAATAAAACACTTGTCATCACATTTTTCTTTTTCACGCACATTCCACATCCCTTTTTTCTTATTTCAGAATAATCATCCGTAGTCTAATAGAATGATCCGTTTGATTATTCTGTATATTCAGTTTAAGGGAAGTAGGCAAATAAGAGTAGACCTGAATTTTTGTGAAAGTCCTAGCGAAAATTGGGGAATTAAGTCACTTGGAACTTGTGGTAAAATATGTTTATTCTATCATTTCAGCGATGATCTATTAAAAAGGGAGTGTGCTTTTTTTCTCATGATCCATTTCCGGTTAAATATTCGATACCCGAAAAGCCATAAAATAGGTAGAATCGTCTAGCATCTATTTCGAATTTCGATATAAAAAAATATTATTTTATCATTGTTTTTGTCATAAAAAAGAACCTGCTAAGATAACAGGCTCTTTAAGAAGGGGTGGATTGAGTTAAATGGCTGACCACATTGTAATCACGAACCTTCCATTTACCATCTGACCATTCCACATAATTTAAGCAAGCATTGACAAGTCTCGTGTTCTGTAGACCCATATGTTCATCAGCCAAAGTGGTGAGTAAAGCATGGATAGCAGCGCCGTGAGCTACGATCAAGACATGTTGATCAGGATAGGCGGCTCTGACTTTCTCAATACCTTCTAACATTCGGTTTTGAATCGTCTCAAGTGGTTCCATATTTGGATACTGTTTATCTGGAAACAGCTTTTGACGTTCCTCAAATGACATGCCTTCAGCGTCACCGTAATCTCGTTCAATGAAATCATCCATGATGACAAGTGGGGCATGGACATGATTTAAAATCAAGTGTGCCGTTTCTTTTGCCCTTGTTAGTGGACTGGAAATGACAACATCCCAATGGACATCCTTTAAGTAAAGTCCAGTTTGTTCAGCCTGCCATTTACCTTTGTCGTTTAAAGGGATATCTGTTCGTCCTTGAATTCGTTTCGCTGCATTCCAATCTGTTTCCCCGTGTCTGACTAGGCAAATTGTTGTCAATCAAATCCCGCCTTTTCTATCTTTTCTTCTATTATACTAAAGCAGAAGAAAAAAGGCTGTATTAGCGATTTGTCAGGCTAGTTAAGGATTCGACGGAACTTGCGACTTGAGACACCGTTTGTTTGACTTCCTTCAATTCGTTAAGGAAGGTCTGAAGGTCAATTTCAATTTTTCCGTTTTGGTTTTTGCTTAAGTTCATGCTGCTGACGATATCATCAAAGAGTGAATTGATTTGGGTCATTTTTTCTTTACTGTCTGTCACAAGTAAATTCACGTCCGCAATATGCTGAGACACAATGGCGATTTGTGAATTGGTATTGTTAACGAGTTCAGATACAGTTGAAACCGTTTTCTTTGTGTCCTCTGATAATTTGCGCACCTCGTTTGCAACGACAGCAAAGCCTTTTCCGTGTTCACCTGCTCGTGCAGATTCAATTGAGGCATTTAAAGATAACAAGTTCGTCTGCTCTGCAATACCTGTGACAATCCCAAAGATTTGTTCAATTTGTTTAGCGATTTCTTCAAGGCGCTTAATTTCTGTTTCAATCTTTGTCATGCTACCATCAATTTGATTCATTTGTGTTTGCTGAATTTCTAATTCTTTTTTACCGCCGATTGATTTTTCTTCGACCTGTGCTGAAATTTGTGTTCCAGCTTGTGACATGTCCGCCATCTCATCCGATTTTGAGACAAGCTTGTCAACTGCACTTGTTGTGTTTGAGAAGAGCGAAGCAAGCGAATTTGAAGTTTCCGTGATTTTTGTATGAAGCTCCTGCTGCTGCTCTTCTGCTTCATCACGAATTTTAGAATATTCATTTTGGAATGTATCTAGGACAAGCTGCTGCTCTAAATTTAAAATTTTCGTTGTCGCTTTGACTGCTGTCTGATATTCTTTGAAATCTTGGATATGGTTAGCGAATAAATCCATAATTGATAGCAGAAGGTCTTGGAATGCGGCCATGTACCATTTAGGCTGGAGTCCAATCCGTAAATGAACTTGAGCAATTTTAATGCGTTTTGCCACATAGTTTTCGTCAATCACACCTGCAAACATTTCGCTAATATGAATGCGGAGTGTTTTTTTCAAACGATCGACAGAACTATTGTCTTGAATGATATGCATCAAGGAAGACTCGACTTCTAAATTTTTATAAAATTTATCAACGATATGTGCAATATCATCCTGAACAATTGAATTGAGCTGCTTTAATATCAATAGGTCATGCTGCGTCAGGTCGATCATTTTGATTTGTTTAGCGATGTCCGTATTGTTCGAGAAATTGATTCGTTTTATCCCATCATCCTGCTCTGTGAAAAAAGCAGTGTTTTTTCTTTTCGACTCTTTTTTAAATAACAATGTGTTTGTCCCCCCATAATCATCACAAATATCAGACTTTATGTTTTTTATCGGATAATATTGGATTTTTTAAAGGGGAAGAGTGAAATTTTACTGTTCTTTATACGACCTTTTTAGTGGTTTTTTAGCAGGGCCTTCTACTACTTCTCCAGTAATAGAAAAACGTGAACCGTGACACGGGCAATCCCAAGTGCGATCACTATTATTCCAAGCGACTTCGCAGCCTAGATGAGTACATGTGGTATCGACAAGAAAGACATTTCCATCCTCTGATTTATAGGCGCCGCACTTTTTATGTTCATACGAGATAATGCCGCCCTCGCCTGGTTGTAAATCATCGATTGTTTGATCAGTTCGTTTGAATTTACCACTGATCAGCTTGGCAGCGACATTGGTATTTTCTTTTATGAAATCTTTGACGAAAGAGTCAGTAACAGGTCTTGATGGCGTAAAAATTGATTCGTATGGATTCGATTTTCCTTCAATTAAATCACCGATAAGAGTAGCAGCCACGTGGCTTGTGGTCATGCCCCATTTTCTAAAGCCGGTCGCTACAAAGATATTCTGGTGGTGTTTGGTCAGGCGGCCAATGTAAGGGATTTGATCCATTGTGACCATATCGTGTGTCGACCAGCGATACAGCACTTCTTCAATTCCAAGGGTGGCGTCTCCAAACGTTTCTAGTCCTTCATAGTGAGCGGATTCATCTCCGCCTTGTCCTGTTTTATGACCTTCTCCTCCGATGAGGACAACTTCCTCGCCGTGCCATTCTGCCGTTCTTAATGAGTGAGCAGGCTGATCAATTCCGAGGTACATCCCGTCTGGGAGAGGTTTTGTCGTTTTGGCTGCTACGACATAAGATTGTTCTGGATGAATTCGGGTGAAGTAAAGTCCTTTCCCATCATAAAAAGGAAAGTGTGAGCATGAAATGATGTAGCGCCCTGTCAGATGATGTCCGTTTTTTGTGACGACAGCAGGCCGGTTCCCTTCTTTTACATCAATAGCGGTTGTTTGTTCAAAGATACGTACACCTCGCTCTAGGAGCTTGTCGATTAGCGCATTGAGATAATGAAGGGGATGAAACTGTGCCTGATTGGTCATCGCAAGGGCTGCTTTGATGTCAGCGTCAAAAGGAAGCTCTGTTTTCCATTCCCGGTCAATACCAAGCTGTTTGTAGGCATCTAATTCCTTCTTTAACTTTTTTACACCGCTTTCTTCCTTTGTATAAAGGTACGCATCTTTTATCTCTAGCTGACAATCGATGTCGTGCTCTTTGATACGAGCTTGAATGAGGTCTTTTGCTTTTTCGTTTGCTTCTACATACAAACGTGCTTTTGGCATGCCAATTTGTTGAATCAGCTCATAATAGTACACATCATGCTGTGAGGTGATTTTAGCCGTTGTGTGTCCGGTCGTGCCTTGCAGCAATTGTTCGGCATCAATGATGATCACATCTAATCCTCGCTCTGTCATTTCAAACGCCGCAGCGATACCGGTAATACCGCCGCCGACAATGATCACATCTGCTGTGAGATCTTCATTGACAGAAGGAAAAGAATGCTTCCGGCTGTCCGACAGCCATAACGATTTTGCCTCTTCCATTCCTTTATGTTCTTGTTCCATGTTGTCGCCTCCACTTGACTTGTTGTGTATAATTTTTCCACAATGATGAAAATCATACATCTGTAATGAAACAAGGGCGTCATACATAAAAAAGGAGCCAGCACATAAAAATAAACAAGATAAAAGGAAGGAGTGGACTAACGTGTCAACAAAGCAGCCGAAGAAAACATTGCCGCCTCAGCACCAAAATGAACGTCCTGGTCTTGAATATAAAATGAACCCTAGACCTGTCTTTGATCGTGAGGTGCAGGACAAAAAGTTAGCGGGAAAAACAGCCATTGTGACAGGTGGAGACAGCGGGATTGGAAGAGCAGTCTCTGTCTTATTTGCGAAAGAAGGTGCCAATGTCGCCATTGTTTACTTAAGTGAACATCGCGATGCCGAGGAGACGAAGGACTATATTGAGAAAGCGGGAGGCCGTGTCATCTTAATTGCAGGTGATTTAGGGGATGAGGCTTTTTCAAATGAGGTCGTCAAAAAAACAAAAGATGCGTTTGGTTCCATTGATATTTTGGTGAATAACGCCGGGGAACAGCATCCGCAAAAAAGCATTGAGCAAATTACCTCGCATCAGCTTCTTCGGACGTTTCAAACGAATATTTTTGCCATGTTTTATTTAACAAAGGCTGTTCTTCCTCATTTAAAAAAAGGAAGCAGTATTATTAATACAGCATCTGTCACCGCCTATAAAGGGCATGAAACATTGATCGATTATTCATCTACAAAAGGGGCGGTCGTGACATTTACGAGATCATTATCCTTATCGCTCATTAAACAAGGGATTAGAGTGAATGGGGTAGCACCGGGTCCCATTTGGACACCGCTGATTCCATCAACCTTTACGGAAAAAGAAGTCTCTGAATTTGGCGGGGATGTCCCAATGGAGCGTCCTGGTGAGCCAGTAGAGCTTGCACCGAGTTATTTATTTTTAGCAAGTGAAGATTCATCTTATATGAATGGACAAATGCTCCATGTGAATGGCGGAACCATTTTAAATGGATAAACAAAAAACTTGCGGTAAAGAGACAAGTTGCTGTCTCTCTGCCGCAAGTAAAATCATCATGATTGATGTAAGCAGTGTTCTGCATATTGAGCTGACAAGTCATTGAATCGCTTTTCATCACGCTGATCCAGAGCCTTATCAATCTCTTCTCTTAGGAAGGTTAAGCGCTGTTTATAAAGCGCCTCATCTAAAACCATTTGAATATAGATGTCTAAAATGGTGACGCCGTTTTCTTCGGTTTTTTGGGTGTTGCGGGACTTCATGAGCTCAGCATACGTTTTTTTCTCTTTCATAAAGAATCCCCCCGATGCCTTTTTTATAGTATATGGATTGGCGGAGAAAAAATCAACAAGAATTTATAATTTTTAGACAATTTATTTTTGAGCAGAATCGACATCACTTGTCCAATCGACAGAATGTGATATATCTTTAAAAAAAGCTTTTCGATAGATCGAATGGACTAAAAAATATGATAAAAAGATGAATTTTAATAAATTTTGAAAAAATCCTGTCGTTTCTTATATGTTGGTGATAGATTAATAGTATCTTAAATAACCAAATATTAACACAGGAGGAAATGAAGTGTCAGGAATTAGTGAAACACCTTTAGATTCATACGTCATTAATCAAACAACAATGGCGGTCCTTTCAGTTGAAGAAGGAAAAAGAGTATATTCAAAAGTCATCGAAAGAGAGACAAGCTTTTATGTTGAATTAAAGCCCCTGCAAATTATTGAACGCAGCTGTAGATTCTTCGGCTCAAGCTATGCAGGCAGAAAGGCGGGAACATACGAAGTAACAGGAATTTCTCACAAACCCCCAATTGTGATTGACTCATCCAATCATCTGTATTTCTTCCCAACCTATTCATCCAACCGTCCTCAGTGCGGCTGGATCTCCCACAAATACATTCATACCTTCCAGGAATCATCCCTCGGAGACACGGTGGTCACCTTTACAAATGAGCAAACCATCAAACTTGATGTCTCTTATAAATCATTTGAGAGTCAGGTGCACCGAACAGCATATCTCCGAACGAAATTTCAAGATCGTCTTGATGGAGGTCTTCCTAAGAAACAAGAATTTATGCTCTATCCAAAGGAACAGCAGCTCAATCTTGTATACGATTTTATATTAAGGGAGCTTCGTAACAGATATTAATCAAAAGCCAGCGGCAGAGCAGCCGCTGGACCTCTTATCTCATATGGACTTCATGCAATGTAAAAAGGGGGACATCCATCATAAAGATGAATTCATTGAAACCAAATACGTATGTCTCGTCGTCTATTGGTTGTATTGGGAAATGACAGGGGAATGTGAATCCTTAGACGTATTTTCATCATAAATCACAGAAGTGACACGAGCTGTCTGTTACAATAAAAGAAAATCATTTCTTGCGAAGTATTTTTATGTAGTAAAGGATGCTTATATTTGACCGATATGAACGAGTGGGATGAAGAAATGGAGGCTCTGTATGAAAAAACAATCACATTTGGTGCTGCTATTTATCCTAACAGTGACATTACTAGCAGCCTGTCAGCAAGCAGGTCAATCGCCTTCAAAACAAGACGCAAAAGAAGCTGCTTATGAACAATGGGTTCAATCTTATATGAATGAGTTAAATGAATCATATGAAAAGATGACCGATCAGTTTATCTCAGATGGACATGGAAAAATTCAAACAAATAAAAAATTGACAGAAGCGACGAAAGCATTTGATCGTGTGATTCAAAAAGGGCTTGATCATCAAGAAGTTCCAGCCGCTTATCAAAAGGCCGATCAACAATTAAAGACGGGCCTGGCTTCATTTGAAAAAGGGGTTAGTAAGGTGGAGAAGCTCTTGAAGCATCCCGATCAAGAAAAGCTGTTTATATCCGCTACCCATCATTTTCAGGATGGCTTGCAGCAGACAGCCGCATTTATTGAAGAAGTAGGTCAGATTCAGCAATCATCCTAAAAAGCTTGGAAGGTTTACTTCCAGGCTTTTTTAGATGTGAAGTATTTTCTTTAAACGGCGAACGCCCTCTTGAATCATGCTTTCGTCCGTACAGGCGAATCCTAGCAGTAATCCCTTTCGATTGCTTTCAAAACAATAAGGACTTAAAGGATAAATGCCAACGCCAGCTGCCTTTGCTGCTTCAATGCTTCCTTTTTCATCAAAGTCTGGTGTTCCTTCTAAAAAGACATGAAGGCCCGTATCGGTTCCATAGATACGGAAGTGTTTGTCAAATTGATGTGCCAAAAGGGCTTCCATCATGGCCGCCTGTCTTTTTTTATACAGCTGTCTCATTCGCCTGACATATCGGGTGAATTCTCCTTCTTTGAAAAAAGAAGCAAGTGTGATTTGTTCCATAATGGGCAGCTGTCTTTGAATGAGTGATTGCAGTGCGGCAATTTCTTTCATGACTGCTTTGGTGCCGATAATGGCAGCAAGGCGGATGCCAGGCGCCAGCACCTTTGAGAAGCTTAAGATGTAAATCACATGCTCGGGTGCTTCTGAAAATAGGGAAGGGAGCGGCCCGCCATGGTAACGATAATCTCCATCAAAATCATCCTCTAATATATAAGACTGATGGCTGACAGCAAACTTTAGCAGCTGCTGCCTTCTGTTTACACTCATACATACTCCAGTTGGACGCTGATGGGAGGGCGTCACAGCAATCAGTTTTGTTTGCTGGGGCAATGTATTCACCATCATTCCTTCTTCATCAACTGGTGCGGGGTGAATGTTCATTTCGCGATGCATAAACGACAGCCTTGCCCCAGGAAAACCTGGATCTTCAACAGCTACTGTATCCCCTTTTTTAAGCAATACCTGTGAAATCAAATCAATGGCTTGCTGGGTGCCACCTGTTAACACCATTTGATCTTCTTCTACTTCAATCCCGCGCTCAACAGATAAATATTGGCGTATTTCTGAACGCACTTCCCATAATCCATGCGGGGAGGAATAGCCCCAATTCTTCATATCTAATCGCTGTAATGCTTTCATGAGCGAGCGTTTCCATATGTTTTGAAAGTGTTCATCGATCGCCGGTTCCTGATGACGAAAATCAATATCGAGCTTCTCATGAAAATGATTGGCTGACAGCCAATGGTCCATTTGTTTTTCGGCTTCTTCAAAGTGAGGTCTTATCGGAGGTGGGAAAGGCGGTTCACTTTGATGGGGAGGGGAAGCTGTATATTGATCACTTGAAATGACCTTTGTACCGCCTCTTCTAGATGTGCTGACGTAGCCTCTTGCCAGCAGTTCATCGTAGGCAAGCTGGACGGTTGATCTTGATACATTAAGCTCCTGTGCGAGCACTCTTGTCGGTGTTAACTGATCGTCAGGATGCAGTTTTTGTGAATGAATTTTTTGAATGATCTCATTTACGATTTGCTGCCAGAGCGGGGTGGCGCTTGAACGGTCTAAATGAATATACATCGTGCACCTTCTCTCGTTTTCACATCATAAGATGATGATGACACGGAATTATGGACTGGTCAATAGTGCCGTTTTTGGATGTAGGAAGTAAGCCAAATGGTGTGTACACTGTTCTCATATGTAATGATATAGAGGAGAGAGTCAAATGATCCCAGCATCCAAAGAAGAAACGGCACACTTATCCATCATCCCGTTTATTTTCGTTTTACTTGGTCTTTTTATGATTACGATTGCTGTGAATCTGCAAGTGCCCCTTTATACGGCATATGCAGAACAAGCAGGGTACGGAAAGGCGGCAACAGCACTTGTATTTGCCGCGTATGTCTTCGGTCTCATTCCAGTTTTGCTTTTTCTTGGCGGTATTTCTGACCGGGCTGGACGCAAACCGATTTTATTGGTTGCGCTTAGCTTTTCGTTATGTGCCACCTTGTTGATGATTGTACATCCTTCCATACAGATGCTTTTTGCTGCCCGGCTGCTGCAAGGTGTCGGTCTTGGTCTTAGTGTTGGAACATGCACCGCATATTTGATTGCTTTATATCCTGAGAAATCAAGCTGGATTCCAACTTTTATTGCATTATGCAGTTCGGTTGGATTTGGGGGCGGTGCTCTTTTTACGGCACTTCTTTCTTTTCAGCGTGTGTCTCTCACGCCGCTTAGCTATTGGATTGTGCTGGCCTTTTTGTTCTTAACTATTGTGGGTGTCTTCTTTTTCGTGCCGCCTGTCCAAGGAGATTCAGGTAAACCGATGATGAACATGCCAAGATTTCCAAAAGGAACAATGCCGGCGAATGCAGCCATTGCTATCGCGTGGTCGGTGTGCGGCCTTGTCATTTCAATTTTGCCAGCACAGCTTAAATTAAATGGTTATGAATTGTGGGTAGGACCGGCGCTCTTTTTGATTAATATGGCAGGTGTCCTGATGCAGCCCTTTGTGCGCAAGATGAATAGCAGCACAGCGCTTCTTTTGGGGTTTATCTGTCTTCCATGCGGATATGGCCTCTTGCTATACGGTGCAAACAGCGGATCTATCTTCCTTGTGCTTGCCGGAACGATGCTGGCGGGTACTGCTTGCTATGGATTTACTTATTTAGGTGGACTTCAGCTCATTGTTGAGCGGGGGAAAAAAGAGGCGGCTAGAGCCGTTGCAGGGTATTACTTGTTTGCTTATTTAGGTCTTGGTATTCCAAGTGTGTTTGTTGGCCTCTTCGCTGATATTTACGGTACTCAGCTCGTATTAATCCTCTTTTTCTTGCTCGTTTTGGCTGCCTGCCTCATTCTATTCATCTCAGGTGTCAGACAGAAACAAAAGTAAGATGTCCATCTTTCTCTTTCTCCTCCAATTCGTTTAAAATATAGAGAGGAGAGGGGAAGATGAACATGAAAAAAGTGCAGCTGGACGGCGCAGTGTGCAGGTCGCAAGAAGAGCTTCATGATCAGCTAAAAACCGTTTTACACCTTCCTGATTATTACGGGAAAAACCTTGATGCTCTTTGGGACTGTTTAACAGGAGAGGTGGATCTTCCAGTAGAACTGACATGGGTGAATTTTCAAACGAGCAAAGACGCTCTTGGCGATTATGCTGAGAGCTTGCGTCAGTTATTTCAAGAAGCAGAAGAAGAACTGAAGGGACAATTTCAATTTGATATTCAATCATGATGGAAAAAGCAGCCGCTGCCGCAGGCTGTTTTTTGATTTGATTTGTAAATAGGTGAGCTGTCTGATGTTTAAGATTGTGGATTCATAAAAATATGTTGTATGAAGGAAACTTTCATCAAAATATGTTATAGTGGGACCTACATTGATAGACTAAGATAGAGTGAGGGTTCGGAAAGGATGAAGGAAAAAACAAGATCAAAAAGAAGACTAAGGCCTTGGGTCAAAGCCGTGCTGTTTATCATGGCATTTGTCATGGTGATGGCAGTGTCCGTGACTGGATACGCATATTATAAAATTTCAAAAGCGTCGAATAAGGCGCAAGTATCATTAGAAAGAGGAGACACCTCACAAAAGCGTGTGAAAGCTTTTGATCCAGGAAAAGACAGCTTTTCGGTGCTGCTGCTTGGAATTGACAGCCGTCCAGGTGAAACGGTAGACGAAGCAAGAAGTGATGCGGTCTTACTGGCGGCGGTGAACCGAACAGACAAAACCATTAAGCTTCTCAGTATTCCTCGTGATTCTTATGTGGATATACCGGGAAGAGGATATGATAAAATTGCTCACGCCCATGCGTATGGGAGTGCAGATTTGTCAGTCAAAACGGTCGAAAACTTGTTGAACATTCCTGTAGACTATGTGATTTCAGGTAACTTTAAGGCATTTCAAGACATTGTGGATGAGCTAAACGGAATTGATGTAACGATTGAAGATGAAAGCATCGTAAAACAGATGGAAAAGGATTCAAAAGGAAAAGTTCAAGTGCGCACAGGCACTCATAGACTGAATGGCGAAGAAGCTCTAGCCTTTGTGAGAACGAGAAAAGCAGACAGTGATCTCATGCGCGGAAAGCGCCAAATGGAAGCACTTCAAGCCATCTTTGAAAAATCTAAATCGATTTCTTCGATCCCGTCATACGACAACATCATTGATACGCTTGGTGATAATGTCTCAACCAATCTTTCCATGAAACAGTTCATCGGTCTTTTTCCATTACTGAGCTCATTGAAATCAGTAGATACCATTCAGCTAAAGGGTCATGATTATCAGCCTGGGAATGTGTATTATTTTGAGTTAGATGGACCAGAATTAAACGAAGTCAGAACAGAGCTGAGAAAACAGCTTGAATTATCATAAATAAGTAGGAGCCTGCCGCCGCGGCAGGCTTTTTTTGCATGTGTAACGCGCCGCATTTCAGCCTATAGTTCATTTGTTTGTTGGAGAAAATATCGAGTCAGCAGTTCCTCTACCCGGTGACGTATACGCGGATTAAAGTATTTATGCTTTTCTTCATAGCCATTTATGATAAATAGGTACGTTGTAAATCCCTCATCGTGTTCAATTTGCTGTACTTTCATACTTTCTTTACGTAAATCCTGCTTCAGTTCATAAAGTGCTTTCTGTGCTTCCTTTAACACAGAGGTCACAAGCTGAATGTATGGTTCATTTAATTTAAATGTTTGATGTTGTTTTAAGTGTGTCAGATCACGATTGAGGATGGAGATGACCATAGGAAGAAAGATGGCCTGTTCCATCATTTGAAGCTGTACTCTTGATAGTCTCGTCATGTCTAAGCCTGCTTTCTTTATAAATAGAACAAACGTTCTTATTTATTATATCGAATGAGTCAAACAATCTCAAGGGGGGGGCGAGTGGGATTTATTTGTATATTTTTATGTTTTCCATGTAAAATGAAATGTAGACTAACCTTGAAGGAGTCAAACAAGTTGACATCATTTCTTTCTCTATTTACTCATGAAAATATCACATCATTTTTTGAAAGCTACAAGGCCTTTGGACCAATTGTCGCTATATTGCTTCCTCTAATTGAAGCATTTCTTCCTTTTTTACCACTCGTGGCGTTTGCGGTGGCAAATGCAAATGCATTCGGCCTTTGGGAAGGCTTTTTATTAACCTGGATCGGTGCAAGTGCAGGTTCTATTCTTGTCTTTTTACTGATCAGAAAATTTGGACAGATGAGAATGCTGAACTTTATTAGCAGACACCCTTCCATTAAGAAATTAATGCTTTGGGTAGAGAAACGGGGATTTGGTCCGTTATTTATTTTACTCTGCTTTCCTTTTACACCTTCTGCTGCCGTCAATGTGGTCGCAGGCTTATCAAGAATTAGCATGTGGCAATTTTCATTAGCTGCTTTAGCTGGTAAGTGTGTCATGCTCTTTATCATTAGTTTTATTGGTTATGACCTTTCTGCTTTAGTAAAGAATCCGTTAAGAAGTGTTTTTGCGGTTCTAGTTATCGTTTTATTATGGTATGTTGGAAAGAGAGTAGAAAATAGGTTGAACATTCGAATGAGCAAGCGTGAGGACAAAGGAGGCTCTTAATGAAAAAGAAGCCATTGTTATGGTTGATGATTATTACATGCATCGTCTTATTGTTCCAGGTAAAGAATTTCATGTTTGTGAAGTATAAAGTAGAAGGGGTTAGTATGGACCCCACATTTACAGATGGAACAGAATTATTAATCAACAAGTTCTCGCCAAAACTCACGAAAATTAGTCGGTTTGATTATGTGTTATTTCACGGACCAAAAAATCAAATTTTGATCAAACGGGTCATTGGGCTCCCGGGAGAATCGATCAAGTATGTCGATGATCAGCTATTTGTGGATGGTGCAAAATGGAAAGAACCCTATTTAAAAGAGCAGAAAAAACATAAAATGGGGAATGTCCTGACAGGGGATTTTCAGCTGAAAGCCATCACAGGACATGATAAAATCAAAAAAAACCATTACTTCGTGATCGGAGATAACCGAATACATAGCTTTGACAGCCGGCATTTTGGAACGATTTCAAAAGATCAAGTAGTTGGTGTCAAAAGAAATCAGGATGAATAAAAAAGAGGCGCTCTGCACATGCAAAGCGTCTCTTTTTTATTTAGCGGCTTTATATTCAGGATGTCTTTTTGCCCAGACATGATGTAAGAATCGAAAAAACGGTGGCAGCATAGCTATGACAAGAATGATTCTAACGACTTGTACAGCTACTACAAAGGTTGAGTCCTCATGGAGTGTAACTGCTGTTGTTGCCATTTCTGCAATACCGCCAGGCGAAAAGGCAAGAATGGCTGTAATGACAGAAATCCCTGTGACCTCAGCAATGGCAATTGAACTGAGAACCGTTGCAGCAATTAGTCCAGCTGAGCTGACGACTGCTACAATTAACGTGTTTTTTAGTCCGACAAACATCTGTTTATTCATTTTTGAACCGATGGTTGCACCTAGAAATACCTGTGATGCGATATTCGCTTGTGCTGGCCAATAAGGAATCAAATCATGACCTATGAGCGCACCTGCACCTACTTGAAGAGCAGCAACTCCTAACATGCTGCCAATCAGCCAAGGGGCAGGGAAATGAAGACGAACCGCTAGGCGTGACATAAGCCAGGCACCTAAAATAAGTGCAGCAGTCCACGAGATGTTTGACAGGGTGAAAACACCGGATGAAAAGGCGCTCCCTTGAATGCCTGCAGCTGCATCCGCTGGATTTTTTGTATTTAAATAGAACACCGTAAAAGGGATGGTGAGTACCACCATTAATACACGTGTTGTTTGTACGAGACTGACAACGGCTGTATTTGCTCCAACCTCTTGGGCAATCCCTGGCATAGCAGATAAACCGCCTGGTGCTGTGCCGACAAAGCTGGTCAGCATATCTGTTTTACTCAGCTTCCATAAGGCAAAGCCAGAGAGCATCGCCAGTAGAATAGAAAAAACGAGCATGAAACTCACAGGGAGCCAATGTTCAGCGAAAATATGAAGAACTTTCATGTTCATTTTTTGTCCGAGTTCGATTCCGAGAATAAATTGACCAAGGAGTAGCCATCTGCTGTGAATACGCAAGGTGTTGTTTCCTTTACGCTGAAACAGGGTGGGACGTCGCATGGCAATAAATGCAGCTGTGATTAATGTACCGATCATCCAACCAATAGACATTCCTGTTAAAGACAAAAGAAAACCACCTAAACCGCTTATTGCGATCAAAATGAGATCGGTTCGAAGGCTGTTTCCTTGTTTCATCACATGTAAACCTTCTTCCTATAATTTTGTTCAGTAAGTGAAATGTTGTTATCTTCACTATAATACAAAAGTCTCTATAAATAAAATACGAATTTTTTTACCATTTTCATAAGATTATCTTATCAAGAACCTGACAGCTTCTTAATAAAAGTGAAGATATAATTTTTACCAAAAACAAAAACAAATATACAACGATTTTCCCCTATTTTTGTTATCAGTTGACTATCATTTTCAATTACACTACAATCCTTAGTGTGAGGTGATAACATGAAAATTCCTTCTTTTAAATATAATGAAAAGGGATTGAATCGTTTTTTCGGTCCTTTAGAGGGAAGAATTATGGAGATCCTTTATCAAGGTGAGGATATGCCGATTAAAGAAGTGCAGCAGAAGCTGTCAGATGAAAAGCCGATTAATTTCAACACGGTGATGACTGTGCTGAACCGCTTAACCGAAAAGGGAATTGTGGAGAAGAAAACAAAAGGGCGTTCATCTATTTATAATCCTATTTTAACAAAAGAAGAATTTCTAAATGAGCAGACAAAATGGATTACGCAAGGTCTGATGGACGATTTTGGTCCACTGGCAGTGAATCATATGGTGGATGCAATTGAAAGTGCTGACCCTGAATTACTCAAAGTGCTTGAAGCAAGGCTGGCATCCAAAAAAGAGGAGCAGCAAAATGAATAAAATGAAATCGAGCCTGCTATTTTTAGGCGGTATATTGATTGGTTTAACGATTTTTTATCAGATGGGGTATTACGTGCTTTCAAGCTTTTTTGGCTGGAATCAAGCATATAATCTCATTCATGTATGCCAATCTGTTCTCGAATTCTATGGATTCACTCCTTTGAAATATTTTCTAGATGCTTTAGTGCTCTATACACTGGGATTTGCGATTTTCTATATGACGAAGCAAATCAAAACGTACATTCAATTCAAGCAAAATCTCATGCTTGCAGTCAATCACGAGTCGACCGAATCTTTATCTGAGAAATATGCAAACGACATCGTTGTGTTTCATTGTCATGAACCGCTTGCTTTTGCCATGGGGATGCTTCACCCAAAGGTTTACCTATCAACGTCTCTCATGGACATGCTGGATGAAGAGGAGATTGACGCTGTTGTTCATCATGAATTGCACCACAAATACAGCTATGATCCTTTAAAGGCCTTCACATTCTCAATGCTCACAAAAGTTATTTGGTACATTCCAGTGTTAAAGCATATGAGACAAAGCTATTCCGTTTTTCGTGAAGTGATCGCAGATGACTATGCGATTCGGCAGACAGGCACTGAGCTTGGAGTAGGGCAAGCCCTTTTGAAACTCATTAAAAAGAGAACTCAGTTTCAAAAACAAACGAAGTTTGCGGTATCCTTTGGAGATCGGGCATTGAATTTAAGAATACAAAAGATCTTAAATCCAACATACAATATTCCTTTCAATGTACCCATCATTCCCATTGTCACATCAACCATTCTCATGGTGGTCTTGATGATTATGCTTAATCTAAATTACTAATTTTTTTTACTTATTAACATTACATTATGTAGTGTAAAAACAGGAGGAAATCACTATATGAAAACGAATCAAGAAATAGGAACACTTTTCGTGCGTGTTATTTTAGGTTTGATCTTCTTTCTACACGGACTTCAGGCATATCAAGGAGGTCTGGGAGGAACAGCGGCATTCTTTGGACAAATCGGTATACCGGAATTTATGGCCTATATTGTGAAGACAATTGAACTGGTCGGTGGTATCGCCTTGATTTTAGGTCTAGGAACACGTATTTTCGCTGCGCTATTTGTACCGATTATGGCTGTGGCGATTATGACGGTTGGTTTTTCTAAAGGATTTGTTGGCGGTTATGAATTTGAACTATCACTGCTTGTCATGGCGCTTTATTTAACACTTAGCGGCAGTAAGATGCTGTCCATTGATGGGCTGCTAAAACATCAGCAGCAAAGCAATGAAGCAAAATTTCATTAAACGATCATGAAAAAAACTCCTTCTGCTATGTGTGGCAGAGGAGTTTTTTTATTTATCAAATTGTTGTTTTCACGTTTGAAAAAGGGAAAGAGATGAGAGGTTTGCTGAAAATAGTCCTTTATTTTATAGATTGAATGAACAAAAAGACGATTTCATTTTTTGACGGAACATACGATCTCCTATTAAAATAGGACTATCTAAGACACATGGTGCGTTAAAAGATATAAAAACCATACAGCATGCTGCTGTTCATCTTGAGCAATACGTTTCATCAGCTCTTTTGTTCCTTGATCCCGGACATAATCTGATACCGTTAAGTAAAAATCGACCGTTCTTTGTTCATCTTTAAATGCGAAAAGAAGCCCTTCTCTAAATTGATCTGGACAAGGTTCTGTTACGCTTGGTTTGTGGTTTTTACCTGTTAAAGAATAATATAGCTTTGTAAATAGTTGATAGTGTCTGACTTCATCCTGGCGTATTTCTTGAATGATTTTTTTTGCCTCAGGAGTTTTTGCTCTTTGGGCAAGTTTTTCGTAGCATTGGATCGCAGAATATTCACCATTGATCGCTTTTTCAAGGTCAGAAATGATCCTTGTGTTTTGGCGCATGTCATATGGCGAGTAGTCATAATAACCGTAATACATGATATTGCCAGCCTCCTTTAAGTTCATGATGGTTTATGATATGAGAAGAGTTAGGAAAGGTGCCTATATCTTTTTAGGAAGGAGAAGGGGAAAATAGCTATTTAATTCTATTTTCGCTAGAATATGAGTACATAAGAAAGGTGTTGTGGAGCGTGGAGATTCAGTTTTTAGCAGGCAGATCGGGGAGTGGAAAAACGACTGCAATCTTAGAGGAAATCAAAGAACAGCTTCGGCTAGATCCGCTGGGTCCGCCAATCATTTTTTTAGTCCCGGATCAAATGACATTCTTAATGGAGTACGAGCTTGCAAAAACGTCTGAAGCTGGCGGGATGATCAGGGCCAAAGTATTTAGTTTCACGCGTCTTGCTTGGTCTATTTTACAGCAGACTGGCGGAGCGAACCGGCAATTTGTGACAAGCACAGGAATTCAAATGCTTTTAAGAAAAGTAATTGAAGAAGAGAAAGAAAAGTTTAAGGTATTCAAAAAAGCGAGTGATAAGCCAGGGTTTGTCGAGCAAATCGAAAAGACGATGGCTGAGTTCAAAAGATACTGCATGTTGCCGGAGGATATTGAAAAAATTTCATTATCGAGCATGCATTCAGAGTATACAGAAGAAAGACGGGCAGGCGAAAAATTGCATGATCTGCATGTTCTTTATCAGCAGATGGAGCAGCATTTACAAGATGAATATGTGCACTCAGAAGACTATTTGACGCTTCTCACGCAGCAAATTCCTCTATCTGAAGAAATAAAAGGAGCACATATTTATATAGATGGCTTTTATCAATTTACACCGCAGCAGCTTCTCGTCATTGAACAGCTTCTGCTTCATGCTGAGAAAATAACGGCTGCGTTCACAGTGGATCGTTCCTACCATGATAAGCAGCCAAATGAACTTGATTTATTTCGTATGACTGGTAAAACGTATTTCCAGCTCTATCAGCTTGCCAAAGAGTGCGGAGCGGTCATTTCTGAGCACATTTTGGAGAGAAATAACCGGCATCTTCATACGCCAGATCTTGCTTATTTAGAACGCCAATATGAGCAGAGACCGGTGCAGCCATATCAGGAAGTAACCCCTCATCTCACAGTGTCTAAAAGTGCGAGTAAACGAGCTGAAATTGAGGGTGTAGCGAGAGAAATTCTTCATTTAGTGAGAGAAGAAGGACTTAGACTGCGAGATATTTCAGTTGTCGCACGGCATGTAGATGACTATAAAGATACGTTAAAAGAGGTTTTTCGAGATTACGATATTCCTTTTTTTATTGATGGAAATGAATCAATGCAGTATCACCCGCTTATTGAATTGATTCGTTCGAGCTTGGATGTCATAAAAGGAAACTGGCGGTATGAGGCCGTGTTTCGCTGCGTGAAAACAGAGTTCTTATTTCCGCTCGAACTTGCCAAAAACAAAGCGAGAGAACAGGCAGATCAGCTTGAAAACTACTGTATTGCTTATGGTGTAAAAGGAGAACGCTGGACAAACGGCTCCCGTTTCCACTACAGACGATTCCAATCTTTAGATGAGGATTTTGGACAAACAGATCAAGAAATTGAAATGGAACAGATGCTGAATGATGTAAAGGAATGGATTGCACCTCCGCTTTTCCAATTGCAAAAAAGGCTGAAAAAAGCGCAAAAGGTAAAAGACATGGTGGAGGCAGTCTATGTCTTTTTAGAGGAAATACAAGTGCCGGATAAACTTGAAAAGGCTAGGCTGGAAGCAGAAGAAGCAGGTAGATTAGCTGAAGCCATGCAGCATGGACAAGTATGGGATGCTGTTATTCAATTAATGGATGAATTCGTTGAAATGCTCGGTGAGGAGGAGCTCTCATTTCCTTTATTCCAGCAAATGATGGATACAGGATTGGCCTCTTTAAAATTCGCTTTAATTCCGCCTTCACTCGACCAAGTATTTATCGGAAGTATGGATTTATCAAGAATGTATCAAGTGAAGTGTATGTTTATCATTGGGGTAAATGATGGCGTTATTCCCGCACGCCCTTCTGACGAAAGTGTTTTGTCTGAGGATGACAGGGAATGGTTAAAGCGAGCAGGAGCAGAGCTGGCAGAGACAGGAAAGGAACGGCTGCTAGATGAGCAATTTTTAATTTACCAGGCGCTGTCGAGTCCATCTCATCATTTGTATCTGTCTTATTCAGTGTCAGATGAAGAGGGGCGCTCTTTATTGCCTTCGACTCTTATCAAGTATTGTCAGGAGCTTATGCCAAATCATCAGCATGCTTTGTATGTGTTAGACCCGGAACAGCTGGATGACGAGGAGCAATTAAAATTTGTAGCGAATGAGCATGTCTCGTTATCGTATACTGTCTCGCAGCTGCAGCAATGGCTCAACCAATATCCCATCAGTGGTGTATGGTGGAGTGTTTATAATTATTTGATAACGTCAACTCATCGGGATGTATCAAAAAACATCTTGTCGAGTTTGTTTTTTACAAATCGAGCAAAGCGCTTAAAACCAAACGTCACAAAAGAACTTTACGGTGATCACATTCAAGGCAGTGTTTCAAGAATGGAGAAATTCAATGCGTGTGCATTTTCTCACTTTGCTTCCCACGGGTTAAAACTAAAGGACCGGCAATTTTATAAATTGGAAGCACCCGATATCGGCCAGCTGTTTCACTCGGCTTTAAAGCATATTTCAGATACGCTTGTTGAACAAAAAAAGGATTGGAAAAACTTAACGAAGGATGACTGTGTCAACTATTCAAGACATGCAATCGAACAGCTTGCTCCGCGTCTTCAAAAGGAAATCCTCTTAAGCTCTAATCGGCATGCTTATATTAAAGAAAAACTCCAAAAAATCTTAATTCGAGTCTCTTCTATCTTAAGTGAGCATGCAAGAGTGAGTGGATTTTCTCCCGTTGGACTTGAGTTAGGGTTTGGCGGCCAAGGACCTCTTCCGCCGTTTACTTTTCAATTGAAAAATGGCTGCACGATGGAGCTTGTCGGAAGAATTGACCGCGTAGATAAAGCAGAAGGTTCAAAAGGGCTGTTGTTGAGAATCGTCGACTACAAATCGAGTGAGAAAGGTCTTGATCTAGCAGAGGTATACTATGGGCTGGCCTTGCAAATGCTCACTTACTTAGATTTAACCATTACGTATTCGAAGGAATGGCTCGGTGTAGAAGCAAAGCCAGCTGGCATTTTATATTTCCATATCCATGATCCGCTTATTCAAGCACCGATTCCGCTTGCAGAGGATGAAATTGAGCAGGAAATATTCAAGAAATTTAAAATGAAAGGTCTATTGCTTGAAGATGTAGAAGCGGTAAAGCTAATGGATCAAACGCTTGAATCAGGAAGATCACAAGTCATTCAAGCCGGTTTGAAAAAGGACGGATCTTTCCGTTCTGACTCTGCTGTTTTAAGTGAAGATCATTTCCATATACTCACACAGCACGTTCGGCGCACATTTGAAGAAGCAGGCGAAAGAATTACAAATGGTGAAATAGCCATTAATCCATATAAATTGAAGGATCAAACACCATGCCGCTTTTGTTCATTTAAGTCTATTTGCCAATTTGATGAATCGATAGAGGATAATGAATTTAGAGTGCTATCATCTGAAAAGGATGATGTTGTGATAGACCGGATCAAAAAAGAAGGGGATCAGTATGCAAATACCAAAACCGAATAACAGTACTTGGACGGATGACCAATGGGAAGCCATCGTTTCAGAAGGACAAGATATCCTTGTTGCGGCGGCAGCAGGGTCAGGTAAAACAGCTGTTTTGGTTGAACGGCTGATTCGAAAAATGACCCGTCCAGAAGATCCAGTTGATGTGGATCGTCTGCTCGTTGTGACTTTCACAAATGCATCTGCGGCAGAGATGAAGCATCGGATCACAGAAGCACTTGAAAAGGAATTAGCGAAAAACCCCGGGTCCCTTCATATGAGAAGACAGCTGTCGCTCATGAATCGTGCCAATATTTCTACCTTGCACTCCTTTTGTTTGCAGGTTCTGCGCACCTTTTATTATGAAATTGACCTTGATCCAGGCTTCCGTTTGGCTGATCAAACAGAAGGAGAATTATTAGGAGATGAAGTGTTAGATGAACTGTTTGAGGATGAATATAAGGCTGGAAAGCCATCGTTCTTTGAACTGGTTGATCGCTATACTTCTGACCGCCATGATTTAGACTTGCAATGGCTTGTGAAGAGAATTTATGAGTTTTCCAGATCTCACCCTTCACCTGAGCAATGGATGAGGGCATTTCTTTCTCTTTATGATGTAGATGCTCAAACAAAAGTAGAACAATTACCGTTTTACCCATATATCAAAGAGGATCTTTCTCTCGTTTTTCGAAGCTGTCTCGAACTACTCGAACGAGCTCTCGCCCTATCAAAAGAACCGGGCGGCCCGGCACCGAGAGCAGAAAATTTTATAGATGATTTAGAGCAAGTCAATGAATTAATCAGGCACCAAAATGATTTTGAAAAGCTTTACGAGCTTTTGCCAAACATCAATTTTAAAAGGCTCAAAACATGTAAAGGGGACGAATATGACCCTGTGCTGTTAGAAAAAGCCACAGAAGCACGCAATCAAGCAAAAAAACAATTAGAAAAACTTAAAGATGAATACTTTATGCGCAGTCCAGCCCAGCATTTGAAAAGCTTAGCTGAAATGAAGCCGGTGGTCGAAACACTTGTGGAGCTTGTCATCCAATTTGGACAGCGTTTCGAAAAAGCGAAGCAAGAAAAATCAATCGTGGACTTTTCGGATTTAGAGCATTATTGCTTACGCATTTTAGCAGAGCAGGATGCGGAAGGAAATTTGATCGAAACAGAAGCGGCCAAGTACTATCAACAGCAGTTTGAAGAAGTGCTCGTTGATGAATACCAAGATACAAACCTTGTACAAGAAACGATTTTAAAGCTTGTATCTAAAGGGGAACATGCCGCAGACGGCAACCTGTTTATGGTTGGTGATGTAAAGCAGTCCATTTATCGTTTTAGACTGGCTGAGCCCATGCTCTTTTTAAATAAATATAAACAATTTACATCAGACGGCAAAGAAACAGGGAAGAGAATTGATTTAAATAAAAACTTCCGCAGCCGTTCAGATGTGTTAGACAGTACGAACTTTTTGTTCAAACAGCTGATGGGGGAAACAGTTGGAGAAATTGAATATGATGAACAAGCTGAATTAAAGCTTGGAGCGAGTTATCCAGAAAGTAAAGATACAACGACAGAAATGCTTCTTGTCCATTTAGATCAACAGGAAGCAGAAACTGACGAAGAGCGAGAAGAACTAGAGACCGTACAGCTTGAAGCGAGAGTCATTGCTAAAAAAATAAGACAATTGGTGGAGCAGCCATTTCAAGTGTACGATGCAAAACAGCAAATGACCCGTAACTTGCAGTATCGGGACATTGTGATTTTGCTTCGTTCTATGCCATGGGCCCCGCAAATGATGGAGGAATTGAAGAAGCAGGGAATCCCTGTGTATGCGAATCTTTCTTCCGGTTATTTTGAAGCAACAGAGGTGTCTGTCATTCTTTCTCTGTTAAAAGTCATTGATAATCCATATCAGGATATCCCGCTTGCAGCTGTATTAAGATCACCACTTGTCCATTTAGACGAAAATGAAATGGCACTGATTCGTACGAGTGATAAAAAAGGCACTTATTATGATGCTGTGAAGGCATTTATGAGTGTGACTCATTCAGATCACCCTACATGCAAAAAACTAGAACGGTTTTTCAGGTTGCTACGTAAATGGCGTGATTTCTCGATGAATCATTCAGTAGCGGAATTGATTTGGGAATTATACCGCGATACGCAGTATCTAGATTACGTTGGCGGGATGCCTGGAGGCAAGCAGAGACAGGCGAATCTCCGCGCTCTTTATGATCGATCAAAGCAGTATGAAAAAGCTGCCTTTAGAGGACTGTTCCGTTTTCTTCGTTTTATCGAAAGAATGCAGGAGCGTGGAGATGATCTTGGTGCGGCAAAAACGTTCAGTGAAACAGAAGATGTTGTTCGCATGATGACGATTCACAGCAGTAAAGGGTTAGAATTTCCAATCGTCTTTACCGCAGGACTCGGCAGGAACTTTAATATGATGGACTTAAACCAGTCCTATTTACTTGATAAAGAGCTAGGTTTTGGAAGCAAGTATATCCATCCTGAGCTGAGAATTAGTTATGCAACATTACCGCTTGTAGCGATGAAAAAAAAGATGAGGAAAGAGCTATTATCTGAAGAGCTGAGAGTTCTATATGTGGCGCTCACAAGAGCTAAGGAAAAATTATTTCTGGTCGGCTCTGTGAAAAATCAGGTGAAAGCATTAAGCAAATGGCAAAATGCTGCAACCGGAGAAGATTGGCTGCTCCCTGATTTTGAACGTTATCAATCGAAAACATACTTAGATTTTATTGGTCCTGCTCTCATCCGTCACCAAGCAATGTCATCTATTTTAGAAGAAACAGGTGATGTTGTTCTTTCGCATCCATCAGCATTCACAATCTCATTTACTCAAGCTTCCGATCTTCTAAAAGAAGATATGTCACTTGAAAAGGAGCAGCAAGACGAGGTGGTACAAGCTTTGATGGAGGGGCTGCCTGTTGAAGAATATGGTGATGCTGATGAGAAAGTAGCAGAGAGACTTTCATGGAGGTACCCATATCTAGCGGCCTCACAAGTCGGCACAAAGCAGTCTGTTTCCGAGATAAAGAGAATGAAAGAAATACAGGATGAGTACAGTGTTCCTTCTTCTCTTCGAAAAGCTCGTGCCACGTTGTATGACCGGCCGGCTTTCATGAAGAAAAAAGCACTCACTGCCGCAGAGCAAGGCACCGCAATGCACACAGTCATGCAGCATATTGTGCTTCCTTCTGACGAGCCCTACGATGATTCACGTATACAGCAGCTGCTCGATTCCTTACAGCAGCGAGACTTGCTAACAAATGAGCAAGTCCAGTCAATTGATCAAGAAGGAATTGCAGCCTTCTTCTCTACTTCTATTGGTCAAAAGCTGCGAAAAGCGGACTGGGTAAAACGAGAAGTGTCATTTAGTATGGTATTACCTGTTAAAGAGGTATACAGCCATATTGATGCAGAGGGGGAGCCTGTCCTTATTCAAGGGATGATTGACTGTTTATTTGAAACGGACGGAAAGCTATATTTACTAGATTATAAAACCGATAGAGTGCAAGGCAGATTTACAGACGGCCTTGAAGCAGCTGTGCCTATATTGAAAAAACGCTATGAAACTCAAATAGCGTTATATGCAAAAGCAGTAGAACGTTTAACAAACAGAACATTAGAGGAGAAAATTCTTTATTTCTTTGATGGGAATATAGAAATTTCATTATAAATGTTTCGAATGAGAGGTGAATCACATGAGGATTCTGCATACGGCGGATTGGCATTTAGGAAAAACCCTTGAAGGCCGAAGCCGGCTTGATGAGCAAGCACAGTTTTTAGATGAGCTGTATCAAATCGTAAAAGACGAACACATTGATGTCATTGTCATGGCTGGAGACGCCTTTGATACAGTGAATCCGCCTGCTAGAGCAGAGCAGCTTTTTTATGAAAGTCTATCCGCCTTATCTGATAAAGGAAAACGTCAGGTCGTGGTCATCTCAGGCAACCATGATAATCCGGATCGACTATCCGCCGCATCTCCTTTAACAAATGATCAGGGGATTCATTTAATTGGATATCCGACAAATGATATCATCCGCGTCGATGTTCCTTCTTCGAGTGAGCGTTTATCCATTGCAGCACTCGCTTATCCGTCTGAAGCGAGACTAAACGAGGTACTGGCTGAAACATTTGAAGAGAAAGTGCTTCGTGATCATTACAATTTAAAAATACAACAAGCATTCCAGCATTTAAGCACTCAATTTCAAGCCGATACGGTCAATATCGCGACGAGCCATATTTATGTGGCAGGAGGAAGTCAAACAGATTCAGAAAGACCGATTGAAGTAGGCGGTGCATATACCGTTGCGGCTGAAAGTCTGCCAGAAGCAGCCTGCTATGTGGCCCTTGGTCATTTGCACCGGCCGCAAACCATCAAGCGTGCCAAAACGATCGCCCGCTATTCCGGGTCACCTCTTGCTTACAGCTTTTCTGAATCAGGATATGCCAAATCAGTCACGATTGTTGAAGCAAAACCTAATGAAAAAGCAAGCTGGAAAGAAGTGTTGTTATCAAGCGGAAAACCACTTGTGAAATGGAAGGCGACTGAGGGACTTAGTCAAGTACACGAGTGGCTGGATGAAAAACGGGATCTTCAGGCATGGATTGATTTAGAGATTCATTTAACAGATCAGCTCTCTATAGAAGATATCCATCAGCTCCGAAAGCAGCATAGCGGGTTTGTTCATATTAGACCAAAATTTAAAGAACTGCAGCAATTGGAAGAACAAAAGCAAGTTGAAAAGCTCTCGATCGAAGAGCGGTTCGTGAAATTTTATGAGCGCCAGACAGGCGGCGGACTTCCTGATGAAAAAACAGTCAAGCTGTTTTTGGAGCTCGCCAATGAAATGCAAGAGGAGGAAGCGACTTGAAGCCGATTACGCTAACCATTAAAGGACTTCATAGCTTCAGAGAAGAGCAAACAATTGACTTTAGCTCATTATGTGATGCAGGTGTGTTTGGCATTTTTGGACCGACAGGAAGCGGAAAATCGTCCATATTAGACGCGATGACCCTGGCACTCTATGGCAAAGTGGAACGGGCATTAAATAATACACATGGTATTTTGAACCAAGCGGAAGAGAAACTGTCAGTTTCCTTTACGTTCGCTTTGCAGAAGGAACACCATATTTCTTATAAAGTCGAACGTGCTTTTAAGCGGGCGGATGAAATGAAAGTCAGAACGACACTATGCCGTCTGATTGAAATTGGTGATACGCAGACAGTCCTTGCAGATAAAGCGAGTGAGGTCAATCGTAAAATAGAGGAATTACTCGGGTTAACCATTGATGATTTTACGCGTGCGGTCGTCTTGCCCCAAGGGAAGTTTGCAGAATTCCTTTCCTTAAAAGGAGCCGATAGACGACAAATGCTTCAGCGTTTGTTTAACCTGGAAAAGTATGGGGATCAGCTCGTCAAACGTTTGCGTGCAAAGGCGCAGAATCAGTATGGACAAAAAAATGAACTGCTTGCTGAGCTGAATGGTTTAGGTGAAGCTGGTCCAGAGGCGCTCGCAAAGGCAAAGGAAGCGGCAGAGCAGGCAAAGGCTATTTTTCATGAGAAAAAACAAGCGCGGGATGAAGCGTTCACTGTTTTTACAAAGGCGCAAACAATTTGGCAGTATCAAAAGGAACAAGAAGCTTATGAGACGGAACTAAACCATCTGAATCAACTGGCACCATCAATGGAAGAAAAAAGGGCCAAGCTTCATATTGCTGAGCAGGCAGAGGCATTAAAGCCCTATGCGGATGCATTAACAAAGGCTGAAAATCAGCTTTCTCAAGCATTAAAAGAGAAGCAGGAAGCAGAAAATCAGCTTCTGCATCAACGAACGATCTATGATCAAATGACGCAGAACTATGAGCAAGCCAGACAAAAGAAAATAGAAACTGAGCCGGAACTTCTCCAAAAGAAAGAGCAGCTGATTCAGCTAAAGGAAATTGAACGAAAAAAAGAGGCGGCTCTTCAGGAAAAGACGGCAATCGAACAGAGAAAAAATAATACAGCGCAGCAATTATTACAAAAAAAAGAAGAAGCAGACAATCTCCAATCATTGTTAGAACGTGCACTGGCAAAACAAACACAGCTGAAGCGTGAGCTGGAGCCATTACAAGTCTCTGTAAAAGAACGGAAAAGTGTACAGGATGCTTTGCGATTAAGCGAAAATGTTCAAAGAATACATCAAAGCATACACAAGGAAGAACAAAAGATGGAGGAGCTCAAAAAGCGATCAACACAGACCGCAGCAGCATTTGAAAAGCTTCAAAAACAGCAAAAAGACCATCATGAAAAAATAGACCAATCGTTTCAAGCGATTGAACAGCTCTATTTCTATGTATGTGAATTCGAACGGGCTTTTACAGAATGGAGTAAAAGAGAACAAAGTCAGAAGCTCGAAAAATTAAAACAGCGTGATGCTGTTAGGGCGGCGGAATTAAGAAAAGAATTAGCGGCAGAGCTTGTAGATGGTGAGCCATGTCCTGTTTGTGGATCGGTTCATCATGACTCAAAGGCATTGGAAAACAATGACCATGAAGAAACAGTGGCACAAATCGATGAAGTGATTCAACGGATGGACACAGAGCTTAAGCAGGCAGAGGAATACACAAGAGACATGTATGCCGCCAAGCAGCTATTGGAAACGCACGCTAATCAATTAGTAAAACAATTTGCCTTTTTATCTCAGAAAGCTCCAGGTGCGGAAGTTGCGGCAGCAGTAGAAGCAGTGCAAAATCCGGAGTCCTTGCAGTATCTCATGCAAGAATGGAAAGGCTTGAAACAAGATATTCAAGAAGTTGATCGTAAACGAGCTCGTTTAATGGATGAAACACATGATCAAACAGCAGAGATAAACAAGATAAAAGATCAGATGACATTTGAACAGCAGCGTATCGAAGAATTAGACGGGCTGATCAAGGAGCTTCAATCTGAGCTTTCAGAGCAAACATCTCAATTTGAACAGGCCTTCCCGCACTTTACTTTGCATCAAGTACAAGAGATGCAAAAGCAAATAGATGAAAAGGACCAGCAAGCGGAAGGCTATAAAGAGCGGATTGAGAAAAGCATTTCATTTTTAGAAGAAAAACAGCAGGCAAAAGAACAGCTGCAAACAGTCATATACGATGTGGAGAAGGAACTTGATAAACTAGCGCATCAGCTGGAAAGTCAGCAAAAGCTCATTCATCAATATGAAACAGATTTAGGGCGATATCCATTAAAAGCTGTCTCCATTTCTGAAGAACTGATCGAGGTTGAACACACGCTTGCTCGTCTCAATGAAATGGAACAGCAATCGTACAAGCAATTACAGCATGCGCAGGAGCTCTTTAGTCAGGCACAAAGCTATTTTTCAAGCAGTGAGCGTCAGCTTCAAGAGGCTGAACGAAGAAAACAAGAAGCACGAGCAGCATGGGATAAAGAATCGGGGTCTTCTCCTTTTGATAAGCCTCAAGAGATTGAATTTGCTTTCCTGAATCAGGCAGTACGTCAATCAGTTAAACAAGAAATTGATGAATTTGAGGATAAAAGAAAGCAATGTGCTGCAAACTTAAAGCGAATTTCTGAACTGCTGAAAGATGAGTCACTAGATGAAGAGCAGTGGACTGATATTCAACTGAGGAAAGAAGCGGCAGAAAAGGCATTAGAAGAAGCAACAGTGATGAGCGGCTCTGCTTATGAACATCTGCGTGTGATGGAAGAAAATCACCAGCGATTTGCAAGTATTCATGAACGCTTAGCGGAGCTGCAACAAGAAATTGATCGGCTCGATAAGCTGCAAACCGTGTTTAAAGGAAATACATTTGTTGAGTTCTTAGCAGAAGAACAGCTGGAAAGTGTCAGTCGTGATGCATCTGCCCGTCTTGGTATTTTGACAAGACAAAGATATGCGATTGAGGTGGATTCAGAAGGCGGCTTTGTCATGCGCGATGATGCAAATGGCGGTGTCAGACGTCCAGTGTCCAGCTTGTCCGGCGGGGAAACCTTCCTGACGTCGCTTGCGCTTGCACTAGCTCTTTCAGCGCAGATTCAGCTGAGAGGTGAGTTTCCGCTGCAATTCTTTTTCCTTGATGAAGGCTTTGGTACCCTTGATCAAGACTTGCTTGATACGGTCATTACCGCATTAGAGAAATTACAATCCCAAAACTTAGCTGTTGGTGTCATCAGCCATGTGGAAGAATTGAAAATGCGGCTGCCGAAGAAACTGATTGTCCATCCAGCAGATCCAAGCGGGAAAGGGACAACAGTCTCAATGGAATTAATGTAAATATTGAGGTGATGACACGGTGGCAAAGCAAACAATTGGATTATGTGAGCTGTGCGGAAGACAAGATGTCCTGCTCACAGAACATCACTTAACGCCAAGAGAAGAGGGTGGTGCTTTTTTACCGACTGCCTTCTTGTGCATCCCTTGTCATAAACAAGTACATGCCCTTTTTACAAACCAGGAGCTTGCCGCACGTTTGAACACAATTGATGCACTGAGGCAGGATGAAAAGCTTGCTTCGTACATCAAATGGATTCGGAAACAGCCGGCAAGCAAGCTGGTTAAAACAAAAAAATCGAGACAGCGCAGAAAGAAATAAGCATAAAAAAGCGCTCCTCTATTTGAAATGGGTGTAGAGGAGCTGCTTCATGCATTGCCTACCATATTCTGATCGTTTAAGTCAGGATCCACATAGTTGGTGGCGCTAATGCCATTATTTAATATCAAGAAATCTCCGGTATTCCCCGCTCCAGAGCCTAAAGCAGATTTTGACGAACTTTTAGGCGACAGGTAGAATGAGTCACCGACGTTTACGACGCCTCCAGAAATAGAGTTAATGTAAATGGGTCCGACAATTGCTGGCATAATCGACATCCTTTATTCGAAGTCATATCACCATCATATGCGCAGGTAGGTCCATTTGTGAGTTTTGCGGACTTTCATCATTGCTAAATAGCTCCCTAATATGCTTCACTCGCGCAACGCCATTCATTCGACAAGTAGAGCCGATTTGATAGACAGAGGACGATGATACCCCTTCTACATGGATGGAAGACACTTTAATCACAGGCTTTTCATGGTAAAAGGCTGTTCTCACTGATCGTTCTGGCAGCATCAATGGAATAGGCTCATAATACACTTCAAATTCTTTCGCATCTAGATTTTCTGCTTCATAGCCATAAAACAAACTAATGGTTCGTTGAACAGCTAACACTTTGACTTTCGGACATAGCTCCTGAGTATCACCGATTTGAACCACACTCGAAATCCCGACAGAATTCACCTTTGAGAACTTCACTTGAGATGTGCGCTTGATCATTATCGAGGTGCTAGAGGAACAAACGGGCCAATAATCAGAGATTCTGGCGGTGTATCGAAAATTGAGGATAATTGTACATGATCTGTGTCCCCGATGATAAATAATGAAGAAGACGATACCCCGACTACTTTAATGCTTCCAGTCTCAATATTGCGGTTGACAACTGTGAAATTCATCCGTTTTCCTCTCCTTTCGTTTCACTTGGAATATGGGCTAAAAAGTGCTCAATCGCCCGCTTAACATCATGCTTCACATATTCAGCAATTTGCTCTGAACGCTGCAACGGTGTCATATCTTCCCGGTGAGGCAGCTGTCCCGCATAGTATTTGATCCTGCTGTCAATTTGCTTGCGAATGTCCTCAATGATATGGTGTTTGTTGCTTTCATCGAGGGACCCTTCATATCGCTGCTCTAGTTCTTCAAGAAGTTCTGGAGCTTCTTCATTTAAAAATGCATCGACAAGCTGCCGTGTTTGATTGAAAAATTGATCAGCCATTTCTTGTTGCATCATTCCAATTCCCGGGGTTGTTGTTTGGCCCACTTCAAAGTTTTGAACACTGTTTGGATCAGATGGGTTGAGGCCGATATTCAGCGTCCCTTCCAGCCGTTCGATTTTCAGTTGATCAAATTGATAATCAATCCGTTCTATATTCGTTGTCGGTTTATCTTTGATCATTTGCATTTCCTGCTGAAGCTCGTTAAGCCTTTTTTCAAGCATCATGATTTGTTGCGATTGTTTTTGAATGATGCCATATACTTGTGAAGCGTTGCTCTGATAATCGTACATTTACCTACACCTCCGGGGATTGCAGATGACTTAAGTTGTTGGTGACTGAAGCGGTACAAAAGGTGCTGTGCTTGCGCCTTGAGATTCTTCAATTCCTTGTGTACCTGCTGCGGCAGGCGCTGCTTCTACGTAGCTTCCCGTGTTATACAGGTTGGAAAGGGCTTTGATGGATCCAGCACTCCCAATTTGCAGAACAGAGGAGTTACTCACAGACTCCACACGTAAATAATTAATTTGTATCGCTTGATTAATATAGAAGTTCAACGGATCCTCACTCCTTACAAGTTACCAACAAGCGGTTGATCTATGACATCACTGTCGTACGTATTTGTCACACTTTTGTAGTTGCTAATTTGCAATTGATCACCTGTATTAAAACTGCCTGCGCCAGCAAACGTTTTAACCTGACTATTTGGAGAAATGGTGATACAGTCTCCAACATGAACGACTCCGCTCGTTCCGACGGCATTTACTTTAAAGGCTCCCACAATAGCCGGCATAGCGGTGCACATCCTTTATAAAATTAGGGCACTTTGTTTTGGGCGTTTCACCATAGCTTATGATGGGTCTTTTAATGTGTGATTGTCTTTTTGAAAGCTTTTCATGAGAGGAATTAGATGTATGGCTTACCCTTTTTTTGAGCAATCTTTAGAGGTGGATTTGATGCCTTTATTTAAGAGCATGTCAAGCTCTTGACTGCATCTGATGGTTTCTTCGGCATTCATCCCAAATTTTTTTGCAGTCTCAATTAAATGTAATCTTTTTTGTTCAATTTCATAATTGATCATAACGGACGCCAACTCTCACATTTTTTATCAAATAGAAGGATATGGTTAGTATACCCTATTTTTCTATAAAAAAAGCTGTTTCGTCAATATGAGTAATAAAGTGACAAAATTCGAAAGTGTTCTTACGTGCCAAATTTCTCTTTTCTGATCTCAGCCTGTAAATAACGTCGTCTTTTGTTGATATACTGCCGGATTAAGTCTCGTTCAGATGGCAGGATGTCTTTTCGATCTTTCGTATATGGATCATCTCCAATTCGGTCCGCAATCGATTCATGCCATTTCTCGATGATTGGGCAGAGCCGGTCTTCTATAAAATATGTGTCAATTACATGCTGGAAAAGTGTGTAATAGGCTCTTTTAAACGAAGGGATATCTAGTAATCTAGCAGTTAATGTATTAAAGCCGTTTACTGGGATATAATCAAACGCCATTTCTTCTCCATGAATGTCACGACCCCATGTTGCATCATAATCCCAAGGAAGTACTTGAAAACGCCCTTGTTCATTCACATAAAGAGCGTAGTTATGAACAAAACCATCAAAGTTTTGTGTGCATACCACACCGATGAGCCAGCGGAAATATTGTGTCACATCTAGGTATTGTTCAATTTTTTCTGCAAAAGTGTCATCTCTTGCTGTGTTGAGAAAGTAAATAAATTCACTCAGCTGCTGATCATGTTGAGACGTCCCCGTTTTTTTCTCGTATCCGAGAAGAAGGTGCTTTTTTGGCTTTTTATCAAAAGAACTCAAAAGGGAGAAGTTCGCGTCGTCATCAACCGCATAATAAATGCCGCCTCCTGAAAGCTGCCGTTTTTGAAGAAAGAACTCATCGACGGATTCTATTTTCAAATAAATTCCTTCTTTTCTTCCGTTTATGGTGAGAAACACATGAGAAGCGGCTGGACTAAGCACCCCCATCTGCTCAAAGAAATAAAAAGATAGTCTGTTTCGGATAAACGAAGGGTCATTGTACTCTGCATTTAAATGAAAGATGGATTCGCCTTGTCTTTGTTTTGGCTTTCGGTATTCAATTTGATAGGATTTTTTCTTAAGTTTTCTAATGTGTGAACCGCGGTATGAAGCATAAATATGTGATTTGGTTTGGCCTGTTTTCAGAATAGCTTCAACAGGTTCATCGTTCCAAATGTCTTTTTTTAGTTCAATCAGGTCCTTTGGATGAATCCACATATCAAGTTGTTTTAAAGATTCCGTGTTCATACGTTCATCAGCCTCCTATATGCTCTTCTTTACAATATGAAAGTGAAGGAATGTCCTGTACCAGCTGGTAGGTATTCATGGAGTTTTAAAGGAAAGAGGCATTCGTCACGAACACTTGTCTACCGAGTCTCGTAACATAAAGCAGAGAAGATAAACAGCTTTGTCTGTTTGTTTTGTCGCAGCATAGACTGGGAGGGGAATTGTTCGTGAGTACATTTGATCATTCACACATTGAACATGCAGTGGCTTCACTTCGAAGTGAGGGACGTGATCATCACTTAGATCGTGAACCAGAATCGAGACGTTCGCATAAGTCAGCTCGTTCTCGTCATTCAAATCGCGGTCATTGGTTCTTTGGTGGTGGACGCCGTAAATCACACCGCAGTAAAAAAAGCTACAGAAGCTATCGTTCAAAGAAAAGTTATCGCTCTAAGAAAAGCTATCGTTCGAAGAAAAGCATGAAGAGTAAAAAGTCATATAAAAGCAAGAAATCTTACAGAAGCAAAAAGAGCGAACCGAAAAAGTCATGTCGCAGCAAACACAGATCGCATCATAAGAAAAGCTGCCGCAAGTCACACCGCAGCAAGCACAGATCGCATCATAAGAAGAGCTGCCGCAAATCACATCGCAGCAAATGCAGATCGCATCATAAGAAAAGCTGCCGCAAGTCACATCGCAGCAAGCACAGATCCCATCATAAGAAGAGCCGCAAGTCACGCTGCAGCCATCGATCTAAACGTTCTCATCACCATAAACGCAGCCGATCTTGCCATAGATGTGGAAAGAAGAAGCATCGTTCTCAAAGAACAGGAAATGTTGAGCGTAAATGGGATCAAGGAAATATGTGGGAATACCGCCGTTTCCGCTAGGTATTCAATCATCATTTTTGAAACCCTTTTTAAAAGAGAGTATGATAAAAAAGGGTTTTTTTTATTTCATAGAGAAATAAAATGAGACATCATAACTTAGCGAAATGAAGATTGTGAGGGGAAGACATGAAGTTTTTTACAGGTGAGATACATAGCAGCATGTTTATTGGGGTAGTCATTGATGATGAATGGGTGATGGACGTCAAAAAGGCAGAAGCCAAATTATTTGAGCTTGAGACTCTGCCAAACTCTTTATCTGAGTGCATCAAAATGGGGGACAAGTTTGTAGAACATGTGGGGCAGCTTCTTGATTGGGCTGAGAAAAAAGAAGAAGACCGCGGTTCTTATGTATATCCGCTTTCGGACGTGAAACTCCATGCCCCGATTCCAAAGCCGTCTAAAAACATCATGTGTGTCGGTAAGAATTATCAAGATCATGTAATGGAGATGGGAAGTGCGGCGGATATTCCTAAAGACGTGATGATTTTTACAAAGGCACCTACTTCTGTCATTGGACACAAAGATGAGATTCTTCTTCATGAAGATGTGACAAGTGAATTGGATTATGAAGGAGAGCTTGCTATCGTGATGGGCAAATCAGGGAAAAACATTGCTCCTGAAGAGGTCCGAGATTATATATTCGGTTACACCATTTTAAATGATGTGACGGCAAGAGATTTGCAGAAAAAACATAAACAATTTTTCATTGGCAAAAGCTTAGATACAACCTGCCCGATAGGACCATATATCGTTCATAAATCAATGATCGAGGATCATGGTGCGCTCCATGTGGAAACAAAGGTAAACGGAGAGGTTCGTCAGTCTGCCAGTACGGAATTAATGATCTTCACAATTGAGAACATCGTCTCCACTCTTTCAAAAGGGATGACGCTAGAAGCAGGTGACATCATTGCAACAGGTACACCTTCTGGGGTAGGGAAGGGCTTTGAACCGCCTAAGTTTTTAGCTTCTGGAGATCGAATTGACATCACGATTGAACCGATTGGGACGCTGACAAATCACGTCAAATAAAGCTCGTGATGACACAGGATTGTCGCTTTGTGTTCGACTTATTTCGTGGTACGATGAGAAGGTACTTGTTCTGATAAAGGGGGAAATCACAAATGGGAACACATTTACATATCACAGCATGGGTGCTGGGGATTATTTTATTCTTCGTAGCCTTTGCTCTAGCAGGTAAAAACGACAAAGGCGCTAAAATTGTGCACATGATCGTTCGCTTATTCTACTTGGTCATTATCGCAACAGGCGTAGAGCTGTATGTTCGCACAGGAATGAAAATTCCAGGTTTCGGGGGCGAGTATATCGGAAAAATGATTCTCGGTATCCTAGTGATCGGTTTCATGGAAATGGTCCTAGTGCGCAAGAAAAAAGGAAAATCGGTGACTGGTGTGTTGATTGGTTTTATCGTATTTGCGATTGTGACCATTCTTCTCGGTTTACGTCTGCCGATCGGTTTCCATATCTTTTAATATAAAAAGGACATTGCTTATACGAAGCAGTGTCCTTTTTATGTGGCATCAAATTGTGAAACGATCCGTTGTCCATCTGAAGTGGTCCATTCAAAACGAATGTGACTGGAGGCAGGGTCATGGTGACATTGAAGTGCAAGTGATTGCGTATCTGCCGAAAACTGAAAGAAAGAGACGCGCTGCAATGAATGAAAGGAAGAGAAGACACAATCATAGACGGAAAAACCAAGCTGCTCTACCTGCTCAAGGATGTGATCAAAGACGTTCTCCGGTACGAACATGAGAAGATCGAGCCAGCCTTTGGCAAGGGACGCCGTATATTGAATTTTTTCTCCTCCTTGTACTTCTATTAGCTGCCCGTTTTCATGAAGAACCATGGAACCAAGCAATTCTCCTTTTGTCCATCGGTCATTTTCCTTCAAACAGATCATTGTGCTTTGAAGACTTTCTGGCAGCATGATCTCTCCTTCTTCATCTTCAATCAGACAATGCCCGTTTTCAATGAGCAAATACCCGTTACACCATCTTCTGCTACAGCGTTCAAGCTGCTTCATTCGATTCTCCATTTGCAAAAGCTCCTTTCCTCTTTCTTTTCTTACCAAATCAAGCCTGTCCTATACGCCGGGAAAAAAGGACAAATCAACTATCAAGGAGACGATGCATAAACTAAGAAAGGCTGAATGAGAACACTTGAGGAAAAACGGATGGGAGCTGATGATGATGTGTGGAATTACAGGCTGGGCAGACTTTAAAAAGCAGCTCATCCAACAGGATCATGTAATCAATCAAATGACAGATACATTATCTAAAAGAGGGCCAGATGATACAAATACGTGGAAAAGTGAGCATGTTCTTTTCGGGCATAAAAGGTTAGCGGTGGTAGATGTAGAAGGCGGAAAGCAGCCGATGACATATACACATCAAAACCATGCTTATACGATTGTATACAATGGAGAGCTCTATAACACGGAGGATATAAGAAAAGAATTGTTAAAAAGGGGGCACCGCTTTCTTGGGCATTCTGATACAGAAGTTCTTCTTCATGCCTATACAGAATGGAAGGAAGAGTGTGTCTCCCATTTTAATGGCATTTTTGCATTTGTGATCTGGGATAGTGAGCGTGAATTGTTATTTGCAGGGAGAGATCGGCTCGGTGTCAAGCCATTTTTCTATACAGAACGTCATCATTCCTTCTTATTTGGTTCAGAGATTAAAGCACTTCTTGCTCACCCTGATATCAAAGCAAAAGTCGATCATGAAGGGCTGTCGGAGATCTTTGGCTTAGGGCCGTCAAGAACACCAGGCCAAGGAGTGTTTAAAGGGGTAAAAGAGCTGAGACCTGCACATGCCTTGACCTTTTCAAAAGACGGCCTGCGCGTGTGGAGATACTGGAATGTCAAAAGCAAGGAGCATACTGACTCACTTGATGACACCGCACAGCACATTAAGCATCTCTTTACAGATGCTGTGACAAGACAGCTTGTCTCTGATGTGCCTGTATGTACATTTTTATCTGGCGGCGTCGATTCTAGTGCCATTACTGCCATTGCCGCTAAGCACTTTGAGAAAATAGGGAAAGCACCGCTTCATACGTATTCCATTGACTACGAAGAAAATGATCAATTCTTTGAAGCAAGTCAATTCCAGCCAAATGCTGACGGCCCATGGATTGATCAAATGACCAAAGCGTTTCAAACGAATCATCACAACTGTATCATCGGTCAAAAAGAGCTGGCTGCGTATTTGAAGGAAGCGGTTGAGGTTCGAGATTTACCAGGGATGGCAGATATCGATTCTTCTTTACTTATATTCTGCCGAGAAATTAAAAAGGATTTCGTTGTCGGTTTGTCAGGTGAGTGTGCTGATGAGATTTTTGGCGGCTATCCTTGGTTTCACATGGCAAATGAAACAAATAGTTTCCCTTGGATGAGATCGACAGAAGCGAGAACTCAGCTCCTGCAAGACTCGTGGCAAAAAAAGCTGTCACTTAAGGAATATGCGCAAAGCAAATATGAAGAAACGGTGGCAGAAACGCCTCTTTTAGATGGAGAAACTGGAGTCGATAAAGCCCGGAGAGAACTTTTTTACTTAAATATGATCTGGTTTATGACAACACTGCTTGATCGAAAAGATCGAATGAGTATGGGTGCTAGTCTTGAGGTACGTGTGCCATTTGCAGATCATCGCCTTGTCGAATATGTGTGGAATATTCCTTGGGAAATGAAAATGCATGGAAATCGTGAAAAAGGGGTTTTACGAAAAGCATTAGAGGGAATTTTACCGAATGAAGTGCTTTATCGAAAGAAGAGTCCTTACCCAAAAACACATCATCCAGCCTATACTCAGGCTGTGAAAGAGATGCTAACAAACTGTCTCGCACAAAAAGATTCTGTCCTACACGAATTTTTAGATCCGCATCAATTAAAGCAACTGATTGAAACGGAAGGAGCTTCCTTTCATGTGCCTTGGTATGGCCAGCTCATGAAGGGCCCACAGTTGATTGCCCATCTAGCACAGATTCATCATTGGTTTGAAACGTATCGAATTGATATAGAAGCGTAATACAGGGTCGGCTTTCTTGCAATTGTTGAAAGGAAGCCGGCTTTTTTGATACATAACTTGAGACTTTTTGAGCACATCAAAAGTTGATCTAGTCTTTCTAATTTGTATAATTAACTTAAAGTGAATTAATTTGGAGGAAAAAGGATAATGAAAATCATTGTGATCGGAGCGGGACCAGGGGGACTTGCGGCAGCTATGATGCTTCAAAGCAAAGGACATGAAGTTCATGTATACGAAAAACAGTCCTTTGTCGGCGGACGTAATGCTAAGTTTCAGCTTGGTGATTTCACGTTTGATACAGGTCCTACCTTTCTCAGCATGATTCATATTGCAGAGGAGCTGTTCACCTTTGCTGGTAAAAATCTTTATGACTATATCGATGTGATTGAATTAAAAGAGATGTATAGATTAATTTTTCAAGACAATCAGCTGGATATGATTCGAGATCGCGATGAAATGTACAAACGATTAGAAGCCTTTGCACCTGGTGAGGGCGAAGGATATCTAAGATTTATGAAGGATACAAAGCGCAAAATGGATCGGCTCACACCAATTTTACAAAGTAAAATGGACCGCTTTCATCATTACCTTCGCCCGAAGGTGATCAAAGCACTTCCACAGCTTTCGCTAAATAAAAGTTTGTATGATGTACTGTCAGACTATTTCTCGAATGAATCAGTGAAATATGCCTTTACATTTCAATCAAAGTACTTAGGAATGTCGCCGTGGGAATGCCCTGGTGCGTTCTCAATCCTTTCGTTTATGGAGCATGATACAGGTGTATTCCATCCGAAGGGCGGTGTCAATCAGCTGTCAGAAGCGATGGCAAAGGCGGCGGTTGAAGCTGGAGCAGAGATTCATCTGTCAGCTGGCGTCGAAAAGCTGCTCACGGAGGGAAGGAAAGTAAAAGGCATTCGTTTAGAATCTGGGGAAGAAATACAAGCAGATGAGGTTGTCGTCAATGGAGACTTTGCACATGTGATGACAAGGCTTGTTGAGCCAGATCTTTTAAAGAAATACAGTGAGAAAAAACTAAAAAAGAAAAAATTCTCATGCTCTACCTTTATGCTCTATTTAGGATTGGATACCATGTATGATGAGCCGCATCATACCATTGTTTTTTCCGATGATTATGCTAGATTCGTCAAAGGCATTACGAAAACATATGAGCTGCCAGATGATCCGTCTATTTATATACAAAATGCAAGCGTAACTGATGGCTCACTTGCTCCAAAAGGAAAATCAGCTCTTTATGTGCTTGCTCCAGTTGCCAATAACCAAAGCGGTATTGACTGGGAAGCGCATCAAGATGAATTTAGAGAGCTTGTGCTGGATACATTGGAGCGGAAAACCGGCTTTCAGAATGTCAGGCAGCATATAGAAGTTGAGCGGATGATCACACCGAAGCAATGGGAGGAAGACCTTTACGTATATGAAGGAGCTACATTTAACCTTGGCCACCAGCTGACGCAGATGATGGTCCTAAGGCCGCACAATGAATTTGATGAATTAAAGCACTGCTGGCTCGTTGGAGGAGGAACACATCCAGGAAGCGGACTGCCAACCATTTTAGAATCAGCGCGTATCACGACAAATGCCATTCTTTCAAAAGAGAAACATTCACACAAAACAATGCGGCATCAAGAAAAGGGGAGCGCCTCATGAAACAACATATATTGATTGCAGGTGGCGGTATTGGCGGAATGATCTCAGCGCTTTATTTGAAAAAAGCGGGACATGATGTCACCCTTGTCGAAAAAAATGAACGGCTTGGCGGGAGACTTGCTTTTGTACGTGAGAAAGGATATAAAGTAGATGAAGGTCCGACCATTGTCCTACTTCCTGACATGTTAAAAGGCATTTTACATGAGGTAGGAATTGACGAATCATCTCTTGATCTGCTGCAGCTTGATCCGCTGTACACAATTCAATATCAAGATGGAACCTCCTATACGAAATACTCTGATGCACGTCGTCAGCTAGATGAAATCAGACGTGTATTTCCAAAAGAAGATCAAGGGTTCCAGAGGTTTATGGAAGAAATGACGGACCGGTTTCAAGAAGGGCAGAAAGCTTTTCTAGAAAAATCATTTCACGAAAAACGTACATTTTTTACAAAAGCCAATATGAAGATTTTAATGAAATTAAAGGCGTATCGAACGGTACAAAGCGCTCTGAAAAAATATTTCTCAGACGAACGCCTGCGAGATGCATACGCACTTCAAACCCTCTATGTTGGGGGAAACCCGTATGAAGCATCGGCCATTTATTCGCTTGTTTCATATAGTGAGCACGCACATGGTATTTACTATTTAAAAGGCGGTTATGCAAGTTTAGTAGATATATTGGAAGGGCAGCTTATCAAAATGGGTGTGCATGTAAGAAAAAATGAAGAAGTCACGCAATTTGAGTTTGAGGGAAAACGGGCAGTCAAAGCAAAAGTGAATGATGAACATGTAGCCGCTGATGCATTTGTGATCAATGGAGATTATCCAGCTGCGTTAAAACAGTTTGGTTTAGACGAACAAGATCGCCGAAAATACGTGCCGTCCTCTGGCTGTATGATGGTGTATCTTGGTTTAAACAAGATGTATCAGGAAGCACCTGTTCATCAATTTTTTATGGGAGAACACTTTGATCAGCATATGAAAGAGGTTTTTCAAACGAAAACGATTCCTCAAGACCCGTCATTTTATACATTTAATCCATCGATCATTGATCCATCTCTTGCCCCAGATGGCTGCAGTGTTCTATACATGCTCGTTCCCGTTCCTTCAGGAGATCATATCAACTGGGAAGAGGAGACAGATTTTGTCGAGAACATGGTGGGTGTCCTTGAAAAAAGAGGTTTTCCGGGATTGCGAGAGTCGATTGTCTGGCAAAAGGTCAGGACACCAAATGATTCCCTGCGAGAAGGATTGTTTGAAGGCGGCAGCTTTGGACTTGCGCCTAATTTGTTTCAATCAGGTGTCTTCCGCCCGCAAGTGAAGGTCAGTGAGACAGACAATCTTTATGCGGCAGGTGCTTCCATCCATCCGGGCGGCGGGGTGCCGATCGTGATGCAAAGTGCGAAGCTCATGGCTTCTGTACTACTAAAAGATTTGAATGATAGAAAGGAAGTGAAGTTAAGTGGTTGATGTACAAACAGCATTAAAAGTGTGTGAGGAAACCATTCAAACCCATTCAAAAACGTTTTACCGGGCCTTTTCCATGCTGCCTAAAAAGAAAAGACAGGCCGTCTGGGCCGTGTATTCCTTTTGCCGGAGAGCAGATGACATTGTAGATGAGTCGCCTTCGCCACAAGAGGACCTTGCATCCTTTCGGAAGACGTTTGATCAATTTTTACAAGGTGAGGTAGACCGGAATGATCCGATATGGGTGGCGCTAGAGCATACATTTCAAGAGTTTCGGATGGATGAAGCCCCGTTTCGTGACCTGCTCCAAGGACAGGAGATGGATTTAGAGCAGCAGCGATACGAAACGTTAGATGAACTGCTCATCTATTCCTATCATGTTGCTAGTACCGTTGGACTCATGCTCCTTCCCATTATTGCACCGCGTAAAAAAGAGCAGCTAAAAGAAGCAGCCATTTCGTTAGGGATCGCTATGCAGCTAACCAACATTCTTCGAGATATCGGCGAAGATCAGGCTGAAAGAGACCGTATTTATTTGCCAAAGCAAGTGATGGATCAATTCGGGTACACAGAGCAAGAATTGAAGGAAGGGATTGTCAATCAAGCTTTTCAGCACGTCTGGGAGTACATTGCTTTTGAGGCAGAGGCATACTATGAGGAGTTTTTTGACCATCTTCATGAATTCCCGTTATATTCACGTATACCGGTGAAAGCAGCAGCCCACTTTTATAAAGCCATCTTAGATAAAACAAGAGAAAACGAATACCGCGTCTTTACAGAGCGAGCATTTATTTCAAAACAGGAAAAAGCACTTATTTTAGAAGATATTACGTAAAAAAGGACTGCACCCCGCAGTCCTTTCAGCGTGTAGACAAACCCTCGCATTCGTTGTCAGGTCTGCGCTCCGGTGCTCACGAATGTCAAATTCGCTCCACTCCGGTACTCGCCCTTCCTAGGGCTGCAAAGGTTTTCTATCACGCTGAAAAGAAGACAAAGGGCTAAAATTAAAATCATTTTAGCCCTTTGTCAACAATCTAAAAAGGACTGCACCCCGCAGTCCTTTTTATGTGGAAGAAAAACGATACTCCGTCCATACTCTGGAACGCCAGCGCCTATACATAAAGATGCCTCTGACCCATTCATCCACGATAAAAGAAATCCAAATCCCGATGAGCCCCATTTCAAGCTGAATGCCTAACAAGTAAGCGATCGGAAGCCCAATTCCCCACATTGAAATCATCGCCATATACACTGGAAACTTCGCGTCACCAGCAGCCCGCAATGAATTAATAATGACCATATTAAAAGAGCGTCCCGGCTCTAAAATGATCGTCAATAGGAGAAGTGTGGCGGCGATTTGAATGATTTCATGATTGCTAGTGAAAAACGTAAGCAAATGCGTCGATGATAAAGATAAAGCAGTGGAAGAAAGAAGAGAGATCGCAATGGCCCAGTATAAGCTTTTCATACATCTGCGGTAGGCCGCATCGAATTCTTTCGCTCCAATATGGCGCCCAATTAAAATCTGTGTCCCTTGGCTAATCGCTGCACCAAATAACATAATGAACATCATCAAATTTTGAGTGTAGACCTTTGCTGCTAAAGCCTGCGTCCCCATAAATGTAATAAACAATGTAATGATCATTTGAGAGCCGTTATAAGAAAGCTGCTCTCCAGCAGATGGAATGCCAATTTTCAGCAGCTTTTTTAAATGCGTCCGCTGGATGTGAAACATGCTCTTCAGCGAAAAACGCAATCCAATTCGGCGTCGGACAATGAGAATCATCGCCATCAATCCGATCAATCGAGCCAGCGAGGTTGAAAAGGCAACACCCATGACACCTAATACCGGAAAGCCAAACGGACCAAAGATGACCAAATAATTGCCGGCAACGTTTAGCAAATTCATTCCGATGGTGACATACATCGTGTCTCTTGTATATCCGTAGCTTTTTAAAATAGCACTATACGTCATAATAAGTGCTTGAATAAAAGAAAGCAGCCCGACAATTTGTAAAAAGACCGCCGCATCCGGCATGAGTTCACTTGATAAGCCCATCATGTGCAGAATTGGAACAGCTAACATAAACATGAGGAGACTAATGACAAAGCTGATCAAGAAGTTGGTCCCTAGTGAGACATAGGCGACTTGAGTCGCTTCCTGCTTGCGGTCAGCTCCTAGAAGCTGTGCAATGACAATGGTCGTTCCTGTTGTAATGAAGCTGAACATGACAATTAATAAATTCAGGAGCTGGTTGCTTACACCTACTGCGGCCACACTGTTATCAGAGTATTGGCTGAGCATAAGTGTATCAGCGCTTCCCATGAGCATATATAAAGAGATTTCGATAAAAATAGGCCAAGTTAATGCAAATAATGAAGGGTGCGTTTTCTCATCTTTGGCTTGAACCTTTTCATATGACAGGGTTTGAGATTTCATCACATAGCCCCCTTTCGTATAAATCCGATTTATAGTGTACCTTGCATCGACTATAATAAGAAGAGATGAAACCGAAACTTATTGGAGAAATACGACTTCATAAGGGGATGAATATGAATCGATTTATTACATTTACTGTACCGCCGTTTCCTATTTATATAGCTTCAGGTAAAGGGATATTTCATCAAGGAGAAAGACATATCTCAAGAACCTTCGCTGTATTTGATCTTCTCTATGTCAGAAAAGGTGAACTATGGATGACAGAGGACGAGGAGGCTTTTCACGTAAAAGAAGGTGAATATATGATTCTCTCACCGGGCCTGTCTCATGGCGGACATCTGCCATGTGAAGAGGATACCTACTATGAGTGGCTGCATTTCTCAATTGATCGATTTGAGCTGACGAACCGGCCGAGAGAACACTGGATTGATATGAAACAAAACCAAGCCACCTTCGAAAAGCCGGCAACATATGAATTTAGCCTGCCTCGTTTAGGAAAAGTGAAGGGACGAAGTGTGTTAGAAAAACACCTTTCAGCGATGAGCGCACTAAATCATCATGCATCTGAACTTCCGCTGAAAAAACAGCTTCTATTTGAGGAACTGCTCATTCACCTGCAAAAGGAAGCATTCCATATTCCAAGTGCAAAGGAGACTGTCGCATCAGAAGTGGTTCACTATCTTGAGCATCACTTTATGGAGAAATTGCATATGGAGCAGCTTTCAGAGAAGCTGCACTATCATCCTGACTACATGACAAGGTGTATGCAGACGGTGTATGGATTGACGCCAAACCAGTACAGCCATCGTCTCAAGATCGAAAAAGCTAAAAGCATGCTCGCCTCAACAAATGAAAAAATCGCAGCCATTGCAGAGCATGTAGGCATTGACGACCCTACTTATTTTTCTAAGCTGTTTCGGCAAAATGAAGGCATGACGCCGATTGAGTACCGTCATCTAGCAAAAAGAACGACAAAGTAAAGGAACGTGAACAGATGAAAAGAGAAAAGGAAGAGCTTGTGAACATACGTCCATTAACCGAAACGGACTTAGAGGCGGTGTGGCATTTAAAATTTAAAGCACCAGACCAGTCCTATCGAAATTGGAATGCCCCTTATTTTTATGAACACGAAATCCCGCTTTCTGCATTTAAGAAACGTTACTTACAGGATGAATCTATTCCCCAAAAGCTATATGGCATTGAAATAGACGGTGATATCAAAGGTACCGTATCATATTATTGGGAGAATGAACGTACACGGTGGCTTGAATGCGGCATTGTCATTTATGACTCACGCTTTTGGAGCGGGGGCATTGGGACAAAAGCATTAAATCTATGGATTGATGTATTATTTACGCATATTGATATCCCTCGAATTGGTCTAACCACTTGGTCAGGGAATGAACGGATGATGCGGTGCGCAGAGAAATGCGGATTTGTCCTTGAGGGGAGACTGAGAAAGGTTCGTTATTATCAAGGAGAGTATTATGATTCGATGCGCTACGGAATGCTGAGAGAAGAATGGCGAAGCCTCCCGCGCAATATCCTCTGAATCATTATTTTTTAGGAAAAAAGTATCATATAACGGAATAAACTGAAGAAGCAGGGTGGCAGATGAATGTGGGCTGGATAACTGGATGGTTTGTTTCTATTTTAGTCGCAATCTATCTATTGATAGATGCACCAAAACATGGGAAAAATAAATGGTTATGGTCTATTTTAGGTCTTTTATTCGGGCTCTTTGCATTTGGGATATACCTCATCAAAACAGGAAGAAAAGGATTGGGCTGGACAGTTCTGATCGTGTCCATCATCATCTATTCTATTGTTATGCTAGTCTATGTCTTTTACTTCCTGTTGCTGATCATCGGATACTCAAACGCATCATAGAGAGCGCGTATACATAATAAGGGGGAGTTTAATCTTGAGAATAACGGGTCTATTCGTTTCACTTGCTGTTGCTATCTATTTATGGTTTGATGCGCCAAAGCATCACAAAGACAAATGGCTGTGGGCCATTTTAGGCATGCTTTTTAGTACCATCGTACTCGGTATTTATTTGATCAAGACAGAGAGGAAGGGGCTGGGCTGGACGATCTTGATTTTAACCATCTTGTTTTATCTCATGCTGCTCATCTCTGTTTTGATCGGTGTTATTCTTTTTTATCAGGCGCCTTCATGAAGAAGAGCCTTTTTCTTTTACCTTTTGAGCCGGTACACCAGCAATGACGATCTGCTCTTCATGAAAGGAATGATTCACCACGGCATTTGCTCCAATTGAGATATGATTTGCGATATAAATGTCTCCAAACAGCTTAGCACCGGGTCCAATCCATACGTGATCTCCAATGGTTGGTACATCCTTTTCGGAATGGTTTTGACCAATATTCACCCCTTGATGAATATCACAAAATGCCCCAATTTTTGCGTGCTTATTTACAATTAAGAGGCCAGTATGATTGATTCTAAGGCCGGGGCCAAAGACGCCAATCGGGATATCAAAGCCAAGCTGCATCCCTTTCTTTTTATGTAAATAGCGGTAAAACCATTTGCGCAATGTAGCGCCGCTATTAGAATAGTATTCATATTTTCGTAAATACCTTTGATATTTCCATATATCGTCCCCAAACCATTTTGGCCTTCTGCGCGTGATAGCTAATGCTTTCTTATCCTGCGTTAAGTAATGGTGAAGATCGTGCTTTGTTAAAATCATCAAAATTCCCCTCTCCATCCCCTTATGTTTCAGAGAAATTATACCACCCAAACCATTTATATCAAGAAAAAACAGTGTGATTTCTTCAATTTTCTACCTTCATTTCATCCAAATTTCTGCATAAAATGAGCGCTTTGAATTGAATAGAACAAATGAACCAGGAAAAATGATTTGTAATTTTTTTCAATGTCAATCCGTCTCATGCGTTCCATCTCCTTATGGCAGTAAGGTTTGTAAAAATTACTCGAAAATACTCATTAAAAAGAGAATATTGTATTCATATGCTTTTCGAATCATCTTTTTGAATACAATTGACTTTCCTATCTCACATCCTCTAGGCTAGTAAATGAAAATGATAATCTTTATCAATTGGAGGAGTGTTTTATTATGTCCATCAAAACCGTTTCTAAAAATCAGCAATTTTTAGAGCAGCAAAGTCAAAGAGAATCTAATGCAAGGTCTTACCCGAGACGGTTCCCATTAGCCATGCAAAAAGCCGAGGGCATGATCGTGACAGATGCGGATGGCAGAGAGTTTTATGACTGTCTAGCAGGCGCAGGAACACTTGCACTTGGCCACAATCATCCGGTTGTGATAGAAGCGATTGAACGTATGCTTCATGAAAAAAGGCCATTGCATACGTTGGACATAACCTCAGAAATTAAAGAAGAGTTTGTGAATGAAATTTTTTCTCACCTGCCAGAAGAGTTTGCAAAGAGAGCAAAAATTCAATTTTGTGGACCAACTGGCGGTGATGCCATAGAAGCTGCGATTAAATTAGTCAAGACTGCGACAGGAAATCGTTCCATTCTTTCTTTCCACGGTGCTTATCACGGTGCGACACATGGCACGATGTCATTAAGCGGGAATTTGTCTCCAAAGGAAAGAGTGCAAGGGTTAATCCCAGATGTGCATTTCATGCCTTATCCATATGAATATCGCTGCCCATTCGGAATTGGCGGGAAAGATTCACACCGCATTTCCAGCTCTTATATTGAGCGTGTATTAAATGATCCTGAAAGTGGTATTCTTCCGCCAGCAGGTATGATCTTTGAAGCAGTACAAGGTGAGGGAGGCTCAATTCCAGCATCTATTGAATGGATGCAAGAAATGAGAAGAATCACAAATGAAAAAGGCATTCCGCTCATCATCGATGAGGTTCAATCAGGCATTGGCCGAACAGGTAAGATGTTTGCTTTTGAACATGCAGGAATTGTGCCGGACGTCATTGTATTATCTAAAGCCATTGGTGGCAGTCTGCCGCTTTCAGTTGTGATTTATGATAAAGATTTGGATCAATGGAATCCAGGGGCACACATTGGCACATTTAGAGGAAATCAAATGGCAATGGCTGCAGGAACCGCTACGCTTAAATTTATAAAAGAAACGAATCTGCTTGATCATGTTGACCAGTTAGGGAATCGCATGCAGGCTCATCTAAAAGACATTCAAAAAAATGTACCTGCTATCGGTGATGTTCGAGGAAGAGGATTAATGATTGGTGCTGAAATAGTTAATCCAAATGAGAAGCAGGATGTGGATGGAAGTTATCCAGCAAATCCTGAGCTAGCCAGTCTCATTCAAAAGAATTGCTTCGATAAAGGCTTAATTGTAGAGACAGGAGGCCGTTTCGGCAGCGTCATTCGATTCTTACCGCCATTGATCATGACTGAAGAACAGCTTGAACAAGTTATTGCTATTTTCAAAGAGGCCGTTTACGATGCAATCAACTAAAGCTTCTGTGGATTCATTATTTATCAATCAAAGCCAGCTTGGAAAAGAGTCCTTCCAAGCGGCTCTTCATACATCTATCGACAGCTTACTGGACCAGTGGCAAAAAGACCAAGGCCCATACAGTGGAATATTGCCTGGGAAATTAGCGGCTAGTGTCGAATCATTATTTCAGTTTCAACCGTCTGGCGAATCAATTGAATCTGTCTTTCAAGATATAAAGCAGCACCTTTTGCCACATCTGGTTGATGTATCGCATCCTAAATGCTTGGCACATTTGCATTGCCCGCCGCTTATACCTGCGCTTGCCGCAGAGGTGATAGTAAGTTCATTTAACCAATCAATGGATTCCTTTGATCAAAGCGGTATTGCATCTTTGGTTGAGGAGGAAATTTTAAAGTGGCTATGTGCGAAGTTTTCTTATGGAAATTTAGCAGATGGGACATTTACGAGCGGTGGAACCCAATCTAACTACATGGGGCTGCTTCTTGCAAGAGATGCTTTTTGTGAGAACACATGGCAATGGAATGTTCAGCAGAAAGGCTTGCCGAGTGAGGCTCACCGTATGAGAATTCTTTGCTCTAAGAATGCTCACTTCACTGTGAAAAAATCTGCATCCCAGCTAGGCTTAGGGGAGCAGGCGGTTGTTCTGATAGAGACAGATGAGCATCACCGCATGGACCTCAACGATTTGAAGAAGAAACTAGTTGAGTTAAAGGAACAGGATCTCCTGCCTTTTGCGCTAGTGGCGACTTGCGGGACAACTGATTTTGGCAGTATTGACTCGGTTCGAGATGTGTATGACATCGTCAAACCATGCGGTCTGTGGATACACGCAGATGCTGCCTATGGTGGAGCGCTTGTATTAAGTGAAAACTACCGAGATAAATTAGATGGTGTTGAGCTGGCTGATTCCATCACGATCGACTTTCATAAACAATTTTATCAGCCGATCTCCTGCGGAGCATTTTTGCTGAAGGATAAAAGGCATTTCGGCTTGATCAATTATCATGCAGATTATCTTAATCCAAAAGAAGATGAACTGGATGGAATACTACATCTCGTCAATAAATCTGTCCAAACGACGCGCCGTTTTGATGCACTGAAATTGCTTCTTTCTCTTCGTCTGATTGGGGAGGAAGGGTTTGGTGACATGATTGACCATACCATTGATTTTGCGAAGGATGTGGCTGCGCTTATCGAGAGCAATGATCACCTTGAAGTGATCAATCCTGAGCCAGAAATCAATGCAGTAGTGTTTCGATTTAAGGGTGCGGATGACATCAATAAAATCATCCATCGAACGCTATTCACATCAGGAACTGCTGTCATTGCAAAAACAGTGGTGGATGGTCAAACATGCTTGAAATTCACTTTGTTAAATCCGAGAACGACAATTACACATATTGAGGAAATCCTTTCTGACATCGTTGATATCGGGATCGCTCATATTCAATCCGGGAGGGTACTACGTTGAGTCAATATAAACAAATGGCTGAAAATGCAACTATGCAAAGTTTTTTAAACTGTTTTTTACGTGAAACAGGAATCGATCGATCTGCAAAAAAAGAGACGAAAGCAGATGGTTCGCTTGTATTCGTGGCAAAACTAGCAAAGCAAGACCTTGAGCTTGTGATTCCGATCCGATACTTTTCATCTGTAGGCCGCCATCTCTTTGATTTTCCGATTCGCTTTCGTCCGAGTGGAAGCGAGCAAGAGGGGACGATCGTCGATTACACGACACTTGTTGCTTTATGTTCAAAGGAGCTTCTCATTGCATATGGCCGCACAGATGCAGAGGATGAATTCATGCTTCGCATCATTTTAAGCTGCAGAAATATTGAACGATTCTTAAGGGAGAGAGAAATTGATCGAGCTGCTTTATCTCAAGCTGATTTTGAGTACATCGAGGCTGAACAGTCACTTCTCCTTGGGCATTTAACACATCCAACACCAAAAAGCAGACAAGGGATGACAGAAGAGGAGGAAGCCGTCTATTCTCCTGAGCTGAAAGGGGCTTTCCAGCTTCATTACTTTAAAGCGCACCATTCGATTGTGCTTCAGGATTCATCTATTTCACAACCTGCGGCAAGTCTCATGTTAGAAGAGCTTTCGCGTCAAGTGCCAGAAGAAACAGAGAGACTGAATAGGTTAACAGAAAACGGAGAATATGTGTTCATTCCAATTCATCCGCTGCAAGTCAAAGTGGTCATGGAGAAGGCATTCGTGAAGCGTTATATAGAGGAGGGGAAACTGACTTATTTAGGACCGCTAGGGTCTGAATACACAGCGACCTCATCCTTTAGAACGGTCTATCAAAAGGATTCTGCTTACATGCTCAAATTCTCTGTTCCTGTGAAAATTACGAACTCGTTACGCATCAATAAACAAAAGGAACTGGATCGAGGAGTAGAGATGTCCCGCATCTTAAAAACAGAATTAGGCGTTTCTTTATATGAAAAATTCTCTGGATTCCGGGTCATTGAAGATCCTGCATATCTATCTATTCGAGGAGATGAAGCGGAATCTGGCTTTGAAGTGGTCATTCGTCAAAATCCATTCTTGCATCGTGAAAAAGGCGCAAGCTTAATTGCTGGGCTATGTCAGGATCATGCGTACGGAGGAAAATCAAGATTAGCAGGAATTATTCATAAACTTGCAGATGCAGAAGGTCGGTCAACAGAAGCGGTCAGCCAAGATTGGTTTAAACAATACTTAACCATTTCGTTAAAGCCGATGCTCTGGCTATTTGAAACGTATGGTCTTGCACTCGAGGCCCATCAGCAAAATGCTGTTGTGCAAATGAAGGATGGTTATCCAGACACCTTCTATTATCGTGACAATCAAGGCTACTATTATAGTGAATCAAAAAAAGATAAGCTCGCAAATCTAGTTCAAAACTTGAGCGTAAGAAGTGAAACCATTTGTGCGGATGATGTAGCCGTTGAGAGACTCCGTTATTATTTCTTCTTTAATCATTTATTTGGTCTCATTAATGGCTTTGGCACAGAAGGTCTAGCAAAGGAAGAAGACTTGCTGGCACTCGTGAGAGATACATTGCTTGCTCATGAGGAGATGTACGGAGCTTCTGATCTGACAAACAGCCTTCTCCGTTCAAAAGAACTTCCTTCAAAAGCGAATTTGCTGACACGATTTGAAGATATGGATGAGCTGACAGGGTCTCTGGAAACACAGTCTCGTTACACAGCTGTCTTGAATCCGCTCTTTTTACATAAGGAGGCGCTGATTGGATGAGGCATCGTATTAGGTTTATTCGTGCTGAATATGAAAGAGACGTCCAGCTTGTTCATAAGTGGATGCAAGAAGAGTATGTTCACCCATTTTGGCATTTGAATATTCCTTTTCCTGATTTTGAAAAGCATTTTTATCAGGCAATACATGATCCGCATCAAACCCTTTATTTAGGCACGATTGATGGGACGCCAATGAGTTATTTTGAGGCTTACAACGTGAAAGGGGATGTCATTGAATCCTACTATGAGCCTTCTCCGCATGATCAAGGCATTCACCTGTTAATAGGGGAGCCGGATTATGTGGGAAAAGGATTTGCTGCGCCGCTCCTTCAGGCAATGACAGCATTTCAATTTGAGCAGAACAAACGAACAGAAAAAATCGTCGCTGAGCCGGATATTCGCAATGAAAAAATGATTCATGTATTTGAAAAATGCGGCTTTGAACGTGTAAAACCAGTCACTTTACCGGATAAAACAGGTCTTTTGATGTTTTGTGATCGAGAACGATTCGAAAGGAAGTATAACCATGACGCGGTTCAACAAGCAAAATAATATAGTGGATGTAATTGGGATCGGCATTGGCCCGTTTAACCTTGGACTTGCCGCATTATCTGAAGAGGTAAATGAAATCGACGCTTTGTTTTTTGAAAGAAGTGAAGCCTTTCACTGGCACCCAGGGATGCTCATTGAAGGAACGACACTGCAAGTCCCATTTTTAGCGGACCTTGTCAGCATGGCAGATGTGAAAAGCAAATATAGCTTTCTCAACTATTTGCAGGAACAAAACCGTTTGTATTCATTTTACTTTCTAGAGGACTTCCATATCCCGCGCAAGGAATACAGTCATTATTGCCGCTGGGTCGCTGATCAGTTAGACTCTTGCCGATTTGGCATGAACGTCGAATCTGTCTCACTGATTGAAAAGGCAGGGGAAAAGCGGTATGAAGTGCATGTCCGTCATGTGAATGACCAAACTGTAGAGGTGTTTGAAAGCAAACATCTTGTCTTAGGAATTGGCACGCAGCCGGCGGTGCCAGCATCGCTCCAGCCAGCTTTAGGAGAGAAGGTTTTTCACTCAGCTGACTATTTAAAACGAAAGAAAGAAGGCTGTTTCAAAGGGAAATCTGTCACAGTTATCGGCTCTGGTCAAAGTGCAGCAGAAGTGTTTTATGACATTTTATCAGATGATGAAGCGAAGGATATTCACTGGTTCACACGGTCAAAAGGATTTTTCCCAATGGAATATTCAAACCTAGGGCTGGAGTATTTCTCCCCTGACTATATTGATTTCTTTTATGAGCTTCCGCAAACAAAAAAGGATGCGTTATTAAAACAGCAAGACTTGCTGTATAAAGGCATCAGTTCGGCGATGATTCGTGATATTTATCATTTGCTTTATGAACGTTCTGCCTGCGGAACGCAGCTGAACACAGTGCTTCAAGCCATGACGGAGGTCAACTTGATTGAGGAAACAGCGGGCGGATTATCACTTTCCTGCACGCAATGGGTCAAGGAAGAATCCTTTACGCATGAGACGGATATTGTTGTATTGGCGACTGGCTATCAATCCGTTCTGCCGCCATTTATCAACCCTATTTCTCACCACATTCAATGGGATGATCAAGGACGTTTCCAAGTGGAACGTGAATATCGTTTGAAAACAAATACGATGGGTGAAAATGATATTTTTGTACAAAATGCAGAGCTTCATACACATGGGGTCGGCGCTCCAGATTTGGGGCTGGGGGCTTATCGAAACAGTGTGATCATCAATGAACTTGCTCGTCAAACCGTGTATCCACTTTATCAAAAGCACGTCTTCCAGACATTTGGTACACACAAGAACGCACACACATTTGAAGAAATCAAAGGTTAAGGAGGATGAAGCGATGAGTGTACAAGACGAATTGAAAAAAGCGGTGAATCCTGCTGCTTGGAAAAAGGCAAACCAGAGAATGGTGGCAAAAATGCTGTCCGAATACATGTATGAGGACATGCTTCATCCTGTCGAGTTAGATCGTAAGGATGGCATTGCCCAGTATGAATTAATCATTCATGAACATAAGAAATATCGTTATCTGGCAAAACCTCGGTTGTTTGATAGTTTTGATACAATCGCTGAATCAATTGAGTACTGTCAGGATGGAAAGTGGTCAAAGGATGTCAGTGCCATTGTGTTTTTACTAGACATTCAGCCGATCATTCCAATGTCCTCTGACACAACAGGCCATCTTATCAAAGAGCTTCACCATACTTTGTTAGCCGATGTCCATTTGCTGTCGAAAAAAGCACTTCGTGCGGATGAGCTGACAGATACGGATTATGCATGGATTGAAGGAGAAATGACAGGCCATCCTTGGATTGTGTATAACAAAGGGCGTATAGGATTCAGCTACGATGATTACTTAGCCTATGCACCAGAACGTCAAGAATGTGTGCAGCTGTCTTGGATTGCTGTTCACAGGGAGCTTGCGACATTCCATGCAGTCGATCATGAAAACTATGAACAGGTAATCGCCAAAGAATTAGATGAAGTCACGATTCGTCAATTTCAACGTGTGTTAAAGGATGAAGGACTGAATGCAGCTGACTATTATATGATGCCTGTTCATCAGTGGCAATGGACGCATATGATTATTCAGCATTTTCCGGAAGATTTGGCCTTGCGCCGGATTGTGTATTTAGGAGAGGGGCTGGATCAATATATCCCGCAGCAGTCGATCAGAACCTTTACAAATATCTCAAATAAAGGCAAGCATCATATTAAACTGCCAATGAGTATTTTAAATACACTTGTGTACCGTGGACTCCCATCAGAACGTACGGTCATTGCCCCGCGCATTACAGCACATATTAAAGGGATTGCGGATCAAGACTCATTTTTATCTGATGTGTGCCGCGTCATTTTACCAGGTGAGAATGCAAGTATCAATGTCGATCATCCATACTACAGCAAACTGCCTGGTGCGCCGTATCAATATCTCGAGATGCTCGGTGTCATTTTTAGAGAAAGCATTTATACGTACTTAGAAGAAGGGGAAAGCCCTGTTACACTTGCGGCACTCACATATGAGGATCATGAAGGAGAGCCGTATATCAAGCAGCTGATTGAAAAATCAGGTCTCTCCGCAAAAGAATGGATGGCGAAGTTTTTCCATGTCGTGATGCCTCCGCTTTTGCACTTTATGTATCAATACGGCACAGTCTTTTCACCGCATGGTCAAAATACGATTCTTGTGTTAAAAAATCATCAGCCGCATCGTTTAGCGATCAAAGATTTCGTGGATGATGTGAATATAAGTGACCAGCCGCTGCCTGAATTAGCTTCACTAGAAGAAGATTTAAAAGAAGTGCTGCGCAGTGAGCCGCCAGAAGGTCTAGTACAATTTATCTTTACAGGATTATTTATTTGCAATCTGCGCTATGTATCCAACGTATTAGACAATCACGATCTGTTAGATGAAACGACTCTTTGGCGTTTGCTTGCTGATGAAATTCAGCAGTATCAAAATCAATTCCCACAGCTAAAAGACCGTTTTGAATTATTTGATCTATTCCAGCCGAAGCTGACAAAGCTTTGCTTAAATCGTAATCGAATGATTGATTATGGCTATGGAGATGGAGATGACCGCCCGCATGCATCAGAGCATGGGAAGGTCACAAATGCACTCGCTCATGTTCTTTCGTCAGTTGGAGAGAAGTAATAAAAAAGCTGTAGACATCAAGTGTCTACAGCTTGTTTGTTTTTTAAGAAAATGCTTGAGAGGCAAGGAAATAGAAAAGGGCGGGATCATTTAGTTTTTCTTTTCCGCGAATCATCATGAAATGGGCTACGTTTGTTTTCGTAAATCCTGCTTCAACAAGTGGTTCATGAAGGCGTTCAGCAGTTTCTTGCTGCATATCTAAACGAATTGCCCCTGAATAAGACGAGATGAGTGATTGGATGAGCGAGAGAGCGGTTTGTTCATCGTTTGCTGCAAGCGGCCCAATCATGAGATTAGCAGGGGTTTCGATGCCAAATGCAAAGCCAGTTGTTTCATGATGCTCATTCTGTGCGATCAGCCGGAACGATGCTCGATCCATTCGCTTTCTTATAAAGCTAGATCGATTGGTGCCTGCACCTTTTTCGTCAAGTGCTTCAATAGTCGGAAGGTCCGCTTCATCAGCAGGAGAAAGGTGAATCCCGCCTGACACACGAAAAGCCGATGGATTCGTGGTCTGTGCTTTGTATGTATGAATGTAGCCGGCCGTTTGAAATCCGATTTTTTTGTAAACGGGCTGTCCTTGTACAGTAGCGGTTAAAACGACAGGAACGCTTTGATTGCTCCGGCGAAGCAGGGTGTCAATCATTTTCCGTGCAAGGCCTAAGCCGCGATGCGTCTCAGATACAATCACAGCACCAATTGATGCTGCTTTTTCATATTGGAAAAGTCCCGCACATGAGATGACTTGTCCATCCGTTGTTGAAAAACCAGTAAAATATCCGTTTGTTAAAAGAGATGTAAGCTCATCCGCATTGTAATCAGGCCAGTCGACCTCTTTTGACAATGCGATAAGATCGGGTATGTCATCGAGTGTTAATGTTCGTTGTACAACGTTTTCCAATACACGCAACTCCTTCTTAGCTGATTTCATCTATATGTATCGTACCATAAGAAAGCATAAGAAAAAGGAAAAGGGAGATCCTTTTCCTCTCAGCGTGTATCAAAAAAGAACCCCCAATCACGGAGGTTCTAATCTTAATGAACATTAAAATATCGAGCTTCAGGGTGGGAGACGACGATCGCTGAAACAGATGCTTCAGGTTCCATCATGAATCCTTCTGTCAGGTGGATGCCGATTTTTTCAGGCTGAAGCAGCTTGAACAGCTTTTCTTGGTCCTCAAGATTTGGACACGCTGGATAACCAAAGGAATAGCGCTGCCCTTGATATTTCGCTTGAAATCGTTTTTCCATTGTAAAATCGACTGGGTCAGGGAAGCCCCATTTGTCACGAATCAATTGGTGGGTTCTTTCAGCTAATCCTTCTGCAAGCTCAAGTGCCAGAGCTTGGACAGCATGCATTTTTAAATAATCTCCTTCCTGCTTAAATTGCTGCGCGACTTCACGTATACGCGCGCCGGCTGTGACGGCGAATAAGGCAATATAATCTTTCTCGTTTTCATCACTTTTCCATACATAATCAGAAATGGAGCGGTACGGGAGCTTCTCCTGCCTTGGAAATTGGAACGTTTCAATGATGCGGTCAGGCTTTTCGGGTTCATAAATATGCAAATCATTTCCGTCTGAACCGGCAGGGAAGAATTGATACACAAATGCTGGCGCAAACCAGTTTTTCTCTCTGCCTTCGTTTAGAAGATCTGTGACAAGCTGTTTTAATTCCAATGCTTTTGGGTGCTGTTCAGCTAATAAGGTTTTGACCTTTCCCTTTAAGCCGAGATGATGACCAATGAGCATTTGTTCATTCACATAAGGCATAATATGATGCAAATCGATGTCCCTCACATAATGGCGTGCGGTATCTTCTGGCGTAAATACCGGTGCCTGAGGAAGGGCTGCGCGTTTTTCTAGTAATTCAATGACAGCTTTCGGCTGCTTTCCTTCTTTCTCCTTGAAAGGTGCCACTGGCTCCTCTTCGGGCTTCGTTTGAAATTGCAGTGGATTCGCTTTTAACTCATTAGCTAATGACAGACCGTCCATGGCATCTTTTGCATAAAGAACAGGTCCATCATAATGAGGCGAAATTTTCATTTTCGTAAATTTGCGAGAAAGGGCAGCACCGCCGACCAAAATAGGAACAGAAATATTGGCCTTTTGTAAATCCTGAGCGGTTAATACCATTTGCTGTGCGGACTTTACAAGTAAGCCTGATAATCCGATCATATCTGGTTTTTCCTTTTGCACAGCTTCAATCAATGTTTGAGGTGTCACCTTGATGCCGAGGTCGACTACTTGAAAGCCGTTATTGCTCAAAATGATGTCGACAAGGTTTTTTCCGATATCATGGACGTCTCCTTTTACGGTTGCAAGAAGAATCTTTCCTTTCCCGCTCGCATGTTGCTTTTCCATATATTGCTCAAGGAAAGAAACAGATGCTTTCATGACCTCTGCCGATTGAAGCACCTCGGCGACAATCAGTTCGTTTTGATTAAAAAGACGACCAACCTCAGCCATTCCCTGCATTAACGGACCATTGATAATATGAAGCGGCGATTCATATTGCTCCAAAGCAAGGGATAGATCATCGATGAGACCTTCTTTCGTTCCTTCGACGACGTAGAGCGCCAGCCTTTCATCAAGTGATAAGGAGACCTTTGGTTTTTTCTCCGTTTTCTTTTTGCCGCGGTAAAATTGGGTGAATTCAGCCAGTGTTTGGTCATTTGTTTCATAAAGTAAGGTTTCAGCTAGTTTGATTTCTTCCTTTGGAATGGATGCGAAGCGCTCAAGCTTTTCCGTATTCACGATGGCATAGTCAAGCCCTGCTTGCACGCAGTGATACAAATAGACGGCGTTTAAGATTTCTCTGCCAACAGGCGGAAGTCCGAAAGATACGTTGCTGATGCCTAAAATGGTGAGGCATTCAGGCAGGGTTTCCTTGATCATTTTAATGCCTTTGATCGTTTCTTCAGCGGCGCCAATATATTGCTCGTCTCCAGTGCCTACGGGAAAGACAAGCGGATCAAAAATAATGTCACTTGCAGGAATTCTATATTTCTTCGTTAACAAATCATGCGAACGTATAGCAATTTCAAGCTTTCGTTCTGCTGTCACAGCCATTCCTATTTCATCAATTGTGCCAACAACAAGTGCACCGCCATATAGCTTCACAAGAGGTAGAATCTCTTCAAAACGTTCCACGCCATCCTCAAGATTAATAGAATTGATGATGGCTTTCCCTTGAGAATAGGTGAGTGCCTTTTCAATCACGTGTTTATCCGTTGAATCAATGACAAAAGGAGCTTTCACCTTTTTCATGGCTTCTTGTAAAAAGCCTTCCATGTCTGCTGCCTCATCACGGTCTGGATCAGCCAGACACACATCAACGACGTGAGCGCCATTTTTCACCTGAGCACGAGCAATTTCTGCTGCTTCTTCAAACTTTTGTTCCGCAATGAGCCGTTTGAATTTGCGAGAACCAATGACATTGGTCCGTTCACCTACAAAAAGAGGACGCATTGAATCCTCATAAATAAGGGGCTCAATTCCTGATACGGTATGCTGCGGTGATTCGCGAGTGATATGACGCGGCTGAATCGTGCGTACTTCATCTGACAATGCTTGAATATGTGCAGGTGTCGTTCCGCAACAGCCGCCGACAATATTTAACCAGCCTTCCTTAGCAAAGGCGGCAATTTTTTTAGCAAGAGAAGCAGGGGATTCATGATATTGGCCTTCTTCATCTGGGAGACCAGCATTCGGATAGCAGCTCACCGCTGACTTTGCGATGGAGGAGAGCGTGCGGATGTGGTCTGTCATAAATTCTGGACCAGTCGCACAGTTCAGGCCCACACTGATGGGTTTCATATGCTCAAGAGAGATATAAAAGGCTTCGATATCCTGACCAGCAAGGGTGGTGCCCATCGGTTCAATCGTTCCTGATACCATGAGTGGTAATTGAATGCCCGTCTGCTGAAAGGCTTCCTGAATTCCTTTGAATCCAGCTTTTACATTCAGCATGTCTTGGCTTGTTTCTAAAAGAAGGGCATCACACTTTCCGTCAATTAGAGCGCGGGCCTGTTCTTCATAGTTTCTGACGAGCTCACTGAAGGTTGTGCCGCCTGTTACAGATAATGTTTTCGTTGTTGGGCCCATTGCGCCTACAACAAAACGTGGCTTATCCGGTGTGGAGAAACGGTCTGCTTCAGCCTTTGCCAGCTGTGCAGCTCGAACATTGAGTTCATAGGCAAGGTGGCCAAGCCCATATTCATCAAGGACGAGCTTTGTCGCGCCGAACGTATTTGTTTCAATGAGATCGGCACTTGCTTCGAGGTATTCCCTATGGATCGCACGGATGATGTGAGGGGCTGTCACATTCAAATACTCGTTACAGCCCTCATACTCTTCTCCGCCAAAGTCCTCTGCTGTCAGGTTGGCGTTTTGAATCATTGTGCCCATTGCACCATCAAGGACGAGGATGCGTTTTTTGAGCTGTTCAGTGATAGTTGACATGGACGTTAGACTCCTTTTCTTTCTGATGGATGTAGGTGGTCAGTTCTGCTGTTAAATCTGATCGAAGGAAAGGAGTAATTAAATAAATGCCATTAAACAATTCGCAGGCTGTATCTAATAAAGAGCGGGCAATCGCTAAACCTTCTGCTCGCTGCTTTTCTTTATCCTCGCCAGCCTTAGCCATAATGTCACGAATAGAATCAGATAATTTGATGCCGGGAATTTCGTGATGAATAAACTCTGCATTTCGGCTGCTTGTTAACGGCATAATGCCGATGTAAATCGGTTTATCCAAGTGGCGGCTTTCCTCATGAATTTTCACAAGCTGTTCCTCAGAATAAACAGGCTGTGAAATAAAATAATCAGCACCATATTCGATTTTTTTCTCAAGACGTTTGACTGCTTTATCAATATGACGCACATTTGGGTTAAACGCGCCAGCCACTGAAAAATTGGTCTTTTTGCCAAGAGGCTTTCCTGAGAAAGAAAGGCCTTCATTAAATTGTTTGATGAGACGAATCAAATCAAAGGAGGTTAAATCATAGACAGATGTTGCACCTGGGAAGTCTCCAATTTTAGATGGATCGCCTGTGATCGCTAAAATATCGGTTAATCCAAGGGTGTCGAGCCCCATTAAATGGGATTGTAGCCCAATCAAATTACGGTCGCGGCATGTGATATGAACAAGAGAACGCATATCAAGCTGCTGCTTTAATAATGCGCCGCAAGCGACATTGCTAATGCGCGGAGTCGCAAGAGAATTATCGGCTAATGTTAACGCATCAATGCCAGCATTTTTTAATTCATTTGCAGCGACGAGAAATCTTTCGAAGTTCAGCTTCTTCGGTGGATCGAGCTCTACGATAATCGATCGTTTTTTCACAGCCAGCTCATCAAGACCTGGTTCAGTGCGCTGATCTTGGATGGAAATGATTTCTTCTTTTAACACTTTCACTTCTTTTTCAGTGATAGGTGCTAAACCTTTGACCGCTTCAGCCATTGCGCTAATATGCTGAGGTGTTGTTCCACAGCAGCCTCCGATAATGCGTGCGCCCTGATTTCTAAATTCAAGTGCACTTTTTCGGAAATAATCGTTATCTGTATCATAGACGAGTCTGCCTTCTTCAAGAGAGGGGAGACTGCTGTTAGGATAGACAGATAAATGCGAATTTTCTAAAAGTGGAACGCCTTCGAGTGCCTGAATCATGTGATAAGGGCCCAGCCTGCAGTTGATGCCGACAACATCTGCACCAAGAGATGATAACTCAGATAAACCACCCTTCAGCGGGGTACCATCCTGCAAAACGCCTTGTTCATGCATAGAGACATTCATGACAATCGGGAGAGTCGTTTCTTTGCGAGCAATTTGGAGAACAGCCTTTGCTTCTTCTATGTCATAATACGTTTCAAGCAATAATCCGTCAGGCTCTTCATTTAATAGGATGTACAGCTGCTCTCTAAAGCTTCGTTTGATTTCTTCTATAGAGTAGGCATTTTTGTTAAACGTTCGAATGCCGCCAATTGTTCCGAGTACATAGGCAGAGCCAGCGGCTGCTTTTGCAATTTGTACCGCTTTTGTATTGATGCGTTTCGTTTCTTCCTCTAAGCCGTAGCGGGACAGTTTAATATAATTCGCACCGTATGTGTTCGTTTGGATGATGTCAGCGCCTGCCTGCACATATGCTTCGTGCACGCGTTTCACTTCATCCTCTTTCGATAAATTTAATTCTTCAAAACAGCGGTCAATGCCGTAAGAGTATAAAAGTGTTCCCATCGCTCCGTCAGCTATTAGTACACGGTTTTGTAAGTCTTGTAATAGGCCCATTGTATTCCTCCTTATTTCTATGTAACAAAAAAAGCCTTCTGATAAGAAGAAGACTTTTTGGCTGTATCGTAATTCTTCTCCTTATCTTCCAAGCAGTTGCTTGCTGGATTTAGCACCTTGGTCATAGAAAATATATTTCTACTACACCGGTTGCTGAGGCTTCACAGGGCCAGTCCCTCTGCCTCTCTTGATAAGAAAGCAATATGAACATGTCAATGAATTGAACTTCCATCAACTGTAACGAAAAATACAGAATTAATCAATGGAAAATTTGAAATTTATCGAAAATTTATAAATTGGACATCAATCGGCAAATCAGCCTTGCGCATAAGAGAAATAACCTCTTGTAAATCATCTTTATTTTTCCCTGTCACACGCACTTGGTCATCCTGAAATTGTGATTTCACTTTGATGCCAGACTGCTTGATGAGTGCGTTAATCTTTTTGGCGTTGTCTTGATCAATCCCGCTGATCAGCTTCGCACGCTGGCGTACTGTACCGCCAAGAGCATGCTCGGTTTTTCCGTAATCGATGTTTTTAGTTGGCACATTTCGTTTGATCAGCTTTGTCACAAGTACATCTTTTAGCTGCTCAAGCTTGAAGTCATCATCAGAAATGAGAACAAGTTCTTCTTTCTCGAGAGAAATGTCACTTTTACTTCCTTTAAAATCATAACGGTTTTTAATTTCTTTTAGCGCTGCTTGAACAGCGTTTTGCACCTCAGGCAGTTCGACCTTTGATACAATGTCAAATGAGCTTTCTTTTGCCATCACACATGACCTCCAAGTATTGATATTGCGTCTATTTTATCATGCCAATAGCCGAAGAAGAAACTTTATCGAAGAGATGAGGCAAAGAGTTCAGCCGGCTGCGGTATAAATCGTGTCCAGTTTGTCCACTTTAGCTAACAGAACTAGAGATGTTCATGCGGGAAGAAGTATAGTAGAATAAAGTGAATCAAAAGTTGAACGAACGCTCTTTTATGGGCAGATAGGAAGGAAGAGAACATGAGACCAGGTGAGCAACTGACCTTGCAAATAGAGAACGAAATGGAATACGGCTACTTTTTGACAGATGGTGAAGATTCGGTCCTCTTACACCGCAGTGAAATGACAGAGGATCTTGATGACCGAGATGAAGTAGAGGTCTATTTATATGTAGATCATGAAGAAAGACTCGCTGCCACAATGAAAATTCCTACAATTAACGCACATACATATGGCTGGGTAGAAGTTGTAGACGTGGTAGAAGACATGGGCGCATTTGTCGATGTTGGACTGTCAAAGGATGCACTTGTGGCAACAGAACACCTTCCGCCATTTGAGGAAGCATGGCCGAAAAAAGGAGACAAACTCTACTGTATGCTGAAAGTCACAAGCTACGGCAGAATGTTCGCAAAACCAGCCACAGAAGACGTGATCAGTGAATTGTTTACTGAGGCACCAGAAACCTTAATGAACAAAGAAATTACTGGAACAATCTATCGTTTAATTGCGACAGGTTCTTTTATGCTGACAGATACAGGCGTGCGAGGGTTTATTCACCGCACGGAACGAAAGGAAGAGCCAAGACTAGGTTCGACCGTTACAGGACGCGTTATTGCAGTGAAAGAGGATGGAACCGTGAACGTTTCTCTGCTTCCTAGAAAACAGGATGCATTATCTGTCGATGCAGAAGAAATTTTAACCTATATGAGAACAAGAAACGGCGCTATGCCTTATGGAGACAAAAGTGATCCAGAGGATATCCGTGAAAGATTTCAAATGAGCAAAGCAGCCTTTAAACGAGCACTAGGTCATCTGATGAAAAATGATCTCGTTTACCAAAAAGAAGGCTGGACATACGAGAAAAAGTGAGCATTTGCTCACTTCAGCGTGCAGACAAACCCTCGCATTCGGTGTCAGTCCTGCGTGCCGGTGCTCACGAATGTCAAATTCGCTCCGCTCCGGTACTCGTCCTTCCTAGGGCTGCAAAGGTTTTCAGGTCACGCTGAAAAGAAGACAAAGTTCTAAAATAAAGTTCATTTTAGCCCTTTGTCAATGATCTAAAAGTGAGCATTTGCTCACTTTTTTATTTTTGTCTTAAATAATGGATTTTTTCTATGAAAAAAGTCATGAAAACCTTCACTATAGCATTGAAACAACGCCCCTCAAATCCGATAAAAAAGGAGTAAGGATGATAAAAGGAGTGTGTTTTTGGATGAAAGTGAAGATTTCATTACTTCTGATGGCAGCCATGCTTATGGTGCTCGCCGCATGCGGTAATCAACAGGAGGGGTCGCCAAAATCAACTGCGAAGCATATTGGCGTTATGCTCACAGATGATGGTCTTGGTGATCAATCATTTAACGATTCATCATTTAAAGGATTAGAAAAAGCACGTGATGAGCTTGGCATTGAATTTGATTATAGAGAAATTGCAGAAACTGATACATATGAAAAAGGGCTGACAGAACTCGTAAAAGATGGTAATGATCTCATTATCGGTGTAGGTTTTAGTATGCAAGAAGACCTAGAAAAAGTCGCAAAGAAATATCCGAAGAAGCAGTTTCTTCTGATCGATGCCGTATCTGAGCTGAAAAATGTGACCTCTGTGACGTTTAAAGAAGAGGAAGGCAGCTATTTAGCAGGTGCACTTGCTGCGATGACAACGAAAAGCGATGTCATTGGATTTGTTGGCGGTGTTGATGCGGACGTCATTCATCGTTTTGAAAAAGGGTTTCAAAAAGGCGCCAAATCAGTCAATCCAAAAATCAAAATCTTATCTACCTATGCCGGTACATTTAGTGATGCAGGCAAGGGCGGTAAAATAGCCAAAGATATGATCAAAAAGAAAGCAGACGTTTTATATGCCGCAGCCGGTTATTCAGGTGTTGGTGTATTAAAAGAAGCGCAATCGCAAGGCAAATATGCCATTGGTGTTGACAGCGATCAGTACTATACTGCAGAAAAAGCTGTGATTTCATCTATGGTAAAAAAAGTCGATGAAGTGGTCTATCAATTCAGCGAACAGGTCGTCAAGAACAATCAAATTAAAAGCGGACATGTTGTCTATGACTTAAGCAATGATGGAATCGATATGGCAAAAATCCGGATCTTGAAAAATGCTGAGACACTGACCAAAAAATTAAATGGTCTGAAGCAGACGCTTCTAAAAGAAGAGGGGGGCGCATCATGAGTTTACGCGTCAAAATTTTACTCAACTCACTTATCTCACTTCTTTTAGCAGTTGGCGTCATCGCCTTTATCATTGTCAGCATGACAAAGATTCAATCATCAAATGAAGCAGATGTCCAAACCTTATTAAACGTACAAAAAACGAAGGCAAGCTTTGAAAGTGTCGAGCAAGCGATGACCAATTATTCGATGACACTTTCAGATGAACAGCTAGAGATCGTTCAAAACGATATTTCTACAGCAAAAAAACAGCTGCAAACGTTAAACAAGCATGCAGGAAATTTGAACAAAGAGGCATTAACAAGGTTAAATTCAAAATATGACACATGGACCAAAGAAGCCAACAATGCCATTGGTGAAAAAAACGCCTCGGATGCAAGACGTGTGGCAGCAAGAATTGATGGCGTTTTAAACGATGTGCATACGATGAATAAAAGAGCAGAAGAAGCGTATAAACAAAATCTAGAGGATGCAGCAAACAATGTACAATGGATTATTACAAGTGCACTCGTCTCAGCCCTCACACTGATTGTCATTGCCGTCTTTTTGAATATTGGACTAACGCGATCCATCGTGACACCTATCAAATCACTTTCCTACAGAGCAAAGCAGATCGCAGAAGGGAATCTTGCTGTGGAGCGGACAGATATTCAGCGTAAGGATGAAATCGGCGGCTTGAATGAATCCTTTAATCAAATGACAGATCAGTTGATTAGTTTGATTAAAGAAATCAGCCATGTCTCAAGCCGAGTAGAGACATTCTCGATCCACCTGAATGATGAAAATAAAAAGATGATGGAATCTGCCAATCAAGTATCTGTCTCAACAGACGAAATGGCCAATGGGGCACAAGCGATTTCAGAAGATCTCCAGCATGGCGTCAGCTTGATTGAAAAAATGGATCAGCATGGACGTAAAAATTCCGAACGCTCACAAACGGTCATCCGCAGTACAGAGGATGCCATCGAAGCCGTAGAAAGCGGAAAGCACACGTTAACAGAAACAAAATCAGCGATTGAAAAAAATACACATGCCACGAGACAAATCGAAGAATCAGCAGGAGAATTCACGCAATACGCCAGCGGAATCTCGGCCATGGCCAAAACGGTTTCTGACATTGCGGACCAAACAAACTTACTTTCCTTAAACGCAGCCATTGAAGCGGCAAGGGCAGGCGAAGCTGGAAAAGGCTTTGCCGTTGTAGCAGATGAAATTCGCAAGCTTGCCGATGAATCGTCTAATGCAACAAGACAAATTTTTGACATGGTCAGTCATATTGAAAGAGGGATTCAATCCATTAGTCAAACGGTTCAAGAAGGGGTCAAGCTTTCACTTCAGCAGCAGGATGCGATGGACAAAACCTCACACTCCTTTGAAGATATAGAAACAAAAGCGCAGCATATTAAACAAGAAATGGCGGTCTTAAATGACCAAATTATCCAATCAACAGAACTTGGCGGACAAGTACTGCACTCGATTGAAAATATTAGTGCAGTAGTAGAAGAAACAGCAGCTGGCAGCGAAGAAATTTCTGCCTCAGCCAATGAACAGCTGCAATCGTTCCATCAAATGAACAAACAAGTCGAAGAATTGATGAGTATGACGGCAAGGTTAAATGAAACCGTCCAGCGATTTAAACTTTCATAAGAAAAGCACCCTTCCCGTGTTGTGTCAGGGAAGGGTGCTTTTTATGATCATTTGCCTGTAAAAAAGATCGCAAGCGTGCTAGGTCCTGAATGGGACCCCACAGCGGCGCCGATGATATGAACATCAATTTCTTTAGGATGAAATTCGTCTTCAATCAGTTGTTTCATGTCTTCTGCAAGTGCAGGATCATCACCATGACTAATGCCAACCGTTTGATTAGGCCAATCCGTTCCGCGTTCTTTCATTAGTTCAATAATACGTTTCAGCAGCTTTTTACGTCCGCGGATTTTTTCTAGTGGGATGAGTTTTCCATCTTCGACATGTAAAATGGGTTTAATGCTTAACAAACCGCCAACAAATGCGGACGCTTTACTGATCCTTCCGCCTCTTGCTAAATACGTTAAATCGTCTACAGTAAAAATATGTTGTAAAGATTCACAAAAATGCTTTACAGACGTTTCAATTTCTTGTATTGTATTTCCGTCAATGGCAAGTGATTGAGCGTGTTTGACAGCAAGCCCATAGCCGAGTGAAGCGCATTTAGAATCAATGATTCGTAAATCAAAATCAGGATATTCTTCCTTCACTTCATTTGCCATCATCATAGCTGTCTGATATGTACCTGAAAGCTCTGATGAAAAAGCGACATAGATGGCAGATGTATGGGTTTGAGCGGCAGAGACAAAGGCTTCCTTGATTCGGTTTGGTGAAGCCTGTGACGTTTTTGGACTGGCTCCTTGTCTCATCGCATCAAATACTTGTTTTGGTTCAATGGTGATCAAATCCTCAAATTCCTGCTCGCCAAGCAACACGCGGAGCGGAATGAGTGTTATGTTATGTTCATCATAATAAGAAAGAGGCAGATCAGCAGCACTGTCTGCTATGATATGAACAGTCATATAAATCCCTTCTTTCTAAAAAATAAGCCATATTTTACATCTTTTTAGCCTAACTATATCATAGAAATCATCTTTTCGTGTTCAAATTCTAAATTTTAGGGAAAACCATAGAGAGAATGGTAAGTGGAGGAATGACAACATGTTCATTGGAGAAGCAAAAAAACTCATTGTCGTCGTTATTGGTGCATTACTCAATGCGATTGGACTGAATTTATTCTTAATCCCAGCTGACGTATATGCGAGCGGTTTTACAGGGGTAGCCCAGCTGCTATCCAGCTTAATCGATCAATATGCGCCATTTTATGTATCAACAGGGATTCTATTATTTATTTTAAACATTCCAGTCGGCATTTTAGGCTGGATGAAAGTTGGCCGTTCCTTTACTTTGTACAGCATCATCAGTGTTGCACTAACAACCATTTTCCTTGGCGTTTTACCAGAAACGAGTGTTTCCCATGATATTTTATTAAATGCTGTGTTTGGCGGTGTCATATCCGCCGTAGGGATTGGGATCACGCTCAAATACGGGGCATCGACAGGTGGACTCGACATCGTTGCTATGGTATTAGCAAAATGGAAAGACAAACCAGTTGGCACGTATTTCTTCATTTTAAATGGAATCATCATTTTTACAGCAGGATTATTACAAGGTTGGGAGAAAGCATTATATACACTTGTCACATTATATGTGACCACAAGGGTCATTGATGCCATCCATACAAGACATGAGAAGCTGACCGCGATGATTGTGACGAAAAAAGCAGATGAAATAAAAGAAGCCATTTACGGAAAAATGGTCAGAGGTATTACGACTGTACCTGCAAAAGGTGCATTCACCAACGAGCAAAAGGAAATGATGGTGATCGTCATTACAAGGTATGAGCTGTATGAACTTGAACAAATTATTAAAGAAGTCGATCCAAAAGCCTTTACAAATATTGTGCAGACAACCAATATTCTTGGATTTTTCAGACGAGATTAAAAGGTGGGTAGCAGATGAAAAAAGGGTTGGTACTTCTTCTCATTCTATTGTTTTTAGCCGCTTGTGGACAACAAAAAAAGGATGAACCAGACAAGGAGGTTTCCGGTCAAATGGGAGAAAAAACGGTTGTACTCACAGTAGACCCCGTCCAGAAAGGTTCTTCAGTTCAATTTAACATGTCACTGAAAAATGAATCAGATCGAGATATTGAATTTACCTTTAACACAAGCCAAAAATTCGAGCTCAGTGTGTATGACGAAAACGGGAACGAACAATATCGCTATTCGAAAGACCGTATGTTCACACAGGCCATCCAAACTTTTGTGCTGAAAAAAGGCGAGGCCTATGATTTTCAAGACACGTGGTCAAACGGTGTAAAGCCCGGAACGTACGAAGCGGTTGTAACGTTTAAAGGAAAAGCAGAAGGGCTGAAACAAATCACGGAGAAGAAAACATTCCAAGTCAAATAAGCAAGGGAATTAGAAAAAGCTGTCCATCAAATGTGGACAGCTTTTTTATGTCAGAGATCATCAAGCAAGTCTTGGAAGGTATGCAGCTGGTTTCTTTCTGCATCTGTCGAATTGGCAAATGCAGAGGATACGGCATTTTTCGCTCGTTTGACTGCCTGTTGACGCTCTAACCCAGATGAAAATGAAGAAGTAAGAGCTTCTTCAGTAAATGATTTGGCTTGATCAAAAAGTTCGTTTCTCACAATGAACCTCCAGAAGCATCAGTCTTCATATTTCCTCTGTCTGACGCTTCTTCAAGTGTCGAACGGTAAGGAAAACGTGCATCATGAAGACTGACTGAATCTTTACCTTGTTGTATAAAGCGTTTCGATTTGCTTCTTTTACCCATTCGGAATCCGCCCCTTTACACAAGCTGACAGGACAACCTGTCTAACGGTAGTATGCCCGTTTCCATCTGCTATGTATGAATGGAAAAATTAAAGCGAGAAGTAATTCGTTAGAAACTTTGCAATCCCGTCTTGTTCATTCGTATCAGTGACTTCATTTGAAACACGTTTCACGGCATCAATTCCGTTGCCCATTGCCACACCGCATCCAGCAAATTCAAGCATTTCTAAATCGTTGTCTTCATCTCCGAATGCCACAATCCGCTCCTTAGGAACACCGTAATAATCACTGATCTTTTGCAATCCAACAGCTTTGTTCATGCCTGTTTTAATGATTTCAATCACGTGCCACGGGGCAGCCCAGCGTCTGTGATCAATCACTTCTGCATGAACATCTGATAAATAGCTTCGAATAGCTCCGACGTCCTCTTCTTTTGCATGAATTAACACGCTCGTCACATTCTCTCCAAGGTTGTCCCTTAGGTCCCCAACAGTGACTTTGTTTGCATTCATATTAAAGACATCAATGAGTTTTTCATCATGATAATGGAAATACAAATCGTCTAACACTTCAGCTAACACATTGTGCACTTTATACTCTTCACTAATGTCTACAAGCTGTTTGACCACTTGAAGATCAAGTGACGTATGAAATCTGCCCCATTTCTCATCAAGAGGATGATGGACAAACGCTCCGTTAAAATTCACAATTGGTGAATCAAGCTGTAATTGCTGATAATAAGGAGAGCTGGATCGAAATGGCCGGCCTGTTGATATACAGACGTGATGCCCGCTGTCTCTCACTTTTTGAATGACGTCAAGTGTGTGCGCAGAAATGGTTTTATCATCTTTTAATAATGTGCCATCCAGGTCAAGTGCGATTAGATAAGGTTTAGTCTCCATAAAATCTCCTTTGATCTGTAAGTGATAGGAGGCAATTCATGTTAGCGCCTCTTTCTATAGTGTATCTTTATCACATCTTTGTTGTCTACATGTTAAAATAAACAAAGACGGGAATGATAAAGGAGGATTCATAGGCTGTGATCACCATTGATGAGCAAATTACGCGCGATATTCCATTTTTACATATCGTAAAAGCTGAAAATAAAGACAAACCGCTGCCGCTTGTATTTTTTATTCACGGATTTACAAGTGCACGAGAGCATAATTTACACTTCGCCTTCCATCTGGCGGAAAAAGGCATGAGAGTCATTTTGCCTGACTGTGCTTATCATGGTGTAAGATCAGAAAACCTCAGCTTAGAGGAACTGGCATCAAAGTTCTGGGAAATTGTCCTGAACGAAATTCGTGAAATCGATATACTCAAAACATACTTTCAAGAAAAACAATTGATTGAAGCCGATTTGATAGGCGTTGCAGGTACTTCCATGGGCGGCATCACCACCTTTGGTGCACTTGCCAAGCATGATTGGATCAAAGCCGCTGTCAGCCTGATGGGGAGTCCGAACTATACGACGTTTCTAAAAGCACAGATCATGGACATGCGTCACAAAGGGTTGATGAAAGACATTACAGACGAAGAGGTTCATCTGCAATTAGACGCCCTGCGCCCATATGATTTAACGCTGCAAACGGATCGATTAAACAAAAGACCGCTGTTATTCTGGCATGCAGAAAATGATCCTGTGGTCCCGTACAGGCACGCAAAATCCCTATACGATGAGTTAGCGGCCACACAATATAAGCAGGATCCGCACCTGATTCGCTTTATCACTGATGGACAAGCTGGCCATAAGGTCTCAAGACAAGCGATGTTTGAAACGATTGACTGGTTTGTGACTCATCTGAAAAGCACAAACGTTTAGTCATAAGAAAAAGTACGTTATACTAATGGAAAAAGGAGTGGATATCATGGATGAAGCATTGAAAGAAAATATTTTAGGCGCCCTAGAACAGGTGATTGACCCTGAGCTGAATGTCGACATCGTCAACCTTGGACTTGTCTATGATGTCGATCTTGATGAGAATGGAAAAGCGGATATCACCATGACCTTAACATCAATGGGTTGTCCTCTTGCACCAATTATCGTGGATGAAGTCAAAAAAGCATTAAGTGATCTTCCAGAAGTAAAAGAAACAGAAGTTCACATCGTATGGAATCCGCCTTGGACACGAGACAAAATGTCAAGATACGCAAAAATCGCGCTCGGTATTCAATAAGCACAAAATGAAAAATGCCTGGTATGAGATAAACTCATGCCAGGTTTTTTTATGAAAAATTAAGGTGGAGGAAGAGAATGGCTTGATATAATGGATGTAATTTTATAGAACGGAGTACCTATCATGAAACGAAAATGGCTATGGGTCGTTCTTTTGATCGTATATGCTGCTGCATTTTTTGTATCAATCACTATACGAGAAGGCCAAACACACAAAAAACAGGATCTTGAGGCTTTTACTGATGTTAGTCATCTCATGCCTGTCAAAATCAAAAAAGTTGTTCAAGGGAAAGAAATAGACACGTTAAAAGAAGTATTGAAAGAAGCAAAAGCAAAACACCTGCCGATTTCTATTGCCGGTAAACAGCATAGTATGGGCGGTCACACATATTATGAAAACGGCATCGTGCTCGATATGACGGAATTCCGCCAGATTTTAGCGTTTGATCCTAAAAAGAAAACGATTCGGGTTCAAAGCGGCGCTACATGGGATGATATACAAAAATATGTGAATCCATATGGTCTTGCTGTGAAGGTAATGCAATCGCAGAATATCTTTACAATTGGCGGATCTTTAAGTGCAAATGCACATGGACGTGACATTCGTTACGGGTCACTCATTGACACAGTTCGCTCATTCAGGCTGTTAAAAGCAGACGGTGAGATTGTCACAGTAAAGCCAGGCGATGATTTATTTACTGCCGTCATTGGGGGATACGGTTTGTTCGGTGTCATTTTAGATGTGGAGCTTTCTTTAACAAAAGATGAACTATATAAAATGGAGACAACCTCTCTGGGTTACGATGAGTATACGGATTATTTTCAAAAGCATGTCAAACACAATAAAGAAGTACGCATGCATCTTGCCAGAATCTCAACAGCGAAAACAAACTTTTTGAAAGAGATGTATGTGACGAATTATTCACTTACTTCACAACAAGGGATTGAATCATATCAAGAACTGAAAGAAGATCAACTCGTCATGCCTTTGAAATTTATGCTCGGCCTTTCAAGAAGATTTGATATGGGAAAAGATCTGCTCTGGAATTTGCAAAAAAAGTATTTCTTAAGTCAAAATGATCAGCTGATCACAAGAAACAATGTGATGCGTTCTGACTCTGCCTTTTTAGAATATGAAAATGAATCTGACACAGATGTGCTGCAGGAATATTTTGTCCCAGTTGACCGTTTTCGTGCGTACATTGATGACATGAGATCCTTTTTACAACAAGAAGATTTGAATCTAATGAATATCACAATACGTTATGTACAAAAAAATGAAAAAGCGGATCTTTCATATGCGAAACAAGATATGTTTGCACTTGTGCTTTTAGTGAATTACGGGTTCGAAAAAGAAGAGAAGGCGGAAGCCGAGCGAATCATTCGAAAAATGACAGATATCACGCTGCAGCACGATGGAAGCTATTACTTACCGTACATGCCCTATCAAACGAAGGCACAAATGAAGCGGGCGTACCCTAAAACCGATGTATTCTTCCAAAAGAAAAAACAAGCAGATCCAGATGGCACGTTCACCAACTACTTTTATGAGAGGTACAATACACAATGAATGCAAAAGCAATGAAATGGTTCGTCTACTCACAAAGTCTGCTGTTTTTCGCCAGCAGTTTGATTTTCCCTTTTTACATTCTTTTTATTAAAAATATAGGGTCAAGCTATTCACAGTTTGGTCTTGCCTACGGCCTGTTTGGTTTAAGCGGAGCATTCATTCATTTACTTTTAGGAAAACTGCCCGAAACCACCGACAGGCGGATCTTTTTAATCATTCATTCGTTCGGTATGGCGATTCTTTTGCTGCTTTTTCCGCATATAACAGAAGTGGAGCAAGTGTATATGATTCAGCTGGCACTTGGTGCGCTAGGCGGCTTTCAAAAGCATGGGGAAAAACTGCTCGTCACTGATCTGACAACAGAGAACAAAAGAATGAAAGAAGTCGGTCACTATCATTTTTGGACAGCCCTTTTTTCATCCATCGCTATTATGCTTGGAGGCCTGTTTGCTGATTTCTTTACCGTTTACTTCATTTTTTATGCAAGCTCTATATTATATTTATGCAGTGCGCTCATGGTCATCTATATCAAAAACGAAAGATAAATCCGCATGTCTCATGAAGATATGCGGTTTTTTTGTTGAAAAAAAATGAAAACAAATATTAAATATACAATTGAATTAATTTTTATACATGTTATAATGTTAAATAATTTCACAAAGATCAAGAGGGTGTATTGACGTTGAAAATAGGTATTATAGGTGCTACAGGGTACGGTGGTGCGGAATTGGTTCGTATCTTCAAACATCATCCGCATGTGGAGGAATGTATATTGTATTCATCAAGTGGTGATGGGCAATCATACAGTCAATCTTATCCGCATCTAACAACGATTACTGACCAAACATTAAAAGCCATTGACCCGGCTGCTATTGTGCAAGAGACAGATGCTGTGTTTTTAGCGACTCCAGCAGGCGTATCAAGTGAACTGACGCCAAAGCTTATGAATCAAGGAGTGCCGATCATTGATTTATCAGGTGATTTGCGCATTCAAGATGGAGACACCTATGAAGCTTGGTATAAACGAAGGGCAGCGGATGAAGCATCTGTTCAACAAGCGGTGTACGGTTTATCCGAACTGAATCGAGACAAAATTCAACAAGCTGAAGTGATTGCCAATCCGGGCTGCTTTCCTACCGCAGTTCTTCTCGGTTTAGCACCGCTCATCAAACAGAATGTCATCGATGAATCTATGATTATAATAGATGCAAAAACAGGGGTGTCCGGTGCCGGACGATCTGCCTCACTTGGAACGCATTTTTCAGAACTAAACGATAACTTTAAAATTTATAAGGTGAATGAGCATCAGCATACGCCAGAAATAGAGCAAATATTAAGAGAATGGAATCCGCAGACGGCGAACGTCACATTTTCTACGCATCTTGTCCCGATGACAAGAGGGATTATGGCGACGATGTATACACAGTTAAAAACGGATGTCACAAAAGAAGAATTGATGAAGCGAATGAAAGGCTTTTACGAAGATTCCTATTTTGTCAGAGTGAGAGATCACGGCGTTTATCCACAAACGAAAGAAGTATATGGCAGTAACTTCTGTGACATTGGCTTTCATTTAGATGAGCGAACAGGGAGACTTACAATCGTGTCGGTCATAGACAATCTCATGAAAGGCGCGGCCGGCCAAGCGGTTCAAAACTTCAACATCATCAAAGGCTTACATGAAGAGGCGGGCCTCACAATGACACCTCTTTATCCATAAGAGAACAGGGGAGACAACAAACATGATCGAATTGAATGAAAAAAGCATTGTCAAAATAGACGGTGACGTATCATCACCAAAAGGCTTTGAAGCGAAGGGGATTCACATTGGCTTGCGCTATTCAAAAAAAGACCTTGGCCTCATCGTCAGCGAAGTACCAGCAGCAAGTGCAGCGGTCTACACACAAAGTCACTTTCAAGCTGCGCCTCTCAAAGTCACACAACAAAGCTTAAAAAAGACAGGACAATTAAAAGGTGTCATTGTCAATAGTGCCATCGCCAATGCATGTACTGGTGAGCAGGGATTAAAAGACGCATACGACATGCAGGCAGCCTGTGCAGATATGTTAGGTGTAGCACCTGATTACATTGCTGTTTCTTCTACTGGTGTCATTGGGGAATGTCTGGAGATGGATAAAATCAAAAAGGGCATCGCCGAGTTAAAAGAAGCAAAAGCCGAAAAAGGCCATTTTGAAGAAGCGATCTTAACGACAGATACTGTCATTAAAAATACAACATACACCCTTACGATAGACGGAAAAGAGATCATCATTTCAGGCGCAGCAAAAGGCTCTGGCATGATTCACCCGAACATGGCGACAATGCTTGGCTTTGTCACAACAGATGCAAATGTCGAACAGGAAGCGTTACAGCAAGCGCTTCGTGACATTACGGATGTAACCTTTAATCAAATTACCGTCGATGGAGAAACGTCGACAAACGATATGGTGCTCGTGATGGCAAATGGCATGGCAGAAAACGATGTACTCAATGAAGAGCATCCAGAATGGCCATTGTTTAAAGAAGGATTAAAACTAGCTTGTGAGGATTTAGCCAAAGAGATTGCGAGAGATGGAGAAGGTGCAACGAAATTAATTGAAGCGAAAGTCGCTGGTGCTAAAAATAATTTGGAAGCCGGCATCATTGCGAAAAAAATCGTTGGTTCAAGTCTTGTCAAAACCGCCGTATATGGTACGGATGCTAACTGGGGCCGAATCGTTGGAGCCATTGGTCATAGCGCAGCTTCCGTCACTCCGGAAGAGGTAGAAGTTTATTTAGGCGGACAATGTTTATTCAAACACAATGAACCGCAGCCATTCTCAGAAGAGGAAGCAAAAGCATATCTAGAGCAGGATGAGATTACGATTTTCATTCAAATGAGTGAGGGAAATGGTGAAGCAGCAGCTTGGGGCTGTGATCTCACCTATGATTATGTGAAAATTAACGCGAGCTATCGCACATAAAGAAGGAGATAGACATGGATAAAACGATCGTGTTCAAGTGTGGAGGCAGTGTCATTCGAGAACTTTCAGATACCTTCTATGAAAATGTCCGCTCACTTCAAGCTGCTGGGTTTAAGCTGGCTATCGTGCATGGCGGAGGACCTGAAATCACCGACATGCTGCAAAAATTAGAAGTGAAAACAGAATTTGTTGACGGTCAGCGTAAAACAACGAAGCCTGTGTTAGAGGTAGCCGAAATGGTTCTCTCGGGAACAGTCAATAAATACTTTGTGTCAGAGCTCGCAAAGCATGATATACCATCTGTCGGCGTATCCGGTAAAGATGGGCAGATGCTTGTCGCCGATTTCCTTGATCAAGACGTTTATGGGTACGTTGGCGAAATCAAAGAAGTTCATCCAGAAATGGCGGAAGCACTCATGGAGAAACAATTCATTCCTGTAATTGCGCCGCTGTCTATGACGGAAGAATGCCAAACCTTAAATGTGAATGCTGATTTAGCAGCATCAGCTGTCGCCGGAGCCATGAAAGCTGATAAGCTCATGTTTGTCACAGATGTTGAAGGCATTTTAAAAAATGGTGAACTATTAGATGTCGTCACCGAACAAGAAGCCCTTTCACTCATTGATGAAGGCATTATTTCCGGGGGAATGATTCCAAAAGTACAATCCGCTTTGAGTGCTTTATCAGGTGATGTAGATGAAGTGATGATCGTAAATGGCAAAGGCAGTATCTTTACAGGAGAAACCTTTAAAGGCACAAGAATCGTAAAACAAAAGGAGGCGGTCCTGTGAGTCATCTTTTTCAAAATTATGGACGGTGGAATGTTGAAATTAAAGAGGCAGCAGGTTCTTGGGCAGTCGATACAAATGGGAAAAAATATTTAGACTTTATCCAAGGCATTGCAGTAACAAATTTAGGCCACAATCATCCAAAGGTCAATCAAGCCATTAAGGAACAGCTTGATCACGTCTGGCATGTGTCGAATCTGTTTGAAAATGGTCTGCAAGAAAAAGCAGCAGAAAAGCTGGCAGCAAACAGTTCAGGGGATCTCGTATTTTTCTGCAATAGCGGAGCTGAGGCAAATGAAGGTGCCATTAAATTAGCACGTAAAGCGACAGGGAAAACAAATATCATCACATTTTTGCACTCTTTCCATGGGCGCACGTATGCTGGTATGGCTGCCACAGGTCAAGATAAAATCAAAACTGGCTTTGGTCCTATGCTAGAAGGCTTTCACTATGTACCGTTTAATGAACCAGACGCTATGTCAGCCTGTGCAGTCGATGATGTGGCAGCGGTGATGCTGGAGGTTGTGCAAGGTGAAGGTGGAGTGAATCCAGCGACACCAGAATTTCTAGAAGCAGTTCAAGCATTTTGTGAAAAGCATGAAGCACTGCTGATTGTAGATGAAATTCAAACGGGCATTGGTCGTACAGGAACAGCATTTGCGTACGAAGAGACGTGTCTTGATCCTGATATTATCTCAGCAGCAAAAGGGTTAGGAAACGGCTTTCCAGTTGGTGCAGTTATAGGGAAAAAAGCTCTAGGAGATGCATTTTCCCCAGGTTCACATGGTACAACATTTGGTGGAAATATGCTTGCCATGGCCGCTGTGAATGCGACACTCGATCTAATTTTCAAAGAAGAGTTTCTTTCAGAAGTGAAAGAAAAGGGTAATTACTTGTTAGAAAAGCTGCAAAATGTCAAACAGCTGAATATCGTAAAAGAAGTGCGGGGAAAAGGATTGATGGCAGGTATTGAATGTGATCAGCCAGTCGGTGACTATATCTCAGCTCTTAGAGAACAAGGGTTGCTGGTGCTTCCAGCTGGTCCTAATGTCATTCGTTTATTACCTCCGCTGAATGTGAAGAAAGCAGAGCTGGATCAAGCGATCGAAGCAATTGTTCAAGTATTAGCCAATAAAACAGTTTCGGTGTAAATTTTTTTACAAAGAAACGTATAAAAATACATTTATATCATTAATTATTCAATTTTGGGGTGACATAAGCATGAAAGGTTATTTAAATTTAGAAGATGGAGCCTCTTTTGAAGGAGATCTGACAGGAGAAGCTGGCATCACAGGTGAAGTGGTCTTTTTTACAGGTATGACAGGTTATCAAGAGGTGCTCACAGATCCTTCCTATAAAGGTCAGATCATTGTTTTCACATATCCGCTGATCGGAAATTACGGCATTAATCATGAAGACTTTGAGAGCAAAAAGCCTCAAGTAAAAGCGGTGGTTGTTTACGAGGCAGCAGAGCATTTTTCACATCATCTTGCAGCGGTCAGCTTAAAAGATTATTTACAAAAGTGGAATATTCCGCTTCTGACACATACAGATACGCGCGCAGTCGTGCAAAACATCCGGGCAAATGGAACGATGAACGCTGTGCTCAGTGTAGACGAAAACGAAACGCCGCCTGCAATGAAACAAGACAATGTCGTCGCACAGGTGACAGATAGCGAGATCTACACACAAGGCAGCGGTGAGGAACATGTGGCGCTCATTGATTTTGGCTTTAAAAAATCCATTGCAGATTCGCTTGCAGCGCGCGGCTGTAAAGTAACCATCATTCCATATAAACAAATGGAAAAGGTGTTTGAGATCAAACCAGATGCGATCCTGCTGTCAAACGGACCTGGAGATCCGAAAACCATGACACCGTATTTAAAAACGATTCATGACATCATGATGACATTTCCGACACTTGGAATCTGCTTAGGTCACCAATTAATCGCTCTTGCACTTGGCGGAGATACGTATAAGCTGCCATTTGGCCACAGGGGAGCGAATCATCCTGTACAGGATACAGAATCCAAACGTGTCTTTATGACAAGTCAGAACCACAGCTATGTGGTGAATGAAAAAAGCATGAATGACAAAGAAGTGGATGTGAAATTCCTTCATGTCAATGATGGATCTGTAGAAGGGTTCATTCATAAAGAAAAGCTGATTATGTCAGTTCAATTTCATCCAGAAGCACACCCAGGGCCTGCTGAAAGTGAATGGGTATTCGATGATTTTATTGAGAAAGTGAAACAAGCAAGGAGAGAAGTCGCACATGCCTAAAGATCAAAGCATACAAACCATTCTAGTCATCGGGTCTGGTCCAATCATCATTGGTCAGGCAGCAGAATTTGATTACTCAGGAACACAAGGATGTATGGCCTTAAAAGAAGAAGGCTACAAAGTCATCTTAGTGAATAATAACCCAGCAACCATTATGACAGACGAGTCATTTGCTGATGAAATCTATTTTGAACCGCTTTCAGTTGATTCAGTGACAAGAATCATTGAAAAGGAAAAACCAGATGGTCTTTTAGCCAACCTTGGCGGACAGACGGCTTTAAACCTTGCTGTCGAGCTAGAAAAAGCCGGTGTGCTGAAAAAGCATGGGGTAACTCTGCTCGGAACGTCAGTTGAAACAATTGAAAACGGTGAAGATCGAGAGAAATTCCGTGCTCTCATGAAGCATTTGAACGAACCTGTGCCAGATAGTGAAATTGTGGATAATGCGGAAGATGCCCTTCAATTTGCAAAAGAAGTCGGCTTCCCAGTCATCCTAAGACCAGCATACACACTTGGCGGTAAAGGCGGCGGAATCGCTCTAACAGAAGAGGCATTTAAGCCGCTCATTGAAGGAGCTCTTTTAGCGAGTCCGATTCACCAGTGTTTAGTTGAAAAAAGCATAGCTGGCTTTAAAGAAGTCGAATATGAGGTCATGAGAGACCGTCAAAATACGTGTATCACGGTATGCAACATGGAAAATATTGATCCAGTTGGTGTGCATACAGGAGACTCAATTGTCGTTGCACCTTCCCAAACATTAACGGATCAGGATTATCAAATGCTCCGTTCAGCGAGCCTGAAAATCATTTCAGCGCTGGATGTAGTCGGCGGCTGTAACATCCAATTTGCCCTTGATCCACTCAGTAAAGAATACTTTGTCATTGAGGTGAATCCTCGGGTCAGCCGTTCATCCGCTCTTGCATCAAAAGCAACAGGCTACCCGATTGCGAAAATGGCAGCTAAGCTTGCGGTGGGGTATACGCTAGACGAATTGAAAAACCCGCTCACAGGCACAACCTATGCTAGTTTTGAGCCGGCACTCGATTATGTTGTCGTGAAATTCCCGCGCTGGCCGTTTGATAAATTTAAACAGGCAGACCGTCAATTAGGCACAAAAATGAAGGCTACTGGCGAAGTCATGGCGATTGATCGGAATTTAGAATCAGCCATCCAAAAAGCAGTTGCATCCCTTGAAATTAAAACGAAGGGCTTCCACCTGCCAGAACTGAAAGAGCAATCGACAGAACAATTATTTGAACTCATCAAAACACCAGACGATCGCCGGTTTTTCGCTGTTATGGAGCTTCTTTCAAGACAAGAAACGGTTGAAACGATTCATCAAACGACGAAAATCGATCGATTCTTCTTACATGTGTTCCAGAATATGATCACGCTCGAACAAGAATTGAAAGATCATAAGGGGACGCTATCAAAAGATACCTTGAAAAAGGTAAAAGAAAAAGGCTTCCTTGATGAAACGATTGCTCTTCTTACGGGTCAAACGGAAGAGTCAATCAGGCAGCTCCGTCAAGAGTACGGGATTGCTGCTTCATTTAAAATTGTCGACACATGTGCGGCGGAATTTGATGCAAAAACGAATTACTTCTATTCCACCTACTTTGGCAAAAGTGATGGTGAGCATCAAGAAAAAACAAAGCAGCGTGCTCTTATCATTGGCTCAGGTCCGATTCGAATCGGGCAGGGGGTCGAGTTTGATTATAGTGCTGTTCATGGCGTTCTTACTTTGCAAAAGCTTGGATTTGAAACCATCATGATGAACAACAATCCAGAAACAGTCAGTACTGATTATGAGATTGCAGATCGTTTATATTTTGAACCGATTACATTAGAGCACATCCTAAACGTTGTGGAAGCAGAACAAATTGATTTTGTCATTGTCCAATTTGGCGGACAGACTGCGATCAACGTCGCAGAAGGCTTAGAAAAAGCCGGTGTCACGTTGTTAGGTACGTCCTTTGCTACGCTGGATGCACTTGAAGACCGTGATTTATTCTATCAGCTTCTTGATGAACTGAACCTTCCTCACGCAAAAGGAGATACGGCTCATTCAAAAGAAGAAGCACTTGTACATGCGAAAAGCATCGGTTACCCTGTATTAATTCGCCCATCGTATGTCATTGGCGGAATGGGAATGATCGTTGTTCAGTCAGAAGCACATTTGGCGTCACTGCTGGATCAGCCAGATCATTTGCCATACCCAATCTTAATTGATGAGTACGTCACTGGAAAAGAAGTTGAAGTGGATCTTATTTCTGACGGAAAAACAGCCTTCATTCCAACGATCGTAGAACATATTGAGAAAGCGGGCGTGCACTCAGGTGACAGCTTTGCCATTTTACCAAGCATCTCGATCAGTGAAGATATCAAACAGCAGGTGCATACCGCGTCTGAACAAATAGCGAAGAAATTAGTGTTCAAGGGCATTATGAATATCCAATTTGTCATCAAAGGTGATCAGGCGCTTGTATTAGAGGTGAATCCGCGGGCAAGCCGGACTGTTCCAGTCGTCAGTAAGGTAATGGGCATTGATATGATCCCAATGGCCACTCAATTATTAGCTGGTGCGGCGCTTGAAGAGCTAAACCCTGCAACGAAAAACAAAGGGGGGACAGCGGTCAAATTCCCAGTGTTCTCATCCCATGCCATTCAAGATATCGACCTCAAGCTGACACCTGAAATGAAAGCGACAGGAGAAGGAATGTGTGTAGGCAAGAACGCCGAAAGCGCCTTGAAAAAAGTGTTTGCACCGATCTGGAAGAAACAAGGAAGCCTCTTTATACAAGGCAGTGAGCAATTGATCGATGAAGCGAAACATGCAGGCTTTGACGTCTGGACTGGCAGCTTTGAATCCTGGCTGCAGAATGAAGATAAATCCCTTCATATTCATTTAGGAGAAGATGAAGAGGCAAAAGAGCAGCGTGTAAAAGCACTCACACACGGCGTTCAAGTCCTAACCGAATATGAAACTGTTCAAGCATTCCTGCAAGGGAAAAATGGAGATGTGTCACCAGTATCGCTCCATGAATTATATAAAAAGGAAGTGACGGCATGAGTCAAATCGACGTGCAACCGGCATTATACGGAAAAGACTTTTTATCATTAAAAGATTTCTCAATCCATGAGATTGCTTATTTAATTGAAAAAGCGGAAGAAATGAAACAAAACCCATATCAAGATTTATTCAAAGGGAAAACGTTAGCAATGATTTTTGAAAAATCTTCGACTAGAACCCGTGTCTCGTTTGAAGCGGGAATGACGCAGCTAGGAGGACATGCGCTCTTCCTCAGTTCAAATGATTTGCAAATTGGCAGAGGGGAAACCATCAGTGATACAGCGCAGGTGCTGTCTGGCTATGTCAACGGTATTATGATTCGAACCTTTGAGCATGAGAACGTTGAAGAGCTTGCACAATACGCGTCTATTCCAGTCATTAATGGATTAACTGACTACTCACATCCATGTCAGGCCCTTGCTGATTTATTAACGATTAAAGAAACAAAAGGCACGTTAAAAGGAATCAAAGTCGCCTATATCGGTGACGGAAATAACGTGGCGCACTCCTTGATGGTCGGCTGTGCGCAGCTAGGCTGTGACATTGCGGTTGCATCACCAAAAGGCTATGAACCACTTCAAGAAGTAACAGACACTGCCCGTGAGTTTGCGAAACAATCAGGCGCAGAAGTGACCGTGACGACAGATCCTGTCGCAGCTGTAAAAGATGCAGATGTTATTTATTCAGATGTGTTTACAAGCATGGGACAGGAAGCAGAAACAGAGAAACGTCTTGCTGAATTTAAAGAATATCAAATCAATGACGAACTGATAAGTCATGCTGCAAAGGACTATATTTTCCTTCATTGTCTCCCGGCACATCGCGGCGAAGAAGTGACGGCAGATATTATTGACGGGCCGCACTCAAAAGTATTTCAGCAGGCAGAAAACCGCCTGCATGTGCAAAAAGCGTTAATGAAAGAACTTATGTATCAACCATCCAAATAAATCAAAGTGTCCCTGACTCGTATGAGCAGGGACTTTTTGCATAAAGGATTGGAGAGGCAAGGGACGGGACATAATAACATCAATCGAGAAAGGAGGATGAAAATGGGTCAGCAGCATCAATTTAAATCAGGGAATAAAGCACCAAATAATGGTGTGTATATCGAGATCGGTGAAACTGGCAGTATGGTGAAAGATCCTTTAAAGATTAAGCTTAAAGCAGGCGATGTCTTTCCTGATAACTCGAACCATAATCGTGTTTGGACTTACCAAAGAAAGCCGTAAGCAATTGACTAAGAGTCATAAGGAATAAGTCTTTAGAGGCATGTGTCATGCCTCTTTTTTCTTTATAATAAAAAGCAATTAAGTTCCAATTTTCAAATAAATAGTATGGAAATTAAACTAAAATGTGTAATTGGAAAATATTGTTGAAAGGATTTGTGTGATGGAAAAGATGAATCTCAGTGAAAGTGTTTGGAATAAACGCTTCACCTCATTATTCATATCAAGACTCATTAAAAACACAGGGGAAAGTTTTGCTTTTACATCCGTCCTTTGGCTATTGATTTTAAGAGGGGATGGAGCGCTCGGTACAGGACTTCTTCTAGCAGTAACTGTTCTCCCTTCATCTTTGTTAGCCCCAATATTAGGACCTCTTATGAAAAAGCATCATTTGTCTAAATGGATGTTCGCTTCAGATGTTGTTCGAGCAACAATTGTACTCATTATTCCACTTCTGCACTTTTCGCATCTATTGCCTCTATGGTTATTGATCTCATTAATGGTTATTCAATCGGCAACAGGTGCAGCATATAATCCAGCTTCGGTGGCCATCTTACCGCAGATTGTTCCAAAGCATCTCATTCAAAAAGCTAATGCGATCCTGCAATCTTCTTTTGAGATTGTTGCACTTGCAGCAGTCATGGTGGCTGGTCTTTTGGTTAAATTAATTGGACCTGCTGATACCCTGCTGATCACCACTGCTTTATTTGTTATTTCTGGTCTGTTTATTATCGGGGTTAAGCTGAAGAAAACCGATGAAGAAAAAGCAGCAGGCATTAAACAAGCGAAGAATACATATTTGTATAACTTAAAAAGAGGGTTTCTCGTTGTCAAAAACCATCACATTTTATTTGCACTCACACTTTATTGTATCTTAATGAATGTCGCAGCAGCTCCGTGGCAGGCGCTCTCAGCGGTATACGTAGCAGAAGCGCTGCAAAGCGACTCCATGGTGTATTCCATTTTAAGAGGCGTTGCTGCAGTTGGCGCGTTTATGATGGGCTTTGCTCTAGCGAAGGTCAAAATTAAGAGATTTGGTTTGTTCTTTATTGTCGCTGGCATGATTGAAGGGGCTGCGTTCTTTATTACAGGAATGAGTACATGGCTGCCGGTCGTTCTCCTTGCTTCCTTTATTTTTGGAGCTGCTGTCAGTGCGATCAATGTACCGGAAATGGTCATTATTCAAACGTCTGTTGACCAAGAGGATCAGCCGCAAGTATATGCTGTGATCAATGCGTCATCAAATGTCTTTCTCCCGCTTGCAGCTGTCGTATCAGGCGTTCTGGCAGAAAGATTTGGAGCGGGACCTGTCATTGCTGGCGGAGGAATCCTTGAAATTTTATCAGGTATCGCGATCTTCCTGTTTACAGGGCTTGCGAAAAGCCATTTGACAGCGGACAAACAAAAGTCCGAAACTGTCGAGGTGTGAACAATAAAAACCCCCTGTATGTTATAGACAGGGGGTTTTAGCATGCCGCTTTTCAATCACGCAGAAAAAAAGAAAAAGAGCTAAACATCATTTTAGCTCTTTTTCACAAATCGATTTCTTGCATATTAAGAGTGTTTTGTTGAACTTTCCGTTTCTTTCATTGGACTTACTTCAGCAAAGATGAATAAAATAACCGTAAACACAACTGCAAGAATGGAAGTGAGCGTAAAATCATAAGCAGCTCCATTCATAGAGGCAACGATGTAACCGGCCATATGTGTCAGCAGAAAAGTCCAAATGAGGGTGATAATATAATGCATAATCCCACCGTCCTTTATGTAACAATCTATTGATTATCATACCATAGATGCAAGTGAAGGGAAAAGAGTGTTTTCCGCCTTTATGTGACCATTTTTAGACCTTCTGCTATAAAAATAAAAAGAATTCTTCTGTCTTTAGGGGATTTCCTTATTCCTACAAGAGTTGTTGTTCATATCATAGAAAGCAGAATCACTGAAAGGAGGCTGGCCATATGGGTGTAAGCGAACGTTTTTTCCAGCTTGGTTCCCAGTGGAACATCATTCACCTTCCTCAAAAACCAAATGGCTTTGGCATTCTAATCCTCGGTGACCGAAATCACTTTGTGCAGGAAGATACATCATTCTGGCTTCAGCATTATGGAAGAAACCAGCTTTTAACTGCCTTAAAGGATGAAGGATATACATTGTTTAATAGTCAACTTCATGGGAATCACTGGGGATGCGAAGATGCTGTTTTTAGTGCCAAGCAGCTCGTGCATCACACATTAAAACAAGAAATATTAAACCGGGAAATTCATGTGCTCGCAGAGGGAATGGGCGTACTTGTTGCCATGAGCCTTGCTGAGGAGATGCCTGAAGTGTTAAGGTCCATTGCGATGATGAATCCATGTCTGAATTTGGATGCACAACGAGAAAGAGAAAAGGAACACAAATTCTTTTACAAGCAGCTGATCAAAGAGTTAGCAGAGAGCTATGGCTGTTCTGAAAAGGAAGCTGAAACGTATGCACTGCCTTCTTGCCCTGTTCATTCTGCTCATGTGCCGATTCATATATGGCAAAGACTAAACGGCGCACCTTATGCATATGAACTTCACGCAAAGCCTTTTATTGATCAGCATATGAAAAATCCAGAACATTGTCAGATCGATCTCACACTGCATATGTTTGATCATCCGAGAAGAATCTTTCAATCCATTCACAAGTTTTATAAATCGCATGAAAGAGAATTGTGATGAATAGGATGATAACAGCCCTTCATAGAAAGGGCTCTTCTTTTTATTCGATATTAAAAAAGGGGACATGAACATGGAAACAGGACTGATCATAGGGGCAGATGAGTTTTTTGGCCTGACACTTTGTGAATATATGATGAAAGAGGGCATTCAAGTGGATATCACGCGTCCTCATGATCTTAAAGAAGAACAAAAAGGACTGTTAGAAGAGCGGATGATGTGGCTGGGCAGAAATGATCTCGTTCGTGTCATTGACCTTCAGGATAGCAAAGACACGTATGATCTCATTTTTATTCAATCAGAGGAACCGCATAACAGGCAGGAAGACATCAAAGCAAAGCATGGCATGTACCGGATTCTTTTTGATAAACCTGAAAACGAATCAGCAAAACAGAATGTGCCGGCAGTGATTCTTCCTCACATGTTCGGACCATGGACACTCAATGAAGATCAAACAAAGCGTGCAGATTCATTTTTTGTAGAAGATGTGGCGAAGAACTTGTTACAATGGGCATCAGACACAGGTCAAAGACAGGACATGACGTATGAATTGAAGGTAGAAAGCGAAACAGATGACAAAAAAGCAGAAGATATGATAGCTGAATGGAAAAGACAAAACTCAACATTTTTCGACAAAAAGCAAGAATGATCTTCCATCTTATCTTTTTTCAGTATAAAATAAACCTATATTTAACATACAGGTTCATCACTGCATGTTGCAAAAGGGAGTTGAACATGGCATGAAGTACCAGCGGCTTGTCATGATCTTTTCGTTCCTTCTTCTATTATCTGCCTGCTCGCAGGCGCCTTTAAAAGGAAAAATTGAGAAGGTGGGTTTACTCGTCCCCGATACGATCAATGATCAAGTTTGGGGAACGAAAGGTTATAAAGGCTTATTAAGTATCCAATCAACATTTGGTGTAGATGTTTATTATAAGGAAGGAATGGTCGACAAGGAGAAAATCGTTGATGCCATTGAAGAATTCCATAAAAAAGGAGTCAATTTGATTATTGGCCATGGCAATGAATACAGTGAAATTTTCAACTTGATCAGTGAAGATTATCCAAACATACAATTTATTACGGTCAATGGAAACAAGCCTCAGGCGGACAATGTCACAAACGTGACATTTAAAGGTGAAGCGATGGGCTTTTTCGGAGGCATGACAGCTGCACATATGTCTAAAACAAAAAAGATTGGTATTCTTGCTACATATGATTGGCAAAGTGAGGTAGACGGCTTTATCAAAGGGGCAAAATATCAAGATGAACATGTACAAGTGTTAGCAGAGTTTGTCGAAAACTGGGATGATGCTGACAAAGCGGTGGAGCTCTATCAAAAATTAAAAAAGCAGGGCGTAGATGTTGTGTATCCCGCAGGTGATGGTTATAATATCCCTGTCATTGAACAAATCAAAGCCGATAATTTATCAGCGATCGGGTACGTGACCGATCAATCCAACCTCGGAAGTCATACGGTTTTAACGAGCACTGTCCAGCATGTTGATAAAGCGTACAGCATCATTGCAAAGAAATTTAATGAAGGCAAGCTAAATGAACAAGGTGAGTACTCCTTTGATTTTAAAGAAGGAGTGATCGAGATGGGGAAATTTAGCACCACCATTGACGACGCTTTTGTGAAAGACATTGAAAGTGATATTGCGTCTTACAAAAAAACTGGCAAACTGCCAAATGAAAAGTGAGGAGACGACGATCATGCAGCACGAAAAATCGATGGAATTTTTACAAATTGCCATGAAGTATTTTCCGCAGGCAAAGGAAGAATTAGATAAAGCAGGGATTCAGCTTGAGCCTGAAGCGCTTCAGCCGCTGCTAACATTATTTACATCTGTCATGCAGGAAGCATACGAGCTTGGAAAAGCAGATGCAGAATCAGAAAAAGCCACAGAATAGTGGCTTTTTTTTATGATAATTTTTTCTTGAAGGCACTAATCATAGGACCAACATCTTTAAACACAGGCTTCAGCTCATCGATGGAGTTCATAATGTTCCCAATTTGATTCATGACATGCATGTAGTCAATTGAGTCATCACTTGAAGATGTCTCCGCACGTTCCTCCTTTGCCTCTGACTTGGTTTTCTCCTTTTCAATCGGCTGTCCAAACATCATTGCTGAGAAAATATCTTTTTGCGCCATATCACATGTTCCTTTCTACTATTGGTATATATCATTAATCTATGAAAAAAGTGAGAGGAAAGGTTAGACGTTTGTATTGCCAAGAAGAAAAAAATAAGGTAAAATTAGTACCAGATACTAATATAAGATCACAATATCACATGCTCGTATGAGTAAAAGGAGTCTTATTCAATGAATGCTGGAATTATTGGCCTTGGCCGCTATATACCTGAAAAAGTATTAACAAATCATGATTTAGAAAAAATGGTTGAAACTTCTGACGAGTGGATTCGTACTAGAACAGGTATAGAAGAAAGAAGAATTGCATCTGATGATGTCAATACATCTCATATGGCGCTTGCTGCTGCAAAAAAAGCATTAGCTGACGCAGATGTGGCTGCAGAAGATATCGATATGATTCTTGTAGCGACAGTCACGCCAGATCAAGCATTTCCGACAGTCGCTTGTATGATTCAAGAGCAGCTCGGTGCACATAAAGCATGTGCAATGGATATTAGCGCTGCGTGTGCTGGCTTTATGTATGGGCTTGTTACTGGAAAACAATTTATCGAATCAGGAACTTACAAACACGTGCTTGTCGTCGGTGTTGAAAAACTTTCTCGCATTACCGACTGGGATGACCGCAATACAGCTGTTTTGTTTGGAGATGGAGCTGGAGCTGCTGTGCTGGGAGAAGTCAGCGAAGGCAAAGGAATTCTATCATTTGAACTCGGAGCAGATGGAAGCGGCGGGAAGCACTTGTACTTAGATGAAAAAGATCATACAATCATGAATGGACGAGAAGTATTTAAATTTGCTGTAAGACAAATGGGCGAGTCAAGTGTAAACGTCATTGAAAAAGCTGGACTATCAAAAGAAGACGTTGACTTCTTGATCCCGCATCAAGCAAATATTCGCATTATGGAAGCAGCACGCGAACGATTAGAGCTGCCAGTTGAAAAAATGTCGAAGACTGTCCATAAATATGGAAACACATCAGCAGCTTCTATTCCAATTTCACTATGTGAAGAAATCGAAGCCGGAAAAATTCATGACGGCGATGTGATTGTAATGGTTGGTTTTGGCGGCGGATTAACTTGGGGCGCAATCGCTATGCGATGGGGCCGATAAAAGAGTGGGGTGCACAAATTAATGGATAAGAAACGAGTAGTTGTTACAGGATTAGGTGCTTTGACACCACTTGGCAACGATGTAGAGTCAACATGGAAAAATGCTTTAGCGGGTGTATCAGGGGTTGGACCGATTACACGTGTCGATTCAAGTGAATATACCGCAAAAGTAGCAGCAGAACTAAAAGATTTTAACATTGAAGATTACATGGAGAAAAAAGAAGCGCGAAAAATGGCACGCTTTACGCAATATGCAGTCGTTGCTGCTCAAAAGGCGCTCGAAGATTCACGTCTTGAAATCACAGATGAAATCGCACCGCGTGTTGGTGTATGGGTTGGGTCTGGTATTGGCGGACTTGAAACATTTGAAGAGCAGTTCGAAGTGTATTCAAATAAAGGGGCAAGACGCGTAAGTCCATTCTTCGTCCCAATGATGATTCCTGATATGGCGACAGGTCAAATCTCTATTGCACTTGGTGCAAAAGGAGTTAACTCTTGTACAGTGACAGCATGTGCAACAGGTACAAACTCAATTGGTGATGCATTTAAAGTCATTCAGCGCGGAGATGCAGATGCAATGATCACAGGCGGAACAGAAGCGCCGTTAACAAAAATGTCGTTTGCGGGTTTCTGTGCGAACAAAGCCCTTTCGACAAATCCTGATCCAAAGACAGCAAGCCGTCCGTTCGACAAAAACCGTGACGGATTTGTCATGGGTGAAGGTGCAGGGATTATTGTTCTTGAAGAACTTGAGCATGCGTTAAAACGTGGTGCGACCATTTATGCTGAAATCGTTGGTTATGGTTCAACTGGAGATGCCTACCATATTACGGCGCCAGCTCCAAACGGTGAAGGCGGCGTCCGTGCAATGCAAGAAGCGATTCGAGATGCAGGTTTGTCTGTGGAAGACATTGATTATATCAATGCCCACGGAACAAGCACACCTTACAATGATAAATTTGAAACAATGGCGATTAAAGAAGTGTTCGGAGAGCATGCGAACCAGCTTGCAATCAGTTCAACAAAATCAATGACAGGTCACTTACTTGGCGCAGCGGGCGGAGTAGAAGCTATTTTCTCTGTTCTTGCGATTAAAGACAGCGTCATTCCTCCGACCATTAATCTTGAAACACCGGATGAAGAATGTGATCTTGATTATGTAGCAAATGAAGCACGTTCAAAAGAAGTACAAGTTGCTTTAAGTAACTCACTTGGTTTTGGCGGGCATAATGCGACAATAATTTTCAAAAAATACGAAGCGTAATACTTCCTGAGAAAGCGGCGGTCGATAAACAGATCGCCGCTTTTTTGCATATGATGAAAATGGAGGTGTTCAGCGGTATGGGTCTGATCAATACACAATATCTCATTCATCAATCATCATCATTTCAGGAGCTTGCGGCGCGCTTTATTCCTTATTTTAAAGGGGCAGAGGAAAAAGAATGGTCGTCTATCCTCGCTCACCTGCAGCATCACGGGATGGTTCGGTCTTGGAGCTCGTGTAAAAACATGATCGACAAGCTCAAAGAAAAAGGGTACTTCAAGCTTGTCATGAAAGAATACCAAACGCTTCAAAAAGAGTGGGAAGGTCCTGACATCCCTGTGTTTATTTTACCTGTCAACGAGAGCAGCAGAGAAATCAGAGAGCAATTTTATTATCAATCCGGCATGGCATTTGATGACAAGGTCTTTCTTTTTTTGTCTCCAAATACCCCGAAGGAGCGAATCGGTACATTGCTGACTCACGAGTATCACCATGTATGCAGGCTGCATTTTCTCTCAAAAGAAGAAAAAGACTTTACATTCCTCGATACAATCATGATGGAGGGGCTCGCTGAATATGCTGTGTATCATAGATATGGTGAAAGCTATACAGCGAAATGGACCACCTTCTATAGCGAATCCCAGCTTCAGCGCATGTACAAGAAATGGGTATCCAGTCATCTTGATCAAAAAGTCCAGGACGACGAAAGGCTGATACAGAATCTTCTTTATGGAAAAGGGAACTACCCTAAAATGCTTGGTTACGCCACCGGGTTTTATATCGTGAAAAAATATTTTAATGAGCACCGAATCAGCGAGGAGTCTATGATTGCAGAGCCGTCAGAAACTTTTTTAAAAGCGATAGAATCAAAAAGTGAGTAATTCACATAAAAAGAGACATATTACAAATTTACTAAATACTTCTTGATTTCGTCATAGCGATGTAATAATATACAAATAATTCTTTTTATTTTAAAAAGACGGAATATTCAGGTTCGATTCTATTGATCTATGGAGAAAGGGGCGAATGAATGAGCACGCTGCTTGAAGTGCAAAACTTAAAAACATATTTTTTTCGAAAAAAGGAACCGATACCTGCTGTTGATGGCGTTGATTTCAGCATCAACAGAGGAGAAACTGTCGCATTAGTCGGTGAGTCTGGATCTGGCAAAAGCATTACGTCCTTATCCATTATGGGTCTGATTCATGGAACTGGTGGGAAAATTATGGACGGTTCTATCAAACTTGATGGAAAGGACCTTGTTACATATAGTGAAAAGGAATTATGCAGCATCCGTGGTAATGAAGTATCTATGATCTTTCAGGAACCCATGACCTCACTTAATCCCGTCTTAACCATCGGAGAACAAATAACAGAAATCCTCATCTATCACAAAAAATTTTCAAAAAAAGAAGCGGTCAAAAAAGCGGTTGATCTGCTGAAGCTTGTTGGTTTTTCCCGTCCGGAGCAAATCATGAAAGATTATCCGCATCGATTATCAGGCGGCATGCGGCAAAGAGTAATGATTGCCATAGCGCTCAGCTGTGATCCGAAGCTTCTCATTGCAGATGAACCGACAACAGCCCTGGATGTGACCATTCAAGCACAGGTCCTCACATTAATGAAAGATTTATGCTCTACCTTTGGTACTTCTATTCTTCTTATCACACATGATTTAGGTGTCGTGTCTGAAGTAGCAGATCGAGTGATTGTCATGTACTGCGGACAGGTTGTTGAAAATGGAACCGTGGAAGAGTTGTTTGAACAGCCGCTTCATCCTTACACAGAAGGGCTGCTTGAATCAATTCCTGTCATTGACGGAGACATCCAGCCGTTAACAGCTATCAAAGGAAATGTTCCTGCGCCAGATCAGCTTCCAGCCGGCTGCCGCTTTGCTCCTAGATGTCCGCAAGTGAAGGAACGCTGCCTGGGTGAACTGCCTAAGCTGAGAACATTTGAAGATGGCAGAAGCGTCAGATGTTTCTTATATGAGGAGGCAGATCAAACATGACCCTTGCTCAAAATCAAACACAAATAACGGAATTACCAGAGAAAGAAACGATTCTTGAACTGAATCAGATTCGAAAACATTTTCCGATTAAAGCGGGTGTCTTTCAGAAAAAAGTCGGTGCAGTAAAAGCTGTTGACGGCATAGACTTGAAGATTTATAAAGGTGAAACGTTAGGTATTGTCGGGGAGTCAGGATGCGGTAAATCCACATTAGGACGGACGATGATTCGTCTATATGAACCAACTGACGGTCAAATCTTTTTTAAAGGGCAAGACATCACGCGCGTATCAGAATCAAAGCTAAGACAATCTACACGAAAAAACATCCAAATGGTTTTTCAAGATCCCTTTGCATCACTCAACCCTAGAAAAACACTTCGAAGCATCATCAAAGAACCCTACAAAACACATCACTTATATTCCTTAAAAGAAAGAAATGAAAAAGTAGAACAGCTTTTATCAAAGGTAGGTCTACATCCAAGCTTTGCGAACCGCTATCCCCATGAATTTTCAGGCGGGCAGAGGCAGCGAATCGGCATCGCTCGTGCGCTTGCCATGAATCCCGACATGATCATCGCAGATGAGCCTGTATCGGCACTTGATGTATCCATTCAGGCGCAGGTCATTAATCTAATGGAGGAGCTTCAGGAGGAATTTGACCTTACCTATCTATTTATCTCTCACGATTTAAGTGTGGTCAGGCATATTAGCGATAGAGTCGGCGTCATGTATCTCGGCAAAATGATGGAGCTTGCCGATAAACATAGTCTGTACGATGAACCGCTCCATCCATATACACAGGCTCTGCTTTCTTCCGTTCCTGTCACCCGTAAAAAAGGGCAGGTGAAAAGAGAACGCATTATGCTGCAAGGCGACCTGCCGAGTCCTGCAAATCCGCCAAAAGGCTGCGTATTTCACACAAGATGCCCGCATGCGAAAGAAATCTGTAAAGAAAAAGTACCAGCATTTCAGGAGTTAAAAACGAACCACTTTGTTGCCTGCCACCTCTACAACGCTTGATCAAGCTTGTATGATCTCATCTTTGAGAGGGGGGATGACACAGGATTCTGTCATTATTTTCAAAAAAGAATAGGGGGAATTGTCTATGAAAGTTAGAAATAGAAAGTCCATATTGGTCAGTTTACTGCTGATTTTCACATTAATCCTAGCTGCTTGTTCTGGTGGAAATAAGACGTCAGGAGACAGCGAAAAGAAATCCACAGGTAAACCGGTACAAGGCGGAGATCTTGTCATCGGTTCAATTGCAGAGCCAACATTATTTAACTCTCTGTATTCTACAGATGTGGCAAGCTCTGATATTGAAGAAAGAATCTACAGCTTCTTACTTCAAACAGACGGAAAGCTGAACCCTCAGCTATCGCTGGCAGAGGATATTAAAGAATCGGATGACGGCAAGCAGTTTGATGTCACCATTAAAAAAGGTGTGAAGTTTCATGATGGTGAAGAACTGACTGCTGATGATGTTGTGTTTACATACAGCATTCCAATCAATAAGGACTACAATGGGGAGCGCGGATCAGGCTTTGAAGTATTAGAGTCTGTTAAAAAGACAGGGGATTACTCGATCGAATTCAAACTCAATAAAAAAGATCCCTATTTTTATAATGTCACACTAGGAAGCTACGGTATTTTACCTAAGCATATTTTAGGTGATGTGCCTATAAAGGACCTCGGTGAAAACGAATTTAACAGAAAAAAACCAATCGGTTCAGGTCCATTTAAATTTGCAGAGTGGAAAGAAGGAGACTACGTCAAACTAGAAGCCTTTGACGATTATTGGGATGGACGTCCATACCTTGATACCGTCACGATTAAAACGATTCCTGACCAAAATGCAGCCATTGCTCAGCTGTCGGCAGGCGATATTGATTTCTTTGCTGTACCAGGAGCGGAGCTGCAAACAGCTGAAAAAGTGAGCAACATTAAAATTGAATCTGACTTAGGCCTGAATTATTCATACATTGGCTGGAACCAGAAAAATGATCTTTTTAAAAGTAAAAAGGTCCGCCAAGCGCTGACACATGCCATTGATCGTCAAACGATTGTTGACCAAGTGTTAGATGGAGACGGCAAAGTAGCTAACATTCCAGAAAGTCCGCTGTCCTGGAACTATCCAAAGGATGAAAGTGTTCCAGTATTTGAATTTGATCAAGAAAAAGCCAAAAAGATGCTGAAAGAAGAGGGATGGGAGGATACAGATGGAGACGGCTATCTTGATAAGGATGGCAAGAAATTCTCCTTTGTCATAAAGACCAACCAAGGAAATAAAGTTCGTGAAGATATCGCTGTCGTTGTCCAGCAGCAGCTCAAAGAAATTGGTGTGGAAGCGAAGCCGCAAATTGTGGAATTCAGTGCACTCATTGAGCAGACGACACCGCCTAAATGGGATTATGATGCACTGCTGCTCGGCTGGAGCCTTGCGACATTCCCTGATCAATTCAGCATCTTCCACTCAAGCCAGTCAGAAAAAGGCTTAAATAACATCTGGTATAAAAATAAAGAGGTCGATAAGCTGTTAGTCGATGCTAAAAAATTAAGCGATCGAAAAGATTATTCAAAGGCATATGAAAAAATTTATAAACTGATCGCAGAGGATCAGCCATATACGTTCCTTTACTATGCTAACTCACATCGCGCTATGCCATCTAATCTTCAAGGCTATTCTTACCACCCGAAAGATGAGTATTACAAAATCGAAAAATGGTGGCTTGAACAGTAGGCTGATAGTGAAGAGGGGGAGGATTCTCCCCATTCACCGTGAGAACAATTCCTTGCATTTGGTGTCCGGTCTTTGCGTGGTGCTAATCGCGCTCTGCATCAGCACGAGAATTCAAGGGGGGTTATATCACGCTGAAAAGAAGACAAAGGGCTAAAATAACTTCATTTTAGCCTTTTTTTCACAGAATGGCGATCCGATGAAAAAGGAGTTGTGCATATGGTTACATATATCATTAGAAGGACATTGCTCTCTATTCCTATTTTATTAGGGATTACCATTTTGTCCTTTGCCATTATGAAAGCAGCACCAGGCGATCCGATGTCACTCATGATGGACCCTACCATTAGTGCGGCAGACCGGGAAGCATTTATTGATAAGTACGGCTTGAATGATCCGGAATATGTGCAATATATGAAATGGCTTGGCAATATGCTTCAAGGTGACTTTGGCACATCCATTGTCAAAAAGGGAACGCCCGTGGCTGATTTGATTTTTGCCCGGCTGCCAAATACCCTCATCCTCATGATTTTTTCTACATTAGTTGCCCTGCTGATCGCCATCCCATTTGGTGTTCTTTCAGCAAAACGTCCGTATACAAAGCTTGACTATGGGATTACGGTTACATCTTTTATCGGACTGGCTATTCCAAACTTTTGGTTTGGTCTCATCCTCATTATGGTTTTATCCGTGAACCTAGGGTGGTTCCCGACTGGCGGAGTCTCTACCTTGAATGCTGATTTTAATGTGTTTGATCGGCTCCATCACATTATTTTACCTGCCTTTGTTTTAGCAACGGCTGATATGGCAGGGCTGACCCGGTACACAAGGTCGAGTATGCTTGATGTCATGAGGCAGGATTACATTCGCACCGCAAGAGCGAAAGGCTTTAGAGAAAACAAAGTTATTTTTAAACATGGTTTACGAAACGGTCTTATGCCTGTCATAACGATTTTCGGATTGATGATACCATCCTTTATTGGCGGCGCGGTTGTGGTGGAACAAATCTTCACCTGGCCTGGACTTGGAAAGCTGTTCATTGATTCTGCCTTTTCGAGAGATTATCCGGTCATTATGGCGATGACCGTTATTTCCGCAGTGCTCGTGGTGGTGGGAAATTTAATAGCGGATATTTTATATGCGATCGTTGACCCGCGTATTGAATATTAGAAGGGAGCTGAAGGACAATTGGCACAGCCTAATATGGGAACACCTCCTGTTGATATCAAATTAAAGGAGGGCCTTCCGCCAAAGCCAGAGACAATGCTGCGTTTATTTTGCGAGAAATTTTTCAAAAATAAATTGGCAGTTGCCGGCTCCGTGATCTTATTGGTCATTATTTTTTCTGCCATTTTTGCTCCAGTGATCGCTCCATATGCACCAGAGCATCAAGATTTATTGAAGCGGCTCCAGCCGCCAAGTGCTGAGCATTTTATGGGCACAGACAAGTTTGGCCGCGATATTTTCTCAAGGGTACTATATGGCGCGCGCGTTTCTTTATTGGTCGGTTTCGTCTCGGTGGTTGGTGCAATCACTATTGGAACTGTCGTTGGCGCGGTCGCGGGGTATTTCAAAGGGTTTGTTGATTCCTTGTTAATGAGGTTTGTGGATGTCGTGTTGTCGATTCCAGACATTTTTTTATTGATCACGCTCGTCACCATTTTCAAACCGGGCATTGATAAATTAATTTTAATCTTTGCTTTGACAGGCTGGACAACAACCGCCAGGCTCATTCGCAGTGAATTCTTATCACTTCGAACAAGAGAATTCGTACTCGCGGCAAGAACCATTGGAACGAAAAATCATGTCATCATCTTTTCGCATATTTTACCGAACTGTATCGGTCCTATTATTGTGTCAGCTACATTAAAAGTAGGCTCTGTCATTTTAGCTGAATCAACGCTCAGCTACCTTGGCTTTGGTATTCAGCCGCCAACGGCAAGCTGGGGCAACATGCTGCAAGATGCACAAAATTTCTCGATTATGGTGCAAGCGTGGTGGTACCCGCTTTTCCCAGGCTTACTCATTTTGCTGACTGTTTTATGCTTTAATTTTTTAGGAGATGGGCTGAGAGATGCGCTTGATCCTAAAAAGCTGAAGTAAGGTTTAAAGGGGCTCTGCGTGCGCTCTCCGTTTCCTGAATGAAATAAAGACACGAAGCCGTCATTCATCCAGCTTGAAGTTTTGATAAAGTTGGAATAATTTCTCTATCCCTTGCCCATACTGTGGACAACAGTTTTTATAAAGTGAGGGATTGGTTATGTTATTTCTTCATGACGTATGGGTGAATTGGTTTGAAGGGGAAGAAAATGGCTACAATGTGTGTCATTTTCATGAGTGGCGTAAGGAGGACAGCGTTGAGCTGTTAGATCAAGTGCCTTTACTTAAGGTGCAGAGTCCTTTGTTTGATTACATAGAGAATGATCTTTCAGAGCTGCCAAAGACGCTGCTAGAGTCTGTATTTGAGAAATCATATATTCGAAAAAATCATGAGCGCCGTAAATTAGAGTATTGCTTTGTAGTCACAGATGGCATACGAATCATTGCCGTGGATACGATTGGGTATTCCATTCCTGTGAGAAAAAGCCGCTTGATCCCAAGGCAGGAGCAATTGGTCTATGAAATGGTGAAAGATGTGAAAGCAGAAGAATATGAATTCTCTAAGGACAGTCTTGAATCGACGAAGGAGTACCACATTCTATCACTGCCGCCGCAGCATATCAGCGGATTAACGAGAAAAGAAAGACAGCTGAAGCAGCTGATGTTTATGGCGCTCGATCAATTAAAGGGGCTCCAAAACAGGGCGGAGATTGCGTATTGGTATACGGAATGGAACCCGCGCATGTACAACCAAATCAAACGAATGTCATTCGAAGAGATTTGGAACATGCTTTACAATGAAACGATTGATGGGTGGTCAGAGAATCATTTAGCCTTCTGTGAAAAAATGATTAAAGGACAGCCATTTTTCGAAAAGCTTTGGGAAATGGAAAACGAATCAAAAGTAAATTAGAAAAAGCTTGCAGCGGGTAGTGCTGCAAGCTTTTTTTATTTGCGTTTTCTGCCAAGACCCATCGCATTCTCCATTTTTTTCAGCATTTTGTTTGCTGCGCGGTTTGCTTTTTCAGCACCTTCGTCTAGAATACGGTCAAGCTCGTCTGATTCAATCAGTTCATAGTAACGATCTTGAATTGGTTTTAAAGCATCAACGACAACGTTCGCAAGATCTCCTTTAAACTCACCATATCCTTTGCCTTCGTACTTTTGCTCCAGCTCTGCAATCGATATGTTGCCTAATACAGAATAAATCGTCAGCAAGTTGGCAATTCCAGGCTTGTTCTCTTTGTCATACTTGACGATGCCTTCTGAATCCGTCACAGCACTTTTGATTTTCTTTTCAAGCTGCTTTGGTTCATCTAATAAGGTAATGAAGGATTTTTGGTTCGGATCGGATTTGCTCATTTTTTTCGTTGGATCTGTTAAAGACATTATCCGAGCGCCTTCTTTTGGAATTTTCACTTCAGGCACAGTGAAGATGTCATTGTATTTTCGGTTAAAGCGTTCAGCAAGCGTTCTAGTCAATTCAAGATGCTGCTTTTGGTCTTCTCCAACAGGGACTAAATCAGTACCATATAATAAGATATCGCCTGCCATTAATGGGGGATACGTTAATAGGCCTGAAACAACGGCTTCCTTACCAGCGGATTTGTCCTTAAATTGGGTCATTCTTTCTAATTCTCCAATATAAGCAACACATTGCAGCATCCATCCTGCCTGGGCGTGAGCAGGTACCTCTGATTGGATAAACAATGTTGCCTTCTCTGGATCAAGTCCAACGGCTAAATAAAGAGCTGCTAAGCTTCTAATATTTTGGCGGAGAGCTAATCGGTCCTGACTCACTGTAATCGCATGCTGATCTACGACACAAAAATAGCCATTATAGTCATGCTGCAAATCGACAAATTGCTTCATTGCTCCAATATAGTTCCCTAATGTGACAGAACCGCTCGGCTGAATGCCTGAAAAAATTGTCTTCTTTGTCATACTAAAACCTCTTTTCTTCAATATAAAAAGGCCCACCCATCACTTTTCAACAGAAAAGGGACGAATGAACCGTGGTACCACCCTTGTTATTTCACATAGAAATCACTCAAGACGTTGATAACGGAGACTGCTCCGTCTAAGCCTACTCACTTTTTTAGAAGTGTTCGGTTAGCTGCTCCAAAGCCCATTCCATAAATGCCATTATCTGCTCACACCGGCCGCAGACTCTCTGTAAATGGTGAATATATGTACTCTTCTTTTTCATCGCAACAATATGTCTATCTATTATAAAGGATGCCCATGAAAAAGTCACGAAGCCATTATGTGACCTTCTCATCATGCCTATTGACACTTAAAATTTTAGATAAAATAACAAATATCTGTCAGAATTTTTTAAAAAAGGATGATTAATTATATGTATAAAACATTATTCCTGCTGAATTTGTTAAATTATTTTAATCAATTTACGCTTTAATTTGTTGAAGTGATTGAGACTTTAGTTTATAAAAATCCCTCTTTATCCCCATTTACGTTTTTAAAAAATATATGAAATTGATATTGCAATAAATTATTCTATTCATTATAATGAATTTGTTCACACGTTTGTGCTAGGCTCTTTACATAGTGAAAATTCAGAAAAAACAAAAGAAATAGAAAGTAAGCTATTCAGGGACTTTTTTACGCTATTTCTTAAATCTGAATCTCATCTTCTATCGAGACCTTTGAACTAAAAACATATTATAAGGGGGAATACAGTTGAAAAAGCGTTGGTCTGTTGTTACTTTAATGCTTATTTTCACACTTGTATTAAGCGCTTGTGGTTTCAGCGGAAACAAATCAGGCGACAGCACGAGCAGTTCTGGAGAGGCTAAAACAACATTAAATGTGAATATCTCCACTGAGCCTTTTTCTCTACATCCGGGATTGGCAAATGATTCAACTTCAGGTAGTGTCATCCGTCAGACTTTTGAAGGATTAACACGAATTAACGCTGAAGGAAAGCCAGAAAATGCAATGGCTTCTGATATCAAAACAAGTGCTGATGGTAAAACATACACATTCACACTTCGTGATGCAAAATGGTCTAATGGTGACCCTGTTACAGCTAAAGATTTCGAATATGCTTGGAAATGGGCATTAGATCCTAAAAATGAATCTCAATATGCTTACCAGCTTTACTATATTAAAGGTGCTGAAGCAGCGAACAAAGGGAAAGCGAAAGTTGCTGATGTTGGCATTAAAGCTAAAGACGACAAAACGCTTGTAGTTGAGTTAGAGAACCCAACACCGTTCTTTACTGAACTAACTGCATTCTATACGTATATGCCAGTCAACAAAAAAGTGGCTGAAAAGAATAAAAACTGGTACACAAATGCTGGTGAAAACTACGTATCTAACGGACCATTCGTTCTTTCTAAATGGAAACATGGCGGTTCTATCACGCTTGAAAAGAACAATGAATACTGGGATAAAGATACTGTGAAATTGAAAAAAATCAACATGTCTATGATCAAAGATACAAACACTGAGCTTAGCATGTTCAAAAAAGGCGAGCTTGACTGGGCTGGTATGCCAACTGGAAGCCTTCCAACTGAGTCTTTAAAAACATTGAAAAAAGAAGGCGGTCTGAAAATCCAAACGATCGCTGGTATCTATAACTACAAATTCAATACAAAAGTAAAACCTTTAAACAATGCAAACATCCGTAAGGCCCTGACATACTCAATCAACCGTCAAGCGATCGTTGACAAAATTACGCAAGGTGAACAAGTTCCAGCAATGGCAATTGTTCCACCAACAATGGATGGTTTCGAGGGCAACAAAACTGGCTACTTCAAAGATCATGATGTAGACACAGCTAAAAAACTTCTTGAAAAAGGTGCGAAAGAATTAGGTTATAAATCTGTTTCTGATCTTCCAACATTGAAACTTTCTTACAACACTGATGAAGGCCACCAAAAGATTGCACAAGCAATTCAAGAAATGTGGAAAAAAGATTTAGGTGTGAAAGTTGAACTTGATAACTCTGAGTGGAACGTATACATCGACAAAATCCACAGCGGAGACTACCAAATCGGACGTATGGGCTGGTTAGGTGACTTCAACGATCCAGTGAACTTCCTTGAGCTTTACAAAGATAAAGACGGTGGAAACAACGATACTGGATGGGAAAGCAAAGAGTACAAACAATTGTTGAATGATTCTGCAAAAGAAACAGATAAAACAAAGCGTGAAGAAATGCTGAAAAAAGCAGAAGAAATTCTCATCAATGATATGCCTGTAGCACCAATTTACTTCTACACTCAGCCTTGGGTACAAGATCCAAAACTTAAAGGTGTAGTTGTATCTGGACTAGGTGATGTTCAATACAAATGGGCACATTTCGAAAAGTAAGAGTTATAGTGTAAGAGATCTACGGCAAGGATCTTAAGGTATATGGAGGATGTCTCTCCATATACCTTTCTTGCTGATTAGAGAATTTGTTGTAAAATCATGGAGGTGCAATTCCGTTGCTTAAATATATCGGTAAGCGATTAATATATATTTTAATCACACTGTTTGTTATTGTAACTGCAACTTTCTTTCTCATGCAGGCAGCACCTGGTGGTCCATTCTCTGGTGAGAAGAAACTTCCTGCTGAAATTGAAGCAAACCTAAACGAGCACTATGGATTGGACAAGCCCTTATTTGTTCAATATGTAAGCTACCTAGGTTCAGTTGCAAAATTAGATTTTGGTCCCTCATTTAAATATAAAGGACAAACCGTAAATGACTTAATCAGTTCTGGATTCCCCGTTTCCTTTACCCTCGGAATTGAGGCAATTCTCCTCGCATTAGCATTTGGTGTATTGTTTGGGGTCCTTGCAGCGCTCTATCATAACAAGTGGCAAGACTATACGATTGCCATTTTAACGATCTTTGGAATCTCAGTTCCAAGTTTTATTTTAGCGGCGCTACTACAATATGTATTTGCATCTGAGGCAAGCATTATAGCGATCTTCCCAGTTGCAGGATGGGAGTCTTGGGCCAGCACCGTACTACCTTCTATTGCACTTTCCTTCATGCCAATGGCATTTATCGCTAGACTTGCACGGTCAAGTATGCTTGAAGTACTAAACAGTGACTACATTAGAACGGCTAGAGCAAAAGGATTAACAAAATCAGCTGTGACGATCAAACACGCGATCCGAAACGCATTGTTACCTGTTATCACATACATGGGACCAATGGCTGCTTCAGTTTTAACAGGTAGTTTTGTCGTTGAGAAGATTTTTGGTATCCCTGGCTTAGGCTCTCACTTTGTCACAAGCATTACAAACCGTGATTACACCGTCATTATGGGTGTAACAGTCTTCTACAGTATTATTCTATTAATCAGTATTCTAGTCGTTGACGTCCTTTACGGTATTATCGATCCTAGAATTAAACTGACGAAGGCGAAGAAAGGGGTCTAACACATGGAAGAGATGAGAAAAGATTTATTTGTGCCTGCGACAGCTGACGCAGCAGAATCTGAAAAAATTTCTAAACCTAGTCTATCTTTATGGAAGGATGCTATGCTTCGCTTCCGTGCCAATAAACTTGCAATGGTTGGACTCACAATCATTTTTATTATTGTGATGCTGGCCATCTTTGTTCCGATTTTTTCTAAATATGATTACTCTACGACCGATTTATTGAATGCTGACCAGCCGCCTTCAAAAGAGCACTGGTTTGGTACAGATGATTTAGGACGTGACATGTTTGTCCGTACATGGGTAGGGGCAAGAATTTCGATCTTCATCGGTCTTGCTGCAGCGCTCCTTGACGTAATCATCGGTATTATCTGGGGAAGTATTGCTGCGTTCAAAGGCGGCCGTACAGATGAAGTGATGATGCGTATTGCAGACGTTTTATGGGCAATTCCAACACTATTAATGGTTATCTTAATGATGGTTGTTCTGCCAAAAGGATTATTAACGATTATCCTCGCCATGACAGTCGTAGGCTGGATTAACATGGCACGTATTGTTCGGGGACAGGTTTTACAATTAAAGAGTCAAGAATACGTTCTTGCAGCACAAACATTAGGTGCGAAAACATCTAGACTTTTATTTAAACACTTAATTCCAAACTCAATGGGACCAATTCTTGTGACGATGACATTAACGATTCCTTCTGCTATCTTCACAGAGGCGTTCCTAAGCTATCTAGGGCTTGGTGTACCTCAGCCATTAGCGAGCTGGGGAACAATGGCATCTGACGGAATTCCAGCCATGACGTACTACCCTTGGAGATTATGGTTCCCAGCCGCATTTATCTGTATTACAATGTTTGGTTTTAACGTGGTTGGAGACGGACTAAGAGACGCTTTAGATCCGAAGTTGCGTAAATAAGGAGTGATTAGGATGGAACGTGAACGTATTCTAGAGGTGAAAGACCTTGCAATCTCATTTAAAACATATGGTGGAGAAGTTCAAGCCATTCGTGGTGTGAACTTCCACTTAAATAAAGGCGAGACACTTGCTATTGTAGGTGAATCTGGCTCTGGTAAAAGTGTGACATCACAAGCTATCATGAGACTAATTCCGATGCCGCCGGGTTATTTCAAGCGCGGACAGATCCTGTTTGATGGCCAAGATATTGTCAAGAAAACCGAGAAACAAATGCAAACCATTCGAGGAAAAGACATCTCAATGATCTTCCAAGATCCGATGACGTCTTTGAATCCAACGATGAAAGTCGGGAAGCAAATTACAGAAGTGCTGTTCAAGCATGAACAAATTTCAAAAGAAGCGGCTGAAAAAAGAGCCATTGAACTATTGGAGCTTGTAGGAATTCCAATGCCTGAAAAAAGAATTAAACAATATCCGCACGAATTTAGTGGCGGGATGAGACAAAGGGTTGTCATCGCCATGGCGCTTGCAGCAGATCCAAAGCTGTTGATTGCTGATGAGCCGACGACTGCGCTTGATGTAACAATTCAAGCACAAATTTTAGAATTAATGAAAGAAATTCAGAAAAAGGTTGACACTTCGATTATCTTTATTACGCATGATCTAGGTGTTGTGGCCAACGTCGCTGATCGTGTAGCTGTTATGTATGCAGGACAGATTGTGGAGACAGGGACTGTTGATGAAATTTTCTACAATCCAAAGCATCCGTATACATGGGGACTTTTAGCATCAATGCCGAGTCTTGACACTGATGGCGGAGAAGAAGGAAAGCTGACTGCCATTCCAGGAACACCACCAGATCTGACAAACCCGCCGAAAGGAGATGCATTTGCACTCCGCAGCGATTATGCAATGAAAATTGACTTCGAACAAGAACCGCCAATGTTCAAAGTATCAGATACGCATTATGTGAAATCATGGCTACTTCATCCAAATGCACCTAAAGTTGAACCGCCTGCTTCTGTAAAGGCGAGAATGCGTGAACTAGAAGGTAGCTACGAAAAACCTGTATTAGTAAAAGAGGGTGAATAGCATGGCAGAAAAACTGTTAGAAATCAAAAATTTGAAGCAGCATTTCCATACAGCAAGAGGAACTGTGAAAGCAGTTGATGGGGTTTCATTTGATATTTACAAAGGTGAAACGCTTGGTCTTGTAGGTGAGTCTGGTTGTGGTAAATCCACTACGGGTCGTTCAATCATTAGACTTTATGATGCGACAGATGGTGAAGTTCTTTATAAAGGGGAAAATGTACACGGGAAGAAATCAAGACAAAAAATGCTTGAGTTCAACCGTCAAATGCAGATGATCTTCCAAGATCCATATGCTTCACTCAATCCTAGAATGACAGTGCTTGATATCATTGCAGAGGGCATCGATATTCATGGTCTTGCGAAAACAAAACAGGCGCGTAAAGAGCGTGTGTATCAATTACTTGAAACTGTTGGATTGAACAAAGAGCATGCGAACAGATACCCGCATGAATTCTCAGGCGGTCAAAGACAGCGTATCGGAATTGCACGTGCATTAGCAGTAGAGCCTGATTTCATCATCGCCGATGAACCAATCTCTGCATTAGACGTGTCGATCCAAGCGCAGGTCGTCAACTTATTGAAAGAGCTTCAAGAGGAAAAAGGTTTAACGTACTTATTTATTGCCCATGACCTGTCCATGGTAAAATACATCAGCGATCGTATCGGCGTGATGTATTTCGGAAAATTGGTTGAGCTGGCACCAGCGAATGAATTATACGAAAACCCGCTTCATCCATACACAAAATCATTGTTGTCTGCGATTCCGCTTCCAGATCCTGATTATGAGCGTAACCGTAAACGAATCAAGTATGATCCATCTGTTCACAAAGGAACAAATACGGAGTTCCGTGAAGTGAAGCCAGGTCACTTTGTGAGCTGCACAGAGGAAGAATTCAAAGAACTTCAGGCGAAACAATCATAAGAAGAGAGAAGCACTGCTAATGCAGTGCTTTTTTTTTATTTTACAAAAAAACAAGATGATGGTAATTTTTAGTTAAGTACAAGCAGAACCGGAGGAAATCAAATGTCCAATTGGAAAACCTATCGTTATTCATTGCTTCATGTTCTCATTGTATTCATACTATTTTCAACGTCTTTTTTCAGGAAACCAAACGGAGGAAAGTGGATGCTCTTGTTTATGGTGCTCATTGGGATTGTGTCTTTTTTAGTGGAATATATGCTTAACCGAAAGACAAGGGGGCAGAAACAAGAAGCACGGCGTGTAAAATATCTTTATTTCATCATGTTGCAAATCACGATGACACTGATCTTGTTTGTCTGTATTCAACTCGTCATGAATCGTTCGTTATAAAACTTTTTTTACGTTAATTGAAAAAAAGTGAAACTACTGAAGACTTTGCTGCGTCTTACTAGTACAGGCGTTTAAATAGCAGGAAATCGGGAATATCTAAGGAAGTGGTTCTTAACTATAGCATAAGGAGCAGATCCATGAATTGGTATGAAAAGCTCAGTGAATACTTCCCGATAGAAGAAATGAAGTCAAAAGAGCATATGGAAGCTTTATTAAAGGAAAGAAGTGATATTTATCATAAGGAGGAAGGACCTCATCATGTGATGATGTACGCCGAATTTGATTCTTTCATCTTTATTGATTATTTATTTGTTTCCAAAGATGCAAGAGGTGAAGGCCTCGGATCAAAGCTGATCCATAAGCTGAAGGAAAAAAAGAAACCGATCTTGCTTGAAGTCGAGCCTGTAGATGAAGATGATGCAGATACTGCAAAACGCCTAAAGTTTTACCAAAGAGAGCACTTCAAGCATGCAGAATCAATCGGTTATAAACGCAGGTCACTTGCAACAAATGAAGTGAACCGCATGGAAATTCTTTATTGGTCGCCTCTTACAAATCATGAGGAAGAGATCATGGAAGCCATGAGGAAGACCTATGAACGAATCCATACGTATAAAGATGAAGAATGGTATGGACAATCGTATGAGGATGTTGATGATGTATTGAAGATCATTGAAAATAGAAAGCAAAAAAATATTTTCGATCATCTCGACTAAATGAGAATGTTCTGACATCAAGCAGCACACAAAATGAATGAAATTGTCTAGTTTTTGTCACAAAAATTGCAAGAAAATCTGTTCACACTTACTTTTTTATAGTATAATCACTATAAAGATTACTTATTTAGAACAATTTTAATTTAAGAATACAGATCAATATTCATTCTACAAATTGAGGAGTGAAGATTTATGGTAACATTATACACATCACCAAGCTGTACATCATGTAGAAAAGCAAGAGCGTGGTTAGAAGAGCACAATATCCCGTATCAAGAGAGAAACATTTTTTCTGAGCCTCTTTCAATCGATGAAATCAAAGAAATTCTTCGAATGACAGAAGACGGTACAGACGAAATTATCTCAACACGTTCAAAAGTATTCCAAAAACTAAATGTCAATGTTGAGACAATGCCGCTTCAACAATTGTATAAACTAATCAATGAGCATCCAGGTCTTTTACGTCGTCCAATTATCTTGGATGAAAAAAGATTACAAGTTGGGTACAATGAAGATGAAATTAGACGTTTCTTGCCAAGAACGGTTCGTACATTCCAACTAAGAGAAGCTCAGCGACTTGCTAACTAATAAAAACACGAAAAGCTGCCGATCATTTGGCAGCTTTTTTTATTTGTTTTCAGCCGTTTGTTCGTAAAAGAGGCTGGCTAATATGACCACTATGACTGTTAAAAACGGAAGCAACAATTCAAGCGTGGCATGCTGTGACATAAATTCAGTCAATTTCACATCACGCACAATCATTTCTCCGCCAGTAAAGGCCAAAAGCGCACTTCCTCCGTATAAAAGAAACGGAAATTTGGTCAAAGCTGCATGAATCAGCTTGCTTCCCCAAATAATAATCGGTACAGAAATCATGAGGCCAAAAGCGGTCAGAAGCATGTTGCCTTTTGCCGCACCTGCAACTGCGATGACATTATCAAGTGACATAAAGAGGTCGGCAATCACAATGGTTTGCACCGCACGCCAAAGGGAGCCGCTGCTCTTAATCCGAATCGATTCCTTCTTTTGTTCAATTAACAGATTGTATCCTATATAAAGGAGAAAAAGACCGCCAATAAACTGCAAATAAGGGATAGTCAATAAATAAACGGCGGCACCAGTCATTGTAATTCTCATCAGCACGGCTAAAAGTGTGCCGATCCAAATGGCTTTATTGCGTTTATCATGTGATAAATTTCGACTGGCCATTGCAATGATGAGCGCATTATCTCCGCCTAAAATCAGGTCTATGCCAATAATCATCAGTAAGGATACGATCCACTCTGTTTCCATCCATTTCACCTCATGTCCCAAATAGAGCTCGTACAACCAATATATGAAGACAATTCAAATATATGTTTCTGCAAGTTTTCTCTGCAAAAAATGCGTTTTTATTTCTTTTATTCATGTTTTATCATAAAATAGACAGTACGAAGCAATACCTCAATTCTTTAAACGGTTAACATGTAGACGGAACGGGTAAAGTGTAGTAAAGTACTATTAATTGGGAGCTTGTATGTCCCTTCAACATCTTATATAGAAGGGAAGGTTGGCAAAATGGAAATCGAAAGAATAAATGAACATACAGTAAAATTTTATATTTCCTACGGTGATATTGAAGATCGCGGATTTGACCGTGAAGAGATTTGGTATAATCGTGAGCGCAGTGAAGAGCTGTTTTGGGAAGTAATGGACGAAGTGCACGAAGAAGAAGAATTTGCAGTAGAGGGACCGCTTTGGATTCAAGTACAGGCACTTGACAAAGGTCTTGAAATTGTCGTGACAAAAGCCCAACTTTCTAAAGATGGACAAAAGCTCGAATTGCCGATTCCAGAAGATAAAAAAGATCAAACAGATGAAGAAAGCTTAGACGCACTGCTTGATGATTTTCATAAAGAAGAGCAAGATCAAGAAGACCATAATGAGAAGGACAAAAAGCTTCAACTTCAATTCGTGTTGAAAATGGATGATTTTGAAGATTTGATTGCACTTTCTCAATTAAATATGCAGGATTTTACCACAAGTTTATATTCGTTTGAAAACCGTTATTATCTATATGTTGACTTCCACGAGGATTTGTCAGATGAGCAAGTGGAGAATAAGCTCAGCATTTTGCTTGAATATGCTCATGAATCAGTTGTCAGCATCTACAGACTGAAAGAATACGGTCAGCTGATTATCGAAGGGAATGCCCTTGAAACGATTCAACAGCACTTCTCGTAACTAACAAAAAGTCGATTTCTATAGAGGAATCGGCTTTTTTATCTGAATGAATAGGTAAATAAAGAGATCGGCAAGGAGAAAATGAAATGAGAAATTTAGTCAAAGTTCTATTTTTTCTAATCATTACGATAGGTGCTTATTTAATCGTCCAATTGATTGCCGGTGATTTAGCGGTAAGTGTATTAAGTTCAGTCAGTGTTCTATTTACTTTATCGATTATTTTCATCGGATTTGTTATTTTCTTGGAGAACCGGAATCCGTCTCACACGATTACATGGCTTGTCCTGCTGGGCAGCTTTCCGTTATTCGGCTTTTTGTTCTACATTTTCTTTGGACGCAATATCAAAAAGCGCCGGCTGTTTGAAAAGAAAGCGGTATTGGATGAGCAGTTAATCCAGGAAGATGAACGTATTCATAGAGAAGCAATTGAAAAAATGACGCATATGGGTGATCATCAGCAGCTCTTATTTAAGCTGGCCCACAGACTTGGACATACTCCTATTACATATCGCACGTCCTCTAAAGTCTTAACCAATGGTGAAGAGACATTCTCTCATATTTTTGAAGAGATCAAAAAAGCAACACATCACATTCATTTAGAATATTACATTCTCCGCCACGATGACCTTGGCCAAGAATTAAAGGACATTCTAATTGAAAAAGCGAAAAATGGCGTAATTGTCCGCTTTTTATATGACGATGTAGGGAGCTTAAAGCTTTCTCGTCAATATATTGCTGACCTAGAAAAGGCTGGCGTTCAGATCGTTCCATTTTTACCAGTAAGGCTCCCTCTTTTAAATAATAAAATTAACTTCCGAAATCATAGAAAAATTGTTGTTATTGATGGAGAAGTGGGGTTTGTCGGCGGGCTTAATATCGGAGACGAATACATGGGCAGAAGTAGACAATATGGATTCTGGCGTGATACACATCTGATGATTAAGGGCGAAGCTGTTCGTGACCTCCAGCAGATTTTCATGCAGGATTGGTATTATATGACGAATGAAAGATGCTCAGGTGTGGACTATTTCAAAGATTTCAGTCACCTTGAGAGTACAACAGAAGGCGTACAAATGATTGCTGGCGGGCCTGACAAGCAGTGGGAGGTCATTAAAAATCTCTTTTTCTCTATGATCATCTCCGCTAAAAAGTCCATCTGGATCGCTTCACCGTATTTTGTCCCGGATGATGATATTTTGTCCGCATTGAAAATTGCCGCATTGAGCGGAGTAGATGTCCGGATTATTGCTCCAAAGAATCCAGATAAACGGATTGTGTTCCATGCGTCTCGTTCATACTTCCCAGAGCTTCTTGATGCAGGGGCGAAGGTGTACGAGTATGATCAAGGCTTTATGCATAGTAAATTTATTATTGTGGATAATGAACTGGCTTCAATTGGAACGGCAAACATGGATATGAGAAGCTTTCATTTGAACTTTGAAGTGAATGCCTTCCTCTATAAAACGAAAAGCACAGAGAAGCTTGTCAACGATTTCTTAGGTGATTTAGAGCAGTCACATGAAATTGTGTCAGAAGAGTTCGCAAAGAGACCTTTGAGGGTCAGACTGTTTGAATCAACTGCAAGATTATTATCACCACTTTTATAAAGATTGTATTTTCCCTCTTTTCTATAAGGGGGATTTTTTATTTTACGGAAGTTATGATCGGTAAAATCATTTTTTGACACGGTAAAAATTCATTTTCCCTTTTCGCTTTCTTATAGACGAACAAGCTATAATACGGGCATCAAAGAGCGAGGGGCGAACTGAATGAATGCAGCAATGATGGATAACGGTAAGCTTATCCGAATTACACATCATCTATCGAAAAGCCGGCTGGAGCATGTAAGAACGACGTGCAAATTTTATTGTCCTGAATGTAGGGAGGAGGTGCAATTAAAGCTAGGGGAGCATCGTGTCTATCATTTTGCGCATAAACAGCTGACAGCATGTTCGTTAGCCTCAGGCGAAACGGCTTATCATCAGGCGGGAAAGGAAGCCATTATGAATTGGCTGAAGCGGCTTGGACATAAACCTGCGCTGGAAAAGTATTTGTCAAAGGTTCATCAGCGTCCTGATGTGACCGTCTCTATAGGAAATGAAACCTATGCAATCGAATTTCAATGTGCTAATATTTCCCGGCAGGAGCTGCGCAGAAGAACAGCAGGTCTCCGTGAAGCAGGTCTCTTTCCAATATGGATGATAGGGGCAAATCGTTTGAAACGAAAATCTGCCCAGCTTTTTTCTTTCTCCTCCATTCATTGGGGAATTTTAAGGGAATCAGAGAAAAGGCGGTTGATTTTTTTCTGCCCGCTTCAAAATAAGTTCATCCATCTTGATCAATTTCTCGTGTTTCAACCAACGAAAATATGTGCGGCAATGACTGTCAGACCACCTTCCGCATACAGCAAAATTCCTGCACTCCTATCTCCGCCCTCAAGCAAGTGTCAAGTAAACCAACAATGGCTTAAATGTATACAGCAATTTAGGCAGCGTCCTCCTCGCATTTTATCAAATGAAAGCAAACGTTTGAGAGATGTTTTTTATGAGCATCATCAAACGGCATTCCCTTTTTTGCCGACTGCATTATTTATCCCGGTGCAAGAAGCGTATATCTTTACAAGTCCCGTATATGTTTGGCAAGGTTGCCTCTATGATTGGATGATGAGGAAAAAGGGAAGCAGGCGAGTAACGATTCAACAGCTCATGAAAGAAATCAACCGGTGTGTGCAGATGAAAGAAGTGAAACTCCGATATAGTGATGTGTCAAGAGAAGAAATAAAAGGGGTGGTCACTGCATATGTAAAGGCGCTTGTAAGACAAGGGTTTTTACATATGACGAAAGAGGGTAATTATGAAGTATCGTCGAATCAAATGCCAATACAAACACTTGATGAAGTGCTAAAACGAGATGCTTTCTTATTTCATTAGCATGTTTCATGACCACTTTGATCATGATAAGAAAAAGGTGGTGCTGCTATTGAATCGAAAGAAACGCTTTTTTCTCATTTTTTTAGTCTGTTTGGTATTTATTTCTGCATATGATTTGACAAATATAGTTCAAAACAAAGAAGATAAATACAACACCAATTTCTTTCACTTTCCGAAAGGTTGGTTCAACACAACTCATGCAAGGGGGATTCATATGACTTCACAAAACAAAAACAATCATCTACCAGACAGAAGCGAAGTAAAAGAAGAAAACAAATGGCGCCTTGAAGATATTTTTGAAAGCGTCGATGCATGGAACAAGGAATTCGAAGCGGTCAAAAAAGAAATTCCGAAGCTGGCACAATTTAAAGGCAAGCTGGCCCATTCTGCTGATGTCCTGTATGAAGCCCTAACCTTTCAGGATCAACTTTCTGAAAAGCTTGGCAAGCTTTATACATATGCGCACATGAAATACGATGAAGATACAACGAACTCATCCTTTCAGGCGTTAAATGATAAAGCCTCGAATCTATTTACACAGCTGTCTAGTACATCTGCTTATATTGTTCCAGAGATTTTATCAATTCAAGAAGATAAATTGCAGCAATTTATTCTGGAAAAAGAAGAATTAAAACTGTATTCTCATGCTCTCGAAGAAATTAATAAAGAGCGTCCACATATTTTAAGTGAGGAACAAGAAGCTTTATTAGCTGAGGCCTCTGAACCACTTTCATCTGCATCTACTACTTTTAGTATGTTTAACAACGCCGATATTTCGTTCCCTTCTGTAAAGGATGAGAATGGGGAGGAAAAGAAAATTACCCACGGCAACTTTATCACATTTTTGAATAGTGATGATCGTGAAGTGAGAAAGAATGCCTTTAAAGCTGTGTATAAAACGTATGATCAGTATAAGAACACACTTGCTTCTACACTAAGCGGTTCAATTAAAAAGGATAATTTTTATGCAAAAGTACGAAATTACAAATCGGCAAGAGAAGCAGCACTATCACGAAACAGCATCCCAGAAGAAGTGTATGACAATCTAATTGATACAGTTCATCAATATTTACCGTTGTTACACCGCTATATTGAATTACGCAAAAAGGTATTAAAGCTTGATGAAGTGCACAATTACGACTTGTATACACCACTTGTGAAAGATGCTGGCATGAAGCTCACCTACGATGAAGCAAAGGATTATATGCTGAAAGGGTTAGCGCCATTAGGAGAAGAATATGTGTCCGTGTTAAAAGAAGGACTCGAAAATCGCTGGGTAGACGTTTATGAGAATAAAGGGAAACGAAGCGGTGCTTATTCATCAGGAAGCTATGGTACAAATCCATATATCCTCATGAACTGGCAGAATAACATTGATAATTTGTTTACGCTGGCTCATGAATTTGGGCACTCTGTACACAGCTACTACACGAGAAAACACCAGCCATATCCGTATGGAAACTATAGTATCTTTGTAGCTGAAGTGGCTTCCACTACAAATGAAGCGTTACTAGGCGAATACCTGCTTAATCATTTAGACGATAAAAAACAGCGCTTGTATGTATTAAACCACTTGTTAGAAGGATTTAGAGGAACAGTATTCAGACAAACGATGTTTGCTGAGTTTGAGCATCTTATTCATGTGAAAGCACAAGAAGGAGAGGCTTTAACGCCAGAATTTATGACGAACCTTTATTATGACCTGAACAAGAAGTATTTTGGTGACGGCATGGTGGTTGATAAGGAAATTGGATTAGAGTGGACGAGAATTCCTCATTTCTATTACAACTATTATGTGTATCAATACGCGACAGGCTATAGTGCGGCGCAGGCATTAAGCAAGCAAATCTTACAAGAAGGAAAACCAGCGGTAGAGCGCTATACAGATTTCCTTAAAGCAGGAAGCTCTGATTATCCAATCAATGTGCTGAAAAAAGCTGGTGTTGATATGGCTTCTAAAGAACCAATTGAAGCAGCATGCCAATTGTTTGAAGAAAAACTAAAAGAAATGGAAGAGCTCATCTCCAAAACAGGTGAGTAATGAAAAGACTTCTGTCAGACGTGTGAGTGCCAGCTCATCTTTTGACAGGAGTTTTTTTCTCATAAAAAAGACCTCTTCAGATGTAGAGGCCAATCCTTTTTAATGATCAACCTTTAAAACCTCTAAAGGTCTTACGGTGATTCATTCGATAAAGCGTAAAAAGAATCGCAGCAAATAAGAGTGGAGACGTCAAATAAAGAGGAAGCATTTTCATTAAGCCTAATATATTTAAAAAGAAACATAAGCCAATGGCAACAAGTCCAATAGTTGTGCTGCGCATGCAGATCCCCCCATTTTTTTGTTACTTTTACTATATGAAAGTGACAACCCTCTTATGTTTTGTGACAAAAATATGAACATATAGTATATCTGTTGTCATAAGTCGACAAAATTTGATATACTACAGATGTGAAATTAATCACATACAAACATTACCCCTTTGTTTGACCGTGAAAAATTTCTCCCATCCCCTTTGTTGTCGTTAAGACATAGTGAAACCGCGCTTATCCCGGCGCGGTTTCTTCGTGTCTATAAATAGAACAAATGTTCCTTTTTGAATTAAAGAAAAAACATGGGTCAGCACCCATGTTCATTTTCACAGCGATATACATCAAGATCTGTATGGTGGTCATTCTCTTTATAGCGCCAAAACATTTCTTGCTGCACTTGTACACGTTCTACCTTTTGAGCGAAAGCTAGCTTCTTCATTTCTCGTTCAACTTCTTCAAGCGTCAGGTCATAAACAACGGCTATCTCTTTTGCGGATGCAAATTGAAAGTATGCAATAAACCATTCAATTGGAGGCCGTTCAGATGGTGTTGGTTTTTCACCAATCATTTCAAAAAGAATTTCCTCGTATATATCATAAGAGTAGGCACCTGAAATTTTTAATCCTTCATCTCCATTTACGGTATTAAAAAAGGCGAAGGTCGGAAGCTCAGATACGTCCATTTCAGCTGCAATTTTCATATCACATTGCAGTGCTTTCACCGCACTTTGAGAATGAATGTCGCGCTGGAATTCCTCGATGTCCAGACCAGCACTTTTTGCATTTTCTATCAGCACCTGCTCACTTGTGACATCTTGCTGATGGCAAAAAAGCGATTCTTGAATGAGACGCAAAAATTTCATTCCGCATTTTCTTCCTTGAAGCTCCGCTGCTTTTAATGCGAGTGAGGCGAGGTAGGGTGATGTCACAATTTGTTCAGACAGCATTTGTTCTTTTTTGGTCTGCGTTTTAGTGGCAAATTTCCCCCATGCTTCAGTCAGTAAATGTTTCTTTCTTTTCCGATTCAATGCATTAATACTAGAACTTGTTACCGTTCGTAAAGTGAAAAAACGGCCATATTTCATTTTTAATTTTTTAATGGATGGCTCTAATAACCAGCAGTCTGGGCTTAGAGGATCAATGAATACATAGATTTCAATCGGCTTTTGAGGATGTCCGTGACAGTGTGAGAAATATTGATCGTGCGAATTGCAGCTCAAGATCGTCCATCCTTTTCAGGTGTTTGGTTGACCATATGACGAGCCGTCAGAGAAAGCCGTTCAAATAAAAAGTCACGAATATCGCCGGTTAGTCCTACTTGATTCATTGCATCCTCCATGCATTCAAGCCATGCGTCCGCCCGCTCCTCAGTAATCGGAAAAGGGAGATGTCTCGCCCGCAGCATTGGGTGGCCATGCTCCTCTGTATAAAGCGGTGGTCCGCCTAAATATTGCGTTAAAAACTGTTTTTGTTTTCTTGCTGTTTCTTTTAAGTCATCCGGAAAAATAGGATGAAGCAAAGGATGACACTTTACATTTTCATAAAAAGTATCAACAAGTTGCGATAGAAGTTCCTCTCCAACCGCTTCGTAAGGTGCGTTAAACGATTGTACCATGTTGACTACTCCTTTTACTCGTAGTTAATAGGATGACTCACCCTATTGCGCATTTCATTTATTTCAAAAGTGATATTCAGTTTGTTCTATTTTATTGTTTCTATTCTTGTACTTATTTTAACAACCTCATCTCAATTCCACAAACAAACAGCTTTGGTCTGCTCGAAATAAAGAGTGGGTTGGTTCCGTGATCAATTGACCATATCATAACACATTCAGTCAAAAAAGGGGGAAAAGCGACATACAAAAAACCGAAGAGGTTATTCTCTTCGGTTTAAGCGAAATATTGAGCTGTGATTTTCTTTACATAATTTTGTGTTTCTTTAAATGGAGGAATGCCCCCGTATTTATCTACATTTCCTGAACCTGCATTATAGGCAGCTAAGGCGAGTGAGATATTTCCGTTATATTTCTGAAGCATTTGTTTTATATACTTCGTACCGCCTTCAATGTTTTGTGCAGCATCAAAGGCATTGTTGACGCCAAGTGATTTAGCTGTAGATGGCATGAGCTGCATGAGACCAAGCGCACCTGCATGGCTGACAGCATTCGTGCGATAGCCGGATTCCTGCTTAATGACTGCGTGAATCAGCTTTTCGGGAACCCCATGCTTTTGAGCCATTTGTGACACGATTTGATTAATCTCTTTTGATGATGAGCCGCTGGAGACAGCTTTTTGAAGCGGCGGTGTGTAGCTGTTGTTTAAGACATTTCCAATGCCATTCGCTGTATTTAATTGATTGTCATTTGCATACAAAGATTGAGCCTCAAGCCGATCACTGCCGGCAATCGCAGATAAATATGGGTTTGTACGCGCATATTGCGTGTTCGGAGCCGTTGATGGGTCCGTGCCCATAAAAGCAGAAATGGATAGCGGGAGACGTGATAATTCTGATCCGCCTAAAAAATCTTGCAGCAGCGACTGAAATGAAGCTTGGGCATTCGATTCTTGACCCGCAGACATTTGCGTTTGTGCTGGATCTGTTTGTAACGTTTTAAGCGCTTGAAGCTGCATAAAGGATTGAAGTTGATTAACGTTCATCATGTTCCTCCTTCAAGGAATTCATCTATTCTGTGTTTTCATTTTTTCTTCATAAAAACGAACGACTTTGTTTTTCGTGTTTCGTACTGGGATATGAAATTTGCGGAGCAATGCGGAGAAAGCGGCTTGTCCGATTTCCAGGTCGCTCACTTCAAATTCAAGTTCATAGTCCTCTACTGTTAAATATCGGCTGTGATCCAAAACAATTAAGCCTTCTTGGATCATTTTTTCTGCTCTTGACGTTTCAAGTGAACCAAAGTACACAATTTGATCCTTTTGAATGTTCAGGTGGTCTAATCTGTCCGCAACTTCACCTTCTGGCAGCTCAAAATCGTTAAGTTGTGATGGGGGAGCGATCGTTTGGTGGGTTTCAAGCAAGCCTATCTCGTGCGGTTCCTTTAATGTGAGCACCCATTGACCGTTTTTTTCTCTCATTCTTAATGCAGCCAATTGAGATTTTATATCAAATTGAGGTGTATCAAAATAATAGTTGGTTTGCGTGTGGAAATCCGCATCCTTCAATTGAAAATGCAGTTTCAGCTGTTCAAATTCTTCTTTCATTAATAATTGTTTTAGTTCTATTTCAATTTCCTGTGCCATTTTGACATCAACCTTTCATTTAGAGGAAATATGATTATTGTACATGAAGTGTGTTCACCATGTAAAAGACTGTTTTTTTCTCTTTATTTTCTTTAGGTGTGGACCAAAATGAATGAAGAATCGTGTGAAAGGATCATTTAAAAGAGAAAAACAGGATTTTCTCCAAAAGTTCGGTTTATCAATATTGAACTTGATATGATAAAATAAAGCTGTACTTTGTTGTAAAGGAGATCATGATGCAAAACAGAATTGAAATCACAGAAGCAACTTTAAAAGAAGACAGGCTGATTTTGACAATCCAGTCAGAAGAGCAAATCCAAAAAGCAAAAGCATCAGGACAAATGCTTGTTGATTCTGATCACTTTGCGTTCGTTTACATACTTGAAACCGAGGAGTCCTTTTCGTATCTTATTTTAGGGGAACATACATGGGCTCCATTAAAAGAAGCAATGAATCGTGACATCCCTGTCTATTTGGCATCGGATGAATATTCGCTGGAACTCATTCAGCTTCAACAGGAATTACATTATTTAATCGACAATATTAAAGACAATGCCAATTACGGAGATATGGAAGAGAAAGTGAAAAGCACATTCCTCTGAAATAATTAGGTATATGGAATTGGGGGAAGTTTCATGGACAAAAAACAATGGGATCAATTCCTCGCACCGTATAAACAAGCAGTCGAAGAATTAAAAGTGAAACTAAAAGGCATTCGAAAGCTGTATGAATTCGAGGATGACCATTCACCAGTAGAATTTGTCACAGGCCGAGTGAAACCCGTTGCCAGCATATTAGAAAAGGCAAAGCGTAAAAACATCCCGATGCATGAGATTGAAACGATGCAGGATATTGCTGGGCTTCGCATTATGTGCCAGTTTGTAGAAGATATACAAGTCGTGAAAAAAATGCTCCAGTCACGTAAAGATTTTGTGGTTGTAGATAAACGCGACTATATTGCAGAACATAAAGAAAGCGGATACCGCTCTTACCACCTTGTTGTGTTATATCCGCTGCAAACGATCAACGGAGAGAAGCAGCTCCTTGTCGAAATCCAAATTCGTACGCTTGCGATGAACTTTTGGGCGACCATTGAGCATTCTCTGAATTATAAATATAGCGGGAATATCCCGGAGAAGGTCAAGCTGCGCCTTCAAAGAGCATCTGAGGCAGCATCTCGTCTCGATGAAGAAATGTCCGAAATTAGAGGGGAAATTCAAGAAGCACAAGTGGCATTTTCCCGGAAAAAGAAAAACGACAGCTGAGCCAGTTTGATCAAATATGATGCTGCCCTCTCATAGCAGCAAGGTGAAAAAGGAGAAGAATTCATGAAATTTGCAGTTTCTTCAAAAGGGAATTCTGTATCTGACACGCTCAAAAGTAAAATTCAGACCTACTTATTGGATTTTGGCATGGAACTAAATGAAGAGGAACCGGATCTTGTCATTACGGTTGGTGGAGACGGCACCCTTCTTTATGCCTTTCACCGCTACAGCAACCGTCTGAATGAAACAGCCTTTGTCGGTGTTCATACAGGTCATCTTGGCTTCTATGCTGACTGGGTGCCGAGTGAGATTGAAAAACTCGTCTTAGCCATTGCGAAAACGCCTTATCATATTGTGGAATATCCGATCTTAGAGGTCATTGTCAGATACAACGACGGCGGCAGAGAAGAGAAATATTTAGCAATGAATGAATGTACGATTAAAAGCATGGAAGGGACACTTGTGGCAGATGTTGAAATCAGAGGCCAGCTGTTTGAAACATTCAGAGGTGACGGCCTTTGTTTGTCTACTCCATCAGGCAGTACGGCCTATAATAAGGCACTTGGAGGCGCCATTATTCATCCTTCCATTAGAGCCATTCAGCTGGCAGAAATGGCTTCAATCAACAACAGAGTGTTTCGGACGGTCGGTTCACCGCTTATTTTGCCTGACCACCATACTTGTGTGATTAAGCCGAGGAATGATGTCGATTTTCAGGTGACGATTGATCATTTGACGCTGCTTCATAAAGACGTCAAATCCATTCAATGCCGGGTGGCAGATGAGAATGTCCGTTTTGCTAGATTTAGACCGTTTCCGTTTTGGAAAAGGGTGCAAGATTCCTTTATCGGAAAAGGAGAATAAGAAAGAGGTTGTTCTCGCTGGAATACTTTACGTTAAACAAAACCATGACAGCCAAAGAAGAAGGGCTGTTTTTAAAGGAATATTTAATTGATCTTGGTATTTCGAAAAGAATGCTGACGGATATTAAGTTTGATGGCGGTGACCTCCTCATTAATGGAGAGCATGTTACCGTGAGATATGAGCTGCATGAAGGGGACAGGCTCACCATTTTATTTCCCGAGGAAAAAGTGAGTGAAGGGCTGAAGCCTGCACCGATTCCGCTTGATATTATATTTGAGGACGAGCATGTCCTTGTGCTGAATAAAAGGCCGTATATTCCTTCGATCCCTTCTCGGGAGCACCCCGAGCACAGTATTGCGAATGGATTACTGCACCATTATGCCAAGCAGTCTGTTCGGCATACGGTTCATTTAGTGAACCGTCTTGATCGTGATACATCTGGCGTTATGCTTGTGGCGAAGCATCGTTTTGCCCATAGCCTTTTATCTAAGGCACAAAAGAGTGGAGCGGTTAAGCGAACATACAGAGCGTTTACACATGGCATGATCACAGAAAAACATGGAACCATCGCTGCAAAAATTGCCCGAAAAGGGGATAGTATCATCGAGCGGATGGTTGATGATACTGGGCAGGAGGCAGTGACGCATTATACCGTGCGAGCAGTAATCGCTGAGTTAAATATGTCGGATGTGTCTCTCTCGCTTGAAACCGGGAGAACACATCAAATTCGTGTGCATATGCAATTTCTTGGGCATCCGCTCATCGGAGATACGCTGTATGGCGGAAGGGCCGAGCGGATAGACAGGCAGGCACTGCATAGTGAAACCCTTGTGTTTCCTCATCCGATGACAGGTGAGCAAATGACATTTTCAGCTCCGCTTCCTGATGATATGAAATCCTTGCTTTTTAATTAGAGAAACCCGGTCACCTGCATCGCAGGGCCGGGTTTTTTTATAATGTGAAATGCTGAAATCTTGAATCGTCATAAGGCATAGATGAGGGAACGGAGACCGTTTTAAGCTCAGGGTATGTGAGGGCAGACAGTTTGTTGCCAAATACGCAGCCTGTATCAATATTGACGGTTCTGCCAACGAATCGAGGCTCTTTCACAGGTGTATGGCCGTACACAATCCACGGTTTTCCGTGATATTCCTTTGCCCAGTCCTTGCGAACAGGCCGTCCATCTGGCCATGTTTCTCCTGTGACGGCACCAAATAATAAATAGGACCGCATCTGTTTATTCGGCTTTTTTCCAATATCCTTTTCCTTCATCGCTGCGTGTGCAATGATCAGCTCATCAGGAATGAGTACATCATAAAGTGGAGCCTTCTCGAATAACTGCTTAAATTCATGTGACAATTTGTTTTGTTCATGAGTTGGCAGTTTTTTTATTTCGTTCACTGTCGTTTCGATGCCATGAAGCAATTTGACGGGATTTCCTTTTAAATAGCGATAAAGCTTAAAGCAATGGTTGCCAGGTACATAGCGGATTGCGCCGTGTGAATAGGCATGAATGACAAATCGCATGACGTCTACTGACTGAGGCCCTCGGTCTGTTAAATCACCAACAAGGGCCAGCGTTCTCTTATCAGGATGGACGGGTAATCCATGTTTGAGTTCGTATCCTAGTTTGTGTATGAGGGTAAGCAGCTCTTCGTAGCAGCCGTGGATATCGCCAATGATATCGAATTTCATAAGGTTTCCTCCTGATTTTTTTCATCCATTCGTCGGATATAAAGAAGTTTGAATTTTAGAAAATATAACGAATGGCTTTCATTTCATTTAGGCAATTGTTAGAATCAATCCTTTAACGTAAGACTTATAAAATTAAACATGAATGTTAGGAGGCTTTAGCCAATGGAGCATACATCTGTTTCATCACTCGTTGTCGTTATTATTGTCGCCTTTTTCACCCCTATTTTATTGCACCGATTTAAGCTGACCATTCCGGTCGTTGTAGCTGAAATCATTATGGGGCTCATCATTGGGAAAAGCGGTCTTCAACTGGTTGTCGAACATGATGCGTGGTTAGATACATTATCCATGCTCGGTTTTATTTTTCTGATGTTTTTAAGTGGACTTGAAATAGATTTTTCTTCTTTTGAGTCAAAGAAGAAAGCACGAGAACTTCCAAATGGTTTAAAAGAACCAAATACATTTAAAGCGGCCACCATTATTTTTCTTGGGGTATTTTGTATTTCTTTTATCCTGTCCTATGCGTTTGTACTCGCAGGGTTTATCCAAAATGCCTTTTTAATGACGCTCATTATCTCTACCATCTCATTAGGCGTAGTGGTGCCAACCTTAAAAGAGGAAAAGTTGATGCAGACGAATATCGGTCAAATCATTCTGCTTGTAGCTGTCATTGCTGATTTGGTCACGATGATTTTACTTGCTGTGTTTTCCTCCATTTATGGAGATGGAACAGGGAACATGTGGCTTCTGCTCTTATTATTTGCTGCAGGCATTCTTCTTTATTTATTTGGCCGCGTATTTAAAACAAAGTCAATTTTTCAGTCGATGTCAAAAGGAACTGTGCAAATTGGGACAAGGGCAATCTTTACTCTCATTATAGTCTTAGTTGCCTTATCTGAATCACTCGGGGCTGAAAATATTCTTGGGGCGTTTTTAGCTGGCGTACTTGTGTCCCTTCTTTCGCCAAATAAAGAGCTCGTTCAGCAGCTGGACTCATTTGGCTACGGATTTTTAATCCCGATCTTTTTTGTGATGGTCGGAGTGGATCTGAATATATGGGCACTGTTTAAGGATCCAACCATCATGATCATGATTCCGCTGCTGTTTATTGCGTTGCTTATAAGTAAGCTCATCCCAATTCTTTATTTGAAAAAATGGTATGACATGAATAAGGTCATCGGCTCAGGCTTTTTATTAACTTCAACATTATCTCTCGTCATTGCAGCTGCGACGATTGGTGAGCGGCTCGGTGTCATTGATCATAAAATGTCTGGAGCGCTGATTTTAGTTGCTGTGCTAACGAGTATTTTAACACCTGTTTGGTTTAAAGCGCTCTTTAAAAAAGAACAAGCGGCGAGCCATAAGAAGCGTGTGACCTTTATTGGTGCAAATCAGCTGACCTTACCCGTCACACTTGATTTGCATCAGGATGAATATGACATTCGGATTTTGCATGTGTTTCAAGAAAATAAGGAAGCGCTGCTGGCAGACTCTATCTTTGAAGTCGAATCAATTGAACAATACGACGATGAGACGCTGAGAAAGGCAGGCGTCGGCCAAGAAGATGTCCTTGTCGTCGCAACAGGCAGTGAGACAAAAAATAAGGAAATTGCTTTATTTGCAAAAGAAGAAGGAGCAAAACAAGTCATTGCAAGTGTCAACAAAGCTGAGGCAGAGCTGACATTGAAGGAAGCGGGCATTGATACGTTTTCTACTTTCCTTTCATCTAAAACGGTGCTAAGAGCTTTGATTGAAGCACCTGATGCGATTCGTTTGTTAACAAATGAGGATTCTTCTTTGTATCAAATTCAAATGAACAATCATCGTTATCATAATGTCATGCTGAGAGAATTTCCTTTCACCGGTGATTTGGTATTTGTCCGCATTTTCAGAGGGGTAGACAGCTTAGTACCGCATGGAGATACGACACTTAGAAGCGGCGACCGTGTGCTTGTATCGGGCTCCCGGGAGTATGTAGCAGGACTAAGAGCCCAATTAGAATGACAATGAACCCTTGACCAATGAACAATTCCTGATTAAGATAGAGGTACAACATCATATATTTGATCCACTAGGGGAGTCCTTTAAAAGGGCTGAGATAAAAGTGTCGACTTTTAGACCCTCATTACCTGAACAGGTTCATACCTGCGTAGGGAAGTGGTGCGGTTTTTGACTATGCTTTTTACAAATTCCAAGCCACTTTCCACGCGGAAAGTGGCTTTTTTATATGGAAAAACAGGAGGAGAGGAACATGACGTTTTCAACAGAATGTAAAGAGGCTGCAGCAACATGGTGGAATGGAAGCTTTACGCATCCTTTTGTCAAAGGGATTGGGGATGGCACACTTTCACTCGATCGTTTCACCTATTACGTGATGCAGGATTCGTATTATTTAACTCATTTTGCAAAGGTGCAGGCATATGGAGCGGCGATTAGTGAGGACTTACATACGACGGGCAGAATGGCGTATCATGCCCAGGGCACGTACGAAGCAGAGCTGTCGCTGCATAGGAAATTTACAGAGCTTCTGCAAATTTCTGATGAAGCCATTGAGAACTTTAAGCCTTCCCCGACTGCTTATGCGTATACCTCTCATATGTATCGATCTGTAAAAAGCGGACGGTTTGAAGAGATTTTAGCCGCGTTATTACCGTGTTACTGGCTCTATTATGAGGTAGGTGAAAAGCTAAAACAAACAACACCTGACCATCCAATTTACCAAGAATGGATTTTGACATATGGAGGCGATTGGTTTAAGGAACTCGTTTTCGAACAGGTGAACCGCTTTGATGAACTAGCAGAAATAGCACCAGAACATGTACGCGCCAATATGAAAGAAAATTTTGTGATTTCAAGCTACTACGAATATCACTTTTGGGAGATGGCGTATCAAAAAGAATTGTGGCAAACAGCATGCTTAGATGGGGTTGGTGCAAATGGAACTCCACGCAGTGACAAATGATTCGCTTCCTGCGGGTGAACTGATCAAACAAATAAAAGCCATTGCGTCTGAAGTGGATTTTATTCATATTCGGGAACGGTCTAAAACAGCAAGTGAGCTTGTTGATCTCGTGAAGAATCTCCTTTTAGAAGGTGTGCCGAAAGAAAAGCTCGTGATCAATGACCGAGTAGACGTGGCGCTGCTAACCAATATTCACAGGGTGCATCTTCCGGGCCATAGCTTTTCGCCGAAGGAGCTGCGAAGAAAATTCCCTCACCTTCATGCAGGGGTGTCTGTCCATTCGATAGAAGAAGCGAAAGCAGCAGAGAAAAATGGAGCGGAGTATGTCATGTTTGGGCACGTATATGACACCTCTTGTAAACCAGGACTCCAGGCAAGAGGTGTACAGCTTGTGAAAGAACTGACTTCTGCACTAACAATTCCAGTGGTGGCCATCGGCGGGATGACCCCAGAACGAGTTCCAGAATTGAAACACGCTCATGTGAAAGGAATCGCTGTCATGTCTGGGATATTTACTCATCATCAGCCGCGTATGATGGTACAAGCATTTTCTGAAAAGGTAAAGGAGAATCCTTATGAAAAAGCATTATGACGTTGCAATCATTGGTGGTGGAATCATAGGGATGTCAATCGCCTATCACCTTGCAAAAGCAGGAAAACAGGTGGTCTTATTTGAAGCGAATGAGATAGGGAAGCAAACGACAAGTGCGGCTGCCGGGATGCTCGGGGCACATGCTGAAGGAGAGGGGCATGAGGATATTTTCTTTCAGGCAGGCAGAGCAAGCCAGGCATTATACGAAAAATTAAAGGTCGATCTTTTGCATGAATCAGGCATTGATATTCGGACTTCAGCAGGCGGCATCATGAAGGTCGCCTTTACTGAAGAAGAGAAGCAGGCCCTTTGCCGGATGCAGCATTTGTCTACATTTAAGTGGCTTAATGCAAGCAGCGTAAAAAAATGCATGCCTCAAGTCACAGATCACATGCTGGGAGCAGGTTTGATTGCAGAGGATGTGCATGTGGAGCCTTACGCTGTATGCAGGGCTTTGTGGCAGGCAGCGGTCCGCTACGGAGCAGATGTGAAAGAGTGTACACCTGTGATCGAAGTGAAGCGGGAGAAAGAAGTGTTAACTGTCAGAACAACGAAGGGCACATTCACATGTGATGACCTGACAGTTGCAAGTGGTGTATGGTCTGGCCGTTTTTTTGAAGAGCTCGGATTATCTCATTCTCTTTATCCAGTAAAAGGAGAATGTGTGTCTGTATGGAATAACGGTCCAGCGCTCGCACACACCATTTATCATGATCATTGTTATATCGTTCAGCGAGATAGTGGAAAGCTTGTTATCGGTGCAACGATGAAGCCAAACGAGTGGCAGGCTGTTCCAACGCTTGGCGGCATGGAAGCTGTGATTCAAAAGGCGTCTCAGCTTATGCCTTCTATTAAAGAGATGCCGATTGAAGAGTGCTGGGCAGGCCTTCGTCCGGCGACAAACGACCGGCATCCCTATATCGGAAGACATCCAGAAGACAAGCGTATTCTTTTTGCTGCAGGGCATTACAGGAATGGCATTTTACTTGCGCCGATTACTGGAGAAATCATTCGTGACCTCATATTAGACAAACCGGTCAAAGAGGAATGGCTTCACGCATTTCGTATTGGACGAAAGGAGGCACTATTCGTATGAAGATTCAATTGAATGGCAGAATCGTTGACTTCGATCAAGAGAATGGAACGATCTATGATCTGCTATCAGCCTATCAGCTTGAAAACCGTGTGGTGATCGTTGAAAAGAACCAAGAAATCATTGATAAAGAAGCGTTTCAACAAGTAGTGATTCAACCAAATGACACGATTGAAATCGTTCATTTTGTAGGAGGAGGATGATCCAATGCTGCACATTGGCGGAAAAACATTCACATCAAGACTATTACTCGGAACAGGGAAGTACCCATCATTTGAGGTTCAAAAAGAAGCGGTGAACGTATCGGAAGCCGAAATTTTAACCTTTGCTGTCAGAAGGATGAACATATTCGAAGCATCTCAGCCTAATTTTCTAGAGCAGCTTGATTTATCAAGATATACGCTGCTTCCGAATACAGCTGGTGCAAGTACAGCAGAAGAGGCAGTGCGTATTGCCCGTTTAGCAAGGGCTTCTGGGCTGTGTGACATGATCAAGGTAGAAGTCATTGGCTGTTCAAGGTCTCTTTTGCCAGATCCAGTTGAAACATTAAAAGCATCTGAAATGCTGCTCGAAGAAGGATTTATCGTGCTGCCATATACATCTGATGATGTGGTGCTCGCAAGAAAATTAGAAGAACTCGGTGTCCACGCCATCATGCCAGGTGCTTCTCCGATTGGTTCAGGCCAAGGCTTACTAAATCCTCTGAATCTCTCATTTATTATCGAGCAGGCGAAGGTGCCGGTCATTATTGATGCTGGCGTAGGTTCTCCGAAGGATGCAGCTTATGCGATGGAGCTTGGAGCTGACGCAGTATTACTAAATACCGCTGTCTCTGGTGCAAAGGATCCTGTGAAAATGGCAAAAGCAATGAAACTGGCGATTGAATCAGGAAGACTAGGCTATGAGGCAGGACGTATTCCCCTGAAAAACTATGGGACAGCGAGCAGTCCACAGGAAGGAATGCCGTCATTTTGAGCACTCGTTATTCACGCCAAGAGCTTTTTCAGCCAATTGGAACAGAGGGACAAAAGCGGCTAAATGACTCAAAGGCGGTCATTATTGGAGCGGGGGCACTTGGAACGGCTAGTGCAGAAATGCTCGTTCGTGCCGGCGTTGGATCTGTCACCATTTTGGACCGAGATTATATTGAATGGAGCAACCTTCAGCGCCAGCAGCTTTACACGGAGCAAGACGTGAAGGATCGGCTGCCAAAGGCTGTGGCGGCTGAAAAAAGACTCAAGCAAGTAAACAGTGACGTTTACGTCAAAGGCATCGTGATTGATGTGACTGCTCACAATATTGACGAACTGGTCAGCGGGGCTTCGATCATTGTCGATGCAGCGGATAATTTTGAGGTAAGAATGATTGCAAATGATGCTGCTGTCAAACATCAAATTCCGTTCCTTTATGGGGCCTGTGTAGCCAGTTATGGTATTCAATTTACTGTGATTCCTGGTGAGACGCCGTGTTTACACTGTCTGCTTGAACATTTACCTGCACAAGGCATGACATGTGATACAGCAGGTATCATTAGTCCAGTTGTGCAGCAGGTGGCCGCATATCAAGTGGCAGATGCACTTAAATATTTAACAGGACATCAAGTGACGCCAATATTAAAATCCTTCGATTTATGGAAAAATGAACGGTCTGACATTCGGTCGGTCGCGTCTTTAAAGAAGCAGCAATGTCCAAGCTGTGGACTTAAGACGTATCCATTTCTTTCATATGAGAAGAGTGCGAAGGCAGATGTACTATGCGGCCGTAATACGGTACAAATCCGCAGTGCAGCAGAAACACCGCCACCTTTACATGAAGTAGCTCTTCGGTTAAAGAAAGCAGGGATGGATGTGCTTGAAAATCCATATTTGCTTTCATGTCAAAAGGATGAATTTAAGCTTGTCTTATTTAAAGATGGCAGAGCGCTTGTTCATGGAACCAATGATATTGCCAAAGCAAGAACTATTTATCATCAATGGATTGGCTAATGAGAGGTGTGAAGAAATGACGATCAAAAAAGCATTCACAATCGCGGGTTCTGATTCTGGCGGCGGAGCAGGCATTCAGGCAGATTTGAAAACTTTTCAGGAGCTCGGTGTGTATGGAATGTCTGCAATCACAGCGATTACTGCGCAAAACACACTAGGTGTTCATGGGATATATCCGCTTTCAATTGAGGCGTTAGAGCGTCAAATAGATGCAGTGGCAGAAGATTTACTGCCAGATGCCGTCAAAACAGGGATGCTGTGGAGTGCAGACATGATCAAGATCGTAGCTGAAAAAACGGTTCAATATGATATGAAGCTGATTGTAGATCCAGTCATGATCGCAAAAGGGGGAGCCTCTTTATTAAATGAAGATGCGGTCGCTGCGATGAAAACACACTTGCTGCCTGTGAGCTATGCTGTAACGCCGAATCTTCCTGAGGCAGAAGTACTGTCAGGTTTACGTATTCAGACGAAAGAGGATCGCTATCTGGCAGCAGAGCGCCTTTATGAGCTCGGTACGAAACATGTCGTGATCAAAGGCGGCCATGGTCCATCTGATGGGATGATTACAGACCTGCTGTATGATGGAAAAGGCTTTATTGAAATCACAAATGAACATATTGATACACCACATACACATGGCACAGGCTGCACGTTTGCAGCAGCATTAACAGCTGAAATTGCGAAAGGTTATTCGATAAAGGAAGCCTTTGAAACAGCAGAAACCTTTGTCCATGAAGCGATCAAATTCCCTTTACGAATTGGATCTGGACACGGGCCTACGAACCATTTTGCTTATCAGCAAAACAGAATCAAACGTTAAGGGAATCGAACCGCCTTCCTTGTGAGGGCGGTTTTTTTGCGAAAATGAAACTTTCTTTCAGAGGAAATTGTCATTCTCTTATGATCTGTGATAATATTATGATCAGGTACTAATACTATGTCTTGAAAAAATAGGAGGCTTTATTACATATGAACTTTTCTTTAGAAGGCCGTAATATCGTGGTGATGGGTGTTGCCAATAAACGAAGCATCGCTTGGGGAATTGCCCGTTCACTTCATGAAGCTGGAGCTCGTTTGATTTTTACTTATGTTGGAGATCGTCTTGCTGAATCGGTAAAAGAGCTTGCAAGCACACTTGAGCGTGATGATTCAATTATTCTTCCGTGTGATGTGACAAGTGATGAAGAAATCGAGAAATGTTTTGCTGAAATTAAAGAAAAAGTACAAGTCATTCATGGCGTTGCGCATGCCATTGCATTTGCAAATAAGGAAGAGCTTGTTGGCGAATACTTGAACACGAATCGTGAAGGTTTCCTTTTGGCGCACAACATTAGTTCATACTCATTAACTGCTGTAGCAAAAGCAGCACGTCCATTAATGACAGAGGGTGGAAGCATTGTGACGCTTACATACCTAGGCGGAGAACGTGTTGTATCTAACTACAACGTAATGGGTGTAGCGAAAGCATCACTTGAAGCAAGTGTGAAATATTTAGCAGCTGATTTAGGCGCAGAAGGCATCCGCGTGAACAGTATTTCTGCTGGTCCAATTCGTACGTTATCTGCAAAAGGCATCAGCGGCTTTAATACCATTCTGAAGGATATTGAAGAGCGTGCACCACTTCGCCGTACAACAACTCCTGAAGAGGTTGGCGATACAGCTCTATTCTTATTCAGTGATCTATCTCGCGGCATGACAGGTGAGAATCTGCATGTTGATTCTGGCTTCCATATCATTGCCCGCTAAACGAATACATGACTTGCAGCATACCGATGAAAGGTATGCTGTTTTTTTATTTTTCTTCTGATTTGAGGCCTCCGTTCATATATATAAGGAATGAATCATTCGGGAGGGATTAGTATGTCAAATAAAGGTGATGAGAATCAAAAGCCGCTGATGTATATTGTTCAGCCGAGCTATCAAGAATCAAAGCCGGCCATGCAAAATATTGTGAGAAAGCGAAAAAAATCAGAAAAACAGCCAGAAAGTGATCATAATGCAAAAGGCGAGATCGAAGAAAGCACGCAGCAGGAGCCTGCGATTCAAGAAATAGAGCAGAAAAAAGAAGCCGAGCCACCTGCACACCAGCAAGATCGAGATATAAAACAAGAAGCCGAATTTACAAAAGAACAAGATATCGCACAAGAGGCTGAGCTTGCACAGGAACAAGAGAACATACAAGAACCAGAGCTCATACAAAAGCAAGAGCCTCAGCAAGAAGAAGGAAACCAGCCAGAAGGTGTCTTTCATGAAACAAAAGAAGAACCAAGAAGAAAACGAGTGAAAAAGCCTTTAAGTCAGATGAGTATTGATGAAAAAGTCGATTTTCTCACAAGACTGCCTCATAATATGCCAAGGGCTCTTTGTCTGATTGAAGCTGATGGTAAAACATATAGAGGAATCATCATGGATCGAAAAGATGATACTGTGATCATTCGTACAGCAGGCGGGGGAAATCCAGTCGAATTAGCGATTGCTGAGATTTCTTCCATCCACCCGCTTGGTTTTTAACAAAGAAAAAAAGTCCCATATAGGGACTTTTTTTGTTAGCAGTTACGGTTGATGAGTCTTGGATTTAGGCATTCGATTGCGCAGAAGCAGTCAAGGTCTACTTCAATGCAATATTTTGATTTTTCTAATCGGAACACATCACATAAGGAATCTTTATCTGTAAAATCTAAAATATGACGGTCTTTGTCAAATGCGATAAGCAAGCTGAGAGTTGCGCAGTGATCAGAGATGTGTTCGACTCTGAAAAATGCAGTGCTGAAGCAAGGGCCTGGATCTACTTCTCCGACATTTCCGAATGCGACGAATGGTTTTGATTTGGATGTAAAGAGAACAAATGGGACAGTGTCACCTAAAGAATGTGATGGAGAAAGGAGATTGCTGTAACAGCTGGTCGGGCAATCTTCTTCGACGGCATTTTGTAAGTCGTGAATGTTTTCAACAGCCTCTGCTACACAGTTCCATGAATGTTTGCGGCTCATATTCAACCCTCCTATACTAGGAAATTTGTTTGAGTGTTTGAGCACTGTTATCATCTACAAGCTATTTTTGCCGGTTCGTGCATCTACTTTTAACCAATGCGGAAGCGGCCGCTACTTATGCCGACTGCTCCGCATAATTGGCTGTCATTCGTAAGGAAGGGGATGCTTTGACTCATGACAAGTTAGATGATCGGCCTGTTGATTTAGCCGTGGTGATGATGCTTTTTATCTTTCGATGGCATGACTCTGTCGACAAGCTCTGGGTTTAAGCATTGGATTGCGCAGAAGCAGTTTAAATCAACCTCAATACAAAAGTCCGTTTTTTCTAGACCAAAGAAGTCAGGGTCACAAGGGTGACACACGCTTAGCGTATGTCCGTGTACATCAACAGGTCTTAATACAGATAACGTAGCACAGCAGTCGTGTAATTTTTCAACCCGGAAGAAAATAGATTCGAAGCATTGGCAATCGTCAACGAATCCTCCAATATTTCCGAAAGTAGAGAACAACCCGCCCTTTTTATCAAAAAGTAAAAACGGAATCGTATCTTTTCCAGAAACTGTTGGGCTTAATAAATTACTGTAGCAGCTCGTAGGACATTTATCTTCTACAGCTTCCTGCTCTGCTAAAATCTTATCAACCGCATCGCATACACAGTTTTCATCATGTCGGCCATGGTGTTTTCCGCAGCTCATGGATTTCAGCTCCTTTAACAAGGTATTTGACTTTAGTCCTTAACAACATATGTATGCGCCCTCTAGTTGGTGTGGGTAAATGACCATTTATATTTGTTGTATTTTTATAAAAGGAAAAGCAGAGCTTTTCGCTCTGCTTTTGGACATTAGAGGATGCCGATTGCAACGATTGTCGCAACAAGAGTTTGTGTAAGTGTTTGGATTGCGATAGAGATGTCCGCATCGATTGTAGATACTGTAACGTTTCTTGAATTTTCGATGACAAGTTTTTGGCGGTTTGTTTGTTTGTGAGTAGCAGCTTGTAAGAGATCCTGCGTGACGCGGTCTGCCAAATCACCGTCTGCGATTGAGATGTTTGTAATGGTGATGATCGCTGTTTGAATCGCTACTTGGATAGATGCTGCAACCTGTGCATCGACAGAAGATACGTTAATGTCACAAGAGTCCCTAACGATAATGACCTCTTCAGATGTCTGCTTTGTGAAGCTTACTTGATCCAAATCTTGTAAGACATCTTCGTCATCATAATAATCGTCACAAAGTGCTTTTCTTTCATAGTTGCAATCGTCGTGGTGTTCGTGGTATCTGTGGTGTCCGTGGTGTGAACAGTTACGATCTAGAGCGACCCAAGAATATGGTTTAGAATCCATTTCTATTCCTCCTTCCGTTTACTTTATTAAATGCTGGAATGCGTTGTTTTGTCTCGGGCATTTACCCTAGCAGGCAACCCATTTTTATTTAATCGTTATTACGCTGAGCATTACGACGCTGCTGAATACGATTTCGAAGTGAATTTCGATTTGGACGTACTTTTGGTTCAGGCACTACTTCTTCTGGCTGTTTTGCTGCCTCAGCCTGCCTTTTTTTCTCCTGCTGCTGTTCTACGAAATCATTTGCTTTCTTTTGTAAGTCCTCGACTAATTTCAAAATCATTCTTCTTTGATCATCTGAAATTTTTGCTTTCTGATCATCAGTGATATTGTTTTTGTTTAACACATCACTGACAAGAAGACTTGTTAATGGATCAATATCCGTATTGATTTGAAATTCCTTTTTTTCGTTCTCTTCAGCCACGATGATTTCACCTCTTTCATACGTCATGTTAGAAAAAGAAAGGGTCAAAGAATGCCGGATTCAACTAAGAGCACATTCAATGTTTGAGTGAGAATTTGGACGGAGTTCATAATGGATGCATCTGATAATGTAATCGTAATGTTATAGCAGTTGATGATTTGAATCACAGTTTTCTTTTGTACTTCCACTTGTTGCACAGCTAAAAGCTGATCTGTGATGTCAGCAGCCACTTCATCGTCTGGTACAAGAATTTGGATTAAAAGAGTAATGATTGTCGTTACGGTCGCTTGAAGGGAGAGTGCAGCTGTTACATCTGTTTTATGAATTGTGACATTTTCCGAATCTTTGATCTCAATGAAATCATCATAATTGCTGATTAATTCGTTTAACAGTTGTGTATATAATATTTCAGCACTTTCTTCAATAGACAATACTTTCACTCCTTTCTTATCTATACATTATTTAATGCAGCAACGACTCAAGGTGGAATCGGAAAGTGTGAAAAAGTACAACCCAATTTTATTTCCACTCGATTCATCATGACAGTCTTTTTTCTTGCATATATAAAGAAAGGACGGAAAAAGAAGAAAGAAGGAGGTGGAGGCTTCTGAGCGGTGCTTTGTCATTTGTCGTGTTTGCCCTCGCATCCTTTAGACTGACGAGACTGATTGTGTTTGATACCATTACTGCCCCTTTCCGCCGTCTATTTCATGAAGAACAGGAAGAGGTAAATGAACAAGGTGAAGTCGAAACATATATCATCATTAAAGGGGAAGGACTGCGGTCCTGGGTTGGAGAACTGTTAAGCTGTTATTGGTGTACTGGCATGTGGTGCACTGCTGCCTTACTTCTGATATACATACTTTTTCCTGTCATCAGCATGTGGCTTAATTTACTATTAGCGATTGCCGCAGCAGCAGGCATCATTGAAGCGGTCGTCTCGAAGCTTGTGAAATAAACAGGCATTCTGATCAGACACGCTTTCAATAAATGCATATACTATCATGGAACAGGAAAGGAAGGGTTGCGATGAAACCAACTGAAACGCCGTCACATATGCTTCAAGGTTATCCAGCGCAGTCAAATCAACAATCTGTATATACGAAAAAAATCAAGAAAACTGGCTGCGGCTGTGGAAACAAAAAGAAACCTCAATAATAGAAGAGAAAAACAAAAGCCGGATTTATCCGGTTTTTTTGTTGCCCTTTTTTTGAGTGGTGCATATGTAAGAGAGAAGGGGTGACCAGAATGGATGCATTCGAACAATTAATCGGTTCCTTGTTCACTAAACCCCATGATGGGAAAGAACAAGCGCACGAAAAGGCTGAAATGGATCTATCGGATAAAGCGCATGATCTTGAGGAGCACTTAAAAGCATTTGGCGTGAAGATGGAGGCTTTTGCAAAAGAAACAGAAGCATTCATGATGCGTCATACAGAGGCAGATTACGTCTTTAAACAGCAGAAATAAAAATTCCGCACTTTTTTATGTGATCGTCCAAACCATTTCTTGCATTTTTCATACTTTGTAAGGGAGAAGAGGAGGTGCTTAAATATGAGTTACGGTTACGGTGGCGGTTCTTGCGGCGGCTACGGTGGAGGCTACGGCGGCGGATATGGATCAACATTTGTTCTTGTTGTCGTGCTTTTCATCCTTCTAATCATCGTTGGTGCTTCTTTCTTTAACTACTAAAAAGTAAGAAGGTGAGGGAAGCAAGGGGGAAGCCTTTTGCTTTCCTTTCTCTTTGGTCAAACAAGGTTTTAGGATAGGCACATATCCCGCCTATTTTCATATAGTAAGGTGATTACTCCACAAAGAGGAGGCAAATGAATGGATAATAAATTCTTTAAAAGCGTAGAAAACAAAACCGGTGTGAATATGAATGATGTGTTTAAACTTGCAGGTTCTTTGCAAAATGCCAACTTTAAAGATGAGAATACCGTTCGAGGTGTCATTAAAAAAGTAGCGCAGCTTGCGAACAAACGTGTACCTAAAGAAATGGAAGACAAAATCGTTCAATCGATTACTAGTGGAAAAGAAAAGCTTGATTTCAATACAATCGCTAAAATGATGAATAACAAAAAATAAACAACAGGCTCTCCGTTTAAAGGGGGGCCTGTTGTTTTTTTGTAAATAATTCACGGTTTTTCTTTAGAAGAGGATACAAAAAGCGAGAACGATGAGCCGTTTTGCCTCGTCTAAATGAAGGAACAGACAGATAAAGAGATTGTTCAGCTCTTGTCATGGCCACGTATAATAAACGGCGCTCTTCTTCCAGCGCTTCTTCATCACCGTTTCTGAGTTCATCCAGTGAGAAATCATGAGGCAGTGCCCCGTCGACCACACAAGTGATGTATACTGTCTGGAATTCAAGACCCTTTGCGCGGTGGATCGTCATGAGCTGAACACCGGGTTCATCTGTTTTTTCCTTTTCGGCAGATTTCATATGTTCGGCATGTGCGAGAAAGGCTTCAATCGTTTCAAAGCGTCTGGCAGCTGTTTTCACATCACGTACATCATCTGTCCCTTTTTCAAGTACATTCGTATCGTTCACCCGTTTTTTTAAGTAATCACCGAGTCCCATCTTTTGTTCAATAAATGTCACCGCGTCCGATGGCTTTAATGTTCGTAACGTTCGGAACAAAGGAACGATTGATTGCAGCTTTTTCCGTTGAAACGGCTGTATATCTGTCAGCTTTCCGAGCGCATCTACCATTGAACAATCCTCTGTGATGGTCAGTGCCTTTAGTGTATTCAGCGTTTGCTGCTTTAAAAAGAAAACCGGCAGCAGCTGTTTCATGGCGGCCACATCATCTGCATCCTGACTTAAGGAAAGAAAGGCGAGGAGTACCCGAACAATTCGTCTGCTGTAGAAGGCTTTGACGCCAGCATCCGTTTCATACGGAATGGCCGACTGATGCAGCCGTTCATAAATCGCACGGCCGCCTGTATTCGTACGAAACAGCACGCAGAAGTCATTCGGCTTTGCGCCGTTTTTAATTTTCTCCTGAATATCTGCGACAATCATCGTCGCTTCCTCTTCTTCATCATATGGATAAAAGAGCGTCGGCGGAATTTTCTCCGCTCGAACGGCTTTTAACGTCTTCTCATAACGATGCTGATTTTTCTTAATAATCGCATCTGCACTTGCGACAATTGTATGATGAGAGCGGTAATTCGCATGTAAATGGACGATCTGAGCCGAAGGATAATCCTGTTTGAATTCAAGGATGAAAGCAGGATTGCTACCCCTAAATGCGTAAATGGCTTGATCATCGTCCCCTACACAAAATAACTGCTCTGATTCTCCGGCTAAAAGTTGAATCAAGCGATATTGCACTGGATTAATATCCTGAAATTCATCCACTAAAATATAATGGAATCGTTCTTGATACCGTTTTAACAGTTTAGGCTGTTCTGTCAGCATATGTAAGCAGGCCATCGCCATATCATCAAAGTCAAATTGCTGATGATCTCGTTTTTGCTGTTCATATGATTGATAGATCGTCCACATGTGTTTTTCCTTTTCATCCTTCAAATCAGGAATTTCATCTGGCAAAAAGGCATTTTTCCAATAGCCGATGGATTGCAGCACTTGATCAGTAGGGTAGTCTTTCTCATCAAGTCCTTCATTCATTATGGCTTTTCGAATGTATTGCTCCTTTTGCCAGTCAAACTTGATCAGATGCTGGCCGTTCCATTTATTTGCGTCATCGTGAAGCAGCATTTTATAAAAAAGACTGTGGAAGGTGCCTGTCACCACTTGGCTGGCTTGTGAAGGATGAAGCTGGTATTGCTTGCGCAGTCTTTCTTTCATCTCACTGCTCGCTTTTGTAGTAAAAGTTACGAGTAAAATATGGTGAGCAGGAATATGATGATGGGACATGAGATAAGCCGCTCTAGCCGTCAGGACTCTTGTTTTTCCGCTGCCGGCACCAGCCAGCACAAGCATCGGACCATCTAAATGTGTGACAGCTTGAAGCTGCGGTGTGCTAAAGGTGATATGCGGGAAGAGGTCGATCGTATGAACTTGTTCATTCTCTTCTAAATGTAAGGCGTCGCTAAATTGAATCGACTTTGGTTCCTGCCAGTCATATGATTCGCTAGTTTGCGAGATGATCTGTTTGCCGGTTGGAAAACGGAAGCCGCCAAGTTCTTTATAGGAAGTCTTTTCCTCTTGTTCAGCCGTTTGATTATGATCTGCTTGATCTTCAGCTTGTTCACAAATCTCTTGCTGAGACATGTGCTTATGAATAAAGGCAGGTTCATCATGTATATTTAATCTAAAAAAGACCGGTTGTCCGCAATATGGGCAGAATAATTGTCCTTTTTTTCCCTCGTCATGGAGGAATTGATAATGTTCTCTCGAATACGTATGTAATGAGATCGTTCGATCATGTCGTCGTGCGCATTTCAAAGCTAGTCCTCCAATAGTCAATCAATCTTAAAATGAAACACATCTAATCATATCAAATGAGGCGTGTTTCAAACAGTCATAATTAGGGAATAGTAGAGTAAGAGAGAAGCAAAGGAGGCGTTCTTGATGGGATATATAGCCCCGATTCAGCCGGATCTGTATTTTCAATATATCAATCGTCCAGCTCCTCAGGATAAAGAAGACTATGCGAAAGTAACAAAGGTTACTCGCACCTTTCATGACAAGATTTACAGAGAGCTGGAGAAAAAAGAGGACTTAGTGACAGAAGCGGAAACGAAAGTACAGCAAAAAAAGCGGGAACGCTTTGTACGAGATATGTTTATGGAGGAAGGTAAGGGCGTTCATATCAATACGTATATATAAATGATTGCGCTTTCTTCCATTGGCGAACGATAATGAAAAAGAAAAAGCCAGGGCATCTTGAATGCTCTGGCTTCTCTTTTGGTCAAACAGACAGTGTTTTTGTCATTTTGACATGTGTGATTCCCGCTTCTTCAAACGGTTCAGAAACCGCTTTGTAGCCTTTCTTTTCGTAGAAAGGAAGCGCATGGACTTGGGCATGCATCACCGCTTCTTTTGCTCCATTAGCAATTGCTTCTGTTTCTAGCGCCTCTAATAGCTTAAGGCCAAGGCCGAAGGAGCGCGCCTCTTTTAACACACAAATTCTTTCTAGCTTTGCCTTTGATCCCTCAATGATCCGCAGTCTAGCGGCCGCCTGAGGCTTTTTGTCATCATTGTAAATGACAAAATGGGTGGCTTTGTCCTCTAGTTCATCTATTTCGATCTCTACTGGAACTTCTTGTTCTTTGACGAATACTTCTTTTCGAACGTAATATGCATCTTCTCGTTGTGTTTGTTCTGTTGCGATGACTGTTTTCAAATGTCTTTAACCCTCTTCTCCTAAAATAAATGTTTCATAGACGGTCCAAGATCCGTTTTCTAATTGATATAAAAGGTGGAAGCGATCCACTGTTTCTTCATGGTCAATCTTTCTCAGCTTTAATGTGCCAAGTACGTCTGAATGCTCATCATCTGATAGTTTTTGAGCCACTGTGACATGCGGAACAAAGGCATATTCAGGTGTACCAGCCAGTGGCTCTGCGTACAATCTTTCATTGAGCGCCATGATGTCCTCGTTCGGTTCTACTTTCATATAAATGACGTTGTTTACAGGAGCGAATGAACTGAATTTTTTAATACGTAACGTAATAGGAGAAGCATTTTTTGCATAATCTCTTAACGTTGAGACGACCTCAGCCGCTTCTAGATCCGTTAATTCAAAAGGTGTTCTTAATGTTAAATGAGGCGGTATGAGTGCATAGTTCGGATCATAACGCTTCCGGTAAGAGTTCGCAATATCTTGCAATTTTTTCGATGGAAATATAACAACTCCGTATTTCATCATGTTCCCTCCTGAATAAGAAAGTATTTATTATTGTTTATTATAACAAAATTCAGTTGATTAACGAATATGGGAGCATTCTTTTTAACGAAGGCGCAATGAGCGGCTGCCAAAACGTCCATTTATGATCCCCTTCGAATGTCTCAAATAAATAATCCGCTCCAGATTGTTCAAGAAGGGCCTTTAAATCATCATTCGGTTGAACAAAATCAAGCACCTGGCCATCTGTTGTTTTCACAGCGGTTTCCTCAAGCCCAATTTGATGGATAATAGCATAATGAGAAAGGGCTGTCGATTGTTTGACGGCTTCTAGAACCGACTCGTCAACATAAGGGGACTGCAAAATCAGCCCGCCAAATAAAGAAGGATAATCAATGGCTGTCATGAGGGAAATCGTCGCACCCAGTGAATCACCAATAAACGTACGCCCTGATCCAATTTGATAGGTTGGATAGTGTTCATCAATATAAGGAACCAGTTCATTAGCTAAAAAGCGTTTATACGCTTCAAACTTTGTGCCGTCTGGATGATACGTGTTCCGTCTTTCCGTAACATTTTCATAAGGGACACCAATGATAATCGAGCGTTCCATTTTTTTGTTCTGCATCAATTCTTCTGCCTGTCTGCCTATTTTGCCTAGGCGGAAATAATCATGACCATCCTGGGCAATGATGACATGATATGTATAAAGGGGGGAATAATTGACTGGCAAATAGATCAAAATGGTCATGTCCGCCCCAAGTTCTTTTGACTGTAAGGTTTCTTCTTGAATGATTCCTGTTTTCTTCACCATAATCCATTCCTCCAGCTAACCAAATTCATCATAAAGTGAAACGTTTCCATTCATTGTAACACGAAAAACAGCGTTGTTCCTATATGCTAACATGCAATCAAACCGTATAACATCGATTCTGTTATAAAATACAGAAAATTTTAATTAATCATGACATTCCCCCTTGAAAAATGAGATTTAATGGGTTACAGTATTAAAAATTAGAACAGACAGACAACACATTCTTATCGTGAGAGGTGGAGGGACTGGCCCTTTGAAACCTCAGCAACCGGTATGCATCACTTCATGTGATGTACCAAGGTGCTAAATCCAGCAAGCAGCTTTTTTGCTTGGAAGATAAGAGGAAGCGATTAAACCCCTTCTTCTTATGAAGAAGGGGTTTTCTGTTTTGAAATCAGATTTTTACTTAGGATGGTGTCAAATGACAGAACATGTGGAAACGAAATTAGCGCAGATTGGAAACCGTAGCGAAGAGGTGACTGGCACTGTCAGTCCTCCCGTTTACCTTTCGACAGCATACAGACATAGAGGTATAGGGGAATCTACAGGATTTGATTATATTCGAACGAAAAACCCAACAAGACAGCTCGTAGAGGATGCAATTGCTTCACTCGAAGAAGGGACGGCCGGTTTTGCCTTCAGTTCGGGAATGGCTGCGATTCAAACGATCATGGCTCTATTTGAAAGCGGAGATGAACTCATCGTCTCATCAGACCTATATGGCGGTACATACCGTTTGTTTGAAAACGAATGGAAAAAGTACGGCTTACGTTTTCTTTATGATGATTTTGCAGATGAAGACTGTTTACGCTCTAAAATCACGCCAAACACAAAAGCGGTCTTTATTGAAACACCGACAAATCCATTGATGCAGGAAGCAGATATTCAAAAAATAGCGAAGATTGCAAAAGAATATGGCGCTTTGGTCATTGTCGATAACACCTTTTACACACCAGTCTTGCAAAAGCCAATTACGCTTGGAGCAGACATTGTCATTCATAGCGCAACCAAATATTTAGGCGGACATAATGATGTTCTTGCAGGGCTTGTGGTGACAAAAGGAGAGCAGCTGTCTGAAGACATGTTCCAGCATCAAAACGCGATTGGAGCGGTTCTATCACCATTTGACTCATGGCTTTTAATGAGAGGAATGAAAACACTGGCTCTTAGAATGCGCCAGCACGAGGCAAATGCGAAGGAGCTGGCTGAGTTTTTAAAGAAACAGCCAGAAATTCAAGATGTGCTTTATCCAGGAAAGGGAGGCATGCTGTCATTTCGAGTAGCTAAAGAGGACTGGGTCAATCCATTTTTAAAGCAGCTAAAAACGATTTGTTTTGCTGAAAGCCTTGGCGGAGTCGAAAGCTTCATTACGTATCCTGCAACGCAAACGCACATGGATATCCCAGAAGAAATTCGCATTGCAAACGGTGTATGTAACAAGCTGCTCCGTTTCTCTGTTGGCATCGAGCATGTAGATGACCTGAAAGCAGACCTGAAACAGGCACTATCACAAGTAAAAGAGGAGGTACACGCCAAATGACCACACATGATTGGACACTCGAAACACAACTCGTTCATAATGCGTTTAAAACAGACCGTTCAACAGGTGCAGTCAGTGTACCGATTCAGCATGCATCCACCTTTCATCAAAGCAGCTTCGATGAATTTGGTCAATATGACTACTCGAGATCGGGGACTCCGACACGTCAAGCATTAGAGGATACGATTGCAGCGCTGGAAGGAGGAACGAGAGGGCTTGCCTTTGCATCAGGCATGGCAGCCATTTCAACTGCTTTTCTTCTATTATCTAAGGGAGATCACGTGCTTGTCACAAGAGATGTGTATGGTGGGACTTTCCGAATGATCACTCAAGTTCTGTCGAGATTTGGAATTGAGCATACCTTTGTGGATATGACGGATTTGAATGAAGTCAAAAGAGGTATTCAATCGAATACAAAGGTCATTTACATGGAAACACCGTCAAATCCAACACTAGGCATTACAGATATTGAAGGTATCGTACAAATTGCGAAAGAGCATGACTGTTTGACATTCTTAGATAATACGTTTTTAACGCCTGCTCTTCAGCGCCCGCTGGACCTTGGTGTGGATGTTGTTCTGCACAGCGCAACGAAATTTTTAAGCGGCCATAGTGATGTGCTGTCAGGCTTAGCCGTGGTAAAAGATGAGAAGCTGGGAGAGGAACTCTATTCACTGCAAAACTCCTTCGGTGCGGTCCTTGGCGTGCAGGATTGCTGGCTCGTGTTAAGAGGGTTAAAAACCCTTCAGGTCAGATTAGAGAAAGCTAGTCAAACGGCCTTCGAGCTAGCTTCATTTCTTAAAGAACATCCTGCGGTCAAAAAAGTATACTATCCAGGCTTAGATGATCACCCGGGTGCAGATATTCAGCGAAAGCAAGCGAGCGGAGCAGGGGCTGTTCTCTCATTTGAACTAGAAAACCAAGCGGCAGTCAAAGAATTAGTGGATGCCGTCACATTACCTGTATTCGCCGTCAGCCTCGGCGCCGTCGAATCCATTTTGTCCTACCCAGCCAAAATGTCACATGCCGCTATGCCAAAAGAAGAAAGAGAAAAAAGAGGGATTACAGATGGGCTGCTTCGATTAAGTGTAGGAGTCGAAAACGGAGAAGACCTAAAACGCGACTTCAAACAAGCACTCGATCAACTAAAGCCCGTTCTTGTGAACCAATCATAAAGAAGGAGAGAAAAAAGCCGGCACGGCCGCCGGCTTTTTGACCTTTTTTAAACAAAACCATTGACGGCTTAATATGATGGTTATATAATAGAGACTGTCAGTAATAGAAAGCCCAGAACTGATACATAACCCGATTCCGTAGCTCAGCTGGGAGAGCGCTACCTTGACAGGGTAGAGGTCGCTGGTTCGAGCCCAGTCGGAATCATCGTTGAAACCCTTGCGTAGCAAGGGTTTTTTGTTTTTATCTTTCTTCATGAAAACGTATGAAATTTGTATCGCAACGCCTTTTGAGTCACCTAATAAATGGATCAGTAACTTTTAAATCCTATATGATTTTATTTCCTTTATCTTTCCAGACTTTGCAGCACTACTAAAAATATATACATCACAGAAATCAATTTTTAAACCATTCGCTAGTAACATCACACCATTTATTGAAGCAAATTTCCCGTGTGTGATTACTTGGCAAATTTCAAGTTCGCTAACGATTTCTCTGTCCTCTTTGTACAAAGTGGAGATTAAGGCATTTCGTCCTTCAAGCTTTGTATTATCCTTTAACTGATACCAGATAATAGATTCATCCGCATATTCCTTAATAACTTCAGTCTGCCGCGTTAATATAGCTACTGTAAAATCAATGACTATTTGCTTCCTAGGAGCATTGTCACATCCTGTTGGAATGATAAGCTTTATTTCATTGAGGGAACTGTCCACTAATGTTAACCTCCTAAAAATACGTTTTATAAAAGCTTTTTGTGATGTAATTTGGATCGTCTGTTAAAGTTCAAAAAAGGCATTTTTAAACTGATATTGAATTATATCATAAAGAATTTATAGTTCATTATCTAAGATGGGAGAGATTAATTTAGAAAAACAATTAAATCCTCCCTTAAAAAGGTAGAGTAATCCACATTTTCAGGATAGAGGTCGCTGGTTCGAGCCAGTCGGAATCATCGTTGAAACCCTTGCCTAGTGTTCTGCAGTGTTAAATTCTAATTTGTTTGTGACATGACTATAAATACCTGAGGTTGTTTTAGCACTAGCATGTCCCGCTCTTTTTTGAATAGATGTACCCCACCTGTTTGGGATGGGGTATCTGCATCAATACATTCAATATTTGTCTGGTGTAATTTAAATAAATAAAGTTCGTTTATCTTAATATTTAATAATGGTTCTTCCTAAATGTTGGCCATTTTTAATGGCTTCAATTTTTTCAGGTAACGTATCGAGCGTAATCTCATTGACTAGAGTCGTTTGGGAGATATTCCATTCGTTTGCTATCTCGTTCCAAATTACTTTGCGTTTATTGATTGGTACATTTACAGAATCAATCCCTAGAAGGTTGATCCCTCTTAGAATAAAAGGTAACACAGTTGTTGTTAATTTAATTCCGCCTGCATTCCCGCACATGCTCATGCTTCCACCATAAGAAATTTGAGGAATGATCACAGAAGCCACATCTCCTCCTACGGTATCTAAGACGAAGTCAAATTTTTGCTTGTTTAATGGTTTTTTTAGCTCTCCTAATTCGTTTGCAAAAATGACATCAGTTGCTCCTAAAGATTTTGCTATATCAACTTGATTATCTTTACGCACTAAAGCAAAAATATTGTTGTACCCAATTTTAGATAATAATTGTATAGCAATGCTACCAACTCCACCAGTTGACCCTGTAACGAGTATATTAGGTTGATTTTTCGTACTCATACCATTTTCCTGTAAAGCCATGATAGAAAGAGCTGCGGTAAAGCCTGCTGTTCCAAAAATCATTGCTTCTTTTAAAGTCAAGTTATTTGGCAAAGGAACAATCCAATCCGCAGGTACTCTAGCATATTCAGAAAAACCTCCAGTGTGGCTCATGCCCATAGCGAAACCTGTGACAATCACTTGTTGACCCTCTACGAAACGATGATCTGTTGTATGAACGATAGTCCCACTTAGATCAATTCCAGGAATCATTGGATAGTTACGAATAACACCTCCATTTTTTTGAACAGCCAGCATATCTTTATAATTGATTGAAGAATATGCTACTTTAATTAATACTTCTCCTTCGGATAAATCATTAACACTTACATTTTGAAGATCATAACTAACTTGATCATTTTTTTCTGTAACTAGAATCGCTTTAAATGAATCCATTGTGTATCTTCCTCTCTAAAAATATATTACAACAAAATATTTCTGTTACAAAAGTATTTCAATTAAAAAACTACCATGATATTATAGGTGAAGTCAATGTGGGGGAGATAAAATGGAATTATCAGAGTGCATAAATTTTTTACTAAGTGTTAGTCAAAATAAAGTGTTCAAGTACTTTAGTAAACTTTTAGAGGAAAGTGATTTGACACCCGCTCAATATGGTGTGTTGAACTGTCTATGGAGAGAGGGTCAGTTATCTCCTAAACAAATTGGAGAACTTGTATATTTAGAAGCCTCAACCGTTTCTGGAATATTAGATAAAATGCAAAAAGCTGACTTAATTGAACGCACAATAGATCCAAACAATCGAAGAAATATATTAGTAGAGGCTACTCAAAAATCTTTAGTCATTAGAGATCAAGTTGAAGCAGCAACAATTGAGCTGAACAAGACAGCGCTTCAAAACTTGTCAAATGATGATAAGGTTGTACTAAAGAAAGCATTAAGTACCATTATAAATAATTTTCAATGATGTACTTTTATAAACAAGTTTCATATTAAATCGATAACTATCACAAGGCTCCTTTACAGGAGCTTTTTTCAGTTTCTTTTCGGTGCTTTGTAAATCCTTGGATGTGATAATAAATATAATATTAAGTTTTTTATGGAAATTAGGTAAGGAATGGACAAAATTCTTTCTTCAGTGGAGAAGATTCAATGTTGATGGCAGCTATTCAGAATGGTTGGCTTGATGTAAATGTTGTAATTGAAGAATTATTAATGTCGTTCAAACGCGCCGGATGCGCTGGCATTTTGACTTATTTTGCTTTAGATATGGCTCCGCGACTGAGAGATGGAGAATCTCAAAACATATAGGCAAAATGAAAACAGACCATGCAGGGTCTGTTTTTTTATGAGGAATTATTTGAGGACCTTCAGAAAAAGTATTGATGGAAGAAATCCTTTTTCATACCGATCACACATCTTTTAATAGTATCAGCATATTCAGTTTAAGAGGTTACTTACAAAATATTTAGAACTATCTTGTAAGAATCCTCCTAAATGTAATACGGACTTTACATATTTTCTATTTGTCTATACCTTTCATATCTCTGTTTGATAAGCTCTTCTGAGGATAATGGTGTCAATTTTTTTAGAGATGATTCGATCACAGATTCAATCATTTGTGCCTGTGATTTTATATCATTTTGTGCTCCACCTTTTATTTCAGGGATGATTTCATCAATAATTCCTAAATGCTTTAAATCTTTTGCTGAAATTTTCATATGTTCCGCAGCTTCTGGAGCATACTTAGCGTCCTTCCATAGGATAGATGCTGCTCCTTCTGGTGAAATTACCGAGTACCATGAATACTCTAACATATGGATATGGTTACCGACACTAATGCCAAGAGCTCCACCACTTGATGCCTCTCCAATTACAATACAAACAATTGGCACTTTAAGCGTAGCCATTTCCAATAGATTTCGAGCTATCGCTTCAGAAATTCCACGTTCTTCAGACCCTTTCCCTGGATAGGCGCCTATAGTATCAATAAATGTAATAATAGGGCGATTAAATTTATCAGCTTGTTTCATCAGTCTTAGCGCTTTTCTATATCCTTCTGGATGAGCCATTCCAAAATTTCTTTCTATATTTTCCTTTGTACTTCTACCTCTTTGATGACCTATAACCGTAACGGGCATTCCTTTAAATTTTGCAATACCACCTATCATTGCTTTATCATCACCATATAATCGATCACCATGAAGTTCGAAAAAATTTGTAAACAATAAAGGTATATAATCCAATGTCGTGGGCCGGTTACGTAGCCTTGCAATTTGAACTCGTTGAAAAGCTGTAAGATTAGAATAAACTTCATCTTGCATTTTATTTAAACGTTTTTCTAATAAATGAATTTCTGACGATAAATCTACATTATTTTCTTTCATCATTTTCTTTAATTCATCAAATTTCTCTTTTAGTTCAATAATAGGACGTTCAAAATCCAAACTCATTTTATCCTCCAAAGGTTATGACCTCATTCAAAAGACTTAGAAATAGAATCATTAAATAATTCAAAACCATCCACAACTATTTTTTGTTCTGATTCTGATAAATTATTGAGGATACGTTGATAAAATGTAAGGGATTGTTCTCTTAAGCGATTAACAGTAATGTGCCCTTTTTCTGTGAGGTGCAGAAAAAGTTCTCTTCTATTTTTTTCATTTACTTCACGATAAACAAGCCCCATTTTTACTAACTTATCTATCAACCTACTTACAGTTGAAGTCTCTAATCTAAGTTTATTGGATAGTTGCCAAACAGTTAATTTTTCCATCTCTAGTTCCTCTAACGCCATCATTTGAGAAGTTGGTAGAGGTTTTTCAAATGGTCCATTCGGCAAATTTTGAGATTCGAAAACCCCAGTTAATATAATCATTTTCTTAATATCTGTTCTTAGTTTTAAGGCATCTTCTCTTTTCAAAAGGTCAACCTCCTACAATTCATGCATCATACATCAATTGTATTATACATCAATATGATTTTTTCACAAGCTTAACATAAGCCAATAAGACAACATGGACGAGATATTTCTTCTTGTTAAAATGGTTTAGGTGGATTGTTTTCTACAAATGGCAGAACATCAATTATGTATCAGGGACCTTTATGGGGTACCGCTCATCGCAATCAAGCTAAGAAAATGAAAGTATCTCAAAAGGTCGATTTGAAGAAGCTACAGCTGCTTATTAAAAGATATTAGAAACACAACTCAAAATTTAGAGAGAGGATTGTTTGTATGATTTTTAAGAAGGATTTTACGATGATCGCTCTTACAGTGATTTCAGCTGCAGGAATGTACAGTATTGCAGCTGATCGAAACACGACGATGATTGATCCAAACTCAACATTTTAAAAAGGGGACGAACCCTTTCAGTTTTCTTTAGAAATGCACATTTTTTATCAGAAAGGCTCATCATAGAACCTTATTTAAATCAGTCTTGTTCAGGGAAGGTCTGTTTGCTTCGGATGAAGTCATTCACCTTGACAGGGTAGAGGTCGCTGGTTCGAGCCTAGTCGGAATTATCGTTAAAACCCTTGCGTAGCAAAGGTCATCTTGTAGACAAAGTTGAAAAGGACGGTATCATTGCGGACGGCGTTGACTTAATCGGCTACATATCATGGGGACCAATTGACCTTGTCAGCGTATCCACTGAGGAAATGAAAAAACGCTACGGCTTCATTTATGTAGATCGAGACAATGAAGGAAACGGGACGTTAAAGCGCATCAAGAAAAAAGCTTCAACTGATATCAGCTAGTCATCGCCACAAACTGAGAGAGTATCTGACAACTTTTTGAAAACTGACGTACTTCAATTGACAATAATCGGAAGCAGGAGGACAATAAAAGAGAAAGATGAACCAGCCACATTCCGAAAGGCGGGAAGAGCATGTTTAACAAAATGTTAGTTGCGATTGATGGATCAGACATGAGTGAAAAAGCGTTTGATGCCGCAGTGCATTTGGCTAAAGAACAGCAGGCCGAACTAAGCATCCTTCATGTGGGGAGAGAAGCCGTCGTCGCGACTTCTTCTCTGACGGGAATTGTCTATGTGCCCAAACATTTTATTGATGAAATTAGGGACCAGGTTAAAAAAGAAGGCCTGAAAATCCTTGAGAACGCAAAAGAAAAAGCAGCCGAGAACGGTGTTCAAGCTGAAATCATTTATGCGAATGGCGAGCCGGCACATGAGATATTAAATCATGCAAAAGAGAAAGGCATCAGCTTGATCGTAGTCGGAAGCCGGGGCATCAGCGGCCTGAAAGAAATGATGCTTGGAAGCGTCAGCCATAAAGTGTCGCAATTATCACCTTGCCCGGTTTTGATTGTTCGATAGATTTGTAAAAAAGCGCCCTCGGGCGCTATTTTTATCTGTTAGAAAAGGTAACTAATAAGATATCTCGATGTGCCCCATCTGCATTGGCAGTGTCGACCGGTGTTACCGCATGAAAAACCTGTTTCAAGCGGTTAATTTTCAATAATCTGAATACTACAGTTTGACAATCAATGCAGCAGGAATAAGGGAAAAATCACCCCTGTCCGGGATTAACGGCAGCACCTCATTGACACAGCTGATGGGATCTGGCATCATTTGGGCAGTTCTCGCTGCACTGTTTTATGCGTTAACAACTTTAGTGGGAAAAGGCATTCAAAACCTCAGCCCTTACACGACCAACTTCCTGCAAACTGGTTTAGGGGTTATTATCCTGATTCCGTTTATTCACTTCGGCGCTTTTACCAACCTGTCTCAAGGAAACTGGATCATGGTGGTATCTACTGGTATCATCCATACAGGTATGTGTATTTGCTGTTTTTTGATAGTTTGCGATTTTTATCAACGAAGTTTATTTCAATCATTGTCTTCCTAGACCCGGCTGTCGCGATCGTGCTGGATACCGTCTTCACAGGCTTCCGCCCAGACCTCTATCAAACACTGGGTATCGTAATGATCTTTGCAGGTATGACTTTGACGCTTGTCAGGAGTCGGGGAAAGGCAGATATGGTTGCTGAGGATAAGGATATTGAGCAAATTCACTAATAAAAAAATGTAAAAAGGCCTAAGCGGCCTTTTTTTTGATTCTTAAAATAAAATAAACATTCCAGAAAACATATTGTAATCATATTTTAATGACGATAACATGTTAAATCAATAATACACTTATTTCAAATTGCGAGGTGAATCATTGAATCACTTGTTAAGGATTTGATGCAAGTATCATAAAGGTTTTTATTGGATTTTACCATTTATTTAGCAGAAGTAACATATACGTTCTTACCAGAATTCACACCAGTAATTAAAATAATGACTGAAATGAAGATTAGCATTAACAGAGGCACAGTCCAATGATAAGTAACGTCATGTAACCAACCGAATAAAATAGGACCTATAGCTGCTAATAGATAGCCTAAAGACTGTGCCATACCAGATAATTCTGCTGCTTCTTGTATATTTTTGGTGCGTAAACTAAAAAACATCATGGCTAAGCTAAAGGCCATTCCAATGCCAATCCCAATCATTATAATCCACAGAGGTATAAAGAAAGACACTCCAAATAAAATTCCCAATAAACCAACAACAAGCAAGAGAAAAGAAATCAATACTAATATCTGTTGCTTGCTAAAATGTCCAGCTAAAATAGGTACAATAAATGTAGCAGGAAGCATTGAAAGTTGCATTAATGAAAGCATCCATCCACCTTCATTAGTATTTAGCCCTTTAGTTTCAAGAATTTCAGGAAGCCATGAAATTACTGTGAAAAATATGAAGGACTGAGTCCCCATAAACAACGTAACATTCCATGCTATCTTTGAACGCCAAAGGCTGATAGAATTTTTCTTATTTTCTTTTTGAAAAAAATCCACAGATTCTGGGTTGTTCTTTAATTGTGGTATCCAAAATATCATGGTAAGAAGAGTTAAGAATCCCCAACAACTCAGGGAGCCTGACCACTCGAAACCTAATGATGAAGAAATAGGGACGCTAATCCCTGAACCAATAGCTCCAAATAAATTCATAGAAACTGCATATACGCCAGTCATCAAACCTAATTTTTTTGCAAATTGATGTTTAATGAAGCTAGGTAATAAAACATTACAAACCGCGATAGATGAACCTATTATGATGGTACCTAAAAATAACGTGTCCACTCTACCAACAGAGCGTATTCCAATTCCAACTAATAATAATGTTATTGCTATAAACAGTGTTGATTCTATGCTGAAATGACGAGTGATCTTAGGGGCAAAAGGAGAAAACAATGCGAATGTGAATAAAACGGCTGTAGGAATTGTACCAGCTAATGTGTTAGAGATCTCAAGATTATCACGAATGGAAGATAATACTGGACCAACTGCTGTAATTGGAGCCCTAAGATTTGCTGCAATTAGAATAACACCAACAACAGTTAATATCCTCTTTTTTGTCTGCATACTCGATCTTTGCTCTTGCTCTGTTTGTGGAATTCTCATGACAGCTAAGGCCCCCCTCCAAATCTCTTATGGTTAATTGGGACAAGCAGGATTAAATGATTTGAACCTGCTTGCAAGAAATAATAACTATCGAATTGGAGAACGACAACTACCTACTTTTATTCCTAAAGCATTGTAATGATTTTTAATATTTACAACTGCGTGTCCACGTGTAACTTTATCGATTAATTTATTTATTTTTTGAAGGTTCACAGGCTTTTTTGCAACTAAGTCAGTAAAAAATTTTTGAATCTCTTTTGGATAAACATTTCCTACCATACTAGAAAGCCCATTACATCCGTTTAATATTTTTTCAGTGATATTTACATCTCCTCCAGCGAACATGATAAAGTCATCTGGTAAAGTTGTATTTTTATGGCGTCTAACATCACTCTCTTCTTTCATACCAACCAATGTAGCGTGTTTTTGATTAATAAGAGTCTGAAATGAGTCAGCACTCAATTCAAACCCTGTGCGAGAAGGAGTGTTATAAAGAACAATGTTTTTTGAGGTTTGCTCTAATAATTCATTAATGTAAGACATTGCTTGTTCTTGAGTTGGTTGAATATAAGGAGGAAATTGAATTAGAATGGAGTCGAAAACTGAATCCTCGAGACGTTCAATTAATTTTATTGCATTTTTTGTCGTTGTAGCTGATACACCAAACATTAGTTCAACATTTTTAAAATCTTGCTGATTGAAAAAATCAATAATGTGTATCCTTTCTTCAATACTCATTGAGTTTTGTTCACCTGTAGTTGCAGATACGAGTAGTGAGTCAATACCATTTTCAGCTAAATATTCAACAATTGGTTTAAATCCATCCAAGTATAGACTTTCATCTTCGTGAAACGGGGTTGGAATTGCTACATTTAAATTCTTCACTTGATTTAACCTCCTACAATAAAATTTCTATAACTTATAAAAAATGTTACTTGTTCTTGTTATATCTACTGACCTCCTTTACACGATCTGAAGGATTTCTTTGTATAAGAATTTTGCATTTAAGTCTGGCCTTCATGTAATAGTCTAGGACACTTTTTTTAATAGAACAATTCAATTATTTATATAATAACTATAGTTTGTAACTATGGTATAATTTGTATAATGATGTATATTAGATGACAATATTTAAAAATCATAAGGTTTGTACTTATAAAAAATATAATTGGGAGTCGAAAGAATGGAATTAAGACAATTGGAGTATTTTTATGCAATGTGTCAGGAACTGCATTTTACAAAAGCTGCAGAAAAGGTTGGAATATCTCAACCATCTTTAAGTCAGCAAATCAAACTTTTAGAGTATGAAATAGGAACACCTTTGTTTGATCGTATTGGTAAGAAAACGACTCTTACTGAGTCTGGAAATCTTCTGTTAAAATATACTCGCAATATTTTTCACGAAATTGAACAGGCGAAAATATCGATCAATGAATTGAATGGACTTCAAAGAGGATCAATCTCTATTGGGACATTACTAACAGTAGAGAATTATCTTATTCCACCAGCATTATTTAAATTTCATCAGCAATACCCAGCTGTTAAAATTTCTGTACTAGGTCTGCGTACTGGGGATATTCAAAAACACTTAATAGAAAATAAAGTGGACTTAGGGATTGTCTTTTTACCAATGAAAGGGGATGAATTTGAAACAATCTCTCTATACACTGAAGATATGGCTTTTGCAGTACCTGTTAAACACCCCCTAGCACAAAGCGAAATGCTGGGGCTAGAAGTATTAAAGGAAACCGCTTCAATTTTGTTTCCTGAGCAATTTTTCATCAGACAATTTATAAACAAAAATTGTAAGGATATCGGTTTTGCACCGAATCCTATTTTTGAAGTAACAACTATGCAGTCATTAATTAATATGGTGGTAGATGGCATAGGGATAACGGTCTTACCGACCCCTTATCTTGAATATCTAAGCGAACCTCAATTAAAGATTATTCCTATAAAGAACGCTCATCTTATTAGAAGTGTAGGAATCGTTTATAGGAAGGACAAACATCTAGGAGCAGCCATTCATATTTTCATTGATATATTAAAAGAGATTGCTTTTGGTTTGAACTATGTTTATGAGTCGAGAAAGAAGTAATGGATTTTTTTGGAAGTAAAAAGACTCTTAGAGAAAAAAACAGCTCTTAAGGGTCTATTTTTATATGAGGACGAGCTGATATTTGCCAGAAAAAACGATGACTAAGATTGATGATTAGGAAATCATCACCTGAAAATATACTGACAAGTCTATGTACCGTAATGTTAGAAGAGCAACTCCTATGCAGAAGTTGCCCCGTATGTCATTCACTAATTCAATGACTCAAGGTGCTAGTCATAATTTAAGTCACTGCTGTTGCAACTGATTGTGCCGATTTCTAGTTATTCCTATATCAATAAGAAAACCTTATTAGCAATAGATAATACTTAAGAGCATGAAAATAGCTGAAAATCCATACTGTAAAGGTGCAATTTTTCTCTTGAAGATTAGAGAAACACTCATATAATGCAAACTGTCAGTAGCCAGTATGGCATTGTTTACTTCTTTGTAGAAAAGAAATAAGAAATTATTTTATTTCCTCATCCATCACTTTCTTATATTTTTCAAACTCAGAATCCTTCATTTCTCCGTTCATTTGAAGCAGGAAGTTCCCTTTTGAATATGTGTGAGAGAAGAACATAGATCCAGCATTGCCCAACTCATCATAATAAGATTTTGCCTGGTTAAGGTCAGTTTCATTTCCAAATTTAAAAATCCTTCCACCAGCATTTTCGCCTAAAGAAGGAATGAGAATCCTTTTTCCTTCTTTTCTTATATTTCCAAACTCTTTTTGTTCAAGATCAGTTGGTTTTTCTGCTTCAAGTCCAGCACTTTTGAAAGCTTCAATCACGTTGTCTGTTGTGAGCTGTTTTTTAGTAGATGCTGCATTGCTACAAGCTGTTAAAAATAATAAACATGTAAAAAATAATACAAAATATTTCTTCATAGTCGATCCTCCTGATTGATAGATGCATAAGGATCTTACACTAAGTAATTTCTGTTTACTATCCTTTCGACAAAAGTAGACAAATGTGAAAAAATAAAGGAAGGGTAAAATGATAACGTTCAGGTGAATATATATTTGATAAAATATTTAGCGAGGGTAGAAAGATATGAAGTCATTTTTACTAATTGGACAATCAAATATGGCGGGGCGCGGCTTCAAACATGAAGTGCCTCCGATTTATAATGAAAGAATTATGATGCTGCGAAATGGTAGATGGCAAATGATGACTGAGCCCATTCATTTTGATAGGCCGGTAGCTGGCGTAGGACTAGCGGCTTCCTTTGCGGAGGCTTGGTGTAAGGATCATGAAGGAGAGAAGATTGGCCTTATTCCTTGTGCAGAGGGTGGAAGTTCCATTGATGAGTGGTCGCTGGATGGAGCATTATTTCGTCATGCTATAAGTGAAGCTAAATTTGCAAAGGAAAATAGCGAATTGGCAGGGATATTATGGCATCAAGGAGAAAGCGACAGCCAAGATGGGAAATACAAAGAATACTATGAAAAAATAATAAGATTATTTCATGAACTAAGAACTGAATTATCTGTGCCTAACATTCCGCTTGTAATAGGAGGTTTGGGCGATTTTTTGGGAAAAGCGGCATTTGGCGCAGGGTGTGTGGAATATCAACTGATTAATGAGGAACTACAAAAATATGCACATCATCATGAAAATTGTTATTATGTTACTGCGAAAGGTCTTATACCTAATCCGGATGGAATTCACATCAATGCGATGTCCCAGAGAATATTTGGTATAAGATACTATGAAGCATTTCGAAAAAAAGAACATATACATAAGCCATTACCAAATGAACATGAGTTAGTGTATGAATGTCATAATAGAATGAATACCTCAGCGGAGAAAACATATATAGCACTAGAAAAATTCACGTTGGGCAAGATGACTTACGAAGAGTTGTTGAAGGTTTTATCGTAGGCTAAGTGATAGACTGAAACATAATATATCTCTTGAAAGGATGATTGTGGTGGTGAAAACAGATAAAGTCTCCTCCTGAATACAGTAAATCACATTCAGGAGGAGATAAAAAATGTTTAAAAAAATAGATGGAAATTATCCGAGAAAAGAGCACTTTCATCATTATATGAAGGTAACCCGATGCTCATATAGCCTAGTTATCGATTTAGATATCACGAAATTGCATTCAATATTAAAAGAAAAAAAGCTAAAAGTATATCCTGTGCAAATTTATTTGTTAGCAAGGGCTGTGCAAAAAATACCGGAGTTTCGGATGGATCTAGTGAATGATGAACTTGGTCACTGGGATCTTCTCCATCCTAGTTATACGATTCTAAATAAAGAAACAAAGACATTTTCAAGTATTTGGACGCCTTATGACGAAAATTTTGCTCGGTTTTATAAAAGCTGTGTAGCTGATATTGAAGCTTATAGCGAAAGTAACAAACTATTTCCGAAACCTCATATGCCAGAAAATATGTTCAATATTTCAAGCCTGCCTTGGATTGATTTTACTTCTTTTAACCTTAATGTATCTACAGATGAAACTTATTTACTGCCGATATTTACGTTAGGCAAATTTAAGGTGGAAGAAGAAAAAATCATCTTGCCAGTCGCCATTCAAGTACATCATGCTGTTTGTGACGGCTATCATGCCGGTCAATATGTGGAATATTTGAGATGGCTGATAGAACATTGTGAAGAGTGGTTAAGCGATTCATTGTATACTTAATTTTCAAAGGTATAGTCATTTGATAGAAAAAGGCAGACTTAGTAGAGTCTGCTTTTTCTGTTGTGAGCAGAAATGTGTAAAGTCACGTTATGAACTGTTCTTTTTGCGGTTTCTTTTCGGTGCTTTGTCATCTCTTACATGTGATAATAAATGTAATATAAGGGAAATTAGTGGAAGGGGAATGAGGGATGGAGAAAGTGATTTCTTCACATGTTGGTGTGAAAATTAATGAATGGTATAAAATGATTCGGCAATTCAGTGTACCCGATGCAGAGATTTTGAAAGCTGAGGTAGAACAAGAAATTGAACGGATGGAAGAAGATCAGGATTTACTGATTTACTATCAACTAATGTGTTTTCGCCATCAGCTTATGCTTGATTATATTAAACCTTCGGAAAAACGATCACCTTCTGTTTCTGATTTGGTTGATAAAATCGAAAATTCAAATCATCAACTTTCTGGTATGTTGCAATACTATAATGCTTTTTTTAGAGGAATGTATGAGTTTAGTAAGAAAGAATACATACAGGCTATTCAATATTATAAGATCGCTGAAAGGCAGCTCGCACTGGTTGTCGATGATATTGAGCAAGCGGAGTTTCACTTCAAGGTAGCTGAAGCCTACTATATTATGAAACAAACTCATGTTTCTATGCATCACATCATAAAGGCCTTAGACATCTATAAGCAGCATGAACAATATAAAGTTCGCCAAATACAAAGCTTGATTGTTATTGCAGGAAATTATGATGATTTCAAGCGATATGACAAGTCATTAGAGCACCTAAATACAGCTTTTTCTATAGCAGAAAAGCTCGCCGATAATATGTTAATTGCTAAAATTCTATTGAACATAGCGAATACATATGATCGACAACAAAAGTACACTGAAGCAATCATACGCTACAGAGAAGTTTTAGACATTATTACACCACGAAGTATTGATATAAAACCAATCACCCTATTTAGTTTAAGTTGGTCGTTGTATAAGTCTAGTCACCATGAAGAAGCCGCTTCACTCGTAGAAGATGGTCTTAAGTGCTCCTTAGAGAGAAATGATTCGTTGTGTTTGATGTTATTTAAAGCTTTAAAAGCGATTTATATAAATGCTAATGAGAAAGCAATTCAGGAAGTGCTAGATTATTTTGAGGAAAAGCAACTATATGTCTATGTCGAGGCATTTGCTCAAAGTATCGGATTATCTTCTGAAAAAAAGGGGGAATTTGAAAAAGCTGCCGAATATTATAGAAAGGCTCTTAAAGCTCAAAATGATATTCAAAAAGGAGAGTGTCTGTATGATTATTAAAAAATTACTAGTCATTGTATCCATTGTATTGTTAAGTGTTTCAACAGCAGAAACTTTGAAAATCATTGGAACAAAATCAATTCGGAATACAACAATGGAGGAACAACAAAAATCAAATCGAAATACGACTATAATTGATCGAAATACAACCTCTGAAAACGTATAGACAAGATTAAAACAGACTTTAATAGTCTGTTTTTTTATGAAGTAGAATGAGCAATTGAACAGTTTGTCAATGTTATACTAACCTCAATAGATATAGGGAGGTATCCACTTTGAAATCATTCTGGGAGAAAAAAGAAGAGAGTCCTTTCACGTTAGAAAAGGTAGATGAGGAAAAAATTCGTGAAGCAGAGGGGACACTTGGTGTCACTTTACCTGCTACATACAAAAAGCTCATTTTAGATTGGAACGGTGGTTTTACAGTGCGTAATGCTTTTCCAACCGAAAAACCGAACTCATGGGCAGATGATCATGTTCAATTTGACCATCTAAGAGGAATCGCCAAAGGTAATGGAATTATGACTAGCCCTCAGTTAAGTGATGAATTGGAGTTGCCGGAGGGGCTTGTGATCATCAGCGGAGAGGAAGATACATGGATCGCAATGGATTATCGAGAAACGAAGGAACACCCGCCTATTCACTATTTTGATTTAGAGATGGGAGTCGATTTTAAACTGGCGGATATTTTCGATGATTTCATTGAGCAGTTATATACAGCTGAAGATGCGATGATCGAGATTGTAGAGATTGATGAGGAATCTTCGGATTTGTATGTCAGTAAAGAAGAGCTTGAACAAATTTTTGAGAGACAAGACCTTCGTCAGCAGAACCTCTTTAAAATGGCACATTATCCAATGGAAGACATTGAAGAGATTGAATGGTTTTTCGATCGCATGAAACAAAGCATCAAACATATAAAAGATCAGAATGTTTTGTATGAGGCGGCCACGACGGTTCACTCCATTCTTTTGTTAAATCCAGATATGCCGAGGAATGACCGTATCAATCAAGAGCTGAAAGAAATTGCTGAGTTTCTAGAAAAGAGTGGAGAGTCTCTTACCGTCCTTTTGGGAGAAGACATTCATCCAGTGAAAAAACGATAGTGAAAGAATAAAAGCCCTTAAAAGGCAATTAGCCAGCATTATAGAAAAGTTCTATTTGAAGGTTGATCAAAAACGCTTTTTATTTTCTTCTTTATCTGTCTTGAGGTATGAGTTACAATCTATCCAAAATCCATTAAAATAAAGAAAAACTGATAAAGGAGCAACCACATGAATTTTAATTTAAATGAAGCTTTGGATATGTTGAGTCGAACTCCTCACACGTTAGAAAGTCTTTTGTCGGGTTTATCGAAGGATTGGCTTCACAGCCGTGAAGGGGAGGGGACGTGGAATCCAGTTGAAGTCATTGAACATTTGATTGAAGCAGAGAAATTCAACTGGATTCCTCGATTAAATGTGATTCTAGCTGATGGAGAGAATACACCATTTCCTGCGTTTGACCGCTACTCTCATTTGAACCAATCTGAAAGACAGATAGAACAAGCATTATCTGAGTTTCATCATATGCGGATGGAGAATGTGGCATACATTCAGCGTATGACACATTCAGGCCTTGATTTAGAAAAAAAGGGCGTTCACCCGGAGTTTGGGGTCGTGAAAGTGAGCGAATTACTTTCTGCGTGGGTTGTCCATGATTTCACACATATGTCCCAGATTGTTCGGGTCATGGCGGAACGATATCGAACCGATGTGGGCCCATGGAGCGCTTATTTAGGGATTTTGAATAGGAAATAAATGTTTAATGGTGCTTGGCGGCCCACTCAGATTGAAGCATGGCATATTGATATTCATCGACCCAATGTCCCTTCGACATATAATTTTGCAGCAAATGTCCTTCGCGTCTCATATCTAAACGTTCCATCACTCGAATGGATTTTTCGTTGCGCACATCTGTAAAGGCAATGATTTTATGTTTGTTTAGTGTTATAAAAATATATTCGAAAATTGCACTCAGAGCTTCATGAATATAGCCCATTCCTTGGTATTCAGGCGCGAGTGTAAAACCTATTTCAACAATTCTCGGCTCACTGTCAAGTGTATGAATGGCGCAATCTCCTATCAGCTGATTGGATTCAGATAAGGCAATAGCGTATTGAAACCACGTCCCCGGTTGATTAGGTTTTTGTGTCATTTGATGTTGAACAAATGATTCAGCATCTTCGTACGTGTAGTTTTCCCAAGATTGAAATTTTGCAATAGAGGGATTTGCTCGGTATTGATAAAATGCTTCAATATCCTGCCTGTCAAATTGGCGAATAACAACCCGGTTTGTTCTTGTAAATATGCTGTTTGCATTCTTCATGTGTTAACCTCACTTTTTAGTTTGTTCTTGATTTGAAAAAGTCTATCAGCCATTCAGATAGCTGCTGTTGTGCTTTGCTGACAAATCGATCTGCATAATAAATTAATTCCAAGTGCCGGACAGGTGCTGGCTCAGCAATAGGAATTGAAACAATATTGGACCACGTCGAATGTTGTTTTAGTAATCCTCTTGGCTGAATGGTTGCACCGATCCCGGCTTCAACCAGCTGCAATAGCGAAAATGCGGATCCAACCTCCATGGCAGTGTCTAGTTCAACACCCTGTTCTTTACATACGTCATCTACTAAATCCCTTCCTAGATATCCCTTCGGATACATGACCAACGTATGCTGAGTCAGCTCTTCCAATGTCACTTCACTCTTTTGGGCTAAATCACTTTTTGAATGAACAAATAATTCGTATGGCTCACTCCCAAGTGGAATTTGAACGAGACGCTTATCTGCAGGCCCTCGCAGCCCGATGCCGAGATCCACTTTATGCGAAAGGACTTCTTCACGCACGAAGATATTTGAATATGCCTTCAGATTGGTTTCGGGATAAAGGGTTTTAAATTCTACAAAAAGTGGAACCAGCTGAAAATCAAGATCGGATGGGAGTACTGCGAGACGAACGGTTCCTCGTTTTTCCGATAATAGTTCTTTCATCGCATTTTTTGCATCTCTTTCAGCTTGAAGCATTTTCATGCCATATTGATAAAGCAGCGAACCGGCTTCGGTAGCCACGACTTTTTTGCCGATTCGATCAAAGAGCGGCATCCCAACTTCTGCTTCAAGCAGTCGAATTTGCTGGCTAAGTGTCGGCTGTGAAATGCCTAGCTCCTCAGCAGCCTTTGTAAAATGCAAATGATGATATACAGCCATAAAATAGGTAATATGCCGGGTATCCATTTGTCCTCCTTTCATAAATGATAGCCTTTTCCTATCATCATAATACGATTTATTGTATTGATCAATGGATGCAGCAGTTTTATACTCAAAGTAACCTTAACGAGAGGAAAGAAGGGTATTGATGAAAAAAATATATTATTTAGCCGCTTTATTTTTAGCAGCATTAAACTTACGTCCCATCATTACGTCCGTGGCTTCCATGATGAGCATGATTCAATCAGAGCTTGGTGTAAACGCACTGACAGCAAGTCTTTTGACCACTTTGCCTGTCCTTTGTATGGGGGTATTTGCTCCTGTTGCGACGATACTCAGCCGGCGTTTTGGTTTAGAAAGAACGCTGTTTTTCTCAATTCTTCTTATCACGATTGCCACCGCACTGCGTGGTACAAGCCAATCGGTTGCTATCCTGCTCATGACTGCGTTCGCAGGAGGGGTAGGGATTAGCTTTGCGGGTCCTTTATTGTCTAGTTTTATTAAAAAATATTTCCCGAGAAATCCTGGTATTGTTAGTGTGTATTCAATTTCGATGACAATAGGTGCAGCGCTCGCTTCCGGCTTCACCATTCCGATTTATCTACGCAGTCAGCATCACCTTACGTTAGCTTTGTCCTGCTGGGCGATTCTAGGGGTGATTGCCCTTATTCTATGGGTCGGTTTAGTTCGCAAAAATGAGCAAAGTGATCATGTAACCTTGCCGTTAAAATTGCCGCTGAGAAACAAAAAGGCAATTCAATTCACCTTGTTCTTTGGCTTTATGTCTAGTATGTTTTATTCTTTGACGGCATGGATTTCACCGATTGCTCTTAGCTTTGGAAACAGTCCGCAATATGCTGCCATGCTGCTGACCATATTTACACTCATTCAGATTCCAGTGGCACTACTCGTTCCAGCGGTCGTTACTCGATTAGGAAAACCGAAATTATTTCTCATCTTATGCAGTCTGTCTGAACTCATTGGCCTTATCTTTCTTCTTCTGCCAATGCCGATCTTGCCAGCCGTCATTTTCCTAGGTATGGGTGCAGGTGGATTATTTCCTTTAGCGCTTATGCTCCCGATTATGGAGACGAATACTCCAGAGGAAGCCGGAACCTGGTCAGCGATGTCGCAGATGGGCGGGTACATTGTAGGTGGATTCGGTCCATTTTTCATTGGCTTGGTTTTCGATCTAAGCGGACATTTTTATGCTTCTATTGTGGCAATGGTTGTCATCGTCATGCTGATGATTGGCGTTCAGTTATCCATGAACCTTGGTAAAAAACGCGAAGTGGGATCCAATTAAAGATAAATTGAAATCGCCATAGCCTATTCCTAAATAAATAGGCTATGGCGATTATTTTTTAGAAGCTGCACCTGAATCATTTATCGTGCAAGATATTTTTCAACTTTACGGGTGGCCATTTCTGCAGCTTCCATGATCATTTCACCTAATGTTGGGTGAGGATGAATCGTCATTGCTAAATCTTCTGCTGTAGCGCCAATTTCAATAGAGAGAGCTAGTTCTGATATAAGAGTAGATGCTTCAGCCCCTACGATTTGTGCCCCTAGAATAAGACCAGATTCAGCATGGGCTACAATCTTCACAAAACCCTCTGGTTCTTTTAATGCCAGCGCTCGACCATTTATGGAGAACATTGCTTTCCCAATGACAGTCGGAATGGATTTTTGCTTGCAATCCGTTTCGCTTAGTCCAACACTCGTCAATTCTGGGCTGGAAAAAACAACAAGTGGGATCGCTTTATAGTCTATCATCGAAGGTTTACCAGCGATTGCTTCTGCTGCAACTTTTGCTTCATAAGAAGCTTTATGAGCCAAAGCAGGCCCCTCTGTGATATCACCAATCGCATATATGTGCGGGATGGATGTTCTGCATTGTTCATCAATTTCAATTCGTCCGTGAGAAGGGATCGACAACCCGATAGAATCAAGTCCTAAAGTTCCATCTGTATTCGGTTTTCTTCCGACAGTAACCAATGCATATTCCGCTTTCACCGTGTAGCTTTCTTTCTGTTTCTCATAATGAAGATCAATTCCGCTCATACGCTGCTCGGCATCTGTGACGTTTGCTCCTGTAATCAGCGTGATTTTATCTTCTTTCAATTGACGAACGACAGGCGAGACAAGCTCACTTTCAAAGCCAGGCAATACTTGATTGCCGCCTTCCAAGATGGTGACATTTGTTCCAAACCTAGCAAACATCTGTCCTAATTCAACCCCAATATAACCACCCCCAACTACGACAAGGCTTTTAGGGATCCCGGGAAGGGATAGTGCTTCAGTGGAAGACAATATACGACCGCCGAAAGGGAGTGATTTAATTTCAATTGGACGGGAGCCGGTTGCTAGTATAAGGTGTTTGAAGTTGATTTGCTTTTCACCTTTTTCTGCATGTTGAATGACCGCTGTATGCTGATCGATCAAGCTTGCATCGCCTTCCAGTATGGTAACTCCCGCTGACTTTAATAAAAATTGTACGCCTCCCGCTTGTTTGTCCACAACCGCTTTTTTGAACGCTTGAGCTTCCTTGAAAGAACCGCCTTCTTGAAAACCACCCCATTGTGTGCGGAGCTTGAACCGCTCTGCTTCTGCTATTAGCGCCTTAGAAGGGATACAGCCTACATGGGTGCATACTCCACCTAACTGATCACGCTCTACAATCGCTGTCTTCATGCCGAGATGAGCTGAACGTAATGCCGCCACATAGCCTCCCGGACCTGATCCAATTACTAATGTATCTACTGTGTCTAAATGAATCATTTCTTGCACCTCCAACTTCAAAATATGATGATCATAATATATTATAGTCATCATATTTTAATGAAGTCAATCCCATCTGAGTGTGGAAAGATGGATTTCAGTCAATTGACACAAGATAATATGATGAATATAATATTTTGATAAGAAGGAGGTTAGGTAGAGGGATGCCTTATCCAAAAGGTCATAAGTCAAAAGTGAGAGAGCAGATCATTGCAAGTGCTGCACGAGCATTTCGAACAAATGGCGTTCGTAATATCAGTTTGCCATTCATTATGAAAGGAGCAGGCCTAACTCATGGAGGGTTTTATGCTCACTTTAAGAACAAGGATCAGTTGGTGATAGAGACTTTTCATTTTGCTATCACTGATACGATCAAGCTGCTGCAAAGTGTTGCAGACAAGAAAGCAGACCAGCCTCGAATTCAGACGATCATTGAATTCTATTTAAGTTCGGTTCACCGTGATCAGACGGAGGTCGGCTGTATACTGCCTGCGCTGGCAGGAGAAATTGCTCAATTATCGCAAGAGGTACGGAATGCTTATACCGATGAATTGAAACGATTTATGGAGTTTATAGCTGATGCTGGAAACATAGATCTCTTTACGAGTTACGCACTAGTTAGCAGCATGATTGGTACAATTGCTCTTGCACGTGCTGTCAATGATTCGCAGTTCAGTGATCAATTGTTACTGGTAGGCTTAATACAGGCAAAACGCGTTCTAGAGGCGAATTAACATTCAAATAAAAAACATAGGGGATGTTGCGATGTTGATTAGAGAAGCAAGCATAGAAGATTATCCAGAATTAAGACAAATCTATTTAGAATCCCGGCGCCAAAGCTTTCACTGGCTCAATCCAGAAGAACTCAATCTGCAAGATTTTGATCAAGATACGCAGGAAGAGAAAATTTTCTTAGCTGAGGAGAACAATAAAATCCTCGGATTCATTTCTCTATATGTACCCGATCGATTTATTCATCTCTTGTTTGTACATCCAGAAGCTGCGGGCCAAGGGGCTGGAGATCTGCTGCTCAAACAAGCGATCAACGTTTTGGGAACACCGGTCACCCTCAAATGTGTCTCCGAAAATCACAAAGCTTTATCTTTTTATCAAAAAAGAGGCTGGAAGGCTGTTGTAGAAGAAGGAGAACCTGGGGAGAGATACTGGGTGCTTGTTTATGATGGAACGTAAACCGTAAAGAGTGTCTTCATTTTTCGTATCCGCTTTTATGGCTTTAATTTATTGAGCTATTGCTTTTTCTAAGTGTTTGATTTTCATAGAGACTGTAAAACACAAAGCAATAGAATCATTCAATATCATGAGCTCCACTTCCTTTTTTGTACTTTTCAAGATATGTTCCGAGAAAAATTTGCACAAAAAGAACTTGAGGTGAATCATATGATAAGTTATAAGTCTAAAGCCGTTTTAAAGCAAGCTATCATGAAATCGTATAATCAATACGATGAAGAATTCGATATAATTCCAGAAGAAATGAAAGATGATCAAATAGAGGATGTAAGCCGAACTCCTGCAGAAAATTTGGCCTATCAAGTTGGTTGGACAACCCTGCTACTTCAATGGGAGCAAGCCGAATCTGAAGGAAAGGTTGTCCATACGCCAGCAGAAGGTTATAAATGGAATCAGCTTGGCGTATTATATTCTCTTTTTAATGAGAAGTATGCTTGTCAATCACTAGCCGCATTAAGAGCTCAGCTCAAAGAGAATGTGTTAACTATTTGTAATATGTTAGATCGTATGAGTGAGGAAGATGTGTTTGAACCTCATCAACGAAAATGGGCGGATGACGCTACAGCAAAGGCTGTTTGGCCCGTTTATAAATTTATTCATGTGAATACCGTTGCCCCTTTTAAAAATTTCCGTACTCAAATTCGTAAATGGAAACGATTAAAACAAGTATGACGTGAAGGATATACTAGATACATATATTTCGGTAGACCTGAAGTTATCATCATATTTCAGAGAGTACAGAGGGCACTGATTCGAGCTCAGTTATTCCTCCTTCTCAAAATTATGATCACTCACATGGCTTCTTTCAAGAAGCTTTTTTTTCTTTTGCGGTTTCTTTTCGGTGTCGAAAGGTTCATAAAATGATAATATATGTCATTATAGGGAAAATAGAGGAAGTAGTAAGGGCTGATGGAGAAATTGCTTTCTTCTCACGTCGGTTTGAAAATCAATGAATGGTATTATCATATTCAAAGATTTAACGTACCGGACGCCGAAGCATATAAAGAGGAAATCAATGCTTGATCGTATGGAAGAAAATCAAGATTTATTATTGTATTTCTCACTCATGGAGTTTTAAGTATAATACAAAAATAGCCTTAATTAAGAAAAAGATGTTGACTAAGAATAATTTACCACTTATAATCTATTTGTACCATAATTTGAGATAATAGGAGATGAAGACAAAAAATGAAAAAAATTCTTGCAGGAGTCTTAGCACTTAGCTTAATAGTTGGTATCGGTGGAATAGCACAAGCAAAGAACTATAATTTTTCAAGAGTTTTACCTAAACTTCAAAACTGGGGAGATGTAGCGAAAGGTGTAAAAAGCACCAGTAAAAAAGCTAGCATTAACTTCTCTGTAATTGCAAGTGATTATAAGGTAAATGTAGGTCATTGGAAAGGTAATACACAAGTTTCAGCAAAAGCATATAATCTTAAAAAAAATGATAGACGCAATTTTACTGTTGATTCCAGTGCAGAAAAAAAGACTATTAAAGCGGGAGCACAAACGTCTAATTGGACGATACATGGTGTGGAAGTTTCAGGAAAGTGGAATCCAGATTATAAATATTAATCTAAAAAAACAATACGACTATAGTCGTATTGTTTTTCATAATTAAGAGGGAGAAAACTTATGCGTGAGATAAGAAAACTTATAAAAAACAAATTGTTATATATTGTATTATTGATATCAATTTTGATCACTGTAGCTAATGCAATTATGGGCTCCATACAATATCATACGGATTACGCACTTTATAGTCGATTATATAGTGAATTTCCAGACGCTATTGCAATGGTATCAGCCCATCAATATTGGATGGGCTTATCAGATTCTTTCTTTTCTTCATTTTTTTATTTTATATTTCCTTTACTTATTGGCATACCAATTGTCGATTCCATCTTTAGAGAAAAGAGTTCAGGGAATGTAGAATATATCTTAGTAAAAGAAAGTAGATTAAGCTATTATAGCAGGAAATTTATATTTACATATTTTTCTGGTGTTATTTTATTTGCACTCCCCTTACTAATCGGAATTTTAATATCTAATTTAATTAGCGGACAATGGGATTTTGCAGCATATACGGATGTGTATAAGAAAATGATTAACGGTACGGCTTCTTTTGCTGATAATGTATTTGACGGTCAAAAGAAAGAAATGTTCTCTGATATACTAGCTAAATCTCCTTATCTGTATATTTTTATATATTACTTAATAGGTTCATTATATGCAGGAATGTATGCTTGTTTTGGTTTAGCAATTTCTTTATTTTTAAAAAATAGATATCTTGTTATTCTTTCTCCTTTAATGCTCTATCTAGGATTTTGGCTTCTTTGTAGTTTAATAGGGAAAGTATCTATTGATCCATTTAATTTCTTAGATCCAAGACAACCAGTAAACAATCTATCTTATTCTTCTTTTTATATTAATTTTATTATTGGAATGTTGACAATAGTGATCATTTATATATTAGGAGTGAAAAAAAATTCGGACACAATTTAAGTATGTTCTTATAGATTTAAAAAAAGATTTTATGAAGTTATTAATTTTTATGAGTTTGCTTCTGTTCATATTAAGTATATCTGTAACTCCAATATCCTCATACAGCATTGGGGGATTTTCTAATTTTATAGAAATACTTACTTTTTTCAGATATGATTTTATATTTGGACCGATTTTTCTATTCTTACTGGCAATGTCTAAATCATATCAATTGAACGCTTGGATAATTTTAAGGAGGTTTTCTTCTAGGAAAGAAATTATTTCTTTTAAGGTTACAACAGTTATCGTTTATTCGTTTTTATATACTCTGTTAATCAGTACATGGGCAATTATTGTTACTAAGTTGGCTAGTTATCTACACATCAAAGGGATAAGCTACACAGCTTTGTTAAATTATATTCCTTCAGTAGAAAGCGATAATATCTTTAGTGGGGTTTTCTTCTTCATCATATTTTTTCTTATTACCCAATTAATGGGATTGGTGTATGTTTTTTTTCAAGAGCTATTTAATAATAAGTCACTAGTTACTCTTTTTTGTATTTTTTTAATGATAATAGATAGAACACTAACTGGCTTTGTCTCATTTTATCTTGTGTATGGTTATAAACAAATTCCTTTTCAATCTGTCTTAGAGCTTTTAGTCCTCATCTTTATATTTTTCTTATTAACAAGATGGATGTCTAATTCATCAGACTTTGGGGGCCTCAATTAAATGAGAATACTAAAGCTTGAATATTTCAGACTGAAAAATACCATACTTAAAAGTTTAGTCATTGTACTAGTGTTACATGCTATAAATACAATGATTTTCATCAATAATATTAAAGGTTTGGAAAGCTCTAAAGATTTCTTCACTTTGCTTTTTAGTTCTTCAAATGGAACTTTTATTAGTTGGATGTATTGGCTGTCATTTTCTGTAGGATATATTGTTTTTCTTCAAATGCTTTGGAAAAATCCTATATATATGTTTGAAATGCAAATGATTTTAAGGTTGCGTCAGTGGAGGATTCTGTGGATAGCTAGATTTATTATTGGTATATTATTTACCTTTTATTATGTGATAACTGCACTCAGTGTTGCTATAATTTTATTTAGTTTTCTTCATGTAAGCATTCAATTTGATTTGGGCTGGATTTTTATTTTTATCTATATCACTATCAATCTATTATTGCATGGAACAATATGGTTAATTTTGAAAAATCACTTAACTGTTGAAGTGGCTAACATTTGTGTGCTGGGTATGTTTTTTGCTGGTATTAAAATAGAAAATAAATATGTTCCCCTATACTATGGTATGTATGAGCATGTCCAAGGACAACCGCTTTTTATTCTTTTTGAACTTACAATCATTGCATGTCTCATGATATATGTTGTATATCATTCTTTTAAAAACGATTATTTATAAAAGGAGCTTTATCATGTCTATAATTGAATTGAATGCAGTTACGAAAATAATTAGAAAGCAAACTGTATTGGAAGATATAAATTTGTCATTAGAAAAAGGAAAAATCATTGGCTTTGTTGGGCATAATGGATCTGGAAAAACGATGCTTTTTCGAGTGATAGCTGGTTTGGTGAAACCAAGTGCTGGTGAGGTTATAGTATCTGATCAAATTTTGCATAAACAAATTTCGTTTCCTAAAAGTATTAGCGTGCTTTTAGAGAAACCCGCTTTTTTAGAACAATACAGTGGTTTTGATAATCTCAAGTTTCTTGCAGATATTCAAAAGAGAATAGATGATCAACAAATTAGACAGGTTATTGAAAGTGTCGGACTGAATCCTGATGATAAAAGAAGTGTTAAAACATATTCTTTAGGTATGAAACAAAAATTAGCAATTGCTCAAGCTATTATGGAAAAACCAGATATTATCTTATTAGATGAACCGATGAATGGACTGGACGAAGATTCAGTGGAAAATGTATATCATTTGATTAAAGCAGAAAATGAAAGAGGTGCAACTGTTTTATTAACTTCTCACCATAAAAAAGATATAGAGGAATTATGTCATGTTGTTTTTAAAATGAATGCTGGAAAAATACAACCTACTGATTAATGTCTTTTTATAAATATTCTCTCAGATTCTAGACAAACCCTACTTTTACTTCAAGTAAAAGTAGGGTTTTCCTTTATTTTATAAAATAGTTCAGTTCCACTATGCTTAATAGAATGCTGGTGATCTTAGTTTTCTAGATTCATGTCAGCTAAAGTTGAGCATCATCTTTTGAAACTCTTTTTAATCCAATAAATATTGTCAAACGTATACCTGTCTTTCTTTTTGCATAGATATTCTAATTCATCTAAGTGAGGAAAGTATGCTGTGTTTACAGTGACACATACAACCGAAAAAGTGAGTTTGTTTTGGAGACAATTGCCTCAAATGATCCAACACAATCAATTGAACACGCGTCAGGCACCTATTATGGAGAGATATAGAGAAGAAGAAGGCGTGTGTGAGTTCTTACTACCTATCTTTTAAACACTTTATCAAACTTCAATGAAAACAGACCTCTTATGGTCTGTTTTCATGAATATGATATGTGTAAATATTCTACGACTCGTTCCTTTAAATATCGATACTGATCCTCATTCGTATCTTGAAATGCTTCTTCTCGATTTGAAGGTACATCCATATAAACGATTTCCTCAGAGAATTGTGAAGAAGTAAAGTCGATTCTTGTTCCATTCACTACGTTATAAAAGTGCCATCCGTTGGGTAACGCGGTCTTGTTTATTTTCCCGCCTAAAAGATCATGGACGACTAAAGAAGTAACGCCACATTGTCCATTGGCTGGGTTGTCTTTACTCCATTTTGAACTAGATTGAGAGGACCAGGCTTTATAAAGAGCATCAATGATTCTGTCTGTCGTGTAGAGGTTCATCATAAAAATCCTTTCTATTTTAAAAGTGAAATGAATGTAGTATCTGTTTAGTCTATAGTAGATTTTTTTTCGATCAAAATCCAGATGCTATACTATGGCTAAACCAATATAACAATGAAGGTTTATGACAGGAGGAGCATAGAGTGATATTCATCATAGGCATTGTAATCGCTTTAATTGTTGCTATTTTAGGCTTTACTGTTTTCGTAGATATAGGTAATGGATTGGGAACAGTTTTTAGCATCATTGGCGCGATGGTTATTTTATGGATAGCGGGAAGGCTGCAAAGACAAAAAGAAAAGAATGATCCAAACATATTATTAGATAAAATGATGATGCTTTTTCAAGAAGACGGATTTCAGGCTTCAACATACATCTTTTCGCAAAATGTGGATAAAGGCTTTGCGATTGATGATGTGCGAAAGGTCATGCGGTTTATTACCCATCAACCTGACGGCTCATCTCGAAAATTCAGGTTTGAGGTTACTGAGCTTTCCTTGAAAGAGTTGAAACAAGTTGACATGTTAGAAGATGGTGTGCCGGTTGAACAATCTGTTGAGAGTGATAATAATGAAGAGATCTCGACACTTGAATTGAGATTAACTATGAATGATCAGGAATCATCAACGATCACGCTCACCTTTCTAAAATTTGATGTGCCTGTTCGTAAGAGCACCGCCGAATATTTGACTGAACGAGAAAATCTGGAGGAGATTTATCATGAAATTGATTCAATGATGAAATCTGCGGATTAATGAAATGACTGTTCATAAAGAAGAAATCACAGTTTGAGGTGGTTTCTTTTTTTATGTCAATCAAGTCAAAGCTGGTCCAGTCATTGCGGTTGAATGTTTTTCTCAAAAATGAATAAAGATAGACTAGATAAGAAACGAACATTGATATCGAAATGACTCATGTGATGAGGAGGAAACATACATGCAAAAGCTTTGCAGGGAAGTCTGGATCGAGGTCAATCTTGACGCGATTAAAAGAAATATCGAAGCCATTCAAGCGCATATTCCAAAGAAAAGTAAGATCATGGCTGTCGTGAAGGCGAATGCATATGGGCACGGTTTCGTGGAGGTTGCGCGGCAGGCATTAGAAAGCGGTGCGACAGAGCTTGCAGTTGCCAGCTTGGAAGAAGGCATTGTATTGCGGAGAGCAAAAATTGAAGCACCGATTCTCGTCCTTGGATTTACCCCGCTCGACTGTGTGAAAAGGGCTGCAACCTGGAGAATTGACCTCTCCGGCCTTCGTGAAGACTGGATTGTTCAAGCAAATGAGATCTTAGCGGAAGAAGAAAGTCTGCCCCGGCTTGGGATTCATGTCAATGTCGATACGGGGATGGGACGATTAGGTGTACGGACAAAGGAAGAGCTGTTAGCAGTAGTGGAGGCGCTTGAAAAAAGCGAAAACCTGAGATGGGATGGAATATTTACGCATTTCTCCACTGCGGATGAGCCTGACCCTGATTTCACACTGCTTCAGCACAGCATTTTTATTGATTTTCTTCGTTTCTTAAAAAAACAAGGCATTACATTGCCTACGGTACATATGAACAATACAGCAGCTGCCATCGCATTTCCTGAATTTAGTGCAGATATGATTCGGCTAGGCATCGGGCTATATGGATTGTACCCCTCGCAATACATTGAGAGTTTAGACGCTGTTAAGCTAGAGCCCGCTCTCAGTTTAAAAGCAAGGATTGCGTTCGTGAAAGAAATGGTGACGAAGCCAAGAACCGTCAGTTATGGGGCAACCTATGTAGCAAAGCCTGATGAAGTCATTGCGACCATACCGATTGGTTATGCAGATGGGTATTCACGTGCTTTATCCAATAGAGGATTTATGCTTTTCCGCGGAAAACGAATGCCGATTGCTGGCCGCGTCACCATGGATATGACGATGATCAGTTTAGGAGATATAAAAGCAAAACAAGGCGAGGAAGTCGTTATTTACGGCCGTCAAAAAGGCGGAGAAATTTCTGTCGATGAAATCGCCGAAATGCTCAATACGATCAACTACGAGGTTGTTGCCACCTTAAGCCGCCGCGTTCCTAGGTTTTATCGTCGGGGCGGGAAGATTATTAAAATATCGACGCCGGTGATGTATGTGTGAGGGTAAATAACAGTGCAATTTGAGGATATTTGTTCTGGCGTACAATGATAAAAATTAAATTTTATTACAAATATGTCGATAAAAGGAGGGATATTTAAGATATGGAGGAAAGAAACGATGAAAAAAAGTTTATGTTTAGTGCTTTTGACTATTTTTATGATGGTCACAATTCATCCGTTAAAAGCTCATGCAGCTGAGACAAATGGGTGGACGAAGCGAGCAGACTTACCGGAAGAGCGTATCGGAGCAAGTGTAGGAGTAGTTGATGGGAAAATATATGTATTCGGTGGAGCAAGTCAACAGTCTAAATTCAATGATTCAACATATATGTATGATCCTAATACTGATTTGTGGACAGAAAAAGCAAGTATGCCTAGAGAAAGAACGGGCGCTGCTTACGCGACAGTAGGAAAAAAAATCTATGTCATTGGCGGCCTTACTGATACAACTAAAACAGTTCACAAAACCATTGATGTTTATGATACGGAACTAGATCAATGGACAGAAGAACCGATTAAGATTCCTGAGAAATTTATATATAAATCCTATATAAATGGTTCCTTAAGAGCAATTACGGTTGGAGAAAAAATTTATATAGTAGCATCTTTATCAAGCTCTCAAGTAAATTCCTATAATACGGTAAGTGGAGAGTGGGAAAGTTTAGATAATTCTCAATTAGCTTCTCGTCAGGGAAGAAGTATTTCAGAGATAAATGGAAAGTTATATATTGCTGGTGGTGAGGCTAATGTTAGCCGAGCGAAAGATAAAGACATTTTAGAATATGATATGACGTTAGGTAAGTGGCAACGCTTAAAGGATATTCAATTAAATTCTTTTGCTTATGAAGCTGCTTATGCGACATACAATCATAAATTTTTTATGATTGGCGGTCAGCAAATTGGAGATAGATCTAGCAAATTACTAAAACAAGTTCAAATATTTGATCCACAAACTAGTCAAGTCAAAGATTCCTTATATGAAATTCCTGAAGGTAGAGTTGGATCTGTAGCAGCTATTGCTGATGATCAATTATATGTGATTGGTGGAAGAGATTATGCTGAAACAATTGGTAGTCATTCTGTCAAAAATAATTTTAAATCTGTAATCTCTATTTCATTAAAAGATCTGCAAAAAGTGTCAAAGGATCAGGATGAAACAAAGCCAGATGATGGAACAAGCGAAGAACCGAAAGATCAAGACGGAACAAAGCCAGGTGACGGCACAACCGAAGAACCGAAAGATCAGGACGGGACAAAGCCAGGGGACAGCACAACTGAAGAACCGAAAGATCAGGACGGAACGAAGCCTGGTGACGGCACAACAGAAGAACCAAAAGATCAAGACGGAACAAAACCTGGTGATGGCACAACCGAAGAACCGAAAGATCAAGACGGGACAAAACCTGGTGAAGAATCAACAAAAGGTATACTTTCAATTACCATGATAAACGGGCTGCAAAAGGATTATTTGCTTTCAATGAAAGAAATCAACGATTTTCTTAACTGGTACAAAGAAAGAAGTTTTGGAATTGGCATGAACTTCTATGAAATCAATGATGAACACAATAAAGGACCTTTCACAAGTAAGAAGGATTACGTGGTGTACCAAAATATATTAATGTTTGATATCAAGCAATACTGATATTCATAAATTGTAAAGCTGCTGATAAGAGATCAGCAGCTTTATTTTTATAGAATTCTCAAAGTTAGGATTAACGTCATGATAAAAATGCGATATTTTTTTAAAAATCTGCTAAACATCCTATAATCACGTCCGATAATAGAATTGTCAGGGTTGATAAGCCCTAGAATAAAGGACTTTTTTCAGACAAGGACGTCTGTCAGGTCCCACATACATGGAGGTAATAGGAAATGAGAATTAACCACAATATCGCAGCACTTAACACATTAAACCGTTTGTCTGCAAACAATGCTTCAAGTCAAAAGAACATGGAGAAACTTTCTTCTGGTCTTAAAATTAACCGTGCAGGGGATGACGCAGCTGGTCTTGCGATTTCTGAAAAAATGCGTGGACAAATCCGCGGATTAGAAATGGCATCTAAAAACGCACAAGACGGTATCTCTCTTATCCAAACAGCTGAAGGTGCATTGACTGAAACTCACTCAATCCTTCAACGTGTTCGTGAACTAACTGTTCAAGCGGGTAACACTGGTACACAAGATGCAACTACAGATCTTAAAGCGATCCAAGATGAGATCGACAACCTTTTAGATGAAGTAGATGGTATCTCTAATCGTACAGCATTCAACGGTAAAAAATTACTTGATGGTACAGCAACAGATGGATTTACTTTCCAAATTGGTGCTAACAAAACTCAACAATTAAAAGTTGATATTGGTAATATGAGTACTGCTGCTGCTGGTCTTGATATGTTAAAAGCAGATTATGATGTAACAACTGCTACAGCTGCTAACACAGATGCTTTGTTAGACAAAGTAGATGCTGCAATCAATAAAGTATCTTCAGAGCGTGGTAAACTTGGTGCAGTCCAAAACCGTCTAGAGCACACAATCAACAACCTTGGTGCTTCTGGTGAAAACCTAACAGCTGCTGAGTCTCGTATCCGTGACGTTGACATGGCGAAAGAAATGAGTGAGTTCACGAAGAACAACATTCTTTCTCAAGCGTCTCAAGCAATGCTTGCACAAGCGAACCAACAGCCACAAAACGTACTTCAATTACTACGTTAATGAAAGGCCCCTTTATGGGGCTTTTTTTTATGTTGTTTTTTCTTCGAATTTCCTCCACTCTTATGATTCTTAAATCCCTATGATAAATCATGAAAAATGACCTTTAAATTTGGCATACTCTAGCGAAACGATCATATTGAATGAGACTTTATCCTTATTTATCCCTTTTTTGTTAAACATATTCCAGTTAAGTTCGATAAATGGATTGTAAGGCTTACAAAAAAATTCTAATTTAGAACTTTTGGATAAGGACGTCCAATTGGTTCAAACACACGGAGGTCATTTAACATGAGAATTAACCACAATATCGCAGCACTTAACACACTGAACCGTTTGTCCGCCAACAATGGTGCAGGGCAAAAGAACATGGAAAAGCTTTCTTCTGGACTTCGTATCAACCGTGCAGGAGATGACGCAGCAGGTCTTGCTATCTCTGAAAAAATGCGTGGACAAATCCGCGGATTAGAAATGGCATCTAAAAACGCACAAGATGGTATTTCTCTTATTCAAACTGCTGAAGGTGCATTAACTGAAACTCATGCGATTCTTCAACGTATGCGTGAATTGACAGTTCAAGCGGGTAACGTTGGGACTCAACAAACAGAAGATTTAACAGCTATTCAAGAAGAACTCACTGCTTTGGTTGATGAAATTGATGGTATTTCTCAACGTACAGCATTTAACGGAAAGAATCTGTTGGATGGTAGCGTTGAGGAAGGATTCCAATTCCAAATTGGAGCGAACATTACGCAAAATATCAACGTAAAGATCGGCAAAATGGACGCTGAAACATTGACTGTCAAAGATATTTCAGTAAATGAAGATGGTTTTGACTTTGACGTCGAAGTAGCGAAAATTGATGAAGCAATCGGCGCCGTATCTAAACAGCGTTCTGCGCTTGGTGCAGTCCAAAACCGTCTAGAGCACACAATCAACAACCTTGGTGCTTCTGCTGAAAACTTAACAGCTGCTGAGTCTCGTATCCGTGACGTTGACATGGCGAAAGAAATGAGTGAGTTCACAAAGAACAACATTCTTTCTCAAGCATCTCAAGCAATGTTAGCACAAGCAAACCAACAGCCACAAAACGTACTTCAATTATTACGTTAATGAAAAAGCCCCTTTAAAGGGGCTTTTTTTAGTTCAATTAAATGACAGCAAGTGCTCTAGACGAAAGTCAGGAACCGCTTCATGGAAAAAAGCTCGGTTGCCTTCATCGTTCTTTTGATCCCATTGCTTCCACCATTCGGCTGTTTCTCCAGAGGGGTCAGCTTGAATCATGTCGTGCAGCTGTTCTAAGTTGATGATGTCTCTCGGTTCTGTTAAGAAAGAATGCATCCGGTGATACGCCTCAAGACATTCAGGCTGTTTTGTGACAATGGCGTATTGTACGTAGCGATTTAAAAATTCCTGTACGAATGTCAAGTGGGGAATGGTTGTTTCTCCTTTTAACTCGACGCCGTCCCACGCCATATCAGCAATGGCACAAAGCCACCATCCAAGTTCACTCGCTTGCTGCATTTGTTGTAATGTGTCCTTTTCAAAAGATAGCCGCTCATTTTTTTGTGCTTGTTTGAGCATACGGTCAAGTGTTTGTGCTTCAAGAGCGGCCTTGGTCATGCCCTGCCCATGAATGGGATCTAACGTACACAAGGCATCGCCCATCACCAATAATCCACTTGGCCAATCCTGCATGTGTTCATAGTGATGTCTTACGCAAGAAGGGACTCTAAATCCTTTTGGTTTTGTATAGGGCGTTAAATGGGTGATGGCTTCTGCTATTGCGGGATGGGTCAGTGCAGTGGTTTCTGAATCGAATTGAGCATCATCCGTTGTTGGATAATGTGAACCGCCAGCTGCAGAAAGAAGAACAGCCACTAAATCATGATCTACCCGTTCAAACAGACCTGTTGGGATTTGTTTATGAGGCTGTCCAACTACGACCATTGATTGCATGTATGGCGCACCTGGTGGTATTTGGTAGTATCTTGTACTGTAGCCTAGAAACACACGTAACTCATCAGTCTGTGGTAAGGTGAGTCCAGCGTCCTTCAGCCATTTTGGCAATTTAGACATTCTTCCAGACGTATCAATTACTAAGTCTGCTTTCATTTCGTGAATGCTTCCAGGCTTTACTTGCCGGTCCTTCACGATGAGCCCGATGACTTGATTTGTTCCTTCTTTAAACTGAAGCGAGATGGCTTCATGTTTTTCTAAAAACTGCACACGGTCCTCTTTTACCATTCTTTGCATCAGCACCCACTCTAGCATCGCGCGTCTTGTGACGGCGGTTTCTTCTGTATCAGTGAGCGTTAATTCGCCATCTTTTGTGATAAATCGAGAGGTTTGATCCCTTGTATTAAATCCGCCCATTGCCAGTAATTCTTTTGTATAACCAGGGAATAGACGTTCAACGATTTGCTTGCCAAGTGGCAGCATTCTATGTGGATGAAAGGCTTGAGGAGTGCCGAGACGATTCTCAGGAGAGTCTGGCAGTTCATCCTTTTCAATAATTAAGACTTGATCATAAAACGTTGATAAAACTTTTGCAGCGAGCATTCCGGTGATGCCTCCGCCAATGACGATTGCCCGCTCATATTTCATGGGTTGTGTCACAACATGCGCCTCCAATAATATATAAAATGGCTACATGACCATTTCATCATATGTCGATTCATTAATTATATCAAATTTACGTTTGAATATATAAAGTAAATGCACTACTTATTGCTCGTAAATATGAAGAATTTCTTCAATTATCATCATTATTTTTAAAAAGTAACTATTAATTTAAGAAGAACGACCGATAAACTATATAAGGGGGTAGAGAAATTGGATATACTACAGAGTATTGTGACAGCAGCACCTTATATGATGCAGATTTTAAAAAACGAAGTGACGATGGGTGTCATTGATCGAGAGAAATTCTTGCTGTATTTGCCATCGAAAGATGTAGATTTTCAAATTCGTGCTGGAGAACTTATTAAACCAGATGATTTAAATATGAAAAAAGCGCTCAGAGGTGAAACATCAAGTACGTTTGTACCTGAATCGGTCTATGGAATACCGTTAAATGCAATGGGTTTGCCAATTTTTGATGAAAATCAACAGGTTATTGGTGCACTCGCTTTAGGTTTTCCGCTTAAAAATCAATTAGAGCTTGAAGCATATATGGAGTCATTAAATGACATCATTCATAGTATTCAAGAAAAGGTGCATGTGGTGGCGGCGCATTCAGAAGAGCTTTCTGCGACAAGTGAGGAAATGACCTTACAAACGCAGCAAACACTTGAAAGCTCGAAAAAAACATCCGATATTACAAAAATGATTAAAGGGATTTCGAAACAAACGAGTTTGCTAGGATTGAATGCGTCAATTGAAGCAGCCCGGGCAGGAAAAGAAGGGGCTGGCTTTAGTGTTGTAGCCAGTGAGGTTCAAAAGCTTTCAAGTGAAACTTCACGTGCAACAGAAAATATCGAAAGCTCTTTGCAAGGAATTTCCTCGAATATACATACATTACTTGAGAGTATGGGTCATATGAAAGGTTCATCAGCAGAGCAAGCTTTACTTGTGACAGAGTTTAGCGAAATCGTGGAACGATTGACGATTGTAAGTAAAGAAATGAAAGAATTTATGCAGCATGTGATGTCAACGTAAAAAACGAATCCAAGAGGGATTCGTTTTTTTAATACGCTATTTTCTTTTGTTCCGATCAAAGCGATAATCGTATGTTTCACCCTTTACCACATTTAAAAATTCATGCCCGATTTGAACAAGTTGTCCATTTTTCCATTTGATGAGGGGGTCTTTATCAGGGTATTTCCAGTAAATCGTTTTTTTTCGGTGGGTGAGTTTGTTTTCAATTTCTGCTCTAACTGCGTTCTCCTTTAGTTTCCCTCCGCTATGTCGATAGGTGTTGATGATATATGTTCCGTCAGGTGATGTCATCGAGCGGATAAAGGTTCCGTGAGATACGCCTTGAAGAGAAAAGCATTTCCAGTAAATGATGCCAGCGAAGCTAAGGAATAAGATGACAAGGGTGATGGTGGTTTTCTTTTTTAACATGAATTCCTCCAGATGTAGATCACAATATTTCTAATTTATGAGAGAGAATGCAAAAAGATTCATATAGTCCAAAAGTTCTATTCATTTCAATTATCGGTCATTTTTTCTCAAAATTCAACAGATAGCCGTAAAGATAAGGAAAATTTAAGGATGTTTCATGTCGATAGGTCATTCGAAATCCCTTTACAAAAGAATTTAAGATCAGTAGACTTATGCTCATATAGAGAAATGGGGAAGATGGAATGACGCAAATCATTGATACATATCAAAGTTATGAAGAGCTTTCCGCTCATGAAAGAGAAGGAATCGATTATCAAATTCTTCACAAGCGGAAAGGTGACCAGCTTTTGGTTTTATCCCCTCATGCCGGAGGAATTGAATCTGGCGTGAGTGAGCTCATTCATGAAATCGCAAGTAATTATTCTATGTATTTATTTGAAGGCCTTAAGGTGAAAGGCAATCATGTGCTTCACATTACAAGCACACGTTTCGATGAGCCGGTCTGCCTTTCTCTAGTGCATACCCATCATTACACGTTTGCGCTCCATGGCTACGGGGAAACGGAGAGGCTTCAAACATTAGTGGGCGGGACAGACAGAGAAAGAGCGGCAGAAACAGTGAAACGTTTAACGCTTAATGGCTTCCAAGCAGTGCTGCTATCTGAATCTGATCGTTATTCTGGAACACATCCTCACAATATTAATAATCAATGTCTGACGGGAAAAAGTGTACAACTTGAAATCAGTCAGGCGCAAAGAAGAGCATTCTTTCAAGACTTCAGACGGCGCTATCGCCGTGAAACGCAAAATGAGCAATTTTATCGGTACACAAATGTACTCAAGCAAGTATTACACCTGTATGAATAAACGCCTGCTCTCCTATGCAGAAAGGCTTACGTTTGATAAACAGCTTCTTTTTCCGCGACCTTTTCAGCTTTCATTAAATAAGATGTAAACTCTTGTTGAAAGCGTATGCCTGCTTTCCGCTGTTCGAATAAGGCAAGCCGCTTTTCAGCGAAAGCCCAGGTGACGTGAAATGTTTGCGCAATCTGCAAAATGGCTTGCTGCCGAAGGTTTGGAAGCTTCATTTGCATCAGCATAAAGGTCGGTACACAAAAGTGATACATGAATTGTTTAGCCTGAAACTCTTGCAGTTCTCGAAAGAGTTTGTTCATCTTGAAATGATTGCCTGCATGCTTCAGCACATGACAAAGCTCGTGGGCAAAATCCTGCCATTGTTCCTCTGATGATAGAGATCTGTTTAATATAATACTGTAAAGACCTTGATGTTTGATCATCATGCTGCCAGTATCCTCATAGTGGACCCATACATGAAATTCAGAAGCGATCCTTTGCATGTCTCTATAAGCAGGACCGCTTATTTGTAATTTGGCATATAACCGCTTAATCTCTTCTTCTAAATGGGTTAAAAATCCAGTCATTTAAAAACCTCCAAGCAAACGTATGTTCTGTTTTTGGCGTAAAAGAAAAGTCCATATAGGACTAAATAGCTAATTGAGCCATTGCTTACTTTTAATATCGGCTTATTTTTAACAATTTTAACATAAAATCAAGGAAAAATGGAATTAATTCCTGTTTTTTTCTGCATTTTTACGTTTTCCACTACTAAAAAGAGTGGATTGAATTCAAATTTTACCATAGTCTTATCACTAAAACAAACTCATGTGTCTTACGAACGCCACCAATTGATGAGAAAGATCAATTCAATCTAGCAAAAGGGAGTGCAGAACATGGTAGAAATTTATCAAGATTTTATTCCAGTTGGAAACGGAAACCGCCCAGGATACGCCATGACACCGATGTATGTGACGGTGCATAACACAGCAAACACATCAAAAGGAGCGGATGCGAAAAGTCATGCGGCATATGTGAAACGCCCAACGACAGAGGTGAGCTGGCACTTTACAGTGGATGATCATGAAATCTTTCAGCATCTGCCGTTAAATGAAAATGGCTGGCATGCAGGGGACGGACAAGGCAATGGTAACCGAAAGTCGATCGGCATTGAAATTTGTGAAAATGAAGATGGGAATTTCCAGCAAGCGGTCAAACATGCGCAATGGCTCATCCAAAAGCTGTTGAAAGAACATAACATTCCACTAGCTAACGTGGTTACACATCAGCACTGGTCTGGAAAAGCATGTCCGCGCCTGCTTCTTGCTACATGGGATGAATTTAAAAAAGGAATTGAAACGGCAGGAGACCCTGAGACGGTCATCACGTATGTCGTCAAAAGCGGGGATACGTTAACGAGTATTGCTAAAGCTCATGACGTCACAGTTCAGGATCTACAGAAGTGGAATAACATTAGCGACCCGAACAAGATTCAAATTGGACAGGTTCTTAAAATTTATCGAAATGATGGAAAAATGATGTATGAGCTGCCGGATGGGATTTTAAAGGTGACTTCGCCTCTAACGAAGGGAGAGCACGTACGCCTCGTCCAAAAAGCGCTTGCTGCCGTTTATTTTTATCCTGATAAATCGGCTGCAGATAAAGGCATCGATGGTGTTTACGGGGAAAAAACGGCGAATGCCGTGGCACGCTTTCAGCTGGTGAACGGTCTGACAAGTGATGGGGTATACGGTCCTAAAACGAAGGAGAAGCTGCTTAAACTGTTAAATCAGTGAGTGTTTCTGTTTGTATGATTGGATGGCTGTTTCACTTTTTTCAATTAATCGCCTAGTATATGGGGATGGCTGATATTCGGCAAACTGAACATACCTTAGTTGTTTGATTTTCTTTTTCATTTTGGCACCTCAATCGTTGCAGCGTATAGCATATTGTATGCAAGTCTATGTAAAAATGGAATCAGGACGCGGATTTCGTTCCGCGTCCTTTAGTGTAATCAAGCCTTTTTATTTTTATACTCATCCAGAAGCTGTTCATTCTTTTTAAAAATTCGCTCAGTATGGGGGCTTACCTTATAATCGGCCATACTGATATGGCGTTTTTTCTTTAAAATCTTAAAAGGGTTTTTCTTAGGATTGTTGTTATCCCCTTGAAGTGCGTGGTCCATCTTCATCACCTTCCTCTTCGTCAGGCAAGATTAGGTCATAAATTGTTGTAAGTGATGTCATTAATAAATAGTCGAACTCCGTGACAATCTCATCGGAGGTGAGCTTAATGACAAAATGAGCATCTGCTACAGAAAATGGGATGAGCACCAAATGACCGAAATCATCATAATATACTTCCTGCCTGTCAAGCTTCGCCTGAATGAGAGCCCGCTGGTCAAGTGTCCGAAGCAGGTCATCTTTTTGTTCCTGCGTATCGTATGGACAAAGCACCGCTTGAATATTCATCTTGTCGGCAAAAGAATAAATTAGCCGCTCAATTCCCTCTATATATGCCTCTACACTTCCATAATATACATGGATCGGTTCATTTTTCAATAGGTATTGGTACGTTTTTAGTTTATTAAGGTAAGAATGAAGCAGATCGTTATTTTGTTCAAGGAGTTGATGGGTGTCGGTTTCCAGCTCATGATTTCCGAGTTTCTTAATATAGGAGCTAAGAAAGATGAAAGCATCGGTTAATGCGAAAAAAACGGCAATGATCAAGTAGTGCATCCAATCAGTGAAGATAGAAGAAGGATCATTTGTCCAGTACACGACAGCACCCGCTACATAAATCCAATACCACGTTTTACGAATGGCAAACATCTTTTCTTTTACTTTTTGTTCAAAGCGCCATACCGCAAATACATACACAGCAAGAGCACCTAGCAATAACCATACAGTCAATTGAAAAAATAATAGCATGTTCTTCTCTCCCATAGACAGATGAATACTTGTTTATTTCTATGGATATGATTGGAAACCCTGCTTCATGAAAAAATGTCCTGCGGGGAAAGGATATTTAAGTGTGCAGACAAATAAAAAAAGACCTGTCAGACAGGTCTTTGAAATTAGAGAATCGCATTTAACACAAAGTATATAAGAGCTCCTAGAGTGCCTGAAATCGGTAATGTAATCACCCAAGTGACAAGCATACGTTTTGCCGTACCCCAGTTTACCCCTTTGACTCTGTGTGCAGAACCTACACCTAGAATAGAAGATGAGATCACGTGAGTGGTACTAACAGGTAAGTGAATAAACGTCGCACCGAAGATAATAGCTGCACCTGTTAAGTCGGCAGATACTCCGTTTACTGGACGAATTTTCATAATTTTACCGCCGACTGTTTTGATAATCTTCCAGCCGCCAATAGAAGTACCGAGTCCCATTGCAAGCGCACAAGAGAATTGTACCCAGAAAGGAATATCGTCTGTTGTATGCAAATTACCTGCAATTAAAGCCATCGTAATAATACCCATCGCTTTTTGCGCATCGTTTGTTCCATGGGTATACGATTGCAGTGCAGCCGTTAAAATTTGAACACGTCGGAATTGTTTATTCGTTTTTGCGAGATTGTTGTTTCTAAATATAATTTTGATAATGGTATACACGATATATCCCAATACGAAAGCTAGGATAGGTGAAAGCAAAAGGGCTTGAATGATTTTAATGAATCCCGAATAGTTTAAAGCGCCAAAACCGGCAGAGGCAATAACCGCTCCTGCAATTGATCCGATTAGTGCATGTGAAGAACTACTCGGAATCCCGTAATACCAAGTAAGCAAGTTCCATGTGATGGCGGCAATTAAAGCAGCCAAGATCACAACAGAGCCGTTTTGAAGTGTAAATGGATCTGCGATATCTTTTGTAATGGATTTTGCCACACCTGTAAATGTCATTGCTCCTAAGAAGTTCATGAACGCTGCCATGATAATCGCATGTCTAGGCTTTAATGCCTTCGTTGAAACTGAAGTCGCAATGGCATTTGCTGTATCGTGGAACCCGTTAATGAAATCAAAAGCAAGTGCACAAATGACAATAAGTATGGTAAGGATGAGTAATGTGTCCATGTTTAACTAACCCCGTTACGCATTCTTCATAATGATTGTTTCTAGATTGTTGGCAACACTTTGACAGGAATCAGCGATTTCTTCAAGTGTTTCGTAAATTTCTTTGTATTGAATCACCTTAATTGGATCTGTTTCTTTTCCAAACAAGTTCTTTAATGATTTACGATGAAGATTGTCACAATTATGTTCAATCTCTTTAATCTTGATTGCGTGCGGATGAATATCTTTCAAGCGATTTTCAGCTAGTAAATCAATTGTGATTAAAATTTCTTTCGCACACTCTCTGATGTAGTGGCTGAATTTGTCGATATGTTCGTCAGAGCTTGTGATTGAGTAAATTTCTAATGTTGCGGAAAAATGCTCAATTCCATCTAAAACATCATCGAGGCTATTCGTTAATTGAAGAATGTCTTCACGTTCAATCGGTGTAATAAAGGCTTTGTTCAGCTCTTTAATCATGGTATGAACATGATTATCACCTTTTGTCTCATATTCCTTCAATGTGTCAGAAAATTCTTTCAGAGTGGTTTGATTTGTTACTTTATAGCTAACAAAATACTCAGCAGTTTCATCTAAATTTTTAGCAATTTCCGTTAACAAGACGGAAAACTTGTCTTTTTTCCTTTTTAACATGTAAAAACCCTCCATTGTATAAATGAGACAATGCACACATCAAATAATTATATATTCTTTTGTCGAAAAAAAACAGGTGTAGTCGAAAATTTCTTCACTTTTTCTATTTGATCTTATTCTGACCTAAAGATGTGATCTCAACACACCTTTTTCTAAAAGGGGAAAAGCAACGAAAAAAGCGGGCCATTTTTGGCACCGCTTATAGGCTAAGAAGCCGAATGAATCAGCTTAAACCTTTCACAAACAAGAAGCATATCCTCTTTGAAATCTAATCCGTATGATTGGAGTGCTTCTGTGAAAAATTCTTTATGTTCTCTATACCAATAGTCATAAGATAAATCGCCTTCACCTTCTGCTTTTGCAAATGATTCGGGGACTTCATTCATTGGCATGACATCTACATCTGTAATTTCAATGATGGCTTTTGGCTCTTCCTGGCTATCCAAAATGACCGCATATTGTCCGGGTTTTGGAAGCGGCTCATGTTCCTTTTCATAAAACAGGTGACCAGAACAAGTGGCTGTTTTCTTTCCTTGCTTGACAAGATCAAGTAAATGATCTGGATCTGATCCGAATGCCCACGCCGATACAAATGCGTCAGCGGGTGCTTGTTCTGATTTCTCTTTCCAATAGTCTTCCCAAAATAATCTGCTTTTGTTGTTCACCGTTTTTTCCCCCTCTTTGTTGTATTTATTATACCTTGAACCCGAATCGTTGGAAATGCTGTGTCTTTATTCCTAATGATCGAGTGCGTCATATGTTTTGAAAAACAATGTCCGATTTGGGAAATGTAGGATGATAGGATGAAAATTTTAGAAATTTTAGAATAATCTATTGTATTCTGGTCAAGAAGTCGGTAAGGTCAAAGTAAGAATATGGAAGGGGTGTTGTTCATGAAACGCATTTCTCTAACTGTTTTGTCCATATGTCTGTTTGTTTTCTCGTTTTTTCTGCCTGTCAGCCAAGTCAATGCGAACGAATCTCATGGGAGTAAAGTAGCTGTTGGTAAAGATGGCATGGTTGCTACTGCTCACCCGCTGGCATCAGAAGTAGGTGCTGATGTATTGAAGAAAGGTGGAAACGCAGTGGATGCTGCTGTTGCCATCCAGTACGCACTGAATGTGACAGAGCCAATGATGTCTGGAATTGGCGGCGGTGGTTTTATGATGGTTTATGATGGAAAGACAAAAGAAACGTCCATCATCAATAGTAGAGAACGAGCACCACAGGGCGCAACACCTGACATGTTTTTAACGGACGAAGGAAAAGTCATCCCATTTGCTGAGCGGTCTACACACGGTAATGCGGTTGGTGTTCCAGGGACAGTAAAAGGTCTCGAGGCAGCATTGGATAAGTGGGGGACCCGTTCGATGAAGGAATTGATTGAGCCTTCCATTCAGCTTGCAGAGGATGGATTTGAAATCGATTCTGTTCTGGCACAAGCCATTGAAGATCATCAAGGGAAGCTGAAAAAAACGGCTGCAGCGCCAATCTTTCTTCCAGATGATCAGCCGCTCAAAGAAGGCGATCTGCTTGTACAGCCAGGTCTTGCCAAAACATTTAAGCTCATTGCGAAAAAAGGAAGTAAAGCATTTTATGAAGGAAAAGTAGCAAAGGCACTTGCAAATACAGTCAAAGATTTTGGCGGAACGATGACAACTGATGACATTGGTCGTTATGAGGTCAAGACTGACAAGCCTATCTGGGGGGACTATAAAGGATACCAGCTTGCAAGTATGCCTCCACCAAGCTCAGGCGGTGTGTTTATGCTGCAAATACTCAAAATACTAGATCACTTCAATCTATCACAATATGACCCCAAATCATTCGAAAAATATCAGCTGCTTGCTGAAACAATGCATCTCTCCTATGCTGACCGTGCTGCATATGCAGGCGACCCCGAATTCGTAGATGTTCCACTAAAAGGACTACTAGACGATGATTACATTTCAAAAAGAGCTTCTCTCATTCAATTAGATCAAATGAACAAAAACCCGAAAGAAGGAGATCCATGGGCTTATGAGGATGAAAAAAATCCATCCCCGATTGTCCCGCAGCCAGAAGATAAAACCATTGGTGAGACCACTCATTTTACTGTTGCCGATCAGTGGGGAAATGTCGTGTCATTCACAACAACCATTGAACAGTTATTTGGTACAGGGATTCTTGTTCCGGAATATGGCTTTTTCTTAAACAATGAACTAACAGATTTTGACGCAAGACCAGGCGGAGCAAATGAAGTCCAGCCGAATAAACGTCCATTATCCAGTATGACCCCGACGATCATATTCAAAGATAACGAGCCGGTCATGACTGTTGGCTCACCTGGAGGAACGACCATTATTGCTTCTGTTTCACAAACCATCCTAAACTTGCTTGAATACGATATGGAGCTTCAAGATGCAGTGGAAGAGCCGCGGATATATACAAACAGTCCAACTTCTTACCGTTACGAAGTAGGAGTTCCCCTTGATGTGAGAACGAAGCTAAATGATATGGGTCACCGTTTTGGCAGTTCGCCTATTGATATAGGAAATGTGCAAGCCTTACTCATTGATCGAAAAGCAGGGACTTTTACTGGAGTTGCTGACTCCTCGAGAAACGGAACCGCTGTTGGTGTCAATTTAAAGCTATCTGCCGATTAAAACCATTTCCCGGGAAAAGAAGCGCCTCTGCAAGATGGCGTTTCTTTTTTTGTTTAATTAAAAAACATAGTTGACACCTGTGAATAGTTTGAATAATATATAGACTAACATCAATCATACATAGCTGATCGGACAACCGAAGGCTCTTGGCAATTTGAAGTACAGGACTGTAATGTATTTCAAGTGGCTAAGGGTCTTTTTTGCGTATGAAACGGCAAGGTTGGTGTCACTATTATTTGATAACAGGGGAGCGGGATAACGTGAAAAAGTGGAAATGGGTCTCGGTTGTAACCATCGTAGTGGTCTTGGCTGTGACGAGTGCTGCGTGCTCAAACGCAAACGAATCCTCAAAGCAAAAGGGGAAGGTTGAGCTGTTAAATGTTTCGTATGATCCTACACGTGAATTGTATCAGGAATACAATCAAGCCTTTCAGACGTATTGGAAAGACAAAACAGGTGAGGATGTCACGATCAAGCAGTCTCACGGTGGATCAGGAAAGCAGGGAAGATCGATTATTGATGGACTCGAGGCAGATGTGGCAACGCTGGCTTTAGGGTATGACATTGATGCGATTGCAGATCGCGGACTGCTTTCGAAAGATTGGCAAAAAGAATTTCCAAATCAGTCAACTCCGTATACATCGACCATTGTGTTTCTTGTGAAGAAAGGGAACCCCAAAAATATTAAAGACTGGGACGACTTGATTAAACCAGGTGTGTCCATCATTACACCAAATCCGAAAACGTCCGGCGGTGCGAGATGGAATTACTTAGCTGCATGGGCATATGCCGATAAAACATTTCATGGGAATGAAGACAAAACAAAGGATTTTGTCAAAAAGCTATATGAACATGTCGAAGTCCTTGATTCAGGTGCACGCGGGGCCACAACGACCTTTGTTGAACGCGGTCTTGGAGATGTGTTAATTGCATGGGAAAATGAAGCCTATTTAACACAGCACGAACTAGGCAAAGACAAATTTGAGATTGTCACCCCATCGATTAGTATTCTAGCAGAGCCGCCTGTTGCGGTCGTCGATCAAAATGTGAAACGTAAAGGAACAGAGAAAGTGGCAAAGGCTTATTTAGATTATTTATATTCTAAAAAAGGGCAGGAAATTGCGGCGAAAAACTATTATCGTCCTAGAAATCAAGAAGTCTTAAACAAATATAAAGACCAGTTTAAAAAGATTGATATGGTGACGATTGATCAAGCATTTGGCGGGTGGAGAAAGGCGCAGAAAAGATTTTTTGATGATGGCGGCTTATTTGATCAAATATACAGCGGACAAAAATAGGGGGCGATGTGATGAAGAAAACACATGCAGCCGCCAATAAAAGAAAACGTATATTGCCTGGATTTGGGCTGAGCCTTGGGGTGACGCTCGTTTATGTAAGTGCGATTGTCGTCATTCCTTTATCCATGGTATTTATTTGGACGGCTTCATTAGGAGCAGAGGGGATCTGGAAGGTGTTTACCGATGCAAGAGTATTGAAGTCGCTCCAGCTGACCGTGACGACTTCCTTTGCAGCTGCTCTCATCAATGCAGGGTTTGGTGTACTGATTGCCTGGGTTCTCGCCAGGTACACATTTCCCGGAAAGAAAATTTTAGATGCTCTCATCGATTTGCCTTTTGCGCTCCCAACGGCTGTTGCGGGTATCGCTCTCACCACCCTTTATTCTCCAAATGGGTGGATTGGTCAATTTCTGCATTTAAAGGTGGCATACACACCGATTGGGATTATTTTGGCACTTATTTTTATCGGCATACCATTCGTTATCCGAACCGTTCAGCCTGTGATAGAAGGGCTGCAGCAGGAAGTGGAAGAGGCTGCGGCGATTCTTGGTGCGACAAGGAGACAGACCTTTTTTCACGTGCTGCTACCAGCCTTGTTTCCTGCGGTGATGACTGGATTTTCACTTGCGTTTGCAAGAGCACTAGGGGAATATGGCTCTGTTGTGTTTATTGCTGGAAATATTCCGTTTAAAACAGAAATTACACCGCTGATGATCATGTCCAAGCTTGAACAATATGATTATCATGGTGCAGCAGCGATTGCATGCTTGATGCTGATTCTTTCGTTTTTCATCCTGTTATTGATTCACGGCATTCAGTGGTATGTTGAGCGGAAAAAACAAGTATACGTGAGGTGAAACCATTGGAGAGAGAGCTTAGTCATCGGCATCATGTTCAGTATAAAAGTCCTGTAACCGAATCTAAAGCGGTGAAAATCCTATTAATTACGGTGGTGTATGCTTTTTTGATTTTATTTTTACTCATACCGCTGATCGCCGTGTTTTCAAAGGCCTTTGAGAAAGGGTGGAGTTCATACCTTCTGGCCATCTCACATCCAGATACACTAGCGGCAATCAAATTGACCGTTTTCATTGTCGTCGTCACCTTGCCGCTTCAAATGATCTTCGGGGTGAGTGCTGCATGGCTTATCACAAAATTTAACTTCCGCGGCAAACGTTTGTTAACGACTGTAATTGACCTCCCGTTTGCCGTTTCGCCTGTGATTGCTGGACTTGTATTTGTGCTTTTATTTGGTTCAAACGGGCTTTTAGGACCTTGGCTTATGGAGAATGGATGGAAAGTCATTTATTCTGTACCAGGCATGATTCTAGCAACCATATTCGTGACATTTCCGTTTATTGCTAGAGAATTAATCCCGTTTATGCAGCATGAAGGCATTCATGAGGAGGAAGCATCACTCACACTTGGTGCAAACGGATGGAAGACTTTTTTTCTTGTGACACTCCCAAATATCAAATGGGCTCTTTTTTACGGCGTTATTTTAGCCGGGGCAAGAGCGATTGGTGAATTTGGTGCTGTGTCGGTTGTATCAGGTCATATTCGAGGGATGACCAATACGATGCCGCTTCATATCGAAATTTTATACAATGAGTACCAATTTCAAGCCGCTTTTGCTGTGGCGTCTCTTATGGCATTTGTGGCAGTCATTACTTTAATCATTAAACAAATCATTCAGCAGAGGGATCACCGGCTTGGCAAGCGGTCAACATAAATGGAGGGATCGGCCTTGGGGATTACAGCAAAACAAATATCAAAACAATTTGGTCAGACAAAGGTTTTGCAAAACGTGGATTTATCGATAAGAAATGGTGAATTGATTTCTTTATTAGGACCATCTGGCTCTGGAAAGACGACGTTATTAAGAATCATTGCAGGTCTTGATTACGCCAATAACGGGCAAGTTTTATTCGGAGATCAGGATTACACACACATTCCAGTACGAAAACGGCAAATCGGTTTTGTGTTTCAGCAATATGCGCTTTTTCGAAATATGACGGTTTTTGATAATGTGGCATATGGGCTGAAAATTAAACCTAGAGGAGAAAGACTGCCTAAAAAAGACATCAAAGAGCGGGTGCATGAGCTTTTAGAGGTTGTTCAGCTCACGCAGTATGAGCAGCGTTATCCAGAGCAGCTGTCAGGCGGACAAAAGCAGCGTGTAGCACTGGCACGAGCACTTGCCGTTCAGCCGAAGGCACTCCTCTTAGATGAACCCTTTGGCGCTCTTGATACAAAGGTGAGGAAAGAATTAAGGCATTGGCTGAAAAAAGTTCATCGTGACTTTCAAATGACCACTATTTTTGTGACACATGATCAAGAAGAAGCATTCGATATTGCTGATCGTGTCGTGGTGATGAATGAAGGAAGAATCGAAAAAATTGGCACAAAGGAAGAAATGGCAGTACAGACAGACAATCTATTTGTATCTGAATTTTTAGATATAGGAAGCCACATTTAACAAGAAGTATAGAAGGCGAGTAGAGAAAGACGCAGTGATCACTGCGTCTTTTTTTTATAAAAATTTCCCTAGGAACATTGACTTATAATTTTGAATATTATAATATCTTTACAAAGGTAACAACATTGAACATTTTTCAGAACGCATAATTGTAAGCGCTTTATAAAAGGTTCTTTTCTAAAATGTTCATTCTTTTTGTTACATGTGTTCATATTTATACCAAATGAAAGGGGTGGTTGTTTGAATAACTTGTTTGAGTTAAATGAACAACTGATTACGCTGCAGTTCGAAGCATCTTCGAGAGAGGAGGTGACGACATACTTAGCAGACAGGTTAGAAGCTGGAGGGTACATTAAATCGAGCTATTTACCTGCAGTGCTTGAAAGAGAAAAAACATATCCTACAGGTCTCCCGCTTGCAACTTTTGGGGTAGCGATTCCGCATACAGATCCTGAGCATGTGAACAAACCGGCGATTAGTGTTGCTACATTAAAGGAACCTGTCGTGTTTCATAAGATGGGGAGCCCCGATGAAACAGTGCAAGCCAAAATTGTGTTTGTCCTAGCAATCTCTGAGCCTAGTAAGCAGCTTGTGATGCTCGAGAAGCTGATGACACTTTTTAGAAAAGAAGAAGTGATGACAAAGCTGTCTCACATGACCTCTTATGAAGAAGCGGCTCACTTGCTTCAACAAGAGCTAAACCAATAATCATTCATGAAATAATGTAAGCGCTTTATCTGAAAAATTCAGGAGGTGGATGTATGATCAAGCAAGCCGTCGATTTTATATTAGACCTTGGACCAACTATTATGCTCCCGATTATTATGACGCTTTTCGGTATGATTTTAAGGCAGGGCTTTAAGAAATCTTTCCGAGCCGGTATTACGATCGGAATTGGATTTGTCGGTGTCAATCTTGTCATTAATTTGCTCGTGAGCGGTCTTGGGCCAGCAGCGAAAGCTATGGTTAATTCCCTTGGGCTAAAGCTCGACATTTTGGATGTTGGATGGCCGATTGGCGCTGCCATATCCTTTGGTACACCTGTTGCCCCGCTCATGATTCCTCTTGTGCTTTTGTTAAATGTGATTTTATTGTCCGTAAACTTCACGAAAACACTGAATGTGGATATTTGGAACTTCTGGCATTTAATTTTCGCAGCCTCTGTTACTTACTACGCTTATCATAATATGTTCTTGGCTCTTGCTGTTGGCTTGATTGTTTCTGCGATCACGCTTAAATTAGCCGATTGGACAGCGCCGACAATCGAACACCATTTTGGATTAAAAGGCGTATCGATGGCTCATGCTGAAACGGTCAACTTCGCACCGCTGATGTATGCGTCCAACCGCGTCATTGATAAAATTCCTGGTTTAAACAAAATTCATGCTGATCCAGAAACATTAAAGAAACGCTTTGGCATCTTTGGTGAACCGCTTGTGATGGGTCTCATACTTGGTATCATTATTGGTCTTCTCGGCGGCTATGATGCAAAAGGCGTGATGACACTCGGGATTCAAATGGCAGCAGTTCTTGTCTTAATGCCAAGAATGGTTGCGTTATTAATGGAAGGACTGATTCCAATCTCTGAGGGCGCTCGTTCTTATATTCAAAAGCGTTTCCCAGGGAAAAATGTCTATATTGGTTTAGATACAGCAATTGTCATTGGTCATCCAGCGAATATGGCGGTAGCCCTTTTAATGGTGCCGATTACGATTTTGCTCGCTGTTGTTCTGCCTTACAATGGCATGCTTCCGTTTGCTGACTTATCGGTTCTGCCATTTACAGTTGTCTGGGCAGTAGCAGCCGCTCGTGGAAATATTATTCGCGGCCTTATTAACAGTATTTTTACATTAATGATTGTCTTCTTTATCGCAACGAACCTTGCACCGCTTGCAACGACCATGGGGAAAGCCGTCGGCTTTGATTTCCCAGAAGGGGCAAACATGATTTCAGGTATTGACCTTGGTTCTCACGTCATTCCTTGGATCATGGTGAGACTTCTTGATCCGAGCAACCCTTACTTTATTGCAGCGATTATCTGTGCTCTGGCTTATGCGCTTCTATGGTACTGGGTGCGAAATGATATTAAAAAGCAGTATGCAAAAGAAATGGGTTTAGATCAGAAAGAACAATAAATGAGCTGGAGGGATTCTAATGGCGAAGAAAATATTAGTATCATGCGGAACGGCAGTTGCAACATCAACGGTTGTGGCTAAAAAGGTAGAAGAGACATTAAAGGAAAAAGGATATGATGTCGTGGTGGAACAATGTAAGGCATCTGAAGTCCCGCAAAAAGCAGAGGGCGCCGATTTAATTGTGACAACAACGCCTGTGAGTGATACAAAAGGGACACCTGTGATTCAAACATTATCCTTTTTAACTGGATTTGGCATTGAAGATGATATCGAGAAAATCATAGAGCATATCAAGTAGAGGGCTATTTTCTGAAGGAGCTTTCGCGGCTCCTTCTAGTGATTTGAAAGGAGGAAGTCTCATGCAGCATCATGCTTATAGCCGAACGTCGGCAGTGTTGTCTATTTTTCTTCCGGCTGTGCTCATCTGTCTGTTTTTTCTCTGGTCTCTTTATACGTTATGGTCAGCAGGACCTGAGCCGTTAGCTGTGCTGGGCGTTTATACACTGCCGATTCTCATGCTGTCTAGTATCACAGGACTGAACCAGCCGACAAATGTCGTCATTAGTGAAGATCAACTGAAGATAGGGGCTTTTGGCAGATGGCACACATATGCTGTGTCTGATATTAAAGGAAAGCTTTTTTTAAAGCCATATCCTCATATCGGGAAAGTCTATGTCAGGGTGGGACCAGCCCGGATATTCGGAGGGCGTTACTGGATATCAAGTGAGATGAGTGAGTACAAACAGCTTGTGCAAACGTTACAGGATTTTGCGAAGGGTGATGAAAAGGAGGATGCAGCTACATGAAATCAGCTGTCTTTTATTCTTCAGAGGACATTCGGTATGAGGAGCGGAACCGGCCAGTCATCGGTGATGATGAAGTTCTGTTAAAGCTGCGAGCCTGCGGCTTATGCGGAACGGATATTTATAAAGCAACGCATGAGACAGTACCTCCTGGGACCGTGCTGGGACATGAAATCGCTGGTGATGTTGTCGAGACCGGCACACGCGTGACAAATGTCCAGACGGGAGACAGGGTCTATGTGGCGCATCATGTGCCTTGTTTCACCTGTGACTTTTGTCAAAAGGGATTCTATACGATGTGTCCGCAGTTTACAGCCACAAATGTAGAGCCAGGAGGGTTTTCAGAATATATCCGTATACCTGCTTTGCATGTCAAGCACACGATGGGCAAGCTTCCAAAAGACGTATCCTATGAGCAAGGGGCGATGGTAGAACCCGTTGCCTGCTGCCTGCACGGGTTTGAACGAGCACCTGTTCATCCAGGAGATTCCGTCTTGATCCTTGGAGCGGGGCAAATTGGCTGTATTCAATTGCAGCTTGCCAAATATTATTTAGCTGGAAAAGTGATGATAACAGATGTGAATGAGAATAGACTGCTGCGTGCGAGAAGTTTAGGTGCAGATGCCGCTTTTCATCCAGCAGCTGAGCCAGTGGAAAACCGGGTGATGAAAGAAACAGATGGTAAGGGAGCAGACCTCGTTATTATTTCTGTTGGGAGCAGTGCGCTTTTAAAAGAGGCGTTTCAAGCTGTAGCGCGAGGCGGGACGATTTTGGTGTTTGCTCATTTTCCAAAGGGAGATGTGGCCATTCCTGCTGAACGATTTTTCAATGATGAAGTGAAGGTAGTAGGAGCCTATTCATCGCATCCATATCATTATCGTGAAGCCCTTGAGCTTCTGAAAGCAAAAGTGGTCAACACTGAAAAGATGGTGACGCACCGTTATCCGTTAAGCCAGCTGCTTCAGGCGATAGAATGTGCAAGGAATCCTGAGGGTGAGAGCGTCAAAATCATGATGTATCCAGATGAATGAGTGTAGGAGATTAAAAGAGAAAGAGAAGTTCTTTGGAAAAGGGCTTTGCCTTTCTCTTTTTTTCTGACAAAAGATGAAAACGCTTAAAAATGAGAGAGAATTGCTTGACTTCGTTGACACTTAAACGTATGATAATTACAAATGTAACATACAAGAACAAATGTAAAGGGGAGAGAAGAAATGCAAAAACAAATCACTTTGCCTGAACAGATTAGTCATGAGAAATTAGCAGATTTATATAAACAAATGTGGTTAGTGAGATATTTTGATGAAAAGGTCGATCAATTCTTTGCAAAAGGACTTATCCATGGCACCACTCATTTATGTGTTGGACAGGAAGCATCAGCTGTTGGATCGATTGCCGTATTAAAAGATAAAGATAAGATCGTCAGCACACACCGAGGACATGGTCACTGTATTGCAAAAGGGGCCGAGGTCAATAAAATGATGGCTGAATTGTTTGGACGTGAAACCGGTTATTGTAAAGGAAAAGGCGGCTCCATGCATATCGCGGACTTAGAAAAAGGAAATCTTGGGGCAAATGGAATTGTTGGCGGCGGTATCCCGCTGGCAACAGGTGCAGCGCTCACATCTAAAATGAAGCAGGAAGGCTTTGTTGTTCTTTGTTTCTTCGGAGATGGTGCCACAAATGAAGGCAGCTTCCATGAAGCTTTAAACCTCGCATCCATTTGGGATTTACCGGTTGTGTTTATTTGTGAAAACAACCAGTACGGTATGTCTGGTCCTGTGAAAGAAATGATCAACATTGAAGATATTTCAACAAGAGCAGAAAGCTACGGAATGCCAGGGAAAACAGTTGATGGAAATGACATGGTTGAAATTATGAACACAGTTGATGAAGCAGTCAGCCGTGCGAGAGCGGGAGAAGGCCCATCACTTATTGAAATGAAAACGTACCGCTGGAAGGGTCACTCTAAGAGTGATGCGAAAAAATACCGTACACGTGAAGAAGAGACAGAGTGGAGACAAAAAGACGGCATCAAACGCTTTAAGTCTCTCTTGATTGAACTGAATGTTTTGACAGAAGAGCAGGCAGCAAGCTTACAGGAAGAAGCGAAGCAGGAAATTGAAGCGTCTGTAGAATTCGCCAAAAACAGTAAAGAACCGTCAATTGACACACTATTAGAGGATGTATACGCCTAATTAGGAGGGGAATCACGTGACAAAAACAACAGTGAGAGAGATTTCATATTTAGAAGCTGTTCGAGAGGCTATGAGTCAGGAAATGAGAGAAAACCAAGATGTCTTCATTTTAGGTGAAGATATTGGCGTATATGGAGGTGCTTTTGGGGTCACGCGCGGCATGATTGAAGAATTTGGTCCAGAGCGCGTTCGCAATACACCTATCTCAGAGGCTGCCATCGCAGGTGGGGCAGTCGGAGCGGCTTTAACCGGTATGCGTCCGATTTTAGAACTTCAATTCTCTGACTTTATTACAATCGCAATGGATCAGCTTGTGAACCAAGCAGCCAAAACACGATACATGTTTGGCGGAAAAGGGAAGGTGCCGCTTGTTGTAAGAACGCCAGCAGGATCGGGAACGGGTGCAGCGGCGCAGCACTCACAAAGCTTAGAAGCGTGGATGGCACATATTCCAGGACTCAAAGTGGTTCAGCCTTCAACAGCCTATGATGCAAAAGGTCTTTTAAAAGCAGCGATGGATGATGACAACCCTGTCATTTTCTACGAGCACAAGCTTTTATATAAAACAATCGGTGAAGTGCCTGAAGAGCAATATTCAATTCCTCTAGGAAAAGCAGATGTGAAAAGAAGCGGGAAAGACGTCACGATTGTAGCAACAGCGATTATGGTTCACAAAGCGTTAGAAGCGGCGAAGGAACTAGAAGCAGAGGGAATCGATGTTGAAATCATTGACCCAAGAACACTTGTCCCATTAGATGAAGAAACGATTATCGAATCTGTGAAGAAAACAGGTAAATGTATCGTGGTTCATGAAGCGGTAAAACGAGGCGGCTATGGCGGAGAGATTGCAAGTATGATAGCGGAAAGTGAAGCCTTTGACTACTTAGATGCTCCAATTAAACGACTTGGCGGTCTTGCGGTTCCAATACCATACAACCCGACGCTGGAAAAAGCGGTCATTCCACAAGTGCCAGATATTATTGAAGCAGCAAAAGAGCTTGTGCGCTCTTAAGTAAAGGGGAGAAGATCATGCCAAAAGAGATATTTATGCCGAAGCTAAGCAGTACGATGGAAGTCGGCACCTTGCTTCAATGGTTTAAAGAAGAAGGAGATTCGGTTGAAATCGGTGAGCCTCTTTTTGAAATTATGACAGACAAGATCAATATCGAAGTGGAAGCCTATGATGATGGTATTTTTCTAAAGAAATATTATGAAGCCGATGATCAAATTCCAGTCAATGCTGTCATTGGATATATCGGAGAGGCAAATGAACAGGTGCCAAGCGAACCGCCAGCACAATCAGATGAAGATTCATCCGGGAGCAGCGAATCGGCTTCATCAGACACGGCTTCATCCAGTTCTACTGAAGCCCCAAAAACACCTAATGAAAAAGTGCGTGCCACTCCTGCGGCGAGAAAAACGGCAAAGGATCATCATGTGGCGATTCATGAGGTATCTGGCACAGGACCTAAAGGCAGAGTTCAAAAGCGGGACGTCGAGGCGGCTGTCCACTCTAATGAGAAAGATCAACGCGTGTCACCTCTAGCAGAGAAAGTGGCTGCTCGTGAAGGAATCGATTTAGCGAATGTTGCTGGATCTGGTGCGCACGGAAAAATTATGAAGAGTGATGTAACGGCAGCAGCTGCACAAACAGCTGAGTCTTCTCCAGTCAAAACACAAAAACTAGCTGGCATGAGAAAAGTGATCGCTGATCGCATGTCACAAAGTGCCTTTACAGCACCGCACGTGACATTAACAAGTGAAATCGATATGACAAAAGCAAAAGAAGTACGCAAACAGCTATTGCCAGCGATTGAAAAAGAGACAGGCTACAGACTGTCGTTCACAGAAATTATCATTCATGCGGTTAGCAATGTACTCACGAGACACCCGCATATCAATATGACGTTTGAACAAAATGAGCTCCATTTCCATGATGATGTGCACATTGGTCTCGCTGTCGCTGTAAAAGATGGCTTAATGGTTCCAGTCATTTCTCATGCGAACCAAAAAGGATTAAAACAGCTGACAAAAGAGGCGAAAGAAATCGGCCGAAACGCACGTGACCAAAAACTGCTGCCAGACCAGCTGAAAGGGTCCACTTTTACCATTAGTAACTTAGGTATGTATGCCATTGATACCTTTACCCCGATTATCAATCAGCCAGAAGTGGCGATCTTAGGCGTTGGGCGCATTCAAGAAAAACCTGTTGTGGTAGATGGAGAAATTCAGGTGCGGCCGATGATGGGCGTTAGTTTATCGTTTGATCACCGAGTGGTAGATGGCGCACCAGCGGCTGCCTTTTTAACAGACCTTAAAAAAGTGCTTGAACAACCATTTGAATTGCTAATGTAGGAGATGAATCGGATGACGAAAACGTATGATCTGACAGTCATTGGCGGAGGGCCTGGCGGGTATACTGCCGCCCTTCAAGCAGCTGAGCGTGGACGGAAGGTCGCATTGATTGAAGAGGATTTTCTTGGCGGTACTTGTTTAAATCGGGGCTGCATTCCTTCAAAGACACTGCTCAAACATGCAGAAGTCATTGAATCAATTGAGAAGGCGAAAAGCTGGGGAATTGAAACAGGTGATTTGGTCCTTTCCTTCGATAAAATGAGAAAGCGCAAAGATGACGTCATTGAAAAGCTCAGAGGCGGAATTGCCTTTTTATTAAAGCAAGGAAAGATTGATGTATATAACGGCAGAGGTACAGCTGTGACAAGACACCAGATTGAGATTGAAAAACAAGATGGTTCAGAATTGATTGAAACGAAAGAGCTTATGATTGCCACTGGATCTTCACCCGCTATTCCGCCAATACCGGGCCTTAAAGACATTCAATTTGACACAAGTGATACGATCTTTGACATCCCAGATATTCCTGCTTCTGTCGTCATCATTGGCGGCGGTGTCATTGGACTTGAGCTGGCTTGTATCTTCCAGAGCCTTCAATCAAAAGTCACGATTATTGAAGCAGCTCCGTCCATTATTCCGCAAGAAGACGAGGAAGCATCTAAGCTGCTAGAAAGAGAATTAAAGAAAAAAGGCATCCATATCGCGAAGAAAACCACTGTGACAGAGGTAACGGAAAGCGAAGGAGTCAAAGCGGTTCATGCATCAGACGATAAAGGGGAGACGCATATCTTTACGGCTGAAAGACTGCTTGTTTGTGTAGGAAGAAGACCTGCTGTTTCTGCTGTCAGCCAGCTTGATCTTCAGCTGGATGGTCCTTTTATCAAGGTGAACGACAAGATGCAGACAAGCGTTGAAGGTGTCTATGCAGTTGGGGATGTTGCGGGCGGCTATCAACTGGCTCATGCAGCGATGGCAGAGGCCGCTGTTGCGGTCAGTAATATTTGCGGTGTGTCTGAAAAAATGAATGCTGATATCATGCCTAGATGTATTTATACATTACCAGAGGTAGCAAGTGTCGGTCTGACTGAGAAAGAGGCAAAAGCCAAAGGACTTAACGTGCGGGCAGAACGATTTGATTTAGCGGCAAGCGGTAAAGCACTAGCGGCAGGTGAGCAAACAGGCTTTATTAAATTGGTATACGATACAGCCTATGGTGAAGTGATTGGCGCGACGATGGTTGGCCCGCACGTCACAGAGATGATTTCAGAAGCTTCCTCCTTTATGTATTTAGAAGGAACAGCAGAAGAGATGGCGAAAATGATTCATCCGCATCCGACCATCTCAGAAGGTTTTTATGAAGCAGCACTTGATATCGTGAGTAAGCTGAGAAAATAATGGCCAAACAAGGGATAGGGAGGAGATACGTGTGCACGTCCAGCTTCATCAGAAAGCGGCACTTGTGACAGGTAGCACAGATGGATTTGGAGAAGCCATCTGCCTGGCTTTAGCCCGGGCAGGTGCACATGTTTTTTTACACACGTTTCATGATGAATCAAAGGCTAAAACCATTCGTGAAGACATTCAAAAAATGGGCGGTCAAGCGAGTATTATTCAGAACCCGCTGGAAACGCCGCATGATGCGACACGGATGCTGAGGCAAGTGATTGATACATGCGGTAAACTGGATATTCTGGTCAATCAAGCAGAGCAAGGAGCGTGCGCAGAGCTTGATGACGTGAGCCCTGATGGATGGGTAGATGAAGTGGAATCGGCTGTGAATACCGTCTTTCTTTCCAGTCAGGCTGCCGTATGGCATATGGTTGATCAGAAGCAAGGCTGCATCATTAATATATCGTCATCAGGCAGTATCACAGGAGATGGCGGGATCTCGCATGCTACTTCGAATTCTATGCTGAATGCCATGACAAAAGGGTTAGCGAGAGAATTTAAAGACAAAGGCATTCGGGTGCTTGCGCTGCTGCCTCCGCCTCTCGATTTGGTTCCTGATACAGAGCAAATCAAGGAGACTGTGGCACATATGACGGTGTTCCTCAGTACATCCTATGGTGCATTTACAGATGGCGTGGCGATTATGCTTGATGGGGGTGAGAGCGCTGGCTAATGATCAAAAACCAGTTCTCATCGTTGGCGGAGCACAAGGGATCGGAAAAGAAATAGCTGAGCGTTTTTTAAAAGAAGGACAGCCAGTTGCTGTGTCAGATATAGATGAAAAGGGACTTTCGCTCTTAAAGACACAGTATCCTCAGCTGCTGATATTTCAAGCTGACGTTTCATCGTGGGAAAGTGTTCAGCAAATGATATCAGCAGCTGAAAGGGAGCTGGGCGGTATTGCTCATCTTGTGTATTCAGCAGGAATGACAAAATCTCTGCCTTTTTTAGAAGTCGATTTTTCACTTTGGAAGAAGACACTGGCTGTGAACTTATATGGTCTTTACTATTGCATCAAAGCGTTGGCACCCTATATGTGTGAGCGGCAGGAAGGCAGTGTTGTCATTATTGGATCGGGATCGGCCATCACCGGCTCAGGCGGCGGTATTCAATATTATGCATCAAAAGCAGGTGCTTTTGGATTGATGCGATCGCTCGTAAAGGAACTAGGCTCCCATCATATACGCATCAATGTGATTGCTCCCCGCGTGATTGAGTCTCAAATGCTTGATACACTCTATCCGACTGTTGAGGAGAAAAGGCAGCTGCAATCACTCATTCCCATCGGAAGGTTAGGAAAGCCTGATGATATTGCAGGACTCACTTTATTTCTCACACGTGATGAGGGGAGTTATTTGCACGGACAAATTATCTTGTTAGACGGTGGGAGAACGTATCAGCCGAAATATACTGAGGGAAAAAGAGCGGAGAGTTAATCGCTCTTTTTGTCATTTTCATAACAATTGTTCCAATTGGAAACGAATGTTTGATATACTGGTAATCATAGTATATTAAAAGGATGATGTCACATGCTGAATTGGGAAGAAAGACGACAGCTCGTCAAAGTTGCTCATCTTTATTATACAGACGGGTGGACGCAGCAAGAAATTGCAAAAAAGCTCAATGTCTCAAGACCAGTCATTTCAAAGCTCTTACAAAAAGCAAAAGATGTGGGAATCGTTGAAGTGTACATTAAAGACGAAAGCATTCATACAGTGGAACTTGAGAAGCAGCTGGAAACAACCTTTCAATTAACAGATGCGGTCGTTGTCCCAAGTGTTGGGACAATGTCCGAGATGGTGAAGCGGGCAGTCGGTCAAGCAGGCGCCTATTATTTGTCTAAAAACATGAAAAATGCGGAGAAAATCGGTATTTCATGGGGGACGACGCTTGCTGAGCTTGTCAAAGAATATCCGTTTGAACGAAGAAACGATGTGAAGGTCATTCCTTTAGAGGGCGGAATGGGCAGGCAGGCAGTCGATATTCATGCCAATCAGCTGGCATATGAGCTGGCAAAGAAAATGAACGGCACGTGTTCCTATTTATATGCCCCTGCGATTTTAGAAACAGAAGAATTAAAAGAACGGCTAATGGCGATGCAGGACATAGAAGCTGTGCTTGAAGAAGGCAGAAATGTGGATATTGCCCTCATCGGTATTGGCAACCCGCATAAAGGGTCGACTTTAAAAACAGTCGGTTATTTAAAAGAAGAGGATTTATCTGGTTTAAGGCAATCAGGGGCTGTTGGTGATATTGGTTTTCGTTTCTTTGATGGAGCAGGAAAACCTGTCCAAGATGAACTGAATCAAAAGGTCATAGGCTTATCGCTGGAACAATTAAAGAGCGTCAAAACGGTCATCGCTGTTGTAGAAGGAACCCATAAAGCTGAAAGTATTTTAGGGGCTTTAAATGGTGGGTTCATCCAAGTACTGGTGACAGACGAACTAACGGCGGCAGCCATTTTAAAGGAAGCATCCGTGCAATAAAAGGCTTGCAGCGTTCGAATGGTATAACAAGAGCAACATCAAACGAGAAAGGAGCTGTGTATCTTGAAGAAAACCGAAATGGAAGCAAACCTACATTGTACTCGGTGCCAAGAAGAGACCCTCCACAGCATCGTTTATGTGAATGATCAGATGAAAAGCGTTGAGTGTACAGAGTGTCATCAAAAGATCAGTGTGCAAGTCGACATCATGAAGGAATTTTACAAAGAAGTATATGAAAAAATAGCGACAAAGCCAAAGCGGATCACGCAGGAATATAAGTCGAACCTGAATGGATTTATCTCAAGGCTCCCAATCCGCGTGCTTAGTAAGCCATACCGGCTCATGAGATATTTAAACGAATCATACAAAGTAATCAAACAATATAAAAAATGAAGCAGAGCACTGATTAGTGCTCTGCTTTATTTTGTGTTTTTTTCATATAATAATAAATAGGCAGTCCAGCCATCCCGATCAGCATGGAGATCAGGCAGCTTTTCCAATCGGTGATCATGGTGCTGATTAAGACGAATAATGAACCGATAATCGCAATGATTGGTGTCAGCGGGTAAAGTGGTACACTGTACGCACGCTTCATTCCGCTGTTTTGTTTTCTCAGCTTAAAGACGGCGAAAAAGGCCATGACATAAAAGATGTAAATCATGAAAATCGATACTTCAGAGAGCTTCTCGGGATTACTGACGATCATAAACACAATGGCGATCAAAATTTGCACAAATACAGCGATCCAAGGTGTTTTAAACGTTGGGTGAATACGGGAAATCGCGTTGGCGAAAGGAATCTGCTTTCGTTCTGCCATTGCAAAAATCACACGTGGGAATGAAAGAACCTTTCCGTTCAAACAGCCAAAGATGCTGATGATGATCCCAATACTAATGATTTTCCCGCCAATTGGTCCAAAGAGCATGGTAGCAGCAGTGCTCGTCGCATTTTCACCTAGCTGGACGATTTGATCAGCTGGGAGCACGTGCAAAAGTGCGACATTAATAAAGAGATAACAAGCCGTCACAATTAAAATTCCGCCTGCCATCGCGCGAGGAAGCAGTTTCTCAGGGTTTTTCATTTCTCCACCAAGCGCAGCAAGTAAAATCCAGCCATCATAAGCAAATAACGTAGCCAAAATCGCTGCACCGAAGTTCATTTGAGCGATACTATCGTTGACAGCCATGAAGATGTTTTCGTTACCCTTCCATATGCCAAACACAATAATAGCGGCAATCGGGACAAGCTTTCCAATAGTGGTCAGCCCCTGAACAAATCCGCCGTATTTTGTTCCCATGATGTTGATGATACATAAAAATAAAACGGTGATAATGCCGATCGTTGTAGACCATAAAGTCGAAAGCGAAAATAAATTGGCTAATAATGAACCAAAATAAAGACCAAGTGCACCAATGATGGCGGGTCCGTAAATAATAATCTGTACCCAGCCGCATAAGTAGCCCCAAAATTCACCATACACTTCTTCAAGATAGGCGTATAAACCGCCGGTTCTCGGGATTTGTGTACCAATTTCAGCGACAGTCAGTCCGCCTGCAAGGGTTAAGATTCCACCTAACAGCCAAGCGAATAATGCGATGTCTGAGCTCCCTGAATAGGAAAGGACGTTGCCTGGCTTCATAAAGACGCCTGACCCGATAATGGTCCCGATGACAAGAGATAGGGCGAAAAATAAGCCGATGTCTTGTTTTAACGCTGGTTGTTCTTTGTTCATTACACACGACCTCCTGCATCACTTTCGTACGTTACTGTGACATGTATTTTGTTCATTGTAATACGATTTTAGGAAAACAAGAATTAAAAAAATTTTCTGATTTTCGTATTTGTGATTGAAAGTGTTCGTTTATTGGAGATATTAGGGTGAATGTTGTGTTAAAAACGAACAATAAAAGATTATTTTCGATTTAATGTTAATTTAATGTCCAGAAACCGAACATCCAGTAAACGTACAGTTAAATGGTTGACTTTTCTTGAAAAATGAACTATTTTATTCATAAGGATATTATCTCGAATTCGAGATAATTAAAAATAGGAGTGAAAATAATGAAAATCAATGGGATTCACCACGTATCTGCGTTAACAGCCAATGCTCAGAAGAATGTTGATTTCTATCGCCAAATTCTTGGCTTGAAACTTGTAAAGAAAACAGTCAATCAAGATGACCCGTCTATGTATCACTTGTTTTATGGAGATGAGGTTGCTTCACCAGGAACAGAGCTTACATTCTTTGAGATTCCAATGCTTGCCCGCCGTTTGGAAGGGACAAATGCGATCACAAGCACAGGCCTTCTCGTTTCTTCTGAAGAGGCACTCACGTTTTGGGAAAAGCGGTTTGAAGATAAAGGCGTACAGCAAGAAACAGCTTCCTTGAGAGGCGGAAGACCTGCCTTGCGTTTTAAAGATCCAGAAGGGCAGCAGCTGTTTTTAACAGTAGAACCGAACGCACAAGAAGAAGGCTCACCGCCAGTGCATGACGATATCCCTGCAGAGTATGCGATTAGAGGTTTAGGTCCAGTTGAATTAACTGTTGCAGAAGCTGATAAGACGATCCGTGTTTTAACAGACATCCTTGGTTTCACCGAAAGAGCACGTGAACAATCAAATGATGGTGAGATCGTGACCATTTTTGAGTCAGGAAATGGCGGTGCTGGAACAGAAATTCATGTGATTGAAAAAACAGAAGGGCCTTCTGAACGTTCCGGCAGAGGAAGTGTGCATCATGTCGCATTCCGCGTGAAGGATGCAGAAGAGCTTGAAAAATGGTATGAAAAAATATCAAAAGCAGGCTTTACGAACTCTGGTGTTGTAGAACGCTTTTACTTTAAAGCTCTTTACTTTAGAGAGCCAAATGGTATTTTATTTGAAATTTCAACAGATGGTCCTGGGTTTACAGTTGATGAAGGGGTGGATGTACTTGGCGATCAATTAGCCCTTCCGCCATTCCTAGAGCATAAACGAGCAGAAATTGAACAAAGATTAACGCCAATTCAATCGTCATAAAAAAACAGCTCATAACTGAGCTGTTTTTTCATTAGGAACTGACTTGCTTAGATTCAGATTGTGTTAATGTGACCTGTTTCGTTTCTTGTTTTCCGTTTCGAATGAGGGTGATGCTCACGGTGTCTCCTACTTTTGTATTCGTGTATAGCTCGTGACGTAATTCGCTGCCAGTTTTGATTTGTTTTCCATTGATGGCGGTAATGACATCCTCTGACTTTAAGCCTGCTTTGGCGGCAGGTGAGCCAGCGGCGATTTCTTTGACATACACGCCTTGATCGAGCTGACTGCTTTTAAGTCCGAGTGTTTCTTTCTGATACACATCTGGAACTTGTTCGAGATCCAGCATGCTGATGCCGATATATGGACGTTCAATTTTTCCTTTTGCGAGAAGCTGATCAGCGATTGGTTTGACATCATTGATTGGCAGCGCGAATCCAATGCCTTCCACACCTGTTTCAGAGATTTTCATACTCGTGATCCCCACAACCTTTCCGTCTGTCGTCAGAAGCGGGCCGCCGCTGTTACCTGGATTAATGGCTGCATCTGTTTGAATGACATTAATGCTGCTTTCGCCTGCTGATGTGTTCATAGAGACTGTTCGATCGACACCGCTGACAATTCCTTGTGTCACCGTTCTTGAAAGGTCTTCACCAAGCGGGTTTCCGATTGCGATGACAGTTTCTCCAGCACGCAGTGAGGAGGAATTGCCTAATGCCGCCACCTTGGTCACATGACTGCTGCTAATTTCCACAACAGCTAGGTCAGTGAGCGGATCAGCTCCGACCAGTTTTCCTTCAATGGTTTTGCCATCGTGTAAGGATACGGTTAGTTTGTTTGCCCCTTCAATGACGTGGTTGTTTGTTAAGATATAGGCTTTATTGCCTGATTTTTTGAAAATCACTCCTGAGCCTGTACCGGTTTTTTCCTCTTGACTGCTTTTGTTTTGCTGTGATTCATCGAAAGGGTTACTGAAATCGCCAAAGCTCGTGTCTGTTTGAGTTTGTGCTTGGTAGTTTGTAATGCCGACAATTGCTGGTGATACATTTTCGACCATGCTGGAAATGCTGCTTGATGAATTTGATGTTTGGACGGCTGTTGTTTTTGACAAATTCGTGTGATTTGTCGATACTGCTTCTGTTTTCGCTGCCGAATCATTTGCAGTGCTGTCTGATGAATGCTGAGCATATGGCGTAAGAACATAGACACCTAACGCTAATATACCGCCCACAACACCGCTGACGAATGGTTTAAACCAGCCATTTGGCTTCTTCTGTTTTTGAGGTTGTTCAATAGTTTGTTTGTCATCTTTGTGAGTCATCCGAATCACTCTCTTTCATTTATTTTTTCATGTATGTGTTCAAGGTGTTTTACCGTATGTGGTGGTGACTGATTTTATCGTAAGAAAAAAGTGTGGGATAAAAATGAAAACATTGTGGGAAATTGTTAAAATAAGTAGTGAATCTTAGCAAATAGAGGAGTTTAAACTGTGGAGACAATCGGAATTATTGGATATGGAAGTATGGCTGATATGATGGTGCAAAAGTGGTTGGAAAATGGGGTGCTAGATGCTCATCAAATCATGATCCATACAAGAAGTGAAACGGAACGCCTGCATCAGCTTCAAGAAAAGCATCAAGAAATCAGCATTTGTTCATTAGATGAACTTTCTGCGTCATGTGATATATTGTTTGTCTGCGTGCCGCCGCTTGCTGTACTAGATGTTCTAGATCAGCTGCCATCTAAAGCGAAAGCGGTACATATTGTGTCAGTAGCAGCAGCTGTGACATTAGAAAAGTTACAAGCGCATACAACACAGCCAGTGTCTAGATACATCCCAACACTCACGTCAGCTGTTGGCACAGGCGTATCCCTTGTTGCGCATGGTGCAGCCGCAGGGCGTGAGAACAAGGAGCGTTTACACCGTCTGCTTTCAGCTTTTAGCATCGTCAGGGAGGTAGAGGAAGACCGGTTTGATGCGGCGAGCAATTTGACAAGCTCATCTCCTGGTTTTATCGCCGCTCTGTTTGAAGAAATGGCGAAAGCGGCTGTGAGAAATAGTGATCTTTCCTTAGAGGAAGCGAATGAATTTTTAACGTATGCCCTTTTAGGGACAGGCCAGATCCTTGTAGATCGAGGTCTCACCTTTGCTGAAACTGTCGATAGAGTGGCGACAAAAGGGGGAATTACAGGAGAAGGTGCTGAGGTCATTCAACAGCAGGCACCTCAGATGTTTGATGATTTATTTACACAAACCATGAAGAAATATGAACAGCTGAAATCGCAGATTAATGAAGCGGATAAACACCACTAAAGACATAGTTAGTGGTGTTTTATTTGTTAAAAAAATCCTTTCTGAAATAGTCTTTTGACCTGTATTATCTGAGTCTAAATTCCTTATTTTCAGACATTGTATTGAAAAATCAATCAAGTTCTCATATAATTTTTTAGAAAATTTAGAAAAATATACACAAATTTTATGTTTAATTAAAGGGGGATGGGAATGAAGCTCTATCTATCTGTCGATATGGAGGGAATTACTGGTCTAGCTGATCATACATTTGTTGATTCACGCCAGCATAACTATGAGCGGGGCAGACGTATTATGACAGGTGAAGTGAATGCCTGTGTAGAGGCGCTTATTCAGCATGGTGCCACCGACATTTTGGTGAATGACAGTCATTCTAAAATGAATAATCTTTTGATCGAAGAACTGCATGAAGAGGCAGTTCTCATATCAGGTGATGTAAAGCCTTATTCAATGGTGCAAGGGTTGGATCAAACCTATGATGCCGCTGTTTTTTTAGGCTATCATGCAAGAGCATCAATGAAAGGTGTGATGTCGCACAGTATGATTTTTGGGGTCAGACATTTTTACATAAATGATCATCCAATTGGTGAAATGGGCTTTAATGCGTATGTTGCAGGCTACTATGGTGTTCCAGTGATTCTTGTTTGCGGGGATGATCAAGCAGCACTAGAGGCAGAAAAGCTGATGCCTGGTGTGAAAACAGTAGCGGTGAAAGAGACCATCTCAAGATCTGCTGTGAAATGCTTACCCCCTGCCAAAGTCAATAAACAAATCTCGCAGCAAGTGGAAGCCGCGATGAAACAGATTGATCAAATGAAGCCGCTGACGCCTCCTGATCAGCCGCTGCTTAAGATTGAGTTTGCCAACTATGGACAAGCTGAATGGGCGAATTTAATGCCGGGTACTGCCATCATAGAAGGAACAACAATGGTGACGTACCAAGCAGAGAATATATTAGAAGCCTATCAAGCGATGCTTGTCATGACAGAGCTTGCCGCACGTACAACATTTTGTTAAGCGAGGGGGAGACAGTAGATGGCCAGCTTTTTGCTCAAGCGTTTTATTGCGATGATTGCCACGATCTTAACGATTACGACTTTAACGTTTATTTTAATGAAGGTCATCCCAGGATCGCCTTTCAATGAAGAACGAAATACAAACGAAACCGTCCAGCGAAACCTCGAAAGCTACTATCACTTAGACGAACCACTCTATGTTCAATATGTCATCTATTTAAAATCCATTGTTACCTTTGATTTTGGTCCTTCCATTAAAAAGCCTTCTGAAAGTGTCAATGATCTATTGGCGAGAGGCTTCCCAGTCTCATTAGAACTTGGTCTTATCTCAATATTGATTGCTGTCATCTCTGGCATTCTGCTAGGGGTCATGGCTGCCCTCCGGCATAATGGTTTGATTGATTACATCGCTATGACCATTGCTGTTTTCGGTATATCCATTCCAAACTTTATCTTTGCTACCTTATTAATTCAGCAGCTTGCTGTCAATTTGAAGCTCTTTCCTACAGCGATGTGGACAAGTCCAATGCATATGGTGCTGCCTACAATCGCCCTTGCTGTCGGGCCAATGGCCATTATCGCCAGGTTAACGAGATCGAGCATGATTGAAGTGCTGTCGCAAGACTATATCCGTACTGCCAAAGCAAAAGGACTTTCTCCCTTAAAAATTGTATTTAAGCATGCGCTTCGGAATGCACTTTTACCCGTTGTGACCATTCTTGGAACACTTGTCGCAAGTATTTTAACAGGAAGTTTTGTCATTGAAAAAATATTTGCCATTCCTGGAATGGGAAAATACTTTGTCGAGAGCATTAACAATCGTGATTATCCTGTCATCATGGGAACCACTGTTTTTTACAGCATTATTTTAATCACACTTCTCTTCATTGTCGATGTGGCGTATCGTCTCCTTGATCCAAGGATTCAGCTGCATCAGAAAGGAGGAAAGGCATGAGTATACACCTTCAGCATGATCCACCGAACAGGCATCCTGAAGTCCCGGACGAATGGTTTTCTCCTCGAGAGCAAAAGAAAACGGAAGCCCATGCCATTAAAAGACCCTCTCTTTCCTATTGGGCTGATACATGGAGGCGGCTGAAGCAAAATAAGCTTGCGATGTTTAGTCTATCGGTCCTGATTTTTCTTTTTGTCATGGCAATCTTAGGCCCATTGCTTGCGCCAAACAGTGTGACAGAGCAGCGTCTTTCGATGCAAAATCTGCCGCCCTCTGCTGCTCACTGGTTCGGAACAGATGAGCTTGGGCGAGATGTGTTTACACGTACTTGGTACGGAGCACGCATTTCGTTATTTGTGGGTGTCATGGCAGCCCTGATTGATTTTGCCATCGGTGTGATTTATGGGGGCATAGCCGGCTATAAAGGCGGACGCTATGACCATATCATGATGCGGATTGTCGAGGTGCTCTATGGACTTCCTTATTTACTTGTCGTCATTTTATTGATGGTGCTCATGGGACCAGGGCTTGTCACCATTATTGTAGCGCTCACTGTCACCGGATGGATTGGAATGGCAAGAATTGTGAGAGGTCAGGTTCTTCAGCTGAAAGGCCAGGAATATGTCCTTGCCTCAAAAACCTTTGGTGCCAAAAGCCTGCGGATCATTCGCCGCAACCTTCTGCCGAATACGATGGGGCCGATTATCGTCCAGATGACCCTCACTGTGCCGACCGCGATATTTGCTGAAGCGTTCCTAAGCTTTCTCGGTTTAGGTATTCAAGCGCCGTTTGCAAGCTGGGGCGTGATGGCCAATGATGCTTTGCCGACTGTGCTGTCAGACAATGGACATTGGTGGCGTTTATTTTTCCCGGCATTTTTTATTTCACTCACGATGTTTTGCTTTAACAATTTAGGTGATGGCTTGCAAGATGCGCTTGATCCAAAGATGAAGAGGTGATGGTGCTGTGAAAAAAGTTCTGCAAATTATCGATCTGCACGTCAGCTTTCGAACATACGGCGGTTCAGTTCAAGCAGTACGCGGAGTGAATGTCGATGTTTATGAAAAAGAAACCTTAGCCATTGTAGGAGAATCAGGCTGCGGAAAAAGTGTGACATCACAAAGTATTATGAGGCTTCTGCCTGCATACAGCGCGCATGTTGATCAGGGAGAAATCTGGTTTCAAGACCGCAACTTGCTGTCATTATCTGAAAAAGAAATGCGCGCCATACGAGGTGTCGATATCTCGATGATCTTCCAAGATCCGATGACGGCACTCAACCCAACCTTGACAATAGGAGATCAGCTGATGGAAGCAGCGAAGGAACATCAAAAGCTGACGAAAAAAGAAGTGAAAGAAGCCGCCGTACAGATGCTTGATTTGGTTGGTATTCCGCAGCCGAAGGAGAGGTTAAAGCAATACCCGCACCAATTCAGCGGAGGAATGAGGCAGCGGCTCATGATTGCAATGGCACTGATTTGTGAGCCAAAGGTGCTGATCGCAGATGAACCGACGACCGCGCTGGACGTGACCATACAGGCACAAATTTTAGAGCTGTTTAAAGAGATTCAGAGGAAAACAGGTGTCACCATTATTTTAATCACACACGACTTAGGGGTCGTAGCCCAAGTTGCCGACCGAGTAGCAGTCATGTACGGAGGGAAAATGGTTGAAGTCGGAACAAGACGAGATATTTTTTACAGTCCGCAGCATCCTTATACTAAAGGGCTCCTGCAATCCGTTCCAAGACTTGATATGAAAGATGAACTGATTCCGATCGAAGGAAGCCCGCCTGATTTATTTGCGCCGCCAAAGGGCTGTCCGTATACCGATCGCTGCCCGGTGGCCATGAAAGTGTGTGATCATATCATGCCGCATGAAACGCGGCGATCACCTACTCATACAGTGCATTGCTGGCTCCAGGATGAGCGAGCGAACCAAGCGATGTTATCTTCAACACAAAGGGGGAGTTTTTGATGAGAAAAAAAGGGTGGATCATCAGTGTTTGTTTGTTCATCATCATGCTGCTCGCAGGATGTACAGCGAATGAGCAAGCAGGTAAAGGATCATCAAGTAGTAAAGGTGAAAAGAAAATATTAACCTTAAATAACGAAAACGAACCGACGTCATTTGACCCGCCGATTGGTTTTAATAATGTATCGTGGCAAGGGCTGAATAACTTAATGGAAGGATTAACGAGACTGAATGAAAAGCACGAACCATCTCCTGCAATGGCTGAAAAATGGGAGATTTCAGAGGATGGAAAAACGTACACGTTTCATTTAAGAGATGGTATCAAGTGGTCGAATGGTGATCCAGTGAAAGCGAGTGACTTTGAATATGCGTGGAAGCGTCTGCTCGATCCGAAAACAGGCTCCTCTGCATCGTTCTTAGCTTACATGATTGAAGGCGGAGAGGCATTTAACAGCGGAAAGGGAAAGAAAGAGGACGTAAAAGTCAGTGCTGAAAATGACAAAACGCTAAAAGTCACACTGGCATACCCGCAGAAGTCATTCTTAAATATGACCGCAAACCCTGCCTTTTTCCCTGTCAATGAGAAGGTAGCTGAGAAGGACCCAAACTGGGCAAAGGATGCCAAAACCTTTGTTGGGAATGGACCGTTTCAGCTGACAGAATGGAAGCATGATGAGAGCTTCACTATGGAAAAAAGTGAGACGTATTGGGACAAAAAATCAGTTAAGCTGGATCAGGTAAAGTGGCTGATGATCAGTGATCGCAACACTGATTATCAAATGTATCAATCGGGAGATTTAGATACTGCCTTCGTCCCAGCAGAACAAAGTGAAAATTTGCTGAAAAATAAAGATGTGCATATTGAAGATCAGGCAGGACTGTTCTTTTATCGTCTGAATGTGAACATGGAACCTTTTCAAAATAAGAACATTCGCAAAGCCTTTCAAATGGCGATCAATCCGCAAGATATCGTGGATTATGTAACAAAGAATAAAGAGAAGCCTGCCCGCGCCTTCGTTTCACCGGGAATTCTAGATTCAAAGGGTGAAGATTTCAGAGAAGCTGGCGGCGATCTTGTCAAACAAGATACGAGTGAAGCTGCGAAGCTATTAGAAAAAGGGCTGAAAGAAGAGAACTATTCGAAGCTGCCGCCCGTCACATTAACATATAGTACAAAGCCTGAGAACAAGAAAAAAGCTGAAGCCATCCAGCAGCAATTAAAAGAAGCGCTGGGTGTAGACGTGAAGCTTGCGAACATGGAAGCCAATGTATTTGCAGAAGATCAAAAGGCACTGAAATTCCAATTCTCGCAAAGTTCATTTTTAGCAGACTATGCAGATCCGATCAATTTCCTCGAGAGCTTTCAAACAGGGAATGCGATGAACCGGACGGGATGGTCAAACGACACCTATGATCAGCTGATTAAAAAGGCGAGCCAGGAAGCAGATGAACAAAAGAGAAACAGCATCCTTCATGAGGCAGAGGCACTTCTCATGGAAGAAGCACCGATCATTCCAATTCATTTTTATAACCAAGTCCATTTACAAAAAGAGGGCGTAAAGGGGATTGTCCGCCATCCTGTTGGGTATATCGATTTGAAATGGGCACAAGTAGATGGAGAGTAGTAAATGAGAAACACGGACGCTTTGGAAAAAAGCGTCTGTTCCTTTATTCGTTCATGTTATGGAGAAGATGCCCATAGATTGAAAGAAACAAAGAGAAAGAGGGGATTGGCATGAACCAGCTGCCAGCAGCGCTTCAAACAGGGGATACGGTGGGGATTATTGCACCAGCAAGCCCGCCTGATGAATTGAAATTAGCAAAAGGAATTGCCTTTTTAGAAAGCCTCGGGCTGAAGGTGAAAAAAGGGAAGTATCTCGATTCTCGGTACGGGTATTTAGCGGGGCGTGATCATGAAAGAGTGGAAGATCTTCATGGCATGTTTCAAGATCCAGAAGTCAAAGCAGTTATTTGTGCCTGCGGAGGGTACGGAACTGGAAGACTTGCGGAAGCCATTGACTATGATCTCATTCGCCGGAATCCGAAAATCTTTTGGGGTTATAGTGACATTACGTTTTTACATACGGCCATCCAGCAGCAGACCGGCCTTGTGACCTTTCATGGTCCAATGCTTTCCTCTGATGTAGGACTTGAAGAGGTTCATCCGTATACGAAGGATACCTTTTTGCAGCTGTTTGCCCCGAAGGCCTTTACGTATACGCATCACTTGTCACCTCTTCATACCTTCTACCCCGGCACTGCTTCAGGTGACATCATAGGAGGGAATCTTGCCCTCATCGTGACAACACTTGGTACACCTTTTGAAATTGATACGAAGGGAAAGCTGTTGTTCATTGAAGATATTGACGAAGAGCCGTATAAAATCGATCGCATGATGCAGCACCTCACCTCTGCTGGAAAACTGGATGATGCGGCTGGATTTATCATTGGAGATTTTCATCAATGTGAACCAAAAAAGAAAGACCAGTCCTTAACCTTGGAACAGCTGTGGGAAACCTATATTGTGCCGCAAAAGAAACCTGCACTCGGCGGCTTTCGGATCGGTCATTCATCACCGAACTTTGCCATTCCAATGGGCGTGCAGGCTGCACTAGATGCGGAGGGGAAAAAACTGCACATTTCTCCAGGCGTTGCTGCGAAAGAGGCGATCAAATGAAAATCGTGGATGTTCATACATGCAGAACGAGTGTACCGCTAAAAAAGCCTTTCAAAACCGCTTTAAGAACGGTGTATGACGCAGCATCTCTAATCGTCATCATCACATATGATCAAGGTGACGTCAGCTACGGAGAGGCAGTTCCCACGGCGGTGATTACAGGAGAAACGCTGGAAAGCATCGACTATGCTATCTGTGAAGTGATCAGACCCATTTTGCTCGGGGCTTCCTTGGCAGAGTATGAACAAATCTTTTCTGCTATGAACCGTGTGCTCGCAAGCAACACAAGCGCAAAGGCTGCAATCGATATGGCCATTTATGATGGGTTAGCAAAGCAGGCAGGACTTCCGCTTTATCAATATCTTGGCGGATATCGTCATCAGCTCGAAACCGACTATACGGTCAGTGTAAACCGTCCGCTCGAGATGGCAGAAGATGCGAAACAATACGCAGCCGAAGGCTTTCAGACGTTAAAGGTGAAAGTGGGGAAAGATGACATACACACGGATATTCAGCGGATCAAGCGGATTCGAGAAAAAGTCGGACCGGACATTCAGATCAGGCTCGACGCAAACCAAGGATGGACGTGGAAGGAAGCGATCACAGCCATTCGAAAAATGGAAGCACTGAATATTGAATTAGTAGAACAGCCAGTGCCGAAAGAAGATATCGAAGGTCTGCGCCGTGTGACAGAAGCAACTGATACATTGATTATGGCAGACGAAAGCATTTTTAGTTTTCATGATGCAATCAAAGTGCTTGAAACGAGAAGCTGTGATCTGATCAATTTAAAACTAATGAAATCGGGCGGCATAAAAGAAGCACTAAAAATCAATGCCCTAGCTGAAGCATACGGTGTTCAGTGCATGGTTGGCAGTATGATTGAGTCAAAGCTTGGCATTACAGCAGCGGCACATTTCGCCGCAAGTCAGCCGAATATCACCCGCTGCGATTTTGATGCGCCGCTTATGCTGAAAGAAGACATGATAGACGGAGGAATCGTGTACAAAGGAAAAGACATATTTTTACCGCTCGATCATGGGTTAGGCATTCAAGGGGTGAAAGGAGTCTCGTGATGATATATGAATCAAAGGTTCCAGTCGCTAACGTATGGACAGCGCCGCAGTCTCCGAGAGAAATCGATCGAAATGTACTTCAGGACTCCATCAACATCAAAGAGTGGATTGACCAGCAAACATATGAAGAAAAGTTGGCTTTATGTGAAGAAAATTTGATTCAATCTCAAGTACTGCTCGGCGGGCGAGTGATTGGATTAGAAGAGGCAGATGGCTGGATGAAAGTTGTCATACCGCAGCAGGCCAGCCGGAAACATCCGCAAGGCTATCCAGGCTATATACCTGTTGAGCAATTAAACCAAGTAACAGAGGGAAGTGCGTCAGCAGCATCTCTGATTGTTTGTCAGAAAAAAGCCACGCTCTATCAAAACGGGGAACCCGATATGGAGATTAGTTTTTTAACAGAGCTGGCAGCAGCCAAAGAAACAGATGATCAATTTTATGTTGTCACCCCAGTAGGAATAAGAGAAATCAACAAAGCGGATGTACGCCCAGTTTCACATGCTTACTCTTTGACCGGCAAAGATGTCGTAGACACAGGAAAACAATTTATTGGACTTTCGTATTTATGGGGAGGCATGAGCAGCTTTGGCTATGATTGTTCAGGCTTTGCTTACAGCATGTACAAAGCGTGCGGATATCTTTTGCCGAGAGACGCAAGTGACCAAGCAGTTCAAGGAACGCCGGTGACATCAAGCCATTTAGAACCAGGCGACTTGTTGTTTTTTGCAAATGAAAACGGAAAGGGAGCGGTCCGCCATGTAGGGATCTACGCTGGGGACGGGAAGATGCTTCATTCGCCTAAAACCGGCAGACAAATTGAACTGCTCTCCCTTTCTGGCACTTCATATGAAAAGGAATGGGCAGGTGCAAGGCGGTATTTACCAAGCGAGAGGAGGAGCGATCATGACAGTTGAACCACTTTTACAAGTAAACAACCTCAAAAAACATTTTCACCTATCAAAAGGGAGAACGTTAAAAGCGCTGGATGGTGTCTCTTTTCAGCTGAAACAAGGTGAAACCTTTGGTCTCGTTGGTGAATCTGGCTGCGGCAAATCCACACTTGGAAAAGTGCTCATGCGTCTTTATGAACCAACAGATGGTGAAGCCTTATATGAAGGGAAAAGCCTTCACCGCCTTTCTAAAAAAGAATCATTTGATTTCAACCGGCAAATGCAAATGGTCTTTCAAGATCCGTATTCCTCCTTAAATCCGAGACTGTCAGTAAAAGATATTATGCTGGAGCCAATGGAGATTCATCAGCTTTATGGCAGTCAAAAGAAAAGGATTGCCCGCGTAAAAGAACTGCTCGAAGCGGTAGGGTTAAGCTATGATTTTGCCACCCGGTATCCGCACGAATTTAGCGGAGGACAGAGGCAGAGAATCGGCATTGCAAGAGCACTTGCCTTAGCGCCAAAGTTTATTGTGGCAGATGAGCCAATTTCTGCACTAGACGTCTCCGTTCAAGCGCAGGTCGTGAATCTGCTGAAGAAACTGCAAAAAGACGAAGGATTAACTTTTCTTTTTATTGCACATGACTTGTCGATGGTGAAATATATTAGCGACCGAATCGGTGTCATGTATTTAGGCCATCTCGTTGAATTGACGACGAGTGATGCATTATATCAAACACCGCTTCACCCATATACACAAGCCTTGCTGTCTGCCATCCCCATTCCAGATCCTGACGTAGAGGACAAGCGCAAAAGGTTTATTTTAAAAGGAGAAATTCCAAGTCCAGTGAACCCGCCAAGCGGCTGTGTATTTCGAACAAGATGTCCTGCCGCGATGGATGTGTGTGCTGAAAAAAAGCCAGTATTACAAGCAGTGGAAGAAGGACATGAAGTCGCCTGTCATTTATATAATAGAAAATAGGACAAGCCAGATAAAAAGCCAGCAAGTAGACAGGCTGTTCTACACGCTGGCTTTTTTAATAGATGAACGCCGAATAGGTAATGTGCAGCATCTGAACGAGCCGCCAGATTTAATAATTTCAGAAAAGTCCACTTCAATAACGGTGTACCCGTGAGAGATTAATGCAGCATTTGTTTCTTGGTTGCTTGGCAAGCTGATCACTTTTTTCTGCCCAATGGATAAAACATTTGGTCCAAGTGTGAATTGCTCTTGTTCACTGATTTCAACAAAATGATAATACGTTTTGAGCAGCTGGAGATCCTTTTGCTTGAACGCTTCAGGATAAATGATTATCTCGTCATGAGACAGAATATTCATCACACAATCGAGATGCAAAATGTGAGGAGGAAGGTGAATTGGGATGATGTCGTGATCCGGCAGTTCCTTTTTGAGCTGGTAGATAGCGGCTGGACTAGTTCTTTTGCTCGTGCCAACAAACACACGGTTCTGATCCACAAGCACATCGCCGCCTTCAATCGTTCCGTCTGTCAAGGTGACAGCTGATAACCCGTTTGCCTGTGCCCACTCTTTTAGACATTGTTCTTCTCCTTGCCGAACCGGAGCAGCCATCTTTGAAACAAACAGTGTATGTCCAATCGTAAACCCAATATCCCGAGTGAAGACTTGCTCAGGGAAGCGGTCATTCGCTGGGAGCAGGATGGGCCGTACTTGATGATCTTTAAGTGTTTGGATCAATTGCTTATGCTGAGCGACTGCTTTCATTTGAGAAATATTTTCTTTCGCAAAATGTTTCTGTGTTTCGTTGATAATTTGTTTGATTTCCATATAAATAGGACTGCATAAAAGAACTTCTTCTAAATCGTCGTATTCACTCATGCATTGCGGCATTTTGTATAATTGCTCTGCTCTCATCGAATCCATCAAATGGCCTCCTTGTTCGTTCATAGTTCTATTATTCCTTCTTCTTGTCATGGTTGAAACATTTCCGAAAGAAAATCTCTCACATAAGACTAAAGCAAAAAGTTTAGACAAACCTAAAAGAATAGTGTTTAATAAAAGTCGTTCCGCATCTACGAAAACAGCAAGAAGGAGCTATGATGATGAGTGAAGAAAATTTCAAATACTGCAAGGAATCGAAAGTTGTTAAAACCAGCAGGGTATTCCCTCTCGATACGAATAACCACCAAACGTTATTTGGCGGGAAATTAATGAGCTATATAGATGACATTGCCTCTATCTCGGCAGCAAGACACAGCCGCAGTGAAACGGTCACAGCTTCAATGGATTCTGTTGACTTTTTAGAGCCGATTGGACAAAAGGAGTCCGTATGCTTGGAATCCTATGTCACATGGGTCGGCACGTCTTCTATGGAAGTGTTCGTCAAAGTCATTAAAGAAAACTTGATGTCTGGAGAACGCAGGCTCGCAGCGACTTCATTTCTGACATTTGTCTCATTAGATGAAAACGGAAAGCCTAAACGAGTCCCGCAGGTGATGCCGGAAACAGAAGAAGAGATCATGCTTCATCAAACAGCGAAGCAGCGGGCAGAGGAAAGAAAAAGCCGCCGAAAACATAGTAAGGCGCTTGCTGACGCACTTGGGACAGATAAACCTTGGGCGTAAAAATCACCCTTTAAGCGGTGATTTTTTTCTAGTACGGTATCTTGCATGGCAAGATAGTGTATGGTAAGATGAAGCTATCTTGTGATGCAAGGTACTGGAATCGGAGGAACTATCATGACAACATCCACACAAATGCTAAAAGGGATTTTAGAAGGCTGTCTGCTGTCGATTATTTCTGAGGGTGAAATTTATGGGTATGAAATGACGAAGAAGCTCGCGCATTATGGGTTTGATCAAATAAGTGAAGGCAGTATCTATCCAATTTTGCTGCGAATGCAAAAGGAACAGCTGGTGACCACTGTCACAAAAGCGTCAGCAAGCGGGCCGAAAAGGAAATACTATACGCTCACACAAGCGGGGGAACAAGCGCTCACACAGTTTATTGCCCGCTGGAATGAGCTTTCGAAAAATGTAAACTGCTTATTACTAAAAGGGAAGTGAGATTATGGTATCAAAAGAAACACGACACATTCTACTAGAGCTGCAACTTTATCTCATATCAAAGGGAAAAAATCAGGATGAGATTGATGAGCTGATGGACGAATTGACCACACATGCAGTTGAGGCTGAAAAAGACGGCAAAACAGGAGAGGATGTGTTCGGCGGAGATCCGCGGAGCTATGCTGATGAACTCTCAAAAGAGCTGTCAGGAAATCATAAAGACTGGGTGCCGTTTGTCAGTGCTTTTTTAATTGGGTCACTTTTTTACATGATGTTAGCAGATGCCATCAGTCAAAGTTTATCGTATTCTTGGTTTGCTTTGATTGGATATCCAATCGTTTTAGTGGCCAATGTTATCATGATCATTGTGATGTTTAGAGCGACCGCTTTTCAAACAAGCCGCAGGGCATTTCTCTATTTTTGGATATTAGGAATTTTCCAGCTGACAGCAATGGTGACAATCAAACTTTTGGATCAAAAACTTGGCACGCCATTACTTGTACTTACTTCAGGACAAAGATGGGGCGTCATTCTGCTCATGCTGCTATGTATCGTTGTATTCAATGCAATCTTAAAGGCGAATGTCGTTTCATTGATTCCGCTCATCTTTTTCGGACCGCAGCTCATATTCGAATGGATTGGCTGGACGTCACCAAGTGTGATTTTACTGCAAAGTCTGCTGTCTATTGTGATTTTAATAGGGCTTATGCTCATTGTCCTGCGCCGGGCAAATAAGAAAAATGAAAATACGAATGTAAACTGAGCACATCCGATCAGATGTGCTTTTCTTTTTCTAAAAAAATGTAGAAATGGAATTGTGTTTTTCATTACAATGGGGAGAGGACAAAAATGAAAAGGGGTTCTGTTTTTGGATATCGTATGGGGGTATGTACTCGTTTTTGTATTGGCTGCTTTGCCTTTTTTTGAAGTGATTGGTGTCGTTCCATTCGCAATCTTAAGTGGACTGCATCCTGTGACAACAGCTGTGATTGGATTCATCGGCAACTTTCTCACAGTCTTGTTTCTCATTGTGTTTGTGGACCGGTTTAAAGCATGGTGGTTAAAGAGAAAGGAAGAGAAAGGTGATGAAAAAGGAGAGAAAAAGCAGCTGCGGGCGAGAAAAATTTGGGAACGATACGGTCTGCCTGGATTAGCGCTCATTGGTCCTTTTATCATCGGCAGTCATTTAGCGGCCCTGATGTGCATGAGCTTTGGAACGAAAAGAAAGCAAGTCGCTGTGTGGATGACCGTCAGCTTAATGATGTGGACAGCGCTGGCTGCTAGTTTAACTGGTGCGGGCTTCCATTACTTTGCCCCAGATTCAAATGGGTTGTTCGGAGATATTTTTAGCAAGTAAAAAAAGGGAGGATCATCAATGGCATATCAAACAAGAACAGTACTAGAAACAGAGCGCCTGAAACTGAGAACGATGAATGAACATGATGCGTCATTTTTATATGACGAGCTGTTTCAAGACGAAGAAGTGATGAAGTATTATCCTTCTTTGAAGGATGAACAGCAGACAAAAGAGTGGATTGCATGGAATCAAAAAAATGACCGCACGTACCACACCTCGCTATGGATCATTGAAGATAAAGAAACAAATGAACGACTTGGACAAAGTGGAATTGTTCTGCAAAACATTGAAGGGCAAACCGAACTTGAGATCGGCTATATGCTAAAGAAAGCGGCGTGGGGGAATGGCTATGCTGCGGAGGCTGCAAAAGGCTGTCTTACCTATGGATTTGAAGAAATGAAGGTCAGACGGATGGTCAGCCTAATTCGTCCTGAGAATGAAGCATCGGTGAAGGTCGCTTTAAAAATGGGCATGAAAAAAGAAAAAACCATTTCAAAATGGGACCAAATCATTGATGTATACAGCATCACCCGTAACGAAGAAAACGGCTCGCTTACCGAATAAGCAGAGCCGTTTTCTCTTTTATTCGCGTTGTTCTAACTGAAGCAGATATTTCTTCCGTTCAATCCCACCGCCGTAGCCTCCAAGTTCACCACTTGTTTGAATCACGCGGTGGCAGGGAATGATAATCGCCAATTGATTCGCACCATTTGCATTACCAACGGCACGAACCAAATGCGGATCGCCCAGTATTGTGGCTAGATCACGATAGGATCTCGTTTCGCCTGCTGGAATGAGTGAAAGTTGCTCCCACACCTTCATTTGAAAAGGGGTGCCATGTAAGGAAAGGGGTACAGTAAACTTGGTCAGCTTTTTCTCAAAATATAAGGCCAATTCCTTTGCTAATTGCTGATGGACGTTTGTTTCTCCAACTAAAATACGGGCATGATGCTTCTTTCTTAATGTTTCAATTTCTTTTTCGAGTCCCCGCCTGTCCATAAACTCCAGTAAATACACATGTGTGGCATCTGTCACGCTGATCATCCGCCCGATCGGTGTGGAAATAAAATTAGCATAGAGAATGTGAATCTGCGCTTTTTTAGGGGGATTTCCCATGATTTTCGTAAATGCATCATTGAAGGCGCTTGAAGATTCATAGCCGAAGGTGACCTGCTGATCGATTACTTTTTTTCCGTTCAAAATTTCTTTAAAGGCAAGTCCCATTCGGCGTGATCTTGCATATTGAACAAAGGTCATGCCGTAAATGTCTTTAAACTTTCTTCGAGCTGTGGCAGAGTGAATCCCTAATTGACGGAAGTCCTCTTCCTTCCAGCGTTTCTCAGGATTTTTTTCTACTGCTGAAACGAGTGTTTTGACTTCTTCAGGAATACTGTTAGGGTATGTTAATGGTGTGCAGCGTTTGCATGGGCGATACCCTGCCAGCAGTGCCTCCTCCGCTGTAAAGAAAAACTCACAGTTTTCATATTTTGGCTTTCTGGCCGTACATGTGGCATGACAGAAGATGCCGGTTGTCTTAATACAGGCAAAGAATGTGCCGTCATATTGCGGATTCTTGTCAACAAGTGCTTGATAAAATTCATGTTTTTGTTCATCGGTCATCATCATATGAATCCACCTCTTGATTTTCTATAAAATGTTTTTCAGCATTCTAAAGTTGATCGTTCATCACATCAATCTTATTTCATTATATCAGCGATGTGATCGTTGCCGTACCCGCGCTTTAAGGAAATTTCTTTCTCGTATGCAAGCATGATAAATATGTCGATCTCCTCCTGTTTTAGTTCATATACTTTAGCTGCTTCTGTTTCATTTCTTCATAAAATGCTTCAACTTCTTGTTCGTAAAGTACGGTCTCCATGTCCTTGTATTTACGCTTGATCGTCAATGTCATAAAAAATAAATTGATTGTCATATACGCTCATTTCCCTTCAGTCCGCAGCACGCGAAACAGCCTGTAAATCTTCTTGATCAGTTAACCTGTTTCTAACACTTAGTATACGGCGGTCCCATAAAAATTCTTTCGAAAAATGAACAAGTATATTTGCCTGAGGAAAGCAAAGTGATAGACCAGTATTTAGGGGTGTGATACAATTTTGACACAGAATCTGCTCTAAGTCAGATCTGCTTATCATGAATTGGTTTTCTAGGGTTCCGTGCGGGTGGCGCAGTCTGGACCGAGAGAAAACACATAGGGTCTAGACAATAGACCATATGACACGGAGGGATAAAAGCCCGGGAGATTTGATCAAACGATCGATTTCCAGGCTTTTTTTTGTTGGTTGGAATCGTTCAGAAAGGAAGGGATCTAATGAAATGGGGAAATGTCTTGATTGCGGCGGTCTTTGAAGTCGGCTGGGTGATGGGATTGAAATATGCTGACTCTTTATTGGAATGGGCCGCAACCATCGTTTGTATTGTCGTCAGCTTTTATTTACTACTGAAAGCTACGACTGTACTGCCAGTTGGCACACTTTATGCCGTTTTTACCGGACTTGGGACAGCAGGTACTGTCATAGTAGGTATGGTCATGGGGGAGCCGGTACAGCTAGTGAAATTACTTTTAATCATGGTGCTTTTAAGCGGTGTATTAGGGCTCAAACTGACCACAGGAGAAAAGAAAGGAGAGACTGAATCATGAGCTGGCTTTTACTCATTGGGGCAGGCATTTTAGAAATGCTTTGTGTCACCATGATGAATCAATTCCAGAAAGACCGGCATGTCAAATGGATTTTATTTATTGCAGCTGGATTTTCGCTGTCCTTTCTCATGCTCTCTCTTGCGATGAATACAATTCCGATGGGAACGGCGTACGCCATTTGGACAGGTATTGGAGCTGCTGGAGGAGCCATTGTCGGCATGCTGTTTTATGGTGAGTCGAAAGACGCAAAACGTATTTTCTTTATCGCATTGATTTTATCTGCGGCGGTCGGGTTAAAGATTATTGAATAAGAAAAGGGCTGGCATCTGTCTGCCAGCCTTTTTTATTACATCGAATGATGATTGGAATCGTTTTCATTTTTGCGGTAAAGCTGACTCACTAGCAGAAAACAGACACCAAATGTGAGCAAAGGAATGAGTCTCTCACCGGTCATAAATAGATAAATACCTGTGATCAGACATACGATGCCGAGCCAAAAGCTCACTTTACCAAACAAAGTCATGCTTTTCATCTCCATCACTCCTTTTGTGATAAAAGGTCTACTCACATTATATCATGCTAGGTGCAGAATTGAATGAATATTCAATAAAAAATGGACTCTTCATTGCTTTTTCTCTTTCCAGTCCAGTATAATATTTCATTAGAATGAAAACGTAAATGAGGTCATGATACATGAGAACATTGATTACAGAGAAACTTGAATTACACAGACAAAAGCACGAGCAAAAAGGCAGACTGCTTGTCAGTTGCCCGGATCAGCCTGGTATTGTATCAGCTGTTTCTTCCTTTTTATTTGAGCACGGAGCGAACATCATTGAATCCAGCCAATATACAACAGATCATGAAAGCGGCCGGTTCTTTTTAAGAATTGAATTTGATTGGAAAGACATTTCGGCCAACTTAGATCAGTTGAAAAATAGCTTTGAGCCAATTGCCGCATCATTTCAAATGACATGGAGCATGTCACGTGCAAGTGATCTGAAAAAGCTGGCGATCTTTGTATCGAAAGAGCTTCATTGTTTAAATGAACTACTATGGGAATGGCAAAGCGGAAATTTAATGGCTGAAATCGCAGTTGTGATTAGCAATCATGAAACGGCAAAGGATACGGTCGAAGCACTCGGCATCCCATTCCATTTTGTGAAGGCGAATAAAGACATTCGTCAAGAGGCAGAAAAACAGCAGCTTGCTCTATTAGAAAAGTACGACATTGATGCCGTTGTGCTTGCTCGATACATGCAAATTTTAACGCCTAAATTTATTGAAGAGCATCCGAATAAAATCATTAATATTCATCATTCCTTCCTGCCAGCGTTTATTGGTGCAAACCCATACAAGCGGGCATATGAACGAGGCGTCAAATTAATTGGTGCGACTTCTCATTATGTGACCAATGATTTAGACGAAGGACCGATCATTGAACAAGATATTGAGCGTGTAGATCACCGGGATGATGCGGAAGCCCTAAAAAATATTGGCCGGACAATTGAGCGCAGTGTGCTTGCACGTGCTGTCAAATGGCACTTGGAAGATCGAATTATTGTTCATGAGAATAAAACGATTGTCTTTAATTGACCGCTTGACTTTTCTTTAGCAATTGGTGATAATATAAAAAAATTAACGAGCGTTGAAAAGGAATAGTAAGCAGGAACTGATGCGTAAAGAGAGCAAATGATATGCTGAAACATTTGCCGCAGACAGCTGCTGAACCTGCCCTTTGAGCCTTAGAGGAAAAATCTAAGCGCGTGCCTGGCGTTACAGGAGTTGAGTGGAATAAGCATTTCGCATGCTTATTCAATGAAGGTGGTACCACGGAAAATCCCTTTTCGTCCTTTACATAAGGAGAAAAAGGGATTTTTTTTGTGCCTAAAGGTATAGCGGAGGGAATCAAGGATGAAAAAGCAAAGGATCGTCATAAAAATTGGCAGCAGTTCATTAACAGAGCAAAAAGGAGCCATTGATGAACAAAAGATGCAGGATCATGTAAGAGCCATAGCAAAGCTCAAAGAAGCAGGGCATGAAATCATTTTAATTTCATCAGGAGCCGTTGCGGCAGGATTTGGCAGCTTAGGCTATCCATCAAGACCTGTGACCTTAAAGGGGAAACAGGCAGCCGCTGCCGTTGGTCAGGGCTTGTTAATGCAAAAATATACAGAGCTTTTTTCACAGTTTCACATGACACCTGCTCAAATGCTTTTAACACGTAATGACTTTTCAGATCGAACAAGATATCGAAATGCTTACGCAACGATGATGGAGCTGCTGGAAAGAAAGATTTTGCCGATCATAAACGAAAATGATTCAGTTTCCATCGAGGAGCTTACCTTTGGGGATAATGACATGCTGTCAGCTCTTGTCAGTGGATTAATCCATGCAGACCAATTGATCATATTAACAGACATCAATGGCATTTATGATGCAAATCCAAATGAGCATCCTGAGGCGAAGCGGTTTGATGTCCTGACTCACATTTCAGAAGAATTGTTTTCATATGCAAAGAGCACTGGTTCAAAGGTTGGAACAGGCGGAATGAAATCGAAGCTGTCTGCTGCACAAACGGCACTTTCACTTGGTGTGAAAGTCTTCATTGGTACAGGCACTGGGGAAGACAAACTGCTTCGCATTCTTGCGGGTCAAGGTGACGGAACGTATATCGGTGAACAGGATTTATCAGCCGTGAACAACCGCCGTCAATGGATTCAATTCCACTCACCGGTCTCTGGAAAGATCATGATTGATGCAGGAGCGGAAGCGGCGATTTTGCATAATGGCAGAAGTCTTCTTCCGGCAGGAGTCATTGATGTCGCTGGTGACTTTTCTAAAGGAGAGGTTGTAGAAGTCGTCGGGCCAAACGGATTAGTTGGTAAGGGACAAACCTTGTACGCATCCGATGAGCTTCTTGGCATTAAAGGAATGCGAAGTGACGAGCTTTCAAAAGAGAAGCCTGAGGTCATACACCGAGATCACTGGGTACAGCATGTACAAAACTGAGGAGGGAATACGATGAATGAAGTTCTTGAAAAAGCAAAAAAAGCAAGTGTAGCTAAAGATCAGCTGCTTCTAAAAACGACGGAACAAAAAAATGCTGCCTTGCACGCCATTGCAAGTGCACTAAAAGCATCTTCAGCTTATTTAATAGAGGAGAACCAAAAGGATGTTCAAGCGGCTGAGGAAAAGCAGTTCACGCCATCTGTCATTGACCGGATCACACTCACGGAAGAGAGAATTGAAGCCATTGCAGACGCGACCCTTCAACTCATTCAGCTAAAAGACCCAATTGGTGAAACGTTAGAAACCATTCAAAAAGAAAACGGTCTATTCATCGAAAAGGTCCGTGTACCGCTTGGAACGGTTGGCATGATTTATGAAGCAAGACCAAATGTGACAGTCGATGCTGCGACCCTTTGCTTGAAAACTGGGAATGCTGTGATTCTGCGCGGAAGCTCATCTGCTATTCATAGTAATAAAGCGATTGTAAAGGTGATTCATGAAGCGCTCCATACGACGGATATTCCAGTAGACAGTGTGCAATTGATTGAAGATACTGGCCGTGAAACGGCGAAAACGCTGTTCACCTTAAATGAATACCTCGATGTCCTCATTCCGCGCGGCGGGAAGAATTTAATTGATCTTGTAGTGAGAGAGTCAACTGTGCCGGTGCTTGAGACAGGTGCAGGAAATTGTCATATCTACATTGATGAAACAGCGAAAAACGAAATGACTGAGCGGATTGTGCTGAATGCCAAAACACAAAGACCATCTGTTTGTAATGCGATTGAGAGCATTGTCATTCATGAAACATGGGCAAAAACATACGGCGCTTCGTTATTTGAAGCCCTTCAATCAAATGGGGTAGAAATACGCGGTGATGAAGCTGTTTGCGCGCTTGCTCCTAGTGCTGCATTAGCGACAACTGAGGACTATGCAACGGAGTTTTTAGCACCGATTGTCAGCATTAAAATAGTAAAAAACATAGAAGAAGCGATTCAGCATATTCAAACTTATAGCTCTAAGCACTCTGAAGCGATCATTACGGAAAATGATGAACATGCAGCCCTTTTCTTAACAGCTGTCGATGCTGCCGCTGTTTATCATAATGCTTCTACTCGTTTCACAGATGGATTTGAATTTGGTTATGGAGCGGAAATAGGTATTAGTACACAAAAACTTCATGCAAGAGGACCAATGGGTCTGCCAGCCTTAACGTCTGAAAAATTTGTCATTCGTGGTCAAGGACAAATAAGAGAATAACGAATTCAAAAGAGAGTCTTGTGACAACAGGCTCTCTTTTTCCTTTCATTTTTGTATTTCTCCGGTCAAGTATGATAAAATATGGTAATGTTTTATATTTTGAGAAGATTGGAGAAGGCAACGTATGGCGAAAATCATTCCCTCTTCGGATATTGGAGTGAAAATCAACAAGTGGTATGAATTAATCCGCAGATTTGATTCAGAACAAGCAGAACAGTTAAAACAGGAAATTCGCACCTCTCTTGATTCAATGGAAGAAGATCAGAATTTGCTTCTCTATTTTTCTTTAATGGAATTTCGGCATGAGGTCATGCTCGATTATTTAAAGCCATTAAAGGAAGGAAAGCTTCGCGCCAACTTTTCCGAGCTTTCGAAAGAAATAGATGAGCATCAAACGCATGTCACAGGCATGCTTGAATACTACTATCATTTTTTCAGAGGCATGTATGAATTCGGACGGAGGGAGTATATTGCTGCCATATCGTCTTATCAAAAGGCAGAGCACAAGCTTTCTTTTGTATCAGATGATATTGAACGTGCGGAATTTCATTTTAAAATGTCAGAAATATATTACCACATGAAACAAACGCATATCTCGATGCACCATGCTAAACTAGCGCTGGATGTTTATGTTCAGCATGAACTGTATGCGCTTCGCACCATTCAGTGTCAATTTATTGTGGCCGGTAACTACGATGATATGAGAAGGCATGAAAAAGCATTACCACATCTCGAAAGAGCACTTGCGAGATCAAGAGAGTTTCAGAATGTGCGTTTTATTGCCTCCTCTTTATTTAATATGGGCAACAGTTATTACCGAATGGGAGACTTAGGCCGCGCACTCGAATTAATGAAAGAATCCATCTCGTTATTTGATCAAAATCAATCCGATCATCTTCGTCGATCTATAGACCCTCTTTATACAGCCGCTCAGATATTATACAAACAAGGAAAACACGAAGAAGCATTACACTACAGAGAAGAATGTATGAAGCGAGCAGAAGCTCTTCAAGATGACATTCATATTCAGAAAACCATATTTCTAGAAGCTTTGTATTTAAGACAAGATGCGGAGCATATGAAACGAATTTTCCATTTTTTAGAGTCTGCCTATGCATATCCTGATATAGAGGAGCTGGCATTAGATACCGCAAAGTATTATAATGAAATGGGGGATTATGAAAAATCTTCCATGTTCTATGGGGAAGCGGAACATGCGCGAATCTATATTCAGAGAGGGGATTGTTTATATGAATTTTAAAAAATGGGCAGTCGTCTGTACAAGCATCACCATCATGGCATTGTGGCTGGCAGCAGCAAATGCCGATCCAGATAACAGAAACCATACGCTAGAACAACCGAATCCACAGCATGACACGATCTAAAAGCCCTTGTTAAAGGGCTTTTTTTTTATGTCTAACAATTTTGGGACATGCTCATAAAAAGGGTTCAGGGAGGAAAACTTAAAAAAGAGTATTTATTGATTGACTCCGCAATTTAAATTGTGTACAATTCAATTGTAGAAAATATTATTGGAGAGAAAGAGGGTTATATTCATGTCAGACGTTTTATTTACAGCAACGGTATCAGCTGTCGGAGGAAGAGAAGGAAAGGTTGTTTCAACAGATGGTGTACTAGAGCATGATGTAGCAATGCCTGGAACACCAAGAGCAAAAAAACTTGAAAAAGCAACAAATCCAGAGCAATTATTCGCAGCAGGCTACTCTGCATGTTTTGATTCAGCCCTTCAAATGGTAGCAAGACAAGAGCGTATCCGTTTTGAAAGTGAAGTAACAGCACATGTCAGCTTATTAAAAGACAGTTCAGATGGCGGCTTCAAACTAGGCGTTCAATTAGAAGTAAAGGGAACTGGCATTGAGCAGTCAGCATTAGAAGAACTTGTTCATAAAGCACACGGTGTATGTCCATATTCAAAAGCAACTCAAGGAAATATCGAAGTAGAACTAGTAGCAGTCGCACAATAATTAGACATCAATAAAAGGCTGAGGGAATGTTCCCTCAGCCTTTTGGTTGTGTTAAATTTTGCAAAAGCTCATGTAAAGAGGCGCGCAGTATTTTTAGCTCTTCTTCTGATCTGCCTGTCCCAGTCAGCATGTGAGATGGAATCGCAGTGGCCTTTTCTTTTAGCTGTTCTCCATATTCCGTTAAACGAATTTGCACAGACCGCTCATCCTCTTTCGAGCGTTCTCGGATAATGAGTCCGTTTTGCTCCATTCGTTTCAGCATGGGTGTGAGTGTACCGGAGTCTAAATAGAGAAGTTCTCCCATCGTTTTCACATTTAATGTTCCATGCTCCCACAATAAAAGCAGTGCCAAATATTGCGGATACGTAATGTTTAATTCTTCTAATAACGGTTTATACTGCTTCGTCATCTCTCGTGAACTTGCATATAACAAGAAACAAAGCTGATTTTCCAGCTTCATATGTTCAAATTCATTTGTCATGTCAGTCACCAACTATTTTTTGTCATACTTATCATTGTATAAGATTTTCTTCCTTTTTAAAATAAATACAGACGAAAAATAAAAAATTCTTCAATGTGCGATAAATGTTTGAGAAATGAATAGAACGTGAAAAGGATCAATAGATAAAGGAGGAGATGAAGATGAAACCATTATTCACAGCAAAAGTAAAGGCGCAGCATGGAAGAGCTGGACATGTTCGTTCAGAAGATGGTGTGCTCGATCATAACATAGTCATGCCTAACGCAAAGAAAGATGGAGAGACTGGTACAAACCCAGAGCAATTATTTGCAGCAGGCTATGCAGCTTGTTTCGGAGGAGCACTTGAACAGGTAGCCAAGAAGCAAGGGATAGAAATTGAATCGGAAGTAGAAGGACATGTCAGTCTTTTAAAAGATGAAAGCGACGGCGGCTTTAAGCTTGGCGTAAAGCTGATTGTGTCTGCGAAAGGTCATGATCATGACAAAGTGAAAGAGCTTGTCCATGCTGCACATGAATTCTGTCCATATTCAAAAGCAACAAGAGGGAACATTGAAGTAGAGCTTGAAGTGGCGGAGTAATAGTAGAAGACACCTGCTTACGAGCAGGTGTCTCAGCGTGTAGACAAACCCTCGCATTCTTTGTCAGGTCTGCGCTCCGGTGCTCATGAATGTCGAATTCGCTCCGCTCCGGTGCTCGCCCTTCCTAGACTTCAAAGGTTTTCTATCACGCTGAATAGAAGACAAAGGGCTAAAATAAAAAATATTTTAGCCCTTTGTCAACAATTCGCAACACCTGCTTACGAGCAGGTGTCTTTTTTAATATTCTTTCTTTTTATCGTATGTTTCCCATGCTTCAAATGGCGCAAGGGTTTTTTGAGGTGTCAGCTTGTAAAATGGTATATTTCTTGATTCGTATTCTTTGTTGATTTCTTCATAAATAAACGAGTCATCAAAACCAGCATCCGCTGCATCCCGATGTCCAGCAGCAAAATACACCGCCTTTGGTCTAGCCCAGTAAATAGCGCCAAGGCACATCGGACAAGGCTCGCAGCTTGTGTATAGAGTGCAATCTTCTAATTGGTATGTATGTAGAGTTTGGCATGCATTTCGAATGGCTGTGACTTCTGCATGTGCGGTAGGGTCATTACTCGTTGTCACATTGTTGCTTCCCTCTGCAATAATCTGACCATCCTTGACAATGACTGCTCCAAAAGGGCCGCCAGTTCCACTATTGACTCCTTCTACTGCAAGATCAATTGCGCGTTGTAAAAAATCTTCGTGATTCATTGTCTTCCTCCCTTTGTTCGACTGACTTCTCTAGTATAAACGAATCATGCTAGAAAAGAAATCGTCATAGAAGAAGATCGAACAGGCCAATTTGCACATAAAAAACCCCTGCCACGTTCAGCAGGGGAGAGGCATTCGATTATGCGTGCTGCGCCAGCTTTTTACGAGCGACTTCAGCAGCTGTGACCATGTTTTTCAAAGCAGCAATGGTTTCAGGCTCTTGTCTAGTTTTTAGCCCACAATCCGGATTCACCCAGAAACGATCTGTTGGACAAACGTTTAGCGCATCATCAATGATTTCGCTCATTTCTTCAACAGATGGAACGCGCGGGCTATGGATGTCATAAACGCCTAGTCCAAGTCCTTTCAAATACGGGTGCTTTTCTAAGTAATCGAGGAATCCGCCATGACTGCGTGAATGTTCAATTGTAATCACGTCAGCATCCAAGTCTTCGATCGTATCGACAATATCCTCGAAGTTACTGTAGCACATATGTGTATGAATTTGTGTGTCATTTTGAACGGATGATGTGGATAAACGGAATGACTCTGCTGCCCAGTTTAAATATTCTGCCCAATCACTTTCTTTGAGCGGAAGTCCTTCTCTTAGCGCAGGCTCATCCACTTGGATCACTTGAATACCAGCTGCCTCTAAAGCTTCTACCTCTTTACGCAAAGCGAAAGCGATTTGGAAAGCAATGTCTTTTCGAGAGATATCCGTTCTTGGGAAAGACCAGTTTAAGATGGTAACAGGTCCTGTCAGCATTCCTTTAACTTTTTTCTCTGTTAAACTTTGTGCGTAAACTGTCTCTTTCACTGTCATTGGCTCTGTAAACTCTACATCTCCATAAATGATTGGCGGTTTCACGCAGCGTGATCCATAGGATTGTACCCAAGCAAATTTTGTAAAGGCAAATCCGGCTAGCTTTTCACCGAAGTATTCAACCATGTCTGTCCGTTCAAATTCTCCATGTACGAGCACATCCAGGCCAATTTCTTCTTGAATATCAATCCATCGTTTTGTTTCTTTCTTAATAAATTCATCATACTCTGCATCTGTCCACTCATTTTTGCGCCACTTTTGACGAGCACTGCGCACTTCGGCAGATTGCGGGAAGCTGCCAATCGTTGTGGTTGGAAGAAGCGGGAGCTCAAGAGATTCGTTTTGGATACGCAGGCGTTCTTCAAAGGCAACTGGACGTTTAAAATCTTTCGATGAAAGATTGTTGCGTTCCGCTGTGAGATCCGCATTTGTTCCTTTTGCGAACTCTTTTAAGGTAAGAAGTGCTTGTGCTGCTTCGTTAATGTCGGCATCAATGGCAGCTGCTCCTTTTGTTAAACCTTCTTTTAATAATGTCAATTCAGCCAGCTTTTCAGTGGCATAAGACAGTCCGTTTAATAGTTTTTCTTCAAGCTGTTCACTTGGGTGTTTGGCAACTGGTACATGCAGTAAGCTGCTTGATGGCTGCAGCCACACTTCTTTCGGCTGAACGTCAGCAATGACTTCAGAAATAAAGGATAATCTTTCCCCAAGATCTGATCTCCAAATATTTCTTCCATCAATGATGCCAGCTGCTAAAATTTTATCTTTCGGGAAGCCGTGCTTTTTCACTTGATCCAGGTTGCGCCCTTGATCATGGACAAAATCAAGACCGATTGCTTCAACAGGATATGTGACAAGCTCTTCATACGCATCTACTGAATCAAAGTAGGTTTGAAGAAGAATGTTCAAGCCAGGTACGGCTTCTTTGATCGTTTGATAAATTTCTTTTACAGATTTTACGTCTTCACTTGAAGCTGTGACAAGTGCAGGTTCATCAATTTGAACCCATTTGACGCCGGCTTCTTCAAGTTCTTTTAAAAGCTGCGTATAAAGCGGTACTAGTCGCTGCTGAATTTCTTTCACTTCATTTGCTTCATAACCTTTAGAAAGTGAGACAAATGTATAAAGACCGAGTACAACTGGTTTTGTTTCAACACCAAATGCCTTTTTCACCTTTTCGTAAGCTTCAAGCGGTTTGTTGTGTGTGAGTTTAAATTCTGTGCTTTTTTCGTATTCTGGAACGATGTAGTGATAGTTTGTATTAAACCATTTTGTCATTTCACTTGAGACGGCATCTTTTGTTCCTCTTGCCATCGCGAAGTATGTATCTAGCGGGTCTTTTAAGCTGCGGAAGCGCTCTGGAATCCAATTGAACATAACAGCAGTATCCAGCACGTGATCATAGAAGGTAAAGTCTCCAGAAGGTACAACATCAATTTGTTGATCGATTTGTGTTTTAATGGCAGTTAAAAATTGTTCATCCAGTGTGCCTAAGAGGGTTTCGCGGTCTGTTTGACCTTTCCAGTAAGACTCAAGTGCTTTTTTCCATTCTCTGTTTAAACCAATTCGCGGAAAGCCTAGATTACTTGTTTTAACAATTGTCAATTCCAATTCCTCCTCTAAATATAAAAAGACATTTACGCTCATGATCAAGATTGATGAGGTAAATGTCTGGTTTAAAAGACAAAATGTGTGTGCGAAATAAGGCGTGAGTATCACTGACGCTTTTCCGACATCTCCTATCAACCGTAGGGGGTTTGATGTGATAGAGCGGCTGGTATCCTGGCTGGTGAATCTGCAAGCTTTTCATCCTTCCCATCTTAATGACAGTGGATTACAGAGAAAAGCTCTCCTCACTCACAGTGGCGGGACCGCGCCGGATTTTCACCGGTCTTCCCAATTAAAATTCGACGTGTAATCGAATTACCGACTCTCAAACTATGAATTTATTGTGTTCGATTATATAACGTTCACTTCATTTCGTCAAAGTAAATTTTGAATAATTTTAATTAAAAAAATCCTGAGAAAATTCTTACTTTTCTCAGGACCTCTATTTAAGCTATAGAGATAAAAGATCTGCTTCCAATGTTTTTTCTAAAAGGACATCAGGCGCAGTTAAATATAAAAATCCATTCCCTACAAGGGCTTTCGACTGTTTTAATGGAAGGGTTCTTCTGACAAGCTGAGCATAGATCTCAGGCTCTGTCAGCTTGCGCTGGAACGCTTCTTCTTCGGCATTTTTAATAATGGCTAGTGCACCGCTTACGTGAGGGGCAGCCATTGAAGTCCCTGTGAGCCTGCCATATTTATGATTAGGGAGAGTGGATAAAATGTCTTCTCCTGGAGCGACGAGGTCGATTTCTTTATTGGCATTAGAAAATTCAGAGGATTCTCTAGCAAGGGAAACAGAACCGACGGCAATGACCTCATTGTATGCTGCTGGGTAGGAGAACTCTTCCGTACGCTCGTCCCCGTCCCCTTCATTTCCTGCTGCGCAAACAACAAGCACACCGCTTTTCACCGCATTTTGAATGGCTTCCTGCAGGGCTGGCTCATTGCTTGGACCACCGAGAGACATGGAGATAATATCAACCTTCTGCTCTGCAGCATAGTTGATGCCATCAATGATCCATTCATATTTTCCGCTGCCATTTTCACCGCCAAGAACTTTCACGATGAGCAGCTTGGCTTCAGGGGCAACCCCTAAAATTCCGCCATTTTGATCTGTTGCGGCAATCGTTCCTGCTACATGGGTACCATGCCCATTGTAGTCTTTGACATTTTCAGCATCTCCATCGTCATCATCGGTAAAGTTCTTTCCTCCGATAATCTGATCTTTTAAGTCGGGATGCTCTGTGTCACAGCCTGTATCAAGGACAGCAATGGTTATGCCTTTTCCTTTGAAGCCACTTGACCAAAGTTCGGGTGCTTTAATCTCCTGAATACTTTCCGGCGTCTCTTTCGCTTCCATCACATTGGCTTTTACTTCATACGGAATTAAGCGAATTTCACCTTTCATAAGAAAGCCCTCCTTATTTTGTTTTCAAAGTAGATTCAGGCTGCGTAATGTTATTGTATAAAAGAAACTTTTGATCGGAAAGGGTCAATTGTAATAATTTTTCAAATAATCAATCTATTATCAAAAGTGCAGTTCTCCTCACTTATTGACGAAAGAGCTCACCTTTTGAAGAAAACTCTTGATATCATATGAAAAAGAAGGAAATGCTGCATAGTGAGGTTGCACCTGTACAGATGAAAATGGGTGAATAGAACTAAAATAGGCAGATTGTAAAAGAATCAATAGATGAAAGAAGAGAAGAAAATAGATAAACCATGAGAGCAGATTATTGCTTTTCAATGATAACTTTATAAAGAATAAGAAATGTAAAAAGTATTTGACATTTAAGGGACTAATGCTATGATTATAAATGTAAAGACTATTTGACATTTTATTTGAAAGGGGACTAAAGATTGGATTATGTAAAGGTTGTCTATTCAGTTATAATATTATTGATCGGATTGTTCATTTTGATCACTTCGATGATTCAAAAGGGTGATGAACGAAAGAGATTTATTTACTCGAAAGCTCAATCTTATGCGTTTATTGTGGTTTTCGGTATGCTTTTATTAGAAGTCGCACAAAATATCTTTCTAACGATTCAAGGGAACTCAAATCAGGGTATTGGGATTTCACCTATCGCGTTCCTGTCTGTGGTTTCAATAATATATGTATTCACATTCCTCATTTACAGAAAAAAATATGGTGATTAAATGCAGAATCATATTAGAGAGCTAAGAAAATCTAATAAATTGTCTCAAGAAGAATTAGCTAAACTTTGTAAGGTGTCGAGACAAACCATTAATGCGATCGAAAATGATAAATATGACCCCACTTTGCAATTAGCTTTTGACATAGCTTTTGTTTTAGGAACTTCAGTAGATCAGCTCTTTGTCAGCAGACCTATAAAAAAGTAAACAGGCCTCAAGATGAGGTCTTTTTTTGAGTGGTTAGCCGTTTTATTTTCCTTTCAATTGATGTGCGGTTACTGTGTTAAAAAACAACTTCATTCAATATATTTCTTCTTTTATGAAAAAACAGATGTGAAGATTGTGACTGTTCCAAATGAGAAAGGCAACATATAATAATGGAAAGACAAGCTTGCCTTTCAGATAGGAGAGATAGAGATGAACAAAGGGAAGATACTCGTAGTCGAAGATGAAAAGAAAATCGCAAGGGTGCTGTCACTTGAACTTGAATATGAAGGATATGAGGTGACAGTCAAAGAGACAGGAATGGCCGGCCTTCAGGCTCTTGAAGAAGACAGCTTTGATTTGGTGCTGCTTGACGTCATGCTTCCAGAGTTAAGTGGTCTTGAAGTGCTGAGAAGGGTTCGAAAGACAAATACAGCGACACCTATTATTTTGATTACAGCAAGGGGGAGTGTCCCTGATAAGGTAAGCGGGCTCGATCTTGGGGCGAATGATTATATAACAAAACCTTTTGACATAGAAGAATTATTAGCACGAATTCGCGCGCAGCTAAGGTTGAATATACATGCACAAGAAGAAAAGGAGACAGAGCTGAGCATAGCAGATTTAACGGTCAACGAGAAAACAAGAGAAATACAAAGGGGTGGGCAAATGCTTGAACTCACGCCGAGAGAATATGATCTGCTTGTCCACTTACTGAACCATCAGCAGCAAGTGCTCACAAGAGATCAGCTTTTAACAGCGGTTTGGGGTTTTGATTATTTTGGTGATACAAACGTGGTAGATGTCTATATCCGTTATTTAAGGAAAAAAATCGATTACCCATTCGAAAAACAGCTGATTCACACAGTGAGAGGTGTGGGTTATGTGATGAAAGGATAAAGAATGAGATTAAAAAATAAGATTCAGCTTTATACGTCGTTGTCTTTGTTTTTAATGGTGCTCTTGTTTCATACAGCCATTTATTTTATTTTTTCGATGACCTTGACGCAAAAAGATATGTCCCGTTTGTCTGAGGTGGCTGAAAATATTGCCATTGCTTTAAAAAAATCAGAGGAAGAGGGTCTTCCGTCCTCGGAGCTGCTGAAGGCGTACCTGCCTCAAAATGGCATGATCCGTGTCGTGACAGAATCGGGAGAGTCAAAACTGACTGTCACAAAGGAATCAACGTTTAGCTCACTGCCTTTTACATACGAATCTGGCCAGACGGCTGAAATCAAAGAATACAATAAGCATATGATTGCGTTCGCTGCTATTCCGGTCATTTGGACAAATGGTGAGATTATGTCGCTTCAAGTATATGAAGAAATCGAAAATACGGAAGAGAACTTAGCGTTATTAAAAATGATTTTAATCACAACCGGCGTTTTGTTTATTGTGCTTTCCTATTTTGCAGGCCACGTGTTAACAAAGCAAATTGTCCGGCCGATTAGCAGAATAACGAGTACCATGAAGGCAAGTATGAAAGAGAAGGCGTTTAAACGAATTGAATTAACAGGCGATTCAAAGGATGAACTATATCAAATGGGACAAACCTTTAATGAAATGTCCGAGATTCTCGAGAAGCATTATGAAAAAGAACAGCAATTTTTGCATGATGCCTCTCATGAATTAAAGACTCCGATTACCGTCATTATGAGCTACAGCAATTTACTAAAACGCTGGGGGCAAACACGTCCAGAGGTTGTAGAAGAATCTTCCCAAGCGATTCATGATGAAGCGAAAAAAATGAAAAGACTGACAGATCAATTACTGACATTGGCGAAAAACGGTCAGCCGTTATACTTGGATATGAAGCCGGTTGATCTTGGTCATTTGTGCAAGCAGCTATGTCATACACTTGAAGTGGCCACCAATCGAACGATCCAATTCCATGTGCAGACAGATCAGCCGCTGATCGCAGAAGGAGACGAAGAGAAAATCAAACAGCTTTTGACCATCTTAATTGATAATGCGGTCAAATATAGTAGAGAGCCAGTTGATGTGACCTGCGGATGGGCAGGAGACAAGCCGTTTATTTCAGTGATTGATCAAGGAATCGGTATAAAAGAAGAGGATCTGCCGAAAATCTTTGACCGCTTTTTCCGTGTGGATGAAGCGAGAAACAGCGAGACGGGCGGAACCGGTCTTGGTCTTTCAATTGCGAAGCAAATTGCAGAAGAACATGGGGCCGAGCTGAAGGTAGACAGCCGTATCGGCGAAGGGACAGCCATGACCATTCTTTTTCAGAAATGAATGGGTCTTTTCTCATCAATTTCTCATTTCCTCCTTATAAAATAGGAAATAGGAAGGAGGCGCTGCATGTCTAGAAAAACGAAAATGGTGCTTGCGCTCGCAGGATGTCTTGCAATTCTTGCGGCCTTTGCAATGCTCATGATCCAAACCATTGATCATAAAATATTAAGTGAAGCAGAAATGAAAAAAATGATCTCAAAAGACTACAATGGAAACATTACACATATTGATCTAATCAACCATAAACAGGACTATACATTGACGCTGGAAAATGCAAATGGCATCTACCAAATCATTGCATCTTCTTCAAGCGGTCAAATGAAAGAAATTAGACAGTTAAAAAGCTATCAGAAGCCGAATGAAAAAAATGCTGAGCTCCAGGCAGAAGAGGCGGCTGTTAAAAAGGTGAGCGGAACCGTCATTCAAAAAAAAGAGACGACAGATCGTTTTATTTTTACCATCCAATCAAAAAAAGAATTGTATCAAGTCGAGGTCGACAAACAGTCATTCAAGGTGCTTGAAGCAGAAAAGAAAAAACCAACCTCTAAAGAAAAGAAGCTCACAAAAATCACTGTCGAGGAAGCCATCCAAATTGCCGTCAAAGAAGTTGGCGGAACAGTGGATGATGCCGATCTTGAAACATTCAGCGGTATGCTCGTTTTTGAGGTGGAGCTGGATTTGCCTGACGGCAGAGAGGCAGAGGTGCTTGTGAACGCCTATACAGGAGACATTGAGGGCATTACGTACGAAAACTAATCCTTTTCTCATGATATTCTCATGTTTCTTTCCTTCCTTTATCATCTTGTTTTCTTAAGATATAGAAGAAATCAAAAAGAGGAGGAAATGAACATGATGAAAAAAGTACTAGTAGCTACTGCATTAACGGGAACTCTTGTCGCAGGTGGTTTCACACTTCAAGCGCAAAATACAAATCAAACAGCAAACGCCGAGCAAGTCGTGCAAAAGAAATCGTCTTTTGTTTCAAAGAAACAAGCTGAAAAAGCAGCCTTAAAAGTGGTGAAAGGCTATGTAGACGATGTGGATCTTGAGCGTAAAAAAGGAAAATGGGTGTATGAGGTCGAGATTAAAAAAGGCGGCTTTGAATATAAAGTATATGTCGATGCAAAAACTGGAAAAGCGCTGAATGATCCAGTCAAAGAAAAGAAACAGAATGTGAAGATCACGAAAAAACAAGCTGAAAAAATTGCTCTTGCAAAAGTAAAAGGCACAGTCACCGATTCTGATCTAGATAAAGAAAATGGTGTGTACATCTATGAAGTTGAAATCACAACACCTAGCGGCGAAGAAGTTGATTTTGAGATTTCCGCTAAAACGGGCAAAATCCTGAAGCAAGAATGGGATGATTAAGCCATCACCAAACCTTACACTTTCATGTGTAAGGTTTTTTCATTGGGACAAACTACGGGAAAGGAGGCGAGAGAATATGAAGAAAAAAGAAGAAGAGCAGACAATGGATTATGCGGAATACGTTCCGCATCCTGATGGAGAAGGATATGCTTTGTTTTTGCATGATTCCTTTCATCTCCTCTCCCAAGAGGATATGAATCAGCCGGAAGAGGAATAAAAAGACAGGAAAGGGCGATGGCAAGAGCTGTCCATCGCTCTTTTTTTAAAAAGTAAGCGAATACATAAGAATACTTGGCATCTTGCTTATTGACATCATTCCGCTTTTTCTGTAATCTCAGTGTGTTAACAATATGAGACTTCGTTAGGTGAGGCTCCTGTATGGAGATACGCTGCTGCCCAAAAATGTCCAAAGACGCCAATGGGTCAACAGAAATCATCGACATAAGGTGATTTTTAATGCAGCTGGATTTTATCCTATGCCATACAGTGCTAAAGCTCTACGATTGAAGGAGCAAGTGTTTATTTTGTCATGCTTACAAAGCGCCTTCATTCGGTTGAAGGTGCTTTTTTATGAGAAAAGGAGGTGTGGGGATGGATCATCCCGATTCGAGACACATAGAGAGTATGTCAGAAGATCAGATTGACGCATCAGACAGAGGAGATCCTGACCCCCGCACATTCTAAGGGATTCGGGTATCTCCTGATTTTGGGGAGGTAACAGCGATGATACAGAACATTACGTACGATGAACTCATTTTAAGAATCATTATTTTGTTAAGAGATGGCAAACGCAAAGAATTCAAAAACATTATGGAAGAACTTCAGCCATATGATATGGCCTATTTATTTAAAGAACTTCCAGAAAAACACCGCGGCCGCTTCCTTAGCTTTTTAACAGTCGATGATGTGACGGAAATGATGGGTGAGCTTGAGCGCGAGTACCAAGAAATTGTGCTTGAAAAAGTAGGGAAAGACAAAGCCACCTTCGTCACAAACAAAATGGATAACGATGACCTAGCCAACTTGTTTGATGAAATGGATGATGAGCTGAAAGATCAGCTTTTATCAAACATGGAGGCAGAGGAATCAAAGGCCGTCCAGCTTCTCATGAATTATCCTGCTGAGACAGCAGGCCGGATTATGACCAACCGGTACGTATGGATTCCTCAGCACTATACGGTTCAGGACGCAGTTGTGAAGCTGAAAAGCTTTGCTGAAATTGCAGAATCGATCAACTATTTATATGTTATTAACGATCAAAAGCAGCTTGTAGGGGTTCTGTCGTACCGCGATCTCATTTTAGGTGAACCAGATGAAAAAGTGCAGGATCTTATGTTTACAAGAGTCATTGCCGTTGGGGCCTTTCAGGATCAGGAAGAAATCGCCAAGCTGATTGAACGGTATGATTTTCTTGCCATTCCTGTTGTGGAAGAGAACAATGTCCTCGTCGGAATCGTCACAGTCGATGATATCATTGATGTCGTCATCCAAGAGGCAGGAGAAGACTATGAGAAGTTCGCAGCCTCCGGTAAAGATATTACATTCGACACGCCCGCTTTTGTTGCAGCATACCGCCGTCTCCCGTGGCTCATTTTACTTTTATTCATTGGGCTGATTTCAGGCAGTATTTTAAATTACTTTGAAGATACCCTTCAGCAAGTCGTCGCCTTAGCTTTCTTCATGCCAATGATTGCTGGGATGACAGGGAATACAGGGACACAGTCGCTAGCGGTCGTCATTAGAGGACTTTCAAAAGAAGAATTAACAAAAAAAACCATTATGCGCCTAATTTTTAGAGAGCTCCGGACCAGTATTTACATTGGGATTGTCTGTTCCATCATTATTACAGTCGTCGCAATGGTGTGGCAGGGCAATATGATTTTAGGTTTTGTTGTCGGGTCCTCACTACTTGCCACACTGATTATTGGAACGATGGCAGGTACGATCGTGCCTATTATTTTACACAGATTAAACGTCGACCCTGCTATTGCATCTGGGCCGCTCATTACAACATTGAATGATATTTTATCACTGCTCATCTATTTTGGAATTGCGACAGCATTCCTCCATACACTTATGTAGCAAGAAGACTGTAAAACATGACGTTTTTACAGTCTCAGCGCGCTGACAAACCCTTGCATTCGGTGTCAGTCCTTGCGTGCCGGTGCTCACGAATGTTCAATTCGCTCCGCTCCGGTACTCGTCCTTCCTAGACTTCAAAGGTTTTCAGATCGCGCTGAACGGTAGACAAAGGACCATCCTTTGTCCACAATCTAAGACTGTAAAACATGACGTTTTACAGTCTTTTTTTGTATAAAGATTGCATATAGCGCTTCCATCCTTTACATTTTAAGGAGAAGGTGGGAGAGAAACATGAAGAAGTTTTTATTCATTTTGATGTGTTTGCTTTTGCTGAATGCATGTCAAAGGGAAGACGAGGGGAAAGACCGGAGGCTAGTGGCTGCAGAGCATATGCTTGAAGCCATCACTGAAGGAAATAAAAGAAAAATGGAAGACGTCTACGTCGAAGGTGCGGTCCCGAGCCCAAATGACATTCTGAAATTGAAAAAAGAATGGGGCATAGACACACTTTCTTATGAGGACTTTCAATTAGAAGAAGCCAGCATTCATGTGTTCCATGCGAATTATGAAGATGCAAAAACCGGGAAGAAAAAGGCACTTGCCCTGCGGGTGAAAGAAGATCCAGAAAGAGGCGGTGTGCGAATTGACTTTGTAGGGGTTGTTGAAGGGTCTGAGGCATCCTCTAAATAAAAGTCAAGGTATATTTAAAAGGATAGAAGAGCCGACAAAAATTAGCTCTCCTATCCTCTTTTTTATCACAAATCAGTTATACCCATTAACTCCATAAAGTGTGAGAGGGCACTGGTCATGTAAGAATCGCGGCGCCTTATAAACACAGTGGGTACTATTCTATGTGGCTCCGGTAATGGATGACAGGTAAAGCCGCCTTGCACCCGGGATTCAACCATAGATTTTGGTAATACGGTAACTCCCAGACCGTTTTCAACGCATTTAAGCACGCCCTCTAAAGTACCATATTCCATTACCTTCATAGGAGGATAGCCACTGCTCTCTAGCCATTGCTGCCAACGGCCTAAATAGATGCAATGAGCGAATGACGAGAGCAATGGTTCGTGTAAAATTGATTCTACCTGGAATTGCTCCGAGGAGTAGCTTGTAATCAGGACCAGGGATTCGTCCAATACAGGATACTCCATAATTTCCGGATGAAGAATGGGCCCATCTACCAATGCGCCGTCTACCTTGTAGTTGAGAATAGCATTAACTTGATCTACTGTAGGTGCCATATACATACTCAATTCTACTTGTGGAAAATTCTTATGATATTCGGCAAAAATTTTTGGCAATCTTGTAGAAGCGGTTGACTCTATAGATCCAATGTGTAAAGTTCCCCGCGGAGTAGAGGAAAGCTTTACTGCCTCTATCGCTTCTTCGAAATCGTAGAGTAATTTGTTTACATAGGGCAATAGTTCGCGTCCTGCAGGTGTTAAAGATATCTTCTTATGATATCGATAGAGAAGAGGAACTCCTAATTCTTGTTCAAGACGTTGGATTCGTGCAGTAACATTGGACTGCACATAATTCAATTTCTGTGCCGCTTTTGTGATGCTTTGTTCAATTGCAACGGCTTTAAACACTTCCAAAGATTTAATATCCAAAATAACTCTCCTTTTTGCATCACAAATTGTGATCAACTATACATTATTTTTTGATTTTACGTGATCCAATGGAATAAGTAAACTTAAAGATATAAGAGGTTGATGCTAATTGTGTCCCTTGGTATCTGATCATGAGGAGGATGGTGAGGTAGGGAATTTTATCTAGGAAAAGAAAAACAAACGTTTCCAATGAATGAGGAGGGAATCTATTGATTTCAAAGACGAATGTCCAAGAGAAATTTTTGCAAATAAATGATTATTGGAATCCTAGAATAAGCGGAGAATTGAACGATTCATACATTAAAATGGTAAAAGTTAAAGGTGAATTCATTTGGCATCACCATGATGACGAGGATGAAATGTTTTTTGTATGTAAAGGGAAGCTGGTCATCCGTTTCAGGGATAAAGAAATAGCTCTTAATGAAGGGGAGTTTATTGTGATTCCTAAAGGAATTGAACATCAGCCAATTGCTGAAGAAGAAGTTCATTTGTTATTAATTGAACCTAAAACAACTCTAAACACTGGGAATGTGGTCAATGAACGAACCGTTTCGATTCCTGAGCGAATCGATGAACACTAACTCGTTGCACTTAACAGGTGCGTTAGTTAAAAAAGAGGCAGCAATCGCTGTCTCTTTTTCATTCAGCAATTGCAACAATCAATACGAACAAAGCTTTGATTTTAAAGAATAAGCGATTCTTTTTTGTTTAACGATTTTTATACCGAAAGTGTGCATTAATCTGGCCTTCCAGCATTTTTTTCTTAAATTGTCCGCTTTTTAGCGCTTGTTCTTTTTTCTTCATGTCTTTTAAAATTTCAGCTGTCTGCACACCGTCTTCTCGTTTATTGGCGATGTCCATTAAACGTTCAACATCTGCAAAAGAATATTTCCGTGTGCCTCTTGTTGAGCGCTGGGGGTAAATGAGTTTGCGTTCCTCATAATATCGGATTTGCCTGACGGAAAGCCCTGTTAACTCACTGACAATCCCGATTGAAATGACTTTTTTATCTTTATAAGATACATCTTCCTGCGTCATATACTCACCCCTGCAAGTCTTTTCTTCATATTATATAGAACGAGAAGTAAAAAAACCTATCGTTTGTTAGAAAATATAACACAAAAACGAAAAAAATGAAAAAACTATGGAAGGAAAGATAACAGGAAATGTGCAATGCATCTTACGTCGGCATATAATCATGGTGAGTTGACATAGGAGGAGGAGCATATAATGGAGCAAGCACAGATCATTCGTATGGCAAAAGAAATCATCGCATTAGATGTGAAGAGGGATGAATTGCTCGAGCAATTCATGCAGGCTGCGGGTCAGAATGCACATGCGCTTCTAAGAGCCATGCAAAATGATTTGTATAAGAGGTCTTCATAAGCACCCGATCCAAATCACTTGATAGGAGGGGATAATCGGTGCGGCGTATATTAAAGGAAGCTTTAGCAAAAGAAAGACATTATTATACGAAGCAGCTATGTTCATTAGGGGTTTACAGCCCTGATGCGGCCAAGAACATGACAATTAGTGACTTAAAAAAAGAGTATCATTTCTTTTTCAACAAAACAGAGCGCTGTTTGTAAAAATCCCTTGAAATGTGCGTATGTCACATAAAGGGTTCTTTTTTTGTGTTTAATATTATAGCAATATTGAATTTTGTAGAAATTTGGCGAATGAAGTGCGAGAAACCATAGATTCTTTACAGATTATGTTAAAGTGTGTCGCATCTTGATGGTTTGCTGAAAAAGCTTTTTTTCGAGATGATTGTGAAAAATAAGAAGGATTTTAAAAGTTTATATCGAAAACTTATACATAACACGAATGGAGTCACTTATGTGGTTGAAAGGGTTTTCAAAAACGTACTTCTATTTTTTACGAAAGGCTCCAACTGCACCGCAAGACAGCCTTGAAGTTAAAAAAATATTATAAGAGGTAGATATGTGATGAGACTATCGTTTAATGAAGAAGAAGTAGAACGCTCAATGACGCTTTACAAGGTTTTTGCAAGAGCATTTAAAAGCGTTTCAGAACACAGTATTAGAGACAGCAAAGAGCATGGGTTTAATCCAACTGAATTTGCCGTACTTGAATTACTGTACACGAGAGGTGCTCAAAAGCTTCAGCAAATCGGCTCAAGACTCCTGCTTGTCAGCGGGAATGTGACGTACGTAATTGACAAATTAGAACGAAATGGTTTCATTGAAAGAGAACAGGACCCTAAGGATAAACGTTCGGTTTATGCCCATTTAACGGATAAAGGGCGAAGTTATCTTGACAAGATTTATCCGATCCACTCTCTTCGGATTGCGCGTGCATTCTCTGGTCTGACGCGTGAAGAACAAGAGCAATTGATTAGTCTATTGAAAAAAGCAGGTATTCACAGTCAGCATTTATTATTTAGATAAAACGAAAAGGTGCCATGATTGGCACCTTTTCAATTGTGGACAAAGGGCTAAAGTGATCTTTATTTTAGCCCTTTGTCTTCTTCTCAGCTCAGCGTGACAGAAAACCTTTGAAGTCTAGGAAGGACGAGTACCGGAGCGGAGCGAATTGAGCATTCGTGAGCACCGGCACGCAGGACTGACACCGAATGCGAGGGTTTGTCTGCACACTGGAAGGTGCCATGATTGGTACCTTTTTTATGTATCAAGATGCGCCGGATAGGCGATGAATTTTTCAATATCGCTTGCTGGCAGCGGCTTGGCATAATAGAACCCTTGCAGGTCGTCACAGCCCTGGGCAGATAATAGCTGGGCCTGTGCAAATGTTTCAACACCTTCTGCTATCACTTCGAGAGATAATTGGTGTCCCATCGCTATAATAGCCCCTGTAATCTGTTCTGACTTTGAATCACTTAAAATATCCTCAATAAAGGATTTATCAATTTTCAGTCGATGAATAGGTAAGTCCTTTAAATAGCTTAATGAGCTGTGGCCTGTACCGAAATCATCAATACTAATGCGGACGCCAAGCTCTTTTAGCGATGTTAGCACTTGTTTTGATTGCTTGATATTGTCCATTGTCATACTTTCTGTGACTTCAAGCTCCAAAAGGGACGGTTTCAGGTCGTATTTTTTCAGTGTCAGCTTGATCAAATCAATTAAGTCTTCAGAATTGAATTGTTTCGCAGATAAATTCACAGCCACAGGGATCTTTAGCCCATCGTCATACCACCTTTTTGCCTGCTTGCCAGCCGTATCAATGACCCATCTGCCAATATCGATGATCAGTCCTGATTCCTCTGCCAGCTCAATAAAAGCCTCAGGTGACTTTAAGGAACCATCTGGTGCCTTCATTCTTAAAAGGGCTTCAACCCCAGTCATCTTTCTTGTTTTGGCACTGACTTGCGGCTGGTAGTGAAGGACAAATTGTTCTCTTTGAATGGCATCCCTCAGTTCCAGCTCCCGGTTTAACCTGTCCTCACTCAATCTTTCCATGGATTCGGTAAAGAACTCATAACGGCTTTGCTTATGTTTTTTGGATAAATACATGGCCATATCGGCTTTTCTCATCAGCTCCATTCCGTCTTTGCCATTTTGCGGAGAGATAGCGATCCCAATGCTGATCGATGTAATGAGTTGATGGTTCTGGATGAAAAAAGGACGTTCAAATTGATGAATGATATTTTTAGAAAATTGTTCGACTTTATATGTATCATGATCCATGTGAGGAAAGATCATTAAAAATTCATCGCCGCCAAGTCTTGCGATAAAGCCATTGTCCGGTAAACATTGCGTCAGTCTATTTGCGGCAGCTTTCAGCAGTAAGTCTCCGATGTTATGCCCAAGTGCATCATTAATAATTTTAAAACGATTTAAGTCAAGAAACAGAACCGCTGTTGATGTTTTTGACTTTTCTTGAGCGGAGAGAACATCATTTAAATGATTAATGCCGTGGCGGCGGTTAGGAAGCTCTGTTAATGCATCATAATGTGCCATCACATGAATTTCTTTTTCTGCTATCCGCTGCTGCGTTAAATCTTTTAAAACAAGATAAATGCTGTCGAGTGAATTGTTTACATGGACAGGTATGTAAGTGACATGATAATAATAAAAACGATCTGCTGCTTTCAGTTCTGCTTCGCGTGTAATGGCTTTTTTTGACTGAGAAATAAATTCTTCCCACAATTCAGTAGGCATCACATATTGGCTGACATCATCACCAATCTTAGAATTGCACAACTCTAAGATTTGTTTACCTGAGTCATTTGCAGAAAGCACCTTTCGATGGACAGATAACACGATAATACCGTCTATATTATGCTTGATCAGCGATTGAAACCGCTGTTCATTTTCCTTCAGCTGATCTGACTGTGTCATGATCCGGTGATCAATATAGGCACCAAAGATCATCAGCGTTTGGACAATCAGTGTCATCAATCCGATGAAAAGCGACAGGCTGAATGGCGACATTTCAAAAAAACCACCTTCAGCGGTCTGTCCATTTGTATGATAAAACATGGTAGAGGCAGCCATACCAGTATAATGCATACCTGCTATAGCACCGCCCATCAACATTGAACCAAGACCCTTTAAAAGATAATTCTCCCGTTTACTTTTAGTGCGGTCAACACGAAAGAAGAGCTTCAGTGAGAAGTAGGAGGTAATGGCAGCAATGAAAAACGAAAGAAAAAAGAGGACTGGATCATAGCTGATTGAGACATTGGCCATTGATTCCATTCCAAGATAATGCATGCTGCAAATAGCTGAACCCATGGTGATTGAACTAATGAGCAGCCGTCTTCTAGAGAGCTGCTTTTGAATGCATATTGAAAAAGCGATCAAGGATCCGATAAATGAGGCCAAAATCGATAAAATCAGTAAGTATGTATCATATGTGATGCCAACACGCATTTGAAATGCCATCATGCCAATAAAATGCATCGACCATATCCCCATTCCCATGATCATTGCACCAATGAGCAGCCATACCTTTTTCTTTGCACCGCTTGATTGTGCTACCCTGCTGGCTATATGAAGAGCTGAGTAGGAGGCAACAGCGGCGACAGCGATTGACAGAAAGACAAGCCATCCATTGTAGCTTCCTGTTAAATGGGTCATGTAAGAAAACCTCCAGTACTTTAAAACAGACATATACTTAATATATCGGATCGAATGGCTTCTGTGTTCACCTTTCCTTCACTTAAATACAATAATCAACGTTTTTTTCACCCTTCTTTTATAGTAAAATCAAATTTAATGTAAAAAAACGACGAAAAGCGAATCGTTTCTTCGGTTTTATTCGTTTAATATATGGTGTGATTCTAAAAGAGATAGAATCAGTCAAATGATTATGTTTGAAAGGGATTGATAAACATCGAAGATTTTATTATTTCTTTAGCTGATGCCTTTAAGAACTTGTCATACTTTGGCATCTTCCTCGCATTATGCATTGAATTTGTACCTGCTGAAGTGGTTTTGCCCCTTGCGGGTTACTGGGTCTCAGAAGGGGACATGGCTTTTATCGGTGTTGTGGCGGCCGGCTCCATTGGCGGCGTGGCTGGTCCTTTGACCTTGTACTGGTTAGGACGTTATGGCGGCAGACCCTTTTTAAATAAATATGGAAAGTACTTTTTTATAAAACCTGAGTCGCTTGATAAATCGGATGCTTTCTTTGAAAAGCATGGCGGATTCGTCGCATTCAGCGGCCGGTTCATACCAGGAGTCAGAACACTTATCTCCATCCCGTGCGGTATTGCCAAGATGAATGTGTGGGTCTTTTGCCTGTATACGTTTTTGGCAATTACACCAATTACGTTTGTGTATGTGTATCTTGGATTTATGCTCGGAGAGAACTGGAAAGAGGTTGGCGCCATCTTAGATCCATATCTTTTACCAATTGGGATCGGTGTGGTGTTATTGTTTGTTCTCTACTTATTGCTAAAACGAAGAAAAAGAAAAACAGAAACGCCAACTGCCTAATCAATGGATCGAAGTGAATTTCACCTGTTGACAATCCAGTGTCTATTGATTAAGATATAAGTAATCTAAATATTCTAAATCCCGCCAAAGGGGAGTAGCGTCCGGTTTTTACCGGAAACAAAGTCGTCATTACATGGACTGATGTTCATCGGCTTTGTTGGCATGATTCTACATATCACATGTCTAGCAAGACCTTTGCCATTACAGGCAAAGGTCTTTTTTGCATTCATAAGCCTTTGTCTGTTGTGGGACAATAGATAAAAAAACAAGGAGGAATGATGATGGATGCAGCCATTATTTTAGAGTACGGGTGGGTTCTGCTCGTACTTATTGGATTAGAAGGGATTTTAGCAGCTGATAACGCGCTGGTCATGGCCGTGATGGTCAAACACCTTCCTGAAAAACAAAGAAAAAAGGCACTGTTTTACGGACTTGCAGGTGCGTTTGTCATGCGGTTTGGTTCTCTGTTTCTTATTTCGTTTTTAGTGGATGTATGGCAAGTTCAAGCCATTGGTGCAATTTATCTTCTTTATATTTCCATTCACCATATTTTAAAATCGCACGTATTTAAGAAAAAGGAAACTGAAACAAATATGAAGCAAAGCGGTTTCTGGGCAACAGTCGTGAAAGTAGAGCTTGCCGATATTGCTTTTGCTGTTGATTCCATTTTAGCAGCCGTTGCTTTAGCTGTGACATTGCCGAAAACAAGTCTTCCGCAAATCGGTGGACTCGATGGCGGTCAATTTATTGTCATTCTTTTAGGTGGTATTATTGGTCTTGTCATTATGCGATTTGCAGCAACGGTCTTTGTGAAACTGCTCAAAACAAGACCGAGCCTAGAAACAGCAGCATTTGTCATTGTCGGATGGGTGGGTGTGAAGCTCACGCTTTATACACTGTCACATCCAGCTATTGGAGTCGTATCATCTCATTTTATCCATTCAGCATTATGGAAAATCATTTTCTGGACCGTGCTTCTCGCAATTGCAGCATTTGGCTGGTTTTTATCAAGTCCATCAAGAAAAGGCGGGCAGGAAAACGAGGAGAAACAAGAGGCGCGCCTGGGAGAGTAGTTTTTTTGAAAGAAATATCATTTCATTTTCATAACACGTATATTACAAATAAGGGGGAGATACCCCCTTATTTCTTTGCTTTTAGACGAAACATTGTAAAGTAGATGATGACATACATGTCATAATTGAGTAACAGGAAATGAATTCCTCATTTCTTCCTTTGCGCTTCCCTCATAAATTAGCTATCATAAATGAGTAATATAGGGAGAACTGAGGTGAAACCATTGCTTAGCCTTTTGTTTAAAAAAGGAAAGAAAAAGCAAACATTAGAGCAGTCGGCTATCAGTATTCAACAAGGTGATAGCGAACTGCAAAATGCATTAATAGAGCAATACAAACCATTTGTCGCTAAGACGGTTTCATCCGTTTGTAAACGATATATAGATGAAAAAGATGATGAATTCAGCATAGGCTTAATTGCCTTTAATGAAGCGATAGAAAAATACTCTGCCGAAAAAGGAAACTCACTGCTTGCTTTCGCAGAATTAATTATTAAAAGAAAAGTGATTGACTATATTCGTAAAGAAGCAAGAAATGCGCCAACGGTTCAAATGGACCTGCAAGAAAGTGAGAATGGCGAATACTCTCAAAGCATGATTGAAGCAGAGCTCTCTGCAAATGAATATAGGCGTTTAATTGAACAAGAACATAGAAGAGAAGAGATTGAACATTTTAAAGAACGACTGAAAGTATACGGTCTCACGTTTCAAGAGCTGCTTGAGCATTCACCAAAGCATGCCGATGCCAGGCAAAATGCGATTAAAGTAGCCCATACACTCGTTGAACACGATGAGCTGAGAACGATTTTATTTCAGAAAAAACAATTGCCGGTCAAACAGCTGGAAAAGCTAGTGGAAGTCAGCCGCAAAACGATTGAGAGAAATAGAAAATATATCATTGCGATGGCGATCATTATGACAGGTGATTATGTGTATTTGAAAGATTACCTTAAAGGGGTGCTTAATTCATGAGAAGAGGCATTATAGTAGAGAAAAACAAAAAATATGTCACGCTGCTGACCCCTGATGGACAATTTCTGCGGACAAAATATGAAGAGCAAAACTATGAAATCGGCCAAGAAGTGACATTTCCAAATGAATCACGTCTTGAAAGAAAAAGAGCCGGTTTTTTTGACCTGCTTCGTTTACGTCCTTTAAATGCAGGAATCCTATCAATAGCAGCGATTATTGTCGTAATTTTTACTATGATGCCATCTTTCTCAAGTCAAAAAGCATATGCGTATATGACAATTGACATTAACCCAAGCTTTGAGCTGAAGCTTGATCACAATTATCAAGTGATCGGTGTCACACCGCTGAATAAAGATGCGAAGCAAGTACTGGCGAGTATGAAGGATTTAGAAAAAAACGACATGACCAAAGTCGTGCAGGAAATTATAGATGACTGTGACAAAAAAGGATATGTGAACGACTCTAAAAGTATTTATATTTCAACCGTTTATGAAAACAAGCAGGACAATACATATAAAACAAACGTAAAAAGCAAAATTAACACCATTTCTGGTGAATATCAAAAACGCAATTATAAGCTGGAAACTGTGGAAAGTGACCTGGAAACAAGAGAAAAAGCTCAAAAGGCAGGCATTTCAACAGGAACATATATTAGAAATCAAGAATTGCAAGACAAAGAACATGAAGATATCAAAAAGGATGAAGACGCAGCAGAGAACGATGCTGTGAAGGAAGAAGATCCTAAGAAACATGATGAAGAACAAGCAGATCAAGACAAACAAGAAGACGTAAAAATAGACGATAGCAAAGAGATGCAGCCAGATCAAGAGGCTCCAGAAGCTGAGGACAAAGAGCAGAAGGAAGCAGAGAGGGAAGAGCAAGGATCTGTTCAAAAGCCTCAAAAACCTGAGGATGAAAGCAAAGACAACAAAATAAAGGAAGAAAAGGTTCCTTCTTTTGATAAAGAGCAAAAAAAAAATCACTCAACTGATCGTGATGAAAGAAGACACTGGAACGGTCCATCACGTGGTGATGCGGAAAAACACGCAAAAAAAAACGGCAGGGATCTGAACAATCCTTCCGCTGAACAAAAAAGAGAACATGCAAAGCAAAAAGGGAAAGGTGCACCGTTTCCTTATCGCGAGAACCGGCATGAGCACACATATGAACAATAAAAAAACGCCAGAATAGCTCCGGCGTATTTCACCATGTCATGATTTAGATTGATTGCCCATTTGTGATTGAGCTTGTTGAACGAGTCTTTTTGTGATTTCACCACCAACAGAACCGTTAGCACGTGAGACTGTATCTGAACCGAGAGTGACGCCAAATTCTTGCGCGATCTCGTATTTAAATTGATCTAAAGCTTGTTCTACTCCAGGAACAAGAAGTTGATTTCGATTTGCCATGTCATATTCCTCCTTTCACCTCATGTTTGTTGCGCCTTCTTATTTTGAAAAAAACGGCGTGCAATTATGCTGGCAATTGCTGTACAAAAAAGCCGAGGTGATGGAAGTCACCTCGGTTGTTATTTATCCCTTATTCAGCTGCAGCGTATTATACATCATTTCTTGAGCTGTGCTTTGCAAATGAGAAGTAAAGACAGAGAAGACGGTAGAACTGATAATCCCTTTAATCAAATGCCATTGGCTCTTCGTCAATTCTGTAAACTCGTCATGGAGCTTGTCTGTCTGCTCTTCGGTTATTTCTCGTAAATTTGTTTCCTTTAATGGAAATTGTGTATGGTGATAAATAAAATCAAGGACGTGCGCATATGCTTCATAAAAACGGATTGGACTAATAATATCATCTGTTCGATCTGTGATGGTGTTAAATAAGGCAGATAAGATCATACGAATGGTATCGAAGTCAAAAACTGATTTTAAATCCCTGACAATTAATAAAATAACGACCTGATCAATAGAGTATTTTTTGCCAAGCTCTGGATGGCCAATCATATCTTTAATATCACGTTTGATCCAATTTTGAATCGCCGTCGATTTAAGAGAAGTCAGCTCACACAAGTTGCCAAGCTCAACAATTTCATTTGTAGAAAGACCATGCTCTGATTTTTGCTTCCGCCGTTCAAGCTTCTCAAAAAAAGACGGGATCTTTAATTCATCATAGTCATGATCCTTGCCATTTTTTACAGATAGTTTCAAAAGCTGAAGCGGAGTCAGATCTCCCTCTCCTTTTAGAGAATACAGAAGTCTTGTCATGTCAATTCTCGTTAATTTAAAAGTAACCATGTTCCACCTCATTTGTACGTCAAAACGTGATTATTGATCTAATTCAACATCATAGTCTCTTTTTGATGAAAATGCAAAATAAACTCAAAATCAAAGCCGGCGCGTCACAATTTGTTCACTTTTATGCTGGGGAAAATGTCGTAAATATTGATGTGACGGGGCTTTAGCCGTTATGATAAACAGAGAAAGTGATTCCTTTTTCCTTGCAATTTGAGACGTTTATTTTTATAATTTTATTAATAAGTTCATTTGAACTTAATATGACAGCGGAGGTTATGTATGGGTAAGAGAATATTTCTGTTTATATTAACGAACATTCTTGTTATCACTACGATTGGTATTGTACTGTCGGTTATTAGTGCAGCAACTGGTGTTGGTTCTTATATAGGAGCAGACGGAAGACTTGATATCCTTTATCTTCTTGTATTCAGTGCAGTTGTTGGTTTTGTTGGCTCGTTTATGTCACTTGCAATGTCTCGTTGGATGGCAAAAATGATGATGGGTGTACGTGTGTTAAATCCAGAAAAGGATTCATTAACATATGATGAGCAGCAGCTTGTTGACCGCGTGCACAGACTTTCAAGAGCAGCAGGCCTTTCTAAAATGCCTGAGGTTGGTATTTATCAATCATCTGAAGTAAATGCATTTGCAACAGGTCCTTCTAAGAGAAGATCACTTGTTGCGGTATCAACTGGATTGCTTCATGAAATGGATGATGCAGCAGTTGAAGGTGTAATCGCCCACGAAGTTGCTCACGTTGCTAATGGTGACATGGTGACGATGACGCTGCTTCAAGGAATCGTCAACACGTTCGTTGTCTTCCTTTCAAGAATTGCGGCATGGATCGCAAGCCGTTTTGTTTCACGTGAAGAACTTGTGCCGATTGTTCACTTTATCGCTGTGATTGTTTTCCAAATCATTTTCTCTATCCTAGGAAGCCTTGTCGTGTTTGCATATTCTAGACACCGTGAATTCCATGCAGACCGCGGCGGAGCCGACCTTGCAGGTAAAGATAAAATGATTCATGCGCTTCGTTCACTTGAGGCGTACACGTCAAGAATCAAAGATGATGATCAAACAGCAGTCGCTACGCTGAAAATCAGCGGTAAACGAAAAGCTTCTCTTTTCTCAACACACCCTGATTTAAACGAAAGAATCAGAAGACTAGAAGCAAAATAAGAAGGACGAAAAGACATTCTTTTACAGGATGTCTTTTTCTTTTTGATGAAAAAGAAAATAAAGCATAAAATAGCTTTAAAATCATGTCTCTTTTCATTAAAATGATAAAGGTATTCGAAAAGATAGATAAAAGAAGGAATGACGATGAATCCTATAAAAAAGCTAATTGACCGGCTGTCAGCGTTTCAGTTGATTGCCCTTTATTATTTTCTTGCTGTAACCGTGTCGCTTATTCTTCTCAGCCTTCCAGTGGCTCATCAAGAGGGAGTCAAATGGACATTCATTGATGCCTTATTCACAGCGGTGAGCGCTGTAAGTGTCACAGGACTGACTGTTGTCGACACCTCACAAACATTTAGTGTGACAGGGATGTGGATCCTTGCGTTTGTTCTGCAAATCGGAGGCATTGGCATTATGACGCTCGGTACCTTCGTATGGCTTGTCATGCGAAAAAGAATTGGAATTAAAGAAAGAAAACTTATCATGGCAGATCAAAACCAGAGCAATTTATCTGGAATTGTGAAACTAATGAAGCAGGTCTTATATTTAATTTTACTGATTGAGTTTGTCGGCGGGCTGATATTAAGCATGTATTTTCTCAAATATTATGATGTGCAAGGAGCTTTCTTACATGGCTTCTTCTCGAGTATTAGTGCGACAACCAATGGGGGCTTCGATATTACGGGGAGCTCGCTTATCCCTTACAAAGATGATTATTTCGTCCAGTTTATTACAATGCTGCTGATCATCTTTGGAGCGATTGGTTTTCCTGTGCTCGTGGAAGTGAAGGATTATTTGTTCAATCAGGACCGAAAGCACGCATCGTTCTCATTGTTTACAAAAATCACAACGCTCACGTTTGGCGGTCTTGTCGTTGTTGGAGCGCTTGGAATCTATGCACTTGAAGCCGGGTTTAGCTTCGTAGGGAAAAGCTGGCACGAAATCTTGTTTTACTCTTTGTTTCAATCGACTGCAACAAGAAGCGGGGGGCTGACAACGTTAGATATTACGCAGCTGACCGAACCGACGCTTTTATTTTTATGTATGCTCATGTTTATAGGGGCTTCCCCAAGCTCTGTGGGGGGCGGAATTCGGACAACTACGTTTGCCCTTAATTTACTCGCATTGTTTCATTATGCTAGGGGAAATAAGTCCATAAAAATCTTCAAGAGGGAGCTTCATCAAGCGGATATTAATAAATCCCTTATGGTGACCATGATGGCCTTTATTTTGGTTTTTGGCGCTACGTTCCTGTTATCCTTAACAGAGCATAATACACTTCTTGAAAATTTATTTGAAGTTTGCTCTGCTTTCGGAACAACGGGACTGTCGCTTGGGATTACCTCAGATCTCACTGTGTTTGGTAAATGTATCATCATGATTGTCATGTTTATTGGACGGATCGGTATTCCAAGCTTTTTATATTTAATCGGCCGAAGAGAAAGCGAAGCGAATTATCATTATCCGAAAGAGCGCGTCATCATTGGCTAAACAGCATTCAATTTGAATGCTGTTTTTTTATTTCCATTATCTAACTGGCTAAATCACATGGGATGTTCGCAATCTATAGGTAAGAGGTGAACGAGACGTGCTGGATGTGTTATGGAAAGCAATTGTCATGCTGCTAGTTGGTACCTTGCTGCTGAGAATAGCAGGACCTAAATCCATTAGTCAATTAACTGTACAACAAACAGTCATTATGATTTCAATCGGATCGATTATTATCCAACCCTTTATTGAGCATAGTTTACTTGAAACCATTTATGCAGCTACCATCTTTATTGTGGCACTTGTCATTATGGAAAAGCTGTCGATTCAATCTGATTTCTTTGAAAAGTTACTTTCTGGAAAATCAGTCGTGATTTTACAGGATGGCGAAATGCTTGATCATAAGCTGAAGAAAATAAGGCTCACAAGGGATCAATTTAAAATGCGTTTAAAGCAGCAAGGCATCACTGACATCAGCTGTCTCAAAAAAGCCACGCTAGAAGCCAATGGACAAATTGGCTTTGAGTTAAAACCTGAGGAAAAGCCAGTGACGGTCAAGCAAATGAAGGAACTCCTTGACCAATTAAGAGAAGAAATAAACCTGACAAAAAAGGAATGAATTCAGATGAAAAGAAAAGCAGCGAAAAATGAAGCATTAACAAATAATATGACGCCGACAGAAAGCATGGCGCATGATCAAGGTCAAACCCAATTTGACGAACAATCAAGAGATCGTCAGGCAAACCGAAATTCTCATAAAGGGAAACAAGGGGGAGCCTCCCGTGACTAAGAAGCATGTGAAGAGCAAAGAGATGAAGGATCATAAAAAGCCGATGGACCCAGATATTTTAGAAGAGGAATTTGGCAGTGAGCTTGGAGATATCAACAGCAGCAAATGGATTGATACGTTGATGAAGCCAAAGAAAGATGCTGCATGTAAGCAGAATAAGAAATAGAAAAAACGATCCAATAAGGATCGTTTTCAGCATGTAGACAAACCCTCGCATTCTTTGTCAACAATCTGAAACGATCCATTAGGATCGTTTTTTATTTGATATAACTCCCCTGCCTGCCGGTGATCGTTCGCATGAAGTTGTTCATTTTGAGCTCAATCACTGGCTGTGCAACGGTTTTAACAAAAGTACTAGACAGGATAAAGGTTAACAGAATGGTCAGCAGCAATAAAATAAGAACACTTGCTGCATTTAGCGCCCAGTCATCAAACCAAGTGGTTCTTAGCAGCTTGATCACAAAGCCATGTAATAAATAAACATATAACGTTCTTGTTCCCCATTTTGTAAAGAAGAAACGGCGTGTTGGAACTAATGCAAAGAAGCTGAATGTAGCACCAAATGCAAGCAAATACCATGCCATTCGTTTCATCGCCGCAATCATTCCTTCATCTCCTAGTGAAGCATACGACTTTGAGCCAAATAAGAAGGAATAATCAAATTCATAGAAGTAGCAAAACAGGAAGACAGCCATTAATACAAAAAGTGCTGCCAGTTTTCCTTTGCTTGTACGAATGAATTCAAAATGCTGCTTTTTTAAATAAAATCCAGCTAAAAACATAGGCAAAAAGACAAACGTACGTGATAAGCTGAGTGTATTGCTGATGCTGTCCACATAACCGACAAGTAATGCAATCGATAAACTGACGATCATTGCCCAGTGGAACGGTAGTTTTGAAAAAGGAATAAGCAGCAAATTCCAAAAGAATAAACTAATTAAAAACCATAAGGACCATTGCGGATCAATTGGATTTAAATTGGTTATGCTTTGATCCTGTAATAGGTAATAGTAAACCGAATAGATCACCTGAAAGATTAAATATGGGATGATCAGCTTAACGGCGACTTTTTTCATAAAGCCCGGTTTTCTAAACCCCTTTGCAAAAAAGCCAGAAACTAAAATAAAGGCGGGCATGTGAAAGGTATAAATAAACTTGTATAAATAGAGCATCCAGTCATTATCGTGAATGAATGATCGTAACAAATGACCAAAAACAACTAGAAAAATCAGAAGGAATTTTGCATTATCAAAATAACTATCTCGTGAAGATGCCATAACATCACCTTTCCTGCTCGATTTCAAACATAAATGTTCTAAGTGCACTGTTCCCTTATTTGCCCCATTCTAAAATACATTTTCGCTTAATTCGCTATTTGATGTGAAATTGTAGAACGGTTGTAAAAGAAGCGTAAGAAAAGTGAATTGTTATACAATCCTGTCATCCAAATGAAATAAATGAGACAGTCTTCGTGTAAAAAGTTATCTTTTTTTATGAGTCGAATGAAGGAACAATGAAAATATTGTAGAAATATTGTAGAGGAATGAGGCTGGAAAAGGAGTGTAAGAGAATGACTGAAACGCTCGATGGCAATAGATTAACCCCTGCAGGAGATATCAGAAAATTAGAAAAAGAGAACGAATATTTGCGAACTGAGTTGATGCAGCAAAAAATGCTGTTAAATAAGACGCTAGATGCCATTTTTATATTTGATCAACACCTCAACATCATCCAAGCCAACGAAGCAACATGCAGGCTTGTACAGACACCGAAAGAAGACCTCCTCAATAAATCCGTTCTAGATTTCCTATACGGCATCCCGAAAGATAAAGTTGAATGCTCACTCGATCAATTTTTTCGAAAAGGTACGTTAAAAAGAGAAATCTCCATTCAGCTTGAAAGTGGTGAAACAAAATACATTGAATTTGTTGCAGAGCATGACACCATGAATCAGCAATATATAGTGGTCATGCGAGACATTTCTTCAAAGAAAATATTAGAACGAGAACGCTCCATGAATGAGCAGCTGTTCAAAGATTTGTTTGACCGAGCCATTGACGGGATGGTCATATTTGATCAGGATGGCTGCATGATTGATGCGAATCATTCTTTTTGTCAGAGCTTTGAACTGCAAAAGACGGATTTAACCGATCGCTATTTACATGAATTTGTTGAAGGAGATAATCTTCCAGCTTTGCAGCATCTTTTAACGTCACTTAAAGAAACAGGGAAAGCAAAAGGGGAGCTTCCTGTTACCCTTCAATCTGGCCAGCAAAAATTATTCGAACTCACCATTACATCAAATGTGATGAGTGGTTTTTATATGTCCATCATGCGGGATATTACAGAAAAAAGACTGATGGAAGAGAAGCTGTTAAAAAGTGAAGAACGCTTTAGAGAAATTTTCGAAAATGCAATGGATGCCATCATTATATGGGCGGACGATGGAGAGATTGTGAGAGCCAATGAATCAGCCTGCCGAATTTTTGAATTACCGATGCACTCGCTGATTGGCAAAAAGCTCACCGACTTTCTCGTCAAATCTGATAAGAGATATAGACCAACAAGAAGACGTTATATCCGCAATCATGAAATAAGGGAAGAGCTATTGTTCAAAATGGCAAATGGGCAGTATAAAGAGCTTGAGTTTACATCAAAGCATGCGGTATTAGAAGGACAGCACTTAACCATTTTACGTAATGTAAGTGATCGAAAAAGAATGGAGCAGGAGCTGCGCGAAAGTGAGCTCAAATTCCGTAAAGTATTTAATGGGTCAATGGACGGCATTGTTCTTTTTGATAATCAATACCGAATCATTGAAGTCAATCCATCTGCAAGCGAGCTGCTTCAATTGAAGGACGATCATTTAACAGAAATGAATCTTTTCCACATCCTTGCCCCTTATCAAATTGAAAATTTGGCTCAACCAGCCGAGGCGATGTCATTAGATGAAATGGACAATGAGGTTCCATTTGTACTGAACCATCCAGATCAGCGTATACTGGAATTCTCTTTTAAACGCAACATTATCCATAATATGAATTTGGCGATCTTTAGAGATGTGACAGAGCGGAAGGAATTAGAAGAGCGGGTGAGAAAATCAGATACCCTTCATGTGGTCGGAGAGCTTGCTGCTGGAATTGCTCATGAAATTAGAAACCCGATGACAGCCTTAAAAGGCTTCATTCAGCTGTTAAAAGGAAATATAGAAGGAGAGTATTCGCTCTATTTTAATGTCATCACATCAGAGCTGAAAAGAATTGAATCCATCATCACCGAATTTTTGATTTTAGCGAAACCGCAAGCTATTGTATATGAAGAGAAAAATGTGGTGCAAATTGTGAAGGATACGATGGATCTTCTGCACGCACAGGCTAATCTTGGCAATGTTCAAATGCATCTCAATGTGCTGGACGAGATACCACTGATATATTGTGAACAAAACCAATTAAAGCAGGTCTTTATTAACATTTTAAAAAATGCAATTGAAGTCATGCCGCGCAAAGGAAATGTCTATGTGAGCATTCAGCGAAAGGGCGAGGAGCATATTGTCATTTCCTTGCGTGATGAAGGCTGCGGAATGGCGGAGGATAAGCTAAAGCGTCTAGGTGAGCCTTTTTATACAACGAAAGAAAGAGGAACTGGACTTGGGTTAATGGTTAGTTATAAAATTATTGAAGAGCATCAAGGAACCATTGAGGTAGAAAGTGAGGAAGGCGTAGGAACCGTCTTCCATCTCACGCTTCCACTAAGGCAGCAGAAACAAGAAGGAGAGCAGTAACGTGTATTATACCGTCTATCACGCACCCATTGGGGCATTATACATACTAGAAAAGGACGATGCCATCATCGAGGTGATGTTTGATGATGAGCCGTTTTTAGCAAAAAAGCAGGCAGTGAATTTAAAGCAAGCAGATACGCCTGTCTTACAAGAAGCGAAAAAGCAGCTGGATGAATATTTCAAGGGAGAGCGTCAAGTATTCGATCTCCCGCTCAAGCAAACAGGTTCTCCGTTCCAAGAGCAGGTGTGGGGAGCATTGTCGGCCATTCCATATGGTGAATCAAAAAGCTATGCAGACATTGCAGAGGCGATAGGCAATCCCAAGGCTGTAAGAGCCATCGGACAAGCTAACAGACGAAATGCATTACCTATTTTTATTCCGTGTCACAGGGTGATTGGAAAAGACCGGTCTCTGACGGGCTATGCAGGATCGAAGACAGACATGAAAGCGGTCCTCCTTGAATTAGAAGGCATCCCATTTGTTCAAAAATAAATCGATTGACCTGTTCCGAATTTTTCCTGAGCAACATATCCTTTTATTAAGCTAAAAAAGTTGGTTGAGGGAAAAAGGAGGGCGCTGGCATGTTTTGGGGCAAAAAAGGTAAAGTGTATGCAGTTACGTCACTATGTGTCAAAATGAACGTTTTGACGGAAGAACAGAAAGAAGAAATCTTAACAAAAACGAATCAAGAAACAAAAAAGCGCGGTGCTCTTAAATGACAAGAACACGGCGCTTTTTTGCGATCATTGGGAGATGCTTTCGGCGAAAAGAGCATCAATCTCTTCTGCATAGTTCGATGTGATAATTCCCTTTTCTGTAATGATGCCTGAAATGAGATGATGAGGAGTGACATCAAAGGCGGGATTGAATACTTGAACATCGGGCGGTGCAATGGGGACACCGTTTAATTCCTTTACTTCCAGCGGGTCGCGCTCTTCAATTGGGATATCTGACCCGTCATGGGTGGATACATCAAAAGTGGAAAGCGGTGCTGCTACAAAAAACGGAATGTGAAAATGCTTGGCTAGAACGGCAAGACCCAACGTTCCAATCTTATTCGCTGTATCTCCATTACGAGCGATACGGTCAGCTCCAACAATGACAGCAGAAATTTGCTTTTCTTTCATCGTATGGGCGGCCATGTTATCTGTAATGAGTGTCACATCCACGCCGCCTTGCATGAGCTCCCATGTTGTCAGACGAGCGCCTTGAAGAACAGGGCGTGTTTCACATGCATAAATGTGAAGGTCAAGATTTTTCTTTTTGGCTAAATAAAAAGGAGCAAGGGCTGTTCCGTACCGGCTCGTTGCGATGGAACCTGCATTACAAATGGTTATGATACGGTCACCTGATTTAAAGAGCTGGAGTGCATTTTGACCGATTTGCCTGCATGTTTCTTCATCTTCAATTTGAATTTGAATGGCTTCATGGACAAGATCTGTTTTAGCTGCATTCACTGACGCTGCACGCTGAATGCGCTGCAGCAGCCGGTCTAAAGCCCAGGCAAGGTTCACAGCGGTTGGACGAGCACTGTTTAAATATTCTTTGATTCGAATCACTTCTTGTTTAAAAACATCGATTTCTTCTGTCTCAATGGCTTGCGCACTAAGCGCCAATCCAAATGCTGCTGTAATGCCAATCGCAGGTGCTCCGCGTACTTTTAATGTCACAATTGCATCATACACATCTTCTTTCGTATATAAATGCTCAAAGACGGTTTCGGTCGGTAATTTTTGCTGATTTAAAATGTTAATACGGTTTTCTTCCCATTCGACAGAACGGGGGACTTCAAATTCTTTTGACAAAACCCGTCACTCCTTTACAGATGGCTGGAATAATGCGACGAGGTCAGACGCTGTTTCCACTGCATGATATTGTTTGATAAATGTTTTTCCAAGTGTCAGTGCTGCTTTTTTCTGCTGAATCCGTCTAGTTGGTGATGGAATCGCATCAAGATCAGCGGCATGAGCAAGACCAATTGTTCGGCGGACAAGCTCACAGCCGGCAAAGCCTGTCGCTTCTTTTAAAATCCGGTCAAACGTTGTTTCTAAAAAGCTGTCCGATACACTAAATGCTTCAATGCTGTCCTCTTTCCAAGCTTTTGTGAACACTTCTTTGAATGTTGCCCATACATTGACGACATGGTCAAAAAGGTGCTGCTGCTCGTGTTCATTCTCGCGAGATAAAGCATTCAGGAACAGATTGGCGATAAAGTGGCCGATATCGAATCCAAAGGGACCGTAAAACGCGAATTCTGGATCAATGATTTTCGTTTCAGTCTCATTTGCAAAAATACTGCCTGTATGAAGATCTCCATGAACCAATGTTTCAGCTGATGTCAGGAATATACGCTTCAATTCTGCTGCTTTGGCCTGCACTTCAAGATCTGCCCAAAGCGCTTCTGCTGATTCTCTTAATTCTTCTTCGAAGTCATTTGTTTCACTATCAAAGAAAGGGTCTGTGAAGACGAGTTTTTCTGTGATATCACACAGGTCAGGGTTCGTAAATTGCTTCACAAATTGTTTTTTGATTTTAGGATTTGTCGCAAAGTCAGACGTGTAAAAAAGTGTTTTTCCTAAAAATTCTCCAACATGATCAGATAAATGCGGATATTGTTTTCCGGCAATTAGCCCTTTTCTGACGATTTCTAAGTGTGAGAGATCCTCCATGGCTGTCACTGCAAGAGCTGTATCCGAGTAATAGACCGCTGGTACGAGATGCGGAGCATATTCTGACTGTTTGATCAGGGCAGCACTTTCAATTCTTGCCCGGTCTAATGTAAGAGGCCAGCTCTCACCAACCACCTTTGCATAAGGTAGCGCCTGCTTGATGATCAATCCTTTTTCTTGTTTGTGATCATAAATATGAAAGACGTAATTTAAATTCCCGTCGCCGATTTCAGTACAAGTCAAATGACTGCTTTCTTGGATTAAGCCAAGTCTAATTGCGAGTGCAACTGCCGAGCTTTCTGTTAGTTCTTCATATGATGCCGTAAGTGTAACCAATTGCTTCCCCTCCAAATCATATAAAAAAGCCTCTTTCTCCTGAGAGAAAGAGGCTTGATGGTGTGTATGCTCAAAGCCTCTCTTATCTCTCAGCACATACGTCTGATGGAATTAGCACCGTGCCCTATAAGACAATTGTCTTGGCGCGTTACTTGCTGCGCCCCACTTCACAGTGGTATTAACGGTCGGTTGCTGTTGGGGTCAAAAGGCCAAATCCCTCGCCCAACTCTCGATAAGAGAAATCAATATGTAATTGTTTCGTGTCTGTTTGCATTTCTTAATTCAAGATATTATCAGAGCTGCGCTTTACATGTCAATCTTTTTTCAAAATTGCTTTACAATTCATAAAACAATCCATTACAGTGATTGTATTGTCACGTAACTTGAATAGAAGGTGAAGAAATGGAATTCCAGCAATCAGATGTGTTGAAACAATTACCGAAACAATTTTTTGCGTCTCTTGTCCAAAAGGTGCAGAAAAAAGTGCAGGAAGGGGCAGATATCATTAATTTGGGGCAGGGAAATCCTGATCAGCCAACTCCTCCGCACATTGTAAAAGCCATGCAGGAAGCGGTAGCAAAACCTGAAAATCATCGATACTCCTCATTCCGTGGAACAGCGAAATTAAAAAAGGCCGCTGCCGCTTTTTATGAAAGAGAATATGGCGTTACGCTTGATCCAAAGACGGAAATTGCGATTTTATTTGGCGGGAAAGCAGGGCTTGTTGAACTGCCGCAATGCCTGCTGAATCCGGGTGATACGCTTTTAGTCCCTGACCCTGGTTATCCTGATTATTGGTCAGGTGCTGTACTTGCTGGAGCGCATATGGTGACCATGCCACTTCTTGAAAAAAATGATTTTTTACCTGACTACGATTTGCTGCCTGAGGATGATAAGAAAAAGGCAAAATTAATGTATTTAAATTACCCCAACAATCCGACGGGGGCTACGGCAAGTCGTTCATTTTTTGAAAAAACCGTTACATTTGCGAAAGATCACAAGCTTTGTGTTGTTCATGATTTTGCATATGGCGGCATTGGATTTGATGGGGAAAAGCCGATCAGCTTTCTGCAAGTAGATGGAGCGAAAGAGGCGGGAATAGAAATTTACACATTGTCTAAAACGTACAATATGGCAGGGTGGAGAGTAGGATTTGCGGCAGGGAATCCGTCTGTTATTGAAGCGATTGAGCTTTATCAGGATCATTTGTTTGTGTCGTTGTTTAAAGCCACGCAGGATGCAGCAGCGGAAGCCCTATTAAGCGATCAAACGTGCGTACGGGTGCAAAATGACCGATATGAGAAAAGGCGGAATGTGTGGATAACTGCCTGCAAAGAAATTGGCTGGGAAGTCAGTGCACCAAAGGGATCATTTTTTGCTTGGTTAAAGGTGCCAGAAGGATATTCATCTGAAGCCTTTTCTGATTTATTATTAGAAAAAGCGCATGTTGTTGTAGCGCCAGGTAATGGCTTTGGTGCTCACGGTGAAGGGTACGTGAGAGTAGGGCTTCTAACAAGCGAGGAGCGGTTACAAGAAGCTGCTCAGCGCATCGCTGCCTTGAAGTTGTTTGAAAAAAAGCCATTGACAACATAAAAAAATGGTGCGATAATTCAGGCAATATTTAAGAAAATTGAATATTCTTATCAAGAGTAGGCAGAGGGACTAGCCCAATGAAGCCCGGCAACCGACTTCCATGAAGCACGGTGCTAATTCTTGCAGCAAGCGCTGAGAGATAAGATTCGGATGAATGACACGAAACAACCTCTTTAAGGCGCTCAAGAAGCACTTGAAGAGGTTTTTTTATTGAACATATGCATGACGCAATCGAAAGGGGATTCCTAGTGAGTGAATTACTGGCAACATACGTATTAACACATCGAGAGGATGAACAAATAAATCGAAAAGCGGAGCAGATCGCGCTTGGTTTAACAGTTGGATCATGGACGGATTTGCCGCAGCTCAAAAAGGAGCAGCTTCAAAAGCATAAAGGCCGAGTTGAAAAAGTATTAGAAAAGGCTGCTCCAGTCGAAAATGGCCTTTATCAATCAGAGGTGACCATTGCTTATCCTGAGGCAAACTTTTCAGCAGATTTACCTGCTGTTTTCACGACGATTTTTGGAAAGCTTTCACTAGACGGAAAAGTGAAGCTAGTCGATATCCAATTTTCTGAAGAATTTAAAAAAAGCCTGCCAGGACCGGTATTTGGAATTGATGGCATACGAAATAAGGTAAATGTATTTGATCGTCCATTATTGATGAGTATTTTTAAAGGTGTTATCGGCCGTGATATGCAGGATTTAAAAGAGCAGCTCCGTTTACAGGCATTAGGCGGGGTTGACCTCATCAAAGACGATGAAATTTTATTTGAAAGTCCATTAGCTCCTTTTGAAGAGCGAATCAAAGAAGGAAAAGAGATTTTAAAAGAAACCTATGAAGAGACAGGACACCGCACGCTGTATGCTGTCAATTTAACGGGCAGAACCTTTGACCTGAGGGATCGAGCGAGAAAGGCCGCTGAACTTGGAGCAGATGCGCTCTTATTCAATGTCTTTGCTTACGGTCTTGATGTCATGCAAAGCTTAGCTGAGGATCCAGATATTCCACTGCCTATTATGGCGCATCCCGCAGTGAGTGGTGCATTGACATCCTCTACTGAATATGGATTCTCGCATTCTCTTCTTTTAGGCAAATTAAACCGATATGCTGGCGCTGATTTGAGCCTCTTTCCCTCACCTTATGGATCGGTTGCACTTCCGAAAAAGGATGCCCTTGGAATCTATGAAGCTTGCGTGAAAGAGGATACGGTTCAAAAAACATTCCCTGTCCCGTCAGCAGGCATTCATCCAGGAATGGTTCCAGTATTGATCAAAGATTTTGGAATTGATCATGTGATTAACGCAGGTGGAGGCATTCACGGACATCCGCGGGGAGCCATCGGCGGAGGGAAGGCATTTCGTTCGATCATTGATGCCGTTATACAGGAAGAGTCTATCCAAGATAAGGCGGCTTCCTGCCAAGACTTAAAAGCGGCACTTGATCTTTGGGGAAGGGTAGCAGAATAATGAAAAAACCAATTGTGTGTTGTGATTTTGATGGAACAATTACAAAAAATGATAATATCATCCGCATCATGAAACAGTTTGCACCGAGTGAATGGACGACACTGAAGGATGGTGTCCTGTCAAAGGAAATTACCATTCAAGAAGGCGTCGGGCAGATGTTTCAATTACTGACAAGTGATCAGAAGGAAGCCATTCAATCATTTATTTTAGAGGATACAGAGATTCGAGAAGGATTTAAGGAATTTGTGGATGAGGTAAAAAAAGCAGACATTCCTTTCTATGTACTTAGTGGGGGGATGGACTTTTTTGTCTACCCCATCCTCGAAGGCATTGTCGATCGAGACGATATTTATTGCAATCATGCATCATTTGGGGAAGAGCATATTCAGATTGAATGGCCGCATGCCTGCGATACGCAATGTCAAAATGGATGCGGATGCTGCAAGCCCTCAATCATTCGAAACCTGACTCATGAGGATGATTTCATCATCATGATCGGAGATTCAGTGACTGATGTGGAGGCGGCGAAACATGCAGATCTTACGTTTGCGCGCGACTACTTGCTCAATGAATGTCAAGAGCTCGGGCTCGTACATAAGGAGTTTGACACATTTGTTGATCTACACGCGCAATTTGTTCAAATAAAGGAAGTGAAGGAATGGCAGACGCAAAGAGCAAACGCTGGCAGGAGCTAGCAGACGTTAAACGTGAACTGGCCCAAAGAGACTGGTTTTTCGGAACAAGCGGTAATTTATCGATCAAGGTGTCGGATGATCCAACCACGTTTTTGGTGACGGCAAGCGGCAAAGATAAACGAAAAGAAACAAATGAAGATTTTGTGCTAGTAAATGCGGCAGGCCAGCCCCATGATCCGAACGAGACGCTTAGGCCATCAGCTGAAACACTGCTTCACACGTACGTGTATGAACGGACGAAAGCAGGCTGCTGTCTCCATGTCCACACCATTGATAATAATGTGATGTCAGAGCTGTATGGGGATAAGGGAGAGATTCGTTTTAAAGGCAACGAAATCATCAAAGCGCTTGGTTATTGGGAAGAGGATGCAGAAGTGTCGATTCCGATTATTGAAAATCCAGCTCATATTCCGCATCTTGCAGAGCAATTTGCCAAACATCTGACACTAGAGGCGTCATCTGGTGCTGTACTCATTCGCAATCATGGCATCACGGTCTGGGGAAAAACAGCCTTTGAAGCAAAACGAGTATTAGAAGCATATGAATTTTTATTTAGCTATCACTTAAAATTAGCGCTGTATCAACAGCAGCTTGTAAGATAAAAAGGAGGAAAAGCACATGGCGACGATTTTGATTCACAATGAAGAGAACACATTACTTGAGAACGAGCAAGAGGTTGCATCATATTTAGAAAACCAAGGGGTTATTTATGAGCATTGGGATATTGAAAAGCTGCCAAACCGTTTATCAGAAAAGTATGATTTAACCGATGAGGAAAAGGAAGAGATTTTGACTGTTTTCCAAAAGGAAATCCAAAGTATTTCTGAAAAAAGAGGGTACAAAGCGCAGGATGTGATTTCATTATCTGATGCCACGCCAAATCTTGATGAGCTGCTCCAAAACTTTAAACGTGAGCATCACCATACAGATGATGAAGTACGCTTTATTGTGAGCGGGCACGGAATCTTTGCTATTCAAGGCAAGGATGGCGTCTTTTTTGATGTGAGATTGAACCCAGGTGATTTAATTTCTGTTCCGCCAAACATCCGTCATTACTTTACACTTCAAGAGGATCGCAAAGTGGTCGCAGTTCGCATATTTGTCACAACTGAGGGCTGGGTGCCAATTTACGAGGAAGAAACGGTTTAATGATAGAGCTGATCATTCCGCATGAGGCGGAAGATCAGCTTTTTTTTAGGAAATTAGACATAAAATGTGAAAGAAAATAGTTGATTTTGATCTTCTGTATAGGATAAAATTCTGTTTAATCAATGTGACAGTCCTGTCCAAATTTGAAGTTTACCCCCAAATTTGATTGGGTAAAAGGTCTTTAGGCTGTAAAAAATTAAATAAAATAAGCATATTTAATTTAATTTACAAATAAAGTATAATTTTGGTGTCGGATCATTTTGAGCATAGACAGTCGAAATCATTGCGGGAGCTGAGATCATGAATATTTATGTAAGGAAAGAACAATTGCTGATGTCCATTGATGAGAAGAGAAAACAGATGGTAGAAGCTGCTCAAGTGGAAGGGTACACTGGTGAGATGACAATTAAATATAGTCAAGAACTGGACAACCTGATGAATGAGTATCAGCATCTTCTTTTTCATGAGAAACAATCTGCCCCCTCCTTTCATGATCTTGTGTCTCAAATGAGTCTTTTATCTGTGAACCGCCCCTCTTATTGACATGAAAAACCGGTCTTGCATAAGCAAAACCGGCTGACATCTTCAGCTATGCTGAGTGAGCAGAAGGAAGCATGATCATAACAGTCGTTCCTTTATTCACTTCGCTATGAATATCAATTGTTCCGCCATACATCGAAATGATTCGTTTACACACGACAAGCCCGAGACCCGTGCCTTTTTCCTTCGACGTAATAAAGGGGAGGAAGATGTGCTTTAACATCTCTTCTGGTATGCCTTCACCTGTATCCGCTACTTTAATGATGACATGTTCTTTTTCAGCTTCGATCACAATCTTCAAATGACCGCCGTTTGGCATCGCTTCTAAAGAGTTCTTTGCTACATTTAAAACGACTTGTTTAATATGATCCTTCGTGCAATACACGCCCACATCTTGAATCGTATTGATTTGCAAATCCACTTCGACATTATAAAGGTTTGCCTCAGAGAAAACGATCGGCATAATCTCACTTACAATTTCTTTTACAGAGTTATTCTGCCATTTTTCTGCCGTTGGTTTTCCTAATACAAGAAATTCACTGACGATTTGGTTTATCCGTTTAATTTCTTCCTCGATGACAGAAAAATAGAGCTGATCTTCTTCTGAATGATACTTCTTTTGCAATAGCTGGATAAAGCCGCTAATCCCTGTTAATGGGTTACGAATTTCGTGTGCTGTACTTGCTGCGAGTGTTCCGATCAATTCAAGCTTTTGCGCTTCGTTTTGATGACGCTCCTGCTGAGTTTGCCGCCTTAACACGATATATTGGACTAGTGTGAATAAAATATTTAATAAAATAAACGCACTGGATAAAGGAATGAGCATCACAGACAGCACTTCACTTGTTGAAGCACGCTGCGGAAAGACCTCTAGCTTCCAGCTGTTTTCGTCTAAATATGTAGACACGGTGCTGCCGCCCTCGGATATTGGCTGTGGACCACTTGTAAACACGACATGTCCATTTTGATTCAGCATTTTAAAATGAAGATCAGGATTCAATACATTCATAATATTTCTTAAATAATCAATTTGAATGGCTGCAATCAGCACATTGGTGACCTCTTCATTTTCATCGAGAACAGGCACACAAATGGAGAGAATCCGCTGTTTTGTAATTCGGCTCACATAGTTGTCTGTGATCACGGTCTGCTTGGTCACTTGAATGCGTTTAAAGTAATCTCTGAATGATAGGTTGATTTTTTCCTTTAACGGGGTGGTGCTTGCTGTTACATTTCCTTTTTTGTCTAGGAGATACAGACCTGAAAAACGAGGTTCTTGTTTATAGATTTTCTCTAGGATGTTTTGTACTTTTTTCGTCTCAAGTGGCTGGTCAAATCCCATGGCAAGGGAAGTTAATCTCGCTTCTGTTTCACTTATTAAATAATTCATTTGGTTTTTGTGAATATTTAACATAAGTGTAGCGGTTTGTTTGTTCTTTAAATCGATTTTTTCAGTTTCTTTTTCGTAGATAAAATAACTAATGATTAGGGTTGGAAGCATGACCAAAATAAGGTAAAGTCTGATCTTCTTCCAAAACCCTTTGAGTATACTCATCATTCATCGCTCCAACGTATTACCTAATAGACTTATTATAGCATTGAACCTATCTTTATTACGATGACTTGTGTGATTTTTAAAAAATTAGGTGATTCGTTCTGGTCTCATTTTCGTGCTAAAGATGGATCAAAATGTTGACATTTTACTTATTGTTTATTAATGTCACATTAGTGGGTTGCATTTCATAAAGGATGATAAAAAATGGAAAATCATAATGTTGAAAAATCATTGAAATTATTTATTGTATTATCACGTGCCTATCGCTCAATTAATCATCACATGAACAAACATATTGTGAAGCACGGGCTGAATCCAACTGAATTTGCTGTGCTAGAATTGCTGTATCATAAAGGTGATCAGCCGCTTCAGCAAATCGGTGATAAGATCTTACTTGCAAGCGGCAGCATCACGTATGTGGTCGATAAATTGGAGAAGAAAGAACTCCTCAGCCGGAAGGCTTGTGCAGAAGACCGCAGGGTGACATTTGCGCATATTACAAAGCAGGGACGAGCTTTGCTTGATGACATCTTCCCAGATCATGCGAAAGAAATTCATGAGATGATCAGTGTCCTGAGCGAAGAAGAGAAAGATGCCTGCATCGATATGCTCAAACATGTAGGGCTGCGTGCAAAGCATTTATATGATCATCAAGAATAAATAAAAAGGAAGTGCTGGCTTCCTTTTCAGCGTGCAGGCAAACCCTCGCATTCGGTGTCAGTCCTGCGCTCCGGTGCTCGTCCTTCCTAGGGCTGCAAAGGTTTTCTATCACGCTGAAAAGAAGACAAAGGGCTAAAATAAAGATCATTTTAGCCCTTTGTCAACAATCTGAAAGGAAGCCGCTGGCTTCCTTTTTTATTTCGCTTTTTTCTCAATCGGTAAAATGAGTACTTCTACACGCCGGTTTTTACTTCTGCCTTCTGCTGTATCGTTTGAGGCAATCGGTTTGAATTCGCCGTATCCTTTTGTACTAAAGTTCTCTTGGTCTAGGTTGCTGTTTTCAAGAAGAATATTTAAAAAGTTCACAGCACGAATGGCGCTTAAATACCAGTTTGATTCAAATTCTGAATTTCTGATCGGTACATTATCTGTATGTCCGCTAATGACGATGTCACGAGCGGGATTAATGACGAGCAGCTTTGAGATTTCTTTTGCTAACGGGACATCCTGAGAGCGAATAACTGCCCGTCCGGAATCAAAGAAGATACTGTCCTCAATCGTAATGAGAAGTCCTTCATCCGTAAGCTTTGTTTCGAGCTTGGAACCAAGTTTTTTATTTGCAATGAATGAATCGACCTGCTGTTTGACCTTTGTGAGAACCGCTTGGTCTCGAGCCTTTGCTTTGGCTTCTTCATCTTTCTCTTCCTCGGCTGCTTTCTTGACTTGGTTGCTATGTTCAGTTTCTTCCGTGCTTTGCATGCTGGATTGATCCATGACACCAGTACCGCCAGTAAAAACAACATTAAAAGACTTAGCCATCTGTTCATATTTTGCCGCATCAATCGAACTAGATGCAAAAAGCACAATGAAGAGGGCGAGAAGAAGCGTCAGAAGATCGGCATAAGGGATAAGCCAAGATTCATCTACATGGTCTTCATGATCATGGTTTTTACGTTTCCTAGCCATTTTGATTTTCTCCTTCTTCAATGACAAGATTTGCACGTTCTTTTGCTGGTAAGTACATAAGAAGTTTTTGTTCAATGACTTTTGGAGATTGACCTTCAAGAACAGAAAGAATACCTTCGATCATAATCAGACGAAGCTTTACTTCTTCCTTTGATTTACGCTTCAATTTGTTGGCAAATGGGTGCCATAATACATACCCGGTAAAAATCCCAAGCAGTGTGGCGACGAAGGCAGCACTGATTGCATGTCCAAGTGCTTCAATATCTCCCATGTTGGCTAGTGCTGCAATAAGTCCGACAACGGCGCCAAGTACCCCTAGCGTCGGAGCGTATGTACCAGCTTGTGTAAAGATTAATGCGCCTGACTGATGTCGTTCAGACATGGCATCAACTTCTTCTGTTAAAACGTCTCGAATAAATTCAGCACTTTGGCCGTCAACTGCCATGCTTAACCCGTTCTTTAGAAAATCATCATCGACTTCCTCAAGACTTGCTTCTAATGCCAAAAGGCCTTCACGACGCGCAATTTGTGCCCAGTTGGAAAATAGAGGGATCATTTCTTGAATCGTTGGAAGCTGGCTGTCTTTGAAAATTTTGCCGAACAATTTTGGTGTTTTCTTAATTTCACTAGAAGGGAATGCGATGACAACAGCTGCAACCGTCCCAACAATGATGATTAATATAGCCGCCGGGTTGAGAAGAGCAGTTAGACTCACACCTTTCAAAACCATACCGACACCTAGTGCAATAAATGCTAAAATAATACCAATTAACGATGTTTTGTCCATTATCTCACCAAATCCTTTAACTATCTTTTTCTATAGTTAATATCGGTGTGTTCCAGAAGGGTTTTAGTCAGAATATAAAATTAAGACAGTTTCTGTGAAGAATTTTTGACGAAAGCGCTTTCTGTATATGTAAAAAGAAGAAACTCCCTCTCATATAAAGGGAGTCTCCATTTAATCATTTTGTGCTGGTTCATCTAAATGAAGCAGCTCTTTTAATTTTTCTTCATACATGATTTTGACAAGATCGTAGCTCCAATTCATCATGTGATCCACCTCTTTTTCTTTTATCGTAAAGGAAAAGAGGCGGGGGAGCGTCAGCGTTCAGATGGAACTTAGCCGCCGCAACATGATGGAGGTGCATATCATCCTGAAGGTGTAGTTATCCTTTTTTTACGACGATTTCGTCATGTTCAACATCCACAGTAAATCCAGAAAGCTGCTCCTCTTCAAGCAGGATCTCTGTCATTTGATCTTCAACGTGCTCTTGGATGGTTCTTCGAAGTGGACGAGCACCAAATGCAGGGTGATATCCAAGCTCTGCGATTTTTTCTTTCGCTTCATTTGTGACATGGACTGTTAAATTCTGCTCTTTTAATTGCTCTGACAGCTCATTAAGCAGAAGATCAACAATCTTCACTAAGTCCTCTCTGTCTAGTGAATCAAATTGAATGATGCTATCAAAACGGTTCAAAAATTCTGGTTTGAAGTAGCTGCTGAGCGAATCAATGAGTGATTGTTCCTCAATCGCTTCGTCCTGATCAGACTGGAAGCCGACCTTGACCGTTTTATCTGCGCTGCCTGCGTTACTTGTCATGATGATGACTGTATCTTTAAAGCTGACAGTTCTGCCTTGGCTGTCTGTTAAACGCCCATCTTCCATGATTTGAAGGAACATATGCTGTACATCTGGATGTGCTTTTTCGATTTCATCCAGCAAAATGATGCTGTAAGGTTTTCTGCGCACTTTTTCAGTCAGCTGGCCAGCTTCATCATGTCCAACATAACCAGGAGGAGAACCGATGAGTTTGGACACAGAGTGTTTTTCCATGTACTCACTCATATCTAAACGAATGATCGCATCTCTGGAACCGAATAATTCTTCAGCCAGCGTTTTAGACAATTCGGTTTTCCCGACACCTGTTGGTCCAACGAAAAGGAAGGAGCCTGTCGGTCTATGTTTCGATTTTAATCCAGCTCTGCTTCTTTTCACGGCTTTCGCCACTTTATCAACCGCATGCTCCTGCCCAATTACTCGTGCTTTTAGACGGACATCAATTTCTTTCATTTTGGTTTGTTCGTCTGCTTGTAGTTTGCCGACAGGAATGCCTGTTTTTTGTTCCACAATGGCCTGAATGTCCTCTGCTGTGACGATATGCTCTTTGTCAGTTGTTTTGTTTTGAAGTCTTGCTTCAATGGCTTCTTCTTCATCGCGAAGCTTCGCTGCTTTTTCATATTGTTCTTCTTTTAGCGCAGCCTGTTTTTCTGCGGCAATTTGCGCAAGTCGGTTTGTCAGTTCATCTTCACTTGCAGCATCAATGGAGAGGTTCGCTTTTGAACCAGCTTCATCCATTAGATCAATGGCTTTATCCGGCAAATGACGGTCTTGAATATACCGGGAAGATAATTGAACGCACGCTTTGATGGCTTCATCTGAATAGGTGACACCATGATAGGCCTCGTACTTATCTTGAATACCTTTTAAGATGTCGATCGCTTCATCTGGTGTTGGCTCATCCACGATAACGGGCTGGAAGCGTCGTTCGAGTGCAGCATCTTTTTCAATTTGGCGATATTCTTTTAATGTCGTCGCACCTACTAGCTGCAGTTCGCCTCTTGCAAGGGCTGGTTTTAAAATGTTTCCAGCATCCATTGATCCTTCTGCAGATCCTGCGCCCACAAGAAGGTGGATTTCATCTACAAACAAGATGATATTTTTACGGCTTTGCAGTTCTTTGATTAACTGCTTCATTCTTTCCTCAAATTGACCGCGTACACCTGTGTTTGCGACAAGTGAAGAAACATCTAATAAATAGATTTGTTTGTTCTTTAATTTATTTGGTACATCGCCGCTCGCAATTTTCAGTGCGAGTCCTTCTGCGATCGCTGTTTTCCCAACACCTGGTTCACCAATAAGAACAGGGTTATTTTTATTTCTTCTATTTAAAATCTCAATGACTCTTGCGACTTCTTCATCACGGCCAATGACTGGATCAATTAAGCCAGCATTTGCTCCATCTGTTAAGTTACGGCCAAGCTCATCGAGTAAGCCTTTTTGTTTTGGCTGCTCCATGTTTGGGGCATGACCTGCCTGTTGAGAGAAGAATGAACTTCCTCCAAAAAGCTGAGGTCCCATTTTCATTTTTGACTGCTCCATCAAAGAGGTATAGCAGTCTTCACATAAAACCATTTGGCTCCGGGACGAATTTACTTGCATATTCAGGCGAATAGTTGCTTCATTTACTTGACAATGTTGACAACGCATTTGCCATGACCTCCTTAAAATAAAGTTTGACTTTATTTGACCAATGAATGTTAAAGAAAATGGTCTGTTGTTTGACCATCTTTGACTATAGTATACTCTGACCTATTTTGACTTTCAACTGTTTTGCTCAAAGACGGATAAAAATCCTTTTTTGCATTTAATCATGGTTTGTCCTTCTTTTCAAGGAACTTGTCTCATAGGATAAAAAAGAGACAATCGAAAGTGATGGGTGCGGAGGGGTCACATGAAACGTTCAAATGAATCCGCTTTTCAGCTTGCCTTTGTATATGTAGGAACAGTGGTTGGAGCTGGGTTTGCGACAGGAAAAGAAATCGTAGAATTTTTTGTTCGTTTTGGCTGGGTTGGACTATTAGGAATCCTGATTAGCGGTGTTATTTTTACTGGCCTTGGTGCAAAAATGATGCTGATTTCGAAACGAATCAAAGCAGAATCTTATCAAGATATGAACCGGTTTTTATTTGGCGCAGCTGCGAGTCGATATATTAATATTGTGATGTTTTTTATTTTACTCGGTGTTACCTCAGTCATGATTTCAGGCGCAGGGGCTATTTTTGAAGAACAGCTTGGCATTTCGAAGGAGTATGGGATCTTTTTGACGATCATTCTGAGCGTCATTGTACTCTTTAAAGGTTCAAAAGGACTATTTGGTGTTAACGTCCTTGTCGTTCCAATGCTGATTTTCTTTTCATTGATTGTGTTTCTTGATTCATTTGTTTTTAGCAGCAGTGAAAGTTATGTTCTTGCGCTGCAAATGGGTGAGGGCGAGTGGATACTATCAGCAGTGTCCTATGGTGCCTTTAATTTAGCACTGTCACAGGCAGTGTTAGTACCCGTTGCAAATGAAATGACCTCTGAAGCAGTCATTAAAAAGGGAGCGGTGCTTGGGGGCGTCATGCTGACACTCATTTTGCTTGCTTGCTTTTTATCTCTTTCTTCATTAGATATGCTGGAGGCGTTTGATATTCCAATGGCCCAGGTGGTGTATCAAGTTGCAAACTCCATTCATCTCATTTATTTATTTGTCATCTTCGGTGAAGTTTTTACATCCGTCATAGGCAATTTATACGGGCTGGAGAGACAAGTAAGGGCATATATCCGAATGAACAGCATCTTTACGATATCCCTTATTCTCATATGCTGCTATGTGATTAGTAAAATTGGTTACGGTACACTGATTTCAACGGTTTACCCGGTTTTTGGCTATGTCAGCATCTTTTTTATCCTCTTTCTTTGTCTAAAAAAAGTGCCTGCACCGCTAGATAAGTAAAGAAAGGATAGCCTGCATGAAAAATATGTGGTACACTATCCTCTGTGAAAATTGAACAAAAATCCGTGAAGACGGGAGAGGTTCTAGCAAAACCCTCTATAAAAAACTAAGGACTTGCCGTATCCTTGGATGTGGCATTTTTTATTTTTTATGGCTGGGACACCTCATACACATGTAAAGGTGTCTTTTCTTTTGAGAAAAATAGGGGTTTTCAGGAGCCTTTCAGATGCAGTGTTGTACGGTTGTACGCATCTGCAAAAGGAGGAGAACAGAAAATGAAAAATGAAAAAGCAGTCGTTGTCTTTAGCGGGGGACAGGACAGTACGACATGTTTATTATGGGCACTTCAACAATTTGAAGAGGTAGAAACAGTGACCTTTCATTATAATCAGCGTCATCAAGAAGAAATTGATGTCGCCAAAAGAATTGCTGACAAGTTAGGTGTAAAGAATCATCTATTAGATATGTCACTTTTAAATCAGCTGGCACCTAATGCTTTAACAAGAGATGACATTGACATTGAGGAAAAAGAAGGAGAGCTTCCTTCCACATTTGTGCCAGGAAGAAACTTAGTGTTCTTATCCTTTGCCTCTATTCTGGCGTATCAAATTGGAGCAAGACATATTATCACAGGTGTTTGTGAAACAGACTTTAGCGGCTATCCAGATTGCCGTGACGAGTTTGTGAAATCTTGCAACGTCACAGTGAACTTAGCAATGGAAAAACCATTTGTGATTCATACACCACTGATGTGGTTGAATAAAGCAGAAACATGGAAGCTGGCAGATGAGCTCAATGCACTGGAATTTGTGAAAAATGAAACGCTCACTTGCTATAACGGCATCATCTCTGATGGCTGCGGAGAATGTCCTGCGTGTAAGCTGCGGAAAAACGGCTATGACACTTATATGGAAATGAAGGAGGCAAAATAAATGCTTTCTCAAATCTATCCACAAACCGATCATCCATTTTCATTTGAATTGAACAAAGACATGCATGTATCGGCTGCCCATTTCATCCCGCGAGAAGATGCGGGCGCATGCAGCCGTGTTCATGGTCATACGTACACCATCAATATCACAATTGCGGGCGACGACCTAGATGAATCGGGTTTCCTTGTCAATTTCAGTACATTGAAGAAACTCATTCATGGGCAGTACGATCACACGCTACTCAATGATCATGAGGAATTCTCATCAAACGATCGATACGCGATGCCAACCACTGAGGTGGTGGCAAAGACCGTATATGACAAAGTCGCAGCGTATTTATCGACTTTAGCGAACAAGCCAACATGTGTTCAAGTCTTTGTCAGAGAAACACCAACAAGCTACTGCATTTACCGTCCGAAACGAGTTGAGATCAATGGCTAAAGCGATTCCTGTATTAGAAATCTTTGGTCCAACCATTCAAGGAGAAGGAATGGTGATTGGACAAAAAACGATGTTTGTCAGAACGGCTGGCTGTGACTACTCTTGCAGCTGGTGTGATTCATCCTTTACATGGGACGGCTCAGCGAAGCATGATATTCAGTGGCTTGAGGCAGAAGACATTGTCAAAGAATTAAAAAGAATAGGCGGACAGGCTTTTTCTCATGTCACCATTTCAGGAGGAAATCCTGCGCTTTTAAAACAAATGGAATCCCTCATTGATTTGCTGCATGAAGAAGGGATTGATACAGCGCTTGAAACACAAGGGACGATGTATCAGGAATGGTTTTTGAAAATTGATGACTTAACCATTTCCCCTAAGCCGCCAAGCTCGAATATGAAAACAGATTTTACGAAACTAACACGTATCATAGATGAGCTGAAAAACGGAAATAGATTGCAGCATGCAAGCCTGAAGGTCGTGATCTTTGACGATCGTGATCTAGCGTATGCGAAGGATGTTCATGCGAAATACCCTGAGCTTCCTTTTTATTTGCAGGTAGGAAATGATGATACGACGACAGGTGATGATGCGTACTTATTGACGCATTTATTAAAGAAATATGAAGCGCTTGTAGATCAAGTTGCACAAGATCCAGACTTAAACCGCGTAAGAGTGCTGCCTCAGCTGCACACGTTATTGTGGGGAAATAAACGAGGCGTATAGAAAGGAAGAGATGTCATGACGACAAGAAAACCAGAAGAATTAGAAGGTGTCACGTTACTAGGAAACCAAGGAACCAATTATTTGTTTGATTACGCACCACAAGTGCTTGAAACGTTCCCAAATAAACATACAAATAGAGATTACTTTGTGAAATTCAACTGCCCAGAATTTACATCACTATGTCCGCAAACAGGACAACCGGATTTTGCAACAGTTTATATCAGCTATATCCCAAATGAAATCATGGTCGAAAGTAAATCCCTAAAATTATATTTGTTCAGCTTCCGTAACCACGGTGACTTCCATGAGGATTGTATGAACATTATTATGAACGACTTAATCGAATTGATGGACCCAAGATATATTGAAGTTTGGGGCAAATTTACGCCAAGAGGCGGTATTTCAATTGATCCGTATACGAACTATGGGAAACCTGGGACAAAGTATGAAGAAATGGCATCGTATCGTATGATGAACCATGATATGTATCCAGAAACGATTGATAATCGCTAATAAATAGGAAAAGACATTCCGGATGCATGTTTCAGCGTGTAGACAAACCCTCGCATTCGCCCGCAGTCCTGCGCTCCGGTGCTCACGAATGTCAAATTCGCTCCGCTCCGGTTCTCGTTCTTCCTAGACTGCAAAGGTTTTCTATCACGCTGAAATGAAGACAAAGGGCTAAAATCAAGCATTTTAGCCCTTTGTCAACAATCTGAGACATGACGGATGCATGTCTTTTTTTTATGGGATTGTAGCGATTCAATCATAAAAAAGAGAAGAGTCATGTCACTCTTCTCATACGAATGGGAATAGAACTTGCTAGGACGGCTGGGGGCTACCAGCTCGTAAATATATTATACATGACAGAACGTATGTTTGTAAAGGTGAATCATGCTTTTTTTGCTTATCACATTTGATTTAAGATAAAATAGGGGTATTGAATGGTAAATGGAGGCGTTGGATTTGGCAAACAAAGAAGAGCGGGCAGAGCAGCTGCTAATGGAGCTTAGAGAAGAGCTTCAAATGCTTGAACATCAAAACAAAGAACGGTATAAATGGAGTGCCTCCACATTGCTTGGAGTGATTGCCCTCTTGATTGATAAAGGAGTGATCACCCCTGAGGAAGTCGAGATGTACAAGACGAAGGCGGAAATGCAAACCTTTCATACGCAAAAAGACTGATGCTTACTGATATGATGTATGGTGAGAAAAAGAAAAGGACATAACAAATTGATGACTCAATTGATATTATGTCCTTACTTCTGCAATTCGTTTTCACAGCATTAAACCAGCTTATACATTAAAACATCATCCCAGTATTCATGATCATTTATTTTAAATTCTTTTATTTTACGTCCTTCTTCTATAAACCCCATCTTTTTGTACAAAGAAATGGCCTTTTGATTTGTAGAGAAAACGGCTAAACTAACCTTTTCAATTGAAGGATTCTTTTCTGCCCAATGTAATAAAGCTGTTAGTAACTTTTCCCCTACGCCTAAACCTCTATAGCTCTTATGCACCATCAGCCCGAATGATCCCGTATGAGAAGTTCTTTTTCTATTTGATGAATGTTCAAAGGCTAACCATCCAATGACTTTCTCATCAGTTTGAGCAACTATGTACGTCTCGTTTTCATTTTCAATTCTTTTCTGTATCCATTTCCTGTGTTCTATGAGGGTTTTTTTGTTTTCTTCAGGTGATGTAAGTAGATAATCTGATTCAGCAATAACTGATTTCTGTATTTCTAAAGTCATTTCAGCATCTTCCATTTTTCCAAAACGTACAATGATATCATTGGAATTTTGCATATTAGTTTCTCCTGTCTAGAGCTAATACGGCATCTTATCATTTTTTAAAAAATGAAAAAGAAGGGTATTGAAATAGAAATCACCATTTGGTCAAATCGTGATATATATACGTATGTACCGAGCGTCTGTATTGAGGATTGCAAATTAATGTACGGAGTCTTTGATGATTTTATAGTTTTTATGATTAACGACTGTTAGTGAATCCAGTTCTAAATCTCTATAGTTGTCCATAATGGTGACATCCACAATGACAGAGTTTTCATTCACTTTTTCAACTACACCTGTTAAACCATTTCTAAATTCGATCACATTTCCAATTTTTGCAATCTTCAACCGATCCCTCTCCTTTAAAAACAGATTTCATTCCCTATTAAAAAGTATTTTGCAATATTTTCATACCAATGTAAAGGATAAAGACGTTTTTGTTTTGTTTTCGTTGTATGCTCTTCTAACGAATGGTATATTTAATATTTGATCATGGCTGAAAAGGAGCGGTTTTTTTGACTGAAGAACAAATCCTCACAATCATCGAATCTTTACGGAATGGGACGGAAAAACAGGTGACCATCCAAAAAGATGACTTTTTAACGTTTCGTTCTGTATTGGTGAATCAAGATGATTTTAAACATTTTCGCGGAATCGCCAAACATGGTGGAGATGTTATTTTTGAATATCTTACAGAAGCAAGAAGCTAAAGCTTTTTCTCATTGATGAGAGAAAGCTTTTTTATTTTCGTTCTTTTGTCACACTTCAAACCACTTTGATACATATGAAAAGAAAATGTAATAACCCATAAACAGGAGCATAAGGATGATGATAGGTGAAAAAGGGACCTTTTTAAGCGCTAACAATTCCATTTTATGTGCACAAAACTAGGACATGCCATTTAATGACGGAATTTGGACAGGCATGTAAATCTTTGTGCGTGAAAATAGAATGAGGTCTTGTTAGAGTGGACAAGTATCTTACAGCCTACTTTAATTAAAGGAGGAAAAAGGCGAATGATTAAAATTCATACAGCTCTTTTTGTCATCCTTATGCTGGTTGCAGCAATGAAGATGGACAATATACAAGAGCAGCAAGGCACATTAAGTCACGAACTTTCACAAGCACCTGTTAAACATCAGCTTTCATATATAGATCAAGGTCACGATCAAGTCATCCCAGCATTTTCTGAAGAGAAGCGTCAGCCAAAAGTGAAAATGCTAAGTACGTCAACAGAAGAAAAGTCTTCAAAACCGAAGCAAAAGAAAAAAGTAAAATCTGAAACGACGAATAAGGCAAGTGGTAAACAGTATTCTAATGAAGAAATGGACTTGCTTTCTCGATTGGTTCACGCTGAAGCGAAAGGTGAATCTTACGAAGGGAAAAAAGCGGTAGCAAGCGTTGTTTTAAACAGAGTAGAGCATCGTTCTTTTCCTGACAGCGTGAAAGGTGTGATCTATCAGCGAAATGCTTTCCAGCCAGTATCGAATGGAAGTATTCATGATAAGGCAGATCAAGATTCCATTAAAGCTGTGAAGCAGGTAGTAAAAGAGCATGACAGAACAACAAAGGCTATTTATTTTTATAATCCAAAAACGGCAACAGATCATTGGATTCGTTCCCGCAAAATTGTAGAACGCATCGGACGTCACGTATTTGCCGTATAAAGAAAAAGAGCGATCAATGAGATTGCTCTTTTTTTGTCTTCAATTATTAAAATATTTTTTGGACTTGTCTCATAGAATGTGAAAAGAATTTGCTTTAGACAAGGGGAGGCTACATGAATCGATTTGTAAAAGGGGTCATTCTGCTATCTGTCGCAGCTTTTATTGCGGAGTGTATCGAGTTTTTAGTCAATATGATTTTAGCGAGAGAGCTTGGAGAACATGGAATGGGTTTATATATGAGTATCCTTCCAATCATCATGCTTGTCCTTGTGATCGCCAGCTTAGAGCTGCCAGTCTCCATTTCTAAATTCATTGCAGAATCACATGAGCGTCTCCACAAAAGTATGCTCCGTCATGCCTTTAAAATGACGCTTGTGGTGACAAGTACAACAACAGGTATAGCAGCCATTGTACTGCCTTTCATTCCAGTGTTTCAGTCGTATCATCCGCTTATGAAGGGCCTAGTGCTGTCACTTATCCCGATTATTGCGTTTACCTCCATTGCCCGCGGCTACTTTATGGGAAAGCAGCAAATGGGCAGAATCGCTCTAGCCAATATGATGAAGAAAACAATCCAGCTGATCTGCTTATTTTTGTTTTTTCATTGGTATTCGTTTGATATTGAAACAGCAGTACTCATCGCCATCGGTGTCATTGTTGCGAGTGATCTTGTCGTCTTTATTTATTTATACTCCCAATACGTCATGGCGAAAAATGCTGTGAATGTCAGGTCTGTTGAATTAAGAGGGATTGATGTGCGAAAGCGCCTATTAGCCGTTTCTATACCGACAACGGGCATGCGCATCTTTCATGCGATCGCTAATGCGGTTGAACCATTTTTAATCAAAGGAGCGCTCGTTGCAGCAGGCATCTCTGGAACACTTGCTGTTGATCATTACGGCATGCTGGCTGGTGTCGCGATGTCGATCGGTTTTTTCCCAGCGTTTATCGCTCATTCGATCATGATTGTGATGATTCCGAGTGTCTCTGAAGCCTATGCTTTAGGTCAGTATGATCTTGTGAAAAAACGGGTCAGACAGGCGATTCTCATAACGTTTGGATACGGGGTGCCGGCAGTGATGGTCATGTATTATTTTGCTTACCCGCTCACACAGCTCTTTTTTGATTCACCGCAAGCTGCTGTCTATTTACAGCTGCTTTGGCCATACTTTTTATGCCACCTGTTTGTGATGCCGTTTCAAGCGTGTTTAATCGGTATGGGGCTCATCAAAGATGTGTTCCTACATAATATATGGGTGCATGTCGTTTCTTTTTCTATGGTGTATTTCCTCGGTTCAATGGAAAGCTTGAATATGATGGGGGTCATTTTAGGGATGAACACAGGCATGCTGCTTTTGACTGCCCTGCATTATGCGACGATTTGTAAGGAGCTCGGCGTTTCAATGTTTCTTACATTGAAAAAAGCTTGAATGTCATCGCCATCGAGAGGGCAAGCTATAAGAAAACTGGGAAGGAAGATCCTGATGAATCGTAAACATCTACCCGCCAGTCTTCTAATGATGACCATGCTGCTATTTCTAATGAGCGCAGCAGCGGAAGCAAAAGAGCCTGTGATGGCGCCAAGAATAGAGGCACCGACATTAACTGGTGAAATGCAGATGGTTCCCGCAAAAGGGAAAAAGACCATTTTGCATTTTTGGACAACATGGTGTCCGTCCTGCAAAATGGAGCTGCCCGAATTTGAACAGATTGTGAAAGAAAATCAGAGTGATGTTGACATATTGACCGTGAATTTACTAGGTGCTGAACAAAGTAAACATGCTGTTGCCCAATTTGTGAAAGACAGAAGGTTTACATTTCCGATCATACTAGATGAACACGGAGAAATGATGAAGAAATATCAAATTATCACCATTCCAACGACCTTTTTGATTAATGAAAAAGGAGAAGTGGTGAAAAATCATGTAGGTCCACTGACGAAAAAACAAATTAAAGAGTGGACGAATTCTTAGAAAGAATCCTTTCTGTTAAAGAACCAATTCTGTTGGTTCTTTTTTTGTGTTCATTTGCTTTTCATCTGAATACACTGTGCTCAGAAGAAGAAGGAACGGTCTATATCAATAATGATAATTATTATCAAAAAGAAATTATAATAATTATTAATTGAAAATTGTTCAGAACCTGTTATAATGAGTTACAGACCAATAAAAAGCTTGAAATAGCAGAAAATATAGATGGAATAAGAAACGGGCAACGATTGATAATGTGAAAACGATTATCAATTAGAGAGGAGAAAACAATCATGAATGAGAATACAGCACTTTACCAAACGACAAATCAAAAGGAATCGAAATGGTCCTTACATAAATGGGCTCAGCACGGAGAATTAATTGCAGCAGGGATATCGGGGATTCTCATTTTAATTGGATGGATTCTAAAGGATGAGAGCATGTGGAGCATTCCTCTTTTCATCCTGGCATTTGTCATTGGTGGTTTTGCAAAGGCGAAAGAAGGAATTGAAGAAACGATTTCGTCTAAGACCTTGAATGTGGAACTTTTAATGATTTTCGCAGCAATAGGCTCAGCTCTGATCGGCTATTGGGCAGAAGGCGCTATTTTAATTTTTATTTTCTCACTGAGTGGTGCGCTAGAAACGTATACGTCAAATAAAAGCAAGAAAGATTTAACAGCATTAATGAGCATTGCACCAGATGAAGCAACTTTAATTGAAGAAGATGGTACGACCATTCAAATCGCCGCTTCATCATTAACACCAGGTGACCGTATTATGATCAAAGCCGGGGAACGCATTGCGGCAGATGGTGTGATTTTAAGCGGGAGAACAAGTGTGGACGAATCTGCACTTACAGGCGAATCTGTTCCACAGGAAAAAGGGCAGGGGGAAGACGTCTTTGCAGGAACAGTGAACTTAAATGGTTCCTTAACAGTGGAAGTCACTAAACATAATGAAGAAACGCTTTTCCATAAAATTATTAAACTTGTCGAATCCGCTCAAGAAAGTGTTTCGCCAAGCCAGGCATTTATTGAAAAATTCGAGGGTGCCTATGTAAAAGGTGTGCTGATCACCGTTGCGATTTTAATGGTTCTGCCTCATTTTGTACTCGGCTGGAGTATGAGTGAAACCTTCTACCGAGCAATGGTGTTTATGGTCGTTGCTTCACCTTGTGCTCTAGTTGCATCCATAATGCCGGCAGCACTGTCATTGATCTCAAATGGCGCGAGAAATGGAATGCTTGTCAAAGGTAGTGTCTTTTTAGAAAAACTAGGCACAAGCAGTATGATTGCTTTTGATAAAACGGGGACAATTACAAGCGGGAAGCCAGCCGTAGAACAAGTCGTCATCGCTAAAGGGCAGGATGAATCTGCTTTTTATCAGGCACTCTATCAAATTGAGAGCCAATCAAACCACCCATTAGCGAAAGCAATTTCTGATATGGCAAAAGAGCACCAAACAGAAAGATCAGTCCATGTCACCATTGAAGAAACCTCTGGATTTGGTGTGAAAGCACAATTAAATGGGGAAACGTGGCGGATTGGGAAGAAAGACTTCGCTGGTAAGGCGTCAATCGACCGCGAGATGGAAGAGACCGGTGATGACCTTTCAGCGCAAGGATACACAGTGGTCTACGTTCAAAAGGGTGAAGAAGTTGTTGGCTGTCTTGGTCTTAAGGATCAAATCAGACCTGAAGCCAAAAAAATGATTCAAGAACTAAATGATTTAGGCATCCAAACCGTCATGCTGACAGGAGATCAGCAAAAAACGGCTGAAGCGATTGCGCAGGAAGCCGGTATCCAAGCTGTCGTGGCTGAATGTCTTCCAGATGAAAAGGTACATGAGGTCAATCAATTAAAAAAACAAGGTAATTCAATCATCATGGTAGGAGACGGAATCAATGATGCGCCAGCACTCGCCACAGCAGATGTTGGGGTTGCGATGGGCGGAGGTACAGACGTTGCTTTAGAGACTGCGGATCTCATCTTAATGAAGAACAATTTAAATAACCTAACAAAGATGATCCGTCTTTCAAGAAAAATGAATCGAATCATTAAGCAAAACATTGTTTTCTCATTAACGGTGATCTGTCTGTTAATTTGTGCGAATTTCTTACAAGTGCTTGATTTGCCTTTTGGCGTCATCGGGCATGAAGGAAGTACGATTTTGGTCATTTTAAATGGTCTGCGTCTGCTTCGTGCATCTTAATTAATCATCAAGGCGCACTGGATCCATGCCAGTGCGCTTTTGTGCGAAATACAGGAAAAACTGATACAATGGATCAGTAGTAAAACGTGTGAGGAGGATCATGATGAACCGAATGAAGAGCTTGTCTTCTTGGCTTAAGAAAGAAGACATTCAAGGTGCATTTATACATACAAAGGAAAATGTGTTTTATCTATCTGGATACTTCACAGAGCCGCATGAAAGAGTGATGGGGCTGTTTGTGTTTCAAGAGGCAGAACCATTTTTTATTTTGCCTAAAATGGAAGTCGAGCAGGCAAAAAATGCAGGATGGTCCGGCGATATCATTGGATATGAAGATCATGAGAATCCATTTGATTTCATTCAATCAGCGATAGAAAAACGAGGTGTTCATGCCGCGCGTCTTGCGATTGAAAAAGAATCGATACCGCTTCAAAGAGCAGAGCAGCTCCAAGCTGTCACGGGGGCAGAAATGTTCGTCCGGGCTGAAGGTGAGCTCAATCAGCTCAGACTGATTAAAGATGAATCTGAAATTGCTACACTCAAAAAAGCGGCACAATTAGCAGATGAAGGTGTAAAAATTGGAGTTAACGCCTTAAAAGAAGGAATCACGGAAACAGAAGTTCTCGCTGTCATTGAATATGAACTAAAGAAAAAAGGCATTCAAGGCATGTCCTTTTCAACCATGGTTCTCTTTGGTGAAAAATCAGGCGAGCCTCATGGAAATCCTGGGCAGGCAGCCTTAAAAAAAGGCGATTTTGTGTTATTTGACCTTGGTGTCATTGTCGATGGATATTGCTCAGACATCACAAGAACATTCATCTATCAGGAAGCTTCTGAAAAACAAAAGGACATTTATCAAACCGTCTTAAATGCAGAAATGGCAGCACTTGAAATGAGTAAGCCTGGCGTTAGAATCGGTGATCTTGACTTAAAAGCCCGCGGGCTCATCACAGAAGCGGGATATGGTGAATATTTCCCGCATCGCCTCGGACATGGGTTGGGGGTTTCTGTTCATGAGTTTCCTTCAATGAGTCAGGCAAATGACGACCTTCTGCAAGAAGGTATGGTGTATACGATTGAACCAGGAATTTATGTCCCGGGAGTCGGCGGCGTAAGAATTGAAGATGATGTTCTCATTACGGCAGATGGTCCAGTCACTTTAACCAATTATCCGAAAGAGCTGACAATCATTAAGTAATGAAAAAAATCACGATGAACGTCCAGGTCTTGGAAGCGTCATCGTGATTTTTTATCACTCTTCTCGATCCTTATCAACAAAAAAATCATCAATTGATTGAAACGGTTTGATTTTATGTTCTTTTCCTAAAGGATGTAATGCAAAACGAGCAGAAAACAAAACAGTCATACATAATATAATCCATATGATGAAACCCATCTTGAATTCCCCTTTCCATCCAGTGATTTGTTCAGCTCACATACATCTTAAAGTATGAAACGCTTACCATATCAAGAGAAAGTAGGAGAAAAAATGGCAAACATAAGGGAGATTGCGAAAAGAGCGGGCGTATCTGTGACAACCGTATCACGTGTGTTGAATGAGCATCCTTATGTTAAAGAAGAAAAAAGGGAACGTGTTCTACAAGCGATGGAGGAGCTCAAGTATACGAGAAACATCCAGGCGGTCCATTTAGCGAAGGGCTATTCGAATATGCTTGGCATCGTCCTTCCAAACATTGAACACTCTTATTTCAGCGCACTCGTCACAGGTATTGCAGAAAAAGCACAGGCGCGCGGCATGCATTTTGCTTTATTTCAAACAGGATACGATCCATTAAAAGAAAAAGAAGCGTTAATGAGTTTAAAAGAGCGCCGTGTGGATGGTTTAATATTTTGTTCAAATGCGTTAAGTGATAGGCACATTTTAAAGTGGCAGGAATCAGGACCGATTATATTTTGTCATCCTGCGCCGCACGATCAATGCTCAACCGTGTCGATTGCGCATGACCAAGCATTTAAGGAGGGCCTGCATCATTTGGCGGCATGCGGACATCAACGAATTGCGATCGTTCTTGCGAGAACAGAAGGAGCGAATAGCGAGTCGCGCCTTCAGGCCTATCAAGACATGATGCAATCCCTCGGGCAGACCATTGATGAGGAATGGATCATCGAAGGGAAGTTATCACTGCTTGATGGGAAGCACTTATTTGCAGAATGGCAGAAAATGAAAAATCGTCCTACAGCTTTATTCATTACAAATGACGAAGTCTCTGCAGGCTTTTTATTAGAGGCGCAGCGTCATGACATAAAAGTAGGAGAATCACCAGCCATACTCAGCTTTCAAAATAACCAATTGAGTGAGGCGCTAGGGATTTCCAGCATTCATATTCCCCTCAAACAAATGGGGCAGGAAGCGTTTGACTTGTTTGACCGAGCATTAAAAGGAGAGAAATCAGAGAAAAGAATGCTGCCATTTCGTCTGATTGAGCGAACAACTACCGTTTTGAAAAACAATCGTTGACGCACGTTTCATCTGTTTTGTACGATAAGAGGGATTGAATAAGAAGGAGGTGGGGATGTTCATGGAATCCTTCACCGTTGATAAAGCGTTAAATAATAATGTCATCATCGCAAGGCACCCTTCTTTGGGCGAAGTAGTTCTGATTGGGAAAGGGATTGGCTTCGGTAAAAAATCGGGGGATGTTCTCGATCAAGACGTGTTTGAAAAAATGTTTGTGTTAAAAAACACGAAAGAACAAACAGAATATAAACAACTGCTTCATCATATTGATGAGAACATGATCGAGCTTGCCAATGACGTCATTTATCATATACGAGAAAAAATGGGACAACGCTTGAATGAGCATATTCATGTTGCACTGACCGACCATATTGCGTTTAGTTTTAAACGGGTGCAGCAAGGCTATGATATCACGAACCCTTTTATGCTTGAGACGCAATCGCTATACCCGAAAGAATACGAGGTCGCAAAGGAAGTCGTTGAACTGATTAACGAGCGGCCAGATGTTAAAACGAAGCTGCCAGAAGGAGAAATTGGCTTTATAGCGCTCCATATCCATTCAGCTTTGACGAATCGGCCTTTATCTGAGGTGAACCGTCATTCGCAGCTGATTACACAAATGGTCCAAGTTATAGAAGATTCATTTCATATGAAAGTAGACAGAGAAAGTATTCATTATTTACGCTTATTACGCCATATTACGTTTTCAATTGAGCGTATTAAACGGGGAGAATCTTTAGAGGAGCCAGAAAAATTGCTTCATCTATTGAAAAATGAATATCCTTTATGCTACAATACTGCTTGGAAAATGATCAAAATTTTGCAGCATGCATTGAAAAAGCCTGTACAGGATGCTGAGGCTGTCTACTTGACACTTCATCTGTACAGATTGACAAATAAAATTTCATAGTTTCCTTGAAACGTGTAACTGATTCGATCAGGCATGAGTGACTTAAGGTAAATACAGGATAAGATCCTGTTATTTGCGCAACCTTATATCACCATGCCTTTTTTGCATTTGAAAGTGAAATGTAAACGGTTAATTATGAAATGTACGTCAGGGAGCAGCCCAAATGTATGTTGTAAGCGAAAACAAAAGGAGGTTCAACCAGTGTTTAAATCACTTTTTGGTGTGTTGCAAAAAATTGGACGAGCTCTTATGCTTCCAGTTGCGATCCTTCCTGCTGCCGGTATTTTACTAGCACTTGGGAATGCGATGCAAAATCCGCAGCTGATTGATGTAGCTCAATTTTTAAGCAATGATACAATTCAGCTTGTTGCAAGTGTCATGGAGAATGCGGGGAACATCGTCTTCTCGAATCTTCCGCTATTATTTGCTGTAGGGGTTGCCATCGGTCTTGCTAATGGAGACGGAGTGGCAGGGATTGCCGCTATCATCGGTTACCTTGTCATGAACGTAACGATGAGTGCCGTATTAATGGCTAACGGATCTATTCCATCCGATTCGATCAAATTGGCTAAGTTCTTTAAGGAAAGCCATCCAGCATATGTGAATATGCTCGGTATACCGACCTTGTCTACCGGCGTTTTTGGCGGGATTATCGTCGGGGTATTAGCCGCTTATATGTTTAATAAATTTTACAAAATTGAGCTCCCGCAATACCTTGGTTTCTTTGCTGGTAAGCGTTTTGTTCCAATCGTCACTTCTATTTCAGCACTTATTTTAGGGCTTTTGATGCTAGTCATTTGGCCGCCAATCCAAGGTGCATTGAACTCATTTTCAACAGGACTGCTTGCAGCAAATGAGCCGCTGGCTGCCTTTGTATTCGGAGTCATTGAACGCTCATTAATTCCGTTTGGTCTACACCACATATTCTACGCACCATTCTGGTATGAATTTTTTAGCTATAAGAGCTTATCAGGAGATATTATCCGTGGTGACCAGCGTATTTTCATGGCGCAAATCAAAGATGGTGTTCAGCTGACAGCTGGTACATTCATGACAGGGAAATATCCGTTCATGATGTTCGGTCTTCCAGCAGCAGCTCTTGCGATTTACCATGAAGCAAAACCAAAGAATAAAAAGCTTGTAGCAGGAATTATGGGATCAGCAGCCCTTACTTCTTTCCTAACAGGGATCACTGAACCGCTTGAATTCTCATTCTTGTTTGTAGCACCGATATTATTTGCGATTCACTGTGTATTTGCTGGATTATCCTTTATGATAATGGATATTCTAAATGTGAAAATCGGGATGACCTTCTCAGGAGGGTTAATCGACTTCTTCCTATTTGGTATCCTGCCGAATAGAACCGCTTGGTGGCTTGTCATTCCAGTAGGTCTCGTACTTGCTGTCATTTACTACTTCGGATTTAGATTCGCCATTCGCAAATTTAATCTGAAAACGCCAGGCCGCGAGGATGAAGCAGCAGACGGAGCAAGTGAGGCGAAGTCTGAAAAAGGGAATGACTTGCCTTATGAAATCCTTGAAGCAATGGGTGATCAAGAAAACATTAAGCACCTTGATGCTTGTATCACGCGTTTACGTGTTACTGTCAATGATCAGAAGAAAGTGGACAAAGACCGCTTGAAAAAGCTTGGCGCTTCTGGTGTTCTCGAAGTAGGGAACAACATCCAGGCAATTTTCGGCCCGCGTTCTGATAATTTAAAAACACAAATGCAGGACATCATTGCAGGCCGCACGCCTCGTCCAGCGAAAGACCCTTCTGCAAAAGAAGAAGTCAGCCAGCAGGTCGAAGAAGTCATTGCAAAGCCGCTTCAAAATGAACAAGGGGAAGAAATTTTTGCTTCACCAATTACAGGGGAGCTTCATCCAATTACAGATGTACCAGATCAAGTATTCTCAGGGAAAATGATGGGTGACGGTTTCGCTATCTTGCCAACAGATGGAACGGTTGTTTCACCGGTAAGAGGGAAGATCTTAAATGTGTTTCCGACGAAACACGCCATTGGCCTGCAATCTGACGGTGGACTTGAAATTTTAATCCACTTCGGAATTGATACGGTCGGCCTCAAAGGAGAAGGATTTGAAGCATTTGTACAAGAGGGAGATCAAGTAGAAATCGGTCAAAAACTTTTAGAGGTTGATATTGATAAAATTAAGTCTGAAGTACCATCTTTGATGACACCAATTGTATTTACCAACTTAAGTGAAGGACAATTTATTGACCTTCTAGAATCCGGTGAAATCAAAGCTGGACAAGAAAACATCATGAAAATTTCAAAATAATTTTCATAACTGCCGTTCTTGTTAGATGACAAGCTCGGCAGTATGATATAATATTGTGGATGTATTAATTGTATAAAAAGGAGATTGATAAAAATGGCTCAACAAACATTCAAAGTAACTGCAGATTCTGGAATTCACGCACGTCCTGCAACAGTTCTTGTACAAACTGCTAGTAAATATGATGCTGATATCAACTTAGAATATAATGGTAAAACAGTGAACCTGAAATCTATTATGGGTGTAATGTCTCTAGGAATTGCGAAAGGTGCTACAATCACAATCTCTGCTTCTGGTTCTGATGAAAATGATGCACTTGCTGCGCTTAAAGACACAATGAAAAGTGAAGGCCTAGGCGAGTAATGCAACAACTGAAAGGAATCGGTGCTTCAGCAGGCGTTGCAATTGCAAAAGCATATCGTCTGGAAGAACCAGATTTAACAGTTCACCAAAAAGACATCAACGATCCAGAGACAGAAGTGAAGCGTTTTGAAGAAGCAATTCATGTTTCTAAACAAGAACTTGAAGCAATTAAAGAACATGCGCTAAAAGAACTTGGCCAAGACAAAGCAGATATCTTTTCTGCCCACCTTCTTGTGTTAAGTGATCCTGAACTGCTTAACCCAGTAAAGGATAAAATTAGTGCTGACAAAGTAAATGCTGAATTTGCTTTAAAAGAAACAGCGACAATGTTTGTCACAATGTTCGAAGCAATGGACAATGAATACATGAAGGAACGTGCAGCGGATATTCGCGACGTCACAAAACGTGTTATTGGGCATTTGCTAGGCGTTGACATTCCAAATCCAAGCATGATTTCTGAAGAAGTCATCATCATAGCTGAAGATTTAACACCTTCTGATACTGCTCAGCTGAACAGACAATTTGTTAAAGGCTTTGCGACAGATATCGGCGGTCGTACTTCTCACTCAGCGATCATGGCGAGATCTATGGAGATTCCAGCAGTTGTTGGGACAAAAGAAGCAACAAAAACGGTGAAAAACGATGATCTGATCATTGTGGATGGTATTACTGGAGACGTCATCATTCAGCCTTCTGAAGATGAAGTGAAAGCGTATCAAAAAAAGCATGAAGACTACTTAGCTCAAAAAGCGGAATGGGCGAAACTTGTTGACCAGCCAACGGTAACAAAAGACGGCGTTCACGTAGAGCTAGCTGCAAATATCGGAACACCTGAAGATGTAAAAGGTGTACTTGAAAATGGCGGCGAAGCAGTCGGATTGTACCGTACTGAATTTTTATACATGGGCAGAGACCAGCTTCCTACAGAAGAAGAGCAGTTCGATGCGTATAAAACCGTTTTAGAGAAGATGGAAGGGAAAGCAGTGGTTGTTCGCACACTAGATATTGGTGGCGATAAAGAACTTCCTTACTTGCAGCTTCCAAAAGAAATGAACCCGTTCCTTGGCTATAGAGCTATTCGCCTTTGCCTGGAAGAGCAGGAGATTTTCAGAACTCAACTACGCGCCTTACTTCGTGCAAGTACATATGGAAACTTGAAAATCATGTTCCCTATGATCGCGACATTATCAGAATTTAGAGAAGCAAAAGCCATTTTACTTGAAGAAAAAGAAGCATTGGTTGCCGCTGGTACAGACGTTTCTGATTCCATTGAAATCGGAATGATGGTAGAAATTCCATCAACGGCTGTCATCGCAGACCAATTTGCAAAAGAAGTAGATTTCTTCAGTATTGGAACGAATGATTTGATTCAATACACAATGGCTGCTGATCGAATGAACGAACGAGTGTCTTATCTTTACCAGCCTTACAACCCAGCGATTTTACGTCTCATTACGCTTGTGATTGAAGCAGCGCATAAAGAGGGTAAATGGGTCGGCATGTGCGGTGAGATGGCAGGAGATGAAATCGCAATCCCGCTTCTACTCGGATTAGGATTAGATGAATTCTCAATGAGTGCAACATCCATTCTTCCAGCTAGAACACAGCTAAGCAAGCTATCTAAGGAAGAAGCTGCATCATTTAAAGAGCATATTTTATCACTTAGCACAACAGAAGAAGTGGTTGATTTCGTCAAGAAAACATTTCAACAGAACTAAGTGAATGAAAACCAGACAGGTGAAACTGTCTGGTTTTTTTGTCGAATTTTATCATATTGAGTCATATTGGGCAGTGAGAAGGGCACCCTATTATTAAAAAATGGAGGTGACCAGATTGCCTTTCTCAGACTATAAACCAGGTGATCAAGTATATGTCATTTATCGAAATCCACATGCTGCAAACGTAGCACAAATTAAAGAAGCAGAAATTGTTTCACATCCATACAACGAAGAAGAGCTTGCCCTCTTTTTACTTGAAACGTATCATCCACTAGCACCTGATGATGCTGTTTTTCCAACATATGAAGAAGCAGAAGCACTTTATCAAGACTTATTTGAATAAGGGAGATTTTAGAAAGGATAAAAGCCATCCTGTGCGGTTAAAGTAACGGTATAAAAACGTTAAAGGTAAGGATGTGCTTAATATGATCAAACCTTTCGTCCCCCAGCTTGTTTACATTGAACCCCGGGCGTTAGAGTACCCGTTAGGACGAGAGCTGAAGGAAAAGTTCGAGGGTATGGGAATCGAAATAAGAGAAACGACCTCACACAATCAGGTAAGAAATATTCCGGGAAAAAATGACCTGCAAAAATATCGTAACGCGAAGTCAACGCTTGTCATTGGTGTGAGAAAGACATTGAAGTTTGACTCCTCTAAACCATCTGCAGAGTATGCGATCCCATTTGCAACAGGATGTATGGGACATTGTCATTATTGCTATTTGCAAACAACAATGGGAAGTAAGCCTTACATTCGAACGTACGTCAATGTAGAAGAAATATTAGATCAAGCTGAGCAGTACATGAACGAGCGAGCACCAGATATCACAAGATTTGAAGCATCATGTACTTCAGACATCGTAGGAATTGACCATTTGACACATACACTCAAACGAGCGATTGAATACTTTGGGCAAACCGACTTAGGAAAGCTTCGATTTGTCACGAAATTCCATCATGTTGATCATCTGTTAGATGCAAAGCATAATGGCCGGACAAGATTCCGTTTTAGTATTAATGCCGATTATGTCATTAAATATTTCGAGCCTGGCACATCACCGCTTGATCAGCGGATTGAAGCGGCTGTTAAGGTCGCAAAGGCAGGCTATCCTCTTGGCTTTATTATTGCTCCCATCTACATCCATGAAGGCTGGCAGGAAGGATATAAAGTTTTATTTGAAAAGCTCGATGCAGCTCTTTCTGATGATGTGAGAGACGATATCACCTTTGAAATGATTCAGCATCGCTTTACAAAACCAGCAAAGCGTGTGATTCAAAAAAACTACCCGAAATCTAAATTAGAATTAGATGAAGAAAAAAGACGATACAAGTGGGGGAGATATGGGATTGGGAAATATATCTACCAAAAAGATGAGGAACAAGAACTAAGAGAGACGTTAGAATCATATATTGATCAGTACTTTCCGTCTGCAAAGATTGAATATTTTACTTAAAGCAAGCCTATAGGGCTTGTTTTTTCTATTTAAATTTTCTTACAACTATTGAATGCTTTACCCATTTTGCCGATATATAAAATAAGGTGTGAAAGTAGATGTAGGGGTGTGAGGAGATGTTTAAGAAACTTCAAGTGAGAATAGCTGTTTTCATCTCAGTTATTTTAATTTTAACCGTCGTGGCTGTTCAAGTGGGTTCTAACTTAGTGTTAAGACCACTTATTGAACGAGATGCAAAAACCACCGCAGCAGCAACGGCAGAAAGCCTGAAAGACATTATTACAGAAAAGCTTGATAATTACGGCAATACCATTAACAAAGTGGCAACAAGTACAATGACTGAAGAATTTGCGCAAAAACAAACAAAACAAACATTAGCTTATGAAACAGATGCACTAAAAAAATTGCAGGAACAGGATAAACTCATTTCGTTTACCTATATTGGAACAATTGATGGCAAAATGCTCGGCTTCCCAGAGTTCGATCTTGGCGAAGGCTATGATCCATCTAAACAAGGCTGGTTTAAACAAGCAGCCGAAAAGCCTGATCAGGTCGTTTGGACAGATCCATATGTAGATGAAGCAACGAAAAAAGTGATTGTCTCAGCCACGAAGGCGATTGTCAAAGATGGAAAGGTCATTGGGGTCGCTGGACTTGATTTGAAGCTGTCCTCGATTCAGTCCTATATCAATGAACAAGAGATTCCTTATAAGGGGACCGCTTTCTTAGTTGATGGCACAGGCACCCTTTTGGCGCATCCAACAGAGCAAGGAAAAAATATATCAAAGGTCGCTTCTGTGAAAAAAGCGATCGACAACTCAGGTATTGATGACAGTAAAGAACTGACGGTCACATCTAAAATCAAAGAAGCCGATTGGACGGTTGGTGTCAGCTTTGAGAAAAAGCAACTGCTTTGGATTACAGAAAAAATGAATCAGACAAGCATCATTATATCCGTCATTGCCATTATTCTTGCGATGATCCTCAGCTTCTTATTGGCAAGAAGCATAACTACGCCAATCAAGCGTCTAATAGAGCACGCTCGTAAGGTGTCAGAAGGCGATTTAACAAGCACGCTTGAAACGAAGTCTCAAGATGAAATTGGTTTCCTTACGAAAAGCTTTAATCAAATGACCGAGGACATCAGGGAGTTAATTGAAAAAGTGAAAGGGGCTTCAGATCAAGTTGTGGAATCAGCGGATGAAGTGACCCAAATTTCAAATGAGACCTTGCTGTCTAGCGAACAGATTGCAACCGCGATTCAAGAGGTGGCAACAGGGGCGACTAAGCAGGCGTCGGATGCAGAAACGATTAATGAGAAATCAGAGCAATTGTATGAGAAAGTGCGCCATATGGGTGAACTCGCCACACAAATGCAAACCAACTCAAAATCATCTGAAGATGCAAGCTATAAAGGGCTTGATGCACTTGGTGTGCTCGTCCAAAAATCAACACAAGCGAGCGATGAATCGAAAAAGGTTGAGCAAATGCTGCTAGATCTTGAGCATAAAACGAAAAATATTGAAAACGTCGTGACTGCTATCTCTGAAATCTCTGATCAAACGAATTTACTTGCACTGAATGCAAGTATTGAAGCGGCGAGAGCAGGAGAAAGTGGACGAGGATTTGCTGTAGTTGCAGAAGAAGTCAGAAAGCTTGCTGAACAATCTGCACAGTCAACAAAACACATTAGTGAAACCGTCAAACTCATTCAAGATGAATCGAAGAAAGCGGCGGAAGCGATGACAGCAGCAAGTAGAATGAATGAGGAACAAGGTGATGCCATTAATGCAACAGGTGAGGCACTCAGCAGCATCACAATGGAAATGCAGGCACTTGTCGGTTCAATCGATAGCATTCATACACAGATCAATGAAATGACAGAAGAACAGCAGAAGATGAGTGAATCCATTCAAAGTATTGCTGCTATTTCAGAAGAATCTGCTGCCTCAGCTGAGGAAGTGCATGCGTCTACAGATGAACAAGTTCAAGCGTTAGAAAGAACGAAAACCTCAACTGAAATGCTAAACGAATCAAGCCAGGCACTGCGTCAGGCGGTTGACCGATTTAAGGTGTGATTCGCGGAAAGGAACCTTGCGACGTGAGCAAGGTTCTTTTTGTATGATAAAATGAACGAGAGGAGGTGCTTACATGGATGTCAAACTAACTGGAAAAAAAGCATTGGTCGCTGCAAGCAGTCAAGGTATCGGAAAAGCGATTGCCTTTGCTCTAGCAAAAGAGGGAGCGGATGTAATGCTCTCGGGAAGACATGAACAAACGCTGAAAGAAACAGTCAATGAGCTGTCTCCATTTGCCAAAGGACAGCTGACTTATCAAGTATGTGACGTATCTGACGCCAGGCAAATCAAGGCGCTTGTTCAAGCGGCGGCTGGCGATGAGCAACGTCTAGACATTCTTGTGAACAATACAGGCGGACCTAAAACAGGAACGCTTGACACCTTAACAGATGAAGATTGGATCGAATCATTTCAGCTTCATTTACTCAGCTATATTCGATTATTAAAAGAGGCATTACCTTATTTGAAAAAACGTGGTGCACGTGTGTTAAACATTGCGTCAATGTCAGTGAAAGAACCGATCCCAGGCTTGATGCTGTCGAATACATTTAGACCAGCTATAGCCGGCTGGACAAAAACAGTCGCTCAGGAGCTTGCAAAGGATGGTATTTTGATCAATACGTTAGCACCCGGAAAAATTGAAACAGACCGCGTCAAACAGCTGGAAAAGCACCGCGCACAAAGAGAGAATCGAACGGTTGAAGAAATCAAAGCACAGGCTGAACAAGCGATCCCGCTTGGCCGCTATGGACAGCCAGAGGAATTTGCAGCATATGCAGCTTTTCTTTTATCTGAAGCCAATACATATATGACAGGTCAAACACTGATCATTGATGGTGGCTTGACAAAGTCTCTTTAAGGAGGAACAAGTGATGGCACAAATCAAAACGGTTGGTTTTATAGGAATCGGTGTAATGGGGCGCAGTATGGCAGGACATTTAATGGATGCAGGCTATGAAGTTCTCGTTTATACAAGAACGAAAGCAAAAGCAGACGCATTGATTCAAAAAGGGGCGTCATGGAAGCCGGCAGTAAAGGACATTGCAGAAAATGCAGATGCTGTCATCACAATGGTGGGATATCCATCTGATGTAGAAGAGATCTATTTAGGTGAAGATGGGCTTGTGGCACATGCCGCACCTGGAACATATCTCATTGATATGACGACCTCGAAGCCTCAGCTTGCAAAAGAAATTGAGTTGAAAGCGAAGGAAAGAGGTGTATTTGCATTAGATGCACCTGTATCAGGGGGAGACATAGGAGCTCAAAATGGCACGCTGGCCATTATGATCGGCGGAGAAAGGTCTGCCTATGAAGCCTGCCTGCCGGTATTTGAGCAAATGGGTAAAAATATTCAATATCAAGGACCGGCAGGAAGCGGTCAGCATACAAAAATGTGTAACCAAATTGCCATCGCAGCGGGGATGGTCGGTGTCGCAGAGGCAATGGCCTATGCCGAAAAATCAGGGCTTGATCCAGAGCAGGTGCTCAAAAGCATCACAACAGGTGCAGCCGGCAGCTGGTCATTGTCAAACCTTGCACCAAGAATGCTGAAAGGCGATTTCGAGCCAGGGTTTTATGTAAAGCATTTTATCAAGGATATGGGCATTGCACTTGAAGAAGCAGAGCTGATGGGAGAAGAAATGCCAGGGCTCTCACTTGCGAAGTCACTTTATGAAAAGCTGAGTGAACAGGGCGAAGAAAACAGCGGGACACAGAGCATCTATAAATTATGGGTCAAATAAAAAACTGCCCGCCTATGTGGAACAGTTTGCAGCGTGTAAACAAGCCCTCGCATTGCTGAAAAAGTAGACAAATTAAAAACCTGTCCCAAATAGGGACAGGTTTTTTTGATATTATTTTCCGATGAATTGCTGCGTCCAGTAGTTTCCAGATTTCACATAACCAACACCGATATGTGTATAGCTTTTGTTTAAAATGTTCGCTCTGTGGCCTTCACTGTTCATCCATGCTGTCACAACTTCTTGAGGAGATCTTTGACCTTGGGCAATGTTTTCACCTGCTGATTTGTAAGTGATACCGAATTGCTTCATTTGATCAAATGGAGATCCATAAGTTGGGCTTGTATGAGAGAAATAGTTTTTATCTTTCATATCTTGAGATTTTGCGCGAGCAGATTTGCTTAATTTAGAATCCACAGAAAGTGCCTTTAAGCCCTGTTTTGCACGCTCTTTATTTGTAAGCTCAACCACTTCTTTTTCAAATGCATTTAAGCTGCTGTCTGCTTTTGATGCATTTGTGTCTTTTTGGTCAGCTTTTGTGTTGCTATTGCTGTTTGTGTTTTCTTTTGCTGGAGTGCTTGGTTTAGAAGCAGTTGGTTTTTTCACTGATTCTTGTTTTTGTTCTTGTTTTGCTTTGTTTACTTCTTTCACTACTTTTGTTCCAGTAACAGGTTGACCGCTTTTGATCAGCTTGTTTAATAGAGCTTCGATCTCTTTTTGATTTGACTTGCTTAGCTTGTTTACATCTGAAGAGATATGTAATTTTGCTGCTAATGTATGAAGATCAATGGCTTGATGCTGTACGTTTATCACTTGTTTCAGGTTAAGCTCCTTCGCATCAGCCGAATGTCCCCCAGTGAATGTGATGAGTGCAGCAGCTGTCAGCGCTGAAAAAAAGAATGATTTCTTCTTCATATTGTAACTCCTCCTAAAATCTTTGTTTTGTTTTCTCACAAAAAATCATACCATGGACTTTTTGTTATAAACGTACCAGCATCCTCCATTGACAATGCCAGTTTGTCATTTTTGTTAAAGTCATAGTAAGAGCCGCTTCATATCAAAGGATAGGGAATTCTTCCATTTAAAGAAAACGACATAAACATACCAATATTTTAAAGTGTTAGTATATTTTTTTGCAGATTAGGGATTGACAGCTTTTTTTCACTCGTTTCGCTGTAACAACTATTACAAAAGTGTTACAATAATGAGTGGTAATTGTAAAAGATTGAAAAGGATGAGAGGAGCTACATAAGTGGGAGAGAAACAGCATCAAGGTGCTGCCGAGCAGAAAAAAATGAAGCGCCGGAACGCCTGGAGGATTAATCTCTTTTTCTTCGCTGTATTTAGTTTATTTGCTGGACTTGTGATCAAGCTTGGTGTGCTGCAAATCGTCAATGGTGAAGATTATAAAAAGCAAGCCAACCGAACAGAGGTCAAAACGGCATCATACCCGTCTCCAAGAGGAAAAATGTATGACGCGAGAGGAAGAGTCGTCGTTGATAACGAAAGTGTACCTGCCATCGTTTATACATCAGAAAGCGGTGTGAAAGCGAAGGATAAAATTAAGGTAGCAAGAAAGCTTGCGACTTATATAAAAATGGATACTGATTTTTTGAGAGAGCGTGACATTCGGGATTTTTGGCTGGCGAGCCATCCGAAAGAAGCGGATAATCTCATTTCAAAAGCGGAGAAAAAGGATATCGATGCAAAGGATGTCTATCCGCTTCAAGTAGAGCGTGTCCCAAAGAAAGAAGTCAAAGCGATCGAAAAGGATGCGGAGGAAAAAGCTGTTGCAGCGATCTACCGTAGATTTACAGGCGGATATGCCTTTGAACCTCAAATCGTGAAGGCAATGGACCCAAACGAAGAGAAAAAAGGGGACGAAAAAGTTGCTTTACTCGATGAAACAAAAGAATCAAAACAGACTTCATCCGTGAGTTTGACATATGAAGAGATTTCACTTGTCTCAGAGCATCTTGATGAACTGCCAGGTGTGAACGTCATCAATGACTGGACAAGAAAATATCCGTATGAAAAGACCCTTTATAATGTACTTGGCGGTGTGACCACACCAGAGCAAGGAATCATTAAAGAGCGCGAAGATTACTATATGGCAAGAGGCTATTCGCGAAATGACCGTGTAGGGAAGAGCTATTTAGAATATCAATATGAGGATTTTCTGAACCCAGAGAAAGCAACCGTTCAATATACACAGGTTGGCGGGAAGCTGCTTGATGAAATCAAGCGGACAGAAGGACGAAGAGGACTTGATCTTGCGCTGACATTTGATATGGAGCTGCAAAAGGAAGTCGACAAAATCGTCGAATCAGAGCTTAGATCGGCCAGTGCGAGAAACTATATGATGGATCGTGCCTTTGTCGTCATGATGGATCCTCACACAGGGGATGTTCTCGCCATGTCGGGCAAGAAAATGGACGGCAGAGACGTCACAGATTATGCGATCGGAACATTTACGACTCAGTATGAAATGGGCTCTGTTGTCAAAGGAGCCACAGTACTTGGCGGTTATCAGGACGGGATGTCACACAACCAAGCCTATATGGATACACCGCTCTTTTTTGCAGGAAGTAATGGAAAGCCGAAACAGTCTTACAAAGTTCTTGGATGGGTTAACGACATTCAGGCACTCCAAAAAAGTTCCAACGTCTACATGTTCCAAGTAGCGATGAGAATGGCGGGCATCACCTATCAAAAGGATGGTCCGTTACCTGCAAGGCCTGAGCACTTACAAAAAATGAGAAACTACTATGCGCAATTCGGTCTTGGCGTAAAAACAGGGATCGATCTGCCGCAGGAATCAAGCGGGATGCAGACGCATCCAAAGACGGTCGGCGGACTCTTGCTTGATGAAGCAATTGGTCAGTATGACACGTATACACCGCTCCAAGTGGCGCAATACATGTCGACGATCGCCAACGGAGGCAGCCGTATTCAGCCAAGAGTAGTGAAAAGTGTTCATCTTCCAACGAAGAAGGATGAAGTAGGCCCAGTCGTAAAAAAATATGAGCCGAAGGTGCTGAATACGATTAACAACTCGAAAGCAGATATTGACCGCGTAAAAACGGGACTGAAAATGGTCACATCAACAGGCGGAACTGCCGCTGGCCGATTTGGTCAGCATGATGTCGCGGGAAAAACGGGTACAGCGCAAACCTTCTACTATGGCGCCAACCGCAGCTGGTGGGGAAATGCCACGTACAATTTAACCTTTGGAGGATATTATCCTTCTTCTAATCCAGAGGTAGCGTTTAGTGTCGTGACACCTTATGTCTCAGATAAAGATCCTGTCATTAAAAATATCCCAAGTAAAATTGTGGATAAGTACGTAGAATTACAAAAGAAATATGAAAAACAATAAACCGCAGGGAGCACAGCAGCAGAAAGTGCTCCCTTTTTGCTGAAAATATGGACGTTTCCCTCGATGACAGAAGGAAAATACGGGTTTTCTAGCGAATCTTTTTTATACATCAATCTAAGGACAACCCTAAAAAATGAAAAGGAGGGTCGGACGACGATGGAACAACAAATGAAAGATTCGAATCAATTGTATTCGAACATCGATTTACATGCCGTTCTTTCTTCTAATGGCCGCTTTCTCTACATTTCTTCCAACTGTAAGCAGCTTTTGCTCTATGAACAAAAGGATTTACTAGGGTGTTTTTTGAAAGACTTTGTTCATACCGAAGATCAATTTCTCGTCGAAAGTTATTTTTACAATCAGCACATGCTAGAGGTTTGCCACTTTAGACTGCTAAGAAGTGATCTGACAGCTGTATGGGTCGAAGCAAGCATTGATTTTGTTGCTTGTGATGGGTTAGACAACGAAGTAAGTAGAGAAATGATCCTGAAAATGAGGGTGCTGGATACTAAGCCCCAAAAAGCAGCATTTCAAGAAGCATCAAAAGTAGCAGAACAGTCGCTAGGCAGTCTGCCGGCTTTCCAAAATGTTAGTGAAGCTGAACAATTGATTGCCATGCTGCCAAATCCGTTATGTATTACGACTTTAGGGAAAATTGTGTATGCGAATGATGCGATGCTGCAATTAATGGGGGTAAGTGCAAGAGATGACATGATCGGCAAGTCCGCGTTTGATTTTATTGCTGAAGAGTACCATGATATTGTCAGAAGCCGCATAACAAGGCTGCAGCAAGGCCTTCCAGTCGGAATGATTGAACAGATATGGAAGCGTCAAGATGGGAGCAGTATTCATATTGAGGTAAAGTCATCACCGACGATTTATCAAAATCAGCGGGCAGAGCTTTTGCTGCTCGTGGACATCTCATCCCGTAAAAAATTCCAAACTGTTCTTCAAAAAAGCCGGGAAAGGTATCAGCTGCTCATTCAAAACTCCATTGACACGATTGCGGTCATCCATGATCACAAATGGGTGTTTATGAATGAATCAGGTATTAAATTATTTGAAGCCGAGCATTACGATAAATTAATAGGAAAGGATATCTTTCATCAAATTCATTCCTGTGATCAGCAGAAGGTCAAAAACAGCTTATCTCGTATTATTGAAAGAGCATCAGATTCCGAGATTGTCACGATGAGCTGTCATACATTTAAGCATAAGCTGATTTATACAGAAATGGTCTGTATCCCAACTACATTCTTTGGAGAAACAGCGGTTCAAATTATTTTAAGAGATATATCCGAACGTAAGCAGACAGAAGAGCTCATGCTCCGCTCAGAAAAATTATCGATCGCAGGTCAATTGGCGGCTGGCATTGCACATGAAATCAGAAACCCATTAACCGCCATCAAAGGCTTTTTACAGCTCATTAAACCGAAAACAAAAGATCGCGATCAATACTTCGAGATTGTTTTCTCTGAGCTGAGCCGAATAGAAATTATTTTGAGTGAGTTGCTAATGCTGGCGAAACCGCAGCAAACGTCCTCAATGCAGACGCTTGATTTGAAAAAAATCATCAGCGAAGTTACGGCTTTGTTAGAAACACAAGCGAACTTAAATGGCATTTTAATGAACACAAGTGAGATAGAGGAAGGTCTCCTGATGAACGGGGATCAAAATCAGCTCAAGCAAGTGTTTATCAATTTAATCAAAAATGCCGTAGAATCCATGCCGGACGGAGGAAAGGTAGACATCACAGCTAAAGCAGAAAGTGATGGAATACTTGTCACCATTCGTGATGAAGGGGTCGGCATTCCTGAAGCGGTGATGAAGCGGATTGGAGAGCCCTTTTTAACCACAAAGGAAAAAGGAACTGGACTTGGCCTTATGGTCACATTTAATATTTTAGAAAATCATAATGGGACGATCCGTGTGGATAGTCAGCCTGAAAAGGGCACCGTATTTCACATCATGTTTCCTGCAAAATAAAAACAACGGCAAGAGAGCCGTTGTTTCAATCTAGCGAATGAATGGAACGTTTTTCAAGTACAAATTGTTCTAGCCGGTCAAGTCCTTCTTTCAGCGTTTCAAGTGAATAAGCATAAGACAGGCGCACATACCCTTCGCCGAGTGGAGAGAAAGCAGAGCCTGGGACGACCGCAAGTCTTGTACTTTCTAACAGCTCCATGCAAAAATCAAAGGAACTCATCCCAAACGATTCAATGGATGGAAAAATATAAAAAGCGCCAGAAGGTTTAATCACCGGAAGCCCCATAGAAATGAGCCGATCATATACATAATCGAGTCTTTTCTTATATTGCTCTCTCATGATCAGTGCATCATCCACACCATTTGTCACAGCTTCAAGTGCCGCCTTTTGTGAGACAGCCGAGGCACAAGACACGTTATATTGATGTACTTTTAATACATGTTTAGCAATTGGAGCTGAAGCAAATAAAAAGCCAATTCTCCATCCAGTCATGCTATGAGATTTAGACAGTCCATTGATGACAATGGTCTGTTCTTTTAAGAAAGAGGCAATTGAATGATGCGGCCGGTCAAATGTCAGCTCACTGTAAATTTCATCGGATAAAATAAAGATGTCTTTTCCTTCAAGGAGCTGGGCAATTTCTTTCAATTCTTCTTCTGAAAGCGTGACACCAGTCGGGTTTGAAGGGTAAGGAAGAACCACACACTTTGTCTTTTCCGTTAACGCATCCTCAATCAGCTTGGCATTCAATTTAAAGCCGGCATTCGTTGTGTCAATATGTACAGGTACTGCACCGCACATTCGAATGATCGGTTCATATCCGGGGTATACAGGTCCAGGTAAAATGACCTCGTCTCCTTCTGTTAAAATGGTTCGAAACGCAGCATCAATTGCTTGACTTGCACCTGTTGTCACAATGATTTCTGACTCTGCATCATAATCAAGATTCACTTTCTTCTTGATATAATGCTGGATCGCTTGTCTTAGCTCTAAGAAACCAGCATTGTGAGTGTATGAGGTGAAATTCTCGTCAATGGCTGCTTTGGCAGCTGTTTTGACATGATGCGGCGTATAAAAATCGGGCTGGCCTATCGTCAATGAAACGACATCCTCATATGACGATACGAGATTTGAAAATGTTCGAATGCCTGAAATTTCAATATCCTTTACTCTTGGATTCAGCAAATGCTCCATTTCTCATCACCTTAAAAATTTATGTTTTTATCCTATTTTACCATTCACTGCATAAATGTCACCTGCGAAAGGCACTGGATAGCGTTATATGTAGTCTATTCTCCTATCCATCACCGCATGAGTGATATATTGAAGAAAGAGCAACATTTATTATAGCGTAACCTCAAGAGAAAATACAGGCTGTGATGAGAATGATTAGAAAACGGCAAAACTGCGTAAACTGAAAGAACGTGAGAATCATGGTCATGGGAATGGCTTTCATAGACATACGATCTCCTAAAGGAGGACGATAGATGGAACAATCAGCGAAGACATCGAAAATCGCGTTTCTATCCGTGCTGAGCAACACATTTGTTGTGATCTTAAAAATCATTGTAGGTCTCTTAACCGGATCTGTTGCGGTTTTATCAGAAGCTATTCATTCGTTTCTCGATTTAATGGCGTCGTTTATTGCATTTATTTCTGTTCGTATTTCAAGAAAGCCAGCAGATTCTAAACATCCTTATGGACATGGAAAAGTCGAAAATATTTCTGGAACGATTGAGACCCTGCTGATTTTCGTTGCTGGCATTTGGATTATATACGAATGTGTTCACAAATTAATGCATCCAGAGCCAGTTAAGCTGCCCGTGCTTGGCATTGTGGTCATGTTGCTAGGCGCGCTCATCAATTTTGTTGTATCGAGAATTGTGAACAAAGAGGCTGAGCGAGTACATTCAGTCGCCATGAAATCAAATGCATTGCACCTTTTAACGGATGTGTATACGTCACTAGGGGTGGCATTCAGTTTATTGCTTGTAGCATTAACCGACTGGTATTTCCTAGATCCGATCATTGGAATGATTCTTGCCCTCTTTATTATGCGTGAAGCGTTTAAACTCATGAAGGAAGCCTTCCCGCCGCTTGTTGATGCTCGTTTAACACCAGAGGAAGAACAATCAATTGAATCGATCATTCAAGGATTCAGTCAAGAATTTATTGAATATCATGACTTTCGAACAAGGCGGTCTGGTGCAGAGGAATATATTGATTTCCATTTGATTGTAAATGGAAAGACAACCATTGAAGATGTTCACCAATTATGTGATCGAATTGAAGAGAAGATTCAGCTCGAATTTCCGCATGCGCAAATCTTTATTCATGTGGAACCTGAAAGTGAAAGAAGCTCACAAACGTAAAAAAGGCGATCAACCTATTCTCAGGTTGTATCGCCTTTTTTTACGCTTCATCTATGAAATGAAATCAATATCCATAAGCAGTATCGTAGTCTTCGTACCAAGAGATATAAGCTGTGTCATCGTTTGACAAACCATGCTTCATATCTAAATAATCAGCTTCGCAAATATCTTCAATTACAGTCATTTCGTTGTTCTTTAATAATACGACAGTTCCCATCATGAACACCTTTCTTTAAAAAATCCTTGACTATTGTACCATTTGAAGAATCATTGTCAACAGAAGAATGGAAACAAGACGAAAATATCACAAAATGTTAAAAAATCAGGAGGTAAAAGAACTAGAAGTGCCATGATTTTGACAAATTTTCAGTATTTATTCACATAAATCATTTAGATCAAACTGATCTAAAATGTATGTAAAAGTGTAAAGCTGCATTGATCTTGCTATATTCATAGGATATAATAACGAATGATTATAAGAAATTTATAGAAAACATACATAATAAAGGAGAAATAGGATGGAAACCAACATAACAGAATCACACATTCAAGAAAAGAAGCATCCTGAGCTAGCAGGCGTAGGCTATCGTTTTCTTGCACATCTTTTGGACGGTATCATTATTAGTGTACCATTTTCATTCATTGTATTTATTCTGGCAACACTCTTTTTTGTCTCAAGCCCTGAGGCGGCATTTTTAATGTATGATGATAGCTATTACTATTCTTCAACGGTGATTACGGATGAAGAATGGGCAGTCATTATGGGCCTTATCTTTTTCTATGGCGTAACGATCTTAGTCGGTATCGCGGTGACTTGGCTGTATTATGCGATCATGGAATCATCAAAGCTGCAAGGAACTCTTGGCAAGATGGCTCTTGGAATTAAAGTGACAAAAGTAACGGGTGAAAAAATAACATTCGGGCGCGCGACAGGCCGATTTTTTGCAAAAGGCTTTTTGTCTCCAATCTTATGTATTGGCTACATCATTGCGTTTTTCACAGAAAAAAAACAAGCACTTCACGATTTGATTGCAAGTACCATTGTTGTAAAGAAATAATGAAAAGAAGCACCTCTGCTATATAGTAAGGGGTGCTTTTTGTATAGATGCTTGTATGGAAGAGGGAAACGTCACATAAAGTAGAATGATAGTGAAAATAAAGCAGAGAAGGGAGTCAATCTATTGAAAAGAGGGAAAATGACTGTTCAGAAAAAAGGGGCAGGCTTCGGGCTGTTTTTGACAGCACCTGTGCTGGCCTGGGCTTTGTATGATTTTGCAAATACGATCTTTTCATCAAATATGATCACCATTTTCTTCCCGTTTTACTTGCAGGAAACGATCGGGGACAGTGCGAGAATGGACCAGATCGCAAGTACCTTTATTTCTTATGCAAACGCATTAGCCAGCTTTTTTCTCGTCATTTTTACACCTTTATACGGAGTGCTGATTGATCGTACAGGAAAAAAGAAACGCTACATTACGGTGTTTACGTTCATATGTATTGCTTGTACGGTGTTGATGGGGATTTTTGCTGGGATTGATTTCTCAAGTGAATGGTTTGGGCTGCCTGTTTCTTTATTGGTCGTGGTTACCTTGTTTGTGATCGCAAAGTTTTTCTATCATTCTAGTCTTGTTTTCTATGACACCATTTTGCCCGATCTTGGGACAAAGGATGAAATCCCGCTTATTTCTGGATTTGGTATCGCCGTTGGCTATTTAGGAACACTTGTGGGTCTCTCTGTTTATTTACTTGTCGGCAATGACCAGTTTCATGAAGCATTTATCCCAACAGCCCTTTTATTTCTTCTCTTTTTCCTACCTTTTCTCTTTTTTGTAAAAGATCCTCATCCGCTGCCTCAGCAAGAGAAAAAGGCATCTTTTTTCAGCGGGTATAAAGAGATTGTTCACACGTTTAAAGAGATGAAAAGGTACAAGCCAGCTTTTATTTTTATGATCGCCTTCTTTTTTATGAATGATGCCTTACAAACAGCAATTGCGATGATGGCTGTTTATGCCAAAATCATTATTGGCTTTACAGCTGGGCAATTTATTTTACTCTATCTTGTGTCGACCATTTCAAGTATCATTGGCTCCTTTCTGTTTGGTTATATCACAAAAGCGATAGGGGCAAAACGCTCGATTACCGTCGTGTATGTCATTTTAATTGTGGCGCTCATTCTAGCTGTGACAGCGGCAACCGAATGGGTCTTCTGGGTAGCTGGCAGTTTATTTGGGATTTCACTTGGCGCAAGCTGGGGGGCATCACGAATCTTGATTATTGAACTGACCCCGAAGGAAAAACGAGGACAGTTTTTTGGCCTCTTTGCCTTCTCAGGAAAGGTGTCTTCCATTATTGGGCCCATTATTTATGGCTCAGTTACCCTGCTGTTTGCAGACTACGGAAATCTCGCAAGCCGCCTTGCACTAGGGTCTTTGCTCATCCTTGCAGCGATAGGACTTGTGATTCATCAATTCGTTCGAGAGAAAGCGTAAAGAAACGTCAACTTTTTACCTATGCTGCCGATATAAAAAGTACAATCTAATATTGAAGAATAGAGGGATTTCCGTGGCTTTAAATAAACAAGAAATTTTACTTGACTCTGGTACCAATGAATTGGAAATTGTGAAGTTTGAAATTGGTGCAAATCAATTCGGCATTAACGTCATGAAAGTAAGAGAAATCATTCAGCCGGTTGAGGTGACGGTTGTACCGCACTCTCACCAAGATGTAGAAGGGATGATTAGTTTACGAGGCGAGATTTTACCAGTCATCAATCTATTTTCCTTTTTTAATGTCGAGTCAGATCAGTCGGAACAAGAGAAATATATTGTGACTGAATTCAACCAACGGAAATTTGTGTTCCACACAGGAACAGTATCACAAATTCACCGCGTCAGCTGGGAAGAGATTGAGAAGCCGACTGCACTGAATCAAGGGATGGACCGTCATTTAACTGGCATCATTAAGCTTGATGAAAAAATGATTTTCCTTCCAGATTACGAAAAAATCATTTATGATATTGAATCCGCTTCAGGTGTTGATACGTATCATATGTTTGACGGTGAGAAAGACGAGAGAAGAACAGGGAAGAAGCTGTATGTCGTTGAAGATTCTCCGCTTCTCATGCGTTTATTAACAAATGAATTAACCGAAGCAGGCTATAAAAACATTGTGACCTTTGAAGATGGCAAACAGGCATATGATCATGTCATGGATCTTGTCAGCAAAGGAATCAGTGTGACAGAAGAAATTGATATGATTATTACGGATATTGAAATGCCTAAAATGGATGGCCACCGGCTAACAAAATTGCTCAAGGACAATCCTTTAACAAATTCCATCCCGATTCTTATCTTCTCTTCATTAATCACTGAAGATTTGCGTCATAAAGGGGAAACGATCGGTGCAGATGATCAAATCAGTAAACCAGAAATTCATCAGCTGATTGAAAAAGTCGATCATTTTATTATCTAAACAAAAAACCACTCGGCATGAGTGGTTTTTTTCTGTTTAAAAATAACTTTCCCCGAGTCGTTTGAAGACGGGCTTTGTGTAATGTGATTTTTGTTTTGTGGCGGCAGGTTTTTCTTTTAAACCGACATACGTTTGAAGTATTTGCTTTGCTCGGTTTAATGACATATTCGCTTTCGGATTGCGATATGATTGATTTAAATTTCCTAAGTGTGGCAAAAATTCGAAGTCTTCTTTCGTTGGTGGCAGGTGAAAATAATAATCTCCAATTTCAATCAGCACGTCGGACTGTTGTTGACTATACTTGGGATTGTTAGAGAAATGTAGGCCCACTTTTCTTCCTTTACCTTCTTGCAATAGTTTTTGCAGCGCGCGTTTTTTCAAAAGATAAAGAAACTTTGGGTTTGGTGCGGTTTTAGCATGGCGGTTAACAGTATAAATGGCTTTTGCGATGTTTTCTGCTGTAGGTTCTATGTCTTTAGTATGAGCATAATCGTCCATTTTTTCTCTCCTTTGTCTTTCGTCTTCCTGTGCTTAGTATAAATTATACGTTTTTATTAGTAAATTGCAAATAGAGATATTGTAAAAAGAAAACCTTTGGTATAAAGGGATTATGGAGGGTTAAAAATTTTGTGTGTTCGAATCCCCCAATCTCCCCCAAAAAAACTTCAACTGATTCTATTTCTGTTGATTATATAGTATGTATATAAATTATTAATGAAAGGAGGTAATATCATGACATTCAAAAAAGCATTCAATATAGGTTATCTTGTGTTGCTTTTCTCTTTTGTTGTCGTATATTTCTTGCTTCCAGCCGATCAATTATTTACAGCAATTATGATCCTCACCGTACTATTCGGAGTATATCAATTTGTGATTTTTAAGAAACTAAAAGAACAAAAACAGCAATAAAAAACGCCCTTGTCTGCATTAGGCGAGGGCGATTGAAATGTAGCCATTCTCATCGTTTGTATTTACAAAAGCCATTTAAGACGCCTTCTGCATTATTTTTCTTCTATCCATTTTATCTGGAGAGAATCCAGCTGTTTTAATTTTCTATATGCTAAAGGTGTCGTATTTTTTATTCTTTTAAACAAATTGATAAAATAACTTGTGCTGTTAAAGCCTACTTGGTAGGCGATTTCTGTAATATTGAAATCCGTTTCTTGGAGCAGGACGAGGCTTTGCTGAATTCTATATTCATTTACATAATGCATGGGTGATTTCTTTAAAATGTCTTTGAAAGATCTGCAGCATTCTGAGCGACTTAACTGTCCTGCACGAGCAATATCTTCGAGAAGGATCTTTTCATAATAATGCTGGTGAATCCAATTCAGCATAAGTTTCATCCGTTCATTTTTATCGTGTTTACGCGCATCATGTTTCATTTGGAAGCCGTTTTGTAATAAGCATTTCCAAATGGTGATAAGCTGAATATTGAGTTCAAGTTCATAATATACCGGAGTTTCATCAATTAATTGTTGAATGATTTGAATGCATTGATAGATCTGCTTTGGCCAATGATCTTTTCGGTTGAATAAAATATAAGGTGTCTGGCTCGCACGCATATATGGATGGACAAATGTGGTGAATAATTCATTCGCTGTGATGAAAGAGGGAGAGACATTTAAACAAACATAAGTACATGCCGTCCCATTCGCATCTTTTGCCATGTGCAGGCAGCCACTATTGATGAAAATGCCATCTCCTTGCTTTAAACATAATGTTTCTTCATTGATATGAAATTCAGCTTCACCCTCTAAAATAAAGACAAATTGAAACTCGTCATGCCAGTGAAGAGGGATATAGCCGCTTCTATGATGACGAATTTTTGTATGATAAATAGCAATAGGCCATGTTGTCGTAGAATGCTCCGTCAATTCTTTCAGGTTGTAGTCAATCAGAAAATGATGGTTGTGCATAATTCTCCTCAATATTCTTTTATTTTTATGTTCAATTGATATATCAATATGTAACAAAGTGAACTACTATCAACTATATTATCATGATTTGTTGAGAATTGAGGAGAATGAAAATGAATAGGAGAAAGGGAATTTTACTTGTACTCATAGGCGCTATCTGCTGGGGAGTAGGAGGAACAATTTCACAAAAATTGTTTCAGCAATATGGGATTGATGTCAATTGGCTTGTGACGGTCCGGCTGCTCATTTCAGGGGGATTGCTTTTATTTGTTCATGTGATGACAAAAGAAAAAACACATCTGTTCGGTGTGTGGCAAAAGAAGAGGACAGCGATGCAAGTCCTTCTATTTGGGCTAATGGGTATGCTGGCTGTTCAATATACTTATATGGCATCCATTCAACATGGAAATGCTGCTGTGGCAACGCTGCTGCAGTATACAGCCCCTGTCATGATTATCGTGTATTTGGTCATTCGCAGGCAATCAACCTTCACTAGAAGAGATTTGATTACAGTGGTATTGGCTTTGGCGGGTATGTTTTTCTTATTGACGAATGGTTCTATTTCAACATTAACCGTTCCATTTGTGGCAGTAATTTGGGGAATACTATCGGCTGTGGCGCTCTCGTTTTATACGTTATATCCGATCAGCCTGTTAAAACAATTCGACTCTCTAGTGGTTGTCGGCTGGGCGATGCTTATAGGAGGAGGCGCCCTTAGCTTGATCCATCCTCCATGGAAGGTCAATCTCACTCATTTACCTTTTGAAGCGTATGTCTATTTATTGTTTGTGGTCATATTTGGAACGATGATCGCTTTTTGGTTTTACATAGAAAGTTTGCAATACTTATCACCAAAAGAGTCGAGCTTAATTGGAAGTGTTGAGCCCCTTGCAGCAGTCGTCACGACTGTTTTCTGGTTAAAAGAGCCATTCGGACTTTTCCAATGGATAGGGACAGCTTGTATTGTCTATATGATTTTATTCTTGGCATTGTATCAGCCGAAAAATGAGTATGGGTGATGAACAATAGAAGAAATGATAAGAATAATTGACTGAATGAAATATAAATAAAGTGAACTATTGGTTCGTGATAACTACCTATTTATCAAAATGGGTAGTTTCTCAAGATGAATTATTTTGTATGAATAGAATAAGCGCAATAAAAACAACCATTAAAGTCGGTTTCATTCGTCATTTGTTTGGCTTCATCAATGGCGCCTTTACCATCCATGTGCAGGCCAATCAACGTACGGCTTGCAGCATCGCCTAAAAATGCACAATCTTCTGTATGTACAACAAACTGTCCCTGTTCATTTTTAGTATGAATAAAATAGTAACTTTTTAGCATTTCTTTCACCTCCAACCTGACTATCCTACTATAAAACGTTTAAAGATGTAAAGGAATTTAATTGTGAAAAACAAGAAAAAATGGATCAATAAAGCAAGCCTTCAAGCAGATTCTCTCAACAGAGGAAATGCATGAAGGACGTTTCATCCATGCAAAAAGGACTTTCCTGAAAAAGAAAGTCCTTTTTGTTATTTACTTATTGAACTCCCTGCCCCTTTAGTTCACGCTGCACGTCTAAGTCGTCAGCTTCTCTGCTGAACTTTGGCAGTGTAATGAAGTAAAAAAGGAAGACAAGTAAAATAATAAAGCCCATTCCGTAATAAATATAAGAAACATTTGTGATGAGTTTTGGAAATAATACAGCAATCAGACCTAATGTCATCGATTGAGCAAACATAGTGAGCGGGTCAACCCATCCTGACACACGACCCATCAGTCGAGGATGGACGATTCTAGGCAGCCAGCCTCCAATGACAATGTTGACTGGGCCGATGCATGTACCAATGACAAATGAGGTGACATAAAACAACCATAATGTATGGGTAGAACCAAGGACAAAAATCAAAATACCTGCGACCAAAATTGGAATCGACATGAGATATTGCATCTTTACCTTTTTAGCGAGGACAGAGCCCATTAAGCTTCCAACGAGCAAGCCTGCACCGATCGCAATGGTAAAGAAGGATGTATGCAGTTCAAAATGGTCTGGTGAAAGTCCATATTTCATTGTAAACATCGGCAGAACGGCAAATGCGCCATTAACTAGACCGAAAACAAAAAAGCCAAAAATTAAAGAAGCCAATAATTTATTTTTTAAAATATATAGGATGCCTTCTTTAAAATCTTTCAGAGACGTTTTGATGGTCATGCCTCTCCAGCCAGCTTGTCCATTTGGCTGACGCGCTTCAATTGGAATGTTACATGAACGAATCAGGATGCCTGAAATAATAAAGCTGACCAAATCAATTGTAATGGCACCGTGAAGTCCAATCGTCTTATACATAATGGCACCGAGTCCAACGCCAAATACCATAAATAAACTAAACAGCATTTGATTTAAGCCAGCGGCTTTTGCATATTGATCTTTATTTAAAATCGCCTGAACGAGAGAAGCTTCAGCTGGATAGAAGAACTTCGTAATAGCACTTCGAATAAACAAGATCAAGAAAATAAGTGGCAGTGAATTAAAATAAATAACGATGAATAATACAATCGTCAGCCCAGCTCGTATCCAATCACAATTCTCTGCGACTTTTTTACGATCAAAACGGTCTGCGACCACACCGACCATAAAAAAGACAAAGACGGTAGGAAGAGAATACATAAGTTCAGCCAATGTGGCGTATGCGGGCTGATGACTAAAATGGTCGAGCAAATAAAAGGCAAACGCCATATTGCCTACTGTTGTCCCCATTTGCGAAGCAAGTGCCGCAAAAAAGAGACGAACAAAATTTCTGTTTTTAAAAATATCCATAAATACGCTCCTTAACCTGAAGATCCCACTTTATATCATATAAAATTTTAACCATTCGTACAATTGATTTCATCTACTGGCTAATGGTCACAGGTGTTCCGTTTGGAACGAGTGAAGCAAGCTCGATGACATTCTGATTATACATGCGAATGCATCCTCTAGAAACAGCTTTACCAATTGAAGACGGGTTATTCGTACCGTGAATGCCGTAATGAATTTTTGAGAGGCTCAGCCAATAAGCGCCAAAGGGACCTCCTGGGTTTGGCTGTCTGTTGACAATATAATAAGAACCTGTCGGTGTCATATTTAAAATTTTCCCTGTTGCAATCGGATACGAACGAATAAGCTGTGATCCAGAAAACAAAACGAGACGTTTCGTTGAAATCGAAACAAAGATGCGGTAAGGGATCGTATTAGGATCTGGCAAACCAGGTATGATGATGACCTCATTTTGTTCAGGCTCGCGAGCTTGAAGTGACGGATTTGCAGCCTTTAAGGCATCTGTTGTTGTTCGAAAATCAAGCGCTATAGAAGCAAGAGTTTCTCCTCTTTTCACCGTATATCGCAGCACCAAAGTACACTCCTTTTACTTAAATAAAAGAAGCCATGATGCCGTCACTTGACATACTATATGGACGGAATCAGGCTCAGTAAGGTTTCTCCTAACATTTGTCATGAAAAAGTACTTTGATTATACATATGCAGGAGAGGGCGGTTTGGCTTCTATTTATACACGAGATGTAAAGGTAAAAAAGGTTAACTCCGGCTTGGCTAAAAACCGAAGCGGGAGACGTGTTGTCCCAAGTCCACGGTTGACATAGATGCGGTGCTGACCGCTTTCGTATAAACCTTCTACATATGTACGGCCGTAAGGTGCTGTGAGAATCGGTCCATAGAAAGGCAGCTGCACTTGACCGCCATGCGTATGCCCGGAAAGCTGCAAGTTAATAGGTGTTGTTTTCAGCTCTAATGCTGCATCAGGCTCATGGACGAGCAGCAACGTAAATAAATCAGATGATACTTCCCGTTTGATCAAATCGTAATCAGGCACGCTCATCATAAGATCATCCAGTGCAGCAATCTGAATATGTGCATGATCTTTTTCTAATAGAAACACATCATTTTTACATAATGTAAATCCACAAGCCTCCATTGTTTTCTCATAAAGCTCCACTCCGAATGGTCCGTAGTCATGATTTCCGTAGATGGCTAGTTTACCGAACGGAGCATGAAGCTTATTCAAATAAGTCTTCGCTTTTTCATGCTCTTGGGTGGATGCTTGAAAATCAACGAGATCACCTGTGAACACAATGAGATCTGGAGATGCAGCATTGATTTTCTGAACGATGGCTTCTAGGTCCTTCGCAGGAAATGTATCACTCAAATGAACGTCACTAAATTGGGCTATTTTAAACTGGTCAAATGAAGCTGGAAGCTGAGCATCTTGAATGGTCAGTGACACGGTATCGATCATGCGCGGCTCAATGTACCTGGCATATCCATATCCACAACTTGTAGCCAAAAAACCGAGAATACTCGCACCAGCTGCTCCTTTTAAAAATTGTCTGCGGGAAAGCTGCTTCATATAAGACTCCTTTATAAATAAAATTAAGTATAGCATCATATTTGGATAATCTCCCATATGGTGCACCGAGGGTCAATCATGATATGATAGACAATAATGAATGAATAGTCATTCAAATCATACAAAGGGGGAGAACAAATGACGAAGCAAACAGTGATTGTCACAGGGGGATCAAGCGGTATGGGGAAGGCAATGGCTGCCCATTTGGCAGCTGAAGGCTGGAATGTTGTGATTACTGGTAGAACGGAAGAGACGCTGGAAAAGACGGCAAAAGAAATGAAGCAGAAGGGCGGAGCAGTCGCTTACTTCCAAATGGATGTGCGAAACCCAGAGGATGCTGACCAAATGGTCAAGTTTGCGGTGGATACATTTGGTGATGTCGATGCCCTCATTAACAACGCAGCAGGAAATTTTTTAGTGCCAGCAGAAAAGCTGTCTCCTAACGGCTGGAAAGCTGTGATTGATATTGTGTTAAATGGTACATTTTTTTGCAGCCATGCAGTGGGCAATTACTGGATTCGGCAAAAGAAAAGGGGCAGTATACTTAACATGGTGGCTACCTATGCATGGGGTGCTGGTGTAGGCGTGGCGCATTCGGCGGCAGCAAAGGCCGGCGTGTTGTCCCTGACTCGAACGCTTGCTGTTGAATGGGGGAGGCAATATCGAATTCGCGTCAATGCCATCGCACCAGGCCCAATCGAGAGAACAGGCGGAGCAGATAAACTATGGGAATCAGAAGAAGCAGCGCAAAGAACATTAGATAGCGTTCCTCTTGGCAGACTGGGCACACCTGAGGAAATTGCAGCGCTTGCGAGCTTTTTATTATCGGAGCATGCGTCGTATATAAATGGAGATTGTATTACGATGGATGGGGGACAATGGCTCAACCAATCACCATTTTGATTGACGATGTAAGACCTGCTTTTGATGTGGTATAATCACACAAAGAGAGAAGCAGGTGATGAAAATGGTCGATCCATTGGATATTTTAACGAATATTGAAGATGTTTTCCCGCACTATCAAGCAATATTCAGTGCGGAAGAGCAAAAAGTGATAGGCTATGAGATTCTAGGAAGAATGAAGCTTGAGTCAGAAACGGTCAGCCTAGGCTCCTTCTTTACGGATTCATCTATTCCTGACGAATATAAATTGGAAGTAGATCACAAAGTACTGACTCAAGCACTTGATCTCTTCACAACAGCAGATGACGATTTGCTCATTTTTATTAATCATGATGCCAATATCCTCATGCTGGATCACGGGGAAAGCTTTTTAGAACTCTTAAAGGAATATGAAGCAAGGGGCATTCAGCTTAACCGGTTTGTTATTGAGTTTGCAGAGCATACGTTTAGCGGCGACATTGAACAGCTTTACCATACGTTAACGTATTATCGTACATATGGGATTAAAATCGCCGTCTCAAATATAGGAAAAGAAAGCAGTAATCTGGACCGGATTGCCTTGCTTTCACCTGATTTATTAAAAATAGATTTACAGGCATTAAAGGCATCGGCTCCATCTCCTTCCTATGAATATGTCTTGTACAGCATTTCATTGCTTGCAAGAAAAATAGGAGCTGCTTTAATTTATGAGGACATTGAAGCAAATTTCCAGCTACAGTATGCTTGGAGAAATGGCGGGAGATATTTTCAAGGGTTCTATCTTCATGAGCCTGCAGGAGAATTAATCGATCGAAGCCACCGAAAAGATCAGCTTAGAGAAGAATTCCAGCAATTTATTGCCCATGAGAAAAAGAAGCTGCAAGCTGTCTACGAACATTCTGAAACATTTTATAAACGAATTCATCAAGCTGTTACGACTTTAAAGAAATCGTGCAGCACAAATGATGAGCTCATTCAAAAACTGGCACTTGAACTAACAGATTGCAGCTTTCGGATTTATATGTGTAATGAAGAAGGCTTTCAAATCACTGGAAATGTGTTCAAAAAAGAAGAAGAATGGTTGTTTCAGCCGGAGTATATAGAAAAAAACTGGAGCTGGCGTCCTTATTTCCTAGCAAATATTCTTCAAATGAGAATTAGCGGAAAAGGATTTTTCAGCGATATTTATAGTGATTTAGAAACAGGTGAGAGGATACGTACGTTTTCTTATCCTTTAGAGGGAGATATGTATTTGTTTATAGACCTTCCATATGCCTATTTATATGAGCAAGATGGATTAATTTGAAGACGCGGCGTGAAGACTAATCCTCGCATTCTTTGTCAGTCCTGCGTGGCAGTGCTCACGAATGTATAATTCGCTCCGGTACTCGTCCTTCCTAGACTTCAAAGGTTTTCTATCACACTGAAATGTAAACAAAAGGAATTTCAGCTTTTTGTCATCAATCTGAGCAGCCTCGTAGGCTGCTTTTTTTGATAGAAAAAAGAAAATAAAAAATGGTTGACAATGAAACTGATAATCATTATCATTTAGTTATAGAGAGAAGCTACTCTCTGTTCCCCAACCCCTCTATCAGATCAAGATCCAAAAAACTTGGCGCTACCCCCGCCAAGTTTTTTTTGTGCTTCAATCTTTCCCTTCATGCATAGGACAGCCCAAACCCTCCATACATCTTAAGTGATGATAGTTAGACAGTAGGAGGGAAACATCATGATCAAACGTGACACGCGGCTGCTCATTGATTTGCCAAGACCAGATCACCCAGATGCAAATGGTGCCGCTGCTGTGCAAGAATTACTCGGCGGAAAATTCGGTGAAATGTCCACATTAAATAATTACATGTTTCAATCCTTTAACTTTAGAGGGAAACGAAAACTCAAACCGTTTTATGACCTCGTATCCAGTATTACAGCTGAAGAATTCGGTCATGTTGAGCTTGTGACCACAGCCATCAATCTCATGATTACAGGAACTACCCATGGAGGAGATCCAGATACGACGCCGATGAAGGCAGCTGTCGATAAACGAAATACACAGCATTTTATTCAAACAGCCCAAACAGGCTATCCGTTTGATTCAATGGCAAAACCTTGGACAGGAGAGAATGTGTTCTCAAGCGGCAACCTGATTCTTGACCTCCTTCATAATTTCTTCCTTGAATGCGGAGCACGTACGCACAAAATGCGTGTATATGAAATGACGGACCACCCTACAGCAAGAGAGATGATCGGTTATTTACTTGTCAGGGGCGGCGTGCATATTGTGGCATATGCAAAGGCACTAGAAGTCGCTACAGGAGTAGATGTAGGGAAGATGCTCCCAATCCCAAATCTCGATAATAAATACTTTGATTCAGCGAGAAAATTTGAAGACCAGAATGTTCATACAAAGCTGTATACATTTAGTGATACGGACTACAAGGATATCAATAAAATTTGGAAAGGGAGCCACCCGATTGATGGAAAACCGCTCACAGTCATTGAAGGCACCCCGCAAGGTGCACCTGTGCCAGATTATAGAGAATTACCGGAAGAGTTTGCTCCAGGCATTTCAAAAGAGGATTTTGATGAAATTGCGAAACGGCTGATGAGATCTGCTGGTTTATAAAAATCATGGTGCATGAGATTAGAAAAAAGACTCAAACTAAAAAAACAGATTCTTTTTCTTTTTTTGAATTCAAGAGGAAAAATATCATCTGAGAACACTTTATGGTATGATGCTTTGTAGGACTTGTGTATAATCAATACGGGTTCATCTTGAGTTGTTTTTTTGAAAGGAGTCTTTTTTTAGAATGTCACAATTAATGGGTATCATTACAAGGCTGCAAAGTCTTCAAGAGACAGCAGAAGCTGCAAACGAGCCGGCACAGCGTTATTTCGAAGTGAACGGTGAGAAAATCTGTAGTGTTAAGTATTTCGAAAAGAATCAAACGTTTGAATTGACTGTTTTTCAACAAGGGGATAAGCCAAACACTTTCCCATTTGACAACATTGATATGATTTCGATTGAGATTTTTGAGCTTCTACAATCCTAAGCTGAATCGTATGAAATGTTTTTTCTGAGGATTCCTTCGTTTATTGCGGCAGCATACATGGATCATCATAGATGATATGTACAAATGGAAGATGATCAATCAGTTAATCAGCGCATTTTTCGGATAAGAGACCATTAAAAAGGAGTTCCTTTCTGTGAGTGATTCTTTTTTCTACAATCTTTCTGAAGATCGTTTAGCGTTTTCTGATGTCGTCATGAGAATGAAAGACTTTATTCGAAAAGACCCTAGGTCCGCCTATGTGTTATCAATTGGTACGGACTCTCAGGTCAATCAAAATGTCACAACATTTATGACTGCAATTCATCTCCACCGGATTGGCAAAGGAGCTTGGGGCTGCCTCACACAACAAGTGATTGAAAGACCCGTGCAAAGTCTTAGAGAAAAAATTTCATTAGAGACAGCGTTTAGCCAAAAGGTATGTGCAGACATCCTTGAGGGGCCTTTAACAGAACTGATGGATTTGCTTCTTCCGTTTGCTGAGGAAGGGGCAGACCTTCGTTTTGAAGCCCATCTGGACATTGGCAAAAAAGGAAGTACAAAAGAGCTGATCCAGGAAATGACCGGAATGATCACAGCTATGGGAATTGAAGCGAAAATAAAACCCGACTCATATGCAGCATTTTGCTATGCCAATCGATATACAAAATAAATTCCGTCATTTTTCTCCAAACCTTGTCGAAACGTGCGGTTGACGATTCGATTCTAGTTCCTTATTCTAGCTGTATAGAGAGGAAGCAGACATTCAAAAGCCTGCTAATCAATATAAAAGCATATATGAAACAGGGGGCCTGATGTTGAATGAGCGTCATCGAAAATCGTTTTAATGAAGAAGAGAAAAAGCTATTATTAAACGTATTGCTGAATCAGGAATATGCTGTCGAATTACTAAGCAGTGAGATCAATGATATAGAATGTGGAACAAAAAATGTCGACGACAATACGTATAAGCAATTGATCACATTGTATGACAGAGTAAGGTTTGAGAATTAATATTGCTTTAACATTCTATTAGATACTCGGGGGCTGAGTATCTTTTTTATGCAGAAAAAATCTTTCGACAAAATTCGTTTTAGTTTATGCTTAATCGTAATGGGGAATGTATGATTGATGATTGAGAGAAAAGGGGTCGAAGAAACATGATAGAGATAGAGCCGACTCAATTGCTTGAGTCCACAGTAGCCGAGCATATGATTGATGCAGATAAAGTCGCACATGTTCAAATTGGCAATAACCTTGAGCATGCCCTATTGGTCCTAACCAAAACAGGATATACAGCTATTCCGGTATTAGACGCTTCTTATCATTTACACGGGTTAATTGGAACGAATATGATTATGGATAAAATCTTCGGTTTAGAACGAATCGAATTTGAGAAGCTCGACCAGTTGAAGGTCGAAGAGGTTATGCTGAAGGATATTCCGAGACTCAAAACGACAGATCCTGTAATAAAAGGCGTTCACGCTGTGACGAATAATGGATTTGTTTGTGTAGTAAATGAGGAGCAAGTCTTTGAAGGCATTTTTACTCGACGAGTTGTATTAAAGCGCTTAAATGAGGTCATTCATTCCGCGAAAAAATGAGCTGCAGCCCAGCTTATTTTTTTTGCCTTCATAAGTTAAAATTTATATAATGAGCATATGAAATAAGAAAAACTTATAGAGAGAAAGGGGACGCCCATGCAGCTTCAGGAGTTACATATGCTTGTTGTGCTAAGTGAAGAATTGAATATGAGGAAGGCTTCGGAACGGCTCTTTGTCTCTCAGCCTGCATTATCGCAAAGATTGCAGACGATCGAAAAGGAATGGGGAACGAAAATCTTTTTTCGTTCACAAAAGGGGCTGACCGTGACTTCAGCAGGTGAACAGATTATCCAATTTGCAAAAGAAGTAACGGTTGAACAGGATCGAGTGAGAGAACGAATTGATGAACTTGAGGGTGACATTCACGGTACACTCAAGCTTGCGGTGGCGTCGATTATTGGACAGCACTGGCTGCCAAAGGTGTTAAAACGGTATGTCGAAAAATATCCAAATGCCAAGGTGTCACTCGTTACCGGCTGGAGCAGTGAAATGCTCAAAAGCTTGTATGAAGACCATGTGCACATAGGAATCATTCGCGGAAACCCTGATTGGAAGGGGACAAAGGAATACTTGATGACAGATCATTTATACTTAGTCGATTCCGTGATCAAGGACGTAGATGAATTAATCAAGACTGAACGGCCATTTATCCAATTTAAAAGCGACAGCACGTATTATCAGGAAATCCAGCACTGGTGGCATCAAAAATTTAAAGTATCTCCAAAGCAGACGATTTTAGTAGACCAAATTGAAACATGTAAACAAATGGCCTACCACGGCATCGGCTACGCCATTTTGCCTTCTGTTACTCTATATGACCACGAAAAAAGTGTTTATAAAACACCGCTTGTTGATGTGAACGGAGAGCAAATCGGCCGTGACACATGGCTGCTAGGCTATGAAGCGTCTTTTCAGTTAAAACAGGTACAAGCATTTGTTGGTGTGGTTAAAGAAATGCTTGAAAATGATGCCGTGTAAGTACCTTCTTGGAATAGGGAGGTACTTTTTTTTATGAAATCATTTGACAATGAAAATCATTATCATTTAAAGTGTACATATAATAATTGAAAATGATTATCATTTAGATGAGGTGACCGATAGATGAAAGCACTAATTGCATTTGCGAGTATGTCTGGAAATACGGAAGATATGGCAGCGATCTTAAAGCAAACACTTGAAGGAAAAGGGATAGATACAGAGATGATGGAATTTGATGATACGAACGCAGAGGACCTATCCTCATACGATTACGTATTCATTGGTTCTTATACTTGGGGTGATGGAGATTTGCCATATGAAGCAGAGGATTTTTATGAGGAGGTCTCTACTCTTGAACTTAGTCACATAAAAGCAGCTGTCTTTGGATCGGGTGATTACAGCTATCCAAAGTTTTGCGAGGCTGTCCATACATTCCATGACATGCTGAAATCAACGGGTGCATCTGTTTTTCCTGAAACATTAAAAATGGAGCTTGCACCGGATACAGATGAAGATGTGGCGTGCTGTCAGGAATTTGCTGTGAGCTTTTTAACGTGGGCCGCTTTGTCTGAGAAACGAGTTGAAAATCATGTTTCATAAAGGAGCAACAGCCGTTGCAGCATCTAAAAGTGGTGGATACTTTGTTGCTGTAAAACGTGAAGGTATTTTTCACTATAGTGTGGAGAGCGGATGGCAGCAGCTATTTAAGCTCAAGCATAAAATTCATGCGATCAGCTATATTGGCCCTTATTTATTCGGTGTTGGTGAAAATGGCACAGTGATTAGATCAGGAGATGAAGGCAATACATGGGCGTTATCTTCATTTCCAACAAACGCAGTCGTCTGGTCTATTACAGGACGCAAAGATGGGTTTGTATGTGCGCATGGAAAACATAGTATCTATGTGTCAAATGATTTCGGAATTTCCTGGGAAATTATGAAGCCATTTGCTCATGTGAATCATCCGCCGGTCATTCGTTCTTTATGTGCTGCAGGTGACCACCTTTATATTGGAACACAGATTCATGAAGTTCACGGAGGAATATGGGTGTATGACTTGCAGAGTGAACAAATTTTTCTTCTAAACAGAGAGGAGCACCGAATGACAGCTTCTATGCTTCTCTGTCATGAACATCTTCTTGTTTGTGCATTAGGTTCAAAAAAAGGCAAAAAAGGATCTGTTCAAATTTTAGATTTACATACAAATATTCTGCATGATATTCAATCACAGGCCTTTGCTAGAGAAGAATCATTTTTGGATGTATCAGAGGATAATGGCATTGTGTATGTGACTACCTCACAAGACGAACACGGATTTTCTAAAGTGTATCAGCTTGATATTGAGCAAAAAGAGCTCAAATGGTTTGATACGATCAAAGGACACGGTTTTCGTGTAGCCAATCAAAACGAAAACTTTTTCTGTGCGGGTTTATATGAAAGTAAGTTTGTCAGGCCGTATGAGGAGCCTGCATTGATTCATTGATAAGGAGGAAGAAAAAGTGACAGAAAAGGTTTTATTGGTGTATGCCACGATGTCTGGAAATACAGAAGCGATGGCAGATTTAATTGAAAAAGGTATAACGGAAGCAGGAGCCAGCGTGGACCGGCATGAAGCGATGGATATTGATGCGGAGCTGCTTAATGATTACTCGCACATTATGTTAGGTGCGTATACATGGGGAGATGGCGATCTTCCGGATGATTTTATTGATTTATATGAAGAAATGGAAGAGCTTGATTTAACGGGAAAAGCATTTGCAGTATTCGGTTCTGGCGATACATCTTACGAACATTTTTGCGGAGCTGTTGACCTAATCGAAGAAAAAGTGAAGGAGCTTGGCGGTGACATTGTCCTCCCATCAGTTAAAATTGAGCTGAATCCAGAAGGAGAGGAAGAAGACGAATTAATTTCTTTTGGTAAACAATTTGTTCAGCTTCACCAGCAAGAAGCGGGATAATCGGTCCCGCTTGTTTTATTTTCCATTGAGGAGATGACTCTTTCACTTGTCATTAAAACACTCCTTTGGTACAGTAATGAAGTATAAATTAAGAGGAGGACATACATACATGAAACAAATGGACGCTAATGAAATTATTTCATTTATTCAAAATAGTACAAAATCAACACCTGTCAAAGTCTATATTAAAGGTGACTTAGAAGGTATTGAGTTTGGTGAACATGCAAAAACATTCATCACAGGAAACACTGGAGTTGTTTTCGGTGAGTGGAGTGAAATTCAAGAAGTGCTAGCATCAAACAAAGACAAAATTGAAGATGTTGTCGTGGAAAATGACCGCCGCAACTCTGCAATTCCGATGTTAGATTTGAAAAACATTAAAGCCCGTATTGAGCCAGGGGCAATCATTCGTGACCAAGTTGAAATCGGTGATAATGCAGTCATTATGATGGGTGCTTCTATTAATATCGGTTCTGTAATCGGCGAAGGTACGATGATTGACATGAACGTGGTGCTTGGCGGCCGTGCGACGGTAGGTAAGAACTGTCATATCGGTGCTGGATCTGTTCTTGCAGGTGTTATTGAGCCGCCGTCTGCTAAACCAGTTGTGGTAGAAGATGACGTTGTCATCGGTGCGAACGCTGTTGTTCTAGAAGGCGTGACAATTGGTAAAGGTGCAGTAGTAGCTGCAGGTGCGATCGTTGTGAACGATGTAGAGCCTTACACAGTTGTAGCAGGTACACCTGCTAAGAAAATCAAAGACATCGATGAAAAAACAAAAGGTAAGACTGAAATCAAACAAGAACTGCGTCAGCTTTAATTCATATAATTCGCAGCTGAAGACAAAGACGTGGATGAGATATCCACGTCTTATTCGTATAGAAGAAAGGAAGTGAGTTCACTTGTTAAATCGTGAGCAATTAATATCCATTCGAAGAGATTTACACCAAATCCCTGAGCTTGGTTTCCAAGAATTTAAAACACAAGCGTATCTTATTCAGCATTTGGACACCTATTCAAAAGATCGAGTTGAGATTGAAACGTGGCGAACTGGGCTTTTTGTAAAAGTGAAAGGGACAAATCCAACGCGCGTATTTGCTTATCGTGCAGATATGGACGGCCTGTCTATACCCGAGGAAACAGGGTATCCATTTGAATCTGTGCATGAAGGGAAGATGCATGCATGTGGACATGACCTTCATATGACCATTGCACTTGGTATCATCGATCATTTCGTTCATGAACCGATCAAAGAAGACGTATTATTTATCTTCCAGCCGGCAGAAGAAGGTCCAGGCGGTGCCGAACCAATGCTTACAAGTGATGTTCTCAAAAAATGGACGCCAGACTTTATTACAGCGCTGCATATCGCACCTGAATATCCTGTTGGAACAATTGCTACAAAGCCTGGTTTGTTATTTGCCAATACGAGTGAGCTTTTGATTGAGCTTGAAGGAAAAGGCGGACACGCAGCATATCCTCATTTAGCAAATGATATGGTTGTTGCTGCAAGTGCTCTTGTAGGTCAGCTGCAATCGGTGATTTCGCGTAATGTTGATCCCCTTGATAGTGCGGTCATTACAGTGGGCACGATTACCGGCGGAACGGCTCAAAATATTATTGCGCAGCATGCAAAGCTTGACGGTACCATTCGCACACTTTCGCCAGAGTCTATGGACAAGGTGAGAAAGCGAATTGAAGCATTGGCAAAAGGAATTGAAATTGGCTACGAATGCAAAGCAACTGTTCGTTATCCTTCGTCTTATTACGAAGTGGACAATTCAAAGGATTTGACAGAGGAATTTATGTCATATGTAGCCGAAGAAGGGCTTGCGAATGTGATTGAATGCAGAGAAGCCATGACAGGAGAAGATTTTGGCTACATGCTGAAAAAATATCCCGGCTTCATGTTTTGGTTAGGGGTCGATTCAGAATACGGCCTGCATCATGCAAAGCTCCAGCCGGATGAAAACGCGATTGAAACAGCTGTGAATGTCATGACGGCTTATTTTAAAAAGCAAGCTGGTGAATGAATAATCGAGCTGCCTCCTGTACACCTTATGAACAGGAGGTGTTCTTGATTATGACAAGAATTGGTGTAGAACAATCTTTATCCGATGTAGAAGAACTATTGAAGCAAAAAGGGTATGATGTCGTACGTATTCAAAATGAACAGCAAATGGATCAGTGTGACTGTTATGTCGTCACAGGATTAGATTCAAATGTTCTTGGCATTTCAGACACAACAACAAAGGCATCTGTTATTACAGCATCAGGTATGACGGCTGATGAAATTTGCCAAGAAGTAGAACAGCGTGTTCAATAAAACAAGAAAAAGAACCGGTAGATTATGATCCCGGTTCTTTTTGCTCTTTTTCTATATCGAGTACTTCTTTCATTTTTTTGCGCAAGATTCGTTCTACCCGCCATTGCTCCATTGTTTCGGTTTTCGCTATGATGCGCAGCACAAGAGAGGAAGAACCGAACGCCTCCACGCCGACAACTTGAGGACCTTCGATAATTTGAGGAGTTTCCTCCCGCACCTCATCACAGGCAGCTTGAAGGGCTGTGATCATCTGATCCACATTTTCATCCGGAGACAGCTCAATATCAACGAGTGCCTGCATCGTCCCTCTTGAATGATTGCTCACATTTAGTATGCTGCGATTAGGAATAAAATGAAGGGTGCCGTCAAAGCTTCGAAGCTGTGTGGTTCTTAGTCCAATTTGTTCAACAATCCCATCAAAGCCGGCGACCGTTATATATTCTCCTACATCAAATTGTTTTTCCAATAGTATAAAGAATCCGGTCACAATATCACTCACTAACCCTTGAGCGCCAAAACCGATCGCAAGTCCTACAACGCCTGCACCTGCCAGCAAAGCAGTCGGGTTATAATGAAATAAGTCGAGGATCATCACAACTAGAATAAAAATCAATAAGTAGGCGAAAATATTTAACGTCAGACTTTGCAGCGTCTGTGCTCTTGATAAAGAGACTTCATGCTTTTCAGCGAATGTGGAATAGGCTCGCTTAATCATCTTGTTTCCTATGGCTCTGATGATAAAGTAAATGGCAAAAATGGCGACTAGTTTTAGCAAAATCATACTGCTATTGAGGATAATGGAAACCCAATCTACTTGTTGAAATGCTCTCATGATCTTCAAAACCTTTCTATGTATGCTCTAAAAGAGAAGCTAATCATTTGTTCCCTTATGCAAGTCATGTTAAACTTTTGATAGGTGAAGCAGGAATTGTGACAAATCGTTAATTAAATTTATTATTAATTAATATTGACTAAAAATCGCATAAGTATTATAATTGTAATTGTGAAGTTATTAACTAAATGAGAATTTCAAGTTTCGATTCTCATTTTATATACAGCTAAGAAGACTGTATAAAGATATTATTTTTTGGAGGGATTTACATATGGCAGAGCGTTTTGTAGGAAAACAAGCTCCACGTTTTGAAATGGAAGCAGTACTTGCTAACAAGGAATTTGGTAAAGTAAGTTTAGAGGAAAACATGAAGAATGACAAATGGACAGTTCTTTTCTTCTATCCAATGGATTTCACATTTGTTTGCCCAACTGAAATTACAGCAATGAGCGATCGTTATGACGAGTTCGAAGATTTAGATGCAGAAATCATCGGTGTATCTACTGATACAATCCACACGCATCTTGCTTGGATCAATACAGACCGTAAAGACAATGGTCTAGGTGAATTAAAATACCCGTTAGCTGCTGATACTAACCACACAGTGTCTAGAGAATACGGCGTTTTAATTGAAGAAGAAGGAATTGCTCTTCGCGGTTTATTCATCATTAACCCAGAAGGCGAACTTCAATACCAAACAGTATTCCACAACAATATCGGTCGTGATGTAGATGAGACATTACGTGTTCTTCAAGCATTACAAACTGGTGGACTTTGCCCAGCGAACTGGAAACCTGGTCAAAAAACACTTTAATTGATAACTGAAGAAACAGGAGGGTCTAACTGATGTTAGACCTTTTTGTTTCGACACATACAATGGATGGAGGCGCTTCATAATGAAATTACGTCAACCAATGCCAGAACTAACTGGTGCAAAAGAGTGGTTAAATGGAGAAGTAACAAAAGAAAATTTGATTGGTGACAAACCAACATTGATTCATTTCTGGTCAGTCAGCTGTCATCTTTGTAAAGAGGCAATGCCTCAAGTCAATCAATTCCGTGATGAGTACAAGGATCAACTAAACGTTGTAGCAGTTCATATGCCTCGTTCAGAAGATGACCTAGATCTAGAAAAAATCAAAGAAGTTGCGAAAGAGCATGAAATCACGCAGCCAATCTTTGTGGACAGTGATCATCACCTAACAGAAGCCTTTGAAAACGAATATGTACCTGCATATTATGTATTTGATAAAACAGGTGCTTTGCGTCACTTCCAAGCCGGCGGAAGCGGAATGAAAATGCTTGAAAAACGTGTCAATCGAGTGCTTTCTGAGTCTGAAAAGGCTGCAGAATAGGCTTTCCCCCATAAATGGGGGTTTTTTCATGGGCAAAAACAGGCGGCGTATTGCACTGGACGAGTTTATTATTCCTAAGAAAAGAGAAAATGAGGGAGTTTATTAAAAAATATCCCTGAAACAAAAAGGTATAACGACCTATTTACATTTTTGTTTTGAAATGAAATTGTAAAGATTTTAACTTTTTACTATTCAGAACGTTTTTGCACAAAAGAAATTTCAGTTAGGTAAATAACTATATAAATCAAGTAGTATAAGCGTTTATTCAATTTTTTTACAATATTTTAAGGTTTGTCAAAAGCCTATGGTGTCAATGAAATGGGTGCCGATTTTTCCTCCTTGGCAAAATTTTAGTTGAAAATACCTATCTGTTAGCAAACTGTAAAATGATAAAAAAATAGTTGATAAAATTAGTTTTCTAATCTAATATTTACTATAGAATATTTTTTATATGATGAGGGGGAAATCCATTGTTTAATGAGAGGGAAGCGTTACGTTTACGATTGGAACAATTAAACGAGGCAGAAGTAAAGGTCATCCGTGAATATCAAATTGAGCGCGATGCGATTTATGCAAAATTAAGAGAATTAGACCGTCAAGGAACAGGTCTAGTGTCAGATACAAAAAAAGAAGTACGTACAGAAAGAAAGACAGATTCACTGCCTGTATTAGCTGAGCTTGCTGCGCAAGAAATGAGAAGCTACCAGCAGCCGGCACAACCACAATCATCATCTTTAGGAACAGGACAGCTAAACGGTGCACCTGTAGGTATTCCTGAAGGATCGACAAGACGCAGAAGAGGCACAGCTCGTCCTGGCTCAAAGGCAGCGAAGCTTCGTGAAGCTGCGATTAAAACGTTAAAACGTCATAATGCAGCGATTAAAAGCTCAGAACTTCAAAAAGAGATAGAAAAAGAGAGCGGTCTTGAAATCCCAAATATGACAACGTTTATGCAAAGCTTAATTAAAATGTATCCTGAAGTGAAGAAGCCTTATCGCGGACAGTATATTTTAGAAGGCGACATTCAAACAGAAGACGAATAACTAAAAAAAACTGCTGGGCGTCAAGCCAGCAGTTTTTTTATTCGAGAATTACTTCTTTTGATCAACTGTATAGACAATTTTGCGTTCCTTAGGCAGGTGATCACGCTGTTTTTTAAAGCCGTCGATTTTGACTGTCATGACTTCTCCATTACGCTGCACAGCATCGACTTGTTCCTGAAGTGTTTGAACTTGTTCGTTGAGTTTCTTCAAAATCGGTTCGATTTCTTCTGTCGTTTGCAGGATGCGGTCTCGTGAGAATGGCTGTGAATTTGTTTGTGCTGACTGGTCAATATCAGCAAAATGAGATGCGATCCATTCCTCGCTTTCTGCTAACTGTTTTTGATAGCTCGTGAGCGTTTCATAAAAAATCGCTTCTTTTGCTTTTTCAATTTGCAGTAATTTCTCCTGCGTTTCATAAAAACGCTCTTGAAGGTGTCTGACGCCTTCCTGTAATACATGGAGCTCTGCGTTTTTATCGCCCAAATTTTGCTGCAGCTTTTCAATCACTGCGGATAAAGTATTTCCTTTTTTCTCCTCTTTTTCAAGTCGTTTATCTTGATCTTCTATCCGTTCATTTAATTGTTGCGAGATTTCCTTATATTTGACAACTTTCAAATGCAGCCTGTGTTTTTCTTCGGTTTCTTTTCTTCTATGATAGGTTTCCTTTTGCAGCATCTCATGGAGAAGGACCATTTTATGTAACAATTCTGTTTTGCTGTAAGAGAGATCCTGTATTTTTGAGGCAGCATCATGTTGATCATTGGTTATTTCATCCAGTTGTTGTTTTAATTGCGTGTAATCCTTTTTTATCTCATGATATTCTTGAGTTAGCTTCTTATTTTTAGAATACGTATATGAGGACTGTAAATCAGAGATCATTTGTTGATATTTGGCAGTTTCAGCTTTTAAGTATAAATTCTCTTGAGATAGATCATGGAATAGGGGAGAAGCATGGCGCCTGTTCATCGATAGACCCTCCTTATTCATGTTACCAATAAAGTATGCGAAAGGAGTGCGATTAGAACAACCATATCAAAGGAGGATGAGAGGATGCACGTAGTGAATGTGATTTTAGCTGGAGGAGCTTCCAGACGTTTTGGAGAGCCAAAGGCAAGTCATATGTATCAAGGGAAACCATTATATGAGCATGTGAAAGAGCAGCTTTTAGACGGGCAGACTGTCATCATCAGCCATCCATCGCTTCTTCCTTTTTTCAAAGCAAGAGGGGAACAAAGTGTGTGTTTAGATGATGAAGAGGTGCGCGGATGCGGACCGCTTGCCGGCATATATACAGCGATGCAAAAGCAAGAAGCAGAATGGTATTTAGTGACGGCGTGTGACATGCCTTTCATACGGAAGAAAACGGCGGAAGTATTATCGTCCTATTGCAGTGAGCACGCAGATGCCATTATCCCGCTTGTTCAGGGCAGATTACAGCCTTTATTTGCACTTTATCACCGCCGCTCTCTGCCGTTTATTCGCGCGTGTTTAAAAGAGAATCAATTAGCCATTAAAGATTTGCTTCAAAAGCTTCAGGTGCACATCGTTTCAGAGGAAGAACTGAACGTAACATCTAACGAATTTCGTAATATCAATAAAAGAAGCGATTTACCTGAAAACGGTATGATATGATACATAAAAAACGGTGAGGAGAGAACAGCATTGAATGACCGATATTCAAGACAAATCTTGTTCCCTCCGGTTGGGGAAAAAGGACAGAATGCGCTGGCTGAAAGTCATGTTCTGATCGTTGGAGCCGGTGCACTTGGTACCGCTTCTGCGGAAGGGCTTGTCCGGTCTGGCATCGGTACGCTTACGATTGTCGATCGTGATTATGTGGAATTTTCAAATTTACAGCGGCAGCAGCTCTACACGGAACATGATGCAAAGGCACATGTACCAAAAGCAGCTGCGGCACAAAAACGTCTCGAGCAGATCAATCATGAAGTGACCATACACGCTCTGATTGAAGATGCAGGGGCGGAGCTGTTAAGGCCGTTATTCCAGAGAGCAGATATCGTCATTGATGCAACAGATAATTTTGAGACAAGAATGGTGATGAATGACTTATCACTAGAAACGAAGACGCCGTGGATATATGGCGCTTGTGTGAGCAGTCAGGGGATGTATATGACCATATTGCCGGATAAAACGCCATGTTTATCATGTGTGTTCACGGCAATGCCTGTTGGCGGCTTGACGTGTGATACAGCGGGGATTATTTCACCTGCTGTTCAAATGGTTTCTGCTTATCAGCAAACAGAGGCACTAAAATATTTAACAGGGCATGAAGATCAAATCGAGCGGAAATTTGTCACGTTTGATCTTTGGCAGTCCACATCATTTAAAATGGATTTATCTCTAACTAAAGAGAAGAACTGTCCAACTTGCGGCATCGCAAGAACCTATCCTTATTTACATGATCAGCGTAAAAAATCGACGGTCCTTTGCGGACGTGACACTGTTCAAATTGTTTCAAAGGATTTAGCAGAACTCTCATTTCAGCATATGAAAGAGCGGCTCTCATCTATTTGTGAGGTGGAAGTAAACGACTTCTTAATCCATGTACGCTACGAAAATTACCGGATGGTCTGTTTCAAAGGAGGACGTGCATTAATCCATGGAACAAATGATGAAAAAGAAGCCAATTCATTACTAGCAAGACTGCTAGGGATATAGGAGTGAAGTGTGATGGAAAGACGGCAGCCAATACCAGTAGAAGAGGCCATAAAGAAAGTTCACCAATACGAAAAACATGGAGAAATAGAATGGGTCCCTTTAAAGGATAGCCTTGGAAGGTTTATTGCAGAAGATATTTTGGCAGACCATGATGTTCCGGCATTTGATCGTTCTCCGTATGATGGATTTGCGCTTCGGGCAGAAGATACAAAAGAAGCGTCAAGTGCGCATCCAGTTGAATTCGAGGTCATTGATCATATTGGTGCAGGAATGGTCTCAGCAAAAACCATCGGTCCCTTTCAGGCCATCCGTATTATGACAGGGGCAAAAATTCCAAATGGAGCTAATGTCGTCATCATGATCGAGCTGACGAAGACTTTCGAAAAAGACGGCAAATCATTCATGTCACTGAAAAGACCGCTGAAAAAGGGAGACAATATTTCTCGTCAAGGAGAAGAGGTTCTCAAAGGAAACGTGATGGTCAAAAAAGGAACAGCTGTCACTTCTGGCGTCACGGCTCTATTGGCGACATTTGGATATGCGGTAGTGCCAGTTGTCAAAAAACCGGTGATTGGCATTATCTCTACGGGCACAGAGCTTCTTCAAGTAAGTGATGCCATGGTAGACGGCAAGATTAGAAATAGTAATCTGAGTATGGTCTATGCGCAGGTACTTGAGGCCGGAGCTGATCCGCTAGATTTAGGCGGAGTCTCCGATGATTTTGACAAAAGTTATCATGCAGTAAAAGAAGCCATGAGCAAGGTAGACATTCTGATTACAACAGGCGGTGTGTCTGTGGGTGATTTTGACTTTCTGCCTGCCATTTATGAAAAGCTGGGAGCCAAGGTACTGTTTAATAAAGTAGCCATGAGACCTGGAAGTGTGACGACTGTGGCTGCAATGCCGAATGGTCAATTGCTGTTTGGGCTGTCTGGAAACCCTGCTGCCTGTTTTGTGGGCTTTGAATTATTTGTGAAACCGATCATTTATAAATGGTATATGAAAGAAAATCCGTTTCCTGCTTTTGCTGAGGCGAAACTCACACATGATTTTCCAAAAGCCAATCCGTTTACTCGTTTTGTCAGGGCGGCTCTTCAATTCACTGGGAGTCAGATCAGTGTGACTCCGACAGGTCTTGATAAATCAAGTGCAGTGACCTCTATTGCAGAGGCTGACTGTTTCATCATGCTGCCTGGGGGAACAAGAGGTTTTCAAGCAGGTGATCAAGTTGATGTTCTGCTGTTTCAGCACAAAGGCGGTGGGTCTCCATGCTGGATGACAAATTAAGCATATTACAGGTGGTCGGTTTTCAAAATAGCGGCAAGACCACATTGATTGAAAAGCTCTGTCAGCTGGCCGAACGTGAAGGACTGAAGCTAGGCTGCTTTAAACACCATGGACATGGCGGGACACCAGATCGTCTTGTCAAAGAAAAAGATACTGATCGATATATTCAGGCAGGTGCCTATGCCGCAGGTGTGGAAGGAGAAGGTGAATTTCACTTTTCGATGCAGGACTTCACGTTAGAACAGCTGCTCAACATGTGTCAGCATCTTCCGTTAGACGCTGTTCTCATAGAGGGGTACAAACAGGCGCCTTATCGCAAAATCGTTTGTGTAAAGAATGAAGAGGAGCTTATTGACCTTTCCACTCTTTCCAATATACAAGCAGCTATTTATTTTTCTCAAGAAGATCAATTAACCGAAAATTACCCGTTTCCTGTGTTTTCAGCTTTTGATAAGCGCGGGATGACATTTGCTTTTCACTTATTGAAGGGAGGCGGCACGTTTTGAGCGAACTTTTTAAAATAACAAAAACGCCGATTGAGGTAAACGAATTGATTCAGCATGTGACAAGACGAAAGGCAGGGGCGATTACGACGTTTATTGGGACGGTCAGAGAATGGACAAACGGCAAGAAAACATTGCGTTTAACCTACGAAGCATACATACCAATGGCGGAAAGCATGCTAATGCAGATTGGACAAGAAATCAAGAATCGATGGCCTGACACTGAAGCAGCGATTGTGCACCGGATTGGAACACTTGAGATAACGGATATTGCTGTTGCGATCGCCGTTTCGTCTCCTCATAGGAAGGCTGCCTATGAAGCCAATGAATATGCCATTGAACGAATCAAGGAAATCGTTCCCATTTGGAAAAAAGAATATTGGGAAGACGGAGAGGCCTGGATAGGTGATCAGCTTGAAACGGTTTCATATCCAGAAGGTAAACCTAGCAATCTTCAACTTGCAGAGAAAGAAGGTGATCAGCATGATTAATGTATTATTGTTCGCCGGCCTTGCTGAGAAGGCCGGTAAACAACAAATCATCATTCAAAAAGATCAAACAACGGTTGATGAGATTAAAATAGAATTACAGGAGGTATATGGTGTTGATGCTGCACAAAACGTAATGGTTGCAGTCAACGAAATATATACGAGGGAAAATGCTGAAGTGCGTAGCGGGGACACTGTTGCACTCATTCCTCCTGTAAGTGGTGGATAATAGATATTAGAGGATTTGGTTATGGCCAACGGCTGTAACCAATTTTTTATGTGTGAAAAGTTTGTAGAGGTACTTGGGTGTGATCTTCGTAAATAAAACATCCCCTTCTTGCTTTAGAAATGTGAGGATCGAGCTGCTGAATGAGATCATACAATTCGCTGATTCTTCTCACATTGAAATCTGTTTGGGCTTGAAGCTGTTCCTTTAATTCTTTTGTGCTCACAATGCTTCCCTTTTTCTCTTTGATAATATCTACACATCTTGCAGCGTAGTATATTTTGTCATTAGAAGGTCTGCTTTCTTTCATATCAAGTAATTTGAGCTCATGATAAATCGATTCTCTTTCCTTTCGAAAGTATTGCCATGCTTCTTGTTCCTTTTCATACAGTAAAATCAATTGCATTTTCAATTTTTCTCTTAACATTCACTTGACTCCATTTCCACTATCATTTAACCTACCTCTATTTTACATTATATGAAAAAATAACTTTTGATCAAGTAAAATCCCTTTATTTTTAATTTTTTAATATGAAAGTATTGATACTAAAGACTTATTTGTTCTGTAAAAGAAACCAATCATAGTCCTATAAAGCCGGGATTTGTCGAAATTACTAGGATTATTTTAACAAAAAATTGTTGTGTCTATCTAAGACCATGCGAATCCAAAAGAAAAGGATATTTATTCCGAAAGACATATTGTTTACTTAATAAAATGTTTTTAGGTCAGTAAAAGCACGATTCTTGGTATGAATATGGTCGGATCATGAGGTCATTTGAAGGGTTTCTTTCGTGAAAATAGAATAATAGATAAAATTTTTTCTCAACGAAAATAAGAAAATCAAATGTTCGATCACTTATTGGCAATCTTTTGATAAAATAGAAAGAAAAAGAGCGTTATTGTGCGTTTGCATACTTGCTTGACATAGAGAGGATGACATTTGATGAAAGAAAACATGGAAAAACCTACGATCATTGGAGTGAGTACAAGACCATCAGAGCACCTGAAAAGAGTATGGGAAAATCCAGTTGTTTGGTGGCCTTTATCTTGTGTGCTTATTTTAACAGTCGTTGTAACTTATTTGTCTGAGCTCGTAAATAGGGGAATGTGGGCAGATTTAAGTTTGCCGGTACCTGTTGTTTATGTGGTGACGCTCATTGGTCTCGTATTTGGAATTGTCATCAATGCGGCTATATATAAGTTCATCGTTTTTTTAGCGAAAGGTGATGCATCATTTCGGCAGCTTTTTTCAGCGGTCCTGTTCATTACACCCGTTACGATCATTGGGACAATTATTTCTCATTTGGCAGTCATCCTTTTTCATGTTCCAAAAGACATCACGGTTACCTCGTTAAACGCGCTCATTCGAATTTCTGGTCCATGGCAGGCGGTGTTAGCCAATATCGATCTATTTGTGATCTGGAATCTTGTTTTAACTGGCTTTTTATTCATCCAAGTTGGGCGTATATCACCGAGAATTTCTTGGGTGATTATAGGCGTTTTTTATATCTTAACGTTAATTTTTCAATATGTAGGAACAGCAATTAACATATCAGTAAGCTGGGGGTAGAAGGTTTTTATGAGAAAGAAAATCATCATCGGATCTATTTTAATTATTGTGATTGGACTATTTATTGGATTTAATATTGCGAAAAACCAAGCAAAGCCTGCTTCTACAGCAGCGATTAAAACAGTCAAACTCACGCCAAAAGAAATCACCTCTACCGTGATGACACCGGGGACACTTTCATTCTCTGAAGAGCAGTTCATCTATGAAGAAGAGGAAAAGGGGAAATTGAAGGGAATTGCTGTGAAAGAAGGGGAAAAGGTAAAGGCTGGAACGCCGCTTCTTACATATGAAAATAAGGAACTGGAGCTTGAGGAGCAGCAGCAAGCACTAGCCGTAGAATCAAGTACATTAAAACTGGAACAATTGCAAAATCGGCTGAGTGAATTAGAGGAGAAAAAAGCAGGCGCTAATATCAAAAGCGAGCGAGATCAGCTTCAATTAGAACTGAAAGCGGCTGAATTAGAACAAAAGCAAGCAGAGATCAGCCAAGAAAAAGTAAAGGCTCAAATAGAAGATTTAACCGTACATAGTAAAATTGATGGAACAGTGATTTCCATTGAGCAAGAGGCAGGGGCAGGGGGGGCGGAAGAAAGGCAGCCGATCATCCATATTGGTCATGAGAAAAAAATGATCGTGCGAGGTTTGATCTCAGAGTATGATGCCATAAAAATCAAAAAGAAACAAAAAGTGAAGGTAACGTCTGATGTCATTCGCGGGAAGAGCTGGCAAGGAGTCGTGAAAAAAGTAGGCGCTGTTCCTGTCCAGACAGCAGCCGAAACAACTTCGAGCGATCAAACGGTTCAATATCCTGTTGAGGTAGAAATAAAGGGAAAGAAACCTGAGGCGAAGCCTGGTTTTAAAATGATCATGGAAATTCAAACAGATAAGCACCAAGCGCAAACAATTCCTGAAACAGCGGTAAAAAAAGAGACTGATGGACAATACGTTTATGTTGTTCGAAAAAATGTACTGAAAAAAGTAAAAGTGGTCATAGGGGAAACGTCAGGTCATGATCTTGAAGTGACAAAAGGTATCAAGGCAGAGGATCAAATCATTGCTCATCCAACAGATGACATGTATGACGGAATGGAAGTGAATGCTGAATGATTCAGCTTTCCAACGTGACAAAAAGCTATGAGGTCGCACACGAAACATTTGATGTATTAAGTGATATGAATCTTGTCATTGAAAAAGGCGAGTATATGTCCATTATGGGCCCGTCCGGCTCTGGAAAGTCAACGTTAATGAATATTATTGGCTGTTTAGACCGCCCAACGAGAGGACAATATCATTTTCAAGGCTCAGAGCTGTCAGGAGCAAAGGATCAGGAGCTTGCGGTCATTCGAAATCAATCCATTGGATTTGTTTTTCAGCAATTTCATCTGCTGCCAAGGTTAAATGCGAGGCGCAATGTGGAACTGCCGATGATTTACGCTGGGATCAGTCAAAAGGAAAGAAAAGAACGTGCGGAATTGGCACTGGAAAAGGTTGGTTTGGCAGATCGAATGAAACATATGCCAAGTGAGTTGTCAGGAGGACAAAAGCAAAGGGTGGCAATTGCACGTGCGATTGTCAATAAGCCTCAGCTGATTTTAGCAGATGAACCGACTGGTGCTCTCGACTCAAAAACAAGCATCTCAATTATGGAACAGTTTACACAGCTGAATGAGGAAGGGACAACGATTGTGCTTGTCACCCATGAAGAAGAAATAGCTGCGTATACAAATCGGACTGTCGTTGTGAGAGATGGACGGCTTGTTGAAGATAGATGGATACAAGGGGACGCTATGAATGAAACTCTTTGAAAATATCAAAATAGCGCTGAATTCGGTTTTAGCTCATAAATTACGTTCTATTTTAACGATGCTTGGGATTATTATTGGTGTTGGATCAGTCATTGCAGTCGTGGCGATCGGTCAAGGCGGTGAGCAAATGTTAAAAGGATCGATTTCAGGTCCAAACAATACCATTGATATGACATATACGCCTTCTGACGAAGAATTAAATGCAAATCCAAATGCCTTATTCGAAGCATCATTTACTGAGGAAGACATAAAAAGCATTAGGACAATCAACGGGGTGGAGCAGGTCGCCTCCTCGACTGCACAAGGAATGCAGCTGAGGTTTCAAGATACGACAGTTGATGCGACAGTTAACGGTATAAATGAAGGGTATACAAATGTACATTCATTACAAATCGCAGAAGGACAGGATTTAAGAGATATTGATTTTAGAAGCGGCAGAAGAGCTGCTCTTATCTCAGATGGCTTACAAAAAGAACTATTCAACGGACAAAAGGCATTAGGCGAACTGATTTGGATGAACGGACAGCCAGTTGAAGTCATCGGTGTGTTAGCAAAACAGAAAGGGATGTTTTCATTTGATATGAATGAAATCTATGTCCCATTTGCGATGCTCACCTCCACATTTGGTATGAATGAATATGATAAGTTGTCTATTCAAGTCGCACATGCTGATCAAATGAAGGAAGTAGGAAAGAGCGCGGCTGCCATATTAAATGAAAATCATCATACAGAAGATGCTTACGAAATGATCAATATGGAAGAAATCGCAGAAGGGATTGGTCAAATAACATCCGTTATGACAACGATCATTGGCTCAATAGCCGGGATCTCTTTACTTGTGGGCGGAATCGGTGTGATGAATATTATGCTCGTTTCTGTGACAGAGAGGACAAGAGAAATCGGTATTCGAAAGGCGATGGGAGCAACAAGGGCTCAAATCCTCGTCCAGTTTTTAATTGAGTCTGTTGTTTTAACACTCATTGGCGGGTTGATGGGGATTGCACTTGGCTTAGGCGGAGCTTCGTTAGTATCACTATTTGCCGGCTGGCCGTCTCTTGTATCTTGGCAAGTAGTATGTGGAGGCGTACTGTTTAGTATGCTCATTGGTATTGTTTTTGGGTTAATTCCTGCGAATAAAGCAGCGAGACTAGACCCTATTGAATCGCTCAGGTATGAATAAATCGGAGAGGAAAGAAGCATACAAACAGTTTACATTCGCCTTCATTACCCATCAAAAGCTTTTATGCAAATTGCATAGAAGCTTTTTTTAGTTCCATTGAATGAAATAAAAAATGATAGAAATGCTAATATCATGACTTTCATCTTATTGTCACATATTTTTCAGTTTACAAATGGTACATATAAAGGTAAGATGACCATGGTGAAAGATTTTGATAGTTATTGAATGTATTTGATTGTTTTGTATTGATAATGTTGAAAAAAGCGATTACAATAAAGGTGCGCGCAAAATGAATACGTTTTCAAAAGGGGTGTTCGCATGTTAACACCGGAAAGACATCAACTCATAATCGACAGCTTGGAAGAAAATGATGTCATTAAAATACAGGACTTAACGATGATGACGGATGCGTCTGAATCTACAATTAGAAGAGATTTATCAGCCCTTGAAGAAAAAGGATTTCTTAAAAGGGTTCATGGAGGAGCAGCCAAGATTTCGAGTATTCGCCTTGAACCAGATGTATTTGAGAAATCTGCCAAAAACCTTCAAGAAAAGTCATTGGTAGCAGAGGCGGCGGCATCTCTTTTAAAACAGGGCGACTGTATTTATTTAGATGCTGGTACAACCACACAGCAAATGATTGAATATATCGATCCAGATCAAGATATTGTCGTGGTGACAAACGGTGTGATGCACATTGAAGCCCTCATGAGAAAAGGTATTACCTTTTACTTGATAGGCGGATCAGTGAAACATCGAACAGGAGCCATGGTTGGAGCCGCAGCTTTGACAGCGATGGAGAATTATCGTTTTGACAAAAGCTTTGTTGGGACAAATGGCATTCATCCCGAGGCGGGTTTTACAACACCTGATCCAGAGGAAGCACTCATGAAAAAAAGAGCCATGAAACAGGCGAAAAAAACCTATATCTTATCAGATGCCTCAAAGTTTGGCGAAATATCGTTTTCAACCTTTGCTAGTTTACAGGAAGCCACCATTATCACAAACGACGCAAAAGAAGATTCATTCGATAATTACCATGAAAAAACGGTTATAAAGGTAGTGAAAACATGATTTATACAGTTACTTTAAACCCATCAGTTGATTACATCGTACATGTGGAGGATTTTGCAGTCGGCGGTTTAAATCGTTCAACCTATGATCAAAAATATCCAGGTGGTAAAGGAATCAATGTCTCAAGGCTATTAAAACGTCATGGTGTTGAATCGAAAGCACTTGGATTCATTGGTGGATTTACAGGCAAATATATTCAAAATTTTTTACAGAACGAACAATTACAAACAGCCTTTCACGAGGTGTCAGAAGATACAAGGATCAATGTAAAACTAAAAACAGGTGAAGAGACAGAAATCAACGGACTCGGCCCATCTATTACTGAAGCGCAATTTGAGTCGTTTCTATCTCAATTTTCTTCATTGACTGAAGGAGATGTCGTTGTTTTAGCTGGCAGCATTCCTTCATCATTACCTCATAACACATATGAGCGTATTGCTGAAGTTTGCCAGGAGCAAGGTGTAAGAGTTGTTCTTGATATTTCTGGCGAAGCGTTAAAAAAAGCAGCAGACATGAAACCGTTCTTAATGAAGCCAAATCATCATGAACTGGGTGAAATGTTTGAGACGAGTATTTCATCAGCAGCAGAAGCCATTCCTTATGGGAAAAAGCTGTTAGAACAAGGTGCTGAGCATGTCATCGTCTCCATGGCTGGTGATGGCGCCCTCTTATTCAGTAAAGAAGGAATCTATCAGTCCAATGTTCCAAAAGGAACGCTCGTTAATTCAGTTGGAGCAGGGGATTCAGTCGTTGCAGGGTTTTTAGCCGGCGTTTCAAAAGGCCTTTCAATTGAAGAGTCATTTAAGCTTGGTGTCACTTCAGGAAGCGCTACAGCCTTTTCTGAGGAGCTTGGCACAAAAGAGCTTGTCGACACACTATTACCACAAGTAAAAGTCACACGCATTTAAAGGAGGAGTCATCATGAAAATTACAGAACTACTCACGAAGCATACCATTAAGCTTCAATTAGACAGCCAGCAGAAAGAAGCAGTCATTGAAGAGCTTGTCACTGTTTTAGATACAGCAGGCAAGTTAAATGATAAAGAGGGCTATAAAGAAGCTGTGATTAATCGTGAAAAACAGAGCTCTACTGGTATTGGTGAAGGAATTGCCATCCCGCACGCTAAAACAGCAAGTGTAAAAGAGCCTGCCATTGCATTTGGCCGCTCCACTGCTGGTGTAGATTATGAATCACTGGACGCTCAGCCGAGTCATCTTGTCTTTATGATTGCCGCAACTGAAGGCGCAAACAACACGCACTTAGAGGCACTTTCTCGTTTATCTACACTTCTTATGCGTGAAGAAATTCGAAAGCAGCTTCTTGAAGCGGCGACTGAAGATGAAATCATTGAGATCATCAATACACATGATCAAGATGATGAAGAAGAAGAGGAAGTTCAAGAAGAGCCGGCTGCAGAAGGAAAACCTGCTAAAATTTTAGCGGTAACAGCTTGCCCGACCGGCATTGCACATACATTTATGGCAGCAGATGCTTTGAAAGAAAAAGCAAAAGAAATGGGCGTTGACATTAAAGTTGAAACAAACGGCTCTGGCGGTATTAAACATGCCCTTACAGCAAAAGAAATTGAAGAAGCACCAGCCATCATTGTGGCAGCGGACAAGCAAGTTGAAATGGAACGCTTTAAAGGCAAACATGTCATTGAAGTCCCTGTAACAGCTGGTATTCGCCGTCCGCAGGAATTAATTGAAAAAGCCATCAATCAAGATGCGCCGATTTATAAAGGTTCAGGCGGCAGTTCTTCTAAAGACGAAACTGAATCATCTGGCAAAGGAAGAAGCGGATTTTACAAGCACTTAATGAGTGGTGTAAGTAACATGCTTCCATTTGTTGTCGGAGGCGGTATCTTAGTTGCGATTTCATTCTTCTGGGGAATTAACTCAGCAGATCCTAAGGATCCTTCATTTAATTCATTTGCAGCTGTCTTAAAAGGAATTGGCGGCGATAATGCGCTTGCCTTGATCGTTGCGGTATTAGCTGGATTTATTGCCATGAGTATTGCAGATCGTCCAGGTTTTGCGCCAGGTATGGTCGGTGGATTTATGGCGTCAGCAGCAGGTGCAGGGTTCTTAGGTGGACTGATTGCTGGTTTCCTAGCAGGTTACATTGTTGTACTGCTCAAAAAAGTATTCACATTCGTACCGCAGACACTCGACGGGATTAAACCGGTTCTGCTGTATCCATTGTTCGGTATTTTCTTTACAGGCATTATCATGCATTATATTGTCAACACACCAGTGAAAATGGTGATGGACGGATTAACACATTGGCTTGAATCATTAGGTACTGGAAACCTTGTTTTAATGGGTATTATTTTAGCTGGTATGATGGCAATTGATATGGGTGGCCCAATTAACAAAGCGGCTTACACATTTGGTCTTGCAATGATTGCTGCTGGCAACTATGCACCGCATGCTGCAATTATGGCAGGCGGAATGGTTCCACCACTAGGTATTGCACTTGCAACAACGATCTTTAGAAATAAGTTCTCAAAACGTGACCGTGAAGCAGGGATTACATGCTACTTCATGGGAGCAGCCTTCATCACTGAAGGGGCGATCCCATTTGCGGCGGCAGATCCTCTTCGTGTGATTCCTTCAGCTGTTATTGGTGCAGCAGTTGCTGGTGGATTAACGGAATTCTTTAGAGTGACGCTTCCTGCACCGCATGGCGGACTATTTGTTTTCTGGGTAACAAATCATCCAGTTCTTTACATCATCAGCATCTTAATCGGTGCCGTTGTGACAGCGATTTTACTGGGTATTTTGAAAAAACCGGTTCAACAAGAAGCGTAATGCAGAAGAGAAGCATCGTGAAAAACGGTGCTTCTTTTTGTTTAATCATCAGTGAATTAGGAAAAAATATCTAATTAGATGGTTGTCTTGTGAATTTTTAAATGACATATGATAAAGTAAAGTTATTCAATTCACGTTTCAAGTCTTTTAGCAGAAAGTCTTAGGAGGAAGCAGTATTTTGAACGAAGAAAACAAACAAAACGAAAATGACATTCAATCTGATGCGAAGCAAGCCAAAACAGAGAAGAAAAGTTCACTGTTTGAATGGATCAAAGCCATTTTAATTGCACTTGCGCTCGTCTTGCTCATCCGTACATTTATATTTGAACCGTATGTGGTGGAAGGAGAGTCAATGGAACCGACACTTCATGACGGGGAAAAGCTGTTTGTCAACAAAACCATTAACTATCTCGGTGGTGTGAAACGCGGTGACATCGTGATTATTAATGGAAAAGATGGACAGAAGATTCATTATGTCAAACGATTGATCGGCCTTCCAGGTGATACGATTGAAATGAAGGATGATACGCTTTACATTAATGGTAAAAAAGTAGATGAGCCTTATTTAAAAGAGAACAAGGCGCATGCGAAAGAGTATGAAGTGCATTTAACTGGAGATTTTGGTCCAGTGAAAGTACCGAAAAACGATTACTTTGTGATGGGGGACAATAGACTCAATTCCATGGACAGCAGAAATGGACTTGGCCTCATTGAAAAGGATCGGGTTGTCGGGACATCAGAATTTGTTTTCTTCCCGTTTGGCGACATTCGACAGACAAAATAAAAGCACCTTCTCAGAGGCAAGAGAAAGGTGCTTGAACGAGCGACCCTTACAGAAGGGTCGTTTTTAATTTGGCGTGAGCACTGTAACAATGATCACAATGGCTAGTACCGAAGCGAATACAGATCCGGTAATGGCTAATACGGATCGAAACAATCCGATTTTTTTGTTTTCTTTTCCCCGCTTTTGTAAAAAGCGTTTGGAAAAGATGTGGACCAGTGTGTAAATGAGGACAAGCCCAATATAAAGGCCAAAGTCCTTCGCATTAAAGCCTGTTGCAGATAAATAAATGCCCATAAAGAAAATCAATAAACAGTATTCCATCAGTGTGAGTAATCTCAAATCGCCCGAACTCCTTCAATCAATCATTCCCGTTTATTATACCATAATGGACAAAAAGCCTTCGTTCTTAGCGAGAGACGTTTCTATCAAACGTTATTCATGTTATACTTCATAATGATGAATGAGTGATGGAGGATTAATAAATGATTGCAGTAAATAATGTTAGTTTGCGCTTTGCTGATCGTAAACTATTTGAAGAAGTAAATATTAAATTCACTCCTGGCAACTGCTACGGATTAATTGGTGCCAATGGAGCTGGTAAATCAACGTTCCTAAAGATTCTTTCTGGAGAAATTGAGGCTCAAACGGGTGATGTTCATATGAGCCCTGGTGAGCGTTTAGCGATTTTAAAACAGAACCACTTTGAATACGAAGAGTTTGAAGTGCTGAAAGTCGTCATCATGGGTCACAAACGTTTATATGACGTGATGCAGGAGAAAGATGCGATCTATATGAAACCTGATTTCTCAGATGAAGACGGGATTCGTGCAGCCGAGCTTGAAGGTGAGTTTGCTGAATTAAACGGATGGGAAGCTGAAAGTGAAGCAGCGATTCTACTAAAGGGTCTTGGCATTCCAGAAAGCCTTCAATCGAAGAAAATGTCTGAGCTTGGCGGTTCTGAAAAGGTAAAAGTACTTTTAGCTCAAGCTTTATTTGGCAAGCCTGACGTTCTTCTTCTCGATGAGCCAACGAACCACTTGGACTTACAAGCGATCCAGTGGCTCGAAGAGTTCCTCATTAACTTTGAAAATACCGTCATCGTCGTTTCGCATGATCGTCATTTCTTAAACAAAGTATGTACACATATTGCGGACCTTGATTTCGGAAAAATCCAAGTATATGTCGGTAACTATGATTTTTGGTATGAGTCCAGCCAGTTAGCGCTGAAATTAAGCCAAGAAGCAAATAAGAAAAAAGAAGAACAAATTAAGCAGCTTCAAGAATTCGTTGCCCGGTTTAGTGCGAACGCTTCTAAATCGAAGCAAGCGACATCAAGAAAGAAATTGCTTGATAAAATCTCTTTAGATGACATTAAGCCGTCTTCACGTAAATATCCGTATGTTCATTTTGCGCCAGAGCGCGAAATCGGAAATGATGTCCTTCAAGTAGAAGGTCTATCAAAAACAATTGACGGTGTGAAAGTACTTGATAATGTCAGCTTTATTATGAACCGCGAAGATAAAATTGCGTTCTTAAGCCGTAATGAACTTGCTGTGTCCACTTTATTTAAGATCCTTGCTGGTGAAATGGAGCCAGACAGCGGATCATTTAAATGGGGTGTCACAACGTCACAAGCCTTTTTCCCGAAAGACAATAGTGAATATTTTGAAGGAAACGATGTTGATCTCGTTGATTGGCTTCGTCAATATTCTCCGAATGATCAAAGTGAAAGCTTCCTGCGTGGTTTCTTAGGACGTATGCTTTTCTCTGGGGAAGAAGTGAAGAAAAAAGCAAGTGTCTTATCAGGAGGAGAAAAGGTTCGTTGTATGTTATCAAAAATGATGCTGTCTGGAGCGAATATTTTGCTGCTGGATGAGCCAACGAACCACTTAGACCTAGAATCCATTACAGCGCTGAATAACGGCCTCATGAGCTTTAAAGGAGCAATGCTCTTCTCATCTCATGACCATCAGTTTGTTGAAACAGTCGCAAACCGAATTATCGAAGTGACGCCAAATGGCATCGTCGATAAACAAACAACATATGATGAGTTCTTATCAGATCAAGACATCCAAAAAAGACTTCAAGAGCTTTACGCATAACAAAGAAAAGACATCCTATGGATGTCTTTTTTTGATTAAATCGCCCAGTTTCCATTTCGGAAGATCGGTTCGCGTTTCCCGTCTTTTGTAATCCCGTCAATATTCATTTCCTTTGAACCAATCATGAAATCAACGTGTGTAATACTGCTGTTCACACCCGCTGCATCCAATTCTTCTCGTTTCATTTCTTTTCCGCCTTCGATATTAAACGCATATCCGCTGCCGATCGCAAGGTGATTTGATGCATTTTCATCGTAAAGTGTATTGTAATAAAGAATATTGGAGTTAGAAATTGGTGAATCATCTGGTACGAGGGCAACCTCACCTAGATAATGAGAGCCTTCATCTGTTTCAACGAGAGATTTTAAAATATCTTCGCCTTCTTTTGCTTTCACATCCACAATCCGGCCATTTTCAAAGGTTAATGAAAATTCATCAATGATGTTTCCGGCATAGCTGAGCGGCTTAGTGCTTGAGACTGTCCCATTTACACCGTCTTTTTTCGGTACGGTAAAGACTTCTTCTGTCGGCATGTTGGCCATGAAGGAAACGCCGCGTTCACTTACGCTGCCAGCACCTACCCAAATATGCTGCTCTGGAAGTTCAATCGTTAGGTCTGTGCCCGGTGCTTCATAATGAAGCTTGTGGTAGTGGCGTTCATTGAGTATTTTGACCTTTTCATTTAATGACGCATCATGCTTTTTCCAAGCCTCAACAGGATCTGCTTGATCAGCGCGTGCGACTTTAAAGATTTGATCCCACAATAAAGTGACAGCTTCTTCATCTGTATGATCAGGGAAAATCTTTTTCGCCCATTCTTTTGATGCAGCACCTACGACCGTCCAAGCGACTTTGTCAGATTGAACGTATTGACGATATGTATGTAGTGCTGAACCAGCAGCTTTTTGCTGTGCAGCGATTTTTTTCGAATCAATGCCTCGCAGAAGGTCAGGGCTTTCTGACAGGATGGTAATAAAAGCACCGCCGCGTTTTGCGATGGTTTCCATCATCTGTGCTTCCCATTCTGGGAATTGCTCAAAGACATCCTGTGGCGCATGTTCAAATTTTAAACGGGTGAGAACACCATCACTCCAGCGGATATGTACGTTTTTCGCCCCGCGCTCATACGCGTGTTTCGCGACAAGACGAACAAGGTGTGCAGATTCAGTAAATGCGGATACAACCACTTCCTGCCCCTTTTGTACATTCACACCGACTTCAACGATGGTCTTGGCATATTGATCAAGTTGTTTTTCAAATGAACTCATAAAAAACCCTCCTTTAGTCATGTTCATCATATCAGATTTATGACCGAAAAGGAAAATGGGGAGCACGCTTAAAGCCAAAATAAAAAAGCCGCTTTCGTGCGGCTTTTTTAGCGGTTCAGTTGTTTCACAGGCTGTGCATTAGAAGGCGGCATATGTGAAAACGACAGGCTCATTCCTCCTAAAATAATACCCGTTAAAATGACTGTGACAACGACCCGTTTACCTAAATCAAGCAACATGTTCTTCCTCCTTCACGTTTATCCATTTCTCACGATATGATCGAAATGACGAAAAAAGAAGTAGAACATGAAGATTATTTTAATGTTTTTTGCAATTTGTCGATGACTTCTAATGAACGACCTGTTCCAATGGCAACAGACTCAAGTGGATTAGCTGCAATATGAACTGGAACAACAATCTCTTGAGAGAGCCATTCTTGAATTCCATTTAACAGAGCGCCTCCGCCAGTTAAAATGACGCCGCGGTCTACAATATCTCCGCTTAGCTCTGGAGGGCTGTCCTCTAATGTGGCACGAATCGCTTCTAAAATATGAAGAAGTGATTCTCGCATAGCGCCTTGAATTTCATGAGAGACAAGTGTGATCGTTTTTGGCAGACCTGTCACAAGGTCGCGCCCGCGCACTTCTAATGATTCAGGCTCATGCTCAATAAGACCATACCCAATTTCCATTTTCACCTGCTCGGCAGTCCGTTCGCCGATTAATAGGTTATATTTCTTTCTGACAAACGTAATGATATCTTCATCCAGCTGATCGCCGCCAATTCGGATCGAATGACAAGAGACAACACCGCCAAATGAAATAATCGCAACTTCTGTTGTTCCGCCGCCAATATCGACTACGACGTTCGCAACAGGCTCGTCTACCGGAAGATCAGCACCGATTGCAGCTGCAACAGGTTCTTCAATTAAATGCACATGTTTTGCTCCACAGTTTTTCACAGCATCGCTGATGGCGCGGCGCTCAACAGCTGTTGATCCAGAAGGTGTACATACAACGACAGTTGGTTTTCTAAAGGTAAACCCGATATTTTTTCCTGCTTTTTTCATGATCTGTTTAAGTAAATCTGTTGTCATATCATAATCAGCGATAACACCGTCTTTCATCGGACGGATCGCAACAATTTTCCCAGGTGTTTTCCCGATCATTTCTTTTGCTTCTGATCCGACGGCAAGTACAGTCTTTGTTTCTGTATCGACTGCCACGACGGACGGTTCATTTAAAATAATTCCCTTATTTTTACTATAAACCAATATGTTAGCTGTTCCTAAATCAATTCCAATTTCGGCATTTTGAAACATGTTTTCACCCAATCTCTATTTTTGCTGTTTTAAACAATTTTACATTTAAAAGTTCAGAGGGTTGATGTCATTTGTGGGGGTTTGTGATCACCTTGAAATGAATCTGTAAAATTCAAGTATCATTTTGACAATCACAATAAATTTTCCCTTTGTTTTTTCTTTTATGAAAAAAATTTTTATAGAGGAGAAACCTTTTAAGAATCTCTTACGTCTACGATATATCAATTGGTGAAAAACAGATTGATCTTGAGCTAATGAAAGAAAGAGGGAACGAAATTGAAATCTATCGGAGTCGTAAGAAAAGTAGACGAACTAGGGCGTATTGTCATGCCAATCGAATTGAGAAGAGCACTTGATATCGCTATTAAAGACAGTATGGAATTTTTTATAGATGGAGATAAAATCGTCTTGAAAAAATATCAGCCAGAGGGTGTTTGTCTCATGACTGGTGAGATTACATCAGAGAACCATGAATACGGAAATGGTCAAATTACATTAAGCGCTGAAGGCGCAGAACTGCTGTTAAAAGAGCTGCAAGAAGCTCTTCAGCAGTAATCGAAATAGCCTGCTCTCTTCCTTTGTGCTGAGAACAGGCTATTTTTCTTTTAAAAAAAGTTCCTTAAAAATGCCCCATCTCCCTCAAAAAATAAGTGGAAAATGGTACAATTGACAAAGAATCTCAGGGCGGCAGGTGGAATCATTTGAACAAAACATATCAAGTGCGGATCGTGTTATCTGTTCTTGCATTTATCTTAATCATAAGCTGGGATTTCTTTTATTATCTAGGCGGCTATCAAATTAATTGGCCGCTCGATTTAGCCTTTACAGTCGTTGTGTTAGCAGGGATCTGGGTTGTCTCTGGATATGTAGACCGCTTGACTTTGCTTGTGTCAGATCTAAATAAGAGAGAAAAAGAAGCACACGAACTGACAGAGCGGCTAAATCGAATTACAGATAACTTGCAAGAAATCGTCTTTGAAACAGATGAAAAAGGGCAAATCATTTTCTTAAATCAAGCATGGAAACAAATGACCGGCTATGACATAGATGAATGTCTAGGTACGATGTACAATCAGTACTTTGATCAAGAAGAAAGAGTTATTCAGCATTTGTCATCTGTCATCAAAGAGCATAAAGATTCAGGACGGATCGAGCTCCAGCTTCTTCATAAAGAGGGGAAGAAAGTATGGGGAGACGTTCATTATAAGCTCTACTTTGACGAAGAGCACCAGTTTACTGGAGGTATAGGAACAGTTGCAGATATTACAAAACAAAAGCTGGCAAAGCTTGAGCTTGAAAGGTCAAATCAACAATTGCAAATGCAGGCGCAAAAGCTGGCCGTTGCAGGACAAATCGCCGCTGGAATCGCCCATGAAGTCAGAAATCCGCTGACCTCAGTAAACGGCTTTTTGCAGCTGATGAAAACTCAATATCCTGAAAGAACCGATTATTTTGACATTATCTTTTCCGAAATTAAACGGATTGATTTTGTTTTAAGTGAACTGCTTGTGCTGGCAAAGCCGCAGTCGGTCCATTTTCAAGAAGTTCAGCTTCATGGACTGTTAGAGCAGGTCATTACATTGCTAAAAACCAATGCAGTCCTTTCGAATATTGATCTCAAACAGCCATTTAAAAAGCAGGATGCCGGCGCTATATTAGCAGACGCTAACCAAATGAAGCAGTTGTTCATTAATTTAATCAAAAATGCCATTGAGGCAATGCCTGAAGGCGGCAGCATATACATATCAACAGAAAAAGTGATGAACGAATGGAAAATTACCATTCAAGATGAAGGAAAAGGGATGTCTGAAGAGGATATTCAGAAAATATATGATCCTTTCTTCTCCACGAAAACAGAAGGGACGGGACTTGGCCTCACCATCTGTGCAACGATTTTAAAAGATCATCACGGGAGAATGGATGTGGTCAGTGAGCTGGGAAAAGGTACAACTTTTCATATCTATTTACCTGTGTGTCAAAAAAGCAGACAGCAGCAAGGCGAGAGGACGTGATTTCATGAAGGCGAAAGCTTTATTTGTATATGGGACGCTTCTGCAGCATGAAGAACACCACGAGACGTATATGAAAGAAAGCAGACCATTAGCTAAATCAGCTTGGATCAGCGGCAGAATCTATGATACAGGTCAAGGATACCCTGCGTGCGTTCCAGAAGAAAAAAGCACAGTATATGGAGAATTGTACGAGGTAACCGCAAGCACGCTGAATAAGATAGATTTACTTGAGGAAGGGTATGACAAGCAGGTGGTCAATGTCATGACAGACCGGGGGCTGGTGGCGGCTATTACATACACTTTACCAAAACAGAAGGCATCAGCGCTGAAGGAAATCGAGAGCGGCTGCTGGAAGGAATATAAACTATGGCAGCAGAAGCCGGCATCCTTCTATTATTTTGCCTATGGCTCTTGTATGGATGATGCAAGATTTAAACTGGCAGAAGTCGATCATTATTTTAAACAAATCATCGGCGGTGGTGCTCTGAACGGCTTTACAACTAGATTTACATTGGTGAGGCCTGATGGGTCAAGAGCCGATATGGTAGAAGACGGCGGAGAAACAGAGGGCGTTTTATATGAGGTTCCTTTTGATGCCATTCGATATTTGTACAAACGAGAAGGCGTATATGAGGGCACATATCGTCCAGCTTTTGTCGATGTCAAAATAGGTGATCAAATATATGAGGACTGTTTAACCTTTCTTGTTCTTCAAAAGAGCGAAGAAATTGCTCCACCAGGTCATTACCGCAGTGAAATTGAAAAAGGAGCAGACCTTTACTTAAGTGAAGCGTTCCGTAAAAAAATTCGCTCGCATATGGATTCATTAATCAAACCGTAGTAAAATGCATGGTAAGTGAGATAAAAGGAGTCTGAACATGAAAAAGGAATATGCAGTCATTGGTCTTGGACGCTTTGGCGGAAGTATTTGCAAAGCGTTGAGCGAAGAAGGACTTGAAGTCATGGCCATGGATATGAATGAAGATCGAGTGAACGAATACGCGAAAATTGCTTCACATGCGGTCATTGGCGATTCGACAGACGAATCGGTTTTAAAAAATCTCGGTATTCGTAATTTTGATCATGTCATCGTTGCGATTGGTGAAAACATTCAGGCCAGTATTTTGACGACGATTATGCTGAAAGAGCTTGGCGTCAAAATGGTCACAGTAAAGGCGCAAAACGACTATCACGAAAAGGTACTAAATAAAATTGGGGCTGATCGCATCGTTCATCCAGAGCGAGACATGGGCAGACGAATTGCACATAAAATCATCTCCAACAACGTATTAGATTATCTTGAGCTGTCAGATGAGTACAGCCTCATTGAAATCGTTGCTAACAGCAGGCTTGCAGGGCATTCTCTTTTAGATCTCGATATTAGAGCGAGATATGGCATTAATATTGTGGCGATAAAGCGTGGAAAAGAAGTGATTGTTTCACCACTCGCAGATGAAATGATACAAAAAGAAGATATTCTCATTGTCATCGGGGCAGTAGCCGATATTGGACGCTTTGAAAAACGAGAAATGCAGAACGATTATTAAACACTCCGGAGCGGGGTGTTTTTTTATATTGTTGTGTACACACAGGACGGACAATGAAGAGAGAAGAAGACACTAAAAAAGGGCTGTTTTGTTCTGCATAAACAGCAAAAGTCAATCATCATATTTTTCGTGCAATTATCACTATTCAGAAATAAAAATCTGCCTTTTTATCTGGATGATTTTCTCTAAATGTCATTGACTGGGCAAACAGATTCGTTTACGATAAGAAACATTATATTGTTTACTTGGAGGAGGCAGTGTCGTTGGATAAGGAGCTTTTCAGACATCAAATTGAAGTAGCTGCAAAGAGAAAAAAAGCAGCCCTAGTGATTAAACATGCGAAGGTTATGGACGTGTTTAACCAGGAATGGATAGACGCTGATGTCGCTGTTGAAAATGGACAAATAGTAGGGATTGGAGAGTACGAGGGAGAACAGGAGCTGGATGCAGCAGGTCAAATGCTTGTACCCGGTTTTATTGATGGCCACGTTCATATCGAGTCCTCTATGGTGACCCCTGCTGAATTCTCCAAAGCTGTCGTCCCGCACGGTGTGACAACTGTCGTAACAGACCCGCATGAAATTGCCAATGTGTCAGGGATCTCAGGCATCCGTTTTATGCTGGAAGAAGCGCGAAAAGCTGCCTTAAATATTTATTTCATGCTGCCATCCTGCGTACCGGCAGTTAGTTTTGAACGATCAGGTGCTGTTTTAAAAGCGAAAGATTTAAAGCCTTTGTATCAAGAGAAAGAGGTTCTTGGTCTTGCTGAGGTGATGGATTACGTCGGTGTAGAGCAGGCAGAAGAAGATATGCTTCAAAAGCTGCTTGATGCACAAAACGAACATAAACTGATTGATGGCCATCTAGCAGGCTTAACAGACCGATTAATAAACGTTTACCGCACAGCAAGTGTCCAAACAGATCATGAGGTAACAACAGCCAGCGAAGCCCTTGAACGTGTAAAACGAGGCATGTATGTCATGCTAAGAGAAGGCTCTGTTGCCAAAAACGTGAAAAACGTTTTACCAGCTGTGAATGAAAAGAATGCGAGACGCTTTTTCTTTTGTACCGATGATAAACATTTAGATGATTTAATGTCGGAGGGAAGTATTGACGAACAAGTACGTATGTCTATAAAAGAAGGGTTAGACCCATTTTTAGCGTATCAAATGGGAAGTTTAAACGCAGCAGAGTGTTTTGGCCTCAAAACAAAGGGAGCCATTGCGCCAGGCTTTGATGCTGATTTTATGCTCGTCTCTGATCTTCATCAAGTCGACATCACTAGCGTATTTATCGCAGGAGAATTGGTGGCGCAGCATGGAGAGTACAAGCCAAGTGTCGAAAAAATTGCACCGAGTCCAGCATTATTACAATCTGTTCATACTATAGACGTTCAAGAGCAAGATCTGGCACTGCCTATCACAGCTCATCAAAAAATGAATGTGATCCGCATTATTCCGAATCAGCTAGAAACAAAATTAGAACAAGTCTCTCCTTCAGAAACGAACGGACAATTCACTAGTGATACAGAAAGAGATGTATTAAAAATGGTGCTTGTCGAACGCCATCAAGGCTTATCTGAAATGGGGATAGGGGTTGTCAGCGGCTTTGGATTAGAAAAGGGCGCAATTGCAACAACGGTTGCGCATGATTCTCACAATTTAATTGCGGTTGGCACAAATGATGCTGATATCGTAAAAGCCATTGACGTGTTAAAAGAAGCAGGCGGCGGTTTGACTGTTGTCAAAAATGGCGAGTCTCTTCATACGCTGCCATTACCGATATCTGGTTTACTTTCAGATCAGCCGGCACATCTTGTAAATGAAAGCCTTCATGCGCTCCATGAAGCGTTAAAAGAAACAGGCTTTACTTTAGATTTTAATCCATTTTTGACGCTGTCCTTCTTGGCACTCCCAGTCATTCCTGATGTGAAAATGACGACAAAGGGTTTGTTTGATGTCAGAAGCTTTCAGCATCTCCCAATTCAATCATAAAAAAGAGAAACCGCATATGTATATATGCGGTTTTTTTAATGAATGGTGAAAAAAAGAGACACAGCCAAGCGGCTTGTGTCTCTTTTTTGTGATTACACTTCCATAATAATCGGTAAGATCATTGGACGGCGTCTTGTTTTTTCATAAAGGAAAGGTGCAAGAGTGTCAGTAATTTCGTTCTTGATTTCAGACCACTGAGTTGTCTTACGTTCCATTACTTTTTCAAGATGCTTTGAAATTAAATCCTGTGCATCGTTGATAAGGTCTCCAGATTCTCTCATGTAGACAAAACCTCTTGAGATCAAATCAGGTCCAGCAGAGATTTTGAATTCTTTCATGTCCATGCTGACGACTACAATGACAAGACCCTCTTCAGAAAGAATGCGGCGGTCTCTTAGAACGATGTTTCCGATATCGCCAATACCGCTTCCGTCGATATACACGTTGCCTGATGGAATTTTGCCAGCGACACTTGCTTCGTCACCTTTCAGTGCAAGAACTTCACCGTTATCCATGATAAAGCAGTTTTCCTCAGGGATGCCGCAGTCATTCGCAAGCTTGATATGCGTTTTTTGCATGCGGTATTCACCGTGAATCGGCATAAAGAATTTTGGTTTAATTAAACGGAGCATCAGTTTTTGTTCTTCTTGTCCGCCGTGACCAGATGTATGAATATTATTAAGCGAGCCATGAATGACCTCAGCGCCTGCACGATAAAGCTGGTTAATGGTGCGGCTTACGCTAATATTGTTACCTGGGATTGGTGAAGATGAGAAGACAACAGTGTCTCCAGGGTTAATCGAAATCTGGCGGTGAGTACCGTTCGCAATACGAGAAAGAGCTGCCATCGGTTCACCCTGGCTACCAGTACAAAGAATGGTTACTTTGTTTGCTGGAAGGCGGTTGATTTCATTATGTTCAATAAACGTGTTTTTTGGACATTTAATATAGCCAAGATCTTGTCCAATATCAATAGCAGACTCCATACTGCGTCCAAATACAGCGACTTTTCTACCGTTGGCAACAGCAGACTCAATCACTTGCTGAAGTCTGTGAATGTTTGAAGCAAACGTGGCAAAGATGATACGTCCGTCGACTTTTCTAAAGATGTCATCAATGCTTTCACCTACACGTCTTTCAGACATCGTAAATTCTGGGATTTCACTGTTTGTACTATCAGATAAAAGACAAAGTACGCCTTCTTTTCCGATCTCAGCCATTTTGGTTAAATTGGCAGGCTCGCCAACAGGAGTAAAGTCAAACTTGAAATCACCTGTATGTACGATGTTACCAGGAGGTGTCTTGACGACAATTCCATAAGAATCTGGAATACTGTGTGTCGTTCTAAAGAAAGACACAGCTGTTTTTCTAAATTTGATGGTATCTTCTTCTTCAAAAATGTGAAGTTTTGTTTGTCTCAAGAGACCATGCTCTTCCAATTTATTACGAAGTAGGCCGATTGCGAGTTTGCCGCCGTAAACTGGAATATTCACTTGCTTGAGAAGGTAAGGGATACCGCCGATGTGGTCTTCATGTCCGTGAGTGATGAAAAGACCTTTGATTTTATCTTCGTTTTTAACTAAGTACGTATAGTCAGGGATGACGTAGTCAATTCCAAGAAGCTCATCTTCAGGAAACTTAATACCAGCATCAATTAAAATGATTTCATCTTGAAATTGAACGCCATACGTGTTTTTACCGATCTCGCCTAAACCGCCGAGCGCAAAAACTGCCGCCTGATCGTTTTTTACAAATTTCATTCCTCTCATAGCTCCAATACTTTAAAATTTTCACTTTCTCGTTCATAGTCTAAAAAAGCACCGTCTACAGGCTGAATGAATTCAATGTTGTAGTTATGTTTTTTCAACTTATCGCGTACGTCTCTTTCAGAAACCGCTTCAACGTATAGTGAATCTGTGTGTTCTCTTACAGGTACCTCAGTAGTACTTGCCTGAAAAAATACCTTATATATCATCCAAATCTCTCCTTAAATACCGTATGTTACACTCGCTTATTCTATTATATTAAAAAAACGCGCATAAGAAAAGTCTCTGAGAAAAAAGGACCTTCGGCAAATGTGCGAAAGATCCCTTTAAGCAATCGATTTTTTACGAAGCATGTCCTTCCATTGTCTTCGAATTTTCTTGCGCAGACGACGAAGCATCACAGGCCGCCTCCTTTCAGTTTAAAGTAAGCTTAAACAGCGTATTCCGATCTCTCTATATACTTGTATTATATGATGTTTCCAATGAATGTTACATGGATATATGTGGGAAAATAGGCGTTTTCAAAAGGATTTGGTTTCGAAAGCGAAAATCTTTCTGTATGATGAAAGGGAGTGTGTATACATAACAAAGGGCAGGAGGGCGAGATATGAATAAAAAAGTCATCTTCTTTGATATCGATGGTACTTTATATGATCATGATAAAAAAATACCTGAGTCAACGAAGCGAGCGGTTCATTTATTAAAAGAAAAAGGTCATCATCTCTTTATTGCATCTGGGCGTTCTCCTTTTCTGATTCAGCCCATTTTAGAAGAATTAGGGCTTGACTCATTCATTGCTTATAACGGTCAGTATGTCATGTATGAGGGAGACGTTATTTACGGTAATCCGCTGAAGCAGGAGCTGATGGAGCGGATTTATGAGACAGCGGATCGTCATGATCATCCGCTTGTTTTTATGGGAGAAGAAACGATGAAGGCGTCTGTACCGAACCATCCGTTTATCCATGAAGGAATCGGTACTTTAAAAACAGAGCATCCTGAGCACGATTTGTCTTTCTTTAAAGAAAACGACATTTTTCAAATGCTGTTATTTTGTAAGGCAGAAGAGGAAGAGCAATATAAGGCATTCTACGATGAGATTGACCTTGTCAGATGGCATGAGCTGTCAACAGATGTTCTGCCAAAAGGCGGATCAAAAGCTGAAGGAATCAAACGAGTCATCGAAAGACTTCCTTACGATCAAAAGGATACCATTGCCTTTGGAGACGGACTGAACGATAGAGAAATGATTTCGTTTGCTGGAACAGGCGTTGCGATGGGAAATGCTGTGAGTGAACTGAAAGCATTGGCTGATTTTGTGACAAAGCCAGTAGATGAGGACGGCATATTCCATGCAGTGACCCATCTTGGCCTTATTGAAGAATAAAAAAGAAGACCCTTAGATGTGGGGTCTTCTTTTTATGTTATGATCTGCCAATCGCAACAGAGTTTTCTGGCTCAGCGAAAGGTTGATCCTTTTGAATATGATCATAAAACATAATGCCATTTAAATGGTCAATTTCATGCTGAAAGACAATAGCAGGGAATCCTTTTAGACGGATATCAATGTCCTCTCCTTCAAGCGTTGTGGCCTTCACCCTGATTTTTTGATATCGAGGAACAAATCCAGGGATGGCTTCATCAACTGATAAGCAGCCTTCACCAGTAGCTAAATAAGCTCTTTTAACTGAATGACTGACAATGCGCGGGTTGAACAGAGCATAGCTGTATTCTTCTCCGTCTTCATCCTCACAGTGAACTGCGATCATCCGTTTACTAATATTGATCTGCGGAGCAGCTAATCCAACGCCTGGTCTTAGTCCGTATTTTTCAGCAATGTCAGCATCTTGACTGTTTTTGACGAATTCGATCATGTCAGTTAATTGCTGTTTTTCCTCTTCTGTCGGCGGGAGCTCGACCGCTTCAGCTGTTTGTCTTAAGACGGGATGTCCGTCCCTTACGATATCATCCATGGTAATCACAAAACTTCACTCCTATTTCCTTTGTATGTAAAGTATATAAAATGATACACAACATATGCAATGAAATAAAGAAGACCGGTCCTTTGAGACCGGTCAGAGGCTTAAACAGCCTTAGCAGCAGCCACCGCCGCCTAAGAATGCTGCGCCAACGATGATTAATAGGATGAAAAGCACAACGATTAAAGCGAATGTACGTCCGCCGCCGTATCCGCATCCGTATCCACCGCCATAACTTGGGTAACAACAGCCGCCGCCGTATCCATACCCGTAACCGCCGTATCCACCATACATACTTCCATGACTATAATTAGACATACTTTTGACCTCCTTTGGAAATACACTCGGCCTTTCATAAGTGAAGGCGAAGCGTGTAATATAAACTATGTATGAATGCACTATTTGTATAGTCATGAGCCTATTGCTTGAAAAAAATCTTCTCCGCCTCATCTGACTGACCTCTTTCCTTGTCACAAACGCCTATAAAAATTATAGTGGTATGTGGAGATGTAAAGGGGGACCTTGTGATGAGACAGATGAAAAGAAGCATGAAAGCAGGTGCTGCTTTAGCGGGGATATGTACCCTTTTGCTGACAGGATGCGGAGGTCAAAATCCATTCAATGACATGCAGGATGCGATGATGAAAATGAGTGAAAAAGAAGCATCCTTCGAAAAAGAGCAAGGTACACTGCAAAGCTATGAGAAAAAAGAACAGAAGCTGTACACAAAAATGATTCAAACAACAAAGGACCATACAAAAACAGTGTCAAGCCTTTCTAATCAGGCGTTAGCATCGGCAGCGAAACGAGAAGAACATTTAAAAACAGAAAAAGACAGCATGGATGAATCGAAAAAAGAATTGAAAACGGTAAAGGAATCTGCTGCACGATTGCAAGATGCCGAGTTAAAAGAGAAAGCAGATCAAACAGTCAAATCGATCGAGAAACGATATGCATCATATGATCAGCTTTACAAGGAGTATCAAAAGGCGCTGAAACAAGATCAGCATTTGTATCAATCTTTAAAGAAAAAGGATCTAGGATATGAAGAGCTGAAGTCTAAGCTGAAGACCGTCAATCGTTCATATAGCAAAGTCAGAAAAGAAAGTAAGAAGTTCAATCGATATACAGATCAATTGAATGATCATAAAAAGGCTTTGTATAAAGCAGCAGAACAAGAGTCAAAAAAGAGCTGAAAAACAGCTCTTTTTTTATTTTTCGACAAAAACAAACATTTTCTATTGTAGTACAGTAGTACACTCTATACTAGTACAGATTAGGTTGTTTGTTAAACAGATTGATACAGTTCACCATAAAAAGTAAAGCGAATACATTTATTTAAATAAAGCCGTTAAATCAATTGACGGACTATTTTTCTTGTTGTAAACTATTCCTTGTTAACAGAAGTTGTATTAGTTTTTTGTGAACTATCGTTAATACAGTTAGAAGGACTCAAAAAAGAGTGGTCAACCTATGTTTCGACAACGATCTTAGTGGCTATTATATACAGGAGTCATATGAGTATTTTGGGTTATCCTATATCTGTATGTATAAATGGATTCACGACAAATGGACTGTTAAAAGAAAGGAAGAGGTGACTTTAGAATGGCTGCAAAAACAAAAAAAGCAATTGTTGATAGCAAAAAGCAATTTGATGCCATCAAAAAGCAGTTTGAAACGTTTCAAATTTTAAACGAAAAAGGCGAAGTCGTAAACGAAGCGGCAATGCCGGATCTTTCAGATGACCAATTAAAAGAATTAATGCGCCGTATGGTGTTTACACGTGTATTAGATCAACGTTCAATTTCATTGAACCGTCAAGGACGTCTTGGCTTCTATGCGCCAACAGCTGGACAAGAGGCTTCTCAGCTTGCAACTCACTTTGCACTTGAGAAAGAAGATTTCATTCTTCCAGGATATCGTGATGTACCACAATTAATCTGGCATGGTCTTCCGCTAACAAAAGCATTCTTGTTCTCTCGCGGACACTTTGTTGGTAACCAAATGCCTGATGATGTGAATGCACTTTCACCGCAAATCATTATCGGTGCACAAATCATTCAAGCTGCTGGTGTAGCTCTTGGTTTGAAAAAGCGCGGTAAAAAAGCTGTTGCAATCACTTACACTGGTGACGGTGGAGCTTCACAAGGTGATTTCTACGAAGGTATTAACTTTGCAGGGGCTTACAAAGCGCCAGCGATTTTTGTTGTCCAAAACAACAGATATGCGATCTCTACACCTGTTGAAAAGCAGTCTGCTGCACAAACAATTGCACAAAAAGCAGCTGCAGCTGGTATCGTAGGCGTACAAGTTGACGGTATGGATGCATTAGCTGTTTATGCAGCAACTGCTGAAGCTCGTGAGCGCGCTGTAAATGGTGAAGGACCAACATTAATCGAAACTCTTACATTCCGTTACGGCCCACATACAATGGCTGGTGACGATCCAACAAGATATCGTACAAAAGAAGATGAAAACGAGTGGGAGCAAAAAGATCCATTGGTACGCTACCGCAAATTCTTGGAAAACAAAGGCCTATGGTCTGAAGAAGAAGAGAATAAAGTGATCGAAGATGCAAAAGAACAAATCAAACAAGCGATCAAAGAAGCTGACGAACAGCCTAAGCAAAAAGTCACTGACTTGATTGAAAACATGTACGATGTGAAACCATTCAACTTAGTTGAACAGCTTGAAATTTACAAACAGAAGGAGTCGAAGTAAGCCATGGCGCAAATGACAATGATTCAAGCGATCACTGATGCGTTACGCACAGAACTGAAAAATGACGAAAACGTTCTCGTTTTCGGAGAAGACGTTGGTAAAAACGGCGGCGTATTCCGTGCGACTGAAGGATTGCAAAAAGAGTTTGGTGAGGATCGTGTATTCGATACTCCACTTGCTGAATCTGGTATTGGCGGTCTTGCAATTGGCCTTGGACTACAAGAATTCCGCCCAGTAATGGAAATTCAATTCTTCGGATTCGTTTACGAAGTATTAGATTCTGTTTCTGGACAAATGGCTCGTATGCGTTACCGTTCTGGCGGACGCTGGCATTCTCCAGTGACAATCCGTTCTCCATTCGGTGGGGGAGTTCACACACCTGAGCTTCACGCTGACAGCTTAGAAGGTCTTATCGCACAACAGCCTGGTATCAAGGTTGTCATTCCTTCAACACCTTATGATGCAAAAGGACTTTTAATTTCTGCAATTCGTGACAACGATCCTGTAGTGTTCCTTGAGCATATGAAACTTTATCGTTCTTTCCGTCAGGAAGTTCCTGAAGAAGAGTACACAATTGAAATCGGTAAAGCTGACGTGAAACGTGAAGGTACTGACCTTTCAATCATCACTTACGGTGCAATGGTTCACGAATCACTAAAAGCTGCTGAAGAGCTAGAAAAAGAAGGCGTTTCTGCTGAAGTTATCGATCTTCGCACAGTAAGCCCGCTTGATATTGAAACAATCATCGCTTCTGTTGAAAAAACAGGCCGTGCGATCGTTGTTCAAGAAGCACAAAAACAAGCTGGTATTGCTGCAAACGTAGTAGCTGAAATCAATGACAGAGCGATCCTTAGCCTGGAAGCACCAGTACTTCGTGTAGCTGCACCTGATACTGTATTTGCTTTCTCTCAAGCTGAGAGCGTATGGCTTCCAAACCATAAAGATGTACTTGAAACAGCGAAAAAAGTTCTTGAATTTTAATTAAATGACAGAGGGGAAAAGAATTTATTTCTCTTCCCCTTTATCAATTACATGACCGTGTAAACATACACAACAAGGGTTCAACAAAATCTAGGAGGCGAAAAACAGTGGCATTTGAATTTAAACTTCCGGACATCGGAGAAGGTATCCACGAAGGTGAGATCGTTAAGTGGTTTGTTAAACCAAACGACGAAATCAATGAAGATGACGTTTTAGCAGAGGTACAAAATGATAAAGCAGTTGTAGAAATTCCTTCACCTGTTAAAGGAAAAGTATTAGAATTAAAAGTTGAAGAGGGAACAGTTGCAACTGTAGGACAAACAATCATTACGTTTGATGCACCTGGTTACGAAAATCTTCAATTTAAAGGCAGCGAAGAAGAAGGCGAAGCAAAAACTGAAGCTCAAGTACAAGGTACTGCTGAAGCTGGTAACGAGCCAGAGAAGAAAGAAGTAGCACAAGAAGAAGCGGCAGCAGCAACTGGTGCAGGCGCACAAGAGCAAGTAGATGCTGATCCAAACAAACGCGTGATCGCTATGCCATCTGTACGTAAATATGCTCGTGAAAAAGGCGTTGAAATTTACAAAGTTGCAGGTTCTGGTAAAAACGGACGTGTGTTAAAAGAAGATATCGACAGCTTCGTTAATGGTGGTTCTGCAGCTCCAGCAGCAGCACCTCAAGCAGCTGAAAGTGCGAAAGAAGAAGCAGCTCCTAAAGCGGCAGCAGCTCCAGTTCTTGAAGGAGAATTCCCAGAAACTCGCGAGAAAATGAGCGGAATCCGCAAAGCAATCGCGAAAGCAATGGTGAACTCTAAGCATACAGCTCCTCACGTAACATTAATGGATGAAGTTGATGTAACAAACCTTGTTGCACATCGTAAACAATTCAAACAAGTTGCAGCTGATCAAGGAATCAAGTTAACTTACTTGCCTTACGTTGTAAAAGCTCTAACTTCTGCTTTGAAAAAGTACCCAGTACTTAACACTTCTATCGATGATAAAACGGATGAAGTTGTTCAAAAGCATTACTACAACATCGGAATTGCAGCTGACACTGAAAAAGGCTTGCTCGTTCCAGTTGTGAAAAATGCAGATCGCAAAGCGATTTTCGAAGTTTCTAACGAAATCAATGAGCTTGCAACAAAAGCACGTGATGGTAAATTGGCTCCAGCTGAAATGAAAGGTGCATCTTGCACAATCACAAACATCGGTTCTGCTGGTGGACAATGGTTTACTCCAGTCATCAACCACCCAGAAGTAGCGATCCTTGGTATTGGCCGTATCGCTGAAAAAGCGGTTGTTCGTGATGGCGAAATCGTTGCAGCTCCAGTCTTAGCTCTTTCCCTAAGCTTTGACCACCGTATGATTGACGGAGCTACTGCGCAAAATGCCCTTAACCACATCAAGCGTTTATTGAATGATCCACAATTAATTTTAATGGAGGCGTAATGTCATGGTAGTAGGAGATTTCCCAATCGAAACAGATACTCTTGTCATCGGTGCAGGTCCTGGTGGATATGTAGCTGCTATTCGTGCTGCACAGCTTGGACAAAAAGTAACAATCGTTGAAAAAGGAACACTTGGCGGTGTATGTCTAAACGTTGGTTGTATTCCTTCAAAAGCATTAATCAATGCTGGCCATCGTTTCGAAAATGCTAAGCATTCTGAAGACATGGGTATCAAAGCTGAAAACGTAACAGTTGATTTCACAAAAGTTCAAGAGTGGAAAGCTTCTGTTGTAAACAAATTAACAGGTGGAGTTCAAGGTCTTCTTAAAGGAAATAAAGTAGACATCGTTAAAGGTGAAGCTTATTTCGTAGACAGCAACTCTGTACGTGTAATGGATGAAAATTCAGCACAGACTTACACTTTCAAAAATGCAATTCTTGCTACTGGATCTCGTCCAATCGAATTGCCTACTTTTAAATACACAGACCGCGTGATCAACTCAACTGGTGCTTTAGCGCTTAAAGAAGTACCTAAAAAGTTAGTTGTCATCGGTGGTGGATACATCGGTACTGAGCTTGGTACTGCTTATGCAAACTTTGGAACAGAAGTTGTGATCCTTGAAGGTGGAGACGAAATCCTTCCAGGTTTCGAAAAGCAAATGAGCTCATTGGTTAAACGTAACCTGAAGAAAAAAGGAAACGTTGAAATCCATACAAACGCTCTTGCAAAAGGCGTTGAAGAAAAATCTGATGGTGTCACTGTTACATTCGAAGTAAAAGGTGAAGAAAAAACAGTTGATGCTGATTACGTACTTGTGACTGTTGGGCGTCGTCCAAACACTGATGAGCTTGGTCTTGAGCAAGTTGGTGTTGAATTGACTGACCGCGGAGTTGTCAAAACAGACAAACAATGCCGTACAAGCGTATCTAACATCTATGCAATTGGTGACATCGTTGATGGACCACCACTTGCACACAAAGCTTCTTACGAAGGTAAAATTGCAGCTGAAGCAATCGCTGGAGAGCCAGCTGAAATTGATTACCTTGGTATTCCTGCTGTTGTATTCTCTGAGCCAGAACTTGCAACTGTTGGATACACTGAAGCAGAAGCAAAAGCAGAAGGAATCGAAATCGTTGCAGCGAAATTCCCATTCGCAGCGAACGGACGTGCACTTTCTCTTGATGCAACTGATGGCTTCATGAAAATGATCACTCGTAAAGAGGATGGTCTAGTTATCGGTGCTCAAATCGCAGGTGTTGGCGCTTCTGATATGATTTCAGAGCTTAGCCTTGCAATCGAAGCTGGAGTGACTGCTGAAGACATCGCTATGACAATTCATGCTCACCCAACATTAGGTGAAATTACAATGGAAACGGCTGAAGTAGCAATTGGAAGCCCAATCCACATCGTAAAATAATGAACCTATGAAACCCTCTCCTTGATGGAGAGGGTTTTTTTGCGCCCTGAACACCATATGAAAAACCCCTCATGAGGTGAGGGGTTTTTTCATATGGTTATATATAAGTGCAAGGAAAATATCATTAGTTTGTATTGACGCGGTCTAAAGCATGGCATAAGGGCGATAAGATCTCCTGTTTACTGCGAACATTTCCTTCAACCTTCACGATGACTTTTTCATCATTGACAAGTAAAATAGCCGGCAGTTCATCAACTTCATTTTTCCAGCCTTTACGATCTTCTTTCACAATCATTTTTGACATTTCCTTAGGGTATTCATTCTTTAAATCGAGGACTGCATCATAATAAGGGCTTTCTTTATCAAGGTTTTCTGCATCAGTAAAGAAGAGAATTCTCGGTTTTTGAATATGACTGACTTGGTCGGTCTGAGTCGGTATGATATACGCAAATGAGCATGAACTAAGTACAAAGAGCATGGGGAATATAATGAGAAGTGTCCTCATAAAATTCAATCTATTCACCTCAAAATCATTTGGGGTTGTCCCAACATTTTTAGGAGCTTGTTCCCTGTTAGTCACTCTAGTGTATCATGTCCCTTTTGACAATTTTCGATTGTTACTCAATTGTTACAGAATTGATATGAAGCAAAATACAATTGAAACGTTCCCTCAATATGATGAGAAAAAAGCACATATTTATAAAAAATGATTAAATGTGTCATACAATTAACCGTTGACAACTTAAATGTGACATCATATTATAGAGATAAGAAATAGATCAAACGCTTTCAAACTATGAATGAAGAAAAGGGGAATGTACGTGGGTACAATTATTTGTCAAGATTGCAATGAAACCATTGATCAATTTGAAAATGAAAAAGTGACAACGCTATACGGAACGTGCGGTCACTGTCATTGCTGTGATGAAGCCTCTGAATAAATAAAAAAAGCATGCAGCTCCATTTGGGGCTGCATGTTTCTTTTTTATAAAATTGGTTTTTGTTCCTTAATCACACGGATCATTTCAAGCGTTGAATCTTCAGGTCCTTGGACAGGGAGGCCAATTTCAATATTTTTAAAGATATACGATATATTTTCTTCTGTGATAATTTCACCTGGTATAAAAATTGGAATACCTGGCGGATATACCATCACAAACTCTGCGGTGATGCGGCCGACTGCTTCCTTAAAAGGAACGACTTCAGTTGTGGCATAAAAGGCGTCACGCGGCGTCATAGCAAGCGATGGGATATCAGGCAGCAGTACCTCTGTTACCGCTTGTTTGCCGCCGTCACGAGTAGACGCTGCGGCAATTTCCTGCATCGCCGTCACGAGCGTATCAATTGTCTCATCTGAATCACCAGGGGTTACGATACATAAGATATTGTAAAGGTCAGAGAGCTCTACTTCAATTCGATAGCTTTCTCTCAGCCATTTTTCGACATCATGTCCGTTTAACCCAAGGTCTTTAATGGAGATAATTAATTTCGTTGGGTCATAATCGTAAGTAGAAGCTGAACCGAGTATTTCCTTGCCGATGCAGCTAATACCGTCAATTTGATTCAAGCGGTCTCTCGCTGATTCAGCCAAACGAATGGCTTCGTCAGCAAGTGCCTTTCCTTCAGTGGCTAATCGTTTTCGAGCGACATCCAGTGATGCTAAGAGCAAATAAGAAGTGGATGTTGTCGTCAGCATACTCAAAATCGATTGCACGCGGTCTTTTGAAACAAGCCCTTCCTTCATATTTAAAATAGAGCTCTGCGTAAGAGAGCCGCCAAGTTTATGGACACTTGTTGCTGCCATGTCGGCACCTGCCTGCATCGCAGAGAGGGGAAGCTCATCATGAAAATGGATATGCACACCGTGTGCTTCATCGACAAGGACAGGCACATCAAATGAATGGGCAATGTCTACGATTGATTTTAAGTCTGCTGAAATACCAAAATACGTTGGATTAATGACAAGTAAACCTTTCGCATCTGGATGCTTAGTGAGCGCCTTTTTGGCTGATTCAGGTGTAATACCGTGAGAGATGCCAAGCTCTTTGTCTATTTCTGGGTGAATAAAAACAGGAATGGCGCCAGAAAATACAATCGCGGACATAATTGATTTATGAACGTTACGAGGAACGATAATTTTATCTCCAGGTCCGCATACCGTCATCACCATTGTCATGATGGCGCCGCTTGTTCCTTGAATAGAGAAAAACGTATGATCAGCACCGAAGGCTTCAGCAGCAAGCTCCTGTGCTTCTTTTATCATCCCTCGTGGTGAATGTAAATCATCGAGAGGTTCTATATTAATGAGGTCAATGCTTAATGCATTGTCGCCAATGAATGCTCTAAATTCAGGATCCATTCCGGCTCCTTTTTTATGGCCTGGAATGTGAAATTGGACTGGATTGGTTGCTGCGTGTTTTTTTAGTCCAGTGTATAAGGGTGTATCATGTTGTGACAATTGCTTTCCCACCTTCATCGAAATACCTGCTATTATTGTGCCAATTACAGCAGATTTCATTGCATAAAACAAAAGAATTATATTATGAACTGATCGGAATGTAAAGCATAAAATCAATCGGTTTCTTAACAAACAGATGCTATAATAAAAGTTCAAATCAGAAATGAGTATTAAAGTGAGGGACAAGTAAATGGAATATCAATATCCAATGGATGTCGACTGGACGACAGAGGAAAAGATTGCGGTCATTTCATTTTTTCAGGCTGTTGAAAAAGCCTACGAAAAAGGAATTGCGAAGCAGGAGTTATTAGACGCATATAAACGATTTAAAGAGGTTGTGCCATCAAAAGCAGAGGAAAAAACGCATTGTGCGGCGTTTGAAAAGGGAAGCGGGTATTCCCCTTATCATGCAGTAAAAACCGCAAGAGAGGCAGAAGAGACTGCTATTATACGCATGTAAAAAACGAGCCTAAAAGGGCTCGTTTTTTCATACAGATTCTTTCTGTGTAAAACGGTATAGATACGTCAGCGTGCGGAAGGCATTTTCAATTTTCGAGAGGAATTCTTCATTATTCATTTGCACGACTTCTTCTCTCGGTAGCTGAATGCCGCAAAGAAGCTCGGCTTTCTTGACTGTTTGAACACGTTCAAACAGCGTTTTCAGCTGTTCTGAATCTAGTTCGCTGTGACGCATGACATCTGGTTTCATATGATCTTTAGACCAAACAAAATCTTGCGGTATTTTCTGCTGAATGGTGTCTAGTTCTTTTTCAAATAGCTGGCCGTACTCACCTTTTACTGGAGATTCATAAATGAGTGCAAACCAGACAAAGACATGTGTTTTCCAAAGCCCGATTTGAAAATGAGGGAGTTTTTTATATCCGCGCTTACTGTTTGCAAAAGCAACCCACGTATCATTTGGCGGGTTGACAGATCTTCTAGCATGCTTTGCGACGTGTACAAACATTTCGTCTCCTGTAATAGAAGAAAGAAGTGGTGCAAAATGTTCGCCAAGTGCCTCAAGCTTTGGACGGACTCTTTCTTTTAATACAGTCATTCGTTCATCTAAACCATCAACTGTGAATGTTTCAAAATCTTCATCTCTAAAACGCATTTCACTCATGTTATGCCTCCTGTATCTTTTCGCTGATCATATTTTATCATAGCTTGGGTCAAGCTCAAAAAAAGATGCACCGTTAGATCAAAGTTTATGAAGGTCGTGTCGCAGCGTTTAAAATCATCAATTTTGTGGTACATAATAAATAGGTAAAGACACAATTTTCAGAATGTCGTTGCGGTTATGCGATCGCTTCATACGATATAAGCAAGAACCATTTCTCTTATCGATTGAATTTTTTATCAATGAAAACTGACAAGGAATGAATCATTCTCTGGAAGGGGCGTTGACCAATGAAGCAAATCGTGAAGCAGGGGTATAGGCAGGAGAAGAAGAATCGCATCGCTGTGTGGAGATTAGAGGTTGATTATGAGCTTTCTACGCTTCATGAAGCCATCGAGCATAAAGATGACATCCAAATCGAACGCAGCAAACGAAAGCTTGAGCGCCTAAGAAAAGAATGGGAGCAGCTTCAAGGGTAAAACAGCGTGAGGTAAAAACGAACCAATTCATCGGTTCGTTTTTGTATGAAGCTGCTTTTTTCTTGCTTTTACGTACATAATATCAGTATGCTATTACAAATAGGTCCTACATAGAAAAGAGGTTTACAATCTGATGACAAACTGGGTGGAAATTGACCGTCTTGCAAAGCTCTGGGTAAAAGAAGCAGGGAGCCGTATTAAAGCGTCCATGCAGGAAGGTCTATCAATTGAAACAAAATCAAATCCAAATGATCTTGTCACGAATATCGATAAAGAAACAGAGCGTTTTTTTATTGAAAAAATACAGTCGACATTTTCAGACCATCACATTTTAGGAGAAGAGGGACAAGGGGAAGAGGTGACCTCACTCGATGGGATTGTGTGGATTATTGATCCGATCGATGGCACAATGAACTTTGTCCATCAAAAACGCAACTTTGCCATTTCAATCGGGATATTTGAAAATGGTGTTGGGAAAATCGGTCTTATTTATGACGTTATTCATGACGAGCTCTACCATGCCATCAAAGGAGAAGGAGCTTATATGAACGATACCCTGCTCCCTCGATTAAAAGATGTGGAAATTGAAAAAGCCATTGTGGGGATTAATCCGACATGGGCGATCGAAAGCCCTTATTTTGACGCCAAACCATTTGCCCGTCTTGTGCGTGATGTGAGAGGGACACGAACGATTGGATCCGCTGCCCTTGAGCTTGCTTATATTGCAAGCGGCAGAAGTGACGCATATGTCACGTTAAGGCTTGCGCCATGGGATTATGCAGCGGGCTGCGTACTGCTTGATGAAGTAGGGGCTGTTTACTCAAATATTCACGGAGAGCGTCTTACGTTCCTAGATAAAAACAGCATAGTCGCCGGAAATCGATCCATTTGTGAAAAAATCTTGCATGATTACATAAAAGGAAGCGGAAATAAAAAATAATCGGAATCACTTCATGAGAATGAAGTGATTTTTTGTTTTTCCTGAAACTTTTTGGTAAGGCGAATGTCTATACGAATGAGGCCTTAATTTTATGTAAAGGATTGTGTATCAATGTTTGATTTGTTTAGTGATTTATCGCTCCATTTTGAAAGGTATTTTATTTTAAATGAGTATAGTATCCGCATCATTCAATGGTGTGTACTTGGACTATTTGTTCTTTTCATGACACTTCCGCTATGGAAAGAAAAGAAGAGTGGTTATGTATTTTATGCTGGAATCGTATTAAGAGTTGTTCTGCTTGGCGGAATAACAGTTGAAATGATCCACCAAGTCCTAGCTAGACAGTATACGATCGAAACATTTGAAGTGCTGACAGATTTCATGCAATTTCTCATTTATGGGTATGTTTTGCTTGCATCACTGTACTATGTGATTACTCTTCCTTATTTAAAAAATAAAGGCATGTTTTTTGCTTTTGATTTATCTGTATTACTTCTGCCTTTATGTCAAACCGTGTTTATTGTGTTTGCTGAAAGCAAAAAGTTCTTTCTTAGCGGTGATATGGGGCTAGTATGGAGAGATCTGATCACCATTTTGGTTATGGCTGGCTTTGCCGCTTTAGTACTGCATCTTTTCTTTCGCTTGTTTTGGCACTGGAAGTGGAAGGGATTGCTGTTGTTCTATGGCCTAATTTTTGCAGCCCTGCTTTATATTTTTTATCCTTCTATTTCGAAGTATGAACTTCAATCTACATTTAAATCGATTGTCATTTTAGGGGCAGCAGCAGGAAGCTTTATGACGATTTATTTGTTATCTGCTTTACTGCGGGACAAAGTGAGATTAAGGCAGTGGGGCGCTGGTTGTATAGCTGTCTTTTTTCTGCTATTACTCAATCCGATTATTAATATCCCTCATACCATGTTCCAATTCACCAAAACGGAATTGGTAGATACTTTCTCGGAAGAATATCGCCCTTTATCAGCAGCAAGTGCAAAAGCATTCGCTTCAAAGTTTGTACCGGAGAATCAATCGCTGTATTTAAATGCTAGTCATCAGCCTATCCCTTATCATTACGTGTTTGCAGATGATCAGTATGAAGTGAATATTTCTCCGTTTACAGGTGAATTAAGCGAATATTCTTATCGAGGTCGTGTAGAGGGAAAGGAACTGACCGATAAAGAATATAGGCAAAAGACCATTGAATTTTTCGAAAGAAGCGGAAGGTCAATAGATCTCAATCGCATTCAATTGACTGTACAAAAAGAGGATGGAGAGACGAACGTTCTTCTTCTGCCAAAAATGTCTCAGATTGAAGAGGACAGTTTAGCGTCTGCCACCTGGGAAAAAGGGACGCTTCGACAAGCGCAATACGTAAACGCCATCTTTCAATTAAAGGATATTGACGGAATCCATTTAACAGAAACGGAGATAAAAAACAGGATCAACAGTATTTATAAACATTTAAACCTCAAGCCGCCAGCTTATCAAATCACAGGCATTGATGAATTTTATTTTGATTGGCAGCATGAAGTGAGGGTCACAACAAAAGATCAATCGGAGTTTCTGTTTAATGGCTCATTAAATGAAGTCATCAGCTTCAAGCTGTCAAAAGCGTTTCTTCAACAGAAAAAAGGGAACGTCAGCGATGAAGATTTGTTAAAGATCATAGGGAAAACACCAAAAGACATAAGGAAAGAAATAGGCACTAGTGAAAGTAAACAATATACATTTAAACGCTCCTCTCATGTCGTCAATCTGTTTAAAGGGGATGATGGAATTGAGTTGAGAGTGCAAGTTGCTTCTTCTATCCCGCACGCAGTATCTAATCAAGATCGTGAGGACGTCTATCAGCAAGTACTTAAAAGGTATAAACCATATACGATCTATAAAAAGCAAATAAAACCTGTGAGAATGATCGACAAAGAAGGGAACATCGACATTTCATGGCTTGTCATCATACAAACCTTCGGATCAAATGAGCATAAAATCTATGAAGTGAATGGACGAACAAAAGAGGTGCATCGTTTTGACAGATAAAGAAAAACAAGCCATCTTTCAAGACTTATATGAACTGTATCAAGAAGGGGATCTGGGAGACGAGGCAGCTAGCTGGATGAAGGCACACGAACAGCAATTTCAGCATGCGGTCACGGGTGAAAAGCAGCCCTCAGCGCCGATGGAAGGTCAGAAGGACTATGACGAGTTAAAACGCATGAAAGGGTTTATTTACTCGTTATACTTCTTTTTTATCGTTTTATCGATTTGGATGACTGTGTGGTTTTATTTTTGATGTCCAGACCAGCAGAGCAAATTGAAAAAATCTATCAAGAATATTTTCAGGAAATCACTAAATATTTATATCGCCGGACGGGAAATATGGAAACAGCCAAGGACCTTGCACAGGACGTATTTATGAAGGCACTGCATGGGTTGTCCTCCTTTAAGGGACATTCAAGTATGAAAACATGGCTTTATACCATTGCGTATCACACATTTGTGAATGATTATCGCCGAAAAGTAAAATGGACTTTTACGAACGTAGAGGAAATGGATTTCTTAGAGCAGCAGTCGTTCACGACACCAGAAGATCACATTGAAAAACAAGCTGATATAGAAAGGCTGTGGCATCATATTTATCAGCTAAAGGATTCCTACCGGGAGGTCCTCATTTTAAGAGATATTCAAGAATTGTCATATGAAGAAGTAGCAGAAATTTTGAATTGGACTTTATCTAAAGTCAAAACAACCCTTCATCGAGCCAGATTAGAGCTGAAGCGAATGCTACATTGTGAGGAGTTCAATAAATGAGCTGTTATTTGATTGAAGAATTGTTACCACTTTATATAGAGGGGGACACAAGTGCAGAAACAAATAAAATTGTTGAAGAGCACTTACAATCCTGCGAGAGCTGCCAACACCTTTATCACGAAATGAAAGAGCCAATCCCCCTTATACAGACTCCTGATCTCATGCCATATATAGATGAAAAGGAAGAAAGAAGAAAATTTGAAAAGCGCTACTATGGCAAGCTGTTATATCGAGCAAGTATCGCATTTGGTATAGGATACGCCATGATGATCATTCTTTATTGGCTGAAATAAAAAACCCCCATCTGGATAAACCAGGTGGGGGTTTTTCTGAGCTTAGCTTAATTTTTCTTTCGCAATTTGAACTGCATCATAGAACGTTTTTAATTGCTCTTGAGGAATTTTCTTAAGCATTTGGTTGAAAACAAGTAATTCAGTAGAGCTGAATCCAAGACCTTTTGCGATTTTTGAATCAATCACAACGTTTCCTTTTTTGTCTAGAACAAGGGCATCACCAGCAAGATCAGCAATTCTGATCACTGATTTGAAAAGCTTTTCGAATTTAGCCGCTTCTTCTTTTGTAAGACCAAGTTCAACAGCTTTTGCTGCATCAAAAACCAATTTCCCTTTTTCGTTTTTAGTGATGCTTTCACTGAAAACGATTGTAAGAACAGCTGCGCGATCTAAGAATTTCTCAGCAGTCGCCGCTTCTTCTTCAGTTAGTCCGAGCTCAACAGCTTTTTTCACATCAAATGTGTAGTTGTTGTCTTCCTCAACAAATGAATTGATGAGAATGTTGATGACACGCTCGTTTTTCTCCAATAATTCTTTAATGATTTGCTGCTGTTCAAAAGGAATGCCTTTGAAAGTTGCAGCGCTTGCTTGCCCAGGAGCTACTGTTGTGAAAGTAAGAATAATAGCTAAAGCGAAAAATACAACAGAGCTGAGCGATTTGCTCAAAAACTTCTTCATGCTTCTTTTCTCTCCCTTTTCTGTTAAATTTTGTTGCAAGAAAAGCATACCATGAGAAACTTTGTGGAAGAATAGGGAAATTGTAACTTTATGTTTGATTTTGGAGAACTATAAAAGTTCTTGTCGAAAAATGGAGGGGTTCAGATTGCTTATTTTTGTCAATCCTTCAAGATACGTTTCGTCTGATGAATGGAGCTTTCATAGGTGAATTGTCTTGTTTTTACTCAAAATAAAAAGCCTTCTACATGTAGAAGGCTTTTACCTAATTTTATGATTGCACGTTTAATTTTCTTTTTAATGTAAATCCTGTACCCATGAAAATCATGGCGAATACAATGCTTAGACATATGCCCAGTATGTTTTTTTCTGCAAGAGTTACCCCAATAAACGCCATACTGACAACTGCAAGTAATGCACATAATAATAGAAGCCATTTGATTTGTTTCATATGTCCCCATCCCTTTTTTTAGAGTTAATATAAGTTTACAGAAAAACGATCGGCATTTAAAGGGGATTGTGATATAATATGAAAGTTATCTAATTATTTTAGGAGATGAAAATGTGAAACTTCGAAAAGACCTTCGCAACATCGCAATTATTGCCCACGTTGACCATGGTAAAACGACGCTTGTTGACCAATTGCTCCATCAAGCTGGTACTTTCCGTGCGAATGAAAATATCGCTGAGAGAGCCATGGATTCAAATGATTTAGAGCGAGAGCGCGGTATTACGATTTTAGCTAAAAATACTGCGATAAATTATAAAGATACACGCATTAATATTTTAGATACACCAGGACACGCCGATTTCGGTGGTGAAGTTGAGCGTATCATGAAAATGGTAGATGGTGTACTCCTTGTTGTGGATGCTTATGAAGGCTGTATGCCTCAAACACGCTTTGTGCTGAAAAAAGCACTTGAGCAAAACTTAACACCAATCGTTGTCGTCAATAAAATTGACCGCGACTTTGCTCGTCCGGCTGAAGTAGTCGATGAAGTGATTGACTTGTTCATTGAATTGGATGCAACAGAAGAACAGCTTGAGTTCCCAGTTGTCTATGCATCAGCAATCAATGGTACAGCAAGTAACGATGCGAGCAAGCAAGATGAAAACATGGAATCTTTGTTTGAAGCTATTGTGAACCATATTCCTTGCCCGGTTGATAACCATGAAGAGCCGCTTCAATTCCAAGTGGCGCTACTTGATTACAATGATTATGTTGGCAGAATTGGAATTGGCCGTGTATTCAGAGGAACAATGCAAGTAGGACAGCAGGTAGCCTTGATGAAAGTCGACGGCACTGTGAAACAATTCCGTGTAACAAAGATCTTTGGTTTCCAAGGGTTAAAACGAGTGGAAATCAACGAAGCGAAAGCGGGAGATCTTGTCGCTGTATCTGGAATGGAAGACATCAACGTAGGTGAAACGGTTTGTCCGGTAGAACACCAAGAGGCACTTCCAATCCTTCGTATTGATGAGCCGACACTTCAAATGAAGTTTGTTGTAAACAATAGCCCATTTGCAGGCCGTGAAGGAAAATACGTGACATCACGTAAAATCGAAGAGCGCTTAGAGCAGCAACTTCAAACAGACGTCAGTCTTCGTGTGGATCCAACTGATTCACCTGATGCTTGGGTTGTTTCTGGACGCGGAGAGCTGCACTTATCCATTCTCATTGAGAATATGAGACGTGAAGGATTTGAATTACAAGTATCGAAGCCAGAAGTTATTGTAAAAGAAGTTGATGGTGTTCGATGTGAGCCTGTAGAGCGCGTTCAAATTGATGTACCAGAAGAGCATACTGGCTCTGTTATGGAATCAATGGGTGCAAGAAAAGGTGAAATGATTGACATGATCAACAATGGTAACGGTCAAGTTCGCCTGATCTTTACAGTGCCATCACGTGGTTTAATTGGATATACAACTGAATTTCTTTCATTAACTCGTGGTTTTGGTATTTTGAACCATACGTTTGACAGCTACCAGCCAATGCAGTCTGGTCAAGTCGGCGGACGCCGTCAAGGTGTACTTGTTTCAATGGAAACAGGTAAAGCGACTGCTTACGGAATCCAAGGTGTTGAAGAGCGCGGTGTGATCTTCGTTGAGCCAGGTACTGAAGTATACCAAGGGATGATTGTTGGGGAGCATAACCGTGAGAACGACCTTGTTGTAAACGTAAGCCGTATGAAACAACAAACAAACGTACGTTCAGCGACGAAAGATCAAACGGTTAGTATGAAAAAACCTCGTATTATGTCACTTGAGGAATCTCTTGAGTACTTGAATGAAGACGAATACTGTGAGGTTACTCCTGAATCCATTCGTCTTAGAAAGAAAATTTTAGACAAAAACGAACGTGAGAGAGCAGCGAAGAAGAAAAAGCTAGCAGGATTATCTTAATTCCATGAAGAATTAAAAAGATAGAACCCTGAATGATAAGGGGAGGGAATCTTTTTGAATGATCAGGAAGTAAGTGAAAATCTATCTTTTTTCGCGATGCTGTTTCGTGTCGATGAAAATCCGCAAACAGGGATGTGGCTTCTATATGGCACCATCCTTGTTTTAGCGATTATTGTTTTTAAGCTCGGCTTTGCAAGACGTTTACCGATTTTAAAAGCGCTCGTGATTTACTTGTTTTTGATTTTTGGCTGCACGTTTCTCACATTTCTAGGAATCTTCCTGCCAGTAGCGGAAGGCCTTGTTGTGGCAGCTGCCATTTTGATTATTTATAAAATACGGCTGCATCGTGCGAAAAAAGAAGGAACAGTCAATACGTAAAAAAAGACCTGAACATGTGTCAGGTCTTTTTTTATGTCTTTTGTTCTTTCTTTCCTTTTTTCTTCTTTTTCTCTTTTGTCGCAGGATCCTGATAAAGAGAGAATCTGCCGGTTTTGATGCGAGCTTCTGTCTTTATTTTAATGCGTTCTTGACAGTCATCGCACATATATGTATGAATTGGCCGGTTTCTTAACCGTTTCGCAACGAGTGTATCATCATCAATGGTTTCAAGCTTTTCACATAATGAGCACTTCACTCTCATCATTTTCACCTCACTTTATTGCATTTATTATAGCATGTTTTCCAGCCACTTAAAATCAGCGTAGAAAAAGGCTTATATCACAGGAGATATAAGCCGTTCTCATTATTTCTTCTGATTCATATGATGATTTGATTGGTCGTTTTGATTTTTTTCTAACTGTTTTTGATCTTGTTCTTTGAGCTGATTATTCGGATCATTTGTCGGATCCTTTTCGTTACGGTCGATCTCATTTTTCGGCATCTCTGGCATCACGCGGCCGACAATGGCAGCCAGTTCATCCATAATACCGCTTACAGGACGGCCTGCTTGAATTTCTTTGCCCATTTCTTTTAAACGGCTGACTGTATCCGGATCAGCAACCACAACAGCATTTGCACCTTCCGGGTCATTTCTCAGCGCTTTTGCAACTGAATATTTAATGGTTTCTACTTTGCTTCTATCTAAATCATCTTTTACATCAATACCAACAACAGCATATCGGCCGATGACGATTGCTGTTGCATCATTGACATCTGCTACGTGCTCTGTCACATTGACAAGATGCTGCGCAACATCTGTGGATGGGCGGGCTTGATCTGTCTTTTTCTTCGATGAGTCTGATACCCGTACTAAGTGCTGGCGTCCATCTTGCTTGTTCAGCGCCTCTGGCTTTTCCTGCTGCTGGCAAGCGCCTAACAGAATGATCGTTTGAATCATGAATAATGTTAAAAATAGTCGCATCTAAATTCCCTCCTTCACAAACTGCATGATTTATTTTATTGTTGAATTAACCTTCTAACTTTATTCATGAAAACATATATTTTAACAATCGTTTTGGGAAAGACAAGGATGAATGAAACCCCGATCAGGAGGCGAAGGACCTGAGTAAAATTTATGTATTAGACACAAATGTGTTATTACAGGATCCGAATTCAATCTTTTCATTTGAAGACAACGAGGTCGTCATTCCGGCCGTTGTGTTAGAAGAAGTAGACTCGAAAAAGAGATACATGGACGAGGTTGGGCAAAACGCTCGGCGCGTCTCACGTTTAATCGACGGTTTGAGATCGAAAGGGAAACTGCATGAAAAAATTACGCTAGAGTCAAAAGGAACGCTGCGCATCGAGCTGAATCATCGCTCTTTCCATGAACTTCAAGAAATTTTTATTGAAAAAACGAACGATAATCGGATTTTGGCTGTCGCGAAAAATTTGAGCTTAGAGGAAGAAACAAAGCCTCACGGCCGGCCAGTTATTTTGGTCAGTAAAGATGTCTTAGTCCGGGTAAAGGCAGATGCTATAGGCCTCCAAGCTGAAGACTTCTTAAGTGACCGTGTGCTGCAAAACGAAGACATTGATAACGGCTATCATGAGCTCTATATTCCGACGGAGCAATTGAATACATTTTATAAACAAAGCCAATTGCCGATAAAAGAAGTCACGAGTGTACCATTAAACCCTCATCAGTTTGTCATTATGAAGGGGAATGAAGGCGGCTCTGCTTTAGGAATGCTTGATCAAAAAGCAGAGAATGTGAAACGGCTCATTTATGATCAAGAGCATGTTTGGGGAATTCGTCCGAAAAATGTTCAGCAGACGATGGCACTAGAACTGCTATTGCGCCGTGATATTCCGCTCGTGACATTGATCGGAAAAGCGGGAACTGGTAAAACACTCCTTGCGCTGGCTGCCGGATTAATGCAGACAGAGGATCTCGGCATGTTTAAAAAACTGATCGTAGCCCGTTCAATTGTTCCTGTCGGCAAGGACTTAGGCTACTTGCCAGGTGAAAAGGAAGAGAAACTCAGACCATGGATGCAGCCGATCTATGACAATTTAGAATTTTTATTTAATACAAAAAAACCTGGTGAACTTGATGCGATTTTGGCGGGAATTGGTTCGATTCAAGTGGAAGCTTTAACGTATATCCGCGGAAGAAGTATCCCTGATCAATTTATTATCATTGATGAGGCGCAGAATTTAACGAAACACGAGGTGAAAACATTATTAACGCGAGTCGGAGAGGGAAGTAAAATTGTGCTGATGGGAGACCCAGAGCAGATCGATCATCCTTATTTAGACAGCTTAAATAATGGGCTTACGTATGTCATTGAGCGGTTCAAAGGACAGCAAATATCTGGACATGTCAAGCTTGTCAAAGGAGAAAGGTCTGGACTTGCACAGCTTGCAGCTGATTTGCTATAGTCCAGACCCTCTGTCTTATGTAATGATGAGCTCTTTGACACCTTTTATCGGCTGAGTGAGGTTGGACTGATCCGCGAAATAAACGTGGATTGGTCCTTCTTCAGTCATAGGCTTCCCATTTTGGCTGAAGTGTGCAATGCTTTCCATTGCCTGAGAAAGCGGAACAGCAATTGTCCCTGTATCTGTGACAAATTCGCATGTGTCTGCATGTTCAAACGGTTCTGCATTTTTCAGCATATCACCAAGCTTCATTCCGAAGCTGCCTGTGACGAGTCTTTCCTTTTCATACTTCTTCTCTGTTTTTAAAGTGGGTGGAAGTGTTTGCCCTTCTCTGATCACCCGCTCTTGGTCAAGCTCCTGATCCAGCTGACTTTCTTCGATTGCTGTACTTTTTTCAAAAAATGAATCCATTAAAAATTTACGGTCATCAAAAATCCATACACTTGGATCAATGGTGATCTTGTACTTTACGTTCCCCTTAATTTGAATGATGCTCATGTTCAAGACAACCCCTTTCCACCATAAATTATAGAAGTTTTCGCCTGCTTTGTCACTTTCATAAACATGCATCTCCTTGTACACACTAATCTTACATGAAAGATAGGGAGGATATTGGGCATGGCATGTCGCGACAATGAAGAGCTTCAGCGATTTGTAGAAGAAGCAAAAAAAGTGGCCAAAGATGGCAAAGTAGCATCCTATATTCCCGCTCTCGCCAAAGCGGATCAGACGGATTTATCTGTGGCTGTGTATCATGTGAGTAATACTTGCCACTCGGCAGGAGATGTAGATAAACGCTTTACCCTGCAAAGTATTTCAAAAGTATTAGCACTTGCGCTCGTACTCTCAGAAGAAGGGCCAAAAAAAGTTTTTCAATTTGTTGGACAAGAGCCTACAGGTGACCCGTTTAATTCAATGATTAAGCTGGAAACAGCAAGTCCAAATAAGCCGCTGAATCCAATGATTAATGCAGGAGCGCTTGCAGTCACAAGCTTAATAAGAGGCGCGACGCCACAAGATCAGCTAAACCGCCTGCTTGGCTTTATTAGAGAGCTTGCAAATGACCAAAGCATTACATACTGCAAGGAAACAGCCGCATCCGAATTCGAGACATCTATGATTAACCGGGCAATGTGCTATTATATGAAGCAATATCATATTATTAGAGGGAACGTAGAAGAGGTCATGGACGTGTATACGAAACAATGTGCCATCATGATGAACAGCTTAGATTTGGCGAAAATTGCTTGTGTTTTTTCATTAGATGGCAGACATCCAGAGACGGGGCAGCAAATTCTTTCAAAAGATGTCGCTAGAATTTGTAAAACCTTTATGGTGACGTGCGGCATGTACAATGCAAGCGGGGAATTCGCCATTAATATCGGCATACCAGCTAAAAGCGGTGTTTCAGGCGGGATTATGGGAGCGGCTCCATATGATTTTGGGATCGGAATTTTTGGTCCTGCACTGGATGAAAAAGGGAATAGTATTGCTGGGATTAAGCTGCTTGAGCTCATGAGTGAAAAATATGAGATGAGTATCTTTTAATGATGAATGTCTTCTTTTTATTTTTACAAAGCGAACTGTACAAATCTGCTTGCAATTTTGGGCGTTTCGCTTTATGATAAATAGAAGAATTAGGTACTCGCCTGGGGAACGGAGGGATACTTTTGGCGTCAGAAATTTTAGTCGATCATCGGCAAAAAGCACTGGCTTTATTAAAATTGGATGCAGATAAAATTTTAAAATTGATCCAAGTGCAAATGGACAACTTAACGATGCCGCAATGTCCTCTTTATGAAGAGGTTTTAGATACTCAAATGTTCGGATTATCGAGAGAAATTGATTTCGCTGTCCGGCTTGGATTAGTTGATCAACATGAAGGTAAGAAACTACTCGATAAACTTGAGAGAGAGCTTTCCGCACTTCATGATGCGTTCACAAAAAAATAACGATTGAAAACTCAAACTTCCACAACTAAGTTTGAGTTTTTTTGTCCTCTATTTTCTTTTGATGGATTGACGGCAAACGGACTTGATTCTTTCATGAATGACGAACAATATAAAAGAGGTAAAACGGGATCAAACGGAGAAAATGTAGTAGAATAAGAACAGCTAAGAAGATATCAAGCAGTAGAAACAGACGTTAGGAAGAGGATTATATGTTAAAGAGAATGCTAAAATCGTATGACTACTCATTATTGTTCGCCATTATCTTAATCAGCGCATTCGGTTTGGTTATGGTGTATAGCTCAAGTATGATTACATCTGTTATCAGATACGATGCCGCGCCAGATAACTTTTTTAAGAAACAGCTCTTATTTATGATTGTTGGAGCAGCCATCTTGATCTTTACAGCATTAGTTCCATATCAGCTGTTTTCAAATAAGAAATTCCAGATTGGTATGCTGCTGCTTTCAGTTTTTTCCCTCATCTATGTATATTTTGGCGGTCATATTGCAGGGAACGCAAGAAGCTGGATCAAATTAGGACCTTTTAGTCTTCAGCCAGCTGAATTTGTGAAGATTGTCGTCATCATCTATCTTGCTGCGGTGTATGCCAAAAAGCAGCATTATATTGATCATATTTTAAGAGGTGTTACGCCTCCGATCGTGATTGTCTCTATCCTGTGCGGATTTATCATTTTGCAGCCAGACTATGGGACAGCCTTTATCATTGGCATGATTGCCCTTGCGATGATTTTATGCTCAGGTTTTAGCGGCAAAACGCTAGCGAAGCTGCTCGCGCTATTTAGTGCAGTAATGGTCGTCGTGACCCCATTTATTATTCTTTTTTGGGATAAAATTTTCACGCAAAATCGTCTCGGACGTTTTGAGAGTTTCCAAGATCCATTTAAAGATGCAGGGGCTACTGGGCATCAATTGATTAATTCATATTATGCCATTGGATCAGGCGGCTTTTTTGGACTCGGTCTAGGAGAAAGCGTTCAAAAGTACGGATATCTGCCAGAACCGCACACAGACTTTATCATGGCAATTATCTCAGAAGAGCTTGGTTTTTTCGGCGTGTTTTTCGTTATCGCTCTTCTTGGTTTCATCGTCGTGAAAGGTTTTTATATTGCGAGAAAGTGTGAAGATCCGTTTGGAAGTTTGCTTGCAATAGGAATTTCCTCCATGATTGCGATCCAAACTTGTATCAATTTAGGCGGCGTTTCAGGTCTTATTCCAATCACTGGGGTGACACTTCCGTTTATCAGCTACGGGGGATCGTCCATCATTTTACTTAGCATCTGTATGGGCATGCTGCTGAATATCAGCATGTTTACTGAATATAAAGAGCGTTATAAAAAGAAAAAATCAATGAGCAAACCATCGGTTGAAAAAAATGGATTGCAGAAAACTTTGAATCTTTAGAAAACAAAAGTGTACAGTTTTCATTTCTTCCTTTATTATAGAGTACATATAAAATTTTAAGGGATATGGAGGAGTGAGAATGTCACAGAGAACAATTCAAAAGGTTCTAGTTGCAAACAGAGGGGAAATCGCTATCAGAGTCTTCAGGGCCTGTACGGAGCTCAACTTACGTACAGTGGCCATTTATTCCAAAGAAGACTCTGGCTCTTATCATCGCTATAAAGCAGATGAAGCATATCTAGTTGGAGAAGGAAAGAAACCGATTGATGCCTACCTTGATATCGAGGGGATCATCGAAATTGCAAAACGAAATGACGTGGATGCGATTCATCCAGGCTACGGATTTTTATCCGAAAACATTCATTTTGCAAGACGATGCGAAGAGGAAGGCATTCAATTTATCGGTCCAACTTCTCAGCATTTAGATATGTTTGGAGATAAAGTAAAGGCGAGAGAAGAAGCGAAAAAAGCTGGTATTCCAGTCATTCCAGGAAGTGACGGACCAGTTGATTCGGTCGAAGAAGTCGAAAAATTCGGTGAAGAATACGGTTACCCGTTTATTATTAAAGCTTCACTAGGCGGCGGCGGCCGTGGTATGCGGATTGTCAGATCAAAAGAAGAGCTGAAGGAAGCCTATGACCGTGCGAAGTCAGAGGCAAAAGCTGCTTTTGGAAATGACGAAGTATACGTTGAAAAGCTGATTGAGAATCCAAAACATATTGAAGTGCAGGTGATTGGTGACAATCACGGCAATATCATTCATTTATATGAGCGTGACTGCTCTGTTCAAAGGCGGCATCAAAAGGTCATTGAAGTGGCGCCAAGTGTGTCTCTAACAGATCAATTGCGTGAAGACATTTGCGAAGCAGCTGTTCAGCTGGCCCAGAATGTATCGTACATTAATGCTGGGACTGTAGAATTCCTTGTTGCAAATGGAGAGTTTTACTTTATTGAAGTTAATCCAAGGGTGCAGGTAGAACACACGATCACAGAAATGATCACAGGTGTCGATATCGTCCAAACCCAAATTCTTGTTGCAAAGGGGCATAACCTTCACAGCAAAGAAGTTGGTATTCCAAAGCAGGAAGATATCTTTACACACGGTTTTGCCATTCAATCAAGGGTCACAACAGAAGATCCTCTCAATGACTTTATGCCAGACACAGGAAAAATTATGGCCTACCGTTCAGGTGGGGGATTTGGTGTACGTCTTGATACAGGGAACAGTTTCCAAGGTGCGGTCATTACACCTTATTACGATTCACTATTGGTCAAGCTGTCCACATGGGCGCTCACATTTGATCAAGCGGCTGCTAAGATGGTCCGAAATTTACAAGAATTCAGAATTCGCGGGATTAAAACAAACATCCCATTTCTTGAAAACGTAGCTAAGCATGAGAAATTCTTAAAAGGAGAATACGATACATCGTTTATCGACTCAACGCCAGAGCTATTTAATTTCCCTAAGCAAAAAGACCGCGGAACGAAGATGTTAACTTATATTGGTAACGTTACCATTAATGGGTTCCCTGGTATTGCGGAGAAAAAGAAGCCTCATTTTGACAAGCCAGACGTACCGAAGCTTCCTCTCAATCAAGAGATCCCGTCTGGGACAAAACAATTGTTAGATACGCATGGACCTGAAGGACTTGCCAACTGGGTGAAAGAACAAAATAACGTCCTTTTAACTGATACAACCTTTAGAGATGCGCATCAGTCTCTGCTTGCGACACGCTTTAGAACTCATGATTTAAAGAAAGTTGCCCAGCCAACAGCAGGTTTATGGCCAGAGCTGTTTAGTATGGAAATGTGGGGCGGTGCTACATTTGATGTCGCGTACCGTTTCTTAAAAGAAGATCCGTGGGAACGATTGAAAGAGCTTCGTCAAGAAGTGCCAAACACACTGTTCCAAATGCTATTAAGATCATCAAACGCTGTCGGATATACAAACTATCCGGATAATGTGATCAAAGCATTTGTAAAAGAATCTGCCGAGGCAGGCATTGACGTGTTCCGTATTTTCGATAGCTTGAACTGGGTCAAAGGCATGACGCTTGCCATTGATTCTGTTCGGGAATCAGGCAAAGTGGCAGAGGCGGCCATTTGTTATACGGGGGACATCCTTGATCCGTCTCGTCCAAAATATGATCTTAGGTACTATGTATCTCTTGCGAAGGAGCTTGAATCTGCCGGCGCACATATTTTAGGTATTAAAGATATGGCGGGGTTATTAAAACCGCAGGCAGCCTATGAGCTAGTCTCTGCTTTAAAAGATGAGCTTACAATCCCTATCCATCTTCATACGCATGACACGAGTGGAAATGGACTGTTCACCTATGCAAGAGCGATTGATGCAGGTGTTGATATTGTGGATGTTGCCGTCAGCTCTATGGCAGGACTCACATCGCAGCCAAGTGCAAGCTCACTTTATTATGCTTTAGATGGACATGAAAGAAAGCCAGACATGAACGTCCAATCTGTCGAACGCCTTTCTCAATACTGGGATTCCGTCAGAAAATACTATCATGAATTCGAAAGCGGCATGAATTCGCCTCATACAGAAATTTATGAGCATGAAATGCCTGGGGGTCAATATAGTAACTTGCAGCAGCAGGCGAAAGGTGTCGGTCTTGGCGAACGCTGGAATGAAGTAAAGGAAATGTACAGACGTGTGAATGACATGTTTGGTGATATTGTAAAGGTAACACCATCCTCTAAAGTAGTTGGAGATATGGCACTTTATATGGTGCAAAATGATCTAACAGAAGAAGATGTCTATGAAAAAGGAGCAACATTAGACTTCCCGGATTCTGTTGTGGAATTATTTAAAGGCTATTTAGGCCAGCCGCATGGCGGATTCCCAGAAAAACTGCAAAAGCTGATTTTAAAAGGGGAAGAGCCTCTTACTGTCAGACCTGGTGAGAAGCTGAAGCCAGTGGACTTTGAAGACATTAAGAAGCAGTTCAAAGAATCTCATGACCTGACGTTAACAGAGCAAGACGCAATTGCGTATGCCCTATATCCAAAAGTCTTTTCTGAATTTGTCCAAACAGCAGAAAGCTATGGTGACATCTCTGTTCTTGATACACCAACGTTCTTCTACGGGATGAGACTTGGAGAAGAGATTGAGGTAGAAATCGAAAAAGGAAAAACCCTTATTGTCAAACTCGTATCAATTGGCGAACCGAATCCAGATGCCACAAGAGTTCTTTACTTTGAGTTAAATGGCCAGCCGCGTGAAGTGGTGATTAAGGATGAAAGCATCAAATCCTCCGTTCAAGAAAAATTGAAGGCGGACCGCTCGAATCCAAATCACATCGCCGCGTCGATGCCAGGCACTGTCATTAAAGTACTCGTGGAAAAAGGGCAAAAAATTTCACAAGGCGAGCATTTGATGATCAATGAAGCCATGAAAATGGAAACGACTGTACAAGCCCCATTTTCTGCGGTCGTAGATGAAATACATGTGACAAATGGAGAACCGATTCAAACCGGTGATCTGCTCATTGTATTAAAGCCTGAATAAGAAGTGAGACACATCCATCGTGATGTGTCTTTTTTTTGAGCGCATTAAAATGTGCAGCAGCAAGTGAGAGTGATTACACTATAGAGTGAGGTGAAGAAGGTTGGACAAAATTGTTGTGATTTGGTTTCGCCGGGATATGCGTTTAGATGATCATATCGCCTTATCAAAAGCGATCATATATGCAAAAAAACACGAGTACAAATTATTTGCTCTTTATCATCTAGATCCATTTTTTACAGAAATGGATCTAGATTTAAACAACGAACATTTTTTTCAAAACTTGGCGCATTTCGTCAAGGAAGCAAGAGAATCTCAAATGTATGTTCACCTTCTCTATGGAGATGTCTTGCGTGCCTTTCAGCAAGTGATCGATGTGTATGACATCAAAGCTGTCTTTTTTAATGAAGATCAAGTGGGAATCGGACAAAGGCGTGACCATCACGTAACCGATTTTTTAGAAAAGAAGGGCATTCATGTGTCAAAATGGCAAGATACACACCTTCACGGGGCGCATGATATTTTAAAAGCGGATGGCACTCATTATCAAGTGTTTACTCCATACTATCAATCATGGCGAAAGCAAGAGAAGCAGCCTGTGATAAAAGTTGACAAATCATTTCTCAGCAGCGCTCATACGATTTGTGATGAGTCACTTTCGCATGAAGGGAATGACAAACTACGCAGCATGATCAAGAAATGCTCAAGGAAATTTGATCAAATCGGCTCACACAAAGCGATGAACACGCTGCATGACTTTATCCAAAAAAGATTAACACGTTACCATGAAAAACGAGATATTCCATCTGTTTTTGGAACGAGCAAGCTGTCACGTTTCTTGAAAACAGGGGCCATTTCGATTCGAACGATCTTTCATGCGGTTCATGAGGAAGCGCTTGAAGACGAGGGCAGAGAAACCTTTATCAAAGAGCTAGCATGGCGAGATTTTTACCATATGATTTATGCTCATTATCCAGAGATGAAAGAAAAAGAAATTAATTCGGCGTTTCAAGGAATGAAATGGAATGAAGATGAGAAGCTCTTTAACGCATGGTGTAAAGGTGAGACAGGCTTTCCCCTCGTTGATGCAGGGATGCGGCAGTTAAATGAGGAAGGCTGGATGCATAACCGTTTAAGAATGGTCACCGCCTCATTTTTAACAAAGGACTATTTGATTGATTGGAGAAAGGGAGAAGCGTATTTTGCAAAAAAGCTTGTGGATTATGATGAGGCTTCGAATATCGGAGGATTTCAGTGGGCAGCTTCTGTTGGGACAGATGCCGTTCCATACTTCCGTATTTTTAACCCAACGACTCAGTCGAAGCGATTTGATCCGAGCGGGGAATATATTAGAAGATATGTACCAGAGCTTAAGCATGTCGATGAAAAATGGATTCATGAACCAAGTAAAATGCCGATCGATGAACAACTGAAATCGAGCTGTGTACTAGGGGATACATACCCGCTGCCAACAGTTGAGCACGGGGAAAGACGCAAAAAAGCCATCTCGCTATTCGAAGAAGCAAAACAACAATAAAAAAATCCCCCTTTCGGCATGAAAGGGGGATGTAAATCTTATTTAAATTTGCTCTTTGCTTTCATATTTAAACCGGGCAATAAGTAAGCAGAAGTAGCATAGTACCCCAAACAAACAAGAAATAAAGAATGAATGAGCCAGCGCGTAACCAAGTGCAAGCTGAGAATAAACAGACATCACACCTGAAATGGCTTGAAGTGTAATCAGAATGGCTGAGATGATCCATCCATAATACAGCTGCTTCTGTTCTTTATAATGTTTCATGGCATGGAACATAGCGACAAATATCCAGACGAATAAAAGAAGTGCTGCTGCTCGGTGAGACATTTGAACCCACTGATTAAAATAAGTTGGAAGCGCACCGTCTTTTGAACAAAACGGGAAGACAGAGCAGGCAAGGCTTGACTTTGTATGTCTCACATAAGCACCCGTATAGACAACGATATACGTATACGTGATCAACCCATAAATATGGAACTGCATCTTTTTGCCGATATGAAGCGGCTTCACAAGCTTTGTTTCAGATCTGGTTGCTTCAAAGACAAGAAGGGCAAGCAGTAATACTGAAGCAAATGAAATGAGTGAAATACCGAAGTGCAGTGCCATCACAAGTGCGTTAGAACCAAATACGACGGCAAGAGCTCCTAAAAGCGCTTGAAGCACTAAGAATATAATGGACATGATGACCAAAAATTTGGTTTCACGGAATACTGGACTAATTTTTTTCCAGCATAAGACCGCTAGTGCCAGAACAAGAATGGTGGAAACCCCTGTTGACATGCGGTGACTCCATTCGATGATGGAAGCGGGATTCATTTCAGGAAAGAAACGACCGTGGCAAAGGGGCCACTGTCTACCGCAGCCAAGACCCGAACCGGTTTTCGTCACAAGCGCACCGCCAATCAATACGATCAGCATCACAAACGTTGTGATCACGCTCAATAGCCTTAAAGCAAATTTCATCAAATTATTTCACCTTCTCTAAAAAACTTCTGATGTAAATGAAAACCTCACATGCTCTCAAGTTTAAGCCAAATGCGTGTTCTGTTGCAATTCATAATGACCAAAGTTCACAAAAAAATGATATGTTAGTTCACAAAGTTTACAGATTTAGAGTGCTTGATCTTTCTTTGACAGTCTGATAGAAATAGAGGAGAGAATATTTCATTTTGCACCGCCTTCTGAAACACACATATATCCTAATAAATTCACGAAAAGTTCACAAATAACTTCAAGTTTGTCGTTTATTATTTAATAGGATGTTTTTTTACAGCTGTTTATCTTGTATGATAGAGTTGTAATGATTTTACGTGTCATTCGTTCGTTTGAAGGTTTGGGCAAGGGAGGTTATACACATTGGCAAATTCCAAAACAGCCGCGGAAGCAGCTATTCATGGACAAATAGAAGAAACAACAGCGTGGAAAGATTTTCTTGCTCTGATTAAAATGGGCATCGTCAATTCCAATTTCATTACGACATTTACTGGAATGTGGCTTGCTTTTTATTTTACAGGTATGAGTTTTCTTGGAAATCTTGATATTGTGCTGTTAACAATGATTGGTTCTTCTCTTATTATTGCCGGTTCATGCGCGATTAATAATGCGTTTGACCGTGATATTGATATATTAATGGAAAGAACAAAAACAAGACCGACGGTTACAGGTAAAATTCAGCCGGGGCAAGCGTATGCATTTGGCATTCTGCTTGTTGTATTAGGACTCATTATGCTTCTGATGACAACCATTACATCAGCAGTGATTGGATTTATTGGAGTCTTTACTTATGCGGTTCTTTACACCATGTGGTCTAAACGCCATTACACCATCAATACAGTTATCGGAAGTGTATCTGGCGCGGTTCCGCCATTAATTGGCTGGACAGCTGTCACAGGTACAATCGACACAACGGCTTGGGTTTTGTTTATGATTATGTTCATTTGGCAAATCCCGCACTTCCTATCACTTGCGATTAAGAAAACAGAAGATTACCGTAAGGCGGGCATTCCAATGCTGCCAGTTGTTTACGGCTTTGAAGTCACAAAACGCCAAATCATCATTTGGACAGCATGTCTTCTTCCACTTCCATTTTTCTTAGGTGGATTAGGATGGCCGATTGTCGCACTTGGTACACTGCTTAATATTGGATGGCTTGTTATTGGCCTTATGGGCTTTAAAATGAAAGACGTCATGAAGTGGTCAACGCTCATGTTCGTTTATTCATTAAACTACTTAACCATCTTTTTCGTAGCGATGATTATTATTACACTATTCTAGAGTGAAATACACTTTGATCACATCAAAACAATGGCTATATCTTATAACACAACATTTTCTAACAACTATGAAAGCCGCCTGATATTCAGTTCTATTTAGGCGGCTTTCTGTTTATACATAGATGGTATTTTGAGTAAAAACATCATTTTTTTATGAAAAGAGGAAATGTAAGTGCTTTTATAAGAGGCGGAGGTTATAGATGGGTGAGAAGTGATTTTATAAATAAGAGGTAAAAAGCGAAAGGCAAAGGAGATCAAGCAAAAGGGGTTGGGACAAATTATGATAAGAAAATGGCGTGTTTATTCACTGTTTCTCTTACTGACGCTCGTTTTGGCGGGCTGTGGTGAACCATACTTATCAACACTCAAGCCAGTTGGGGAAGTAGCAGATAAACAGTTTTTCCTAACGGTACTGAGTACACTTATTATGGTTCTTGTCGTCATTGTTGTATCGATCATTTTCTTTTACGTCATCATTAAATTCAAACGTTCTAAAGTGGGAGAAGATACGATTCCAAAGCAGGTGGAAGGGAACCGCAACTTGGAAATCACGTGGACAGCGATTCCGATTCTTCTACTCATTATTCTCGTTGTACCTGTTGTGGCATACACGCTTGAACTAGGGGATACAAGCGCTATGGATAAGAAAAAACGAGATCCTGAAAAAACACTTGTTGTGAATGTAAGGGCCAGCTTATATTGGTGGGAATTTGAATACCCTGATTATGGGATTGTCACAAGTCAGGAATTGATCGTACCAACAGATCAAAAGGTGTACTTTAAGCTAAAAGCATCCGATGTCAAACACTCATTCTGGGTTCCATCGGCTGGCGGTAAAATTGATACAAACACAGATAATGAGAACAAATTTTATTTAATCTTTGACTCGAAACGAACGAAAGATGCAGGGGAATATTTCTACGGGAAATGTGCGGAGCTTTGCGGACCGTCACATGCTTTAATGGACTTTAAAGTTAAAACGCTTTCTCAAGATGAGTTCTTAGGATGGACGAAAAAAATGGCTGATTACAAGAAGCCTGAATCCACAAAAGATCTCGCTTTAGAGGGTGAAAAGCTATTTAAAGAGAAAAACTGTTTAAGCTGTCACGCAGTAGAGCCTGGTGACGAACGGCCGGAAGCAGCAAGGACAGCACCAAACCTTGCGACCTTCGGAGAACGGACGAAAGTAGCTGGAATCAAAGACATGAACAAAGAAAATGTGAAAGCATGGCTGAAAGATCCAGAAAGCTTTAAACCAGGTAATAAGATGACAGGAACGTACCCTAAATTAAATGACTCAGAAGCAGATGCACTTTACGAGTATTTAAAAGGTCTTAAAGTCGAGTAACAACTAGAAGCAGATATGCAAGAGGGTATGTGATCGATGTGAAGTTTTTGTTAAGAGCTCCCGAATATGTCTCTACAACCGAGAAGTCGTCATCTGTCAGACATAGTCTGTTTAAAGGATCGTGAAGAAAGACATCTATATGAAAAGGGGCAAATGGGAGATAAGAGGGGGATTTCATGGTGAGTACAATAGCTAAAAAGCGGGGGTTTGGCGCTGTCTTATGGGATTACTTGACAACGGTTGACCACAAAAAAATTGCCATATTATATTTAGTGGCAGGGGGATTTTTCTTTTTGGTTGGCGGAATCGAAGCGATGTTTATCCGTATTCAGCTAGCCATCCCTGAAAGTGATTTTGTCAGTGCAGGGGTTTACAATGAAATCATGACGATGCATGGAACGACAATGATTTTCCTTGCAGCTATGCCGCTTTTATTTGCATTAATGAATGCGGTTGTACCAATTCAAATTGGTGCACGTGACGTAGCATTTCCGTTTGTGAATTCACTTGGTTTTTGGTTATTCTTTTTCGGAGGAATTTTCTTAAACCTTGGATGGTTTATGGGCGGAGCACCTGATGCAGGCTGGACTGCATACGCTTCGCTCACGTTGAATTCTGAAGGGCATGGAATGGATTTCTATATTTTGGGTTTGCAGATTGCGGGTATTGGTACGCTGATTGCCGGGATTAACTTTCTTGCAACGATTATAAATATGAGAGCGCCTGGTATGACGTATATGAGAATGCCGCTCTTTACTTGGACGACATTTGTCGCCTCCGCACTTATTTTATTCGCATTCCCGCCGCTGACAGCAGGGCTTGCGATGCTGATGCTTGATAGAATGTTTGACACGAGCTTTTTCAATCCAGAGCTTGGAGGAAATACAATCATCTGGGAGCATTTGTTCTGGATTTTCGGACACCCGGAAGTATATATCTTGATCCTGCCGGCATTTGGAATCTTCTCTGAGATCATTCCTGTGTTTGCAAGAAAAAGACTGTTTGGCTACTCGTCCATGGTGTTCGCTACTGTATTGATTGGTTTCCTTGGATTCATGGTGTGGGCGCATCACATGTTCACAACAGGGCTTGGACCTATCGCCAATGCGATCTTTGCCGTAGCGACCATGGCAATTGCGGTGCCAACAGGAATTAAAGTATTCAACTGGTTGCTCACGATATGGGGCGGTAATGTGAAGTTTACAACGCCGATGCTTTATTCTGTTGCCTTTATTCCGTCGTTCTTACTTGGCGGGGTAACCGGAGTCATGCTTGCGGCAGCTGCAGCGGATTATCAGTTCCATGATACGTATTTTGTTGTGGCGCATTTCCATTACGTCATTATCGGCGGGGTTGTATTCGGTATTTTAGCAGGTGTGCATTACTGGTGGCCGAAGATGTTTGGAAAGATACTGAATGAGAAACTTGGAAAAATTGGCTTTGTGCTGTTTTTCATCGGTTTCCACTTAACTTTCTTTATCCAGCATTTTCTCGGTCTATGGGGCATGCCGCGCCGGGTCTTTACGTTCCTGCCAGGTCAGGGTCTCGAGCTTGGGAACTTGATCAGTACGATTGGGGCACTGTTTATGTTTGTAGCTGTTGTGATCATGCTGATTAATATCATCTGGACAACAGCAAAAGGGGAGCGTGTATCGAGCGATCCTTGGGGAGATGGAAGAACACTTGAATGGGCAGTGTCTTCGCCTCCGCCAGAATACAACTTTAAACAGCTTCCGCTTGTGAGAGGACTAGATCCATTATGGATTGAAAAAATGGATGGTAAAAAAGGAATGACAGCATCTGAACCGCTCGATGATATTCACATGCCGAATAATTCCATTTTGCCTGTCATTATCTCATTCGGTCTATTTGTGTCAGCGTTTGGTTTCATGTATCGTCAAGAGCACGACTGGGGGCTTCCAGTGATCTTCATTGGTCTTGGTATTACGTTTGCGACCATGCTCGTTAGGTCTCTGAAAGATGATCATGGATACCATATTCACAAAGAAGATTTGACCGACGACGATGATAAAGGGGTGAAAGCATAATGGAACCACAAAAAATGACGGCGGAAACCTTTCCGGCTTCTCCTGAGAAAGCCACGTTAGAAGGGAAGAATAAGTTTGTCGGGTTCTGGCTGTTTCTTGGAGGAGAAACCGTTCTGTTTGCATCGCTTTTCGCCACGTATTTGGCACTGAAAAACTCAAATGCAGGCGGAGCAAAAACAACTGATATGTTTGACCTCACACTTGTCTTTATTGCCACAATGCTTCTATTAACGAGCAGTTTAACGAGTGTGTATGCCATGTATCATATGAAAAACTTTGCCTTTAAAAAGATGCAGCTTTGGCTTGGTATCACGGTCCTTTTAGGTGCTGGATTTTTAGGGGTTGAGATTTATGAGTTTTATCACTACGTGCATGCGTATGAATTTACGATTACCAGCTCAGCTCTTGGTTCTTCCTTCTATACACTTGTAGGAACTCACGGAGCTCACGTCGCCTTCGGACTTTGCTGGATTACCGCTCTCATGATTCGAAATATGAGACGCGGACTCGATTTATACAATGCACCGAAATATTATGTGGCAAGTCTCTATTGGCACTTCATTGATGTTGTGTGGGTCTTCATCTTTACCGTTGTATATTTAATGGGAATGGTGGGATAAGAATGGGAAATAAAAACACAAATCAGTCCAAAGTCGACCTTGTATATCGTAAAAAGAAAAATGCCGAAGAAATGAAGCATCAGCTCATTTCTTTCGGCTTGATGATTGGATTAACATTTGTTGCGTTTTTAACGATCGCCTCAGAAGACGTTGGAAATTGGTTCGCTGTACCATTTATTTTACTGCTTGCAGGCATTCAGGTGGCTTTTCAGCTTTATTATTTTATGCATATGAACCAAAAAGGGCATGAAACACCCGCCTTGTTTCTATACTCAGGTGTGTTTGTTGCGTTTATTACCGTATTAGCCTTTTTGACCATTATATGGTGGTAAACCCGCTTTGCCCTTGAAGGAGGCGCAGCAATGGAGAACTTAGAAATATTCGGATTTCGGGCATTATGGAGCCCTTATTATTTGACTTGTATTGTGATAGCAGCTGCTCTTTATCTGCTTCTTGTGACAAAGGGGAAGCACCGTGCGACGGTGAAAGAGAAAACGTTATTTCTGACGGGGCTTGTTCTGTTATATGCTGTGAAAGGGAGCCCAATTGATTTAATGGGGCATATTATGTTTAGTGCACATATGGCGCAAATGGCAGTGCTCTATTTAGTCATCCCGCCTCTCCTTATTACAGGATTGCCTGCAACCATCTGGGAGCGGATCATTCAAACACCAGGTATTCAAGCCGTTTTCCGTTTGTTTTCCAAGCCTTTAATTGCACTGCTTGGGTTTAACGGCTTGTTTTCGCTGTATCACATTCCACTTGTGTTTGATTTTGTGAAAACAGATCCGTTTTACCATGCATTGATGACGGTTGTTATTTTTATCGCTGCCTTTTTCATGTGGTGGCCGCTTGTCCATAAAGTTCAAAGTCTGCCGCAGATCACAGGCATTTTGAAGCTTGGATATATCATGGCAGACGGGATATTGATGACTCCGGCCTGTGCACTCATCATGTTTAGTGAGGCACCGATCTATGCAACCTATTCTGATGCAGGTGCATGGATACAAGCACTGCATTTATGTGTGCCAAGTGATATGCTTGCAGGCCTTGCTCTCACTGGCCCTGATATGTTCCACACCTTGCCGCTGCTAGAGGATCAGCAGCTAGGTGCCATTTTGATGAAAATTATTCAAGAAATTGTGTACGGCTCTATTCTTGCTGTTGTCTTCTTTGACTGGGCAAGAAAAGAAAGAGCAAAAGATGCTGTACCAGATGCGCTTATTCCGAAATATGAATAAAAAAGCACAGCCGACTGGCTGTGCTTTCATCTTAGAAAAAGGGCTAAAAGATCATTTTAGCCTTGTTTTATGCTTCAGCCGTGATGGCTTCTAGTTTTTCCTTCAGTTGTGCAAGTGTTTTTTTGCTTGATTGGATGAGAGACTTAGGGAATTCTTCGCCTTCGCCATATTCAACGCCATGTGGATAATAGTGTTTTCCAAGTAATGGTGTTAGAAGCTGGATGTGTGCCTTTTTGGAACCGACATCTCCTTCAGTGGCGTAGCCGGAAATTCGTAAATAAAAGGTCCCCTCTACCATGCTGTACTTTCTGTCGTACGTCACACGCTCATAATCCCATTGATCGGCTCGTACAAATCCTTCACTTTCCATAATGAAATCTAATTTATTTAAGTCAGCTGATACCTCTTCAATCCCCGTACCTTCAAACTTCACCCAAAACCCCTCCTTATAAAATTTCCCTTTACTGACAATCATAGTATGAAAGCGTTAAACTTTCAACTGTGAAAGGTATGTTCTTTTATAAGCTGGTTACAGTAATAAAGAAAATAACGGATGGAGGAATCAACGTGAAAACGAAAAAAATCAAAGATATTATGACAAAAAAAGTAGTGACATGTCAGCAAGATGACAATACGTATGAAGCAGCAGTCAAAATGAGAGATGCTGACATCGGTGCCATTCCAGTAGTTGACGGAGATCAGCTCGTTGGAATAGTGACAGACCGTGACCTTGTGCTTAGAGGCATTGCGGAAAAAAAGCCAAATTCACAGGAAGTGGGTTCGCTGATGACAAAGGAAGTACTAACAGCTGAAGAAGATGCAACGCTTGAAGAAATTGTCCGGCTCATGTCAGAGCATCAGCTCCGCCGCATTCCCGTTGTGAAAAACGGCTCATTAACAGGGATTGTCGCTCTTGGAGATTTATCAGTCGAAGATTTATCAAATGATCGCGCGGGAGATGCACTGACAGAAATCTCTCAACAGGATCAAGATCATGGACAAGGATTTCTTCATTAAGAGGGGCATATTTTAAATTCGTGTTAAATAGGCTGTATTGTCGTTGATAAATGGAGCAAGTTTTGTTTAAATGACAGTAGAAGGTACTTTTTGTACCTTGCCAATTTAACGGAGGTGTTTATTTGAAAACTGTGCTCAAAACACTCCTCATCCTCCTGATTATATCTGGAACGTACGTTCTGTTTATTCAATATGGATCTTCACCAGAAAAAGAAAACAGCAATGAACCGAAGGTGTCTAATGAAGAAACATCTAGCGATAAGCCGATCAATATCCCAAAGAAGGGGCTCATGTCCTTTATGGGGAAATCTTCAAACGAAGTGCTTAAACAGCTGGGAGAACCAGATCGCATTGATCCTTCCGCATATGATTATGACTGGTGGATTTACAACCAATCGAAGAAGCACTATATTCAAGTAGGGGTAAAGGATAGTAAAGTGGTGACCTTGTTTGCAACAGGAGACGGACTGAATGTAGAACCATTTAAAATCGGTCAAGCCACAAGTGAAGTATTTAAGAAAACACAAATTGCACCTTACATTCATGTAGAGGATGAACAAAATTCATACCGCTTTGAATTCTCAGAAGATGATATGAATACAAGACCCACTGTGAAAGTGGGAGATGATGTGTATGTTCAGCTTTACATGGATAAGTTTGAAAGCACCCTTTCAAGTATCAGGGCCTTCAACGCAGATACATTTGTGAAACAAAAGCCATATGAGGTCGTCTACCGAGGTCAATTGGTAGAACCTGAGCCGATATCGGGCGAAAAGTGGAAAGACATTGAAACATCCAGTCAAAAACAAATTTTTGATATGACCAATATTATCCGACATAAGTACAACCTGCCGATCTTAAAGTGGGATGATGAAACCTCTGAAGTGGCCTTTATGCATAGTGAGGACATGAAAGAGAATCATTATTTCTCCCATGAATCTAAAAAATACGGTACGCTGAAAGACCGGTTAGAAAGAGGCGAGGTGGGCTTTCAGCTCGCAGGTGAAAACATTGCCTATAACTATGTCGATGGACCTGCAGCGGTAGAGGGCTGGCTCAATAGTGAAGGTCACAGGAAGGCGTTATTAAATAAAGATTACACGCATCTTGGCGTAGGGGTGAAAGAAAAATATTACACCCAGAATTTCATCAAGAAAACATCTTAAACGAAAGCAGCTGCATAAGTCGCAGCTGTTTTTTTGATGTTTAAAAAGAGGCTCACCAAAATAGATGCTGGTGTATATAGTATAGTAGGCATTTGTATGGGGGGTGAGGATATGACAAACAAGCAAAAACAAACATCCATTGATGAATTTAAACAATTCGTCAGACGCCATCCGAAGTTAATTCAAGAAGTGCAAACGCAAGAAAAAAGCTGGCAAAGTGTCTACGAGAATTGGGTCATGTTTGGTGAGGAAGATGAGATGTGGTCACCTTACCGGCAATCGAAATCTGAAGACGCTAAAGAAGAAAAAGCCTCTAAGCCAAGTGAAGCAGGAAAAGCAGATTTTATGTCTAAAATGGTTTCTGCTGTGAAAAAAATGGACGCTGATCAAATGAATGAACAGATTAACAAAATGAGCCAGTCTATTTCCTCTTTACAAAGCTTACTCGGCCAATTTTCATCCAATGGTTCAAAGAAAGGTTCATCTGGAGGCAGTCAGCACCCATTCTCCTTCAGGAAAGATTAAGTGAAAGGGGATGCTTCTGGTGCGAAAAGAAGTACAGGAATTTGTCATGGCCGAAGAGGATCGAATCAAATTCATAAGGCAGCGTCCTCTCTGGTACAGACAGCTTACGCGACATCCTGAAAATCTATCGTCCTTTGAATTAGATAAAATGAACTTTTACGAAAAAACCATTCCTCATCGTGTAAGTCAGTTGAGCAATAGCGTCCAAATGGCTGAAATGATGATTCAAATGTTCCAAGCAATGCGCAATCAAAATGGAGCCGGTTGAGGCTTTTTTGAGTTGATTAAGATGTCTATTTCCTGAGCATCCTATAAAAGTAGATGAAAGGAGAATCAGATGATGAAATGGATGCTGTCAATAGGCGCATTGCTTTTTCTTGTTACCGGGTGTCAAAGTCAACATGGAGAAGAGCAAGTGATCAAGCAAGACCCAGCATTACCAGTCATGCAGCAAGCCAAAAGCGAAATGAAGCAGCAAGGCTTTTTGAAATACAAAGTGCAGGGATCGTCGGTCTATATAGAAAGTACACTTCAAGATTTTCATCTTCAGCCAGAGCGTCTAAAAAAGAACGAGAAGGCGGGATATTTCACAGTGTATGTAGACGGGAAACGTGCAGGGAATGAGTATACTGCGGCATTTGTGGTCAAGCACCTTTCAAAAGGAAAGCATAAAATGACCGTTGTGCTGAATTCTCGTCATCCAGAATATAAACAGAAAAGAGAAACATGGGATGTATTTGTCACGTAAAAGCATTTTCTGATCCATAGGTTTCGTGGTAAACTATGAATTGGAGGTGCAACATTTATGTATGCGACAATCGAATCTGTGGAGCTCCAAGAGGAAGCAAATCAATTGGCTGCCATGATTCTTCAGTCGGAGGAGGCTGAACATTACCGCAACTGCTTTAAGCGTCTCCAGCAAGACGAAGAAGCCCAACAAATTATTGCCCATTTTACAAAAGTAAAAGAGCAATATGAGGATGTGCAGCGGTTCGGCAAATACCATCCGGACTATAGAACGATCTCAAAGGAAATGCGTGAGGTCAAAAGAAAGCTAGATCTTCACGATACAGTGGTTGATTTCAAAAAAGCAGAAACAGCGATTCAATCCATCTTAGATGAGATTAGTATTGAAATCGGTCAAGCTGTATCAGCATATATTAAAGTTCCAACAGGGAACCCATATTTTGATGGTCTATCATCATGCGGCGGTGGCTGTGGATCAGGTGGCAGCTGCGGCTGTAAAGTATCTTGACGAGACTTGAATGTCTCGTCTTTTACATAATGAATGAAAAGAATTGAAAAGCGGCAGGTGAAAAGATGGAAACCAAACGTCAAGGGATGGTCGTCTGGCTGCATTCGTTAAAGCAGTCAAAAGCGCTAAGAAAATTCGGGAATGTTCACTATATTTCAAGGAAAATGAAATATGCGGTGATCTATTGTGATATGAATGATCTTGAGCGCCATATGGCTAAGCTCAGCTCGTTACCATTTGTGAAACGTGTTGAGCCTTCATATAAACCTTTTATTAAATTAGAGTACGAATCCAAATTGGACAAAGCAAAAGAGTATGATTATAAGGTGGGCTTTTAAAGACACAAAAAAATCCCCGCGGCATCACCCGCGGGGTCCTTCTATTCTTAATGATTCATTAAGGAGAAGGCAAAGGGAGAGGAGAAACCGGAGGAAGAACTTATGGGGAAACGTAAGTCTTCTCCGCGGTTGGCAACAGCACCACATCAGATGCTGTTAAAAGTAGTATGACCCCGGATTTCTTGATCTATACATAGAAAATGAATGAAAATCCGCGCATTGTTCCTTGAGGGGTGATGTGGTAAGATAATGTTGAATTTTTTGTCATCAACAATGACCAATAGAAGCAAGCAGAAAAAGTGGTGGAAAAATGAGAGTCATCTCTGGAACGAGAAAAGGCCGCACACTTAAAGCGGTACCAGGTCAATCAACAAGACCGACGACAGATAAAGTAAAAGAATCAATATTTAATATGATCGGCCCGTATTTCGATGGCGGATGGGCTCTTGATTTATTTGCAGGAAGCGGTGGTTTAGGAATTGAAGCGCTTTCTAGAGGATTCGATCATTGCATATTTGTTGATCGCGATATGAAGGCGATTCAAACGATTAAAGGCAACCTGAATCAATTGTCGCTAATGGATCAAAGTGAAGTGTTTCGAAATGAAGCAAAGCGTGCACTCGCAGCTGTTGTGAAACGAGAGGAATCCTTTCAAGCCATCTTCCTTGATCCGCCCTATAAAGATCAACAGCTAAAAGCACTTCTTGAAATGATTGACGAGCACGCCTTGTTAACAGATGACGGCGTGATCGTGTGTGAGCACGACAAAGATGTGAAGCTGCCAGAAGAAGCAGGACAACTTCACATCACAAGACAGGAACTGTACGGATTGACTGGTATTACGATCTATAGAAAGCGGGGAAATTAATATGGGGAACATAGCCGTTTGTCCGGGCAGCTTCGATCCAGTCACATTGGGGCATTTGGATATCATCAAAAGAGGTGCAAAGATTTTTGATGAAGTGTATGTATGTGTATTAAATAATTCATCTAAAAAACCGTTATTTACTGTTGAAGAACGGTGTGAACTTATTCGCCAAGCGACGAAGGAGCTGCCAAATATCAAAGTTGAATCCTTTCACGGCCTGCTCGTTGATTACGCAAAACAAAAAGAGGCCAAAGTTATTTTACGCGGACTAAGGGCTGTGACGGACTTTGAGTATGAGATGCAAGGCACCTCAATGAACAAGGTGTTAGACGATGAAATTGAAACGTTTTTTATGATGACCAACAATCAATATTCCTTCTTAAGCTCCAGCATTGTCAAAGAAGTAGCGAAATATCATGGGGCAGTCAAAGATCTTGTACCAAAAGAGGTAGAAGCAGCGCTGAAGGAAAAATTTAATGGATGAGTGCACCCAGCACTCATCCATTTTTTAATTTCCGATAGTATAGCGCGATATACACAATTAAGCTGCAAAGTGTGATTAAGGGACCAGCTGTCACAAGTTGATTCCAAAGCACGCTGCTGAACATGACGACCTGCTGGCCTGCATCAAAGGCACCCGCCGGGAGAGCGATGTCTGATCGAGAGACATAAAGAGGCTTGAATAATAAAAAGGCAAAAACAGCTGCATAAATCCCGTGAAGCAAACGGGCGAAGAAAAATGGTTTAAAGCGGATATCGGTTGCCGCTAGAATGCCGGCGACTTGGGCTTGAACAGAAAACCCGCTGAATCCTAAAATAAAGCTGACCACAATGGTTTTAGCGAGAAGGGTGACTTCCTGTGCCCCCGTCATCTGGCTTCCTAATGTGATTTCAAATAAACCAGCAATCATGGCAAGGTCTAATTCTGGCGGAAGGTGCATCGTTTGCAGCATATATCCGAGCCCTATGGATAAAAGGTCTGTCACATGGACAACTGACAGCATTTTGCTAAACACAGAAAATAAGATAATAAAGCCGCCAATCATAAAGAGTGTTTGGACTGATGACATGACTGCATCACTTAAAATTTGGCCGAGCGGTCTTTTCTCTGCGAGTCTTGCTGTATGAAGAGCATTGAATGCCTCTTTAAACGGCGGGAATAAAAATTTCTTGCCGCTTCTTAGATGCGCATCATGCCTCGCTTTATATCCCCGCATCGTCACACCAACAGCAAGGTTCCCTAAATAATGTGCGCTTGCCAATACAATGCCTAGAGCTGGGTGATGAAAAAAACCAACAGCCACCGCACCGAAAATAAACAATGGATTCGATGAATTTGTAAAGGAAACGAGACGCTCTGCTTCGATTCTCGTCAGCTGCCTTTCCTGCCTCAATCTTGTCGTTAATTTCGCACCGGAAGGAAACCCTGAAGCCATTCCCATTGCTAGGACAAATCCGCCTACACCTGGCACCCGGAAGATGGGGCGCATAAATGGCTCTAATAATACCCCGACAAATCTGACAATCCCAAAACTAATTAATAGCTCGGACAAAATAAAAAAAGGAAGCAATGATGGAAACACAACCTCCCACCACATTGCAAGTCCATTTTTCGACGCTTGCAAAGAGGCTTGTGGGTGTGTAATCACAGTGGCTGTTAAAAAAATAAAAAAAGCAGCGATGAACAGAGTGTTCCATTTTTTCATGGAGATTTCGCCCCTTGCCGTTATGATCTATTGGCGTGCTCGTGATAAGAAATTTGCCGAGCCTGTCTTCTATTACTATACGAGCAGTAGGGGCATGTTTAGACCTATAGATTCGTATATATGCTTAGAAAGAGGAGGGTGGATTTTCATGAAGCGACCGATCATCGGGCTTGCATTAGGCTCCGGGGGTGCGAGGGGAATGGCGCATATCGGGGTTTTGTCTAGTCTTGAGAAGCAAGGGATACAGGTAGATATGATCGCAGGAAGCAGTATTGGCGCACTTGTTGGGAGCTTTTATGCGGCAGGACAAGACGTAGAAAAAATGAAAAAACTTGCACTTGTCTTCAGAAGAAAGTATTATGCTGACTATACACTGCCAAAAATCGGTCTTTTAAAAGGAAATCGAATTTTGCAGCTGATTCACACGTTTACATATGGGAAAACATTCGAAGAATTAAGAATGCCCCTTGCGGTGGTCGCCTGTGACCTCGAAACAGGGGAAAAGGTTGTGTTTAAAGAAGGATCTGTCTCACAAGCAGTCAGAGCAAGCATCAGCATTCCAGGCGTGTTTGTTCCTCACGAAATGGGCGGCAGACAGCTAGTGGATGGAGCGGTTGTTGACCGCATTCCTGTGTCTGTGTTAAAAGAAATGGGCGCAGACCTTATCATCGCCTCTGATGTATCAAGGGTGAAAAAAACAGAAAAGGCGACGAGATTATCGGATGTGATTATGCAAAGTTTGGACATCCTTCAAAATGAATTGGTCCGTCATCAAACCATTCATGCAGATCTCATGATTCGGCCAAGGCTTGAAACATTTAGCTCTAGTTCGTTCACACAGGTTCAGGAGATGATTGAAGCTGGGGAGCTCGCCGCAGACCAATTAACAGGTAAACTGAAAGATGTCATTGATAAATGGGAGTGTTAATCGAATGAAAAAATTGAATATTCGCTGGCTCAGCTTTTTTGTCGTTGTTCTTGTCTTATTTGGCTTAACTTTTGTCAAACTGCCGTATTACGTGACAAAGCCGGGTGATGCAACAGAAATTGCCCCACACATTCAAGTGGACGGTGGATACGGTGAGAAGGGCAGCTTCTCTCTTATGACGATTAAAGTAGGTCCAGCCAATCCGTATACTTATTTGCTTGCAAAAATGAATAAATATGACGAAATCGTCCCAGAAGAAAACATTAAAGCGGACGGAGAGTCGGATGAAGATTATATGAAAAGACAGCTTCAGCTAATGAAAAGCTCTCAAGAAAATGCCATGATTGCAGCGTATACAAAAGCAGGTAAAAAAGTAGATTATACGTTTAATGGGGTATATGCGAGCTACGTCATGAAAGGCATGCCTGCTTACGGCAAAATTGAAGTGGGTGACCGGATTAAAAGCGTTGATGGCAAGACGTATGACTCAGCTGATAAAATGGTGTCGTATATCAGTCGTCAAAAAGCAGGTACATCTGTCCGTTTTGTTCTTGAACGAAACGGCAAGGATATCACGCAGCAAGTGAAGTTAAAACCTTTTAAAGAAGAGCCGAACCGAGTCGGAATTGGCGTGTCATTATTTACAGACCGAAATGTGAAAGTCTCGCCGTCTATTAAGGTGGATATTGAAAATATCGGCGGCCCGTCGGCAGGTTTAATGATGTCACTTGAAATTTATAACCAGCTGACAAAAGAAGACGAAACACATGGCTATGCGATTGCAGGAACTGGAACGATTGACGCTGATGGTACGGTCGGGCCAATTGGCGGAATTGATCAAAAGGTCGTCGCAGCAGATAAAGCAGGAAAAGATATCTTCTTTGCACCAAACGATAAAGGTGATCCAAATTCAGACTACAAAAATGCAGTGAAAACAGCGAAAGATATTAAAAGTGATATGAAAATCGTTCCTGTAGACACAATGCAGGACGCACTGAACTATTTAAACAAGTTAAAAGAGAAAGCATCTTAATCAAAAAAGAGCAGCCTTCATCAAGGCTGCTCTTTTTTATCGAGATTGGAAGAGACCCGTCTCTTCATCGTAGCGGATTGGTGAGGTTTTAAACTCTGCTTCCGTTAACTCTGTTTGCATGGGTTCGCTGATGGGAAGGCTGAAGACGCGGGAAGCACGAATGTCAAGATCAAGGGCAGGGTGTGAAAAGGAAGACAGCTTGCTGATGAGCGGTACGTCCAATTCTTTTTTGACAAGTGATAAGTATTGCTGTCCTTTCTTTGACATACCAAGTAAACGAATGTATGGCGTGTGTTTCTCGTTTAGCAGTTCATGCATGACAGTTTTCTTTACCCTCATTAAAAGGTGCGTATTCATCCGCTGCAGCCTTGTCCACGTATATCGTTTTGTTTTCAAAAGTGATAGATATTCCTCGTAGGAGGACGCATGTGTGATCGCCTTTTGCATGCGGTGTTCAATGCCTTCTTCAATTTCATAGATGCCTTCTAGTTCTGCTGTACCCATGGTGTGAAACACATGTTTTAAGAAGCTGAAATAGTCTTCTTGCGTATGTAAAAGATCATAAGAAGAATAATAGTCATGTAATTGCTTAAGCGAAGCTTCCGGGAGATAAGAGGCGACAGTTTCAAATGACCCATTCTCTTTTAACGCTTTTCGGATGCTTGTTGCGCTTGCGATTTTCTGATGTTTAGGAAGCTCTTGATCATGATAACCTGATGCAATTCTTTGAGAGGTAAAGGGCTCTATGTGAGGAGATCTCTCTAAGATCGCTTTGACATAATGGAAGCCTAAAATGTTATTGGGCTTAGACAGATCCAGTAAGTGTTTAGGATCAATGATCTCTTGAAACGCAGCGGCAGAGGCAGCTGGATAACTAAGCCCTTCTTTGACCTTTGCTTTTGTGAAAAGATCAATTTCTTCTTTTTTCTCATGCCAAGCGTGAGCTGTTCGTTCAAATGTTTTGATATCTCCATCCTCGCTTCCGAAAAAAAGGGAGCGGCATTTTAAAGCGTCTAAAATGGACACAGCGCCGTTTGCAAAGATTTCTGCCTTTTGCACTGCATAGATGTATGGAAGCTCACATACGATGTCTACACCGTTTTGTAATGCCATTTTAGTACGTGCCCATTTGGAGACGATGGCAGGCTCTCCGCGCTGGAGGAAGGAACCGCTCATGACGGCAATGGCTACATCTGAGGAGGTATGTGTTTTCGCCTGACGAACATGATAGGCATGTCCATAATGAAATGGATTGTACTCGACAACAACTCCTGTTGCTTTCAATAGATGTTCCGCCTTTCTTGCTATGGTTAAATGGTCTATGCTACAGTAGCATAGACCATTTTTTTCAGTGTAGGCATTCCGTGAACTGATGTCAAACAACGCTCTGACATCACAAAGGACTGTAAAGAAAAAATATTGACAAATAGCATGATGAAAGCTATAATCATGTTTGTTGCTCTTAGAGGTGATACAATTGAAATGGACAGTTTATCAGTTACATCAAAAAGCTAAAAACAGCTTCGATTTTCATGAGACGGTTGACTTAAATGAACTTACTAGCCTTCATTCAGATATACGTCGCATTTCACCAGTAGAGGTGAAAGGGACTGGAGTGATCGAATCAAAGCAAGTCGCATTTGATTTAACCATCACAGGTGAAATGACATTGCCTTGTTCAAGAACGCTTGTTGATGTAAATTATCCATTTGCGATTTCAACGAAAGAACTATTTGTACTTCATAAGACAGACGATATAGAAGATGAAGACGTATCTGTTGTAGAAGACGATATCATCGACTTAACGCCTATAGTCAAGGAAGAAATTCTTCTTGAAGTGCCGATGCAAATCTTTTGCGACCAAACAGACGTAAAAGGTGCTGCACCACAGGAAGGGAATGACTGGGCGGTCATTTCGGAAGATGCACATCAAAACCGAATTGATCCGCGTCTGGAAGGCTTGAAGAAGCTCTTAGAAGAAAATAATGAATCTTAACTCTTTAAGGAGGTGGGAATAATGGCTGTACCTTTTAGAAGAACTTCTAAAATGAAAAAAAGATTGCGTCGTACGCATTTCAAACTACAAGTACCTGGTATGGTAGCTTGCCCAGAATGCGGTGAAATGAAAATTTCTCATCGTGTCTGCAAATCTTGCGGAACATACAAAGGCAAAGACGTAAAAAGCAACTAATGCTTGATAAAAAAGCGTAAGGGAATCTTCCCTTGCGTTTTTTTATTTGTCTATTTTTTAGGTTTCTCTCCTGCAAATAGTCTATCTACTCTAGTAAGCGCATATGATGTGGTATTCAGATTCAGGGGGGATGATCAATTGACGATTACAAGGCAGGATGCATGGACACAAGATGAAGATTTACTTTTAGCAGAAGTCGTCTTAAGACACATTCGTGATGGAGGAACGCAGCTTTCCGCATTTGAGGAAGTCGGGAAAGCCTTGTCAAGAACAGCTGCAGCATGTGGATTCAGATGGAACTCATACGTCAGAAAACAATATCAGGCAGGCATTGAGCTGGCGAAAAAACAACGAAAAGAACTGCGTAAAAAGATTGGGATCCATTCCTCAGGTTTACCGCAAAATACGTTAACGATAGAAGAGAAGACATCTTCAGATCAGGCTGAATTAACCTTGCGAGAAGTGATTCAGTTTTTAGAGCAGCTTGAAAAAGAACCTGCTGGCTCTGCTTATTTACGCGAAGAACTAGCGGATGCACAGAATCAACTAAAGTCGCTCACGGAAGAAAATGAACACTTGAAGCGTCAATTAAAAATGACAGAAGAAGATTACCGGGCACTCATTGGGATTGTTGAAAGAGTCAAACAGAATATCAACTTAAAAGAATATGCTAAATAAGAAAACGCCCCTCACAGAGAAAGGAGGGGCGTTTTGCCATCAGTATTAAGCGGATTCACCTGTATTCTTTTGAATATGGGCGGGCTCCCAGATGAGTGGATTTTCACCTTTATCGCGTTCCATATCATATTTCACTGCTTCAAAGCCCATTTTATCCCAAAAACCGGCAGATTTGACGCGTGGATTGGTTCGGATTGGCAACCCGAAAGATTTGGCGAAATCAACAAGTGCCTCGCCGTACCCTTTACGCTGATACCCAGGAAGCACTTCCAGCTTCCACAGCTCTAAATAATCATGATTGTGGTCAAAATACGTTGTCGTCGAGCCGTCCACTTGATAAAGGCTCATACGTGCAACCAGCTTATCTCCAAAATAAATCCCGTAAAATGGAGAGTTGCTGTCATTTTCTATCATATTACTTTCAAGGTCTTCAAGCATGGATAGTTCTTGTATGCCATATTCCTTAAATTGTTTAAATTCCTCTAAAGTTTTGTAATTGATTAGAAGTCGCTTTACTTGTGTCATATGATCTTCCCCCTTACACACATAATGTTGACAGTGATGTCGTTGAAGGCGTTTTCATCCCATCCGCCTCAAAAAGTTTTTACACTTATTATTATAGTTTTTAAATTAAAAAAATTCAATCACGGCGCGCCATCTGCTTTTTGCATCGCGGCATGAAACTGTTAAAATGGTTGATATGATGAAGTAAACAGAAAAAGGGAAGTGCGGCAGTTGAACATTGGAATCATTGGCGGTGGTGCGATTGGTCTGCTTTGTGCTAGTTATTTATCACAGCATCATGACATCACTGTTTTGACAAGAAGAAAAGAACAGGCAGAGGAGATTCAAACATCAGGAATTAAGCGAACGGTAAAAGGAGAGACATTCCGGTCGTCTGCCAAGGCACAGGCAGGAATTACAGGAGGATTTGATCTGCTGATTGTGACGGTGAAATATCATCATTTGCAAGAGGTGCTTGATGACCTATCGACATTACCTCGTCAGCGAATCTTATTTTTACAAAATGGCATGGCCCACTTATTAGATTTAGAAAACTGGAAAACGGCGCATACAATATATATAGGTGTCGTAGAGCACGGTGCGATGAAGATATCAGATCATGCAGTAAACCATACAGGAATTGGTGTCATCAAGTGGGGGGCTTTTCATCCTGAGGATGCAGATGATGTGAGAAATGCTTTAAACGAAACGCCGGATCATTTTCAGATGATTTATACGGATGAATGGAAAAAAGTGCTGGAGGAAAAACTGCTAGTCAATGTATGCATTAACCCGCTCACGGCTTTATTGCATGTGAAAAATGGGGAATTGATCGCAAATCCTTCATATGAATACATGATGAAATGTGCATTTGAAGAAGCATTGTCCATTTTAGGTCTGGCTGAAAAAGAGCAGCTCTGGTCACACGTCGTTTCAATTTGTAAGAAAACGGCCGCCAATCAATCGTCGATGCTTCAAGATATCGTCAAAGGCCGTGAAACCGAAAGAAAAGCCATCATTGGCTATCTTTTAAAAAAGGCTCAAGCTCAAGAGATTCTGGCGCCACATCTTACTTTCTTCAATCGAAGCTTGGAAGTATTGGAAAAAAAGCAAACAAAATCTTTTGAGTGAGCTCATTTACATGCTATACTTTTTTCGGGAAACTAACTATTTATTGAAGAAAGGAAGTTCTAAACATGCAATTGACTGAACTTTCCATCCGAAGTCAGAATTTATTCATACGTGATTATATAGAAGAAAAAAAAGAGATGACTGCTTTTTTTGATTATGATATACATTCTGAGCACACATGGAAAAAGAGATACAACGATCTCATGGAAATGAGCTTCCCGCGCGAGGCTTTAGCAGATTATATGAGCGCATACCACGCAAAGTTTGAATCGGCAGCGATGCGACAGAACATTGAAAAGATCCGTGACAAGCGGAGTGTCATGGTGGTTGGAGGGCAGCAGGCAGGCCTACTTTCAGGACCGCTTTATACCATACATAAAATCATATCCATTATTCAGTTCGCAAAAGAAAAAGAATCAGCGCTTGGCGTTCCTGTGATTCCAGTCTTTTGGGTAGCAGGTGAGGATCATGACGTAGATGAAATTAATTTTGTCTACACATCTGGCGAAAAAGGTCCAGTCAAGCAAAAGCTGCCATTACATAACGTTAAAAAAACTGCTGCAAAAAGAACACCGCTGCATCAAGAAAAAACAGAGAAATGGCTACGTGATGTGTTTTCAACGTATGAGGAATCTGCATATACAAATGACTTGCTTGATCAGCTTCTTCGATGTTTACGCAAATCACAAACGTTTACGGATTTCTTTGAATGGATTGTATGCGACCTTTTTGAAGAAGATGGACTTCTTCTATTTAATTCAGGAGACTTAGGCGTTAAACCACTTGAGCGTACGTTGTTCAAGCACATTGTCGAGACAAATGATGCGGTCACAGCTCGTTTGAATGAAACGCAGGCTGCCATGAAACGAGCGGGATATCAGCCAATCATTGAAGCTGGTGACAATCAGGCGAACCTGTTTTACGAATATGATGAGGAGCGTTTCCTTATTGAAAAAGAAAACGGCCAGTTTTCTATATCAGAAGTGGGGCTTACATGGACAAAAGAAGAGATTTTGCAGGAAATTGAGGAGCACCCAGAACGGTTCAGCAACAATGTGGTGACGCGTCCCTTAATGCAGGAAACCCTTCTCCCGACACTTGCTTTTATGGCAGGACACGGTGAAGTCAACTATTGGGGAGAGCTGAAAGGAATCTTTGAGCATTTTAAATTAAAGATGGCACCTGTTCTTCCAAGACTGCACGTGACCATTCTTGAAAGACATATCGATAAGAAGCTCCCGGTCAGAGAACTTTCTGTAGAAGAAGTGCTCACAAGCGGAGTAAAAGAAAAGAAAGAGGCTCACTTTGAGCAAAGCCTTCCAGACAGCTTTGTTCAAGCCGTTGATCATGCGAAACGTGAATTAGCGAAAGTTCACGGTGTATTGAGGCAAGAAGCACTGGAGGTTGAACCAAACTTCGAGCAGCTGCTAGATAAAAATGCCAAATTTATCGAAGACCAGCTTCAATTTGTTTATCAAAAGGTGGCGCAGCGTGTGGAACAGAAGGAAGGATATATCCTTCGGGATTTTGAACGGATTGAAAACAGCTTAAAACCACTAGATGCCCCGCAAGAAAGAATTTGGAATATCATGTACTTTTTAAACAAATATGGTCCAGAATTCTTCAAAACGTTCAAAAATCTGCCATTTTCATTTCAAAACAAGCAGCAAATTGTCAAACTTTGAAATAAAGTTTTAATGAACCCTGACTAGTTCAGGGTTTTTTTTTATGTAGAAACAGTGTAAAATAAGTTTTGTGGAGAGAAGTGGTGGATAGTGGAGAGTAAGGGTGAGAAAGTGGGGCTCTGATTATCATGTTCATGGGTGAATACCAACATACGATTGATACAAAAGGGCGCATGATCATCCCTGCTAAATTTAGAGACGGTCTCGGAGAACAGTTTGTGCTGACGAGAGGGCTTGATCAATGTTTATTTGGCTACCCTATGAGTGAGTGGAAACTAATTGAAGAGAAACTCAAAGCACTGCCGCTAACGAAAAAAGATGCACGTGCGTTTACCCGGTTCTTCTTCTCCGGCGCAGTTGAATGCGATTTGGACAAGCAGGGGCGCATTAACATCGCATCAAACCTACTCCAATATGCAAAACTCGAAAAAGAATGTGTGGTCATCGGCGTTTCAAATCGAATTGAGTTGTGGAGTAAGTCGATCTGGGAACAATATACAGAAGAGCAAGAAGATTCTTTTGCTGAAATTGCTGAAAACATGATTGGGTTTGATATATAATAATCCCTTGTGCAGCAAGCTTTCTACACATTCATTTCTATTTGAAAAAGGTGGGACCATAACATCATGTTTCAACATGAGACAGTATTATTAAAAGAAACAGTTGACGGTTTAAACGTCAAAGAAGACGGTACATATGTAGACTGCACGCTGGGCGGAGCAGGTCATAGCTCATATTTACTATCTCAACTATCAGAAAAAGGTACATTGATTGGATTTGACCAAGACGATGCTGCACTGGATCATGCACGAGAGAAGCTCGCGGATTCTAAAGCGAACATTCTTTTCATAAAAAGCAACTTCCGATATTTAAAAGAACGTCTGAATGAACAAGGCATTACAAGCGTAGACGGTGTGATTTTTGATCTTGGGGTTTCATCTCCTCAGCTCGACACACCAGAGAGAGGCTTTAGTTATCACCATGATGCACCTCTTGACATGCGAATGGATCAAACAGCCGCATTGTCGGCAAAGCAAGTGGTGAATGAATGGCCATTTGAAGATCTAGTTCGGATTTTCTACAAATATGGGGAAGAAAAATTCAGCAAGCAAATCGCACGCAAAATTGAAGAAGCTAGAAAAAAAGCGCCAATTGAAACAACAGGTGAGCTTGTCGACATTATCAAAGAAGGAATTCCCGCACCTGCAAGACGAAATGGCGGACATCCAGCAAAAAGAGTGTTTCAAGCGATCCGAATTGCCGTAAATGATGAATTGAAAGTTTTTGAAGAAGCACTAGAACAAGCAATAGAGTTACTCAATCCGAAGGGGAGAATTTCTGTCATTACATTCCATTCACTTGAAGACCGGATTTGTAAAAGTACATTTAAAGAAATGTCTTCTCTTCCAGAACTTCCGCACGGACTACCAGTGATTCCAGAAGGACTTGAACCAAAGCTGAAGCTGATCACGAGAAAACCAATCGTTGCATCAGAACAAGAGCTGGAACATAACAACCGTGCCCGTTCAGCGAAGCTCCGAATTGCAGAAAAAAAGTAAAACGACACCATAGATGATGATAAAAAGGAGGTTTCTTATGAGTAATTTGGCTTACCAAAGAGAAGTAAAACAATATCAAACAGAGCAGCAAGGCCAATCGGTTGTTATTAAAAGAAGAGGTTCTATAACACTTGGTGAAAAAATCTTACTTGTCATGTTTGTCATGGCTCTTATGTGCAGCTCTATTCTCATCATTTCTAAAGCCTTTGCTGTCTATCACGCCAATATCGAGGTGCAGAAATTAGAGCAGCAAGTATCTTTAGAATCGAAGAAGATTACTGAGCTTCAAAAGGAAAAAGACTTGCTGAGTGAACCAGAAAGAATCATCGAAGCTGCGAAAAAAGCTGGCTTAAGCATTTCGAAAGATGTTAAGAAGGTCGATTAAGATGGCGATGCCTAAAAAGAATAAAATGATGAACAGAGGCGCGGCAATTGCGAGTATTTGCTTCGCCCTGTTTTTCTTTATCATCCTTGCACGTTTTATTTATATTCAGATTACAGGAACGGTCGATGGTCAAGTGTTAGCCGCAAAGGCAAATGAACAATATCAATCGAAAAAAACACTTGAAGCCAAAAGAGGGTCTATTTTAGACCGAAATGGGAATGTGATTGCCGAGGATACATCTGTCTATAAACTCATTGCGATCATGAGCAAGAAAATGACGGTCGATCCAAAGCACCCAATGCATGTCGTCGACAAAGAAAAGACAGCAAAAGAGCTGTCAAAAGTAATTGATATGAGCGAAAGCGAAATTTTAAAGCGTCTGAATACAAAAGATGCGTTCCAAGTTGAGTTTGGTAAAGCTGGGAAAGACATCAGTTTTTCAACAAAGGAAAAAATTGAAAAGCTAAAGCTGCCAGGAATCGCATTTGAAAAAGACACGAAGCGATATTATCCAAACGGCATGTTTGCTTCAAATCTGATCGGTTATGCAAGATTAGATGAGGCAACGAAGGACATGTCAGGCGCGATGGGACTTGAGAAGGCACTGAACAAATTTTTAAAAGAAAAAGACGGCTATGTGACATATAACAGTGACAGAAGCGGATGGGCTCTTCCAAATAGTAAAGAAGACATTGTCGCTCCGAAGGATGGGAAAAACGTCACGCTGACCATCGATCAAAAAATCCAAGCGTTCCTTGAAGAAAGTATGACGCAGGTTGCTAAAAAATATAAACCGAAGAAAATCATTGCTACAGTCGTTGACCCAAAAACGGGAAAGGTGCTCGCGATGGGACAACGGCCAAGCTTTAATTTAAATGAATTAGACATTACGAATTATAACAATGATGTCATTTCATATGCGTTTGAACCAGGTTCAACGATGAAAATCTTTACACTTGCTGCGGCAATCCAAGAAGGGGTCTACCAAGGCAATGATAAATATCAATCTGGTACTTATAAGGTAGGCGGCGGCCTTGTAAGAGACCATAACAACGGAAATGGCTGGGGGAAAATTGACTTTCATGAAGGTGTTCTCCGTTCGTCAAACGTAGCCTTTGCAAAGCTGGCAAAAGAAAAGTTAGGCTTCACGCGCTACGAACAATATTTGCAGAAGTTCCATTTTTACGACAAAACAGGTATTGACTTGCCGAACGAAGCGTCTAGTAAAATCAATTACAGATACGAATATGACAAAGCATCGACAGCTTACGGTCAAGCGTCTGCCATTACACCGATTCAACAAATTGAAGCAGCGACAGCGATAGCAAACGGTGGAACGATGATGAAGCCATATGTCATTGATCATATTACAGACCCGAACACAAACAAAACGATTTTACAGCACGAACCAACAGTAGCTGGAAAACCAATTTCCTCAGATACAGCAAAGCAAGTACGTGACATTTTAGGTGAGGTTGTTTCCTCGAAGATTGGAACAGGTCAGCCTTACCAAATCAAAGGCTTTGACGTTGCTGGAAAAACAGGAACAGGACAAATCGGTGGTGCCGGTGGTTATCTCCAAGGAAGAAATGATTACGTCTTTTCATTTATGGGAATGGCGCCGAAAGATGATCCAAAGCTGCTCGTTTATGTAGCTGTACAGCAGCCGCAGCTGTCTGACACAGAAACTGGCTCTGCCCCAGTTGCACAAATCTTTAACCCAGTGATGAAAAATAGTCTGCTATATTTAAATATTGCACCAACAAAAACAGACGATAAAAAATCAGGCGAACAAAAAGTGAAGCAAGAAACAATGCCTTCACTCTTAGATTTAGAAGTGAAGCAGGCGGAAACAGAAGCCAAAAGCAAAAACTTAACGCCTGTTGTCATCGGCGACGGCCTCTCCATTAAACGACAGTGGCCAAGTGCAGGCTCTGAATTCTCTGAAAGCCAGAAAGTTTTCTTGAAAACAGCAGGAAAAACCATCAAAATGCCTGATATGACAGGCTGGTCGAGAAGAGAAGTCCTTCAATATGCATCCATTTCCGGTGTGCATATCGAAACAAAGGGACAAGGATATGCTGTCAAACAAAGTGTGAAAAGTGGAGCGGAGATTTCAGATAAAGTTGTCACTGTGACATTTAAAAGCCCGAATTAATTGCAAAACCTAGCAAACGACTTGCTAGGTTTTTTCTTTTGCCGAGCGGGATAGACGAGACGTTCTACATAAGGACGGGCCTGCATATGATGGAAACAAGCCATATGTATGTAAGGAGTGAACCGGGCGTGCGAGTATCAAGTGTAACAGTGAGAAAACGATTGCTTTTCGTGCTGCTGATTGGGGTGATCATTTTTTTCATCATAGATACTAGATTAGGATATGTACAGTTTATTATGGGTGAGAAGCTCACAAGTTTAGCAAAAGATTCATGGAGCCGTAACCTCCCGTTCGAACCAGAAAGGGGAGATATTTTGGACCGAAATGGGGTAGAGCTTGCGACGAACAAAAGTGCCCCATCTATATTGGTCGTTCCGCGTCAAATTAAAGATCCCGCAGAAACAAGCAAGAAACTGGCGGCAGTACTGAATATGTCAGAGGAAAAAGCGTACAAGCACGTCACAAAGAAAACATCGATCGAACGAATTTCTCCAGAGGGAAGAAAAGTATCTCATGAAAAAGCAAAAGAAGTCAGAGAGCTTGATTTAGATGGCGTTTATGTTGCGGAAGACAGCATCAGACACTATCCCTTCGGCAGTTTTCTTTCTCATGTGCTTGGCTTCGCTGGAATTGATAATCAAGGGTTACTTGGACTGGAAGCCTATTATGATGATGACCTAAAAGGTGAAAAAGGCTCTGTAAAGTTCTATTCCGATGCAAAAGGGCAGAAAATGCCAGATGAAGCAGATGATTATACACCGCCTAAAGATGGCCTTGATATGAAGTTAACTGTCGATGCGAAAGTACAAACCATCATAGAACGGGAATTAGACAACGCGCAGGCAAAATATAACCCAGACGGCATGATTGCAATTGCGATGAATCCGAAGAACGGTGAAGTGCTTGGGATGTCGAGCAGACCGGATTTTGATCCAGCGGATTATCAATCAGTTGACTCGAAAGTGTTTAACCGAAATCTACCGGTGTGGAGCACATATGAGCCAGGTTCGACGTTTAAAATAATTACACTTGCAGCAGCCCTAGAAGAGAAAAAAGTCAATTTAAAGCGCGATCATTTTTTTGACAGCGGATCTGTAACAGTAGATGGTGCAAGGCTTAGGTGCTGGAAAAAAGGCGGGCATGGATCACAGTCATTTTTAGAAGTGGTGCAAAACTCTTGTAACCCCGGCTTTGTTGAACTAGGCGACCGTCTAGGAAAGGATAAATTATTTTCCTATATTAAAAATTTCGGGTTTGGCCAAAAAACAGGGATTGATCTTCAAGGGGAAGGGCGAGGCATTTTGTTCCCGCTGGACCGGGTTGGTCCTGTAGAGCAGGCGACAACTGCCTTTGGTCAAGGTGTATCTGTTACGCCGATACAGCAAGTAGCTGCCGTAGCCGCAGCGGTAAATGGTGGAACACTTTACACGCCGTACATTGCAAAAGAATGGATAGATCCAATCACAAAAGAGGTTGTGAAAAAGCAATCGCCGATTGCCAAAAAGAAAGTGATTTCAGCAGAAACATCAAAAGAAATCAGATATGCGCTTGAAAGTGTAGTCGCTCAAGGAACTGGGCGAAATGCATTTGTTGAAGGATATCGTGTTGGCGGAAAAACAGGGACAGCACAGAAGGTAAAAGACGGCAAGTACATGGAAAATAACCACATTGTGTCGTTTATCGGGTTTGCGCCTGCTGATGATCCAAGTATCGTTGTATATGTGGCTGTAGATAATCCGAAAGGCACCATTCAATTTGGTGGGACAGTTGCTGCGCCAATTGTGGGTCATATTATGCGGGACAGCCTGCCTGAAATGGGTGTGAAAAAAAGAAAAGGACAAATTGAAAAGAAGTACCAGTGGCTGGACACAAAAACGATTGAAGTACCGAATCTTGTAGGAGGATCTGTTTCAGACCTTGAATCCCTCCTGATTAATCTTAAGATCGATGCTTCTGGAACTGGCAGTAAAGTGGTGAAGCAATCACCTGCTGCTGGGACGAAGGTCAAAGAAGGCTCCACCATCAGATTATACTTAAACGATGAATAATAAAGAATGAACAGAGGGTAGCCGCACTCATTCGGCTGCCTCTTTTTGTTGAAAGAGAAGGTCTGTTTGAAAAAAAGAACCTAAAGTGTGTTTTTTCCAAGAGAAACTTAAGGAATACGCTGGATGTATCCTTTTTTTTACGATAAAATATAGACTGTGTGTTTTTTTCGCAAGACATACACGTGAACGAATTTGAGAGGTTTGATATGAAATGAAATTACAAGAACTCCTTACATACTTTAAAAGTGAAAACAACGAATTAATAAACGAAAATCCTGATATCACTTCCATCGAAATGGATTCTAGAGAGGTGAAAAAAGGAAGCCTTTTTGTCTGTATAAAAGGCTATACAGTAGATGGACACGATTATGCTGAAAAAGCGGTGAAAAGCGGGGCTGCAGCGATTGTAGCAGAACACCCTCTTAACATAACAGATGTACCAGTCATTATTGTGAAACACTCTCAAAGAGCTCTTGCAAGAATAGCTGATGCGTTTTACGAACAGCCAACTCATAAGCTGAATCTCATCGGGATCACAGGCACAAACGGAAAAACTTCCACAACACACATGATTGAACAAATGATGAGAAAAGCCGAAAAGAAAACAGGCTTAATCGGTACGATGTATATGAAGGTGAATGATGACATTCTCGATGTGAAAAACACGACACCTGAAAGTGTCACACTTCAGAAGACCTTTAAACAGATGCTTGATCAAGATGTAGACACAGCCATTATGGAAGTATCATCACACGCACTGCATCTTGGCAGGGTACATGGATGTGATTATGATATTGCCGTTTTCACAAACCTTTCGCAGGACCATCTTGACTACCACAACACAATGGAAGAATATAAACATGCGAAAAGCTTGCTGTTTTCACAGCTGGGCAGTGCCTTTCATCACGATAAGCCAAAGCATGCGATTTTAAATGCGGATGATGATGCTTCGAGTTACTATGAAAAAGTGACAGCTGCTGAAGTCATGACATATGGCTTAGAGCAAAAAGCAGATGTCATGGCAAAGAATATTCAAATCAAGCCGAAGGGAACTCAATTTGATTTAATCACTCCAATTGGGATCAAAAATGTGACAGTTGCCCTCATCGGTAAGTTTAATGTGTACAACATCCTAGCAGCTGTATCAGTAGGGATCGTATCTGGCTTAACATTTGAAACGATTGTAAGTGCTATTGAAGAGCTGGAGGGAGTCAAAGGCCGATTTGAACTTGTGAACTGTGATCAAGATTTCCCTGTGATCGTCGATTACGCCCATACACCTGACAGCTTAGAAAATGTCCTGACAACGTGTAGAGAATTAACAGCCGGCAAAATTTTCTGTGTGATAGGCTGCGGCGGCGACCGTGATAAAACAAAGCGTCCTCAAATGGCCCAAATCGCTGTGAAGTATGCAGATGAGCCTGTATTTACATCAGACAACCCAAGAAGCGAAGATCCTTCAGCTATCTTAAAGGATATGGAAAATGGTGTGCCAGACGCATATTATCATAGCTTTGTGAATCGCAAACAAGCCATCTTTTTTGCAATTGCCAATGCGAAAAAAGGCGATACAGTCTTAATAGCGGGTAAAGGCCATGAGACATATCAAATCGTTGGCGATCAAGTGTACGATTTTGATGATGCAAAGGTTGCAATGGACGCTATTTTAGATCTAAACAAATCTTAAAATGATGAAAAGAGTGTAATGAAATGAAGCATTTTGTACAAAAACAACATACGAAGAACGCGAATGAATACCTTAATAATGAATGCAATTTTCTGATGGAAAACGGCTTTGGAAATTCGGAAGGAGTAAAGAACGATGCTTGAACAGGTGATATTGTTTACAATCATAATGGGATTTTTAATCAGTGTTCTTTTATCCCCGATTTTTATTCCGTTTTTAAGAAGACTTAAATTTGGTCAAAGTATTAGAGAAGAAGGACCACAGTCTCATCAAAAGAAATCAGGTACTCCGACAATGGGCGGAATTATGATTATCTTTTCTATCACAATTACGACGATTGTGATGATCAACAAATTTTCTGAGATTAGTCCAGAAATGTTTTTATTGTTATTTGTCACGCTTGGCTACGGTCTATTAGGATTTTTAGATGATTATATTAAAGTAGCGATGAAACGAAACCTAGGTTTAACATCAAAACAGAAATTAATCGGTCAAATTGTGATCGCAGTGATTTTTTATGCAGTCTTCCATTATTATCAGTTTGCAACGACGATTCGCATTCCAGGAACAGATGTCAGCTTCGATTTAGGATGGGCTTACTTTATCCTTGTCGTTTTCATGCTTGTCGGGGGTTCAAATGCTGTGAACTTAACGGATGGACTGGATGGTCTATTATCTGGTACCGCTGCTATTGCCTTTGGAGCCTTTGCTATACTGGCTTGGAATCAATCACAGTACGATGTAGCGATCTTTTCAGTAGCTGTTGCTGGAGCCGTTCTTGGGTTTCTTGTGTTTAACGCGCATCCTGCAAAAGTATTTATGGGCGATACAGGGTCGCTTGCTTTAGGCGGAGCGATTGTAGCGATTGCCATTTTAACAAAGCTTGAAATTTTACTTGTCATTATTGGAGGAGTATTTGTTGTCGAAACGTTATCCGTTATTCTTCAAGTGATCTCCTTTAAAACAACTGGAAAAAGAATCTTTAAGATGAGTCCGCTTCACCACCACTATGAGTTAGTTGGCTGGTCTGAGTGGAGAGTAGTTGTCACCTTCTGGACAGCTGGTTTATTACTTGCTGTTTTAGGAATTTACATCGAGGTGTGGTTATAATTGAATAAGATGCAAATGTTAAAAAACGAACATGTACTAGTATTAGGTCTTGCAAAAAGCGGATATGCGGCAGCTTCAATTCTTCATGAGCATGGAGTAAATGTCATAGTAAATGACCAAAAGCCGTTTGAAGAAAATGAACCTGCTCAGCTTCTTTCTGAAAAGGGGATTGATGTCATTTGTGGCAGCCATCCTCTTCGTATGTTCGATGATAATGAAATAACGATTTTAATTAAAAATCCAGGAATTCCATATGAAAATGTGATGGTTCAAGAGGCGATTCGCCGCCAAATTCCAGTTTGGACGGAAATTGAATTAGCTTATCATTTAACCTCAGCTCCTTTTATTGGGATTACTGGATCAAATGGAAAAACCACTACCACGACTTTGATTTATGAAATGCTGAAAAGCGATAGTCAAAAAACTTTAGTGGCAGGTAATATTGGCACAGTTGCCAGCGAAGTCGCTGCAAAGGCAGCTGGCGATGAGTGGATTGTAACTGAGTTGTCTTCTTTCCAGTTAATGGGAACGGTTGATTTTAGACCTAAAATCAGCTTAATATTAAATATTTTTGATGCACATTTAGACTATCACCACACTCGTGATGAATATGAAAAAGCAAAGCAGAAAGTATACGCACATCAACTTGAAGATGACATAGCTGTCATTAACCTTGATGATCCATCAGTTGTAAAACTGGCCGAAGCTTCAAAAGCAAAAAAAGTATTTTTCTCGGTAAAAGAGCAAGTAGAACATGGTGCTTATATTAAAAATGGTGCGATTTACTACATGAATGAACATATCATTGATTTAAAGGATGTTGTTCTTCCTGGTGAGCATAACCAAGAAAATATTTTAGCAGCTATTTGTGTTGTGAAAAATACTGGCTGCTCAAATGAAGCAATCGCACACGTTCTCACGACTTTTAGTGGAGTGAAGCATCGTCTCCAGTTTGTAGATACAATTCAAAGCAGAAAATTCTATAACGATAGTAAAGCCACCAATATACTGGCAACAAGTAAAGCATTGTCAGCTTTTAAGCAGCCGACCATTTTACTAGCCGGCGGGCTTGATCGCGGTAATGAATTTGATGAATTGAAGCCTTTTATGAAAAATGTAAAAGGAATCATCACATTTGGTGAGACGGCACCTAAGTTTGTGAAGCTTGGTGAAGAACTGGGAATACATCACGTAAAACATGTCGATAATGTTGAACAAGCAGTACCTGCGGCGTTTAACATTTCTGAAGAAGAAGACGTGATTTTATTATCCCCGGCTTGTGCAAGCTGGGATCAACATAAAACATTTGAAGAACGTGGAGACATGTTTGTAAACGCCGTGCATATGCTTAAATAAGGGCTTGTCTCTCATAATGACTGACAGCCCAAATGAATTATGCTTGGGGTGTCGGTCTCTTGACGAATAAGAAAACTTCTCCGGACTTTTTGCTTGTTGTCATTACGTTACTTTTATTGACGATTGGTTTAATTATGGTGTACAGCGCTAGTGCTGTGTGGGCATCGTATAAATTTGATGATTCGTTTTATTTTGCAAAAAGACAGCTTTTGTTTGCCGGAATCGGAGTTATCGCGATGTTTTTCATTATGCGAGTCGATTATTGGACGTGGCGGACTTGGTCAAAGATATTGATTGCTGTTTGTTTTCTCCTTTTACTGCTTGTACTTATTCCAGGTATCGGTATGGAGAGAAATGGATCAAGAAGCTGGATCGGTGTCGGTGCGTTTAGTATTCAGCCCTCTGAATTTATGAAGCTTGCGATGATTGCGTTTCTTGCAAAATTCTTATCTGAAAAACAAAAAAATATCACATCCTTTCGTAAAGGTTTCGCACCAGCATTAGGCATTGTGTTTTCTGCATTTGCCATCATAATGCTGCAGCCAGATTTGGGAACAGGGACGGTAATGGTTGGAACCTGTATTATTATGATATTTGTTTCAGGTGCGAGAATTGCTCACTTTATATTTCTCGGTCTTTTAGGGCTCAGCGGATTTGCTGCACTCGTCTTATCAGCGCCCTACCGCATAAAACGAATTACATCGTACTTAAATCCTTGGGAAGATCCACTAGGCAGTGGGTTTCAAATTATTCAATCCTTATACGCTGTTGGTCCAGGCGGTCTGTTCGGAATGGGTCTCGGTCAAAGTAGACAGAAATTCTTTTATTTACCTGAGCCTCAAACAGACTTCATCTTTGCGATATTGTCTGAAGAGCTTGGCTTTATAGGAGGATCACTCATTTTGCTGCTCTTTAGTGTTCTATTATGGAGAGGCATACGAATAGCACTTGGAGCCCCAGACTTATACGGAAGTTTCCTAGCAGTTGGCATTATTTCAATGGTTGCCATTCAAGTGATGATTAATATCGCAGTTGTTACTGGACTCATCCCTGTGACAGGGATCACGCTCCCATTCCTAAGTTATGGCGGCTCATCACTGACATTAATGCTGATGGCAATTGGCGTACTTCTGAATGTAAGCAGGTACGCTAGATATTAATGTGCTGCTAGTTCATGAAACCATGATGACATTTATTTTGCAAAAGTACAAAAAAATGATTTGAAGAGTGAAAAAGACAGCTTTCGTATTGAAAACATGTTTTTTTGACTCTTCTTTACAGGTTTTAACGGAGCCCTGTTGTTTAAAACAGGGTTTATACTTTGTTCAGAGCAGAAAAAAATTGAGGGGAAATGGTATAATGCGTATAGTAATCAGTGGAGGCGGAACAGGCGGACATATTTATCCGGCCTTAGCTTTTATTAAAGAAGTGAAAAGACTGCATCCTAATGTAGAATTTTTATATATTGGTACTGAAAATGGACTTGAAAAGAAAATTGTAGAAAGAGAAAATATCCCTTTCAAGTCCATAGAAATTTCAGGTTTTAAAAGAAAGCTTTCCTTTGATAACGTAAAAACGGTGATGAGATTTCTAAAGGGCGTTCAAAAAAGTAAATCTTACTTAAAAGAATTCAAGCCAGATGCGGTCATTGGAACAGGTGGTTATGTGTGCGGCCCTGTTGTTTATGCAGCTTCTAAGCTGAAAATCCCGACTATTATTCACGAACAGAACAGTCTGCCTGGAATCACAAATAAGTTTCTGGCGAGATATGTTGATAAGGTAGCCATCTGTTTTGAAGAAGCAAAGGCACATTTTCCTTCTGAAAAGGTTGTATTTACGGGAAACCCTAGAGCCTCTGAAGTCGTCTCTATAAAAGAGGGGAAATCTCTTAAAGAGTTTGGGCTGGATGAAAAGAAAAAAACAGTTCTTATTTTTGGCGGGAGCCGGGGGGCTGCACCGATTAATAGAGCAGTCATTGACATGCAAAATGAATTAAAGGCTAAGAACTATCAGCTTTTATATATCACAGGTGAGGTTCATTATGAAAAAGTGCTGAACGAACTAAAGGAAAAAGATGCAGCACCTAATATGATCACAAAGCCTTTCTTGCACCAAATGCCGGAGTACTTGAAATCAATTGATGTGATTGTTGCAAGAGCAGGTGCCACAACGATCGCTGAAGTGACAGCCCTTGGAATCCCAACTATTTTTATTCCAAGCCCATACGTGACAGCAAATCACCAGGAAATTAATGCAAGATCATTAGAAAAGCATGACGCTGCAATCGTTTTAAGAGAATCAGAGCTTTCTGGAGAGAGCCTCCTTCATGCCATTGATGAAATTGCTGGTAATGAAGAAAAATTAAACGAAATGAGCCGCTTAACAAAAGAACTGGGAGTACCAGATGCGGCTGGACGTTTATATAATGTATTAAAAGAAATTACGACTACATGATGGAATGATATTAGGTAAGGCGGAGGGTAATATGGAGAACTTGAAGAATGAATTATTAGAAGCGCAAGTCGGTAAAGTGCTTGAAAATGAGCCGCTTGCAAATCATACGACAATGAAAATAGGCGGGCCGGCAGATCTATTGATTGTTCCTAAAGATATCGATGCAGTTAAAACGATCATGGATCAGATAAAAAAACACCACGCGGACTGGACGGTTATTGGGAGAGGATCGAATTTACTCGTACTTGATAAAGGAATACGTGGCGTTGTCCTGAAGTTAGGCGCTGGACTTGATCATTTAACTATAAATGATGAAGAAATTACAGTTGGCGGCGGCTATTCTGTTGTAAGGCTTGCAACGTCTCTTAGTAAGCAGGGTCTTTCAGGGCTGGAGTTTGCAGCTGGTATCCCGGGATCTATTGGCGGCGCTGTTTATATGAATGCAGGTGCGCACGGATCTGATATCAGTAAGATCCTTGTGAAAGCGAGAATCTTATTTGAAGATGGAAGCATCGAGTGGCTAACAAATGAGCAGATGAACTTTAGCTATAGAACATCTGTCCTTCAAAAGGAACGACCAGGCATTGTTCTCGAGGCCGTGTTTAAGCTCAAACAGGATGATCGCGAGAAAATCACAAAGAAAATGCAGCAAAATAAAGACTATCGTAAGGAAACACAGCCTTACAATCGACCATGTGCCGGAAGTATTTTTCGAAATCCGCTGCCTGAATATGCAGGACAGCTTGTAGAAAAAGCGAATTTAAAAGGGTACCAAATTGGCGGAGCAAGAATCTCTGATATGCATGGCAACTTTATTGTGAACGCTGGCGGGGCTACTGCTCAAGACGTGCTGGACTTAATTCAATACATCCAAAAGAAAATTAAAGATGACTACAATGTAGATATGCATACAGAAGTAGAAATTATCGGTGAAGCAAATTAAAAACTAGTTTTTATGAATGATGGCATCACAGGAAAACAAACGGCATGAAAGAATGCCGTTTGTTTTCTCATCAAAATGATGACCCAAAGGTGTGGACAAGCAGCTTTGAATGGGGTGAAGAATATACATGCGGCCTGATCATGAAAATGAAAAGATCGTCAATATAGAAGAACGAATTCCTAAAATTAAAGAACAAAGGAAGCAGAAAGCGAATCGGAGACTAATCTCTTTTATTCTACTGTTTTTTATCATGGTTTTAATCATTATTTATTTGCAGACACCAATCAGTAAAATTTCTTCTTTAACTATTACGGGTAACGAGCATGTCCCTACAAAACAACTTGTGAAACTTTCCCAAATTAAAGAAGGCGAAACAGAGTTTTGGAATTTAAATAAAGATTTAACAGCAGATCATATTAAACAAAACAAACTGATTAAAAGTGTTAGTATCAAAAAACATTTTCCGAATAAGGTCAGTATTGCTGTCAAAGAATATGCCAATATTGCGTATCTTCAAAAGGGAAATCTATACTATGAGCTTCTTGAAAATGGGACAGCATTACCAGAAGAAGTCACACCAAGTCATGCAGGACCTATTTTTGTGGATTGGGACAATAAAGAGAAGCTGAAGCAAACTGTAAGATCTTTAAATCAGCTGCCAGCCTCTATTCAGGAACTCATCTCTGAAATATATTATGTGCCGACAAGCTCAAACCAATGGCTCGTTAAATTTTATATGAATGATGGGAACACTGTGATTGCATCAATTAAAACATTCGCTGATAAAATGAAAACTTATCCTGCCATTGTAAAAGAACTTTCACCTTCTGAAAAAGGCACAATCCATATGGAAGTCGCGACGTATTTTGAAGCGTTTAAATCTGAGAAAAAGGAAGATGAACGTTGAGAGGCAAAACAGTTATATTCTCAATTGTAATGCTTGTTCTTGGTTTTCTGATTTCTTTTTCATACCAATATACTAAACAGCATCAGGCAGAGGTCATTCGCACAGAGCAATGGAAAAAAGAATACTCCTTGAAAAGTCAGCTGACAAAGCAAGAAAAGGCGAATCAGAAACTTGAAAAAGAATTATACAGCCTTCAATCACAGGTTCAAGCCACTGAGTCCAATTTGAAAAATGAAAAAGAGCAGTATTTTAATGTATTGGAAGATGTTGAGAAATACAGGATGTTTACAGGAGAGATCGGCGTAAAAGGAAAAGGGGTAAAAGTATCCCTTGAAGATGCATCTTATATCCCGAGTGGACAAAATGTCAATAATTACATTGTTCATGAGAGCCACATTTTTCATGTGATAAACGAACTATTTATATCAGGAGCCTCTGCCGTATCTATTAATGGACAGAGAATTACACACCAATCATACATACATTGTAACGGCCCAGTTGTCACAGTTGACGGTGTACAGCATCCAGCGCCGTTTGTCATTTCTGCTATCGGTGATCCGGCTGTGTTAATACCTGCATTAAATATTGCAGGAGGAGTGGTCGATCAGCTGACAAGTGATCATATTTCGATGACGATTGAAAAAAAGGATATTCGTATGAATCCTCTTTTAAAACACAAAGATTAAAAGTGAAAAGGTGAGTGGTGTTGAGGAAAAAGAAGCCTTTACTTAGTTTGACAGTCTTAATGGTGATATTCGGCATCATGGTCTCCATCCAATTTAACTCATTGCAAAAGCCCAAAGTTCGTGATACTCGCGATGTGTGGGAGCTAAGAGAGGATTTATCTGCGTCTAAAAGTAAAGAATTGGATTTACTGAAAGAAATTGATAAATATGATGAAATGCTGAAAAAGTATGGTCATCAAGGTGATCAATCAAAAGAAGCTCAACTAACGAAAACATTAAAAGATTTAAAAGAAAAGGCTGGTTTTACAGAAGTGACAGGGGAGGGAATAGAAGTTGACATCTCTCAGCTCTTCTCTAAGGATCTGACTGGAGAAGAAGTGAAAAATATCCCGCCTGATCTTCTGAAAAAGTTAATCAACGAAGCCAATATGTATGGAGCAAAGCATATTTCCATTAATGACCACCGTGTGATTAATACTAGTGTGATTCGAGATATTAATGGCACGACGAAAATGGATGGCTACAGCTTAGATGGTGATGAAGTGACCATCAAGATGATCAGCGACCAGGCCGACAAATTATACAGCCGTTTAAATGTATCAGATATTGGTGATTTGTTTGCTCAGGAAAATTTCGGTTTGAGTATTAGCCAGCCAAAGCAACAAATTCAATTAAAAGCATATGACGGTGCAATTCAGGTAAACGAGTTGAAGCCTCTTGACGATGTAAAGGAGGGAAAATCTTAATGTGGCTTCCTGTACTTGGCTTAATCATAGGAGTTGCGATCGGTTTCTTAACAAATTTTACGATACCGAATGAGTATTCTAATTATCTTTCCCTCGCTGTACTTGCTGCACTTGATACATTGATTGGTGGAATCAGGGCACATCTGCAAGAGGCATACGATGAACTAGTGTTTGTATCAGGCTTCTTCTTTAATATTATACTTGCAATAAGTTTAGCTTTTCTGGGCGTCCATCTTGGTGTAGACTTGTACTTAGTCGGAATGTTTGCTTTCGGCGTTAGATTGTTTCAAAATATAGCAGTTATTCGAAGAATTCTACTAACTAAATGGACAATTTCTAGAGAAAAAAAGAAAAAAAGTGAGTCATAAAAAAGGATATACATATGATGTAACGAATATTTTCAGTAATCCTAATAAAAAATGTTGATTTTTTAAGTTTTGTTACACACTTGTAAAAACACATTCATTGTATTGTTGTTCAGCAAATAATAGAATAGAAAGTATTGATATGTGAGGAGGTGCCATAGAATGAACAACAATGAAATTTACGTCAGCCTTGACATCGGTACATCCAATATAAAAGTCATCGTCGGAGAAATGGCGGATGATTCGCTTAACATTATAGGTGTTGGAAATGTCCCTTCAGAAGGGTTAAAAAAAGGATCGATTGTTGATATAGATGAGACAGTTCATTCTATTAGACAAGCATTTGAACAGGCTGAAAGAATGGTAGGTTTTCCTTTACAAAAGGCGATTGTCGGAATTAACGGAAACCACATTCATATTCAGAATACGAGCGGCGTGGTCGCAGTATCTAGTGAAAACAAAGAAATACATGCTGAAGATGTGAGACGTGTCTTAGATGCTGCACAGGTAGTATCTATTCCTCAAGAACATCTCGTCGTAGACGTCATCCCGAGGCAATTTATCGTCGACGGAAGAGATGAGATCACTGATCCGAAAAAAATGCTTGGTGTTCGGCTAGAGGTGGATGGATCGTTAATTACAGGTTCTAAAACGATTCTACATAACTGGCTCCGATGTGTAGAGAGAGCTGGAATTGAAATTATGGATATTTGCTTGCAGCCGCTCGCATCGGGCTCAGCAGCATTATCGAAAGATGAAAAAAATCTAGGGGTAGCTCTCGTCGATATTGGCGGCGGATCTACAACGATTTCCGTATTTGAAAACGGGCATCTCTATTCTACTCACAGTATCCCTTTGGGCGGAGAGAACATTACAAAAGATTTGTCTATAGGACTTAGAACTTCTACTGAAGAAGCTGAACGAATCAAAAAACAATTTGGACATGCGTTTTATGATGAGGCATCGTCTGAGGAAACATTTGAAGTTTCTGTCATCGGTACCGATCAGAAACAGACGTATACACAGCTTGAAGCGGCCAATATCATCGAAGCTCGGCTGGAAGAAATCTTGCTCTTTGTGGCAGAGGAATTAAGAAATATGGGTGTCCATGATTTGCCTGGCGGATTCGTTCTAACAGGTGGACAGGCAGCTATACCAGGTATCCTTTCTCTTGCACAAACGGTCTTGCAAAACAATGTTAGAATTGCAAGTCCGAATTATATTGGGGTGAGAGAACCTCAGTATATGACAGGAGTGGGTCTGATCCACTTTGCTTATCGCAATGCAAAGATTCAGGGCAGACAGGTTGGATTCCAAATGCCGGATGAGGCGTTTCATGAAGTAGGCGCATCCATGGAGCCGGTTTCTTCTGCACCACAAGTGAAAGAAGCGCAGCCAAGACCGAAAGTAAAACAAAAAGCACAAGAAGAGACAAATAAAAAACCGGGCAAAATGAAAAAACTATTTAATATGTTCTGGGAATAGAATTAGATTTTCGACGGATTAGGAGGATTCAGCATGTTGGAGTTTGAAACAAATATAGACGGCCTAGCATCAATTAAAGTAATCGGAGTAGGTGGAGGCGGAAATAACGCTGTCAACCGAATGATTGAAAATGACGTACAAGGTGTCGATTTCATTGCAGTTAATACAGATGCACAGGCGTTAAATCTATCAAAAGCAGAAACGAAAATGCAAATCGGTGCTAAGCTGACAAGAGGGCTTGGAGCAGGTGCGAATCCTGAAGTCGGTAAAAAAGCTGCTGAAGAAAGCAAAGAACAGATTGAAGAAGTATTAAAAGGCGCTGACATGGTCTTTGTAACTGCTGGTATGGGCGGTGGAACTGGTACGGGTGCTGCACCTGTCATTGCAAAAATCGCAAAAGATTCTGGTGCATTGACAGTTGGAGTCGTGACTCGTCCTTTCACATTTGAAGGAAGAAAACGTCAGCTTCAAGCAGTAGAAGGAATTGCTTCTATGAAAGAAGCAGTTGACACATTAATTGTGATTCCAAACGATCGCTTGCTTGAAATTGTTGATAAAAACACGCCAATGCTTGAAGCATTCCGTGCAGCAGATAACGTACTACGACAAGGTGTTCAAGGGATCTCAGATCTTATTGCTACACCAGGTTTAATCAACCTTGACTTTGCTGACGTGAAAACGATCATGTCTAATAAAGGTTCTGCTCTTATGGGTATTGGTGTCGCAACTGGTGAAAATCGTGCTGCTGAAGCTGCGAAGAAAGCTATTTCTTCACCACTTCTGGAAACGGCAATCGATGGTGCACAAGGTGTCATCATGAATATTACTGGTGGTACGAACCTAAGTCTTTATGAGGTACAAGAAGCAGCGGATATTGTTGCTTCTGCATCTGACGAAGATGTAAACATGATTTTCGGGTCTGTCATTAATGATAACTTGAAGGATGAAATTGTGGTGACGGTTATCGCAACTGGATTTATTGAGCAAGAGCCAGAAGTGACAAAACCACAAAGAAATCCATTAGGACAAGGATTAAAGCAAAATCAATCCATTCCTCAAAAGCGTGAAGTGAAACGTGAGGAACATCAGCAGCCATCATCTCAGCCGAGACAAAATACACAATCTAGCGATGATACGCTGGATATCCCAACTTTCTTGCGCAATCGTAATAAACGCTAGTCGAGTATCACTCATCCCCTTCCATTGGAAGGGGATTTTTTTCATGTCTCAAATATAATCAAACCAGCATCTCTTCTGAATAAAAAGTCTTGAATGTGTCTGGATCACTTCATTTAACATGTGTATTTTGGCTTAGGGTGATTAAGTAAAAAGAATCATTTTTAAATCCTATTACAAAAAGCGACAAAATGATGATCTTTATTTGACTACATTAAATAGAACACCATGAATCTTGTCATGAACAAAGGAAAGGGAGGAGTGAGACCCGCACTCTGTTTGACCATTTGAGGAGGAGGGATTTGATTGAAAGTGAAGTTTCGCAAAACCGCCGGCTATCGTTTGATGAGTCTTTTGGTGATTGGTACTTTAACGATGACAAGCTTTGGGATGGTTCAAGCAAAATCGACTTCTACCTCATATCAAGAGGAAGCTGTTTCCTCCAAGAAAACAAAAGCAAAGATCTCATCTAGATTAATGAAACAGTTTCAACAAGAAGACAAGGTGACCTTTTTAGTCAAAATGAAGGAACAAACAAATGTCAAAAAAGTGGCGAAGGATGCTGTGTCAAAAGCCAAAAAACAGAAGTTAACAGCTGCTAAAACGCAGTACACAAAAAGATCAGCTGTTGTATCAGAACTAAGAGCAACATCTGAAGAGACGCAGGAAGCGCTGCTTGCTTATTTACAAAAGGCACAAAAGAAAAAGCAAGTGAAGGATATTCATTCGTACTATATTGTGAATGGTCTCGCTGTGACGGGAACGAAAGAAGTCATGGAAAAGGTTGCTTCCTTCCCAGAAGTAGATCAAGTACTGCCAAATGAAATCCGTCAAATTCATCGTCCTGTTGATTTGAAGACTTCAAAGCCGAACAAACAAATCAAAGCAGCAGATGGAATCGAGTGGAATATTTCTCAAGTTCATGCCCCGGAAGCATGGGCTTTAGGCTATGACGGTACTGGTACCGTTGTGGCAAGTATTGATACAGGTGTGGAATGGGATCATCCTGCATTAAAAGAAAAGTACCGCGGATTTGATCCTGCACGTCCGAATGAACCTTCACATGAATTCAATTGGTACGATGCAACGACAGGTTCTGAAACGCCATACGATGATTTAGAGCATGGTACACATGTGACGGGAACGATGGTTGGCTCTGAGCCAAATGGAGAGAATCAAATTGGCGTCGCACCAGGTGCAAAATGGATTGCGGTGAAAGCTTTCTCAGAAGATGGTGGATCAGATGCTGATCTGCTTGACGCAGGTGAATGGATTTTAGCCCCAAAAGATGAAAATGGGAACCCTCATCCGGAAAAGGCACCTGACGTAGTGAATAATTCTTGGGGCGGCGGGCCTGGTCTTGATGATTGGTATAAAGATGTGGTCAATGCTTGGAGAGCGGCAGACATCTTCCCAGAGTTTTCAGCTGGTAATACGGATTTATTTAACCCTGGCGGTGAGGGATCTATTGCAAATCCTGCGAACTATCCAGAAGCCTTTGCGACGGGTGCAACAGATCAAAACAACAAATTGGGTTCTTTCTCTTTGCAAGGTCCCTCTCCATATGGCGTCATGAAACCAGATATTGCGGCCCCAGGGGTAAACATTCGTTCTTCTATACCTGGAAAAGGGTATGAGGATGGCTGGAATGGAACCTCGATGGCAGGTCCGCATGTTTCAGCTGTTGTGGCTCTTCTTCGCCAAGTACAGTCAGATCTGTCTGTGGAAGAGATCGAAGAAATTCTCATTGATACTGCAAAGCCGCTGACAGATCAGCAATTCCCGGAATCCCCTAACAATGGCTATGGGGCAGGATTAGTTGATGCAAGAGAGGCGATCACAGCATTAACAGATGGAATTGGCAAGATTGAAGGACAGGTAACAAAAGAAGGAGAAGATACAGAACCACCTGTTTTTTCTCATAAAGGACCGAATGAAATTTTTGCCTCTACGCCAACTCCTCTAAGCATCACAGCCGAAGATGAAGTAGCTGTGACAAATGTCTCCTTGAGCTATCAAGTGGATCAAGGGAAAAGGGAGACGCTGCAAGCAAAACGTACGGATGGAAATCATTTAAAGGGGACATATGTTGTCCAGCTGCCAGAACTTGAGGGAGAAAACGTCACGTACCGATGGATTGTGAAAGATTTTGGAGAAAATGAAGCCGCATCAGAACCGTATACGCTTCCGATTAAAACATCCATCACGACTGGCTACTCGCAAGATTTTGAAGCGTGGCCTAGTGGATGGTTCAGTGGTGGAACAAAAGATCCTTGGCAGTGGGGAAAGCCGACCACAGGTCCGAAACAAGCCTTTACTGGAGATCATGTCTACGCCACGAACCTAGACAGTCCTTATGAAAATCAAACAGATGCTCATTTATCCATGCCGATGATTGCTGTACCTGAGTCAGGCTCCTCCTTTTTACAATATCAATACTGGCATGACCTTGAAGCAAATTATGACTATGTGCATATTCATGTGCAGCCTGAGGGGGAAGATGCTGTCCAGGTGGCAGCCTATACAGGTAAAACAAGTGCATGGACAAAAGGAGAAGTTGATTTATCGGCCTACAAAGGTCAAAATGTGAGGGTTATTTTTCAGCTCAGAACGGATGGCAGTGTGACAAAAGACGGTTTTTATTTAGATGATGTGAAAATAACAGATCAAGCTCTGCCTCAAAAGGCAAAGAAACAACTTGGCATCATCAAAAAAGAAAAGCCTGCACAGGAGCAGAAGAAACCCGTCGATCCAAAAAGGGCAAAGCCTGCTAAAATAAAAGAAAAACATGTCCAGATGAAAAAGGAAAAAAGCTTAGATGCTCCGTCTATCAAAGCTCTTCCGATGAAGGCAGAAATCAGCGTTCTTGAAAGCGGCAAGTCCACGTACACAGATGAAGCGACAGGGAGATATCAGCTTTCTCATGGTGCAGGGGAGTTTACAGTGAAAGCTGAAGCATATGGATTTGAATCACGCACCCAAAAAGTCAATATTTCCTCAAATGACACGACAGAGGCGAATTTCTCTTTGCAGCCACTTGAGAAACGAACGATCTCCGGCACAATTGTAAACGAAACAACGGGTGAAAAAGTCAAGGATGCCACGGTTTATCTTGTAGAAGATGCGAAAATTGAGCCGGTCAAAACAGATGAATCTGGCGAGTTTTCTCTAGAGGCATTGAGCGGTGTGTATACAGTCAAAGTATTTGCGAAAGGGTTTAAAGGATATTCGTTTACAGCGGATGTGACAGAAAAGCCGCTTGAAAAAGCAATTAAGCTTGAACCTTTCATCGGTTTTGCTGGCGAAATTGGCTACGATGACGGAACAGCTGAAAATGCGCGGGCGTTCTATGATCCTGGCAATGGCTGGGCGGTGAAATTTTCATTAGAAAAGGGGAAGAAACAAGCGCAAGTCACAGGTGGGCTTTTCCGTTTCTGGACAACAGAGTGGCCAGCCCCTGGCGGGAATGAATTTGCGGTTGAAGTGTATGATGCGTCCGGGAAGGACGGCGCTCCAGGTGAGAAAATCGCTGGACCTTTCAAAGCGAATGCGCTGCGCAATGGTGAATGGACAAAAGTAGATTTAGTAGATCTAGCCATTACGGTGGAGGGAGATTTCTACCTTGTCTATATTCAAACGAAAAAGAATACGGAATCTCCAGGCCTTGCAACAGATGAAGATGGACCAAATGCTGAAAGAAGCTGGCAGCTGACAAGCGGTGCCTTTTCTCCTTCTCCAAAAGAAGAGGGAAATTATATGATTCGTGCGCTTGTCCAATATGAAGCAGATGTACCAGAAATAACGTCTCCAAAAGCAGGAACGATCACGAACAAAGATGAACTGGAGATTGAAGGAAAAGCCTCTCCAGGTCTTGATGTAGCGATCTATCAAAATGATGAAGAGGTTGCCAAAGTGAAAGCAGACCAGTCAGGTGTTTTCAAAGAGAAGGTCACAGTTTCAAGCGGAGAGCATGTATTCACGGCTGCTACTGTTACGGATAAAGGCGCAACGAAAAAATCCAAATCAGTAAAGGTGATCATTGATCAAACAGCCCCGGCGTTAACGATAGATACACCGAAAAAAGGGGAAAAGTCTAACAAAGAATCTCTCACTGTAGAAGGAAAGGTAACGGATGATCATCTTGATCAAGTCACTGTGAATGGAAAAAAGGCAGGAATAAAAGATGGGAAATATTCTGCAAGAATACTGCTTGAAAACGGGAAAAATACGATCAAAGTAACAGCGAAAGATGCAGCAGGAAACAAAACGACTAAAAAAGTCGATATCGATGTTCAATACGAAACACCTGAAATTTCGAAGCTGACACCAGCAGAGAATGTCAATCTATCATCAGGTGAGTCTGTTAAAATTTCATTTAAAAGCAGAGAAAAGTTAGACGCAACGTTTGTCATTCATATGCCGCTGACAAACGTTAGATCAAAGCTGCAAAATACAACAGAGCTGCCGCTTCGCGAGGTAGCTAACGGAACGTATGAAGGCTACTGGACAGCTACTTCTACCGCCAAAGCAAAAGGTGCAGTCATTGAAGTGATTGTGCGGGATGATTATGGAAATATCACACGACAAAAGGCTCCAGGCACATTAAATATCAATGAAAAATGACCCTTGAAAAAAGGCACGACTCCTAGGAGCGTGTCTTTTTCATTTCGAACAATTGTTTGAAGGCTTGTCCAGGAGCACACTCCCTTGCTTTGCGCTCTCATTCCTCGACAAAAACAATAACAATCCACCAAAAGTTCTCTATCATCCCCAACAAGAATTGACAGACTTCCATCTCATGGCTGTTTTATACTGGTACAAACAAGTGCAAGTACTGCTTTTGATTCTTTGTTTCAGATGAAAGGAGCAGAAGGTGGTCATTTATTTAGATGTGATTTGGCTGTTAAACTTTTGTTTTGATCTATTGCTTCTCTTACTCACTGCATTTATTCTCAAACGACAAGTAAAAAAAAGGCGATATATGTTAGGAGCTCTGATTGGATCGAGCATTGTTCTCTTGCTCTTTACACCATTTGCAATGTTTGTGTCACACCCTCTAGGCAAACTGCTTTTTTCTGTCTTGATCGTGCTTGCAACTTTTGGATTTCAAAGATTTCGTTCCTTTTTTCAAAACCTGTTTGCTTTTTACTTTGTCACATTTTTGATGGGAGGAGGCATGATCGGGGTTCATTCGTTTTTACAAACCAATACTGTTATTCAAAACGGGCTGCTGATTTCACAAAATGATGGATTTGGTGATCCCATTAGCTGGCTTTTCGTTTTAACTGGCTTTCCTGCGATTTGGCTCTTTTCAAAGAAAAGATTAGGAGAGGTCGGTGCGAAAAAAAGACAGTTTGATGAACAAGTACTTGTGGAGATACACATTCACGGAGAGACCATCCGGCTAAAGGGACTCGTCGATTCTGGCAATCAGCTGTATGATCCTATGACGAAAACACCTGTGATGATTGTTCAGGCCGATCAGCTCATGTCCATTTGCGGAGAGCCTTTTATAGAGCTTATGAAGCAGTCTCATCCTGTTGAAGTGATGCAAAAGCTAGATGATCGATTTCCGCTTCTTGATCGTTTAAGACTTGTTCCATATCGAGCGGTCGGTCATGATCACGGGTTTCTTCTATGCTTAAAACCAGATACGGTCATCATTTATTCAAAAACACATATGATCCAGCCAGCCAAGTGTTTTGTAGGCATGAGTCTAAGCGGTTTATCAGCAGATCAGGAATTTCAATCCATCATTCATCCAGATATGTTAGACGGAAAAATCATCCAAGGGGTGTCTTAAGTTTTGGTGATGTCTTTTATCTTACGAGGTCAACTTGACATTTAGAAGGGAGAAGAAGATGAAAAAATTAAAATTTAAACTCACTTACTACTGGTATAAACTCCTCATGAAGCTAGGTCTAAAGAGTGATGAGATTTATTATATTGGTGGTAGTGAGGCGCTGCCGCCGCCATTATCAAAGGATGAAGAGCAGGAACTGCTTGTCAAATTACCAAAAGGTGATCAAACAGCAAGAGCCATCCTGATCGAAAGAAATTTGCGGTTGGTGGTCTACATCGCAAGAAAATTTGAAAACACAGGGATTAATATAGAGGATTTAATTAGTATTGGAACCATTGGCCTGATTAAGGCGGTCAATACATTTAACCCAGAAAAAAAGATCAAGCTCGCGACATATGCTTCGAGATGTATTGAAAATGAGATTTTGATGTATTTGCGCCGGAATAATAAAATTCGTTCAGAAGTGTCGTTTGATGAGCCGCTCAATATTGATTGGGACGGAAATGAACTGCTTTTATCAGACGTCCTTGGAACAGATGATGATATTATCACGCGGGATATTGAAGCAAATGTAGATAAAAAACTTTTGAAAAAAGCGCTGGAGCAATTAAATGACCGCGAAAAGCAGATCATGGAGCTCAGGTTCGGTTTGGTCGGCGGCGAAGAAAAAACCCAAAAAGATGTCGCTGACATGCTAGGAATTTCTCAATCGTATATTTCGAGGCTTGAAAAAAGAATTATTAAACGATTACAAAAAGAATTTAACAAAATGGTCTAAAAAAATTTTTTTGAAAGCTCTGTCCCTTTGCTGTCAAAGGAATCAACTTCTTTTCTCATGATTCTCATCATCACTCGTGCATATTTTTCCATCCCAAGGAGATACTGAACTTTGTACAACAGCTCCTGTAGGGAGGGAAAAAAGTGTCCAGAAATAAAGTGGAAATCTGCGGAGTCGACACCTCCAAACTGCCTGTTCTGAAAAACGAAGAGATGAGAAAATTGTTCAGACAGCTGCAAGATGAAGGTGACGATACAGCAAGAGAAAAGCTAGTCAATGGCAATTTGCGGTTGGTTTTAAGTGTGATTCAGCGTTTTAACAACAGAGGCGAGTATGTGGATGATCTCTTCCAAGTAGGCTGTATCGGATTAATGAAATCAATTGATAATTTTGATTTAAGCCACAATGTCAGATTTTCAACTTATGCGGTCCCTATGATCATAGGAGAAATCCGTCGATACTTGCGTGATAACAACCCGATTCGGGTGTCTCGTTCACTAAGAGATATTGCCTATAAAGCGCTTCAGGTCCGTGAGAGGCTGATTAGTGAGACAAGCAAGGAGCCAACGGCAGAAGACATTGCCAAAGTGCTGGAAGTGCCTCATGAGGAAATTGTCTTTGCCCTAGATGCGATTCAAGATCCTGTTTCTTTGTTTGAACCGATTTATAATGACGGAGGAGATCCGATTTATGTGATGGATCAAATTAGTGATGATCGGAACAAAGACACACAATGGGTAGAGGAATTAGCCTTAAAAGAGGGAATGCGCCGATTGAATGATCGAGAAAAAATGATTCTCCGCAAACGTTTCTTCCAAGGAAAAACGCAAATGGAAGTCGCTGAAGAGATCGGGATTTCTCAAGCACAAGTCTCAAGACTTGAAAAAGCAGCCATCAAACAAATGAATAAAAATATCTTTTAAAGCCGCCGCTTCATGTGCGGCTTTTTTCATTCTTGTGAGAGAGCACGTCTCTAGTATTGACTCTGTTATTTTTTTCATTTAATCTGTTTTTAACAAATGTTATTTTAGATATCATTTGTTAGGGAACACTTAAGCGGAAAGAAGGGTTATTATGACATTCCATGATGAAAGAAGGCTGCTCATAAAGGTTGCGCATATGTATTATGAAGAAGGCGCCACTCAATCTAAAATAGCTGAAGCTGTTGGGGTTAGCCGTTCGCTCATATCGAAATATTTGGCAAAAGCACGTGAAGCAGGAATCGTGGAAATCATTATTCATGATGAAGTGAATCAACAATATGGATCATTAGAAAGAAAAATAGAGCGGAAATATGGGCTGCGAGAAGTCGTCTGTGTGGAAACGCTCAGCCAAGAAACAACCAAAAGCCGAATCGGCGCTGCAGCGGCAGGCTTTTTGTTAAAAGTAATAAAGGATGGACAAGTTATCGGTTTTTCCTCAGGAACCACTTTGCATGAAATGGCGAAAGCGCTTACGTCAGTTCAGCACTTTCCATCCGTGACATTTGTTCCGCTTGTCGGGGGTGTGGGAAACGAAGATGTTGATATCCACGCCAACTATATTATTGCAAGGTGCACAGAAGCACTCAAATCTAAATGTGAGTTTTTACATGTGCCTGTTATGCTTGATACGAAAGAAGCGAAGGACGTACTAATCCGGCAGCCATCAATCAAAAAAGTGATTAAACTAGGAGAATCATCAAATATTGCGGTTGTCGGAATTGGCGGGGTTCCGCAGCATTCAACGATGGTGAAATCTTATATGACAAGCGGTGAGGAGGATATTCTTCAAGCGAAGGATGTGGCGGGTGACATTTGCTATAACTTTATTGATCATCAAGGGGAAGTGTATCCCCACCCGTGGAACGACCGGGTAATGGGCATAAGCCCGCAAAAGCTGAAGGAAATCCCGCTAGTCATTGGTGTCGCTGGAGGCGAAGAGAAAATTGAAGCGATCAGGGCAGCATTAGAAGGTGGATTAATTCATGTATTAATTACGGATGAACGAACAGGAGATGCCTTGTTAAAGTAACTACCTAATCATATTAGGTAGTTTTTTTGAGTCTTTAGACTCAAAAAGATTGAAAATTTTATCGATTTTAGCTTGACACAAAGTTGACACATCATATAAACTAAGTTCATAACAAATGATAAATAAAATAACAAATGTTACAAGGAACAGATTTTTGTTAATTTTTATAACATTTGTTAAAAGTTTCAGATTATTTTTCTAGCAATCTACCCGAGAAGCAAGAAAACCTGAAAGGATGATTTTTATGTCAATCTATCAACAATTGTTAGCTCGAGAACGCAGTGGAGATCCAATCAAAGTAGGAATTATTGGGGCAGGCCAAATGGGCTTTGGACTCATTTCACAAATTTCTAAAATTCCTGGCATGATTGTAGCAGGTGTTTGTGATATTCACCTTAGTGCAGCAGAGAAGGCAGCGAATTTTTACAAGCAGCATGCGAAGCCGCATCAAATGGTCGTCACAAATGATTATAGAGAAGTGATTCAATCAGATTTTGTGGAAGTAGTTGTAGATGCAACAGGTGTTCCAGAAGTCGGAGCAAACATTTCTTTGGAAGCGCTTAATTCAAAAAAACATCTCGTTCTTTTAAATGTAGAAGTTGATATTACCATCGGTTTGGTGATGCATAAATTATTCACAAATGCAGGACTTGTTTACTCTGGATCAGCTGGTGACGAACCGGCAGCAACACTAGAATTATATGAATTTGCGAAAACAATGGGACTTGAGGTGCTCGTTGCTGGGAAAGGCAAGAACAACCCATTCTTCCCAGAAGCAAATCCAGATACGTGTAAAGCAGAAGCAGATAGTAAACATATGAGTGCACATATGCTCGCTGCCTTCCAAGACGGAACAAAAACAATGGCAGAAATGAACTTATTAAGTAACGCGACAGGGCTTTTGCCAGATAAAGTCGGTATGCACGGAGTCGAAGCAAATTTAGAGAATGTAGCAGATAAATTGAATCAAAAACAACAAGGCGGCGTGCTCGATAACTTCGGAGTCGTTGAATATGTAAATGGGCTAGCACCAGGCGTATTCGTTATCGTCAAGAGTGATCTTGAGCCAGTAGATGAAGAGCTTCGTTACTTAAAAGTTGGAAAAGGTCCTCACTACACGCTTTACCGTCCCTTCCATTTAGCGAGTCTTGAAACACCTGTTACCATCGCCAAAGCGGTCTTACAGCATGACTCATCGATCCACCCGATTGGTGTACCAGTGTCAGAAACAGTTGCTGTAGCGAAAAGAGATATTCAAGCAGGAGAATCACTTGACGGAATTGGCGGATACTCCGTAAGAGGTGTACTTGAAACGCATCAAGACATGAAATCGAACGGTCATATTCCGATTGGCTTAATCAGCGGAAAAGTCGTAGCGAAAAAAGACATCAAATTAGGACAGTTCCTCACTCATGATGATGTAGAGCTTGATTCAAACACAACCGTTTGGAAGCTGCGTTCATTACAAGATCACTTATTTCAATCATAAGGACGTGAAGCTATGGAAAAATTAGCAATCGTACTTTGTATCATTCTCATCGTGCAGTATGGATTATCTTTTATTCAAATCAAGTATTACCGCAAAAGCATGGACTCACTAATTGATGACTACAGAGGGAAACAGGGCTATCACTTATTTTCAGGAATGGAACGGCGCAAAGTTGGCCCTGGGGCTATTGCGCTCATCATTGTGGATGAATCGTATATCATTCAAAAATGTCATGTGCTTGGCGGCGTGTCGATCTTATCTAAATTTAAAGAAGTTCCTTCATATGAAGGAAAGCATGTAGGGGCTGTGCTGGACGAGCACCACATGATGAAGAAAACATTGAAAAAACGTAAAAAGGCGCCAGCTGTCATGCAAGCACTATCCATGGCGGCTGAGCAGGCACTTGTCTCGATTTCGAAAAAAAATATAACAAATGTGAACTAAAGAAAGGGGAGATGAAACATGGAATGGATTCAATGGTTTGGAGAGCACTTTATCGGAATGTTTGAAGCCGGCGGAAAGCAATTCATGGGTCTTGTTACAGGTATCGTTCCAACGCTTGTTGTGTTACTTACTTTCACTTATGCTGTCATGAAATTTATTGGAGAAGAGCGAGTGAATAGAGCCATTCAGTTTGCAGCGAAGTATACCATTTTGCGCTACACGTTAATGCCGATCTTATCCGTTCTTATTTTGACAAACCCAATGGCTTATACGTTTGGCCGCTTCTTACCTGAAAAACAAAAACCAGCATTCTATGATTCAGCTGTTTCATTTGTTCATCCGGTGACATCACTTTTCCCGTATGCCAACGCAGGAGAACTATTTGTCTACTTAGGAATTGCGAACGGGATTAAAGAAGCTGGATATTCAATGTCAGAGCTTGCTGTTCGTTACTTCTTAGTCGGGATCGTCGTCATTTTACTACGCGGAATCATTACTGAATGGATTACAAAATATTTAGCAGGAAAAATGAAAGCGAATTCATAATAGGGGAGGGTTAGACATGACAAACCACAAAGTATTTGTTGCAAAAGGTGCTGGCGGATGGGGAGAAGGCTTAGAGCTTGAACCAACTGGTAAAAGAAGAAAGGTTGTTTCCATTACAGGGGGAGGCATTCACCCGGTTGCACGTAAAATTGCAGAAATGACAGGGACAGAAGCATGTGACGGCTTTAAAAACTCCATACCAGAAGATGAAATGATGTGTGTTGTCATTGACTGCGGAGGAACAGCGCGAATCGGACTTTATCCAATGAAACGCATTCCTACTGTAGACGTTTTGGCATCCTCTCCTTCTGGACCGCTTGCTAAACATATTACAGAAGATATCTTCGTATCAGGCGTAACAGAAAAAGATATTTCCTATGCAGAAGCATCTGATGGTGAGGCAAAAGCAGAAGGTCAGGAAAACAGTGAGTCGATTGACAAAGAGAATTTCAAAGAGACGTATGCAAAGCTTAAAGAGGAAAATATCGAGCGGCAGGAAAAAGGCAATTTCCTGATGAGATTCTCGCGTGGAATTGGGAAAGTCACCGGTACGTTCTACCAGGCTGGCCGTGATTCTGTTGATATGCTTTTGAAAAACATTATTCCATTCATGGCATTTGTCAGTATGTTAATTGGAATTATCAATTATACAAAAATTGGTGACCTGATTGCCCATTTTCTATCACCTTTGGCAGGATCTCTTTGGGGGCTCTTACTGCTCGTAGTGGTCTGTACATTGCCGTTCCTATCACCAGTCTTAGGACCTGGAGCAGTCATTGCCCAAGTTATCGGCGTTCTGATTGGTAGTCAAATCGCACTAGGAAACATTCCGCCTCAATTTGCACTTCCTGCACTATTTGCCATCAATGGTCAAGTAGGGTGTGATTTTATTCCAGTGGGGCTGTCACTTGGTGAAGCGAAGCCGGAAACGGTACAATATGGGGTACCAGCTGTTTTGTATAGCCGTCTCATTACAGGGGTTCTATCTGTTGTGATCGCATACGTTGCCAGCTTCGGTATGTATTAAACGTATTAAAGGAGGAATCGAGATACATGGTAACACAATCTGTCGTAAAAGAAATTGGGATCTTAGTCCCGCAATTTAAAGAAGATAAGCTGATTGTATTATTTGGACCCGCAGCGCCGCAGGAATTAAGAGATATGTCTGTCATTCATGAGTTCGAACATCTAGAAGAAGAGCCGCTGAAGCTGGGCGGAACCATTCAAGTGGGCGATCAAACGTACACGATCACAGCCCTCGGCAATAAAGCAAATGACAACTTTAAAGAGCTCGGTCATATTTCGATCTACTTCCAAGAGCCGTTTGATGATGTATTACCAGGAGCTGTATTTGCATCCCCGCACACGTTTCCTGATATAAAAGAAGGCGTACGAATTGAAATTTCGTAACCATAAAAAAAGCTGTTCCTAAAAAGGAGCAGCTTTTTTACATGAGGTTTACCAGAAAGAGCATTTGCGATATGCTGTAAACATTCATTATTTGTATATTCAGAATTTTTACTCAGGAGGAAGTTATCGTGTCACTTGAATTGAAGAATGTTTCATTAAAACGAAATGGGAAATGGCTGCTTGAGTCTATTGACTGGCAGGTGAACAAGCAGGAACACTGGGTACTTTACGGTTTAAATGGTGCGGGGAAAACCGCATTATTAAATATGCTCTGCTCTTATTATTTCCCCACGTCAGGCGAGATGACAGTGCTGGGACATGTCTTTGGCAAGGAGGCTCTTGGTGAAAAGCTCAGGAGGAAAATTGGACTCATCTCAGCAGGACTTGAAAAGAAATTGCACAGAGACGACAATGCTTTTGAAATTGTGCTGAGCGGCGCATTTGCTTCTATCGGGCTTTATGAAACCCCGACAGATGAAATGAGAGAGAAAGCCATTGATCTATTAAAAGCATTTGGTTCATTCAAATATGCCAACAGAACTTATGAAACACTCTCACAGGGAGAGAAGCAAAAAGTCTTGATTGCGAGAGCTTTAATGAATGATCCGCAGCTCTTGATTTTAGATGAACCTGTGACGGGTCTTGATTTTCTAGCAAGAGAGCAAGTGCTGGAGACCATCTCATTGATTGCAGCAAAGCCTGATGCGCCTACTTTGCTCTATACGACCCATCATGCAGAGGAGATTCTGCCTGTTTTTCAGCATACCTTATTATTAAAAAATGGATCTGTTTTTGATCAAGGAGAAACAAAAGAGATGATGACAAGCGGCCTGCTTTCTTCTTTTTTTGAATGTCCGGTAGATGTCATGTGGAGAAATGGCCGTCCGCATTTAAGTAAATTGTAGATAAAAGAAACTATTGGTCTGCGTCCCTGCTTTTCCATCATACATATTATAGTAGAAAACGAAAGGCGGGGAAGGACAGATGATCAGCATTTCTGAATTCCAAATCAAGGATGTCGTCGATGTATCCAGCGGGAAAAAACTAGGTACCATTGGGGACATTGATATTAATGTCACAAGCGGCAAAATCCAAGCGATTATTATTGGCGGCACAGGTAAAATGATGGGATTTTTCGGAAAAGAAGAGGAAATGATTGTCCCATGGCGAAATATAGTAAAAATTGGCGAAGATGTGATACTTGTCCGCTTGTCTTCTTAATTCGTATAACTCCTCAATGAATCATTCAATTTTTCCTTAAAATAAACTCTTCATTCTTAGCAAACAATGTCTTTTTCGGGTAAAAAGATTACGTTTTCATATCAATTTGAAAAAAAACCTGCAGAAAGGGCACATTTGAGTGTAATATTTAATGAATCCCACTAACTGTCTATGTATGTCTTGTGGTAAAATAGGAGCGAAATAAAGAGAGATGAATGAAAGGTGGGAGGCAGCTTTGACACACAAATATGACCCCTTTCAGCAGAAATCACCATATGCAATGACCATTCATGATTGGACGAACATGACATGTTCTGGTAAAGAGGTATTGGCCGGATTTACAACAAAAAATGGCGGCTTCAGCCTTACTCCATATCAATCATTGAACACTGGACTCCATGTAGGAGACGATGCTTCTAGTGTTCAAATGAATCGTCAAGTCATAGCAGATGCTGCTGCTGTGCCGCTCTCTGATTGGGTGTTTGCAGACCAAACACACGAGGATCGCATCCTGAAAGTCACCAAGGAGCAAAGAGGAAGAGGAAGTCTTCATTATGATGAGGCACTGCCAGGTACAGACGGTTTATATACGTCTGAGACGAACATGATGCTCGCTCTTTGTTTCGCTGATTGTGTTCCGCTTTATTTTCTAGCTCCGCAAAACGGATTAATTGGAACGGCTCATGCCGGCTGGAAAGGAACCGTCAAGCAAATTGGTGCAAAGATGGTTGATGTATGGGTCAGCCAAGAAGGTGCCAAGGTCGATCAGATTCAAGTCGTCATTGGACCATCCATTGGCAGCTGCTGCTACATAGTCGATGACGTCGTCATGGATCAAGTGAAACAGCTTCCTTTTTCAACAGAGGATGTGTATTCCGAGATTTCACAAGGACAATATAAAATTGATTTGAAAACACTAAACAAAAACGTATTGCTTCATGCAGGAATAAAAGAAGAAAACATACATGTCAGTTCGATGTGCACAAGCTGCAATGATCAGCTTTTCTTCTCACACCGGCGTGATCAAGGGAAAACAGGACGTATGATGTCTTTTGTCGGGTTTAAGGAGGCATAAGTGCAATTGAATGTACGAGAGAATCTCAGACAAATAAATGAACAAATAAACGAAGCATGTAAAAGAGCCGGTAGACAACCAGCAGATGTATCAGTCGTCGCTGTGACAAAATATGTCTCGATTGAACGAGCACTAGAAGCCAAGGAAGCAGGGATTGTGCACTTTGGTGAAAATCGAGACCAAGGGTTACTTGAAAAGCAGGCGGCCATAACCGATGAAAACATTAACTGGCACTTTATCGGCAGTTTACAAACACGAAAAGTGAAATCAGTCATTCAGACAATTGACTACTTACATTCGCTCGACAGAATGTCTCTTGCGAATGAAATTGAAAAAAGAGCGGATCACACAGTTCGCTGTTTTGTACAAGTGAACACATCACTTGAGGAGTCAAAACACGGCTTGAAAAGTGAAGACGTCATTCCATTTGTGAAACAGCTCGCTGATTTCAAACAGATTGAAATTGCAGGACTGATGACGATGGCTCCATTTACAGAGGATCACACTGTGATTCGCAACTGTTTTAAAGCATTAAAAAACCTTCAAGAAGAAGTAAAACATCTTAACCAAGTAAATGCACCTTGTCAGCATTTATCGATGGGCATGTCAAATGATTTTGAAATCGCAATTGAAGAAGGTGCGACATTCGTTCGGATTGGCTCTTCACTTGTTGGAAATGAAACAGGAGGTGCGTGACATGAGCATAAAAAATAAGTTTAAAAGCTTTTTCACTCTCGACGATGAAGAGTATGAGTACGAATATATTGATGAAGAAAGAGAACCCGTTCAAGAAGAAAAAGGAACGAAGGACAAAGCAGCATTTCAAGAGCGCCCGCAGACAGGAAAACAAAATGTTGTCAGCTTGCAAAGCGTGCAGAAATCCTCTAAAGTGGTGTTAAGTGAGCCGCGTGTTTATGCAGAAGCGCAGGAGATTGCAGACCATATTAAAAACAGACGTGCAGTCGTCGTGAATTTGCAGCGCATACAGCATGATCAAGCAAAGCGAATCATTGACTTCTTAAGCGGAACCGTTTATGCAATTGGTGGAGACATCCAGCGTATTGGCTCGAATATATTCCTCTGCACACCTGATAATGTAGATGTATCTGGCACAATATCAGAGCTATTGACAGAGGAAGAACCTCAGAGGTGGTAAATCATAGTGATTCTAAATTTCATTTTTAATATTTTAGGAACGGTATTAACGATTTACTCATTCGCGATTATTATTTACATCTTTATGTCATGGGTGCCATCTGCAAGAGAAACTGTGTTTGGCCGTTTTCTGACAAATATTTGCGAACCGTATTTAGAACCATTTCGTAAAATTATTCCGCCAATCGGTATGATTGACATCTCGCCGATTGTGGCATTGCTTGTGATTCGCTTTGCATCATCATATGGACTAACTGGTCTTTACAATATGATTGTGCGCTTCATGTAAACAGGCTGCCGGGCTTGGCACTGCCAGGCCCTTTTACATAAGAGGGGAACAAAATGAGCGATATCTATCAGCATTTTAGAAAAGACGAACAGCCATTTGTCGACCAAGTGTTAGGCTGGAAAAAAATCGCACTCGACCAATATCGAATGAAATTAACAGACTTCCTTGATCCGCGTGAGCAATTTATTACCGAGTCCGTCATCCAGCATGCTGAAGAACTTGGAATCATGTTTTTTGGCGGGTATGAGGGAGCCGAGCGCAAAAGAGCTCTCATTTATCCTGATTATTTAGAACCTTCTATTGAAGATGTTGAGCTGTCATATTTTCAGGTGAACTATGCGAAAAAGTTTATTTCCTTAGAACACCCGAAACTTCTCGGCTCATTGATTGGGACAGGCTTGAAGCGTCAAAAATTCGGAGATCTATTATTTTCAGAGGAAGATGTGCAGTTTATTTGTACAAGTGATGTCGCTGATTTTGTGCGGGCGCAGCTGACACATGTCGGCAGAGCCTCCGTTTCATTAGAGGAAATCACGCAGGCAGAAATAAAGCCAGTGATGACGAAGACTGATATCAAAGAAGATACCATTTCTTCACTTCGGCTTGATGCTGTATGTGCTGCTGTCAGCCGTCAGTCTCGGCAAAAAGCACAGCTTTTAGTCAAAAATGGACTTGTCAAAGTCAATTGGAAAGTCACTGAGGACCCTTCCTTTACAATCGGTGAAGGTGATCAGCTCTCTGTTCGGGGATTTGGCCGCTTTAGCCTCAAAACGATTGATGGGAAGACCAAAAAAGATAAATTCAAAGTAACATTTGAGCTTATGACATAACGAACTTGAATCTGGAGGTGGCGAGGTTGCCATTAACACCTAATGATATTCATAATAAAACGTTCACAAAAAGCTTTCGCGGCTATGACGAAGACGAAGTAAACGAGTTTTTAAGCCAAGTACGTAAAGACTACGAGATCGTACTCCGTAAAAAGAACGAGCTTGAAGACAAAGTAAACGAGCTTGACGAAAGACTAGGTCATTTTGCAACAATTGAAGAAACATTAAACAAATCGATTCTTGTGGCGCAGGAAGCAGCAGAAGACGTTAAGCGTCATTCTGATAAAGAAGCAAAATTGATTATTCGTGAAGCAGAGAAAAATGCAGACCGTATTATCAACGAAGCGCTGTCAAAATCAAGAAAGATTGCAATGGAAATTGAAGAGCTGAAGAAACAATCGAAGGTCTTTAGAACTCGTTTCCAAATGCTCATCGAAGCTCAGCTTGATCTTCTGAAAAATGATGATTGGGATCATTTACTGGAATATGAAGTGGACGCTGTCTTTGACGAAAAAGAATAAGCGCATCATCTTGACATGACGTGCTCATGTTGCATATAATACCATCATAAATTAACAAGAGATAAACGTTTGAAAGGGACACTCGCAGCTGTCACATGCGTAATTAAGCGAATCAGGGATGGTGGAAGCCTGACATTACGAGACGCTGCAATGAGATCACCCCTTTAGTTCCTTTTCTGAAAAAAACAGTAAGAAAAGGCGTCTGATCACGTTACGATTTTAGAGTGGATAAGCGGCTGCTTAAATAGCGCTTGTCTAAAAGGGTGGTACCGCGAGACAAGCCTTCTCGTCCCTTATGGGATGAGAGGGCTTTTTTTATTGTTTTTTAATCAGAATTTGCATGTGGAGGAATGGGTATGAACTACAAAGACACCTTATTAATGCCGAAAACAGAATTCCCGATGAGAGGGAACTTGCCGAACAAAGAGCCTGAAATCCAAGAGGAGTGGGCAGAGAAAGACATCTATCAAATGGTTTTAGAGCGGACAAAAGGACGCCCAACGTTTATTTTGCATGATGGGCCTCCATATGCGAATGGTGACATTCATATGGGGCATGCACTCAATAAAATCCTAAAAGATTTTATCGTCCGTTTTAAATCAATGAACGGGTACCATGCTCCGTACGTACCGGGCTGGGATACACACGGGCTGCCAATTGAAACAGCTCTTACTAAAAATAAAAAAGTAAAACGCAAAGAAATGTCTACAGCAGAATTCCGCAAACTGTGCGAGGAGTATGCTTGGAAGCAAATTGAAGGTCAGCGCAATCAGTTTAAGCGCTTAGGCGTCAGAGCAGACTGGGACAATCCATATGTCACATTAAAGCCTGAATACGAAGCGCAGCAAATTCTTGTCTTTGGTGAAATGGCGAAGAGAGGCTATATCTATAAAGGATTAAAGCCAGTTAACTGGTCTCCTTCAAGTGAATCAGCTCTTGCTGAAGCGGAAATTGAATATAAAGACAAACGTTCACCATCGATTTACGTTTCGTTTAAAGTAAAAGATGGCAAAGGCGTTCTTGAAAACGGCGAACAATTCATTATCTGGACAACAACACCATGGACGCTTCCAGCAAACCTTGGCATTTGTGTTCATCCGAACTTAGAGTACAGTGTTCTTCAAGTCGGTGCTGAGCGTTATGTCGTTGCATCTGAACTGGTTGAACAAGTGGCAAAAACACTTGGCTTTGAAGAGTATGAAGTGGTGAAAACGCTAAAAGGAAAAGAATTAGACAACATCGTTGCAGAGCATCCAATCTATGGTAGAGATTCTCTTGTGATGCTTGGCGATCACGTGACAACGGATGCGGGAACAGGCTGTGTTCACACTGCACCAGGCCACGGGGAAGATGACTTTATTGTCGGTACGAAATACGGTCTTGATGTGCTCTGTCCAGTAGATGAAAAAGGTGTGATGACAGATGAGGCACCTGGTTTTGAAGGACTATTCTACGAGGATGCCAATAAAGCCATCACAGAACAGCTTGAAGCAAAAGGCGCGCTGAAGAAGCTCGACTTTATCACGCACTCTTATCCGCATGACTGGAGAACGAAAAAACCAACGATTTATCGTGCGACAGCTCAGTGGTTTGCATCCATTAAAGATTTTAGAGAAGCGTTATTAGACAATATTAAAGAAACGAAATGGGTTCCAGCATGGGGTGAAACACGCCTGTTCAATATGGTGCGTGACAGAGGTGACTGGTGCATTTCAAGACAGCGTGTATGGGGCGTTCCAATTCCGGTGTTTTATGCGGAAAATGGTGAGCCGATCATCACGGACGAAACCATCCAGCATGTATCTCAATTATTTAGAGAGCATGGCTCGAATATTTGGTTTGAAAAAGAAGCGAAAGAGCTATTGCCAGAAGGCTTTACACATCCAGGCAGCCCGAATGGTGAATTTACTAAAGAGCAGGACATCATGGATGTATGGTTTGATTCCGGTTCTTCTCACCAAGCCGTTTTAGAAGAAAGAGATGACCTAGTCCGTCCGGCAGATCTTTACCTTGAAGGCTCTGACCAATATCGCGGCTGGTTTAACTCCTCTTTATCAACAGCTGTTGCTGTCACTGGAAAAGCACCGTATAAAGGTGTCCTAAGCCACGGCTTTACGCTTGATAAAGAAGGACGTAAGATGAGTAAATCATTAGGCAACACGATTGACCCAACGAAGGTTGCGAAGCAGCTCGGTGCAGAAATTCTTAGACTTTGGGTATCTTCTGTCAACTATCAAGCCGATCATCCAGTGTCTGATGATATTTTGAAACAAGTAGCAGAAGTCTATCGTAAAATCCGTAACACCTTCCGCTTCCTGCATGGAAACCTATTTGACTTTGATCCAGCAGTAAATGCCGTGCCGGTAGAAGAGCTTCGCGAAGTGGATCAATACATCTTGATCAAATTAAACAAATTGATTGATAAAGTGAAAAAAGCTTATGATGATTACGAATTTGCGGTCGTCTATCATGCGATTCACAATTTCTGTACGATTGAGCTCAGCTCTTTCTATCTCGATTTTGCAAAGGATGTCGTCTACATTGAGCATGCGGATCACCCAGACCGCCGCAGCATGCAGACTGTCTTCTACGAAACATTAATGGCATTAGTGAAGCTGACTGCACCAATTCTTCCGCATACAGCAGATGAATTATGGAGCCACTTAAGCTTTGTTGAAGAGCCAAGTGTTCAGTTAACAGATATGCCAGAAGGTGTGGCAGTTCCTCAAGCTGAAGCGACAGAAGCGAAGTTTGACCGCTTTATGGAGGTACGTGACGATGTGCTGAAAGCGCTGGAGATTGCGCGTAATGAGAAAGTCATCGGACGTTCACTTGAAGCAAGTGTGACGCTTTATGCGACTGACGAAGTGAAAAACCTTCTTGCATCCATTAAAGAAGATGTGAAGCAGCTCTTTATCATCTCTGAATTAACGGTAGAGGATAAGCAGCATGCAGATACATCGGCGCCTGAATATACATCAGGAAGAATTGTGGTTCAAAAAGCAGAAGGAGAACTGTGCGAACGTTCCCGCATTATTTCAAAAGATGTTGGTGCAAATCCGAAATACCCAACATTGTCGCTGAAAAATGCTGAAATCGTGGAGAAATATTACCAAAATTAACAGTGCGATAATCACAAGCTGGCGCCCCGTCATATGCGGGGCGTTTTCTTTTTTGAGAAAATGACAGCGTTTAGAACGAAAGGAAAAATCTTATGGCTTTAAAGTAACCAGGCAGGGCAACAATATGATTATCACGACAGGGCAGGAGTTGAAATAGCGACATGAATGGCGATTTAGAGACGATTTACACGGAACTCCTTCAAATAAAAGAAGAGCTGCAATCTAAACTGTTTGAATACGCATCATTTCGTTCACCCGCTGAGCATGTCTCGTTGAATGACGTTAAAACGACCACACTTCTTTATCACATCAAAGAAGAGCTGCAAGATGTGTCTCTCGCTATTGCAAAGATCGAACAAGGGACCTATGGCATATGTGAGGCGACAGGTAATATGATTCCGCTTGAACAAATGAGCATTCTTCCTACCGCCCGCACGGCTGACGACTTTTTATATCATAAGCAATACGAGAAAAAAGCATTCACTCCTTATCCTTCCGAATCAAATGATTCTCATTTTGAAGCCTTCCACATGTAGGGAGGTTTTTGTCTGTCAACTAAAGTTTCTTTACTCCTTCCTGTTTTCTTGATAAAATGCTTAAAGATCAAAGTATGAAGATGGAGGAACGTGTGTGTTCTATTACATAATCGCATTCGTTATCATTTGTTTAGACCAATTAACAAAATGGCTCATTGTCAAAAATATGATGCTCGGAGATTCTGTTCCAGTCATTGATGGATTCTTTTATATCACGTCTCACCGAAATTCAGGAGCTGCATGGGGAATTCTCCAAGGGCAAATGTGGTTTTTCTATGTGATCACACTCGTTGTTATTGCGGGAATTGTTTATTACTTACAAAAACATGGACAAAAGGACAAGCTGCTTGGAGTAGCGCTGGCCTTAATGCTTGGCGGAGCGATCGGAAACTTTATCGACCGTATTTTCCGTCAGGAAGTGGTTGATTTTGCTCATTTCGTATTTGGGGATTATCACTACCCAATCTTTAATATTGCAGATTCTTCTCTCTGTGTAGGGGTTATTCTGCTCTTCATTCAAATGCTGTTAGATGGAAAGAAAAATAAGGAGTCAACTACATGAATCAAGTAAATATTGCCGTTTCAGAAGAACAAACGAGTGAACGGCTAGATAAATTTCTAAGCACAACAGAACCAGAATGGTCAAGAACCCAAGTCCAGCAATGGGTAAAAGATGGGCTGATCGAAGTAAACGGGAAACAAGTAAAGGCCAATTACAAAGTACAAGCTGGGGATCAAATCAAAGTGGAGATTCCAGATCCGGAAGCGTTAGATGTAGAAGCAGAACCAATGGATCTTGATATTTATTATGAGGATGCAGATGTGTTAGTCGTAAATAAACCACGAGGAATGGTCGTTCATCCAGCGCCAGGTCATGTGTCAGGTACACTTGTAAATGGCCTGATGGCACATTGTACGGATTTATCAGGGATTAACGGTGTGATGCGTCCTGGAATTGTCCACCGAATCGATAAAGATACGTCTGGGCTGTTAATGGTCGCAAAAAACGATATCGCACATGAGTCACTCGTCAATCAACTGGTGGCTAAAACTGTCACAAGAAAGTATACGGCTGTTGTCCACGGTATTATCCAGCATGATACAGGCACAATTGATGCACCAATTGGCAGAGACAAAAAAGACCGCCAAAGCATGACGGTCACAAAAGAAAATGCAAAACAGGCTGTCACTCACTTTGATGTGATTGAACGCTTTAAAGACTTCACAGTTGTCGAGTGCCGTCTTGAAACAGGAAGAACACACCAAATTCGTGTTCATATGAAATATATCGGTTACCCTCTTGCAGGAGATCCGAAATATGGACCGAGAAAAACAGTCGATTTTAATGGACAGCTTCTGCATGCAGGTGTTTTAGGATTTGATCATCCTAGAACAGGAGAATATATCGAGTTCACAGCACCAATTCCAGCTGATATGCGGGGCTTTATCGATTCATTAAGAAATAACGATTGACAGACCGTTCTTTTTCTGAAATAATAAACGAAGAAATTGAGATTCTTTAAAACAGTCCAGAGAGGCTGAGAAGGATAACGGATCAATTTGTGTACGAGTATGCACAAATGAACGCCCCTCTCTGCCCTTTGCAGAAGGGGCTTTTTATTTGTCAAAAAGAGGTGTAAAAGATGGAACAAAAAGCAGTCATTCTTGATGAACAAGCGATCAGAAGAGCGCTTACCCGCATTGCACATGAAATGATTGAGCGCAACAAAGGGATGAAGGATGTCATCCTTGCTGGGATCAAGACAAGAGGCATACATCTTGCAAAGCGCCTTGCAGAGCGCATCGAGCAAATTGAAGGAAATCCAGTCACTGTGGGTGAACTTGATATTACGCTATACCGTGATGACCTGACAAAAAAGACAGACAACCAAGACCCGCTTGTAAAGGGTGCAGACATACCAGCTGACATTAATGACAAAACACTCATTGTCGTTGACGATGTTCTGTTTACAGGCAGAACCGTCAGAGCAGCTATGGATGCCCTTGTGGATGTAGGAAGACCATCTTCCATTCAGCTGGCTGTGCTCGTCGACCGAGGACACCGGGAGCTGCCAATTCGAGCGGATTATATCGGGAAAAACATTCCGACATCAAAAGCAGAGACCGTTATGGTTCAACTGAATGAAGTAGATCAAAACGACCTTGTCGCTATATATGAAAAATAACCTTTTTAAATGCATTCCAGAGAGTTTGCAAAGAGGGCAATATCAGAGACACCGAGCACACGGCTAACATGACGTGTCTGGTTTTTCTAGGCCTCTTTGCGCATACTCGCAAAGAGGCTTTTTTAATGAAAAAGGACACATCTAGGAGGAAAATCATGAGTCAGCAAAAAGCCAATTTAGGCATTCGAGATATCCCAAAACCATTCACATGGCTATCACTTAGCCTGCAGCATTTGTTTGCGATGTTTGGTGCAACCATTCTTGTACCAAAAATCATTGATATGAGTCCAGCCGTCGCGCTCATCTCAAGCGGTGTGGGAACGATTGTTTACTTAATCATCACAAGAGGACAAATTCCGGCGTATCTTGGATCGTCCTTTGCCTTCATCGCCCCCATACTGAATGTGAAAGCAACGGGCGGACCCGGAGCCGCAATGGTTGGCGCCTTCATGGCGGGTGTCGCTTATGCGCTCATTGCCCTGTTCATTAAATGGCTCGGCACAGGCTGGCTGATGAAGCTTCTGCCGCCGGTCGTCGTAGGACCAGTCATTATGGTTATTGGACTTGGACTCGCTGGAACAGCAGTCAACATGGCGATGTATGTTGATCCGAATGCAACCGAGCTTGTTTACAGCCTCAAGCACTTAATGGTCGCTGGCTTCACACTGGCTGTCACGATTATCAGTATGATTTTCCTAAGAGGATTCCTTAGTTTAATCCCAGTATTAATCGGCATTATCAGCGGCTATCTCTTTGCCTTAACACAAGGCATTGTGAACTTCCAGCCGGTCATTGACGCAAAATGGTTTGCTGTCCCAGACTTCGTCGTGCCATTTGTCGACTATACACCTGCTGTGACTTTAAGCATTCTCACAGTGATGGTGCCGGTTGCCTTTGTCACAATGTCTGAGCATATCGGCCACCAAGTGGTGTTAAGTAAGGTCGTAGGACAAGATTTTATTAAAAAACCAGGTCTTCACCGCTCCATTTTAGGAGACAGTGCGGCGACCATCTTCGCTTCACTTATTGGCGGACCACCAACAACAACTTATGGAGAGAACATTGGCGTACTTGCCATCACAAGAGTGTTCAGTATCTTCGTCATCGGCGGAGCAGCAGTGTTTGCGATCTGCTTCGGTTTTGTAGGGAAAATTTCAGCATTAATCAGTACAGTGCCGTCCGCGGTGATGGGAGGCGTTTCGTTCCTGCTCTTTGGAATCATTGCCTCAAGCGGCCTGAGAATCCTGATTGATCATAAAGTGAATTTTGAAGAAAAGCGTAATCTCATTATCGCATCAGTCATCCTAGTCATCGGAATTGGCGGGGCATTTATTGAGGTGAAACAAATCAATCTCACTCTATCTGGAATGGCACTTGCTGCGATTACGGGTGTCCTGTTAAACCTGATCCTGCCGCATCAAAAAGCGGAAGATGACGAGTCAAATGAATCAAATACAGAAAACCTTTTAAAAGAAGTCCAGTGAGGCTGACAAGGGTTCTAAATGGAGCAGAATGCACGAAAGTGCCGCTGCTTCTTTTGGAGAACCCTAAGCTGCCGAGGCTTAGGGTTTTTTTGAACCTGAAAGTGATGAAAAACTAGAGGGGGAAGAAAAAATGAATGATTTATCGACAATGAGCAGCTTGTCTAAAGAAGAGATTTTACAGCTGATTGAAGAAGCAGCGGCACTCAAAAAGGGGAAACAAGAACATGGATTAGCCGGAGAATTTGTGGCAAACCTCTTCTTTGAACCAAGCACAAGAACACGTTTTAGCTTCGAAGTAGCAGAGAAGAAATTAGGGATGAATGTCCTGAGCTTAGATGCAGCAAGCACCTCCGTTCAAAAGGGCGAAACACTTTACGATACGGTAAAAACACTGGAATCGATCGGAGTAAAGGCATGTGTGATCAGAGACAGCACCGATGAATATTATAACGAGCTGATCGGGAAGGTTGGAATTCCCATCATCAATGCAGGTGATGGCTGCGGACAGCATCCAACCCAATCACTGCTTGACCTCATGACCATTTTTGAAGAGTTTGGCGGCTTTGAAGGCTTAACGATTTCGATTCATGGAGACATCAAACATAGCAGGGTAGCAAGGTCAAATGCTGAGGTTCTCTCAAGGCTGGGAGCGACAGTCCTCTTTTCAGGACCTGCTTCCTTCCAGGATGAACAAAACCCTCACGGAACGTACGTTCAAGTAGATGAAGCCATCGCACAATCTGATGTAGTGATGCTGCTCAGAATCCAGCATGAGCGGCACGCTGAAAAAATGGGCAGTGAAGATTACTTATCAACTTATGGATTAACAGTAGACAGAGCAAACAAAATGAAAGAATGCGCGATTATTATGCATCCAGCACCAGTAAACAGAGGTGTTGAAATAGATGATTCATTAGTAGAGTCCAAGCAGTCAAGGATTTTCAAGCAAATGGAAAATGGTGTTTATATCCGAATGGCCGTATTAAAAAGAGCTTTTCAAAATAGCACACTACATCAAAAAGGGAGAGATTCTGTCTATGTCATATCTCATTAAAAATGGTTTTATCTTAACAAGCACAGGTGAAAGAGTGCAGCAGGATATTAGGGTAAAAGGAAAAGTGATTCAAGCGATTGGTCACCTAGAAAGAGAAGACGGAGAAGAGGTTATTGATGCAGCAGGGCTATTTGTATCACCAGGCTTGATCGATCTGCATGTGCATTTAAGAGAGCCAGGCGGAGAGAAAAAGGAAACAATTGAAACAGGCTCTAAAGCAGCCGCAAGAGGCGGATATACGACGATTGCAGCGATGCCGAATACAAGACCGGTTCCAGATACAAAAGAGCAAATGGAATGGCTGATGAATCGAATCAAAGAAACCTCATCTGTGAGAGTGCTGCCATACGCCTCCATCACAACGAGACAAATTGGGGAAGAGATGACGGATTTTGCAGCACTAAAAGAAGCAGGCGCCTTTGCTTTTACAGATGACGGTGTCGGCATCCAAACAGCAGGCATGATGTACGAAGCGATGAAACAGGCAGCAAGTCTTGATCAAGCAATTGTGGCGCACTGTGAAGATAACTCGCTCATTTACGGCGGGTGCGTTCATGAAGGAGAATATTCAAAAGCAAATGGGTTAAACGGAATACCGTCAATCTGTGAATCGGTGCATATTGCAAGAGATGTTCTTTTAGCAGAAGCAGCGAACTGTCATTATCATGTATGTCATATCAGTACGAAAGAATCTGTGCGGGTCGTACGCGATGCAAAAAAAGCGGGCATCCGTGTGACGGCTGAGGTGTCACCGCATCACCTGCTGTTGTGTGATACGGACATTCCGGGTCTTGATACAAACTATAAAATGAACCCGCCGCTCAGAGGAAAAGAGGATCGCGAGGCATTGATCGAGGGACTGTTAGATGGAACGATTGATTTCATCGCAACAGACCATGCGCCGCATACAGAAGAAGAAAAGAACGAAACCATGCAGCGTGCCCCGTTTGGAATTGTGGGACTTGAAACAGCGTTTCCGCTTCTGTATACACGATTTGTCAAAACAGGCGAATGGACATTAAAAGAACTCGTTGATTATATGACAATCAAACCAGCAGAAGCCTTTTCCCTTCCATACGGAAAGCTTGAAGAAGGACACATAGCTGATATTACACTCATTGATTTAAACAAAGAAACGACAATCGATAAAACAAGCTTCTTATCAAAAGGACAAAATACACCGTTTGACAAATTGACTGTATCAGGATGGCCGGTCATGACACTTGCATCTGGGAAAGTCGTTTATGAAGAGGGGAGACTAGTAAAATGAAGAGACGCTTAGTGCTAGAAAACGGAACAGTATTCGAAGGAACAGGCTTTGGCAGCTTAGAACCATCAGTCGGAGAAGTCGTCTTTAATACAGGGATGACGGGCTATCAAGAAATTTTATCTGATCCATCATACTGCGGACAAATTGTCACACTGACTTACCCGCTTATCGGCAACTACGGCATTAACCGTGATGATTTTGAATCGATCACACCGTTTGTGAAAGGGCTGATTGTGAAAGAGCTTTGTGAAAAGCCCTCAAACTGGCGCTCTTCATACTCACTTGATGAATATTTAAAAATGAAAAACATTCCGGGGCTGAGCGGAATCGATACACGGAAGCTGACTAGAATGATTCGAAGTGCAGGGACTTTAAGAGGGGCGTTTGCAGGACCTGATGAACAAGTGGAAGACGTTGTCCGCCGCCTTCAAACATTGCAGCTGCCAACTGATCAGGTGAGTCAAGTATCTGTGAAAAATGCGTACCCAAGCCCAGGCAGAGGAAAAAGAATTGTCCTTGTCGATTTCGGCATGAAGCACGGCATTTTGCGCGAGCTCAATAAACGTGATTGCGACGTCATTGTGGTGCCATACAACATCACTGCAGATGAAGTGCTGCAGCTAAAGCCTGATGGGATCATGCTTTCAAATGGACCTGGAGATCCTGTGGATGTACCAGAAGCCGTTGAGATGATTCAGCAATTGATTGGAAAGGTGCCGCTCTTTGGAATTTGCCTCGGACATCAATTATTTGCTCTAGCGTGCGGTGCAAGTACAGAAAAAATGAAATTTGGTCACAGAGGATCAAACCATCCGGTGAAAGAACTAGCAACTGGCAAGGTAACACTGACGTCTCAAAACCATGGCTACACGGTTAGCAGTATTAACGAAGACGTGCTCGAAGTCACACATATTGCCTTAAACGACAATACGATTGAAGGATTAAAACATAAAGAAGCACCAGCATTCACTGTTCAGTACCACCCAGAAGCATCACCGGGTCCAGAAGATGCAAACTACTTATTTGACCAGTTCATGGAAATGATTCATACGACTGAGAAAGAAGGGGAAGAAGTATGCCAAAACGCGTAGACATCAAAAAGATTTTAGTAATCGGATCAGGTCCTATCATCATCGGTCAGGCAGCGGAGTTTGACTATGCAGGCACACAGGCTTGCTTAGCACTAAAAGAAGAGGGCTATGAAGTCGTTCTTGTGAACTCTAACCCTGCGACCATCATGACAGATACAGAAATGGCCGACAAGGTATACATCGAACCACTGACACCAGAATTTTTAACACGAATCATTCGAAAAGAACGCCCTGATGCGATCTTGCCAACACTTGGCGGGCAAACTGGATTAAACCTTGCTGTTGAATTATCAGACCTTGGTGTATTAGCTGAATGCGGCGTTGAAGTACTCGGTACAAAGCTGTCAGCCATCCAAAAAGCAGAGGATAGAGATTTATTCCGTAATCTGATGAATGAACTAAATGAGCCTGTACCAGAAAGTGAAATCATTCATAACCTGGAAGAAGCAATGGCGTTTACGGATCAAATCGGTTTCCCTGTCATCGTCAGACCAGCCTATACATTAGGTGGAACGGGCGGCGGAATTTGTACAAACGAGCAAGAACTGAAGGAAATCGTTGAAAACGGCCTGAAGCTAAGCCCAGTTACACAATGCTTACTTGAAAAAAGCATTGCAGGCTTTAAAGAAATTGAATATGAAGTCATGCGAGACAGCGGTGACCATGCAATCGTTGTTTGTAACATGGAAAACTTTGACCCTGTCGGTATCCATACAGGTGACAGTATTGTTGTAGCACCAAGCCAAACGTTAAGTGATCGTGAATATCAGCTGCTTCGCAATGTGTCGCTTAAGCTGATCCGCGCACTTGGCATAGAAGGCGGCTGTAACGTTCAGCTGGCACTTGATCCAAACAGTTTTCAATACTATATCATCGAAGTAAACCCGCGTGTGAGCCGTTCCTCTGCGCTTGCGTCAAAAGCGACAGGCTATCCAATTGCCAAATTGGCAGCGAAAATTGCAGTCGGCTTAACGCTTGATGAAATGATGAACCCAGTCACAGGTAAAACCTATGCAGCCTTCGAGCCGGCACTTGACTATATCGTTTCAAAAATACCGCGCTGGCCATTCGATAAATTTGAATCTGCCAACAGACGTCTTGGTACGCAAATGAAGGCAACTGGTGAAGTCATGGCGATCGGCCGCACATTAGAAGAGTCTCTTCTAAAGGCTGTACGCTCACTTGAAGCCGATGTGCATCACATTGAATTAAAAGATGAAGCAGACATCACAAATGAAGTGCTTGAAAAACGGATTATCAAAGCGGGAGACGAACGATTATTTTATATCGCTGAGGCGCTTAGAAGAGGCTATACAGTCGAACAAATACACGAATTCTCAAAAATTGATTACTTCTTCCTTCATAAACTGGAAGGCATCATCGCCTTTGAGAAGACATTAAAAGAAAACAAAGGCAATACAGACGTATTAAAAGAAGCGAAAGAAAAAGGCTTCTCAGATATCTACATTAGCCGCGAGTGGAATATGAACGAAGCGGATGTCTACAAGCTAAGACAAGAAGCAGGCATTGTACCTGTATACAAAATGGTGGATACATGTGCGGCAGAATTTGAATCAGAGACACCTTATTTCTACAGCACGTATGAAGATGAAAATGAATCAGAACGTACAGACAAGAAAAGCGTTATCGTATTAGGTTCAGGTCCTATCCGAATTGGACAAGGGGTTGAATTTGATTATGCGACCGTTCACTCTGTGTGGGCAATTAAACAAGCAGGCTATGAAGCGATCATTATTAACAACAACCCTGAAACGGTCTCAACAGACTTTAGTATTTCAGATAAGCTCTACTTTGAACCACTCACTGTAGAAGACGTGATGCATATCATCGACCTTGAACAGCCTGAAGGAGTTGTCGTTCAGTTCGGCGGGCAAACGGCGATTAACTTAGCAGATGAATTATCAAATAGAGGGGTTAAAATTCTTGGAACTTCTCTAGAAGACCTAGACCGCGCAGAAAACCGGGACAAGTTTGAACAAACGTTAGAAACACTCGGCGTGCCGCAGCCTAAAGGGAAAACAGCAACGTCTGTGCCTGAAGCAGTAGCGATTGCCAATCAAATTGGCTACCCAGTCCTTGTCCGTCCTTCCTATGTATTAGGCGGCCGCGCGATGGAAATTGTGTATCAAGAAGCCGAGCTTCTTCACTACATGGAGAATGCGGTGAAGGTCAATCCGCAGCATCCAGTGTTAATTGACAAGTATTTGACAGGAAAAGAAATTGAAGTAGATGCCGTGTCTGATGGCGAAACTGTCGTGATCCCAGGCATTATGGAACACATTGAAAGAGCCGGAGTTCACTCTGGTGACTCGATTGCGGTCTATCCGCCGCAAACATTGTCTGAGGACATCAAAGCGAAGATCGCAGAATACACGATCAAGCTTGCAAAAGGACTCAACATTATTGGGCTTTTGAACATCCAATTTGTCCTATCAAAAGGCGAAGTGTATGTACTTGAAGTGAACCCGAGATCAAGCCGGACGGTTCCTTTCTTAAGTAAAATCACAGGCATCCCGATGGCCAACCTTGCGACAAAAGTCATCTTAGGAGACAAGCTCAAAAATTATGGCTACGAAGAAGGGCTTCACACAGAGCAAGAAGGAGTGTACGTTAAAGTCCCAGTCTTCTCTTTTGCTAAATTAAGAAGAGTCGATATTACACTCGGACCTGAAATGAAATCAACAGGTGAAGTCATGGGGAAAGATGTCACGATCGAAAAAGCCCTATATAAAGGATTGATTGCCTCAGGTATTCAAATTCCTAATGACGGAACAGTACTTCTGACAGTGGCTGATAAGGATAAAGAAGAAGGACTTGAGATCGCAAGAAGATTCCATTCGATCGGCTATCATATTTTAGCGACAGAAGGAACGGCAAATTATTTAAAACAAGCCTCCATTCCATCAAGTGTGGTCGGCAAAATCGGAGAGGAAGGCAAAAATCTTCTCGATGTCATTCGAAACGGGGAAGCCCAATTTGTCATCAACACTTTAACAAAAGGAAAACAGCCGGCGAGAGACGGCTTTAGAATTAGACGTGAATCTGTTGAAAACGGAGTGGCCTGCTTAACGTCCCTAGATACAGCAGAAGCCATTTTAAGAGTGCTTGAGAGCATGACATTTAGAGCGGATGAAATGCCAGAAGTGAAAACGAATGCTGAGGTGACAGTAACGATATGAAAAAAGCATACTTGACGGTCGTCTCGAACCGAGAGATCGCTGATCATATTTACGAAATGACATTAAAAGGTGACCTTGTGGACTCCTTTCAAACGGCTGGACAATTTCTTCATCTAAAGGTCAGTGAATCCATGACACCGCTGCTGAGAAGACCGATCAGTATTGCCAACATTCATGCCGAGCAAAAAGAAGCAACCATCATTTACCGCGCAGAGGGAGAGGGCACAAAGCTCCTCTCCCAAAAGCGGGAGGGAGAATCAGTCGATGTATTAGGGCCGCTTGGAAACGGGTACGATCCTTCAGTCGTCCAACCCGGAGAGACGGCTTTACTAGTCGGCGGCGGAATTGGCGTACCGCCTCTATATGAACTGTCCAAACGTTTAACGAAAAAAGGTGTCATTGTGAAGCATGTGTTCGGCTTTCAATCGAAAAAGGATGTATTTTACGAGGAGAAATTTCAAGCACTCGGTGATACGTTTATTGCAACGGTTGATGGCACATACGGTGCTAAAGGCTTTGTAACAGATGTGATAAAAGAGCAAAACCTGAGCTTTGATGTGCTGCTTTCATGCGGTCCAACACCTATGCTAAAAGCGCTGAAAGATACGTATCCTGATAAGCCCGTCTACATTTCGATGGAAGAACGAATGGGCTGCGGAATTGGTGCGTGCTTTGCATGTGTCTGTCATACCGATCAGCTCGACAAACCTTACGTCAAAGTCTGTCTTGATGGACCTGTTTTTAAAGCAGAGGAGGTGGCATTGTCATGCTAAACGTTGAGTTACCGGGATTATCTTTAAAAAATCCAATCATCCCTGCATCAGGCTGCTTCGGGTTCGGGAGAGAATTTGCATCCTTATATGACCTATCATTGCTAGGCGGTATCATGATCAAAGCCACAACCCTTGAACCGAGATTTGGCAATCCCACGCCAAGGGTAGCCGAGACAGGAGCTGGTATGCTTAATGCAATCGGCCTTCAAAATCCGGGTCTAAAAGGCGTGCTTGAAAATGAGCTGCCTTGGCTTGAACAATTTGATACACCTATTATTGCGAATGTTGCTGGCTCACAGGTTGATGATTATGTGGAAGTAGCCAAGCAAATCAGCCAAGCAAAAAATGTTCATGCCCTTGAACTGAATATTTCTTGCCCAAATGTGAAAACAGGCGGGATCGCCTTTGGTACAGATCCAAATATGGCGGCGTCATTGACAAAAGCGGTCAAGGAAGTCTCTTCTGTACCTGTCTATGTCAAGCTGTCACCTAACGTAGCCAATATTGTGGAGATTGCTCAAGCGATTGAAGCTGCTGGAGCAGATGGACTCACCATGATTAACACATTAATCGGTATGCGTTTAGATTTAAAAACAGGGAAACCCATCCTTGCCAATAAAACAGGCGGATTATCAGGACCAGCTGTCAAACCGGTCGCTGTGCGCATGGTACACGAGGTGAGTCAAGCGGTTTCTATCCCGATTATCGGGATGGGCGGAGTGCAAAGTGCTGAAGATGTACTTGAATTTTTACTAGCAGGTGCAAGTGCAGTAGCTGTCGGCACAGCCAATTTTGTGAATCCATTTATTTGCCCGGAAATTATTGAAGAGCTACCAAATGTGTTAGCAGCATATGGTTATTCATCTGTAGAGGAATGCATCGGAAGGAGCTGGAAACATGAAGCACTTGCCCATCATCGCGCTTGATTTTCCATCAGGGAAGGACGCGATTGCCTTTTTAGACCCTTTTGAAGGGACACCATTATTTGTGAAGGTAGGCATGGAGCTGTTTTACCAAGAAGGTCCTGCCATCATTGACGCACTAAAAGAAAAAAATTGCCGTATTTTCCTTGATCTGAAGCTTCATGATATTCCAACAACCGTGCAAAAAGCGATGAACCGGCTTGCTGCACTTGGTGTTGATTTGGTCAATGTGCATGCTGCTGGCGGGAAACGAATGATGCAGGCTGCGTTAGAGGGACTTGAAAGCGGAACCCCTGCCGGACAAAACCGCCCGGGCATCATTGCAGTGACCCAGCTGACTAGTACGTCAGAAGACATGATGAGAAATGAATTACTCATTGACCGTCCGCTGCAAGAGACTGTTATCCGGTACGGACAATTAGCATATGAAAGTGGGCTAGACGGGGTTGTTTGCTCTGTTCATGAATCTAAAGCACTTCATGAACATATTTCACCATCCTTTCTCACTGTAACGCCAGGAATTCGCTTACCGAATGATCAAACCGATGACCAACAGCGCGTGGCGACACCTGCCTATGCAAAGAAGCAAGGTGTTTCACAAATCGTTGTCGGAAGATCAATCACAAAAGCTGATAAACCAATAGAAGCCTATCATCAAATTTTGAAAGAGTGGGAGTGACTGCCAGATGAAATCAAAAATCGCGAAACATCTATTACAAATCAAAGCGGTCTCATTAAAACCAGACGAACCGTTTACATGGGCGAGCGGTATAAAATCACCGATCTATTGTGATAACCGCCTGACATTGTCATATCCAGAAGTGAGACACGACATTGCTGAAGGTCTAAAAAATTTGATTCTCACTCATTTCAAGGGAGCAGAGGTTGTCGCGGGTACTGCAACAGCAGGCATCCCTCATGCGGCATTAGCAGCAGACCGCTTGAACATCCCGATGTGTTATGTCAGAAGTAAGCCGAAAGCACATGGAAAAGGAAATCAAATTGAAGGGGCCGTATCAAAAGGCCAAAAAGTTGTCGTCGTAGAAGACCTTATTTCCACAGGAGGCAGTGTGCTTGAAGTCGTCGCTGCTCTTCAAGATGAGGGCTGCGAGGTACTAGGAGTAGCCGCGATCTTCACATACGGACTGCCAAAAGCAGCGGCAGCATTTCAAGAAAAAAATATTCCATATGTCACCCTAACAGACTATGACACATTGACAGACGTGGCACTTGAACTGAAAGCGATTGAGCCTGCTGCGATGAACAAACTAAAACGCTGGAGACAAGATCCTTCCTCAGAATCTTGGATGGAAGAAACGGTCTGAAAAGTCAAAGCCCATCATTAACAAAAGCTGTGCCTGCCCGCACAGTTTTTTGATTTAGGTAAAAATAGTAAAATAGACTCAAATTTTAATAAAAACTAATCCTATCAATAAAGTCGGGTTGACTTTTGTTTGAATTGTGTTAATATTTAAGACAAATTGAAACTCTTATCCAGAGAGGTGGAGGGACTGGCCCGATGAAACCCGGCAACCTGCGATTCGCAAGGTGCTACTTCCTGCAAAATGATTCTATTTTGAAAGATAAGGAAATCGTGAGCTTCCTCATCTTTCTTTCGGACTGAAAGAAAGTTTTTTTATTTTAACGGTGAGGAGGAAGAGGAGATGGAAGTGAAACAAAATCAGGATGAGGACTTAGTAAAGCATATGCAAGAACTGATTGGGGATATGAAATTCGGTTCAATTACGTTAATTGTTCAGGACGGTCAAGTGATTCAAGTGGAAAAGAACGAAAAAATTAGATTGAAGTAGTGCGGATAAAAGCAATATGAGCTGTACTCCGGAAGGGGAGAAATCATGTTAACTTATGAAAATTGGCAAGAGCCGTCCATTACATTTCAAGAAGATGATTTGTATAAAGGAGCCCTGTCTGTACTGAAATGGGCGTACGGTCATTATGGTGACCAGCTCGTATATGCGTGCAGCTTTGGGATTGAGGGCATCGTTCTGATTGATCTGATTGCAAAAGTAAAAAAAGATGCGAAAATTGTCTTTTTAGATACAGGTCTGCATTTTAAAGAAACATACGACACAATTGATGCAGTAAAGGAAAGATACCCGGGTTTAGACATTGAACTGAAAACGCCTGAGCTGACGGTTGAACAGCAAAATGAGCAGCACGGTGATCAATTATGGAAAACAAATCCTCAAAGCTGCTGCCATATGCGTAAGGTCATTCCTTTGCAAGAAGCCCTATCTGGTTATCCAGCTTGGCTTTCCGGTTTAAGAAGAGAGCAGTCACCAAAACGAGCAGGGACGAATTTCTTAAATAAGGATGAAAAATTCAAATCAGTGAAAGTATGTCCGCTTATCCATTGGACGTGGAAGGACATTTGGAGATATGCATCTAGAGAGGAACTTACTTATAATCCGCTGCACGACCAAGGATATCCAAGTATCGGCTGTGCACCGTGTACACAGCCAGCATTTACTGCAGATGATCTGCGTTCTGGCAGATGGTCAGGCACAGCAAAGACAGAGTGCGGATTACATGAGTAAGGGAGCATAATGTATGGAAATCGCCGCAATTTTATTTAGTCTATTCTTTGCTTTAAACATAGGCGCAAGCGGAGCAGCTGCTTCTATGGGCATTGCGTACGGGTCAGGCGCGATTCAAAAGCCCATTTATGCGCTCAGCGTTTGTGCAGTTGGGATTTTAGCAGGTTCAGTGATTGGCGGCGGTGAGGTCGTCAAAACGATCAGCTCTGGTATTATGCCAGAATCAGTCATTACACTTGAAATCGTTTGTATTATCATTGGTTCTGCTGCACTATCACTTTTCATAGCGAATCTGATGGCGATCCCTTTATCAACAAGTGAGGTCACAGTAGGGGCTGTGGTTGGTGTGGCCGTCGCGTATAAAGTATTGTTTGTGAAATCCATTTTAGTGATTGTGGCATTTTGGGTGATCATCCCGATTTTCGCCTTTCTTTTTACCTTTGCTGTCGTCAAAATCATCAGAATGTTCCCTAAACGGAAGCTGTCTAAAAAAGGCACAGCTATTTTATCTGTCGTGTTAATCCTCAGCGGATTTCTAGAGGCGTTTTCAGCTGGTATGAACAATGTCGCAAATGCGGTCGGTCCGCTTGTCGCGTCAGGCGTTTTGTCAGTCGGGCAAGGAACTCTTTACGGCGGGATCTTTGTTGCACTTGGTGCGCTTTTGCTTGGGAGAAGGGTACTAGAAACAAACGGAAAGAAAATCACCCGCTATCAAACGGGCGAAGGGATTTTACTTTCGAGTACCGGTGCCGGGCTTGTCATCGTCAGCTCTATTTTTGGGCTGCCTGTTCCGCTTACACAAATCACCTCCTCGTCTATTATCGGGCTTGGAATGGCAAAAGGCGGGCCAAACATTTTTCACAAACATGTTGTGAAAAAAATGCTGAAAGTGTGGGTGGTGTCACCCTTCTTATCACTCAGCCTATCGTATTTGCTGGTGAGCCTTTTCTTAAAAGGAGACTATTACTCTATCTTTATCATGATGAGTGTACTGCTTGCCTCACTTGGTGCGCTGAGTCTGATGAAGGCAGTCAAAAATGAGAGCAGCTCTATTCATGAACAGGGCGGCGGGATTTAATCACAAATCCGACTATTAACATCTAATAAATATGAACATTGAGAGGAAGATGAACAAATGAGTTTAACACCACATGGTGGCGTATTAATTAATCGAGTAAATGAAGAATATGATCTCAGCACAGCTGCAAAGGAAATTGAACTAGATGCGATCTCCTTTGCAGACCTTGAACTCATTGCAATTGGCGGATATAGTCCAATTGAAGGGTTTTTAACAAAAGCTGATTATGAAGCAGTTGTGAGCAGTATGCGGCTAGCAAGTGGTGTCGTTTGGTCTCTTCCTATTACACTGCCAGTGACAAAAGAAAAGGCGGCGGAAATCCATCAAGGCGATATCGTGCGCTTATCTTATAATGGAACTGTATATGGGGTCATTGAAGTAGAGGATCAATACACACCAGATAAGGAAAAAGAAGCGGTAAATATCTATAAAACTGATGACCGCAATCATCCAGGCGTGAAAAAATTATTTGAACGCGGTGATACTTACATTGGCGGGAAAATTACACTGACGAAACGCAGTGAAAAACCATTCCCTCAATTTACGTATGAGCCAGAAGAAACAAGACGTCATTTTAAAGAAAATGGCTGGAAAACCATTGTTGGTTTCCAAACGAGAAACCCGGTTCATCGTGCGCATGAATATATTCAAAAAACAGCATTAGAAACGGTCGATGGTTTATTTTTAAATCCGCTTGTCGGTGAAACAAAATCTGACGATATCCCGGCAGATGTGAGAATGAAAAGCTATCAAGTGTTATTGAATGGTTATTATCCAAAAGACCGCGTCTTTTTAGGTGTTTTTCCTGCTGCAATGCGTTATGCTGGACCAAAAGAAGCGATATTTCACGCGCTTGTTCGTAAAAATTATGGCTGCACCCATTTTATTGTCGGAAGAGATCATGCAGGTGTTGGTGACTATTACGGCACATACGAGGCGCAGGAACTATTTGATCAATTTACAAGCGAAGAAATCGGTATTACTCCATTAAAATTTGAACACAGCTTCTACTGTAATACATGTGAAGCGATGGCCACACCAAAAACGTGTCCTCACGACAAAAGCGAGCATGTCATTCTTTCAGGTACAAAAGTTCGAACGATGCTGAGAAACGGTGAATTACCACCAAGCACGTTCAGCCGAAAAGAAGTCATTGAAACATTAATCGAAGGATTAAAAACGACGGTATCTTAAAGGGAGGGTATGACATGAGCAACGAACATATCGTGTGGCATGATGCATCTATTACAAAAAAAGAATATCAACAGAAAAACAAGCATAAAAGCGGCATTATCTGGCTTACAGGTTTAAGCGGATCAGGTAAATCAACGATTGCAAATGCAGCTGCAAGAGAGCTGTTTGAACAAGGCTATCAAGTCACCGTTCTTGACGGCGATAACGTGCGGCACGGACTCAATAAAGATCTAGGGTTTTCAGATGACGACAGAAAAGAAAACATCCGCCGAATCGGAGAAGTGGCGAAATTATTTGTGGAACAAGGTACGATTGTCATCACTGCTTTTATTTCTCCATTCCAAGAAGACCGCCACATTGTCAGACAGTTAGTCGAAGATGGGGAATTTCACGAAGTGTTTGTCAAATGTGATCTGAACGTGTGTGAAGAGCGTGATCCAAAAGGGTTATATAAAAAAGCGAGAAACGGCGAAATTCCATTTTTCACTGGAATCGATTCACCATATGAAGAGCCAGCTGAGCCTGAGCTCGTCTTAGATACAGGGGAATTATCCCGTGAGGAATCCAAACAGCGTCTTGTAGATTATGTAAAAGCAACAACGAAATAATCGCCTGATGGCAGGGGGAGAAAAGCAAGATGGGGAAAGTATACATTGTGGGTGCTGGACCCGGAGACCCAGATTTAATCACATTAAAGGCCCATAAGGCGATACAGCAGGCAGATGTCATCTTATATGATCGTCTTGTCAATCAAGACATTCTCGCCCACGCCAAACCAGAGGCGGAATTGATTTATTGCGGAAAACTGCCAAATCATCATACAATGAGACAGGAAGCCATCAATGAAGCGCTTGTGGCTCATGCAAAGGAAGGGAACGTTGTCGTTCGGCTGAAAGGCGGCGACCCCTTTGTCTTTGGCCGCGGCGGTGAAGAAATCGAATGCTTAGCTGAGCACGGAATTCCGTATGAGGTTGTCCCAGGAATTACTTCTGGTATTGCAGCGGCTGCTTATGCGGGCATCCCTGTGACACACCGTGAATTCAGCTCAAATGTTGCTTTTGTCACGGGTCACTATCAAAAGGATGAACATTTTGAAGAAAAGTGGGAGGCGCTGGCTACAGGGATTGATACTCTTGTGATTTACATGGGTGTCAAAAACGTGGAAAGAGTGCAGCGCCTGCTTTTAAAAAATGGACGGGATCCAGAAACACCCGCTGCATTTATACACTGGGGAACCACGACGAGGCAAAAGACAACTTGCTGCACTGTGGCGACACTGTCTGAAACCGTTGAAAAAGAAGGGATCGAGCATCCAAGTTTAATTGTTGTTGGAGATGTCGTTCATTTTCATCAAAAACTGAACTGGTTTGAACCCGCATTAATCGAGAAATGAGAATGATAGAGAAAAGACACGTACGTACATACATCGTGTCTTTTCGTCTGATGAAATAAGTGAGAGGGAGGAGCCGCATGAAACAAGCTGTCCTTTATGTTGGGCATGGAAGCCGAGTAAAAGAGGCGCAAGATAAGGCCATTTCTTTTATGAAAAGCTGTATGCCGTTAGTGAAAGCAGATATACAAGAAATTTGTTTTTTAGAGCTGACGGACCCTTCTATAGAAGAAGGATTTGAGGCCTGTGTGAAAAAAGGAGCGACACACATTGCCATCGTCCCGCTCCTCCTTTTAACTGCCATGCATGCCAAATCGGATATACCGGTCGAAATTGATAAAGTGCGCGTGCGATTTCCGCAAGTGAAGGTCACATATGGAAAGCCAATCGGGGTGAATCAAGAAGTAACAAAAGCGGTTGCCGCGAGAATTGAAGAAGCAGGATATCAAGGCGAGCGGGCGCGGATTCTTTTAATTGGCCGCGGGAGCTCTGATCCGGATGTGAAGCGAGATGTGTTTGGCATTGCAGACGATGTCAGAAGTCTGCTTCCACATGCAGAGGTTTTTCCGTGTTTTATCACAGCATGTGAGCCCAATTATCGAGATGTTCTCGCGCAGTTATCAGCAGATGATGATGGGCCTGTCTATATCGTTCCTTACTTGCTGTTTACCGGAATTTTAATGAAAGAAATTGAAAGTGAAGCCGCTCAGGCGAGAAAGCGGCTGAAAGATGTCCGGGTATGCCGGTATATTGGCTTTCATCCGCATGTTAAAGCAGCTTATATTGAACGCGTGCAAGAAACCATGTTAAACAAAGACGATGCGTTTCGTTTCCGAGGAGAAAGCCATGCTTCCAGTCCATCTTGATTTAACCAATAAACAAGTGGTCATTGCCGGCGGCGGATCTGTGGCGTTAAGAAGAGCAAAGGCGCTGTGCACGGAGCCTTGCCATATAACCGTTGTCAGTCCTAATCTTTCTGAAGAGATGGCACACTTCATTGATACATACCAATTGAATTGGAAGGAAAAGAAGGTAGACGCTGAAGATTTGAAGGATGCATTTTTCATTGTAGCTGCGACAAATGACCCTTCGGTAAATGAATGGATTGCACAAACAGCACAGCCTCACCAGCTTGTGAATTGTGTGAGCCAATCAGAGCTAGGCAATGTGATGGTGCCGAAGGTTGTCAAAGCAGGAAAAGTGACGATTTCAGTCTCTACAAGCGGTGCAAGCCCCGCCCGGACAAAACAGCTGGCGGCGGCAATTGAATCCTTGCTTGAACAAGAGGATATTGACGCACTTGATGCCCTTTACATCGAAAGAAAAAAACGACAAAGAAAAAGCCGATAAATCCTCATGTCAGGATTTTATCGGCTTTTCTTATTTATTTTCTCAGCTTGAGCACAAGATCTTGGTCAGGCGTGACAAATAATGTTTGCTGCTGATCATACGTAACAAAGCCAGGCTTTGCTCCGTTCGGTTTTTTCACATGCCGGATTTTTGTATAGTCGACAGGAACGGAGCTGGACTCTTTTGCTTTCGAAAAGTAGGCGGCAATTTGAGCCGCTTCAAGCAGCGTTTGTTCATCAGGTGCTTGGTGACGAATGACGACGTGTGATCCAGGAATATCCTTTGTATGCAGCCAAATATCATCACGAGCAGCTGCCTTTGTAGTCAAATGCTCGTTTTGTTTGTTATTTTTTCCAACTAAAATCGGAATACCTTGGGACGATTCATACGTTTCGAGCTGAATGGCCGCCGTTTTTTTCTTTTTGGCGTGACGCTTTTGTTTGGCGCGCAAATATTTTCCTTCAACAAGCTCTTCTCTCATTTCCTCTAAATCCTTCGGAGAAGCAGAGGACAGCTGCTGAATCAGCTCTTCAAAATAAGCAATTTCTTCATGAGTTCGCTCAATTTGTTCATTTACAGCTTCTACAGCATTTTTTGCCTTTTGATATTTTGTAAAATATGCTTGTGCATTTTCAGAAGGGGTTTTGTTTGTTTTAAGCGGGATTGTAATTTCTCCGCCGTCTTCATCGTAATAATTGATGACAGTCGCTTCTTTATCCCCTTTTTTGATCGCATATAAATTGGCTGTTAACAATTCGCCATAGAGCTGATACTTGTGTGCATCCTGAGATTCTTCAAGGGTTCTTTTTAGCTTTTTTAGCTTGTTTTCATTTTTCTTTTTTTCATTGACGACAAACCGTTCAAGGTCAGCCGCCTGCTGTTTGACTCTGTCTCTCTCAGCTTTTCCAAAATAAAAGCGGTCAAGCAGCTGGCTGAGTGAGTTGAATGTCTTCATCTCGCCTTGGACATGCTGAAGCTCTAATAAATAGAAATACTCTTTCCCGTCTTTTCTTGTAAGCTGCGGCGTAAAAGAATGCATGCGAATGAGCTGGAACATGTCGAGCAGTGTATTTGGGATCGTTTCTTGATTGGCAAGACCGGCCCGGTGTACTGCTTCCTTTGCAAAAAGCGGGGAAACCCCAGAGAAGGTATCGACAATTTGATTGGCGATCTTTCCTTCTTGAAAGCGTAAATGCTTCAAAATATCATCCTTTGTCACGTCAAAAGGATTCAATTTTTGCTGAGCAGGTGGCAGTAGGTATTCATAACCAGGGAGCACCGTTCGATAGCTGTTTACAGATGGAGAAAGGTGTTTCAGACCATCAATGATCTGCTGCGTTCCATCCTCTACAAGAATGAAGTTGCTATGACGTCCCATGATTTCAATGTAAAGCTTACGCGTCTGCTCATCGCCGATTTCGTTTCGGCTTCGCACGTGAAGCACAATGACCCTGTCAAATCCAATCTGTTCAAAACGTTCAATGAAGCCGCCCTCAAGATGCTTTCTGAGTAGCATACAAAACATTGGCGGCTCACTTGGATTATCGTATTGATGCTCGGTGAGCTGCACTCTTGCATAGCTCGGATGAGCCGATAAAAGGAGCTTATGATTTTTCCCGTTTGCTCGAATATGAAAAATCAGCTCGTGCTTATATGGCTGATGGATTTTTGAAATCCTTCCGCCAGTTAATGCCTTTTGCAATTCATTAGTCATACCATATGTAAAAATGCCGTCAAATGACATGTTGGATACACCCTCTTCTTTCACACAAATCTACTGAAAGAACCTTCCGTTTTCTCGTTCTTTAGGCAGTCTTATTATTATAGCATGATTTAGGACGAGTCTGAATAAACTGGCTTATAGAACACTGCATATGAGAGAGAACAAAAGAGGAGTGGACGAGGTCAAATGAATTGGCATGAACTGAACCAAACCGATTTATTAAAAACAATGAATACATCGATAGGTGACGGACTGTCAGAAAAAGATGTACAAAAGCGGCTTGAAAAACACGGGCCAAATGAATTGCAGGAAGGAAAAAAGGCGTCGGCTCTGATCATTTTTTTAGCACAGTTTAAAGATTTCATGGTGTTAATCTTGCTTGCTGCAACAATCATTTCTGCCTTTTTAGGAGAATACATTGATGCTGTTGCGATTGTGGCCATTGTTTTGATTAATGGTGTACTCGGCTTTTATCAAGAACGCCGGGCGGAAAAATCCCTTCAAGCGTTAAAGGAATTATCAACTCCGCACGTGTATGCAAGGAGAAATAATGAATGGGTCAAGATCCCGTCTAAACATCTCGTGCCAGGGGATATTGTGAAATTTTCAAGCGGAGACCGGATTGGGGCAGATATTAGATTACTAGATACAAAGAGCTTAGAAATTGAGGAGTCCGCCCTCACTGGTGAGTCTATCCCAGCAGTCAAACACGCAAGTCCACTTTCAAGCGGCCATGTTTCGCTCGGGGATTTGACGAACATGGCATTTATGGGGACGCTTGTTACTAGAGGCAGCGGCGTAGGGGTTGTCATTGGTACAGGAATGAATACAGCGATGGGACAAATTGCCGGCATGCTGGATGCAGCAGGTAATATGGAAACGCCGCTGCAAAGGCGTCTCGAGCAGCTTGGAAAAATTCTGATTGTGGCTGCTTTATTTTTAACGGTGCTCGTTGTTGTTCTTGGTGTAGTGCAAGGACATGAATTGTATCATATGTTCCTAGCGGGTGTATCTCTTGCTGTGGCGGCGATTCCAGAAGGACTGCCGGCGATCGTCACTGTCGCCCTTTCCCTAGGGGTACAGCGGATGATCAAACAAAAATCGATTGTCAGAAAGCTCCCGGCAGTGGAAACACTCGGCTGCGCGTCAATCATTTGCTCTGATAAAACAGGAACCATGACGCAAAATAAAATGACTGTGACCCATGTGTGGGCAGAGGGAAAAACGTGGAATATTTCTGGCACAGGCTACGAGCCATCCGGTGACTTTACCTTAAACGGGGAAATCGTCCATGCCGACAAGCATCCAAGCCTGCAAAAGGTGTTATTATACGGGGCGCTTTGTAATACATCGACTATCGTTGAAAAAGACGGGGAGATGAGGCTGGATGGGGATCCGACAGAGGGAGCGCTCCTTACCGCAGCACGTAAAGCGGGTTTTACAGAGCAATTCATTGAAGCTGGATTTCATGTTATTGAGGAGTTTCCTTTTGACTCAGAAAGAAAGATGATGTCAGTCGTCGTTGAAACAAATCAAAAAGAGCGGTATGTCATTGCAAAAGGTGCGCCGGATGTACTAATGAACCGTTCAAGTCATATCATGCAAGGCGGACGCACAGCTTCTTTTTCAGCCACTCACAGGCAAGAAACAGAAGCTGCGATTCAAGGTTTAGCAAGACAGGCGCTTAGAACCATTGCCATTGCGTATAAAAAAGTCGGTCTGACAGAAAAAATCACCTCTGTACAGCAGGCTGAAGCTGATTTAACATTTATCGGATTAGAGGGCATGATCGATCCACCGCGTCCTGAAGTCAGACGAGCGATTAAAGAGTGCCGGGATGCTGGCATTAAAACGGTCATGATTACAGGGGATCACGTGGAAACGGCCAAAGCGATCGCAAAAGATTTAAGCCTTTTACCGAAGCAAGGACAGGTGCTCGACGGAAAAGCACTTGATCAAATGAGCGACAAAGAGCTTGAGCAAACGGCTGAAAATGTATATGTCTTTGCCCGGGTTTCTCCTGAGCATAAGCTGAGAATTGTCAAAGCCTATCAAAAAAATGGTCATGTTGTAGCGATGACAGGTGACGGGGTCAATGATGCGCCTGCCATTAAACAAGCAGATATCGGCATCTCCATGGGCATCACTGGTACAGACGTAGCCAAGGAAGCGTCTTCTCTTATTTTACTTGACGACAACTTTGCGACCATTAAATCCGCCATTAAAGAAGGCCGAAATATTTATGAAAACATTCGTAAGTTTGTCCGCTATTTGCTGGCATCAAATGTCGGAGAAATTTTGGTCATGCTGTTTGCGATGCTCCTCGCGCTTCCGCTTCCGCTCGTTCCTATACAAATCTTATGGGTAAACCTTGTCACAGATGGTCTACCGGCTATGGCACTTGGCATGGATAAGCCAGAAGGCGATGTCATGAAGAGAAAGCCGCGGAATGTGAAAGAGGGCATTTTTGCAAGGGGGCTTGGCTGGAAGGTCATCTCAAGAGGATTCCTCATCGGGCTTGCGACCCTTTTGGCATTTATATTTGTGTATCACCGCGATCCAAACAACCTGCAATATGCACAGACTGTCGCATTTAGTACGCTTGTTTTGGCGCAGCTCATTCATGTATTTGACTGCCGCAGTGAACGGTCCATTTTTGAACGTAATCCATTTGGGAACCTTTATTTGATCGGTGCGGTTTTGTCATCACTTTTACTCATGCTTGTGGTCATTTATTACCCGCCGCTTCAGCCAATTTTCAAAACGGTCGCGATTGCACCAATTGATTGGCTGCTGATCATCGGGATGTCTGCACTGCCAACTTTTTTACTGGCAGGATCACTTTTGACAAGAAAAAAATAATTCATTATGGTATAATTTTGAGGTAATAGTGTCTGCTATTACCTTTTTCATTTTATTAATATGAAAGAATTGGGTGTTTTAACATGATACGCAGTATGACGGGATTCGGCCAAGCGAGTAAAACGGATGGAGAACTGACAGTGTCAGTTGAGCTAAAATCGGTCAATCACCGTTTTAAAGAGGTTCATGCCCGTTTGCCGAGGCCGCTTTTATATTTCGAAGATACATTAAAAAAGATCATTCTTCGTCACGTGCAGCGCGGTAGAATTGAGCTGTTTGTCACGATTGAAGGCGGTAAACTAGCAAGCCGGTCCTTACAGATCGACTGGCCGCTGCTTGATGAATACATGAAAGCCGCAAAAGACCTCGAGGAACGCTATCACATTTCAGGCATTCAGCATGCACATGACTTATTGGGGCTTGAGCTTGCCGTTCAGGTGGAAGAGTCAGCCAGCCGAAATGAACAGCTAGAGCAGCTGCTGATGGAAGCTTGCGAGGATGCTGTCAAGGAGCTTTGCTTCATGAGAGAGCAAGAGGGAGCATCACTTCAAAAAGACTGTGAACTGAGGCTTTCTGAACTAGAGGCCTATACAGAAGAAATCAAAGTCTTTGCACCAGAGGTTGTGAGTCAATACAAAGAACGATTGAATCAGCGATTGCAAGAATGGATCGGAGAGGCGCTTGACGAGAGCAGACTGACAACAGAGGCTGCCATCTTTGCTGACCGGTGTGACATTACAGAAGAGATGACGAGATTAAAAAGTCACTTTCAGCAATTTCAGCAAATCTTGCTGCAAGGCGGTGCTGCCGGCCGAAAACTTGACTTCCTTGTACAGGAGCTCAACCGTGAAGTGAACACCATTGGATCAAAAGCGAACCATCACCATTTAACAAAGCTGGTGGTTGAAATGAAAAGTGCTATTGAAAAAATAAAAGAACAAGTGCAAAATATAGAATAGTCATTGTGTATGCTGTTTACAGTGCGTCTCTTTCGGCGAGACTAGAGACGTTTATATTACAGGGGGACGAAAGAAGATGACCATAAAGTTGATCAATATCGGATTTGGAAACATCATTTCAGCGAATCGGATGATTTCGATCGTCAGTCCGGAATCAGCACCGATTAAACGAATGATACAAGACGCAAGAGATCGAGGCATGCTCATAGATGCTACATACGGAAGAAGAACCCGTGCTGTTGTCATTATGGACAGTGACCATGTCATCTTATCTGCCGTTCAGCCTGAGACTGTCGCGCAAAGACTTTCTGTAAAAGAAGAAATCATAGATGAAGGGCAGGGGTAATACGCCATTATGAAAGAAAGAGGACTATTAATCGTTCTCTCTGGACCTTCGGGAGTTGGAAAAGGAACGGTCAGACAAGCCATTTTCTCCCAGGAAGATACGAAATTTGAATACTCTATTTCTGTGACGACACGCAAACCGCGTGAAGGTGAAAGAAATGGTGTCGATTATTTCTTTAAAACCAGGGAAGAATTTGAACATATGATTGAAAACAAAAAGCTGTTAGAATGGGCAGAGTACGTCGGGAATTACTACGGCACGCCTGTTGACTATGTTGAACAGACATTAAGCGAAGGAAAAGATGTTTTCCTTGAAATTGAAGTGCAAGGTGCACTTCAAGTAAGAGAAGCATTCCCGGAAGGTCTATTTATTTTCCTTGCACCGCCTAGTCTTTCAGAACTTCAAAACCGCATCATTACACGCGGTACAGAATCTGAAGAGCTCATTCGAAACCGAATGGCCGCTGCGAAAGAAGAAATTGAAATGATGGATGCTTACGACTATGTCGTTGAAAACGATGATGTCGAGCTTGCTTGTGAAAGAATCAAAGCGATCGTCCTTGCAGAACACCTGCGCAGAGACAGAGTCGCACCAAGATATAAAAAAATGCTGGGGGTAGAATAAACCATGTTAGATCCTTCAATTGACTCATTGATGAACAAACTTGACTCAAAATATACACTTGTAACAGTGTCTGCACGCCGTGCACGTGAAATGCAGATCCACCAAGATCAGCAGATTGAAAACACAAAGTCTTACAAATTCGTAGGCAAAGCACTAGAAGAAATCGACGCTGGTCTTTTGACATTTGAAAAAGAGGATCAAGAATAACACATCGCTTCTGCTATGCAGATACGATACGTTCAAAAAAGTCAAAACTATGATTGGTTTTGACTTTTTTGAATTGTAGACGAATTTGTGAAAAAGGCCGTTAAGGGGGACAATCAAATGTTACAGTCAAAAAATATTTTGCTCGGTGTCAGCGGAGGAATCGCCGTATATAAAGCAGCAGCACTTACTAGTAAACTCGTACAAGCAGGCGCAAATGTCAGAGTGATTATGACGGAATCTGCTCGTGAGTTTGTGTCTCCGCTAACCTTCCAAGCTCTGTCTAGGCATGAGGTATATGTGGATACATTCAAAGAAAACAATCCAAGAGTCATTGCGCATATTGACGTAGCTGACTGGGCCGATCTCATTCTTGTTGCCCCTGCAACAGCACATACAATCGGTAAAATGGCCGCTGGACTTGCAGATGATATGCTGACGACGACTTTGCTTGCTTCAACAGCGCCTGTATGGATCGCTCCAGCGATGAATGTGCATATGTACGATCACCCGGCTGTGAAACGGAACATTCGCATATTATATGAAGACGGGTACCGGTTTATTGAGCCAAGTGAAGGTTATTTAGCCTGCGGATACATTGGAAAAGGGCGATTAGAAGAGCCTGAAAAAATTGTTGAACACATCCGTGCTTTTTTTGATGAGCCAAAAAGCTTACCGCTCTCAGGAAAAAAAGTCGTGGTGACAGCAGGTCCTACACGTGAAGTCATCGATCCTGTCCGATTCTTTACAAATCGTTCTAGTGGAAAAATGGGCTATGCGATCGCAGAGGCTGCTCAGCAAATGGGGGCAGATGTTACGCTGATTTCTGGACCTGTTTCTTTAACTGAACCTGACCATGTGCATGTAGTGCACGTTGAATCAGCTGAGGAGATGTATCAAGCTGCGCTAGATGTATACGGAGAAGCTGATCTTGTCATTAAATCAGCAGCTGTCGCCGATTACACCCCTGTCACGACATATGCTCATAAAATGAAAAAACAGGACGGCGCTCTGGACATTGAATTCACCCGGACAAAAGATATTTTAAAAGAGCTCGGGAAAAGAAAAGAGCATCAAGTGCTGGTCGGCTTTGCAGCTGAAACGCAGGATGTAGAATATTATGCGAAAAAGAAAATTGAATCCAAGCATCTAGATATGATTGTCGCCAATAACGTCACAAAAGAGGGGGCAGGCTTTGGCACAGATACCAATGTGGCAGCGATGATCAAAGCAGATGGAACGAAAAAAGAGCTGCCGATGATGAGCAAAAAAGACCTCGCTTTTGAAATTTTAAAGGAGGCAATACAGCTGCTTCCAGAAGAGCGTGATCGAGCATGATTGCTGAAGTCATCGTAGATGTCACAACGAAAGCCATTGACCGGCCATTTGATTACCGTGTACCAGATCGATTCAAAGATCTCGTCAAAGCGGGAATGAGGGTGGTCGTTCCCTTTGGCCCGAGGAAGATTCAAGGGTTTGTGACAAAAGTCAAAGATGAAACAGACATCAAGACAGGAAACATCAAAGAGATTGTCGATTTATTTGATTTATCACCTGTTCTGACAGATGAGTTATTGGAGCTTTCCCACTGGCTGACGGAAAAAACATTGTCCTATCATATCACGGCACTTCAATCGATGCTGCCCGCAGCCATGAAGGCAAAGTATGAAAAAGAAATTCAAGTGCTTTCAGAGGAAGAACTTCCGCAGTCATTGAAAGAGCTTTTCGGTCAGCGAGAAAGCATTCTTTATGCTGACATCCCGGCTGAACAATTAAAACAAATTCAAAAGCATGTCCAAAAAGGTCATCTAGAGGTGAGATACCATGTCTCGCAAAAATCTGGAAAGAAAAAGGTCCGCATGCTCCAGGTGGCTGTATCGAAAGAAAAACTTGCAGAAAAACAGCAGCAGCTAAAGAAAAATGCGGTAAAACAAAAAGCACTGATCTCCTATCTGCTTGAAGCGGGAGAGACAACCTTTTTAGCGAAAGACTTGCAGCAACAAACAGGCGCAAGTTCTCAAACGCTTAAAACCTTTATTCAAGAAGGGCTGTTAACAGAAAGCTATGAAGAGATCTATCGAGATCCTTATCGTGACCGGGAGTTTACACCATCTGCTCCACTAGATCTCACGCCAGAGCAAAGAGAGGCGGCCACGCATATTCATCAAGCAGTGAGTGATGATCAGCACGAAACTTTTCTTTTGCACGGAGTGACAGGAAGCGGCAAAACGGAGATTTACTTGCAGACAATCGATCATGTTCTTCAAAAAGGAAAAGAAGCGATCGTTTTAGTTCCTGAAATTTCGTTAACCCCTCAAATGGTGCAGCGATTTAAAGAACGATTTGGCTCAAATGTGGCCGTTCTTCACAGCGGCTTATCGACAGGAGAAAAATATGATGAATGGCGGAAAATCCATCGCAAGGAAGTCAAGCTTGTCGTTGGCGCAAGATCTGCTGTTTTCGCTCCATTTGAAAATCTAGGCATGATTATTATAGATGAAGAGCACGAATCCTCTTATAAACAAGAAGAAATGCCTCGTTACCATGCCAAGGATGTCGCCATTGAACGAGCAGGGCGGCATCAATGTCCAGTCGTATTAGGCAGTGCAACACCTTCACTTGAAACCTATGCACGTGCGAAAAAAGGCGTCTATACATTGCTGTCGCTTAAACACCGCGTCAACCAGCAGCAGCTGCCGCACGTTTCGTTAATTGATATGAGAGAAGAACTAAGAAATGGCAACCGCTCCATGTTTTCAGAGGAATTAATGCTTAGGTTAAAGGAAGTGCTTGAAAGAAAAGAACAAGCCGTTTTATTTCTGAACAAAAGAGGCTATTCATCCTTTGTCATGTGCCGTGATTGCGGATATGTAGAGCAATGTCCTCATTGCGAAATTTCTCTCACCTATCACCGCTATCAAAAACGGCTGAAGTGCCATTATTGTGGTCACGAAGCACCAGTACCTGCTGAATGTCCAGAATGCCACAGTGAGCATATTCGCTATTTTGGTACGGGGACGCAGCGTGTAGAAGAAGAGCTGACAAAAGTACTGCCAGAGGCAAGAGTCATCCGAATGGATGTGGATACAACGTCTCGTAAAGGTGCTCATGAAAAGCTTCTTACCTCTTTTGGCAATAAAGAAGCGGACATTTTGCTCGGGACGCAAATGATTGCAAAGGGACTGGATTTCCCAGATGTCACACTTGTTGGTGTTCTCAGTGCGGATACATCCCTTCACATCCCTGATTTCCGTTCAAGTGAAAAAACATTTCAGCTTCTCACGCAGGTCAGCGGCAGGGCAGGGCGACATGAAAAAGCGGGCTCGGTTATTATTCAATCGTATACGCCTTCTCACTATAGTATTGAATTAACGAAGCAGCATGACTACGAAGCCTTTTATGAACAGGAGATGCTGCATCGCCGCCACCAGTCCTATCCGCCGTATTACTTTTTGGCGATGGTGACAGTATCACATGAGGAAGTGACGAAGGCAGCACATGTGACTGATCAAATTGTTCAGTTCCTAAAAATGAATTGTGCACCGAATACGCGAATCCTTGGTCCGGCTGCATCACCAATCGCTAAGATCAAAGATAGATATCGCTATCAATGCGTGATAAAATACAAAAGGGAAAATGAACTGGCAAGTTTACTACGGAAAATACAAGACCATTATCAAAAGGAAATGGAACAAAAACAATTGATGATTTCAATAGATATGAATCCATATATGATGATGTAAAACGGAGGGCTATAAGTGGCAGTAAAACCAATAGTCATACATCCGGCAGAAGTGCTTGAACAAAAGACAGAGCGTGTCGATACGTTCGATAAAAAGCTGAAAAAACTGCTGGATGATATGTATGATACAATGCTTGAGCTGGATGGAGTTGGACTAGCAGCACCACAAATCGGTGTTTCAAAAAGAATCGCTGTTGTAGATATTGGAGAAGAATCTGGCAGAATTGATTTAGTGAACCCCGAGGTGCTTGAAGTTGAAGGAAGCCAAACAGATATTGAAGGCTGCCTGAGCTTTCCATCTTTATACGGCACTGTAGAAAGACCAAACTATGTGAAGGTAAAAGCCTTTGATAAGAAAGGCAAACCATTTACAATAGAAGCAGACGGATTTTTAGCAAGAGCCTTATTGCACGAAATTGATCATTTAGACGGCATTTTATTTACGTCAAAAATCATTGAAACCTATACAGAAAAAGAACTTGCGGAAATGGAAGGGTGAAGAAAATGGCACGTATCGTATTTATGGGAACCCCTGATTTCTCAGTACCTGTGCTGCAAACACTGATAACAGAAGGATACGAAGTGGTAGGGGTCGTCACGCAGCCAGACCGCCCGAAAGGAAGAAAGCGAGTGCTCACACCGCCTCCTGTGAAAGTGGAAGCCTTAAAGCACGGCATTCCTGTGTTGCAGCCTGAAAAGGTACGCCTAGATGAAGAAATTGATAAAGTGCTTGCATTACAGCCGGATTTAATCGTCACAGCGGCATTTGGACAAATTCTACCTAAACGGTTACTCGATGAACCTAAGTTTGGCTGTATCAATGTTCATGCCTCGCTCCTGCCAGAACTAAGAGGCGGCGCGCCGATTCATTATGCGATCCTTCAAGGCAAAAAGAAAACAGGCGTTACGATCATGTACATGGTGGAAAGGCTCGATGCAGGTGACATGATCAGTAAAGTAGAAGTGGAAATCGATGAATTAGACAATGTTGGAACACTGCATGACAAATTAAGTACAGCTGGTGCCGCACTGCTAAAAGATACGGTGCCAAATGTTCTGAGTGGATCTATTTCTCCGATTCCGCAAAATGAAGAAGCGGCCACATACGCGCCAAATATTAAGCGGGAGCAAGAAAGATTAGACTGGACAAAAACCGGTGAAGAGCTTTACAACCAAGTTCGCGGGCTAAATCCATGGCCAGTTGCCTATACTGAATGGAACGGTGCTCATCTAAAAGTATGGGAAGCGAAAAAGGTTCCGCTGCAAGCGCAAGAAGAACCTGGGAAAGTGATTGAGCTTCAAAAAGAAGGTCCGGTCATTGGAACGGGGAATAAGCAAGGCCTCTTATTGACAGGTGTGCAGCCGGCTGGTAAGAAAAAAATGAGCGGTGAAGACTTCTTAAGAGGCGCAAATATCGAAATTGGGCAGAAATTAGGGTTAATGAATGAAGAAAAGTAATGTGAGAGAAGTAGCGCTGGACGCTTTAATCAAACTCGAACAAAACCAAGCTTACAGTAATTTGCTTTTGCAGTCAGTCATGAAAGATAAAGACTTAGCTGATCAGGACAAACCGCTGTTAACAGAGCTTGTGTATGGTACACTGCAAAATAAGCTGGCATTAGATTATATGCTTACGCCCTTTGTGAAAAAACCGCAAAAGGTGGCTCCATGGGTGATGCAGCTTTTACGGATGTCACTTTATCAAATGGTGTACCTTGAAAAAATCCCAGATCGTGCAGCCATTCATGAAGCTGTCGAGCTAACGAAAAAGCGAGGGCACAAAGGCATTTCTTCACTTGTGAACGGTGTTCTTCGTTCCGTACAAAGAGAAGGCATTCCGTCATTTGATGTGATCAAAGATCCAGTAAAGCGGCTGTCCATTGAGACAAGCCACCCATTATGGCTTGTGCAGGAATGGGTTCAGGCGTACGGATTTGAAGCGGCAGAAAACATGTGCCGCATTCATTTAGTCCCGCCAAAGCAAACCCTTCGCGTCAATCGAATGAAAACTGACCGGACGGCACTGCAGCAAAAACTAATGGATGCAGGCATCGAAACGGAGCTTGGCGACTTATCTGAAGATGCACTTAAGCTCATGAAAGGGTCCATCGTCTCAACCCCTTCTTTTCAAGAAGGCTATGTTACGATTCAAGATGAAAGCTCGATGCTTGTTGCAAGAGCGCTTGACCCTCAGCCAGGAGAAACGGTGCTTGACGCCTGTGCGGCTCCTGGCGGAAAATCAACTCATATTGCAGAACGTATGAATGATGAGGGGAAAATTGTTTCACTCGACTTACATGAACATAAAGTGAAACTCATCAAACAAGCAGCAAAACGTCTGAACCTTACTCACATTGAGGCAAAAGCACTTGATGCAAGGAAAGCGGCAGACTATTACAGCGAAGCTTCGTTTGACCGTATTCTCATTGATGCGCCGTGTTCCGGTTTTGGCGTCATTAGACGAAAACCAGATATGAAATATACAAAGTCACAAGAAGACTCAGCAAGGCTTGCAGCTATCCAGCAGGCCATTTTAAAGGAAGCGGCCCCGCTTTTAAAACCGGGCGGAACCCTTGTATACAGTACATGTACAATGGATCCAACAGAAAATCAACAAGTGATTCATGCGTTTTTACAAGAACACCAAGACTTCGAACCCGATCTATCTCTTAATGAACGGCTGCCTGAGCAGGTTGCTCCGTTTGTTCAAAACGGAAGTGTACAAATTCTTCCTCATTATTTCGGAACAGATGGTTTCTTTATTTGCAGCATGAGAAAGAAGGGATAAAAAATGACAGAACAAAAAGTAAGAAAAGAACTGAAGACAGAAATGCCGTCGATCTACTCATTTGAGCTTCACGAAATGAAAGAATGGTTAAAAGAACAAGGCGAAAAGCCTTTCCGCGCAGCTCAAATTTTCGAGTGGCTTTATGAGAAACGTGTGACATCCTTTGACGATATGTCTAACCTTTCAAAGGATTTAAGAGAAAAATTAAAAAATCAATTTGCGATCACCACATTAAAAACCGTGATCAAACAAACGTCTCAAGACGGAACGATCAAGTTTTTATTTGAATTACATGATGGTTATACCATTGAAACAGTGTTGATGCGCCACGAATACGGAAACTCTGTCTGTGTTACAACTCAGGTTGGCTGCCGAATTGGCTGTACATTCTGTGCATCTACACTTGGCGGGTTAAAACGAAACCTTGAAGCAGGAGAAATCGTTGCTCAAGTATTGAAAGTGCAACAGGCACTTGACGAAACAGATGAGAGAGTCAGCTCGGTTGTTATCATGGGAATTGGAGAACCATTTGATAACTTTGACGAAATGCTTGCTTTCCTTAAAATCATCAACCATGACAACGGCTTAAATATTGGCGCGCGTCATATTACAGTGTCGACAAGCGGAATCATTCCAAAGATCTATCAATTCGCTGATGAGCAAATGCAAATCAATTTTGCCGTCTCCCTGCATGCACCAAACACAGAAATCAGAAGCCGTCTAATGCCGATCAATAAGGCATATAAGCTGCCGAAATTAATGGAAGCCATTGAATACTACATTCAAAAAACAGGAAGACGTGTCAGCTTTGAATACGGCCTGTTTGGCGGAGTAAATGATCAAGTTCATCATGCAGAAGAGCTTGCAGACTTATTAAAAGGAATCAAGTGCCACGTGAACCTCATTCCGGTGAACTATGTACCGGAAAGGGATTATGTAAGAACACCGAGAGAACAAATCTTCCTATTTGAAAAAACGCTGAAAGAACGCGGCGTAAACGTAACGATTAGACGAGAGCAAGGCCATGATATTGATGCTGCTTGCGGTCAGCTAAGAGCGAAGGAGCGTCAGGAAGAGACGAGGTGACGAATGTTGATAAGGGCAGCCTTTCAAACCGATACAGGAAAAGTCCGTCAGCATAATGAAGATGATGCAGGTATTTTTGAAGCAAAAGAAGACACCCTTCTAGCTGTTGTAGCTGATGGAATGGGAGGTCATCTTGCTGGTGATGTCGCCAGCAGGATGGCCGTCTCTTCTTTAAAAGAATACTGGGAAGAAACATCTTCAATCCCAGCAAAACCAGCAGAGCAAGAAAGCTGGTTAATCTCAAAAATTAGTGACATTAATGATCAAGTATATGAACATGCGAAAAACAATGAGGAGTGCCAAGGAATGGGGACAACCATTGTTTGTGCGCTCGTTCATTTGCAAACGGTCACAATTGCCCATATTGGAGACAGCCGCTGCTACTTGCTAAGAGAAGGAGCACTGACCCAGCTAACAGATGACCATTCACTTGTAAATGAGCTTGTGAAAACAGGTGAAATTTCTAAAGAGGATGCAGAATATCATCCAAGAAAAAATGTGCTTACAAAAGCATTGGGAACAGATAAACACGTTCAAATCGATGCACATACTTTTGAAGTGGACCCAGGAGATCAAATCCTGCTTTGCTCAGATGGATTATCAAATAAAGTAGAAGAAGAGAATTTGATTCATATTTTAAACCAAACGACCGCACCAGATGAAAAAGTAACAGCATTAATCCAAACAGCGAATGACAACGGCGGTGAAGATAACATTACAGCAGTATTGTTAGAAATCTCCTCCCAGCCAGAGGAGGGTGACAGCAAGTGTTGATCGGAAAACGGATCAGCGGCCGTTATCAGATTCTTCGCGTCATAGGCGGAGGCGGAATGGCAAACGTTTATTTGGCGGAGGATATGATTTTAGATCGCGAAGTCGCGATTAAAATTTTGCGCTTTGACTTTGCAAGCGATGATGATTTTATTAGACGTTTCCGGCGCGAGGCGCAATCAGCCGCAAGCTTAGATCATTCAAATATTGTCAGCATCTACGATGTAGGGGAAGAAGATGACATTTATTATATTGTCATGGAATATGTCGAGGGGATGACGCTAAAAGAATACATACACGCCAATGGCCCGCTTCATCCGAAAGAAGCCGTTCGCATTATGGAGCAAGTCGTTGCGGCGATGGAAGAAGCCCATGCGAAACAGCTCGTCCACCGGGACATTAAGCCTCACAATATATTAATAGACAACATGGGGAATATTAAAGTCACTGATTTCGGGATTGCCATAGCACTCAGCTCAGCGACCATCACCCACACAAATTCGGTCCTAGGATCCGTGCACTATTTGTCTCCAGAACAAGCACGCGGAGGTCTTGCGACGAAAAAATCAGACATCTATTCACTTGGCATTGTGCTCTATGAACTCATTTCTGGCCGCATGCCATTTGAAGGAGAATCAGCTGTCAGTGTTGCGCTGAAGCATTTGCAATCAGAGCCGCCATCTGTGAGAAGGTGGAATCCTTCTGTTCCACAAAGCGTGGAAAACATCATTTTAAAGGCGATGGCCAAAGATCCTTTTTATCGATATGAAGATGCATCTGAAATGCAAAAAGATTTACAAACTGCTTTCGACCCTTCAAGGCTAAAAGAAAAACGCTTTGTGATCGAAGAAGATCATGAAGCAACGAAAGCGATCCCAATCATTCAAGATCATCAAGTCGATCAAGACAATGAAAAAACAGCTGTCCATCCAGTGCAAAAACCGAAGAAAAAAGAGAAACAAAAGCCGAAAAAGAAACGGAAAAAATGGCCTTGGATTGTGGCATCCATCCTATTTATTCTGACTGCTGCGACTATTTTAGCCATCACTGTGTTTCCGGGACTGCTTTTTCCAAAAGATGTGGAGGTCACTGATGTATCTGGCATGACGATTGACGAAGCCGAGGACACCTTGAAGAAAGCCGGCTTTACCGTCGCCTCTGATCCTATTGAGATCGCTGATGAAAAAATTGAAAAAGGGCTTATCGTCAAAACAGACCCGAAAATCGGCACAAAGGTAAAAGAAGGAACCGAAATTCAGCTTTATCAAAGTACGGGCAAGGAAAAGACCGAATTACCTGATGTAACAGGTGAAAAGGTCGATAAAGCAAAAGAATTATTAGAGAAAAAAGGGTTTAAGCAAGTTGTTGTGGAGGAAGTAAATGATAATGACACCGAATCTGGGATTGTCATGGAACAGAAACCTTCAGCAAGTACTGAGCTTGTGGCAGCAGATGAAGAAGTGACGTTGACGGTCAGCATAGGTCCTGCCGATATTACTTTGCGGGATTTAACGACATATAGTAAACAGGCTGCATCGAATTATTTAGAGGATAACGGATTAAAGCTTGATGAAAAAGAAGCGTATTCTGATGATGTGCCAAAAGGTGAAGTGATGAAACAGGAGCCAGGAGCTGGTACTGCTGTGAAACCAGGTGATACGGTTAAGATCACCTTCTCACTCGGACCGAAGAAAAAACCGGCTAAAACGGTGACTGAGAAGATTGCCATCCCGTATGAACCAGTAACAGAAGGGCAAGAGATGACCGTTCAGATTTCCATTGACGATGCTGAGCATAGCATTTCTGATTCATATGAAACCTTTAACATCACTGCGCCCACCGAACGGACCATTAAATTTAAGATTGAACCAGGTCAAAAAGGATACTATCAAGTGACGGTTGATGATAAAGTCGTAAGCTCTAAAACGATCGAATACCCTGAAGATGAATAAAGGAGGGACTTTATGCCTGAGGGCAAAATTATTAAAGCATTAAGCGGATTTTATTATGTGCTCGATGAATCTTTAGAAACTGGAAAAGTGATTCAGTGCAGAGCGAGAGGTATTTTTCGTAAAAACAAAATCACACCTCTTGTTGGAGATTATGTCGTGTATCAAGCAGACAACGATAAAGAAGGCTACTTATTAGAAGTAAAAGAGCGGACAAACGAACTTGTTCGTCCGCCTATTAGTAACGTCGATCAAGCGGTGCTCGTTTTCTCTGCGACAGAACCAACCTTTAGCACATCGCTTTTAGACAGATTTCTAGTGCTTGTAGAAGCAAATGATATTGAGCCGATTATCTGTATCACAAAAGTGGACTTATTGAAAACAGATGAAGAGCGTGAAAGTATTCAAGGCTATGCAGAGGACTATCAGCAAATTGGATATGAAGTTCATTTAACATCCACGATCGAGGGGGACGGAATTGAAAAGCTGACCCCGCATTTTCACAATAAGATCACTGTATTTGCTGGTCAGTCTGGTGTAGGCAAGTCCTCCCTTTTAAATGCGATGAGTCCTGACCTGGCGCTGAAAACCAATGATATTTCCTCCCATCTTGGAAGAGGGAAGCATACGACAAGACATGTCGAACTCATTCGTACAGCAGAAGGGCTTATTGCAGATACACCTGGCTTTAGCTCACTCGAATTTACCGACATCGAAGCGGAAGATTTAGGTCTTTACTTTTTAGAAATCAAAGAGCGGAGTGCGGATTGTAAGTTTAGAGGCTGCCTGCACGTGAAAGAGCCAGGCTGTGCGGTAAAAGATGCGGTCGAACAAGAGCAAATCAGAGAGTATCGCTATCAGCATTATTTAGAGTTTTTAACTGAAATCAAAGACAGAAAGCCGAGGTACTAAATCATGGTTTATATTGCCCCTTCCATTTTATCAGCAGATTTCGCCAATTTGGAGAAAGATATCCGTGATGTGGAACAAGGCGGAGCGGATTACATTCATATCGATGTGATGGACGGCCATTTTGTACCGAATATCACATTTGGGCCGAATGTTGTGGAAGCAATCAGACCGCATACAAAGCTGCCGCTCGATGTTCACTTAATGATTGAGCAGCCAGACCGGTATATCTCTGCATTCGCCAAAGCAGGTGCTGACATTATTTCTGTCCATGTAGAGGCTTGTCCACACTTGCACCGAACGATACAGCACATAAAAGAACAAGGTGTAAAAGCAGGTATCGTCTTAAACCCGCACACACCTGTTTCCCACATTGAGCATGTATTAGAGGATGTAGACCTTGTCTTATTCATGACGGTGAATCCTGGTTTTGGCGGACAGGCGTTTATTCCTTCTGTCCTCACGAAGGTAAAAGAAGTGAAGACCCTTAGCGAACAAAAGGGCTTATCAGACTTACTCATAGAAATAGACGGCGGTGTCAATGTAGAGACTGCAAAAAGCTGTAAAGAGGCGGGCGCTAATTTACTTGTGGCCGGCTCAGCGGTATACGGTAAAGACAACCGTGCAGCTGCTATTCAGGCTATTCGAGAAGCGTAAAAAAAGGAACCAAAGTCACTCTGATCTTTGGTTCTTTTTACATGGAGAGGAGCGTATATCATGCACATACATATCGTAGCCGGCGGTCCTTTTGAATACATTCCGCCCCTTGAACATGAAGCATCGCAGGATGATATTCTCTGGGTTGGTGTAGACCGGGGAACGCTTTTTTTACTAGAGCGCGGCATCATGCCTGCCAAGGCTTTTGGTGATTTTGACAGTGTGACAGAAGAAGAGCTTTGTGAGCTGAAAAAGAAATTGCCTGCCCTGAATGTATTTCAGGCTGAAAAGGATGAAACCGATTTAGAGCTTGCACTGAACTGGGCCATGTGCCAGCACCCAGCGCATATTTACATCTACGGCATTACAGGAGGAAGGGCTGATCATTTTCTAGGAAATATTCACCTTCTATATCAAGGCATTCAGCACAAGCAGAACATGACTCTTGTAGATAAACAAAATATCATTCAAATGTTTGAGCCTGGTACATACGAAATCAAAGAAGACCCGGATAAAAAATATGTGTCGTTTCTGCCCTTTGGTACATCGGTTGAAAAGCTGACATTAAAAGGTTTCAAATATCCTCTGAAAAATTGTCATATTGAGCCCGGTTCCACACTATGTATTAGTAACGAACTCATCCACTCAAATGGTACTTTTTCTTTTCATAAAGGCATATTAATAATGGTAAGAAGCAAAGATTGACCAACCTATCAATGTGGATGGCTGATTAAGCTCAATTGTGCTGCAAGCGGTACTTTTAGGAGGGGGACAAAATGAAATTTTATACAATCAAACTGCCTAGATTTCTTGGCGGCATTGTCCGTGCGATGCTTGGTTCATTTAAAAAAGATTAATGAGTAATCTCCTTTATTTCCACATAAAAACGCCTGCTACAGTTTATTGTAGCAGGCGTTTACTCTTGCTTATACACGCTCAACTTTACCAGATTTCAAAGCTCGAGCTGATACATATACTCTTTTAGGCTTACCGTCCACTAGAATACGAACTTTTTGAAGGTTCGCGCCCCATGTACGTTTTGTAGAGTTCATTGCGTGAGAACGGTTGTTCCCAGCTTTTGTTTTTCTGCCTGTAATAACGCATTTACGTGCCATTTGTTTCCCTCCTAACTGCGAAAACATCATCATATTCTTCATATACGTACTTAGAGATGCCTCAAGATACTTTAATAATTTACCACAGCTTCAAGGGGTTTGCAAGGATTGTTTACTCCTCTTTCAAGAAAAATACCTTGACATCTTGATAAAAAATCAAGGCTATAGTATAAGTAGGATTGGGTCGGATTGAATGATTTCTTTTAAAAAGAAGGGTCTTATAGTAAAATAGTGATAACTCAGGGCAATTTCTCAAAAAGGGGGAACCAATGTGTCCATTGAACTTAGAACGAAATACGGACAAATTGATATATCAAATGAAGTCATTGCAATGGTGGCAGGAGGCGCTGCGATCGATTGCTATGGTATTGTTGGCATGGCGTCCAAAAATCAAATCAAGGACGGTTTGACGGATATTCTCCGCAAAGAGAACTTCAGCCGGGGTGTTCTTGTGCGTCAAAAAGAAGACCGCATTCATATTGATATGTACATCATCGTCAGCTACGGTACAAAAATATCAGAAGTCGCACATAATGTTCAAACGAAAGTCAAATACACGATTCATCACACAATTGGACTTTCTGTTGACTCGGTCAACATTTATGTACAAGGAGTAAAAGTTACGAACCCGTAGTAAGGAGGAAATATATTGTCTATTAGAAATCTTGATGGCCGCTCATTTGCAAAAATGATTCTTGCAGGTGCTCACCATCTTTCTCAAAACGCACAAATTGTGGATGCGTTAAATGTTTTTCCAGTGCCAGACGGAGACACGGGGACAAATATGAATTTGTCGATGACTTCAGGGGCAAAAGCAGTTGAAGAAACAAATACCGATCATATTGGGAAGGTCGGCGTGGCTCTCTCGAAAGGGTTATTGATGGGCGCAAGAGGAAACTCAGGCGTGATCCTGTCACAGCTCTTTAGAGGTTTCAGTAAACATATTGAACAAAAAGAAACGATTGATGCAAAAGAATTTGCTCTTGCCTTACAGGCGGGTGTTGATACAGCATATAAAGCCGTGATGAAACCGATTGAAGGAACCATCTTAACGGTTGCAAAGGATGCAGCAAAGAAAGCGGTTGCTGTTTCAGCGGCAGAAGATCAAATTGACCGCGTTCTAGAGTTAACGATTGAGGAAGCAAGAGCATCACTTGATCGAACGCCAGATCTGCTTCCTGTCTTAAAAGAAGTGGGTGTTGTCGATAGTGGAGGTAAAGGACTTCTATGCGTATATGAAGGTTTCCTTGCTTCATTAAGAGGAGAAGAGCTTCCTCCTAAAGCTGCTTCTTTACCGACGCTAAAAGAACTTGTCAGTGCAGAGCATCATAAAAGTGCGCAAAGCCATATGAACACAGAAGATATCGAATTTGGCTATTGTACTGAATTTATGGTGAAATTTGAAGAAGACAAACAGTCCTTTGATGAGAATGCCTTCAGAGAAGACTTAAGTGAATTCGGAGATTCACTTCTTGTAGTGTCTGACGATACACTTGCGAAAGTTCATATTCATGCAGAGCAGCCGGGAGATGTTTTATCATATGCCCAGCGCTACGGCAGCTTGATTAATATGAAAATTGAGAACATGAGAGAGCAGCATAGCTCAATCGTAAACGAAGAAAGAGAACATGCACCTGCTGCACCAAAAGCACCTGCTGCTGAAAAACAGCGCTTTGGCGTCGTCAGTGTCGCAATGGGAGAAGGAATTGCTGACTTGTTCAAAAGCATCGGAGCTTCCGTCGTCATTGAAGGCGGGCAGACGATGAATCCGAGCACAGAAGACATTGTCACAGCAATAGAAAGCGTACATGCCGAAACCGTCTTTATCTTACCTAATAATTCTAATATTGTCATGGCAGCTAAACAGGCGGCAACTGTCTCAAACCGTGAGGTCGTTGTCATTCCGACGAAGACCGTTCCTCAAGGAATGTCGGCACTTCTTTCTCTCAATGAAGCAGCTTCAAATGAAGATAACGAAAGAGCGATGCTAGAAGCGATTGACCATGTGAAAAGCGGGCAAATTACCTTTGCAGTGAGAGATACCCAAATTGATGGAATCGACATTGCGAAAGGTGACTATATGGGTCTGTTCAACGGGAAAATCACCTTAACAGCGAAAAATCAATTAGATGCAGCAAAAGAACTTCTTGCCAAAATGGTGACAGAAGATGATGAGATTGTCACCATCATTAAAGGGGAAGATGCATCATCTGATGAAATGGATGCGTTACAAGCCTTTATTGAAGAAACATTTGAAGATGTAGAAGTTGAAGTCCACGATGGAAAACAGCCGCTTTATTCATATATTTTGGCGGTTGAATAACGAAAGAAGGGCAAATAAAGCCCTTCTTCTTCTTTTGCAATTTTTTACTAACCATTCCACGGTGAAATGAGTTGCGGGAAACGAATGAATCCATTAGTCTAAAGAAAGAACCAAACCATACGTGAGTGGTGATGAGAGGGGAAGACCTATGAAATTTAGAAGTGTGTTTGATATTATTGGACCTGTCATGATTGGGCCATCAAGTTCGCACACAGCGGGTGCGGCTCGTATCGGGAGAGTAGCTCGCAGCTTATTTGGAAGAGAGCCGAAACGAATTGTCGTTTCATTTTATGGTTCCTTTAAAGATACGTATAAAGGGCATGGTACAGATGTCGCCATTATCGGCGGTGTTCTTGACTTTGATACATTTGATGAACGAATCAAAACAGCGATCGATATTGCTAAAAGCAAAGAGATCGATATTGAATTTAAAGAAGAAGAGGCAGTGCCGGCGCATCCAAATACAGCAAAAGTAGAGATTTCAGATGCGAACGGAAGCCTTGAATTAATCGGCATTTCCATCGGCGGAGGTAAAATTGAAATCACAGAATTAAATGGCTTTGAGCTCAGGCTTTCAGGGAATCATCCTGCCATTCTTGTGGTTCATAACGATCGCTACGGGACGATTGCGGCAGTTGCCAATGTCTTAGCGAAATTCGCCATCAACATCGGTCATATGGAAGTGGCGCGTAAAGATGTCGGGCAAGAGGCGCTGATGACGATTGAAGTGGATCAAAATATTGACCCAGCTGTCCTATCAGAGCTTGAAACGCTGCCAAACATTATTCAAGTCACACAAATAGCAGAGTAACAACAAGGAGGTTATGAATGATGTTTAAAAACGTCAAAGAACTCGTGCAGCTAACAGAAGAACGGAATACCTCCATTTCAGAAATTATGATTGTGCAAGAAATGGAAGTGACAGGGAAGTCACGTGAAGAAATTTTCTCCCAGATGTACCGCAATCTAGAAGTGATGGAGCAGGCTGTGGAAAACGGGCTGAAGGGTGTGAAATCATTATCAGGGTTAACAGGCGGAGATGCAGTCAAACTTCAAGCCTATATCGCATCAGGCAAAACGCTGTCTGGTCATACAATATTAGATGCTGTTAGTAAGGCTGTTGCAACAAATGAAGTCAATGCTGCAATGGGAACCATTTGTGCAACGCCTACAGCAGGCTCAGCAGGTGTTGTACCAGGTACGTTATTTGCAGTAAAAGAAACATTAAAGCCAACAAAGGAACAAATGGTCAGATTCCTGTTTACTTCTGGTGCATTTGGTTTTGTTGTGGCGAATAACGCCAGCATTTCTGGTGCAGCAGGCGGCTGTCAGGCAGAGGTAGGTTCTGCATCAGGTATGGCAGCAGCAGCAATTGTCGAAATGGCAGGCGGTACACCGCAGCAATCTGCAGAAGCGATGGCGATTACACTCAAAAATATGCTTGGACTTGTTTGCGATCCAGTAGCAGGACTTGTCGAAGTGCCGTGCGTGAAACGAAATGCAATGGGTGCATCTAACGCTATGATCGCAGCAGACATGGCACTTGCCGGCATCACTAGCCGCATTCCTTGTGATGAAGTCATTGATGCGATGTACAAGATCGGTCAAACGATGCCAACAGCTCTTCGTGAAACAGCACAAGGCGGACTCGCTGCGACACCGACAGCAAGAGAGCTTGAAAAGAAGATTTTCGGAGGTGTGACCTCATCTCGTGATACAGAAACTGCAAGATAATGTCTCTGTCCTGAAGGGGATTGGAGAGGAAACCGAAAAAACACTCAATGAACTTGGAATCTACACAGTAGCCGATTTACTCGGCTACTTTCCTTATCGATATGACGACTATGAGCTTCGTAACTTAGAAGAAGTAAGGCATGACGAACGAGTCACAGTTGAAGGGAAAGTACATAGTGAGCCCGTTCTCACCTATTATGGAAAAAAACGAAGCAGGCTGACATTCAGGCTGCTTGTCGGGCGTTTTCTCATTACAGCGATTTGTTTCAATCGTCCATATTTAAAACGAAGCCTTGTGTTAGGTGATACAGTTTCCGTCACAGGCAAATGGGATAAAAACCGCCAATCTATCATGGTCCAGGAATTTAAAAAAGGAACGCACGAGCAAGATGGCAGTATAGAACCCGTTTATTCAGTAAAAGAAAATGTGACCGTGAAAATGATGAGACGCTTTGTGAAACAAGCTTTGTCACTTTATGTAGACAAAGCTGAAGATCCATTGCCAAAGAAGCTTGTTTCTGCCTATAAACTTATGTCCTATCAGGAAGCATTAAAAACCATTCATCTCCCAGAGACAAGAGACTCGCTCAAACAAGCAAGACGACGTTTTGTGTACGAAGAATTTCTCATCTTTCAGCTGAAGATGCAGGCGATTAGAAAGAAAGAACGAGAGAGAACATCAGGCATCCAGCATCCGTTTTCCAAAGAGGCTGTTTTTGAGTTTGTTCACAGCCTGCCATTTCCACTGACGAAGGCACAATCAAGAGTGCTTGATGAAATCATGTCAGACATGGCGTCTCCATATCGAATGAACCGTCTGCTTCAAGGAGATGTAGGTTCAGGGAAAACAGCTGTTGCAGCCATTGCGCTTTATGCCGCTCATTTATCAGGTTTTCAAGGTGCATTAATGGTCCCAACAGAAATTTTAGCAGAACAGCATGCGGATTCGCTTTACCAGCTGTTTGAAAAATGGGGACTGAATATCGCCCTTTTGACAAGCTCTGTGAAAGGAAAGCGCCGCAGAGAATTGCTTGAACGTCTAAAAGAAGGCGAGATTGACATTTTAGTCGGTACCCACGCACTCATCCAAGACGAAGTCGAATTTCAGCAGCTCGGTCTAGTCATCACAGATGAGCAGCACCGGTTTGGCGTAGAGCAGCGGAAAAAACTGCGAAGTAAAGGGCAGGATCCGGATGTCTTGTTTATGACTGCCACACCTATTCCGCGAACACTTGCGATCACTGTTTTTGGAGAAATGGACGTCTCCGTCATTGATGAATTGCCAGCTGGCAGAAAACAAATCGAAACGTATTGGGTGAAGCATGACATGCTTGAGAGAATTCTTGCTTTTGTGGATAAAGAGCTGAGAAAAGGCAGACAGGCATATATTATTTGTCCGCTCATTGAAGAATCAGACAAGCTGGATGTCCAAAATGCGCTTGATGTTCATAGCATGCTGACTGAAGCATACCGCGGAAAGTGGTCAATCGGCTTAATGCATGGGAAACTGGCAAGTGATGAAAAAGATCAGGTCATGAGAGCCTTTACCGCAAATGAAGTACAAATTCTCGTTTCAACCACAGTCGTTGAAGTCGGGGTCAACGTGCCGAATGCAACCATCATGGTTATTTATGATGCAGACCGCTTCGGGTTGTCTCAGCTTCATCAGCTAAGAGGCCGGGTCGGCCGAGGAGAGCATCAATCATTTTGTATTTTAATGGCTGATCCAAAGTCAGAAACGGGGAAAGAGCGGATGCGGATCATGTCCGAAACAACCGATGGCTTTGAGCTGTCTGAAAAGGACTTAGAACTAAGAGGACCCGGCGACTTCTTCGGTAAAAAACAAAGCGGGATGCCCGAATTTAAGGTAGCAGATATGGTTCACGACTATAGAGCACTGGAAACGGCTAGAAAAGATGCGGCCGACCTTGTCCAATCGGACGCCTTTTGGACTGATCCCGAATACAAAGAACTCCGGCAAACGCTGATAGATAGCGGTGTGCTGGGCGGAGATAAATTAAGCTGATCAAACGCTGGAGGAATTTTCTTGTCTTTTTGAAACAAGGATTGATTTATCATCTATGAGATTATATACTACTATTAGTACCTAGTCATAAATGTACGGATGGTGTCTGCATATGAAACTAAATAAAAAAGAACGTCAAAAGCTCCTCCAGCAAACGATCAGCTCGACTCCATTCATTACTGATGAAGAATTGGCAAGTAAATTCGGTGTCAGCATACAAACGGTTCGTCTTGATCGTTTAGAGCTGTCGATCCCTGAATTACGCGAAAGAATTAAGCATGTGGCCGAAAAGACATTAGAGGATGAAGTAAAATCACTTCCACTGGATGAAGTGATTGGAGAAATGATTGATGTAGAACTTGATGACCAAGCCATTTCCATTTTAGAAGTGAGAAAAGAGCATGTATTCAGCCGAAACCAAATTGCCAGGGGACATCATCTCTTCGCCCAGGCAAATTCGCTGGCAGTTGCCGTCATTGACGATGAATTGGCTTTGACAGCAAAAGCGAATATCAGGTTTACAAGGCAGGTGAAACAAGGCGAAAGAGTCGTCTCTAAAGCCAAAGTAGCCTCACATGATAAAGAAAAAGGAAGAACCGTAGTTGAAGTAAACAGCTATGTTGGTGAGGAAGTTGTCTTCTCAGGTGACTTCGTCATGTATCGCTCAAAACAAAAGTAAAAGGTGGCACGTAATATGAGAATTGCAGTCGATGCAATGGGGGGAGATCATGCCCCTAAAGCCATTATTGACGGTGTGCAAAAAAGCTTAACAGCATTTTCAGATATCGAGATTACACTTGTCGGCGATGAAAACAAAATCAAACCATACATAACAAACAACGATCGCATCACGATTTTAGATGCAAAAGAAGTCATTGAACCGACGGATGAACCAGTGCGTGCAGTCAGACGTAAAAAGGATTCATCTATGGTGAAAATGGCGCAGGAAGTTTCCGAGGGACGAGCAGATGCCTGCATCTCAGCAGGAAATACCGGCGCGCTCATGACAGCTGGGCTGTTTATCGTAGGCAGAATTGACGGTATTGACAGACCAGCCCTTGCCCCAACTTTGCCAACACTGGATGGCAGCGGCTTCTTATTACTAGATGTTGGTGCCAACGTTGATGCAAAACCAGAGCATCTCGTGCAATATGCCATGATGGGATCCATCTACGCAGAGCGTGTCTTCCCAAAGAGCAATCCGCGTGTTGGACTGTTAAATGTAGGAACAGAAGATAAAAAAGGCAACGATTTAACGAAAAAAACCTTTGAATTATTAAAAGCATCAGACTTGAATTTCGTAGGAAATGTAGAGTCCCGTGACTTATTAGAAGGTGTTGCTGACGTTGTTGTCACAGATGGTTTCACAGGAAATATTGCGCTTAAAACAATTGAAGGTACAGCCCTTTCTGTCTTTAAAATGCTGAAAGAAACATTAACATCCAGTTTCACAGCAAAAATAGCAGCAGGCATGATGAAGCCGAAATTGATGCAGATGAAATCTAAAATGGATTACTCTGAATATGGCGGTGCCGCTTTATTTGGTTTAAAGGCACCTGTTATTAAAGCGCACGGCTCCTCTGATGAAAATGCCATTTTCCATGCAATTCGTCAGGCACGTGATATCGTAGAAAAAGACGTTTCAGCTATCATTCATCAAGAAGTCCAAAAAGAAACGACGAAAGAGTCTTAATGGAGGTAAAGCAGCATGACTAAAATTGCATTTTTATTCCCTGGCCAAGGCTCTCAAAAAATTGGCATGGGAAAAGATTTATTTGATCAAGAAGCAGTATCTAAAGCTGTATTTGAAGAAGCAGACAATACCCTCGGGTTTGATTTATCTTCTATGATTTTTGAAGGGGATGCAGAAGAACTGACGCTCACTTATAACGCGCAGCCAGCTCTTTTAACGACAAGTATCGCCATCTTAAAGAAATTTGAAGAGAGCGGAATCAAAGCCGATTATGCAGCAGGACACAGTCTTGGCGAATACACTGCCCTCGTTGCAGCAGGCGCACTTTCGTTTAAAGATGCTGTTTATGCAGTCAGAAAGCGCGGAGAATTAATGAATGAAGCTGTTCCAGCAGGAGAAGGCGCCATGGCAGCGATTCTCGGCTTAGACAAAGCGGCACTTGTCGAAGTGACAAAAGAAGTGACAGAAAGCGGTCACCTTGTAGAGCTCGCTAACTTAAACTGTCCTGGTCAAATCGTCATCTCTGGTACAGCAAAAGGGGTAGAACTTGCTTCAGAGAGAGCGAAAGAAAAAGGCGCAAAACGTGCAATTGCTCTTGAAGTGAGCGGACCTTTCCATTCTGCATTAATGAAACCAGCTGCTGAAAAATTTACAGATGTTTTGTCAAAGCTGGATATTGCGGATGCCAAAACTCCGGTCATCTCAAATGTAACAGCAGACATCGTGACATCTCGTGATGACATTGAGACAAAGCTCATTGAACAACTGTATTCTCCAGTTCGTTTTGAAGAAAGTGTGGAACGCCTCATTGATCTAGGCGTCACAACATTTATTGAAATTGGTCCTGGCAAAGTGCTTTCAGGTCTTGTGAAAAAAGTGAATCGCCGCCTGACGACGATTTCCGTTTCAGATCAAGAAACAATTGAAGCAGCCATTCAAACACTCAAGGGGGATTCTTGATGCTTACAAATAAAACAGCCGTTGTAACAGGAGCATCACGCGGTATTGGCCGTTCCATCGCGATCGATCTAGCGAAAAGTGGTGCAAATGTTGTCGTGAACTATTCTGGAAACGAAGCAAAAGCAAATGAAGTCGTAGATGAAATCAAAGCACTCGGCCAGCAGGCATTTGCAGTTAAAGCTGATGTCTCAAATGCTGAAGAAGTACAAGCTATGATGAAACAAGCGATTGATACCTTTGGTTCAATTGACATTCTTGTGAATAATGCAGGCATCACAAAGGACAACCTGCTCATGAGAATGAAAGAGAATGAATGGGATGATGTTATTAACATAAACTTAAAAGGTGTCTTTAACTGTACAAAAGCCGTGACACGTCAAATGATGAAGCAAAGAAGCGGAAGAATCATCAATTTGGCTTCAGTCGTTGGTGTGTGTGGAAACCCTGGACAAGCAAACTATGTTGCAGCAAAAGCTGGCGTCATCGGATTAACGAAAACAACAGCAAAAGAGCTGGCAACCCGCCATATTACAGTGAATGCAGTAGCACCAGGCTTTATTTCAACAGATATGACAGACAAGCTTGATGACAATGTACAGACGGAAATGCTCAAACAAATCCCGCTCGCACGCTTTGGTGCACCTGAAGATATTAGCAATGTTGTTGTCTTTTTAGCTTCAGAAGGAGCAGGTTATATTACAGGCCAAACCATCCAAGTAGATGGCGGAATGGTCATGTCCTAAGAAATATCAAAATTTCATTAGGTTTTCTCTAGTTTTTTAAAAACGAATCAACTATAATACTTTGAGGGGAGGTGAAAGGCAATGGCAGACGTATTAGAGCGTGTATCAAAAATTATTGTAGACCGCCTTGGCGTTGATGAGGCTGACGTGAAAATGGAAGCTTCATTTAAAGAAGATTTAGGCGCTGATTCCCTTGATGTAGTTGAGCTAGTTATGGAACTTGAAGATGAGTTCGATATGGAAATTTCTGACGAAGATGCTGAAAAAATTGCAACAGTCGGTGACGCTGTGAACTACATAAATAACCAGCAATAAGCGTAACAAAGTCCCGTCTACTTTCGACGGGACTTTGAAAATTTATGTTAGTTTCAACACATTCAGCTGATCAATTGTCAGCCTTTTTCAGATGCTGGGAGCAATGTTTCCCTGCATGTAGAAAGAGAGACTCCATATAATCAGTATCCTTAAAGGCGATTACGCCTACCTGGAGGTTGCTATGCCAAAACAATATAAAGACAAACAGAAACAGAGCAAAAAACTAGAGCAATTTAGAGAATTCCAGCAGCGCATTTCTGTACACTTCAAAAATGAAAAGCTTCTATATCAAGCTTTTACCCATTCCTCTTATGTGAATGAACACCGGAAAAAGCCATACGAGGACAATGAAAGACTTGAATTTTTAGGAGATGCTGTTTTAGAATTGACCATCTCTCAATTCTTATTTGCAAAATATCCAGCGATGAGCGAGGGAGATTTAACGAAACTAAGAGCGGCGATCGTATGTGAACCGTCACTTGTATCACTAGCACATGAGCTGTCCTTCGGTGACCTTGTTCTCTTAGGAAAAGGCGAAGAAATGACAGGCGGCAGAAAACGCCCAGCCCTCTTAGCGGACGTATTCGAGGCGTTTATCGGCGCACTTTATTTAGATCAGGGACTGGAGCCAGTTGAACGGTTCTTAGAAGCGTACGTTTATCCGAAAATTAATGATGGAGCGTTCTCGCACGTCATGGACTTTAAAAGCCAGCTGCAAGAATTTGTGCAGCGCGATGGAAAAGGTGTACTTGAATACCGTATCCTGCATGAAAAAGGCCCTGCACATAACCGGGAATTTGAAGCAAATGTATCCCTTCGAGGTGAAGTGCTCGGAATCGGAAATGGACGCTCTAAAAAAGAAGCAGAACAGCACGCTGCACAGGAAGCACTTGCTAAATTGCAGAAACATCATATGAACCAATAAAATCCCCCTCGTTATTCAGGGGGATTTCACTCTGTTTTCCATCATCTTTTTTCACTTCATATGGTAAGATGATAGTACTTTAAATACATAAGGAGGATCACTCTCATGTTCCTCAAACGTTTAGACGTGATAGGATTCAAATCATTTGCACAGCGAGTGACCGTGGACTTTGTCAAAGGGGTCACAGCTGTTGTTGGACCAAACGGAAGCGGCAAAAGCAATATTACCGATGCCATCCGCTGGGTACTTGGAGAACAATCAGCGAAAAGCCTCCGCGGAGGAAAAATGGAAGACATCATTTTTGCAGGAAGTGACTCAAGGAAAAGAGTCAATCTAGCAGAAGTGACTTTAACATTAGATAATGAAGACCACTTTTTACCGATCGATTTTCACGAAGTCAGTGTGACAAGAAGGGTTTATCGGTCAGGCGAAAGTGAATTTCTCATCAACAATCAATCTGTCCGCTTAAAGGATATTATTGATCTTTTCATGGATTCAGGTCTTGGAAAGGAAGCTTTTTCAATCATCAGCCAAGGAAAGGTAGAAGAAATTCTATCAAGTAAGGCAGAAGAGAGAAGAAGCATCTTTGAAGAAGCGGCTGGTGTTTTGAAATATAAAACAAGAAAGAAAAAAGCCGAGAATAAACTGTTTGAAACGCAGGACAACTTAAACCGAGTAGAAGATATTCTGCATGAACTAGAAGATCAAGTAGAACCATTAAGAATGCAAGCCTCTATTGCAAAAGACTATTTGCAAAAAAAAGAAGAGCTTGAAAATGTCGAAATCGCCCTCACTGTCCATGACATCGAAGCACTTCATGAAAAATGGACAACACTTGGTGAAGCAGTCGAGCGCTTCAAACAAGATGAAATGAAGCAGTCTACAGATATCCAAGCAAAAGAAGCCAAAATTGAAGAGTCGAGAGACCGCATTCAAGCGCTTGACGAATCAATTAATGACCTGCAAGAAGTTCTTCTTTTCACAAGTGAAGAGTTAGAAAAACTTGAAGGAAAAAAAGAAGTGCTAAAAGAACGAAAAAAAAATGCTGCCGCAAACCAAGGCCAGCTTGAAGAAACGCTCGTTCGCTTAACTGAAAAGCAGGCGCTGCTAACCGAAAAGATTGAGCAGCAGAAAATCACGCGTGACAGCCTGCAAAAAGAAGTGCAGCAGCTAAAAGATGAAGTGAAAACAAAGCAGCATCAACTGTCGCTTCATAGCGAAGATGTGGAAGGTCAAATTGAACAGCTGAAAAGTGATTATTTTGATCTGCTCAATGAACAGGCTTCCATCCGAAATGAACGTAAATTATTAGAAGAACAGCAGCGACAAGCGGCGATGCAGCTAGAGCGGCTGACGCAAAATAACCAAAAACATATCGAAGAACGAGTGTCTGTTAAAGAAAAGAAAACAGAGGCTGAGCAGCAGCTTTCAGCACTGGAAGAAGACATTCTGGCACAAGTCAAACGTTTTAGAGAAGCAGAACAAAAGCTTGAGCAAATGAAACGTCAATACGAGAAAAAAGAAACGGCTCTTTACCAAGCCTATCAATACGTACAGCAGGCAAAATCCAAAAAAGAGATGCTTGAATCCATGCAGGAAGACTTCTCAGGCTTTTTCCAAGGAGTGAAAGAGGTCTTAAAGGCAAAAGAACGGTTAGGCGGTATTCACGGTGCTATTGCAGAGCTGATTCAAACGGATCAGCAGTATGAGACAGCGATTGAAATTGCGCTAGGTGCAGCCACGCAGCACGTCGTCACAGAAAATGAAGCTGCTGCGAGACAAGCGATTGGATACTTAAAGCAGCATTCCTTTGGACGTGCAACCTTCCTGCCAATGAACGTCATCAAAGAAAGAACCATTCAGCTCAGAGATGTCCAAACAGCAGAGCAGCACGCTGCATTTATCGGTGTAGCGAGTCACCTCGTTTCCTTTGACGAAAAGTATAAAAAGGTGATTCAGAATTTACTTGGAACTGTGCTGATCGTTAGAAACTTAAAAGGCGCCAATGAATTGGCAAAAATGCTTGGACATCGTTACCGTATCGTGACCCTTGATGGTGATGTCGTAAACCCCGGCGGTTCAATGACCGGTGGCGGCGTAAAGAAAAAGAACAACTCTCTTCTTTCAAGAAACCGGGAGATCGAAACGTTAACAAAGCAGCTCGTTGAAATGGAAGAGAAAACAACGATCCTTGAAAAAGAAACAAAAGAAACGAAACAATTGATCGGAGCAAACGAAAGCCAATTAAACGAACTGCGCCAGCGCGGCGAAACGCTTCGCGAAAAGCAGCAAGAACTCAAAGGAAAGCTATACGAACTGCAAGTTGCAGAAAAAAATATCAATGCTCATCTTGAACTCTATGATCAAGAAAAAGAAGAATTGCAGCAGCGTTCTACTGAACTTGCGGATAAGGACAAAAAGCAGGTTACTCTTGAAGCCTCTATAGGTGAAAAATTGACGGCTCTTGACCAAGAGATCAATACATTAACAAAGCGTAAGCAGACGCAAAGCTCAACGAAAGAAACCATTTCTGCCGAATTAACAGAGCTGAAAATCTCGCTTGCGAAAAAAGATCAGTCCTTAGCCAATGAACAAGAAAAGCTTTCGAGCTTAATGGCTGAATTAGAAGAGGCTGAACAGACGCTGATGGAAACAAAAGAAGATCTGTCACTCTTAACAAGTGAAATGTCATCTAGTTCAAGCGGAGCCGAACAACTGGAAGAAGCGGCGAAAGAGAAGCTGGAAAACAAAAACAAAACAACCGCACTCATTTCAGAGCGGCGTAAGCAGCGTCTTGCTCTTTCTGAAACATTAGAATTCGCTGAACGTGAACTTAAAGAACAAAAGCGTTTATACAAGCAGCTCACTACAAGCTTAAAAGATGAAGAGATTAAGCTAGGCCGTATGGAAGTCGAGCTCGATAACCTGATTGCTTATTTGAACGATGAATATGCTCTTTCGTTTGAAGGAGCAAAAGAGATGTATCAGTTGACGTTATCGCCAGATGAAGCGAGAAAACGAGTGAAGCTGATCAAACTAGCGATTGAAGAGCTTGGAACAGTAAACTTAGGCAGCATTGACGAGTATGAACGTGTCAATGAACGCTATCTCTTCTTAACAGAGCAGCGAAATGATCTGACAGAAGCGAAAAATACATTATTCCAAGTCATCGAAGAAATGGATCAAGAGATGACAAAGCGCTTCTCTGAGACATTCTCTCAAATTCGCGGGCACTTTGAATCTGTATTCCAAGCATTATTTGGCGGCGGAAGAGCTGATCTTAAGCTGACAGATCCAAATGATTTGCTCAACTCTGGCGTTGATATTGTCGCGCAGCCGCCAGGGAAAAAACTGCAAAACTTAAGCCTGCTTTCAGGCGGGGAGAGAGCCTTAACAGCGATCGCTTTACTATTCTCTATTTTAAAAGTGAGACCTGTTCCATTCTGCGTATTAGATGAGGTAGAAGCGGCGCTTGATGAAGCAAATGTTTTCCGTTTTGCGCAATATTTAAAGAAATACAGCGAGGAAACACAGTTCATTGTCATTACGCACCGCAAGGGAACAATGGAAGAAGCCGATGTGCTCTACGGTGTGACCATGCAGGAATCAGGTGTTTCTAAGCTTGTATCTGTCAAACTAGAAGAAACGAAAGAGCTTGTCCAGTAATTAAAGGAGGTTTTTGAACCAATGAGCTTTTTTAAGAAATTAAAAGAAAAATTTACGCAGCAAACCGATTCAGTATCAGAAAAGTTTAAAGATGGACTCGAAAAAACGAGAAACTCCTTCCAGGGAAAAGTAAATGAACTGATTTCTCGCTACCGCAAAGTCGATGAAGACTTTTTTGAAGAGCTCGAAGAGGTTCTGATCGGCGCTGATGTTGGTTTCACAACTGTGATGGAACTGATTGATGAGCTGAAAAAAGAAGTGAAATTAAGAAACATTCAAGACCCAAGTGAAGTACAAGCGGTGATTTCTGAAAAACTGGTTGACATCTACAATAGCGGAGAGGAACAAATTTCTGCGCTGAACATTGAAGACGGGCGTTTGAATATCATTTTGTTTGTAGGCGTCAACGGTGTTGGGAAAACAACGACTATCGGTAAGCTTGCAAACAAGCTGAAAAATGAAGGGAAATCCGTCATTTTAGCAGCAGGTGATACGTTCCGTGCCGGTGCGATCGAGCAGCTTGAAGTTTGGGGAGAGCGTTCAGGTGTTCCTGTCGTCAAACAAACAGCAGGCTCTGATCCAGCAGCGGTGATCTATGATGCCGTTCAATCAGCAAAAGCGAAAAATGCAGATGTCCTCATCTGCGATACAGCAGGAAGACTTCAAAACAAAGTCAACTTGATGAAAGAGCTGGAGAAAGTCAAGAGAGTTATTGAGCGCGAGGTTCCAGATGCACCTCATGAAGTATTGCTCGCTCTTGATGCGACAACAGGTCAAAATGCCATGGCACAAGCCAAGGAATTTTCTAAAGCGACAAATGTGACAGGGATTGCTTTAACAAAGCTTGACGGTACTGCAAAAGGCGGAATTGTTCTTGCGATTCGAAATGAGCTGAACATCCCAGTAAAGCTTGTCGGTTTAGGTGAAAAGGTGGACGATCTGCAAGAGTTTGATGCAGAATCGTATGTGTATGGATTATTCTCAGACGTAATTGATCAACAAGACTAACAAAAAAATGCCGGCAAAACTGCTGGCATTTTTATTTATACGTAGCTTCATGAAGTGACAAGATAAAAACTTGACACACAGCAGAGAACCGTGTAAACTTAGTTGATGTAAAGGGAATGAACTTAACAAAGGGGAGAGAGCCCATGACGCTTGAAAAAACAACGAGAATGAATTACTTGTTTGACTTCTATCAATCGTTGTTGACCGCAAAGCAAAAGAGCTACATGTCGCTTTACTACCTAGACGATTTTTCCCTCGGTGAAATTGCGGATGAATATGAAGTATCAAGGCAGGCTGTTTATGATAATATTAAACGGACTGAAGCGATGCTTGAACAATATGAAGAAAAGCTGCTCTTGTTTAAGAAATTTAAAGAGCGTAAAGAACTTCTCAAAAAAATGAGAGAGCTTGTAGCTGATTCTGCGCAAACGGAAGAAGCAGAAGCTTTAATTGAATCGCTTGAGAAATTAGATTAGGAGGCGGCACAGTATGGCATTTGAAGGATTAGCCGACCGACTGCAGCAGACGATTTCAAAAATCCGCGGCAAAGGAAAAGTGTCAGAGCAAGATGTAAAAGAAATGATGCGCGAGGTACGCCTTGCCCTTCTTGAAGCTGACGTCAATTTTAAAGTAGTCAAAGACTTTGTGAAAAAAGTAAGTGAGCGGGCAGTTGGACAAGAGGTCATGAAAAGCCTTACCCCTGGACAACAGGTCATTAAAGTTGTAAAAGAAGAACTCACTGAATTAATGGGCGGAGAAGAGAGTAAGATCGCTGTAGCGAAAAAATCTCCAACAGTCATTATGATGGTCGGTCTTCAAGGGGCAGGTAAAACAACCACAACTGGGAAGCTTGCCAATTTACTTCGCAAAAAACATAATCGCAAGCCGATGATGGTGGCTGCTGATATTTATAGACCAGCAGCGATCCAGCAGCTTCAAACGCTTGGGAAACAGCTTGATATGCCGGTGTTTTCATTAGGTGATCAAGTCAGCCCTGTCGAAATTGCCAAACAGGCAATTGAAAAAGCGAAAGAAGAACACCATGATTATGTCATTTTAGATACAGCAGGACGTCTTCATATCGATGAAGAATTAATGGATGAACTTCAAAAAGTAAAAGAAGTAGCGAATCCAGAAGAAATTTTCCTAGTTGTTGACTCTATGACTGGTCAAGATGCTGTCAATGTCGCAAAAAGCTTTAATGAACAGCTTGGTTTAACAGGTGTTGTTCTCACAAAACTAGACGGTGATACAAGAGGCGGTGCAGCCCTTTCTATTCGAGCTGTCACCAATACGCCGATTAAATTCGCTGCACTAGGAGAAAAGCTTGATGCGATTGAACCATTCCATCCGGAGCGGATGGCATCAAGAATTCTTGGCATGGGAGATGTGCTCACGCTGATTGAAAAAGCACAGGCAAACGTCGACCAAGATAAAGCGAAAGAGCTTGAGCAAAAAATGCGGACAATGAGCTTCACGCTCGATGATTTCCTCGAGCAGCTTGGCCAAGTTCGCAATATGGGTCCTCTTGATGAACTGATCCAAATGATGCCGGGAGCCGGTAAAATGAAAGGGCTCAAAAACGTCCAAGTGGACGAAAAGCAGCTCAATCACATCGAAGCGATCATTAAATCAATGACGACTCAGGAAAAAGAACAGCCAGAGGTCATCAATGCAAGCCGAAGAAAACGGATTGCAAAAGGAAGCGGAACATCTGTACAGGAAGTCAATCGCCTTTTAAAGCAATTTGATGAAATGAAAAAGATGATGAAGCAAATGACCAACATGTCCAAAGGAAAGAAAAAGGGCTTTAAATTACCATTTATGTAATTGGTTATACATGATAAAACCGTTGTTAAGAAAAAACACTTTACAAACCCTTTTATCATTGTTAATATACTATCTTGTTGAAATATTTTCGGAGGTGCTAGTAAAATGGCAGTAAAAATTCGTTTAAAACGTATGGGAGCAAAAAAATCTCCTTTCTATCGTATTGTTGTAGCAGATTCTCGTTCACCACGTGACGGTCGTTTCATCGAAACAGTTGGAACTTACAACCCAGTGGTATCACCAGCTGAGGTGAAAATCAACGAAGAATTAGCGCTTAAATGGCTTCAAAATGGTGCGAAACCATCTGATACAGTTCGCAACCTTTTCTCAAGCCAAGGAATTCTTGAAAAATTTCATAATGCGAAAAACAGCAAATAATGAATGAGCTGTCCTTGGAAGAATTGATTGTGTCCATCGTCGAGCCACTTGTTGATTTCCCTGAAGATATTCACGTATCTTCATTAGAAAAAGATGAGCAGGTGATTTACACACTGTCTGTCAATGCTGAAGATACCGGAAAAGTGATCGGAAAGCAGGGACGTACAGCAAAAGCGATACGAACAGTCATTTTTGCAGCAAGTGCAGAGTCTTCTAAGAAAGTTCAACTTGAGATTGCTGACTAAAAAGGGAGAGGGCTTAGGACCTCCCCTTTTTTTACACGTTTAAATCTATTTTTCGTTATACTGTAGAGGACAAATGCCTTCGGATAGGGGGACAAAAAGGAAGATGCAGATCATTCAACATGTCACCGTGATGCAAGTATTAACTGAAAGCAGTAAGGACAAACTGTTAACGACTTTTTTGGAGAAAAAAGAAAGACTAGAACGTGAATGCAATCAATTATATTTTCAACTAAAAAAACATGAAAAAGAACCACATCAGCAAGAAGCCATCCCTCAATTTCAAAAAGCGATCGATAAAAGGCAAGAGAAGATCAGGCAGATTGATTTTCAAGTAGAGCAGCTTCATATTTTGCCGCTTGGAAGTGAAATGAAAGAAACAGAAGTGGATGCACTGGTTGAAGTAAAAATAGGTGATAAATGGGATGACAAAATGCAAGATAATGTCATCGTCGTGAAAGACGGCACCATTGTGGAAATACGTCAGGGGTGATTGAGAACATGGAGCTAGAATGGTTGAATGTTGGAAAGATCGTCAATACACACGGAGTGCGCGGAGAAGTACGCGTCGTGTCAAAGACGGATTTCCCAGAAGAGCGTTACAAAAAGGGAAGCGTGCTCTATATTTTTAAACAAGGTCAAAAAGAGCCGCTGAAAGTGACTGTCGCAGCACACCGCCAGCACAAACAGTTTGATTTACTCACATTTGAAGAAATCAACTCATTAAATGAAGCAGAGCTTCTGAAAGAGTCAATCTTAAAGGTAGAAAAAGAACATCTTGGGTCATTAGACGAAGGAGAATTTTATTTTCACCAAATCATTGGCTGTGAAGTATACGATGAAGAGGACAAGCTGATCGGCCAAATCAAAGAAATCCTTACGCCAGGGGCAAATGATGTGTGGGTGGTTGGAAGAAAAGGCAAAAAAGATGCCCTCATTCCATATATTCCATCTGTCGTCAAAAACATTGATATCTCATCCAAAACTGTTCGCATTGAAATGATGGAAGGACTCATTGACGAATGAAAATCGACTTTTTAACCCTTTTTCCTGAAATGTTCGAAGGTGTGCTTCACTCATCGATCTTAAAAAAAGCACAGGAGAAAGAAGCTGTTTCATTTCATGTTGTCAATTTTAGAGAGTATTCGGATCATAAGCATAAAACAGTGGATGACTATCCGTATGGCGGCGGTGCTGGTATGGTACTGAAAGCACAGCCCGTATTTGATGCGGTAGAAGATTTAACGAAGAAAGCAAGCACGAAGCCCCGAGTTATTCTTGTCTGTCCTCAAGGGGAAAGATATACACAAAAAAAGGCAGAAGAACTTGCAAAAGAAGAGCATCTTATGTTCATTTGCGGCCACTATGAAGGCTACGATGAGCGCATCAGGGAGCATCTTGTCACAGATGAGATTTCAATCGGAGATTTCGTCCTCACAGGCGGAGAGCTGCCAGCGATGATGATTGCAGACAGTGTGGTCAGGCTTTTGCCTCATGTGCTTGGAAAAGAAGCATCTCACATCGAAGATTCATTCAGTACAGGTCTGCTTGAGCACCCGCACTATACAAGGCCAGCGGATTATAAAGGACTAAAAGTGCCGGATGTGCTCCTCTCTGGAAATCATGCCAAAATAGAAGAGTGGCGGCGCAAAGAATCATTGAAGCGAACTTATACAAGACGGCCAGATTTGATCGATTCTTGCAAAACGTTAACGAGTGAAGAAAAAAGATGGCTTTGGCAGCTTCATAATGACTAGATTGTATTGCACACGGCATAGAGGTATGGTATGATACTACTTGTGACTTGGACGGCTTGCTGATCCAAGTTTGAAAACGATGTTCCGCTGCAATGAAGAAAGAGGACATGAGCATCTGTTGGAAGGAGTTGAAAACGATGCAACATTTGATTGAAGAAATCACAAAAGAACAATTACGCACTGATCTTCCTGCGTTCCGTCCTGGTGACACTTTACGTGTACACGTTAAAGTTGTCGAGGGTACTCGTGAGCGTATCCAGATCTTTGAAGGTGTTGTAATTAAGCGTCGTGGTGGTGGAATCAGCGAAACTTTCACAGTTCGTAAGATCTCTTACGGTGTAGGCGTTGAGCGTACATTCCCTGTACACACACCAAAAATCGCTAAGATCGAAGTTGTACGTCACGGTAAGGTACGTCGTGCGAAACTTTACTACCTACGTGAACTTCGCGGTAAAGCGGCTCGTATCAAAGAAATCAGACGATAATGATATCAAAGGAAAGAGCTTGTTACCTGTAACAGGCTCTTTTTTTGTACAATGTATAAAGATAACAGGTAGAAGAGAGAAGGTGCACATATGACGATTCAATGGTTTCCAGGCCATATGGCAAAAGCAAGACGTGAAGTCACAGAAAAATTAAAGCTCATCGACATCGTATTTGAATTAACCGATGCAAGAATTCCGATGTCCTCTAGAAACCCAATGATCGAAGAAATCCTTCAAAATAAACCCAAAATCATGCTATTAAACAAAGCTGATAAAGCAGATCCTCGTATGACAAAGGAGTGGCAGGCGCATTTTGAGCAGCAAGGCGTTCGGTCACTGGCTATTAACTCTGTCGATGGACAAGGGTTAAATCAGATCATCACAACTTCAAAAGAAATTTTAAAAGAAAAGTTCGACCGCATGAAAGCGAAAGGCGTCAAACCACGTGCCATTCGAGCACTGATTATCGGGATTCCCAACGTCGGAAAATCGACCTTAATCAATCGTTTAGCGAAAAAGAACATTGCCAAAACAGGAGACCGTCCTGGTATTACGACATCACAGCAATGGGTAAAGGTAGGGAAAGAACTAGAGCTGCTCGATACCCCTGGAATCCTCTGGCCGAAGTTTGAAGATGAGCAAGTAGGACTCAGACTTGCGGTGACCGGAGCGATCAAAGATTCGATCATCAACTTACAGGATGTCGCTGTGTATGCACTTCGTTTTCTAGAAGAGAACTACCCAGAGCGATTAAAAAAACGCTATGACCTAGCGGAGATACCTGAAGATACGGTTGAGCTGTTTGATGCAATTGGCACTAAGCGCGGCTGTCTAATGAGCGGGGGATTCATAAACTATGACAAAACCACCGAAATCATTATTCGGGATATTCGAACAGAAAAATTTGGTCCCCTCACTTTTGAGAAGCCTGAAAGCTAAAAGACACGCAGCTCATGCGGGTCTTTATTTTTTGCGAAAAACTGCCGATATAAAGAAGGAGGCTGCGAAAAAGCCTATGTACACGGTGAAACAAATAAAAGAACTAATAGAAAAGCATGCAGGCGATGAGTCATACATTCGTGAGCTTGTAAAAGGTGATACGAGAAAAAGTGTCCAAAAACTCATAGAAAAGTGGCACAAAGAGAGAGAAAAGCAGCAAGCACTTCGCGTGGCATGGGATGACATGCTGCAATTTGAAAACAAAGCAAAGGCGCAGGGATACACATGTATTGCTGGAATAGATGAAGCAGGAAGAGGACCGCTCGCCGGCCCAGTTGTGGCAGCAGCCGTCATATTAAAGGAAGATACAGTCCTGCTCGGTTTAAACGACTCAAAGCAATTATCTGAGAAAAAAAGATTGGCTTATTATGATTTAATTCAAAAAGAAGCACTTGATATCGGAATCGGCATTGTTGATGCGGCTACGATTGACGAAATCAATATTTACGAAGCATCAAGACTGGCGATGGTGAGAGCTGTGGAACAGTTAACTCATACACCAGATTATCTACTCATAGATGCCATGACACTCCCGCTTTCAACTCACCAAGAGAATATCATCAAAGGAGATGCAAAAAGTGCATCCATTGCAGCAGGTGCATGTATTGCGAAGGTGACAAGGGATCAGATGATGGAAGAGTATGGGCGTAAGTATCCTGAGTATCAATTTGAAAAACATAAAGGGTACGGAACGAAAGAGCACTTGGCTGCGATTCAAACATATGGTGCGGCCCCAATCCACCGATTATCGTTTGCGCCAGTAAAATCTGTTATATCATAAATTTTAATCTAAGGAGGCTGCCTGTGATGACAAGAGTTGAGGACATACATACAGCACTGAATAGCCGGCTGAATACGGCTGAATCTGTTCCATTAAACACCGAAGGGAAGGAAAATGTTCATCGGCTGATTCTCGGTAAAGTACTAAAAATGCTTGGAGATGATACCGCCCTTGTTCAAATAGGCTCAACGAAAATAAAAGCGCAGCTGGCGGCCCAGCTTAAAGCAGACGCATTTTATTGGTTCCAATTTGAACAAGAGGGCGGCGGCAGCCTCAATAAACTAAGACCCGTTCAGCAATTTGATCAAGATCCTAAGACGTTAAAGGATGCAGCAGCCAAACTATTAGAAGGACTTTCACTGAAAAATGGGCTTGAAAACATGCTGACAGCTACAGCTTTTTTAAAGGAAAAGTCCGTCATTAACGAAGGAGAGTTAAAAACGGCAGTGAAATGGATCGAACAGCTTCAAGGAGCTGATGTGAAGAAAGGGCTCCAAGCACTCCTCTTTGCTTTAAAGAAAGATTTACCAATCCAGCAAGGGGTGCTTCAATCTATTTTAGCCGTAAAATCATCCTCTGCTCTTCATCAGGATATAACAGCGCTGCTAAATCAATTAACACAGCTTCCGAAGCACACAGATGCTACACAGACCCTTACACAAGCCGTTCGGTCAGTTGTAGATGCAGAGACAGCCGTCCATGCAGAAAAGCTCTTATCAGTCCTTATAGCAACGAGAGAAGGCGAGGCGAAGCAAGGCGGTAGTTTACCAGTAACGACACTGCTCAATCCGTCTCAGCAAAAAGAAAATAGCCATGCCCCAATCGTTCAAGAGCGTCAGCCGTCCCAAGTTCTTCAGCCAAACGTGCAGCAGCAGTCAACAAGTCCAAAAGAGCTGCAAATCCCGCTTCAGCAAATTGAGCGGATACTGGCCAGCTTGATGAAACAAGGTGCAGATGGGCAGCAAGAACCCAACGTAAAACAGCTCACAGCATTGCTGCACGGACTCCAGCAGGCAGGCACTCAGCCTGACGCAAAAGCAGCTGTAGTGCAAAAAGAGTTCCCATTCCTTTCGAAACCGGAGGCGAAAGCATTGGCTCAGGCGGTGCAGCAGACTGAACCAACATTAAGCAATAAAACTGATGTGCTCGATTTACTAATGACGATGAAAAAGGCAATCGGTGTGCGTGATGAAATTGGTATGCTGAAACTGCTTGAAAAAGGCAGCCAGGATGTCAAAAGTCAGGAGCTGCACCAATTAAAGCTTACCTTAAATGATGTGAGACAGGCTGATTTACCAGAGCACGTTAAAAAAGAAGTGGATCAATTATTTCATAGATTGAATGGACAGTTATTTGTGCAGCAGGAGAACCAAACCGTCAGTCAAATGATGGTTTCCTATCCTCTTTTCTCAAAACATAGTGTTCAAGATTTAACCTTTATACTAAAGGGACATAAGAAAAAAGATGGCTCTATTGATATTTCTCAGTGCCGCCTGATGTTTTATTTAAACATGGAAAACCTTGAAGAAACCTTAATAGACTGTACGATTCAGCAAAAGGTCATGTCCATTACTGTCGAGACAGCTCATGAACTGCAAGGAACCATTAATCCGATGATTCCGGCTGTTCGGGAGAATTTAAATGCTCTAGGATACAGTTTAACGGGAATTACAGCAAAAAAGAGACAAGAGCCAGTAGATCCGTCTCAATTTCTAGATGAACACTTTCATAAAATCAGCGAGAAAGGGCTGGACTTACGAGTATGAAGGATTCAAAACCGCTTAGAAGAGCGGTCGCTCTGCATTACGATGAAGAAAAACAAAAGGCGCCAAAAGTCGTTGCAACAGGCAGCGGCTATGTGGCAGATCATATTATTGAAGAAGCAAAAAAGTCGGGAGTCCCTATCCAGGAAGACCGTAATTTAGTCGAACTCATGCGCCACTTAACGTTAGATGAGGAAATCCCTGAAGCGTTATACGATACTGTAGCAGAAATTTTTTCGTTTATCTACAGGTTAGATCAAAAAATGAAAAAATAAGGTAAAATAAGTGATTTGACTGAAAAATTTATATTTTTAATAAAATAAAAGTTTGAATGTTTAGAAGGATTTTACGATTTTACATAGAACCCTAGACATTCTCTTTTTTATTCTTTAAAATGAAAGCGCAGTCTATTTTATAATTTTTGTTTCTACATATGTTGGGAGGATGGGAAATGAATATCCATGAGTACCAAGGAAAAGAAATCCTAAGAAAATATGGGGTTTCAGTTCCAAATGGTAAAGTAGCATTTACACCTGATGAAGCAGTGAAAGCATCAGAAGAGCTAGGGAGCTCTGTATATGTCGTAAAAGCACAGATTCATGCAGGCGGACGTGGTAAAGCAGGCGGGGTAAAAATTGCAAAAACGAAAGATGAAGTGAAAGGGTTTGCAGAGGAATTGCTCGGCAAGACACTTGTCACACATCAAACAGGGCCTGAAGGGCGCGAAATAAAACGCTTACTTATTGAAGAAGGCTGCGATATTCAAAAGGAATACTATGTTGGACTAGTTTTGGACAGAGCGACATCAAGAATTGTATTGATGGCATCTGAAGAAGGCGGTACTGAAATTGAAGAAGTAGCAGAAAAAACGCCAGAAAAAATCGTGAAAGTTGTCATCGACCCAGCGATTGGCCTGCAAGGCTATCAGGCGAGAGAAGTAGCATTTAAAATTAATATTCCAACAAAATTAGTTGGCCAAGCTGTTAAGTTTATGACAAGCCTTTACAATGCGTTTATTGAAAAAGATTGTTCAATTGCTGAGATTAATCCACTGGTTGTAACAGGCGATGGAAAAGTCATGGCACTTGATGCAAAATTAAACTTTGATAGCAATGCCTTATATAGACAAAAAGATATATTAGAATACCGTGACCTTGATGAAGAGGATCCAAAAGAAATTGAAGCATCTAAATATGACTTAAGCTACATTTCTCTAGATGGAAATATTGGCTGTATGGTCAATGGAGCAGGTCTTGCGATGTCTACAATGGATATCATCAAGCATTACGGCGGGGACCCTGCAAACTTCCTAGATGTTGGCGGCGGTGCAACAGCTGAAAAAGTAACGGAAGCATTTAAAATCATCTTATCTGATCAAAATGTAAAAGGGATTTTCGTGAACATTTTTGGTGGCATCATGAAATGTGATGTCATTGCAGAAGGTGTTGTTGAAGCGACGAAACAAGTCGGCTTAACATTACCACTTGTTGTACGTCTGGAAGGAACAAACGTTGAATTAGGGAAGAAAATCCTGAGTGATTCAGGCTTAAATATCACTTCTGCTGAGTCTATGGCTGACGGGGCAGAAAAGATTGTATCTTTAGTCAAGTAGAGCAGAAAGGCAGGGAACCTAAATGAGTGTATTTATTAATAAAAATACGAGAGTAATTGTTCAGGGGATTACCGGTTCAACCGCATTGTTCCATACAAAACAAATGATTGAGTACGGAACAAATATTGTTGGCGGTGTCACACCTGGAAAAGGTGGAACTGAAGTAGAAGGAGTTCCTGTATTTAATACTGTATCTGAAGCAGTTCAGACAACTGGAGCGAACGCTTCTGTTATCTATGTACCAGCACCATTTGCGGCAGATGCCATTTTAGAGGCTGTTGACGCAGAAGTCGATCTCGTCATTTGTATCACAGAACATATTCCAGTTCTGGACATGGTCAAAGTGAAGCGTTACATGGAAGGTAAGAAAACAAGACTTGTTGGACCAAACTGCCCAGGTGTCATCACACCTGAAGAATGTAAAATTGGTATCATGCCTGGCTACATTCATAAAAAAGGTCATGTGGGTGTTGTTTCTCGTTCTGGAACGCTTACATATGAAGCGGTACATCAGCTTTCAGAAGCTGGCGTTGGTCAATCGACAGCTGTAGGAATCGGGGGGGACCCGGTAAATGGGACAAACTTTATTGATGTGTTAAAAGCATTCAATGAAGATCCTGAAACGCATGCTGTGATTATGATCGGTGAAATCGGTGGTACGGCTGAAGAAGAAGCAGCTGAATGGGTAAAAGCAAATATGACTAAACCAGTCGTAGGCTTTATTGGCGGTAAAACGGCGCCTCCAGGAAAACGTATGGGACATGCTGGTGCCATTATTTCTGGTGGTAAAGGAACAGCTGATGAAAAGGTAAAAACAATGCGTGAATGTGGAATTGAAGTGGCAGAAACACCATCTGTCATGGGAGAAACGTTGATTAAAGTATTAAAAGAGAAGAATCTCTTCGAAGCTTGTAAAACGCATTAATGACACAAGAAGACTTGTTCTTTGACAAGTCTTCTTCTTTCTATCTTAAACTGGAGGAATGGTATGTACAACGTGTCCGAAAGAATGATTTTTCACCGCTTAAAAGGCCTCATCTCACCCTCATTACTTACAAAATGGTGGAAAGTCGATCCTGAGCTATATATAAATGAAGAAACACATCATTTTAAACAGGATCGAGCATTACAAACGATCGACTTTACCAGCTTAAAACAAGCTGAAGAAAATGAATTCCCCATTTTTCAACACATCGTTCAAGCCTATTTAAAGCAAAACATTCACATGATTCCCATCACATCACCCTTATATCCAAGCACTCTAAAAAATATTTATGATCCTCCCCCTGTGTTATTCCTAAAAGGAAACGTATCATATTTAAATGAAGAAAAAAGTTTAGGTGTAGTCGGCACGCGACTTCCATCATCTTATGGAGAAGCATGTGTGAAAAAAATTGTTGGTGACCTTGTCAAAGAAGAGTGGATGATTGTTAGTGGGCTAGCTAAAGGAATCGATGGACTTGCACATAAAGAGTGCATCAGGAAAAAAGGGAAAACGATCGGCATTATAGCCGGCGGCTTTCAGCATTTATACCCAAAAGAGCATGCGCAAATGGCTCAATACATGGGCGAGCATCATTTGCTTTTGTCAGAGCATCCGCCTTATGTCAAACCAGAAAAGTGGCATTTTCCAATGAGAAATCGTTTAATTAGTGCGTTGACGAGAGGAACCATTGTCATTCAGTGCAAAGAAAAGAGCGGTTCTCTTATTACAGCCTATCAAGCACTTGAGCAAGGAAAAGAAGTATTTGCGGTTGCCGGATCCATCTTTGATCCTAATTCCACAGGGCCGGCAAGACTCATTCAGCAGGGAGCAAAGCTTGTTCATTCTACAAAGGATATTTTAGAGGAATTCTCCTTCCGCAGCGTTCAATATACTGAACTCTCATAAAAATATCGTTTGACAAAAGACATCGGAATATTTAATAATAGTGAGGATTTAAGTTTACACTTTGTTTTTCGTGTTTATAATGATGTTCATCATAAAGAATTTTTAACGATTGCCTGTTAGATAGGTGCAATTAACATAAATATGAATTGTGAAATGTATAAAGAGAGAACACCTCTTAAGGGGGATTTTGAGTATGGCTGATTATTTAGTCATCGTTGAGTCGCCAGCAAAGGCGAAAACGATTGAGCGTTATTTAGGAAAAAAGTATAAAGTAAAGGCTTCAATGGGACACGTAAGGGATTTACCGAAAAGTCAGCTCGGTGTTGACACTGAGCATGACTTCGAACCGAGATATATTACGATTCGCGGGAAAGGCCCAGTTTTAAAGGAATTAAAAACAGCGGCGAAAAAAGCAAAGAAAGTCTTTCTTGCGGCTGACCCCGATAGAGAGGGAGAAGCGATTGCTTGGCATTTAGCACATAGCCTTGACCTTGACCTCTCTTCTGACTGCCGTGTTGTTTTTAACGAGATTACAAAAGATGCGATTAAAGATTCCTTTAAGCATCCTCGTATGATCGATATGGACTTAGTTGATGCACAGCAGGCAAGACGAATTTTAGATCGTCTCGTTGGGTATAAAATCAGTCCGATTTTATGGAAGAAAGTGAAAAAGGGCTTAAGTGCTGGCCGTGTTCAATCAGTTGCACTCCGACTCATTATTGATCGCGAGAATGAAATTAATGAATTTAAACCAGAAGAATACTGGACAATTGACGGTACATTCCTCAAAGGAAAAGAAAGCTTCGAAGCAAGTTTCTTTGGCCTCAATGGCAAAAAACATCCATTGAAAACAAAAGAAGATGTAAAAGAAATCCTTTCGAAATTAAAAGGAAACAAATTCTCTGTAGAGAAAGTAACGAAAAAAGAACGGAAACGTAATCCAGCTGTTCCGTTTACGACTTCTACTTTACAGCAAGAGGCTGCAAGAAAATTAAACTTCCGTGCAAAAAAGACGATGATGATTGCACAGCAATTATATGAAGGAATTGATCTTGGTAAAGAAGGTACAGTCGGTCTCATCACTTATATGAGAACGGACTCAACACGTATTTCAAATACGGCGATTGAAGAAGTATCTGCTTTTATTGATCAGACGTACGGCAAGAATTTCTTAAATACAACAAAACGAACGGCTAAAAAGAATGAAAACGCACAAGATGCTCACGAAGCCATCCGTCCGACTTCTACGTTAAGAAAACCGGCTGATGTCAAGCATGTGCTAAGCCGTGATCAGCTTCGCCTGTACAAATTGATTTGGGAACGATTCGTGGCAAGCCAAATGGCGCCGGCTGTTCTTGATACAATGAGTGTGGATCTTGATCATAATGGTCTTACTTTCCGTGCGAATGGAAGTAAAGTGAAATTCCCTGGGTTTATGAAGGTTTATGTAGAAGGGAAGGACGACCAGCTCGAGGAAAAGGACAAAATGCTTCCTGATCTGAAAGAAGGGGATACAGTCCTTTCAAAAGATATCGAACCTGAACAGCACTTCACACAGCCGCCTCCACGCTACACAGAGGCAAGATTGGTCAAAACACTTGAAGAGCTCGGTATAGGCCGTCCATCTACGTATGCACCAACATTAGATACGATTCAAAAGCGCGGTTATGTCGCACTTGATAATAAACGATTTACTCCGACAGAGCTTGGAGAGATTGTACTCAACTTAATCATCGAATTCTTTCCTGAAATCATTAACGTTGAATTTACAGCGAAAATGGAAAAGGAACTTGATAGTGTTGAAGAAGGTACGATTGAATGGGTTCGTATTATCGACAGCTTCTACCAAGACTTTGCAAAACGGGTAGAAAAAGCTGAAGCAGAGATGCAAGAAGTTGAGATTGAGCCGGAATACGCAGGTGTTGATTGTGAAGAGTGCGGACATCCGATGGTGTACAAAATGGGTAGATACGGCAAGTTCATGGCGTGCTCGAACTTTCCTGACTGCCGTAACACAAAACCAATTGTCAAAGATATCGGTGTCAAATGCCCGTCATGTCATGAAGGAAACATTGTTGAACGAAAATCGAAGAAACGCCGCATTTTTTACGGCTGTGATCGTTTTCCAGAGTGTGAATTCGTTTCTTGGGACAAACCAATTGAAAGAAAGTGTCCAAAATGCGAAAATATGCTTGTAGAGAAAAAGCTGAAAAAAGGCGTTCAAGTTCAATGTGTGAACTGTGATTATAAAGAGGAACAACAAAAATAGCGGTGAGCAACCTTGTTCACCTGCTTTTTTATGTCATCAAACAGAACTTACGAAATAGGAGAGTTGTCCAATGAGTCAATTTGTAAATGTGATCGGAGCCGGTTTAGCTGGAAGTGAAGCTGCATGGCAAATCGCTAAACGAGGAATTAAAGTCAATTTATATGAAATGAGACCTGTTAAACAAACGCCGGCTCACCACACAGATAAATTTGCGGAGCTTGTATGCAGCAACTCACTGCGTGCGAACGCTTTGACGAATGCAGTAGGTGTATTAAAGGAAGAAATGCGTCATTTAGATTCAGCCATTATCGCAGCGGCAGATGAAAGCTCAGTTCCTGCAGGCGGCGCGCTTGCAGTAGACCGTCATGAATTTGCAGCAAACGTGACAGATCGAGTGAAAAATCATCCGAATGTTACGGTTTTTCAAGAAGAAGTGCAAAGCATTCCAGAAGGTCCGACAATTATCGCGACTGGCCCGCTGACATCAGAAGCACTTTCAAAAGAATTAAAATCGTTAACAGGAGAAGAATATCTCTATTTCTACGATGCAGCGGCACCTATTCTAGAGAAAGATAGCATTGATATGGATAAGGTGTACTTGAAATCACGCTATGACAAAGGAGAAGCCGCATATTTAAACTGTCCAATGACAGAAGAAGAATTCGATCGTTTTTATGAGGCGCTCATTTCTGCTGAAACTGTGCCATTAAAAGAATTTGAAAAAGAAATCTTCTTTGAAGGCTGCATGCCAATTGAAGTCATGGCGAAAAGAGGAAAGAAAACGATGCTGTTTGGCCCGATGAAGCCAGTAGGACTGGAAGATCCGAAAACAGGAAAAAGACCTTACGCTGTTGTTCAATTAAGACAGGATGATGCAGCAGGTACTTTATATAACATCGTTGGCTTCCAGACACATCTAAAGTGGGGCGATCAAAAGGAAGTATTCCGTTTGATTCCAGGCCTTGAAGAAGCAGAGATTGTTCGTTACGGAGTAATGCACCGTAATACATTTATTAACTCGCCAAGCCTTTTAAGACCGACTTATCAGTTTAAAAATAGAGATGATCTATTCTTTGCCGGACAAATGACAGGCGTTGAAGGGTATGTTGAGTCTGCAGCTTCCGGACTTGTAGCAGGCATTAACGCCGCTCGTTTTGTCAAAGGAGAAGAGCTTGTGACACTTCCTGAGGAAACGGCGATAGGCAGTATGGCTTATTACATCACGTCGACAAACAAGAAAAGCTTCCAGCCGATGAATGCGAATTTTGGTTTGCTGAAAGATCTAGGTGTTCGAATTAAAAACAAACAAGAACGTTATGCAGAGTACGCTAAGCGTGCAATCGAAACTATTCAAACTATTTCGAAATCTCTGTAGTAAAACATTGCACGGAAAGCAAGATATGTGATACCATTTAAAAGCCTTAAAGAGGTGTAAAAATGACGAATAAACAGCGTCTTGTCCACTTATTCATTGAATATCTGCAAATTGAAAAAAACTATTCAGCTTTAACGATCTCAGGATATACAGAAGCCATTGAAGAGTTTGTCAGATTTATGAACATTCAAGGAATAGACGGTTTTGAAGAGGTATCCTATCAAGATACGAGAATTTATTTAACAGAAGCTTATGAAAAAGGCCTGACAAGAAGAACGATTAGTAAGAAAGTCTCTGCGCTTCGCAGCTTTTATAAATTTTTATTAAGAGAACAGCTTGTGAAAGAAAATCCTTTTTTACTCGTTAGCTTACCAAAACAGGATAAGCGGATTCCTTCATTTTTGTATGAGGAGGAACTAAAAGAGCTTTTTACAGTTTCTGATGTCAGCACACCGCTTGGGCAAAGAAATCAAGCCATTTTAGAACTTCTTTATGCAACAGGTATGAGGGTCAGTGAGTTATGTTCATTAAAAGAATCTGATCTTGATTTATCGATGGATACAGTGCTTGTTCATGGGAAAGGCAGCAAGCAGCGGTATGTTCCTTTCGGGTCATATGCTCATGAAGCGCTCATTACTTATTTAGAGGATGGAAGGCAGAAGCTGAAATCTAAGGGGAAAGACCGCGCTGATGCACATGTGTTTTTGAATCAGCGCGGGGCGCCTCTTACAGACCGAGGTGTTCGATTCATTCTCACTGAATTAATGAAAAAGGCGTCAGGTACATTACATATCCATCCTCACATGTTAAGGCACACCTTTGCCACGCATCTCTTAAACGAGGGGGCGGATTTGAGAAGTGTTCAAGAACTTCTCGGTCATTCAAATTTATCATCTACACAGGTGTACACGCATGTATCAAAAGATTCTTTAAGAAACACGTACATGTCTCATCACCCAAGGGCTTTTAAACGATCCTAAAAGGAGGTTTTTTCATGTCATCATTTCATGCAACAACCATCTTTGCCGTTCAACATAAAGGAAAAAGTGCAATGGCTGGCGACGGTCAAGTTACTTTCGGGCAGGCTGTCGTGATGAAACACACAGCAAAAAAAGTGCGCCGTCTTTTCGGAGGCAAGGTGCTTGCAGGTTTTGCAGGTTCAGTAGCAGATGCGTTTACACTCTTTGAAAAGTTTGAAACAAAGCTTGAAGAATATGGTGGCAACTTAAAGCGGGCAGCCGTAGAACTAGCGAAGGAATGGCGAAGTGATAAGATGCTAAGGCAGCTTGAGGCCATGCTCATCGTCATGAACAAAGAGAGCATCCTGCTCGTCTCTGGAACTGGAGAGGTCATCGAACCAGATGATGGGATTTTGGCCATTGGCTCAGGCGGCAACTATGCGCTTAGCGCCGGGAGAGCACTCAAAACCCATGCAGGCGATCATCTCTCAGCGAGAGAAATTGCAAAGGCCGCTCTTGAAACGGCCGGAGAAATCTGTGTCTACACGAACGATCAAATCACTTTAGAAGAGCTTGAATAGAAAGGACATGAGACGTATGGAGAAAAAGCCGTTCACCCCAAGAGAGATAGTTGAAAAGCTTGATCAATACATCATTGGTCAGCTTGATGCGAAAAAAGCAGTGGCGGTGGCTTTAAGAAACCGTTACAGAAGAAGTCTTTTAAATGATAAGCTAAAGGATGAAGTCGTTCCTAAAAATATTTTAATGATTGGCCCTACAGGTGTGGGGAAAACAGAAATTGCCCGCAGAATTGCTCGAATTTCTGGTGCGCCTTTTATTAAAGTGGAAGCGACGAAATTTACTGAAGTGGGTTATGTCGGACGTGACGTAGAGTCCATGGTGAGAGATTTAGTTGAAACAGCGATAAGACTCGTCAAAGAAGAAAAAATGAAAGATGTTCAAGAAGAAGCAGAAAAACAAGCAAATAAACGTCTTGTTCATTTACTTGTTCCTGGTAAGAAAAAAAGCCAGTCTGTGAAAAATCCTTTTGAGATGCTGTTTGGCGGTTCTGATGAAGATGACCGTGATCGAGATCATTCAAATGAAGAAGTGGAACTCGAATCGACAAGAAAGCGAATTGCTCATCAGCTGGCGATGGGAGAACTTGAAGATCATTACGTCACGATCGAAGTAGAAGAACAGCAGCCTTCCATGTTTGATATGCTTCAAGGCTCGGGTATGGAGCAAATGGGTATGAACATGCAGGATGCGCTCGGCAATCTCATGCCTAAAAAGAAAAAACGCAGAAAGCTGACTGTCAGAGAAGCAAGAAAGGCGTTAACGGCTGAGGAAGCTTCAAAACTGATTGATATGGATGAAGTCAGTCAGGAAGCGGTCTACAAAGCAGAGCAGCAAGGAATTATTTTTATCGATGAAATCGACAAAATCGCCAAAAGCGGCGGTGCATCATCTGCAGATGTTTCTCGTGAAGGGGTTCAGCGTGATATTTTACCGATTGTAGAAGGTTCAACTGTGATGACGAAATATGGTGCCGTTAAAACTGATCATGTACTTTTTGTTGCAGCAGGTGCATTTCATATGGCAAAGCCATCAGATTTGATTCCCGAGCTTCAGGGGCGCTTCCCAATTCGTGTAGAATTAGATAAATTAAGTATAGAAGACTTTGTGAAAATCTTAACGGAACCAGATAATGCATTATTAAAGCAATATAAAGCTTTACTTGAAACAGAAGGTATATCTCTTGAATTTTCTGACGATGCTATTCATAAGATTGCCGAAGTGGCTTATCATGTCAATCAGGAGACAGATAACATCGGTGCAAGAAGGCTTCATACCATACTTGAGAAGCTGCTTGAAGAGCTTTCATTTGAGGCGCCTGATATTACGATGGAGACAGTGACCATTACCCCTCAGTATGTCGAAGAGAAGCTAGGAAAGATTGCAAATAACAAAGATTTAAGTCAATTTATACTTTAACAAATGAATAAAGTAATCTAGGAGGATCATTATTATGGCGTTACTACAAAAAACAAGGATTATTAACTCAATGCTGCAAGATGCAGCGGGGAAACCAGTTAATTTCAAAGAAATGGCAGAAACACTGAGAGATGTCATTGATTCAAACATTTTCGTATTAAGCAGAAGGGGAAAGCTTCTTGGTTACTCCATTAATCAACAGATCGAAAATGCACGTATGAAAAAAATGCTTGAAGATCGTCAGTTCCCTGAAGAATATACAAAGAGTCTATTCAATGTCCCAGAAACGTCTTCAAACCTTGATATTAACAGTGAATATACAGCTTTCCCGATTGAGAACCGTGACTTATTCCAATCAGGTTTAACAACAATTGTTCCAATTATCGGCGGAGGAGATCGTTTAGGTACGTTAATCCTGTCCCGCTTACAAGATACATTCACAGATGATGATTTAATTCTTGCTGAATACGGGGCAACAGTTGTTGGAATGGAGATTCTTCGCGAGAAAGCAGAGGAAATCGAAGAAGAAGCAAGAAGTAAAGCGGTTGTCCAAATGGCGATTAGCTCTCTATCATACAGTGAGCTTGAAGCGATTGAGCACATTTTTGAAGAGCTTGATGGAAACGAAGGTCTTCTTGTCGCAAGTAAAATTGCAGACCGTGTAGGGATCACTCGTTCAGTGATCGTAAACGCATTACGTAAGTTAGAAAGTGCAGGCGTAATCGAATCTCGTTCTCTTGGAATGAAGGGAACGTACATCAAAGTGTTAAACAACAAATTTTTAATTGAACTCGAAAATTTAAAATCTCATTAATCAAAAACCCTTTTTAGCCGAAATAAATGCTGAAAAGGGTTTTTTTATGTGAAAAAATGAGGATTTGTCCGAAAAATGTCACTCTTTTTTCCAAGAAACCCCTTACAAATCTGTAGTGCTTTGAATCTAGGCCTTTATACCTATTCGTAAAATAGATATATATTACGAGTTTTTTTACATATACATCATAGACTTTAATCCTATTATTTCTTACAATGAACATATGGTTTTACAAATCTCGACATGATTAAATGGAATGAAATACATATGATTGGAGGTATATGGTTTTGGATATATTTTCTGGAACGATAAGCAACCTTGAGAATGCCTTGGGTAGAGCGAATGTTAAGCAAAAAGTCATAAGCAATAATATCGCGAATATAGACACACCGAACTACAAGTCGAAAAACGTCGCATTCCATGACATGCTAAATGACGCATCGAACAAATTAGATGCTAAAAAAACATACCAAGGTCACATTGATTTTTCAAAAACAGGGTCTAATTATTCAGTTGTTTCTAGCAACCGTACTTCATATCAAGAAAACGGAAATAATGTCGATATTGATCAAGAGATGAGTGAACTCGCTAAAAACCAAATTCAGTATAATGCTTTGGTGGAAAGAATGAGCGGGAAATTTAATTCTCTTAAAACAGTTTTGACAGGAGGTAAGTGATGTCGATTTTTTCAGGAGTGAACGCTTCGGCCTCAGCATTAACGGCACAGAGGCTCAGAATGGACGTTGTATCCTCAAACCTTGCAAATATGGATACAACAAGAGCTAAACAGGTTGATGGCAACTGGGAGCCTTATAGACGTAAACTTGTCACATTACAGCCGTCAGGTGAATCATTTTCATCTATATTGAACTCAAGTATGAATTCGAGCGGCAAATTAGGAAACGGCGTCAAAGTAACAAAGATTACAGAAGACGAAACTCCATTCAACCTTCAATATGATCCTACAAATCCCGATGCCAATGAAAATGGATATGTTCAAACACCAAATGTCGATCCATTAAAAGAAATGGTCGACCTCATCAGCAGCTCAAGATCATATGAAGCGAACGTGACTGCTCTAAATGCGAACAAAAGCATGCTGATGAAAGCTTTAGAAATAGGAAAGTAAGGTGAAAAGAATTGGTTAATGCAATATCTCCTTTCCAGCTTCAAACCGCTCAGCAAGCAAGTGAATTGACGAATGCATCGTCCTTGCAGGCGGCTGCACCTAAAAGTCAAACGAATTTCTCTGATGTGCTGAAGAATTCCATTGAGGCATTAAATCAATCACAGCTGAAATCAGACCAGTATACAAATGCGCTTGCACAAGGAAAAGATGTCAATCTCGATGAAGTCATGATTGCTTCACAAAAAGCGAGTGTCACACTCACAGCTGCGACAGAGTTTCGAAATAAAGCAGTCGAAGCGTACCAAGAGATTATGAGAATGCAGATGTAGGAGGTGCTGGTGGACAAAAAAAGACTGAATGGAATGACCGGGGGTTAAGATGAATCGTACTTTAATGCAATTAAGAACAAAAACAGTTGAGTTTTGGCGAAATCGATCAAAATTACAAAAAATACTCATGATTGGCGGCGTTGCTGCCCTAGCAATCATTATTACGGTTGTTAGCATCTTTGCTTCTTCTGAAAAAATGGTTCCGCTCTTTAGAGACTTGTCTGAGGCAGAAGCTGGACAAATCAAACAGGAACTAGATGGCAAAAACGTTAAATCGGAACTTGCAAACAATGGAACAACGATTCTCGTTCCAGAAAAGCAAGCAGACTCTTTAAAAGTAACACTCGCATCTGAAGGGCTTCCTAAGACAGGCAACATTGATTATTCCTTCTTTGCAAACAATTCAGGCTTCGGTTTAACAGATAATGAATTTGATGTTCTGAAAGTAGACGCAACTCAGACAGAACTATCCAATCTGATCAACACAATTGATGGGATTAAAGATTCAAAAGTGATGATTAACCTGCCAAAAGATTCCGTTTTTGTTGGAGAAGAGCAAAGTAATGCATCAGCATCCATTGTGCTGCAAGTTGAGCCTGGCTACACGCTTACGCCGCAGCAAGTAAAAGGCCTTTATCATCTTATTTCAAAAAGTGTGCCGAATTTAAAAACAGAAAACATTGTCATTATGGACCAAGATTCCAACTACTACGACTTAAACACCAGTTCCGATTCTTATGCAAGTGGAATGGATGCACAGCAGCAGAAAAAAGAGGAAATCGAAAAGAATCTTCAAAGAAAAATTCAGCAGCTGCTCGGAACAATGATGGGTCAAGATAAAGTGGCTGTATCGGTCACAACAGACATTGATTTTACTGAAGAAAAAAGAAAAGAAGACCTTGTAGAACCTGTTGATAAAGAAAACATGCAGGGGATTGCTGTCAGCGCTGAAAAGATTGCTGAAACATATTCAGGCAATGGAGCAGCAGCTGGAGGCACCGCTGGAACAGGTGACGATGATGTCACAAATTATCAAGGTGCCGATGGAGCGAATGGAAGCGGAGATTACGAGAAGAGTGAAGATCGTATCAATTATGAAGTCAACCGCATTCATAAAGATATCAAAGAAAGCCCTTATAAAATTAGAGATGTTGGCATTCAAGCGTTGGTCGAACCACCAACTGCAAACGATGCAAACTCTTTAACAGCTGAAAGACAAGATGATATCAAAAAGATTCTTTCAACGATCATTAGCACATCGATTGATAAAGAATACACAAATGGTCAAGCGCTCACTCAAGCAGACTTAGATAACAAAATCGTTTTATCAGTATCAAAATTAGACGGTAAACAGCAAACTGCGGCAGATAACCCTTCAAATAATATTCCAATCTGGGTTTATATTGTAGGCGGTGTGCTCCTACTTGCAATTATCGCTCTTATCATTCTTCTTGTACGTAAGCGTAGAAGAGATGAGGAAGAAGAGTTTGAGTTTGATGAACGTACACCAATCGATGTTCCTGATATCGACACTGAACCAGAAACAGAAGAAATGGTGAGAAAAAATCAGCTTGAAAAAATGGCAAAAGAAAAACCAGAAGACTTTGCTAAATTGCTACGCAGCTGGCTGTCCGAGGATTAGGAGGAATACACATGTCGAGAAAAGATCCAAATCGACTAACAGGCAGACAAAAAGCAGCAATCCTAATGATTTCCTTAGGGCTAGACGTGTCAGCATCTGTATACAAACATCTGTCTGAAGACGAAATAGAAAAATTAACATTAGAAATTTCCAATGTACGAAGTGTAGATACTGCTAAAAAAGATGAAATCATCGAAGAGTTTCACAGCATTGCCATCGCGCAGGACTACATATCGCAGGGCGGTCTTATGTACGCAAGACAAGTGCTTGAAAAAGCGCTTGGTGAGGACAAAGCGGACAGCATCTTAAACCGGTTAACATCCTCTCTTCAAGTAAAACCATTTGATTTTGCTCGAAAGGCTGAACCAGAACAAATTTTAAACTTTATCCAGCATGAGCATCCACAAACGATTGCGCTCATCCTTTCCTACCTGGATCCAGTGCAGGCTGGGCAAATTTTATCTGAATTAGGCGAGGAAGTACAAACTGAGGTTGCAAGACGTATTGCCTTAATGGACCGCACATCTCCAGAGATCATCAATGAGGTGGAACGCATTCTTGAACAAAAGCTGTCTTCAACCTTTACGCAGGACTACACGCAAACAGGCGGAGTCGAAGCGGTTGTGGAAGTGCTAAATGGTGTAGACCGTGCTACGGAGAAGACCATTTTAGACACACTTGAAATTCAAGATCCTGAACTTGCTGATGAAATTAAGAAACGTATGTTTGTCTTTGAAGATATTGTCACTCTTGACAGCAGAGCGATTCAGCGCGTCATCAGAGATGTTGAAAATGATGACTTATTGCTCGCACTCAAAGTGGCAAGCGAAGAGGTCAAAGAAATTGTCTTCCGCAACATGTCACAGCGGATGGTCGAAACATTCAAAGAAGAAATGGAGTTTATGGGGCCTGTCCGGCTTAGAGATGTCGAGGAAGCACAAACCCGTATTGTCAGCATCGTAAGACGACTTGAGGAAGCTGGAGAAATCGTCATAGCTCGAGGCGGAGGAGACGATATCATTGTCTAGGATTATCAAACATGAAACATCTGTTATTCCTGAACAAGGACGGCAAACGATTCCTTTACAGCAAGTGGAGTTTAAAAGAGAACATCACGAAGAAGAGCTTGTCAATGAAACCGAAGCATCGCAGCTTGTACTTAGTGATGCAGAAGATCAGGCGAGCCGCATCTTAGACCAAGCAAACAGTGAGCTGGAAAAAACAATGGCTGAAATCAATCAGCGCAGAACTGATTTTGAAGAAGAAAGAATACAGCTCATTGAAGAAGCGAAACAAGCAGGTTATCAAGACGGCTTTCAAAAGGGCGAAGCAGATGCAAATTTGCAGTACCAAGCTATTCTTGATCAAGCAAATGACATCGCCGGTCTTGCAAGGCAGGACTACGAAGAAAAAATTGAAAGCTCTGCTGAGCAAATTGTGGAACTTGCTTTTGAACTCGCTAAACGCGTTTGGAATGCAGCTGAGGAGACGAAAGATCAATTTTTGGCTCTTGTGAAGCAGGTCATTTCAGAAGTGAAAGAATATGACGATATTTCCATCTATGTTGACCCTGAACATTACGAGCATGTGATGGAATATAAAGACGAATTGATTAGAATCCTTCAAAAGGATACACATCTTGCCATTTACTCGGATGAAAAAGCGCCAAAAGGAACTTGTTACGTAGAAACAAGTTTTGGAAAAGTGGAAGCGAGTGTTGATACCCAATTGAATCAGCTGAAAGAAAAATTATTAGAAGTCATTGATTCAGGTGATCACAAATGAAAATGGATGTGTTAAAAGAAACGATTGAAACCGCTGATCCTTATAAACGATTTGGAAAAGTCAACCGAGTGGTTGGGCTGATGATTGAATCTAAGGGGCCGGAGAGTTCGATCGGTGACGTGTGTCTCATTCATAAAAAAGGGAGCAAGCACCATCCGATCAAAGCAGAGGTCGTAGGGTTTAGAGATGAAAACATTCTGCTCATGCCTTATGTAGAAGCATCCAATATTTCACCAGGAAGTCTTGTGGAAGCGACGGGTGAGTCGCTGAAGGTCAAAGTAGGGACTGGATTAATAGGTGAAGTCGTTGATGCCTTCGGTGATCCGCTTGATGGCAGTATGCTTCCAAAGGGACTTGCACCTGTTTCGACAGATCAATCACCCCCAAATCCGATGGACAGACCGCCTATTCGAGAAAAGATGGGTGTCGGCGTTAGAGTCATTGATAGTTTGCTCACAGTTGGCACTGGTCAAAGGATCGGGATTTTTGCCGGAAGTGGTGTTGGAAAAAGTACCTTAATGGGGATGATTGCAAAGCAGACAGAAGCAGACCTCAATGTCATTGCCCTTGTTGGAGAGCGTGGCCGTGAAGTTCGTGAGTTTATTGAAAAGGATTTAGGTGCTGAAGGACTGAAGCGATCAATTGTTGTCGTCGCAACTTCTGACCAGCCTGCACTGACGAGACTGAAAGCTGCCTATACTGCAACAGCCATTGCGGAATATTTCAGAGACAGAGGCAAAAATGTCATGTTCATGATGGATTCTGTTACGAGGGTTGCCATGGCGCAAAGGGAAATAGGTCTTGCAACTGGCGAGCCGCCAACAACAAAAGGATATACACCATCAGTGTTCGCTATACTGCCAAAATTGCTCGAACGAACTGGGACAAATCAGCTTGGTTCGATCACAGCGTTTTACACAGTTCTTGTTGATGGGGACGATATGAATGAACCGATCGCTGATACAGTGAGGGGGATCCTGGATGGCCACATTGTCCTTGATCGTGCTTTAGCCAACAAAGGACAATTTCCCGCTGTTAATATTTTGAAAAGTATCAGCCGTGTCATGAGCAATATCGCAAGTCATGATCACAAGGAAGCGGCTAACCGGTTCCGCCAGCTTTTATCCACTTATCAAAACGCTGAAGACCTCATTAATATAGGAGCATATAAAAAAGGCTCCTCCAAAGATATTGATGAGGCCATGCAGGCTTACCCTCATCTGATTTCATTTTTGAAGCAGGATGTAGAAGAGGCTGTATCTATTGAAGACAGTGTGAGTTTATTGCTCAGTTTGATGAATAGAGAGGATTGACAAAAACAGTGAGATATCAATACAAATTTCAAAAGCTCTTAGAACTGAAAGAAAGTGAAAAAGACAAGTCACTTGCAGCGTACCAACAATCCGTTTCGGCATTTGAGCAAGTCGCTGAAAAACTCTATGAAAATATGAGTAAAAAAGAGCTAATGGAAAAAAGCAAAGAAGAAAAGCTGAGAAGTGGAATGAGTGTTCAAGAAATGCGTCATTACCAGCAATTTGTGACCAACTTAGATAACACCATTCAGCATTATCAGCAGCTTGTGATCATGAAACGTCATCAAATGAATGAAAAACAATCTGATTTAACTGAAAAAAACATTGAGTTTAAAAAGTTTGAAAAAATGAAAGAAAAGCAATTTGAAAAGTTTTCCCTTGAACATAAGGCAATTGAAATGAAAGAAATGGATGATATCTCTATCAGCCAATTCATGTTTCAAGGACATTAGGAGTCGAGATGAATGCCTAAGAAGGAAAAAACAAAGGAATCAGGCGGCGGGAAATTTCAATGGATCTTGTTTATTGTCATCATCCCATTGATTGTGCTTGTGATTGTCACTGGCACGATCCTTTATATGGCAGGTTTTGATCTAAAAAAACCGCTCCAAAACATTCCGGTGATCAGCAGCTTAGTTGGTTCAGATGACACCTCAAAAACGTCATCTTCACCTAATGATCAAAGCGATGCAGAGTTGAAAGAACTGAAAAAGACTATTAAAGAGCAAAAAAATGAGCTCGAAATTGCACAAAAAGATTTGAAAACAAGTGATGAAGAGATTAAAAGACTGAATCAAAAAATCAACTCACTTGAAAAAACATCTGAAAATGATGCAAAGAATACGTCAGCCAATGACAGTTCATCGAATAACAGCTCATCAAATAATACGTCAGGTAATAACTCGGCAGCGGAGTCCTCTGATGCAGCGGCATCCTCTAATCAGCAGACAAAAGGAAAGATCGCCAGCATTTATGAAAGCATGGACCCAGGGAAATCCGCCAAAATTTTATCAGAACTAAGTGATAAAGAGGCATTAAAAATCCTTGAAGAGCTGAGCAAAAATAAACTGACAGACATATTAGCAAAACTGACACCTCAGAAGGCAGCAACGTTTACAAAAGAGCTTGCCAAAAAAGAAGAACGTGAAAATGGGGGTGGACAATAAGTGAAGCTATTGGATATTGCAGCCTTACAGCAATCTTCTCAAGGTCTCTCGGGACTAAAGGGAGGCGGCGCGGCAACTGCCAGCGGTTTGTTTAAACAATTACTTAGCGGAGCAGGCGCCCAAAGCGGTCCTGTTGATGCTGAGACAGCCGCTTCTACCTCACTTTCTATCAATGATGCGATGCAGATCATTGAAAAATGGATGCAATCACCTGAAGAAGGAATGAGCGCAGATCTACTAAGTGCGCTTCAAACACTACAAGGTCAAACACTTGAAGCAACTGATCTCAAGTCACTTGAAGAATTATTTCAAAAAATGGAATCTTCCATTTACGGTGATCAAGCTGAAAAGCCAGGTTCTGAACATAGTGAACAGCTCATACAAGTCCACTTTTTCATCTATCAATTGCTTAATCAACAGCCGCTCAGCTTTGATGCGAAACTTGTGCAGGATATTGAAGGAAAAGGTCAAGACTTCATCGACTTTCTTTCGAAAAACGGGGTAGATGAGAAACTCATTCAGCAAGTAAAAGAGCAGTTCTTCTCGCAGGGTTCAGCACCAAAACTGAATTCGATGACTCAAAGTGAGCTAAAGCACTTTAATCAGTTAATCGATCATATGATGGCGAGTGCGAAAGGATCTGACAAAGAGTGGAAAATTTCATTAGGAGAGTTGAAGGAACTGGTCTCTCCAAAACAAGAATCTACTCTCGCTTCTCCGGCAAAAGGGAATGCATCTCTTGAGTGGCTCATCAAAAAAGAAGTCGTGAAAGGACAAAGCACTGCTGCGCCAGCTTCTGAAAAAATAATGACCCACTCGCTTCTGCCAGGTCATAAGCAGTTTTTCCATCTGCAGTCAGCGGCTCCTGTTCAGCAGACACAAACGACTGATGAAAAGCCAGGAACAGTTGATCAGCAAATTCTAAACACGTGGAAGCAAATGAAATTCACGCCGTTTGGCAATTCAAGCGGACGGTTTACCGTTCGATTAAATCCTGAAAATCTTGGATTTATTACCATTCAGCTAACGAAACAAAACGGTATGTATGCGAGTAAAATTACTGCCTCGACGCAAGCAGCAAAAGAGCTGTTAGAGCATCACCTTCCGCAGCTCAAGCAGGCGCTTCCGAATATGTCGGTTCAAGTGGACCGTTTCCATATACCGCTTCAATCAAATGAGCAGCCGTTATTTGGACAGTTTAGTGAAGAAAACAAGCAGCAGCAGCCAAAAGGACAAAATTTCCAGCAGACTGATGAACAGGAAGCAGAATTCCAAGATGTTCTGGATGCTCTTGTTGGGTCAGATGAAGAAGAGGAGGAGATTTAATGGCAACAGTTGATGCTACGAATAGAACAGCCGCACAAACAGACACTTCTTCAAAAGCAGAAAAGAAAACAGATACGCTCGGCAAAGATCAATTCTTGAAAATTTTGCTCACACAGCTTCAAAACCAAGATCCGACAAATCCGCTTGATGACCGTGAGTTTGTCACGCAGCTTGCCACTTTTTCATCTTTAGAACAGCAAACCAATATGAACGATTCGATCACTAAGCTGAATCAGCTCATGTCTACATTTGTTGCACACCAAGATCCGTTTACGACGTATGTAGGCTGGATTGGTAAAGAAGTATCGGGCAAGCTGGATGATAAAGAGATATCGGGCACTGTGAAGTCTGTTAAAAACATAGACAATGAATACTTGCTTATTTTGGAAGATGGAACGAAAATCAGCCCTTGGGACGTTACAGCAGTTGGAGAAAAAACGAAGTAATTCGAGGAGGAAAATAAATGTTACGCTCACTTTACTCAGGAATTAGCGGAATGAAAAACTTCCAAACAAAATTAGATGTGGTAGCCAATAACGTAGCCAACGTCAATACACACGGATACAAAAAAAGCCGTATCACGTTTAAAGATATGGTCAGTCAAACCATTTCAAGCTCAGGTGGACCGACGAACAATTCTGGTTCGATCAACTCAAAACAAGTTGGTTTAGGATCATCTTTATCTTCTATTGATAAAATCATGAAACCAGGCTCTTCTCAAAATACAGACGAACCATATGATTTCTATATTAATGGAGATGGATTTTTCCGTATTCAAAAGCAAGGTGAAATCCTATTTACAAGAACAGGGAACTTCAAACCTGATTCAAATGGGGATTTGGCAACACCTGATGGAAACTATCTACTTGGCATGGATGGACAAAGAATCAACATTCCAAGCGACAATGTGTCAAGTGTCAGTGTTGGGCCAGATGGGACCGTTTCTGTTGTTGAGAACAACGTTTCTCGTACTGTTGGGCAAATATCACTTGTGTCATTCAGTAATGCAGGAGGATTAGATAAGATTGGGGATAACCTATATCGCCAAACGCTCAGTTCCGGTGCACCAAGTAATGCCATCGCTCCTGGAACTCAAGGAACAGGTGAACTTCAAACAGGGAAACTTGAAATGTCAAACGTTGATTTAACAGACGAGTTTACCGAAATGATTATCGCGCAGCGCGGATTCCAATCGAATGCAAAGACGATCACAACTTCTGATGAAATTCTGCAAGAGCTTGTGAATCTGAAACGATAGGAGGTAGGGGGAGCGGATGATCGCTTCTCTGCTAAATATGATTGAAGTGACAAGATTAAATGGCAAAGGATTTATGCTGAACGCTCTCCATATCGAGCAAATCGAAAGTTTTCCAGACACGACCATTACTTTGGCCAATGGAAAGAAATTCGTTGTGAAAGAAGATGAAGAGCAGCTTCAAGAGAAAATCATTTCTTTCTACAGAAAAATCCAAGTCATTTCATTGAATCAAGGAATAGAGGAATTTGAATGAAGAAGAAATTAGTCGTAGTAATGCTAATCATGATTATTGCCATCGTCGGAATTGGAGCAGGCATCTTTTTTCTGCTGAATGGGTCAGACGAAGCAAAAGCTGAAAAAGAGCCAACAGCAGATGAAGTCGTAAAAGCTTCTGTTGAAATTCCTGAGATTATCACCAATTTAAAATCTGAAGGAAATGCTGTTAAACTTGTCCTGAATATTGAAACGGACTCTGAAAAGGCAAAATCAGAGCTTGAGAAAAGAAGTTTCCAAGTAAAAGATGCTGTAATCGACATTTTATCAGACACGAATGCAGATGAACTTGATGGCAAAAAAGGCAGAGAACATTTTAAAACACAAGTCAAAAACAAAGTGAATAACTATTTGCAAGATGGCAAGGTGAAAGAAGTATATATAACCTCCTTTAATCTGCAATAGAGGCGATTAATTAACGCGACGGAGGTGAAGAAATGTCAGGAGAAGTGCTTTCCCAGAATGAGATCGACGCATTATTATCCGCCATCTCAACAGGCGAAATGGATGCAGAAGAGCTGAAAAAAGAAGAAACGACGAAAAAAGTGAAAGTGTATGACTTTAAACGTGCACTGCGCTTTTCAAAAGACCAGATTCGAAGTTTAACAAGGATTCATGATAACTTCGCTAGACTGCTCACCACGCATTTTTCAGCGCAGCTAAGATCATATATTCAAATTACTGTCAGCTCGGTTGACCAAGTACCATACGAAGAATTTATTCGTTCGATTCCTAATATGACATTATTAAACTTATTTTATGTCAGCCCGCTTGAAGGAAGAATCATGCTTGAAGTGAACCCAACAATCGGCTATGCGATGATGGACAGGCTGATGGGCGGGATTGGCATTAGTCATAATAAGACAGAATCACTTACAGAAATTGAAACAAAGATTATCTCAAACATGTTTGAGGGAGCTTTGGAAAATTACAGAGAAGCGTGGCAGTCCATAACCGACATCGAGCCTGAAATGGCAGATTTCGAGGTAAATCCCCAGTTTGTTCAAATGGTGTCACCAAACGAAACAGTTGTCGTCATTTCTCTTAATACACAGATTGGCGAGGTAAGCGGGGTTATTAACCTATGTATTCCTCACGTTGTATTAGAGCCTATTATTCCGAAGCTGTCTGTACACTACTGGATGCAGTCTGAACGAAATGAACCAAAACAGCAAGAGACAAAGGCCATTGAAAAACGGATTATGAAGGCAAAAATACCGGTAGTCGCAGAGCTGGGACAATCGGAAATGACGGTGGAAGAGTTTTTGAATTTGGAAATTGGTGATTGTATTGCCTTGGACAAACCAGTAAATGCGCCTCTTACTGTTATGGTCGGAAATAAACCGAAATTCTTGGGACAGGCCGGCCGCGTGAATCGGAAACAGGCGATTCAAATTCTAGATCACGACATAAGAGGTGAAGAAGATGGAGAATAACGGAAGTAAATTATCACAAGACGAAATCGATGCGCTCCTTAAAGGAGGCAGCAATGACGATATAGAGCCTGATACAATCCTTTCTGCAATGGAGCAAGATGCTATTGGGGAAATCGGAAATATTTCATTTGGCAGCTCTGCAACAGCACTTTCAACCCTATTAAATCAAAAAGTGGAGATTACAACTCCAACAGTTACAGTGATTCAAAAAAGTAAGCTGAATGAGGAATTTCCTCATCCGTATGTCGCTATTGAAGTGAATTATACGGAAGGCTTCAGCGCAAGTAACCTGCTTGTTATCCAGCAAACAGATGCAGCAGTCATTGCGGACTTAATGATGGGCGGAGACGGGACAAATGCTGACCCTTCTTTAAGCGAAATTCATTTAAGTGCAGTGCAAGAAGCGATGAACCAAATGATGGGTTCTGCTGCGACGTCTATGTCGACAGTCTTTAATAAAAAGATTGATATTTCTCCGCCGCGCGTCGAATTACTTGATGTGAAAGAAGGAGAAGGGACAGACCGCATTCCAGCTGAAGAAATGCTTGTCAAAGTATCCTTCAGATTAACAATAGGTGAACTGATCGATTCAAATATTATGCAGCTTTATCCTATTACATTTGCGAAGGATTTAATCGCAGAATTAACAGTCCCTGCGCAAGAAGAAGAGCCTGTTCAAGAAGCTCAAGTGAGCACACCTGAACCTCAGCCGGCAGCAACGCAAACGCAGTCTGCCCCAGCGCAGCAAGCAGCACCGCCGAAAAGACAGGCGAAGCCGGCAGCACCTGTAAATGTGGCGCCAGTCGAATTTGAAGCGTTCAGTGAGCCTCAGCATACAACAAGCCAGCTTGGAAATCTTGATATGCTGATGGACATTCCGCTTTCCATTACGGTGGAACTTGGAAGAACTCAGCGCAGTGTGAAAGAAGTTCTTGAGCTTTCAGCTGGAAGTATCATTGAACTGGACAAACTTGCTGGTGAGCCAGTAGACATTCTAGTTAACAAACGAATCGTCGCCAAAGGGGAAGTCGTTGTCATTGATGAGAACTTTGGTGTTCGTGTGACTGACATTCTAAGCCAGTCAGAAAGACTTTCTAATTTAAAATAAACAAACATACAGGGAGAGAATAAGTAAATGGCTACTAAGGTATTAATCGTAGATGATGCAGCATTCATGAGAATGATGATCAAGGATATTCTTGTAAAAAACGGATTTGATGTAGTAGGAGAAGCAGAAAACGGCGCACAAGCAGTTGAAAAATACAAAGAAACATCTCCTGATCTTGTCACAATGGATATCACAATGCCAGAAATGGACGGAATCACTGCACTAAAAGAAATTAAACAAATCGATGCTTCTGCAAAAATCATCATGTGTTCTGCAATGGGACAGCAGTCAATGGTTATTGACGCGATCCAAGCAGGCGCAAAAGACTTTATCGTGAAGCCATTCCAGGCAGACCGTGTACTTGAAGCAATTAATAAAACGTTAGGCTAAAAAAGGGTGTAAGATTTGTTGAAAAAACGTTTGATATGTATAGCAATGATCAGTTTTATGCTTTTCTTGACGATGCAGCCTGCCTCGCTGTTTGCTGAAACGAAAGATCCTGAGAATGGCACAGTGAATGACTGGCTCAAAGATGAGAAAGAAAGCAAAAAGGATACAGAGAAGAAAACCACTGACAATCAAACGAATCCGGCAGAAGAAGTTCCCTCTTCTTCTGTCTCCATTATGGATTTTGTCAAAATGATTGGTGCCTTACTATTTGTCATCCTGCTTATTTATGGATTGGTGAGATTTGTTGGTAAGCAAAACCGCTTACTCAAACCATTTCGCTATGTTGAAAATATTGGCGGAACGACAGTCGGACAAAACCGTTCAGTCCAGCTGATCAAGGTGGGCAAACGAGTATTAGTTGTCGGCGTAGCAGATTCAATCCAGCTGCTAAAAGAAATTGATGATGAACAAGAATGTGAAGCAATCGTAAAACAATATGAAGAAGCGATGGAGAGTAAGACCGATTTACCAAAAATGGTTCAAAAATTCACCTCGCAGGTAAAGAAACATGATCAGCCGACCACTTCTTCTTTTTCAGCCAATTTAAAGGCGCAGCTAGCCGAATTGAAAAAGACCCAATCAGAAGTCAGAAAGAAAGGCCCGAAACAAAATGAATGAGTTTATCGATTTATTTAATTCCAGCGGTGCAGGAAATATTAGCACATCTGTCCGTCTTCTATTACTTTTAACTGTATTTTCGGTTGCACCGGGCATTCTCATTTTAATGACGTGTTTTACACGGATTGTGATTGTTCTTTCATTTGTCAGAACATCACTTGCAACCAACTCAATGCCGCCAAACCAAGTGCTTGTTGGACTTGCTTTGTTTCTCACATTTTTTATCATGGCACCCACGTTCTCACAGATTAATAAAGAGGCGCTCACGCCGCTTTTAAATGATGACATCACGTTAAATCAGGCATATGAAAAAGCCGAAGTGCCTATTAAAGAGTTTATGAGTAAACATACAAGACAGAAAGATTTGGCTTTATTTCTTAGCTACGCAAAAATGGATACACCTGAATCGATTAAAGATATTCCATTAACGGCGATGGTTCCCGCTTTTGCCATCTCAGAATTAAAGACGGCATTTCAAATTGGTTTTATGATCTTTATTCCATTTTTAATTATTGACATGGTGGTCGCAAGTGTTCTGATGTCAATGGGGATGATGATGCTTCCGCCAGTTATGATATCACTCCCTTTCAAAATATTGTTATTTGTTTTAGTCGATGGATGGTATTTGATAGTTAAATCTTTGCTGCAAAGCTTTTAGAGTAGGTGCTTAAAACATGAGTTCAGAATTTGTCATTACGATGGCTGAAAGATCAGTGTATGTAGTATTGCTTGTGAGTGGGCCGCTTCTAGCGCTCGCACTCATTGTGGGACTGATTGTCAGTGTGTTTCAGGCGACAACCCAAATTCAAGAACAGACGCTTGCGTTTATTCCTAAGATTGTTGCAGTACTCATTGGACTCGTTGTGTTTGGTCCATGGATGCTTTCAACAATTGTGTCTTTTACGACAGAACTGTTCTCGAATTTAGATCGATTTGCAGGTTAAGCAGAGATGTCAATCATAGAATTATTCCCTGCTTTTCTTTTAGTTTTTATTCGGATCACCGCTTTTTTTGTGACAGTACCGCTTTTAGCGCATAGAACGATCCCAGCTGTACACAGAGTTGGATTCTCACTGTTTTTAGCTGTCATTAGTTTTAGCACCATAAAAGAACCGCCAGCACTTGACATCGACGGTCTTTATATGATGCTTGCGGTGAAAGAAGCAATGGTCGGTCTGCTGCTTGGGCTGATTGCATACATCATGGTGTCCGCTGTTCAAATTGCCGGCTCATTCATTGATTTTCAAATGGGTTTTGCGATTGCCAATATTATCGATCCGCAAACAGGGGCGCAGACGCCGCTGATGGGACAGTTTTTTTATACGGTCACACTGCTGTTGATGCTGGCAACAAACGCACATCACCTGCTGCTTGATGGAATCTATTACAGCTTTCAATACATTGCAGTTGATCAATACGCGCTGAATTTCGGCAGTGAATCCTTTGCTTACTTTATCGCAAAGAGCTTCAACCAAATGTTTATCATTGCCTTTCAAATCTCGGCACCTGTAGTGGCAAGTCTGTTTTTAGTCGATTTGGCACTGGGGATTGTGGCACGTACAGTTCCGCAAATGAACGTTTTTGTGGTCGGACTTCCTATTAAAATGGGTGTGAGTTTTATTATGATCATCATCTGTATGGGCGTCATCTTCGGTGTTGTCCAAAATACATTTGAAACGATTGTACTCACCATGAGGAATTTCTTAGCATTGGTCGGTGGTTCGTCATGATGACAAGGCTTAGACTAGACTTGCAATTTTTCGCAGGTGAAAAAACAGAAAAAGCAACGCCGAAAAAAAGACGGGATTCACGTAAAAAAGGACAGGTTGCCAAAAGTACCGACGTCAATACAGCCATCTCATTTCTATTAATCTTTTTATCATTCTTTTTTATTGGGCCTTTTATGAAAGAGCGGATTATCGCGCTCATTGAACGTTTTTATTCAACAACTATGCTAATGAAGGTTAGCACATCTAATATTCATCAATTATTCTTGGAATTGCTTCAGGAAACAGGGATCCTCCTTATGCCAATCCTTGGTGTTGGTATGCTGGCAGGCGTTCTCAGTAACTATTTACAAGTCGGCTTTCTCTTTTCGACAGAAGTGATTCAACCGAAATTAGAAAAGCTTGACCCAATCAAAGGATTTAAACGAATATACAGTATTCGAGCCCTCGTAGAGCTATTAAAATCCATTTTGAAAATTGGCTTTGTTGGCTTTGCGACATTTATTGCTCTTTGGATGCACTTTGATGAAATTCTGCGGCTTCCTTTATTAACAGCAGAGGAAACCCTTCATTTCGTCGCAAATATGACCTTGATTATGGGGCTGTATGCTGCTGGTGCTCTTCTGATCTTGGCAGGGCTTGATTATATGTATCAGAAATTTGATTATGAAAAAAACTTGCGGATGTCCAAACAAGACATCAAAGATGAGTATAAAAAATCAGAGGGTGACCCGCTCATCAAATCAAAGATTAAACAGCGTCAGCGGGAAATGGCCATGAGACGGATGATGCAGGAAGTCCCAAAAGCGGACGTCATCATTACAAACCCAACCCACTATGCCATTGCTTTAAAGTATGACGAAGAAAAAATGGACGCGCCCTATGTTGTAGCAAAGGGAACGGATATTTTGGCTTTGAAAATTAGAACGATTGCGAAAGAACATGATGTCATGACTGTAGAGAACAGGCCGCTTGCCCGCGCGCTCTATGATCAGGTCGACATCGACCAAGCGGTGCCAGAAGAATACTTTAAGGCTATCGCAGAAATTTTAGCTTACGTCTATAAAACGAAACAAAAGATTTTATGAATTTTTGGTTTTAAAAGGAGAGAACAGGCATGTCAGCAAGAGATTTATCTGTTTTATTCAGTGTTATTTTAATTGTGGCGATGCTGGTCATACCGTTTCCGCCCGTTTTATTAAGTATTTTAATCATTATTAATATTTCTCTTGCGCTTATCGTGCTTCTCACCACAATGAACATGCAAGAACCACTGCAATTTTCAATTTTTCCATCATTGCTTTTGCTCTTAACGCTGTTTCGTTTAGGGCTTAACATCTCTACAACACGTTCTATTCTTTCAACAGGAGATGCTGGGAAAGTTGTCGAAACGTTCGGTTCATTTGTTGTTGGAGGAAATATCCTCGTTGGTCTTGTTGTTTTCCTTATCCTGATCATCATTCAGTTTATTGTTATCACAAAAGGGGCAGAGCGTGTATCAGAGGTTGCGGCAAGATTTACACTCGATGCGATGCCAGGTAAACAAATGAGTATTGACGCAGATTTAAATGCAGGAATGCTGACAGAAAGTGAAGCAAGAAATCGCCGTGAAAAAGTAGCGAGAGAAGCAGACTTTTATGGAGCGATGGATGGTGCCAGTAAGTTCGTAAAAGGGGACGCCATCGCAGGTATTATCATCGTCATCATCAATATTATATTTGGAATCATTATCGGGATGCTTCAGCAAGGCATGTCGATTCAAGAATCAGCTTCACACTTTACCCTATTAACGGTAGGAGACGGAATCGTTTCGCAAATTCCGGCACTCCTCATTTCAACGGCGACAGGGATTGTTGTGACTAGAGCAGCTTCTAATGGAAACCTTGGGTCAGACATTACAGGTCAGCTCTTCGCATTCCCAGCCATGCTTTATGTGACAGCGGGCACGATCTTCCTTCTTGGGCTGTTTACGCCAATCGGCATACTTTTGACAGGGCCGATCGCAGGTTTACTTGCACTTGGCGCATACATGATGTCGAAAAACAAACAAGACCAAGAAGAAATTGAAGAGGTACTGGAGGAACAGGCAGAGGTAGAAGAGATGAAAAGTCCAGAAAGCGTTATTCATCTCCTGCAAATGGATGCCATTGAATTTGAATTTGGCTACGGCCTCATCCCGCTCGCTGATGCAAACCAGGGCGGTGACCTGTTAGACCGAATTGTGATGATCCGAAGGCAGCTTGCCCTCGAACTGGGTCTTGTCATTCCAGTCGTCCGGATCCGGGACAATATTGCACTGAACCCAAATGAATACCGATTGAAAATTAAAGGGAACGAAGTAGCAAAAGGGGAGCTGCTACTTGATCACTACTTAGCGATGTCCCCAACGCCTGATGATGATCCAATTGAAGGGATTGAAACAATCGAACCATCCTTTGGACTGCCGGCTAAATGGATATCCGAAGCAGAAAAAGATCAGGCTGAGATGCTAGGCTATACGGTTGTGGACCCAGCATCTGTCGTGTCTACTCACATCACAGAGAAGATTAGACAAAACACACACGAACTGCTCGGACGCCAAGAAACGAAGCAATTAATCGATCATCTGAAAGAAAGTTATCCTGTCTTAGTGGATGAGGTAACGCCAAATCCGCTGGCAGTCGGTGATATTCAAAAAGTACTGGCGAAGCTGCTGAAAGAAAAGGTCTCTATCCGAAACCTTGTCACCATTTTTGAGACGCTTGCAGACTACGGAAAATTAACGACTGATACAGATTTATTAACAGAGTATGTCAGACAGGCCCTGGCAAGACAGATTACCGCACAGTATGCAAGAGAAGATGAATCACTCAAAGTCGTGACATGCTCAGGCCGAGTAGAAAAGGTGATTGCAGACAGCGTTCAGCAAACAGAGCATGGCAACTACTTATCGTTAGATCCAGAATCCTCTGAAAGTGTGATTCAATCAGTGGCGAGAGAAATTGAACAGCTTTCGCTTCGTCAGGAAACGCCGGTTCTATTATGCTCTCCTCCTATAAGAATGTACGTGAAGCAGTTGTTAGAAAGATATTTCCCAGATTTACCGGTACTATCTTATAACGAACTAGAAGCGAATGTGGAAGTACAGAGCATCGGAGTGGTGGATATCTAATGAAAATGAAAAAAATCACAGCAAATTCTATGCAGGAGGCAACGATTCAAATCAGGCAGCAGCTTGGGAAAGATGCCGTTATTTTAAATTCCAAAACCGTTGTCAAACGCAAACTGTTTGGTTTAAAGAAACAGCAAATGGTCGAAGTGATTGCAGTGCTGGATCAAGATTTCGAAGAAAGAGCTGGTAAAGGGTTAAACCCTGTGCCGCCTCTTCCAGTGTTACCAAAAAAGGAACAAGTTCAAAAGCAGCCCGAAGAGCCATCCTTTGCTCCCAAAGCGGCGAAACCAGCGCATACTCATACTCATACTCAGCCTTTAGAATATGTGAGGAATGAACGGCATGCTGGTATTCTGCCTGAACCTCTCGTAGCAATCGATCAAAAGCTAAAGGATCAAGGTCTTGATGATGCTATTCGAGACGAATGCCTGAAAGGTCTTTTAACAAAGGGCGCGGTTAAAGAAGATCACATAGAAAAAGAACTTGAACAACTGCTGACAGATATGCTACCAGCTAAAACCTCTGATGAGCCGATGATTTCTTCAAAATACATTGTACTGTTCGGTTCAACTGGAGCTGGTAAAACGACAACGATTGCAAAGCTGGCTGCTAAAACGGCCATTCAGCAGCAAAAAAAGATCGCTTTTATTACAACTGATACGTACCGGATTGCAGCGATCGAACAGCTGAAAACATATGCTGAACTGCTGAATGCACCGCTTGAGGTTTGTTATTCGAGAGAGGATTTTGTAAAAGCTCAAGAGACCTTTAAAGAGTATGATCATATTTTCATCGATACAGCAGGCCGTAACTTTAAAGAAGAAGCGTATATCAAAGAGCTGACCGACATTATTCCATTTGATGAGAGCATTCAAAGTTTTCTCGTGATGAGTGCTACATCAAAATATCAAGACATGAAAGCCATGGTCAAGCGCTTTGAACACGTTCCAATCGATCAATTCATTTTTACAAAAGTAGATGAAACGGACACGATGGGAACCATTTTTCAAATCATTGCTGACTCTCAAATCAAACTTGGTTTTTTAACAAATGGCCAAAATGTGCCTGAGGATATTCTTGAAGGTTCTCCTCGTGAACTTACAAGGATGGTTTTACAATCATGAAGCCCGACCAAGCAGAAGGGTTAAGAAAACTAGTTCAGCAGAGTCAAATGATCACACCGGCTCCTCTTAACGTCAGCGGACAGGCAAAAACCATTGCCGTTATGAGCGGCAAAGGCGGGGTAGGTAAATCGAATTTGACACTGAATATGGCACTGTCTATCGCAAGCACAGGCAAAAGAGTGTTAGTGATCGATCTTGATTTTGGGATGGGGAATATTGATATTTTACTAGGGAAAACATCGACTAGCTCTATATTAGATGTTCTCGTTAGAAAAAAATCCTTCCAAGCAGCTATGACAAAAGGGACGGACAACCTATATTACATTTCTGGCGGAAGCGGACTTGAACAGCTCTTTTCTTTAGATAAAGATCAATGGTCGTTCTTTTTGGAAGAGATGGAAAAAATGATGCAGGGCTTCGATTGTATTTTCTTTGATATGGGTGCCGGCCTGTCAAAAGATCAGCTGCCATTTGTCTTATCAGCAGGGGAAGTAGTCGTTGTGACTACGCCAGAGCCGACATCCATCATGGATGCCTACAGCGCAATTAAACACTTAGCTATTCATCAATTTGAACGGTCTGTGCAAATCATTGTCAACCGGTGTAAAACCCCGTCAGAAGGGTCTGAAACTTACCGGAAATTAGCAGGAGTGGTCACAAGTTTTCTTCACAGAAAACTTGTATTCGCTGGCGCTGTGCCTGATGATCCTGCGGTTCCTAAAGCAGTATCAGAACAGATTCCATTTTATATGAAGCAGCCTCATTCAAGGCTGAGTAAAACCATTAAGATGCTGGCAGAAACACTATATCATCAGCAGATAAGAGAGGCACGGAGAGAACAGCATACGTTTATAGATAAGTTGTCCTCTTTTTTTAAAAGGAGGAAGGTGGACTCATGATTAGAGTGCTAGTAGTAGATGACTCGGCCTTTATGAGAAAACTCATTAGTGATTTTCTAAGTGCTGAGCAAGAAATTGAAGTCGTCGGAACGGCGCGAAATGGGGAAGATGCCTTAAAACGGATCAAGGAACTGAATCCAGATGTTGTCACATTAGATGTGGAAATGCCTGTTTTAAATGGAACAGAAGCATTAAAACAAATTCTGGCTGAACACGACCTTGCCGTAATTATGGTGTCAAGCCAGACAAAGCAAGGAAAAGATTTAACCATCCATTGCTTAGAACTCGGTGCTTTCGACTTTGTGACAAAACCTTCGGGAAGTATTTCGCTCGATTTGCACAAAGTGAGAGGGCAAATTGTAGAGCGGGTACTTGCGGCAGGACTGTCAAGGAAACGCACTGAAGAGAAGGTGTCTCCTAAGCCGGTGATAAAGCCGCCAAGTCCAGTGGCTGCACCCCGTCTGCAAACAGTAAAAGGCGCCTCACTCCGAAAGATTATTTCTATTGGAACATCTACAGGAGGGCCAAGGGCACTTCAACGAGTTGTAACGAAGCTGCCTAAGGACATAGAGGCACCTATATTGATTGTGCAGCATATGCCGGCAGGATTTACGGCATCACTTGCTGCTAGGTTAGACCATTTATCACAAATTACGATTAAAGAAGCGCAAGATGGAGACATCGCGAAAAATGGAGTGGCTTACATAGCTCCTGGTGGAATGAATATGTCACTTCATGACCAAGGGGGATCACTTGTTATCAGGCTGTCCCCTGAAGACACGGAAAGCCGGCACAAACCATCTGTTAACTATTTATTTGAATCCATCAGCAATATAAAGGGTTACGAGAAAATCGCTGTCATTATGACAGGCATGGGCAGTGACGGTACGGAAGGTGTCAAAAAAATGGTCGCAAGCGGTCATACGAAAGTCATTGCAGAAAAAGAAGAATCATGTGTTGTTTTCGGAATGCCTAAATCAGTCATTAAAGCAGGCCTTGCACATGAAACAAGGCATGTGGATGACATCGCACATGCAATTATAAGCTCCATGAAAAAAGAGAGGGCGTGAACACGTTGGATGTAAACCAATACTTAGATATCTTTTTAGATGAAAGCAGAGAACACTTACAAACTTGTAATGAAAAACTTCTTGATTTAGAAAAGAACCCAACCGACTTGCAGCTAGTGAATGATATATTCAGAGCAGCTCATACATTGAAAGGCATGAGTGCAACGATGGGCTTTGATGATATGGCTCACTTAACGCATCATTTAGAAAACATGTTTGATGCTATCCGTAATGAACAAATGATTGTCACTCCTGAGTCAATGGATACGATGTTCGAAGCACTCGATCATCTTGAAGCAATGGTTCAATCGATTGCAGAAGGAGGAGACGGGAAACGTGATGTCACTGAGATTAGTAAAAAGCTAGATGTGACAGGAAGCCATGCTGAGGCAGCTTCTAGCGTTGAAACAGCAGATGCATCAGCAGCTGCTAATGACTTAGATTATAACGAATTTGAACGAACGGTTCTTGATGAAGCGAGAGAGCAAGGCTTTAAATGCTATGAACTCAACGTGACATTAAGCGAAGCGTGCTTACTAAAAGCCGTTCGTGTCTATATGATTTTTGAAAGACTAAATGAAGCAGGCGAGGTTGTCAAAACCGTTCCGAATGCAGAGCTGTTAGAATCAGAAGATTTCGAATCAGAATTCAGCATTTCTTATCTTTCTAAACTGCCGATGGACGAAGTGCAGAAAATCGTCACGGCGATCTCAGAGGTTGAGAAGGTTGAGATCTCTGAAGTCTCCGCATTTGATGAAGCAGCTCCGGCTGAAAAACAAGAGGCGCAGCCTGAACAGAAAAAAGAAGAAGTCTCCGTTCCTGCTGCGAAAGCGCCAGCAAATGATGCACCAAAAGCAAATGGCAATAACGGTGCAGCTGCCGGCGGAACAAAAACAATTCGTGTCAACATCGACCGTCTAGATTCTCTAATGAATCTATTTGAAGAACTTGTGATTGATAGAGGCCGATTAGAACAGATTGCCAAAGAACTAGAAAATAACGAACTCACAGACACAGTCGAAAGAATGACACGTATTTCTGGAGACCTGCAATCAATCATCCTGAACATGAGAATGGTACCTGTGGAAACTGTCTTTAACAGATTCCCGCGTATGATTCGTCAATTGACGAAAGAGCTTAATAAGAAAATTGAACTTATTATTGAGGGTGCTGAGACAGAGCTTGATCGAACAGTGATCGACGAGATTGGAGATCCGCTCTTGCACTTACTTAGAAACAGTCTAGATCACGGGATTGAATCACCAGAAGAACGTGTGAAAAAAGGCAAGCCGGAAAAAGGTACGGTTCTATTAAAAGCGTATCATAGCGGAAACCATGTCTTCATTGAAGTAGAGGATGATGGAGGCGGGATTAACCGTAAAAAGGTGCTTGAAAAAGCATTAGAGCGCGGAGTTATTACAGAAAGAGAAGCAGAAACACTTGAAGATCATCAAATTGATTCATTGATCTTTGCAGCAGGATTCTCTACAGCTGACACGATTTCTGACATCTCAGGCCGCGGTGTAGGTCTTGACGTTGTGAAAAACAAGCTGGAATCACTTGGCGGATCTGTGAGTATTAACTCAACAGAGGGACAGGGCTCCCTATTCTCGATCCAGCTTCCGCTGACACTATCGATTATTTCCGTTCTTCTTGTAAAACTGGAAGAGGAAACATTTGCGATTCCGATTTCTTCTATTATTGAAACGGCTGTCATTAAGAAAAGTGACATCCTGCAAACGCATGATCGTGAAGTGATTGATTTCCGCGGATTTATCGTACCGGTCGTGTACTTGAAGAAACAATTCCACGTACCAAATGCGAATGAATTAGAGGAAGAGCTGCACATCATTGTTGTTCGTAAAGGAGACAAGCTGACAGCATTTGTGGTCGATTCATTTATTGGTCAGCAAGAGGTTGTATTGAAATCACTAGGAGATTATCTGCCAAACGTATTTGCGATATCCGGCGCAACGATCCTAGGTGACGGTCAAGTTGCACTCATCGTTGACTGTAATGCACTGATCAAGTAAAAAACAATAGAGGAGCGGTCTGAAATGAGTACAGATATCAAAACTGGCGAAAAGATGATTGTGTTTATCGTAAACAAAAAAGAATACGCCATTTCAGTATCAGAAGTAAAGTCCATTGAAAAATGGCAGCAGCCGACAAGAGTTCCTGGCGTTGCCCCTTATATATGCGGTGTTATTAATTTACGCGGTGTCGTGACACCTGTCATTGACCTGAGAGTCAGACTTGGTTCTACTGACAACGAGATTACAGATGAAACAAGAATGATCATTGTACAAGTTGGTGACATTGAAGTCGGCTGGATTGTTGATGAAGCAAATGATGTCATAACCGTCCATCAGGAAGAAGTAGAATCTTCTCCTGAATCTGCTGAAAAAGAAGGACAGTCATGGGTGACAGGTATTATTAAGCATGATCAGCGTCTTTTCAATATCATTCATGCCGGTGCTGTCCTCGACAAGAGCGTTCAAGGTGCACCTGTTCATTAAGGGGGATGTGAAATGAGCATTTTCAACGAAATTAAAGATGAACAGCTAGATATTTTAGGAGAGGTTGGGAATATCGGGGCAGGCCACGCAGCGTCTGCTCTTGCCAACCTATTGGATCGCAAAATTGATATGGCTGTTCCTTTTGTTAAGGTTCTCTCGTTTGAAGATTTAATGGATTTCTTTGGCGGTGCAGACCTTCCCGTTGCAAGCATTTTCCTGCGAATGGAAGGGGATTTAACCGGGTCAATCTTTTTCATTATGCCGTTTGAGCAAGCGGAGCAATTTGTAAGAGAGCTTGTCCAAGATCCGGCATTTGATATTGATACGATTCATGAACATGAGATGGGGACGTCAGCACTTCATGAACTGGGAAATATTTTAGCGGGCTCTTATTTATCAGCCCTTGCCGATTTAACAAAATTGCAGCTTTACCCAAGTGTTCCAGATGTCACGCTCGATATGTTCGGAGCTGTCATTAGTGAAGGGTTAATGCAATTCAGTCCTCTTGGTGATCAGGCGATTGTGATTGATACATCTATTTTTGATGATCAAAATAAGCAAGAGCTGAAAGGAAATATGTTTCTATTACCAGACTTTGAATCGTTTGAAAAACTTTTCAAAGCATTAGGTAACCTATAATGAACGTGCAAATTCCGGCAGTTGTAAAGGTTGGTATTGCGGATGTTCAGCTTGTCAAAACACCGGACCGCATTCGGACATCGGGTCTTGGTTCTTGCGTAGGGCTTGTCTTGTTTGATCAAGAGAAAAAGCTGGCAGGCCTTGTCCATGTTATGCTGCCAGACTCCTCTCTTTCAAAAGGGACGGTGGAGAACTTGGCTAAATATGCAGATACAGGTGTCAAGCATACAATTGATCTGCTCCTAAAAGCAGGCGCACGCAAACATGCGCTAAAGGCAAAACTTGCTGGCGGGGCGGAAATGTTTAAGTTTAAGTCAACCAATGATCTTATGAGAATTGGACCTAGAAACGTTTCAGCTGTGAAAGAACATCTGTCTCTTCATCATATCCCGATTATTAGTGAGGATACAGGCGGAAACAGTGGCCGTACGATTGAATTCGATCCGCTTACGGCAGAGCTTGAGATCCGTACTGTGAAGCAAGGCATTATGAAGATATAACTAAGGAAGTATAGGGGGATAAAGATGCAATCCTTAAATTACGAAGATCAGGCGCTATGGGCTAGATGGAAAGAGTGGAAAGACCCTGCTGCTGGAGATGATCTTATGCGCCGCTATATGCCGCTCGTCACATATCATGTTGGAAGAATTTCCATCGGTCTCCCGAAGTCAGTGCATAAAGAAGACTTGATCAGTCTAGGGATGCTCGGTTTATATGATGCCCTTGAAAAATTTGATCCCGGAAGAGATCTGAAGTTTGATACATATGCATCCTTCAGAATCCGCGGGGCCATCATCGACGGTCTTCGTAAAGAGGACTGGCTGCCTCGTACATCAAGAGAAAAAACAAAAAAAGTAGAAGCGGCTATTGAAAAGCTTGAACAGCGTTATTTGCGTAATGTGACGCCGACAGAGGTGGCTGAGGAACTCGGCATGAGTGAACAAGATGTTGTCACAACGATGAATGAAGGATTCTTTGCAAATCTGCTCTCAATCGATGAGAAGCTGCATGATCAAGAAGACGGAGAAAATGTCCAAGTCATGATTCGCGACGAGAAGTCTGTGACTCCAGAAGAGAAAATGCTGAAAGATGAATTAATTGAACAGCTTTCTGAAAAAATCACTGAGCTTTCAGAAAAAGAAAAGCTCGTGATCAGTCTTTTCTATAAAGAAGAACTGACATTAACGGAAATCGGTCAAGTGCTCAATTTATCTACCTCGCGCATTTCGCAAATTCATTCAAAGGCCTTGTTCAAGCTTAAGCATCTGCTTGATAAAGCCATTCAATCTTAAAGAGTTAGTGAGTGAAAAAATATGTTATGGCTGATTAGCTTCATGCTTCATGCTGCACTTATTTATTTTGTGATTATTTTATATACGAGAATGAATTCGCTGAAGGCAACAGAACAAAAACAGCGAGAACTTCTAGAAGAAACGGAAAATACCCTGGCTGCATTTTTGATGGAAGTCAAAGAAGAGAATGACAAGCTAACAAAAGTGGCAGCCGCTTCCCCTGATTTTTCTGCTGAAGAGCTGAAATCGGATCTTCAGACACCAAAGCAGCCACAACCACCAATTGAATCCCAGCAATCGGTCGAAAGTGAAGATCCCGTACCAGAGCACCTGTCGGCTCTCCTTAGTGAAGTTGAGGTGCAGGAAGAGAAGGTAAACGAACCCGTTCCACCACTTGAAACAGAGGCTTCTCTGCCTTCTGAAAGTGAAATAGAAGAAACATTCGAAAATCAAGTGAAGACCCTATATGATGAAGGGCGGTCACTAGAAGAAATAGCGAAAGAAATGAAAACTGGCAAGACAGAAATCGAGCTTTTATTAAAATTTAGCGGAAAGCTGTAAAGGATTCTTGATTGTCAGTCCATCATGTGTTATATTATTTCTTGGTGTTAAATACACACGCTTAATGATTCGTATGAAGGTGCTGCCGTGGCGCAGTTTTATGTGAACATGACTTAAGCGGAGGAAAAAAAACCATTATATTAGGAGGCAACAAAATGTCAGTTATTTCTATGAAACAATTGCTAGAAGCTGGTGTTCACTTCGGTCACCAAACTCGCCGTTGGAACCCAAAAATGAAGCGTTACATCTTTACAGAGCGTAACGGTATCTACATCATCGACCTTCAAAAAACGGTGAAAAAAGTAGAGGAAGCTTACAACTTCACGAAAAACCTTGCTGCTGACGGAGGAAAAATCCTTTTCGTTGGTACGAAAAAGCAAGCACAAGATTCAGTGAAAGAAGAAGCAATCCGTTCTGGTATGTTCTATGTGAACCAACGCTGGCTTGGTGGAACTTTAACAAACTTTGAAACAATCCAAAAACGTATTAAACGTTTAAAAGATATTGAAAAAATGCAAGAAAACGGTACATTCGAAGTTCTTCCTAAGAAAGAAGTCGTTCAACTGAAAAAAGAATTAGAGCGTCTTGAAAAATTCCTAGGCGGAATCAAAGACATGAAGAGTCTTCCGGATGCACTTTTCATTATCGACCCTCGTAAAGAGCGTATTGCAGTTGCAGAAGCTCGTAAATTGAATATCCCAATCATCGGTATCGTTGACACAAACTGTGATCCAGACGAAATTGATGTTGTGATCCCTGCAAACGATGATGCAATCCGTGCTGTAAAACTTCTAACTGCTAAAATGGCAGATGCAATTCTTGAGTCTAAACAAGGCGAAGAAGAAGCTGTTGTAGAAGAAACGACAGAAACTGAAACAACAACTGCGTAACCTATTCAAAAGGTGATAAGAGGGAAATGCCTTTTATCACCTTTTTTTCACCTAGTAATCCGTGTTTTAACATAGAAGGAGGAAATGTAAAATGGCAATTACTGCTCAATTAGTTAAAGAACTGCGTCAAAAAACTGGTGCAGGTATGATGGACTGTAAAAAAGCGTTAACAGAAACTGATGGTGACATCGAGAAAGCAATCGACCTTCTAAGAGAAAAAGGAATCGCAAAAGCTGCGAAAAAAGCAGACCGTATTGCGGCAGAAGGATTAACTCTTATCAAAACTGATGGCAACACAGGCGTCATCCTAGAAGTGAACTCTGAGACTGATTTCGTTGCGAAAAACGAAGGATTCCAAGCACTTCTTAACGAACTTGCTGATCATTTGCTTGCTGCTAAACCTGCAACAATTGAAGAAGCTCATGCTTCTAAAATGGAAAATGGTTCAACAGTTGAAGAGCATATCACATCTGCAATTGCGAAAATCGGAGAGAAAATCACTCTACGCCGTTTCTCTGTCATCACAAAAGAAGATAATGCTGCATTCGGTTCTTACCTGCACATGGGCGGACGTATCGGTGTGTTAGCTGTTCTTAACGGAACAACTGACGAAGAGCTTGCAAGAGACATCGCAATGCACGTTGCAGCTGTAAACCCTAAATACATTTCTCGTGACCAAGTGTCAGAAGAAGAAGCAAACCGTGAGCGTGAAGTATTAACTCAGCAAGCGCTTCAAGAAGGAAAGCCTGAAAACATCGTAGCTAAAATGGTAGAAGGCCGTCTAAACAAATTCTTCGAAGAAATTTGCTTACTTGACCAAGCGTTCGTTAAAAACCCAGATGAAAAAGTGAAACAAGTTGTAGCTGCGAAAAACGCAACTGTTCAAACTTATGTTCGCTATGAAGTGGGCGAAGGTATCGAAAAACGTCAAGACAACTTTGCTGAAGAAGTTATGAGCCAAGTGAAAAAATAATGTTTGAAAAGCTCTCTGGGGCTTTTTTAGGGGAGCACAAGCACTGTGTTCCCTATTTTTTAGAGGATATTGATTTACAAAAGGCAGTTTCTTACGCATAATAAGAGACGGTATAGTTTACACTTGGAGGTTATCATGAGCAAACCGAAATATAATCGCATTGTACTGAAGCTAAGTGGCGAAGCACTAGCGGGTGATGCTGGAAATGGAATTAACCCAACTGTCATTCAATCCATTGCAAAGCAAGTAAAAGAAATTGCAGAGCTTGATGTTGAAGTTGCAGTCGTTGTAGGCGGAGGAAACCTTTGGCGCGGAAAGACAGGCAGTGATCTAGGAATGGACCGTGCAACAGCAGACTACATGGGGATGCTGGCAACAGTGATGAACTCACTGGCGTTACAGGACAGCCTAGAAACGCTTGGCATTCAGTCTAGAGTGCAAACCTCTATCGAAATGAGACAGGTTGCAGAACCATACATAAGAAGAAAAGCGATCCGTCATCTTGAGAAGAAACGTGTCGTCATTTTTGCTGCTGGAACAGGTAACCCTTATTTCTCTACAGATACTACGGCAGCACTTCGTGCAGCAGAAATTGAAGCAGATGTCATTTTAATGGCGAAAAATAATGTAGATGGTGTCTACAGTGCTGATCCTCGTACAGATGCGGATGCAGTAAAATATGATAAGCTTTCATATCTTGATGTACTTAAAGAAGGGCTTGCTGTAATGGATTCTACTGCGTCCTCATTATGTATGGACAATGACATTCCATTAATTGTTTTCTCCATTATGGAAGAAGGAAATATTAAACGTGCCGTAAATGGCGAATCAATCGGAACGATCGTGAGGGGGAAATAACGTGTCAAAAGAAGTGTTGAACCAAACGAAAGAAAAAATGGAAAAAGCTGTACAAGCATACGGACGTGAGCTTGCAACTGTTCGTGCAGGCCGTGCAAATGCTTCACTGCTTGATAAAGTGACAGTTGATTATTACGGTGCACAAACACCTCTTAACCAAATTGCGTCAATCACAGTGCCAGAAGCACGTATGCTGATTATCACACCTTACGATAAAACAGCAATCGGTGATATCGAAAAAGCGATCCAAAAGTCTGATCTTGGCATCACGCCAACAAGTGACGGAAATGTGATCCGCATTGCGATTCCTGCGCTGACAGAAGAAAGACGTAAAGAGCTTGTGAAAGTAGTGAAAAAATACTCAGAAGAAGCAAAAGTAGCTGTTCGTAACGTTCGTCGTGATGCAAACGATGATTTGAAAAAGCTTGAGAAAAATGGGGAGATCACTGAAGATGAATTAAGATCATCGACAGAGGATGTCCAAAAATTGACAGATGAATATGTCGCTAAAATTGATGACGTGACGAAAGATAAAGAAAAAGAAATCATGGAAGTTTAAGAAAAAACTATGTACAATAGATAATAGTGAAAAGACCCTCTTCATGTTTACAGGGGGTTTTTTTGTTAATACTGTTGATGACTATATTATTAGCGGGAACGCAACCTTTTTGGGTGATGGAGGAATCTCATGCTCAATATACTCAAAAATTGGAAGAATCAGCAAACAGCAGCTTCCAACTTAGAAAGCCTGACAAAAGAAGACATATTAAATGGAGAAATTCCTGAACATATCGCCATTATCATGGATGGGAACGGAAGATGGGCGAAAAAACGTGCTCTTCCACGGGTAGCAGGTCATCATGAAGGAATGAAAGTCGTCAAGCGCATGACAAAGCTTGCAAATGAGCTGAATGTCAAAGTGCTGACTTTGTATGCTTTCTCTACGGAAAATTGGAAACGTCCAAAACTAGAAGTAGACTTTTTAATGAAACTTCCTGAAGAATTTTTAAACATCTACCTGCCTGAACTCATCGAGGAGAATGTCCGTGTGCGTTTAACAGGTGATCCAGACGGCCTCCCGCAGCATACGAAAAAAGCGGTAGAGAATGCAGTAAAGAGTACGGCAAATAACGACGGACTCGTTTTGAATTTTGCGCTCAACTACGGGGGGCGCACAGAAATCGTCTCCGCATGCAGACAAATTTCTGAAATGGTCAAAGAAGGTAAGCTTCAAGCAGAAGACATCACAGAAGAGATGTTTTCAGCTTATTTAATGACAGAATCTCTTCAAGATCCGGATTTGCTCATTCGCACGAGTGGAGAAATTAGATTAAGCAACTTTATGCTTTGGCAAATTGCTTACAGCGAGTTTGTCTTTACGGATGTGCTTTGGCCTGACTTTTCTGATGAGCACCTTATAGGCGCTATTGGAGAGTACCAGCGCCGCGGCCGGAGGTTCGGTGGAATTTAGAGGGTGGTGCAGATGAAACAAAGAATTTTGACGGGTGTTTTGGCAGCTGCAGTCTTTTTACTTGCTGTGATATATGGACAGATGCCATTTACCCTGCTGATTTATTTAATGGGAAGTGTCGCTCTCTTTGAGCTTTTAAGAATGAAAAAAATCTCGATTTTCAGCTTTCCTGGTATTGTCAGCTTAATATTGCTTTGGCTTTTAATGGGCGGAGACAACAGTTTCTTCCCAAACGTGGACGCATCAAAAATGCAGATTGCTTTATTCGCAGTCTTAATACTTTTAACTTATACAGTTTTGAGCAAAAACTCTTTCACATTCGATGAGGTTGCTTTTGTTGTATTAGCCACATTATATATTGGCGTTAGTTTCTATTATTTTATCCAAATTAGAGGCTTATATGGCATGAGTGCGATCTTCTTCGCAGCAGTGATTATTTGGTCTACTGACTCAGGAGCCTACTTTATTGGGAAATCTATGGGGAAACGAAAGCTTTGGCCTGAAATCAGCCCAAACAAAACAGTAGAAGGATTTATCGGCGGAATCGTCACAGCGGTCGTGTTGTCACTTGTGTTTCAGGCGGTTACAGGATTTTTGCCATCATATCTGCTTGTGATGTTTATTACTCTTTTACTCAGTATCTTTGGACAGCTTGGCGACCTAGTGGAATCTGCTTTAAAGCGTCATTATCACGTGAAGGATTCAGGGACAATTCTCCCTGGCCATGGCGGAATTTTGGACAGGTTTGACAGCTTTTTATTCGTTCTGCCGTTTTTATACTTACTGCTCGCAACGTTTGCCAGCTAACCTCATAGAAACTTATTGAACGAGAGAAGGAGTGGCAATTTGAAATATATTTCGCTATTAGGCGCAACAGGATCAATTGGAGAACAAACGTTAGATGTGATCAGGCAGCACCCGGACAAATTTAAGCTGAAAGCCATGACCTTTGGCAGAAATATAGCAAAAGCGATTCCGATCATTGAGCGCTTTCAGCCTGAATTCGTTGGCTGTGTAGACGAAGAAACCTATCGCATGCTAAAAAATCATTCATTTGCATACGGTGTGAAGCTGGCTGCTGGTGATGAAGCCAACATCGAGGCAGCGACCTATGATGCAGTGGACGTAGTGGTAAATGCACTTGTAGGAAGTGTTGGACTTGTTCCAACATTAAAGGCCATTGAACAAAAAAAGACGATTGCACTCGCAAATAAGGAAACACTTGTAACAGCTGGTCATATAGTAAAAGAGTACGCTAAAACATATGATGTACCTTTACTTCCTGTCGATAGTGAGCATTCCGCTATTTTTCAATGCCTGCAAGGTGAACAAGCTAAAAATATTGAACGCTTAATCGTGACAGCTTCAGGTGGTAGTTTCCGAGATAAAAAACGAACTGAACTTGAAGGTGTTACGGTTGAAGAAGCGCTGAACCACCCGAACTGGTCGATGGGAGCGAAAATCACCATTGATTCAGCGACGATGATGAATAAAGGGCTCGAGGTGATTGAGGCACATTGGTTGTTTGATATCCCTTATGAACAAATTGATGTGCTGCTACATAAAGAGAGCATTATCCATTCGATGGTGGAATTTCACGACAAAAGCGTCATGGCTCAGTTAGGGACACCTGACATGAGAGTGCCTATTCAATATGCACTCACATACCCTGACAGGGCGCCGTTACAAGAAGCGAAATCATTGAACCTTTGGGAGATTGGACAATTGAATTTCCAAAAAGCGGATTTTGACAGGTATCGCTGCTTACATTTTGCTTATGAATCAGGTAAAATAGGAGGGACAATGCCTGCTGTACTTAATGCAGCAAATGAAATAGCAGTCGATGCATTTCTGAAAGGCAAAGTAACGTTCCTGCAAATTGAAGAATTGATTGAAAAGGCACTAATTAGACATCATGTGATTTCAACGCCTAGTTTGCAAGATATCCATGAAGTGGACAAAGATACACGAGACTTTGTTCAATCAATCCTCACATAAGGTGGTATGTTCGTGAATACAGTGATTGCGTTTATTATTATTTTTGGAACGCTCGTTTTTTTCCACGAGCTTGGCCATTTAATTATGGCGCAGCGCGCGGGGATTTTATGCCGCGAGTTCGCAATTGGTTTTGGGCCGAAGATTTTCTCCTTTAAACGAAAGGAAACCGTTTATACCATTAGACTCCTCCCTATTGGCGGATTTGTGAAAATGGCTGGAGAAGACCCAGAAGTCATCGAAATTAAACCAGGTCATACAGTGGGGCTCTTATTCAATGAGCAAAATGAAGTAGAAAAGATCATTTTAAATGATAAAGAAAAATATCCTGATGCACTTGTCATCGAAGTGGAGCAGATCGATTTAGATCATGCCATGAGAATCTCGGGATATGAAGCTGGAAATGAAGATATTCTGACTGGCTACAATGTCAGTCAAACAAGCTTCTATATTGCAGATGGTGAAGAAATTCAAATTGCACCATACAATCGTCAATTTGGTTCAAAAACAGTTTGGCAGCGAATTAAAGCCATCGCAGCTGGACCAATTATGAACTTTATCCTGGCGTATGTGATTTTGGTTGCTTTAGGCTTTATCCAAGGGGTAACCGTTGATGATCCTGTACTCGGTAAGCTGACAAAAGATGGACGAGCGGCGGAAGCTGGACTGATGCAGGGAGATCACATCGTGTCCATTAACGGCGAGAAAATGAATTCTTGGACAGACGTCGTTCAAACAGTTCAAAAGAACCCTGAGAAAAAAATGAATGTCGTCATTGACCGAGACGGCAAAGAAAGTACTGTGCAGGTTGTACCAGAAGCTGTGAAAGCTGACGGAAAAAGCATTGGCCGTTTCGGATCATATCCGCCAACGGAAAATGGATTTTTGAAAGTCATTTCATCTTCAGGCACAACTGTCATTTCAACGGCAGGTCTGATCTTAACGAACTTGCAAAAAATTGTCACAGGACAATTTTCACTAGATATGTTAGCAGGTCCTGTTGGAATTTATGACATGACAGGAGAAGTAGCCAAACAAGGTGTGTTAACATTAATGCAGTTTGCGGCGTTCCTCAGTATCAACCTAGGCATCGTGAATTTGTTACCGATTCCTGCATTAGACGGAGGACGTTTACTATTCTTATTTGTTGAAGCCATTCGCGGTAAACCAATTAATCGTGAGAAAGAAGCACTTGTTGTCTTTATTGGTGTTGCTTTCCTCATGCTGTTAATGTTAGTGGTAACGTGGAATGACATTCAGCGGTTATTTTTATAAAAACCATTCTCTCTTGTTTCTCATTCCGGGAAACAAGAGTTTTTGTGAGAAGTCCTATTTCATAAATGAGGTGTAACGACATGAGACAATCCCTGACTTTCATTCCAACTCTTCGAGAGGTGCCGGCAGATGCTGAGGCAAAAAGCCATCAACTCTTAGTAAGAGCTGGATTTATTAGACAAAATACAAGTGGAATCTATCATTATCTGCCGCTTGCGCATAAAGTCATTCAGCATATTCAATCCATCGTCCGCAAGGAAATGGAAAAGGCAGGCGCAGCTGAGCTGTTAATGCCAGTGCTTCAGCAGGCAGAAATGTGGCAAGAGTCAGGAAGATGGTATACATACGGTCCAGAACTGATGCGTATGAAGGATCGCCATGGCCGCGAATTTGCGCTTGGTCCAACCCACGAAGAAGTGATTACATCACTAGTACGCAGTGAAGTGAAATCGTATAAGAAGCTACCTTTAACTCTATATCAAATTCAATCAAAATTCCGTGATGAACAGAGACCACGCTTTGGACTGCTGCGCGGACGTGAATTTATTATGAAGGATGCATACTCATTCCATTCTTCACCAGAAAGCCTTGACGAGACATACAACAAAATGTTTACAGCTTATTCTAATGTGTTCTCAAAAGTGGGTCTCAACTTTAGACCAGTCATTGCAGATTCTGGGGCAATGGGCGGAAAAGATACACATGAGTTCATGGCACTCTCAGAGGTCGGAGAGGATACCATCGCTTATTCTGATACTTCCTCATATGCTGCAAACATTGAAATGGCTGAGGCTGTATATCACGGAGAAGAAGCAAATCCTGTGGACTTCAAAGAGCTTGAAAAAGTCCACACGCCGCAAGCGAAAACAATTCAAGATGTGGCTGGATTTTTAGAAGTTGATCCTTCTGCATGCATGAAATCTGTTTTGTTTAAAGCAGATGATGCGTATGTTCTTATCCTTACTAGAGGCGATCATGAAGTAAATGATGTGAAAGTGAAAAACTTAGTAGGAGCACAGCTTGTCGAACTAGCATCACGCGAAGAAGTGCTAGAAGTCATTGGAACTGAGCCTGGATTTGTTGGACCTGTTAAACTGGAAGCAGAAGTCGATATTTATGCGGACCTTGCTGTGAAGGGAATGACAAATGCAGTCGCTGGTGCAAATGAAGCGGATTATCACTATGTCAATGTCAACCCTGCACGTGATGTGTCAGTGAAAGAATTCACAGATCTTCGCTTGATTCAAGAAGGAGATGTTTCTCCAGACGGGGAAGGCACCATCCAGTTTGCAAAAGGGATTGAAGTAGGACAAGTCTTTAAACTCGGCACTCGTTATTCTGAGTCAATGGATGCAACGTACCTTGATGAGAATGGACGGGCGCAGCCAATGATTATGGGCTGCTATGGCATCGGCATCTCTAGAACTCTTTCAGCGATTGTTGAACAGCATCACGATGAGAAAGGAATCATTTGGCCAGAAACAGTGGCACCATATGACCTTCACCTCCTTGCATTAAATATGAAAAACGATGCGCAAAAAGAATTGGCTGAAACGTTGTACGAGCGCTTAGAAGATGAAGGCTTTGACGTACTTTTCGATGACCGCCAGGAGCGTGCAGGAGTGAAATTTGCAGACAGTGATTTAATTGGACTGCCAATTCGCATTAGCTGCGGTAAACGTTCAGAAGAAGGTATTGTTGAAGTGAAGTTTAGAAAATCAGGTGAATCACATGAAGTATCTGTTAATGATCTGATTTCATTTATACGCCAAGCATAAAACGAACAAAAAAATGAAGGTACCTCCTGTAGAAAAGAGGTACCTTTCTGATTGAAAAAAGGAGGGTCCTGTCTTGGATGAACAATTACCGATCACACGGCGGCAATTTCATATATTACTCAATCAGATTCAAATGACAGATGATGACCTCAGTCGTTACTTTGAAGAAGGGGAAATCGTCAAATTGACGGTGCACAAGGCGTCGAAAACATGGCATTTCCTTTTTAAATTTAAGGCTCTTTTGCCTTACAAAGTATACGCCATGTTTCTCAGCAGACTGACAAATGCATTTTCTCATATTGCACAAATTACTTGTACGATTGAAGTGAGTGATCCGCACATCTCTGAAGATCTCGTACAATCGTACTGGTCACATTGTGTGGAAGAACTTCAAGGAATTTCTCCCCCAATCATCAGTTTGCTTCAGCAGCAAAAGCCATCGCTGTCTGGCCATAAAATCATCATTAAAACGAAAAGCGAAACAGAGGCACTCGCTATTAAGAAGAAGTACAGCCCGATGCTCCAGGCCGCATTTAAACAAGTAGGTTTTCCAGAACTGCAATTCGATACAGAAATTTTTGTATCAGATCAAGAGATTCAGAAGTTCAGAGAACAAAAGCTTGCTGAAGATCAAGAAAGAGCCATGCAAGCCCTCACTGAGATGGAGAAGAAAGAAAGTGAGGAGCAGGATGAAGCTCCATCAGGCCCTCTGATGATTGGCTATCAAATCAAAGACAATGAAGAAATTCGTACGCTTGACAGTATCATGGACGAGGAAAGAAGAATCACCGTTCAAGGCTACGTATTCGATGCAGAAACGCGTGAGCTGAAAAGCGGGAGAACGCTTTGTATCTTTAAGATCACTGATTATACAAATAGTATATTGATCAAAATGTTTGCAAGAGAAAAAGAAGATGCTCAGCTGATGAAATCATTGAAAAAAGGCATGTGGGTGAAAGCAAGAGGAAGCATTCAAAATGATACGTTTGTCAGAGATCTTGTCATGATCGCTAATGATGTCAATGAAATGAAACCGCAGCTGAAAGAAGATACAGCACCTGAGGGTGAAAAGCGTGTGGAGCTTCATTTACATTCACCTATGAGCCAAATGGATGCTGTCACTGGCATCGGCAGGCTTGTTGAACAAGCAAAAAAATGGGGACATGAAGCCATTGCTCTGACAGATCATGCCGTTGTACAATCCTTCCCGGATGCGTATGCAGCAAGTAAAAAGCATGGCATCAAAATGATGTACGGTGTGGAAATCAACTTAGTAGACGACGGGGTACCGATTGCATATAATCCAGAGCACCGCTTGTTAGAGGATGCGACATATGTCGTATTCGACGTAGAGACAACTGGACTTTCAGCCGTTTATGACACGATCATTGAGCTGGCAGCAGTGAAAATCAAAGGCGGGGAAATCATTGACCGCTTTGAGGCATTTGCAAATCCCCATCACCCGTTATCAGCGACAACCATCGAATTAACAGGTATCACCGATGATATGGTGAGAGATGCACCAGATGTCGTCGACGTCGTACGGGATTTCAAAGAATGGATTGGACAAGATATTCTTGTTGCGCACAATGCGAGTTTTGATATGGGCTTTTTAAATGCAGCGTATAAACGCCTCTTAAAAACAGATAAAGCGTCAAACCCTGTCATTGATACACTTGAACTTGGCCGTTTCCTTTACCCAGAATTTAAAAATCACCGGCTGAACACCCTCTGTAAAAAGTTTGATATTGAACTAACGCAGCATCACCGGGCGATTTATGATGCAGAGGCGACTGGCTATCTCATGCTGAAGATGCTAAAAGATGCGGCTGAAAAAGAGATTGCCTATCACGATCAATTGAATGAAAACATGGGGCAGTCGAATGCTTACCAGCGCTCACGTCCTTACCATGCAACTTTGATTGCTCAAAATGAGACAGGTCTTAAGAATTTATTTAAGCTTGTTTCACTTTCTCATATTCATTATTTCTACCGGGTTCCGCGGATTCCGCGCTCACAGCTTGAGAAATATCGAGAAGGTTTAATTGTTGGGTCTGCTTGTGATAAGGGTGAGGTATTTGAAGGAATGATGCAAAAGTCACCTGATGAGGTGGAAGACATTGCAGCATTTTATGACTATTTAGAGGTACATCCGCCAGAAGTGTATCAGCATCTGCTGCAGCTTGAGCTAGTTCGAGATGAACGTGCGTTAAAAGAAATCATCACAAACATTGTCAAACTTGGCGAAAAGCTGAATAAACCAGTTGTGGCGACTGGGAATGTACATTACCTGCATCCAGAAGACAAAATTTATCGTAAAATCTTAATTTCATCACAGGGTGGAGCGAATCCGCTGAACCGACATGAACTGCCAAAAGTTCATTTTAGAACGACAGATGAAATGCTCGAAGCGTTCTCCTTCCTAGGAGACGAAAAAGCGAAAGAGATCGTCGTAACAAATACGCAAAAAGTATCTAAGATGGTCGAAAGCATTAAACCTATCAAAGATGATCTTTACACACCAAAAATTGAAGGTGCAGATGAAGAAATACGGGAAATGAGCTATCAAATGGCGCGCAGTATCTACGGAGATGACCTGCCGAAAATCGTAGAAGACCGCATTGAGAAAGAATTAAAAAGTATTATCGGTCATGGTTTCGCCGTTATTTACTTAATCTCTCATAAGCTCGTAAAAAAATCACTTGATGATGGATATCTTGTTGGTTCAAGGGGATCTGTCGGATCATCTCTTGTTGCGACATTAACAGAGATTACTGAAGTAAATCCACTTGCACCTCATTATGTATGCCCAAGCTGTAAGCACTCTGAGTTCTTTAATGACGGATCTGTTGGTTCAGGCTTTGACCTTCCAGATAAAGACTGTCCTGAATGTGGAACGCCTTATAAAAAAGACGGACATGATATTCCGTTTGAAACGTTCTTAGGTTTTAAAGGAGACAAAGTCCCTGATATTGATTTGAACTTCTCAGGTGAATATCAGCCGATAGCGCATAACTATACGAAAGAGTTGTTCGGAGAAGAGTATGTATACCGAGCAGGTACGATTGGTACCGTTGCAGAAAAAACAGCATACGGTTACGTGAAAGGCTATGCAGGGGATCATAACCTTCATATGAGAGGTGCTGAAATCGACCGGCTTGTACAAGGCTGTACAGGGGTAAAACGGACAACGGGCCAGCATCCAGGCGGGATTATCGTTGTGCCGGATTATATGGACATTTACGATTTCTCACCTATTCAATACCCAGCAGATGCGACAGGTTCTGATTGGAAGACGACACATTTTGATTTCCATTCGATTCACGATAACTTGCTCAAGCTGGATATTCTTGGGCACGATGATCCAACGGTCATTCGTATGCTTCAAGATTTGAGCGGAATCGATCCAAAAACGATTCCAACAGATGACCCTGAAGTCATGAAGATTTTCCAAGGGACAGAGCCGCTAGGTGTAACAGAAGAGCAAATAGGCTGTAAAACAGGTACACTCGGTATCCCGGAATTTGGAACAAGATTTGTTCGGCAAATGCTAGAGGATACAAAACCAACGACCTTCTCAGAGCTTGTTCAGATTTCTGGACTCTCACACGGTACGGATGTATGGCTCGGAAACGCACAAGAGCTCATTCACAATAAAACGTGTGAACTAAGTGAAGTAATTGGGTGTCGTGATGATATTATGGTCTATCTCATCTATCAAGGCTTAGAGCCGTCACTTGCCTTTAAAATCATGGAATCTGTTCGTAAAGGAAAGGGGCTTCCTCCTGAATGGGAAGAAGAAATGAAGAATAATAATGTACCAAACTGGTATATTGATTCTTGTAAAAAGATCAAATACATGTTCCCTAAAGCCCACGCGGCTGCATATGTATTGATGGCTGTTCGTATTGCTTATTTCAAGGTGCATCATGCACTCCTGTACTATGCGGCTTACTTTACCGTTCGTGCGGATGACTTTGATATTGAAACGATGACAAAAGGATCGAATGCGATTCGAGCCGTTATGGATGATATTAATTCAAAAGGTTTAGATGCATCACCGAAAGAAAAGAACCTATTAACTGTGCTAGAGCTTGCGCTTGAAATGTGTGAAAGAGGCTACCACTTCAAAAAAGTGGATCTCTACCGCTCAAGTGCAACAGAGTTTATCATAGATGGAGACGGATTAATTCCGCCATTCAACTCGATCCCTGGACTCGGCACAAACGTTGCATTAAATATTGTCCGCGCGCGGCAAGATGGGGAATTCCTTTCAAAAGAAGATTTACAAAAGCGTGGAAAAGTCTCAAAGACTATTCTTGAGTATTTAGATCGTCAAGGCTGTTTAGAAGCACTTCCTGATCAAAATCAGCTTTCTTTATTCTAATGTGATGAATAAGTGCGCCCTTAAAAGGGCGTTCTTTTCTATATATACAATAATATTATTATGTTAACTAATAAAGATTTTTCACCAACTGGAATTATTTTCATATCCATTCATATATCTTGATTTAGCGTGATGTTTTAAGAGAAGAGATTGTATGTCATTCTTTCTACCCAAATAGAGCTCAAAAGAGAATTTCGCCGTCTGAAATGTTCTTAAGCGACATATGATCATTCTGGGTACAGTCAGAAGGAGAATCAAGAGAAAACTTCGATGAGCGTAAAGCTGATTGCTGTTTACTATGCTTATTTTTGAAATATATTTGATTCTTTTCAAAACTGTACAGATCACGAAACGAAGTATCAAAAGGAGGCGGTGCGTCTATTGATCAATGTTTCACTAAAAAGAAGGGGTGAGCAATAGAGAAATGGCATCTTACAACTATGTAGAGGTTTTACAAAAATCCATGCTTTTTTATGAAGCGCAGCGGTCAGGCCGGCTTCCGGAAAACAATCGTCTTAACTGGCGGGGAGATTCTGGGCTAGAGGACGGGAAGGATGTTGGGCATGATTTAACCGGCGGCTGGTATGATGCAGGAGATCATGTGAAATTTGGACTTCCGATGGCTTATTCAGCAGCCGTGCTTGCATGGACAGTATATGAATACCGGGAAGCTTATGAAGAGGCGGAGCTGCTTGATGAGATACTAGATCAAATCAAGTGGGCAACGGATTATTTTTTGAAAGCACATACGGGCCCGAATGAATTTTGGGCGCAAGTAGGTGATGGAAATGCTGATCATGCTTGGTGGGGACCAGCAGAAGTGATGCCGATGAACCGGCCAGCTTTTAAAATTGATGAACATTGTCCTGGAACAGAAGTAGCTGCCCAAACTGCGGCGGCTTTAGCAGCAGGTTCTATCATTTTTAAAGAAACAGATGCGTCTTATGCGGCAAAGCTTTTGACGCACGCCAAACAGCTATATGCATTTGCTGACAAGTATCGCGGCAAATATTCAGATTGTGTCACCAATGCGCAGCCATTTTACAACTCCTGGAGCGGCTATGTTGACGAACTGATTTGGGGCGGAATCTGGCTGTACTTGGCGACAAATGAAGAAACTTATTTAAACCAAGCATTAAAAGCGGTAGAGGAATGGCCGGAGGATTGGGATTATACGTTTACCATGTCATGGGACAATACTTTTTTTGCTTCACAAATCTTACTTGCAAGAATCACGAAAGAGAACAGATTTATAGAATCCACTGAGCGCAATCTTGATTACTGGACCACAGGCCTCGTTCAAAATGGAAAAGTAGAAAGAATCACCTATACGCCTGGTGGTTTGGCATGGCTAGATCAATGGGGTTCACTTCGTTATGCCGCCAATGCAGCATTTTTAGCCTTTGTTTATGCTGATTGGGTATCTGATCAAGAAAAGAAGAATCGATACCAATCGTTTGCGATCAAGCAAACTCACTATATGTTAGGTGATAATCCTCTGAATAGAAGCTACGTCGTTGGGTTTGGCCAGAATTCGCCGAAGCACCCGCATCATCGTACTGCACATGGCTCATGGTCTAACCAGCTGACAAACCCTCCAAATCACCGGCACACACTTTATGGAGCGCTTGTTGGAGGTCCTAATGCACAGGATCAATATGACGATGACATCTCTGATTATATATCAAACGAAGTGGCGACTGATTATAATGCCGCCTTTACTGGAAATATCGCCAAAATGGTGCAGCTCTTTGGTCAAGGCCAATCAAAGCTGCCAAATTTCCCGCCTAAAGAACAGGTGGAGGATGAGTTTTTTGTAGAGGCAGCTGTGATGCATAACGATACAACATCTACTCAAGTGAAAGCAGTGCTGTACAACAGGTCCGGCTGGCCGGCAAGAACCAGTCAAACACTCTCCTTCAGATATTACGTTAATCTGAGCGAGGTCTTTGCAAAGGGATTGACTGAAAAGGATATTCAGGTGACAGCAGCCTACAATGAAGGCGCTTCCTTATCGCCTTTAAAGGTATATGACGCATCAACCCGCGTCTATTTTGCAGAAATTGATTTTACCGGCGTAGCTATTTCTCCTAGAGGAGAATCTGAGCATAAGAAGGAAATACAATTTCGAATATCTGCTCCAAATGGATCGAATATATGGGATGCCTCAAATGATTATTCCTATCAAGGATTAACATCCACTATGCAAAAAACAACGAAGATTCCTGTCTTTGACGATGGTGCTTTAGTATTTGGCACACTTCCAGACAAATAAAAATCAACGATTTTATTGAAAGGGTGAAGGACTTGTCAAATAAAGAACGGTTTTTAACGCTTTATCATCAAATCAAAAGCGATGCGAATGGATATTTTTCACCAGAAGGAATTCCGTACCATTCAATCGAGACGCTCATTTGTGAAGCGCCTGATTACGGACATATGACAACTTCGGAAGCGTATAGCTATTGGCTATGGCTTGAGGTGCTGTACGGACATTACACAGGGGATTGGAGCAAATTAGAGGCAGCTTGGGACAATATGGAGAAGTACATCATCCCAGTCAATGAAGATGGGCATGATGAGCAGCCGCATATGAATGCTTATAATCCGTCCAGTCCAGCCACATATGCAGCAGAGAAACCATTTCCGGATCAATACCCAAGCCAATTAACCGGTGCCCGTCCTGCTGGTCAAGATCCAATTGATGGTGAATTAAAATCAACCTATGGATCGAATGAAACGTATTTAATGCACTGGCTCCTTGACGTAGATAACTGGTATGGCTATGGGAACTTGCTCAACCCATCACATACAGCCGCATATGTGAACACATTCCAGCGTGGTCCACAGGAATCTGTATGGGAGTCCATCCCTCATCCATCACAAGACGATAAATCTTTTGGTAAGCCGAATGAAGGCTTTATGAGCTTGTTCACAAAAGAAAATCAAGCTCCAGCTGCTCAGTGGCGTTATACGAATGCAACAGATGCTGATGCACGTGCGATACAAGCGATGTATTGGGCGAAGGAGCTCGGCTATAATCAGTCAGCTTATCTTGATAAAGCGAAAAAAATGGGGGATTTCCTTCGTTACGGCATGTACGATAAATATTTTCAAACGATTGGAAGCGGGAAGCAGGGGAATCCGTATCCTGGAAACGGAAAGGGTGCCTGTCATTACTTAATGGCTTGGTATACCTCTTGGGGCGGAGGACTTGGGGAGTATGCAAACTGGTCATGGCGTATTGGAGCGAGCCATTGTCATCAGGGATATCAAAATCCTGTCGCTGCTTATGCTTTATCCTCAGATAAAGGAGGCTTAAAGCCATCTTCTGCTACCGGGGCAAGCGATTGGGAAAAAACTTTAAAGAGACAGCTTGAATTTTACGTATGGCTTCAATCGAAAGAAGGAGCCATAGCAGGAGGCGCAACCAATAGCTGGAATGGAGACTATAGCGCTTATCCGGCGGGAAGAAGTACTTTTTACGATATGGCATATGAAGATGCGCCTGTTTACCTTGATCCACCATCAAATAACTGGTTTGGAATGCAGGCGTGGCCAATGGAGCGCGTAGCAGAGCTTTATTATATTTTTGTCAAAGATGGCGACAAAACATCTGAAAATGTCCAAATGGCCAAATCTGCCATAACAAAATGGGTCAACTATGCATTAGATTATATTTTTATCGGCAGCCGTCCTGTGTCGGATGAAGAGGGTTATTTCTTAGATGAGCAAGGACAGAGAATTCTAGGAGGAACAAATGTTTCGGTTGCTACAACAAGTGCGCCTGGAGAGTTTTGGCTACCTGGAAATATTGCTTGGAGCGGACAGCCTGATACTTGGAATGGATTCCAGTCTGCAACAGGAAATCCAAATTTAACAGCTGTCACAAAAGATCCAACTCAGGATACAGGCGTATTAGGGAGTCTTGCCAAAGCTTTGATTTTCTTTGCTGCAGCCACAAAGCTGGAAACAGGTGATTATACAGCGCTTGGTGCAAGAGCGAAAGATGCAGCCGCGCAGCTTCTAGAGGTTGCATGGAATTACAATGATGGCGTCGGCATAGTGACCGAGGAAGATAGAGAAGACTATGACCGTTTCTTTAGAAAAGAAGTGTATTTTCCAAATGGATGGAACGGGACATTTGGTCAAGGAAATCAGATTCCTGGAGCCAGCACCGTTCCTTCTGACCCGCAGCGAGGAGGGAATGGGGTCTATACGAGTTTTGCTGACCTTCGTCCGAAGATTAAACAAGATCCAGCGTGGTCTTCACTCGAAAGTAAATATCAGTCTTCATTTAATGAAGCTACAGGCAAATGGGAGAATGGCGCACCAGTTTTCACTTATCACCGCTTCTGGTCTCAAGTGGATATGGCCACTGCCTATGCTGAATATCATCGTCTGATCAACTAAGAGATCAAAGGTCAAATTCAAGCTGTCGGCTTCTAGCCGGCAGTTTGAATAGAAAATATTAACAATCCAATGAAGATAAGGGTGAGTTTATATGGTCAAAGAAAGAAGTTTTCTTCATCATTCATTCAATAGGGGCGAAAATGGACAGGACAGTCTGATGTGGAAAAAAGAGGCGGATGATCGAATCTCAGAGCATAGACAAAGAGATCTTGTGATCAACGTAACAAACGGTGAAAAAAAGCCAATAGCAGGTATAGAGGTTGAAATAAAGCAAATCAGACATGAATTCGCCTTTGGTTCAGCGATGAATGATCAAGTGTTATTTAATCAACAATATGCTGATTTTTTCGTGAAGTATTTTAATTGGGCTGTTTTTGAAAATGAGGCAAAATGGTATGCGAATGAGCCACAAAGAGGGAGAATCACCTACGAAAAAGCAGATGCGATGCTGAATTTTGCAGATCGACATCAGCTTCCAGTGAGAGGGCACGCTTTGTTTTGGGAGGTAGAGGATGCGAATCCAAGCTGGCTAAGGTCACTGCCAAATCATGAAGTATATGAAGCCATGAAAAACCGGCTTGAGCATGCGGGCAATCACTTTAAGGGAAGGTTCCGTCATTGGGATGTAAACAATGAAATGATGCATGGTTCATTTTTTAAAGATCGCTTTGGGAAAAATATTTGGAAGTGGATGTATGAAGAAACGAAAAAAATTGACCCTCAAGCACTATTGTTTGTGAATGATTATAATGTGATCTCATATGGTGAACACCATGCCTATAAAGCGCATATCAATGAACTGCGTCAGTTAGGCGCACCTATTGAGGCGATTGGGGTTCAAGGCCATTTTGAAGAACGGGTCGATCCAGTCATTGTCAAAGAGAGACTCGATGTGCTTGCTGAGCTAGGTCTTCCAATATGGGTCACAGAGTACGATTCGGTTCACCCTGACCCTAATCGAAGAGCGGATAACCTGGAAGCTTTATATCGCGTCGCATTTAGTCATCCAGCCGTAAAAGGAGTGCTGATGTGGGGATTTTGGGCAGGTGCCCATTGGAGAGGGGAAAATGCAGCCATCGTGAATTATGATTGGTCTTTAAATGAAGCAGGAAGACGTTATGAAAAGCTTCTAAATGAGTGGACGACCCAAAGAATTGAAAAAACAGATGCTAATGGCCATGTGAGATGTCCAGCATTTCACGGAACATATGAGGTTCGAATCGGTAAAGAAAGTAAAATGTTGAAACAGCAGACGATTGAACTTGATTCAAATGAACAAACACCGTTTCAACTAGACGTGATCCTGCCTCAAGAAGGATAGAGATAGATTGTGAGGAGAATGTAAATGAAAAAGTGGGCTCAAAGAGTATCTTGCTTCATACTTGTGGCCGCTATATGGTCCGGCTGGTTTTCGCTTACGATTAAAGCGGCCGCTTATGTGCAGACGTCTGGTACACAATTTACGCTGAACAATCAACCATTTTACTTCGCCGGCACAAATAATTACTATTTCCATTACAAATCTAAAAAAATGGTAGATGCTGTGTTCGATGATATGAAAGCAATGAATTTAAAGGTCATACGGATTTGGGGCTTTCACGACGGGGCCCCTCAAGAAAACTCAGTCTTACAATCTAGTCCAGGGGTCTATGAAGAATCGGGATTTCAAAAACTAGATTATGCCATTTATAAAGCAGGAAAGGAAGGAATAAAGCTTGTCATCCCACTAGTGAACAATTGGGATGACTTCGGCGGTATGAATCAATATGTGAAGTGGTTCGGGGCAGGATCGCATGATACCTTTTATACAGATCCTCGTATTCAAAAGGCTTACAAAAATTATGTCCGCTATGTATTAGAAAGAACCAATACGTATACAGGTGTTCAATATAAAGACGACCCAGCTATTATGACGTGGGAATTAGCCAACGAGCCGCGGATGCAGTCAGATCCAACGGGAAATGGACTAGTCAAATGGGCAGATGAAATGAGTACATGGATCAAATCGCTTGATCGTCACCACCTTGTTGCAGTAGGAGATGAAGGATTCTTTCGTATACCAGGACATGAAGATTGGTTTTACGGAGGAGGGGAAGGCGTCGATTGGGACCGTCTAACATCTCTTCCTAATATCGATTATGGAACCTATCATCTGTACCCAGATCACTGGAACAAGTCTGCTGTCTGGGGAGTGAAATGGATCGAAGACCATATCACCCGCGGAAATTCAATCGGAAAACCAGTTGTGCTAGAAGAGTTTGGCTACCAAAATCAATCAGCTCGTCCAGACGTATATCAAAGCTGGCTGTCAGCGGTAGAGCGGCTTGGAGGTGCTGGCAGTCAATTTTGGATTTTAACAAGCATTCAGGACGATGACTCGCTCTATCCGGATTATGACGGATTCCGCATCATAAAAGGGAGCAGGGAGGCAGCACTTATCAGTGAACATGCGAAAAGAATGAATGAAAAAAACCGATGATGAATGCCTGCTGAATAAGGAACTTCATTTGCATAAAAAAATTGGATATGGTATAGTTTTTATGGAAATGCTAACGATTACCGAGACAAGAGTGGGGAAACCCGCTCTTTTGTATTGAACAGGCAATTTTTGTCTCGACATTATTCATCCGTTTTCTGCTCCCCCTGCTCACATAAAGCAGGGTTTTTATGCAGAATGATTGATAAGAGCGTTTATCGAAAGCACAAGGAGGAAGAGAATGAGCAAAAAAGTAGTGGATGTCGTAAGCGAAATGGTGCAGCCAATTTTAGATGGCTTACAGCTTGAACTCGTTGATGTTGAATTTGTCAAAGAGGGTCAAAACTGGTTCCTTCGCGTGTTTATTGACTCTGATAAAGGTGTCGATATCGAAGAGTGTGCCAAAGTGAGCGAAGCCTTGAGCGAAAAGCTTGATGAGGCAGATCCGATTAGCCAAAACTACTTTCTTGAAGTGTCCTCTCCTGGAGCGGAGCGCCCATTAAAGAAAAAAGCTGATTTTGAAAAAGCACTTGGAAAAAATGTTTTCATGAAAACATATGAACCAATTGATGGTGAAAAAGCATTTGAAGGTGAGCTTACAAGCTTTGATGGTGAGATTGCAACAGTGACAGTGAAGATCAAGACAAGAAAGAAAGAGATCAATATTCCATACGAAAAAATAGCTAACGCAAGATTAGCAGTTTCGTTCAATTAACCTTTTCATTGATATAAGGGGGAACCATAAAAATGAGTAGTGAGTTGTTAGATGCCCTGACTGTTCTTGAGAAAGAGAAGGGTATTAGTAAAGAAATTATAATTGAAGCGATAGAAGCTGCACTCATTTCTGCATATAAGCGTAATTTTAATCAAGCACAAAATGTTCGTGTTGATTTAAACCGCGAAACGGGAACGATTCGTGTGTTCGCAAGAAAAGATGTTGTAGATGAAGTGTATGATTCTCGCCTTGAAATCTCTGTAGATGATGCAGCCAATATTAACCCGAATTACATGGTGGGTGACGTCGTTGAGATTGAAGTCACACCAAAAGACTTCGGACGCATTGCAGCTCAGACAGCGAAACAAGTTGTGACGCAGCGAGTGAGAGAAGCAGAGCGTGGTGTGATCTACACTGAGTTTATCGACCGCGAGGAAGACATTATGACGGGAATCGTTCAGCGAATTGACAGTAAATTCATTTACGTGTCACTTGGCAAAATCGAAGCCCTTCTTCCTGTCAATGAACAAATGCCAAATGAAGAATACAAACCACATGACCGCATTAAAGTGTTCATTACAAAAGTAGAAAAAACAACAAAAGGGCCACAAATTTATGTGTCTAGAACACATCCAGGTCTTTTAAAGCGTTTATTTGAAATTGAAGTACCAGAAATTTATGATGGTACTGTAGAGCTTAAATCGGTTGCTAGAGAAGCTGGAGACCGTTCTAAAATATCTGTTCGTACAGATGATCCTGATGTTGATCCAGTTGGCTCCTGTGTTGGACCAAAAGGTCAGCGTGTACAAGCAATTGTCAATGAGCTAAAAGGCGAAAAAATTGATATTGTCCATTGGTCTAATGACCCGGTTGAATTTGTTGCCAATGCACTGAGTCCATCAAAAGTACTTGATGTCATTGTGAATGAAGAAGACAAGGCGACAACAGTCATTGTCCCTGATTATCAGCTGTCATTAGCGATTGGTAAAAGAGGTCAAAATGCTCGTCTTGCAGCGAAGCTGACCAGCTGGAAAATTGACATTAAAAGCGAAACAGATGCAAGGGAACTCGGTATTTTCCCAAGAACTGAAGACTCTGAATCTCTTTTCTTAGAGGCTGAACCAGTTGCTGAGGAATCTGACGAATAAGAGGTGATATAAAAGGTGAAAAGCCGAAAAAAAATCCCGCTTAGAAAATGCGTCGTGACGGGAGAAATGAAACCAAAGAAAGAACTGATCCGTGTTGTTCGTTCGAAAGAAGGAGAAGTGTCTGTTGACGCTACCGGAAAAATGAACGGACGCGGGGCTTACCTTTCTCTCGATAAAGAAACCATTCTTGCGGCAAAGAACAAACGCAGTTTACAGCAGCAATTTCAGACACAGATTGACGAACACATATTTGAAGAATTACTAGAACTAGCTGAAAAGGTGAAAAAACCTAATGAATGAATCTGAATGGTATCCTTTGCTTGGTCTAGCAAATCGAGCTCGTAAAGTCGTGTCAGGAGAAGATCTGGTGATCAAAGAAATTAGACATGCGCGTGCTAAGCTGGTTCTTCTTGCAGCAGATGCCTCACCTAACACAGAAAAAAAGGTATCTGACAAATGCAAATTTTATAATGTTCCGGTTAGAAAAGTTGAAGACCGTTCCGTTCTCGGACGTTCTATTGGGAAAGAAGCTCGCGTAGTTGTCGCTGTCACTGACCAAGGCTTCGCTAAGAAGCTCATAAGCTTGCTCGATTAATTTATTTGGGGGTGAACGAATGGCTAAAGTGAGAGTATATGAATACGCAAAAGCCATAGATGTTTCAAGTAAAGATATTATAGCAGCGCTTAAGGATATGAACGTGGAAGTGAACAACCACATGGCGACGCTTGAAGACGACACTGTGAAAAAGCTAGACGCTATCTATAAAAAAGCCAAAGCAAAAGAGACAACTAACGAGAAACCCGCAGAACAAAAAAAACAATCATCTAACAAAAACAATGATAGAAAGAAGAATGACGTGCAGAATAATCAATTTAATAAAAACAAAAAAAACAACAACCAAAATAAAAACAAAAATAAACGTGGTGGAAATAACAAACCGCAGCATCAGCAAGCTAGACCTGTGAAGCCTAAAAAAGAGCTTCCTGAAAAAATTGAATTTACAAATTCAATGACTGTCGGCCAGCTGGCTGATGAGCTTGGAAAAGAAACAGCTGAAATCATCAAAAAGCTGATGATGCTTGGTGTTATGGCAACGATCAACCAAGAACTTGACAAAGATACAGTTGAATTAATCGCTTCTGAATATGGTGTTCCAGTAGAGGAAGTCATTATTTTAGAAGAAACTGAACTTGAAAAGTATGAAGTTGAAGATAAAGAAGAAGATATGCAAGTACGCCCTCCAGTTGTAACGATCATGGGACACGTTGACCACGGGAAAACAACTCTTCTTGACAGCATTCGTAAGACAAAAGTCGTCGAAGGCGAAGCAGGTGGAATCACGCAGCATATCGGTGCATACCAAATCGAAGAAAATGGCAAAAAAATTACGTTCCTTGATACACCTGGACACGCAGCATTCACAACGATGCGTGCACGTGGTGCCGAAGTAACGGATACGACAATTCTGGTTGTTGCAGCAGATGATGGTGTTATGCCTCAGACAATTGAAGCGATTAACCATGCGAAAGCGGCAGAAGTGCCAATCATTGTCGCTGTCAATAAAATTGACAAACCAACAGCAAACCCTGACCGCGTGATGCAGGAATTAACTGAGCATGGTCTTGTACCAGAAGCTTGGGGCGGGGAAACGATCTTCGTGCCACTATCTGCAAAAACAGGTGAAGGCATTGACGAATTGATCGAAATGATCCTTCTTGTCAGCGAAGTAGCAGAATTGAAAGCCAACCCAAATCGTGCGGCAAAAGGGACTGTTATCGAGGCTGAGCTTGATAAAGGAAGAGGTTCTGTTGCAACCCTTCTGGTTCAAACAGGTACACTTCATGTAGGTGACCCAATCGTCGTCGGAAATACATTTGGCCGTGTACGTGCAATGGTCAATGATATCGGCCGCCGCGTGAAAACAGCAGGACCATCTACACCTGTTGAAATCACTGGTTTAAACGATGTACCAAATGCAGGGGATCAGTTCCTCGTATTCAAAGATGAAAAAACAGCTCGTCAAGTTGGTGAGGCGCGTGCTTCTAAGCAGCTGGACGAACAGCGTTCAGACAAAGCAAAATTATCTCTAGACGACCTATTTGAGCAAATCAAACAAGGTGACGTAAAAGATATCAACTTGATCGTGAAAGCAGACGTACAAGGCTCTGCTGAAGCATTAACGGCAGCTCTTCAAAAAATTGAAGTCGAAGGCGTAAAAGTGAAAATCATCCATACGGGTGTTGGAGCGATTACGGAATCAGATATCATTTTAGCAAGTGCTTCTAATGCCATCGTGATTGGCTTTAACGTACGTCCTGATGGAAATGCGAAGAGCACAGCTGAGACTGAAAACGTTGATATCCGCTTGCACCGCATTATCTATAAAGTCATCGATGAAATTGAAGCTGCGATGAAAGGAATGCTTGACCCTGAATATGAAGAAAAAGTCATCGGTCAAGTTGAAGTTCGTCAAACGTTCAAAGTATCTAAAATCGGTACAATTGCTGGCGGCTATGTAACTGAAGGAACGATTACAAGAGATAGCGGAATCCGCTTAATCCGTGACGGCGTCGTTATTTTCGAAGGCGAAGTTGACGTGTTAAAACGATTTAAAGATGATGTGAAAGAAGTTTCACAAGGCTATGAATGTGGTATTACCATTAAGAAATACAATGATATCCGTGAAGGTGATGTTATGGAATCATTCGTTATGCAAGAAATCGAAAGAAAATGATCGGTTATACCGAATGTGAGTGTATGATCTATGATGCATCCTCACTGAAGGAAAAACGTGCGGTTCTTCAGCGTATATTGACTAGAACGCGTCATAAATTCAATGTAACCATTGCTGAAATGGATTACCAGGATACATGGCAGCGTACATCAATTGGAATCGCCGTGATTTCCTCATCTCGGGTTCAAGTGGAAAAGGAGCTTCAGCGTGTATTAAGCTTTATCGATTCTTTTCCTGAAATTGAACGAACGATCACGAAAACTGAGTGGTTTTAATTAGAGGTGATAAGATCATGAGTATGAGAGCAACCCGTGTGGGTGAGCAAATGAAAAAAGAATTGGGCGACATCCTAGGCAGAAAGCTAAAAGATCCAAGAATCGGCTTTTTGACTGTAACTGATGTCGAAGTATCCGGTGATTTGCAAATTGCCAAAGTCTACATTTCTGTTCTTGGCGACGAGAAGAAAAGAGAGGAAACCTTAAAAGGCCTTGCAAAGGCTAAAGGGTACATCCGCTCTGAAATTGGCAATCGAATCAGACTTCGCAAAACACCAGAACTTCATTTTGAATTCGACGAATCCGTAGATTACGGAAACCGAATTGAAAGCCTGATTGCTGAATTAAACACAAAAGATCACGAATAAGACGTTGAAATAAGGATAGGCGATGATCGTCTGTCCTTTTTCATCGTTTATGAAAGGAGAGAACGCGGATGATAAATGGTGTTCTTTTATTACATAAAGAAAGAGGCATGACCTCTCATGACTGTGTGTTTAAGGTAAGAAAAATCTTGCACACAAAAAAAGTCGGACATACAGGCACCCTCGACCCAGAGGTTTCAGGTGTTCTGCCTATTTGTATCGGAAGAGCAACGAAGATTGTAGAATACTTAACAGATAAATCGAAAACGTATGATGCAGAAATCACGATTGGCTTTTCTACAACAACAGAAGACCAAACAGGTGAGATCGTAGAAGAAAAAAAAGTGGAAAAACCGATCTCAGAAAAAGACATTGATGCGGCGCTGAAGCAGTTTGAAGGAACTATTGAACAAATTCCTCCCATGTTTTCTGCTGTGAAAATTGGCGGGAAAAAGCTCTATGAATATGCTAGAGAAGGCATTGAAATTGAACGGCCAAGCCGTGAAATTACCATTCACCGTATCGAGCGGACTACACCTGTCACATATGAGGATGGCAGCGTGTCATTTAGATTCACCGTACTATGCTCAAAGGGAACATATGTGAGAACTTTAGCGGTTGATATCGGTAAGAAACTAGGGTTTCCAGCCCACATGTCACATCTCATTCGTACAGGATCTGGTGATTTTACACTTGATGAATGTATCACGCTGGATGAGCTGCGAGAGATAAGTGAGGAAGGAACTGTAGATGAGCACCTTGTCCCGATCGAGCGTGCGCTCAATCATTTGCCGAAATGGGAGATAAATGATACATTAGCAAGTAAAGTGGAAAACGGTGCAGTCCTGCCAATGCCTGATGAATTTGCTCATTTCGCAGAGGAGGATCGTGTCGCTGTATTTGCTCCTTCAGGTCGTTGTCTGGCGATATATATGAAGCACCCGACCAAACAGAACCTGATGAAGCCGGCGAAGATCTTATCTCAGGACAAGCAATCTTAAAGAAAAGGTGACATCTCGTGAAGACTATACATATTTCACACCCACATACATTGAATCAAAAGGATCAAGTCCCGTCTGTCATGGCTTTAGGGTACTTTGACGGTGTTCACCTCGGGCATCAAAAAGTCATTGACGAAGCGAAAAGCATTGCGAAAAAAGAAGGATTGGCCTTAGCGGTCATGACCTTTCATCCGCATCCTTCACATGTTTTGCAAAAGGCACGGGAACCAAAAGACTTAATTACACCGCTTGAGGATAAAATTGATTTTATCAAGCAGCTGGGCGCTGACTATTTATACATCGTACAATTCAGCGAGAGCTTTGCAGCTCTATCTCCTCAAGAGTTTGTGGATCAATATTTGGATGAATTGAATGTGAAGCACGCAGTAGCGGGGTTTGATTTTACGTTTGGCCGTTTTGGTGCAGGCACAATGGAAACGTTCGATGAATACGGAAAAGGGCGTATCACGGCAACTATTGTACCTAAGCTGTCCAATCAAGACCGAAAAGTCAGCTCCACTCTCATCCGTTCCGCATTAAAAAATGGGGATGTTGAATATGTGAGCGAGCTATTAGGAAAACCTTATCAGCTTCGCGGTATTGTCATCCATGGAGACAAACGCGGACGGACGATCGGTTTTCCGACAGCTAATGTCGGCTTATCTGCTGAATACATTATTCCGCCAACAGGGGTATATGCAGTAAGAGCAGAAGTGAAAGGCAAAGAATATGACGGCGTTTGTAACGTTGGCTATAAACCAACATTCTATGAAAAGCGTCCTGATCAGCCTGCCATTGAAGTAAACCTTTTTGATTTTAACGAAGAAATCTATGGCCAGCCGATTAAATTACAATGGTTCAAGCGCATTCGCAGTGAACGAAAATTTAACGGAATCCAGGAGCTGACGGCTCAAATCAGTCAAGATAAAGAAGAAGCGATTCAGTTTTTTCAAGATCAGCTCAAACAAACAAAAAAATCATAGAAAAACTGCTCTACCATTTGCAAATTCAGCATATTTTTAGTATGATTATTCCTGTAGCTTTAAAACCACTTACTTGGCAAACCGACTTCACCGACGGTTGCGAGGTAGATGGGGCTAACATGATTTGGAGGTGAAACAGGATGGCAATTACTCAAGAGCGTAAAACGCAATTAATTAATGAGTTCAAAACACACGAATCTGATACTGGATCTCCAGAAGTTCAGATCGCTGTCCTAACAGAATCAATTAACAACTTGAACGAGCATTTACGTACTCATAAGAAAGATCACCACTCACGTCGCGGTCTTTTGAAAATGGTAGGTAGACGTCGTAATCTTCTTACGTATCTACGTAATAAAGACGTAACTCGTTACCGTGAGTTAATTAACAAACTAGGCTTACGTCGATAATCGTAAAAAGCGGGAGGATTCCCGCTTTTTTATCGTATAATCACTAATATTTTATGGTTAAAATGTTGAAAGAATGGCAAAAACCCTTCTACATACAGCTTTCACATTGATATGTGAAAATCATTTTGTTCATAATAAGAACTAACTAAAACTTTACGATAAGAGAGGAGTTTATCTCAGAATGGGACAAGAGAAACATGTCTTCACCATAGACTGGGCTGGACGTCAACTGACTGTTGAAACTGGCCAGCTTGCAAAGCAAGCAAACGGAGCGGTCCTCGTACGCTACGGAGATACGGCTGTGCTTAGCTCAGCAACAGCTTCTAAAGAACCAAAACCACTTGATTTCTTCCCGCTCACTGTGAACTACGAAGAAAGACTATACGCAGTAGGTAAAATTCCTGGCGGCTTCATTAAAAGAGAAGGCCGCCCAAGTGAAAAGGCGATCCTTGCGAGCCGCTTAATTGACAGACCAATTCGTCCGCTGTTTGCAGATGGATTTAGAAACGAAGTACAAGTTATTAGTATCGTCATGAGTGTGGATCAAGATTGCTCATCTGAAATGGCTGCAATGTTTGGCTCATCTTTAGCTTTATGTGTGTCTGACATTCCATTTGAGGGACCAATCGCCGGCGTTACAGTAGGACGAGTGGATGGAAAGCTGATCATTAACCCAAATGTGGAGCAGCTTGAGCAAAGTGACATCAATCTTGTAGTTGCTGGAACAAAAGATGCGATCAACATGGTAGAAGCTGGTGCTGATGAAGTACCGGAAGAAACAATGCTTGAAGCGATCATGTACGGTCACCAAGAAATCAAACGCTTAATTGAATTCCAAGAAGAAATTGTGAAGGCAGTCGGTAAAGAAAAAATCGATATTCCTTTATATGAAGTAGATCAAACGTTAGCAGACGAAGTAAAAGCCCTTGCTGAAGCAGACCTGCTGAAAGCGATTCAAGTACATGAGAAGCATGCGCGTGAGGATGCAATCAGTGCTGTGAAAAAAGCTGTAGTCGAGAAGTTTGAAGCAGAAGAACGTGACGAAGCAACGATTAAACAAGCAAAAGATGTATTAAACAAGCTTGTCAAAAACGAAGTTCGCCGTCTGATCACTGAAGAGAAAGTACGTCCAGATGGACGCGGTGTAGATCAAATCCGCCCACTTTCTTCAGAAGTAGGACTCCTGCCAAGAACGCACGGTTCAGGCTTATTTACAAGAGGACAAACACAGGCGCTTAGTATTTGTACATTAGGTGCACTTGGCGATGTGCAAATTCTTGATGGTCTAGGTGTTGAAGAATCAAAACGCTTCATGCATCATTACAATTTCCCGCAGTTCAGTGTTGGTGAGACAGGCCCAATGCGTGGTCCAGGCCGCCGTGAGATCGGACATGGCGCACTAGGTGAACGTGCACTAGAACCGGTGATTCCATCTGAAAAAGATTTCCCTTATACGGTTCGCCTTGTTTCAGAGGTATTAGAATCAAACGGGTCTACATCACAAGCAAGTATTTGCGCAAGCACACTTGCGATGATGGATGCGGGTGTTCCAATTAAAGCACCAGTTGCAGGGATTGCAATGGGACTTGTGAAATCAGGGGAATACTACACAGTGCTGACAGACATTCAAGGAATGGAAGATGCACTTGGAGATATGGACTTTAAAGTTGCAGGTACATCAAAAGGTGTCACAGCACTTCAAATGGACATCAAAATTGATGGTCTATCAAAAGACATCTTAGAAGAGGCTCTTCAACAAGCGAAAAAAGGAAGAATGGAAATCCTAGACAGCATGTTGTCAACGATTCCTGCTTCTAGAGGAGAATTGTCTCGTTATGCACCAAAAATCTTAACGATGACAATCAATCCGGATAAAATTCGCGATGTCATTGGACCAAGCGGTAAACAAATCAATAAAATCATTGAAGATACCGGTGTAAAAATCGATATTGAACAAGATGGTACAATCTTTATTTCTTCTACAGAAGAAGATATGAACCAAAAAGCGAAGAAAATCATTGAAGATCTTGTGAGAGAAGTTGAAGTAGGACAGCTTTACCTAGGTAAAGTCAAACGCATTGAAAAATTCGGTGCCTTCCTTGAAATCTTCAGCGGAAAAGATGGACTTGTTCATATTTCTGAGCTTGCGCTTGAGCGTGTGGGCAAAGTAGAAGATGTCGTGAAACTTGGCGATGAATTACTTGTCAAAGTCACTGAAATCGATAAACAAGGCCGTGTGAACCTTTCTCGGAAAGCTGTTTTACGTGAAGAAAAGGAAAAAGAAGAAAAGCAGTCTTAATGAGATCAAATAAAATGTGTTAGAAGCCAGGTACCCGTGCCAGGCTTCTTTCTTTTCTTGCGCTAACAATAGTTCTAGCTTGTTTCTCCCCATCATAATTTGTGGTAAAGGGGAGGGACAACCATTGAAAAAAACGTTACCATTCATTGTGTTTGTATTTTTACTGCTCGTGTCATATCAAACGATGAAGCAGCCGACTGCTGTTACATATATTGAATCAATGAAAGAGCATGCCGAGGTAGCATCTGTTTCCAAAGATATTTTATATCAGGAGATTGAATCGAAGTCTTCTGACTATGAAGTAAAGGCGCAAAATGCTAAGATTGATAAAGTGTGGAAAAAGATACCTGGCTTAAATGGACAGACAGTTGATATCGATGCCTCTTATGAAAAAATGAAGAAACAGGGGTCATTCGATGAAAAGCTGCTTGTTTTGAATGAAACAAAACCATCTATTCATTTACATGAACTTGGTGCTGAGCCCATTTATAAAGGCCATCCAGATAAAAAAATGAATGCATTCCTCATCAACGTAGCTTGGGGTGACGAGCATTTGATCAACATGTTAAAGACGCTGGAAAAGCATCAAGTCAAGGCGACCTTTTTCTTAGAAGGCAAATGGGTGAAAAAAAGCACAGAGCTTGCTAAAAAAATCGTGGCAGATGGTCATGAAATTGGAAATCATTCATACAATCACCCAGATATGCGCACACTGACAAGAGAACGAGCATTAGAGCAGATAACGAAAACAAATCGCCAAATTGAAGAATCCCTTGGGAAGAAACCAAAATGGTTTGCGCCTCCAAGCGGCAGCTTTAAAGAAGAAACAGTTAAGCTTGCCAAACAAGAAGGCATGGAAACCATTATGTGGACAGTTGACACCATCGACTGGCAAAAGCCATCACCGGCTATTTTACAAAAGCGGGTGCTTGGGAAAATTCACAATGGGGCGATGATATTAATGCATCCAACAGATGCAACGGCGAAAAGTCTTGACGCACTTATCACTCAAATCAAGGAAAGAGGATATGAATTAGGGACGGTTTCTGACCTCCTAAGTGAAAAAAGACATCCGTGATGCGATCTGTTTGTTGAATAGGAGGAGCAAAACTTGGTCAAAACGTATACTTGCCAAAACGGAGTAAGAATTGTACTCGAAAACAATCCCACTGTAAGGTCTGTCGCAATTGGCGTCTGGATTGGAACAGGCTCTAGACATGAGACACCTGAAATTAATGGGATCTCACACTTTTTAGAGCATATGTTCTTTAAAGGGACAAAGACAAGATCTGCACGTGATATCGCAGAATCCTTTGACCGCATCGGTGGTCAAGTGAATGCCTTTACATCAAAAGAATACACTTGCTACTATGCAAAGGTGCTTGATTCACATGCTGGCTACGCCCTCGATGTATTAAGCGACATGTTCTTTCACTCTGCTTTTGATGAAGAAGAGCTGAAAAAAGAAAAAAATGTGGTGTATGAAGAAATTAAAATGTATGAGGATACACCTGATGACATCGTTCATGATTTATTAAGCAAAGCCATTTATGGTGAACATTCATTAGGATATCCGATTTTAGGAACAGAGGAAACACTTTCTACCTTTAACGGAGACTCACTTAGAAAATATATGGATGAATTCTACACGCCGGACCGCGTTGTGATCTCTGTTGCAGGGAACGTAGATGAGACCTTTATTCGTGAGGTTGAAAAGCTATTCGGCTCTTATGAAGGAAAAGGGAAAAAGCAGCCTGTCGAAGCTCCAGCATTTCATTATGACAAGCTCACACGCAAAAAGGAAACGGAACAAGCGCACCTATGCCTGGGCTTTAATGGCCTTCCAGCGGGAGATAAAGGCATCTATGACTTAATCGTCTTAAATAATGTTCTTGGCGGAAGCATGAGCAGCCGATTATTCCAAGATGTAAGAGAGGACAAAGGACTTGCTTATTCCGTCTTCAGCTATCACAGTTCGTTTGCAGATAATGGAATGCTCACGATTTATGGCGGAACTGGAGCGAAGCAGCTAAACCTGCTCTCTGAGACCATCTTACAAACATTAGACGTCTTAAAGCGTGAGGGAATCACGCAGAAAGAACTAGAGAACTCTAAAGAGCAAATGAAAGGCAACCTTATGCTGAGCCTTGAAAGCACAAACAGCAAAATGAGCCGAAACGGTAAAAACGAACTGCTCCTTGGCAAACATCGGACACTCGATGAAATTATTGACGAAATCAACAGCGTCACATTAGACGGCGTGAATAACTTATCAAAACGCATCTTTACAGAAGATTACGCGCTCTCGCTTATTAGTCCGACGGGTGATCAGCCATCATAATGTAAACAACACGGCAGACTCAAAAAAAGTCTGCCGTTTTTATTGTAGGTAAAGAAGAAAGGGGTTCTGCTTTCATGGAACTTGAAAAACTGAAACAGCTGTCTCCACTTCTGACACAAACTATTTCCTTCCAACGAATGACATCTGGTTTTTCGGGAGATCGTACCTTTTTGGTTACAATATCATCTAGTGAAAAGATGGTGCTTAAGTTATCGGACATTCAAACGTATTCCCGCTTTAAAAGAAAAGCATCAGTTCAGCGGAAGTTTAAAGATCGAGGGATTCTTTGTTCTGAATTGATTGAGATTGGAATAAGTGCTGAACTAAACTGTACCTATCGTATTTTCTCCTATATTGAAGGCGAGATTGGTAGAGATTCCATCCATCTACTCACGAATGAAGAGCAGTATGAGATCGGGAGGCGGGCAGGTAGAGAGCTAAGTTTGATGCATGCATGTCATGCACCTTCTCATGTTCGTCCATGGAATGAGAAGGTCATGGCAAAACATGAACGGTATGTACATGCTTATCAATCAAGTGGCTTGTCGTTTCCCAAGGATCAGTTTGTATTAGATTTTATCAAGTCGCATGCTGATGAGGTAAAAGAGAGACCTAACCAGTTCCAGCATGATGATTTTCATTTAGGGAATATCATCATACAAGGTAATCAGTATGCCGGTGTGATTGATTTCGATCAATCCGACTGGGGCGACCCGGTTCATGACTTTTATAAATTGTCCTTATTTAGTCGAGAAAGCAGCATTCCGTTTTCAGCTGGACAATTGGATCAATACGTGAGTACGCAGTCCACAAACAATTTTTGGCTTCTTTTTTCCATCTATACAGCAATGAGCTGTTTTTCCTCTATTGTCTGGACACTTTCCTATGATCCGGGACATGTAAAAGACATGTTAAACCGAGTGGAGAGAATGCTGACAGATCATAATTACTTTCATCAACTTAAGCCTATTTGGTATACCAACTCGCATCACATAACTTGAAAAGAGCAGGACGGTCTATTTCTTCCTTTTAATGCATATATGATACGGAAGGGAAGTGATGCGATTTTGAGGCTGAGTGAACTGTCAGGAAAAGAGATCGTCGATATTAAAAGAGCGGAGCGGCTTGGCGTGCTTGGACAAACCGACCTTGAAATCAATGAACAGGACGGTCAAATTACAGCACTCATTATACCTTCCGTGAAGTGGTTTGGCTTTCGAAAACAAGGAAATGACATCCGCGTCCCGTGGAATCACATTCAAAAAATAGGATCAGATATGATCATTCTCGATGTGCCTGAAGAACTTCAGCCGCACGGAGAAAAAGAGCACCCACAATAATGGGTGCTCTTTTTCTTTTCTCTCTCTGATTCGTTCACAGGCTGAATCCTCTCCTCATATGCTGAAAGGGAGATTCAGAAAATATTACAGACTTTTTTAAATAAAGAAGGTGAACGGTCAGTATGTTGAGCGGTTTAACGGTTGCGGTGATCGGGGGAGATGCAAGGCAGCTTGAAATTATTCGCAAGTTGTCACAGCAGCATGCCAAAGTGTTTTTGGTCGGATTTGATCAGCTGGATCATGGATTTATTGGTGCTGAAAAGCTGAAAATGTCTGAACTTCCATTCGAACAAGTAGACAGTATGATCCTGCCAGTATCTGGGGCAACGGATGAAGGCGCTGTTGCTACAGTTTTTTCAAACGAGCAGGTCTTGCTGGAAGCGAAATATTTAGAAAGAACCCCTGCCCATTGTACCTTGTACTCAGGTATTTCAAATACGTACTTAGACAATCTGGCAAAGCAGGTGAACCGGAAGCTTGTGAAGCTGTTTGAGCGAGATGATATTGCCATATATAACTCTATTCCAACAGTTGAAGGGATTATCATGATGGCCATTCAGCAAACGGACTATACGATTCACGGGTCACATGTCGCTGTTCTCGGACTTGGAAGAACAGGACTCACGATTGCCCGCACATTTCGGGCACTAGGGGCAGACGTAAAAGTAGGGGCGGCAGACACGGCACATTTAGCGAGGGCCTTTGAGATGGGGCTTGATCCATTTTCAATGGACCGGTTAAAAGAAGAAGTAACGGATGTTGATATTATCATCAATACCATTCCAAGTCTTGTATTAGATTCATCTGTCATCGTCAGCATGACACCAAAGACACTCATTTTGGATATCGCCTCCCGCCCAGGCGGAACAGACTTTGACTTTGCACAAAAGCACGGAGTGAAGGCACTTCTTGCACCAGGACTCCCGGGGATTGTTGCACCAAAGACAGCAGGGCAAATCATTGCAAAAGTGCTTTCCGGGCTTTTATGTGAACTTGCGGAGGAAAAAAGGGGGATGGAATCATGACAACATTAAAAGGTAAAAGAATCGGCTTTGGTTTAACAGGTTCCCACTGTACGTATGAAGCCGTTTTTCCGCAAATCGAAGCGCTTGTAAAAGAAGGGGCAGAGGTGCGTCCAGTAGTGTCGTACACGGTGCAGAGCACGAATACGAGATTTGGAGAGGGAGCTGAGTGGATCGAGCGGATTGAGAAGCTGACTGGATTTCAAGCGATTGACTCAATCGTGAAAGCAGAGCCGCTTGGCCCTAAGCTGCCGCTTGATTGTATGGTCATTGCGCCTTTAACTGGAAACTCGATGGCGAAATTTGCAAATGCCATGACAGACAGTCCTGTTTTAATGGCTGCTAAAGCGACGATTCGAAATCATCGACCTGTCGTTTTAGGTATCTCAACAAATGATGCGTTAGGCTTAAATGGTACAAATCTGATGAGACTGATGTCGACAAAGAATATTTTCTTTATTCCGTTTGGTCAGGATGATCCATTCAAAAAACCGACCTCTATGGTGGCAAATATGGATCTGCTATCTCAAACAGTAGAAGAGGCACTCCAGCATAGACAAATTCAGCCGATTTTAATTGGACCAAACGAATAATAGATTCACTAGAAAATCATGAAAGATTCAAAAAAGATGCTTCAAGCCTTGCTTTTCTATGGTAAAATAAAATGTAAAAAGTCATAGGATGGCCATCCGAAAGAAAAGAATCATGGATGGGTCGGAAGGAGTTTTACTGATGGGAAGAGGATTGCATGTAGCTGTAGTTGGAGCGACTGGAGCTGTCGGTCAACAAATGTTAAAAACACTAGCTGACAGAGATTTTGAAATGGATACACTTACTCTACTATCCTCAAAACGTTCTGCTGGAACAAAAGTGACATTCAGAGGCCAAGAGTACACTGTTCAGGAAGCAACACCTGAAAGTTTTGAAGGAGTGAATATTGCATTATTCAGTGCTGGAGGAAATGTTTCTAAAGCGCTGGCTCCTGAAGCAGTTAAACGAGGTGCGATTGTTGTAGACAACACTAGTGCTTTTCGTATGGACGAAAACATCCCTCTTGTCGTACCAGAGGTAAACGAAAAAGATTTGCATGATCATCAAGGAATCATTGCAAACCCTAACTGTTCAACGATTCAAATGGTAGCGGCATTAGAACCGCTTCGTCAGGCGTATGGAATGAAAAAAGTCATTGTCTCTACGTATCAAGCAGTATCAGGTGCGGGACATGAGGCCATTGACGAACTATACAGCCAATCACAAGCCATTTTAAATAAAGAAGATGTAAAACCAGAAGTTATGCCTTATCAAATTGCATTTAATGCGATTCCGCAAATTGATAAATTCCAAGACAATGGCTATACATTCGAAGAAATGAAAATGATCAACGAAACGAAAAAAATCATGCATATGCCAGAGCTGGAAGTAGCGGCAACATGTGTGAGACTTCCAATTGAAACGGGACATTCAGAATCTGTCTACGTCGAACTAGAATCAAATGATGCAACAGTGGAAGACCTCAAATCAATTCTAAAAGATGCACCAGGAATTACGCTGCAAGATGATCCGTCTCAGCAAATTTATCCAATGCCTGCAGATGCTGTTGGGAAAAACGACGTATTTGTCGGCCGCATTCGGAAAGATTTGGACCGTCCAAACGGGTTCCATATGTGGATTGTATCTGATAACCTGCTTAAAGGTGCTGCATGGAATTCAGTTCAAATTGCAGAAAGCTTAAAAGCATTAAAATTAGTTTAACATTTAATGGATGTTGAGGACGAACAGAAGAGAGTTAGGCATCTTTCGCCTGCTCTCTTCTGTTACGTCAGAATGAACTTGGAGTGAAAACAGTGAAAATAATTGTCCAAAAATTTGGCGGTACATCTGTCAAAGATGATCAAGGTAGAAAAAGGGCACTCGCACATATCTTATCTGCAAAAGAGAAAGGCTATAAGTCGGTTGTCGTCGTTTCTGCAATGGGACGAAAAGGTGATCCCTATGCGACAGATACGCTGCTTGGTCTGCTTTACGGCAGCGCGCAGCATATGACAAATCGAGAAAAAGATTTGCTTGTTTCCTGCGGAGAGAATATCTCAGCTGTTGTGTTTTCAAGTATGCTGAATGAAAACGGTCTAAAGGCTGTAGCGATGACTGGAGCTCAGGCGGGCTTTGTAACAGATAAGGAGCATACAAGTGCGAAAATTATTGACATGAAGTGCGAACGTCTGGAGGCAGCACTGTCTGAACATGATGTTGTCGTTGTTGCTGGATTCCAGGGAGCCGCGAAAAATGGAGACGTGACAACAATCGGACGAGGTGGCAGTGATACGTCCGCCGCTGCTTTAGGCGCTGCATTGCAGGCAGACTTTATTGATATCTTTACAGATGTAGAAGGCGTTATGACAGCAGATCCCCGTATTGTTGAAAATGCAAAACCGCTGAGAGTCGTGACATATACGGAAATTTGCAACCTCGCATATCAAGGGGCAAAAGTCATTCACCCGAGAGCTGTCGAAATTGCGATGCAAGCAAAAGTACCAATGAGGGTCCGTTCAACATATTCTGATGATGAGGGCACACTCGTTACATCACACTACTCAGATAAAATGAGCCATGATGTGTACGACCGCCTCATTACGGGTATTGCACATGTCAATGATGTGACGCAAATCAAAGTTCCAGCAAAAGAAGGTCAGTACAGCGTACAAACAGAGGTCTTCAAAGCAATGGCAAACGCACAAATCAGTGTCGACTTCTTCAACATCACACCGAGTGAAATTGTGTATACAGTAACAGGTGCAATGACTGAAAAGGCAACGTCGATCCTAAAAGATCTTGGCTATATGCCAATTGTGACAACAAATTGTGCGAAAGTATCAGCTGTTGGCGCAGGCATTATGGGTGTACCAGGTGTCACATCTAAAATTGTATCGGCACTATCCGAGCAAAACATTCCGATTTTACAATCAGCTGACAGTCATACGACCATTTGGGTGTTAGTGAACGAAGAAAACATGAGAGCGGCCGTCAATGCCCTGCATGAAGTGTTTGAACTTTCAAGATAAATGTGATTGAATCATGATGAGGTGAAAAAAATGAATTTCGGAAATATCGCAACAGCTATGATTACACCTTTTGATAAAAAGGGCAACATTGATTTCCAAAAACTATCAATTCTCATTGATTATTTATTAAAAAACGGCAGTGACTCCTTAGTCGTTGCAGGGACAACAGGCGAATCGCCAACTTTATCGAATGAAGAAAAAGTCGCTCTTTTTCAGCAATCGGTCAAATTAGCAAATGGTCGTTGTAAAATCATTGCAGGAACAGGCAGTAATAATACAAATGCGTCTATCAAACTAACGAAAAAAGCAGAAGAAGCGGGCGTTGATGCAGTGATGCTTGTCGTACCTTATTACAACAAGCCATCACAGGAAGGCATGTATGCACACTTTAAAGCCATTGCCGAGTCTACATCTCTTCCTGTCATGCTTTACAATGTACCAGGAAGAACGGTCGCTTCATTAGCACCAGAAACAACGATTAAGCTTGCGCAAATACCTAACATTGTTGCCATCAAAGAAGCAAGTGGCGATCTTGATGCCATGACAAAAATCATTGCTGAGACGCCAGAAGATTTCGATGTATATTCAGGGGATGATAGCTTGACACTTCCGGCTGTATCTGTTGGTGCAAAAGGAGTTGTCTCTGTTGCGTCTCATATCGTAGGACTGGATATGCAGCAAATGCTGAAAAGCTATGCTTCAGGCCAAACAGCGAATGCAGCATTGATCCATCAAAAGCTGCTTCCAATCATGAAACAGCTTTTCTCAGCGCCAAATCCAACGCCTGTCAAAACAGCCCTTCAGCTGAAAGGACTAGACGTCGGATCTGTTCGTCTTCCGCTTTTGCCTTTGTCAGAAGAAGAGAGACTGGATTTAAGCAGCGTTTTAAACAGCTGATCAAAACAAAAGATTTCGTAAGCGGTCATTCTCAGATGTCCCTGAGTATGACCGTTTTTTATACATAAACACTTTCTTAAAATGTGACTTCATCTTGTTTTCTAAAATTAGATTCAGTTATAATAGCATTAAGCGATGATGGACGGGCTTGAGACTAGGAGGATAAGAATTTTGAAAAAGAAAAATACAGAGAACGTAAGAATTATTGCACTCGGAGGCGTTGGAGAAATCGGGAAAAACCTATATGTCATTGAGATTGATTCGGACATATACGTGGTAGATGCAGGCTTAATGCATCCAGAAAACGAAATGCTAGGCATTGACGTCGTCATTCCTGATATCTCTTATTTAACAGAACGTGCTGATCGGGTGAAAGCAATTTTTCTTACCCACGGACATGATGAAGCAATCGGAGGCGTATTCCATTGCTTGAGCAAATTGTCTGTACCAGTCTACGGAACGAAGCTGACCCTTGCGTTACTTCGAGAAAAATTAAAGCAGTATGGCTTCAATCAAAAAGCTGATTTGCGTGAGGTACATGCAAAATCAGTCATTACTTTTGAAACAACAAAAGTATCATTCTTTAGAACGAATCACAGTATCCCTGATTCAGTTGGGATCAGCTTCAAAACCTCTCTTGGTTCAATCGTATGCACAGGTGATTTTAAATTTGATCAAACCCCAGCGCTTAACCAAGCCTGTGACATCGGAGAGATTGCGAAAATTGGAAACAATGGCGTTTTAGCACTGCTTTCAGACAGTGCAAATGCTGAAAAACCAGGTTATACACCTTCTGAGGCGCTCGTCCAAGACGAAATCTCAAATGCGATGTACAATGCTGAAAATCGTGTGATTGTTGCTGTGTCTTCATCTAATATTAACCGCGTGCAGCAGATCATTAATGCAACCAATCAAAATGGCCGTAAGCTTGCCGTTGCAGGGAAGAATATGATGACAACCCTTCAGCTGGCGATCAAGCTTGGTTATGTGACAGCAGATGAAGAATTATTTGTACCCGTTCAAGAAGTGAAGAAAATGGCGAAAAACGATGTGGTCATCCTGACTGCTGGAAGCCACGGAGAGCCGCTTGCTGCTTTAACAAAAATGGCAAAGCAAAATCACAAACAGCTTCATATTGAAAAAGATGACACTGTTGTGATTGCATCTACACCACTTCCTGGACAAGAACTCACATACTCTAAAACAGTGGATTTCCTAACAAGAAGCGGAGCACAAGTCATTTTTGCACAAAAACGTGTGCATGTATCTGGACATGGCTGCCAAGAAGAGTTAAAGCTGATGCTGAACTTACTAAAACCGAAGTATTTAATTCCGGTGAATGGCGAATATCGTATGCAAAAAGCACATTCTCGTATTGCCGAAGAAGTAGGTATGAAACGCAGCGACATTTTCTTGATTGATAAAGGAGATGTGGTTGAGTTTAGAGGACAGAACGTCAAAATCGGTGAAAAAGTTCACCAAGGGAACATTTTAATCGATGGTCTTGGCGTTGGTGATATCGGAAACATCGTGCTACGCGATAGACGCCTGTTGTCTCAAGACGGCATCTTGATCGTTGTCATTACGCTAGATAAACAAAAGAAACAATTAATTTCTGGACCTGAAATCATCACAAGAGGATTTGTCTATGTAAGAGAATCCGAAGAGCTGATTGTGAAAGCAACAGAAATGGTCAAAGGGATTGTCAAAGAGCAAACGGAAAACTCAATTGTTGAATGGTCAACATTGAAACAATCCATGCGCGATGTTCTCAATCAATTCCTATATGAAAAAACAAAACGTAAGCCGATGATCATTCCAATTATTATGGAAGTGTGATGAGAAAAGCCCAAAGAGTATAAGCTCTTTGGGCTTTAGATTATTGACAAAGTGCTAAAATGAACTTTATTTTAGCACTTTGTCTTCTTTTTAGCGTGATAGAAAACCTTTGCAGTCTAGAAAGGACGAGCACCGAAGCGCAGGACTGCGGGCGAATGCGAGGGTTTGTCTACACGCTAAGCCCAAGGAGCATAAGCTCTTTGGGCTTTTTTGATGTAGCGTGAGGAATGCGGATGGAATATGCCCTATTTGTTCATAATAGGAGAAGAGTTTGAGGAAAGGATGGAGACAAATGGACGAAAAGAATGAACAGCAGCCTGAGCGAAAGCCAGAAGAAAAAGACAGTATTATGAGCAAAATACAGCAGCTTGGTGAAACAGCCGTTCCGCAGCTGCCGCAAGATACAAATATCCATTGCCTCACCATTATTGGACAAATTGAAGGCCATATGCAGCTTCCACCACAAAATAAAACAACCAAATACGAACATGTCATTCCACAAATCGTAGCCGTTGAACAAAACCCGAAAATAGAGGGCCTTTTGATCATTTTAAATACAGTAGGGGGAGATGTTGAAGCGGGACTCGCAATTGCAGAAATGCTTGCTTCTTTATCAAAACCAACTGTTTCGATTGTGCTTGGCGGCGGCCACTCGATAGGTGTCCCGATTGCTGTATCGTGTGACTATTCGTATATTGCCGAAACAGCCACGATGACCATTCACCCTGTGCGATTAACAGGTCTTGTCATTGGTGTTCCGCAAACCTTTGAATACTTAGATAAAATGCAGGAAAGAGTTATTAACTTTGTCACAAGCCACTCCAACATTACAGAAGAGAAGTTTAAAGAGCTCATGTTCTCCAAAGGCAATTTGACAAGAGACATCGGAACAAATGTCGTTGGTCATGAGGCAGCGGAATACGGACTCATGAATGAAGTCGGCGGTGTAGGACAAGCGATTAAAAAGTTGAATGAACTTATCGGAGAAAGGGCATCTCAAAACGAGGGGCTGATCCAATGATTTTATATACGCCTATGCCATATGAAGCCATTTACGCTGAGGAACAGGGAGAACGTAAACTCCAGCAGGTAAACATTCAAGGTGTGCCAGTGATGGTTGAAATGAAAGAAGATGAAGCAGAAATCGTTCAAGTCATGAGCACCAATCCTATGGATTTTCTCAATCAAGAGCTTGCACCAGGCAAGCGATTGAAGTTACATTTAGGCACCAATCAAACCGACTCATATGAATGATTCTATGCTATAATAAAGGGAAAACTTACAACAAGATGCAGCCAAAACCAGGCTGCTTTCTTTCTGATCTTTCGGTAGGTTATATTTTCTTTCGTAGTAAGGTGATGAGTATGGCTAAAAAGAGAAAACGGAAAACGAGAAAAAAACAAAATAAACAGCTAAAACTGAAATATGAATTAAATGGGTTAGTCTGTATTGCCATAGCGATCATTGCCATTTTACAGCTGGGCGTTGTTGGACAAACCTTTGTACATCTATTCCGATTCTTTGCAGGTGAATGGTTTATTCTCTGCCTTATCGGATTATTTCTTTTTGGTGTGACGATTTTCTGGAAAAAACAAATCCCAGATATTTTGACAAGAAGAAAAGCAGGTCTCTACTGCATCATTGCGAGTATCTTGCTTTTGTCACATGTGAAGCTTTTCCAGCATCTTTCATCTGCTGGCGTCATTGGCTCTCAAAGTGTAATTAGAAATACATTTGAGCTTTTCTTGATGGATATGAAAGGTGAAACAGGGTCATCTGATTTAGGAGGCGGCATGATCGGAGCTGTATTGTTTGCTGCTTCTTATTTCTTATTTGCGCAAGCAGGCTCGCAAATCATGGCGATTGTTCTGATGCTGATTGGAATTGTTCTGATTACAAACCGATCCCTGCAGGAAATGGTGAAAAAAGTGACGATTCCTGTATCACAATTTATGGTGAAGCAGTGGAAGGCGTTTGTTGAAGATATGAAAGGAATCAGGCAGGCGAAAAAGAGCGCGTCCTCTCAGAAAACAGGTGAAAAGAAAAAACGTTCACGCATTCAAGAACAGGACGAGGATGATCTGATCTTGATCGAAGAGGAAACGCCGTCTTCTGAGAATAGCCAGCCGATTATTTCAAGCTTTGCAGACAGAGATGACATTCTCACCCCGCCCGTTCAAAAGAAGCAGGCGGCAAAAGAGACAGAGCCTCTTCAAGAGTCTGTGCAAAGTGCACCAGTTCAATCAGATACAGCTGATGAACCAAAAGAGGCACCGCCGATGACATTTACAGAACTTGAAAACAAAGATTACGAATTGCCATCACTTGATATTTTGGCAGAGCCGCAGCATTCAGGTCAGCAAACAGATAAGAAAAATATATATGAAAATGCAAGAAAGCTTGAAAAAACATTTCAAAGCTTTGGTGTGAAAGCAAAAGTCACACAGGTTCATTTAGGTCCAGCTGTGACCAAATATGAAGTATATCCAGATGTTGGCGTGAAGGTCAGCAAAATCGTCAATCTAAGTGATGATTTAGCACTCGCCCTTGCAGCAAAGGACATTCGAATTGAGGCGCCGATTCCTGGTAAATCAGCCATCGGGATTGAAGTTCCGAATGCAGAAATCGCTATGGTTTCATTAAAAGAGGTATTAGAATCGAAGCAAAATGACCGTCCAAATGCTAAGCTCCTTATTGGCTTAGGCCGCAATATCTCGGGTGAAGCCGTGCTTGCTGAAATGAACAAAATGCCGCATTTACTTGTAGCAGGTTCGACTGGAAGCGGAAAAAGTGTGTGTATCAATGGCATTATCACAAGTATTCTCATGAGAGCGAAGCCTCATGAAGTGAAAATGATGATGATTGATCCAAAAATGGTTGAATTAAATGTGTATAACGGCATTCCGCACCTTTTGGCACCTGTCGTAACAGACCCTAAGAAAGCTTCTCAAGCACTTAAAAAAGTAGTCAGCGAAATGGAACGCCGCTATGAATTGTTTTCTCATACGGGGACAAGAAATATTGAAGGATACAATGATTACATTAAACGAATGAATCAAACAGAAGATGCCAAACAGCCAGAGCTTCCTTATATTGTTGTCATTGTAGACGAGCTTGCTGATTTAATGATGGTGGCTTCCTCTGATGTGGAAGACTCCATTACAAGACTTTCTCAAATGGCTCGTGCTGCGGGAATTCATTTGATTATCGCCACACAAAGACCTTCTGTCGATGTCATTACAGGTGTCATTAAAGCCAATATCCCGTCCCGCATCGCCTTTAGCGTATCCTCCCAAACAGATTCAAGGACGATCCTTGATATGGGGGGCGCAGAAAAGTTGCTGGGCAGAGGGGACATGCTGTTTTTACCTGTTGGTGCAAACAAGCCGGTTCGTGTGCAAGGCGCCTTTTTATCAGATGAAGAAGTGGAACATGTTGTTGATCATGTGATCACACAGCAAAAAGCCCAATACCAAGAGGAAATGATTCCAAGCGAAGAAACGCAGGATCAGCTTGCAGCTGTGGAAGATGATCTATATGATGAAGCAGTTGAACTGATCATTGGCATGCAGACGGCTTCTGTCTCTATGCTGCAAAGAAGGTTCCGCATTGGTTATACCCGGGCAGCACGTCTCATTGACGCAATGGAAGAGCGAGGCGTTGTAGGCCCATATGAAGGAAGTAAACCAAGAGAGGTTCTTCTCTCAAAAGAACAATATGACGAGCTCTCTTCATAAGTTGAAGAGAGCTTTCGTGAAAATCAGTAAACGATAGTATGATTATGTTAACTGGATGTCAGACTATTTATTTATTTGCAAAAACATGATATAGTTATGTTCAACTTATCTCGGAATAGAGATTTCTCATCTTATCATTTGCATTGATTAGACGGAGGGAAAACATGTCGACCAAAACAGACAATCGCCATTTATATTTGAAAGTGATTGACCGTATTAAAGAAGATATTCAAACAGGTGTATATGCCGAAAAAGAAAAGCTGCCTTCTGAGTTTGAGCTCTCAAAGCTTTTAGGTGTGAGCAGAGCGACACTGCGTGAAGCCCTTCGTATATTAGAAGAAGAAAAGTATTTAATAAGAAGGCATGGTGTGGGGACTTTCGTCAACTCAAGACCACTTTTTTCGACAGGCATAGAACAGCTGACAAGTGTCACGAAAATGATTGAGCAGGTCAATATGACGCCTGGTACCATCTTTTTATCCTCGCAAGAAGGGGAGCCAACAGAAAATGATGTCATTCGTTTTCAGTGTGATGAATCTGATGGGATTTTTTCAATGGAACGCGTTCGAACGGCAGATGGACAGCCAGTTGTTTATTGTTTAGATAAAATTCCAGTCAAACACCTTCCCGCTTCTTTTACACATGAAGAAGAGTCTCTTTTTGAGCTGTTTGGAAGAGAACCGCACAGTGGGATTAAATATGCAGTTGCAGACATTGAACCAATTGGCTACCACGATCAGGTTTCACCGATTCTAGATTGTGACCCTGAAACGGCGTTATTATTACTCAAACAAATGCACTATGATCAGGATGATCAGCCGGTCTTATACTCCCTCAATTATTTTCGAGCGGATAAATTCAGCTTTCATGTCATACGCAAACGATTTTAAAAAGCAGTCGCTTCCATAGGCGGCTGCTTTTTGTTTGCCATACATAATACTCGTCAAACTTGCCACACTAATACGTAACAGTATATAGAATTGGGTGAATGATGTTGGGCGAGAAAACAGTCAGTAAAAAGAATATCATTGCGTTATCATCAGTCCCTCTAATCATGACACTAGGGAACTCGATGTTAATACCTGTATTGCCAGAGATAGAAAAGAAACTCTCGATCACTTCCTTTCAAGTCTCTCTCATTATTACGGTATATTCGGTTGTAGCAATCTTATGTATTCCAATCGCCGGTTATTTATCAGACCGGATTGGGCGGAAAAAGGTACTGCTGCCGTGTCTTTTAATCGCCGGACTTGGAGGGGCTGTGGCAGCAGTCGCCTCAACAATCATGAAAGAACCGTATATGTGGATCCTTCTTGGCAGGGTCCTTCAAGGTGTCGGTTCAGCTGGAGCGGCACCTGTTGTTATGCCATTTATAGGAGATTTGTTTCATGATGATGAAGAGGTCAGTGCGGGACTTGGCGCCATTGAAACCTCTAACACAGCGGGAAAGGTCCTAAGCCCGATTATTGGGGCACTTCTTGCTTCATGGTTTTGGTATGTGCCGTTTTGGTTCATTCCGTTCTTTTCGGCCATCAGCTTTCTCATGGTACTGTTCATGGTAGAGTCGGCGAAAAAAGAGGAGGACCCGCCTACATTTAAAGAGTTTTTAAAAGCAACAAAGACCATTTTTAAGCATGAGGGACGCTGGCTTTATGCCATTTTTGCTATTGGCGGTTTTATTATGTTTCTTCTTTTTGGTGTGCTTTTTTACTTATCCGATAATCTAGAGGCGGCTTATCAAATAAAAGGTGTCAAAAAAGGGTTTCTGCTGAGTATTCCGCTCCTTTTTCTATCAATCAGTTCCTTCGTTGCTGGAAAAACGATTGGAAAAGAAAAAGGCAAAATGAGGATCTTTTTAATCGCAGGTATGGCTTTGTTATCACTTTCTTATATTTTTTTATGGTGGAATCACAGCTTTTACGTATTGTTTATCTGTTTAAGCATTGGCGGTGTTGGTATCGGTATTGTGCTGCCTGCACTTGATGCGCTGATTACAGAAGGAATTGAAAAAGAACAATGCGGTACCATTACGTCATTTTATAGCAGTATGCGTTTTATCGGTGTTGCTTTAGGACCTCCGATTTTTGCCTATCTTATGGATAAAGGGGACTCCATTGTTTTTATTCTCTCGACCATTTGCAGTCTCATTTCACTATTTTTGGTCCTCTTTTTCATCCAGCCAGATGAAGAGGATGAGAGTGAACAATTGAAAACAGTTTAAATATAGAAAAAAGACGGCATTTTGCCATCTTTTTTCTTTTTTATAAATTGACATGTAAAATTTTGATAGTTAAACTAATGTATAGTAATATCTTTTAAATTATCCCAAATTGGAGGTGTTCAAAAACATTCATTTTCTGTCTTTCTTTAGGCAGAAATTGAGCTCGCGTGCTGATGATGGAGATGTGTTTCTTCAACACGTAAGGACAATTGAATAGGTCATCCTGCCATTTGAAGGAGACGCAGTCAGCACTTCAGACACGCTCAAATACAGCAAATTGATTGATGAACTAGAAGGAGCTTGAAGCAGCTATGTTGCAAATAATTAAAGCAAGATGGATTGTATTAGTGGTGTGGATGATAACAGCTGTGATTCTGTTTATTACTGCGCCCAATTTAGAGGAATTAACAAGAGAAAAAGGGCAATTAAAGGTTCCGGAGGGGACACCAACAGCTGAGGCACTTCACCTATTGGATAAGCTATCAGATAAGAACGGGAAAAAAGATACAGGTGTGCTTGTATTCTCCGAACAACATCTGTTCCCTGCGAAAGAGCAGGAATTAAAAAAGGCTTTAGCTGCACTCATGACACATGCCCCAGAACTCCACATTGACGGAATTACTTCATATTTTCATGTAGATCCGGACATTCAAAAACAACTTTTATCAAAAGATAAAAGTACACTTCTTGTTCCATTCAAATTCGACCACTACGAAACAAAAGCTGTGAAGATTAAAGAACAAATTGAGGAAGTTTTAAAGCCCTATCATGTCTCATATGAAATAACGGGTCAAAAATTTGTGGATTCAGATGTCATTAAAAGCTCTCAACAAGGTCTGAAGAAAACTGAACTTATCACGATGATTTTTATTTTCTTTATTTTAATAATTGTTTTCAGATCGATATTGGCACCTGTTGTTCCGCTCATTACGATAGGCATTTCTTACGCTGTCAGCCGGTGTATTGTGGCTTTTCTTGTAGAATATACACAATTTCCTCTATCTAATTTTACTCAGATTTTTATGGTAGCCATTATGTTCGGTATCGGAACAGATTATTGCATCCTGCTGTTAAGCCGTTTTAAAGAGGAGATCGGTCAAGGCCGTGATGTCAAAGAGTCGATTATCGTCACGTATCAATGTGCAGGGAAGACGGTATTTTTCAGCGGCTTAGCCGTGTTAGTCGGCTTCTCAAGTATTGGATTTGCTAAATTCCAATTGTATCAATCAGCCGTTAGTGTTGCCGTTGGAGTGGGCGTTCTGCTGATTGCCCTTGTTACCATCGTTCCCTTTTTTATGTCTGTTTTCGGAAAATCTCTATTCTGGCCATCTAAAAGAGAAAACATCCGGCACCCGCAAAGTAAAATGTGGGAATGGGCTGGGCGCTTTTCATTTAGAAGGCCGCTGATCAGCTTAGGTTTAGTCGCTCTTATTACGGTGCCTCCTATTCTGATGTACGACGGCACCCTATCTTATAACAGTTTAAATGAAATTGGGAATAAGTATGAGTCAGTGTCTGCATTTAATAAGATATCAGAGCAATTTGGCTTTGGTGAAGCGCTGCCTCTGAATGTGCTTGTTGAAAGTGACAATAAGCTAGATAATCAAAAAAAGATTGTGATCATTGAAAAACTGACCCGTAAATTAAATGACATTGACGAAGTCAAAACAGTCCGCAGTGTCACGCGCCCTGTTGGAGACGGACTGAGCCAGCTTTATGTCACCTCTCAAGCGAAAGAGCTAGGAGGAGAACTTGGCAAAGGACATGAAGGAATCGGGAAAATTTCTGATGGCTTGACAGAAACAAATCTGGCCCTTCTCAAACAAAAACCAAAAATTGAAGAATCCGCTCAAGGCATTGACAAGCTGATTGATGGAACGAAAGCAATCAAAAGCGGTATCGGAGAAGTCAGGGAATCCCTTATCTCTTTAGAAGATGGGGTGAGGCGCAGTAAAGATGGCGTCGGTACGATTCGAAGTAAAATCAAAGAAGCGAAAAAGGAATTAGAGCAAGAATATCGCAGCAGTGAAACGATGATTCAAGAGCTAGAGCAAGTGGTGAAAACACTGGAACGCCATGCGAAATCGAATCAGCAGCTGATGACAACCATTAAGAAAGTAAAGAAATCTTATGAAAATCTATCATTTGAAGCACTAGAAAATCGTCTTCCAGAAGTAAAAGACATGGAAGAATATAAAGAAATCAAGAAAGTATTCAAAGAAACAAAAGGAATGCTTGATCAAGCAGGGGATCAAATGAGTGTATATGAAGAGGAAGCCTCTCACTTTAAGCAAAAGATCAAGCAGGCAGATCAAGTGATTCAAACCTTATCAAGCAAGCAAAAAGAAGTAAAACGCCAAGTGCAAGCGCTCATGGATGGGCTTGATCAAATTTATGACGGTCTTGACCAAACAAATGAGGGCCAAAAACAATTGATTAAAGAAATGCCTAAAATTGAAGATGGTGCAGAGAAGTTGACAGACGGCCAAAAAGCCATCAAAAAAGGATTTGGCCAGCTTTCATCAAAACTTACATTATTAACAGATGGATTAGATGAAAGTATTGAAGGGCTTGAGCAGGTCAAAAGCGGCTTCACCGAGGCTGACGGCTACTTAAAGCAGCTTCAGCAAGCGCCAGATGAAGAAATAACAGGCTGGTTTATTCCAGAAGAAGTGCTGAAACGCCAAGAATTTAAGCAAATCTTTCATACGTATATGTCTCCAGATCGTAAATTAACGACTTTTGAAGTCATCCTAAATGTGAATCCATATAGCAATGAAGCGATGAAAGGTGTCGCAAAAATTGAGGAAACCCTCGATCAATATTTACCTGTAAGTGGACTCAAAAATGCCAAATACGGTGTATCTGGTATCTCAAGCTTAAATGTGGACTTAAAAGAAACGTCTGACGGTGACTTTATTCGAACTGTCATCTTCATGTTAATTGGTATTTTTATAATTTTAATTATTTTATTACGGTCAATCGTTATGCCGATATACTTAACACTTTCACTGATTTTAACGTATTTTACATCGATCGGGTTAACAGAATGGATCTTTAAAACATTTTTTGGCTACGATGGTGTCAGCTGGGCTGTCCCATTTTTCAGCTTTGTTATTCTTGTGACACTCGGGATCGATTATTCCATCTTCCTCATGGATCGTTTTAATGAATGGAAGGGAGAGCATGTACAAGCATCGATGATATCAGCGATGAGAAATATGGGTTCTGTCATTATTTCTGCAGTGGCCATTTTGGCAGGTACGTTCGCCGCTATGCTGCCATCGGGAGTATTATCACTTGTTGAAATTGCAACGGTCGTACTCATTGGACTTTTATTATATGCTTTTGTTGTATTGCCGCTCTTTATTCCGGTTATGGTTCGTATTTTCGGTAAATGGAATTGGTGGCCTTTTAGAATGAAATAACAACTGGCGTCTCTGCTATGAGCAGAGGCGTTTTTATTTCCTATCCTTTCCTCTGATTGATATAATGTCTATTAAATGGCTGTTTCACGTATATATCAGCTATGTTCTAATACATAATAAATAGGATGAACAAAGGAGGTTTCTCATGACGTACTTACAAGAGAAGACACTGGACACACCTGGTCTTCATACTCATATTGTCAAAACAGAAAAATTTAAAACCGTGACAATCCTTTTTAAAATGCTTGCACCGTTATCCAAAGATGACGTCACCATGCGTTCTCTTTTCCCGCATGTGTTGTTAAGAGGAACAGAAAAGATGCCGAAAACAGGTGCATTGCGTGCTTATTTTGATGAGCTCTATGGAGCAACCGTTTCGGCAGACATGGCGAAAAAAGGTGAGAATCACATTATTACCTTCCGTCTAGAAATGGCGAATGAAAAATATCTAAAGGATCAAACTCCTTTACTAGAAAAAGGGATTGCCTTACTATCTGACCTATTATTCCACCCGTATGTTGAAGAAGGGGTGTTTAGTCAATTATATGTAGATCAAGAAAAACGCACGTTAAAACAGCGAATTCAGGCAGTCTATGATGATAAAATGCGTTATTCGAATTTAAGACTCGTGCAGGAAATGTGTAAAGGTGAACCGTATGCACTGCACGTCAATGGTGAAATGGAAGACATCGACGCAATCACCGCTCACTCGCTCTTTGAAGCTTATGAGCATGCGCTTCAATCAAACCAGCTTGATCTTTATGTAGTAGGAGATGTTGACGAACAAGACATCAGCCGAATGGTCTCCCAATACTTTAAAACAAGTGAAAGAGAACCGATCAAACAACAGACTGAATCAGCAAGACCTCAAAATGAACCAAAAGAAGTCATTGATGAAGAGGACGTAAAACAAGGCAAACTGAACATCGGCTTTCGCACACATACAACGATTGCAGATAAAGATTATCCGGCGCTGCATTTGTTTAATGGCATATTCGGCGGTTTCTCGCATTCTAAGCTATTCATCAATGTTCGTGAAAAAGCAAGTCTTGCGTACTACGCTGTGTCTAGACTTGAGAGCTTTAAAGGCTTGATGATGGTCATGTCAGGGATTGAAGTTGGCAACTACCAGCAGGCAGTAGACATCATCAAAGAACAATTTGAAGCGATGCAAAAAGGTGATTTTTCTGATGAAGCAATTGATCAAACAAAAGCAGTCGTCAAAAACCAGCTGCTTGAAACGATCGATACATCATATGGGACAGCAGAATATTTGTATCAGCATGCCGTTGTGCCAACTGGGGAAACCCTTGATTCCTTTTTGGAAGCATTAGACCGAGTGACAAAAGAGGACATCATCAAAGTGGGTCAGAAAATCGAGTGGGATACGACCTATTTTCTTAAAGGAACGGAGGGTGCTTCATGACAGTGAAAACAATTCAATTCGACCAGCTGCAAGAAACGGTCTATCACGAAAAAATGGAAAGCGGACTTGACGTCTATGTGCTGCCAAAGCAAGGGTTTAACAAAACCTATGCGACCTTTACAACAAAATATGGCTCAGTTGATAATGAATTTGTGCCGCTTGGCAAAGAAGACATGATTCGAGTGCCTGACGGAATTGCCCATTTCTTAGAGCATAAGCTGTTTGAAAAAGAGGATGGAGACGTGTTTCATACTTTTAGTAAACAAGGAGCATCCGCAAACGCTTTTACAACGTTTACGAGAACGGCTTATTTATTCTCTAGCACCTCAAATGTCGAACAAAACCTTGAGACACTCATTGATTTTGTTCAAGAGCCTTATTTTACTGAAAAAACAGTCGAAAAAGAAAAAGGTATCATTGGCCAAGAGATTAACATGTATGACGATAATCCGGACTGGCGTTTATTCTTTGGTCTGATTGAAAATTTATATCAAGAACATCCTGTGAGAATAGATATTGCTGGAACAGTAGAGAGTATTGCCCCTATTACAAAAGATCATTTGTATGAATGCTATGAAACGTTCTATCACCCGAGCAATATGCTTCTATTCGTCGTTGGTCCGGTTGATCCGAAACAAATTTTAGATCAAGTCAGAGCAAATCAGGCGAAAAAGCCATTTACAGACCAGCCGGAGATCAAACGAAAAGACATCAATGAGCCTGAAGGTGTATACCGGAAAGAATACGAACTTCCAATGAACGTACAAGGCTCTAAATGTATGTTCGGGTTGAAAACAAAGAATCCGCATAAAAAAGGAAATCAACTGCTAAAGCATGAGCTTGGGATGAACCTCATTTTAGAGACGCTGTTTGGCAAAAGCTCATTACAATATGAACAGATGTATGAAAAAGGCTTAATTGATGAAACATTCAGCTACGATTATACAGAAGAAGGCGGCTTTGGCTTCACTTCAGTTGGCGGGGATACAAATGATCCTGATCAACTCGCAAAAGTATTAAAAGAAACCCTTCTTCAAGCAAAAAGCCTCATGACAGAGGAGAAAATTGAGCTTGCACGCAAGAAAAAAATCGGCAGCTTTTTAAAAGCCATGAATTCTCCAGAATACATTGCGAACCAATTTACTCGATATGCATTCTTAGACATGAGCTTATTTGATGTCGTCACAGTGCTGGAACAAATTCAATTAGCTGATATTCAGCAAATTTTAGATGAAGAAATTGATGAAGAACGGATGTCCGTTTTCAAAGTCGTCCCAAAAACAAAATAAATGTAAAAAGACAAACTCATATCGGCAGAGTTTGTCTTTTTTATGTTCATTGAAAAAACCGCTTTATTTGCGAGGATATTCATTGACAATTGTTTTGTTCGTTAGTTAAACTCTTTAATAGTTAAACACTTAAACTAAAAAGGAGCAGCGTATGGAACAAAATAAAATTGCCCAGCTCATCCAGAGGTATGCAGATGTCTATCTCATGATGGAGAAAAAAGTATCGAGTATGATCACAGAAAAGCTTGATAAAGAGCTGACGCTTGATCAATATTACTCCCTTCGATACATCAATTTACATCCGGGGTGTACCTCAACGGACCTGGCTTATGTATGTAATGTAAACAAAAGTGCTGTAACATCCATGACCAATCGTCTTTTCACGAAAAACTATATTTTTCGTGAACATGATCAAGCTGACAGAAGAAATGTTCACCTGTACGTCACGCCAGAGGGCAAAGATGTTGTCAGCCGAATGGAGAAGCAGCTTCAAGACCTAGTTCGATCTTATTTTGAAAAGCTTGAAGAAAAAGAAATGGAATCATTTATTCAAACATATGAAAAGATCTATCAAGTGATCATCGAAGAGGAGGCACAAAGTACTAATGAGAGCAATCATAAAGGGTAGATGGCTGATCACGATCCTGTGGGTCGTATTAGCGGCAGTGTTACTCATCACCGCTCCTAATATGGCGCAATTAACAAAAGAAAAAGGGCAAATTTCTGTACCAGACGGCTATCCGTCCTCATATGCCAATCAGTTATTAAAGAAAATGTCTGAAAACGGGGATACAGAAAAATCAATCGTCATTGTCTTTCAAGAAAAGAACATTGTAAAAGAAAGAGAAACCTCTTTAAAAAAGGCAATGGACATTTTAGAAAAGGATCAAGATCTCCACATAGAGGACATCACTTCTTACTTTGAAGCCAATAAAGATATTAAAAAACAAATGCTCTCTAAAGATCAAACGACACTTCTTGTTCCAGTTACATATGACTCAAACAAAATCAAAGCGTCCGATTTTAAAGAAAGAGTCAATGAAAAGCTGAAAAGCTTAAACCTGAAATTTGAAATGACAGGGCAGCCGTTAATTGATGATGATGTTATCACAAGTTCGCAGGAAGGCTTGAAGAAAACAGAATTCATTACGATTGGGTTTATTCTCGTCGTTCTTGTTCTTGTTTTTAGATCAGCTGTGGCGCCTTTCGTTCCGTTAGTCGCAGTGGCACTGTCTTACTTGGTGAGTCAATCGATCGTGGCTTATTTAGTAAAATATGTAGACTTTCCGCTCTCGACCTTTACTCAGATCTTTATGGTCGCGATCATGTTTGGAATTGGAACGGACTACTGCATACTGCTTCTCAGCCGCTTTAAGGAAGAGATCGCACACGGTAAAGATAAAATTGAGGCAATTCTCATTACGTATAAAACAGCAGGAAAGACCGTCTTATTCAGCGGAATTGCGGTTCTAATCGGTTTTACATGTATTGGTCTGGCACAATTCCAGCTTTATAAATCAGCTGTTGCAGTAGCAGTCGGGGTTGCTGTGCTCATTGTGGCCCTTCTCACGATTGTACCGTTCTTTATGGCGGTTTTAGGAAAGGTGTTGTTTTGGCCGATTAAAGGCGATATTGCTCATCCGCAGTCAAGAATGTGGGAAACAGCAGGCCGCTTTTCATTTAAGAAACCGCTTTTCAGTTTATTAATCGTAGGAATCATTACACTTCCGCCAATTCTGATGTATAAAGGAACCCTTTCTTATAACAGCTTAGATGAAATTGGTAACAAATACGAATCGGTCAACGCATTCAATACCATTTCTGACAAGTTTGGACCGGGTGAAGCACTTCCGGCAACAGTGGTCGTGAAATCAGCTGATGTTTTAGATAACAATGAAGGGCTGATTGCCATCGAAAAACTCAGCCGTGCAATTGAACAAACAGATGGTGTCAGCAAAGTCAGAAGTGCTACCCGTCCTGTCGGTAAAGGGCTGAGTGATCTGTACGTGAAATCACAAGCCAAGGAACTGAACACAGGGCTTGATAAAAGCAATAAGGGTTTGAAAAACATTCAAGATGCACTGACAACAATGAGTCAATCCATTGAGGATCAAACGCCGCAAATCAAATCATCTGGAAAAGGCATTAACAAATTGATTTCCGGTACAGAATCTGTGCAAACAGGGATTCAAAATGTTGAAAAATCCTTAAGAAAATTACAAAACGGAATCGACCAAAATAAAAAAGGTGTAGCAGCCATTAAAAATGAAATCAAAGGTGCGAAAAAGGAATTAACGGCTCAAGTCGCACAAGTGAATCAGCAAGTTTCGCTTTATAAAAGCATTTCTAAAGAACTAAAGGCGGCGTTAGCGCAAGTGGATACATCATCCTCTGCCGCAGCAGATGTAAAAGCGTTAATCAAACAAGCAAATACACAATTTAGTACACTGGAAAAGCAAATCCCACAGGTAAAAGAAAATCAATCGTATCAAGCGATCAAAGCTTCGTACAATGAACTTTCTGCGACTTTGCAAGAAGGGGCGAAACAGGCAGACAGCTATGCCAAACAAGCGAAAGAAGCTAGAAAGCAGCTTGAAGCAGCTGATGCCTTTATCGCAAAAGCTTCAGAGCAGCAAAAAGTCTTGACGAGTCAAATCGATGAACTCATTGCTGGCTTAGATGCAGTTGAAACTGGACTGGATCAAACATCTAAAGGTCAAGGACAAATAGCTGATAATATGCCAAAGCTTGCAAATGGAGCGGGCGACATCATTAATGGTCAAAAGCAAATGAAAGAAAAGATTGGCGGCTTTGGGGATGATCTGACAAAGCTGACAGATGGCCTGAACAAAAGTGTTAATGGACTGGAGAAAATTTCGAGCGGCTTAATGGGTGCAGGTGACTACTTAGATGAACTGAAAAATGCACCAGATCAAGACATGGCCGGCTGGTTTATTCCAAAAGACGTCTTAAAAAATAAAGCATTCAAACAAGTATTTGATTCATACATGTCAGATGATCGCAAGATGACAAAAATTGATGTCATTTTAGAAAAAAATCCATATGGAAATGAAGCTCTGTCAACAATAAAACAAGTGGAAGCTTCTGTTGAAAGGGCACTTCCTGAAACAAACCTAAAAGATGCGTCATTTGGCGTTTCAGGTGTATCAAGTATGAACGCTGATCTGAAACAGCTGTCAGATCAAGATTTCAATAAGACAGTGCTTTACATGATGATTGGTATTTTCCTTATTTTGGTGATTTTGTTCCGTTCGCTTGTTATGCCGTTGTACTTGGTAGGTTCACTCATATTGACTTACTTTACAGCAATCGGTATAACAGAATTTATTTTCACCCATTTCTTCGGATATCCAGGCATTAACTGGGCTGTACCATTCTTTGGATTTGTCATATTAATGGCGCTCGGAGTCGATTATTCGATTTTCTTAATGGAGCGATTCAATGAATACAAAACAAAAGACATCCAGTTTGCCATGACCGAATCAATGAAAAATATGGGGTCTGTCATTATGTCTGCTGCTGTTATTCTGGCAGGAACATTTGCCGCAATGCTTCCATCAGGTGTACTGTCTCTCTTGCAGATTGCGACACTTGTCCTCACAGGACTTTTATTATACGCACTCGTTGTGCTACCATTGTTCGTACCTGTAATGGTGAAATTGTTCGGATCAGCCAACTGGTTCCCATTTAAACGAAAAGAATAGGTATCCCATATAGAAAGAAGGAATCAATGTGATGAGTCGTTGGGCGCTGATAACAGGTGCCAGTGGCGGGATTGGGCAGGCAGCAGCCAAAAAGCTTGCCCAAGAAGGCTGCAACCTAATGCTTCATTATCATAAAAATGAACAGGCAGCTATGCGCCTCGCCGCTCATTTGGATGAGGCATATCACATTCAGACGCATGTCGTTCAAGCAGATTTAGCTATAACGGGCGGAGCAGATGAGCTTGTCAGCCGCCTGCCGCTCTGTCCAGATATACTTGTTTTAAATAGCGGCAGGAGCCATGTCGGATTGGTAACAGACACAGAAAAAGATGTATTAGCCAGTATGGTGCAGCTTCATGTCACAAGTCCATATGAGCTTACCCAATCCCTTTTACCTGCCATGATCCAAAAGAAAGCAGGCCATATCATTGCGGTCAGCTCGATATGGGGAGAAACGGGAGCATCGTGTGAAGTGCTGTACAGCATGGTCAAAGGTGCGCAAAATGCTTTTATAAAAGGATTAGCAAAAGAGCTTGCCCCAAGTGGAATTAGAGCAAATGCTGTCTCACCAGGTGCTGTCAAAACAGACATGATGAGTAGTTTTACGCAGGAAGACATCGCAATGCTGGAAGAAGAAATCCCGCTTGGCCGGCTTGCATCGCCTGAGGAAGTTGCAGATGTCATTTGGTTTCTCGCCTCAAAACAGTCAAGTTATATCACAGGTCAAATTTTATCTGTTAATGGCGGCTGGTACTGTTAAAAAACGTGTATAATTCGCCTCTCCATGACAAAAGCTATGGCTGTAATTCATCTTTTCGAATGGAGGAATCGACATGTCTGTACTTGAGAACTGGGACCATTGGAAAAACTTTTTAGGTGATCGCTTAAATCATGCGCAGGATAAAGGTTTAGAAGATGAGACCATCAATAACCTTGCATATGAAATTGGCGGATATCTAGCTAACGAAGTTGAGGCAAAGAACGAGCAGGAAAGAGTACTTGCTGACCTTTGGAGCGTTGCATCAGAAGATGAGCAGCGTGCCATTGCAAATATGATGGTCAAGTTAGTTGAAAATAATAGCTCGCACTAAACAAAAAGAGGGGTCGTTTGTGCCTCTCTTTTTATTTTAACCGTTTCACAACATTGTGCTTTCTAAAAATGTGAAAATGCTTTATGATAAAGGAAGGTAAAAATTTGCCACAATGAAGGGGGTAATATCATTTGGCAAAGCTCGAATGGTATTTTGAATATGAGATACAGGTAAACCGTCCCGGACTTTTAGGAGACATTTCTTCTCTAATGGGGATGCTTTCAATTAATATTGTGACAATCAATGGTGTTGATGTATCAAGACGCGGAATGCTTTTACGCTGTGACCACACAGATCAAATTAAGCGGCTTGAATCAATTTTAAATACAATGGAAACGATAAAAGTAACGAAATTAAGACAGCCAAAGCTTCGTGACCGCTTAGCTGTTCGTCATGGAAGATACATACAGCGTGATGCGGATGACAAAAAGACGTTCCGTTTTGAAAGAGACGAGCTCGGTCTTCTTGTTGATTTTATGGCTGAACTCTTTAAAAAAGAAGGACATAAATTGATTGGGATTCGCGGTATGCCGCGTGTCGGAAAAACAGAATCAATTGTGGCTTCAAGTGTTTGTGCAAGCAAGAGATGGCTGTTTGTATCGTCTACTCTTTTGAAACAGACGATCCGAAGTCAGCTGATCGCAGATGAATACAGCCCAGATAACGTCTTTATTATTGATGGAATTGTGTCGACAAGAAGAGGTTCTGAGAAGCATTTGCAGCTTTTAAGGGAAATTATGAGACTGCCGGCAACAAAGGTGGTCGAGCATCCAGACATCTTTATTCAAAATTCAGAATATACAATGGATGATTTCGACTATATCATTGAATTGCGTAATAGCGCAGACGAAGAGATTACATATGAACACGCTGAAGAACCACAAGTGTTTGATCATTCTGGTTTTTCTGGCTTCGATTTTTAATATGGTAATGGTAGGTGTTTGTTTTGACTGAATTGGGAAAACGGCTCGTTGAGGCCAGAGAGGAAAAAGGGATGTCGCTGGAGGATCTTCAGACGGTTACCAAGATCCAAAAGCGCTATTTGCTAGCAATCGAACAAGGAAACTATGATATTATTCCAGGTAAATTTTACGTCAGAGCGTTTATTAAACAATATGCCGAAGCCGTTGGACTGAATCCTGAACAATTGTTCGAAGAGTTTCGTAAAGATGTTCCAAGCACGTACAATGATGAAGTATCTGATAAATTATCGAATATTAAGCCGCAAAGAGAGCTGCCAAAGCCTGCCTCGAAAGTGCTTGAACTATTGCCGACAATTTTAATTATTGGAGGCATCATTGTGGTCATCGCCATCATTTATGTGATCGTGCAGGCGGTCAATCATGATAGCGGACAGAAGAATAATCAGGCGGCCCCTCAGCAATCAGAATCTAAATATGAAGTATCTGAGGATTCATCTCTTGCAAAAGATCAAAAGAAAAAAGAAAAAGCTTCATCAGATGATAAAGAAAAATCATCTAAAAAAGAAGATTCATCAAAAGACGATGAAACGGTCTCTTTAAAGGCGACGAATACAGAAGGCTCAACGACTACGTATGAAGTATCAGGTGCAGACGAAATGGAGTTAACCATTTCTGCCTCGCAAGCTTCATGGCTGCGCGTAAGAGACGAATCTGGAAAAGTGCTGAAGATGGGTGAACTAAAAGATGGCGAATCGTTTAAAACAGACCTGTCTGATCTTTCTCAGGTCGATATCCGTCTAGGCAATGCGTCTGGAATTGATATCAAGGTAAATGACGAGACACTTAAGTACGAATTAGACCCTAAGAACACCATGACACAAAACATTGTGATTGTGAATAAAGGAAAGGAAAAGTCATCTTAAGCAAGTAGATGACTTTTCTTTTGTTCCTACTATTATATATACATAAAAATTTGCATTATTGGAGGATTGGATTTCATGTTTAACTTACCGAATAAAATAACCCTTTCTAGGATCGCCTTGATCCCTGTTTTTATGATCATTATGCTTGCACCGTTTGATTGGGGTGTCGCACGCTTTGGCGACGTCAGCATCGAAGTAACGCACCTTGTTGGAGCGATTCTGTTTATTGTCGCTTCAACAACTGACTGGATTGATGGCTACTACGCACGTAAACTTAATTTAGTGACGAACTTTGGTAAATTTTTAGATCCGCTTGCAGATAAATTGCTTGTTTCAGCTGCTTTAATTATACTTGTTCAATACCACCTCACACCTGCATGGATGGCGATTGTGATCATCAGCCGTGAATTTGCTGTAACAGGTCTAAGACTTGTATTAGCTGGAGGCGGTGAAGTAGTGGCAGCGAATATGCTTGGGAAAGTGAAGACATGGGCGCAAATCATTGCGATTTCAGCACTTTTACTGCATAACCTGCCGTTTGAACTTGTATCATTCCCGTTTGGTGATCTAGCGATGTGGGTAGCGGTGTTCTTCACTGTTGTCTCAGGCTGGGATTACTTTGCAAAAAACTGGGAAGCTTTAAAGAATTCTAACTAAAAAGGACGTGTACGCTTTGAAGTCAGAGAGAAAAGCAGAAATTATTGCAGTCGGTTCCGAACTCTTGCTAGGGCAAATTACGAATACGAATGCACAATTCATCAGCAAACAACTAGCTGAAATTGGTGTGAATGTTTATTACCACACAGCAGTTGGTGACAATCCAGAGCGTTTAAAACAGGCCATTCAGGTGGCGCAGGAAAGATCTAATTTTATTATCTTCTCAGGTGGTCTTGGACCAACCAAAGATGACTTAACAAAAGAAACAATTGCGAGTACGCTCGGTAAAGAGCTTGTACTAAATGAAGAAGCATTTGAATCGATTCAAGACTACTTTCGAAAGACCGGCCGCGATATGTCACCGAACAATCGTAAGCAGGCACTCGTTCTAGAAGGATCAGATGTGCTCGTGAACCGTTTCGGGATGGCTCCAGGTATGTTTGTTCAAGAAGACGATACGTTTTATATGCTTCTTCCTGGACCGCCAAGTGAATTGCACCCGATGTTTGAAAACGAGGCAAAGCCCCTGATTTCTGAGAAGCTTGGCTTAAAGGAAAAAATTGTGTCTGTTGTTCTGCGCTTCTTCGGAATCGGTGAATCGCAGCTTGAAACAGACCTAGAAGATTTAATTGATGCTCAAACCAACCCGACGATTGCACCACTCGCATCTGACGGTGAAGTGACGCTAAGGCTGACTGCTAAGCATGAGGATGAAAAAGAAACAGGGCGTCTGTTAAAAGAAACAGAATCGCAAATTTTAGCACGGGTAGGAGAGTACTTCTACGGATATGGGGATACATCGCTTGTCCGCGAAGCGTCCAAAGCCTTGCACGAGCACGGGAAAACAGTAGCAGCAGCAGAAAGTTTGACTGGTGGAATGTTCTCCGAATGGCTGACAGATCTCGAAGGAGCATCATCCATTTTGAACGGAAGTGTGGTTTGTTATACAAACCAAGTAAAGCAGCAGGTACTTGGCTGCCGGGAAGAAACACTGTCTTCTTATGGTGCTGTCAGCAAAGAGTGCGCTTTAGAGCTTGCTGAAGGGGTTAGAAAGCTGACCGGAAGTGATATTGGCATTAGCTTTACGGGTGTAGCAGGACCTGATACCCAAGAGGGTCAGCCTGTTGGAAAAGTGTTCATTGGACTATCGACGAAAGACCAGACGGACGTGTTTGAATGGATGTTTACGGGCAGCCGGTCGGGCATTCGAAAGCGCGCTGTGAAATATGGTCTGCATCACTTACTCAACTTATTAAAAGAGAGTTAATTTTGTTTTTTGTTAGGTTTACTCCTTTATAAAAGAGCGTTTTTTTCTAATAGAAAACACTCTTTTCTTAAAAAATCGGTCGAGAAAAAAATCGAATATGTGTTCGTTTTTTTCTTGGCAAATGACGTAAAACAAGGTATAGTATAGATAGTGGAATTGATAAAGGAGGAAACAATAGAATGAGTGATCGTCAAGCAGCCTTAGATATGGCTCTTAAACAAATAGAAAAACAGTTTGGTAAAGGCTCTATTATGAAACTAGGAGAGCAAACAGATACACGTATTTCAACAGTACCGAGTGGTTCGTTAGCACTTGATACTGCGCTTGGAATAGGCGGATATCCCCGAGGCCGTATTATCGAAGTATATGGTCCAGAGAGTTCTGGTAAAACGACAGTAGCCCTTCATGCCATTGCTGAAGTTCAGCAGCAGGGAGGACAAGCTGCATTTATTGATGCAGAGCATGCACTCGATCCAGTTTACGCTCAAAAACTAGGTGTCAACATTGATGAACTGTTACTTTCTCAGCCGGATACAGGAGAGCAAGCACTTGAAATTGCAGAAGCTCTTGTCCGCAGTGGGGCAGTTGATATTGTTGTGATTGACTCTGTAGCTGCTCTTGTACCAAAAGCAGAGATTGAAGGAGACATGGGTGATTCACACGTTGGTCTTCAAGCGCGTTTGATGTCTCAAGCACTTCGTAAACTATCAGGTGCTATCAACAAATCAAAAACAATTGCCATCTTTATTAACCAAATTCGTGAAAAAGTTGGTGTCATGTTTGGTAACCCTGAAACAACGCCTGGTGGACGTGCGCTAAAGTTCTATTCATCTGTTCGTTTAGAAGTGCGCCGTGCTGAACAGCTGAAACAAGGCAATGACATTATGGGGAATAAAACGAGAATTAAAGTGGTCAAAAACAAAGTAGCACCGCCATTCCGTATTGCGGAAGTAGACATTATGTACGGTGAAGGGATTTCAAAAGAGGGAGAAATCATCGACCTTGGAAGCGAACTAGATATCGTACAAAAGAGCGGCGCTTGGTATTCTTACCAAGAGGAACGTCTTGGACAAGGCCGTGAAAATGCGAAACAGTTCCTAAAAGAAAATAAAGATATCATGCTGATGATCCAGGAGCAAATTCGTGAACATTACGGCTTGGATACTAACGGAGTAACGCAGCAAGAATCTGAAGAGGCGCTAGAACAATTAGAATTAGAATAAAAATAAAATTAGTATGAAATGATAAAAAAGGCTGAGTGAAAAACTCAGCCTTTTTTATTTTGCAAAAAACTTTCGACAACTTTTTCAGTACCTCATCCGTCTAAAGTGTACAAAATGGCATTTATTTTGGGAGGAAAAACTAATGACAAGCCCGACCCGCAGAAGAAATGCAAAACGTAGCCGGAAACAACCAAGTCAGAAGGGAAAAATTGTGTTTGTTTTTTTAGTAGCGATGATTTGCTTAACGATGTGGAATGTGCTTCATCGAAATAGTGAAGAGAAATACCCGTTTCAAAAAACGGCAGTAGCTTTAGAAAACAGCCAGAAAAAAGAAGTCAAAAGGAAAACCGCCAAAATATCAAAGGAACAAATCAAAACAGTGGACCGCAATCACAAAATCAGCAGTTATTTAAATAAGATCGGTTTCAGCGGAACAGCCATGATTGTTAGAAATGGAGAAATCATAACAAATAAAGGTTTTGGTTATGCAGACCGTAAACGAAAAATTCGAAATAATCCATCAACATCTTTTTATGTCGGTTCGTCACAAAAAGCGCTGATTGCAACCGCCATTTTACAGCTTGAGGAAAAGGGAAAACTTCAGACAAGTGATCCGGTAAGCACGTATTTACCTCATTTCCCTAACGGACATACAATTACTTTGAAAAATCTGCTGACACATACATCGGGAATAAACGGACATATTGAAGGAAACGGTGCAATTACTCCGGACGAATTAATAAAAGACATAGAACGTCAGGGAATTAATCGTCAGCCGGGCGTATGGGGCTACAAGGATTCCAACTATTCTGTTCTTGCTTATATTGTTGCTGAAGTAAGCGGTGAGTCCTATGAACAATATATAAAGAATCATATTTTTAAACCGGCGGGAATGACGCATGCAGGCTTTTACAAAACATATGAAAAAGAACCTTATCCTGCTGTCGGGTATAAGCTGAAAGGCAGCAAAGCGGTTACACCGTATATGCCCGATCTATCTCAGCTGTATGGTGCTGGAGATATTTATATGAGTGCTATAGATATGTACAAATTTGACCAAGCCCTGATTGACGGCAAACTGTATTCGCAGAAGAGCTATAAAAAGATGTTTACGCCAGGAAGCAGCTCCACATACGGAATGGGATTTTATGTTGCTCCCGGTAGCTATTCAAGCCATGGTGTCATGCCGGGCTTCAACATTTTGAACAGCTTTAGCAAATCTGGTCAAACCATTGTTGTTTTGTTCTCAAACATTCAAAATAACATTAAACTGGGACAAGTGAACAATAAAGTATATCAGCTGCTGAATCAAGAATAATTCTGATCTGCTTTTGCAAACGCTAAGATGGCACGCTTGACAAGTATTTCCGACACAATTACAATGGGAATGTATCACTTGTTTTTCTTAACATGATTGATAACTAATTTAAACTTGACAAGGGCAGTGAGGATCTCATTCCCTGTGAAGGCCCTGTATGTTGAGACACAAAACAATGTACATGCCGACACTTTATTTGTAAAACCAAGTTCATAGCAAGAGGAGGTGAAAATATGTCGCCTACGATGTTTACGATCATCTCCATTTTGCTGAGCCTAATCTGTTTAGTTGTTGGCTACTTTGTTCGTAAAACCATTGCAGAAGCAAAAATATCCGGCGCAAGAAACATGGCCGAACAAATTGTTGAGGATGCAAAGCGTGATGCGGAAGCATTGAAGAAAGAAGCGCTCTTGGAAGCGAAAGATGAAATTCATTCGTTTCGTGTAGAGGCGGAGCAAGAAGTTCGTGAAAGACGAAATGAGCTTCAAAGACAAGAAAACCGTTTACTTCAAAAAGAGGAAAATCTTGATCGCAAAGACGAATCTTTAGATAAACGGGAGTCCCTGTTGGAGAAGAGAGATCATTCTCTGAATGAACGACAACAACATATTGAAGAGATGGAAAGCAAAGTGGATGATATGATTCGTTTGCAGAAAGCCGAGTTGGAACGCATTTCAAGTCTAACTCGAGATGAAGCGAAACAAATCATTCTGGATCAAGTTGAAAATGAGCTTTCCCACGACATTGCAGTCATGACGAAAGAATCTGAAAACCGAGCGAAAGAAGAGGCTGACAAAAAGGCGAAAAACATTCTTTCACTTGCGTTACAGCGTTGCGCAGCTGATCATGTAGCTGAAACAACGGTATCTGTAGTCAATCTTCCAAATGATGAGATGAAAGGTCGTATTATCGGACGTGAAGGACGAAATATCCGTACGTTAGAAACGTTAACTGGTATTGACTTGATCATAGATGATACACCTGAAGCTGTTATCCTATCGGGCTTTGATCCGATTAGACGTGAAACAGCGAGGATAGCTCTGGACAAGCTAGTCCAGGATGGCCGCATTCATCCTGCACGAATTGAAGAAATGGTGGAAAAATCACGCCGTGAAGTCGATGATTATATCCGCGAGATGGGTGAGCAAACGACATTCGAAGTCGGAGTTCACGGTCTGCATCCGGATCTTATCAAAATTCTCGGCCGCTTGAAATTCCGTACAAGTTATGGACAAAATGTCCTGAAGCATTCAATTGAGGTTGCACATCTTGCAGGTCTCATGGCTTCAGAGCTTGGAGAAGATGCAAAGCTTGCAAAACGAGCAGGTCTTCTGCATGACATTGGAAAAGCCATTGATCATGAAGTAGAAGGAAGCCACGTAGAAATTGGCGTTGAGCTTGCGACGAAATATAAAGAGCATCCTGTTGTTATCAACAGTATTGCCTCTCACCACGGTGACCAAGAACCGACATCTATTATCGCTGTTCTTGTTGCGGCAGCTGATGCATTATCTGCAGCACGCCCTGGTGCAAGAAGTGAGACGCTTGAAAATTACATTCGGAGACTTGAGAAATTAGAAGATATCTCTGAATCTTATGAAGGTGTTGAAAAATCGTTTGCGATACAGGCTGGACGTGAAGTACGTATAATGGTGAAGCCAGATTCAATTAATGATCTTGAAGCTCACCGTCTAGCAAGGGATATTCGTAAGCGAATTGAGGACGAGCTCGATTACCCTGGTCACATTAAAGTGACAGTCATTCGAGAAACTCGCGCAGTAGAGTATGCAAAATAGAGCGGTGCGCTTAGCGCCGCTTTATTTTTTTGTGTAAATATGCAACACTGATAAGAAGATCAATTTATAAGAGAAAGGGTTCAAAAGCGCATGAAAATATTATTTGTTGGAGATATCGTCGGTTCACCTGGCAGAGACACACTGAAAGAATACTTGCCAAAGCTGAAGAAAAAATATCAGCCGCACTTTACCATTGTCAACGGGGAAAATGCTGCTCACGGGAAAGGTCTGACTGAAAAAATCTATCATGAGCTCCTGCAAGCAGGAGCTGATGTGCTCACAATGGGCAACCATACTTGGGATAAAAGAGACATTTTCGATTTCATCGATGATGCAGCCCATATGGTCCGTCCTGCTAACTTCCCAGAAGGCACACCTGGAAAAGGTCTCACGTTTATTAAAAAACAAGGAAAAGAATTGGCTGTCATTAACCTGCAAGGACGTACATTTTTGCCGCCAATTGACTGCCCATTTCAAAAAGTAGATGAATTAATTGCGGAAGCATCCAAACGGACACCGTTTATTTTTATTGATTTTCATGGTGAAGCCACAAGTGAAAAGCAAGCAATGGGCTGGTATACAGACGGACGTGCATCATGTGTCGTTGGAACGCATACACATGTTCAAACAGCAGATAACCGCGTATTGCCAAAAGGAACTGCGTATATTTCAGATGTTGGGATGACAGGACCTTATGATGGCATTTTGGGTGTTGACCGAGAAACGATTATTAAACGATTCAAAACAAGTCTTCCAGTCCGCTTTGAAATTGCAGAAGGACGCACAACGTTAAGTGCAGTCATCGTAGAAATTGACGAACAGTCGAAAAAAGCTGTCAAAATTGATCGAATTTTGATAAATGATGACCATATTTTCTTTGAATAAATGTTCACATATTTATTTCAGAAAAATATTAATCAGAAAGAAGGAATATGCGCCCTCTATCGTGAATATAGTAAAAATGGTAGGTAGCCTGCTATTTTTGAAAAACATTTTGGGGATGGATTTTCAAAAAATAGCATCATCTAACAAAGATTGTTCTAATGAACACTCACTTATCCATTGTAAATTTAAGGGGGAGCAGAAATGGAAATTTTAAAAGTTTCAGCAAAGTCAAATCCGAATTCAGTAGCAGGAGCATTAGCGGGCGTTTTACGTGAACGCGGTGCAGCAGAAATACAAGCAATCGGCGCTGGAGCACTGAATCAGGCGGTTAAGGCTGTCGCCATTGCAAGGGGATTTGTTGCGCCAAGCGGAGTGGATTTGATATGCATTCCAGCCTTTACTGACATTCTGATCGATGGAGAAGAAAGAACAGCCATCAAATTGATTGTTGAGCCACGATAATTCTAATTTTATTATTTTCAACCTGCTTACATCATGTAAGCAGGTTGTTTTTGTTTACCGCTATACATTTCTTATATAACATATTCAGTTCGTGAAATAGATAAAAATGACATATTAGAGCTTGCATTTTTTCACCATGATGATAAATTAAGATTAAGTTGAATTTACTTCATCAAAAATAAATATTTAAGTAGGTGAAATAATGTTTGAAGCTTTTTTGAAAAGAGGAAAGCTTGTTTTGATTTTATTTTTTATCGTTCTCATTGCTGGCGGCTATTTATTCACGCAGCTTCCTAAACGAGAACTGCCAGAATTCGAGGCGAATCTCGTCACGATTTCTACCGTTTTCCCTGGTGCAGATGCAAAACAGGTGGAAAGAGACGTCACCAATAAGCTGGAATCAGCTTTATCTGATATCAATGGGGTAGAGAAAACGAGCTCGGTTTCTGCCATTGGTTTCTCAAATATTGTGCTTGAAATTGAGGATCAAGCCGACTTTCAAAAGGTGGCAAGTCAAATTAAGAATGAAACGACAAGTGCTGCGTCATCTTTTCCTGACGGAGTGATGGAGCCGGATGTAAAGGATGAGTTCGGCAGCGTACCCGTTGGTTCTTATATGATTGTGTCGAGTCAATCATCGGACTTAGCAAAGAGTCAGAAATCGCTGCGTGCATTAAAGAAAAAAGTAGAGGACATCAAAGGGGTAGACAATGTCGTTATCAAAGGCTTCAATGACAAACAAGCGATATTAAACTTAGATTCAAACAAGCTGGAGGGTGAAGGGTTCAATGTAACTGATGTCACAAATGCCATCAATCAGGAATTTGATACATCTCCACTAGGCGATATTCGGGCAGGTAAAGAGAAGGTCAAGCTGTCCATCGATACATATGACCGCTTAGATCAAGTCAAAAAAATTGAGCTTTTCTCAAAAACAAAACGAGAGCCGGTCAAAATTAGTCAGCTTGGCAGCTTAAAAGAAGTAGAAAAAGAGAAAAGTGATATTGTGTCCTATAACGGAAAGCCCGCCTATTCATTTACAGTGAATATTAAACCAGGGCTTGATATTCCTAAAATGTATGACAAAGTCAATGATGTCATTGAGAAAGAAAAGCAGCTGCCAAATGGGGTGGAGTGGGTAGACTACTATTCACAAAAAAGTGAAGTGGATGCCATTTTCAATGATTTAATAAAAGAAGCCATTGTTGCAGTCATCGCGGTCATTATCGTTACTACACTTGGACTCACGATTGGCGGGGCGTTTATCGTTTCACTCGCCATTCCGCTATCCATTACAATTGGAACCATTCCGCTGCCATTTTTACAAGTGGATCTCAATCAAATTTCGATCATCGGCTTTATCATTGCCTTAGGGATACTTGTCGATGATGCGATTGTCGTCAATGATAATATTTTAAGACAAATGAAAAAATACGAAAGTCCGCTTAAAGGAACAATTGCTGGCGTAAAAGAAGTCGCAGGGTCCATTTTGACATCAACACTTGCTGTTGTATTTGCTTTCCTGCCGCTTCTTTTCTTATCAGGTGCAAACGGTTCATTTATTCGGGCACTACCGTCTGTTCTAGTAACGACTGTGCTTGCGTCCATGGTGATTTCACTGACACTTGTGCCGGTCTATCAATATACTATGAACAGGAAAAGAAAGAACAAGAAGAGTGAAAAAGAGCCGGGCTTTCTAGGAAAACCATTAAAAAAGCTGGCGGATTTCTATGCAGACCGTGTGCTGAAAAACATTGTGAAGCGGCCGCTCGTTATTGGACTAAGTGGCTTGCTTGTTGCAACGCTTGCTTTTTTACTTATTTTCGTCACACCATTTGAATTTTTCCCTGCGGCGAATAAGAAAGAAGTGGTCGTCACGGTCACGCTTCCAAGTGAAACAACATTAGACAAAACAAATGAAACACTAAAGAAAATAGAACAAGAAATTAAGCAGCAAAAAGGCATTGAAGAAACGGCGATTTTTGCAGGCGGCGGGGTGCCGAATCTGTTTAATGAAAGTATTTCAAATGCAAGTGACCACACTGGTCAGATTGTTGTAAGAGTAGACAATGATCAGATGACAAGTAAGGCATTGATAGATCGTATGACCGAGCCTTTGCGAGAGAAATTCAAAGAGGCTGATCTCTTTATGAAAACCATTGTTCAAGGACCGCCCACTGGAGCGCCAGTAACAGTAACAGTTGCAGGTGACTCTTTCACAAAGCTCATTGATGTCAAAGAAACGCTAACAAATGAAATGAAAGACAAAGGAGCAAGCTTGATTACAGATGATGTCAATAAGCCGGTAAAAACGATCTCCTTTGAATTAAACCGTGAGCGAATGGCAGAGGATGGGCTCAGTGCTCAATTTGTCAGCAGACAGCTTGGGCTTGTGACAGAAGGGATTCCATTAGGTACCTTTAAACAAGGAACAAATGATATCGATTTAGTGGTAAAACAGGATACAGGTCCACATCAAAATGGTTTAAAGCTAAAAGAATTGAAAGTGCCTGTGAAGACAAACGAGGGTGTTATGCCTCAACTTGAGCCGCTTAGCCGATATGTAACAGAAAAAGAAACAGAGCAGTATGAAAGCATTCCACATGAAAATGGAGTTCCAACCATTACGCTAAAGGCGTATCCCGGCGCATCAGATTCGTTTAAAGACGATATGAAAGAAGTCGTTAATCAAGTGGGGAAAAGCGCGGCAGCGAAGGATTTGACCATTTCACAAGGTGGAGAAAATGAAAATCAGACCCAGTTCTTTATTGAAATTAGTCTCTTATTTGCGGTTGTCCTGCTGCTCATTTACGTGACCATCGCATTCCAGTTCAATTCATTAATGCTTCCACTGTTAGTTCTAGGAACGGTTTACTTAGCCGTATCAGGAGCCATTATCGGACTGTTTGTCACACAAACGCCATTCAGCTTTATGGCAACAATGGGAATTGTCTCATTGGCTGGTATTGTCGTTCGAAATGCGGTCGTCTTATTCGAATTTATTGAACAGCGGCGCAAGCAAGGATTTGATCAACAGACAGCCGTCATTGAAGCGGGAAGAGCAAGGATTAGACCGATACTTTTAACAGCATTTACGGCATTAGTTGCATTAATGCCTGTTGCATTAAGTCATGATCCACTCTTTAAGCCGCTGGCCATCTGCATTGTATCAGGTGTCTTTTTCTCAACGATTCTGACATTATTTATTGTGCCAGCCCTATATGTTGCCGTTTCAAAGAAACGCTGACGATGAAAGTAAATCTCCTTTCAACCGGAGATTTGCTTTTTTTTTTAGAAAATATCTAAAAAAATATGTGGGGTGTTCATTTGTCTTTATCTAGTAGACAGTGGTGTTTACGACTAAAATAAGTCGTGTTAAAATCTGATTGGGAGAAGTTTTTTAACAAAGGGGTTGTACGTCATGTGTGGAACGATGAAAGCAATTGTTAAAAAAGAAAGCGCTTACGGAGCGGTGCTGACGGAGATGCCGATTCCAGAAATCAAAGATCATGAAGTATTGATAAAGGTGAAAGCCACTTCGATATGCGGAACAGACGTGCATATTTATAATTGGGATGACTGGGCTAAGGGGCGAGTCAAAGCGCCCTACATTTTTGGTCATGAATTTACAGGGGAAGTTGTCAAAGTGGGGAAGCAGGTCTCACGAGCAAAAGTAGGGGATTTTGTATCGGCTGAGACGCATGTTGTATGTAATCAATGTTATATGTGCTTAACAGGGCAGCAGCATTTGTGCAGTGAAACGAAAATTTTAGGGGTAGACATTGATGGCTGTTTTGCTGAATATGTCAAAATACCTGAACAAAATGTGTGGCATAATCCGGCTCAAATGCCAGTTGAACTTGCCTCTATACAAGAGCCGCTAGGAAATGCTGTCCATACAGTACTGCACACACCTGTTTCAGGTAAATCTGTGGCGATTTTTGGCTGCGGACCAATCGGCTTAATGGCAATCGCTGTCGCAAAAGCTTCTGGAGCTGTTCAAGTGTTCGCCGTTGATAAAAATGAATACAGGCTCGATCTAGCCCGAAAAATGGGTGCAGATCATATCGTGGATATTGGAAAAGATGATCCAGTCGCGATGATTAAGCAGCTCACGCGGATGGAAGGGGCAGACGTAATGTGTGAGATGTCAGGTCATCCAGCTGCCATTAATCAAGCACTCGAAGCTTGTGCAAATGGAGGAAAAGTCAATATACTAAGCTTGCCAGAACGGCCAGTGACAATTGATATTACGAACCAAATTGTTTTTAGGGGATTAACTGTGCAAGGGATCACGGGGAGAAAAATGTTTGAGACGTGGCGTCAAGTATCTGAGCTGTTAAGAACGAATACCATTGATGTAAAGCCAGTTGTCACTCACACACTGCCATTTGAAGAGTTCGAAAAGGGCTTTGAACTCATGCGGAATGGTACGTGCGGAAAAGTCGTACTGATGATGCCATCATATCAAAGGGGGAAGAAATGATGAAGGAATTCACGTATTTACAAGATGAATTGGAAACAATGAAGCAGCAAGGCACCCACCAAACCTTAAAAGAGATCGACTCAAAACAATCATCCACTGTTACATTAAATGAACAATCTGTTATACAACTCTCCTCAAATAACTACTTAGGCCTCACCTCGCACCCAAGGCTGATGAAAGCAGCAAAAGAGGCGATTGATGAATTCGGAGCGGGTACAGGATCCGTACGAACCATCGCCGGCACAATGACAATGCATGAACGTCTTGAAAAAAAGCTTGCTGCATTTAAAAAGACAGAGGCAGCCCTTGTGTTCCAATCAGGCTTTACGACCAACCAAGGGGTTTTATCAAGTATCCTGACAAAAGATGATATTGTCATTTCGGATGAACTGAATCATGCATCAATTATTGATGGAATCCGATTAACCAAAGCAGATAAAAAGGTATACAGTCATTCCAATATGGAAGAGCTGGAGAAGATTTTGAAAAAATCAATGAATTATCGCGTTCGTCTCATCGTAACAGACGGTGTTTTCTCAATGGATGGTGATATAGCGCCACTTCCTGAAATCGTCAGGCTAGCAGAAGCATATGATGCATTTGTCATGGTAGACGATGCGCATGCCTCGGGTGTGCTTGGCGAGAATGGCCGCGGGACGGTCAACCATTTTAAACTCGACGGCAGAGTGCACATACAGGTCGGGACCCTTAGTAAAGCTGTCGGAGTGCTCGGCGGTTACGTAGCTGGTTCAGCGGTTTTAATTGATTATTTAAAATATAAAGCAAGACCGTTTTTATTCAGCACCTCACATCCGCCGGCTGTGACTAGAGCATGTGAAGAAGCGATTGAAGTGCTGTTAGATGAACCGGAGCGAATCGATACACTTTGGGAGAACGCCGCTTATTTTAAAGAAAAGGTCATCAGCCTTGGATTTGAAGTCGCCCCAACAGAGACACCGATTATCCCAATCATGATTGGAGACGAAGCACTTACTTTTCGTTTCTCAAAAGCTTTAATAGAACGAGGCGTGTTTGCTCAAGGCATCGCCTTCCCAACTGTAGCAAAAGGCAAGGCAAGAATTAGAGCCATCATCACAGCCGAGCACACAAAAGAAGAACTAGACCGGGCACTGACAATCATTGAAGAAGAAGCAAAAAAACTAAACATACTTGATTGAGAGAGCGCAGGCTCTCTTTTTCATTTTATGAAAAATGGTTATGACTAATAGACAATTTTCATAGAAGAACCGTATATGATTTATTTTCAATTCATCACAAAATAGTCTATACTGTAGGGTGGAACTTGGTTTGAAAGGAGTACAAATTCATGAATGAAGAGCAGAGAAAAGCGAGCGGACAAGTAAGTTCATCGGACAAAAAATCCGAGAAGGACTACAGCAAATATTTTGAAGCTGTGTACATTCCGCCTTCCTTAAAAGATGCAAAAAAACGGGGTAAAGAAGAAGTCGAATACAATCAATTTCAAATTGACGAGCAGTTTCAAGGGTTAGGGAACGGCCGCAAGTTTTATATTCGCACATATGGCTGTCAAATGAATGAGCATGACACAGAAGTGATGGCTGGTATTTTTATGGCGCTTGGCTATGAACCAACAAATTCAACGGAAGATGCAAATGTCATCTTATTAAACACTTGTGCTATTCGTGAAAATGCAGAAAATAAAGTGTTTGGAGAGCTTGGTCATTTAAAAGCATTAAAACGCGAAAAGCCAGATTTAATTTTAGGTGTATGCGGATGTATGTCACAAGAAGAATCTGTCGTGAGCCGTATTTTGAAGAAACACCCATTTGTTGATTTGATTTTCGGCACGCACAACATTCACCGCCTGCCAGAGCTGTTATCTGAATGTTACCTTTCAAAAGAAATGGTGATTGAGGTTTGGTCAAAAGAAGGCGATGTGATTGAGAACCTTCCGAGAGCCCGTCAAGGTAAAATCAAGGGCTGGGTGAATATTATGTACGGCTGTGATAAATTCTGTACATACTGTATCGTGCCTTATACGCGCGGCAAGGAAAGAAGCCGCCGCCCAGATGAAATTATTCAAGAGGTCAGACGTTTAGCAGCAGAAGGATATAAGGAAATTACCCTTCTTGGTCAAAACGTGAATGCATATGGAAAAGATTTTGAAGATATGGAATATGGTCTTGGCCACCTGATGGATGAGCTGCGAAAAATTGATATTCCGCGTATCCGTTTTACAACAAGTCACCCGCGTGATTTTGATGATCACTTAATTGAAGTGCTAGCCAAGGGCGGAAATCTTCTTGATCATATTCATCTGCCAGTTCAATCGGGAAGTTCTTCTGTGCTGAAGCTTATGGCGAGAAAATATGACCGTGAGCGCTACCTTGATCTTGTGCGCAAAATCAAAGAAGCTATGCCGAATGCTTCATTAACAACGGACATTATTGTTGGGTTCCCAAATGAAACAGATGAGCAGTTTGAAGAAACACTTTCCCTCTATCGCGAGGTTGAGTTTGATGCCGCTTATACGTTCATTTATTCTCCAAGAGAAGGAACGCCGGCAGCGAAAATGAAAGACAACGTGCCAATGCGTGTGAAAAAAGAACGTCTGCAGCGTTTAAATGCACTTGTGAATGAAATTTCTGCGAAAAAAATGAAGGAATATGAAGGGCAGATTGTCGAAGTATTAGTAGAGGGTGAAAGTAAAAACAACCCTGAGATCCTAGCCGGATATACAAGTAAAAGCAAGCTTGTGAATTTTAAAGCACCAAAAGAAGCGATTGGCAACATCGTCAAAGTGAAAATCACACAAGCCAAAACTTGGTCTCTTGACGGAGAAATGGTTGGAGAAGCTATCGAGGTGAATTAAAATGACACTTTATTCAAAGAAAGACATTGTCGAGCGCGCAAGAGAGCTCGCTAAAATGATTTCTGAAACGGAAGAAGTTGATTTCTTCAAAAAAGCAGAAGCGCAAATCAATGAAAATACAAAAATTTCAACGATCATTAATCAAATTAAGGCGCTTCAAAAACAAGCTGTGAACTTAAAGCATTACGGCAAACATGAAGCCTTAAAGCAAGTCGAAGAAAAAATCGATGCCCTGCAAGAAGAACTGGATGACATCCCAGTCATTCAAGAATTCAAAGAATCACAAATGGAAGTCAATTCCCTGCTTCAGCTTGTAGCGCACACAATTTCGAATCAAGTAACAGATGAAATCATTCTTTCAACCGGCGGTGACCTCTTATTAGGAGAAACCGGTTCAAAAGTGAAAAACTCATCACCAAGTTGCTCCATTAAATGAGAAAACCCCGCAGATGCGGGGTTTTTTGCTTTCCTATTGAAATGCACTACCCATTCTTTTTCATACTTCATCATCTCCAAACCTCCCACTCTCCAACTTTTCCAATTTTCAAGGCAAGTTTATGGGCGACCATGCATACACTGAAACAGAAATGAATTTAATTGAACATGAAGTTCAAAATCGTGACACACTAGACGAATGCCCAGCATAAGATAAAACGATCAAGAACAAGGAGGCATGCCGGAATGTCTGAATACAGAGAAATTATTACAAAAGCGGTGGTTGCAAAAGGGAGGAAATTCACCCAAAGCACACACACCATTTCTCCATCGCAAAAACCAACCAGCATCCTAGGTGGTTGGATCATTAATCATAAGTATGATGCTGAAAAGGTCGGTAAAACGGTTGAAATCGAAGGAACATTTGATATTAACGTATGGTACTCTTACGCTGACAACACGAAAACAGAAGTCGTCACAGAGCGTGTGAAGTATGTAGACATCATTAAACTGAGATATAAAGATAAAAATTTCCTTGATGATGAGCACGAAGTGATTGCGAAAGTTTTGCAGCAGCCCAATTGCTTAGAAGTGACCATTTCTCCAAATGGCAATAAAATTATCGTTCAGGCAGAGCGTGAGTTCATTGCTGAGGTAGTCGGTGAAACAAAAATTGTTGTAGAGGTCAATTCAGACTGGAAAGAAAAAGATGATCACGAGTGGGAAGAGGAAGTGGATGAGGAGTTAGAGGATATTCATCCAGAGTTCCTAGCAGGTGATCCAGAAGAGTAATAAATGACTAGGGCGCATATCCCCCTAGTTTTTTTGTGCCTGAACTAGGAGAAAAAAGGTGTTTTTTTATGCTATAATTGAAGATGGTATGAATTCGAAAGTAATATAGTGAGGGATTAGAAATATGGCAAGTTATACGCCCATGATACAGCAATATTTAAAGATCAAGGCAGATTATCAAGATGCCTTTTTATTTTTTCGCTTAGGCGATTTTTATGAGATGTTTTTTGATGATGCGAAAGAAGCGGCGCAAGAACTGGAAATTACGTTAACAAGCAGAGACGGCGGCACCATTCCAATGTGCGGTGTTCCATATCATTCTGCTTCTGCATACATAGAACAGTTGATTTCAAAAGGCTACAAGGTCGCCATTTGTGAGCAGGTGGAAGACCCTAAAACGGCAAAAGGTGTAGTCAAAAGGGAAGTTGTTCAACTGATTACACCAGGTACCGTCATGGATGGTAAAGGTTTAAGTGAAAACGAGAACAACTTCATTGCGTCTGTTACTAGCTTTCAAAATGGATACGGTCTTGCGCTGTCTGATTTATCAACAGGTGAAAACATGGCGGCTTTCATCGATCGATTAGATGAAGTCGTATCAGAAATTTATTCTGTTGGTGCAAAAGAAATTGTGGTGTCAAAGCAGCTGGATGAGGAAACAATCAAAACCCTTAAAGAACGCTGCCAAGCAACTATTTCATACGAAGATAGTGTTGAACTATTAGAGGAAGCTGAACAGCTCGTTTCCCATCTTGACGACAAGTTAAAAACGGCATTTTTAACACTATATGCCTACTTAAGAAGAACGCAAAAAAGAAGCTTGGATCACCTTCAGAAAGTTCAAGTGTTTGAGCTTGAACAAACGATGAAAATTGATCTTTACTCAAAACGAAACCTTGAATTAACAGAAACGATTCGTTCAAAAAGCAAAAAAGGCTCTTTATTATGGCTGTTAGATGAAACAAAAACAGCGATGGGCGGCAGACTGCTCAAGCAATGGATCGACCGGCCGCTCATTCGTCTTTCGCAAATTAACGAGCGCCAGGAAATGGTGCAAATTCTGATGGATCATTTCTTTGAGCGCGAGGATCTGCGCGAACGATTAAAGCAAGTATATGATCTTGAGCGTCTAGCGGGCCGCGTGGCATTTGGCAACGTGAATGCCCGTGACCTCATTCAGCTCAAGGAATCTTTAAAACAAGTACCGGATATTAAACAACTCGTTCAATCATTACCAGAGGAAATGGCAAAATCAAGAGCGAATGAGATTGATCCTTGCGGCGATCTGCTTGATTTATTAGAAGATGCACTTTATGAAAATCCGCCGATAACGATAAAAGAAGGCAATTTGATTAAAGATGGCTACAATGCAAAATTAGATGAATACCGTGATGCCAGCCGAAACGGAAAGGACTGGATTGCACGTCTCGAACAGCAGGAAAGAGAATATACCGGCATTCGCTCATTAAAAGTCGGGTTTAATAAAGTGTTTGGTTATTATATCGAAGTGACACGTGCAAATACACATCTGCTTGAGGAAGGGCGTTATGAAAGAAAACAAACGCTTGCCAATGCAGAGCGGTATATCACACCTGAATTAAAAGAAAAAGAAGCACTGATTCTTGAAGCGGAATCAAATATTAACGAATTGGAATATGAACTATTTACAGCTCTCAGGGAGCAAGTAAAAGGCTATATTCCTAGATTACAGCTGCTCGCAAAACAAATGAGTGAGCTGGATGCGCTTCAATGCTTTGCGACTGTTAGTGAAAAGCGCCGTTATATCCGTCCGGAATTCTCAGAGGATGACGTGGATGTCAAAGATGGCCGTCACCCTGTCGTTGAAAAAGTGCTGGATCACCAGGAATATGTACCGAATGACTGCCATATGGGAAAAGGCAGACAAACCTTACTCATAACTGGACCGAATATGTCAGGGAAAAGTACGTATATGAGACAAATGGCTCTCATCTCGATTCTTGCGCAGATTGGCTGCTTTGTGCCTGCGTCAAAGGCGACGCTACCAATCTTCGATCAAATCTTTACCCGTATTGGTGCAGCAGATGATTTGATTTCTGGTCAAAGTACTTTTATGGTAGAGATGCTCGAAGCAAAAAATGCGATGGTGCACGCAACGAAAAACAGCTTGATTTTATTCGATGAAATTGGACGTGGGACAAGCACCTATGATGGAATGGCGCTTGCGCAGGCGATCATTGAATTTGTTCATGATCATATTGGGGCCAAAACCCTATTTTCTACACATTACCATGAGCTGACGGTTCTTGAATCTCAATTAAGCGAGCTGAAAAATGTCCATGTGCGAGCTGAAGAGCATGAAGGCACAGTCGTTTTCTTACATCAAATCAAAGAAGGTGCAGCTGATAAAAGCTATGGTATTCATGTAGCGCAGCTAGCTGAATTGCCTGATGCCATCATCAATAGAGCCCAGACTATTTTAACGGAGCTTGAGAGCGGATCACATGACGTGACCCCGAACGTATCTGCAGCACCAAAAGTAGAAAAGACTGAAGAAAAACAGCAGCTATCTTTCTTTGAAGTAGAGGAAAAACCGCAGCCAAAAGCTGTCCTAAAACAGAAAGATCAAGCGGTCATCGATGAATTAAAATCATACAACCTAATGGATATGACGCCGCTTGAAGCTATGACAAAGCTGTATGAATTGCAAAAGAAATTATAATGTAAGGTGAGGTGAGCAGAAATGGCAAAGATTATTCAGTTATCCGATGACCTATCCAATAAGATTGCTGCAGGTGAAGTGGTCGAGCGCCCAGCTTCTGTTGTAAAGGAGCTTGTGGAAAATGCGATCGATGCAAAAAGTACAGTGATTGAAATCGATGTAGAAGAAGCAGGTCTTTCTTCTATAAGGATTATTGATAATGGTGTTGGAATCGATGCTGAAGATTGTAAGCTCGCCTTCCAGCGTCATGCAACGAGCAAAATCAAAGACGAAAATGATCTGTTCCGTGTCAGAACCCTTGGATTCAGGGGAGAGGCACTGCCAAGTATTGCATCTGTCTCTCATTTAGAAATGAAAACAAGTACTGGCGAAGGAGCTGGGACACACTTAGCTTTGCAAGGCGGGAAGATTATTTCAGAGAAAAAAACCTCTGGCCGCCGCGGCACTGAGATTGTGGTCACCAATTTATTTTACAATACGCCAGCTCGCCTGAAATATATGAAAACCGTTCATACGGAGCTTGGTAATATATCGGATGTGGTCAACCGAATTGCGCTAGCTCATCCCGAAGTATCGATCCGTTTGCGTCATCAAGGGAAAGTTCTCCTCCAAACGAATGGAAACGGAGATGTGCGTCATGTACTTGCGGCCATTTACGGAACAGCCGTGGCCAAAAAAATGCTGCCGCTCCACGTACAATCACTTGATTTTGAAGTGAAAGGGTATATTTCCTTACCAGAAGTGACGAGGGCATCACGGAATTATATGTCTTCTGTTGTAAACGGCCGATATGTCAAACATTTTCCGCTCGTGAAAGCGATCCATGAAGGATATCACACACTGCTTCCGATTGGTCGTCATCCAATTACATTTATTGAGATGAAGATGGATCCAATTTTAGTAGATGTGAACGTTCATCCTTCGAAGCTTGAAGTGAGACTAAGTAAAGAACAGGAACTTCATGAGCTGATTAAACAAGGAATTAAGGAAGTATTTCAAAAGCAGCAGCTCATTCCAAGTGCCTCAGTACCAAAAAAAGCACCAATACCAGCTGTGAAAAATGAGCAACAATCCTTAACCTTTGATGCGAAACAAGGAAACCAAAGCCAACCGGAAACACCGCTAACCTATCAGCCGGAGCCGCACGAGTCGGTCATATACGAGACAAGTTATACCGATGCATATGGGATGCCTAAACAAGAGAAGACAGAAGCATCATCACCAGTATCTTATGAAGAAGTATCATCTGAGCGTATTCATTTAGAGGAATCCGCCGCTTCATTTGAAGATGAAGAGACGGTACTATATGAAGATGTGACAGAGACGATGCCTGAAAACGAACGCGTCCCTGTGATGTATCCAATTGGGCAAATGCACGGCACATATATTTTGGCTCAAAATGAACGAGGACTTTATATCATTGACCAGCATGCAGCTCAAGAGCGAATCAAGTATGAGTATTATCGTGAGAAGGTGGGAGAGATCGAACAGGAAGTGCAAGAAATGCTCGTCCCTTTAACATTTCACTACTCTAAAAACGATATGCTGATCATTGAAGAGCATAAGGATATTCTAGCGAAAGTGGGTGTCTTCTTAGAGCCCTTTGGTTCAGGAAGCTACATCGTTCGTTCGCATCCACAGTGGTTTCCGAAAGGTGAAGAGGCTGAACTGATCGAAGAGATTATAGAGCAAGTGCTTGATGAAAAGCGTGTTGATATCAAGAAACTGAGAGAAGAAGCAGCGATTATGATGAGCTGCAAAGGCTCAATCAAAGCAAATCGTCATTTGCGTCATGATGAAATCAAAGCCTTATTAGATGAACTCCGGACAACGAAGGATCCATTCACCTGTCCGCACGGCCGGCCGATCATTATTCATCACTCCACTTATGAAATGGAGAAAATGTTTAAACGGGTGATGTGATATAAAAAAAGCGCTCTTAACAGAGCGCTTTTTTCTTTAGCATCCGCAAGGATCTGGCGGTGTGACCACAACTGGCCGTGTATTAATATCAAGCGTATCTTCTGCATAAAATGTAGAACCGATGCTGAGTGCTCGATTTTCTGCGCGGAACGTATATGTACCTGCAGCAGGAAGTACTTTATGTGAAAGCTTTAATGTATACTTGGAAATTCCAAGTAAATCCAATCTGAGCGGAATACGAACGGTTTGCCCGTTGTTCAAAATGTAGCTGTCTTTTAATGCTTTACCGTTCATAATGTCTTTCGTTGTTGCTTGGAAACCCTTTGGCAATGTGAACTCTACTGTACCAAGACTTAAAACTGAATTTGGGCTGTACGTCAGCTCAATGTCAGAATAAGACCATTCCTGCTTACTAGCTCCTGTAATTTTAGCGTAAAGCGCAGCTGGCTTTACATTGGTTGATGCTTTGCTTTCGGCTCCTTCAGCAGATGCAGAAAGTGGTACTGACAGCGCCATAACCAATGTGAGCATCCCCAGCATAAGAATCGTCCATGTTTTTTTCATTTTTTCCTTCCCCCTTGTTGAATATAGGTAAATAATAGATGATTACACCCATTATTTACCTATAATGTTACCATATTACCATATGGTATTAAATGGGATATTATACCCTTATTTTGTCATTCTTTAGTAATAGCGGGGGAATAGCGCATTTGGTTGATTCATTCCGTAAAAATGGCCAGGCATTTGCTGGTTTGTTGGCATCATCATATGCATATCTTGATAACCGTATGGATGGTGCGGCATCATCCCGTACCCACCATAATGGCCTAGATGATGGTGGTCCTTCATTGGAACATGCTTTGAAAAGGTATCATGCTGATTTGGAAACGTTGAATAGGGTGAATGATGATGTGGATGGTGCGCATTATACATATCTTTTTTGCCGCTATGATAATGGTTTGGCATATTCATATGCTCATGCATGTTTGGTGCGATCATATGCTCATGATTGGCTGTATACACATTTTCAAATGTGTGATAGGGATTTTCTTGGTGATAATGATTCATTTGGCTGTTCATATCGTTCATGTATATCTCATCCTTTATGTCAGGTTGCCATATCCTATGAGACAGATTTACTTGATGAGCCTATCCATATGAAAGAAAAAAACCGGCTTTTCAGCCGGGAAAAGGAAAAGCAGGTAAAGCGTCAAGCCTTAAATTTCGTAGCGATGTCTTCTTCTACGACGCTTTTTACATCTGCTGCAGACACTTTTAGGAAAATAACAGGGATCGTAGCTTCGAGAGGTATCCCAAAAATCGCTCTCAAACCATTTATCTTTTTTATGACAATACTTTTTTTCTTTACATGGATCCTCATGGTGATGATCGTCATGCTTTTTATGACAGTTTGAGTGGGAATGTTTGCACTTGCATTTGCACATTGTCATCCCTCCTAAATGTGACTCAATGCTAGTATATGCAAGAAAGAGTCATGAGGACTGGATGCTCTCACTTCTTTTATAAAAAAGGCTTTTTCTGAAAAAACTCAAATAAAAAGAATTGACTAGTGCTAAATTAACATGATAAAATATAAATTTTTATCCTCTGATGAAATGTGTTATAATGATATTGTGAATACTTTCGGAGGTGGCGGATTTGTTTCAAATAGGTGATAAAATTGTTTATCCAATGCATGGAGCCGGTGTGATTGAAGGAATGGAAGAAAAAGAGATTTTAGGTAAGACGCAGGAATATTTTCTGATTCAAATGCCGAATATGCAGATGATGGTCCCAAAAGGCAGAATCAATCAACTAGGTATACGTCCGGTAGCAGATCAAGCAACGCTGAAAGTTGTGATGAACAATTTTGCAGAAGAAACAAACGACGACACGCTTACTTGGAAGCAAAGATATGATGAAAATCTGAAAAAGCTAAAAACAGGTGCGATCGAAGATGGTGCAGACGTTGTTAAAGATCTGATGAGACGAAATCAGAAGAAAGCATTAAATTCAAGTGAAAAGAAGATGCTTGAAGATGCAAGAGGCATGTTAGTGAGTGAGATTTCACTTGCGCAGGGACTGTCGCAAGATGAAGTGATGACAGCTTTAGAGAATGAATTAAGAATGTAATGATGATATACAGAGACTAGCTGTAAACAGAAGAGAAGACTCCTTTGTTTACAGCTTTTTTGTTTTGAAAAAAAGAGTAATATTGGCATTTTTGTAGGTGGTTTTAACTAATATTGAAATGAGGTCATACGGTTTAGTTTTTACATGCACAACAAAAATTCAAAGACCTCTGATATACCTAGATGACATTAAAAACAGGTAAGTTTTCCTGATTCATTCAAATGAGCCGGACAACCTTTGAATTTTTTAAGCCATTGATAGTAAAATATTGCGGTAAGATGACACCTAAGAGAAAAAAGGGAGCGGTGAAATGAAAAGGTTACTAATATGTGGATTCATCTTTCTTATTCTGTGTACTCTTTTAATGGTGAAATGCACCCATTCTGTTCAAGAAAAAAAAGAGCAAAAGAAGCATTATCAAGAGGTAGAAAAGTATCAAAAAGAGCGAAAACAAGGTGATCAATACGAAAGCTTTAAACAGCTCATACGACATGAAAAAGAAGGGTACGAGATAGAATTTCACGAAAAGGGCGGAAGTGATTTACTCGTATTTTCTCCTCATGGAGGTGAGATTGAACCAGGAACAAGTGAAATTGTAGAAGCCTTTCAAGAAAGCTACTCTACGTATTTGTTCGAAGGTACAAAGCAAGACAATAACCGGGACCTGCATATCACTAGTACTAATTTTGATGAACCCGTTTTGGTTCAAATGATTAAAACGTATCCTTTTTCAATTTCCATCCACGGCTATAAAAGTGATAAAAGACACACGCTCGTTGGCGGCACAAATGAAAAAATGCAAAGAGCGGTTGTGCGAGAACTAAGAGATCGAGGATTTTCCGCAGAAATGGTACAAAAAGGCGAACGGCTTTCTGGTACAGATCCTAAAAATATAAATAATCAAAATGCAAGTGGTGAAAGTGTTCAGCTAGAAATTAGTACAGCGCAAAGAGAAGCTTTTTTTGACAATTTTGATACGAGAAAAGGAAAGAAAAAAGCATTCAGACGTTATATCAATGCGTTAAAAGAAGTACTAAGAGAATTCGACCCGTCTTCGTAAAAAAAGTTTTGATGGGCAAAAGTACTCTATTTAAACTTGGTAAAAAAGATAGGAATATGCGATTTGAACATAAAATATGTAATAACTTACAATTTGCCTTAAAAACATAAATTATGTAAAATAATAGTTATCAGTTTGATATGATAGAATGGGGCTGAAGTGGATGGCACACAAAATACCATCTTCCGAAGTAGGTGTAAAGATCAATCAATGGTACACGCATATTTGCAAATTTGAAGTTGAACAGGCAAACGGCATGAAGCGCCTTGTTGAAGAAGAAATTCATGATATGGAAGAGGATCAAGATTTACTCCTATATTATTCTCTAATGGATTTTCGCCATCAAATGATGCTTCAGCACTTAGCGCCCGTCCATGCAGGGAGTGAAACGCTTCAAGCAGTGTCCTTTCCTAAAGAAATTGACGATGCAGAAGATGAGATGACAGGCTTACTAGGCTATTATTTTCATTTTTTTCATGGAATGTATGCGTTCATCCAGCGCCGGTATATCGAGGCCATTTCATATTACAAGCATGCGGAACATCAACTGATTTTAGTGACAGATGAGATCGAAAAAGCAGAATTCTACTATAAAATCGCAGAAGTATACTATCATATGAAACAAACTTATTTCTCCATGCACTATGCTAAAAAGGCGAGAGACATCTATAAGAAACATCAGCTTTATGGAAAAAGAAGCATTCAATGTGATTTTGTCATGGCAGGTAATTGGATTGATGTCAATCAGTATCAAAAAGCGCTTCCTTATTTAGAAAAAGCGTTAAAAGTCTGTGAAGCGATGGAACAAAAAGAATGTACATCTTACTTTAAAGCAATGGCTCTTAATAACTTAGGCACTTGTCATTATAGTATGGGAACGTACCATACAGCGACTGTCTTTTTTGAACAAGCCATTTCACTTTATCAGAAAGATCAAGCATCCACGATGATCAAATCGTTGTTTTCACTTGCCCTTACTTGTTTTAAACTCGGAGATATTCAGCGGGCGGGCGAGGCCATCTCTACAGGAATGAAAGAGGCTTGTGTATTGGAAGATGAAATTTATCAGTTGAAATTCCAATTTCTACAGGCGCTCTATATAGAGAAAGACGGCTGTGAGAAATTGAGGTCGGCCCTTTTTGGTCTGAGAAATAAAAAAATGTTTGCTGATTTAGAGGAATTAGCACTTGATGCGGCTAATTATTATAAGGAACGCGACATGTACAAGGAATCCTCCACTTTTTTTGAGATTGTGATCGAAGCGCGTACGCACATTCAAAAAGGAGATGAGATGTATGAGAACGAAGCATAACATGTCAGCTGCTCAAGTAGATGAAAGACTTCACACTTAAAAATGAGACAAACAAAACCCTTTACGCATAAACGTAAAGGGCTTTTTTCTTTATTCTTTGATTGCTTTTTCTGCGTCAATTGCACCTGCTCCATAAATCATCGGATCATCCCCAGACCACTTGCTTGTATTTTCTTTTAACAGGGTTTTGACTTCATCTGGCGTTAAATCTGGTGAATGCTCTAATAGTAGAGCGCAAATACCAGCACAAATCGGTGTTGCCATCGATGTGCCAGATAACGTTGTATAATCATCGTCTACTCTGCTTGATTTGTCGAGTTTATCCAGAAAGGATCTTGGTGATCTGAGAGAAACGATGTTTACTCCTGGTGCGAGGATATCAGGCTTTGCTTCTCCGTAAACAGTAGGCCCTCTGCTTGAAAACGGTGCCACGATATCGTCACTTGATTCAGGTGTATTCCTGTCATCATAGGCTCCGACCGTAATAACTTTTTGGCTGACAGCAGGGCTTGCAATCGTCTGGCTGTTAGGACCAGAGTTACCGGCAGCGACGCATACAATAATCCCTTGATCCCAAGCCGCATTGACAGCACGCACCATTGGATCGTCCTGTTCGTCATCATAACGCTGCGCAGCTCCGCCTAGCGACATGCTGATAATATGAATCGGATCATCAGGGTGGTCTTCGTTGAACTGCATACACCATTCAACACCTTCTATAATAGTAGAAAGTGATCCAGCCCCTTGTTTATTTAACACTTTCACACCAATCAGATTTGCTTTTGGGGCAGGTCCTTTGTATAAGCCGTCTGAGGCGGATCCATCTCCCGCGACATCTCCCGCGCAGTGTGTACCGTGGCCATTATCATCATAAGGCTTTGTTTTTTGTTTGACCAAATCCACAAAATCACGAATTCTTCCATCTAAATCTTCATGCGGATAAATTCCCGTGTCAATGACAGCGACCGTAATGCCTTCCCCGGTTAAAGTTGTCCCGTTTCGGATGACTTCTTCAGCATGGCTTGCTTGTGTGGCTACGTCCAGTAGCGCATGGACTTTCCGGTCTAAATAAATTTTACGAATATGCTCACCGTTTGCTAATAGCTCCTCTAAAGCAGCAGGCGTTAAATCAGCAGCGCAGCAGTCGATATGTGAAAAATGTCGTTTTATATTTGTTTTTCTGCTTTTTTTCATTAGCTGTTTTGTGCTTTGAATCCCTGCCTCGGCTGCACCTTCCTTAAATTCAATGATCACACGAAGCTTCTTTTTCTTCTTCAGTCTGCCTTCGAAAAAACGATGAAGAAAGCATGGCGTCCATTTAAAAGGTTTATAAAGGTGAAGAACGGTCTCTCTTAAAGGCTGATCTAGTTTACTAGCATGTGTTCTGACCATTTGCACCATAGAAAATCCAAACATGTGATGCCCTCCATTCCAGCTATCCATTCTCGTACACTCTTACGTTATGTGATTGAGAACTGCTTGGTTCGGATTCTTGTCCCTTCTTTTCTTCATATTGGCGGCTTGCTTATGCCTTCCAAAAAAGAAAAGCGCTTACATTTTGTAAAATAATAGAAAAAGGTGGAAATCATGTAGAATCTGCCGATGATAGGTGGGAGAGTTCTTCTAAGAGAACCAGCGAATCAAAGGATTTTGCAGAAAAAGGAGGGGTGTAGACAGGGTCAATGCTCATATAAATGTGATGCGTGACAGATGGAAAAAATCAAATCCTTATCAAAAAAAGCCGAATTAAAGAAAACAGACTGGATAGGACTAGGTCATATTAAACATAACGTCATTTCTTTGTCATACTATTCTAACTCTGTTTTCAAAGAGGAGAGGCGTTTCTGTGTATATAAATGCAATTATCTTATTTTTGAGGAATCTCATGATCTAGAGTGTTATGATCAAACGTGAAGAGAAAATGTGGAAAAAATGATAAGAAATGATGATTCAATATAAATCATAGAAACGGCTTAGAAATCTGTTAAAGGAGAACGGGAATGAAGAAGTTTTTTGCTTTGCTTCTCCTGCTTGCGATCGGATGGGGCGTTTATTATACCATGCAAGCACAGGAACATGATGAGCCAGTGTCATCAGGTGGGGAAGACGAAAGCGGTTCAAATGATATTTATCGAAATTTTAAAGAACTGGAAGAAAACGAATCAACAAGCAGCTACAACATTACAGCCAACCCAGTGCCCGGCAGCCGCCTTCTTGTGATGTCACCTCATGGCGGGAGAATTGAAGGCGGCGTGAGCGAGATTGTCCATTTTTTTGACAACGATTTTTCGACGTATTTATTTGAAGGTCTAAGAGAGAATGCATCAGAACTTCATATTACAAGTACAAACTTTGATGAGCCAATCGGCGTCGCGCAGGCAAAAGCACATGATTACGTGTTAGCAGTGCATGGATACAAAGGCGAGGAAGGAATTGACCATACTCTCGTCGGCGGAACAGATTACGACCGTGCAGAGAAAATTGTGAGCTCATTAGAGCGGAACGGGTTTTCTGCTGAACTAGCTGTCGCACACGCAACCCTGAGCGGAACAAGCAATCATAATATTAATAATCTTACAAAAACAGGGCAAAGTGTGCAGCTTGAGATTAGCAGAAGTCAGCGTGAAGCTTTATTTGACAGTTTCGACTTTCGGAGGCGGTCGAGTACAAAAAACGAGACGTTCTATCGTTATGTCAGGGCAATTCGCACAGTGCTTGATGAAGAATATACATAAGGGCCGTGCACATGTTAAGACAAGCAGGGGAATTCTTGTTACACTATGAACAGTGATAACAAAAGGAGAGACGGATATGACGCGTCATCATTTTCATCTTCAGGCAAGCTGGCCTGGTCTGCGTAACGATGTGGGTACAATCGCATGCGAACAATTAAAAACAAAGATTTCGATTCCAAAGGAAATGGACGGTCCGGGTATTGGAACCAATCCAGATGAGATGCTCTTAGGTGCAGCGGCTACGTGTTATATCATTACACTTGCAGCCATGATGGAGCGGAGTCAATTAGAGAAAGAGGATCTATCGATGAGCTCTGAAGCTGTCGTAGATGTGACAAATGGTGTGTTTACTTATGAGGAAATCATTCATCGACCTGTCATCATCCTCAAAGAGACCGCTTCCGCACAAGATATTGAGCTGGCCCGAAAGCTTGCGCATAAAGCCGAAAGCTCATGTATGATCTCAAGAGCTGTTCAGGGTAATGTGAACATTTCCTTAGAAGAAACCATTCAAGCCGGCCGTTAAAACAAAAAAGTCATTTTCTCTTGAAATATGGAGAAAATGACTTTTTTTATGACGTCCATTCGGTTTGATCGAGTTGTGCTTCGGTTTCGTTCTTTTGCTTCTTGGACTGATTTAAGACAATCACGCCGCAGATAACAAGTGCAAGGCCAATGAAGCCTTTCGTGCTGATTGTTTCGTTAAACAGGACAAGTCCTACAAGAGCAGTGAGAGCTGTTCCAACACCAGACCATGTTGCATAGGCAGATGAGAGCTCAATGGTTTTAAGTGCTAAACTGAGGAAAGTAAAGGCGCATCCAAATCCGATCAGTACCCCGATACTCGGCAGCAGCTGCGAAAAGCCTTGAGAAAGCTTCAGCATTGTACTGCCAAAAACCTCCGTTAAAATGGCTCCTGTTAAGTAGAGCATTCCTTTCATGCTCTCTCACATCCTTTATGACATATTTAATAGTACGACCCCTGAGACAAGCATCGCCATCCCAATGACTGCTTTTTGGTTCAAGGTTTCTTTGAAAAAGAGCACGCCAAAAATAGCCGTGAGGACCGTACCAACCCCAGACCATGTTGCATAAGACATGCTAAGCGGAATAATGTTCAGTGTCAATGACAGCATATAAAAAGCAAGTGAATAGCCAGCCACAACGACAGCGCTTGGCTTCCAGCGTGTAAAACCATTAGATAATTTTAACATCGCGGCGCCAATGGCTTCAGAAAAAATGGCCACTGCCAAAAAAAGATATCCGAGGATCATCATCATCCCTCCTCTAATAGGTGTAAAATCCGATGAAGTAAACGGGTTTTTATCCTCTCTTTTCAGCGGTTCAAGCTGAAATATTTCTGAAAACCAGCATGCTCTGCCATCTGATGAAGGGTGAGCTAGCTTAACCCTTCTTTTAAAATCGTGCTGGCAGCTGCATCAAAAATTTGCTCTTTTTTGGTTTTAGACATAAAAAAAACACCTACTTTACTGAACAGTCGGTAAAGTAAATGTTAACCCATGAAAAAAGAATGTGTCAATCGATTCATTTTATGAACGGATGTTTTCACTTAAACGTCATATTTAATACCAAGGGTATGGTCCGTACGGCGGGTAAGGAGGCGGGTAAGGGTATCCATAACCATATCCTGGCGCAAGCAGAGATCCAGCAAGCAAGCCTCCAGCAAAACCACCTAAAAATGGAGGTCCAAAGAATCCAGGTCTCCCAAATCCAAATCCGGGTCTCCCAAACCCAAAACCAGGACGTCCAAATCCGAAACCAAAAGGTCTTCTCATGTCTTCTTGAATAAACGGAGGTGCGTCAAAATAATTCATAATAAAAGGCTCCTTTCTCATAAAATCACTGTAACTGACATCAGTGTATTCCAGTTGCCTACATATGTTTGGGTGAACGCCTAATATAAGGAGGAATGTTAGAAATGGGCCTGTATCCATCTGATTGGGCAAAGTGTCCGCCGCATGCTCATGCGTATAAAGCACGTACGGATGTAACAGAGGGGCATTATCATTTAATAGAAGGTATTTCTCAGCCTGTGAATGGAAGCAGTACCGACCGGCATACTCATTTTTATCGCGGGATCACCTCCTTTGAAAGAGGGCATTTCCACAGGTATTACGGTATCACAGGGCCTGCAATTCCTAGAGTGGATGGAACACATTATCACGAGATTGAGGAAGTCACCTATCCTGCCTACCTCGATTCTGTTCCCATCCCATATGGAGGTGTCGTCTATAGTCCAGATGAGAATCAGCCAACACATAAGCATCGTTTAAAAGGAAAAACATATGAAGTGGTCGGAAATGAACCGCTTGGCTGGTGATGGCCAGTATATAGGAGAGTAAGAAAAGTTATGCTATACTGTAGGCAGTTTTGTAAAAGAGAGTGATGTTATGAATAAAGCGAAGCAGCCAGTAATCGTATTAGTAGGGCCGACGGCTGTCGGCAAGACCAAATTGAGCATTGATATAGCCAAAGCATTTAATGGAGAGATTATCAGCGGGGATTCTATGCAGATTTATAAAGGGATGGATATCGGAACAGCTAAAATCACTCCCGAAGAAATGAATGGTATCCCGCACCATTTAATTGATATTAAACAGCCGGACGAATCTTTTTCGACAGCTGAATTTCAGCAGCTGGTTCGTTCGAAGATCAAAGAGATTGCCGCTAGAGGGAAAACGCCAATGATTGTCGGCGGAACAGGCCTCTATATCCAATCTGTTTTATATGATTACACATTTACGGATGAGAAAAGTGATCCTGCTTTTAGAGAAGAAATGGCGCTGTTTGAACAGCAGCACGGCGCGATTTTGCTGCACGAAAAGCTAAAGGCAGTAGATCCTGATGCGGCTAATGCTATTCATCCGAATAACGTCCGCCGCGTGATCCGGGCGCTGGAAGTGATCCATACAACAGGTCAGAAAATGTCGGAAATGCAAAACGGGCATCAAGAAGTTCCTCTTTATGATACAGCCTTCATTGGGCTGAAAATGGATCGAGAGCTTTTGTACGAGCGCATTCATCAAAGAATTGATATGATGATAGATGAGGGCTTAATTGAAGAAGTGAGAGCACTTTATCAATCAGGCTTGAAGGATTGTCAGTCTGTTCAAGCCATTGGTTATAAAGAGCTGTATGCCTATTTTCAAGGTGACTGCTCACTTGATGAAGCCATCCAGCAATTAAAGCAAAATTCCCGTAGATATGCGAAGCGTCAGTTCACGTGGTTCCGTAATAAAATGGCGGTCACTTGGTTTGATATGACACCGCCTTGCCACTTTTCAGACAAAAAAGAGGAAATTTTCGCATATATAGCAGGAAAGCTTGGACTTAAAGCGAAACTGTAGTTATCAGAATCAAGGAGGACGAAACATGAAACCGATTAATATTCAGGAGCAGTTTTTGAATCAGATCCGCAAAGACAATACATTTGTCACAGTATTCTTACTGAATGGCTTTCAGCTTCGCGGTCAAGTGAAGGGATTTGACAATTTCACGGTGCTGCTTGAAACAGAAGGAAAGCAGCAGCTTATTTATAAACACGCCATTTCTACATTTGCACCTCAAAAGAATGTAAATCTGGAATTAGAATAGGATAGGTTGTATTAAATAGCCCCATGCCTCTGCGAATAAACCGGCCGAACCCGCTACGTTTTTTGTCAGTGCAGAGGGGCTATTTTGTATGCAATGAAACTTTTCTGCCAATTTTCCGTATAATTCCTTATTGGATATTAGAAGGGTGAGGGAATTCATATGGAAAATGCAGAGCTTGAATTAAGAAGGATTAGAGTGATCCTCCTATTGATTGGAATTGTAGTCTTGTTTGGATCGTGCGCTATCTCAAACATTGAAACGAGACAAGAAAGTTGGAATAACCATTCTCATGAAAATGCAGATGGAGTTTTACCATCATCTGCTGCACTAAAAAATAATCACTTTGCTGTTGTGAAAGATGATCAAGTACATGTGTACCGATTTGATGAAAAAGAGGGAGAACTGACTCTCGTTACAACGAAATACATAGATGAATGGGATGACGAAGAATATGATGATGGTCTTGATGATGAAGAGTAAGCACGTAAATTTACAAATGAATGTGAAGCCGCTACACTATAATCATGCATCAGACATCTAGACAGAAAAGGATGAGTTCATGACACATAAAATTAAAATTAATCATTGGGAACAAACTTGTGAAGACGATTCCTGTTTCGAATATGGAACAAGTGTTTCTGTAAATGGGAAAGAATTAGTGAGAGAAGCTTCAATCGTCACTGCGCTTGAAGCGGTGCTAAAAGAATTAGGTGTTGAAGTGGAAATTACAGAAGTGTCAGAAGATTTACAGTGCGATGCCTACAAAAAATAAAACAAAAAGTCTAGTCTACTAAGCGATTTTTTTTCGTGTTATGATAGATTTCGGTTTCAGTTGAATAGGGAGTAGAGCAGTCTATTTTTAGATCCTGTTCTGCTCTATTTATTTGAACGTACGAGTTCGGCTATGAAGGTTCGGCCGGGTTGGTTGATTTTTTTCGTTTCGAACATCTATATGTTGTGTTTTGAAAAAACATAGTATACTATATATAGTGAATAGCGAAATGATCAACAATACTAAAAACTAGGTCGTGATGGAATTGATTCAAATCGTATTTGATTCAAAAACAGGAAATGTTCAACGCTTTTTGGACAAGACCCCTTTTACAGACAAACGAAAATTGACTGGAGAAGAGTTTTTGGATACGCCGTTTATTCTCGTCACCTTTACGACAGGATTTGGACAAGTCCCTAGTACCACTCAGTCTTTTTTAGAAAAAAATGCTCACCTTTTACTAGGTGTTGCGGTGAGTGGCAACAAAGTGTGGGGAGATAATTTTGCAAAAAGCGCCGATACGATTTCTAAACAATATCAAGTTCCTATTTTGCACACCTTTGAACTAAGCGGAACAAAAAGGGATGTTGAATTGTTTACACAGGAGGTAGAAAGAATTGTCACAAAATCAGGTTCCAAAGTGGATACAATTAAATAACGAAATTATGATTCAAAAAGAAGGAAAGTTTCAGTTCGATAAGGACAAAGAAGCTGTACATAGTTATTTCGTAGATTACATTAATCAAAACACGGTCTTTTTTCACAATCTAGAAGAGAAGATTGATTACTTAATAGAAAACGACTACTATGAGGAAGAATTTTTAAGACAATACAGCATGGCAGATATTAAAGAAGTCTTTGAAGCTGCATATGCCAAAAAATTTAGATTCCCATCATTTATGAGTGCATTTAAGTTTTACAATGACTATGCACTGAAAACAAATGATAAAAAGAAAATCCTTGAACGCTATGAAGACCGCATTTCAGTTGTAGCACTTTTCTTTGCGGGTGGGGATAAAGAAAAAGCACTTGAGTTTGTAGAACTGATGATCAATCAAGAGTACCAGCCAAGTACACCAACTTTCTTGAACGCTGGACGTAAAAGACGCGGTGAGCTTGTGAGCTGCTTCTTGCTTGAAGTAAATGACTCACTAAACGATATTTCAAGAGCGATTGATATTTCAATGCAGCTGTCAAAACTAGGCGGCGGCGTCAGTTTGAACCTGTCAAAACTTCGTGCAAAAGGCGAAGCAATCAAAGATGTAGAAAACGCGACAAAAGGTGTCGTCGGCGTGATGAAGCTTCTTGATAATGCATTCAGATATGCAGATCAAATGGGGCAAAGACAAGGATCAGGCAGTGCCTACCTGAATATTTTCCACAGAGATATCAATGATTTCTTAGATACGAAAAAAATCTCTGCAGATGAAGATGTTCGCGTGAAAACTCTGTCCATTGGAGTCGTCATTCCGGATAAATTTATCGAGCTTGCTAGAGAAGATAAAACAGCTTACACTTTCTATCCGCACACAGTCTATAAAGAATATGGGCAGCATCTTGATGAGATGGACATGGAAGAAATGTATGACGAGCTTGTAGAAAACCCGAAAGTTAAAAAAGAAAAAGTCAATCCGAGAAAGCTTCTTGAAAAATTGGCTGTTCTACGCTCAGAATCAGGCTATCCATATATCATGTTCCAAGATAATGTAAACAGAGAGCATGCTTTGAACCATATTTCACGAGTGAAATTCTCAAACCTTTGCTCAGAAGTGCTTCAGGCGTCAGAGGTTTCTTCTTACACGGACTATGATCAAGAAGATGAAATCGGTCTTGATATTTCTTGCAACCTTGGTTCATTAAATATCATGAATGTCATGAAAAACAAATCGATCGAAAAAACGGTTAAGCTTGCAACAGACTCACTAACGCTTGTGTCTGAAACAACAGACATTCGCAATGCACCGGCTGTTCGAAAAGCGAACAAAGCGATGAAGTCAATCGGACTTGGTGCGATGAACCTTCATGGGTATTTAGCTCAAAACCAAATTGCCTATGAAAGTGAAGAAGCAAGAGATTTCGCAAATACGTTCTTTATGATGGTGAACTATTATTCAATTAAACGCTCAAGTGAGCTTGCGAAAGAAAAAGGAGAAACATTCCATCGTTATGAAGGCTCTGGCTATGCAACTGGTGAGTACTTCAATAAATACGTGGAAACTGATTTCACACCAAAAACAGAAAAAGCAGCAGCACTATTTGAAGGCATGCACATTCCAACAAAAGAAGACTGGGCAGCACTCAAAGAATTTGTAGCGGAAAATGGCATGTATCACAGCTATCGTTTATGTATTGCACCAACAGGTTCCATTTCTTATGTTCAATCGGCAACAGCCTCTGTGATGCCAATTATGGAACGTATCGAAGAAAGAACATACGGCAACAGCAAAACCTATTACCCAATGCCGGGTCTTTCAGCGCAAAACTGGTTCTTCTATAAAGAAGCGTACGATATGGACATGTTTAAAGTGGTCGATATGATCGCAACGATTCAGCAGCACGTCGATCAAGGAATCAGCTTTACACTATTCCTGAAAGATACGATGACAACGCGTGATTTAAACCGCATCGATCTTTATGCACACCATAAAGGCATTAAGACACTTTATTATGCAAGAACGAAGGATACAGGGCAGGAAGGCTGTCTTTCTTGTGTTGTTTGATTAAAGGAGAGTTTAACGTGACAAAAATTTATGATGCAGCCAACTGGTCAAAGCACGAAGACGATTTTACACAAATGTTTTACAACCAAAATGTGAAGCAGTTCTGGCTTCCAGAAGAGATTTCCTTAAACGGAGATCTCTTAACATGGAAATATTTAGGTGAAAAAGAGCGAGATACGTATATGAAGGTACTTGCTGGACTGACTTTACTTGATACAGAACAAGGAAATACAGGGATGCCGATTGTTGCTGAACATGTGGAGGGCCATCAGCGTAAAGCTGTACTCAACTTTATGGCAATGATGGAAAATGCGGTACATGCGAAATCATACTCCAATATCTTCATGACACTCGCACCAACTGAAACGATCAGTGAAGTGTTTGAATGGGTCAAGAAGAATAAATTCCTGCAAAAGAAAGCAGATATGATTGTCAGTTTATACCGTTCGATTCAAAAGGACGATCCTATTTCTCTCTTTAAAGCAATGGTGGCTTCTGTTTATTTAGAAAGCTTCCTATTTTATAGTGGTTTTTACTACCCGCTATATTTCTATGGGCAAGGAAAGCTCATGCAAAGCGGTGAAATCATCAACTTAATTTTGCGTGATGAAGCGATTCATGGTGTGTACGTTGGATTATTAGCACAAGAAATTTACAACAAACAAACACCTGACGTGCAAAAAGAGCTGTATGATTTCTCAATTGACCTCTTGAACGAGCTTTATGAAAATGAACTTCATTACACTGAAGATATTTATGACCAAGTCAATTTATCGCATGATGTGAAAAAGTTCATTCGTTACAATGCCAATAAAGCGTTAATGAACCTTGGATTTGCCCCTTATTTTGAAGAAGAAGAGATTAACCCTATTGTATTGAACGGACTCAATACAAAAACAAAGTCGCATGACTTCTTCTCAATGAAAGGGAACGGCTACAAAAAAGCAACAGTTGAGCCGTTAAAAGATGACGACTTCTTCTTTGGAGATGAATCATAAGGAAAGCGTAAAAGTCAAAACGCATCACTCGTTTTGGCTTTTTGCCATTTCTAACAATGTATTACATACTGGAGGTTACCAAACATGGGAAAAATGGACGAAATCATTTTAGTTGCACCGCGTACGCAAGTGTTCCAAAACGAAACACTTGCGTTTAATGGTGTGAACAGTGAAGAGAAAACAATCAGCACCATTATGAAAGAAATCGAAGAGCACTTCGAGCAGATGCGAAGAGGCGATGCAGAAGAAAATCCTGACTTCAAGCAGCCGATTCCTTATGTTGTGATTAAGCGTGAGGACGAAGTATATGTATACGAAAGACTTCAAGGCGGAGGAGAGACTCGCTTACATCATAAGTTGTCTCTTGGCTTTGGGGGGCATATGAATTTCGTTGAAGGAAAAAACTTTGCTGAGATTCTAAAAGAAAATACGGATCGTGAGCTGGACGAAGAACTTTCAATTCAAGAAGAAGACAAACTTGAAATGAAAACCCTTGGATTAATCAATGACGATGACAACAGTGTCGGCCGTGTGCACATTGGACTGTTATCAGCGCTTGAACTATCTCCGGGTGCTCATGTGGAAGTAAAAGAAACAGATCAAATCTCAGGAAAATGGATGAAAACAGCCGATTTGAAAAAGCCTGAGTACTTCGATCGTCTTGAAACATGGTCTCAATTTGTCGTCAATATCCTAGCGTAAATAAATACACAACAAACCGGCTCAGTAGAAGACTTGAGCCGGTTTGTTTCGTTACAACAGCTTAAAATTATTGGAAAACGAATGCGTCATGACCGGCCTGCTTCAATCTTGCGACGAGGTCATCTGCATTTTGCTTTGTACGGAAAGCCCCGGCCTGTACTCGGAACATACCTCCGTCTAATACAACAAATGCGTCAAAGCCTTTGGATTTAAGTGTGGCTGCTAATTCATCTGCATTGGCTTTCACTTTGAAAGCTCCTGCCTGCACTTTATAAAGATTACTTGCTTTTTTTTTCAATTGAAAGGCTTCTTCTAGACCAGTCGCATGAGCGCGAGCGATGCCTTGAAGGAAGGTTGCGTTGCGGAGCTTATTAGCATCAGCTGTCGTATCAATGAAACCATTCTCTGTTAAAATAGCGGGCATAGAAGTTTCTCGAAGAACGTGGAAGTTCGCAGTTTTCTTGCCGCGGTTAGCAAAATCAACTGAGCGGACAATTTCATCATGAAGGGCGTTGCGATACGTAGTGGTCGGTGCTGAAACGCCAGGATACACATAGCTTTCAAACCCTGTGCCTCCGCCAGCATTAATATGAATAGACACGAAATAGTCAGCTCCCCAGCTGTTTGCTGCATTCGTACGCTGGGACAAAGTGACGGATTGGTCAGTTGAACGACTTAAGCGGACAGAAACCCCATCATATTCACTAATCAAAATGTCTCTCAGTAATAGCGCGATTTGAAGTGTTATATTTTTCTCCAAAAGTCCATTAGCACTGGCTCCAGAATCTGTTCCTCCGTGGCCAGGATCAATAAAAATTTTCACCATCTATTCATCACCTCGTCTTTATTTTATGAGAAAATAGAAGAATTGCCTGTACAAAATGCGGAAATCATTGAGACTCTTTTCTGCATCATTTGTGATCAAAAAGCTACATTTTTCTAAGAAAAAACAAATTGTTGGTTTGTCCGCCCAAACGGGATGAATACAATGGAAATAGCACATCATTTCCTGGGAAACCGCACAAATCCCTACAATATTCGGTATCTCGGGTCATTTTGACAGCAAACTTGGGCTTAAGCGGGCGATTGTCACGATTACAGCTCCACCCGAATAGAATAAAGAGAGAAGAGCGAGAGGTGAATACGTTGGAGCGAGCTGTCACATATAAAAACAACGGCCAAATCAATATTATACTTAACGGACAAAAGCAAGTATTGGTTGATGCAGACTCAGAGGCAGAATACCTAGAAGCCTTGCAGAAAAATGAGGCAAAACACAGCATCTTACGGGAAATAGAGCGTGAAATGAACAGCCTTGTCGGTATGGATGAAATGAAACGAAACATAAAAGAGATTTATGCTTGGATTTTTGTTAATCAAAAACGGCAGGAACAAGGGTTAAAGGTAGGAAAACAAGCGCTTCATATGATGTTCAAAGGAAATCCTGGCACAGGGAAAACCACAGTTGCAAGACTTGTCGGGAAGCTTTTCTTTGAAATGAATGTGCTCTCAAAGGGTCACTTAATCGAAGCGGAACGCGGTGATCTTGTTGGAGAATACATTGGTCATACAGCGCAAAAAACAAGGGATTTAATTAAAAAATCACTAGGCGGTATTTTGTTCATTGACGAAGCCTATTCTCTTGCACGCGGAGGAGAAAAGGATTTTGGGAAAGAGGCGATTGATACCCTTGTAAAACATATGGAGGACAAACAGCACGAATTCATTCTCATTCTTGCTGGCTACTCCAAGGAAATGGAGCATTTTCTTTCTTTAAACCCCGGCCTGCAATCAAGATTTCCAATCAATATCAGCTTTCCAGATTATACTGTCGATCAGCTCATGGATATTGCAAAACGAATGATGGCAGACAGAGAATATGTATTTACACAAGAAGCCGAATGGAAGCTGCGGGATTATTTAATGCACATTAAAAGTACCACAAGCCCGGCAAAATTCAGCAATGGCCGGTTTGTGCGAAACACCATTGAAAAGGCCATACGAACCCAGGCGATGAGACTGCTTCTTGTGGATCATTATGATAAAAAAGATTTGCTGACCATTAAAAGTCACGATCTTCAAATGAAAGAGGATACGCCTTCTTGAAATGGCGTATCCTTTTTATAAAGAGTCACTAAAATAAACCATCCGAATAGTGGTATACGTGTGATCTGTTTGGTATGATGGTACTACTGAAAACTTAAGTACAGAAAGGAAACAACTGACGTTGAATGAACATGAAATGACTGAAAAAGCGATCCTTGTCGGCTGCCAATTGCCGCATGTAACGGATGAACGCTTTCAATACTCAATGGAAGAATTAGCTTCCTTAACCAAAACGGCTGGCGGTGAAGCTGTCAGCGTGATGACGCAGAAGAGAAATAGACAAGACAGCGCAACGTATATCGGGAAAGGGAAAGTAGAAGAACTTGAGGTGCTTTGCGAAGAACTCGAATGTGATGTCATTATTTTTAACGACGAGCTTTCTCCAAGCCAGCTAAAAGCTTTGGCGACTGCTTTAAATGTAAAAATTATTGATCGTACGCAATTGATCTTAGATATCTTTGCAAAAAGAGCCCGTACAAGAGAGGGGAAGCTGCAAATAGAGCTTGCCCAGCTTCAGTATGCCCTGCCGAGACTAAGTGGACAAGGGATCAGCCTCTCAAGACAGGGAGGCGGAATTGGCGCAAGAGGTCCAGGTGAAACAAAACTCGAAACAGACAGACGCCATATTCGAAACCGCATTCACGAAATTAACGGGCAGTTATCTGCAGTCAAAGAACACCGAACAAGATACCGGGAACGCCGAAAGAAAAATGGTGTGTTCCAAATTGCCATTGTCGGGTATACGAATGCCGGAAAATCAACTTTGTTTAATCAATTAACAGAAGCAGATAGTCATGAAGAGGATCTGCTGTTTGCGACACTTGACCCAATGACACGTAAGATGACATTAGAATCTGGCTACAGTGTGCTCATTTCGGATACGGTTGGCTTTATCCAAGACCTTCCGACAACACTGATCGCCGCATTTCGTTCCACACTTGAAGAGGTGAAGGAAGCCGATTATTTGCTTCATGTCATCGACTCTTCTAATGAGGATTATGAAGGGCACGAACGAACGGTTCATGAGCTTTTAGAAGAATTAGAAGCGGACCGTATTCCAATGCTGACTGTTTATAACAAGGAAGATCAAATTAGACCAGATTTCATCCCATCTTCAAAGCATCGCCACATCTTAATCAGTGCTAGACGCAAAGAAGATGTAAAAAGGTTAAAAGCGGATATTATGGCTGAGCTGAAAAAAGCCTTTTTAAAGCCATATCATGTGAAGATTCCAGCGTATGAAGGTAAGCTCATCTCCGCATTAAAATCAGAAACACTTGTGGAATCACTAGAATTTCAAAAAGAAGCAGAGATTTACGACATCACCGGATATAGTGGTGAGGATCAGACCATCTTAGGTCAAATCAAGAAGTATATGTTGGAAAGGAATTAAATTAAGATGTTTCACACATTAAAACATGGCAGTATTTTAGAAAAAGCAGCAGCAGAAACAGAACAAGAGATTTTACACGTACATCAGCAAATTGATCAAACGAGCGAACAAAATGAGTGGCGGGTGCTTGAAAGCTATCGAAAACACAAAGTCAGTGACTCTCACTTTAATCCAACAACTGGATATGGCTACGATGATATGGGGAGAGACACGTTAGAAAAGATTTATGCGGATGTCTTCGGAGGAGAAAGCGGCCTTGTCCGTCCGCAGATCATTTCCGGCACACACGCGATTTCCATTGCTTTATTTGGTGTGCTGAGGCCTGGCGATGAATTGATCTACATGACGGGAAAACCATACGATACGCTAGAAGAAATTGTCGGGATTCGCGGGAAAGAAGGGACAGGCTCATTAAAAGACTTCCAGATTGACTACAAAGCCATTGATTTGCTTCAAGATGGATCAGTCGATTACGACAAAGTAAAAGAGTCGATTTCTTCTAAAACAAAAGTCATCGGCATTCAGCGTTCAAAAGGCTATGCGTCAAGGTCATCCTTTACAATAGAAGAAATTGAGCAAATGATTTCATTTGTGAAAGAGATTAATGAAGAGATCATTGTGTTTGTAGACAACTGTTATGGTGAATTTACTGAATTACAAGAGCCGTGTCATGTCGGAGCTGATCTCATGGCCGGTTCACTTATTAAAAACCCAGGCGGAGGTCTTGCCAAAACAGGCGGCTACATCGTTGGAAAAGAAAAATGGGTCGAAGCTTGCTCTTATCGAATGACATCTCCGGGCATCGGCAGTGAAGCGGGTGCATCGCTGTATGCGCTCCAGGAAATGTATCAAGGCTTTTTCTTGGCGCCGCATGTTGTTGCTCAAAGCTTAAAAGGCGCAGTATTTACGGCTCGTTACCTTGAGAAGCTCGGATTCCAAACAAACCCAGCGTGGAATGCGAAAAGAACGGATTTGATTCAATCTGTCGAATTTGGAGATCCTAAAAAAATGATTGCGTTTTGTCAGGCAATCCAGTATGCATCTCCGATTAACAGTCACGTCACACCACATGCAAGCTATATGCCGGGCTACGAGGATGATGTCATTATGGCAGCGGGCACATTTGTACAAGGTGCCAGTATCGAATTATCAGCCGATGGTCCGATCAGACCGCCTTATACTGCCTACGTGCAAGGCGGACTCACGTATGCCCATGTGAAAAATGCGATTTGCAGTGCTGTCGATGCCTTATTGGATCAAGGTTTTATTGAAGTGCCTGCTCAATAAAAAAACCATGTTAATATTCCTAACATGTTGTTGACACATAATATAACATGACATATAATAAATTTAAGCAAAGAGGAGGAGACAGTTGAGATGAGTGATAACATTCGCCGCTCAATGCCTTTATTCCCAATTGGGATTGTCATGCAGCTAACAGAATTATCTGCAAGACAAATTCGCTATTATGAGGAAAATGGTTTAGTATTTCCAGCAAGAAGTGATGGAAACCGCCGATTATTTTCTTTTCATGATGTTGATAAATTACTAGAAATTAAAAACCTCATCGAACAAGGTGTAAACATGGCAGGAATCAAAAAGCTTTTTGCCAAAGCTGAGGCAGAAAATCCATCGTCGGATAAAAAGACGGAGGAAAAAACCACAGCTAAGCATAACTTGTCAGATGATGAACTCAGGAAGCTACTGAAGAAGGAACTCATTCAGGCTGGACGTTTCCAACAAGGAACGACCTTTAGGCAGGGGGATATGTCAAGGTTCTTCCGTTAACCAATTAGCAAAAGCATTGCTATACACATTTTACCTTTTGTAGGGGAGGAGTTTTACGAAATGGCAAAGTACACAAGAGAAGATATCGTAAAATTAGTAAATGAGGAAAACGTAAAGTACATCCGTCTGCAATTTACAGACATTCTCGGAACGATTAAAAATGTTGAGATTCCTGTGAGCCAGTTAGAAAAAGCTCTCGATAACAAATGTATGTTTGACGGTTCATCTATTGAAGGATTCGTACGTATCGAAGAATCAGATATGTACCTATACCCAGATCTAAACACATTTGTTATTTTCCCTTGGACAGCAGAAAAAGGTAAAGTTGCACGCTTTATTTGTGACATTTATAAGCCAGACGGGACACCGTTTGATGGAGACCCGCGTAACAACTTAAAGCGTATCTTAAAGGAAATGGAAGAACTAGGATTTAGTGATTTCAACCTTGGACCTGAGCCAGAATTCTTCTTATTTAAATTAGATGAAAAAGGCGAGCCAACGCTTGAACTAAACGATAAAGGTGGATACTTTGACCTTGCACCAACAGATCTAGGTGAAAACTGCCGCCGTGATATCGTTCTAGAGCTTGAAGAAATGGGCTTTGAAATTGAAGCATCTCACCACGAAGTAGCACCAGGACAGCACGAAATTGATTTCAAATATGCAGGCGCGATCCGCTCTTGTGATGACATTCAAACATTCAAACTCGTTGTCAAAACCATTGCGAGAAAGCACGGTCTTCATGCGACATTCATGCCAAAACCATTGTTCGGTGTAAACGGATCTGGTATGCACTGTAACCTATCATTATTCAAAAATGGTAAAAACGCATTCTTTGATGAAAAAGCAGATTTACAATTAAGCGAGACTGCTAGACACTTTATCGCAGGTATCGTCAAGCACGCAACAAGCTTTACAGCAGTCACAAACCCAACGGTTAACTCATACAAGCGTCTTGTACCTGGCTATGAAGCACCTTGCTATGTAGCATGGAGTGCACAAAACCGCAGCCCATTGATCCGTATCCCTGCATCACGCGGCATCAGCACACGTGTAGAAGTGCGCAGCGTAGACCCATCTGCAAACCCATACCTTGCACTAAGCGTATTACTTGCAGCAGGTCTAGACGGAATCAAAAACAAACTAGACGCACCAGCACCAATCGACAGAAACATCTATGTCATGGACAAAGAAGAGCGCCTTGAAAACGGCATCGCTGACCTACCTGCAACACTTGCAGAAGCACTCGAGCTGCTAAAATCAAACGAAGTCATGATCAACGCACTAGGCGATCACCTATTCGAGCACTTCATCGAATCAAAAGAAATCGAATGGGATATGTTCCGCACCCAGGTACACCCATGGGAACGCGATCAGTATATGTCTCAGTATTAATAATAAAAACCCCTTGGAACCAATGGTTTCAAGGGGTTTTTGTTTTGGTCAAAAAATGAACGGAATAATATTTTTGGTCTTTGGCCAAAATATGACCAAAAAAATTTGAAGTTATGAATTTAACTCCACAATTGATGATTGCTCGGATTATGAATATGATGTGAACAAAAAATAGATGACTGGTTCAACCATGATTGGGATGCGGCGATAAAAGTTCGGGAAAAAGAATCAGTACGGAGAAAGTCATGTGCAATTGGAGGGCACGATCATTCCACTTGATGAAGAATTTGAGATACCAGGTAGCGGGGAGCGGTACATGTTTCCGAGAGATACAAAGCTGTCTCTGAAAGAGCGAGTAAACTGTTATTGCGCGGTTGGTCCTGAGGTTGATCCTAGGTTTGTCAGTCGAGGAAAAAGAAGAGATTAGAAGAAAAATTTAAAGCATAACTAATTTGAAACAAATTCTCACTCTTTTCGTATAAAGAGAAAAGGAGAGAGATAAATGCAACTTATTCTTACTATTATAAAAGATTATGGAGTAATTTTAGGATCTATATTAACAGTATTTCTTACGTCTATGTTGGTAACGCAACGAAATGAAATTAAAAAAAATCGGAAAATTATAGCTGAAAGTCTTACAGGTTCTAGTGGTGCACTTTATATTTCTATGAAAAATATATTAAATAGAAGTAAGGTATCTAGTTTATCAAGAGAATTAGATGCGTTTTTTGAGAAATATGCGAATGATCACGGTTCTATTGTTAAGTTAAAAGATAAACGTATCATCATACAATTTCTTGAATTAGAAGAGCTATATTATGATTATTTGCTAAGTGAAGATAGCAAAAAGTTAGATGAATTTATGATAAAGTTCGTTGATTTAAAAAATGCAATAGAAAAAGTATTTTATGCGGAGCACAGAGTCGTTAATAAGGATATGCACTGGCATTTAATCGTTGAAAAAACAGAAAATATTTGGTTTAAGTTGTTTTTGAAATGCTATAAATTTATAAGCCATACGATTATTTTTTCTGTAACTTTAACTAGTTTTATGATGTATTTAATTATATCGGATAAGTTGCTTAAAAATCATTTCTATGAAAATATATATGGTTTTGTTGTAGATATTTTTATGATTAGTGTTTTGTTTTTTTTACCTGTTCTATTAATTAACTTAGCAATTTTCCTAAATGATGAAGAAAAATCGAATTGGATATATAAACCTTATAAATTTTTAATCCCCAATAAGTTAGTTAGGAAATTTCCGTTTTTAAGAAGGTTCACAGAAGGTGATGAAAAAGTAATCAATGAAAAAAGAGCCACAAAAGAATATGAAAATAATTACAAAGGACGCTTTAAAATGAAAGAAGGTGAATGAATTTCCACCCAAATTGATAAATGCAAAAATCACACACGTTTCATATGTAGACAAGGCTGATGATGCACAGTGTCTTGTGTATGGTATTGTATATGAACCAAACGTAGCGGATGCACGTGGAGATTACTTGACGCCGGCGGAGAACGAAAAAGTCGCTCATGGGTTCCTGAAGGATGCACTTGAGATCGACAAGCAGCACGATTTCCACGGCGGTGTCGGGGAAGTCGTTGAATCGTACATTGCTCCGTCTGATTTTGAAATGGGCGATGAAGTTATTAAGAAAGGATCGTTGGTCCTTGTGGCAAAAGCATCTGATGAAATCTAGGAACAGATTCAGTAGGGTGAGATCACCGGATATAGGTAAGCAAGAGCGTGAGCCCTAGCGGCGGTGTACTACTACCTGGATAAAGGAGTAAAAACAACGGTGTTGATGGCTACTGTGGACCAAATACAGCAAATTCAATAAAATGATTCTAATTGATGCATGGTCTTGCTGCTGACGGTATTTATGGCCCGAAGACAAAAGCAGGTCTTCAAAAAGCATTGAATTAAATATAACCCCTGTTCTTTTTGGATATGTGATTAGTAACATCAAACAAGTAAACTTACTGTATTTAAATATCTAAAGCATTTGCACCTATAAAAAACATACATATTCCTATATATATTCATGATCTTTTTTTGTTAAAATAAGGGTTAATAAACAATATCTCAATGAAATAACTTTTTTTAACAAAAAATATTTAAAATGTTCTCTTCGCCTGTGATAATCAAATAAAATGAATAGTGATAGGGGTTGTATGTTTGCCGGAAAAAGTTTGAACATCTATTTGTTTAAATCTCTTTTGATTAATTTGACCTAATGAATATATTGTATTTTATACCATAATATTCTATAATTATATATAAATGTAGAAAATAGACCTATAAGATCGTTAAAGTGTTGATTATTAAATTACGAGTCCGGGTCGTAATTTTTTAATAATACAATTCAAAGGGGAAACAAAATGAAGAGATTTATAACAAGTTTGAAAGTCTTTGTTGCTGTCTTATTATTGTTTGCGATCACACCCATTGTAGCAACCGCAGAAGAAACTAACGATCAGGATTTAACGTTTGAAAAAGCATCGGATATTTTAACAAATAAAGACATAGAAAACTACAAGGCTTTAAGTGAAGAAGAGATCATTGATCGAAAGACAGCGATTAGTGAGGGGTATGCTGAAGGTGATGTTTTATCAAAAGAAGATACCTTATTTTTACTTACTGAATCAATTGTTGAACGTCAAGATCAAAACGGAGAGCTTTCAACTCTAGCTGGTAAATCATCAAGAAGTATTAGTACCTCAAGAAAGAAATACGGAACAAAAGTAACTTTAAAAGGCACAATGTATCAAAATATTGCGTTCGTTGCAGGAACATCATCGTTTCGTGGAAATATTAAAGCAACACGAAACAGTGGGAAGCTCAAGCAGATCACCCTACTTACTTACCATGATTCATTCGGTGTCGTAGGATGGAACGGAGGGTGGCCATCTGTTGGTAAAGTATATGGTGGAAAAGTCAGTAATAAAAAAGTTGCCAATGCCAAAACATATGCAATGGATAAAACACATCGTTACAATTCCGTTTTGCCTGTATACACCACTATGTGGACAAAAGCAGCTGTGAAAACAAAGTCAGGAAATGCCTATGATGTAGCTTCTAAAACTTGGACTAGATGGCATTAATCCTTAATGAGAGGAGATAGTAAATATGCCTTGGAATACAATTATCACTGCCGGTCTATTTGTTGTGATACCTGTAGTCATTATCACAGCAGTCGTTTACTTTATTAAAAGGAAGAACACTAAAACATCTAATAGTTGATGACTTTAAAAAGAGCCGTTCATATTAATTCGGCTCTTTTTTTATATTAGCTAGTCAAAATTGCTCCCGAATAAGGCTTTACTATATCAAAACACCCTAAATTTTGCGGTTTCTTTTCGGTGTCGAAAGATTCTTAAAATGATAATATATGTCATTATAGGGAATAGCAAGGAAGGGGTAGGGTCTTATGGAGAAAGTGCTTTCTTCTCATGTCGGGTTGAAAATCAATGAATGGTATTACCATATTCAAAGATTTAACGTACCGGACGCTGAAGCATATAAAGAAGAAATAAAATCTTTGCTCGATGATATGGAAGAAAATCAAGATTTATTATTGTATTTCACTCTCATGGAGTTCCGACATAAATTAATGTTGGATTATTTGAATCCATTGGAAAATGGAAAAGAGCGTGCCAACTTTAGAGAATTAACGATGAAGATCAAAAGGGACCAAGAGAAATTAACAGGCTTACTTGATTATTATTTTAATTTTTTTTATGGAATGTATGAATTTGAAAACTATGAATACCTCAACGCCATTACCTTCTATAAACGAGCAGAAAAAAAGCTGTCCCTTGTAAGTGATGACATTGAACGTGCCGAGTTCAATTACAAGATGGCTGAAATCTATTACCACATGAAACAAAACCACATGTCCATGCACCATATAGCCCAGGCAATAGAATGTTATCGAGAAAAAGAAACTTATACAGTTAGACAGATACAGTGTTCCTTTGTCATTGGATTAAATTATATTGATATGGGTTGCCCCGAAAAAGCGAAGCCGCATTTTGAACATGCACTAGAAAAAGCAACGGAAAGCGACACTAAAAGATTAGTAGGATCAGCGCTTTATAATTTAGCGTTAAGCTATTTCCACAATAATGAAATAGCTGCTGCAATTAAATATTTAAATGATTCGATCGATGCATTTAAAGAGCGAGGATATGAGCATTTTAACAGAATACTTGATCCTTTAAGTATGCTTGTAAGGTCATATTTTCAATCTCATGAAAACGATCTAGGCATATACGCTCTCAATCAGGGCATAGAATTGGCTGAAAAATTAAATGATGACGTGATGTTTAAAGTATTCACTTTTTACAAGGCGCTTTATGTAAAGGAAGATTATGATAAAGTGTCGAGTGATACCGAATATTTAACCGAAAGAGGAATGTATGCAATTCTTGAAGAATTATCGAAAGATGCAGCAAGGAGATATAAAACAGTAGGAGATAAAGATAAGGCGTCGAACTTCTATGAGAAGGTTCTTTACTTCCAACAATTAATTAAAAGGAGCGATTGCCTTTATGAAATTTAAGTCAGTAGTAGCAACCCTCATCATTATTGGCACTTTGAGCACGCTGGGTTATTTCGCCTTTTCACAAGACCACGAAGAAGCTATTAGAGGACACACATCAAGTATCGGTTATGATAAATTCCATTAGAAAGAATCCCTTTTCGGGGGCTTCTTTTTTATTTGAACATTATTTTTCATCGTTTTAAAATCCTTAATCTACAATCCTTTTTCTTTTCCCCGTTGCTCTATCGAATGATTCAAGGATATACAAAAATGTTTTCCCTACAGTTTTAATTGGTTAAAAAACGATAAAGTGGATTAAAGTGTCAGACTCCTTATGGTATTCTAGTAAAAGAATATTCCATAAAAGGAGTCTTTTTTATATGAAAATATTAGATGCTCCATCTTTACTGTCAGCTGTCGAACAAAGGTCAAAAGTCTATCAGGAGCTTCGAGACGAAATGCAGCATGTGAAAAAAGCATTAAAAAGTGTGTCGGGATTAGGTGATGAATTTACTGGAAAAGGTGCAGACAATATCAAAGCCTTTTATGAGGATCTTGCGCTTTACACGGACACTTATCTTGACTTTATCGATATGCAAAAAGCGTTTTTAGATGGGGTAAAAGGAAAGCTTGATGATGAATCGTTAGGCGGGAGTACATTTATTGATGAGCATTTCTTAGACGCTCAACTGAAACAAGGGATTCAGAATAATAAAGATATGGTTAAGGAACAAAAAGAAGCTCTCTCCACTATTTTTGATGACATCAGTGATCTCATAGAACTGAATCTATTTTCAAGTAAAGAGGTCAATGAACATTTAGATGATGCGAACAAAAAAAGAAAAGATGCAATTGAGGCTTTACATAAAATAGATCATGAGCTAAAAACAGAATACGCAAAATCAGAAGCGGTTGAAAAACACCTCTCCACTTTTTATGCAAAAATGATGGCTGCTACAGGAAAAGGAAAAAATGCGCAGCCCATGTATTACGATGCAAAAGCATTTCATGAGACAGATGTGTACAAGAATCATGATAAAATCGATGCACAGGTGAAAGCATTTTTAAAGGTGAAAAAAGAAGAAAAAGAGAAACGAAGAATCAAAGAATTGAAAGAAAAACTCAACGATCCTTCGTGTATATCAGAAGAGAAATACTTTGAGATTGTAGACGAAATTGGATATGAGAATCTTTCTTACGATCAAAAAATGTATTACAGCCAGCTTCTCCAGTTCAAAGCGCAGGAAGAAGCATCAGAGGGGTTCGTTGATGTTGTAAAAGGAGCAGCAGTTGGTCTATATGATGTAGCCAAAGATACAGTAGTTGGCATCTATGATCTTGTGACAGATCCTGGAGGTGCCGTTGAATCGCTCGTAACGGCTGTTTCCCATCCAATTGAAACGTCGAAAGCGATTGGAAAATCGATTTCAGACTCATTCCAAAAAGAAGTCATCGATGGTGATGCATATTCTCGATCACACTGGTTTGCCTATGCAACTGGTTCTCTAGCAGAAATCGTCTTTGGCTCTAAAGGGGCGGGTGCCATTACAAAAACGGGAACAACAGCAGCCAAAACGACGGTGAAGAAAGGCCTTGAACAAGGTGCAAAATCATTAGACAGAGTCTCTATTTCGAATCTATTGCCATACTCACTAAAGTTTCAACTGGCTGGTGGAGGGAAACTTCCTTACAATGTGTTTGATGGGGAGAATCTAAAAAATAAACTTCTTTCCATGGCAAAACACTTGGACAATCAGCCTGTATATGGTATCTCTAAGACAGGTAGAAGATTACCTGCACCAAAATCACCACCGACTGTTGTCAGTTACGGAGATCACTATGTGAAATGGAAACGCAAGAAGGTATTAAAACCAAATGTAGTTTATACAACAAAACAAGGGTACTCATACACTACCGATCACTATGGACGTATTGTCAAAGTCGAAGCAAGTGATTTAAAATACGGGGAGGTCAAAAGAAACCAATATGCCCAATCCAATTCAGGAAAGCCTGATCGCCTATTAAAAGATGACGGAGGTCATTTGATTGCATCTATTTTTAAAGGGTCTGGGGATATTGATAATCTTGTGCCGATGAGTTCACAGATTAATAGAAGTGGCGGGAAATGGTATGAGATGGAGCAACGGTGGTTGAAAGCATTGAAAACCGATCCACCTAAAACTGTGACTGTTTCAATAAAAGCATTTTATGAATCAGATTCGTTAAGGCCATCTGAATTCCTAGTCAAATACAAGATAGACGGAAGAGTTTATACAGACACAATATATAACAGACCAGGAGGATGAACAAATGGAAACAAAAGAGATGGAAAACTTATATAGAGAAATAGCTAAAAATTTAAATGAAATGATCCCAGTGGAATGGGATACAATTTGGATGTATGCAGAAATGTTAGATGACTCTGCATCTGCTCTCTTTTATTTTACGGTTCCTAATAGAGAGGAATATTTTTATTCACACAATATCCCAGATCAATACCAGGTTAGTGAAGACACATATGATAGCCTGTTGATTAACTTACAAAGAAAATTAAGACAGTTGAGGGAAGAGTATACTAAAGAACAATCAGATAAATGGACAACTGTAAAAATGAAATTTACTTATTCAGGAAAAATGTCAACAAATTTTGGTTACGAAGATGTATTTTCTTTAGGTATTGACAATATACAAAGAATCGCAGTTTGGGAATATGAAACCTTTGGATTTCTCCCTGAAGATGAAGAAGATAAAGAAGCCGTATTAAATTATATAAAAAATAAAGACGATAACTAACGCAGAATACCCTCCGAATTAAGGAGGGTATTTGTTATATATTTTTCATAAGAAACTCATTTCCATTATCTAAACCGATAAACCGTCACCTCACAATCACCCAGCACCTCTTCCATCATCTCTTCAACAATCGTCCAATCGCCGCCTGCTAATCCGCAGCCAATCCCGTATGGAATGGCGATGGACGTTTGGTTTTTCTCTTCAGGTGAATGTGTCACTGTATCCTTTAAGTGTTGAAAGCAGCTGCGTAAGGCATCATAGTCTGTTTGCTTTCTTGTTCTTCCGTATCCAACTTGGGCAAATAAGTTGGCAACTGTTTTTCCATCTTTTGTTGTAATGAGTTGAATGGAGCTTAACAAGTCATCTCCATGTTCTGTACATAACTGTTTATAATCTTTGTACACATTCGGGTATTTGCTTTTGATCTGTTTTGCTAATCCAGCGCCCATGACTCCTTTACAGTTCACCTGGTGACAGATGATGTCTTCGCTTGCCTCTAAAATGTTGCCATCCACCGTTTTGATCATATGATGTAACCCCTTTTTGATAAAATGAAAACTTATGTTCTATTATAGCGGTTGTCATCATGTTATTTAAGAGCCAAAATGTTTTTGATGGGTTTATTTGTAGACACTTCAACATGATCTGATTGTCAAAGTTGATACATGCCGTCTAGAATATGGAGAGGCTGCAAACGTGAAATCAAGCAGAAACAGTGAGGGGTAACATATGAATCTATTAGAAACGAACCGGTTAATGATTAGACCGTTTTGCGATGAAGATGCGGCAGGAATGCTTGAGTACTTGGCTCATCCAAGAGTCAATTGTTTTCTCGATGATCGAGTCTCTACATTGGAGGAAGCGGCCGCTAAGGTGCAAGAGAGAAAAGAAGATCACTCATATGTAGCAGTTTGTTTAAAAGAAAGTGGGCAGTTTATTGGTGAATTGTTTCATTTAAAAGAGGAGCCTGATACGTATTCAATTGGCTGGAATTTTAATGCAGCATATGAAGGGAAGGGATATGCGCGTGAGAGTGCTGAAGCATTCTTATCCTATTTATTTTTAGAAAAGAGAGCAAGGCGTCTTTATGCCTATGTAGAGGATGATAATGTCCGTTCACAGGTATTATGTGAGCGATTAGGCATGCGGAAAGAAGGGCTTTTTCTTGAGTTTATTTCATTTACGAACCATGAAGACGGCACACCTAAATATGAAAACACATATCAATATGCTTTGCTAAAAAAGGAATGGGTGCAACATCACTCTCGTTAAACAAGTTAGTACATGATCTTCAGGTGACAGAAAAGTGACAAACCTGTCATATGATTCCATAGTTTGTTCGTTCGATCGATGGAGGCAGACATCTCATTTCAATTATCCTTATCGTAAATCAAGTAAAAAGGGATGAAATGAGATGCGGGGATTTAATGAAGATTTATTTAGGTGGGTGAATCAGCTCAGTATTGATTATGGTTCCTTGAATCCGATATTTATTGGACTAGCTGAATATACAGTGCTGCTAGCAGCGCTCATGTGTTTGTTTGTATGGTTTCAAAATCGCAGCAGGTACAATAGGGCGATGGTCGTTTCTGCTGGACTGACCTTCATATTGGCAGAGTTACTTGGGAAAATCGCAGGGGTGTTTTATTTCAATCAGCAGCCCTTTGCAGAAATGAGCCACGTCAATCTTTTGATTCAAAAAGAAGTGAATAACTCGTTTCCGAGTGATCATACCATCTTTATTTTTTCGATTTGCCTGATCTTTTGGCTGTTTCATAAACGCCATTTTTATTGGCTGATCATTGCGTGTGCTGTTGGATTTTCAAGGATTTGGGTAGGTGTTCATTATCCATTTGATGTCTTCGCAGGAGCTGCTATAGCGTGTTTAACAGCCGCTGCGGTTGTATATTTGCCGATATTTCAAAAAAGTGTTAATTCCCTCTTGTCATGCTATGAATGGCTTGAACAGAAATTGGTAGGGAAGAGAACAAAATAACATGCAGCAGTAAAATACCCCGATCTGTTAACGGCTGAGATCGGGGTACTGTTTATTTTCGCCAAAACGTTGAACAATCCGCTTTGTCTTCGATATTAAATTCAATGATTTTTTTCAGAAGAGGATAATCAACTGGCAAGCTTTCTTTCATGCGAAACATCTTTTTTCCATGATCGTACCCAGCTTGTACAATGTCAGCTGAAAATTGATCAATTCCTTTTCCTTCTGGTGCGACAGAAATGTGATGTTTTGCGACGCTAAACCCAATAATAAATGTGCCGTGATCTGTGAACATAGGCTGATTCCAAGCAATTCTTGGCTCTAATTGAGGGAATGTGTCTTCTACCCATTGTAAGATGTCTTGAGTGCGCTGCTTCAGCTCGGGGTTACCGATGTTGCTGATATATTCTTCAAACACATGCATGATGTTTATCCTCCATTTCCATCGACCTCATAAGCCTCAGACGGGATTCGAACCCGCACTCCTTTCGTAAGCATAGGCTAGGGGCAACACGCTTCCCTACGGAATTTCACCGACAGGAATTTCACCTGTCTCAGCTCTTGTGCTTTTCGGTGCTTCTGAAACCCTTGCCTTGCGACCCGCCAGCTACAATTTGTTTTACGGCGCTCTTCCCTTCTAGAGCTACTGAGGCGTGTAAGTGATTGATCATATTATATAAAGAAACTGGATAAATGAAAAGCTGCGCTGATCATTAGTTTACTGATCTTTAGATAGTCTTTGAAATGATGCGGTATTAACCATCATAAGATTAGAAAGCCCTAACAATGGGCTTTTTTCATTTCATCTCGAGATGTTTATTTTAAAAAAGGCGGAATTTTTTCGCAAATATCATTGACTAGAAGAAAGAAACGCACTTTCATTGGAAACGGTTATTGAAGATTCAAGTGATTCATATTAAAATGATGTCAAATGGACGAATTAGCAATTGCTAATAGAAGTTCCATATTTAGTGAAATCATGTGCTGCAGCTGAAGGTGATTGGGGGTGTAGAATGAGCAAAGTTCCTGTTGCGGAATTGGCATCATTATTAAATGACTGGAACATGGAAATCAAAAAAGATCATGCAGATGAGGCAGAACGGTTATTTGCCAAAGCGAAGCAAGCAGTAGAGGAAATTGACGATGCGGATATCCTCATATACTATTCTCTTCTTGAGAAAAGACATCACATTCTTATGTACAATTTAAGAGGGCAAAAGGGCAATGTTTCAACGAAAAGTATAGAGGGTCATTATGGAAAAAAAGAAGATGACCTGTCTAATCGTCTTGCCTATTATTTCGATTTCTATGAGGGTGTGTATGAGCAGCATCAAGGTAATTATGAGGTTGCATTGCAAATGTATCAAAGTGCTGAAAAGCTCTTAGATAAAATTCCAAGTGAGATAGAACGTGCTGATTTCGATTTTAAAGTGGCATGGCTTTACTACCGGCTTAGTCATATCATGCTCTCATTAAGCTATATCCGCAGAGCGCTCCACGTCTATAAGCGGCACAAGCAGTATGAAAGAAGAACGGCCCTTTCATACTCTCTTATAGCAGCGAATCTAACAGAGATCGGCCGGTATGAAGAGGCGCTTGAGAATTATCGTCTGGCAGAAGAAGTTTTGACAAGTGAGCAGGATGATTTTATGCTGGCTCAGCTTCATCACAATGTGGCCATTTTATATTCATTTTGGAACAAACCGAAGGAATCGATACGTCATCTTGAAAAAGCACTGTCCCATCAAGAGTACTATGATTCAGATTTCTTTTTCCATTCTACGTATCTGATCAGCCGGGAACTCTGTGTGATTGGTGAAAAGCAGCGTGCAAGCCAATATATAGAGGCTGCATATGCCAGAATAAAAGATGCTTCGCATGAAGTGTTTCAGCTAAAAATAGGCATCGTACATGATCTTTACTTAACGCATGCGCCACAAAGATTTCAGCAAATTGATGAGAAATTAAGAAAGTTAGAAGAGAAGAATGAATATCATGAAGTAAAAGAGCTATCACAATTTGCAGCAAAATATTGTGAAAAGCAAGCACTTTATGAGCAGTCTGTTTTTTACTTGAACAAAAGTTTAGAAGCAGATTTACATATGAAAAGAATGGGGTTGATTTAAGATGAAAACAGGACTAAAAGTATTATTTGTTGTCGGTTTAGCAGTCGCTGCGACTGTTCTATCGCAAAACGTTGCGGGTTCATTCGAAGTTGCAGAAAAAATCATTGGTGGTTAATACCATGTATCTCTCGCCCTTGTTGATATCGTCAGCAAGGGTTTTTTGTGTTTTAATAGGCTCTTCTTATTAAACGCTGCAAGAACGTTTAATAAGAAGAATTCGCAACAAAGGGGGTGTGCAAATTTATTACCTGCTCCATTATTCTAAATAAACATAGGGCAGAGCAACAAGTTAAAAAGGTCACTTTTCTTTGCTTAATTTAATTTTTTGCAGGACTTTTCATTCAAATTTTATCAAATTGGTCTAATGTACATAGAAGGAAAAGAAAAAGCAGGAGCACCGCCCCTTTTGTCATGCATATGATGAGATAAGGTCTGATATGAAGGCAGGTGATTGTATGTATCCACGGGTTTATGGTGGTTTTCATGGAGGCGGTTTTAGCGGAGGCGGGGCACATATTGGGCCAGTTGGTTCCCATATCGGCTTTGGCGGATATTATTTGAGCCCTGGTGTATTCTCTGGCTTAGGCGGTTTTCCCGGGTACGGAGGATTCGGGACATTTTCTGGATATCCATATGGTTCTACGTTCATCATGGGGCGCCCTCCTGGATTTTATGTGAGGAGTTATTAGTGTAAGATCACAATCATTGAAATAGCCTTCTAAAGAGAGGCTATTTCAATTGGTGAAAGTGCTTCAATCCAGCTGTTATCACAATGATTCCTAGGATGATGATAGGCAGCCAAATGATGATAAACGGGTCGTAACGATCTGTGTATGCAGCAATAGCCGCACCTAGGCAGTAAAAGACAATAGATCCAATTCGCAGCAAGCTCACATGCTGAATAGGGGCTTTTCTTTTTTCCCTGTATGATATGCGCTGAGCTGCATCTTCAAATAGATTAGCGAGTGTACTCGTGAGAACAGTTGTAGAAATGCCAGCAACATTCAATTTACGAGCGGCTGCTGTCTGCATGCCCATGGCCATACTTAAAAGGATGATCAGCATAAAGTAAGCACCTTGTGTATAAGGGAAAATGGTCATGAGAGCAAATAGAAGCAAAATCATCACTTCTATGATAAAAATGCGTGTCACGGCTTTTGGCCAAAACGCTTTCTCATGCTTCCCGCCTACCACAACTGCAAGTAAAACCCCTAAAACGAATCCACTTAGAGCAATGATGGAATGCAGGGCCGTTAGCTGCAAGGAGCTTCCTGCTGCAATGCCGAGCAGCACAATATTACCTGTCATATTGGCTGTAAACACATGCCCTAGGCTTAAATAGCCAATTACATCCACAATTCCTGCGGAAAGACATAAGAAAATCAAAGCTGTATTACGAAATGAATGTGCGGTCAAAATCGTCATCCCTTTCTTCCTCTCTAATGAATAAGTGTAACGCTTCATGACCGCGGATGTCCATCTGATGAGAAGGTCACATGTGTGCAAGCTGATGTAAGACTTGTCTAAAAGCATCATCGTTCACAAGGTGCCTCATGCAGCGGAACGGATCGCCTTTTTCCTTTAAACGCTCTATGACAGCTGGCATCGTAAAAAGAGTAGGATGAAGCTCATCATGATAGAGTTCGTCCCATTCCAGCGGTGTCGCAACAAGTCCAAGCTCATTTCCTCTCGGGGAATATGGAGCGATAATTGTTTTTCCAGCATCATGCTGAATGTAGTCTAAATACAAGCGATTGCCGCGTTTTTTCTTAAGACGTTCCAGAGTAAATAGATCCGGTGCTTGCTCACATAAAAATTGGCATATAAACGCAGTGAATTGTCTTGTTTCTTCGTAAGTGAAGGCATTTTTCTTTAAAGGAATATAGACTTGAAGCCCTTTGCCTCCGCTTGTTTTAATAAAGGCTGTGAGAAAAAGTCCGTCTAAAAGCGCTTTGATTCGTTTAGCAGCTTCGATAGCTAGATGAAATTCATTTACAGATGGCGGGTCCAGATCAAAGACGATTTCTGTCGGCCGATCCGTATCTCTTGTTTCAAAAGGGATATGAAACTCCATCGCCAGCTGGTTGCCAAGCCAAAGAAGCGTACGAGGATCATTACAGACCGTGTAAGAAATATCATCAACTTCATCTGTCAAAACAAAATCCGGCGCATAATCAGGAGTTGACTTTTGATAAAAGAATTCGTCTCCACTGCCATGCGGATACCGAATTAAAGTAAGACGCCTTTCACGTAAAAAGGGCAAAAGATAGGGAGCCACTTGTCTTAAATAAAGTAAGTAATCTGCCTTGTTCAGTTGAAGGGTCGGGACAATGGGTTTCTCAGGGTGAGTGACATGTATAACAGCAGGGAGTGGATACAGCTGTTTGAGCATTTGCTGAAATGTACATGCTGATGGATCCGCATCCAGTAAAAAGGAAGAAAAACGCGGCTCTCTTAACGCCGATCCATCAAAGGATATACACGCAATGCTGGCAACGATAGAAGGAGGGATTTCATATGATGATCCTCCTGTTAACTGGCCCTTTGTCTGGAATAGCGTGCGCAGTGTTTGTTCTTCTTCTTTAGAAAATCCATGCTTGAATTGGACAACTTCGATGAGAGCCGAATCTTGATAAATGGAGCCTTGGAAATAGCCATTTTCTTTGTCAAAACGGGTTACAATGACAGATACATACCGCCAGTTTTTTATTTTCAGCCATTCTTTTGAACGAGTATTGTCATGCCATTTACTCGTCTTTTTTTTCGCTACTAACCCTTCTGCTAAATACATTGTCATCAAGTTTTTCATGTATTCAGAGTCTAGGTCTGAATGAATGACCTGCAGAAGGGAAGGGTGCTCCAGCTGAACTGATGAAGGGAGTTTTGCGTCTTGGAAAACTTGCTGCAGCTGATTTTTTCTTTCCATCAACGGTAAATCAACGAGAGGTTTCCCTTTACATCTTAATAGATCAAACGCAATGAAATGACATGGAAATCGTTCAGCCTGTCTTTGGATGGCTTCTTTGTTTTTCAGCCGGCCTCTTTGCTGAACCTTCGCAAACTCACTTTGCTGTTCACTTAGTAAAAAGACCAATTCTCCGTCAAGTGTCAGTGGTAAAAAGGGAGCAAATTCGTCTCTTAATTGTTCGCACTGATCCATCACTTCAGGAAATTGCTCATTTAGCTGTTTTCCGGTCCTGCTTTCTAAACGAATCTCGTCTTCTTCCCATACAAGAATAGCCCGAAAGCCATCATATTTTAATTCATACACCCAGTCTGCACCGGCAGGTATATCATGTGCAGGTGTTAATCGCATAGGTTTCATTGTGCATGTCACTTCCTTATATCATGTGTTCTTAGAGTGGGATGAAATTTTCAATCACATACATAAGTCTGATGAAAACATTACATAGTAAGGAGAAAAGAACGGAGGAAGCGCGATGCATACAGTATGGAAAGGCGGCATTAGTTTCGGATTGGTCAATATTCCAGTCAAGCTGTTTACCGCTACAGAGAACAAAGACATTAAATTAAGACAGCTGCATAAAGAGTGTCACACGCCGATTAACTACAAGAAAGTATGTGCCAATTGCGGTGAAGAGGTAGCGCCAGAACAAATTGTGAAGGCGTATGAATATGCGAAAAATAAATTTATTGAATTGGACGATGAAGAGCTAGAAAAACTGCGAAAAGAAAATGAAGAAAAAGCCGTTGAAATCATTGATTTTGTAAAGATTGAAGAGATAGATCCAATCTATTATGAAAGAAGTTATTTCTTATCACCGGATACCGGCGGAGCGAAAGCTTATTCATTATTAAGAAAAGCTTTAGAGGAGTCGGGGAAAATTGGTGTGGCAAAAATTATGATCCGCTCAAAGGAGCAATTAGCGATCGTTAGGTGCTATGAACATATTTTGCTGATGGAAACCATTCATTTCCCTGACGAAATTAGACAAGTATCAGATGTACCGAATATTCCCCAAGAGGAGAACATTGTCAAGAAAGAGTTAGATACAGCGCTCCTTTTAATCGAGCAGCTGACCACAACATTCGATCCAGCGGCATATCAGGATGAATACAGAGAACAGCTGATGAATTTAATTGGCGATAAAATATCTGGAGAACATACCGTTCAGCCAGAAACGACAAGTAAAAAAGATCCTGCAGCCAATGTGACAGATCTAATGGCCGCACTACAGGCTTCGATCGACCGATCAAAACCAGCCAAAGCGAAAAAAGCAGCGCCTAAGAAAAGAAAAACTCCAGCGAAAAAAGAAAAGAATGCATAAAATAAGACCGCTGATGAGCGGTCTTAAATTGTTGACAAAAGACTAAAATGATCTTTATTTTAGCCTTTTGTTTTCCTTCAGCGTGATAGAAAACCTTTGCAGTCTAGGAAGAAACGAGTACCGGAGCGGAGCGAATTTAACATTCGTGAGCACCGGCACGCAGGACTGACACCGAATGCGAGGGTTTGTCTACACGCTAAGACCGCTGACGAGCGGTCTTATTGCGGCTTTAACACGTCCTGAATCGTCCCATCTTTTCGGTGAATGACAACGGATGTTCCTTTATTAGCTGAAATCTCCTTTGCCCGGTCAATTGCTTCTTGTTTTGTTTCTTTGACCTCACTTGCTCGTTTCGCTTTCTCTGTTTGAATCGCCCAGCCTTCCGTGTGCTTCACTACATGCTGCGCATGATCCATGAGCTCTGGTCTTGCGGAGCTGCTGCCCTCAGAAGGTTTGACAGAACCATGAGATGAGAAATTTTCTACCTCTTTCTCCGTTGCGTTCTTTTTCCACTCTTTCGCTTGACTGATTGCAATGGGAATGGCTCTATTTTCCTCATAGCCTTCCTGTATCATTTTATTGGCAATCTCAAGCGCTTTTTTTCGAATGACGTTGTCTAATGATTGAAATGAAGCTGGATAATCGTTCATCGTCCAAGGCATATGAACCGCTCCTTTCTGTTATTTTATTTGAACACCTTCCCCCATCTGCAATGGGTCAAACATACAATGTCTCTCAAACTAATGTTAGGGATAAAATACATCGTTTTGCTGAGGCAGAATATCATCAACTCCTGCAGAATAGAAGGTAGAAAAGGAGTGATTTTGATGATGATGAAAGGTTTATATGAAGCACATTTACCTGTGAGTGATTTGGAGGCATCTATTGCGTTTTATGAAAAATTGGAATTGACACTTGCTCATGAAAATGAACGAGTTGCTTTTTTATGGATTGAGAAAGGAAAGAGCTGGCTTGGCCTGTGGAAAGTAGATATAAATGACTTTCCATACCATCCAGCGACTCGGCATGTTGCCTTTCAAATTACAACGTCTAGTATCGAACAGATCAAGACTTGGCTGATCGAAAGAGGCATCAGCATTCACCCAATGTTTGGTTTTTCAGAAGAAAAGCAGCCTCTAGTTCTCGATAATCCGCCGCAATTTCATGCAGCGATCTATTTTCTTGACCCAGATGAGAATCTGCTTGAATGCATTGCTCCACTTGAACTTGATACAGGAGAAGACTACGATATCATGACGTATGAGGATTGGGAACGAAAGAAAAATCCGTTTATTGATTGACAAAATCACTTATTGTAACTATATTGATTACAACGGTGGTGAAAGATTGTGAAACAAATTAGCAGCAGGTATCCGATTGCTGTTCATATTGTGTCATTTATTGCAGGTGTTCCAAAAGAGTGTACTAGTGATTTTATTGCAGAGAGCGTGAATTCAAATCCAGCCATTGTTCGAAAAATGATGGCAATGCTCAAACGGGCGGGTCTCATTGAGATTCGCCGCGGAGTAGGCGGTGCTTATTTAAAAAGAGCAGCTGAAGATATTACGCTGTTAGATGTGTATCGTGCTGTGGATGTAAGCGAGGATGAAGAATTGTTTAACTTTCATCAGCCCGTCATCGCATGCCCGATTGGTCAAGCGATGGACACGAGACTTCGGCATGAACTAAAAGAAGCACAAGCTGCACTTGAGAATCACCTAAAGCAAGTGACAATTCAGCAATTATTAACAGAGGCGGAATAAAAAAGCTCGTACATTAGAGCTTTTTTTACACCTTTGTTGTAACCATTTCGATTATAACGAATGCACATCACCGTTGAACGAAAAATGAGGAGGTCAACAAATGAAATTATTAGTAACAGGCGCAACGGGACAACTTGGATCGCTCGTCGTCAAGCATTTGCTTACAAAAGTACCGGCTGAACAAATTGCAGTCAGTGTTCGAAATCCGCAAAAAGCAGCACATTTGAAGGATGCTGGGGTGGATGTACGCCGTGGAGATTTTACTCAGCCAGACACATTGACATCAGCATTTGAGGGCATTGACCGTCTGTTGATCATTTCAACGGCAGATGGAGACCGCGTGCAGCAGCATAAAGCGGCAATCGAAGCGGCAAAAGCAGCAAATGTGAGTTTTATTGCTTATACAAGTGTTGTCAATGCAAGAGAGAGTCAGCTTGTCCTTGCAAATGACCATGCCAAAACAGAAGAAGCCATTTTGGCCTCTGGCATTCCTCATGTATTTTTAAGAAACAACTGGTATGTTGAAAACGAAAAAGATACGATTCTGGCGTCAGTCAGCGGCGCACCATTTTTAAACCCTATTGGCGAAGGAAAGGTTGGCTGGGCAACAAGAAATGACTACGCAGAAGCGGCAGCAAATGCGTTAACACTTCCAGTACATGATCAGGAGATATATGAACTGTCAGGCCCGCTTCGGACACATAGTGAACTTGCACAAATTGTCAGCAAGGTGAGCGGAAAAGAAATCAAAGTAGAAAAAATAGATGTAGATACATTTGGAGAATTTTTAGCTTCAAATGGTGTACCAAAAGAAGCAGTGCCATTTGTCAAAGGCATTCAAAGCGGCATTCGCGATGGTGCATTAGCTGTCGAAAGCCAAGATTTCGAAACATTACTAGGCCGGCCGTTAACACCTATTGAAGAAAGAATTCGTGAATTGATTTCAAAATAAACATCAAAAACGCCCTATGAAAAGGGCGTTTTTTTATTTAGTCACACAGTCCATAAGTACAAATTTTAGACAAATCACTTCGTTGAAATTTCAGAAATTTGGGATTAAAATGAAATTAAGGTCTGTTATTTAATCATCAGATGATCAGAATGATGAATCAAAATGCAGCAATAGAAGGGAAGTTCGCCGATGAAAGTCCATTTATTCGTTACTTGTTTAGTTGACACGATGCAGCCAAATGTAGGAAAGGCGACAGTGGAAGTATTGGAAAGACTCGGTGTTGAAGTGGAATTTCCAGAAGCACAAGTGTGCTGCGGACAGCCAGCCTTTAACAGCGGCTATACAAAGGAGACAATCAAAGCAGCGAAAAATATGATCAAAGCCTTTGAATCAGCTGAATATGTTGTGACACCATCAGGTTCATGTAAGGCGATGTTTTTAGAATATCCTCATCTTTTAAAAGAAGACCGAGTGTGGTCGGCCAAAGCTGAGGCACTTGCCGCAAAAACATATGAATTAACAGAGTTTATTGTTGATATATTACACGTGACAGATGTAGGGGCAAGCCTGAAAGGGAACGCAGCCTATCACACCTCCTGTCATATGACGAGACTGCTGCGTATTAAGGAGGCGCCTTTTACGCTGTTGTCAAATGTCAAAGATTTGACGATGAGACCATTGCCCCGCGCAGAAAATTGCTGCGGATTTGGAGGAACCTTTTCAGTGAAAATGACCCCTATTTCTGAGCAGATGGTTGACGAAAAAGTACAAAGCATAGAGGAGACAGGCGCTGATTATATCATTGGTGCTGACTGCGGCTGCCTGCTGAATATTGGCGGGAGGCTGAACCGTCTTGAAAAACCCATCCAAGTGATGCACATCGCAGAAGTATTAAACAGCCGCGGACTTTAAGAGGAGGAACGGCACATGAGTATGAAAATTGGAGAAAAGGCCTTTAAAGAACGGATCGGGAAAGGTTTAGAAGACGCTGTCATGAGAGGTGCTGTCTCCTCAGCACAGGAACGTCTGTATAAAAGGCGGCTGACTGCAAGCGAGGAGCTTGGCAATTGGGAAAAGTGGCGTGAGCTTGGTGAGGAAATCCGGCAGCATACGCTGACGCATCTTGATGACTACTTATATCAATTAAGTGAAAGTGTAAGTGCACGCGGAGGCCATGTCTTTTTTGCGAAAACAAAGGAAGAGGCATCAGCATATATTCAAGAGGTGGCACAGAAAAAAGCAGCCAAAAAGATCGTCAAATCAAAATCAATGGTCACAGAAGAAATCGAGATGAATCAAGCGCTTGAAGAGATCGGCTGTGAGGTAGTAGAAAGCGATCTTGGCGAATATATTCTGCAAGTGGATGACCATGAACCGCCTTCACATATTGTGGCACCTGCCCTTCATATGACGAAAGAACAAATACGGGAAGTATTTCATGAGAAGCTAGGGTATGAGATGTCAGAAACACCCGAAGAAATGACGAATTTTGTAAGAGCCATCTTGCGTGAAAAATTCCTCGAAGCTGATATTGGTGTGACCGGCTGTAATTTTGCAGTGGCCAACACAGGGTCCATCTGCCTTGTAACAAATGAAGGGAATGCAGATCTTGTCACGGCTATACCGAAGACGCATATTGCCGTTATGGGAATGGAACGGCTTGTTCCAACGATGGAGGAACTGGATGTCCTTGTGGGTCTTTTGTGCAGAAGCGCAGTCGGCCAGAAATTAACTAGTTATATTTCTGTAGTGGGACCAAAAGGAGAAGGTGAAGTGGATGGACCAGAAGAATTCCACTTGGTCATTGTGGACAATGGGCGGTCAAATATATTAGGAACGGCCTTTCAGCCTGTTCTCCAATGTATCCGGTGTGCAGCCTGCATCAATGTTTGCCCCGTTTACCGGCATGTTGGTGGACATTCGTACGGTTCGATTTATCCAGGGCCAATCGGAGCTGTTCTTTCGCCGCTTCTTGGCGGCTATGATGACTATCAAGAACTCCCCTTTGCATCAAGTTTGTGCGCAGCCTGCACGGATGCTTGTCCAGTGAAGATTCCACTTCATGAGTTATTGATTAAACATAGACAGGTGATCGTTGAAAAAGAGGGGAGAGCGGCTAAAGCTGAAATGATGGCGATGAAAATGTTTGGCATGGGGGCATCGACTCCCGGGGTGTATCAATTTGGAACAAAAGCAGCCCCAGTACTGATGAATTGTATGGCTTCAAACGGACAAATTTCAAAAGGAATAGGCCCTTTAAAGAATTGGACAGATATTCGTGATCTGCCAGCTCCAAGTAAAGAAAGATTCAGGGATTGGTTTAAGAAGAGACAAAAGGAGGACGAGTGATGAAGGGGACCATTTCTCACCGAGAGTCGTTTTTATCTCATATCCAGCATCAATTAGGCAAAAACTCTTCCCCATCTGCCTCTATTCAACGGCCGGCATGGAAGCATCAAGTCCAGTGGGAAACAAACGGACGTTTGTCTAAAGATGAATTAGTCGAGCAATTGAAAAAGCAATGTCAGCAAATTCATACAAGAGTAGTCGAAACAACACCGGAGAAAGCGCCCTCGGTATTACGATTGTTGATGACAGAATATGGTGAGGGTTCTGTGATGACATCGCGTGATCGGCGTTTTGAACAATATGGATTCCGCCCTATGTTTGACAGCTTGCAACAAGAAGGAATGTCCGTCACCTGCTGGAATACAGATCTATCAAGAGAAGAAAACATAAGGCAGGCAGAACAAGCGAAATATGCAGTTGTGTTCAGTGATTATACCCTTGCAGAATCAGGTACAGTTGTCCTTTCATCCCATCAAGGTCAAGGGAGAGCGCTGCATTTTTTGCCAATGATGTATATCGTGTGTATAGAGAAAAGCTCGATTGTTCCGCGAATGATTCATGCTGTTTCGGCTCTTAATCGCTCAGTAGAAGAGGGGGAGCAGGCGAAAGGTGCCATCCATTTCATATCAGGTCCAAGTAATTCTGCCGATATTGAAATGAATTTAGTGGTAGGGGTTCATGGTCCAGTTCAGGCCATTTATCTGTTAATAGATGATGAATGAAGGCTTTCGTAATGAAAGCTTTTTTTCATCCAACAAGCGGACGCAAGTTTAAAAAATCATCTTGCCACTAGGTGAATGGACATAGTAAGATGACGACATATAAGATGAACTGCTCATCTACTGCTGATGTAAAGGAAGCTGCTAATGGAAATCAGGACAACTGCTCAAACGAAATCAATTGCATTGCCACTTGTGATTTCGATTATTGCTATTTCGTTTTCTGCAATCATTGTGAAATGGTCAAATGCACCTGCTGCTATTTTAAGTATGTATCGAATGATCTTTGCGGCGGCTTTCATGCTGCCATTTATCCTGCCAAGAAAAAAAGAATTTCTCTCAATAAAACGCAGAGACTGGTTTTTCTTATGTATGTCAGGCTTCTTTTTAGGCCTCCATTTTGTGCTGTGGTTTGGCTCACTGAAGCTGACGACAGTGGCAAGCTCTACCATTATTATCGCTCTACAACCGATGGTGTCCTTATTAGGCGGATTCCTCATTTTCCGTGAACGAACGACGATGTCTGCTCTATTGACGATGTGTGCAGCGATTGTTGGTGCCCTCATGATAGGCTGGGGAGATATTGGTCATAGCAAGGAAGCCATCTTAGGAGATATTTTATCCTTTTTGAGTGTGATCGCTGTTGTTTGTTACTTGTTAATAGGTCAACAGGCTGTAAGAAAAATATCTCATTGGATTTATAGTTTTTGTGTATTTGGTTTTGCTGGTCTTTTTTTAATTTTATTCAATCTGCTTCAGCAAACCCCTTTTATAGGTTATCCGGCTAAAGAGTGGGGAATCTTTTTATTGCTCGCTATCATTCCCACTATGTCTCATGTCATTAATAATTGGCTTTTAACTTATGTTAATGCGACAACTATTTCAATGAGTATACTAGGAGAGCCTGTTGGGGCAACGATCCTTGCTGTATGGCTGCTTGGAGAGAAAGTCACGCTGCTCCAAATGCTTGGCGGTCTGCTTGTTCTTTTAGGTGTCTTTTTCTTTTTGATGCAGCAGCGTCAAGGAATCGTGATGAAAACAAAAAAATCCGGTTAACGCCCGGATTTTTTACTCTTTTAGATCGTTTTTTTCAATCACTTTGTTTAATCTTGCCTCGATTTTTTTCAATTCCATCCGTTTTCTTCTAATCATTCGAAATGCGAGGACAATGATTGTCACAATAAAGGCAATGAATAGAAGAGAGAACACTTGAAATAGAAGATCTCCCATGTTGAATGCCATATTCTCTCCATTAAACATACGTAAAACCTCCTTTTCTATCTATATATTACCATAATCAATAAAAGATTGAGATTTATCCATAATTTATCTATAATAGGTAAAATATCACTCATTAAAGGAGAACCAATATGAGAACTTTAGTCCTTTTACGAGGTCTCCCAGGCGTAGGTAAATCAACATGGATCAAAGAACAAGGCTTAGAGCCTTACACTTTATCAGCGGATCAAATCCGGCTGTTAACCCAGCCGCCGCAGCTATCAGTCAATGGGAAACTAGACATTTCAAGCAAGCATGACCACAAAGTTTGGTCTTTATTATTCGATTTACTCACAGCCCGTATGGAGCGCGGAGACTTTACTGTGATTGATGCGACACATATTTCAAGCAAATCAATTTCTCAATATAAGTCTTTAGCAACATCGTATCGTTATAGGGTGTATGTCGTCGATTTCACGCAGGTGCCCCTTGAGACCGCTCTTTTACAAAATCGCTCACGTGAATCTCACAAAGTGGTGCGTGAATCTGTTTTGTATCAAATGAACGAGCGGTTAAAAACAGAAAAGGTCCCGTCATGGGTGACTGTTTTGAAGCCGGAGGAATATCCGCAAGTGATGACCTATCAGCCTCGATCCTTTGATCAATATGAGGCCATTCATGTTTTCGGGGATATTCACGGTTGTTACACCGCACTTACCACTTATTTGCAAGGAGATATCAAAGAAAACGAACTTTATATCTTTGCAGGTGACCTTCTTGATAGAGGAATAGAAAACAAAGAAGTATTAGAATGGATGCTTGCCCATAGAGAATGCCGGAATGTCATCGTCATTGAAGGCAATCATGATCAGCATTTATACCGGTTTGCACATGGTGAAAAAGTCAGGAGCAATATGTTTAACAGGCATACTGCGCCTGAACTTGAAGCAGCAGATTTTGATTTAAAAGAAGTACGAAAGTTTGTTAGAACCTTTCATCAGCTTACTTATTTTACGTACCATAATCAGACATTTCTTGTTACCCACGGGGGGCTTGCTCATTTGCCAGAAGAGCTTCTGCATGTCTCAACACAGCAGCTCATTCACGGCGTAGGAGAATATTCAGATGACATTGATCACTTGTTTGTTCAAAACACGGCTGGGCTGGATGTCATCCAAATTCACGGTCATCGCAATTTATACAGACTGCCAATTCACGCAGCGGAAAGATCTTATAACCTAGAAGGTCAGGTTGAATTTGGGGGGCAGCTGCGGGTGTTGAAAATCACGGCTGAAGGGATTAAGACTCATGAAATTGACAATCCAGTCTACAGAGCTTCTGAGAAAAAACAATCAGCTGCTGTTCAGCCAGATATTTCACTGGATGATTTTTTAGCCCATTTAGATCAGCATGAATATGTACAGGAATTAAAGCTTCCGCACCATATTTCATCTTTTAATTTTACGAAAAAGGCTTTTAGTGAGCGGCAGTGGGATGATGTGAATGTGAAGGCAAGAGGTTTGTTTGTCAACATGGTTTCTAAGCAGATTGTTTCTAGAAGCTACAATAAATTTTTTAACATTGATGAGCGTCCAGAGACAAGAATGCAGCATTTAGTGAACCATCTACAATTCCCTGTCACCGTATATGATAAAGCAAATGGATACTTAGGAACTGTTGGGTATAACGAAATGGAAGATGAATTGGTGTTTACGTCCAAATCGTATACATCACATGTGAAACAAAATCAGCATGCTTCCTGGGTCGAAGAGCTATTTTATAAGACCTTCGATGACGTGCAAGCTGACTACATCAAATCATACGTCCGTGACCAGCATGTATCTCTTGTGTTTGAAGTCATTTTGCCAGAAAAAGATCCGCATATTATCACATATGAACAAGATCAACTCATTTTACTCGATATAGTGAAGCGGCAGTTAAGCTACGAAAAAGCACCATTCGCTGAAGTGAAAAGATTAAGAAAGCAGCTGGGAATATCCAGCAAGCAGGAAGTGGCTGTTTTCCATGATTGGACGTCTTTTTATAAATGGTATCAAGCGGTCTCTCATGATGACACAATTGAAGAAGAGGGATATGTCATTGAGGACGCTCGCGGCTTTATGACCAAACTCAAGCTCCCTTATTATCAATTCTGGAAGCAGATGCGCGGGATCAAGCAGCGCGTTGCAGAGAAGCGTTCCTCGCAAAAATATATGCATGCTTTGCAAACAGCGGAGCAAGCTAAGTTCTATACGTGGCTTCTTGAGCAAGAAGCAGATCATGTGAGGAATAGCTCAATTATTGAACTGCGATCACAATTTGAACAAAGCAGTACTGCCCAATTGAATAATGATGAAATAAATGCATAGTCTAACAAAGAGTCTTTTCTAAGGAAAAGGCTTTTTTTGATGCAAATGAAAGGTGGACACTTGCATGTCTGAACATATTGAAGTGATTCTTCGGACAATGTTTGCTTTTGCGATTTTATTTGGAGGAGCACGTCTTTTAGGGAAACAAACCATTGCGCAAATGAATATTTTTGATTTTATAGCAGCCATCAGCTTAGGTTCAATTGCTGCAAACCTGGCGTTTAATACAACGCTGCCGCTACAGCACACAACGATTTCCTTTGTGTCACTTGTCATGATTATTTATGTGATTTCCCTGATTGCATTAAGAAGCCGGAAGATGAGAGGGCTGATGGCTGGTAAACCAACTCTTGTCATACAAAATGGGAAAATTCTTGAAGGAAATATGAAGGGAATGAGATATACCCTTGATTATTTAAATCAGCAGCTGAGAGAAAAAGACATCTTTGACATTAGTGAAGTTGAATTTGCCATGATTGAAACAGATGGGCATATGTCAGTGAAAAAATACCCTTCGTTTGAAAATGTCACACGGAAGGACCTTCAATTATTCATGAAGGCAGAGCGTTACATGCCGATTGAAGTCATCATGGACGGGAAACTCATCCAAAAAAACATACATGAAAATCATTTAACAGAGCAATGGATAGAAGAAGAGCTTAAAAAAAGGCAGCTGTCCTTAAAGGACATTGTGTATGCTGTCCGTTCAAGTAATGGAAGCTTATATATTGATACATATGACGACCACATTCAGTCACCAATCGATCAGGAATGAATGTGTAGTGCTGATGACACCTGCATGACACACATTTGACAATCTTTATAAGTCCTTTGGATGTCATCTGACTAGGTATCATTTCTCAATTATTATTATTTTCAGAAAATGTGGTGACGGAGTAAAATAAGTGTGTTTAAGTATAAATAGATGAAATTGAAATATTAATATAATATACCGTTTGCGGAATGAACGTTCATTCCTATATTTCAAAAGGAGGGGATGAAATGCCAGCAGTGACTGATAAACAAGAACAGATCATGAAAGCTTCGCTGGAACTATTTATAGAACGAGGCTTTGATGGCACCACAATGCCGATGATTTCAAAAAGAGCAAACGTCGGAGCGGGCACCATTTACCGTTATTTCGACAGCAAGGAGGCACTCGTCAATATTTTGTACCAGCGCAGCCTCTCAGCATTTATCGAAAAAATGAACACAAACAGTCCAGATCCAAAGGTAAGTATTCGGGCGTACTTTAAGCATGTATTTTATTGCTTGGTTTTGTTTACAAAGGAGAATCCAAGCGGGCTGTATTTTTTAGAGATTGATAAACGGTCCCATTACTTAGACGAAACGAGCAAAGAGAAAATGCAGCATTTGTTACATGAGCTGTTCCTTATCTTTGAAGAAGGGAAAAAGGATGGAATTCATCCAAACCTCTCTGGCAGAACCATTTTATCGATTGTATTTGGTGCTTTTGTGCAGCTGCATAAACAAATTCTTGCAGAAGAAATAGAGCCAACAATTGAATTTTTAGAGGAGATTGAGCAATGTTTATGGCGCGCCATCAGCGTTGCATCATAAAGAGATAAAGGGAGTGGGCATATGAAGCAAACATCAATCATTCCAAAACCAAAAACATACGGACCTTTTAAAAATATTCCCCATATAAAAAAGGGGGAGCTTTCTCAAACTTTTTGGCGGCTGGCAGATGAATTAGGACCGATTTTTCAGTTTGAATTTTCAAATGCAACAAGTATTTTTGTTTCCAGCCATGAGCTTGTCCAAGAAGTATTTGATGAGAGCCGTTTTGATAAATTTATTGGGACTAGTCTCAGTAAAGTAAGAGCCTTTGCAGGAGATGGGTTATTTACGAGCTGGACAGAAGAACCGAACTGGAGAAAGGCTCATCAAATCTTGATGCCAGCATTCAGCCAGCAGGCCATGAAGGGCTATCATGAAATGATGCTCGATATTGCCACACAACTCGTGCAAAAATGGCAAAGAACAGGCCGCGATGAAGAAATTGAAGTAGCTGAGGATATGACAAAGCTGACTTTAGATACGATCGGCCTTTGCGGTTTTGATTTTCGCTTTAACAGCTTTTATAAAGAAAACCAGCATCCATTCATAGAAAGCATGTTGAAAGGCTTAAATGAAGCAATGGAGCAGTCGGGCCGATTGCCGATTGCCGATAAACTCATGATCAAAAGAAGAAAAGAATTTGATCAGCATGTCGATTTTATGAAGCAATTAGTAGATGACATTATACAGGAACGAAGAAAACAAGATAAAACAGGCGATGATTTACTGTCTCTTATGCTGCATGCAGAGGATCCTGAAACAGGTGAACGTTTATCTGATGAAAATATCCGTTATCAAATCATCACCTTCTTAATTGCAGGGCACGAAACAACAAGCGGACTGCTATCCTTTGCGATTTATTTCTTACTAAAGAATCCAGAGAAATTGAAGAAAGCTGTCCAAGAAGCAGATGAGGTGCTGCAAGGCGGATTGCCGACATTTAAACAAGTGCAAAAGCTAAGCTACACTCGTATAGTGTTAAATGAAGCCCTTCGCCTCTGGCCAACCGCGCCTACGTTCTCTCTTTATGCGAAAGAGGACACAGTAATCGGGGGAAAATATCCGATTCACAAGAATCAAAGTGTCTCTGTTCTGCTCCCTAAATTACACCGTGATCCAGCGGTATGGGGCGAGGATGCTGAAGAATTTAAACCAGAGCGGTTTACGCATCCTGAGAAAATCCCGCAGCATGCTTACAAGCCTTTTGGGAATGGACAGCGTGCATGTATCGGTATGCAGTTTGCCCTGCATGAAGCTACGATGGTTCTCGCGATGGTTCTGCATAATTTAGAGTTAATTGATCACACATCTTATGAGCTTGATTTAAAAGAATCTCTGACGATTAAACCAAACGATTTCAAAATCAAGGTGCGGCCAAGGAAACAGCAATTCTTTATGGCACCACCGAAAGAAGAACCGAAAAAAAGCAACCAATCTGGTGAGTCAAAAGTGCCGAGTCACGGTACACCGCTGCTAGTTTTGTACGGATCGAATCTTGGCACAGCAAAGCAAATAGCGAACGAATTGGCGAAAGACGGGAAAGCAAAAGGATTCGATGTGACCACTGCGCCGCTTGATGAATATACACGCCAATTGCCAGATACAGGCGCTGTCCTCATCGTGACCGCTTCATACAACGGATATCCGCCTGACAATGCGAAGCAATTTGTGGATTGGCTGGCGCAGGATGAGGAGCAGGATTTATCAAACGTGACATTTTCGGTCTTTGGATGCGGAGATCGAAACTGGGCGAGCACGTACCAGCGGATCCCCCGTCTGATTGATGAGGCCCTTGAAAGAAAAGGTGCCAAACGTGTAGCTGATTTAGGAGAAGGTGATGCAGGTGGTGATATGGATGAGGATAAAGAAATTTTCCAGAAAACTGTCTTTGAACAGCTTGCAAAAGAATTTAAGCTCACCTTCCAAGAAAAGGGGAAGGAAAAACCAAACCTATCAGTTGCTTATACGAATGAGCTAGTGGAGCGTCCTGTAGCTAAAATATATGATGCCTTTTCAGCTGTTGTATTGAAAAATGAAGAATTACAATCAGAAAAAAGCACGAGGCAGACAAGACATATTGAACTGAAATTGCCAGCTGGAAAAGCATACAAAGAAGGAGATCATATTGGGATTGTACCGAAAAATAGTGATGCACTCGTTGAGCGTGTGACCCGCCGCTTTAAACTAAATCCAGAGCAGCATATCAAGCTTTCATCTGAGAAAGAGGCAAGTCATTTACCATTAGAACAGCCGATTCCAATCAAAGAATTACTCGCCTCACATGTTGAGCTTCAAGAGCCTGCGACACGTACACAGCTAAGAGAGCTCGCAGCACATACGGTATGTCCGCCTCACCGCGTGGAGCTTGAAGAAATGGCTGGTGAAGCATATCAAGAAGCCATTTTAAAGAAACGAGTAACCATGCTTGATTTATTAGATCAATATGAAGCGTGCGAGCTGCCGTTTGTACACTTTTTGGCGCTTTTACCAGGTTTGAAACCGCGTTATTATTCGATCTCTAGCTCGCCTAAGGTAGATGAAGAAAAAGTCAGTATCACAGTAGCAGTTGTAAAAGATAAAGCGTGGAGCGGTAGAGGAGAATATGCCGGAGTTGCCTCAACCTATTTATGTGGTCTAAAAGAAGGAGAAGAAGTAGCCTGCTTCCTGCATGAAGCGCAAGACGGATTCCAGCTGCCTCCTTCATCAGAAGTGCCGATGATCATGATCGGACCAGGTACAGGAATTGCTCCATTTAGAGGATTTGTTCAGGCAAGAGAAGTGTGGCAGAAGGAAGGGAAGCAGCTAGGCGAAGCCCACTTATATTTTGGCTGCCGTCACCCTGAGGAAGATGATCTATATTTTGATGAAATGCAGCTTGCCGCGCAAAAAGGAGTTATCCATATCCATCGTGCTTATTCTCGTTACGATGATCAAAAAGTATATGTCCAGCATTTGATGAAAGAAGAAGGCGGCATGCTCATCGAATTGCTTGATCAAGGTGCCTACCTTTACGTGTGCGGAGACGGAAAAGTCATGGCCCCAGATGTAGAGGCTACACTAATCGATCTCTATCAAAACGAGAAACAATGCTCGAAGGAAACAGCTGAAAATTGGCTGACAGCCCTTGCCAATGACAATAGATATGTAAAAGATGTGTGGAGCTGACAAAAGGAAAGACCGCCAATTAGGCGGTTTTTTTCTATTCTCATAGAAAGAGATCGATAGAATGAAGGGGTGGGAAGATACAAAACACCTAATTTAAAAATGAAATATTTTGTAAAAAATAAGAATATTCTCTCATTTACTCCAATATGAAACAATCGTATCATTTTTGATATAGGACATAAAGGAGGAATATGATGAAAAAGGTGAAAATGTTACTCCCTTCTCTTCTCGTTTTTGGTGCTTTAAGTGTGCCTAGTTTTGCCCAAGCCACATCGGATTCAGTACTAACGTCTGATTATGATATGGTGACTTCTGATGGAAAAGTGATTTCTTCAAGTGATTTCCACAATGATACGAAAGCCCCCTCATCCTTTGACAAAGTGGATGATCTTTCTTCTACTGTTGGCGAAAAAGTAAAACCACTATCAAAATATTTAAAAGATTTTCAAACGAAAGTCGTCATTGGAGACGATGGTAGAACCAAAGTAGCAAATACAAGAGTGGCACCATACAATTCAATTGCTTATATTACATTTGGCGGCTCCAGCTGTACAGGGACACTCATTGCTCCTAATAAAATTTTGACAAACGGACACTGCGTGTACAATACAGCATCGAGAAGCTATAGTGAAAAAGGAACCGTATATCCAGGTATGAATGATAGTACTGCGGTGAACGGTTCAGCAAAAATGACTGAGTTCTATGTGCCAAGCGGGTATATTAATACTGGTGCAAGCCAATATGACTTTGCCGTAATCAAAACCGATACGAATATTGGCAATACGGTCGGCTACCGATCCATCCGCCAGGTGACAAACTTGACTGGGACAACCATTAAAATCTCAGGATATCCTGGTGATAAAATGAGATCGACTGGCAAGGTGTCACAATGGGAGATGTCAGGTCCTGTGACGAGAGAAGATACGAATCTAGCATACTATACGATTGATACATTCAGCGGAAATTCAGGTTCTGCCATGCTAGATCAGAACCAGCAAATCGTTGGAGTTCATAACGCTGGGTATTCAAACGGAACGATGAATGGCGGTCCAAAAGCGACAGCTGCCTTTGTTGAGTTTATAAACTATGCGAAAGCGCAATAAAAAATAGAGCTTGTTTCCTTCATAGGGGACAAGCTTTTTTGTATGAATTCATTTAATAGAGGATTCATTTTTTTAACCTGTGGATTTGAGATTGAGAGCTACATCAATTTTTTCACATGTCATTCGCGAACCACTCATACATTAAAATGTCACATTTCCTTTAAGTCAAAATCATGCTTGAAATGGATGAGGAGGTCACGCGCTTTTGAAGATGAAAAGAGGCTGGATCGCTGCTGTCGCTTTATGTTTTGTGATATGGATGGGCATGTTGTTAGGTGGATTTGGAGAGAAGCAGGCAGCAAAAGGGGCTGATCGATATGATCATGTCGTTCAATTTCCAAAGGAAAGGTACCCTGAAACAGGCAGTCATATTCAAGAAGCCATTCGAAAAGGGCATTCAGATGTGTGTACCATTGACAGGAATGGAGCAGATGCCCGCAGGCAAGAATCATTAAAAGGGATTCCGACAAAACCTGGATTTGACCGGGATGAATGGCCGATGGCGGTTTGTCTTGAGGGAGGAAAAGGCGCAAGCGTTCAATATGTCAGTCCATCTGATAATAGGGGAGCAGGCTCATGGGTCGGGCACCAAATCAGCGGATTTCCTGATGGGAAAAGAATATTATTCATTGTGAAATAAATCTGAGGAAAAGGCACCCCTCGAGCGGGTGCCTTTTTTGTTTATGGCAGAGCGTATCCGAGCTGGCAGGCAAAAAAGATTCAGTGGTACAATCAATCTATAAGGTACAAAGACTGACAAGAAGAAAATGTGAAGGGACATTTGCTTATGGATAAGAACCGTGCATTATACGATTTTTTTATGCAGCATGCAGAGAAGCTGACTGAAACATGGTATGAATCAATTGAGGACGATGATCCAGAATCGATATATCGTTCAACAGATTCCAGCATCATTGCAGAGCTAAAACGGCAGAATCAAGATTATTACCAGCACTTTATACGAGCTATTATTGAAGACAAGACATATTTACATACTGAATTTAAAAAATGGTCTGAGGATTTAGCCAGTGATCCGAAGCATTTAAATACACCATTAGATTATGTCGTAAGAGAATACATGTCTAATCAAAGAGTCGTTCTGCATTACTTAAAAGAATTTATTAAACAGCGTCAAGGTGACATTGATATTGACCGCATTTTTTATTGGTATGATTTAATTTCCGAAGCGTTTAATATTTCAATTCATGTGTTTATCCAGCAATATGTGAAAAATACAACGAAGAAGCTTGTGGCTCAAAGAGATATGATTTATGAATTGAGTTCACCGGTGATTGTTTTAAAAAGCCAGATTGCGTTGTTGCCTTTAGTAGGTGATATTGACACAGCGAGAGCAAAGATTATTTTAGAAAATACGCTAAAACAGTGCTCGCAAAAAGGGGTTCAGCATTTATGTATTGATCTATCTGGTGTTGTCATTATTGATACAATGGTGGCTCATCAAATCTTTGATCTTGTCACATCACTTCGGTTAATTGGAGTAGAGACGACCATTTCAGGAATTAGACCAGAAATTGCTCAAACAGCAGTACAGCTCGGGCTTCCTTTTAATGAATTTCGCACGGCATCATCACTTGCTCACGCGCTGGACCGCATGACTGAATTTTCTCCAATATAAAAACCAGGCCGATGAGAGGCCTGGTTTTTTATTTAGATGACAGCGTCAATTTGTGTGACTTTCCAATCTTTTTGTACTTTTTCGTACGTAACAATTCGTTTTACTTTGCGTCCATCAAGTGTTGGGACAGTAAATTCATATGTGCGGACTGTTTGTTTCTTAGAAACGAGTTTAGGTGTGGCTTTTTCCCAATTGAGCATGTTGTCTCCGTCACCGACTGGAACAGCCATTTTGCCTTTATGAACAATAAACTGATAATCTTTTAAACCATGTTTGATGGCATCTTGAGTGAACACTTGAGATAGGTAGCTGTTTAATTTTTTCTTTGTATCAAATGTTTTAGAAAGATAGTTGTACGTCATATCTTTATAGGTAAATGATTTTAATTTGTAATTAGAATGTTCTTTAACTTTGTAGCCTGACATTGCACTCCAAAAATGTTCTCTTGCATCAAGGGCAATATGTAACGCTTCTTTATTTGTCAAAGCGGCTGATTTCTTGGAAGCGGCCAATGTTGTTGTTTGTAATGAGATCATAATCATAATAGCAGTTAATAAAACAAATAATTTTTTCAAGGCAATTGCCTCCTTTTCTCAATGAAAACTTCTTATGTTACAAATGTTACAATAATTACAGTGATATTACAAGTATTAAATCTAAATGTTTTTTATTTCTTTTGTTTCTAATTATATAACGTTTGAGGGAGACAAAAAGTTTTCATTTTTTTTATTTTTCTTCTTAATGATTATTTAACCGTTCTAAAGAAGAACGAAACGTCTTTTGGAAAAATTTCTATTTAGACGTTTAACACACTTTTTTTATTTATGACATATACTGTCGTGATGAATGTCTAAAGAAAGTGGTGTTTATTATGTATCATCCGTATGAAGGTGTGTGGAATGGGTACTCATATGATAGGCAGATGCAGGGGTTTCCATCTGTTGGTATTCCTTCAGGTGGAGGGTTTCCTGGATTTCCGACTGGAGGAGGAGGTACTTGGCCAGGGCAAGGTTCAGGCGGACACTCAGCCCCGCCGGCACCGCCGCAGCATATCATTTCGCAGTATCAGCAAGCACTCTCGCAGCCACAGAGTATGCAGTCGCTTATATCTGGGCACGGTGTTGGCGGAGGCCATCAAACTGTACAATTTGCAGCGGGATGTAATAGAAGATGGACAATTGTGTTTTTGAGAAACGGTCAAGTATTTTTAATGTATATCCTTTCCTCACAGCCATTTGGCCGAACTACTGGCTTTATATGGCCGAACTTTACATTTGGTTCCTTCCCAAGTTCAAGTATTCTTGCCTATTCTTGTGCATAAGAAAAAGCCGGTTCTCATCAGCAGCTGATGAAATACCGGCTTTTTTTAATGAATATTTCGAAATACGCCAATCACTTTACCTAGTATACTCACATTCTGTAAAATAATCGGTTCCATTGATGGGTTCTCTGGCTGTAATCTAAAGTGTGTATCTTCTTTATAAAAGCGTTTCACTGTCGCTTCATCTTCCTCTGTCATGGCGACCACAATATCTCCATTGTTAGCGGTGCTTTGCTGACGCACAATGACATAGTCCTTGTCCAAAATACCTGCATCAATCATACTTTCTCCCATAATTTCAAGCATAAACACTTGTTCATCTGGTGCTGCAAAAGTCTCTGGAAGAGGGAAGTATTCTTCTACATTTTCAACAGCGGTGATAGGAAGACCGGCCGTTACTTTTCCGATGACTGGAACGTTCATTACAGCACTCTTTGGAATATTCATTTCCTCTTCATCTAGTACTTCGATCGCTCTAGGTTTTGTCGGGTCTCTTCTAATTAAGCCCTTTGTTTCTAGTCTAGCTAAATGTCCATGGACCGTTGAACTAGATGCTAGACCGACAGCTTCTCCAATTTCACGGACGGATGGGGGATAGCCCTTGCTTTTTACTTCATCTTTGATGAATTTCAGGATATCGAGTTGTCTTTTTGATAGCTTCGTCATCTTTTGCACCTCAAAACGTCAATTTTAAAGAAATTATAGCATGTTTTTCCTAACAGTACAAACATAGGTTCGAAAAAACGTTTGACAGAAACGTTTGTTCGTATTTATAATGAGTGACAGAAAGAGCGAACACATATTCTATTAGGAGAGATGACATTATGAGGTTAAAAGAATCTATTATTTTTATTGGGGTATTCTCATTCATCGTTGGCATATTTCTCTCACTTATTGCAGTCACAAGCCATAATGATACAAATCAGTATGTTAAAATAGAGGTTCAATCAGGTGATACTCTTTGGGGGTTAGCTGATCAAGTAAACGATAGCAAATCAATCGACAAAAATGCATTTATTGATTGGGTTACCGAACACAATGATCTTGCTTCAACTGAAATCCAGCCTGGCGACATTCTTGTCATACCCGTCAAAAAAGAGCATCCAGTCGTATATCAGCTTGCAACAGTACAATAGAAAGGTCGATTTTAGACATGAACGCAATCATTTATGCGAGAGTAAGCACTGTCAAAGAAGAGCAGGAAACCTCGCTGAAAAGACAAGAAGAAGAACTGCTGGCGTTAGCTGCCATGCACAAGATGAATGTGGTCAAAGTCATCAAAGAAAAAGCGAGTGGATATGATCTAGATCGTGATGGTGTGTTTGAAATGCTTGCTGCACTGAAGGAAGAGTCAATCGATGCCGTTCTGATCCAGGATGAAACACGTCTTGGAAGAGGACAAGCAAAAATTGCGCTCCTTCATTGTCTATTTAAAGAGAACGTAAAGGTATACAGCGTGTTTCATAGAGGAGAGCTTGAGCTTTCAGAAGCAGATGAAATGGTCATTGAGATTGTAGGGGTCGTTGAAGAGTACCAACGGAAAATTCATAACCTGAAAATCAAGCGGGGAATGAAAAGGGCAGTTGAGCGCGGATATCAGCCTGAACTGAATTTAAGGCAGCAGGACCATGCACCTGGCCGTGAGCGTATTGAAGTGCCGATTTCAGAAATTGTTCGATTAAGAAAAAACAATATGACATTCGCCGAAATTGCCGCAACCCTTCAGGCATTAGGTTTTGACATTTCAAAAGCAACGGTGCATAGAAGGTATCAAGAATATGAAAAAGACCTTACCACCTAAAGCGTGATTTGTTGTCAAAATGATTGATATTTAGTAGTATGTAGAGAAAATGCTTTAAAGGAGTTTGTCATGATTTCTAAAGAACAGCTTGCAAGAATAAATGAGCTTTCAAAAAAGTCGAAAGAGACCGGTTTATCAGACGCTGAAAAAACAGAACAAAAGCAGTTGAGAGAAGAGTATTTGAAAGCTTTTCGTTCTTCTATGAAAAATACACTTAAAACTGTCAAGATCGTTGATCCTGAAGGAAACGATGTCACACCAGAAAAATTAAAAAGAGAAAAAGATCAGAACCTTCATTAAGCTGTGATTTCTTGAATTTTGAAAAGATGGGAAGATTATTCTCGTCTTTTTTCATATTTGCATAACTTTTTAGGTGATCGATAAACTAAATGTGACAAAATCCTTCTTTTTCAGCGTGAAATAGTTGTGAAAAAAGGACAGTAGATTTATGATAATGGTGTACACAAGATACGGAAGGGGATTTATATGGAAACGATTGAATTGAAATCTATTGCAACAATACGTACTCTCTCCATAGACGCAATTGAAAAAGCGAATTCCGGTCACCCAGGAATGCCGATGGGTGCTGCACCAATGGCGTACGCTTTATGGACGAATCACTTAAACGTAAGTCCGCAAAATCCAAATTGGTTTAACAGAGACCGCTTTGTTTTATCTGCGGGACATGGTTCTATGCTTCTATACAGCATGCTTCATTTAAGCGGATACAATCTGAGCATCGATGATCTAAAACAATTCCGCCAATGGGGAAGCAAAACACCTGGACATCCTGAATTTGGACACACAGAAGGCGTAGATGCCACAACAGGTCCTTTAGGCCAGGGTATTGCTATGGCAGTAGGGATGGCACTTGCAGAAAGACATCTTGCGGAAACGTATAACAAAGACAACTTTCAGGTTGTAGATCACTATACATACAGCATTTGCGGAGATGGAGACTTAATGGAGGGGATTTCCTCTGAGGCTGCTTCACTTGCTGGTCATTTAGGCTTAGGCCGTTTAATCGTTCTTTACGATTCAAATGACATTTCTTTAGATGGCGACTTAGATCGTTCATTCTCTGAAAATGTGAAGAATCGTTTTGAAGCGATGAACTGGGAAGTTCTTTACGTGAAAGACGGCAACAACATCGAAGAAGTAACAGCTGCTATTGAAAAGGCGAAACAAAGCACAGACAGACCTACTTTAATCGAAGTGAAAACAACAATCGGTTTCGGTTCGCCAAACCGTGCGGGAACGTCTGGTGTGCATGGTGCACCTCTTGGTAGCGAGGAAGCTAAGCTGACGAAGGATGCTTACTCTTGGACGTTTGAAGAAGATTTCCATGTACCTTCTGAAGTGTACGATCATTTCAAAGAAGCTGTCAAAGACGCTGGTCAGAAAAAAGAAGCAGCTTGGAATGAGCTGTTTGCGCAATACGAAAAAGAATATCCAGAGCTGGCAGCACAGCTGAAGCTTGCGATTGAAGGAAAGCTTCCTGAAAATTGGGACCAAGAGGTTCCTGTTTATGAAGCAGGTTCAAGCCTTGCCTCCCGCGCTTCTTCAGGCGAAGTGTTAAATGGCATTGCAAAGCAAGTACCTTTCTTTATTGGCGGGTCTGCTGACCTTGCAGGATCAAACAAAACAACGATTAAAAACACGGATGATTTCGGAAAAAATAATTATGCCGGCAAAAACATTTGGTTCGGTGTGAGAGAATTTGCAATGGGTGCGGCGCTCAACGGTATGGCACTTCACGGCGGTCTTCGTGTATTCGGCGGAACGTTCTTTGTTTTCTCAGATTACTTAAGACCAGCGATTCGTCTTGCTGCCTTAATGGGACTTCCAGTCACATACGTCTTTACTCATGATAGTATCGCTGTTGGTGAAGATGGTCCAACACATGAACCGGTTGAACAGCTTGCTTCACTGCGTGCGATGCCTAACCTTTCCGTTATTCGCCCAGCAGATGGAAATGAAACAGCTGCAGCGTGGAAACTAGCTGTATCTTCAACGGATAAACCGACTGCACTAGTTCTTACTCGTCAAAACCTTCCAACGATTGACCAGGCACCAGAGAAGGCATATGAGGGAGTAGAAAAGGGTGGATACGTTGTGGTTGAAGCAGCTGATGCACAGCCAGAAGCACTTCTACTCGCTTCAGGATCTGAGGTTGGTTTAGCCATTGAAGCGCAAAAGGCACTTGAAAAAGAGGGTATCCGCGCATCTGTTGTCAGCCTTCCTGCATGGGATCGCTTCGATCAGCAGTCAGACGAATACAAAGAATCCGTTCTTCCTAAAGCAGTACGTGCACGTATTGCGATTGAAATGGGTGCTTCACTTGGCTGGGAGCGTTACACTGGCCTTGACGGTGACGTGATTGCAATTGATAAATTTGGCGCTTCTGCACCAGGTGAAACCATTATCGAGAAATATGGATTTACTGTCAGCAATGTAGTCAGCCGTGTGAAAGCGAAGCTGAATAAATAAACGAACTCCAAGCATCATGCTTTTTTGCTATCTGTTTGCAGAGCTTTTTCATCCGCTCTGCAAACTTTTTTCTTTTTTCTTGTTTTTTTGACAAAACTAGTTTCTTCTTGCTTCATATATAGACAATTCTTTCTTTCACATTTTTGTATAATACAAGCAATAAACGAGATTGACGAAATGTGAAAGGAAGGGATAGACATGGAACGCCATTATTATATTTATTGGATTGAGGATGAATTTGCACATCACTATTTTGGCAGGGAATCTATTTTGTTTCATTTGTTTGAGTCGTTACACTGGACGAATCGCACTGACGATGAGTTAGTTATGCTTGTGAAGCAAGTGGATTATGTGACGAAACGAATCCCTGCTTTTCATATGCACCAGCGTCTCATGAATAACTTAACGAACATTCACTATACACAAATAGGCTCGATTTACAGCGCTTCCTTACCAGATGGAAAAGGAACCGCAGCATTTATTATTAAAGACCGGTATATTCAAATGTCTGCCACTGGCAGTTATGAGGCAGAAGCGGTGTTTTTTGAAGTGCTGAGAAAAATCAGCCCTTGTTTTCTTGCGATGGACTTTAGTTCAAAGAAGCACGGGTGGCTTAATCCAGTAAAAGTGAGGAATTTTGTTTAAAAAAATAAAATTGAACGTGAAATGTTGTATAATAGCCTTTTGTTTAGTACACTTTATACGAGACAACATGAAGGAGGAAGAATTATGGATTTATGGGTTGTCATCCTTGTAGGCGTTGTTGCACTGCTTGCAGGAGTTGCACTCGGATTCTTTATTGCTCGTAAGTATATGATGAGCTATTTGAAAAAGAATCCACCGATTAATGAACAAATGCTTCGAATGATGATGATGCAAATGGGCATGAAACCGTCCCAGAAGAAAATCAATCAAATGATGAAAGCCATGAACAACCAAGCGAAATAATACGTACGATATTATGATCATAGATGGAACATGGTTATAAAGAATGGACAAGCGTTGTCCTTTCTTTATTCAATTCACCTTCATCAGACGCTTAAAACCACTGTACTTGCATGAATGAAGCAGGGAAGGTGGTTTTTATTATGGCGTCAAACAGCATGAAAAACAAAAAACCCCTATATCAGAGGTTTTCGTTTCTTTTATGGTCACACATATCAACTGTTCTACAATGGTGCGGCATGTTTGATATCATGAAGTATAATTAGTTGGCTGAGTTTGAGTGTAAGTGTCGTTGATATTGTAAGAGGAGATGATCTAGCTGCTGGCTATGTTCGATGGTCACTGTTGATGTCATCCCATTATGCAAGACAACTTTCATCAGCTCTTCTCTTTTTTCTTCGATTTGAGTTAATAATGATGTTTTTACCAAAGTCATGTTCCTTTCATGCAAATCTTGATAAAAAGAATCGATTCTATTATATCCATTTTAAGGTTTATTTTCAAATTTAAAGGATTCATTATCTTGATGTCAAATTAAATTATATAAGGTTTTAAGAGAATAGACCATCTTTATTGAGGTGATGTAAAAAAAATGAAATGATTTTGTCATCTCTTATTGTATATTTGTAAGAAGGGGGTGTTCTTTTGACAGATTTGAATTACTTTTTAGCATTTGGAGCAGGATTTCTTTCTTTTATTTCACCGTGTTGTCTTCCGCTTTATCCAGCATTTTTATCGTATATTACGGGCGTTAGTATAGATGAAGTGAAATCCGAGAAGGTGATGCTGAGAAAAAGAAGTCTGCTTCATACATTATTCTTTTTAATTGGTTTCTCTATTATATTTATTGCGATTGGGTTTGGGACATCGTTTGTCGGGAAGTTTTTTAATGATTATCATCAAGCGATTCGTCAAATTGGAGCCATCCTTATTATTTTCTTTGGTTTTATGACTCTTGGCGTATTCAAGCCCTCTTTCCTCATGGGTGAAAAGAGAATACAGTTCAAAAATCGTCCTGCTGGTTTTTTTGGATCCATTCTCATCGGAATGGGCTTTGCCGCTGGATGGACACCTTGTACTGGCCCTATTTTATCCGCTGTCATCACACTGGCGAGTAACAATCCTGAGTCGGCTGTCATGTATATGATTGCGTATATATTTGGATTTGCCGTCCCGTTTTTTATTCTCTCCTTTTTCATTACGAAAATGGGGTGGATCAGAAAGCGCCAGCAGCTCATCATGCGAGTGGGCGGGGTTATCATGATTGTGGTAGGGATTTTGCTGTTCTTTGATCTTCTCACATGGATTATCATCATGTTCTCATCATTGTTTGGCGGCTTTACAGGCTTTTGAAATCGTTTTCTACAGTCGCGGCGAATGGTTTTTTTTCGTCAATTGGAGTATATTATACATAGGCTGACCTTAAAGAATAAAGGAATGATTTGATATGATGATCTTGATCTCTTCTATAATTGCGGTATGTATGGCGGTGGCCGTCATGTTTATTCGCATTAAGTCATCTGCAAAACCTGCAACGGCAAAAAAAATTATTTTACCTCCTATTTTCATGAGCACTGGCGCACTGATGTTTTTTGTTCCAATGTTTCGGGTAACTGGAGCTGAATTTCTAGAAGCGATCACAGTGGGGATGTTTTTCTCTATATTTTTAATTAAAACATCGAAGTTTGAAATTAGAGGCAATGACATTTACTTAAAGCGGTCAAAAGCATTTGTGTTTATTCTCATTGGACTTCTTGTTCTTCGTATCGGGATGAAGACCATCCTAAGTTCTTCTATTGATTATGGCTCATTAAGCGGGATGTTTTGGATTCTTGCCTTTGGCATGATCGTGCCTTGGCGGGTTGCTATGTATTTGTCGTTTAGAAAGCTGTCTAAACAATTAGATCCGCAGCAGATTCAAATGAATTAAACCTCCTTTTTAAAGGAGGTTATTTTAATAACGATTCATATGGCGAGTGATCAATGTTTTTTTCTTGAAGGCGCTTCAATAAAAATTTATGATCACGCTTTGGTGTAGCCATAATGTAGCCGCGAATGATTAAGTCTAGATTAATGCTGGCAGCCTGTTCTTTTAATGCCAGCTCACCAATTTTACCCGCAATTTTTTCTTTGGCAACATCTCTAAACAGCTCTGGAACAGGTAATACGAGTTCATTTAACAGCTGTTTGTCCTCATCCCGCCAAAGGTGAAGGCTCTTTTGAATATATTCATCCTGCCAATCAAGCTCTGATTTCCCATCTTCCTTTGGCAATCGTTTTAAAAATTTGCGAAACATAAAAAAGCCACCGATTGCGAGTAATCCGATCATCACTGTACCCCAAAATAAAATGAACCACAAAAACCAGCCGCTTAACATGTTCTCACTCCTTATACCCCTTATCTCTCTATTTTATATTACATGAAGAGAGGATAGAAGAAAATAACAAAAATGTATGTCTATTATCTCTATAAACGCCCTTTTTCATTAATAGCCGCCCATTTACTAGAATGACCCAAACCGATTAGTAGAAATAGAATACATTATCATATAGCGACTCTACTATTTGGCCATGGTGGTTCGCAAAAGGTATGGACTTGAAACGAACGGGAAGAGAGCCCACCTATATGAAGGTGGGCTCTTAATGTTTGAAGTGCGGGATTTGAAAGGAAAATGCACCGCTTGGATGGTCGGAACATTTTTTAATTTTTATCGATATGATTTGGTTTTCATAATCTGTTGCAATGTCTTTGTCGTTTAAATAAAAAGGAAGCATCACGCTTTTTTCAATTGGCTGTTCGCCTTCACCTTTTGGCTTTTGTACTGTGTAAGTCAACGTCAGCTCATGTCCAGCGAAGGTCAGCTTTACATCAGTGATCGATAAGGTGGAGACATCGATTTCAATAATATAATCACGGCTTGTTTCATAAAGATCAATTGGGAGGTGTTCATCATACCAGGCAAATGGATCATCCATTAAAACATTGAGCCAATCATCTATTTCAAGGAAATCAGAGGAATTCGATTGCTTTTCATTCTCCATAAACACTCCTCCATCACATCTCATAATAAATCATATGATGAAAATAGAAATGTGTGAAAGACCTAAAACATCCCGTGTGGTCACGGGATGAGAGGGGAATGATTACATATCATGATGAGAATTGTGCTTTTGTCTTGTATGGTTGCGGTTTTTCACTTTTTTACTGCCTGATAACGGCTCAGGCTGACCGCCTTGATGCTCCTTAGGAGAGTTTTGACGGATGTCTTTCCCTGTGTTTTTATTCGTCATGATGTTAGGCTCCTTCTTATTGATTTTTTTTGCGTTTTTTATTGTTTTGTCTTTGTTCTTCTGTTAAAACGAGTTGATCATCTTCCGTATAGCCTGCGCCATTACCTTGGCTTTTGGCTGAGTTCATGCCGTCAATGACATGATTTGCTTTGCGTTTTGTCATGTTCTTTCACCTCATTTGTAGTATGAACCCGCTGCGCTTCGTTTATGAAGAGTAAACATTTCCTAATGATAAGTTAAACTTATTGAATTTAATAAAAGCATTGTTATTTACTTATGTATGAATTTGTTTTAAGATGAAATTGTGAGAAAATTGTGGTGAAATACGACGATTTTTCTGAGAATTGAAATTGATCTTGATCATCAAAAGGGGGATTTTGGACATGTCGAAACAGCAGCAAGTCGCTAAACAAGACGCTTTTCAATCTAGAAAAACGTTTTCGACAAATGGGAAAACGTATCACTATTATTCGTTAGAAGCACTAGAGAAACAAGGAATCGGAAATGTTTCTAAGCTGCCTTATTCCATTAAGGTGCTTTTAGAATCAGTGCTTCGCCAAGTAGACGGTAGAGTGATCAAGAAGGAACACGTTGAAAACTTGGCAAAATGGGGAACTGCCGAGGTAAAAGAAATTGATGTTCCATTTAAACCTTCTCGTGTTATTTTACAAGACTTCACGGGTGTACCAGCCGTCGTTGACCTTGCTTCTTTAAGAAAAGCAATGGCAGATGTAGGCGGGGATCCGGATAAAATTAACCCTGAAATTCCAGTTGACCTTGTTATTGACCACTCAGTACAAGTTGATAAAGCTGGAACTGAAGATGCATTAAACATTAACATGGATTTAGAATTCGAACGTAACGCAGAGCGTTATAACTTCCTTAGCTGGGCAAAGAAAGCGTTTAACAACTACCAAGCTGTTCCGCCTGCAACAGGAATTGTTCACCAAGTGAACTTAGAGTATCTTGCAAGTGTTGTTCATGCGATTGAAGAAGATGGCGAGATCATCACTTACCCAGATACATTAGTTGGAACTGACTCTCATACAACGATGATTAACGGTATCGGTGTACTTGGATGGGGCGTTGGCGGTATCGAAGCGGAAGCTGGTATGCTTGGTCAGCCTTCATACTTCCCTGTACCAGAAGTGATTGGTGCTAAATTAGTTGGAGAGCTTCCAAACGGAACGACTGCAACTGACCTTGCATTAAAAGTCACACAAGTCCTTCGTGAAAAAGGCGTAGTAAACAAGTTCGTTGAGTTCTTCGGACCTGGTGTTGCCCAATTGCCATTAGCAGATCGTGCAACAATTGCGAACATGGCGCCAGAATACGGTGCTACTTGTGGATTCTTCCCAGTAGATGAAGAAGCGCTTGCTTACCTTCGCCTTACTGGACGTGATGAAGAGCAAATTAATATCGTTGAAGAATATTCTCGTGCAAATGGCTTATTCTATACGCCAGATGCAGAAGAACCAATTTTTACTGATGTTGTGGAAATTGATCTTTCTAAAATTGAGTCAAACTTATCTGGTCCTAAACGTCCACAAGATTTGATTCCACTTTCTCAAATGAAAGAGACGTTCCATAAACACATCGAAAGCCCAGCTGGTAACCAAGGGTTTGGCTTAGATAAATCAGAGCTAGATAAACAAATCGAATTTGATCTTGCAAACGGTGAAAAAGCTGTGATGAAGACAGGTGCGATTGCGATTGCAGCGATTACGAGCTGTACGAATACATCGAACCCATACGTGTTAATTGGAGCAGGTCTTGTTGCGAAGAAAGCTAGTGAGCTCGGTATGAAAGTGCCAAACTACGTGAAAACGTCACTAGCGCCGGGTTCTAAAGTTGTAACAGGATACCTTGTGAATTCAGGACTTCTTCCATATTTAAGAGACCTCGGATTTAACATTGTAGGGTATGGCTGTACAACTTGTATCGGAAACTCAGGACCGCTTGAGAAAGAAATTGAAGATGCTGTCTCTGAAAATGATCTGCTGATCACTTCTGTTTTATCAGGTAACCGTAACTTTGAAGGTCGTATCCATCCGCTTGTGAAAGGAAACTACCTTGCATCTCCACCATTAGTTGTGGCTTATGCACTTGCTGGTACGGTGAATATTGATTTAACAAAAGATCCTATCGGTGTCGATAAAAATGGCGAAAACGTTTATTTCAATGACATTTGGCCATCAATGGACGAAATCAACAGCGTCGTTAAAAGCACTGTCACACCTGAGCTATTCCGTTCAGAGTATGAAACTGTTTTTGACAACAATGACCGCTGGAATGAAATTAAAACGACGGATGATGCATTGTACAAATGGGATGAAAATTCCACATACATTGATAACCCGCCATTCTTTGAAAACCTATCAGTTGAACCTGGTAAAGTTGAACCACTTAAAGGCTTGCGCGTAGTTGCGAAGTTCGGTGACTCTGTTACAACTGACCATATTTCTCCTGCTGGAGCGATTGGTAAGGACACACCTGCGGGCAAATACTTGCAAGAAAGAGGCGTGTCGCCTAGAGACTTTAACTCATATGGATCTCGCCGTGGTAACCACCATGTCATGATGAGAGGTACTTTTGCAAACATCCGTATTAAGAACCAAATTGCACCAGGAACAGAAGGCGGCTATACAACTTACTGGCCAACTGGTGAAGTGACATCCATTTATGATGCATGCATGCGCTATAAAGAAGATGGAACAGGTCTAGCGATCTTAGCAGGTAAAGACTACGGAATGGGTTCTTCACGTGACTGGGCTGCAAAAGGAACAAACCTTCTTGGAATTAAATTTGTTCTAGCTGAAAGCTTTGAGCGTATCCACAGAAGTAACCTTGTTTTCATGGGCGTACTTCCTTTGCAGTTTAAAGACGGAGAAAGTGCAGAAACTCATGGTCTAACAGGAACAGAAACATTTGAAGTTCATGTTGACGAAACAGTTCGTCCGCGTGATCTCGTCACTGTGAAAGCAATTGACACAGATGGCAACGAGAAAACATTTGAAGTGGTCGTTCGCTTTGACAGTGAAGTTGAAATTGACTACTATCGTCATGGCGGTATCCTTCAAATGGTACTTCGCGAAAAATTGGCAAGCAACTAATACAGCAAAGAAGAGAAGGCGATTCAACAGCTTTCTCTTCTTTTTTAAAATAGTGGAGGATCAATCATGTGGAAAAAAGGAATGGCAAGCGCTGTTTTACTTGTGTTGATTGGTTTACTTGCATGGAATTTATTTGGGCCAAAAGAGCCCGCAATCGGTCTTGAAAAAGGGGATCAAGCCCCTGATTTCGAACTAAAAACCCTTGATGGCAAAACCGCCTCGTTATCTGATTACCGAGGGAAAAAGGTGCTCGTCAATTTCTGGGCGACATGGTGTAAGCCATGCAGGACAGAAATGCCGGATCTAGACGCAATTAGGAGCGAAAATGACCAAGTTGAAGTACTAGCGGTGAATTTGACAACCACTGAAAAGAGTGTAGATCATGTGGCAGCATTCACAAAAGAATTAAAGCTGAGCTTTCCTGTTTTATTGGATCAAAAAGGCATTCAAGCAAGATATCAGGTGCTTTCATACCCAACGACCTACATATTAGATGAAAAAGGACGCATCATGTCTGTGAAGCATCAAATGCTGACAAAAAAAGAAATTGAAAAAGAGCTGGATCTATAATGATTCAGCTCTTTTTGCTTATTTTCCAAATGTTTTGGCGAAAATGTAATCATACATATATGGAGGTGAGTGGAATGAGAAGAAGAAAACGACGCACATTTGAAGAGCTTGTGCTTGAAAATAAAAAAGAATTATTAAGCAATGAGGAATTTTTAAACCAGCTCGAAGAAAAGTTGGAAGAACGATTTAGACAAAAATAAGTCATGAATTATCCGTTTTCGTTCATCCTAAAGGAGAGGGAGGGATGAATAATGGGTAGAGAGCATGATAAACAAGCGCAGTTTACACCAGACCATTTAGGGACAAAACCTGTAGCATACAAACGGAATAAAGGTAAAAAGATGCATAATAAATCAAATGAACAGCCAGATGTGATACAGACAAAGGGCGAATAAGGAGGGGAATCATCATGAATAACGAGTCATATCAATCCAATCCAGATGATCGATCTGATAATGTTGAAAAGCTGCAAGATATGATCGAGAACACGCTTGACAATATCGATGAATCTGAAGCAGCGATGTCCGTTTCGACAGAGACAGAAAAGCAAATGATCAAACAAAAAAACGAAAACCGCAAAATGAGTATTGACGCGATGCGTTCTGAGATCAAGGACGAAGAAGCAGCAAGAAAGAATGGCTATACTGAATAAACCAGGGATTCCTGGTTTATTTTATTGCCTCTTTTTAGAAGAACCATTTGGAATGTGGTAAAATGGCAGAGACAGACCTTAGGTTTTGATAGGAGAGCGATGAAAACGTGTATGTATCCAAAAAAGAAATAGAAGTCCGTTATGCAGAAACAGATCAAATGGGCATCGTATATCATGCCAATTATTTAATCTGGATGGAAGTCGGCAGAACAGCATTGATTAAAGAATTAGGGTTTTCGTATGCGCAGCTAGAAGCAGATGGTGCTCTTGCACCTGTTATAGACTTGCAGGTTCAATATAAAAAACCATTGCTGTATGGTGAAACAGCAACCGTTCATACATGGATTGAAGAATATAATGGTGTCAAAACGGTGTATGGCTATGAAATTCAAAAACCTGATGGACAAACAGCGATTACAGGGACAACCTCACATATTTGTGTAGATAAAGATACCTTTAGACCTATTCAATTTAGAAAAGCCTTTCCTGCTTGGCATAAAGTATATGAACAGTCGAAGAAGCAGGTTTAATTTATGGCTTTTGGTATTAAACGAAGCGATTTAAACGCTTGGAAAACAGCTGTCCATGAAGGAAAAGTTGCTTTTTTAACACACTACTGGCTCGATGACCGTTTTCCAAATGCCAATACCGTCACAAAAGCAGCCTGTCAGGATATGAAGCGGTTAGTTGAGTGGGGAGAAAGACATGGGCTAAAAAAAGAATGGATTCATGACCGCGAAGGGTTTCCTCATTTTGACTTGATCGGTGAGCCGCAAAAAAGAATTCTGCAAAAGGAACGGTCTTTAGGAAACATTCAAGAGTATGGGCTGTATATTGAAGTGTAAAACAAAAAAGATACCCGAGGGATGAGGTATCTTTTTTGTTTATTCATAATGAAATTCTGGTTCTTTCACGGACTCGTTATAATCAATATGCAGATCATGGTTGTCAAAGTACCAAATATCACTTTCCTCAATAAAGAAAGTAATACCTTCTATTTCAGCAGTTGCGCCGGCATTTTGAGGTTCATCTTTTGCGACGCCGAGAGAAAAGCCTTTTTGAACATTACTGCACCCGCCATATCTCACAAAAAAGCGAACTTGATCACCTTTTTCTAAATCTAATTCATCCTTGTACCAATTGAGTGCATCTTCTTTTATTGTTAATTTCAATGTGATCGCCCCTTTTTGAAGTCATGCTGTTTTTAAAATGCAGGATGCAAAAACAGCTTTCTTTACTTTTACCACATATTTAAATGGATGAAACGGCTAGAGCCATTTGATTTTCGGTTCAGTTTTGTTGAGAATTCGTTTGAGGTTGGCGATGTGTCTGTAAATCACAAAGCCAGCAAGAACGGCAACAACAATGATTAAGAATAGGTCTTTGGTGAATATGCTGTAAATGAATGTATAGATCCCAGTCAGCATAGATGATAGTGAAACATATTTACTAATGTATAAAAATAAGAAAAAAGCAGCGATCATCGTGATAAATAGGAATGGGGCGTAAAATAGCAACACACCGCCTGATGTAGCGACTGCCTTTCCCCCTTTAAATTTTGCAAAGACAGGAAAGCTGTGACCGATAACAGCAGCAACTCCTGCTAATAAGGGATGGATGTCCAGCTGCATGAAAAACGGTAAAGCTGAAGCAAGCGTCCCTTTTAGGATATCAGCAGTAATCACAATAGACCCTGCTTTTACGCCAAGTGTACGAAATGCATTCGTCGCACCCAGGTTTCCGCTGCCATGTTCACGGATATCGATACCCTTTGCAGCTTTCCCGACAATGAGACCGGATGGAATACTGCCGAGAAGATAAGCCAAAATAAACATCAAAGCAATTAACATCTGCATAACTCCTTTATATTCTCCCTCTTGTCTTACATTTTAACATGATCTTGTGAAAAACATGGGGAACTTTTTTTGAAAAAATCCAAAGCAGATGGATTCAGCTTTGTTTTTAAGCAGAAATTCGCTAAAATAGAGGAAAAGGAGTGTCTTGATGAACAATCCTACGAAAGAAGAAATCGGCCGTATATTAAAGAGCAGTAAACGAATTGCTGTTGTTGGATTATCAGATCAGCCGCACCGGACGTCTTATATGGTGTCTAAAGCGATGCAGGATGCCGGGTATGAGATTATCCCAGTGAATCCAACGATCGATGAAGCACTCGGTGTGAAAGCAGTCGCTTCTTTAAAAGACATAAAAGAGCCTGTTGATATCGTCAATGTCTTTAGACGTTCAGAGTTTTTGCCAGAGGTGGCAGAAGAGTTTCTCCAAATAGACGCACCTGTTTTTTGGGCGCAGCAAGGCATATATCACGATGAAGCGAAAAGGCTGATTGAGGAAAATGGCAAGGTCGCCATCATGGATTTATGTATCAAGGTGGCTCATGCGTTGACAAAAACTCATTAATTCGTCAAAAATCCTTGGTTTTTCAAGGATTTTTGCTTTTTTGTTGCAGAAATATATTTGCGATTCTAGAAGAAAGCGATAAAATAAGGCGACAGGGACATATCGGCGGCCTTGCATATCGAGAAAAAGAGCGATAAGATAAATATAGAACATTTGTTCTGTTTTGCTAAAACCATCATATGATTGCATTTGGCTTATGAAACAGTCTTGTTTATAATGGACTTCTAGTTCTGATTGCAGAATGTAGAATGATTCTCATAGCTGTGCAAAAGAGCATGTATTGGTCAATCCCACATGCATGGTGATGATGCAGCTTATTAAAGTGGACAGTAATGAGCAGCATGATCATCATTAAAATCTAGAGAGATCATTTGATGATTAGCCGGTTATGTTTGTTAGTGAAAGGGGATTAAGCATTTGGTTAAAAAGCAGCAAGTAGATTATAACGATGATTCTATTCAGGTGCTAGAGGGGCTTGAAGCGGTCCGTAAACGTCCAGGGATGTATATTGGATCTACGGATTCCCGCGGTCTTCATCACCTTGTCTATGAGATTGTAGACAACTCTGTCGATGAAGTGCTCGCTGGCCATGGAGATCATATCATTGTCAAAATACATAAAGATAACAGCATTTCCGTCCAAGATAAAGGGCGAGGAATGCCTACTGGTATGCATAAGCTTGGAAAACCGACACCTGAGATCATTTTAACGGTCCTGCACGCAGGCGGAAAATTTGGTCAAGGTGGATATAAAACAAGTGGTGGACTTCACGGAGTTGGGGCATCGGTTGTGAACGCGCTGTCAGAATGGCTTACTGTCACGATTGAACGGGACGGATTTATTTATCATCAGCGCTTTGAAAACGGCGGTAAACCTGTCACATCACTTGAAAAAGTCGGAAAATCGAAAAAAACGGGAACACTAATTCATTTTAAGCCGGACCCAACCATGTTCAGTGTTACGACCTATAATTTCGATACATTATCAGAACGTTTAAGAGAATCTGCCTTTTTATTAAAAGGGTTAAAAATAGAGCTGATCGATGAACGGCATGATGTACAAGAAACGTTTTATTATGAGACAGGCATTGAAGCCTTTGTTGCTTATCTAAATGAAGAAAAAGATGTTCTAAGTGAAGTCGTCTCATTTGAAGGAGAGCATCAGTCCATTGAAGTAGATTTTGCTTTTCAATTTAACGATGGCTACTCGGAGAATATCCTTTCCTTTGTCAATAACGTCAGAACAAAAGATGGCGGAACACATGAGTCTGGCGCCAAAACGGCCATGACGAGAGCCTTTAACGAATATGCACGCAAAGTGGCCCTTTTAAAAGAAAAAGACAAAAATTTAGAAGGCACTGATATTCGCGAAGGACTGTCTGCTATTATTTCTGTCAGAATTCCTGAAGAGCTGCTTCAATTTGAAGGGCAGACAAAAGGAAAGCTTGGGACAAGTGAGGCTCGTTCAGCTGTTGATGCTGTTATTTCTGAAAAACTTGCGTATTTCCTTGAAGAAAACCGGGAAACAGCCACTCTTCTTGTGAAAAAAGCGATTAAAGCGCAGCAGGCAAGAGAAGCTGCTAGAAAAGCCCGTGAAGAAGCGAGGAGCGGCAAGAAGCGGAAAAAGTCTGAAGCAACGCTGAGCGGAAAATTAACACCTGCCCAATCTAGAAACCCAGCAAGAAACGAACTATATCTAGTAGAGGGTGACTCAGCGGGCGGGTCAGCAAAACAGGGACGTGACCGTAAATTCCAAGCGGTGCTGCCTCTGCGCGGAAAGGTCATCAATACTGAAAAAGCAAAGCTTGCTGATATTTTCAAAAATGAAGAAATCAACACCATTATTCATGCAATTGGTGGAGGCGTCGGTGTCGATTTTAATGTGGAAGACATCAATTATGACAAAATCGTCATCATGACAGATGCGGATACGGATGGAGCGCATATTCAAGTGCTTCTCTTAACATTCTTCTACCGCTATATGAAGCCGCTGATTGAGCATGGCAAAGTGTTTATTGCACTTCCGCCTTTATATAAAGTCAGCAAAGGCTCAGGAAAAAAAGAGATTATTGAGTACGCATGGTCTGATGAAGAAATGGATGACGTATTGAAGAAAGTTGGAAAAGGGTACACGATTCAGCGCTACAAAGGGTTAGGTGAAATGAATGCCGACCAGCTATGGGAAACGACAATGAATCCAGAATCGAGAACACTTGTCAGGGTCAAAATTGATGATGCTGCACGTGTGGAACGACGCGTCACAACTCTAATGGGTGACAAAGTTGAACCACGCCGTAAATGGATTGAAAAGAATGTCGCCTTTGGACTTGATGAGGAAAGCAACATTCTTGAAAATGAAAACTTGTCGCTAGCTGAGGAGGTTTAAACATGGCACAACAAGAACGATTTCATGATTTACCATTAGAAGAAGTAATCGGCGACCGGTTTGGGCGCTATAGTAAATATATTATCCAAGACCGTGCGCTTCCAGATGCACGTGATGGTCTAAAACCCGTACAACGAAGAATTTTATATGCGATGTACGCAGAAGGAAATACGCAGGATAAAAACTTCCGTAAAGCCGCTAAAACAGTCGGTAACGTGATTGGTAACTACCATCCGCACGGGGACTCATCTGTTTATGAAGCGATGGTAAGAATGAGTCAGGAATGGAAAGTACGAAATGTGCTGATTGAGATGCACGGAAATAACGGGAGTATTGATGGAGATCCGCCTGCTGCCATGCGTTATACGGAAGCAAGACTGTCTGCCATTGCTTCGGAGCTTTTAAAGGACCTAGACAAGGAAACGGTCGAATTTGTTGCAAACTTTGATGATACAAGCAAAGAGCCAGTTGTATTACCAGCAATGTTCCCAAATCTTCTCGTGAATGGATCAACAGGGATTTCAGCTGGTTATGCGACAGATATCCCCCCGCATCATCTTGGAGAGGTCATTGATGGCGTCATTAAGCGAATTGAACAGCCGCATTGTACGGTTGAGGATTTAATGACAGTCATCAAAGGGCCGGATTTCCCAACGGGCGGTATCATTCAAGGTGTAGACGGTATTAAGAAAGCGTATGAAACAGGAAAAGGGAAGATCATGATTCGCGGAAAAGCGGAGATTGAAACCATCCGCGGCGGACGCCAGCAAATCGTGATCACAGAAATTCCTTACGAAGTGAATAAAGCCAACCTTGTCAAAAAGATGGACGAGTTCCGAATTGAAAGAAAAGTAGAAGGTATTTCAGAGGTCCGAGATGAAACAGACCGTACTGGGCTTCGAATCGTAGTAGAGCTGAAAAAAGAAGCAGATGCAAATGGTGTGCTGAATTTCTTATATAAAAACTCAGATCTGCAAATCCCGTATAACTTTAATATGGTAGCGATACATAATCGAAGACCTACCTTAATGACGCTCACAACTGTACTAGATGCATATATTGCCCATCAAAAAGAAGTGGTGACGAACCGCTCAGCGTACGAGCTTCGAAAAGCGAAGGAACGCCACCATATTGTCGACGGTTTAATTAAGGCACTTTCCATCTTAGATGAAGTCATTGCCACAATCCGCTCCTCTAATGATAAGCGAGATGCCAAGAACAACTTGATGGCGAAATATGATTTTACAGAAGCACAATCAGAAGCGATTGTTTCACTCCAGTTATATCGTTTAACGAATACAGATATTACGCAATTAAGAGACGAAGCAAGAGAGCTTGATGTGCGCATCGCAGAGCTTGAAGACATTTTAGCGAACGAGAAAAAGCTACTGAAGGTCATTACAAACAGCCTGAAAAAGCTCAAAAAGACATATGCTGATGAGAGAAGATCCGTCATTGAGGAAAAAATCGAAGAAATTAAGATTAACCTTGAAGTGATGATCGCATCAGAGGATGTTTACGTGACAGTCACGAAAGATGGTTACATTAAACGAACAAGCCAGCGCTCTTATGCTGCCTCTAACGGTAAAGACTTTGGCATGAAAGATACTGACCGTTTGATTCATCAGTTTGAAATGAATACAACGGATGTTCTTCTGCTGTTTACGAATAAAGGAAGCTACATTTATTGCCCTGTTCACCAGCTGCCAGATATACGCTGGAAAGACATGGGGCAGCATATTACAAACATCATTTCAATTGATCGCGAGGAATCAATCCAAAAAGCCATTCCAATAAAAGAATTTGATGAAACGTCATATCTTTTATTCTTTACGAAAGGTGGAATGGTGAAGAAAACAGAGCTTCTTCAATATAAAGCGCAGCGTTATTCGAAACCGCTTGTCGCCTTGAATCTAAAAGGTGACGATGAACTCGTAGATGTTCATGTCACAACAGGACAGCAGGAATTGTTTATTGCAACGAAAAATGGTTACGGTTTATGGTTTGATGAAGAAGAAGTAAGTGTTGTTGGACCGAGAGCGGCAGGTGTCAAAGGAATCAACTTGAAGGAAGGGGACGAGGTAGTCTCTGGCCAGATCATTGATCCGAAGAACGATGTCCTTGTGCTCACAACACAAAGAGGGGCTGTAAAGCGAATGAACCTCTCTGAATTTGATAAAACATCAAGAGCGAAACGCGGAGTTCTTATGCTGAGAGAGTTAAAGAAAAACCCGCACCGTATTGTGGCTGTGATCGCTGCAGCGCTGCACGATACACTTGAGATAGATACCGAAAAAGGCACAACAATTCCACTAGATATTTCTACTTTAAGAGCGAATGACCGCTATAGTAATGGGTCATTTATTGTAGATGAGGAAGAGCAGGGAGAAGTGACTCATGTCCTTCTGACTCCTGAACGTGCACCAGATGACAATAAATAAGCAAACGAAAACCCCCTGCGATTGCCAGGGGGTTTCTTTTTATATACAGTTCAATTAGCTCTCGTGGTTGCCAAACATGCTTGTAATGGCGTGCACTACTTCAATTCCTTGGTAAACGAAAAGAGAAAGTGAAGTGACAGAGAATAGACCTAGAATGAAAATTCTTAAGAAAAATAACATCGTGTAAAACCTCCCAATTTTTGTTTTGATTTAGATGGTTGGGTTAAACACGAGCTTGTCGGAAATAAGAAGATTGATAGAACACTGCAAGTAAATGCTTCTTTTTCCGGTCAAATCGATCAGTATGAGTGATGCGCGCAAATCCAGCTGTCATACTTCCAATAATCAGCAGTGCTGTAAATGCGGCAAATACTGCGCTCACATGTTTTTGTTTCTTTTCATCGCCCATTGTCTGGACGATTTTCATTTCATGTGATTCTTGATCGGCAACCATCTTCGCATGATGGTATACCTGAACGGAATGAGGCATTGAGAACAAATGAAAACTTGCAAGTGCTATACATAAAACACCTAATTTTAATAGCATATTTTTTTTCATTTTTCTCACCCCTTCCTGGTTATTTTCATGATCTTACCACGTTTTCAGTTATTTGAAAAGTCTTATTTTTTTACTTTCCCTCTTTAAAAAAACGATAAACATCAGGACATCTATAGGACTGTTTCACTTCATGAAAGGTTTCAATTTTATTTTTTAAATTTAAAAAAAGTGCCATGATCAAGGATCAGACACGTTTAGTGAGCTTGTAATGAATGTGGTTTTGCTACAGCTTTAGTAAAGATTCCTGCAATACATATGGCAAATAGAACAAAGATAAAGGCATGAAGCAGTCCAACTTGATTAGCAAGCAGCCCTAAAATAGGAGGGCCGGAAAGGGAGGCTGTGTAACCAGATAAGGTCACAATACTGACGCGTTTGACAGCGTACCGGCTATCATCGCCAGCTGCAGAAATGGTCAGCGGAAAGCCTAAAGATGCGCCAAGTCCCCATAAAAAGATCGATATCATACATACAACAAGTGAAATCTTTAAAATGACTAAGAATAGTCCGGCAGCTGCTGATAAAATGGCCACTCTTAGCAATAACACTCTGCCAAAGCGATCAATCAATCGTCCGCTGATCAGTCTGCCGCTAATCATGCCGCACAAAAACAAAGCATAGATGACCGTACTCATGGAATGTGAAACTTGATAGCCATCCACCATTGCAAGTGGAATCCAATCATTGGCCGAGCCTTCGACAAACGCAAGACATAAGGCAATCATCGCAAGAGATATCGTACGTTTGTTCAGCCATGCTGTTTGAGCAGGTTCAACTGTATCTGACTGCTTCTCATGCTGATCTTTTCCTGTCCCATGCGGAATAAACCGTGTACAAATCAATATGCTGAGGAAGAATAGAAGGGCAATAACGAGAAGGTGTATCAATACAGAAACCCCTAGATGGATAAAAAGAATACCAGCACCTGCTCCAATTAACGTCCCAATGCTAAAGGAAGCGTGCAATATAGGCAGAATGGTTTTCTTGATGCTGTACTCAATCTCTGTTCCTTCTAAGTTCATCGCTACATTACACATGCCAGAGCCTGCTCCAAAAAGAAAAAGACCAGAAGTGACGACAAAGATAGAAGAGAGCGTGGAACCAATGGCAAGAGTAGTGAATCCAAGGAACATCAAAAAAGCACTGATCACAATCGCCACTCGGCCGCCTTTTTTGCGGACGAATACATTTGAAAGAACAAGCCCAACAATTGAGCCAACAGATAAACCGAGTAAAATAAGTCCCATTGTTCCTGTGTTTGCTTGTAATAAATCTCTAACTTCCGGTGTCCGCGAAAACCATGTAGAAATGGAGATTCCAGACATCGTAAAGATCACAATAATTGCTTTATACCACTTTAATTCCATCTAATCCCTCACATTTAAAGATATATATATGTTATTGAACAAATCTACTCGATTATAAATGAGACTTGCTGATTCGTAAATAACAGGAGGGAGGAACGTAATGAAAAAATGTTAGTCAAAAGAAATTTCTTTTGGTGAGAGGTGAAATTGATGGATACACAATGATTAATGAGCATTTTTCAAGTGTAATGTTGGACTAGATGTTTTGACATATTAGAACGAAAAAAGCATTGATTTGGTAAACACATAATCGAACATCAACTGGAGCTATAATGAACGCTTGATACAAAGCTCATAGCATCTGGCGTTGTTGTGACAAAAACGTTGCAGTGAAATGTTTATGGCCATGAAATCGTCAGAATATCATCAAAGCATTTAGATGAATCAATTTAAAATTGATTTTTTCTTTTTTGTCTCAATAAGATAAGTATACTTAGTTTTGAGACAAAGAAAATTCGTTTGTTGTTTAAACTTCCTAGAATATATATTATGTAAACTAAGAAATGAGAATACATATTTAATTTTTCACAACCTCTACCACCTTCTCAATAAATTAGATTGGTCGTAAAGGTTGTGCCTTTCCTTATTGGCTGCAACAGTAAATTAAATACTTTGGGATATTTCGTTTAAAAATATTTTTCTCTTTTCATCTGTTGTTAAGTTAACTCTTGAAAAATGAATCCATTGGGTGGCTTCATTTTTAAGTCCCAAGTCAGCAAGAGTTCTGTTAATAAAAACGCTTTGAATCGCATTCCCACCTTCAGATTCTATATAATCCTTATCTGTTGTAGATGTTGAGATCACAGTTGTTTTTTTAATATTTGTCAATAAACCTTTTAAAGCCCCAGTGTTTTTATCTTCTAAGAATGCGAAACCTCTTAACATGACTTTATCAATAAATCCTTTTAAAATTGCAGGTAAATCCCACCACCAGACAGGAAATATAAATATTAATTCAGTTGCCTGACTTAATTTCTTTTGATAATCCTTAACTAATTGATAAGGTGTTTCGCCTTTAATAAAATACTTCAATTCTTCAGCTGAAAAAACGGGATTAAACCCATCTTTATATAAATCGATCACTTGAAATGGTTCTCTCTTTGTTTCTAGATTTTCTGTAATGGAAGTCAAAATGGCATGATTATAGCTTCCGTCCCAAGGATGTGCATAGACAATCGTTTTCATTATTCATTCACCCTTTTTTGTTATTTTCATCATATTTTGATGTACATTCATTTTATTGTATGCTATAACGTACTACAAGTACGGTAATGAAAGTGCGATACTAACCTAAAGGAGAGTGTGAAATGACGAAAGAATCCTTTACAGCTAATGTTGACCTAAAAGAAACTGGATTTGGGTACACATTATCTTTAATTGGTGGGAAATATAAGATGACGGTACTGTATGCTTTATATGCAAACAATGGTCCTATTCGCTATAATCAGTTAAAAAGAATGCTCGGAACTATCTCTTTTAAAACATTAACCAATACACTAAAAGAACTTGAAGCGGATCAATTAATTAATCGTAAAGAATATCCTCAAGTGCCTCCAAAAGTAGAATATAGTTTATCGGAAAAGGGATTATCATTGATACCTGTATTAGATGCAATTTGTTATTGGGGAGAAGAACAAATGAAAAAATAGTTAAAAGTTGAGTGAAATTGTACTTTTGGGCAAAAAAGATTGCGCATTCAGGCAAGAAAAAGAGCATCTCACTTGAGATACTCTTAGAATGATAATGAAACAGCTATTTTTCGATGAAATCTGTTGGTCTTACCCGCCAAACCCCTCCATATCATCTAAATTCATACCAATACAAGCTGCTAACTTTCTTCTAAAATCATGGAAGTCACTGTATGACCAATGTGCTTCGCAATGAGTAAAATCCAATCCCATGAAGCATTCCTCCGCTTTCAAGTTGTATTCTACGGCTTATTTTGACTTAATCCCTGCCCCGCAAAGAGGTATGACGATGGTTTCTTTTGATTCCTTTTTATATTTCAAGTAGCCGGCAAAATTGACTGCAGAGGTCACTTCCACATAAAATCCTTTCTCACTTAGTTTAGAGCGTGCATTCAATATCTCATTTTCTTCAATATCTATAAATGTACCATTGGTATCTTGTACAGCTTCTAGAATTTGTTTGGAGCGCGCCGGGGCAGCGATGGCTATCCCTTCTGCTAAGGTCCCTGTATTCGTAACAAGCGATGCTGATTCCTCCCCGTTTTGATAAGCTTTCACAAGAGGTGCACAGTTTTTCGCTTGTATGGCAATGATTTTCGGTGTTTTATGAATCAAACCATTTTCAAATAACTCTTTAAAGCCATAATATGCTCCTAGAAGGAGAGTGCCGTTTCCAACCGGAATGATTACAGCATCTGGTGCTCCTTTTATTTGTTCATAGATTTCATATGCGTATGTTTTTGTTCCCTCAAAAAAATAAGGATGATATACATGGCTTGCATAAAATACGTTTTCGTCGTCTACTGCTTTTTGGGCTGCAGCAGCAATGTCCTCGCGAGTACCACGAATTTCTTTAATCGTTGCTCCATGGGCTTTTATTTGAGCGACCTTTTTAGGTGAAGTTTCATCGCTTAAATAGATGTCACATGCAATCTCGCAACGAGCTGCATAAGCGGCAATCGCTGTTCCTGCATTCCCGCTGCTATCCGCAATGACTTTTGATACCCCTAATTCCTTTGCCTTTGTCATTAAAACAGCAGCTCCTCGATCTTTAAAGGAGAGTGTAGGCATCATATAATCAACTTTTACATAAGTATTTGGCTCATTCGGATCTAAAAGGATTAACGGAGTTTGACCTTCACCCATTGTTACAGATTCCCAAGTCTTAGAACCCTTTGAAAAGGGCATGGTTTCAACATAACGCCATAATGAGTTTGGATAGTGATCCCAAGCCGCCATATCTATTTTAGGGGTATCTTTCACCAGGTTTAATACGCCGTTACAATCACATTTCCATAGGGTTGTTGTCATCTCATATACTTTCCCACAATCGTTACAAATCAATTGATTCATCGATCATCATCCCCTTCGAATAATTTTTTATACGAAATATACTTTTTTATATATCATAGGCAAAAAAATATTCTAAATATAAGAAATAGCATCAATTTCAATTTTGAAACCGAAATGTAATTCATTCGTTGGTACAACAGTACGTGCTGGTTGGTGTTCACCGAAAAATTCAGTGTAAACCGCATCTACCTTGTCCCATAGTTCAATATCAGAAATGTATAATGTCATACGCAAAATTTTTTCTTTTTTACTTCCAGCCGCTTCTACAATCATCTCGACATTTTTAAGCGCTTGTAATGTCTCTTCTTCAATGGGACCGAATTCTTTTTCTCTCGTTTCAGGATTGATGGCAAATTGTCCTGAAACATAGACCGTGTTTTGATGAACGGTTGCGAATGCATAGTGTCCGTTGGCTTTTAGATTCCCTACCTCAAAGATGCTTTTCATTTCGTTTCCCCTTCATTCGATTTATGTTTGATCTCATCCAAATAGCTATAGACGGTGACTTTAGAAATACCTAACATAGATGCGACCTTCTCAACTGAACCTTTCATTAAAAAAATTCCCTTTTCATCCATAAACCTTATTAATTCAATTTTTTCATGGCGTTTCATGACTGGGTGAACACTGTTTTCAATGATCTGTTGAATCAATTGATCTACGATTTCTTCCACATTTTCAAGATCATCATTTGTTGTTGTTTCATTCTCTTGAACTTCAACTTTTGTAGAAAGAAAAGTATCCATAAATTGCTGCATTTGATTCAATGCTTCAACATCAAAATTGATACAGAATGCACCAATTACCTTTTGCTCGGAATCACGAATTAATGAAGTCGAAGAACGAATGGTACGGTTGTCTTCGGTTTTAAATGTATACCCAGCGAGATAATCTTCTTTAAAATCTTCTGATTGTAAAACAGTCTTTACCAAATGATCAAATGATTGACCGATTTTTCTTCCCGTGACATGATGATTGACTGTAAACATGACTGATGCTTGAGGGTTCGTTAAATCATGAATCACGACTTCACAATTTGGTCCAAACATTTTTGCAGTAGATTTTGCTAAAGGAATATAGCTCTGTAATAAATTATTTATATGTTCCATGCCTAAGCACCTCATTTGTTTATTCCAATAGATTATATAATTTTTTATATATAAAAACAATATATAGATTTTTTTATACATATTGAAAAAGTGGAGAAAATATAAAAAAGCAGCCATTGACTGCTTTTTTTGCTCCTTTCTAATTGATTTTTTGCTGGATCCCAGACAAAATGACGTCAATTCCCCACCTGAACCGTTCCATCGATACGGTATCACCTGCAAACATTTCTTCTTTCAGGCTATTGATGAAAGGAAACCGCGTTTTGTCTGCATCATGAAATGTTTTTTTTGTATCTGAAATTTGCGAAGAGCCTTGTTTCTTCCAAGAGACCTTTTCGTATGCTACGGAAGATACATATAACAGTAACAGGTCTACTCCCCATGCAGCGGATGTAGATTTGATTCCGCCTTCATGCAGTGCAGCGAGAAGATGTTCGGTCAACTGTAAAAAGTTCGTTCCTTGCGGGATGGTGGAAAGAGAAATTTCAGCAAGACCTGGCTTTTCGTATAGCAGCAGGAAATAAGTATGCAATATGTCAAATAACTGTTCTTTCCATGTGCCACCCGCTGAATTTGGATAAACCATTTGGCCGAGACCATAATCTAATACGTAAGCACTTAGTTCTTGAAAATTGTTCACGTAGACATACAAGGATGCAGGTCCTGTATCTAATGCTTTAGCCACCTTACGCATACTCATGCCCTCTAACCCTTGCTCCTTAAGAAGGTCAAAGGCAGTTTTCACAATGAGTTCACGGCTTAAAGGCTCTTTAGCCGGCTGAGACCGACGACTGATAATACGACGATTTGAATTGTTCATACTCTCTTTATAACATGTCAAAGTCAAATAGTAAATTGAGCATCAATCTCCGTTTTCTTGAAAAGAATTCATCATATCTGCAAGCTTGACCGCAGCATTTTTTGAAAAACACAGTTTTAAACTTTTTTCTGATTCATGAGCTTTCTCCGATGAATATTCGTACATCATGTCTTCGTATTCTTCTATAGCCTTTTCGATATGATGAGGATTTCGGACAATCGCAAGTGCGAGTTCCATTGCATCAAACATCGCCATGTTTACGCCCTCCCCTGCGAATGGTGACATGACATGAGCTGCATCACCGATAAGCGTTACTCCTTTATGGCGGTTCCATTTAAAACCGACAGGAAGCGTATAAATCCGTCTTGGAATGATGGCATCTTCTGCATAACGAATATAATTTTTCAGCTGATCGTCCCAATCACTAAATAACTCTAATAATTGTTCTTTTGCTTCTTTCGCTTGATGAAAAGGAATACCACAAGCCTCAATCCAGTTACGTTCTACCATAAGGCTTGCATACACTTTTATTCGTCCATCCCCGTTTAACTGACCAATCAGTCCTTTATGGTCTGCTAAAGCAAACATCTTCCCGCGTTTATTAAATGCAGCTAAATCAGGGTGATTCACCTCTACGTTGAGGATATTCAGTTCCAGCATCGTGAGTCCGGCGTATTCAATATCAATATCTGTTAACAGAGGACGCACACGAGAAAAAGCACCATCTGCTCCAATTAAAAGATCAACTGTCTCGACAACTCCGTTTTCAAAATGAAGCTCCGTCATGCCGTTTTCTAGTGAAACGCAACTTTCTAGTTTATAACCATATTTGATGTTCTCAGCATCAATTTGATCTAACAGCAGTTCGCACAAAACACCACGGTCAATTTCTGGGCGGGTGCCTTTTTGATCTGGTTCCGTTTCTTCATCTAAATAAATTTTTCCTGACTTATCAAGTAATCGGAAATCTTCTCCTTCATAGCGGGCGTTCCTTTGAAATTCCTCATAAATTCCCGCTTCTTTTAAAGCTTTTTGGCCTGTTTCTTCGTGAATATCCAGTGAGCCCCCTCTTTCAAGACTCTTGTCATGCACCTCTCGTTCATAGATGGTTGTTTGTATACCGTAATTTTGCAGTATTAAGGCGAGCGTTAACCCCCCAGGTCCTCCTCCAATGATAGCGATTTGCTTTTGATCCTTAGATAATGCCGTCATCGTATGCATCTCCTCTTCTTTATGAAAATCGTTTAAAGTCACATCTCATTTATATTATAACGAACACCGTTCGTTAAGAACAGTGTTCGTTTAAAAAAGTTTATTTTACGAGTGCTTTAATGAAAAGAAAGCACTCGCCCGTCACTATATGATACACTCCAAATATGATTCTTTTCGATTGTTTTCATTATGAGTGTAAGAGGTGTTTCGATGAATAAATTACTAGCAATGTTGATATTAGGATTGAGCTTTAGTGGTGCCGCTCTCATTCTTTCTGTCCCTTTGTTATTCAAGTCCAAACTAGAACAAGCTGAGCTCGTGTTTGCTGCTGGATCAGCGGGCGCTTTTGCAGTATTTGCTGTCTCATGCTTAGTTCTTCGAAAACAATTCAATCGCTAAAAAACCTAAACATCATCCACCATTAGAATAGTGGAGATTTGTTTAGGTTTTGTGACTTACCTTGATATGAACTTAAAGAATGTGGTACAAGCTGATCCCAATACTGAGAGCGAATAACACAAGTGCCGGGATTGCTTTTTTAAAGGGATCTTTGGCCAATACGATCAGAGTAAATGCAGCTGCCAGCATCGTGCCTCCTAACAATAAGCCTGATAATATTGCGATTGTTGGCATCCATATGCCGATCAGCATTCCAGCTGCGCCTATGAGCTCAAAGGCTCCGGTTAAAACATTAAAAAAAGCAGGTAAACCAAATCGTTTGAACTCTTCTGCCATTTTCCCTGATATAATTTTCGATCCTGTTACAAAAAAGAAAGCGGCCAATATCATTTGAAGAATAAGTATGAAAATCGTGATCACATCTTTCTAAGTTATTTGACTGAAACACTCCGTCCAAATGGACAAATTTTCAGCTGATGCAATTTATATGTCATAGCATATATCGGACATAAATAGTTCAGATTAGACATCTCAAGATTCGTAGTGTGAATGAAATAATTTGTTTAAAAGTAATTTTAATTGTTGAATCTCTTCATCGTTTAATTGCTTTGTCACCGTTTGATGTGCATCCATGACAACAGGAAGAATGGCCTTTTTGACCTCGTCCCCTTTTTCTGTTAAAAGCAGATGATGTGAGCGCCGGTCTTGTTCATTATAGATCTTTTTGACAAGCCCTTTTCGTTCCATAGACTGGATCATTCTGACGACAGTGGTTTGATTTTTATCAATTCCTTCTGCCAATTCTTTTTGAGTAGTCCCCTTTTCACTACTCAGAATACTTATAATACTCCATTGTTCAGGCGTGACCCCGTAAGGCTTTAACCTGTTCGTAAAATAATTGGTCATTTTGAGATCGGTACGATGAACGAGATAGCCTATTAAATCTTGTAAATCCATGTAAACACCCTCTATGAAATTTATATGCTATAGCATTTATATTAGTGAAGCCTTTGAAAATTGTCAAATCATCCATCTGCTTGTTTAAAATCAATCCCTGACAAGATATATGGCACTGCTGATTTGATAAACTCCTCTGATGATAAGTGCGAACTATTTTTTCTCCACTCAACAGAAGCTCCGTGAATTCCCCAACTTAAAAAAACAGCTGTGACCTTCAGAATTTGCTTTTCGACATTTGCATATTGATTGATTAACAATTGATAAAAAATAATTTCAAGCTGTTCCCTCACAATAGGAGCAAGTTCAGTTTCATATTCTACTTGGCAGCGGTTATGCAGAGATTGTTGGAAATTCGTTAGTGCTTTAAAAATATTGATAATCGTATCTTCATCAAGTTTACGATGATTGAAATTTATACTTTCTAAATTAATCGATAATACTTCTGATAGTGTTTTATCCAGCAAATCGTATTTATCCTCAAAATGATAATAAAACGTCGCGCGGTTGATCAAGACTTCTGCCGTGACATCTTTGATCGTAATATCCTTAAATTCCTTTTTCGATGAAAGTTTAATAAAAGACTCCATGATTAACTTACGCGTTCTCAGAACCCGAGGATCTGTCTTTGGCTGCGTCATCTTATCCCTCCTCCTTTTTCAACACATCTATCATTCTGTTGGATAAACAACAAATTGAAGAAATTATTGGTGTTGGTCTCACTCATTGTGTCTTAAGATTTAATTGTAAAGTAAATCATTGCTTGATTCAAACAAACTGATAGGCAATAGCGTTCCTACAAAATTTGAGGAGGAAAATGAAATTGAAAAACAATGAGATGTTTTGTGATATAGAAACAGGTGTATGTGGTGTAGGTGAAGAAGAGGATATTCAGGTTATTGATTTTCAGCAACCTAAAAAAACAATAACGCTCTATTATGTAACAGATCCGATTTGTTCGCATTGCTGGGCAATTGAACCTTTGCTGCGTCGATTTAAAGAGCAATATGGACATTATTTTCATTTCCAGACTGTGTTGGGTGGACTGTTAGAGAAATGGCATGGCGGTCCAATTGATCCTGCAAACGGAATTTACAAACCTGCTGATGTGGCTGGCCACTGGAGAGAGGTTGGAGAACATTCCCGCATGCCAATTGATGGGTCCTTAATGATTGACAATCCTGTTCAATCTTCCTACCCGCCCTCTCGCGTATTCAAAGTGATTCAAAAACATCATGATGATGCACTAGCCTATACTTTTTTACGCCGTGCGAGAGAAGCGCTATTTGCATTCAATCAAAATATATCGGATATCACGGTGTTAATTGATATCGTCAACGATCTTGGACTTAACGGAGATGTGATTGTACATGAAGCGGAGCTGCCAAGCGGCCAGGAATTATTAAATCAAGATTTTACTCTAGTTCGAGACCTTGGTGCTAGAGGTTTCCCAACGATCATCTTCGTCAACGAAGAAAATAAAGGAGTCAAAATCACGGGTGGCCGCTCATTTGAAGTCTATGTTGAAGGATTAAAGCAAGCTTTAAACACTGAAGAACTTGAACCGAAAAAACGCCCAGCTGTTTCTACCCTGCTCGAAAAAGAAAAACTTCTATTTTCTAAAGAAATTGAAGTGATGTACGATGTTGACCAATCAGATGTACGGTCTTTTATGAAGAAAGAACTTCCGCAGCAGCAGTATCAAATGAAAGAAGTGCTGGGGGAACTGTATTTTACAACTTCAACATAAGGAGAATGACGATGGCACATTTATTACAGGTGGATTTTAAGATGAAAGGCCCTTTCGGTGATGAAATGGCAAAAGAGTTTGCTGATTTAGCGAAAAGTATAAATGAGGAAGACGGATTCATATGGAAAATATGGACGGAGAATCCGGAGAAGAATGAGGCTGGCGGAATCTACTTATTCGAAACAAAAGAAGCAGCTGAAAACTATCTTGAGATGCATTCTAAAAGAATCACTAGCTTTGGAATAACAGACATCAACGCTAAAATCTTTAACATAAATGCTCATCTTACTCATATCACAAAAGGTCCATTAAAAACTCATCAAGGTTGACACACGAAAAAAAGAGCGGCTGATGGCTGCTCTTTTTTCGTGTGATTTCATCGATTCATCCACTTTACATTTTCTTTTTTCTCTTCATTCACGACGAGTTGGAAGATATCAGGTCTTGAATAATGCCCGACTACATCGAAGTCGAATTGACTAGAAGAAATATCACGCAAATCAAGATCTGCCAGCAGTATCTCTTCCTGACCATAGACAGGTTCTTTTATATATTCGCCTAAAGGACCGACTATTGCACTCCCCCCTCGGCACATCTCATCAGGAGAAGATGCTAATTCATCATAGCAGGCTAAATCTTTAGGATACATCTCTTTATTCACATATTGATTACAAGATAGAACGAAGCATCGGCCTTCTGCGGCAATATGGCGAATCGTAGATTGCCATAGTTCCCTGGAATCTGCCGTAGGGGCTATATAGATTTGGACGCCTTTTGCATACATCGCTGCTCTAGCTAATGGCATATAGTTTTCCCAGCAAATTAAAGCGCCTATTTTACCGTACGGTGTATCGAAAACCGGCAGTGTGCTGCCATCCCCCTCTCCCCATATGAGTCGCTCGGAACCTGTCGGCTTTAGTTTACGGTGCTTTCCAAGTAAGGTTCCATCTGGTCCGAAAAACAATACGGAACAATATAAAGTCCCGCGACTTGATTCGTCATCTCTTTCAATGACACCGATGACGAGGTAGACACCAGCTTTGCGGGCTGCTTCTCCTAATCTGTCAGTCGTTCTACTTGGAACTGGAACTGAATTTTCTAAGTAACGAAGCCAGTCCTTTCTTCCTTCTGGAGAACGGCTTCCTACTGTGGCGCCAAAAGCTAGTCCTCTTGGATAAGCTGGTATAAAAGCTTCAGGAAACACAACAATATTGGCTCCTTTTTCTCCGGCCTCAAGTGTTAACGAAATGGCTTTTTCAGTACTTGCTTCTTTATCCATAATGACAGAAGCAGCTTGAACAACAGCAACTTTACATGTAGACATCTTAACCCCTCCTTAATCAAAGTGTAAAAATAAATATTTATAATGTACAATATATAATGATCATAATAAGTATGCCTATTTGGAATAATGGGAGGATAACATGAACATACGGGACTTTGAAATATTTAAAACGATTGCGGATTGTGGAAGTTTTTCAAGAGCAAGTGAAAAGCTTTTTATAGCCCAGCCTTCCCTCTCTAAAACCATTCAAAAATTAGAGAAAAAACTGGGTGTCATCCTTTTCGATCGGTCAAATCGAATTTTCAAGTTAACGGATGAAGGACAGCTTGTATATGAAAAAGCGATTGCGGTACTGCAGCAAATGAATGAATTGCAAATGGAGCTGGGTGATACCGACACGCATATTCGCGGCCATTTAAAGATCGGTCTGCCGCAAATAATTGGTACCTTTTTCTTTTCGAAAGTGGCAAAAGCTTTTACTCAAAAGCATCCAGATGTGACGCTCGAAATGATTGAGGAGGGCGGCTTACATGTAGAAAAACTCGTTGAGAAAGGCGAAGTAGATGCGGCCTTTATTGTCATACCTGCCCAAAGTCATGAATTAGAAGAACAACTCATTTTTGAAGCGCCGTTTGTGGCTTGTTTACCAAAAAATCACGCTTTAAAAGATGAACAACAGCTCTCGCTTGAACAGCTTAAAGAGGATAAATGGATATTGTTTGATTCTTCATTTGCGTTAAGTCAAGTGATTTTAGAAAGCTGCCGTAAGGAACATTTTGTTCCCGATGTCGCTTACAGCACAACACAATGGGATTTGCTTTTGACATTAGTTCGTGATGAATTAGGAGTTGCGATTATTCCAAGTCCTTTAACGGACATGTATAAAGAGGACATTTGTGTAAAACCAATTAGTAGTCAATATATTCCATGGAAAATTGGCATTGTCGTGAAGAAAGGTCGATATAAAACACGTGCTTTGAAGGCTTTTTTAAAAATCGTCACGAATATATACCATGTAGAAACAAAAAAAGCCTAATTCTCAAGGCTTTTTTCATTTTAGATCACTTTCTGCTCGTTTTCTTAATCAAGTTCACACGATCGTATGATAGACTTTCCACATGTACAGGCTTTTGCAGAATGTAATGATCAAAAAATGTCCTTGTATAGTTTGTGATAAGATTCCGCATCTCCATCGCATCCCGCTTTCCTCTCAGTTCTTCGTTTACACCGGTAAACACGATGTCGCAATAATCTAAATGCGCAGCATGCTCAACAGAGAAATAATAGGTTTCCATGCTATTGTTTGCGCCAATGATCGCATTCATATGATAGTTAGGCTCAGAAAAAAGCAGCATAAAGGGTTTTTTCAGGTCGCTGTCAAGAAGACCAAATGCACCGCTATCGAGGCCGATCCCGCAGGCAAATCGGTCGTCATCCCGGCAAACAATCGCTGTCGTTGGCCCTCCGTAAGAATGTCCAATTATGCCCATGCCGGCGTCAAGCTGCAATCTGCCATTGAAGATGGAATTGAGTTCTCCGGTGTCTAGTTTGTAAAGATAATCAGCTGCATACCTTACATCCTCTGCCTGTAATTTGCTATATTTCGTTAACGGATGAAGTATTGGCAGTGTAAGGACGTTACGGCATGTCTCAATGGCAGTTTCATCGTCAGGCCGCATCGTCATCTGACCAGCCAGCGCCATCATCTCTGGATCTTCAGAAAACGCTATAACGACATCTGAAAAATCCTTTGATACATTAAACAACCGCCCATCTTTACGCTTATACATCGTGCTGTTTTGATGACCGATACTGACGACAACATACCCCATGCTTGCAAGGTCTGTACAGATCACAGTTCCCCATTCTAGAGAGCCGCCCCCGCCGCAAACATAAAATAACACTGGATAGCGTTCTTCCTTCCCGGAAAGAGCGAGGTCGTCGTAACAATGCGTTTGGATATCGATAGAGAAAAAATCCTTTTCCTTCATATACTCAGTGACAAGCGGCTGGTCATGCAGCATTTCGTATACTTCAGGAAACATGTACGTTGATGGGGTCTTCCCTTCATTGCTATCAGACGGATAGTATACAAATGCGGTCAGTTCTCTTTTTGAGTGATCAGATGCCGTGTACTCAAAATCCATCTGTGTGCGTCCGGCAGTATAACCGCCGATTGGTTCTGGGAATGCGTCATATCTTTTCATTCTTTTGTCCCCCTTATGATTTAAAGTGAGTGTGAAAGACACATTGCAAGATAAGCGCTCTCAAAATGATGACCGCTCTCTTTATGTTTCGAGCTTTATGATATAATAACTTGTCAATGCCAGCCGTTGAGTGAAACAGAAATGAACTTTTGGAAGGTATTCATCCTGGTAAAAGATTAAAAGATAGGTGATCACAATGAGAAGGCTTGAGTCTGGTATGTCAGTAGACAATGAAATATTTTCTGATATTGTCAGGTATGAACACGAAACGATAAGCGGATCGACGATTAGCAACTCGAATGTTCATTCACCTATATTTTGGAGCTGTCAGCTGCGTCATCTTGTATTTAATACGTGTGATCTGACGAATGCGAGATTTTTTGCAGGTAGTACGATTGAGCATTGTACTTTTATTCGTTCCGATTTGCGCTCTGTTGGGATTGCTAAAGGCGAGGCTGTTTTTACGAATTGCGAATTTTCCTCCTGTGATATGAGAGGAATGACATTGGAGAATGCTGTGTTTATCGACTGTACATTTTATCAATGTAGGTTTAATGACCGCATTTTACAAGCAGCGAATATTGTTCACTGCACTTTTACCGGTAAGCTAGTGGATATAACGTTTGAGGGAAATGGTAAACAAAAGCTGATCGCCAACTTTGAAAACTGCATTCTTGACGGTGTTCGCTTTACAGGCTGTGACCTGTCGCAATGTATTCCGCCAGCTTCCAAAAACCATCTATATGTTGAAAAGGTCTCCGCGCGTGTCAAACAGGCATTGCTGAAGATAAATCATGACCCTCACCTTTCTGACGAGGATCGGAAAGTACTGGTACGCAGCCTGCGCAAGCTTGAGCATATGGAACAATATATTTTTAACACGGCGCATATGGAGAAAATACATGGGGCTGATTTTGTGGAGCGATTTTTCAGTTATCTGGAATGTAACAAAGAGAACGCTTGATGCGTCCCTCTTCCTGCTAAGTCTAGGTCGTACATCAACTTCTAGTATATTTGAGTGGAATCAGTTCCCCGATTTTCACTTTGACTAATTCGCCATGTATTTCTATATGGAAAAAGCTGATTTTTGTGAATATCAGCTTTTTCGTTATGCTCTTTTATAGCGGGCATACATATAGCGAATGATTTTTGTGATGACAGAGGTACACATGCATAAAAAGGTCATCACCACGACCCAATACATATTTGACATGTCAAACCCAGTATAGGCAAATATGAAAATAGTGGAGACGGCAAATGTGATGATAAGAACGATATAAACTCGCTTAAAGATGCAGTAGCCAACAATCCCCCAAATCAAAGATAACAAAGGCAATGTAAATAAGATCAGCGCCATAGGATGAAGAAAGAAAACACTCATCATGTCACTCTCCTTTATGAACCGGTGAAGAACCGAATATGTATCATATTAATAGGAAATTCGTGCGTTGTAAACAAAAATTGGAATTTAAGGAATTTTTAATCTGAGGTGAATTGACAATCTAAATGTATTTCATGTTGAATGGAAAAAGACTGCTTTCAGTAAGCAGCCTATTTTTTCGAATATTTAAGTCAGAGCATTTTGATGTGTGAAAAAGACCTAACTATTTATCACCTGAATGATTTTTTCCTGAGCATCTTGTGCCTCAGGGATTGGCATGACGACAAACACATGCAGCATTTCTGGGTAAACAAAGGTTTTCATATTAATTCCTTGTTCTGTTAGCTTTTCATCAAGCTTTAGTGCATCTGGATATAAAATATCATGTGTTCCAATAAAATGAGTGATCTTCCCAAGATCATGAAAGTCCCCGTGAATTGGACTGATTAATGGGTCAGTTACCCTTTTATCTGCTGCCCACATTTTTGTAATGACATCTATTCCTTCTGGTGCTAGGATGGGATCTTTATCGGCATATTCAGATATAAGAGGATTGCTTAAACTCATATCAACACATGCAGATAATAAAATAATATCCTTCGGCTGCGGCAGACCTTCCATCTTTAAGAGATGCGCCAAGCCAAGTGAGATATTTCCGCCCGCTGAATCTCCCATAATCGTTAATTGATCGGTACTCTCAACCGTTTTTAGTATTTCTTTATATAGATTTAAGATTTTCGGATAAGTATCTTGGTAGCTATAATGAGGTAATTTAGGATATATAGGAGCGACCACTTTGGCATTAAGGGATTGAGCCATTTTATCCATGTACCACCAATGGAAATTAAGAGGCTGGTTTACCCAAGCGCCACCATGTATATAGAGAATCACCTTTTGCTTTTTCGACATTTGGTCATTCAATGTGAAAACCTGCATTCCTTCGAAAATTTGCTCCTTTATTTCACTCACTAATTTTACATCGTCTCCGATTGCATAAGGCTTCATATTTTCTATTTGAGATAGAAAGTTTTTGGTTTTTTCGACACTAGCAAAACTCTCTTTATTACTTTGGGACGTGAATAATGTTTCAAATTGAATACTTTCTTCAGAACGTTCTCCGTTAAAAATTTCGACACTCATTGTATTTTCTCTCCTTTAAGCAGATATGTTTATTCGTCATCCTCATTCATCACACGAAATGATTTGAGATACACTTGTACTTCTTTCTCAGGAGTCTTTAATAAGTTAGATAAAAGGTCTTGAATGAGGCGCAGGCTTTTGATTTTCTTTTCAATTTCTTCATGTTTATGTTTTACAATTCTTTTTAAAGTATCTAGTTCTATGTCTTGACTCAGCATTTCCAATATTTCTTTTATTTCCTTTAGTGAATAACCTAATGACTTGGCATCTTTGATCAATTGAATTTTCACAATATAATCTTCTGTGTATAGTCTATAACCGTTCGAACGGCGTCTCGGGACAGATAAAATGTTGTGTTCTTCATAGTAACGAATTGCGGCAGGGCTTATTCCAGTTTGTTTGGCCAGTTCACCTCTAGTCATCAACTCCATTGTTACTCCTTTTTTGTGATTTTGTTTTACTATAATTACATTATAAAGGTTGAACTATACTTCAAGGTCAAGAGATGTTTTCGTGAAAAATAAAACACCATCGCATGCAGCCGGTTAAGGCGCCCTGAGATGGTGTTTTTCATCATTCAATCTGCTTTTATAGGTCTTCTCCATTTGATGCAATTACATTTTTGTACCAGAAAAATGAGTCTTTCCGGTAACGATTCAGTGTACCATTTCCTAGGTCGTCTTGATCCACATAGATCAAACCATAGCGTTTAGTCATTTGAGATGTTCCGCAGCTGATTAAGTCAATACAGCCCCAAGGTGTGTATCCCATTAAGTCAACACCTTCTTTTACTGCTTCTTTCATCTGTTCAATATGTTTTTTCAAATAATCAATTCGATAATCATCGTGGATTTTTCCATCTTGTGTCAATGTATCTCTTGCGCCAAGTCCATTTTCACAAACAAATAAAGGCTTTTGGTATCTGTCATACAGTTTAATTAATGAAATGCGCAGACCCATTGGATCGATCGGCCAATCCCATTGTGATAATTCCAAGTGTTCATTTTTAATCGGGCTGTCAAACGTACCCGCTAGCTCAGCGGCATCTTCACGCGCTTCTGCTACGTGTGACATATAGTAGCTGATTGCAACAAAGTCAACAGTGCCCTCTTTCAAAATTTGTTCATCCTGCTCTTCAATATCCAGCTTGATTTGATTATCAGCAAAATATTTCACCATGTATGTTGGATATTCGCCTCTAGCTTGAACATCAGGATAGAACATATTCAATTGATTCGATTTGACTGCCTGCAGCTGATCCTCTGGTTTTGTTGTTTTTGCATAGGCTTCGATTTGGTTAATCATACAGCCAATTTGGACATCTGGAATGATTTCCTTCGCTGCCTTCACTGTTAATGCACTTGCCACAAATTGATGGTGAGATGCTTGGTAAGCAGCCTGTAATTTATGGTCTACTAAATCCTCTAAAATGCCAGCACCTGTATAAAGACTATTGAGGTTCATATTCATTTCATTAAATGTAATCCAATATTTCACTTTGTTTTTATATCTTTCTAAAATCGCACGTGCGTATTTTTCGAACAATGGGACAAGCTCTCTACTCATCCATCCATTATATTTCTCTGTTAAAGTAATCGGCATTTCATAATGAGACATTGTTACTAGCGGTTCAATTCCATATTTCGCACATTCATCAAATACTTTATCGTAAAAAGCCAATCCTTCTTCGTTCGGCTTGTCCTCTAAACCTGTTGGAAAGATTCTTGCCCATGAGATGGACAAACGAAAGACTTTAAATCCCATTTCTGCAAACAGTGCGATATCTTCTTCATAACGATGATAAAAATCAATTCCGCGTCTTTTTGGGAAATCAAATGCATCAGGATTTTCCTTGTATTTGTTTAGTTCAGCTGAACTAACATCGAATGTAAAGTTGTTTACTTTTCCTTGTGCATAGGGATCTTTATATGCCGCGTAGTCTGAAGTTGACAGCCCTTTCCCGCCTTCTAAATATGCGCCCTCTATTTGATTGGCAGCTGTTGCGCCACCCCATAGGAAATTATCTGAAAAACCTTTTTTTAATTCTTTCATTTCAATCATCCCTTCTATTTATGATTAATGAATGAGCATTAAGAGTTTATTTTCTCCTGCGTTGACATAAGAGTCACCTGTATGGATGACAGCTAGGTACTTCGAGGAATTAGTGACGATAATAGGTGTCACAACATTTAATTCTTTTGATTGAATTCCTTCTATATCAAATGATAATAAATGATCCCCGATGTTGATTTCATCTCCTTCTTCCACCAATACCTCAAAGAATTGACCATTTAGGCTGACGGTATCAATCCCTACATGTATTAATAATTCAATCCCATCATCTGAAACCAAACCTATTGCATGTTTAGTAGGTGTAACGGTCACTACTTTTCCGGAAAACGGTGCTTGTACCACCCCCTTATCAGGCATAATCGCTACTCCCTTGCCCATCATTTCGCTTGAGAAAACGGCATCATTGACTTCAGATAAAGGAACGACCTGACCAGTTATAGGTGCTTGTACTTTATAAGGATTTACTTGTCTGGCAGCTTGTTGATTGACTGCATTCTCTGAATCTTTAGATGACTTTCCTTGTTTTAGCGGCTGACCTTCTTCTTTTGTGGCAGGTTCTTTAAAACCAAGGAACATAGTGACAAGCAGTGAGACCAAAAAGCTCAGCGCTATTCCAATTAAAGCGAGCTGGAAATTGTTTGTGCCTTTCATAATGTAGGTTGGCAGAGATGTAATACCTGGAATTGAAAATGCTGTCGTTTTGACTGAAAATAAACCATAAAAACATCCGCCAACTGCGCCGCCAATTAATGAAGCATAGAAAGGCTTTTTCAATCTCAGTGTGACTCCATAAATGGCTGGTTCTGTGATACCAAAGAAACTCGGAAGCAATGTTGATAATGCTAAAGACCTTGTTTCTACTCGTTTTGTGCGAATGATGACTCCTAAAACGGCGCCTGCTTGTGCCATATTGGCAATAAAGTTCATCGGAAGCAGCATGACATCGTATCCAACTTTTTCAAAGCTGGCAAACGTGCTTGGGAAGAATGCGTAATGCATCCCAGTTAGCACAATTAAAGGCATGAGGCCTCCCATTAATAAACCTGCAATCGGTCCAGCAAAATGGAATAAAGAAGTGAAAAAGATCTCTAAATACTGCCCGAAAACGTTTCCAATAGGCGCTATGAAAGCTAGTGTAAGAGGCGCTGTGATCATTAAGCTCAGTACCGGTGTAAATACGATGCTTAAGGATTTTGGAATGACTTTCGTTATCCACTTATCGATAAAGCTAAGCAGCAGTACTCCTAAAATAATCGGTAAAACGGAAGAAGTATAATTATTTAATGGAATACTCAATCCTAAAAAACTAAGTGGGTCTGCTCCTTTTGCTGCCCCTTCCACCATCGTGGGATACAATAAAATCCCAGCGAGTGCCATCGCGAGAGATTCTCGTGTTTTAAATTTCTTCGCTGCAGAATAAGCAATGAGGAAAGGTAAAAAGTAAAAGACAGCATTTGAAAAGATTTGTAGTACAGCATAGGTAGAGCTTTTTTCCGTCAGCCAGCCTAAACTAACGAACAAAGCCATGATCCCTTTAATCAATCCACTACCAACAATCGCCGGCAAAATCGGTGTGAAAATTCCGCTAATGACATCGAATACGACTTCGATTGGATTCATCTTTGACGTATTTTTAGCAGGAGAAGAATCATTGCTGCTGTCACCAATCAGATGGTCTATTTCCTCATAGACTTCTGCAACTTTTGCTCCAATAATGACTTGGAATTGTCCGCTTTGGAATTGCGCTCCGAGCACTCCATCTACTGTTTTCAGTTCATCTACTTTTACCTGTTTTTCATCGTTGATATTAAATCTCAGCCTCGTAATACAATGCCAGCTTTGAGATATATTGCCTGTTCCGCCGATTAATTTGATAATTTCTTGCGCCAATTCTTTGTTGTTCATGTCTTCACCCCTTCATTTTCACAAAAAAAACCTAAACAAAATCCACCATTAGAAAGACCATTCTTCTAAATGGAGATTTGTTTAGGTTAATGCTTTTTCATAACACGCCTAAAAGAAATCATGTATTCTGTTGATGTTTCTTTGTGATTCTTTCAATATGAATGACTAGAAAAACAAGTTCGTCTTCTGTGACATTCCAATTAAATTCACGCTTTAACATTTCTTTAATAATCAAACCGCATGCATAGCTCTTCATATAACGATCCTGAATTAATTCTTTTAATGAATCATCCATCTGCTGAGGCGGTTGATTTGTTTCTTGTCTGACAATAAAATATCTCAAATGAGTGATAAACCTCGAATAATCTATCGATGATTTATCTAATACCATCTCGAAAATGTTTTGAATAATCTTAACGATTTCCTTCGTGAGATGGGTCATTTTGATCGTATCTCCCATAGACTGACCATCTATTTGAGCGTTTACAAAATGAAGGGCAATAAGTGAAGCTTCTGTATCTTCAAAGGTAACCCCCATCATTTTTTGAATAATTTTAAGTGCTTTTTTCCCAATTTGATATTCTTGAAAATATAGATGTGGAATTTCCCATACGATAGGGTTTTCATATTCCATTTTTTCTTGATGCCTTTGAATTGAAAAGGTAAGATGATCAGATAGCGAAAACAGCATGCTGGAACCTAATTTTTTATTCAACATCTCTTCGCCCATATGAATGATTTTTTCAGTTAATAAAAGGATATCAGTTGGGATAGCGGCAAGTTGAGATTCTAATGGAGACGTCTGATCAGAATAAAATGTCTTACTGACAGCGCTCTCATCAAGAGTATCACCTTTTTTCTTCTTAAAGCCTATTCCTGTACCAAAAACAACTACTTCATTTTGCGTGTCTGTTAGAGCTAATACGATATTATTGTTTAAAACTTTAACGACGGTGAACATCTTCATCCCACCTTACCTAAAACTGCTAAAAAAAGCATAAAAAAACACCAAAATCTCAGCAAACAACGTACAAATGTACAACATGTTTACCTGACTTGGTGGTGCCTGATGATATCAGTAACACTCCTGCATCGGTTACGACTTTATTGTAAACACAGGATAAACCAAAGTCAACTATTTTTTTCGGTAAGATAGATTTAAATACCTATATTATAGTATGTCGTTTATAAATTATTTTAAAAGGTAAATAAGTTTAAGGTTGCTGTAAGGTTCGGATTAATACAGGTTAAGGTTCAGGTAGTACAATGGGTTTGTAGTGAATAAATCATAGAGGTGAAACGTTTTGAGAGAAAATAAAATCTTGTCTTCATTATGTTACTTTAGTATCTTTTTTGCACCATTTTTGTTCCCAATTATCGTCTATTTCTTAGGTCAGGACGACGTGAAATATCATGCGAAAAAATCATTATGGACGCATATTATTCCTTATTTGATTTTTGGTATTGGCATCCTTGGTTCAGGTTTACTTGGTATGAAAGATATCAGCCATGCGGGGCCTTTCTTAATTGCGACATATGCAGTAACATTCCTTGTTGCTATCTACTTCTTCATTTGGAACATTGTGAAAGGCATCAAAGTGTTTTCAGAATAAATAATAGATGAAAAAACGGTTCTGTTGTTGATCAGAACCGTTTTTTTTTTTTGTATGTTTTCATGCTGGTAGTTGGATGTCAATTGTTGTTCCTTTTCCTACACTGCTACGGATCGTGATATCCCCGCCGTGCTTGACGATAATATCCTTTGCAATAGCCATCCCAAGACCAGAGCCTGCATGCGAAACTCCTGTATTCGTCCCTCTGTAATAGCGGTCAAACACTTTTTCCAGCTCTGCCTCTTCTATTCCTCTGCCGTTGTCTTGAATCGTAATATGGGTTCTTTCTTTTTGTTCAAGCTGTACAATAATCGTCACATCAGGATCATTGTGAACGAGGGCATTTAAAATCAGATTGGTGACCGCTCTTCGAATGAGGATTTTATCAATATTCAGCATGAGCTTGTCTTCATTCGTTTGAAGCTCAATCGTCTGATCGGCATATCTTGAATCGTTTAAAATATCAATTAACGTTTCCCGCAACAGTGACACAATGTTGACCAGCTCTTTATTTAGCATGACGCCGTTATTTTTCAGCCTTGTTGTTAAATTCAGATCCTCCATGACATCTTTGATATACAATGATTTATTCTCAATGATGCCCGCGTAATGTCTAATGTCCTGGTTTGAAAGAGGATACTTTTGGTCTTTCATGATTTCTGCATAGCCTTGAATAGAAGCTAGCGGCGTTTTAATATCATGAGAAATATGGCTGATCCATTCTTCCCGCATTTGCTCTAGTTTGTCTTTTTCTTTTTTGCTTGAAGCGAGCTGCTCTGATAAGTGATTGACATTATAGAAGACATCTTTATAAATTCCTTTAGCAGGCAGATTTGTCGTGTAATCGCCGTTTGCCAGCCGCTGGATGCTATGAATGGCACGGGCAAGCGGTTTTGTGAGCTGCCGGCTGAATAAGTAACCAATGAGTAACGCTATGATGGCATCAATTGATAATAAAATCATCGTCCCGATATTGAATCTTGTTACTAAGTCCTTCGTGTCAAACGAGAATAGGTACTTTCCGATGGAAGGGTCTTTAAATCCGATAAAGTAGCTGTATTCTTTGCCCTTTACTTTTTTTCCGCCAGCATAAATGGTCGATAATAATTGCTTATCTTTATATTTATGTAAGTTCACGATTTCTATCGGTGTATATTTGTTCTTTAATCCTTTAGGTGCCAGCGCATGATACACGTTTTGGCCATTTTCGTCTAAAATTTGAATCCATGCATTCTGTTGTTTTAAGGCTTTCTGCCCTTCTTTGTTTACGGTAATGCCTTGATCAGAAAAAGAGACGTATTGTTCAAATGATCTTGTGAAGGTTTCGGGCGTATTTTCCTCGTTATGCTGGCTGTTTGCCTGAAGTACGAGCCAAATCATAAATCCGAATAAGTTGATAAAGACCGTGATAATGGTCACGATAATGACAGAGACCATATACCTGCCTGTTAATCGCCATTTCATCTTTACGCATCCTTTACAACAAATTTATAACCAAGCCCTTTGACGGTGACGAGAAACTCTGGTGTTGACGGGGAATCCTCTATTTTTTCCCGTAGTCTTCGGATGTGAACCATTACCGTATTGTCAGAACCGAAGAAGTCTTCCCCCCAAACGGTTTGATAAAGCGTTTCTTTACTGATGACGCGGTTCGGATGCTGCAAGAAGTAGGTCATCAGCAGAAGCTCTTTCGGCGTGAGCTCAATGACCGCTCCATTTTTAGTCAGTTCTGCTTGCTGCTCGTTTAACTCAAACGGCCCTTTTTTGATCACGGGATCGGCTTGAGTTGACTGCAAGTATGAGATCCTTCTCAGCTGCGCTTTCACCCGGTAGGCGACTTCCTTTGGACTGAATGGTTTTGTAATGTAGTCATCTCCGCCGATGGCAAGTCCTACAATTTTGTCGGATTCTTCTCCCTTTGCTGATAAAAAGATAATCGGAACATGGGAGGTCTCTCTGATTTGTCTGCAAATATCATAGCCTTCACCGTCTGGCAGCATAATATCAAGTATGACAAGATCGGGTTGTTCTTGATGAAATTTTGCAAGCCCATCACGGGCAGTTGATGCAGTGATGACGCGATCAATGCCTTCTCTTGTTAATACAGTGTTGATTAATTCCAAGATTTCTTTTTCGTCATCGATCATTAATACTTTGCTTTGAAGCTTTGGCATACATTGATCACTCTCCTGAAGTCATTGCCATTATTATACCCAATGTAAGTACATAGTGAAAAAATCAACTTCCTATTTGCATAAAAAAAGCCAATTTTCTTTTGAAATGAGAAAATTGGCTTTTGGTGATTCAATTCATTTTAGCGTTTGACCACAAATGTTGTCACACTTTGAGCCGGGAGATGAGCCCAAAATTGATTACCTGATATATTTAAGTCTGTACCAGGCTGAAGGTTGCTGTTGCTGCTTGTGATCCATCTTGACGCTTGTGAAGCAGTTCCGTTTTGCATCACAAAGTGCTGATTGACTCCTGTATTGTTTTTGTTAATCGCGACAATGACGACCTGATTGTTTCCTTTATAGGCTGATACGAAAACATTCGGTTCAGGACTTTTCGTTGCATCAATTCTGATGTATCCTGGGCGTACAAACTTGGAGAAATGCGCCATGTTGTAACCGCGTTTGCTGATTAGACCATCTTCTTTCATAGGGCCGTAGGATCTGCGGATGTACCACCAAACATATGCCTGAAAGTCCCCTTCAACCATCGAATGGTGAATATGCTCTGAAACTCCTAATGCTTCAGGCCAGCGGTCCGCTGAATTGTTATCGCTATTCGGGTAGTAGACCTCTGTCATCCAAAGCTCCTTTCCCCCTCCCTTTTGTTTGAAAAGAGGATACGGAAGCTGACTGATTTGGGTTCCGTACAAATGGGCTCCGAGAATGTCCATGTTTCCAAGCGCCTGCGGATCGTTTAGGATAGGATCTGATATATTTTTAAGGTATTGAAAGGATTCTGGTGCGATCACGCGAGCATTAATGGAGCCAGCATTTTCTCTCATGAAACGCAGGATTTCCTGAGGAGTCCACCATGTCCATTCGTGTGCATAATCGGGCTCATTTTGTACAGATATAGCATAGAGATTGACGCCATTATTTTTCATATACGTCACAAAATCGTTCAGATGCTGAGCATATGCGGCGTATTGATTGTATCTGAGTCGCTTTGCAGATGTACCATTCCGGTTGAAGGTCTCTACCATATTGCTTGGAGGATTCCAAGGTGAAGCGATCACCAAAGCTCCATGCTCTATTGCTCTTTTGGCAGTAGCGACCTCTCTGTGCCAATTATTTCTGTTCTCATCTACAAAAATTCTTAGAATGGAAAATCCTAATTGATTCTGCCCATTGCCAAAGGCGGTTTCCCTTTGAGGTGCGGTCAAATCACCAATCCAAGCCGGATGGTTCATTCCGCCAAAGCCGCGAATCACTTGTCTTTCCGCATTGATATTAATATTGGCATCTGCTGCTGAAACCTCAGTCACGCCAGGTCCGATGAACATGACAGACAGCATGGTGAAGCAGATCAATAAAGTGCAGATTGGTTTTTTGATCATTGACATCAAATTCTTCCACTCTCCTATCATCTTGTCTTTCTTCGTTACCTTTGAGTAAACTGCCAGGAATCAAATTGAAATAGGTTTGCACCTGTTCCAGTAAAAACAAAAAATACGTTGTGTACGCCTGCTGCTCCGTTTACTGCCGTTTCTACTTCTCGCCAGTTATTTGCTCCCCCTGTGGAAGGGACATTCAGTGTTCCGACGAGTCTGCCGTCAGGACTTCCGAGGCGTACTTCTATTTTCCCGCCTGCATTTGATGCTACATTGGCTTTAAATGTTCTCGCACCGTTTGATCCGAAATCGACGTTACTGGCAGCCACCCAATCTCCGTTTTGAATGTTTGTGACATGCTGGTTATTGACCGGTCCGCCTGGAGCTGAAGATGCCTCTGTCAAAATGCGTCCATTCCATGCGAATGTTTCAGCTTCTACACGCTGATAAGGATTCAGGTTGGAAAGCTGTTTAACCCCTTCAAAATTGGCTGCGACTTCTCGAAGGGAGCCGTCAGCATTATGCACAAGTTTATTAATATGCGGAGATCTGTAGCCTTTTCCTGATCCGTATAAAGCAGAGCTGACCGTTTGGGTATGATACACGACATACCACTCGTTTTTAAAATTGAACACAGCATGATGGTTATTACCGCCTCCCCCGAAAAATGCACCCGGATTTTTCAGGAAGTGCCCTCTATACGTAAAGGGACCCATCGGACTTGAGCTCGTCATATAACCGATCTCACCAGGTGGTTTATCTGCTGGGTGGGAGCCGCCAAAGTTGATGCAATAGGAATAGTAATAGGTTCCGTTATACTTATGCATCCCCGAATCTTCAAACATAAAAGGAGCATCAATGGTTGATGCGCTGCCTACCACACTTGTCATATCAGGTCCTAGTTTTAGAACTCTTGCTGTTTTAGGATTCGCCCATTGTCCCTGCGTTGGATTAGAACCGCCTGGAACACCTCCCCCGGCATATAGATAACCAGTGCCGTCATCATCTACAAAAACGGCAGGATCAAAAAGCCATACAACTCCAGCCATCCCTGGTGTATTTGGCGTGACGAGTGCTTTTCCGATAGGATCTGTCCATGGACCGATGGGGGAGTCTGCTGTCAGAACGCCAATCCCTCCGCCGCTGTTCGCGAAATAAAGGAAAAATTTATCCTTCCCATTGATTTTTTTCACCGCTGCTGATGGAGCCCAGGAAGCACCTGCCCATTTGGCAATTCCTTTGCCGCCATTTGCTCCATTTGCCCCAGCTACTGGAATCGCGCCATGATCTGTCCAGTTCACCATATCTGCTGAAGAGATGACAAAGACCCTATTCAAATTGGCAAAAGAATTATCCTTAATCGTTCCGTTGCTGTGATATTCATAGTCATCACTCGACATATAAATGTACACTCTTCCGTTATAGGTGAGCGCAAATGGATCAGCGCCCAAGTGGTGGTCTATGAGCGGGTTGGCATTTCCTACACGTTTTGCAATTGTTGTGCTTGCCGCACTCGCATCATATACCGGTAAAAAGCTCAGTACCAAAGCAAGAATCAATAAACCAACGCCGCACTTCATCCTCGTCCTCATCGTTTCATTTCCTCCTGTTTTCATCTTCCTAATATTGGGGTTTAGGCCCAATTTCAAAATATGTTGATAGGTACTGATGAAGAATGAATATAAAGAATGATTTCTAGTGTAAATCCTTGCTGGAATCACATTGAAAACCCTTACTTTTTGACTAGAAGACAACAAAAAAATGCAGTCTCCTATGGGGAGCTGCATTTTTTCTTCTTATGATCACATATAACGAGCGGTGACCATTTTCTTTCTTGTGTAAAACTCCACTCCGTCTGTTCCATTGGCATGCAAGTCTCCGTAGAAAGAATCCTTCCAGCCGGAAAACGGGAAGAATGCCATTGGTGCGGGTACACCGATGTTTACACCGAGCATGCCCGCTTCGATGTTTTCGCGAAATTCTCTTATGCTTGATGCGCTGTCCGTATACAGGCAGGCACCATTCGCAAATTTTGATTGATTGGACAGGTCGATGGCTTCTGCTAATGAAGAAACACGGACAATTGATAAGACTGGGGCGAAAATCTCGTCCTGCCAAATTTTCATTTGATTTGTGACATGATCAAAGATCGTCGGTCCGACGAAATACCCTTCTCCATTTGTTTCGTGGTCTTGCCGGCCATCACGAATGAGGCTTGCTCCTTCTTCAATCCCTGACTGGATGTATTGAAGTGTTCGTTCTTTATGTTCCTTTCGAATGACTGGCCCAAGAAAGACCTCTTCATTAATTCCGTTTCCAATGACGAGCTCGTTTGATTCATCCACTAATTTTTGAATCAACTCATCAGCCACTTCTTCTTCCACTGCGACAACGGCTGCGGCCATGCAGCGCTCTCCTGCTGATCCGAAGGCAGCCCCGATGATTTGTTTCGTTGCCGCATCTAAATCCGCATCTTTGAGGACAATAGAGTGATTCTTTGCCCCTGCAAGAGCTTGGACACGTTTGCCATGCTCCGTTCCTTTTTTATAGACATATTCAGCGACTGGCTGAGAGCCGACAAATGATATGGCTTTGACCTTTTGATGTTCAAGCAGGCCGTTGACGACATCATGAGCTCCATTAACAATGTTGAGAACACCTTTTGGAATACCCGCTTCTTCAAACAGCTCAGCTAACCGTGCCGCAAGAATAGGAGTTCGTTCTGAAGGTTTTAAAACAAACGTATTTCCGCAGGCAATGGCAAGCGGGAACATCCAGCATGGAACCATCATTGGAAAGTTAAATGGCGTAATGCCGCCGATGACGCCAATTGGATAGCGGTACATGCCTGATTCAAGTCCAGTCGCAATATCTGGCAGCTGTTTTCCCATCATTAACGTCGGTGCGCCCGCAGCAAATTCCACACATTCAATCCCGCGCTGCACTTCTCCTTTTGCTTCTGTTACACTTTTTCCGTTTTCAATCGTTACGAGTTCAGCCAGCTCATCCCAGTTCTCAACGAGTAACTGCTGGTATTTAAATAAAATGCGTGCACGTCGGGGAACAGCCGTTTTAGACCAAGTAGTAAACGCTTCCTGTGCTGCTTGTACCGCACGTTCAACATCTGTTTTTGTTGAAAGCGGCACTTCCGCGATGATTTCGCCAGTAGCAGGGTTATACACTGCCTCTGTTTGACTTGTTTCTGCCTCAATCCATTGTCCGCCAATATAATTTTTCAACGTTTGTACATCTGTTTTGGTCATGTTCCCTCTCTCCTCTTTGTTAAAGAATGTCATGCTTTAAGGGTGTGTATGTATCGTCATTGTCTCATCTAACTGGCATTCATCTGTATACACTCTTTGTCAAATCAAACGGCAGTTTTGGTTTACGTTGTGATCATCTGGTTTGTTTGTGACATATGACACGAGAATGCCAAAAATTCATGATGTATTTTTGGTTAACTGTTGGTTAACTTCAGAAAAATCATAATATGAAAATGGCCCTCAGTCAATCTTCTTTTTGCTTCATAAGAAAAACCTGATGCGCTGTGCATCAGGTAGAGGCTGGTTCATTGATATTATTTGGTTGATGCGGCATATTGATTTGGTTCTATATAATTTGGCAGCATCTCTCCATGTGCTTCAATGAGTTCATCACATAATTTAATGGTGTCATCAATTGATAGTTCAGCGCTTGTGTGTGGATCCAGTAAAGCCGCTTGATAAATGTGTTCTTTTTTACCGCTGATTGCTGCTTCAATGGTCATCAGCTGTGAGCTGATGTTCGTTCGATTGAGTCCAGCCAATTGTTCAGGTATCTCTCCGACATAGCATGGCATGATGCCGCTTCGATCTGCCACACATGGTACTTCTACACAGGCTTTTTTAGGCAGGTTATCAATGAGCCCGCCAGTGTTCAGAACATTTCCGCCAAATTTAAAGGGAACGTTCGTTTCGATCGCTTCAATGATCCGGGAACCATATTCTTTAGAGCGGGTATGTGTGATCTGTGTGTTTCCTATAAGGTCATGCTTCATTGTATTCCAATTGTTGATTTGTTCCTCGCAGCGTCTCGGGTATTCATCAAGCGGAATGTTAAACTGACCGATTAGTTCTGGGTACTGTGATTTGATGAAATATGGATGGTATTCGGCATTGTGCTCTGAGGATTCTGTGACATAATAGCCGAATTTATCCATTAGTTCAAAACGAACCATATCATGATGCCGCGATTGCTGCTTTTCTTTTGCTCGTCTTTTGATTTCTGGATACAGGTCTTTACCATCCCGTTTTACCTCTAATAACCATGCCATATGGTTAATGCCTGCGATTTTTTCTTCAATGCCTTCATGATCCATTTCAAGAGATTCAAATAGGTCCTTTGTACACACTTGCACACTATGACAAAGACCAACTGTTTGAACCTGAGTATAACGCAGCATTGCACCTGTCAATGTGGCCATAGGGTTTGTGTAATTTAACAATAAAGCACTAGGGCAAACCTCTTCCATATCCTTTGCAAAGTCAAGCATGACAGGAATCGTTCGAAGGGAACGGAAGATACCGCCGATCCCTACCGTATCTGCAATCGTTTGTCTTAATCCATATTTTTTAGGTATTTCAAAATCAATGATTGTACTTGGCCGATAGCCTCCAACTTGGATGGCATTGATGACATATTTCGCATCCTGTAAGGCTTCTTTCCGGTTTTGATAGGACTGGATGGTCACATTTGCACCGTAATTTGCTTTTAAATGCCGTAGCATCGTTTCTGATTCTTTCAGCCGGTTGAGGTCAATATCATATAATGCGAATTCAAAGCCTTCAAGGGCGGGAACAAACAAACAATCTCCTAATATATTCTTAGCAAACACAGTACTCCCTGCACCGATAAATGTAATTTTAGACATAGACGACTCTCCTTTTTACATCCATATTGGGCTAGCCTTTGACAGAGCCTTGAGAAAGCCCTGCGATAAAATATTTTTGTAAAAGTAAAAACATCGTAACCATTGGCAGCATCGCAATGAGGGCAGCTGCACCAACGAGCTGGAGCTGATGCTGATTTTGACCAAAAAAATGGGATAAGGCGACCGTGAGTGTATGCATCTCTTTATCTTGCAAAAAGAAGATAGCAAATTGATAGTCGTTCCAAATATACACGCAGGCAATGATTAATACAGAAGCGGTAATGGGCTTTAGAAGCGGAAAAACGACAGTGAAAAAAACTCTGAGTGTCCCTGCTCCATCAATACGGGCAGCTTCTTCAAGCTCCTTTGGAATGGTCGACCGGATAAAGCCCGCGTATAAGAAAATCGTCAGCGGCAAAAAAGCAGCCACATTATTTAAAATAGCAATTTGATAGGTGTTCATCATCCCGATTTGAACGACCATTTTATAGAGAGGGACAAGGGCTGTGAGCGGCGGAATGACCATAATGGCAATAAATAAAACATAGACTGCTTTATTCAGCTTGGTGTTCCTTCTTGCGAGCGGATAGGCTGCAAGAGATCCAAATATAATGAGCAATACAGCGGAGCTGAACGTAATGATCACTGTATTCAAAAAGGACTGGCCAAGCTGAGCCTCTGTCCATGCTGTGCGGAAGTTTTCAAGGTGCAGCGCTTTCGGAAACAGCCATTTTGAACTAAAATCTCCTATCCCCTTTAATGAAGTCGTCACCAAAATATAAAATGGAATGAGGTGTAGCAATGTAATCAATAGTGCGAGGAAGGAGTACCATCTTTTCTTGCGTTTATAGGCGTTATCCATCACACCTCGGTCTCCTTTCGTTTGAAATAAATCAGCGCTGCGACACTAATGATAAGGATGATGACCGCCATGAACACCCCTTGCGTCGCTGCATAGCCTGCATCCTGACGTTTGAAATACAGATCATACATAAAGGTCGACATGGATTGCGAGGAATCTCCAGGTCCGCCGCCCGTGAGTGCCACAATGACATCAAAGAGCTTGAGCCCGCCAATGACATTCAGCACAACATTAATGGTGATCGACGGCATAAGCAGCGGCAATGTAATCCGCCTGAATTGTTGAAAGCTCGATGCGCCGTCTAATTGTGCCGCTTCGTAATAATCCTTAGGGATACTTTGAAGTCCTGCTAAATAAATGATCATCGCAATCCCGACGAATTGATAGGTGTTGACAAGCACAATGATCCATGTGTTGAATTGCGGGTTGCCGAGCGCATTTATTTGATCAAATCCAAAAAGCGTCACCACATCATTTAAGGCACCGCCTTGGTAAGCAAACACAAAATACCAAATATAGCCCATCGCAATTGGGCTGATCATGACAGGTAAATAGATGACCGTTCTTGTGATGGCTTTCATCTTTAAGCTTTGATTTAATAAGAGCGCATATCCAAGTCCGATGATATTTTGTAAAATGGTGCTCCCAATTCCGTAGAGAAGCGTGTTTTTGACAACAAGCCATGTCGCTTGATCCTGAAGCAGCCGCTCATATTGCTCAAGACCAATCCATTGATAAGTTTGTGAGAAACCGTTCCAATTCGTAAAAGAAAGCTGAATGCCGTTCAAAAAAGGATAAATGATAAAGGTACTGACGACGAGAACAGCTGGCATGTACATCCACCAAAGTGATGAATTCTGGCGTTTTTGTATCTTTTGTTTTGGTAAAGAGGTGAATGCGGCTGGCTGCTTTGCTTTTGTGATGTCATTCATTGGCTTCACTCCTGTTTCAGCATCCATCGGCTATTGTTTTTTCAGACGTTTATACTCCTCTTCCATTTTCTTTGACAACTGTTCTGGTGTGATCGAGCCTGCTAATAATTCTTGACCCGTTGTTGCCATGACCGCCCACATTCCGCTTGGTAAGTATTTTCGATCGAAATACGGTTCAATCTTCACCTGTTCGTATTGATCGTAAAATGTAGAGTAATAGTTTTTCGCTTTCACTTGTTTTAGAGCTGTTTCAGAGGATGTGCCCTCTGCGATTTTTTTGGCGTTTTCAGGCTTTGCTAAAAAATCGATGAATTGCTTTGCTTCTTTTAGATGCTTAGAATCCTTCCAAGCAGCGACAGTAAACCGTTCTCCGCCAATCCAGCTTTGTTTATCTCCTTCATGAATGGCTGGAACAGGCATCGTGCCTACTTTGATCGATGGATTCAGCTCTGTTGCTTCAGGTCCTAATGATCCTCCGACAAAGGTGAAGGCGATTTTGTTTTGAGCCATGAGTTCCGGTGCTTGAGAGAGTTTCGCTGTCAGGACATCTTTGTTTAAAAGGTCTTGATCTTTCAGATCTTTCATGAATTGTGCAAGCGGTGTATAGAGAGACCAATCAAATGATCCGTTTTCAAGTTCCTTTCCGTATTGATGTTTTTGATCGGTGATTAATAAAGGCGTCGCCAGCTCATCAAAGACTTGGGCAATATTTGAGTTATCTCCTCCTGGTATCCAGAGCGGCACAACATCTCCTTTGCTTTTTTCTTTCACTGTCAGCAAAGCCGATTTTAATTCATCAAGTGTTTTAGGGGCTTCGATCCCATATTCATTTAATAGATTGGCATTAAAGCTAAGCCCGTCTTTTGCTTGATTCAGCGGATAGGCGTACACTTTGCCATCTTGGTCCTTTAAAATCTGGTCGAGTGAAGGATCAAGCTGTTTGACCCAATCCATCTCTTTTAAATCTGCCACATACTCGCTATAGCGCAGTTTGGCCCAGCCATGTGTATCAAAAAGGTCTGGCATATCGTTTGCCCCCATTTTGACACGGATCATATCTTCATAGCTGTTGCCTGGGAAATTGGCATCGATTCGAATGTGTTGATGCTCCTTTTCAAACTCACGAATCACTTCTTCAAACGCTTTTCTTTCCCCGCTGTTGCTCATCGTTGAAAATAGCGTCAAGGTGACCTTTCCATTTGCTTCAGAAGAACCGTTATTCCCGCAAGCAGACAAAATCATGGTCAAGAAAATGGCTGCAATCAGCAGCATGATTTTTTTATTCATGGTTTCCTCCTTTTGATCACTGAAAATTCAGACGATAATCGGTAGAATTCATGCAGTTGCGGAAACAAAAGAAGTCCATTATACTGGAATTCTATTCTTTTCAAAGAGATAAGAGAGCATACCGGCAGGCTGCCTTGTTCTTATCATGATCTGGCCATCATGCTAAGCAGCTTGTTTTCTGCTTTTTTGTCTCTTTTTTGTTTGCTGAAATCGATGGTTCACCCCCTTTCATGGATGAGACATGTACTGCCTCGCTCGATGAGTGTTGTTGGCACGACGACTTTTAGAGGAAGTTTTCTTCCGTTTATTCTCTCAAGCAAAAGCTTCAGACCGACTTCCCCCATTTCTTCTGTATATACTTTGACAGTCGTAAGCGGCGGGCTTGAAAATGATGCGGCTTCAATGTCATTAAATCCAACAATGGATACATCTGAAGGAACGTGTAGACCGGCTTCATGGAGAGCGCGCATTGCCCCGATGGCCATAGAGTCACTTCCAATGAAAAAGGCCTGCGGCAGTTTTCCTTTTTTGATAGCTTGCTGCATAAGCGAATAGCCTTCTTGCATGGAATATTCACCAATGTGGATGTCTTCCATATGAAGAGCGCCCGCCTCCTGCATTCTTTTCATAAACGTCGTTTGTCTTTCGTCCTCAATCACAGCGTTGCCTTCGAAATAATGCTCCCGCTCTTTCCCGCCAATATAGCCTAGATGTGTATAACCGAGTGATTGCAGATGACGAATGGCGCGATCTGCCGCTCTGACAAAATCCACATGTACACAATCATACAAATCTTCATCCGCATAATGATTGATAAAAACAATGTGTTCCATTCGATTTGTCATTTTTTCAACCGTATCGGGGCTGATTCGTCCAATGACAATCAAGCCGTCAATATCCTTTAGCATCGCCCCTTTATCCATGCTTCTTAGGCGAAAGGTATGGAGAGTAGACAGGCCTTGTTTGGCATATTCTTTTTCAATTCCTTTTCGAATCGATGAAAAAAAGGGATCATTTAATTCTTCGTCAATGGATTGAGCGACAACGATACCGATGACTGGGGATTCAGATGGGTTTTTTTCTTCTGCTTGATCGGCTTTTCTTGCTCTCACTGGGGTATAGTTTAACTTCTTAGCAATGTCGAGGATGTTTTGTCTCGTTGCATGTGAAACGGCAAGTGTTTGATCGCCATTTAACACACGGGATACAGTGGAAACGGACACTTTTGCATCATGAGCAATATCTTTGAGTGTGGTCATAGGCAAACTCCTCATCGTTATTTGACTAAATATTTACTAAAGATATTTGAAGGATAACATATTAATAAAGCGCTTTCAATTATAGATTTGCGATTTTTATTTTGTTTTTGGGTAAGTTTTGGTGAGTAAATATCATTTTAGTAAAAATTGCGTAAAAAAGAGGATGGGTTTCATCCTCTCTTTTACTAACGCGATTCGATTGAAGCTGTTTCTTTTGAAAATATTTGCTTCATTGTTTCCCAAGCAGTGTCGAGTTGTTTATGAAGTCCAAATAAACCTGAGGTGCCGATGATGTAGATCTCATTTCCAGCCTCAGCAAGCAGCCGGAACGTGCTCTCATTACAAGAGCCGTCTACTTCAATTGAAAACGAGTATCCTCCGTGTTTTTTGATATCTTTCACCTGTTTAATTTTCTGAAGCATTTCTTTAATAAATGGCTGTCCGGCAAAGCCTGGATCGATCGTCATGATCGTCACTCGGTCTATTAAATGAATAAAGGACTCTAATGCTGCAACTGGTGTGACGGGGTTTAAAACAAAGCCAACCTCACATTTTCTTTGGTGAATATGCCGTATGATTCGAAAGGCATCTTTCTGCACGACTTCTGGGTGTAAACAAATCATCGTTGCGCCTGCATCAATACATGCATCGATTAAAAATTCCTGGGGGTGTTCAGCCATTAGATGAACATCAATCGGTAAATTTGTCAGTTTCCGAAGCTGTTCAATGAAAAAGGGTGATAACGTCAAATTCTTCACATAATGCCCATCCATCACATCGACATGGTACCGGTCTGCTCTCGTGTTGAGAAAATGAATTTGTTCACGGAAGTGCGTGAGATCCATGCACATCAATGAAGGTGAAAAAGTGGCTGTCAATCTCAGTCTCCTCCTTTTTACAGCTGAAATAAAAACTTGATCAATCCAATTAAGATTCCGATGATACCAAAGTCTGTATCTCCAAACGTTGTCCCTTCAAAGCCGAGGGTTCCGAGCACAGGTAATAAACAAGCAGGTAAAAAGGAAAGAAGCAACCCATTTACAAAGGACCCAGCGACAGCACCTCCTACCCCTCCTGTTGCATTGCCATACACTCCTGCTGTAGCACCGCAAAAAAAGTGCGGGACAAGACCAGGGACAATGACAGTTAAACCAAACAAAGGTAAAAGAAAAATGGATACGATGCCTCCTGCAAAGCTGCATAAAAAACCAATAATGACCGCATTTGGCGCAAATGGAAAAACGGTTGGCGCATCAAGTGCCGGCTTTGCTCCCTTCACGAATCGATCGGCAATCCCCTTGAAAGCAGGCACGATCTCGCCAATGGCCATCCGTACCCCTGCTAAAATAATGTACACACCAGCAGCAAACGTAATCGCCTGAATGAGAATGAAGACAGCGAAGTTCGTGCCCCCGCTAATTTGTTCTATAAAAGGAATTCCTGCAAACGGTGCAATCGCAAAGAACAGCAAAGCCATCGTAATCGAAATGGCAACAGATGTATCTCTTAGAAAACCGAGTGATTTAGGCACTTGAATGGTTTCCGTTGATTTTTCAGGAGAACCAACCCATTTGCCGATCATTACCGCAGTAAAATAACCGAAAGTACTGAAGTGTCCGAGCGCGAGATCATTGCTTCCGGTGACTTTCCTCGTAAACGGCTGAAGGATTGCGGGTGCAATGACCATAGCTGCCCCTAATATCATTGAACCAGTTGAGATGAGCAGCCACCCGTGCATACCGGCTGTCGAAAGAACGACGGCGAGCATAGCCGCCATATACAACGTGTGATGCCCAGTCAAAAAGACGTATTTAAAGGGTGTGACTCTTGCAAGTAACAAATTGACCAGCATGCCAAAAATCATAATGAGTGCTGTCTGTGTACCGAATTCCTTTTGAGCAATGGCGGCCATAGCATCTGTATTTGGCACAACCCCTTGAATGTGAAAGGCTGCTTCAAACATCTTTCGAAAAACCCCGAGTGAATCAGAGACGACTGTAGCGCCCGCCCCTAATATTAAAAAGCCCATGGTTGTTTTCAAGGTGCCTGACACAGTATCTGCGGCTGATTTTTTCTGCAAAAGTAAACCGGCTAGAGCAAATAAACCGATGAGAATGGCAGGTGTGCCCAATATATCGTTCATGATCAGTTCTATCATGATGTGAATCCCCCTTTTTCATGACTTAAATGTGTTGACGAAGGACGTCCTTAATGGCTTTCTGGTCTAACAAATTATTTAAGCCAGCCACATTTCTTGTGCCGTCATTCAGCTGGTCAATAATATCAGCTGCCCCGATATAAAGATCTGCTTGTTCATTTTTACTTGTACTGAGATCGGTATGATCCACTTCAGCTATAAGACCTAATTCTTCTAATGCTTTTTTGACATTCATTTCTACAATAAAGCTGCTTCCTAACCCGTTTCCACATACAACTAGAATTTTTTTCATTCTCTTTTTCCCCCTTTATACTTGTGAAAATTGATCAATTAATTCTTGAACCGATGCTAAATCTTCTGCTTCAATCAATTGTTTCGTCCGTTTCTCTTCACTTAATAGCATGGTCAGCTGTTTGAGTGCTTTCAAGTGGCTCATGCTGTCAATAGCGGCTAACACAATGACGAGCCGCACCTGCTTTTTGCCATCCTTTGAAAACGAAATGGGCTGTTTGAATGACATGAGTGTCATGCTCAATTTGTTCACGCCATCCTCGGGCCTTGCATGTGGAATGGCCACTTGTGGTGCAATCACAATATAAGGACCATTTCGATGAACAGACTGAATCATGGCTTCTATATAACTTGATTCAATGGCATTTTGGTCAAGTAAAGGCTGCGCCGCTTTTGTAATCGCCTCTTGCCATGTGTCTGCTGTTTGGTGGAGCTTGATGGTTTGTTCTGTTAATAAATCGTTTAACACTGGGTTCCACCCTTTCTGATAGGATACATATGTGGGATGAAGCAACTCCTGAATGTCACGAAGCAGTGCTTGTTTATTTTGTACGATGGTATGCTGCTGAATGATGTTGAATAAAGCGTTTACATGCTGCTCGTCAACCTTCGTTTCTAAGACTTTCCCGTATTGAAGTAATGTTTTTTTCTCATAGGCAGTTAAAATAGGATGAACGAGATGAACTGGTTTTCCTTTAAAAGAAATAGGTGTTGTGGACACAACGAAATCTGCATCAACGGCTGCTAATTCTTCATATGCACGCTTTGATAACAGCCCGCGTACTTCGATGTAGCCGATTAATTCGAGGAGCTGAGTTTTCAGCATGTTACTTGTGCCGATTCCTTCTCCGCAGACAATGTATACAGAACGCTTAACAATGGATGAAATTCCTTCTCTTCTCATCCAACTGCCAAAATGCATGGTGAGATATGCAACTTCATGGTCACTCAACTTTGAACAGGCCGCCTTTTCTAAATGGCAGGCAACTTTTTGAGTGATTTCAAATACTTCTGGCTGTGCTTTTTTTATAGACTCCGTCAGTTCGTTGATTATACCAATGTGATAGATGAGCCTGTAATAAGCTGGAATTAAATGCATGGTTAAGTTTTGCTCCAATGCTTTTGGTTCTTGAAAGGAAATACAAGCATATCGCTGAAAGTCAAATATCATTTGTCTAGCGATGGTGCGAATGAGATGTTCTTCTGGTTTTTTAATTGATGGAAGTTTTTGTTTTTTGGCACTGAGCCATAAGGTGCTAAGAAAATAGATCTCATCATCATGAACAATGAGACTGGCCTCTTTTTGAATCTGCGCCATGAAACGAATAGCCGCCAAGCATTCCTCTGTTTCCTGCAATGTTCGCTTTTCTTCGTTTGAAATGTGTACAGCATGCCCTAGCTTCATCCGCTTGAAGTAGAAAAAGAGATCCAAAGAGAGCTGATCCAGCATCTCATCTGCAAATTCAAGCTTAAGTTCTTGTTCTGACTGCTGGAGGAGATGGTGTACCCGTTTGGACGAAATAGGTCCCTTTAACCAAAATGACGGAAACGTTTTTTCGTTTTTTATCATTGTGCGAATGAAATGTATATAAGGTTTGAGTGCCAATCGAATGGCCCTTTCGTCTCCTGAAATCACATAGCCGCTTGCTGCCTGATAGCGGAGTGTGATCTCCTGCTTTGAAAGCGCCTCTTTTAGCTGTTTCATATCCTCGAGCAATGTATTTCGGCTCACCTTTGTCATCTTCATGAAATCATCAATTCTTAGGCAATGCTCACTGCATGCTATGGATAAAAGCAAGATAGCCCTTCGTTCCTTTTTACATGGTTCATAATCGTGACCAACAAGAATGGTATCAGCTTTTTGAATAATGATTTCTTTTTCCAGAGGATTTAAATAATAGCCAAGTTGACCTTTTCGCTGCACACCACTAAGCTGATGAGTTTCCAGCCAGCTGTTCATTCGTTTGATTTCAGCGTAAACGGTTCGAGTCGAGACTTTCATCCGATTCTGTAAATCTTCTATTGATAGATAAGATGTCGTGTGAAGCAGCATAGATAGTAAAGTCGTGCCCCTTTTGGTTAAGTACAGTTGGAATTCCTCCTTTCTTCTCTTTGCTTATAAGTCTAATCAACTCACATGCATCAAAGAAGTCCAAATGTCTTCAGCACGTGCTGTGCAGCGATTGTGTGTTCTTTTCATAAGAAAAACACACAATTTGAGTGTGCTTTCAGGCAAAGAGTTTTTTGTCTTTTTTTAAGTGTTTGAGGACCAATAAACTCAAAAAACCTTGAATGATATAAAGCCAGTCAAGGTTTTTTCACTTCTTATCATCTTTTGATTTCTTTTCCCTTGGCTACTGCCCATGCCTTGCAAGTAATTCATGGAGTGGTATCTATGACTTTACCGTTGCATTGAGTGAATGCGATTTCAAAAAAAGAATGTCTTTTAAGAACAAATACAAAAATGATGTCATAATACAGATAAAACTTGTTCTCCTCTTAGGAATTCAATAAATGCTTTAACCGTTTTAGTCTCTGTAGATTTCTGATCATACATGAGCCAAGTATCTCTAGTTAATGGCTTTTTCTTAGTATCATATATTTCCATTGTATATAGTTTATCTGAATTTCTTAAGCAAATCTCGGGTGCTATTGAGTACCCAAGCCCTTGCTTTACCATTTCTTTGCATGTCTCATGTCGGTCAACTTCCATAGCTATGTTTGGCTGCAGGACTAGATTGTCGTACATCCAATCATCGAGAATAGTCTTTAAAGAATTATCAGTCTGATATTTTATAAATGGTAACAAAGGAAGCTGTCCTATATTAATGGGATCTCTAGAGATGATTAGTAATTTTTCCTTTGTAAGCCTCTCCTTCTCTCCTTTCCATCGATGGTCTCCTCTAATTATTCCAACTTGTACAATACCTGCATCTAATAACTTCATGACATCAGTGCTCCATCCAGTTTGCACATTAAATTGAACATTGGGATACATGTTGGAAAAATCTCTAAGTAATTTAGGGAGCTTATATTGTGCGAAATTGCTGGAAACGCCAAGTCTTAAGTGTCCCTGTACCTCTTTACCTAAGTTAACGATTTCATCCTTGGTATCCTGCAGTTCCTTTAACATTCTTCGTGCATAGAAAACTAAATGCTCTCCCTCAACAGTAAAGGTAATGCCCTTATGTCTTTTGTTAAACAATTTAATCTCAAAAACTTCCTCAATCTTATTTAATCTATAAGTAATTGAGGGCTGAGATGTATACAACCTTTCCGCTGTTTTTGTTAAATTTTGTTCATTGTAAAGGATATCAAGTAAAATCCAATCTTTTTCATCCATAGTGGTCATCCTTTCTAAGTTTATTATAATTATAGATGTGTTCTTGTTAAATTGAATAATACTTTATTTTGTACATCCTACACGAACCTTATAACACGAAGTATATGTACTGATTTACATGCAGAGAGCATATCAAAATAGGTAAGAGGGACTCTTAAAGAGTCCCCCTTATCCGATAGCCCTATTTCTATGCATGTTGTTTTAGAATTGATGCAGCATTGAAACCAGCAGTTTTTCCAAATACTGAACCAGACATTAAACCTGAACCACCTGGATAGTTCTCATAGAAAATACCCCCTACCATCTCACCAGCTGCGTATAAACCCTTAATAGGTTTATTCTTAGAATTTAAGACCTCGGCATTTGTATTCACTCGAAGACCGCCAAATGCAAAGGTAACACCGCATGTTACCGGATAAGCATAATAAGGTGCTTGATCTATTGTCAGCGCCCAATTTGTTTTTGGCGGCGTTATCCCTACAGTCCCCTTTCCATCCTTAATGGAAGGATTATAGTCTCCTTCTTGCACGGACAAATTATATTCTTGTATCGTATCTTTAAACACTTCTTTACTGATTTTCATTAAGCCTGCAAGTTCTTCTAAGCTATCAGCTTGATAGAAGGTAGCTTCGTCCAAAGTATATTCATCGCGTAATAATGGATGTACTTTGGCATCAAATACTTGAAATGCTTTATGACCGGGCTGCTTGAGAATTTCTCTTCCATATTTAGCGTACGTATAATTCCTAAAATCTGCTCCTTCATCTACAAATCTCTTCCCTTCCAAATTAAACATTAAGCCAAGTGGAAAAGAGGATTTCTTGTAAATATCGCCAGGCTTGTTAAAATCACCAACCGCTGGAGCATTATAATCAGTGCCTATAGAATGGCAGCTGCTCCAATCTCCATATTTAGAAGCACCAGCTTTCACTGCCATATCCAAGCCGTCTCCAGTGTTATATTCCGTACCTCTGACAATCGCATCTTCCCATTCCTTACCCAGGAATTCGATTCTCATCTTTTTATTTGCTTCAAAACTACCACATGCAAGAATGACGGTCTTAGAATGAATTTGAACTAACTCACCGCTCTTTTCGACTACTACACCCGTTACCCCATCATCACCACTCATTAAATCAACCGTTCTGGTATCATACTCCACTTTTATTCCTAATTGATCAACACACTGATAAAGTTGTTTGATGAGGCCAACACCTTTTCCAGAAGTCTTAAGAGGTAAACCACCCCAAAAATGCCGCTTTCCTTCTTTTTCATATGACTGATTATCATAATTTAATTCAAATTTTACTCCGTTTTTATACATCCACTTAATAGTTTCAAAAGATTTTGAAATGAGATGGTGGGCTAATTTGTTATCACTTTTACCAGAAGTCACTCTCATCAAATCATTCATGAAATCATCCTCTGTATAAGGAGGCATTACAATTTGTTCTGAGTCATAATCTGTTAAATCCGGAAGCACTTCTCTTAACATATCTAGTCTGTTATAGGCTACTCGAATTGCACCATCTGTGAAATATGAATTTCCTCCACGTTTTTCCATAGGTGCCCTTTCAAGAACAAGTACATTTGCCCCTCCTTCATGCGCACTAATAGCAGCACACAAAGCCGCATTACCCCCGCCAACAACGATAACATCATATGAGTTATTCACTCAGCTACTCCTCCTTGACTTTATTTTGTAACATTAAATGTGACTGTACATTAATGTTAAAGAAGAAATAGCCATAAGTGAAATATATGTTTTTTTAATTCAATTTAAAATTTTGTTTATAACTGTTGATTACTTGCAATTATTAATAGGTTTATCTATGTAAACATTTAGCTAATTAAACACAAGGACTTTTAGATAAATTCTCTAGAGATAATGGTTCAAACTAATATCAAGGAGTTAGATCCCTCTATAATATAAAAATGCCTTCCGAGATAAGGATGAGGCACTTTCTAAAAAACCCTATTTACTTATGGTACGGTTACCATGAGGTCTAACCAGCATTGATTATGGACAATATAGGAGTAGTCTCTCTTGTAAACTTTCCAAGATTTCTACAGACATTTCCCGGACCTTGATATCATCGCCTAGGAAAAATAGCCAATTTGTTATTTCGGTTATTTCTTCTGAATGATTAACATTGATAAAAGTCTTTAAAATGGCTGTAGTTTGGTAAGGATTCGTATAAGAAATTGACATTTTGAAAGGATGGTATTTTTTGAACTGTGCAATTGCCTTTGGACCAAGTTCAAGGACAAGGTTGATTACTTCCTCCTGCTTACTTAGTTTTTCTAAAATCTTTTTCCTGCTTAATCTATTTTTTGTAGAGTATGGTTCTACATCTGTGAGATTGTCGACAGGCACAATCCGTTTCTTCTCTTCCTTTACATCAAAGCCTTCAATTAACCACAGGCTTTTTTCACGATAAAGGTTCAAAAGGTAAATAGGATAGGACTTCATCACTTTCTCCTCTCTCATGGTAATCAGTAAATATCGATCCAAAATAAGCAATTGGATTAATTTTTCTAACATGGGGTGAGGGAGATCGGACAAATCAAGCAGATCAGGATTATTCGGGTTGGTCCCTTCAAATAGCAAGAGGCGATTTAACAGAACAAGGTCATCTTGCTGGGTTTCAGAGATGAGTCCTAGTAATTTTTCAGCTAAAGACTGGCGACTCTTTAAATAAGGGAGTTGTTGGTTTCTCGTGGCCATAAAGGCAATAAAAAGAGCTTTAATCTCATTATCGGTAAAGCGAACAGTTGGCAGGACAGAATTGTTCATTACAAAATATCCCCCGTCCCTTCCGACTTCTGCGACAAGCGGCATCCCCATAGCTTCAATTTCTCTGATGTCCCTAATTGCTGTCGAACGAGAGATATGAAATTCTCTCATGATTTCAGTAATTGTAAAGTTGGAGCGGTTGTTAATATACCGCATGATGGTATTAATCCGTTCAACTTTTTTCATCTGGTCCCCCTAAACAGTATCATTTTTTGACATGGTTTAAGCCTATTATATATTTATCAAGTGAAAAAAACATTTGATCAATTTACCAAAAGGAAGTGTTGAATATGGCAGAGTATATACTAGAAGAAAAAGACAGCTTTCACGTGTTAGGTATTGGAACTGAACTTCAGAGTCATTACACAGACTATGCGGGCCTAACGAAGGAAAAAGCAGACTTTTGGCAAGCAGTCACACAAGAAGGTAAGCTAGATACCTTAAAAGCCATTGCCACAAATGACTATATTTTTATCGTAAACGAAGCGGTAAATAATAAGCTGATGCATTATGTCGGGGTCATGACAGAGGAATCGTTACCAGAAGCGGACAGAGTGATTCAATTTCCTAAAGGGGAATATCTAATCGTTAAAGGGGAAGCTAAAACCGCTGATGAATTGCATCAAACGCTTACTGGCATTGCATTCGGTCAAGTCTTGCCTGAAGCAAAGAATTTCGCCTATGTTGGTGGACCGAATGCAGTGGTAGAAATGGGACAGCGAAACGACTTATTACTTGGTGAGGTGTGGATTCCTGTTGTACGGAAATAAGAAGGATATGGAGGGATAGAAATGGCTTATATCGTTGATTTTAAACATGTGTCTACAATTGGTTTAGAGTCTTCACCTGTAGCAGAAGCACTTGCTGGCTTAAGAGCGAATGAGGCTCGCTACTTTATGAACAAATATAAGCATGAATTTACAGTAATACCTGCCAGCGAAAGTCAGGAGACCCTTGATTACGTGAACCGAGTGTTAAAAGAAGAACGTGAACTAGAGTTTGCAGCCAAACCTTTAGAAACGGCAAGTTTTCAAGTGGAAAATATCAAATGGACCTACGTTTTTTATGAGGATGGTCTTGCAATTAACGTCCTGTATACAGTGGATGACCCGAAAAAACGCGCTGTTGGTTTTAAGCTTTCTGAAGGGATGGACGTACCAAAGGAATTAGAAGGAAAATTTAAATTTGCTAGGCAGAAGTCTAAACTAGCTGGAACGATTCGTGGGTCATTCTTTAAAATTAAAGGGGAATATTGAGTTGAGAAACACTTTCTTCACTCGAATTTGTGAATCTGATTGAACAAATAAAGTAAAATAATTTCCACCTTCTAAACAGAGCAGCATTCTCTATGCATTATTAGAGGATGTTATTCTGTTTATTGTACCAATTTCATCTTCTTATGATGAATTTCGCCGTTAAAGCAATTAGTCTGCTATTTCACTGTTTAACATCTATACTTTTTTCAGATCTATATTCAAAGAAAATGAGGTGAAGTATCCCTCATTAAAAAACACTCACCATAAAAGCTGTGAGTGCCTAGTTTTGCTTGTCTCTATCATACGATGACCCACTCAGGAAAAAAGATCCCCATTTTATCGGTATGAAGGCCAATAAACACAAAAACCTTGAAAGGCATATAGCCAGTCAAGGTATGATAACAATAACATTATATTTAGAAGTATCAACTACTTCACCTACTGATTTATCTGAGAGAATATCATATTTGTTTTATATTTCTTTCTAATACAATAAGGCTATTTTAAAGTAACTCCACTCCAACTTGTTTATAAAATTTAACTTTTAGCCTCTCTTCTTCGCCCACGTTCATTACCATAGCTTTGTCATCTTTTTTTATACTTGTTACATTATTAAAATCACCTGTAAATACTATAGAATCATTAAATGTAATACTTAGACTACTCGTTTGCTTATATACATCTAAAGTTAAAATCACCTTGAAATTTTGGTCATCTTTGTAAGTATAAATTAATTCTCCATCATCTATATTGCCTGTTATACTCACCGGCTCACTTTGAAAAAGTTCTAATAGATCATATTCATCATACTTGATAAACATTCGTATTCATCCTTTTATTAATTATTTTGGTATAACTGTGATAACATCGCCTGCTTCATTTATAATTACTTTGACATCCCGTGTTTCATGAACAAACGTTCCACTTCTATTACCAGGTATCTTTTTCGTATTCATTATAGCGTCTTCAATAACTGAAGGTGGAATATTTCTTGGATCAACATATTTTTTGATGAAATCACTAAATTCTTTTGTTTGTGGTTTAAATCCTAATTCTTCAGCTTTTTTAATTGCTCTACTTGTTAAAGTAGCTTTTACTTCAGGAGTATCAGGTGCCATTCTTTCCAAAGCATGGTGAGAATACATTCTTCCATTTATTTTCCCTCCGCCTTTTGACATATTCCAACCAATTTCACCCGTACCCTTAATCCCCATTTTACCATGAAAGCCTTTCACCCCGAACGGCAAAAGCATCCCCAGAGCCGCATTCATACTCGATTCCTGCTGTTCTTTCGAGACCTTATTTCCAAACATATCGCGGCCTGTGATTGCTTCGCTGAAGCCGTTTGTGGCGGTGAGGCCGTATAAGCCTTTTTGTGATGTTTTTAGGGCGTCAAAGGATTTTTGTGATGTCTTGTAGATGTCGACTGCTCTGACTGCAGCTGATGTGGCTTGAGTCGTTTTATAGACCGCCTTTCCGCCTTTAAAAATGCGGCCTGCCCAGCCGACGATTGGGATGTAGCCTGCTGCTGCCATGCCGCCTGCTGCGACTCGCTGGCCTGCGGTGAGTTCCTCGCCCGTGATTGGATCAACGCCTGTTGCGGCACGTTTTGCATCGTTCACACCTGTCAGTTCATTGACGATATTTCCACCGTAATCGAGCGCTTTTTCATACCAAGGACGGTTGGTGAGGGCTTCTTGTTCCTTTGCGATCTCGCGGGCTTCTTCTTGTTCTTTTTTGATTTTCAGATATTCAGAAGTTTGCTTTTCAATATCGCTTTTTGCCTTGTAGATGTCGCTATTTTGATACGCTTTCTTGTCAAAATTCATAGGCGAAATCGCTTTTCCGTCATTTGTCGCATTCATCATTTCAGCGTACAATGCCATTGTAGCTTGCTGCTCTGTTTCTGACAAAGCATATTCATCTTTTAAATTTTGATCAAGCTCTCTCAGATCTTTGACCGTCTTTTTTCGTTCATCTTCCGCATCTTCTATTTTTTCATCAAAGGTTTGGCTATCAAATACCTCTAGGGAAATGAGGTCATCAATGTCTTGAAAAATGGTTTTGAGTGCCTTTTTTTGATCCTTCACAATGCTTTTGGCATTCTTGATGCCCATATGTACTGCGTTGTCTAAAAAGTGTTCTTCTACAAAGGTATCGCCGCCAAAGCTCGTATCATCAAGTGTTCCAGAAACACCTTCATGAAAGGCTTTTTGCTTATCAATGAAATTGATAAACATGTCTACATTTCCGGCGAGCTCTTTGTAGAAGCTTTTAATGTTATCGGCACCTTTTCCAGTAAAATCATCACCGAGGTTGGCAACACCTTGTAATGCCTTTTTTAAATCTACCATTTGTTCGCGGAGTTCCTGATAGTGTTTTGCCCTTGTGTCCATGGCACTTGTTAGTGCTTTTGCATCAAGTATCTTCCCCAGCAGAATTCACTCCTTCCTATTCATTGACAAGGTCAATTTTACCAATACAAAGTTTGTCATTAAATAGGCATTAAGATACAAAAACAATACTGATTATGTAAATGAACATTGTTTCAATTGAAAAGCAAACTATAGAATTCATTAGCTCCACTTTTGTCATAACAATTATAATGTAGTTTTTAGAACAATCTTTTAAATAGAACATTTTTTTGAGCTACTCCATTATAAAAAAGAGTTATAGAGCATTTTATGGTAAGGAAGATGTCACTAGTCGAGGCAATCCCTACATGAATTAGGAATGCACTTAGAAAAAGCACACCCTCATCAGTGTACTTTTTACGATTTAGACTTAAGCAATTGAAGTTCTTGCTCCATGATATCTGCTGCTTCAGTTATAAATTGAATAATTAAGTCTAATTCTTCTGGTTTGTATTCATTTGTGAGTTCCTTCGTTGATGTTGATAAGGATCGAAAGAGTTCTTTCACCTGTGATTTCCCTGCCGTTAATGGAACGATGATAACTCTTCGTTTGTCCTTTGGGTCCTTTTCTCTTTTGGCGTAGCCCGCTTTTTCAAGGCGGTCAATAAGAGCTGTGACTGCACCTGAGCTAAGGCCTGTTTTTTCACTTAGTTCTCCTGCTGTAAGGGGGCCGAGTTCATTTAATAAATCAGCTGATTTGAGATCTGTTGGAAAAAGGCCGAGTGATTGGGCGGCCGCTTGGTGGAATAAAACGGTTCGTGTGGCGAGGCGCCTCATTGTATGGATGATCTGGGTTGCGCTGTCTTCAGCCTCGTTCTTTATTGACAACTTGTTCTCCTCCCTTTAAAATCAATTTATCTTGATCATCAAGATAAATGTTCTCTTACTTTATGGTTAAGTTGATCATAGCAAAAATAAGGAGAGAACGTAAGCAGGAGGTAAATGAAATGAATCATGTGGATAAAGGCAAGGCATCCACTCGCTTTGTTGTCATCGGTTTGCTGTTAGGGATTTTTATGGCAGCGATGGACAATACCATTGTTGCAACAGCGATGGGAAGTATCGTAGCAGATTTGGGCAGTTTTGATAAATTTGCTTGGGTGACGGCTTCTTATATGGTGGCAGTAATGGCGGGAATGCCTATTTACGGAAAGCTTTCTGATATGTATGGTCGAAAGCGTTTTTTTCTGTTTGGACTTATTTTCTTTTTAATTGGATCAGCGCTGTGCGGTATCGCACAAACGATGGATCAGCTCATTATTTACCGAGCCATTCAAGGGCTTGGAGGCGGTGCCCTTCTTCCAATCGCATTTACAATTATCTTTGACATCTTCCCGCCTGAAAAGCGTGGAAAAATGTCTGGTATGTTTGGAGCTGTCTTTGGTTTATCAAGTGTACTCGGACCGCTCTTAGGTGCTATTATTACGGATTCGATCGGCTGGCATTGGGTTTTCTATATTAATGTGCCGATTGGTATTGTCAGTGTCTTCTTGATCGCCAGATATTATCAGGAATCGCTTGAACATCGTAAGCAGAAAATCGACTGGTCAGGTGCTATTACGCTTGTCGTTGCGGTTGTCAGCTTAATGTTCGCCCTTGAGCTTGGCGGTAAATCTTATGCTTGGGATTCGGTGCAAATCCTCACACTTTTTGCTGTGTTTCTTGTGTTCGGTACGATCTTCTTTATTGTTGAGCGTAAAGCTGAGGAACCGATTATCTCATTTTGGATGTTTAAAAATCGATTATTTGCGACATCTCAAATTTTGGCGTTTTTATATGGTGGGACATTCATTATTCTTGCTGTCTTTATTCCTATTTTCGTGCAGGCGGTGTACGGTGAATCTGCGACAAGTGCAGGGTTTATTTTAACACCGATGATGATTGGATCAGTCATTGGCAGTATGATTGGCGGAACGATGCAGACGAAAGTGCCTTTCAGACGTCTTATGACCATCTCTGTCATTTCATTTTTCGCTGGGATGCTGCTGCTTGCCAATATGTCACCAGATACAGCAAGACTGTGGCTCACACTCTTTATGATGATATCAGGCTTTGGGGTAGGGTTCAGCTTCTCCCTTCTGCCGTCAGCTTCAATGAATGATCTTGAGCCGCGCTACCGAGGCAGTGCAAACTCGACCAATTCATTTATGAGATCACTTGGGATGACACTCGGTGTCACGATTTTCGGGACAATTCAAACCAATGTGCTGACAAATCGTTTAGCTGATGCCTTTAGTGGAATGAAAGGAGCCCCTTCTCAAATAGGCGATCCACAGGCTATTTTCCAAGAAGGTGCCCGCTCACAAATTCCGACTGATATTTTAAATAAAGTCATCGATGCAATGTCACAAAGTATTACGTATGTATTTTTGCTTGCTTTATTCCCGATTGCACTTGCGGCGATTACAGTCATATTTATGGGAAATGCACGAGTACGTACATCAAATGAAATGAAAGAAAACGAATAATGTAAAAAAGCAGAGCAATTGCAGCTCTGCTTTTTTTCTTATTGATATAGCGGATGGGCTTTGCCCTCACTGCCAACGATTCGTATTTTCGATTGGACCATGTCTTTTGCTGCTTGTTTTGCTTTTTGTAAATACATACGCGGATCTAAGCTTTCAGGTTCATTTGAGAAATGATCACGTATGGCCTCGGAGTATGCATTTTTCAATTCAGTTGAGACATTCACCTTTGCCATACCAAGTGCAACGCATCGCTTCACATCCTCATCCGGTACAGCAGAACCACCGTGGAGAACAAGTGGTACATCGACCAGGTCCGCAATTTGTTCAATGCGGGCAAAGTCAATATCCGGCACCCCTTTATAAATGCCATGGGCAGTACCAATCGCAGGTGCTAAAGTGGGCACCCCAGTTTCTTCTACAAATTGACGGCATTCTGATGGAACGGCTTTTTCAGCATCCTTTTCATCAACAACGATATCATCTTCGACACCGCCTACCTTGCCTAATTCTGCTTCGACATTTACACCCACTTTTAAGGCAAGATCCACGACTTCTTTTGAGCGACGAACATTTTCTTCATATGAATGCATAGATGCATCGATCATAACGGATGTATATCCCGCTCTGATACAGGTGAGAATCACATCAAAGTCTGTGCAATGATCGAGGTGAAGACCGATTGGGATTTGATATTGATCAGCCGCCGCCTTCACTGTATCTGCAATCGCTTTTGCGCCAAGAGATTGAACCGTTCCAACCGTTGTTTGCAATATCACAGGTGACTTTAATTCTGCAGCAGTTTCGAGCACCCAATAGATACTGTCAAAGGAGTGCACATTGAATGCCACAATTCCGTATTTTTCTTTTTTCGCAGCCTCAAGCATTGGTGTTGTTGAAAGTAAAGGCATGATCAAACATCCTCTCTAGTTAAAATATCCGTTTCTAATACAGCCAGCATGTCTTCATTTGTTCTTGTTTCCAGCAGTTTTTGACGTTTCGTTTCATCCATTAAGCCTCGTGAAAGGGCAGAAAGAGCCTTTAAATGAGTCGTCCCTGCTTCACTTTTAGGGATCAGTAAGGATAAGAAGAAAAAGCAAGGTTTCCCATCAAAAGCGTCCCATTCAATGCCTGTTTCCGTGCGGACGATCACAAGTGCTGGTTTCGTGATGGCTTCTGTTTGTGTATGCGGAATAGCAAATCCATCTTGAAATCCAGTTGTACTCAGTGCTTCTCTTTCCGCTAAGCCTTTTTTGACATCCTCTGGTGAGGTGCAAATACCTGCTTTGTAGGCAATGTCAGCAATGGCTGCGAACACGCCAGCCTGTGAAGAAGCTGTTTCGTGAAGATTCATATAGATATGTTCCATTATTTCTCTTCCTCCCTCTTAAACTGCGGGTTTGTCTATTTTTTTACGGTAAAGTCCGTATAGAATCGCACCTACAATTGATCCGATTAGTATGGAAAGCACCCATTGGAATGCACCTGTGACAACTGGAAGGACAAGGAATCCACCATGCGGAGCTGGAACCTGTACGCCAAACAAATATGTCAATATAGCAGAGATGGCGGAACCAAACATGATAATTGGCAGGACAACGACTGGGTTTTTTGCCGCAAATGGGATGGCTCCTTCTGTAATATGTGTCGCCCCCAGAATATAGTTGATTGCCCCAGCATTTCGTTCTTGTGGCGTGAAATGTTTTCGGAAAATGGTTGTAGCAATCGCAATGATAAGTGGTGGTGTGATACATGCTGCAGACACACCTGCCATAAAGTAAAGGTTGCCTTGTGCAAGTAAAGCCGTTCCTGTAACATAGGCTGCTTTGTTAAATGGTCCGCCCATATCAAATCCACACATTGCTCCCACAATTAAGCCTAAAAGCAGCGGATTTGTGGATTGTACAGATGAGAGAAAATCCATTAAGGAATTATTTAACCCTGTGATGGGAACCAATAGCGGGGTCATGACAGCCCCAATTAAGAAAATACCGATGACAGGATAGATGAAGATCGATTTTAATCCATCAAGCGATGCTGGTAATTTTTGAAGCAAGAATTGAAGCAATAAAATGATATATCCTGCTGCAAAACCTGCGATTATACCGCCTAAGAAGCCAGCACCTCCATCATTTGCAAGGAGCCCTCCTATAAAGCCGACGACCATCCCTGGGCGTCTTGCAATTGAATCAGCGATAAATGCTGCTAAAATTGGTACCATTAAGCTAAAGCCAAGTCCGCCAATGCTTTTCAAATAGGCAGCAAACGGATGATATGTTTCGTGCTGAGGATCAGCAGAGTAGATTCCGAATAGGAAGGAAATAGCTATTAAGACCCCGCCTCCAACGACAAATGGCAGCATGTGCGATACACCGTTCATTAAGTGCTTATAAATAGTGTGTATCCATTTATTTGCCGACTTTTGTTGAGAGGATGAAGGAGCAGATGGTTTCTCTGTTCCAGAAGCTCTTCCTTTCACTTGATGAACGGGAGCATCTCCATTGATAATGCTCTGAATCAGCTCAGTCGGCGTGCGAATGCCTTTGGCTACAGGCACTTCAATCAGTGGCTTGCCGTGAAAACGGTCTGTATGCACATCTTTGTCGGCTGCCACAATGACTCCATCTGCTTCCATAATGTCTTGATCAGTTAAAGCGTTTTCAATTCCTACTTGACCATGCGTTTCGACTTTGATGTCGACCCCTAGTTGCTCAGCAGCGATTTTTAATGCTTCAGCTGCCATAAATGTGTGTGCAATGCCTGTTGGACAGCCGGTTGCAGCGACAATTTTTTTACGGCTCATGTGTATTCCCCCTTATATTTTCTGTATGTGTACTTGCTCAATCAATGAATCAATGTCATGTAAATCACTTAAGCCTTTCGAAAATGCGGTAGAGGCTCCTGTTGCAATGCCGTATCGTAAGCATTCTTCAGGTGAATGTCCTTCAAGCTGTTTACTAAGAAAAGCTGCAAGCATCGCATCTCCAGAGCAAGCTGTGTTTACTACAATGCCTGTCGGTGCGTTTCCTTTTAAGACGGCGTTTTTCGTAATGAACAAAGCCCCTTCTCCCCCGCGGGAAATAAGCACTTGCTCTGCACCCATCTCAATAAGCTTTTCTCCTGATTGAATGAGTTCTTTTTCTGACAGAGGATGTGTTTTGCCGAAAAAAGCAGCAATTTCTTCTTCATTTGGTTTTAATAAATACGGCTTGTATTGAAGCGTCTCAAGAACCGCTGCAGAGCTTGTGTCTAAAATGAACTTGACCTTCTGTTGATGGCAAATAGCTGCTACTTCTGAAAAAATGCTGGCAGGAACGCCCTTTGGCAAACTGCCTGACATGATGAGGATGCCCCCCTGCGGGATAGCTGCAATTTTCTCACGAAAGGCGTGAAGCGCTCTTTCTTCAATCGCAGGGCCCTGGTTCACGAGCTTGTATTCTTCTGTCGTATTGATAAAAACATTAATGCGTGTAATTCCCTCAACCGAGATAAAATCGGTCTGAATAGAGAGATCCTTTAAGGATTGTTCAATATAAGAGCCTGAAAACCCAGCGATAAACCCTAATGCAGTGCTGGTGAAGCCATATTTCTTTAGCATAATCGACACGTTCACGCCTTTTCCATTCGGCTGATAATCTTCATCTTCCGTACGGTTGACTGCATTTGCCCGCATTTCTTTTAATGCAATATATAGGTCAATAGCAGGATTTAAGGTGCAGGTATAAATCAATTGGTTTCACCTTCTTTCTTTTCTCTAAAGAAAGTATCTCATACGATTCAGTGAAAATGTTTTCAGAATGTGTAAAGGTTTTCATGAGAAAAAGCCTTCCAGATCAAAGTCTCGAAGGCTTTCTTATTGGTTATTTCATTCGGATCACATAGGCATCGAGTAAAATGCGGGCAATGACATGGAGAGACAGGCGGGATCTGACTTCATAATCTGGAAAGAAAGATTGTTCCCCTTTATATCCGACTAGTGTCATATCTGATATTTTGCTTAATGTAGAATCTATTCTTGTCGTGACCGTAATGGTTGTGACTTGCTTCATGCTGAGGTTTTGACACGCTTCAACAAGCTCAGCTGTTTCGCCATTTAATGAAACAAAGATGGCAAGCTCACTTTTTTCAATGTCTCGTGATTTCAGCCGAATGATATTCGGATCGTCGTGTACTTCACATGTTTTCCCAATGAGCTGTAATTTGATGGTCATCTCTTTGGCGATCATTTCTGAGAAGCCTCTGCCGAAAATATAAATTTTGTCTGCATTATGTATTTTTTGAACGGCATCTTCAATTTGTCCAATACTTTGCAGCTGGATCGTCTTTAAAACCTCTTCTTCATTTTTCCGAATCGCTAGTTTGATGTCTTCATCAATATTCTTGAGCTGGTCGCTTGCATCTGTCATTTTCTTTTCTTGTTTCAATCGATATTTAAAGGATGTATAGCCATTATAACCAATTTTTTTCATCAGTCTGACAATTGTGGCTGTCGATACATTGGCTCTTTCGCTTAAAGTGACAATGGATAAGGTGGAGATATCCTCTAAATGCTGGTGAATATAATTGAGTAAATAACGCTCTGTTTCACTTAACGTTTGATATACATCGCTTGGGATGTTAAATAATGATTCGTTCAATTCGATTCCCCCTTACTCATTTCATACTATAATTAAATGCCCAATAAAAACAAGATGATTCTTTTGTCATGTATTTAGGTGAAAGGCGAAAATGAGTGAAATTTTATTTTTGACATAAACTAAGGAAAAGTTGTGTCTATGTGAAAGGAGCTGATCCGTATGCTTCATCTTTTGTTTTATCTGATCCTTCTCTATGTCGTTTATGTCTTTTTGACCGCATTTGTTTTGTTTTATTTACCGATTCAAAAAACATGCAAAGAACATTGTATCTATAAAGCCTCTTCCATCTCAGGAGACGATCAGGGCACAAATCAAGTGATGCTTCTTGACGATGGATTTGAGTCTGGCCAGGCCAGAATTCAAATGATTCGTGAGGCAAAGAGGATGATCCGTCTTAGTTATTACTCCATTCAAAAGGGAAAAACAGCCGAATGGGTACTAGGTGCTTTGATTGAAGCAGCTGATCGAGGGGTGAAAGTTCAGCTGCTTTTAGACGGCATCTGCCACAGTTTGCGTGGACCGCTGAAGCATTTAAGGTATGCCGTGGCAAATCACCCGAACATGGCCATTCGTTTTTATGAGCCCTTTCGGTTATTTAAGCCATGGACGTGGCATAACCGCCTTCATGATAAGCTGCTGCTGGCAGATGGCCGAGTAGCTGTCATGGGCGGAAGAAATATCGGTGATAAATACTTTGCAGATCAGCCGCCGAAAGACTTTGCATTTGACCGCGATGTGCTGCTTTATAACGACAAAAAAGGAAAAGTATTAGATGAAATGGAGCAATATTTCGTTTATTTATGGAATCATAACTTTACGAAAAAAACAAAAGCCGTGTTCTCCAAGCAAAAAGCAAAAAAAGGCTTAAAACTAAGAAAGAAACTGCTTAGATCCTATCAGGAGGCAGTGCGTACGAAAGAACCTTTTGTGATGTCTTCTTTTAATTGGGCAGCAGATACCACCTCAGTAAAACAGATTGCATTCTTTACAAATCCAGTGGAGCGCTTCAATAAGCGTCCTCTTGTACTGAAAAAATTAAACGATCTTGCTCACCGGGCTAAGCGTTCTGTGCTCATACAGACGCCTTATATTATCCCGACACGACCCATGAAGGACGGCCTCACTCCATTAGCTAGCGAGATTCAAACAACAGTTGTCACGAATTCTCTGACAGCGACACCAAATCCTTTAGCTTTTGCAGGCTACTTAAGCACGAAAAAGGAACTGATGAAAACAGGCGTTCATTTGTACGAATATGAAGGTCCGTATTCCATTCATGCGAAATCGATGGTCATTGATGATTATTTAAGTATTATTGGGACATATAATTTAGATGCGAGGTCTAGTTTTTTAAATACAGAGTCGATTTTGGTCATTGATAGTGCCCCGTTTGCGCTATCACTTACTCAGGCAATCGAACGTAAAATCGCCTATAGTATTCTCGTCGCGAAGGACAAAGCAGCCTATAAAGCGGACGCCTATGGGCAGAAAAAAAAGCCTTTGATGAAAAGGCTCCTTTTAAATGGTTTATCCACGATAACCGTTTTATGGCGGCGGTTGATCTAAAGGGCAGCTACTCTTGTGGCAGCCCTTTTTCTTCTGATTGCTCTTCTTCTACTGCCTCCAATTTGGTCAATTTAAACACCAAGATCCCTGCAACAATCACAATGACACCTAATAGTTTTGCGGGCGAAAATTCCACTTTCTCTAACCCAAGCCAGCCAAGCGAATCGAACAAAAGCGCGCAGCCAAGCTGTGAAATCAGGACAATTGAGATTCCATAAGTCGGACCAAGACGTTTGATTGCTTGAACGAGGCAGATGACCACACCTACTCCAATGGCTCCGCTAATCCAGTACCACGCTTCCATATGTCTTAATTGAAACATGCCGGTTCCTTCTAGCAAAAGACCCATCAAAAGTGAAGCAATAAAGCCCATACCTAGAACGAGAGTGGTTGTTGACCAAGAGCCTGTCTGCTCATTGACCTTACTGTTAAAAATGGTTTGTAAGCTGACGAGTGCGCCAGCCGCGATGGCTAATCCTATTCCTATGATCATGTCTGAATCCCTTCATTTCTTCTATTCATAAATGTTGTGCTCTGCTATTTCTAAGAGCCCTTTCCGGTCAAGAATCGTAATCTCGCCTCTTTGCCTCTCTATCAGCCCTTTTTCACAAAATTGCTGAATCACCCGGTTAATATGCCTGTAGCTTGTACCAATTAAGCTCGCCGCATCGGTAAGACGAAGTGCGCTCGCGCTGTTATCACCTGTTAACACAGACAATAAGTAGCTTGCGAGCCTGACCTCTACAGGATATAAAAGGTGGAAGCTCAAATCGTTTGATTTCGTATAAAATTTGTTTGTAATACCTTTTAATAAAAAGGCTAATATGCGGGGGTCATCCTTCGCATGACGCATGAGCGCTTGATGAGAAATCCTTAGCATATGTACTTCTGTGACAGCCTCCACTGTATTGACCATATCTGTCTGCTGAACGTATTCAATATCTCCAATCGCTTCAAGAGGATGTTTAAAACAAAGAATAAAGGTCTTCCCTTCCTTTGTGGTGGTGAAAATCTTTAATTTCCCTTTTACTAACAAGTACAAGTGCTCCCTCTGATCTCCCTTTGAACAAATCAGCTCACCTTGCTCATAGCGCCATAAGCTGACATGTGATATGAGTTTCTGATGAAAGACGTTTTCTAATTGATGTGCCTTGAGATAAGAGGAAAATAGACATTCATCATGAAGCTCTTCCATCTGACGCCCTCCTTTATAGCTTTAAAATGATTACACCCGCGATCATCAATAGAATTCCTGCATAATGCGGCCATTTCATTTTCTTCTTCTGTACACCAAACCATCCTTTTGCATCGATTGCAAAGGTAAATGCCAGCTGTGCAATGAGTAAAGCAGCGATCGTCAGTGTGACACCGATCATTTGAATCGCAGTGACTTCATTAAAAATAATAATGGCTGCAAATGCGCCTCCTACTAAATAAAGCGGCTGCACCTTTCGATATTCTCGAACGTGTCCGTCACGTACGATCAGTAAAATGATAAGTGCGATAACAAAACCTGTCAGCTGCGTGATGGTTGCCGCCTGCCATGTCCCGATATCCTGGCTGATTCTTGCGTTTGCTACGCCTTGCAGTGTAATACAAGCGCCTCCTAATAAAGCGAAAATAACACCTTTCATTCGTTCAAATGCTCCTTCTTTTTTCAGTCTAGTTCCATTAAATGATAGATGCCCTGATGTTGAAAAGGACATATGTCCCACTTTGCGTATTATATCAGAAACTTTTTCTTTTACAGTTTCATCGTTTTAGATTTTTCACAGTGGGTACAGTTTTATATCACCTGAAAACAGAATATTGAATGGAATCACATATAAAAAGGAGACATGTCAGAATGAGAAATCAAGAGAAACATTTTATTAACGGAGAATGGATCGCATCAACAGGAAACGAAACGACGGAAGTCATCAATCCTGCTACAGAGGAAGTCATTGGCACCATTAGTTTAGGTACAAAAGAAGATTTAGATAAGGCAGTCAAAGCTGCTCGTGCGGCCTTCCCTTCTTTCTCAAAAACATCTCGAAATGAACGCGTAAAGATGCTTGAAAACATTGTGCGCGGCTACGAAAAACGTAAGGATGAACTGATAGAAGTCATGACACAAGAGCTCGGTGCACCGCTGAAAGTATCAGAAGAGGTTCATTACAAAATGGGACATGAACATTTTTCTAAAGCAGCGGAAGCACTTAAATCTTATACATTTACTGAGGACCGCGGCGGGCATACCATTATAAAAGAAGCGATTGGTGTCAGCGGATTGATTACACCTTGGAATTTCCCAACGAATCAAACATCACTTAAAATCGCAGGTGCCATTGCAGCAGGTTCACCAGTTGTCTTAAAGCCTGCGGAAATTACACCTTTTGCCGCAATGATTCTTGCAGACATCATTGATGAAGCAGGCGTACCAAAAGGAGTCTTCAACCTAGTTAACGGAACTGGTGACGTCATTGGTGACGGCATTAGCTCACACCCTGATATTGACTTTGTTTCATTTACTGGATCAGGTGCTGTCGGCTCTAAAATAATGGAGAACGCTGCAGACAATATTAAGAAAGTGGCTCTTGAGCTCGGCGGGAAATCCCCTCTTATCGTCTTAGATGATGCAGATGTGGATGAGGCAGCCGAAACAGCCGTTCATCATATTGCGATGAATACAGGCCAAGTATGTTCCGCAGCCACACGTGTACTGATTCCAGAGTCAATGAAAGACGCATTTGAAAAAGCGCTGCTGAATGCCCTGCCGAAGTTTACAGTTGGTGATCCGCGAGAAGATCACGCCACTGGCCCGCTTGTCTCCAAAAAGCAATGGGATACCGTGCAGTCTTATATTGAAAAAGGTATTGAAGAAGGTGCTAATCTGCTTGCTGGGGGAACTGGGAAGCCGGACGGACTAGACAAAGGATATTTCGCCAAGCATACTATTTTCACAAATGTGAAAAATGATATGACCATTGCGCAAGAGGAAATATTCGGACCCGTCATGAGTGTGATCACATATCAAGACCTGGATCATGCCCTTGAGATTGCCAATGATACAGTGTACGGTCTTGCTGGCTATGTGGTTGGAAAAGATGAAAAAACATTAAAATATGTAGCTGAACATATTCGTGCTGGTCAAATTACTATTAACAATGCCGAAACAGATTACTTTGCCCCGTTTGGCGGCTTTAAGCAATCTGGTATCGGAAGAGAATGGGGAGACTTCGGAATCGAGGAATATTTAGAAGTGAAAGCTGTGATGGGACTTCCAACAGCATAATTTGAGAAAGGAGAAAAACCTTAGGGTTTTTCTCCTTTTTCATGATAGAAAGAATCTGCCCCTGCTCCCCTACTTATCCATTATGATGTGATATTTTTTGACCGTTGCTTTAGGAGGAGACGATTCTTGTAATTCATCAAACCAAACCTCAATCGTTTGACCCTGTGACAGCTTTTTAGAATCTACTTTCGTTAAATCCATAACGATGAGATCATTTTTATACTTTTCAATAAGAAGATGAGTTTTCAATGAATCATCGCTTTTTAGAGGCGTTCTATTATTTATAAGAAGTAAATTTGTTTCCCCTTTACTTAGCAGTACGCCTTTTTTTGAAAAAGATGTTGTTGTTTTATTCTTATTGTATGAATCCTTTATATTGCCCTTTGGAGAATTGCACGCTGCTAATAAAATGAGAACAATCAAGAAGACAAGCCGAAAATATTTTATGTTTTTAAATTTTAGCTGCATCAATTTTCATACACCCCTTTTCAATTCCTTACGATTAACTTCTTCATTCAAAACGGCCCCATTTTTCTTAAGGTGCTTTATACAGATAAGCGATTCATCTTCAAGTTCCTTCACTTTGCAAAGGTATTAGAAATCTTAATCATGACAATCAATATTATATATTTTACTTAATGGCAAACTTTCGGTAAAGTTCAAATTGAACCTATATATATAATTCCTATCGAATTAATCTATGTTTATATTCCTTGTGAGGTGGATATCGTTGCAACTTCATGTATTGAACAGTCCGTTTAGTCAGCAGCAGGCAGAACTGCTTAATCAGCTGCTTCCGACTTTAACAGATCAGCAAAAAATTTGGCTTACCGGTTATTTATCAGCACAGGCAGCTTTAACCGGATTAGAAAATACTGCCCAAACCCCTTCTCCTTCTGCTGAAGCACCAGCGCAGCCTGTCAGCAAAGATGTGACCGTGCTTTATGGCTCGCAAACAGGCAATTCTGAAGGGTTAGCAAAAAAGACAGCGCAGCATCTTGAAGAGAAAGGTTTTCAAGTGACGCTCTCTTCTATGTCAGATTTTAAACCAAATAGTCTGAAAAAAATAAACAATTTACTGATCATTGTGAGCACACATGGTGAGGGAGATCCGCCTGATAATGCCCTTTCTTTCCATGAATATGTTCACGGCAGACGTGCACCAAAGCTCGATCATTTAAGCTTTTCTGTCCTTTCACTTGGCGACAGCTCTTACGAATTCTTCTGTCAAACAGGTAAAGAATTTGATGAGCGTTTAAAAGAGCTTGGCGGAACGCGTCTTGTCGATCGAGTGGACTGTGACCTTGATTATGATGAGCCGTTTTCTGAATGGCTTCAAGGGGTGGCATCTTCACTTAGTGAAGGCGGAGCCGTAGCAACCCAGCAGGAATCAGCAGGAGTAAACACTCAAACCGCTGCATCTGAATACTCAAGAACAAATCCTTTTTATGCTGAAGTGCTTGAAAATATCAACCTAAATGGCCGCGGCTCTAACAAAGAAACACGTCATTTGGAGCTTTCTCTTGAAGGATCAGGACTTGTTTATGAGCCAGGTGACAGCCTTGGTATTTATCCAACAAATGATCCTGCGCTTGTTGATGAACTGATCACAACATGCGGATGGAATGCAGAGGAAACCGTCACCGTTCATAAAAACGGCGACACGCTTCCTTTAAAAGAAGCACTCACCTCTCATTTTGAGATTACCGTATTAACAAAATCTCTTCTTCAAAAGATGTCGTCCTTTACAAAAAGCGAAGCCTTGCAGGCCCTTTTAGAAGAAGGAAGCGAAGAAAAATTAAAAGCGTATATAGCAGGAAGAGATTTAGTAGATGCTGCTCGTGATTTCGGTCCTTTTGCAGGAACAGCGGCAGACTTCGCTGCGATTTTAAGAAAAATTCCTGCACGCCTTTATTCCATTGCAAGCAGCCTTAAAGCAAATGAAGAAGAAGTTCATTTGACGATCGGTGCAGTGAGATATGATGCTCACGGAAGAGAACGTCAAGGTGTCTGCTCAATCTTATGTGCGGAGCGCTTAGAGCCAGGTGATAAGCTGCCTGTTTATATCCAGCACAATCAAAACTTTAAGCTTCCTGAAAACCATGATGCACCGATCATTATGGTGGGACCAGGCACAGGTATCGCCCCTTTCCGTTCATTTATGCAGGAGCGTGAGGAAGTCGGTGCAGATGGAAAGTCATGGTTGTTCTTCGGTGATCAGCACTTTGTGACGGATTTCTTATATCAAACCGAATGGCAAAAGTGGTTAAAAGATGGTGTGTTAACGAAAATGGATGTGGCTTTTTCAAGAGATTCAGAGGAAAAAGTATATGTCCAGCACCAAATGAAGAAACAAAGTAAAGAATTATTCGAATGGCTGGAACAAGGTGCCTATGTATATGTCTGCGGAGATGAAAAACATATGGCGCATGATGTTCATGATACCCTTCTATCAATCATCCAAGAAGAAGGTGCGATGAGCAAAGAGAAAGCAGAAAGCTATCTAGCCAACTTGCAGCAGCAAAAACGCTATCAGCGTGACGTATATTGATTGAATGCTTGAGAGAAAGGAGCTTTTACTTACATGGTGAAGACAGCATTAACAGCGCCGGATGGACCTCCGAGCGACGTAGAAGAAATCAAAGAAAAAAGTGATTATTTACGGGGTACATTAAAAGAAGTGATGCTTGATCCGATTTCAGCGGGTATTCCTGATGATGACAACCGCCTGATGAAGCATCACGGCAGTTATTTACAGGATGATCGTGACCTGAGAAATGAACGGCAAAAACAAAAGCTTGAGCCTGCCTATCAATTTATGCTGCGCGTCCGCCTCCCTGGCGGAATCGCCACATCCAAGCAGTGGCTAGTGATGGATGAGCTTGCTCACAAATACGGAAATGGAACGTTAAAGCTGACAACGCGCGAAACCTTTCAGCTTCACGGTATTTTAAAATGGAACATGAAAAAGACCATTCAAGACATCCACTCTACTATGCTTGATACAATCGCTGCTTGCGGCGATGTGAACCGTAATGTCATGTGTACGTCAAATCCCTATCAATCAGAAGTACACCATGACGTATACGAGCTCGCCAAAAAATTAAGTGATGACCTGCTTCCGCAAACAAGAGCATATCATGAAATTTGGCTTGATGAGGAAAAAGTAGCGGCTACGCCTGATACAGAGGTTGAGCCGATGTATGGTCCGCTTTATCTGCCAAGAAAATTCAAGATTGGTGTGGCGGTCCCTCCTGCTAACGATATCGATGTCTTTTCGCAGGATTTAGGCTTCATTGCGATTATTGAAAATGATCAATTAGTCGGCTTTAATGTCGCGATTGGCGGCGGAATGGGCATGACGCATGGTGATACAGCGACCTATCCTCAGCTTGCAAAAGTGATTGGCTTTTGTACACCGGAACAAGTTGTAGAGATTGCCAAACAAGTGATCACTATTCAACGTGACTACGGAAACCGTTCGGTGAGAAAAAATGCCCGCTTTAAATATACAGTGGACCGTCTCGGTCTTGAGAATGTAAAAGAAGAGCTTGAACGCCGCCTAGGGTTTACCCTTTTAGACGCAAGAGATTACCACTTTGATCATAACGGTGACCGCTATGGCTGGGTAAAAGGCATCAATGGCAGATGGCATTATACGATGTTTGTAGAAGGCGGCCGCATCACGGATTACGATGACTACCCGCTGATGACAGGCATTCGTGAAATCGCAAAGATTCATACAGGTGACTTCCGCTTAACAGCGAATCAAAATTTAATGATTGGAAATGTCACAACGCATAAAAAGAAACAAATCGAGCAGCTCATTCAGGAGTTCGGTTTATCAGCTGGCCAGCAGCACTCGGCACTGCGCCGCAGTTCAATGGCTTGTGTTTCTCTTCCAACATGTGGTTTAGCAATGGCAGAAGCAGAACGCTACCTCCCGCGCTTAATTGACAAAATTGAAGAGATTGTCGAAGAAAACGGCTTAAGTGATAAAGAAATCACGATTCGTATGACTGGATGTCCAAATGGATGCGCCCGTCATGCACTAGGTGAAATTGGCTTTATCGGGAAATCACCTGGCAAATACAATATGTATCTTGGCGCTGCTTTCGATGGCAGCAGATTAAGTAAACTGTACCGAGAAAATGTTGGAGAAGAAGACATTTTAAACGAGCTTGGCTCTCTTCTCCCCCGCTATGCAAAAGAACGTGAAGAGGATGAACATTTCGGTGATTTTGTGATTCGGGCAGGAATTGTAAAAGCAACAACAGATGGCACGAATTTTCATGTGCAATAAAAAAGACAGGGATCTCTCCTGTCTTTTTTTTATATACTTTGTTTCCTTTTCAAGTATTCGCAAATGCATTTGTAGACATTCGGATTATCTAAAGAAGATAGATCTGGTGAAGGCTGCTGCTCATACGCGCCTTTTAATAAACGCCGGACGATTTTTCCGTTTCTTGTTTTCGGTAAAGCTGAAATGAGATGAATTTCCTTTGGAGTGAGCGCTTTCCCCGCATATGAACCAACATGAGTTTTAAGCTCTGAAATGAGTGCTGCTTCTTCGAAAGACTGTAATCTGGCTACGACGAAACAAACAAGTGCTTCTCCCTTCACCTCATCCTTGACTCCAATCACAGCAGCCTCATGTACGGCTGGATGCCCGACAAGAATGGATTCAATTTCAGCTGGACCGACGCGTTTTCCTGCTGTATTAATGACATCATCTGATCTGCCCGTGATATGGAATGCGCCATCCTCTGATTGCATCACCCAATCACCGTGTGTCCACACCCCATCAAATCGTTTGAAATATGTGTCTTCATATCGCTCCGGATCTTTCCAAAATCCACATGTCATACCGACCCATGGCTTTTTCACAACAAGCTCCCCTACCTCATTCATCATGCGCTGTCCTGCCTCATTAAACACATCTGCCGCCATTCCTAAGATTGCCGCATTAAAAAGGATCGGTTTGATTGGACGAAGCAGCGTACTTCCTACAATACCGCCAGAAACCTCTGTTCCCCCTGAGTAATTTAAGATCGGAATATGCTTTTGACCAATTGTGTCAAAAAGCCATTGCCATGGTGCTTCATTCCACGGTTCACCTGTAGAAATGATGGCTTTGACATGCGGCAGCTCAATGTCTGCAAGGTTTTGCTGCATCGCAGATCGAACAAAAGTAGGTGAAAGTCCAAAATGGGTGACTTTTTGCTCGTGGATGAATGACCAAAGGTGCTGTTCATTTGGATAATCGGGGGCGCCGTCATATAAAACAATTGCAGCTCCATTGATCAAACCGCCAAAGACGAGAAATGGCCCCATCATCCATCCCATGTCTGTGAGCCAAAACAAGCGGTCTCCTTTTGCAACATCCATACAAAGACCAGCATCAAAAGCCGCTTTTACAGGAAAGCCTGCATGGGTATGAACAGCCCCTTTTGGTGTACCGGTTGTTCCAGACGTGTATAAGATCATAAGAGGATCTTGATTTGAAAGATAAGTCGTTTCACTCATTGGTTCTTCTTTTAACAAATCGTTTAGCTTCATGTCCTCTTTATATCCAGTAGGAGAGGAAGCGTGTACAATGACTGTTTTGACGGTCTTGGTTTTGTCGATCGCTTCTGCCGCACATTCACGCATGTTGATCGTCTTTCCCCGGCGCGTCATGCTAGAGCCTGTGACGACAATGGTTGCACCCGATGCACGAATACGTACGGCAAGAGGCTCGCTTCCATAGCCAGAAAAAACTGGGCTAAAGATGACACCAATCTTTGCAAAGGCAAGCATGACGGCAGCCGTTTCCGGAAGCATCGGCATATAAATGACCGCCACATCCCCTTTTTGAATTCCCTTCTTCAAAAAACCAGCAGCGAGACGATTGACCTTTTCCTGAAGTTCGAGAAACGTCCATCTTCTTTCTTCTCCCGCTTCATTTCTCCAAATCACGGCTGGTTGATGCTGGGTTTCTTCATCTTCTGCCCATTTGTCAACAGCCGTTTCGACCACGTTGAGCCGGCCGCCTTTAAACCAATTGGGCCACATGAATGAATCTTGGCCTAAAACGGCTTCATACGGCTCCTTCCACACGGTGCCGACCGCCTTTTCAGCTTCTCTCCAAAACCAATCGGTACGCTCGATACTAGCTTGATAGAACGCATCGTAAGTAGAAAAACCAAGTGAATGCATCCATTTGTAAAGACGTGTTTGTTTCATCATCTGCTCTTCGGGAATCCACGCTGGTTTTTGGTTCATCATGAGGCCGCCCCCCTTTAGACCGGATAAACCGGGTGTTTTCGTCTTGTAAATGTCATCTCTTTTGAGGTATAGGCTTGTAATCTATGACAAAGCTCATCTCGCAAATGGTCAAATGGGATGACACCATCGACAATCATTTCTGAGGCAAGCTCATATATATTCATATCTTCCTGGTATTCCTTGCGTTTCTCTTGTATAAATGCCGCCCTCTCTTCTACAGGCAGTTCAGCAATTTTATTCGCATAGACAGCATTTACAGCGGCTTCTGGCCCCATGACAGCAATTTGTGCTGATGGAAGTGCGAGACAGCAGTCCGGTTCAAAGGCTGGTCCTGCCATTGCATATAAACCTGCACCATATGCTTTACGAACAATGACGGATATTTTCGGAACGGTTGCCTCTGACATGGCGGAGATCATTTTCGCCCCATGCCTAATAATGCCTGCTTGTTCCACTTTTGTTCCGATCATAAACCCCGGTATATCCGCAAGAAAAAGGAGTGGAATATGAAAGGCGTCACATAGCTGAATAAACTTGGCGGCTTTGTCAGCCGAGTCATGGAATAATACGCCGCCTTTTACCCTAGGCTGGTTGGCAATAAGACCAACAGGCTGACCATTCATACGGCCAAATCCTGTGATCAGCTCTGCGGCAAATAGCTTTTTAATTTCAAAAAATGATCCTTCATCAATGAGTAAATCAATAAGCTGATACATATCAAAAGGGGTATTCTGCCCTTTAGGGATGAGATCTTGAATGGTAATCTCTGATGGTTTAGGTGCTTTTGCGGCTGTTCGTTTTGGTTTTTCTGTATAATTGGCAGGCATGTAAGTTAAATAGGTGCGAGCGATTTGAATGGCTTCTTCTTCTGTTTTTGCTAAAATATCGCCGCATCCAGAAATGCTGCAATGCATTTTCGCCCCGCCCATTTCTTCAAGTGATACTTTCTCTCCAATCACCATTTCGGCCATTCGCGGTGAGCCTAAATACATTGAGGCATTCCCTTCGACCATGACGACGATGTCACAAAAAGCAGGAATGTAAGCACCTCCGGCTGCAGAAGGACCAAATAGTAAACAAATTTGCGGAATACGTCCAGATAGCTTTACCTGGTTATAAAAAATGCGGCCTGCACCTCTTCTGCCTGGAAACATGGCGATTTGATCGGTGATTCTAGCACCCGCAGAGTCGACTAAATACAGCATCGGACAGTTGAGTTTTTCGGCTGTTTCTTGGATTCTAATGATTTTTTCTACCGTTTTGACGCCCCATGATCCTGCTTTGACGGTAGAATCATTTGCCATGACGCAAACCGTCTGCCCATTCATCCGCCCCGTCCCTGTGACAACACCATCTGCTGGTAAATGTGCATCTTGACACTCGGCAAACATGGCATCCTCAATGAAAGAATCCTCATCCAATAACAACTGAAGGCGGTCACGGACGAACAATTTTCCTTTTTCTTTGTTTTTTTGATGGTATCGCTCGGCCCCGCCTTTCAGAATCTGCTGTTTTTTGAGTTCATAATCTTCAATCATACCCATTCCCCTTTCTTGCTACCTGCCTCTGTATTGAGGCGTGCGTTTTTCTTGGAAGGCTTGAAGACCTTCCGTTCGATCTTCTGTATCAATGAGCCGTAGATAGGCTTCGTATTCCTTCGTTAGACCTGTATGCAAATCGTGATCAAGGCTTGAATGAATCGCTTGCTTCGCTTCTTTTAAGGCAAGCGGACCATTTTTGATGATTTGTTTTGCAAGAGAGATAGCATCGTTCATAAGAGAATCTGCTACAGAAATATGCTCAATCAGCCCGATTTGAATGGCTTCTTCTGCTTGTAATGATGCGCCTGTGAAAATAAGTTCTTTTGCTTTACCGAGTCCAATGAGGCGCGGAAGCCGCTGCGTCCCTCCGGCTCCTGGTATGATAGCTAGTCCTGTTTCCGGCAGGCCGAGTCTGGCTCCGGCTCGTGCGATGCGGAGATCACAAGCGAGCGCGAGCTCAAGTCCTCCACCAAGTGCGTGTCCGTTCATCACTGCAATGACAGGTACAGGAATGGATTCAATCTCCATAAAGGTTTGCTGAATTGCAAGAACAGCGCCTTTTGCTTCTGCTTCTGTCATCAATCGTCGTTCTTTTAAATCTGCACCAGCGCAAAAGACTTTTGAACCGGCTCCTGTAATGAGCAGACAGCGGATGCTTTCATCGTGTTTGATTTCTTGAATGATTTGATTGATCTCCTCGAGCATTGTAGAGGATAGGGAATTCGCTTGTTCTGGCCTGTTTAAGGTCATAATGCCGATCTGTTCATCTTGTATTGAAAAATGGACCAATGATGTCATGTTATTCATCCTTTATGAAGTAGTCTGAGAGTGAAAAGCGCGTAAACAGTGACTAGGCAGGGTTCGGTCTACTTTTGCTTCAATCCATTCTGCCGCTTGAATTAATGCAGGAAGGTGAATATTTGTCTCAATTCCTAGTTTATGAAGCATATGCACCACATCTTCTGTCGCCACGTTTCCGCTGGAGCCAGGTGCATAGGGACATCCGCCAAGCCCCCCGCTGGAGGAGTCAAATATCGTGATTCCGGCTTTTAATGCCGTATAAATATTGGCAAGAGCCATCCCCTTCGTATCATGAAAATGAAGAGCGATTTTATCAGCAGGAAAACGTTCAAGTAAAATGTCTAAGCGCCTTTCTACTTGTAGCGGATGGGCTTCACCGATGGTGTCACCGAGCGATATTTCATCAATGCCATAAGAAAGCAAAATATCCGTTAATCGCAGGACTTGATCCATTGGTACTTGTTTTTCATACGGGCAGCCAAACACGGTGGAAATATACGCGCGTGTCCTTTTTCCTGCTGCTTTTAAATCATCTGTCATTTGTTTGATGACAGGAAGTGTTTCGTGGATGGATTGATTCATATTTTTCTTGTTATGTGTTTCACTCGAAGAGATAAACATAGCGCCTGTGTCAAGATTAGCTTCAAAAAAATGAGCTAAGCCTTTTTCATTGGGAATGAGTGCTGCATAGGTGATGTCGTCTTTTTGGTTTAAGGATTGGGTGAGTTCTTTGGCATCTTTTAAGGCTGGAACCCATTTAGGATGAACAAATGATGTGACTTCAATATAAGGGAGCTGGGCTGCTGCGAGCAGATCTATCCACGTTCGCTTCTCGCTTGTGTCCAGCCAGACTGCTTCATTTTGCAGTCCGTCCCGCGGGCCGACCTCCCTGATAAGCACACTCTTTGGTAATGCCATCTGGCTCCCTCCTATTCTGTTAGTTCTAAAAGAACCTCTCCTTCATCGACAAATTCCCCCTCTGCTTTATGCACTTTGCGGATGATCCCGGCCTCTTCAGCAACGATCGGAATTTCCATTTTCATTGATTCTAAGATGGCAACCTCCTGTCCTTTTTGCACTTCATCGCCTTGTTTCACAAGAAGCTTCCACAAGTTTCCGGCCATTTGAATCGTGACAGTTTTCATGAACGGTTTCCCTCCCTTTTTTTCATGAGAAAATCGGTTGTGATGCTGCCTTGTAAGAAAGCAGAAGATCCGGCCATTTCCCTTAAAAGCGGTAAGTTGGTTTTGATCCCTTCTATTTCATATGCTTGTAATGCCCCTTTTAATCGTTCTATTGCAAGTTTTCGTGTATCACCGTAAACGATCATTTTCGCAATCATTGGATCGTAAAAAGGGGTTATAATGCTTCCCTTTGTCACACTTGACTCATGACGGATATACGGAGCTTCAGGCGTAGAAAGCCGAGTGATCGTTCCTGGTGAAGGATAAAAGGTGACGGGATCTTCCGCATAAATTCTAACCTCGATGGCATGCCCGATTTGATGAATATCCTCCTGATTAAAGGAAAGCGGCTCACATGCAGCGATTTTCAGCTGCTCCTCAACAAGGTCAATACCTGTAATTTCTTCTGTGACAGGGTGCTCTACTTGTAATCTTGTGTTCATTTCTAGGAAATAAAATTGTTGATGCTGATCGACTAAGCATTCAATCGTCCCTGCATTTTCATACCCAATCGCTTTGGCTGCTTTGACGGCCATCTCCCCCATCTGACGTCTCACCGGTTCATCGAGACAGGCGGCTGGTGCTTCTTCAATGATTTTTTGATGTCTCCGCTGGAGTGAACAGTCGCGCTCAAATAAGTGAACCCCATGACCGAAGGAATCAAAAAGGACCTGGATTTCAATGTGCCGCGCGTTTTCAATGACCTTTTCCATATACAGCGTCCCATCGTTGAAAAAGCTTTGTGCTCTTTTTTGATTCCCTTCAAAAGCCCTGTACAGCTCATCGTCATTTTGCACGAGCTGCATACCAATTCCTCCACCCCCGCTTGATGCCTTGAGCATGATCGGATAACCGAGTGACTGCGCTTGACTCACTCCTTCTTCTGCATCATGCAGCGGAGCTGAAACGCCTGGTACAATGGGGATCCCTGCTTGAGCCATCGTTTTTCTTGCTTCAATTTTATTCCCCATTCGCTGAATGACTTGTGCGGATGGCCCAATAAAGGCAATACCTTCGCTGCGACAGCGTTCTGCAAAGGCCGCATTTTCTGATAAGAGGCCATATCCTGGGTGAATAGCATCTGTATTTGTCTGCTTGGCTACCCTAATGATGGCTTCCATGTTTAAATAGCTTTCAGATACTTTCGCGCCTCCAATCAGATAGGCGCTGTCTGCTTCTTGCACATGAAGTGCATGCTGATCTGCTTCTGAATAAACGGCAACGGTGTGGATCCCGAGCCTTTTACATGTTCGAATAATTCGCCTAGCAATTTCGCCTCGATTGGCAATCAGTACTTTTTGAAACATCGCTGCCTTCACTCCTTTATTAGATCAAGCGCCTGTTTTTTCAGACGAAATTTTTGAATCTTCCCTGATGCGGTCATCGGATACTCGTCAGTGATGAAAAAATATTTAGGAATTTTGTAGCGCGCCATTTGCGACTGACAATAGCTGGTGAGTGTCTCAATCGTCACCGTTCTGCCTTGCTTAAGCCGAAGGAATGCGGCGGCTTCTTCTCCATACGTCTCGTCAGGTATACCAACAACCTGTGCATCAAGAATGTCCGGATGAGTATAAAGAACGTCCTCAATCTCTTTTGGGTATACATTCTCCCCGCCTCTAATGATCATATCTTTCAGCCGTCCTGTGATTTTCACATAGCCGTCCTCATCCATCTCTGCTAAATCTCCCGTATGAAGCCAGCCGTCCTCATCAATCACTTCATTTGTGGCTTCTTCATTTTTATAGTAGCCTTTCATCACATGATAGCCTCTTGTACACAGCTCGCCTTGTTCTCCTCTTGGTACTTCCTCCGGCGTGCCTGGAACGGTGATTTTCACTTCGATGTGAGGAAGCGCCGGGCCGACGGTTTGAACCCGTCTTTCAAATGAATCATCCGTTCTTGTTTGGGTAATGACAGGAGAGCTTTCAGTCTGTCCGTAGGCAATCGTGAGCTCCTTCAGTCCCATTTGTTCAATGACGGCTTTCATCACATGGGATGGGCAAAGAGATCCTGCCATAATGCCCGTTCGTAATGTGGACAGATCGTATTGGTGAAAATTCGGATGGTCAAGCTCTGCAATGAACATTGTCGGGACGCCGTGAAGTACGGTGCACTTCTCTTTTTCCACGGTTTGAAGGACTCGCTCTGGGTGGAAGGATTCAACCGGAATAATCGTTCCTCCTTTTGTGAGGCAAGCAAGCACGCCAAGAACGGATCCAAAGCAATGAAAGAAAGGAACGGGGATACACATTCGATCCTTTTGGGTGAGCTTCATACAATCTGCGATTTGGCTGGCATTGCAGACGATGTTTGTATGGCTGAGCATGACTCCTTTTGGATAGCCGGTTGTGCCTGAAGTATATTGCATATTAATGACGTCATCTGGCGCAAGCTCATCCATTCGTTTCTCCCACTCGTGATCCTCAGTTCTTTTAGCAGCAGCTTGAATACTGTTCCAGCTGTGCATGCCTTTTGGCGTGTGCTCGCCAATATAGACGACACTTTTTAAATAAGGAAAAGATGAGGAGGTGATCTCGCCTTGATGAGCGTTTTGAAGCTCTGGTATGAGTTCTTCCAGCATTTTGACATAGGATGTCTCTTTAAAGCCGTCCACGATAAACAGCATGCAGCTATCAGAATGCTTGAGTAAATAGGCGAGTTCCTGTGCTTGAAAATTCGTATTTACGGTGACAAGAACGGCTCCGATCGACGCGCAGGCAAATTGCAGCATGAGCCATTCAGGTACATTGGGCGCCATGATGGCGATATGATCCCCTTTTTGAACCCCTAATGCCATAAGACCTTTCCCTGTTTCCTTGACTTCTCGATAAAACGCTTCATATGAATAACGTAATGAACGTTCTGGATACACAATGGCTTCATGTGCTGGATGCTGCTCCCTTCTCTCTTTTAAAAGGGAGCCGATTGTCTGTGGATGAATCGACATGATGGCTTTCCTCCTCCATTGATAGTAAGCGTTTTCATTATCGGATTACGCTAACAGTTGTCTTGCGATGACTAGACGCTGAATTTCAGAGGTCCCTTCTCCAATTTCCATGAGCTTTGCATCTCTCACTAGCCGTTCTACACCACATTCTTTCATATAGCCTGTTCCTCCGTGAATTTGGACAGCATCAAGGCTTGCTTTTGTCGCCATTTCAGAAGCGAAAAGTTTGGCATAAGCAGCTTCTTTTGTAAACGGCTTGCCGTGATCTTTCAGCCAAGCGGCTTTCCAAACCATTTGTCTCGCGAGTTCTATTTGCATCGCCATATCTGCCAGCTTAAACTGAATGGCTTGGAAGGAAGAAAGGGTTTGCCCAAATTGCTTTCTTTCCTTTGCATGCGAGAGCGAAGCATCGAGTGCAGCTTGTGCAATGCCAACTGATAACGCAGCAATTGAAATACGTCCTCCGTCTAATGTATATAAAAATTGCTTAAAGCCTTTCGCTGGGTCTCCTAAAATATTCTGGGCTGGTACACGTACACCGTCTAAAATGATTTCTGCTGTATCTGACCCACGCACGCCCATTTTGTCATATGGATTTGTAATGGACAGCCCTTTTTGCCCTTTCTCCACAATGAAGGCGGAGATGATCGGGCGGCCGTGTTCATCATGATCCGTGACAGCGGTGACAATAATGGTTCTGGCAAAATTGGCGTTTGTGATCCAGCACTTCTCCCCGTTGATGACATATTCTTGTCCGTCTTTGACTGCTTTTGTTTTCGTCCCTTTTGCATCTGATCCTGCGTTTGGTTCTGTTAAACCGAAGGAACCAAGTGCTGTCCCAGAAGCCAGCGGGACAAGGTGGTCCATCTTTTGGTCCTCTGTACCGAAGTAATAAAGCGGGCTTGCGCCTAAGGATACGGCTGCGGCATAGCTAAGACCTGTACTGGCACACTGTTTTCCGATTTCTTCTACAGCGAGTGCATACGATATCGTATCTCCTCCTGAGCCTCCGTATTTCTCTGGAAAGGGGATGCCCATAAAGCCGAGCTCCCCCATTTTTTGAAACGTTTTGGCTGGGAATACGGCCTGTTCATCAATCGTTTGAGCGTGTGGTGCAATTTCTGCTTTGGCAAAATCTTTGACCATCTGGCGGATCATTTGTTGTTCTTTCGTTAATTCAAAATCCATCTTGCTTCCCCCTTTGTCTCTTTTCTATCATATTTATTAATCAAGCAGCTGCTTCATGCCAAGCTTGATTGAATTCAGAAAATTAAAACAAGAATAATAGAAAAAAAGCATGAACGAAGAAAATCCTCATTCATGCTTTTTTCGTTATTTTACTATTTTTGTAGAAGGCTTGCTTTCGTGATGAAGACGATTAAGAGCCGTAATCTTATAAGTATCAATCGTCTTTTGATTGATTGGTAGGTCTTTAATCGTTGTGATGGCGCCTTTTTCTTTTCTAACTGTTTGCAGCAATTCATATGTTCCTTTATTTGTCAATCGATAGACTGCATAATAGGATACGGTAGAATGTGGATCATTTTTGATTTGCAAAGCCGCACCATCCGCTGTCTTTTTCACAGATTGAATGATTGGTTTTTTAGGCGCTTTCTGATGAAGCCAAGGCATTTCTGGAATGAGAGCTGGTTTGCGGTATGACTCTTCTATCAATCGATCCTTTACATTCAAAGGGTTGCGATTGAGATCCTTTAAGCTGAAATGCATGCTTCCCTGCACGAGCTGTGACTGCCTGTTCAGCTCAATCTGCCTAAAATATTCTTCCGGGTCAGACCAAGCAGGATCACTGTTTTGATTAATTTTATACGCCGCCTGACCAATATACAGGTGAACCGGCTCCCCTTTCACCTCATTTGACCACCATTTCGTCAGCACGTCATAAGCGGCAGCTTGAAAACCGATGCTCCAGTAAATTTGCGGAGTGACATAATCAATATCGTGCTGCTGAATCCACTCTCTTGTATCAGCATACAAATCATCGTAGTTGGTCATTCCAGCAGTGGTGTTTGAACCAGTCGGGTCATCTTTTATGTTGCGCCATACCCCGAATGGACTAATACCAAATTTCACATACGGCTTTTCTTTCTTAATGGTGTCATTGATCTGTTTCACCAGCTGATTCACATTATCTCTTCGCCAATCTTCTATATGTGTAAAAGCTTTTTTTCCATATGTTTCATATGTTTCTTGATCTGGAAACGGCACACCGGCTATTTTATTTGGGTAAAAATAATCATCCATATGCACTGCATCAATATCGTAGTTTTTCACAACCTCTTCTATGCCGAGGGCAATGAAGTCCTGAGCTTCAGGGATGCCAGGGTTGTAATATAGCTGATTACCGTAGGCAATGGTCCATTCAGGATGTTGTCTTGCAGGGTGATCAGCTGATAAACGGCTGAGATCAGTATGATTCATCGTGATTCGGTAAGGATTAAACCAAGCATGAAATTCAAGGCCGCGTTTATGAGCTTCTTCTATCATAAACTCAAGCGGATCATACCCAGGATCTTTCCCTTGCGTTCCAGTCAAATACTCTGACCACGGCCCGTATGCTGAAGGATAAAAAGCATCTGCTGTTGGTTTAATTTGCATAATGACGGCATTCATATTCATCGCTTTGATCTCGTCTAACAAACGAATGAACTCTTTTTTCTGCTCTGCTACGGGCAGCCCCTTCTTTGAGGGCCAATCTAAGTTATAAACCGACGCAATCCATACCGCGCGCATTTCTCTTGTGCTCTCAAGCTTCCCTTTTGGCACTGGACGAGCTGCTAGACTGCTAGAAGGAATCAATAAGAATACAAACATTAACATCAGTGTTAGAACTGTCATACTGATCTTTTTCAGCATGTTTTGCATCACCTCATATTCAGTTTATTCCGCTTTTTGTGATGGAATGCCAGCAGATGGTGTAAGCAGAATGTTTTTCATTTGATTGAGCTGAGCTTCAGGGACTTTGCAGGCTTCAATTAAATACCGCTCTACACTCCCGTATGTCTCCAGCATTTCGTGCAGCACATCTTCAAGATAATCTTGCTGCACACCGACAAGCGGCTGAATTTGTTCTTTTGATACCCGGTATAAACTCATCCATCGGACAAATCGTTCCTGCCTTCTGACAAGCATTTGCACGCCTTCATTGGACCGCATGTATTCACTTAAAACGACAGTCGGCGGTACACCTGCTGTTAACTGAATCAGGGCAGATAAAAAACCTGTACGGTCTTTGCCGCTCGTGCAGTGAAGCATCAGCGGATAATGGCTTTGATTTGAAAGCAGTGTGAACAGCTGCCGAATCTCTTCTTTACGCTCAGTGAGCATGCTTTGATATAAATCTTTCATGATCGGTGTAAATGAGAGAGACTTCCCTTCTGTTACCAGCATACGAAACATGGTCCATTTACTCGGCATCTTACTGTCAGGCTGCATCGGAATATGGACGATTTTGTCGTGTTCCTTGATCTTTGGTGGATGTGATTTACGTTCTGAGGTTGTACGGAGGTCGCAAACGGTTTGAATTCCGAGTGTTGAGAATATCTCGATGTCTTGTTTCGTCAATCGAGATAAGTCTGCGGATCGATAAATCATTCCCTCTTTGATCACCATCCCCTCTGTTGTTTGAAGTCCCCCTACTTCTCTAAAATTCGCAAGCTTTGAAAATGGGTTGTTTGATTGATTCATAGAAGTGAAAGTCCTTTCTGGTTTCGTTCTTTTTTCTATCATACGCTTTTATATCAAAGGAGAAAAGAGAATCAATTGACCTAATCCATGTAAGAGAATTTATTGGTATAATGGAAAAAGGACATTCGGATTGATTGGAGATATGAAGCATGATAAAAACAAAACGGATTCAGCAAATTAAAGAGTATGTGTTTGACCGGGAATCTGCTTCACTTGATGAGCTTGTGGCGCATTTTGGTGTCTCAAAAAACACGATACGCCGAGATGTACAGGCATTGGTCGAGTCTGGCGTGCTCAAAAAAGTGTATGGCGGAGTGGCTGTGAACCACTCAACGTTAGTGGTGTATCAAGAGCGAAAGACCCGTCAGCTCAGTAAAAAGCAATTGATCGGTCAGGCGGCTGCCGCATTTGTGGAAAATGGAGATATGATTTTTGTTGATTCTGGTACGACAACGCTTGAGATGCTCCCCTATTTGACTGAGAAACAAGTGACCGTTGTGACCAATAATGTAGATTTCATTACACAGGCGATGCCTTATGAAAATCTCACCATCTTTTCTACTGGCGGGATGCTTGAAAGAAAAACAAATTCTTTCGTAGGCTATCAAAGTGTAGAGCGCTTAAAAGCTTACAATGTGAATAAAGCCTTTATCGCATCAACTGGTTTATCTATTGATCACGGCGTCACGAATTCGTCCCCGCTTGAAACCGATATTAAAAAGACGCTCGTTCAAAAAAGTGCCAAAACGTTTTTATTAGTGGATGATAGCAAATTCGATCATTACGCCTTGACCACGTTTTGTGATTTGCACGAGATTGATGTCATCGTGACCAATCAGGAGCCACATGAACATTATCTTCAATATGGAAAAGAGCATGATGTGCGGTTTGTCACGCCTTCTTCAAATGAATAGATCAAAAAAACGGCTCAGGAATTTGAGCCGTTTTTTGATTCATTGATTTCAAGCTGCATGACCATACGGAATAAAAATCGGTACACGGCCGAGATAACGTCAATGAAAGCCGTATCTTCGTGGATGTCCTCAAGCTCAAGAAGCTGTAAATTCACATCAAATAAGCCATCTTGTCCATTAAATTGAAGCTGAGCACCATTTAATGGCGATAGCAAGTCCTTTAAAATATTCGTGTCTTTCTTAGGACGTTTGAAACCGAATAACACGGTATACGTTTGAAACACTTCGTCCCATTCAATGGCCAAGCCATCTACTTTCACGACATCAAACCACTTTGATTCGATATAAATAAATTCTTTTTGATGTTTTTTCACATATGTAAGCGGTGTGTTTAGAAATGAGGCGTCTTCTGTTTGAATCATGTCCTCTGATTCCTTGTCTACACGCTCTATATATACATCGCCAAAGCGTGCTTCTTCTTTTATCCTCGCCCCTTCTAAAGGCCAATTGCGGCTCGCCGCTTCATCATATTCGAAGTCTGTCAGCGCTTGTCCTTCTTTCAGTAAATCTTGTAAGCGATTTTGCAGTGACATGGCTATGTCTCCTTTCTTCTCCTTCATGTGCGTTTATTATTTTAGCATAACTCAGGAAAAGAAAGATATGTCCTAGCATATGATGGTATGATAGTGTCAAAAGAAACATCTCGGAGGGGTACATTTTGCTCACAATGACACTGGCAGAAAAGATCGTAGACGAAGTGAAAAAGGTGCTGACTGAGGAAATCATCATCGCACAAACGAACGGCACCATCATTGCAGCAACAGATCCAGCGCGCATTGGACAATTTCATGAAGGAGCGTATCTGACATCTTTTGAAGGACAGAAACGAATTCTCACAAAGGATGACCAGCACCACATGAAAGGCGTCAAAGCTGGCATCAATCTGCCTATTTATTTTAAGCAGGAGGTCATCGGAGTCATTGGGATGACAGGAGATCCTGTACATGTGTCTCCTTTTGGCGAAATATTAAGAAAAATGACCGAGCTGCTCATTCATGAACATGAATTTTTTCAAGAAACCGAAACGGATGAACGTCAGCTCGAAGCGTTTGTATTCGACTGGCTTCATTTGCCAGAGACAGCGATTGATCTCACTGAAAAAGCATCGCGGCTTCAGCTTGATATCAACAAGGAGCGTGCGGTTGTCCTGATCGATTGTCAGGATGAATCGTTTATGAAACAAAATCAATACAAAGAATTAAAGGAAACGCTGCATCTCACTAGTCAGGAGATCATCGTCCGCTGGGGGCATGCCCGCTTTTTGCTTATGCTGCAAACAACAGCAGATGATCGTAAAACACTGCAGAAGCGCCTATTTCACATCCATGCCTCCCTTACGGCGCAGAGCACGCCAGGGGTTTTGATTGGGGCGGGAAAACCAGCAGCTGCTCATTTGATGAAGCAATCCTTTCAACAAGCCTTTCGTGCATTAAAAATGGCACATGCTGATACGCCGATTGTATTTGATGAAGATTTAACGCTTGAACTTTTTATGGAGGAAGTGAGTCAGGAAACAAAGGAAGTGTTTCTTGATCGAACGATCGCCCCTCTTCTCCCCTATCCTGAATTAGTGAAAACATTGCGGGTACTCATGACATCAGATTGCTCATTAAAATATACCGCAGAAGCAATGCATGTTCATATCAATACACTACATTACAGGCTAAAACGAATCCAAGATTTAACGACACTTGATCCAAAGCGCATGCAAGATGCAATGCTTTTTTATTTAGCCTTCATGCTTTTAGATCATGATCCAAAAAAACGAAGCGAACAGCCCGATATTTTGTAGAATCGTCCATAGGCATGAGGCGATTCTTTTTTTATACTGAAAGAAACGATACGTCTAATCAGTAGGAGTTGAATGCGCATGTTAAATTCTGAATTTTTAAATCAATTGAAAAAGATTGTTGGTGCGCCTTACGTACAGGACAGTAAAGCCGATCGGCTTGCCTACTCTTATGATGCAACACCAAATTTTCAGCAGATGCCAGATGTCATCGTAAGCCCGCATACGGCTGAGGAAATCCAGCAAATTGTCCGGCTCTGCGCCTCATATCATATACCGATCGTGCCAAGAGGATCAGGAACGAACCTTTGTGCAGGTACATGTCCCACACAAGGCGGACTTGTGCTGCTGTTTACAAGAATGAACCAATTAATAGAAATAGATGAAGAAAACCTGACAGCAACGGTGCAGCCTGGTTTGATCACACAGGAACTCATTCGCCAAGTAGAGGCAAAAGGGCTCTTCTATCCACCTGATCCAAGCTCTATGAAAATCTCTACATTAGGCGGAAATATTAATGAAAATTCAGGTGGTCTCCGGGGCTTAAAATATGGCGTGACAAGAGATTATGTACTTGGACTTGAAGTGGTTCTGCCAAACGGTGACATTATGAAAACAGGCGGCAAACTTGCAAAGGACGTGGCCGGGTATGATATGACCCGTTTGTTCGTAGGTTCAGAAGGAACGCTCGGGATTGTCACTGAAGCCACGCTGAAGCTTTTGCCGCTTCCAGAAACAAAACAAACGATGCTTTGCTTATATGAAAGCCTAGAGGAAGCAGCCGCTTCAGTGTCGGCGATTATTGCAGAGCGTATCATCCCCGCCACATTAGAATTTATGGATCAGCCGACCCTGGAAGTCGTTGAAGACTTTGCAAAAATCGGTTTGCCGACGGACGTTCAAGCGGTGCTGTTAATCGAACAGGACGGCCATCCTGAGGCGGTTTCCCGTGATATGCAGAGCATCGCAAAAGTGTGTAAGCAGCACGGTGCAAAAGAAGTGAATATCGCTCATTCTGAAGAAGAAGCAAATGCACTTTTAACAGCGAGACGATCCGCTTTATCTGCTCTCGCCCGGTTAAGCCCAACGACCATTTTAGAAGATGCCACAGTCCCTCGGTCTGAAATTGCCAGCATGGTGCGGGCAATCGAAGATATTGCGAAGGAGTACAAAGTGAAAATCTGCACATTCGGTCATGCAGGTGATGGCAATTTGCACCCTACTTGTGCAGCAGATGCAAGAAATGAAGAAGAAATGAAACGGGTGGAGGAAGCCTTTCAGGCCATTTTTGAAAAAGCCGTCTCACTTGGCGGCACCATTACGGGTGAACATGGTGTGGGTCTTATGAAAGCCCCTTACTTGGAACTAAAGGTCAAAAAAGAAGGCATTGCAGCAATGAAAGCGATCAAACAAGCGCTAGACCCAGAAAATATGATGAACCCTGATAAAGTGTTTGGTAAAGCCGCAAGAAAGCGGGTGGTGGTCTCATGAGTTCCTCTAAACAAACAGAGATTCAGCAATCATTTCAGCAGCAAATGGACGAAAAAGAGCTGCTCAATTGCATGCGCTGCGGCTTCTGCCTTCCTTCCTGCCCTACTTATATTGAATCTGGGCAACAAGAAACACACTCTCCCCGCGGCCGAATTGCTTTAATGAAGGCGGTGAGAGACGGCGTCATTGAGCCAGATGAAGATGTCGAGCATTCACTGAATCTTTGTCTTGGCTGCCGTGCATGTGAACCGGTCTGCCCTTCCGGCGTTAAATATGGCCGGTTACTTGAGGATGCAAGAGACATCATTCAGCAGCACAAAAAACAATCCATCCCTGTCAAACTTGTGAGACGTGCAGTATTCAAAGGACTCTTTCCTTCACAAAGCCGAATGCGGCAAGCGGCAGGACTTCTTCGATTTTATCAAACATCTGGTCTGCAAACAGCCGCCCGTAAAACTGGCATGCTGAAGGTGCTTCCACCGCACTTACGCCTGATGGAACAGGCGCTTCCAACGGTGCCGCGTCAACAAAAAAGCCGTTTGTCGGAATATAAAGCCGCTGGCCCAGCAAGTAAGCGTGTCGCCTTTTTTACTGGCTGTTTAATGGATACCGTTTTTTCCAGTACAAACGAAGCGACCATCCAGCTTTTGCAGCTGGCAGGCTGTGACGTCATCGTCCCTCCTATTCAAACGTGCTGCGGAGCGCTTCATGGTCATAGCGGAGAAAAAGAGCAAGCGAAACAGCTAGCAAAGCGGAATATTGAAGCATTTGAAAAGATAGATGCAGATGCCATAGTCATGAATGCGGGCGGTTGTGGTGCTTTTTTAAGTGATTACGATCATTTGCTTCACGATGATCCGGACTTTCAAAAACGAAGTGAAATCTTCTCAAAGAAAATCACCGATATATCAGACATTTTAGTGGAGCTGGAATTTCACCGCCGTATGCCGCTTGCTTTGCCAGAGCAGGTCATCACCTATCAAGATTCCTGTCATTTGCGGAACGGAATGGGTGTACAGCATGCGCCAAGGGTGCTGATGAAGGCCATTCAAGGCATATCATTTAAAGAAATGAAGGATTCGGGCCGGTGCTGCGGCTCAGCTGGCATTTACAACATCTTGCAGCCAAAGATGTCGATGCAAATTTTAGATCATAAAATGACAGAAGCAAGGGAAACAAAGGCTGTTGTCATCGTTACGTCTAATCCAGGTTGTCAGCTGCAAATGGCAGCAGGCATCAAACGCGCGGAGCACTCGCCGACCATGCGTGCCGTCCATCTAGCTGATTTATTATTAGAAGCTGTTCAATATGGAAAAAAAGCGTCCAGCCCATCAAGCTGAACGCTTTTTTCATGCATATCTTTAGACAATCGGTTAGATAATAGAGCCAAATCGCCGAAGGAGCTGGTCCAAATGCTGAAGAAAAACAAACAACAAAAGGACCCGAATTCAGTATTTGAAGCATTGTCACGTTCTGCTGATTTTACAAATGAGCTGTCTCGAAATGGAGATTTTCTGTATAAGATTTCCTTTTTTCGATCTTTAATTAATGGACATCTTCTACATGAACAAATTCTCCCCTCTCTCAAACAAATGCACCTGACACCTACTCTTGAAGAGCTGAAAGAACAAATTCCCATTGAGCAGGCTGTCATCACGAGCGATCTTCAAAAAGTGGAAGAAGCCCTTCACCGGGGCAGCATTGCCATTAGACTAGAGACAGATTGGGGCAAAACGCTTCTTTTGCCGATTGAAGAAAAGAAAGGCAGACAAGTTGGTCCGCCTGAGATTGAATTTGGCATTATCAGTGCACAGGAAGCATTTGTGGAGGTTTTAGATACCAATTTAAATTTGGTCAGGCGGCGGCTGCCGACGCCTAACCTGAAAGTTGAGGAAAAGACGGTTGGTACGCTCTCTCAAACAAAAGTAGCCGTGTTATATATTGAAGAAATCGCTAACCCAGAAAACATCGAAACGGTTCTTCAGCGAATTGAGGACGTTGATTATGATCAGATTTTAGATGCGAATTACCTCGCTCAAATGCTTTATGATGTGTCCAATACGATTTTTCCGTTGTTTTTGAATACAGAAAGACCCGACCGTGTGTCTTCAGGTTTATCAGAAGGGAAAATTGCCATATTAGTGGATGGCTCGCCTCATGTCTTGCTTGCCCCAACTATTTTACTTGAGTATTTTTCCACTATGGAAGACTACAATATGTCGTGGATTGCGGCTTCTTGTTTTAGGCTGTTACGCATATTTGCTGTGATATTTTCCATTTTTGCGACACCTTTATATGTCGCCGTTTTAACCTTTCATTATGAGCTGATCCCAAAGGATTTATTAGAAACCATTGTATCCTCGCGCTATCTTGTTCCATTTCCTCCGATCATTGAGGCACTATTTTTAGAGACTTCGATTGAATTACTAAGAGAAGCAGGGTCAAGGCTCCCAGCTAAAGTCGGGCAGACGCTCGGGATTGTTGGAGGGATTGTCATTGGACAGGCGGCTGTAGCAGCAGGCTTAACGAGCAATATTTTACTCATTATTGTTGCCCTGTCTGCTCTCGCCTCATTTGTCACGCCTATTTACAAAATGGGTAGTACCATTCGGCTGCTGAGATTCCCTTTTTTACTCGCAGCACAGGTTTGGGGCGCATTAGGCATTGCTGTGATGGGATCTTTTCTGCTCACCCATTTAATGAAATTAACTTCAATTGGCCGCCCATATTTAGAGCCTATTTTTCCAATGCGCCTTGCTGATTTAAAGGGCAGTCTGATTCGTCCTCAGCTCCGTTTTTTGAACAAAAGGCCGGAAAATTTACGACCGCAAAATGAAACCATCCATCGCTCTAAGCCAAAGCAAGGCCGTAAGGGGAAAAATGATTTTTATGAATAAGGAAGTGAAGGCATGAGTTCTTCTTCTGTCAAAGAGAAATTTCAAGTATCTCCTTATTTTGTGTTTTTTCTCGTCAATGCCAATCAAGTCGGTGTCAGCATTTTAAACTTTCAAACAAACCTTGTTCGTTCTATCAATAATGATGGATGGATCGCTATTTTGATTTCTGGCATGAGCGTCAATGTGATGATCTTTCTCATGTACTTGATGTTTAAAAAGGCCCCTTCGGATGAATTTGGTGAAATCACGCAATATGTATTTGGCAAATGGATTGGGCAATTATTCAACATTCTTTATATCTTATATTTTGCTTCTTTGTCGCTGACCGTCCTTATCCATTACATGGATGTGATCCATGTATGGCTGTTTAAAGAAATTCCTGGTCTTTTGTTTGCGTCTGTACTGCTGCTGCTTGTGTATTACATACATACTGGTGGCTTTAGAACCATTGCTGGATGGGCATTTTTTAGTGTTGTACTGACGTATTGGATGACGTTTATCTGTTTTTATGCCATGAAGTATAGTCACCTTCGTTTCATGTTCCCAATGTTTGATCATACATTTTCGCAAATGCTTGTGGGAGTCAAAGATGCATCCTTATCCATGTTTGGTTTTGGCACCCTGCTTGTCTATTATCCCTTTATTAAACAAGCTCAGACATCTCAAAAATTTGCTCACATGGGGGTATTATTTACGACATGCTTAAACTTGCTCACTTTTCTCGTCTCTATAGCGTATTACTCAAGTGCTCAGCTCAAATTAACAAAATGGCCGACGCTAACGTTAACGAGCATTGTGAAGCTTCCGTTTATCCAGCGCTTTGAATTTATTGAAGTGTCTCTTTGGCTACTTCTGATCATTCCTAATATCACGATTCCATTATGGGCAGCGAGCCGAATGGCAAAAAAAATGCTTCATACGAACCAGCGCGTCACGTTCATCGGGCTCAGCATCCTCATTCTGATCATGTTTTCGTTTTTTGCCAGTGCAACTTCTTTTGAAACCTTTAATCAATGGGTGGAATTTAGCGGATTCATTCTGATCTATGGATTGATTATCTGTATGGTCATTGGACTGATGCTGAAAAAAAGGAGGGGGAAAAAACGAGCATGAAACGTTATATACTTACGGGCCTCATGTTGTGTAGTCTTTTGTTAACCAGCTGTGCAGAGCCCCGCCTTTTAGATGAATTAAATATCTCTCAGGCGGCAGGATTTGATTTATTGGAAGATGGAGAAATGAAGGGCTTCTTTGTCTTCCCTGTCTTTAAAAGTCAAGAGCAAGGAAGTTATCAAATATTAAGTGCAAGGTCAAACACCATTAGCAATATTCAATTTCTTGTATCAGAAAAATCGCCTTTTCCAGTCGTCATGGGCCAGGTGCTCGTTATTTTAGTCAGTGAAAAGTTAGCAAAAGAAGTCGGCATGATCGATTTAATGAATTATATTTATCGTGATCCTATCATTGGTTCACGCCAAGTGTTTGCAATTGTAGGCGGAGAAGTGGAAGAGTTATTATACACAAAAATGAATCAAACGAACTTAAATATAGGTGTATATCTCTCTGATCTGCTCACCCAAAATATGCGAAATGGCAATGAACCTGTCACCAATCAGCATATTTTTATGAATCAGATGCTGGCAAAAGGAGTCGATGCATACCTCCCTTACATCAAGAAAACAAACAATGGCATTAAGATCACAGGAGTCGCTCTGTTTGATCATGAAAAAATGGTCAGTCATATACCTGGAAAAGACACGTTCACATTTAAAGCGATGATTGAAAATCATAAAAATGGCATCTATGAGTTTCAATTGGCAGATCAAGCAAAGACCCATGTCGTCATTGAAAATATCAAATCTCATGTGTCTTACCGAATCAAACCAACGAAAAACCTAACAAAGAAGCCTCATATCATGATTGATATCAAGCTGAAAGGCGAATTAAAAGAATTCATGAAGTCCAAAAAAATTGATAAACCTTCTATATTGAACCATGTTGAAAAAGAAGTAGAAAAACGTGTCGCTCAGCAAGGACAAGACCTTGTTCAATCCTTTAAAAAGCAAAACATAGATCCTCTTGGGCTGGGCCTTAGGTATAGATCAAAAGACAAAGCAGTGACACCAGAAAAATGGAAGAACATTTATCCTGATGCAGATGTACAAGTTAAATGCCACATGAAAATTGTTCAAACGGGAGTCAGCCAATAAAAAGGCTTATTCAAATATGTCTTGTTTGTTCTCCAAGATTTTGGACACTTTCATTTTCACTCGTGGAACATGATCTTTTTGATAATATTCATTTAAAATCTTTTCTACTTCATTTTTATCAGTTTTAAGGATTTTAGGTGAATATTGTTCCACTAGAGCCGGTCTATTTCCTTTTGCACAGTTTGCCATTGTATCTAGTGCAATTAAGCTGAAAGGTCTACCTTTGTTTAGCCAAGATTTCATTCTCTCCCAGGTTGGGTAGCTGACGGCTGCCAGCCTTCCCCACTGATCGTGAAAATGGGTGCAATTTGACTCCATCCAATCCAATATTTTATTAGAACGGAAACGGTGCAGGCAAATAAAAGCCTCTAACGGCAATTCTTTTTCACTGACAGATTTCAATTTATCTAGAGTACGTTGTAATCCCTCATCTACTGGCAAACTGCTGGCGGCTGCCCACGAAAGCGGATAAAGAAATTCTTCATCAGCTTGATCCAAAAGTTCCCTCACCCACCCAGCAGCAGAGGTACCTAACACATCAGCCGTAATTTCTAACATGCGCGATTTCACTTCGACATGATGTGTTTGATCAAACCTACTTTGAACAGCATCCAAGATTCTTTGCTGATCGTGCTGTTTCAAAGCAACGATGACATCATCCTCAAGAAACCATCTAGTGATTGAAAAGTCTAATAAAGACACCAAATCACGCCTAACGGCTTGTAATGTTGGTGCTTTTTCACTTTTGGTGATGACAACATCCTCCTCTAATTGGAAAGCCTGTCCGTCCTCTCCATAAAAATCATCGTGCAGTAAAAATTGTTTAGAAGAATGGAGAACAGCTAGGTTTTACCATTCAATAGGCCGTAATGAATAGGTAAGTAGTCTTTCGTGGCATTGACGGCATAATTCATAAGGCTGTTTCGGTTCATCAGACGCTTCTAAAATGTCCATTTCGTTTTTTTGACAGGCTTCACATAAAGTAGTTGTCCCCAAAAATTCCACTTCCTTTTCCTGCAAATGAATGATCATTCTGCTTTTATCATCTTTCATTCGAGAAAGCATGAGGTGAAATAGAGATTAATCTTTCTATCATCCGCGGCCATTGATCCATGTTGATTCAATTGAAAAGATATTCTAATCTTCATCCTTTACATCGGGGTCTTCCGGAATCGGTTCATTTAAGATCTCTTGGACGAGCTCTTTATATTGTTCGAGCTGCTTTAAATGCGTTTGAAACTGCCCTTGATAAATAAGATAAGATTCCCCGTCAAATACGTAACGGATCTTTTTTTGCTGGATCAATTTTTCAATATACGCTTCTGATACTTCCAAGTATTCAGCTGTTTCTGCGATTGTTAAATACATGTTTGTGCACCACCCGTTCGTTTCATCTAACAAATTATATCATGATCTACTGAAAAAACGGATGCATCCTATTCTCTTTTATGGTGACCATTCTTCACATAGCAAGTAGATCGTCTAGATGCCGGCAAATATGGTATGATAAAATCTGCTAGATGAGAGCTTGCCAACATAGACCTGGTGAAAAAGCCAGGTTCAGTGGTGTCTGTATGAGCCGCAAACCATGCTGGCATATATAGAAAGCATACTCATGAGAAAAGCAAAACAAGCATAGGCTCTTATAAGGATGCTTGAAGAAAATTCGTATTTAAAGGCAGAGTGAAATGAATGGGAACCTTTTTTAATGAAATTTTAACCTGGCTGACAAGCCTTGGTTATGTAGGTGTAGCACTAGGGCTGATGATTGAAATCATTCCGAGTGAAATTGTACTTGCCTATGGCGGATATATGGTGTCAACAGGCACAATAGGTTTTGTTGGAGCTGTTATTGCCGGCGTCATTGGAGGTACACTCGCCCAGTGTTTTATTTACTGGATCGGTCTGTACGGCGGAAGACCTTTTTTAACAAAGTATGGAAAGTATTTATTCATCCATGAACATCATATCGCGACTGCAGAGCGCTGGTTTGACCGGTATGGAACCGGTGTAGTGTTTACCGCACGCTTTATCCCTGTTGTCCGCCATGCCATCTCGATTCCAGCGGGTATTGCTAAGATGCCTTTTTTGAAATTTGTTTTCTTGACAGGATTAGCTGCCATTCCTTGGTCCATCTTATTTATCTATCTTGGCATGCAGCTCGGGACAAAATGGGATCATATTCAAAGTGTTGCTCATACTTATACAACCCCTATTATGGTCATTGCTATCATCCTGATTGTTCTCTACTTTGTACTCAAAAAAATTCGGACGAATCGAAAACGGACAATCTAACAAAAACGCCTTTCACTGATCTGGTGAAAGGCGTTTTTTTATGAGTGTGCTGATTGTTTTTCCATATATCGGGATAACTCTATTATCATTGCACCCATTCTCTCAAGTGATGGGGCAAGAATTCGGTCTATTCCCTCTTCTTTTAAAGCTTCAGCAGTGACTTTCCCGACAGCTACTGCCAGTACGTGCTGCTCGAATAATGCTTGCAATTCTTCTTTTCTGCCCCATTCTGCGGCTAATTTGAAAAAGGCGTGAACCTGGACAGCGGTTGTAAAGCAAACGGCATGAACTTGTCCATCTATCATTTCTTGCAGCAACGTTTCAGCTGCCTCTGGGTCAGGAGGTGTGTGCTGATATGGTAAAAGCGGCAAAACATCTGCCCCCTTGTCATGTAAAAACTGAATGAGAGCTGGTGCATTTTCACCATGAAGCTGAACCATTACACGTTTGCCTTGAAACTCCTTGTCTTCAAGTTTTGAAATTAAGTCACGAACCGTACCGTCTTCATCAGAGACCTCCGGGTGAATCCCGCGTTTTTTCAGCGCAGCAAAGGTTTTGTACCCTCTTGAAGCAATATGGGCATTTGATAGAATGTTCATAAATTCATTACCAAGCTGCAGCTCTTCGGCACTCTCAATTAATGTGTCTGTACCGATGCCTGTTGTTAAGATGACCCAGTCTGCCCCTTGTTTCACAAAGGTCTCTATGCCTGGCTTTAATTCTTCTTTTGCTAAAAATACGGTTCCTTGAAGAGAGCGAATAACGGCTTGTCCTCCTTGTTTTTCGACAAGTGTACGCATTTCTTCTGTTTTTCTCGTTCCACAAATGGCAATCGTTTTCCCAGATAAGCCTTTACTCATATTATCCCTCTTTTTCTATCACATTTGATATGTATTAAATATAGATTTATTTGGAAGACGATGCAAGTGTCTACTAAAAAAGAGCTTGACGTTTCTATCGAATTCGAGTATCTTTTGTAAGTGCAAATTGTAGGAGGTCATTATGGAAAAACAGAATGTTCAAGCAATTCGATTATCAATTGCAGACCCAACACCACTTGGTTTGTTTGGTTTAGCAATGGTGACGCTCGTTGCGTCCTCACAAAAACTAGGAATCACAGATGGCACTTCCCTTATTTTACCTTGGGCTATCTTCCTTGGAGGAATCGCGCAGCTGATCGCGTCCATACAAGATTCAAAGCATCATAATATTTTTGGAGCCACTGCTTTTGGCGCATTCGGTCTTTTCTGGATGGGCGTTGGAACGACTTGGCTCATTCAAGCCAGCGTTTTTGGGAAAACGCTTGCGGGAGCAGCAGATCCAAAACAGCTAGGCTTTGCGTTTATTGGTTATTTGATTTTCAGCTTGTTTATGACGATTGGTGCAATGGAAACACATAAAGTGTTATTTTTGATTTTCGTCTTTATTGATTTCTTATTCATTGGTCTTTCCCTTAGCACTTTTGGTGTGATGTACGATGTCACTCATACCATGGCTGGTATTGCAGAATTGATCATTTCCCTGCTTTCATTTTATGGTTCTGCAGCTGTTGTCCTTAATACACATTTTGGCCGTATTGTTCTGCCAATTGGACAACCATTTCGCATTTTTACAAAAGCATAAATAAAAAAGAACTGCTCTGTGCAGTTCTTTTTTTATGTTTAATTTTCTTGTGCCTCTTGAAAGATCTCTCCGATAATTTCATACGAACGCATTCTTTCTTGATGGTCAAACATATCCGAATTAATCATCACTTCATCAGCTTGAGTAGCTTCAATAAAGGCTTCTAATTCTGTTTTCACCTTTTCTTTATCCCCAATGATAGTCGAGCTTAATTGTTCATCCACCATCGCCTTTTCATATGGACTCCAAAGACCGTCCATGCTGTCGACAGGCGCTTTCAGTTTTCCTGGTGTATTGCGAATGAGACTTAAAAACCGCTGATAATGAGAGGTTGCCAAATATTCAGCACGCTCAGTTTGATCTGCAGCAAAAACCGTCACACCAACCATGGCATAAGGCTCTTTTAACACATCAGAAGGTCTAAATGACTGTCTGTACAATTCTAACGCGGGAATTGTATTTTTAGGTGAGAAATGTGCTGCAAAGGCAAATGGCAATCCAAGTTCTCCTGCAAGTCTGGCGCTAAAACCACTTGAACCAAGGAGCCAAATTGGAATGTCCAGGCCTTCTCCTGGAACAGCTCTAACATGTTTTTTAACCTGACCGGTCGGCTTGAAATATTGCATCAGTTCTTCAAGCTGCTCAGGGAAATCTTCTCCGTTATGAAGATTACGTCTAAGCGCTCTTGCTGTTAACTGATCCGTCCCTGGTGCTCGGCCAAGACCTAAATCAATTCTCCCCGGATACAATGTCTCAAGTGTGCCAAATTGTTCGGCAATGACAAGTGAAGAATGGTTTGGCAGCATAATCCCACCAGACCCTACTCGAATTTTTTCAGTTCCTCCAGCAATATATCCAATTAAAACGGACGTTGCAGAGCTCGCAACCCCTTCCATGTTATGGTGTTCTGCCAGCCAGTATCTATGATAGCCCCACTTCTCCGCCTTTTTTGCTAAATCCATGCTACGATCAAAAGATTCTTTAATGGTGCCTCCTTCTGTCACAGAGGATAAATTTAAAACGGAATAGGCTTTGCCCTGTAAAACTGATTGACTCATAAATGATGTCCCCATTTCTGTCAAATATCATACTATTTTTATACTTTCAACACCATAACATAAATCCATGAAAGATTTAAATAATTTGATTCGATGATTTTCGAAATGATGATTTTTTAGGTTTTACTTCCAATTTAAAAATTTGCACATAGAATGAAATATCAATTCTAGGAGATGGGCAATTTGTACAATCAATTCGAACACAAATGTCCCTTTTGCGGTAAATACCATGAACAGCCTCATTACAAAAGATCACGTCATGACCGTCCTCGAAAAAGAGACTGTCCATTCATTAAACAAGAATATATAAAACAAAATATATCTCAAGGGAATCACCCCTGCCACATTGCAAAAGGAATAAAGCAATCAAAACCAAATCAAAGAGCTGGACCAAGAGGCCTGGCAGGCCCAGCAGGCCCCCCCGGACCAACCGGACCTACTGGCGGGTTAACCGGCGCCATTCCTTTTAATCCCTCACAATCACAAGATTACGATGCAGGGCAAGTGGTCACGTTTGATGGTAGTACTTACATTGCCAATGTTGACGCTCCATCAGGAATACCTGGACTCTCCCCCGACTATACCCTTTTGGCTGCTTCTGGAGAAACTGGGCCTACGGGTCCTACTGGGATCGGATTAAGTGGTGTTGAATCCTATGATCCTGTAACGGCACCAACATATTCAGTAGGGCAAGTGGTCACTTATGGTGGGGGTACTTATCTTGTGAATTCTTCACCACCTTCAGGTACGCCAGATACGTCGCCAGATTACACACTTTTAGCAGCACCAGGTGAAACTGGCCCTGCAGGTGCTACGGGTATTACTGGTTCTACTGGTTCTACCGGGGCTACAGGTATCACTGGAGTTACTGGTCCTACTGGCGTCACAGGTAGCACTGGAGATACCGGCGCTACGGGTGCCACTGGTATTACCGGTGCTACTGGCGCAACGGGTGTCACTGGAGATACCGGTCCTACTGGCGCAACGGGTGTCACTGGAGCTACTGGTCCTACTGGCGTAACGGGTATCACTGGAGTTACTGGCTCTACCGGCGCCACGGGTATCACTGGAGTTACTGGCTCTACCGGCGCCACGGGTATCACTGGAGTTACTGGCTCTACCGGCGCCACGGGTATCACCGGAGCTACTGGTTCTACTGGCGCTACGGGCAGCACCGGAGCTACTGGTCCTACCGGCGTCACAGGTAGCACTGGAGTTACTGGCTCTACCGGCGCAACGGGTGTCACTGGAGATACCGGACCTACAGGGGCAACGGGCAGCACTGGAGATACTGGTCCTACTGGCGCAACGGGTGTCACTGGAGCTACTGGTCCTACTGGCGCTACGGGTGTCACTGGAGCTACTGGTCCTACTGGCGCTACGGGTATTACTGGAGCTACTGGACCTACTGGCGCTACGGGTATCACCGGAGCCACTGGCTCTACCGGGGCAACGGGTGTCACTGGAGCTACTGGAGCTACTGGCGCAACGGGTAGCACTGGAGATACTGGTTCTACTGGTGCTACGGGTATTACCGGAGCCACTGGTATTACTGGACCTACTGGTCCTACCGGTGCTACAGGTAGCACTGGAGTTACCGGACCTACCGGTGCGACGGGTGTCACTGGAGATACCGGTCCTACTGGCGCTACGGGTATTACTGGAGCTACTGGACCTACTGGCGCTACGGGCAGCACCGGAGATACCGGTCCTACTGGCGCTACGGGTAGCACTGGAGATACTGGTTCTACTGGTGCTACGGGTATTACCGGAGCCACTGGTCCTACCGGGGCAACTGGTGTTACTGGACCAACGGGGCCTACCGGTGCTACAGGTAGCACTGGAGTTACCGGACCTACCGGTGCGACGGGTGTCACTGGAGATACCGGTCCTACTGGCGCTACGGGTATTACTGGAGCTACTGGACCTACTGGCGCTACGGGCAGCACCGGAGATACTGGTCCTACTGGCGTAACGGGTAGCACTGGAGCTACTGGTTCTACTGGTGCTACGGGTATTACCGGAGCCACTGGTCCTACCGGGGCAACTGGTATTACTGGAGATACTGGTTCTACCGGTGCGACGGGTGTCACTGGAAATACCGGTCCTACTGGCGCTACGGGTGCCACTGGTATTACCGGTGCTACTGGAGATACGGGCGTAACGGGTATCACTGGAGTTACTGGCTCTACCGGCGCCACGGGCAGCACTGGAGATACTGGTCCTACTGGCGCAACGGGTGTCACTGGAGCTACTGGTCCTACTGGCGCAACGGGTGTCACTGGAGATACTGGTCCTACTGGCGCTACGGGTAGCACTGGAGATACTGGTCCTACTGGCGCTACAGGTGTCACTGGAGATACTGGTCCTACTGGCGTCACAGGTAGCACTGGAGATACCGGTCCTACCGGGACGACGGGTGTCACTGGAAATACCGGACCTACCGGGGCAACGGGCAACACTGGAGCTACTGGCCCTACTGGCGCTACGGGTATTACCGGGGCTACTGGCCCTACCGGCGCTACGGGTATTACCGGAGCCACTGGTCCTACCGGCGCTACGGGTATTACTGGACCAACGGGTCCTACAGGTGTCACAGGCATCACCGGAGATACTGGTCCTACTGGCGTCACAGGTAGCACTGGAGATACCGGTCCTACTGGTGCTACGGGTATTACCGGAGCCACTGGTCCTACCGGGGCAACTGGTATTACTGGAGATACTGGTTCTACCGGTGCGACGGGTGTCACTGGAAATACCGGTCCTACTGGCGCTACGGGTGCCACTGGTATTACCGGTGCTACTGGAGATACGGGCGTAACGGGTATCACTGGAGTTACTGGCTCTACCGGCGCCACGGGCAGCACTGGAGATACTGGTCCTACTGGCGCAACGGGTGTCACTGGAGATACTGGACCTACTGGCGCTACGGGTATCACCGGAGCCACTGGCTCTACCGGGGCAACGGGTGTCACTGGAGATACTGGACCTACTGGCGCTACCGGTATCACCGGAGCCACTGGCTCTACCGGGGCAACGGGTGTCACTGGAGATACTGGTCCTACTGGCGCTACGGGTAGCACTGGCGTTACCGGCCCTACTGGCGCTACGGGTCCTACCGGGGCAACGGGTGTCACTGGAGATACTGGTCCTACCGGCGCAACTGGTGTCACTGGAGATACTGGTCCTACTGGCGCTACGGGTATCACCGGAGCCACTGGCTCTACCGGGGCAACGGGTGTCACTGGAGATACTGGAGCTACTGGCGCAACGGGTGTCACTGGAGATACCGGTCCTACTGGCGCTACGGGTAGCACTGGAGCTACTGGTTCTACTGGTGCGACGGGTATTACCGGAGCCACTGGTCCTACCGGGGCAACTGGTATTACTGGACCTACTGGTCCTACCGGTGCGACGGGTAGCACTGGAGTTACTGGCTCTACCGGGGCAACGGGTGTCACTGGAGTTACTGGTCCTACTGGCGCTACGGGTAGCACTGGAGTTACTGGTCCTACTGGCGCTACGGGTATCACCGGAGCTACTGGTTCTACTGGCGCTACGGGTATCACCGGAGCTACTGGTTCTACTGGCGCTACGGGTATTACCGGAGCTACTGGTTCTACCGGTCCTACTGGCGCTACGGGTGCCACTGGTATTACCGGTGCTACTGGACTTACAGGGGCAACTGGTATTACTGGACCAACGGGTCCTACTGGCGTAACGGGTAGCACTGGAGATACTGGTCCTACTGGCGCTACGGGTATTACCGGGGCTACTGGCCCTACCGGCGCTACGGGTATTACCGGGGCTACTGGCCCTACCGGCGCTACGGGTATTACCGGAGCCACTGGTCCTACCGGCGCTACGGGTATTACTGGACCAACGGGTCCTACAGGTGTCACAGGCATCACCGGAGATACTGGTCCTACTGGCGTCACAGGTAGCACTGGAGATACCGGTCCTACTGGTGCTACGGGTATTACCGGAGCCACTGGTCCTACCGGGGCAACTGGTATTACTGGAGATACTGGTTCTACCGGTGCGACGGGTGTCACTGGAAATACCGGTCCTACTGGCGCTACGGGTGGCACTGGTATTACCGGTGCTACTGGAGATACGGGCGTAACGGGTATCACTGGAGTTACTGGCTCTACCGGCGCCACGGGCAGCACTGGAGATACTGGTCCTACTGGCGCAACGGGTGTCACTGGAGATACTGGACCTACTGGCGCTACGGGTATCACCGGAGCCACTGGCTCTACCGGGGCAACGGGTGTCACTGGAGATACTGGACCTACTGGCGCTACCGGTATCACCGGAGCCACTGGCTCTACCGGGGCAACGGGTGTCACTGGAGATACTGGTCCTACTGGCGCTACGGGTAGCACTGGCGTTACCGGCCCTACTGGCGCTACGGGTCCTACCGGGGCAACGGGTGTCACTGGAGATACTGGTCCTACCGGCGCAACTGGTGTCACTGGAGATACTGGTCCTACTGGCGCTACGGGTATCACCGGAGCCACTGGCTCTACCGGGGCAACGGGTGTCACTGGAGATACTGGAGCTACTGGCGCAACGGGTGTCACTGGAGATACCGGTCCTACTGGCGCTACGGGTAGCACTGGAGCTACTGGTTCTACTGGTGCGACGGGTATTACCGGAGCCACTGGTCCTACTGGCGTAACGGGTAGCACCGGAGCTACTGGTCCTACTGGCGTAACGGGTAGCACCGGAGCTACTGGTCCTACTGGCGTAACGGGTAGCACTGGAGATACTGGTTCTACTGGTGCGACGGGTATTACCGGAGCCACTGGTCCTACCGGGGCAACTGGTATTACTGGACCAACGGGTCCTACCGGCGCTACGGGTGTCACTGGAGATACCGGTCCTACTGGCGCTACGGGTGTCACTGGAGATACCGGCCCTACTGGCGCTACGGGTAGCACTGGAGATACTGGTTCTACTGGTGCGACGGGTATTACCGGAGCCACTGGTCCTACCGGGGCAACTGGTATTACTGGACCAACGGGTCCTACCGGCGCAACGGGTAGCACTGGAGCTACTGGTCCTACTGGCGTCACAGGTAGCACTGGAGATACCGGCCCTACCGGGACGACGGGTGTCACTGGAAATACCGGACCTACCGGGGCAACGGGCAGCACTGGAGCTACTGGCGCTACGGGTAGCACTGGCGTTACCGGCCCTACTGGCGCTACGGGTATCACCGGAGCCACTGGCTCTACCGGGGCAACGGGTGTCACTGGAGATACTGGTCCTACTGGCGCTACAGGTGTCACTGGAGCTACTGGTCCTACTGGCGTCACAGGTAGCACTGGAGATACCGGACCTACCGGGACGACGGGTGTCACTGGAAATACCGGACCTACCGGGGCAACGGGTAGCACTGGCGTTACCGGCCCTACTGGCGCTACGGGTATCACCGGAGCCACTGGCTCTACCGGGGCAACGGGTGTCACTGGAGATACTGGCCCTACTGGCGCTACGGGTGTCACTGGAGATACCGGTCCTACTGGCGCTACGGGTATTACCGGAGCCACTGGTCCTACCGGCGCTACGGGTATTACTGGTCCTACTGGTCCTACCGGTGCTACAGGTAGCACTGGAGTTACTGGCTCTACCGGGGCAACGGGTGTCACTGGAGTTACTGGTCCTACTGGCGCAACAGGTATCACCGGATCAACTGGAGATACCGGCGCTACAGGCATTACAGGTGCAACGGGCATCACCGGAGATACTGGTCCTACTGGCGCTACGGGTATCACTGGACCAACAGGTCCTACCGGTGCGACGGGTATCACTGGAGATACTGGTCCTACTGGCGTAACTGGTATCACTGGACCAACAGGTCCTACCGGTGCGACGGGTATCACTGGAGATACTGGTTCTACTGGCATCACTGGAGATACTGGTCCTACTGGCGTAACGGGTATCACTGGAGATACCGGTCCTACTGGCGCTACAGGTATCACTGGAGATACTGGTTCTACTGGCGCTACAGGTATCACTGGATCAACAGGTCCTACCGGCGCAACTGGTATTACTGGACCTACCGGTGCGACGGGTGTCACTGGAGATACCGGTCCTACCGGCGCTACGGGTAGCACTGGAGATACTGGTCCTACTGGCGCTACAGGTGTCACTGGAGATACTGGTCCTACTGGCGTCACAGGTATCACTGGAGATACCGGACCTACCGGGGCAACGGGCAGCACTGGAGCTACCGGCGCTACGGGTAGCACTGGCGTTACCGGCCCTACTGGCGCTACGGGTATCACCGGAGCCACTGGCTCTACCGGGGCAACGGGTGTCACTGGAGATACTGGACCTACTGGCGCTACAGGTGTCACTGGAGATACTGGTCCTACTGGCGTCACAGGTAGCACTGGAGATACCGGAACTACCGGGACGACGGGTGTCACTGGAAATACCGGACCTACCGGGGCAACGGGCAGCACTGGAGCTACTGGCGCTACGGGTATCACTGGCGTTACCGGCCCTACTGGCGCTACGGGTATCACCGGAGCCACTGGCTCTACCGGGGCAACGGGTGTCACTGGAGATACTGGTCCTACTGGCGCTACGGGTGTCACTGGAGATACCGGTCCTACTGGCGCTACGGGTGTCACTGGAGATACCGGTCCTACTGGCGCTACGGGTATCACCGGAGCCACTGGCTCTACCGGGGCAACGGGTGTCACTGGAGATACTGGTCCTACTGGCGCTACGGGTATTACCGGAGCCACTGGTCCTACCGGCGCTACGGGTATTACTGGTCCTACTGGTCCTACCGGTGCTACAGGTAGCACTGGAGTTACTGGCTCTACCGGGGCAACGGGTGTCACTGGAGTTACTGGTCCTACTGGCGCAACAGGTATCACCGGATCAACTGGAGATACCGGCGCTACAGGCATTACAGGTGCAACGGGCATCACCGGAGATACTGGTCCTACTGGCGTAACGGGTATCACTGGAGATACCGGTCCTACTGGCGCAACGGGTATCACTGGACCAACAGGTCCTACCGGTGCGACGGGTATCACTGGAGATACTGGTCCTACTGGCGTAACGGGTATCACTGGAGATACCGGTTCTACTGGCGCCACGGGTATCACTGGACCAACAGGTCCTACTGGTGTAACTGGTACCACTGGAGATACCGGTCCTACCGGTGCGACGGGTGTCACTGGAGATACCGGTTCTACTGGCGCCACGGGCATCACTGGAGATACTGGTTCTACTGGCGCTACAGGTATCACTGGAGATACTGGTTCTACTGGCGCTACAGGTATCACTGGATCAACAGGTCCTACCGGCGCAACTGGTATCACTGGAGATACCGGACCTACCGGTGCGACGGGTGTCACTGGAGATACCGGTTCTACTGGCGCCACGGGCATCACTGGAGATACTGGTCCTACTGGCGTAACGGGTATCACTGGATCTACTGGTCCTACCGGCGCAACTGGTATTACTGGACCAACGGGTCCTACCGGCGCTACGGGTATCACCGGAGCTACTGGAGCTACCGGCGCCACAGGCATTACAGGTGCAACTGGTTCTACCGGCGCTACGGGTATTACTGGGGCTACCGGACCTACCGGTGCCACAGGTATTACTGGAGTTACTGGACCTACTGGTGCCACTGGTATTACTGGGGCTACTGGGCCTACCGGTGCCACAGGTATCACCGGAGCTACTGGAGCTACCGGCGCCACAGGCATTACAGGTGCAACTGGTTCTACCGGCGCTACGGGTATTACTGGTTCTACCGGCGCTACGGGTATTACTGGGGCTACTGGGCCTACCGGTGCCACAGGTATCACCGGAGCTACTGGAGCTACCGGCGCCACAGGCATTACAGGTGCAACTGGTTCTACCGGCGCTACGGGTATTACTGGTTCTACCGGCGCTACGGGTATTACTGGTTCTACCGGCGCTACGGGTATTACTGGGGCTACCGGACCTACCGGTGCCACAGGTATTACTGGAGCTACTGGGTCTACCGGTGCCACAGGTATCACCGGAGCCACTGGGCCTACCGGTGCCACAGGTATCACCGGAGCTACTGGAGCTACCGGCGCCACAGGCATTACAGGTGCAACTGGTCCTACTGGCGTGACAGGTGTTACTGGTGTCACTGGGGCTACTGGAACAGGTGGTTTTACAGATACTGCACTTTATGCTGCTAATAGTTCTGGACCTACCATTGTTACTGTAGCAGGTGGAACGAATATTCCTCTGCCAAACTTTCAAAACATTACTGGTTTTACGGCAAACGGCACAAGTACTGTTTTTACCGTTCTGCAAACTGGTAAATATTATATTACGTATCAAGTCAACACCACTACAGCTCTTTTGATTAGTACACGTTTGCTTTTAAATGGAGCAACTACTATTTCTGGTTCTGTTCAATCACCTGTTATCTCAACTTCATTTATCAACAACACTATTATTGTTAGTTTAACAGCTGGAAGCACCATTTCACTGCAGTTTTTTGGGGCAGTTGTCACAGCTATTTTAGTTGGAGGAGGCGGTGCTGCAGGTGCTACCTTGACCATCATTCGGCTTAGCTAAACGAAAAAAGAAAGGCTTTTTCAGCCTTTCTTTTTTATGTCTTCTATTACATTGATACACTGTTCAATATCATCAGATTGCAAAAGGTGAAAAACAGATTGGATGATTGAAAACTCTAAATTCCACCATTCTAATAACTGCAGTTTTTCGATTATTTCGGATGAAAATCGATATTTCATGAGCTGCTGGGGATTTCCTGCGGCTATTGCATATGGAGGCACATCTTTTGTGATCACACTATTTGCTCCTATCACAGCCCCGTTGCCTATACATACTCCGGACATAATCGTCGCACCATATCCAATCCATACGTCATGTCCAATATGAACATCCCCCTTCGATTTTGGGTGTCCTTTAATATGTGCAGCTTCTTTGAAAATTTGATTAAATGGATACGTTGTGACCCAATCTATACGGTGTTCCCCGCCTAGAAAAATTTTCACTTCGTTTGCGATGGAACAAAACTTCCCAATATGTAATGTCGTTCCTTCTCCCCATGTCAGCACTTGGAAATCTGGTCCGGCATAAGAAAAGTCACCGATATTGTACGAGCTTAGTTCACTTCTTTGATTTAAAAACATAGAAGATCTGACCTCCTTAAAAGTGATAGATCTTCGTATGTATATGCTGCTTTATGCCTTCACATTATGATTGAACAAGCGATACAATTTGTTTTTTCTTCCATACCAGCTGATAGTAGCTGTATTGGAGGAGTAAGTTTACAAAGAAAGCTGCAGGGTAGCCAATCCATATTCCTTTAATGCCAAGGGATGTATAGTGCGATAGCACATAAGCGACTGGTACTTCTACAAGCCAAATGGAACAAATACTAAAGATTGTTGGCCAAAGAACTGTCCCGCTTGCTCTCATTGTGGCTGCAACAATTTGGGCCGTTCCAAAAATGAGATAGCTCCATAGTGTAATGACAACCAAACTATAGGCAATGTCTATCGTCTTAGGATCTGTTAAAAAGATAGATAAAATCTGCGGTGCAAAAATATAAACGAAAATAATGATACATCCGCCTATGGCGAAGTTAAGTCCTAACCCAATTTTAATGACATCTTTCAGTCGATTCATATTCCCTGCACCAATGAATTGTGCTGCAAAGATTGAGACCGCAATGCCAAGACTCACTGCCGGCATCTGCACATAACTCACGACTTGATTGACAACACCATAGGCAGCTGTCGCCTGTGATCCATAATCGTTGACGAAAGAAATAACGGCAATTTCTGATAAAGAAATAAGGATCATATTAATGCTTGATGGGATACTGAGCTTTAATAACGTTTTTAATAGATCCCCTTTCATCAATAAATGCTTTCTCACCGATGCATCAATACGAAGTGGATGTTTTGTCTTATATAAGTAGATATGTAGAATGATAAACGTCACAATTGTTGAAATCACTGAAGCATACGCAGCGCCATATAAGCCGAACGCCGGCAGTCCCAGCCAGCCAAATAATAAAATGGGCAGCATCAGAATATTCGTTGCCGTACTAATCATTAAGAAATAAAAAGGTGTTTTCGAATCCCCTGTTCCCCGCAAGAATGTTGTATAAACAAAATAAAGAAATAAGATCGGCATTGAGATGAATAAAATTCTGGCGTAAGCCGCACTTTCCTCCACGATATTAGCAGGTGTTCCCATGAGGTTTAAGATGTCTGTTGCGAAAAAACCTCCAATGATCGCTAAAGATACGCCAATCAAAAAAGTGAATGAAAGCGTTGTGCCAATGATTTCTTTTAATTTCTGTTCATTTTTTGCTCCATACGCCTGTCCAATAAGGATCGAGCTTCCCGATCCAATTCCAATGGAAAAAGAAACGAGCAAAAAGAAAAGCGGAAAGAATGCAGAAATGGCAGCTACTGCATCCTCTCCAATCCATCTTCCGACAAGAACAATGGACACTAACTGTCCGATCGATTGCAAAATATTGCTTAGCAAAAGCGGGATGAGAAAAATGGACATGGTTTTTACTAAAGATTGATTGTTATCTAACGTCATGATGGTTCTCCTTCTCTCTCTAAATCTAAAGATTCTCAGCTAATATGCTGACAATACGGTCTTCTATCTCTTTCCCTTTTTCGTCATCAACAAGGTGATTTAACAAGATGGAAAAAGCGAGCGTTTTTCCGCCCTGCGTGTCAATATATCCAGATAGTGTGCTGACCGTTGTTAACGACCCTGTTTTTGCACGAACTTTTTCTAGTGTAGCTGGTTCTTTCAATCTGTTCCTTAACGTGCCCCCCACCATTCGTTCACTCGCCCCTGCTAAAGGGAGCGCATGTTCATAGGTTTTAAACCATTTTTCATTTTGAATGTTTGTCAAAAATAAAGTGAACTGGTTAGCAGAGACAAGGTTAATAGTTGATATCCCCGATCCGTCACGCAAAACTGCAAGCGAAGGATCGATGCCAAACGCAGGAAGCCGTTCATTCATGACGTCCAGCCCAGCTTCAAAGCTCCCTTTGTTCTTCACTTTTTTGCCTAGTTCCTTTAGCAAAATTTCTGCATGTGTATTGTTGCTTAATTTCATCATAGGAACGAGCAGCTCTGATAATGGCATCGATGTATGGGAGGCGATTTTTTTGGCTTTTTTAGGAACTTGTTTTGCTTTCAGTGGTCCTTTTACTTGAATGCCTTCCGTCTTTAACGCTCGTTTCAATAAGTCTAAAGCATAGGCGGCCGGATCCCATAAAGCTACCCATTGTTTAGATGAGCTTGCTTTAACCGGAATGGTCCCAGTCAACGTAATCTTGTTGGTTCCGTGAGAGCGCTTAAAAGAGATTTTCTTTTTTCCGCCTTCTGGAACTGTTTTCACTTGATTGATGACTTGAGCGACATCCGTCTTCGGGATCATCTCATACTCGGCTTTCTGTCCTGCTTTTTTTCCTGGTTTTACTTCGAGAATCACGGTCCCTGCATCATAATCTTGATTCGGTGAAGCCGTGAGAGCAGAAATTTGTGCCCCGTAATATTGATCCTCATCACTCCAAGGCAGATCAATGGAGTATCTCGTGTCATCAAACCAAGTGTCATCTGCTGCAAGCTGTCCGCGAATGCTATGTATTCCGGCCTTTTTGACTTGTTTGGCAAGTGCTGCAAAATCCTTCTCTAATAAAGTCGGATCGCCGGTGCCGCGAAGATAAAGGCTGCCATGTAACGTTTTCTTTTGAATGGAACCATCCATCCAGATGTCTGTAGGGAATGTGTGTGTTTCTCCAAGTATATCAAGTGCGATGGCTGATGTGAGCAGTTTCATATTAGAAGCAGGAGTAAGACGAATATCGGCTTGATGTTCATAAAGAAGAGAGTTGTCAGAAGTATCGCGGACGCTGATGCCAGAGATCGCGCCCTCTAAATCAGGTGCTGTTCGTATGAGTTCGTCTAAAGCGGTCATCCAAGCCAGTGAATCGTCACGAGCTGTGAGCTGTTCATCTTTCGCTGAAAAAGGAAGAAATAAAATCGACAGGATACATATTTGTAAAAACATGAGCTGTGAAAAACGCTTCACGTAATCCCTCCTTATTGTAGCCGCCAAATTTAGAAGAATATGTTCATTATACACAAAAGAACGTTTGTTCTCAAAGGTTTTTTAAACAGAAAAGTCAGCTTTCTTTGACGAAAACTGACAAGCCCTTTACCTCTTTTCTGGATTCCAACCATCGGCTCCTCCAAGAACTGCTTGAACCGTGATCTGACTTGCTTCGTTATTGGTTAAAATAGTTGACCATTTTACGCGGTTTGCTGGACTGCTCCCTGCTCCTGTCGATCCAAATTCTTTATACCTGGCCGTTCTTTCGTTGTCACGGTTATCCCAGTTATGCCATCCCTCTGCTTTTATATGGTCATCCATTTTTGTATGGAGGAATGTCACAGCCGAATAAGGTCTCCACGGACGTCCTAAATAAACCGATTGCGCAGCTGCCGTTCCCTTTTTCAACGTAGAATCTATGAATACGTAGCCGTACCTTTGTGCTTCTGTTGTGGATGCTGCAGTAATATACCCATTTCCAAGGCTTTTTATTTCAGCTCTTTTAAACACAGCCGTGGCTGATCCAAAAATAAAATCGACCGTGCCCTCGATATAGCAGTTTTCATAATATTGCCGCCCTGTGCCTGTTGCATAAAGTGTATCTTGATAGCCTAACACACGTATTTGTTTGAACACAGCCCGGTCGCCAGACACATACAGCGCCACCGCCTGACCAGCATGTCTGCCAGCTGTATTTTGGAAGGTAATATTTTCTGCATAAAAATCGTTTGCACGAATCATTGTGCTTGAGCTATTGGTTGTACTCCCAGTGCTTGCATTTGTGTCATCATACGTAAGGATCGTCTTGTGCTGATCTTCTCCGACAAAAGATACGTGTGGTTTATTTTGCGGAAGCAAAATTTTTTCTCTATATACGCCATTTTTAATATAGATCGTTGCCCGCTGTTGATTGTTTGCTGGAATCGCATCAATGGCAGACTGAACGGTGCGGTATGCCCCGCTTCCCTTTTGATCAACGACAAGGACGCGGTTATGCCCTGCTTCTGCTGCTTGAAGTGAAACTGGGTCATAAAGAAATAGAGACAAGACCATGATAATCCATACGTTTCTATATTTCATCACATATCTCCTCCTCATTTTGTGAACGTTTTCATCAAACATTCTTTTTGATCCTATTCCATACACGCGCAAAAAAACACCCACGTTTTTATGTTGTGGATGTTTTTTTAGATTTTTCATATTGCATTGCATAAATTCCTTCATTTTCAATCCATTCACAAAAGAGAACGTCTCGATAAGAGGAAATATGCTGCTTTTTTAATTGATCACTCAGCCAGGATTCATCAAAGCCAGCTTCTTGTAAATCATCTTTTAAAATTTCGCCGTCAATAATAAACGTTCTAGGCAATTTGACTTCTTTTCCCTTCACGTTCACATCTTCTGCTGTGGCTGGTGCGTATTTCATTTTTGGAAGAACACTGACAGATCCGTCAGTTTCCAGTATGGCATATTCAATTTCATTCAGGGCAAAATGGCCTTTTGCGCGAACCAGTGTCTGCAGCTGATTGATATCAAGCATATTCCTCTTCAACCGGTTGTAGTGAATTTTCCCCTTATCAATCACAAGCGTAGGTCTTCCTTCTAAAAACGCACGAATGGACTTAAAGCGCTGTGAAAGCCATTCAACTGTATAAATGAGAACGCCCCATACCGCAACAGCAAATAAAATGTGCTGAATCTTGACTTCTGGGTCAAAAATGGCGTTTCCGACCATTTCGCCTAAAATAAGTGCAGAAATGAAATCAAACGGTGTGATTTGTGCAAATTGTGTTTTTCCTAATAATTTTGTAATTAAAAATAAAGCAAAAAATCCAATGAAGAGTTCAGTCAAAATATTAACGAACGGCACAAAAGTTCCTTCCTTTCTTACTGCATTTATAACAGCATATACATGAAAGGAGGGATCTAAACGTGTTCGTCATTTCCATCAATGCATCATTCTTCATCTCTATCCCAATACATAAAAAGCCATGACCACACTTCGGTCATGGCTTTTCTTTATATTGTAACACCCTTTGTTTGACCTATTTTGGCAGAACCGAACTCCCCATTAAATAACGGTCTACCTCGTGCGCCACTTGTCTGCCTTCATTAATTGCCCAGACAATCAAGCTTTGCCCGCGTCTTGCATCTCCCGCTGCAAATACGCCTTCTACATTTGTTGTATATTCCCCATACTTTGCGTCAATGCGATTGTTTTTGCTGTCCACGCCAAAGTGTTTCACAAGCGGCTGTTCAGTTCCCTCAAAACCAATTGCAATAAAGACGAGCTGAGCAGGCCATACCTTCTCTGTCCCTGGAATCTCATGAAATTCAAACTTCCCTTGTTCGTTTTTCACCTTTTCCATTTGAATGGTATGAAGCTCTTTTAATTTCCCATTTTTATCTGCCACAATTTTTGTGGTTTGAATTGAATATTGACGCGGATCTTCTCCGAATTTTGCTTGTGCTTCTTCATAAGCATAATCCAGTGAGAAGACATAAGGCTGTTCTGGCCACATGTTATCCCCTACACGTGTATCTGGAAGCTTTGGATGCTTCCCGAATTGAACAACACTTTTTGCTTTTTGGCGAAGTGCAGTTGCGACGCAGTCAGCGCCTGTATCTCCTCCGCCAATCACAATCACGTCTTTTCCTTTTGCATCAATGAAGTTTTTGTCTTTGAATCCTGAATCAAGCATACTTTTCGTTGCGAGTGTTAAATAATCCATTGCAAGGTGAATCCCTTTTGCTTCCCTGCCTTCAATTAACAGGTCACGCTGCTTTTGTGCACCTGTACAAAGGATAACCGCATCAAACTGCTCTTTCAGTTCGTCGGCAGTGATATCCACGCCGATTTCTGTGTTTGTCACAAAGTCAATGCCTTCTTGTCTTAGCAGTTTGACTCTTCGCTCGACCACTTCTTTGTCGAGCTTCATATTTGGAATCCCGTAAGTCAGCAGTCCGCCAAGGCGGTCAGAACGCTCGAACACTGTAACAGCGTGTCCTGCTTGGTTTAATTGATCAGCACTTGCAAGTCCTGCTGGTCCTGAGCCAACAATGGCAATTTTCTTCCCTGTACGGCTTGAAGGGATTCTTGGCGTGATCCATCCATTTTCAAAACCTTTATCAATGATCGTGCGTTCGATATTTTTAATCGAAACAGCTGGATCATTAATAGCGACTGTACATGAACCTTCACAAGGCGCAGGACATACTCTCCCAGTAAACTCAGGGAAATTATTTGTTTTTTGCAGTCTTTCGAGCGCTTCTTTCCATCTTCCGCGATAGACCAGGTCATTCCACTCTGGAATTAAATTGTAGATCGGGCAGCCTGACACGCCGCCCCTGATCTCCATACCAATTTGACAAAACGGTGTTCCGCAATCCATACATCTAGCGCCCTGTTTCTTCAATACGTCATCTGTATAAGGAGCTGAATATTCTTTCCAGTCATTTTGACGAGTGAGAGGGTCACGTTCATTTGGCTTTTCTCTTTTATATTCCATAAAACCTGTTGCTTTGCCCATTGTCCTCTCCCCTTTCTTAATGAGCGAGGGCTGCTTTTTGCCCGTTTGCCGTTTCTTGATTTTTCGGTTTTGAATTTGCTTCAAAGGCAAACATCACCGCTTCTTCATGACTGAGGCCCGCTTGTTTTTGTTCTTCGATGCTTTGAAGCATCATTTTGTAATTTCTCGGAATGACTTTGATGAATTGATCCTTTTCTTGCTCCCAGTCTTCAAGAAGTGCTGCTGCTTTTGAGCTGTTTGTATAATCAAGGTGTTCCTTGATCATTTGCTTCACTTCTTGTTCTTCTTCATGATCTGTGAGCTTTTCAAACATGATCATTTCCATGTTGCACATTCTTTTGAACTGTTTGGCATCCGATGTATGGATGTAAGCCACACCACCAGACATACCTGCACCAAAGTTTTTCCCAACGTCTCCTAAAATGACGACACGTCCGCCAGTCATGTATTCACAGCCGTGATCTCCGATTCCTTCAACAACCACATGTACACCTGAATTACGAACAGCAAATCGTTCACCAGCACGTCCGTTAATATAAGCTTTTCCGCTAGTTGCACCGTAAAATGCGACGTTTCCTACAATGACGTTTTCATGTCCATTTTGTACAAAATGATCAGAGGTTTTAACAGCAATTTTGCCTCCTGAGAGTCCTTTGCCGATATAGTCATTTGAATCACCTGTTAAATAGAGAGACATACCCTTTGGCACAAATGCGCCAAAGCTTTGTCCAGCTGAACCAGTGAATCTTAGTGTGATCGTATCCTCTGGCAAGCCCTCTTCCCCGTAGCGCTTAGACACTTCACTGCCAGTGATGGTTCCGGCCACACGGTTGATATTGCGAATGCTCAATGATAGATCAACTGGTGTTTGATGATTCAGCGCTTCTTGTACATAAGGAAGGATTTCATTCATATCCAGCGATTCATCAATTTTATGATTTTGCGGTGTTCTGAATGTCCGCGCTCCTTCTGGCTGATAAAGCAGTGTTTCAAGGTTTAGCTGCCCTGCTTTCCAGTGAGCTTTTGCTCGTTCACTGACCGCTAGGACGTCCGTGCGACCAATTAATTCATCCATTGATGTAAAGCCGAGTTCTGCTAAGATTTCTCTTACTTCTTCTGCAATAAACATCATGAAGTTCACAATGTGATCAGGGTTACCCATGAATTTTTTGCGAAGCTCTGGATTTTGTGTGGCAACACCGACCGGGCAAGTATCTAAATGACATGCTCTCATCATTACGCAGCCCAGCACGACAAGTGGAGCTGTCGCAAAGCCATACTCTTCTGCTCCTAAAATCGCAGCCATGACAACATCGCGGCCAGTCATTAACTTTCCGTCCGTTTCAAGAACAACTCTCTCACGAAGACCGTTTAGCACAAGGGTTTGATGCGCCTCTGCCAATCCAAGCTCCCATGGAAGTCCTGTGTGTTTAATACTCGTTTTCGGTGAAGCTCCTGTACCGCCGTCATAGCCGCTAATGACAATGACGTCTGCAGTTCCTTTTGCTACACCTGCTGCGATCGTGCCAACGCCTGCTTTAGATACAAGCTTGACACTGATGCGTGCATCACGGTTTGCGTTTTTCAAATCATGAATCAGCTGTGCCAAATCCTCGATGGAATAAATATCATGATGCGGCGGTGGTGAAATTAATCCGACACCTGGCGTAGAACCACGTACATCGGCCACCCAAGGATACACTTTATTTCCTGGAAGCTGTCCGCCTTCTCCCGGCTTTGCCCCTTGCGCCATTTTAATTTGCAATTCATCTGCATTGACTAAGTAATGACTTTTCACACCAAATCGGCCAGAAGCGATTTGTTTAATGGCGCTTCTGCGATCATCACCGTGTTCATCTACTGTAAAGCGGGCAGGATCTTCTCCGCCTTCTCCGCTGTTACTTTTACCGCCAATTCGATTCATCGCAATCGCAAGTGCCTCATGCGCTTCTTTACTTAAAGATCCAAATGACATAGCACCTGTCTTAAAGCGGCGCACGATGGATTCAGCAGATTCAACCTCTTCCAGACGAACCGGCTTTTGTTTTGGCTGAAATGCAAACAAATTTCTGAGGAAGCCGATTCTTTCTTCATCCGCTGCCTTTGTATATTGTTTAAATAGGTCGTAATCTTCATTACGGCATGCCCACTGGAGCGTATGGATCGTTTTTGGATTAAAGGCATGGTGCTCTCCATTTTTTCTCCACTGGAATTCACTGCCTGATTCAAGTGTCTGGTCAGTTGCTGCTTGGTACCCTGCTTCATGACGAAGTTTTGCCTCATGAGCAATGGTGTCAAGATCAATCCCGCCAAGCTGAGAAGCTGTTCCTGTGAAATACTCTTGAATGACGTCTTCACTAATCCCGACTGCTTCAAAGATTTGCGCGCCTCTATAGCTTTGCACAGTGGAAATCCCCACTTTGGACATGACTTTGACGACACCTTCTGTCACGCTTTTACCAAACTTTGTAACAGCTTCATCAAAGCTGATCGAAATCGCTTCGTCTGCAATCAGCTGTTTGTACGTTTCATAGACAAGGTAAGGATGGATCGCATCTGCCCCGTAGCCAATCAGTGCGGCAAAATGATGAACCTCTCTCACCTCTCCAGATTCAACGATCAGACTGACCTTTGTCCGCAGACCTTGACGCACAAGGTGCTGATGAAGTGCACTTAGCGCAAGAATTGGTGGAATCGGTACTTTTTGTTCTGTCATTTCACGATCTGAAAGGATTAATAAAGAGACACCTTCTCTAATCGCTTTTTCCGCCTCTTCAAACATCGCATCCAGTCCGCGCTTTAAATCATCGGTGAAAAGTGTATGAATTGTTTTGCTTTTAAAGGCATTATGAACAATCGTTTTCAAACCGTTAAATTGGCCGCTCGTTAAGACCGGAGTATAAAGTTTAATTCTTCGGCATGAATATTCATTCGGATGTAAAATATCGCCTTCGGCACCTAACCAAGTCATGGTTGATGTCACCAGCTGCTCACGAATGGCATCAATCGGCGGGTTCGTGACTTGTGCGAACAACTGCTTAAAATAAGAAAACAGAGACTGCGCACGATCTGATAACACAGCAAGCGGTGTATCACTTCCCATTGAACCAATTGGGTCCTTGCCTTCCTCTAGTAAAGGGATTAAATACTTTTGAATGTCTTCGTACGTATAATGGAACGCACGCTGACGCGTCAACAAATCGTCCATTATACTAGAATTTTCTGAATTTTCTTCCGAGCGATTGACGTGGACCATTTCTTCATCGAGCCATTTTTGATAAGGAAGTTCATTCGCAATGGTCGATTTCACTTCTTCGTCAGAAATAATTCGTCCTTCTTCTAAATCAATGAGCAGCATTTTGCCAGGCTCAAGACGATCTTTATACTTCACATCTTCTTCATTTGTGTCAATCACGCCGACCTCAGAAGAGAAAATGATATGATCATCATTCGTGACATAGTATCTAGCCGGTCTTAATCCGTTTCGGTCTAAGATGGCCCCGATTTGTTTACCGTCCGTAAAGGAAATCGCTGTTGGTCCATCCCATGGCTCCATGAGAGAACTATGGTATTCATAAAATGCCCGTTTCTCTTTCGACATGTGCGTGTTTTCCGTCCAAGGCTCAGGAATCAGCATCATTGCTGTATGAGCAGGTGTACGGCCTGCAAGCACAAAGAATTCAAAGGCATTGTCTAAAATGGATGAATCACTTCCGTCTGCATTCAGCACTGGCAAAATCTTGTCTAAATCGTCTCCGAAGGCTTCAGATACGAATTGTTGTTCTCTTGCTCTCATCCAATTGATGTTTCCTCTTAATGTGTTGATTTCTCCGTTGTGAATTAAGTAACGGTTTGGATGGGCTCTTTCCCATGTAGGAAATGTATTTGTACTAAATCTTGAATGAACAAGTGAAAATGCAGAAACAAATGTTTCATCCTGTAGATCAAGATAAAAAGCATCGACTTGATCTGATGTTAAAAGCCCCTTATATACGATGGTTTGACTCGACAGGCTGACAAAGTAAAATTGTTTTTCCTCTTTTGTTCCCCAGTTCTCAGCCTGTTTACGGATGACATATAATTTTCTTTCAAATGACAAACGATCTGTGATGTTGTCGTTTGCTCCGATAAAGACCTGCCTCACAACCGGACAGCTCTTCGCTGCGACAGTACCAATTTTCCCAGCATCGACAGGAACCGTTCTCCAGCCAATTAATGTTTGGCCTTCCTGTTTAATGAACCCGTTGATTTTCTGTTCGATGGCTTGACGCGTTTTTTCGTCATCATCTTTTGAAAAGAAGACCATTCCTACCCCGTAACGGCCCTTTTCTGGAAGTGCAAATTCTTTGCAGTTCTTTCTAAAGAAAGCGTCTGGCAGCTGTACCATTAAACCGGCACCATCACCTGTATACGGATCACTGCCTTGCCCGCCGCGGTGATCAAGCTGGCACAGCATTTGTAATCCCTTTTTGACGATGCTATGTGTCGCCTCCCCTTTTAAATGGGCGTACAGTCCGATTCCACATGCATCATGTTCAAATTCAGGACGGTAGAGACCTTGTGGTTGTGGTAGTTGATTATAAGTCATCGTTTCTCTCCCCCGTTTAAAAGATCCGTTTTTCACAGTAATAAAATCTCACAAACTCTGTAACTTATTTTAAGTTTTCAAATTGATATAAACAATATATAATTTAGATCAAAACAATCTCTTTTTGAGATAGATGGGTGTGAAGTGCAAAAATGGAGCTTCGTCAGTTACGTTATTTTGTAGAAGTCGCAGACCGTGAACACGTGTCAGAAGCGGCTGAAAACTTACATGTTGCCCAATCTGCCATCAGCCGGCAGATTGCGAATTTAGAAGAAGAACTTGGAGTGGCCTTATTCGAACGAGAAGGACGAAATATCAAATTAACGAAGATCGGCAGACAATTTTTAGATCATGTCAGAACTGCACTCAAAGCCATTGATTACGCAAAAGAGCAAATTGATGAATACTTAGATCCGCACAAAGGGACGGTGAATATTGGCTTTCCTACAAGTCTAGCAAGCCAAGTGCTCCCTTCTGTCATCTCCGCCTTTAAGCAGGAATATCCAGAGGTCGATTTTTTACTTCGTCAAGGATCCTATAAGTTTCTCATTGAAGCCGTTAAAAATCGTGATATCGATCTTGCCTTTTTAGGACCTGTACCGACAAACGATTCTCAAATAGAAGGAAATATTTTGTTTTCTGAAAGCATTTATGCCCTTTTACCGGTTAGCCACCCCTTTAGCGGACAAAGGAGCATTCATTTAAGTGATTTAAGAAAGGATCATTTCGTGTTATTTCCTGAAGGGTATGTGCTGAGACAAATTGCGGTTGATGCTTGCAAGCAGGCAGGCTATGAGCCTACCATTTCATCTGAAGGAGAAGATTTGGATGCCATAAAAGGTCTCGTATCGGCAGGTATGGGCGTTACCTTATTACCCGAAAGTGCCTTTTATGAAACAACACCGCGATTTACAGTGAAAATTCCGATCGATTTTCCTCAAGTGAGAAGAACGGTTGGCATTATTGCATCTAAAACGCGAGAAATGTCTCCTTCTGCCCATGATTTTTATGTGTTTGTGAAGGATTTCTTTTCTAAAATTGAACAATATAAATAATTCACTAAAACAAGACATTTCATTTGTAGAAATAATCCCTCTTTGTATATGATGGGTTACAGAACAAAAGACTATATGGAAGAAAGGTATTTGTATGAAATCAATTTTATCATTTTTAAAGCCGTATCGGCTGTCCGTTGTGTCCATTGTTATTCTCACCTTTTTAAGCAGTATGCTCCAGCTGTATTTACCGACGTTAACAGCAGATATCGTTGATGTCGGAATCGTCCAGGGAGATATTGCTTACATATGGAAGGTTGGCGGTTGGATGGTGGCTTGTTCTTTACTCGCCATTTTGCTCACCATTTGGAAATCTTACTTGTCATCAAAGACAGCACTAGGCTTCGGCCGTGATATGAGAAGACAGCTGTTTGTACATGTCGAACAATTTTCATTAGAGGAATTTCAAAAGATCGGCACGTCTTCCTTTATTACAAGATCAACAAATGATGTGAAACAAGTCCAAGATGTGACGATCATGATTTTACAAATGATGACGCGGGCTCCGCTTATGCTTGTGGGAGGAATCATTTTGGCTGTTTCCAGGGATGCTGTCCTGTCTCTTATCTTTTTAGCAGCCCTCCCCCTTCTTGGCGGATTTATTTATTTGGTGTCAAGAAAAGCCATTCCGCTATTTGGCCAGCTTCAGAAAAAAACAGACCGGCTGAATTTAATTATGCGAGAATCTCTTTCAGGCATCCGGGTCATTCGTGCATTTAACCGTGTGGATGATGAAAAGGAGCGATTCCAAGAAGCTAACACCTCCTATAAGGATACTGGCCTTAGAGTCAACCGATTAATGGCTTACTTGTTTCCATTTATGCTGATCATCATGAACTTCACGAATATCGGTATTGTCTGGCTCGGGGCAAACCGAATTGATGCCGGAGAAATGGAAGTTGGGAATCTCATTGCCTTCATTCAATATGCGATGATGATTTTAATGGCACTGATTATGCTGTCGATGAGCTTTATTATGGTTCCAAGAGCACAAGCATCAGCTAAACGTATGAATGAAGTGTTAAACATGGAACCAAAGATTAAAGACAAAGAAGTGTCTATGACTGAGCTTCACGAGCCCGCGCAATCCATTCGCTTTGAGGATGTGTCATTTTATTACTCAAATGCAGAGAAACCGGCCGTTCAAAACATCACGTTTGAAGCCAAAACTGGCGAAACAACAGCCATTATCGGAAGTACGGGTTCTGGGAAAACTACCCTTCTCCAGCTGATGACGCGCTTTTATGAAGTGACAGAAGGCCGGATTACACTAGATGGTGTAGACATTAGAGAGCTGCCACAGGAGAAACTGAGAAACCAGATGGGCTATGTCTCGCAAAAAGCTGTTTTATTCAGCGGAACCATTGCCGAGAATGTGCGCTTTGGCAATCAGGATGCAAGCGATGAAGACGTCTGGCAGGCGCTGCGAACTGCGCAGGCCGAGGAATTTGTTTTGCAAAAAGATGGCGGAATTGATGCAGAAATTGATCAGGGTGGTTCAAATCTATCGGGCGGCCAAAAGCAGCGGCTTTCCATTGCAAGGGCGCTAGTGCGAAAACCATCATTCTATTTGTTTGACGATAGCTTTTCAGCACTTGATTACAAAACAGATGCAAAGCTGCGGGCATCATTAGAAGCAGAAAAAGCACATGCAGCCCTCATCATTGTCGCTCAACGAATCAGCACAGTGAAGCATAGTGATAAAATCATTGTACTTGATGAAGGGAAAATCGCAGGTATCGGAACACACGAACAATTAATAAAGGATAATCTTGTGTACCAAGAAATTGTCGCATCACAGGAAGGTCAGGAGGTGAGCGAGGATGAGTAAGAAAATGTCTTCCGGCATGGGCCATAAAGGCGCCCACCCTAAAGGGCCAGCCGCAAAACCGAAGGAATTTAAGAAAACACTGCTTCGGTTGACAGGCTATTTAAAACCAAGAAAATTTCAGCTGATCATCGTCTTTATTGCAGCAATTGGTTCAACTGTCTTTAATGTCATTAGTCCAAAGCTGCTTGGGGATGCCACCTCTTCCCTATTTGACAGCTTTACGAATGGAACAGCTGTTCAATTTGATGTCATTTCACGAATACTTTTGCTGCTTGTCGTCCTGTACGTCGTTGCTTCTCTCTTTTCATTCGTTCAGCAATATGTCATGGCCGGTGTCTCTCAACAGACCATTGCTGAATTACGCCAGGAAGCAAATGACAAGCTCACACGTCTCCCCCTTCGTTATTTTGATAAAACAACCCACGGGGACACACTAAGCCGTGTGATGAATGATATCGATAATATTAATACATCGCTTCAGCAGGCGCTCACCCAAGTGATTACATCTGTTATTACAGTCATTGGAATTGTCGTGATGATGCTCTTCATCAGTCCGCTGCTTACGCTGCTTGTTTGTTTGACGCTGCCACTCAGCCTGTTTGCGATTCGCGGCATTACGTCATTTTCACAAAAGCATTTTAAAGCGCAACAAAAAGAGCTTGGGACGATCAATGGACATATTAATGAGATGTTCACAGGTCATCAGACAGTCCGTGCGTATGGCTACGAAAAGAAAGCGATCGATACATTTGATCAATTAAACGAAAAGCTATATGAATCCTCAAGGAAAGCGCAGTTCATTTCTGGTTTAATGATGCCAATGATGACCTTTATCGGGAACCTTGGCTATGTGGCAGTCAGTGTAGCCGGCGGGATTCTTGTCATTAACGGGAATATTCGTGTCGGGGATGTGCAGGCGTTTATCCAATACACACAGCAAATGTCTCAGCCGCTTGTGCAAGCATCAAGCGTCGCAAACTTAGTTCAATCAGCGATCGCTTCTGCTGAAAGGGTCTTTGAAATTCTTGATGAGGAAGAAGAAAGTACCGAAGAAGATGAGGCAATTGATCTTGCATCACTCTCAGGTGATGTGAGCTTTGAACAAGTTCAATTCGGATATGAAAAAGATCATCCGATTATTAAAGATTTGAATTTAGATGTGCAAGAAGGACAAACGGTTGCCATTGTCGGACCAACAGGCGCAGGAAAAACAACCATCATCAATCTTTTAATGCGTTTTTACGAATTAGATCAAGGCTCCATACGCATTGGCGATGTCAAAACAACTGATCTCAGCCGTCAGCAAGTACGAGAATTATTTGCGATGGTTCTTCAGGATACGTGGCTCTTTGAAGGAACGATTTACGACAACATTGCCTACGGCAGGCAGCACGTTTCCAAAGAGGATGTCATCAAAGCCGCCAAACATGCCTATGCGGATGATTTCATCCGTACACTTCCAGATGGATATGACACACTGTTAACAGAAGATGCCGGCAACCTGTCACAAGGTCAGCGCCAGCTGTTAACCATTGCCCGTGCCATTTTATCTGATCCAAAGATCTTGATATTAGATGAAGCAACAAGCAGTGTGGATACTCGGACAGAGATGCATATTCAAAAAGCAATGAATGAATTGATGAAAGGCAGAACGAGCTTCGTGATTGCACACAGACTTTCAACAATTAAGGATGCAGACCTCATTTTAGTTATGAAGGATGGAAGCATCATAGAAAAAGGATCGCACAGCGAACTTTTAAAACAAAAAGGCTTCTATGCAGATTTATATATGAGTCAATTTGCCGAAAATCAAGTTGGTTAACATCAAAAAAGAGGGTAAACACGCATGTCACATGCTGTCTACCCTCTTTTCAATTGTTATCTGCTCGCTTCTTCACTTTTACACTGAGCTTCGTTATATACTCTGCTTCATCTTTAGACATGAGCGAATGAAGTAAATACTCCTCAAATACATCTCCATCCAGCAACATGCCCTCTTTCTCGATTTCATCTAATAAATGCGAATAAGCAGACTCAATCTCATCATATGTTCCTTGATCATACATCACCGCATAGATCCCGCCAGGTTTTTTCACTGCCCCCGGTCCATCCATTCGGCAGAACAGTTGATCTGACTGATGATAGTGGCGCTTACGAAACTGTTCTTTTTTTAAGACAGAACCATTTGCCGCAGCCCCTTTTATGCCAACTTCCTTTAAAAATTCCCCTACAATACGCGATATTTCTTCTACAGGTGTATTTAAGTCGATCGGGTTTGATGCACTTAGTATGACTGGTTCTTCTGGCAGCTCTTGAAACAGGACCTCCCCTATTTTCACAGTTGATAATTCATGCGTTGTCTCGATCACCCGCATAAGAAAAGCTTGGATATCTTGCAGCTTTTCAATCTCTTGTTTGACCTTTTCTACTTGGTCGGCCGCTAGGCTTTGCAGTCTCTCGCGAGAAGGTTCTGTGAAATATTGTTTTAACTCTTTGATTGGAAATTGAACAGCCCGCAAGGATTGAATCGCAATAAAATGGTCAAATTGCTCAAGTGTATAGTAACGGTAGCCATTTTCATGAACACCAGCCGGCTTAAATAAATCGATTTTATCATAATACAGAAGCGTATCTTTTTTTACATCAAATAGCTTGGCAAATTCTCCAGTGAAAAACGTTTTTTGCACATCATTGATCATGATGAAGGCTCCTTTCTTGACTATGGAGTTACTCCATCCTTTATCATAACATGCAGAAACACCATTACGCAGGGAAAGGATAAGAAAATGAACAAAATAACTCAACATGAAGTGACATTAGCACATGCAAATAAAGAAGATTTCCCTTCTATGAAAAAAGAGCTTCAGAAAGCTTTTACAGCTGGCGTGATCGATGCATTCGGCGATGCGCAGGATGGACCGATTCCACCAGATGAAGTGATTGATGAATCTTTTCATTCGAATGAACACATTGTTTATCATATTATGCTAAATGGTGAAAAGGCAGGCGGCGTTGTCATCAAAATCAACCAAGAGACACATCACAACTCGGTTGATTTGCTATACATCTCATCATCCTCTCACGGCCGGGGCATTGGTCAGGCCGCATGGAAAGCCATCGAGGCGCAATATCCAGAAACAATTGTATGGGAGGTTGTGACCCCATATTTTGAAAAACGCAACATTCATTTCTATGTCAACAAGTGCGGCTTTCAAATTGTTGAATTTTATCACTTACACCATCCAGACCCAAACGCACCTCGTGAAGCAGATCAGGGCAATGAGACTCTAGCACCTGAGGAATTTGAATTTTTTAAATTTGAGAAGGTGATGAAGAAAAACGGTTCATAAGGATGATAACATGCATTATAAAGTTAAAAACACTACCTCATAAAAAGGTAGTGTTTCTTGAATCTTTTCTATCTTCTAATCTGACCGTCGCCACATAGAAGCAGCTTAGTTGTCGTGAGTGCAGGAAGTCCCATTGGCCCTCTTGCGTGGAGTTTTTGAGTAGAGATGCCGATTTCAGCTCCATAGCCAAGTGCGCCGCCGTCTGTAAAGCGAGTCGATGCGTTATGATAAACAGCCGCCGCATCGACTTCGTTTAGAAACGTGAGTGCATGTTTTTCATCTTCTGTCACGATGGCTTCTGAATGCTTTGTGCCATACTGATCGATATGGCTGATCGCTTCCTCGATTGAATCGACTACCTTCACTGCAAGATCAAGACTTAAATACTCATCTGTCCAATCTACTTCCCCAGCAGGAACCGCATCTGAAAAGTAAGACTCTGCTGCCTGATCTCCATGTACAGTGACACGGTGCTCCTGCAAAGCTTCATTTAATGAGGCTGCATTCTCTTTCAGCCAATCGCGATGAATAATCAGTGTCTCAAGTGCATTACATACAGCCGGACGATTCGTTTTCGCATTGATCACAATCTCAATGGCTTTTTTCACATTCGCGGTTTGATCAATAAAGACATGACAGTTTCCTGTCCCTGTTTCAAGCACTGGAATAGTGGATTCCTCCACCACTGTTTTAATTAAAGAAGCGCCGCCTCGCGGAATTAACACATCGATCCATTCTTTAAGTTGAAACATCGCCTGAACCGATGAACGGTCTGTTTGTTCAATCAATTGCACCGCATCACGAGGAATTGTTGTTTGATCCAATGCTTCATGAATCACACTGACAATGGCTTTGTTGGAAGAAATAGCGGAGGAACCGCCTTTTAAAATCACTGAGTTGCCTGCCTTTAAGGCAAGGCCTGCTGCATCGACAGTGACGTTCGGTCTCGCTTCATAGATCATCCCGATCACGCCGAGCGGTACTCTTCGGCTTTTCACATGTAAGCCGTTATCAAGAGTCCATTCATCCAATATTTCTCCAACAGGATCTGTTAATCTCGTCACAAGCCGCAAACTTTCAGCAAACTCATGAATTCTTTCTTCATTTAACATTAACCGATCTAAGAGTGCCTCCGAGAAGCCCTTTTCTTTCCCAGCATTTAAATCTTTTTGATTCTCCTGTAAAATGAAGCGGCTTTTTTGCTCTAACGCTTCTGCCATTTTAAGCAGCGCGTCATTCTTTTCCTCTGTCTGAAGTAAACTTAGTTTTTTTGAAACGTGCTTTGCTTTTTTCGCTTTTTCTTTGACCGATGTGACAACTTCAGCTGTCAGTGTCATGGAATTCCTCCCTTTTGGTTAACAAACTGGAATCGATAAATCTAAATGACAAACAAATGCTTCAAGATCGACGACATGAACGATTTCATCTTGTAACAAGTCACTCTTACGTGCGAGTTCATCTGACGCATAATTCACAATACCAAGCCCTATTTCTCTTTCATCTTGATCTAAAATACGGACGACATCGCCTTTTTTAAATGAACCTTTCACACTGACAATCCCATCAGAATCAAGACTTCCCTCTCGGTGCATGAGAAATTCCTGTGTTTTCTCTTGAACCACGATCTCACCTTTTGGTCCAGAATGAAAGGCAATCCACTGCTTCTTATAGTTCAGCGGCGCTACATTTTCGTCAGCGGTAAAATAAGTCCCGTCCTCTGTCCCATTGATCGCTTTGTCTAAAATGTGAGGCGTATCTGCTTTTCCTAAAAAGCCATTGATACCTGCGGCCATTGATATTTTAAAAGCATCGAGCTTTGATTTCATTCCGCCTGTACCTATGCTGCTGCCTGCGTCTCCAGCAGCTGCTTCGATGTCTTCTGTAATGTCAGTGACTTCAAGAATTCTCTTCGCATTTGGATTTGTATGAGGATTATCTTCATACAAGCCATCAATATCAGATAAAATGGCAAGGAAATCCGCATCAATTAAGCCAGCTACTTTTGCAGACAATGTATCGTTGTCTCCAAACTTCAACCGATTGATCGTCACTGTATCATTTTCGTTAATAATAGGGATGATGCCTCGATCTAATAACACATTCATTGTGTTGCGCACATTTTGATAGCGCGTTTCATCAGAAAAATCACTTCTTGTGATTAAGAGCTGTGAGGCAATATAACCGTGTGATAAAAATAAAGTAGAATATGATTCCATTAAAAGCCCTTGCCCAATTGAGGCAGATGCCTGCTTTTCCGGCAGTGTTTTCGGTCTATCGATAAATCCTAGTTTTCGGTAACCAGCTGCCACCGCACCAGATGAAACCAAAATGACTTCGTGTCCTTCATCTTTCAGTTTCACAATTTGATTGACGAGGTTTTCTAGTTTTTTCAAACTAATCTCACCTTGAAAGCTAGTAAGAGAGCTGCTTCCGATTTTCACAACAATTCGTTTTCTCTCTTTATCTGCGTACACCTTATCACTCCTGCATCTGAATTCTATTTATATAGATACTTTTTGTTTTTGCTGATTGCTTATCTCTTTTGATCGATTGGCAGCATGTTTGACAGCCTGCTTGATCGCTTCTCCTCCGCCAAAATCATCTAATGCATTCAGTCCAGCAGCAGTTGTTCCATTTGGTGACGTAATTTTCTCTCTTAGGACTGAAGGATTTTCCTCTGTTTCTTGGAGCATTTTTGCCGCACCGAGGAGTGTCTGCGCGCCAATTTGGCGAGACAATTCCTTTGATAAACCTGCCTCTTCTCCTGCTTCTTCGATTCTTTCCATTAAGAAATAAAAGTAGGCGGGCCCGCTTCCAGCAATTCCAGTAAAGATATCCATTTGCTCTTCCTGAATGGTATAGACTTCGCCCATTTCAGATAAAAGAGCCTGGCTTATGCTCATATGGTCGTTTTTCACATAACGTCCAGCAGATAAAGCAGTCGCTGATGCCCCGATCGTACTTGAGGTATTTGGCATGACCCTTATAACAGGCTGACCTTCGTGCAGCATGTCTTCAATATACGATAGCTTAACACCTGCAAGGACAGACATGATAAGCTGATCTGGCTGAATACGAGATTTTAATGATTCCAGTGCTGCTTCAGCATCCTTTGGCTTCATGGCCAGGATCAACATATCCATTTCTTCAAAAGGAAATGAATCCATTGCGGCTGTTTGAATTCCGTATTGTTTCGTTAATTCATTCAATCGAAGTTGATTTTGTCTGTTTGTTGCGTAGATTTGGCCAAGCGGCATCTGTCCTGATCGCACAATCCCTGCAATCATTCCTTCCGCCATAGAACCTGCTCCAATGAAAGCAACTTTCTTTTGATCAATGATATTGATCCTCTCCCTTGTTCGCTTTTTGTTCGCGTTTTTCACACGTTAGTTATCGTAACATGATGAGAAATCGTGTCAAGAAAGAGCCAGCGCTTTTCAAAAGTCCCGAATGCATGGCGGACAGCTTGCTGCAAGTATGTTAGCCGTGTTTTTGAAAAACAGCAATTTAGATCAAAAGAACTATGATCATTTGAATCATAGGACCCTTTCATTCGACTGGATTCCCCATTTTATTTTTGGTTTCGGTGACTTCAATTCTATTTTTTAGAAAGCGCTCTCATTTTAATCACTTTCTATTTTCCTATTTGGTGAATGTGCTTGAATCTTTCGATTAGACTATTGACATATTTTAGAAAACATGTCCGTTGAAATGATATTTTACTGGTGATACCGTGAAAGAGAAATCATGTGAAAAAGGAGCGTTCATAATGAAAGTGAAAGAAAACTATATCAATGTGATTCCAATGAAAGAAATCCGTTCTACCGATGACCTTCTTTTCCCATTCCCTATTTACAATGAGCTGCGTGCTGAAAGTGATATTAGATTTGATGAGACAAGAAAGTGCTGGGATCTCTTTCGATATGCGGATATCCAGTCTGTTCTAAAACAGCCTAAAGTGTTCTCTTCACAGCGGGGAAGAAGCACGTCTAAAACAAGTATTTTAACGATGGATCCTCCAAAACATACAAAGATGAGAGCGCTCGTGAATAAAGCATTCACTCCAAAAGCGATCAAACAATTAGAAGATAAGATCAAAGACCTGACACATGATCTATTAAATCAAGTCAAGGATCAACGTACGTTTGATATCGTGCAAGATTTAGCAGCGCCCCTGCCAGTAATGATCATCGCTGAGCTTCTCGGTGCAGAGGTGCAGGACAGAGAGCTGATTAAAAAACATTCTGATGCCCTTGTGGCAGGTGCTAAGGATGAATCAAAAGAAGCCATTCAGGCTGTTGTAGATATGCAAAAACGCGCTGAAGAGGAACTGTCCGTTTATTTTGCTCAATTGATCAAAAAACGAAAAGAAACGCCTGCGGATGACTTGATCTCGCTTCTCATTCAAGCGGAAATCGATGGAGAGCGTTTAACGGAGAATGAACTGCTTGGCTTTTGTATTCTATTACTTGTTGCAGGCAATGAGACAACGACCAATTTAATAACCAATGCCGTACGACTGCTGACAGAGCAGCCGCATATCGCTGAATCCGTTCGACAGGATCCCTCTCTTATTCCTCAATTAACTGAGGAAACGTTACGGTATTATCCGCCTGTTCAAGCCATTGGCCGAATCGCCGCAGAGGATGTTGAAATTGCTGGCGCACGCATTGAAAAGGGAGACTACCTCATCGGCTGGGTTGCTTCAGCAAATCGGGATGAACAGAAGTTTGAAGATCCAGATACGTTCCGGCTTGATCGGAAATCAAATCCGCATATGAGCTTTGGGTTTGGCATTCATTTCTGTCTCGGTGCACCGCTTGCCCGGCTTGAAAGCAACATTGCGCTTGACGTTTTACTCCATACGTTTCAAGACATCACCTGCGCTGCAGATCAGCTAAAACCTATTCAAAGCACGTTTGTGTTTGGTGTGAAAGAATTTCCTGTACAAGTCACCCGTTTTTAAAAGTCCCTTTTTCAGGGGCTTTTTTTCATTTTCTTCAATTCATCATCTCTTTCTTACCTTCCACCTCCGAACATGCTAAAATAAAGTCCATACAAAGCGATAACGGAATGCAGAAAGGAAGCCGAAAACTCATGACCGATTATACAGCAATGAAAGACGGAATTTTCAAATCAGTTTGTTCGTTAGATTGCCCGGATCAGTGCGGTCTTTTAATACATAAAGAAAATGGAAAGATCGTGAAAGTGCAGGGAGATCCGGATCACCCTGTCACACAAGGAAACATATGCAACAAAGTGCGTAATGTCACAGCCCGTTTATACGATGAAAAAAGACTGACCACTCCTTTAAAACGTGTTGGTAAAAAAGGCGAAGCACAGTTTGCACCGATTACGTGGGAAGAAGCCATTGAAACCATTCGTCAAAAATGGACAAAGCTGATCGAAGAAAAAGGGCCAGAAAGCATTCTGCCTTATAGCTTCTATGGGAACATGGGCAATCTCAACGCAGAAGGAATGGACCGCCGCTTTTTTTATCGTCTTGGTTCAAGTCAGTTAGACCGGACGATCTGTCAGTCAGCGGGAACGACTGGCTATAAATATACAATGGGTGCAAGCATTGGGACAGACCCTGAAGACACCATTCATACGAAACTATTTATCTTTTGGGGCATCAATGCCGTATCGACCAATATGCACCAAATCACCTTGGCACAAAAAGCGCGAAAGCAAGGAGCTAAGATTGTCGTGATTGATGTTCACAAGAACCAAACCGGCCGGATGGCAGATTGGTTCATTCCGCTTCGACCTGGTACTGACAGTGCGCTTGCCCTTGGCATCATGCATGTCCTTTTTAAAGAGGAACGTACAGATGATGCCTTTTTAGAGACTTACACGGTCGGCCATAATGAGCTGCGCGAGCATGTGAAGCAGTATGATCCAGACACAGTTGAGCGAATCACGGGTGTCCCTAAGGATGACATCATGACACTAGCTAGAATGTACGCTGAGACATCACCATCTCTCATTCGCATTGGGAATGGTTTGCAGCACCATGATAATGGCGGGATGAGTATTAGAACGATTTCCTGCCTCCCTGCCCTGACTGGTCAATGGCTGCACAAGGGCGGCGGCGCGATGAAATCAAACTCTTCTTTTCTTAGCTATAATGAAACAGCTCTTCAGCGGCCGGATTTATTAAAAGAACGCACACCTAGATCATTTAATATGAACCAGCTGGGAAGTGTGCTGACAAGCGCAGAGCCTTCCGTTGATTCTCTCTTTATCTACTCGTGCAACCCAGCAGTTGTAACACCTGAAGCGAATAAAGTCAGAGAAGGTTTGCTGAGAGAGGACTTATTTACAGTGGTTCATGATTTATTTCTCACAGAAACAGCGGCGTATGCAGACATTGTCCTGCCGGCGACATCTGCCTTTGAAAATGAGGATTTCTATACATCATATTGGCATCATTATATTCAAATTCAGGAGCCAGTGATAGAACGCTACGGAGAAAGCAAATCCAATACTGAAGTATTCCGCCTGCTAGCTCATGCGATGGGTTTTGAAGATCAAGCCTTCCGAGAGACAGATGCTGAGCTCATGGAACAAGCTCTTCATCATCCAGAAAATCCGCATTATGAGGACATTTCATACGAAGCATTAAAAGAAAAGAAATGGATCAAAGCAAAACGTGGAACTTTCGAGGAATTAAAGCTTCAAACCCCAAGCGGAAAAATTGAGCTTTATTCTGAACAAATGAAAAAAGACGGGTATCCAGCACTTCCAACCTATGTGCCCCTTTATCAGGAAAGCGATTATCCGCTTACCTTTATACCGGGGCCGAACCATAATTTTTTGAATTCCACCTTCTCACTTCATGAAAAGCATCAAAAGCTTGAGAAATTTCCGAAGCTGCACATGAATGAACAGGATGCAAAGGAAAGAAAGATTGAAGATGGTGACATGGTGCGTGTGCTGAACGATCGAGGAGAATGTGAGCTTGTCGTGTCAGTCGGTCACAATGTTTTATCTGGTGTTGTGGTCAGTCAAGGGTTATGGGCAGATCAAAAAGGGAAAAAACATTTAGTGAATGGGTTAACACCTGATCGATTGGCAGATATGGGCGGCGGCGCGACGTTCTTTTCTGGCAGAGTCGAAGTTGAAAAATTATCTTAGAAAAAGTAAAAGCCAGCAAAAAACTGCTGGCTTTCAGATTGTTGACAAAGGGCTAAAATAATCTTGATTTTAGCCCTTTGTCTTCTTTTCAGCGTGATAGAAAACCTTTGAAGTCTAGGAAGCTCGAGCACTGGAGCGGAGCGAATTTGACATTCGTGAGCACCAGCGCGCAGAGCTGACAACGAATGCGAGGGTTTGTCTACACGCTGAAAGCCAGCAAAAAATGCTGGCTTTTTGATCTGCTTTTATCGTCCAATAAACAGCTGGTTGGTCATCACATTCGCACTTCCGCTGCTTTGGTAGCCTTCTACAGTAAATGCCGTTTCATACATTTTACCCATTGGCATGCCTAAGCTTTCCCATTTATTAAAATGCGCACTGACGGAGACCGTTCCGCTTGTACGCTTGGTTTGACGTACACTCCAATATTGCTTGAAGGTCGCAATCCCGATAATAGAAGGCTGATTGACGCGGGTCGTTTCATAAATGTCATATGTGCCTCCATCGGCATAAAATGATCCTTTATACGCTCCTGTTGGACGATATGTGCCCCATGAATCAACAATGTAGTATTCTGCTAATGGAGATTGTGTCCAGCCATAGACACATAAATAGGAATTCCCGCCTGGGTTAAAGTTTGCGTTGTAATTGATGGAGATGTTGCCAAGCTGATGATGAGTTTTAGTGGTATCAAACTTCTTTCCTTTCCGAAATAAAGCATTTCCGATACTGTTCCAGCCTGCAGTAAATGCCCCGCCGTTATTGAGTGTCATTGAGGTGTTTCCATAATCCTTCCATAATTCATAATCGTATCCGCTATGTGTACCCATTTCATTATTATAAATCGTTTTCGCATCAGCTGGTACAGCCGTCAGTGTCAGCACAAATCCAATACACACCACAAACAAAAGCCTCAATCTTTTCAAATTCATTTTCCATCCCTCTCCTTTTTTCACTCGTATTGTTCTGTCATCCCTAAGGTGAAAAACCCATCACCTCCTTTCATGTAGCCTTCTCTGTTAGATGGAACGATACGGCTTTAACCCAGCATGGATGTCTCTTGTTTGTGTATAAATCCTTTGATACAAATGAAATAGATCAGCATATACTTCCGCATGCTGCTGCTCTGGCTCATAAACAGCAGCTTGATGGATCAATTGATTAGCACATGCTTCAAGTGACGGATACCACCCGCAGCCAACCGCAGCAAGCATGGCTGCACCTAATGCAGGCCCTTGTTCATTGTCTAACTGGATGACGTCAGCCTGAAAAATGTCTGCTTGCATTTGAAGCCATGTACGGCTTCTTGCACCGCCGCCAATGGACACAATAGAATCTATGTTTTTTCCTGCCTGCCGGAATAATGCGATAGATTCATTCAGCGAAAAGGTAATTCCTTCTAAAACAGCCCTGACAACATGTGCCCTTTCATGCCTGCTGTCTAATCCAATCAAGCTGCCGCGAATGGTCGAATCCGCATGAGGTGTTCTTTCCCCAACTAAATAGGGAGTAAAGAGCAATCCTTTCGCTCCTGGCGCAACATGAGCCGCACCTTCTAAAAGTGATTGGAACGATTCCTCAGGTGCCAGTAAGTGTTTTGCCCAGTTAAGACTATATCCCGCTGAAAGGGTGACGCCCATTGTGTAAAAAGCGTCTTTTTTTGCATGGTGAAACAAATGCAAATTCCCCTGAAGTTCCCTTTCATGATCTTCTTCGTAGGAGAGAATGACACCCGATGTGCCGATGCTGCATAACGTGCGGTCAGAGGATAAGATGCCAGCACCAATGGCTCCGCAAGCATTGTCTGCCCCGCCGGCAAAAACCTTCACGCCTTCTTTCATCCCAACATCACGTGCAATGTGCGGCAAAAGTGTACCAACCTCCGCCTCTGATGTGACAAGTGGCGGGCAAATATGAGGAGAAATATCAAATGCCTGACAAATCTCCTCACTCCACGTCTGTTCACCGATATTTAACAGCAAAGTGCCAGCCGCATCAGAATAATCAATATGGACAGCGCCTGTTAAACGAAATCTGACATAATCTTTTGGGAGTAAAAACATGTCGATTTGTTGATCAATATGTGGTTCATGTTCCTTTACCCATAGTAATTTAGGCAGTGTGAATCCTTCTAACGCCTGGTTTTTTGTGATCTTTTGCAGCCGGTCCCCCAGCTTTTTTGTCATGTGTTCACATTGTGCTGTTGTTCGTGTATCATTCCATAAAATTGCAGGACGGAGCACTTCACGAGATTCATTTAATAGAACCAACCCATGCATCTGTCCGGAAAAGCTGATGCCTTCGACTTGCCTTGAATGAACAGGCTGCTTTGCCATCAGTTCTTTCATCACAGCTATTGTCTGCTCTACCCAATCCTCAGGATGCTGCTCACAATATCCCGGTTTCTCTTGAATGAGGCGGTACGGCTTAGAGGCTTCGCAGCACACCTTTCCGCTCTCATCGACTAATATCGCTTTGACCCCGCTCGTTCCAAGGTCAATTCCCATCACATATTTCATGTTTTCACTCCTTCAAAACAGGTCCGCCCCTTCAATTAATCTTCTAACAAGTATTGATTTAAACGGGCCTTCAGCTGTTCCTCTCTTCCCGATTCGTTTCTGATCAAAGGATGTTTCAGCGCATATTCTTCTAATGTATGAAAGTTTGCCTTCCCTTCTGAAATGTCACGTCCAATCCCTTCAGAAAAGCTGCGATACCGGTGCTTTATCACATCCTCAAACACACGATCTTCTATGAGTCTATGAGCGACCCGCAGTCCCTTTGCGAATGCATCCATTCCGGCAATATGGGCATATAAAATATCTTCAAGTTCAAAGGAAGCTCTTCTCACTTTTGCATCAAAGTTGAGACCGCCAGCCCCTAGCCCGCCATTTTGCAAAATTTCATACATGGCAAGAGTTGTGGCATACAGATCGGTTGGAAATTCATCTGTATCCCACCCAAGAAGCGAATTTCCTTGGTTCGCATCAACAGAACCGAGCAGCCCATGAATTCTTGCGACACGCAATTCGTGCTCAAACGTATGGCCAGCCAGTGTCGCATGATTGGCTTCGATATTTAATTTAAAATGAGAATCTAATCCGTATTGCTTTAAAAAGGCGATGGATGTCGCTGCATCTGTGTCGTATTGATGAGTTGTTGGTTCCTTTGGCTTTGGCTCAATTAAAAATTGACCTGTGTACCCAATTTCTTTTGCATAATCAACAGCCATATGCAAGAAGGCCGCCATGTGATCAAGCTCTCTTTTCATATCTGTATTAAGCAGCGTATCGTACCCTTCTCGTCCACCCCAGAAAACATAATTTTCTGCACCAAGTTCTTTGGCGGTTTCGATGCCTTTTTTAACCTGTGCGGCCGCATAGGCAAAGACATCTGCATGACAAGATGTCGCAGCACCGTGTACAAATCTAGGATGCTTGAACATATTGGCCGTGTTCCACAGCAGCTTTACTCCGCTTTGCTTCATGTATTCTTTCATTCTTTCTAAAATGATGTCTAATTGTTGATTGGTCTCTTGAAGCGTCTCTCCCTCTGGCGCGATATCGCGGTCATGGAATGAAAAATACGGTACATCTAGTAGGTCAAAAAGCTGAAAAGCGACTTCCAATCTAGCTTTTGCTAAATCCATTCCGCTATAGGAGTCCCATGCTCTCTGCATCGTGCCAGTTCCAAACATGTCAGTTCCATCAGCGGTTAATGTATGCCAATAAGCGACTGAAAAACGCAGGTGGTCTTTCATCGTTTTTCCGCCAATCACTTCGCTTGGATTATAGTATTGAAAGGCGAGTGGATTTTTTGATTGTTTTCCTTCATATTGAATTTTGCTGATTCCTTCTAAGCTGTATAACGTTTTCATATTTGATTTAGCCATTCTTCATTCCTCCTGAGTACACTTTGTAAGTTGATTCAACAAACTAATGATCAATGTATGAGAAAATCTCTTTGAATTTTCCATATTTTTTAGTTTTTTAGAAATATTTTCGTTATAATAAAGTTAAAATCATCTTTTTTATCGAATACATACGGAAAAAACCAGCTCTTCTCAACTTAATCTAAAGACGAAACAAATGGAGTGGATAACGTGGATATCGCTGATCAGAACTTTGTAAAAAAAATAAATCAAAAACTATTATTAAAAGAAATTCTCCAGCATGCGCCCATTTCGAGAGCAAAATTATCTGAACGCACTGGATTAAATAAATCGACTGTTTCTTCTCAAGTAAGTACGTTAATGAAGGAACATCTTGTCTATGAAATCGGCCAAGGTGAGTCTAGCGGCGGGAGAAGACCGGTTTTACTGATGTTTAATAAACGTGCTGGCTGCTCCATCGGGATTGATGTTGGTGTTGATTATGTCAATGGCATATTAACAGACCTTGAAGGGGCCATTCTTTACGAAGAGCAGATCAAGCTCCCACCGAGCTCTCCTGATGTGACGATACGTAAATTAATTGAATTAATACAGCAGCTCATCACACAAATGCCCTCTTCCCCATACGGGCTCATTGGCATTGGTCTATGCATACATGGGTTAGTAGATGCAGATGAACAAATCGTGTTTACGCCTCATTCCAAATGGAAAAATGTTGATCTGAAAAAGCCGCTCCAAGACACATTCCAAGTGCCGATCTTCATTGAAAATGAAGCAAATGCCGGTGCATATGGTGAAAAAATCTTTGGTGCCGCTAAACACTATGACCATTTGATTTATGCAAGCATCGGCACTGGCATAGGGATCGGAATCATTATCAATCATCACTTATACAGAGGAGCTTTCGGCTTTTCTGGTGAAATGGGACATATGACGATTGATTTTAATGGACCAACATGCAGCTGCGGGAACCGTGGGTGCTGGGAATTGTATGCATCTGAGAAAGCCTTGTTTCAGTCTCTTCAAACAGATGGTCAGCCCATCTCCCATCAAGACCTGGAACAGCTGGCCAAGTTAAATGATATGAGAACGCTCAATGCTCTGCGCAACTTTGGTTTTTACCTTGGCGTCGGTCTCACAAACGTCCTTCATACCTTTAACCCGCAAGCCATTATTTTAAGAAACAAAGTGATCGAATCACATCAAACGGTTCTACATGTGATTGGGGAGGAGGTATCCTCGCGAATGGATACGCAATTCAGCTCACAGATAGAGCTGCTCCCCTCATCATTAGGACACAATGCACCAGTATTGGGGATGACATCTCTTGTCATAGAAGCTTTCCTGCAAGATGCCACCCTCACAACATGATCTATTTATTTTCCAATAAAGACAGCCCGTAGCGCGTTGTCTTTTTTTTATTCATCTGTTTCCTCATAGCGAAAATAGTGAAAATCAGCAGGCAGACGCTCGCCGCTCGTATCTTGACACTGCATACCGACAAACGCCCCTGTAAAAAATCCCCCACCTCTAATGAAATCATCGGATAAATGGATGGATTCAAGCGGCACATCAATTTCCTTCCACTCTTTTTGATCAAAAGAATAAGAATATTTATATGTCTCTTTCTGAACGGTCACTTTTAAATAGACATAAGTGACCTCGTCTGGAATGATGATTTTATGTGTCAATGGCTGAGAAAAGGCAAGGTTTTCACAGACAGATAGCTCAAGAGTGCGCCCAAGTTCCTCATCATATGTCACCTGAAGTGCTGTCCAGTTTTCCGTATTATAATAATTCACAAGACCAGCGGCTTGCTGAAAGTTTTCTGGGAAGAACGAAACAGCTGTCTCTGCTTCAAAATAAAAGCTTTGCCAGCGCCTTGCAACAAAAGCTTGGGTAAACTTAGACGTTAAAGATTCGTGACCGAATAACCTTAAATGCTGAGGTTTCTCCGTTAATGAACCAATCTGATCGGTAAACGGAATTCTTAATGTTTGGAAGTGTCTATTTAGTGTTGATTCTTTAAATTCATCGACTGTATGATAGGTTGGTGCAAAAACCTTTTCTTCGATCTTTGGCGCTTCAACCTCAAGCGTCCCCTCTTTTCCGCCTACAACATAAGGCCAGCCATCCTTCCATTCGAGCTTTTGTATGGCTGTTTCTCTTCCTAAAGGGCACCACCCTCTCTGTTGAAAAATAGATTCCTTGCTTGATTGAATTGGGCGGCCAGTAAGATGAGCGAGATACCATTCATTTGTATGCGTTTGAACGATTGAAGCATGCCCGCATTTTTGAAGCGGATGTTCAGGCGCATGGAAAGCACTTAAAATCGGGTTATCAGGATGAACCTCATAAGGCCCTTCAATATGCGGGGACCGGGCGATCGTTGCCGCATGCTCATACCTAGTACCTCCTTCTGCCGTTAATAAATAGTAGTAGTCACCGATATGATACAGATGCGGCGCTTCTGTCAGTTTAATCGGTGTGCCTTTAAAAATGACCTTCCTTTGACCGATGAGCTTCTTTTCAGCCACACTATATTCCTGCAAGGCAATACCTGCAAAGGAATGGTGCTTTTCCCTATGATCCCACAGCATATTTAAGACGTATTTCTTCCCGCTTTGATCATGGAATAAAGATGGATCAAACCCAGAGCTGTTGAGCCGGATCGGTTCACTCCAATCGCCGTCCACTTCGCTTGCCGTGACCAAATAATTATGACCGTCTTTAAATGGACCATCCACTACTTTGATATCTGAATAAATAAGCCAAAACTGTCCATCCGCATAGCTTAAGCACGGTGCCCATACTCCGCCAGAATCAGGATTTCCCTTCATATCCAGCTGCGAGGTTTTTTGCAAAGGACGCGCAGCAAGACGCCAATGGACGAGATCCTTTGAATGATAAATTTGCACTCCTGGAAACCACTCAAATGTAGAGACGGCCATATAATAATCTTCTCCGACACGGCAAATACTTGGGTCGGGGTTAAACCCTTTGAGCACTGGATTGGTAATCTTCATTGAACTTCCTCCTCTTTCAGAGACCTACATTTTAAAATCGTCCATATGATCGATATATACCTTGTCTCTGTTCTCAAGCTCCCGTACAACTTTTTTATGTTTTTCTTCATCTAGGTTATAAAAATTAATATCCACCATCGCTAAAATTAGTAAGCATACAGGAATCACCGTTGTCGTGATTAAAATGCCAAGTAATGCTTCTGGTGTTTGCACTTGATTCGCAATATAGCCAAAGCGATCGAGTACAAGCCCTGGCACAATCCCGCCTAATGCCATTCCAAATTTAAAGAAGAATCCGATGATGGCATAGATGAGTCCACCCATCCTTTTCCCTGTTTTATATTCGCCATATTCAACGGTTTCAGGAATGAGCGCCCACATGTAAGCACCGGCTGTAATACTTCCTGCAGCTGCAACGAGCCTGAAAATAAGTATTAAAGTGATTTGACTCGGCGGTATCACAAGTAATGCAAGAAGACCTACGATATTCAGCAATAATGAATAATTCAGCAGCTTTTTCTTTCCTAACAGCTTGTGCAGTTTTGGAATAAACGGCAGCACCATTAAAGCTGGCAGACTGCCAATGAGTCCGTACCATTTCACTAAATCTTCTCTGCCGAGGTTATAGGTCACATAATAGATCCCAACAGAGTTGCTGATCGAGTTCACGCCAAAAATAATAATAAAGAAAATGCTTAATACAACAAGCGGACGATTCACACGTAACTGGACAAAGATATCACTGAACTTAATTTTTTCCTCCGGCTTTTGAAGCGTGACACGTTCATTCGTGCTTTTAAAACAGAAAATAAGTAATGCACCGCCAAGAACGCCGAGAAAAGCCATCGTCATCTGCCAGCCGAGGGCTGTATTTCCTGTTTTATCACTCAAAAAAGTCGCAAGAAAAGGAACAAAAAAAGCAACAACTAGACCTCCGAGATTAGCAAAAAGCATACGAACAGACGTAATACTGACAACCTCTTGGTTATTTCTTGTCATTGCGGATGTTAAAGCACCATAAGGAACATTGATGAATGTGTATGTAAGCGATAAACCAACATACGTGATGTAGGCATAAACGAGTTTACCCATTTCAGAAAGATCAGGTGTTGTAAAGCAAAGGATGGCGAGTACCACAAAAGGAAACGCACCGAATAACAAGTAAGGTCTGAACCTGCCAAAACGGCTGTTCGTTCGATCCACCAATGCACCAATAAACGGATCTGCAAGCGCATCAATGGCCCGAACAACTAAAAACATCGTCCCTGCTGCTGCCGCTGATAAACCATACACATCTGTATAAAAAAATAATAGATACGTAGAGACAGTTGCATAAATTAAGTTACATGCGAAATCTCCTGAAGCATATCCCACTTTTTCAGACATACGAATCTTTTTTAAATTCTCACTTACCATGAGCTTTCTCCCTTCTTCTCTTAGCCTCTTCTAATGAACAGATGATGGAGGGCAGCAGCAGTCAATGCAATGAATATAAAGCGCTTTCAATTTGTTGTAAATGAAGCTGAACATCTAACCCTTTCAGCTTAGCCCACATACGCAGCAAATGATTTGAATGACAGAATCATCCCCTTCAATAGTCGGATCATCACTTAGAACTCATCTTAGTTTATCGACTAAACAAACTAAGATGAGTTCATTTTATAAAATCTGATCTGACTTTTCAATATTTTTCGAAAAAATAATCCAAATAATTGATTTCTTGTCATTTTTCTGCTGAAATGACGTGAAAAACTGAAGTGAATCATTTAATGGTTGCAATTCAGCTCATCCCATGCTATATTTATCAAGCGATGAGCTGAATTGTGTAAGTCGGGTAACATGTCTCCTTGAGACACACACGAATGTGGCGTGTGGTTATTCCGCCTCAATACGCAAAAGACATCTTCTCAGGAAGATGTCTTTTTTCTTATCCTATTTTTGTCCCATTTTCAACAGGCTCATCTGTTGCTAGTAATACTACGTCTTCTTTTGACGGCATGCCCCCTAATACAAGCACTTCTGATTTGAACCCTGCAATTCTTCTTGGCGGAAAATTGACGACTGCTACGATTTGCCTGCCAATGATATTCTCAGCTGTATACCGTTTTGTCAGCTGAGCACTGGATTGTTTTAGACCAATCTCTTCACCAAAATCAATCTTGAGTTTTAATGCAGGTACTCTTGCCTCTGCAAAGAATTCTGCTTCGATAATCGTCCCAACACGAATATCTAACGCTAAAAACTGTTCAATATCTGCCATCTGATTCTCTCCTCTTCATTCAAGGGTAAGTTCATTTACTAGAGACATCCATTGTTTTTTCATTGTAGCACATTCATTTCGTAAAAAAAGTGAGTCAAAAAGCCGATTCATCGCAAAATCCAACCTTTAGTTTACATAATAATTTTATTGTCTTGTATTAAATGTTTGCATCCTGAAAATGAATTCAGTAAAATGGCAAATAATCCTACTGCTTCCTCCCAAATATATTGGGGAGGGGTTAACACTTGTTTACATTATCGGATATGTGGACATTTTGCTGGTCGTTTTTCGTCATTCTTCCTATCGTTGCCATCTTGCATCAGGTTGGCCATATTATGGTCGCGTGGATGTTTGGCGCAAAGGTTTCTTTTGCTCTTGGCAGAGGCAAAAAAGTATTGAAAATAGGCGTTGTTGAAATTAGACGTATCTATTTTCTAGATGCATTTTGCCATTATGAAGAAATGAGGAAAAATAACCGATTCTCGCACATTCTTGTCTACCTAGGCGGATCATTATGCAACCTGCTTAGTGTTCTCATCCTGAATACAATGATCGCCAATGATATCCTGCCAGAACATCAATTTTTCTATCAATTTGCTTACTTCTCTGTCTACTATGTATTTTTTGCACTGCTGCCAGTCCAGTATGCAGATCATCATCCGAGTGATGGGCAAGCGATTGTGAACATCATTCGGCACGGTGAACCATGTGACATCATTGACTAACAGGATGGCTTTCGGCTGTCAATTTGATAATGAATCGTTAAAAAGGGAATACCGAATAGCTTCATTTGATGAACTGCTGTGAGACTTTTATCTGTCTCCGGCTTCATATGAAAGCTTTCTTCCATTGGCAGTTTCATGGTGATAAAAGGCGTATGCAAATACAATCCTTCGTCACCGGTACTGCCTTTTGGACATGCACTTTTTAAGAGAAAGTCTTCCTTTTCATTAAAAGGTTTTAAAATGGCGGTCATCTGAGAATATGGAAGCGGCAGCGCAATATTCATATAGCCCGCAGCTGCATCGTGATGATGAGCATAAAGTGCAAAAAAGACCTGCTCCCCTTTTTCGTTGTGACGAATCCACGCCCTGACTTTCTTTCGCTCTTCTTTAGGATGTTGAAATGTAGTCAGACGTCCCTTCATTTCATATGGGATACGAGATGTTCCTAAATAGAGCTGCCCTATTTTCTTAAACATGGGCTGAAGTAAAAAAACAAACGGCCTCACCCACCAATGAAAACAGACTGCTGATTTTAACGTAAATGCCGTCGGATTTTCATAAAACCTCCGAATCACAGGTGATACCCTTTCAGCTGAAAACGTCGTTCCATTTAAATCATCAAGTGAATCGACTAAACCGAGCTTCTCGCGATCATGCATTCTTTCCTTTTGAAAAGAGATCTTATGAAAACGGCCATGCACGCTTGATATCGGAAAGTTCTTCTGTTTCAATTGATCCTTTGGCCCTTCGATCAGCCATCCAATCAGACCTGGTAAAATCACAAAAAAGGCATTGATACTGCCATGAAACCAAATCATCTGATCAATACTGATATAGGTCACGTGCATGAGCATGCCGGCAGAATATAGAAGAGATAGCACGATCGTCGCCATTAAGATGCAGCTAGAAAACACAACCAGCCTTTTTGCCACAGTCGATCGAAACCTTGTTCTCATACAAAGAATGCCGTACAAATAGAGTGCAATGACATATAGCATAACGCTGAACGTATCAAATAGACGGGAGAAGCTAATCCCAACAGCAATCATCACAGGCGACAGCAAAATCACCCAGCCTGCCCCTTTGTATAAAGCTGTCTCTTTTTCTCTCTGTCTCCCTAATAATCCATAGAAAAGCGGGATAAAAAAAGCAGAGTAATGAAAATGAATAGCAGTCAAAAGCACGATGATTGGTGAAAAGGTCATCACCTGTATATCTGCTGTATACAGCCAAAACCAAAGCCCGCCTAAAGCGAGATACATCCATGCACCATCAATCATCAATTCATGAAGCGGAACGGTTCCCCTTTTCAGCAAACGAGTAAAGCCATATAACGCCAAAATGATCGTATACAAAAACCATCCCGATGCAAACAAAGCAGAATGATAGATAAATGCAGCCGTTGCACAAAAAGCAGCTAATGGAAGGGCTTTCATTAAAATACCGAGCAGTACTCCCGGCTTACTCTCACTCTCTTCCTTCGCAAAAAAAGCTAACACTGCAGGAAGGAAAAACAGAATCGCTATCAGTACAAAAAACTCTGCTATCGGACCTGTCATCAAACGGGCGGCGATAAAACAACACATGAAGAGAAGGCTTGATATCAAGTGCCATTTATTCATCATGAGACTCCACCCTTTCAGTAAATCGGCCTTTATATGTAAAAAGAGTGCCAAACAGTCGATTTTTCACATGCACATGAATCGTATACTCATCTGTACGCTCGTCGTAGCCTTCTGTGACATCTGACTCACCATAAAGCCATGAAGGCAGCGGCCACTCACGTCCAAACATCAACAGTTTCTGCTGGCCGGATTGAATGTGAAGGAACCCATACTTTGTTACTGTAAAATGAAGCTCTGACATAAGAAGTCGAGGCTTTCCAAAATAGTCTAGTACTTTATGACTCTTCTCATCAATGATCATATCAGCATCAAAGTGCCTTTCCTTCTTTGGGAAATAAAACGTACGGAACCAGTGCATGCCTTCCTCTCCCTTATTTGTCATAAAGGGTTTATTCACAATTCGGAAGGGAATGTTTTTTCCTCTCTCGGGGAAAAAACAGCGAAAGTGTGGACCAATTTTGAAGAAAAATCGAATGAGCCTCGTTCCGCCGCCTATTTCCTCCATAGTGCCTTCAGCGGTAAACGCACGGTTGTATCTCTCTTTTAATTTTGGATGAAGCTTATCGTAATCCTTTACTTGATGACGATGAACGACCATGTCTACCTCCCCTTTTCCGTTTGATCGAAAATACATCTATACAATCTTTTAAATTAATCATTCCTCCAATGGATAGAATCAAAAATGCACTCATCACAAGCGGCTCATGAAGTGTCGATTGTGGGGATACAATCCCGATACAAAGCATCATCAGCAGAAACACGCTTTGAAGAATGAACAGATATTTCTTTGATAGCTTAGGAATCAGCCACGATACACCTATCAGGGCATAAAATAACCGAAACCCTGTGCTATGATCAAAAGCAGAATGTGAAAATGGGATGACCGCTTGGCAAAGCCAGACGATAGCAAACAGCAAACAAATTCCATAATGGGCAAGGGTTCGCTCCAGTAACAACCGAGGGTGCGTTCCCTTTTCAAGCCACGTCTTTAGTGCGCCAAAACTAAAGGCCGTCATAAATCCCATCATCGGGCGAAAAAGAAATCGATCTGCCCACGCCCATCCTTTTCCGTCTTTCGTTTCGTAATCAAATTGAGTTTGAAACACAATTTGATCGTTCGTTTTTACATATTTCCAATAGCCGCCGCCTTCTTTGATAAAAGACAACGGGTGTGACGATTTAAATTTCAGCGAGGATGCCCGTTCATTCCGTTCATCCATCATTCTAGTTCGATATGCTCCTGTCCCTGTGACACTTACACCAAATCCAAGATGCTTTTCATACAAAAAGGTTTGGGGCTGTTCATCTTGAGGTTCATTTAATGAAATGGTTGAAAAGCGCAAATCCCACTGTTCATGAAGCTTTGGATTTTGCGTATATTCCCATACTTTCTCTAAAGGTGCATGAATGGTTGTTTCCACATAAACAGGCTTTCTTTTCATCTGCCTCTACTCCTCTATGTGAATTATTTCACATAATAAGCATACCATGTTTCACAAAACTGTCAAATCTTTATTCATTTTCTCTTAAAAAAATTCGGCCAAACGGACGCTCCTTTATGATATTGATTTGCTATAAAAAAAGACCTGTCAAATAGACAGATCTTCTTTTTGCAATACTCCTGTGATATATAGCCGAACCGCATAGCTCACACTTTCTTCAAGCTGTTCTTTTCGTTGAAATCCCTTTTTATTAGAAATATCACCGAAGCCGTGCAGTAAGCTTCTCAGTCCTCTGACGACATGCGTCATTTCCTCTTCCTTTACACCAAAGCGTGACATAATGGATTGAACAAACTGAACAAGGCGCTCTGCTGCAAGTCGTACTTCTTTTTCGTTCATATGTGAAAATGCAGCTTCATAAAGACCGGGGTGTTCTCGGACAAATTGCACATATTGTCTGGCAAAGGCTAAAACAGCTGCTTCTTTTTCCAGCCCCTCTGTGACTTGCATCCCTTCCTCACAAAGCATGGACAGCCCCCTTACTGCGAGTGCTGCCTGAATCTCATGAAGGCCGGATACGTGATTGTAAAGAGAAGGCGGTCTGATGTTCAGCCTTTTAGACAATGTAGCAATGGTCAAAGCGGAAAAGCCCTCTTCATCAACAAATGCTGCCGCTGTATCCATAATTTTTTCTTGTGTAATTCCCATTCTTGGAGACACGGTTTACTGCCCTCCTTTTTTTAGCTGGTGCTGCCTTTTACGGACGGCAGCTTGAAGCTTTTCATGAGGTTCAATCATAAGGTCACCATGTCCGGCAGCAAGACAGGATAAGCGCAGCGCTAGTAATTTTTCAGCGCTTTTTAGTGCGGTTTCTGCATCCCATGTGGCAAATGCCGGGAACGGAAAGCTCCACCGAAACTCACCAGTTACCGATAAGCCGCCTTTTGTCACAAGTGCATCACCTGCAATGACAACTCCTGACTTTTCATCGTATAAAGAAATGCTGCCAGGTGTATGGCCAGGTGTTGCAATCACTTTGAAGGGCCCAATCTCATCTCCTTCTTCGACAAGCACATCTGGTTTTGTATGAATATTTTTCATAAAACTGCCTTTGATTTTTTGCTGGGGTTCACTAGGCAGCAAGGAAAAGTCACCTTCAAAAAGGCGGGCATCACGTTTTGATAAATAGACGACTGCCTCGGGAAAAGCCTTTTTCACCTCATCTAATGCACCGATATGATCCATATGGCTATGAGTGAGAATAATCTTATGAATTGGTTTGTTCTTTTTACGGGCAAATTCGATGATCGAGTTCGCCGCCATTTTTAAAGCAGCATCAATTAAAATGAGTCCTTCCTCTTCCTCAAATACATAGCAATTTACCGGAAATAATCGCGGCATCAATGTAAGCTGGTGCAGACGGTCAAAAGTTGTTAATCTCATGATTGCCCTCCTAAAACTAATGTCGTTAGTTTTATATTAACTAATGGTATTAGTTTTAGCAAACATTTTTTCATCCACCGCAATATAAATATCAATTTGCGCTTCTTTTGGATCAATAGATCTTTCATCATACCATTCAAAATCACCTGTATAAGTGCGGTATTGTCGCTGATCCCACGTCCAAATCTTGTGCCATGCTTCAAGCACAACCTCTTCAATTGGTCCCTTTCTCGTTTGAAATCTTGCGTAGGTGGACGCAGGAATCTCTATGACATGATCTCGATGCTGCCTCGCGAACTGCCCAGCCGTGAATAAATACGAGCCATGTTCATCTTTTTCATAATCTGAATAAAGCCCTATGACTGGGGCTTGTCCCCCATGAAGCTGCTGCGCAAAAAATTCCTGCCAAAGCGGCGCAATCTTCCGCTCTTTTGTTTGCTCTATTTCGTTTGTAGTTCGAACAGACAACCCTTTGATCCATTGTTTTTCTAATGTCACGATATCGTACATACATTCTCAGCTCCTTTTCTCCCATCATATAAAAAGAAACCTGACAACTGTGTGTCAAGTTTCTAATCTCTTCATAAATTGTTTTAATTTGAGATCAAACGCTTCCTTGATGTGCTGAGGTGAAAGAATGTCGACGTCCGGTCCTAAATGGAATAGGAAACTGTGTAGCCAATCATCTTGCGGCACGGTCAATGCTGCCAAATAGGTTCCATCTGAACTGACGATCAATTCGTTCTCATCCATCCATTCCTTCACTTTGCCAACTGATGCTTCCGTTAACCTGAGCGTGAGCGTTGTGACTGAAGGTTCTTCATGCCAAGAGTCATTCCAAGGCTTCTCTTCATTTTTGATTCTTTTCGGCCTGAAATATGCTGAAATGGTGATGAGGTCTGTCATTCTTGTCAGCTTGAACAGACGAAAAGCTTTTTTCACACAACAGAACGCATACAAATACCAATGCCTTCCTTTTAAGACTAGCGTATAAGACTCCACTTTCCGTGGAAGTGTTTCACCTTTTGCATTGCGATAGGTGAACTGGATGAATTGATGCGCGGAGGCAGCGGTATGGATCAGCTGCAGCTTCTTCTCAGCCTGGCTGTCTTTCCCCCATGAGCTTAAATCAATAAAGACATGGTGCTGTTTCTCACTTTCATGAGTTTGTCGCGGAATAAGAGATTTGATTTTTTTCAGTACATGTTCACTTTCTTTAAAGGAATATGCACTCGTCATGCTTTCAAGGGCTGTTAAAATAAGTTCAATGTCATCATCGGTAAATAATTTTTTCTCTAAACGATAGTCGTCAACAAGCGAAATGCCTCCACCTGCTCCTTGTATTGTCACAACAGGAATCCCGGCTTGATTGATGGTCTCAATATCGCGATAAATCGTCCTCACACTCACTTCATGAAGTTCAGCAAGGTCTTTCGCCTGGACTTGCTTCTTGCTAATAAGCAGCATCACAATAGACAAAATACGATCGATTTTCATGCCTTTTCCTCTTTTTCATAAATGTAGGTTTTGATTTGATAAAAAAAGAAAGAATGGTAAAGATAAGGAACAGCCAGCATTCATTTACATCCCTGCACATGCAGGAGGAGGTTGCATCATGACACATCACGTGTGGCAATTATTCATAATTGGAGGCATTATGCTGATCTGCATCATCTTTCGAATGAAACGTATGAGACGCTATCAGCTTGTGCGCCCAATCAGTCTTTTGATGAGAATGTATGTATTTGGACTCACTGCCCTTATTCTCTTATTAGAAGGCTGGCAAAATCACAGCATTTTCATCTATGCCGCTATTGGTATGCTCTTTGGAAGCAGTCTGGCCGTTCATGCCTATGAGACGATCCGGATGAAAGAAGAAAATGGCCGTCTTTATGTGAAAACGAGTAAATGGATTGAAAGCTTCATTTTATGCTTATTTTTATCTAGACTTAGTTTTAAGCTGGGTGAGCTGACAAACTATTCGCTCACAAAGATTGGTGTCGTTGAACTGTATCAGCATATTGTGAGTGATGATGCTATGACCATGCTCAGCTTTTTTCTGTTAGCTGCTTACTATGTCGTTTTTTCTTATCAAATGATGAAAGCAGGTAAACGATCAGCACATATGCATCATGCGTAAAAACCTTCCTATATGAGTAGGAAGGTTTTTATTAGTCATGCTGCGCATGGTGAATCATTTGTTCAAGTACTTCCATCACATGCTGATCTTCAGGGCTGTAAAAAATCGATGTCCCTGCTCGTCTAGATTTCACGAGACGAAGGTTTTTTAAAAAACGGAGCTGATGAGAAACAGTTGATTGCATGAGATTCAGCGTTTCCGCGATATCATTGACCGAGTATTCACCTTGAGACAGCAGGTGCAGAATGCGAATACGTGTCGGATCAGATAAGGCTTTAAACGTTTGGGAGACAAGAAATAAGCTTTCTTCATCCAGCTCCATCCGTTCCTGTTCTTGATTTGTATTCAGTTCTTCCTTCATTTCGCTTCACCTTTCTTGTTAGTCAAATCACGACTTATTCTATGTATCATCATATACTAAAACGTGCGGCGTGCAAAGCGGGCACACTTTAGAAAAAAGATTTATTCAAATAGCATTGACACTTGGTAGCATTCTTTTTAAAATGAGCATTATTTATTCATTTTTTTAGAGGAGCTGATAGGCAAATTGACTGAAGAGCCAAGACTAAAACGCAGCCTGACTGTCTTTCCACTTGTTGTGATCGGGCTTGCTTATATGGATCCACTTGTCGTATTTGATTCATACGGCATTGTTGCTCAGCTGACGAAAGGACACGTAGCTGCAGCTTATATATTTACGCTGCTTGCATTACTATTGACAGCGCTTAGCTATGGGAATATGGTGAAGGCTTTTCCAAAAGCAGGATCTGCTTATACATATGCGCAAAAAAGTATTCATCCTCATGTCGGCTTCCTTGTGGGCTGGACACTTTTACTGGATTATTTATTTCTGCCTATGGTGAATTTTGCGATCGGAAGTGCTTATTTAACTGCAGCCTTTCCTGATGTACCTCATTACATTTGGATCATCATACTTGCTATCGCCATAACGACTGTCAATGTAATCGGTATTCGGCTTACAGCCAACATTACGGCGCTATTTGTGACGTTTCAGGTCATTGTCGCCGTCACCTTTGTTGGGTTTGTTATTTATGGGCTCACGCAAAACGCTGGCAGTGGAGAGTTATTGTCAGCCCGGCCTTTTTATTCAGCGAGCTTAGATCCAGCGCTTATTTTTTCAGGAGCGACCATTTTATGTTTCTCCTTTCTAGGATTTGATGCCATTTCGACGATGTCTGAGGAAACCATTAAACCCAAAAAGACGATTCCGCTTGCCATTTTCTTAACAGTTGCGATTGGAGGCGTACTGTTTACGTTGACGTCTTATTTTTTGCAGCAGGTGTTTCCAAATTTTCAGCAATTCAAACATCCTGATGCAGCCTCACTTGAAATTGCAGAATTTGTGGGCGGCGCATTTCTTCACTCGTTCTTTTTAGCCGGCACAATGGTCGCTGTCATTTCTTCCTCCTTATCGTCACATGCGAGTGCAGCAAGGCTTTTATATGCAATGGGAAGAGATCAATCGTTACCGAAGCGTTTCTTCGGGTATATTCATCCGACATTAAAAACCCCTGTTTTTAATATTTTATTAATCGGGGCTTTCTCCTTAACCGCAGTCGTTGGCGAACTTGAAGTCATTTATTCCTTTATCAGCTTCGGCGCGTTAATTGGATTTACCTTTGTGAATTTGTCTGTTTTTGCGTACTTTTTCGTCAGACAAAAACAAAGAGGTGTTCTGAATACATTGAGATATGCAGTGATCCCTCTATGCGGGACGGCGTTTTGTATTTGGCTGTTAACGAGCATCAGTACAAATGCATTAATCATTGGCATGATTTGGCTGATGATCGGTTTTATTTATTTCTGCTTCAGGCTGAAAACAAGGTCTGAATTTACGTTTGGATATGATTGATTATAAGGTTTTCACTTGGTATCCTGCTTAGGATATGTCATAATAAAAAGGCTGTACTTCCCTTTTAAAAGCGGGGCAAAACAGGGGTGAACTGACCTTGAAAAAGAAAAAAACAGGATGTTTTGCCATTTCAGGCTGTTTCACGATTTTTCTCTTTGTTTTCGTATTAGCAGCCATTGCCATCTCCTTTAATCAAAAGGAGTTAAAAAAGCTGCCGATTGATACGGAATCAATTGTTTTGTCGAGATTGGATGATTACAAACCGCTTGTAGAAACAGAGTTAAGAGATCAAGATTTAGATCAGTATACCGCGTTAATCCTCGGTATGATGTATCAAGAATCAAAAGGCAGAGGCGGAGATCCAATGCAGTCCTCTGAATCTCTTGGTTTGAAACGAAATGAAATCAATGACCCTCAGAAAAGCATTAAACAAGGAGTCCATCATTTTTCGACTATGTACAAGCATGGGAAGAAAAAAGGCGTTGATTTGGAAACCATTATTCAAAGCTATAACATGGGAATCGGCTATATTGATTTTGTTGCAAAAAACGGGGGAAAACATTCCGAGAAATTGGCAAAGCAATACTCCAAAAAGCAAGTGAAACGAAACCCCAAGGTCTATACGTGCGGCGGCAACAAAGATAACTTCCGCTATCCGTATTGCTACGGTGATTTCACTTACGCTGAAAAAGTAAAAGAAAAAACGAAAACAGTTGAAGAAAAGATGAAATTGGCTTCATCATCCACACCATCATCGTAAAAAAAGCACTTCCGTCAAGGAAGTGCTTTTCATTTTATTGCTGTTCTTTCCCAATTTCCGGAAGGATTGTTTTTGCTAAATGCTGATCCATTTCCTCATACTCATCATAATGAATCGTTTCATAAAGCTCTTTTCTCGTTTGCATATCCCCAAGTATCCCCTGCTGCGTTCCCTTTTCCATGATTTCTGTAAATAAACGCTCATACGCTTTTGCAGCGACTCTGAGTGATGACACAGGGTAAATGACCATTTGAAAGCCAAACATTGAAAATTCGTCTGCATGATAATAAGGCGTCTTACCAAACTCCGTCATATTTGCAAGGAGCGGACCTTTAATATTGTTTGACGCATGCGTGAAATCCTCTGCTGTGATGAGTGCCTCAGGGAAAATAGCGTCAGCTCCTGCTTCTACGTAAAGATTGGCCCTGCGGATGACATCCTCCATTCCATTTACGGACTTTGCATCGGTTCTCGCAATCACCAAAAGCGTTGGTGCCGCTTGTTTGATGGCTTTGATTTTTGCGACCATTTCTTCTACTGGAACGAGTGATTTCCCATTTAAATGCCCGCATTTTTTCGGCATTTGCTGATCTTCAATTTGAACAGCTGCCACCTTGCTCTCAACCATTTCTTTTGCTGCTCTTGCTGCATTTAAAACACCGCCATAGCCTGTGTCCATATCGACCAAAAGCGGCAGCTGGGAAGCTCGAATTATCTCTTTCGCTTTTTCTGCCATTTCTGTTGAATGGATCATGCCGAGATCAGGCAGCCCTTTGCTGGCACAAAAAGCGGCACCTGATAAATAGAGTCCTTGAAAGCCCATTTTTTTTGCATAGAGCGCAGACATTCCATCGTGAACGCCTGGAATTTGAAATAAAGCTGATTTGTTCATTTGTTCTTTAAAGGCTGCGGCTAAATCAGCCTGACTTGTTTCTTCATTCACGATCCACACGCTAGCTCCCCCTTATATAACGAATAGGTCCATAAATGCTGGTACTGTTGTTGTTTTTAACTGATTTGGATTTTGGCAAAGTGATACAATTTGATCTACTTGTTTTTGTGGAAATCTTGTCTTCAAATGATAGACCCACTTCTTTTCAAGCAGCGGAATGCCTTCCTGTCTTCTTCTGCGATGACCAAGCGGGTATTCAATTTCAATTCGGTCTGTCATCGTCCCGTCTTTAAAGAAGATTTGTACACAGTTTGCAATTGATCTCTTTTTCGGATCTAAATAATCCTCTGTGTAACGTTTATCCTCTTTCACAACCATTTGATCACGAAGACGATCAATTACCGGATTTTGCGCCGTTTCTTCTTCATAATGGTCAGCTGTCAGTTCACCATAAATCAGTCCTATGGCTGTAATATACTGCAAGCAATGATCACGGTCTGCCGGATTATAAAGCGGCCCTTTCTTATCAATAATCCGAATTGCTGACTCATGTGTCGTAATCTCTACCCGGTCAATTTCATCTAAACGATCTTTTACAGCGTCATGCAGCATCACAGCCGCTTCTGCAGCAGTCTGCGCATGGAACTCAGCAGGATAAGCAATTTTGAAAAGAACATTTTCTATGACGTATGATCCAAGAGGCTGGGCGAGCGTAAGTGGTTTTCCTTTCATAAGAACATCTTCAAACCCCCACTTCTCTGCACTAAGCGGCGTTTGATAGCCCATTTCCCCTTTTCGTGTCATCATTGCCAGTCTCACTCCGCGGCTTGTTGCATCCCCTGCTGCCCATGATTTCCTAGATCCTGTGTTTGGGGCGTGGCGATATGTTCTAAGCGGGGAATTATCAACAAACGCTTGTGATAACACATGCTGGACTTCTTCCTTTGTTCCGCCAAGCATTGCACATACAACTGCACTTGTTGCCACTTTGACAAATAACACATGGTCCAATCCATTTCGATTCAGACAATTTTCTAAAGCGAGCACACCTTGAATTTCATGTGCCTTGACGATTGCATGCAGTACGTCATTCATCGTTAGCGGCTCTTCTCCGTTTGCAAGGCGAGTTCTGCTGATATAATCACTTACAGCTAATATTCCGCCTAAGTTATCTGACGGATGGCCCCACTCCTGTGCAAGCCATGTGTCATTATAATCTAACCAGCGAATCATACAGCCAATATCAAAAGCCGCTTGAACAGGATCTAGCACAAACGAAGTGCCGGGAACTCTTGCTCCGTTAGGTACGACTGTTCCAGGTACGATGGGACCAAGGTGCTTCGTACATTCTGGAAAATTGAGCGCAAGCATTCCGCACCCGAGCGTGTCTATGAGCACATAACGCGCGGTTTCAATGGCCTCTTTGCTCGTAATTTCTCCGTCTACTGCATAGGCAGCAATTTCTTCTAATAGCTGATCTGTTTGATTGGCGACTGCTGTTTTGTTCATATTCATTCCCCCGTTTTTCCATCATCATTTGAAACCTTTAATCCTCTTGGCCCTAAATACCGGACTCTCGGTCTAAAAATGCGATTATGCAAATGCTGTTCAATAACATGAGCGGCTAATCCACTAGCCCTTGCAGCAAAGAAAATGGGTGTATAAAGTGAAATAGGAATTCCAAGCACGTAATAAATAGGAGCGGCGTAATAATCAAGATTCGGATAGAGGTTTTTCTGCTCTTTCATGTATGCCTCTCCTGCTACACACATGTCATATAGCGTTGTATCTCCCTTTGATTCAGTAAGCGTTTTCAATGAACGTTTTAAAAGAGCGGCTCGCGGGTCCATTTTTCTCATGTATACTCTGTGGCCAAAGCCCATCATTTTTTCTTTTGCGGCTAATTTTCGTTCAATGAGCGCAAGAAATCCTTCCGTTGTTTTTCCTTCAAGAAGCATGTGCATGACAGCTTCATTTGCTCCTCCGTGGAGGTCACCTTTTAATGAAGAGATCGCTCCAGTAAAAGCACCATACATGTCAGAATGCGTGGATGCAATGACTCTAGCTGCAAACGTTGAATTCGGCAGCTCATGTTCACTATATAATGTAAGTGTTTGGTCAAAAGCGGTGATTTCGTCTTCGGTCGGGGTGCGTCCAGTTAGCATGGATAAAAAGTTTTCAGTGTAGGATTTGGTCTGATCTGGAGAAATAGCGGCGTCTTTTGTGAGAATATGATAGCTTCCAGCAACAATGGCGGGCAGCTGGCCTAGTAATCGAACTGCACGCTTCACTTGGCACGCTTCTGATCGATCATGTAGTGCATCATCGTACCCTGCAAGAGCAGATAAGCACGTTCTCATCGCATCCATAGGGTGAGTGGTTTTTGGCAGCTTCGTTAAAATGGTTTGAATGGTTGGATGTAAGTTCGTTTGTGAGGATATATCTTGCTGAAATTGGTGATATTCCATCGTATCTGGTAATCTTCCATAAATGAGCAGATAGGCTGTTTCTAAATATGTCTTGTTTTGTGCTAGCTCAATGAGGTCGTACCCGCGAATCACAATTTCCTCTTGCTCCACATCTAAATATGATATGGACGTTTCGCTTGCCACAATGTCTTCAAGCCCCGGTTTATACTGCAATTGTTCAGTCATCATATAACCCCCGTTTCGTCCAATTGTTGATCTCCAAACGAGCAAACGGCCAAAAATGATGTGAATCTATAGATGGGAAGATACCGTGCAAGTCGGATATCCAATTTCCATTCTATCCAAAGCACTTCATCTTGTAAATAAAAGAACGTATGTCCAGTTGGACATACGTTAGCTGTAGTATGGAGAAATCATGATATAGACAATGACGCCAGTGAGACTAACATAGAGCCAAAGCGGCATCGTCCAGCGGGCAATTTTACGGTGACGCTCAACCTGCATCTGTGCGCCTCTAAATAGTGTAATCAATGCAAGTGGTACAATAATTGCTGAAAGCACAATATGTGTAATCAAAATAAAGAAGTAAATTGGACGGATGATCCCTTCTCCTCCGAAGTGTGTATCAGCTGCCATTGAATGATATGTCACATAGGAAATTAAAAAGACAAGTGTTGTTGAAAATGCAGCAAAGATAAATCGTCTATGTGCTTTAATGTTCTTTTGTTTAATCATAATGAGTGCTGAAAGTAAGAAGATAAACGTAAAGCTGTTCATCACGGCATTCAGTAAAGGAAGAAATGTAATGTCCAGATGACTAAATTTATCTGTTTTTGGCATTAAAAATAATAAAGCGATTAATCCGTTTATGGCAATTGTTAAAATGACAACAATGCCGGTGAAATTTTTCGGTTTTTGATTCTGTTCGTTCATGTTTGAAAACCTCTCTTTATTAGTTCCGACTAAGAGTATGTTATTTAACTTTCTCTATAAAGTCAATGAATTCGCTGTCTTCGTCGAATTTTAGACAAACTTGCCGATTACTGGCGTTCTAACGGCTTGAAAGATCCATCCACTTCCTTTAGAATTGGAATTTATGTGGTTTTTATGATTTCTTATATGAAAGGAGTAATGGACTTGTCAATCTTACAGGAAACAACCAAAGATGTGAAGACGTTAGAGGAAGAATTACAGCAATTGCAGTTTCAAATGTATCGAATGCAAGAAAATATGAAAGATATTTCGAAAAAAGCAAAGATCATTGGCATTGATCAGGCGAAAGAAGACGAATGGATGATTGTCTCTGCCATTGAAAGTGCGGATACATGCAAAATCATGCTCAGCGATTGTGAAAAAGCTTTTCGCGGACAATCTGATTTTTCCTTAATCGCGGAATATCCTGAAGAAGGAAAGATTCACATTGCTGATATTAAAGGCCCTCCCGATAATGGATACGGCTCAATCTGTATGAAGCATTTAAAAGAAATCGCAAGAGAGCAGAACATTCCAGTCATCACAGGTGACCTCGTCAAAAGAGATTGGAATCACGTGGACCGCTTGATTCACTTTTATGAAAAGCACCAATTTGATGTCCAAATTAATTGGGAAGAACAAAGCGGGGAAATTTATTGGGTGGACAGCTAACGCCAAAAAACCAGCGTGTGTGATAGAATATACGCTGGTTTTTGTCGAAAATGCAAATTTTTCTGAAAAATATGTGTTTTTTTGACCAAAAAAAGGGTACAATAAAAGCATCAGGCCGCCACCTGATGCTTTCTTTCAAAAAAACAATAGATTACTAGTTAAGTACTTTCACTTTGACTGATTTTACGCCCCAATTTTTTGCTTGGGATTTGCTTGGTACATGTACATCAATTTTGTTACCTTTAATTGCGCCGCCAGTATCTGCTGCGGTAGCTTCACCGTAGCCTTCAACATAAACCTTACTTCCTAATGGAATGACATTAGGATCTACTGCAATGACTTTCGCATTTGGGTTTTTGTTTAAGTTTACCCCTGTTGCAGTGATACCTGAGATGCCACCATCATTTGCTGTATAAGCCGTAGCCGTTACAGTCAATTCTTTTTGTACACTTTGACTAGCAGAAGATGATTCTGCTTTAGCTGTTTCCTTTTTAGGAGCAGCTTTTTGTGTTGTTTGCTCTTTTTGGACAGGCTCCTGTTTTTGTACAGGCTCTGAGCTTACCGGAGCTGAGCTTTGACCAGCAACACTTAGTGTTGAACCAGTCACAATTATATCTGAGTTTAAGTTATTCCAAGACTTAATATCGCTAATTGACACATTGAATTTTTGAGCGATTTTCCAGAGGCTGTCCCCCTTCTGGACTTTATACTGCTCCTGAGTTTTCTCTTTTGAAGAGATTGTCAATTTATCACCTACATAAATCATGTCTGTAGATAAATTGTTCCAACCCTTTAGGTCCTTTAGAGACACATCATTTTTTTGAGAGATTCCCCAAAGTGTATCACCTTTCTTCACAGTGATTTCCTTTGCAGAAGCTTGCTGTGCTCCAAATGCTGTTGTTGAGATTGCTGCAACAGCAACCAAGGACATAATAGTCTTCTTCATAAAGTAAATCCTCCCTTGTTAGCTTTTTATGGCGGCTAACGAGTGCTATCGTAACATATGTAAATGTCAATTCAATAACAAAACGATATGTTTTAGATTACAGTTCCTTTACATGAAACATCTCTCTCCATTGGTAAATCAGACCACAAAACAGCTCAATTACCCGCCATATCAAGGTTTTGAAAGGATCAGAAACCTCCTGTTGAAAACGTGTCCAAACGCAGCGAAAAAAATTTATTTTTCTTCTTCAACCTCTTTATTTTTCTCTTTTTCTATAAATAAACGGATTTCTTCTAGAAAAACATCCCCGTATTTCTCTCTTTTTTGAGCGCCTATTCCCTTAATATGGAGTAGTTCTTCTTCTGTTTTAGGCTGAACGGCTGACATTTCCTTCAAGGTTTGATCAGAAAATACAACAAATGGCGGAACGCCCTGCTCTCTTGCCAGCTTCATTCTCACCGCTCTCAGCTGCTCAAATAATGCATCGTTTTCTTGAATCGCCTCTCTTTTAACTGCCTGCTTTTTATACACAGCCTCTTGTCCGACTAACACTTTCTTCCCTTTATGTGTCACTTTTAATGTTGGATAAGCCCCTTCAGACATGTGCAAATACTCTTCTGCAATTAAAAATTCGATGAAATCACTGATTTGCTGGGCTGATTGCTGCTTCATTAAAGCGTATGTAGGAAGACGGTCGAAACCAAGATCAAGCACTTTTTTATTTTTAGAGCCTGCCAGTACTTGAGCAATCATCATTTTTCCAAATCGCTCGTTCATTCTAACCGTACACGATAAAACCATTTGCGCTTCTCGAGTGACCTCTTCACGCTCTCTTTCATCAAGGCAATTGCTGCATTTTTGGCAAGGAGTACTTGTTGATTGATCAAAGTAGTCCATCACAAATTGCTGCAAACATTGCTCAGTATGACAGTAATCCACCATTTGTCTTAGTTTAAGCAGTTCATGCTGATAGCGCACTTCATCTTCTGTTGACTGTTCAATGAGGAAGCGCTGCATTCGTACGCCCTGCGGCGAAAACAGTAAAATACATTCACTTTCAAGACCGTCCCTGCCTGCGCGCCCAGCTTCTTGATAGTAGCTTTCAATATCCCTTGGAATTTGATGATGAATGACAAAACGGACATTTGACTTATTAATTCCCATGCCAAATGCAGATGTAGCGACCATGACCTGGATGTCATCATTTAAAAACAGGTTTTGCTGCTCTTCTCTCACATCGTCATCTAACCCGCCATGATAAATGCCAGCTTTGATCTTTTGTTTCTTTAGCCGATTGTAAATGTTTTCAGCTTCTTTTCTTGTAGCTGTATAGATAATGCCGGACTCAAGTTTGTTTTTCTTCATATAATGTGTGATAAAGCGGTCACTATTTTCTCCTTTGACCACCTGAAAAGACAAATTCTCTCTAGCAAACCCAGTAAAAATGGTTTCTTCTTCGTTCATGCCAAGCTGTTCACATATATCTCGGTGGACCTTTTTCGTGGCTGTAGCCGTTAGCGCGACAATCACTGGCCTTTTTGTCAATTTATCTAAGCATTTTTGAATAAAGCGATAGCTTGGCCTAAAATCATGCCCCCACTCAGATATACAGTGCGCTTCATCAATTGCGATTAAAGGGATCGTTAACCGATCAAGGAGCTGAAAAAAACGTTCATTTTGTAAACGTTCAGGTGTGATATAAAGCAGCTGATATTCCCCATCTGCACATTTTTTCAGCCTTTTATTCATTTCAGCTGCAGAAAGTGTGCTGTTTAAAAAGGACGATCGTATGCCCATCTCATTTAGCGCATCGACTTGATCTTTCATTAAAGAAATTAGCGGGGATACAACGATCGTTGTTCCTTCCATCATCAGGGCAGGAATCTGGTAACAAACCGATTTCCCTCCGCCTGTCGGCATAATACAGACGGTATCCTTCTGTTTGTTTACAATCGATTCAATGGCTTGTTTCTGTCCCTGCCTAAAGGTGTCAAAGCCAAAGTATTGTTTCAGGAGTGCTTCTGCTTGTTCTAACATCCAATTCCCTCTCCGTCTTTTGTTTTGTCTATTTTAACATACATTCCTTCTTCATCCGGCGGTCTGTGCAATTTCGTTTTTTCACAAAATAAAAAGCCATTTTCCGAAATGGAAAATGGCTTGAATCATCCTAGGAAAAGCTGCGGATGCCGTAATCTAAGTAAGAAAGTTTTAAACCACCACTCCTCAAAGTGGGTGTTTGCAGAAACGTTCCTGTCTTCCTCTCTAGGAGGCATGACATTCCGGCTTCAATATAAAACTCCCTATTACAGCTTAAAGGTTAAAACTTAATTAACGTTACGCGCATCGCAGCCTTTAAACTATACTACACGAAAGTTAATTAAATTTCAAGAGATCTTTTTTCTTTGAAATACTCATTTATACAAGATTTTTGTCCACGAGTACATATGGAAACATTATTCTGAAAAAATTTAACCTTCTCATATATTGCTATTTTTCTTCCTCCACATCAACATCCTGCTCTTCCTCGAGTCTTTCATACGTATCTGAATGCATTTGATCAATTGTTTCTCTATTCGTTAAATCACGCATTTGATCGGAGAATGAACGGTCAAACTCGTTTGGATCTTGAGTCGTTTCCTCATTTTTCTTTGCACCAATTGAAAAGCGTGTATATGGAACTGCTTTTAAACGCTCATATGGGATCTCTTTTCCTGTTTTCTCACAAATCCCATATGTTCCGTCTTCCATTCGTTTCAGTGCTGCATCGATTTCACCTTCAAGCTGATCATCGACTTGATCCAGCGTTTGTTCTGTCATGCGGTCTAAATAGATGCTCCCATGATCAGCGATATGATTCCCAACACCATTTGATATCTCACTCGATTCAACGAGCATCGATTCTTCTTTCTTTTTTGATCCCTTCACATCTTCTTTTAGTTGAATCAATCTTTCGTATAAATCAGCTTGTTGTTCTTTCGTTAAGCCCACGGTCAATCACTCCTTTCTCATTACCTTCCCGCTGCAAGGGAAAAGAAAACATCAAAAAAGCCGCCGCCTATTTGGCAGCAGCTTTTGTCTCTTACAGATGGCGAAGTGCTTCTTCGATTGGTTTATCGCCTTTAATCAAGTCAAAGGACTTATTTTTCACATTCGATTCTGTTAAGCTCTCCACAAGAACAATGGCTACGTCCTCTCTTGAAATCTCGATGTTCTGATCATCTGGAATATGCTCGGCAGCTTTAATCTTTCCTGTCTTCTCCTCATGCAGCAGGGCGCCCGGGCGGACAATCGTATAGGAAAGACCAGACTGTTTTAAGTGTTCATCAGCTTTTCTTTTCGCTTCATAATAAGTTTCCATACTTCCTTGCCCTTTTCCCTGGTTCGGGTCATCGGCATTATAGGAACTGAGCATAACAAAATGCTGGATGTTTTCTTTTTTCGCTGTATCAACGAGGCGTTTTGCCCCTTCTTGATCGACCGCAATGGTCTTATCCGCACCTGTTTTTGAGCCTGAACCAGCTGCAAAGATGACAGCGTCTGCTTGTTTCACAGCATCTGTCACATCTTTTTCAAGATCACCGATGACAGGTGCTGCACCAAGTTCTTTTAGCGCATCAGCTTGTTTTTCATCTCGAATGAGAGCAAGCGGCTCATGTCCTTTTTCTTTTAAATAACGAACGACAAGTCTACCTGTATGTCCATTTGCTCCTGCAACTAACACTTTCATTGTTCATTCTCCTTTCTGTATCTGTTTCATCTTTAACCTTTTTTGCTATCATTCAAACACTTAAGCAGAAAAAAGCCCTTCCCATCAGATGGGAAAGGCTCAGAAATGTGCGATCTATGAAAATAAGAACGAAGAATGAGAAAAGTGCATATGATCTATGTAATCGCAAGATTGATCAGCAAAGATGTTTTGTCAAAATGGCTTGCACATCACTCAAATCCGTCTCTTTGGAAAAGTCGAGTTCAAATACTTTTGAGCTTGTGACAAGCAGCATACCTGTGTCCTGATCAAACACGCCAGCTTCTTGAATGGCAAAACTTTCAATTGATCGATACGGCAAGGAGACCCTGACTTTCTTCTTAGAAAATACGCGGTTATCTCCAAAGATCAGTCGTTTATTTGTAAAGCAAATTTGGTCGTGACGCAGTCTGTAAACAGCCTCAATTCTTTCCCCTTCAATCAATAAGGATTCGAATTTCTTATCATTTTGTTTACTGACAGAAAAAATACCCACGTAAACCCCCTCTTCCTGCATCAAATTCCTTTATGACAAAACGGCCACACGGCTCTGTGGGTACGTTTTATTCTCACTTATAGAATACGCTATAAATGATCGTTATTCCATTACGAATAGATTAAATTTCATTTAACTTTTTCTTTTTGATCCGATGCTCTTTCCTCTATTTATTTAGACTGTTAAAGCAGGAAAAAAGTTTCAGTTCTTTTCGAGAAAAAATGCTGAATCATTCCAATAAAAAAACAGTGATTATGACAAATCACTGTTTTTAAATGCCTATTCGTCTTTTGGTGTGTCAATCGTTCCCTCGGCATACACATCAGAAATCTGTTCAAGCGTAATCGCCATATCAGCATCTTCGTGTTCATGCCATGCATTTTGATTTTTCTGCTCATCATTTTGCTGCTTTTTCATCATCATCACCCTTTACTGTTTTTCTTAGTATGAGTGATGACCCTCAAAATCATTCAGCAGAAATATCTTCGAAATACTCTTTGTAATACCCGCCTACTTTACCCGTATTATCAACGACAAACAGGAATTCCTCTGTTTCATTTTTCACTTCATATGTGTTTCCAACCGTTAATGCCCGGTCGACCATATATTTTTTCGCGTTTGTATGTACACATTTTACTTGTTTTAACGTTTGAGCTGTTTGCCAGTTTTGATGGATCATGATTTAAAAACTCCTTTTTTCATCTATACATTTATTGTAGCCAAATTTTCGCGAAATGCAATGAGTGTTATGGATTGCTTTCAAACATGTCGTGTAATATGATAATTGTATACGTTTACATTTTTGTGCGTATACTGTTTCGTTGCATGTCCGCTTTTCTCACCTAGAACTCGCAGAAAACAATCCATATCTTTAAGGAGGTTTGTTTATTTATGAGCTCTACAACACTTCAAATTAGTTCAAAACTCGAATCTTTTCTCCAAGGGACGAAAAAACTCTACATTAACGGTCAGTTTGTCACAAGTCACGATAATAAAACCTTTGCTACTCCTAACCCAGCCACAGGCGAAACCCTTATTGATGTATATGAAGCAGGTGAAAAAGATATTGATGAGGCAGTAAAAGCTGCAAAAAAAGCCTTCCATGGTCCTTGGCGCTCAATGTCTGCCGCTGAACGCGCCCGCCTCATGTTCAAGCTTGCTGATTTAATGGAAGAAAATCAAGAAGAGCTTGCACAGCTTGAAACTTTAGATAATGGAAAACCAATCAATGAAACAACAAATGCAGATATTCCCCTCGCTATTGAGCACATGCGCTATTATGCGGGCTGGACGACAAAAATGAATGGACAAACCATTCCTGTCAGTCAAGGATATTTTAATTATACCCGCCATGAGCCGGTTGGCGTTGTAGGACAAATCATCCCATGGAACTTCCCGCTGCTCATGGCCATGTGGAAAATGGGTGCCGCACTTGCAACAGGATGCACCATCGTTTTAAAGCCAGCCGAACAAACTCCACTCTCTGCTCTTTATTTAGCAGAATTAGTGGACAAAGCCGGCTTCCCAGAAGGCGTGATTAACATTGTTCCTGGATTTGGTGAAACAGCCGGAAATGCCTTAACTGAACATCCTGATGTGAACAAACTTGCCTTCACAGGGTCAACAAGCGTTGGAAAATTAATTATGGAGAAAGCGGCTAAAACCATTAAGAGGGTCACATTAGAGCTTGGCGGAAAATCACCGAATATTATTTTACCTGATGCTGATTTAAAGAAAGCCATTCCAGGTGCTTTAAATGGCGTCATGTTTAACCAAGGTCAAGTATGCTGCGCGGGTTCCAGAGTCTTTGTTCACCGGAGCCAATATGATGAAGTGGTCGATCAAATGGCCAAATATGCAGGATCACTCAAACAAGGCGCTGGTCTTCATCAAGATACACAAATTGGACCTCTTGTAAGTAAAGAACAGCACGAACGCGTATTAGGCTATATTGAAAAAGGTAAATCCGAAGGGGCAACAGCCGTTGTCGGTGGCGATTGCCCTTATGAGGCTGGCTATTTCGTCTCCCCTACGATTTTTAAAGATGTAGAAGATGAAATGACCATTGCCAAAGAAGAAATCTTCGGACCTGTTTTATCTGCAATTCCTTACGATTCCATTGATGAAGTGGTCGAACGGGCCAACCAGTCTGAATATGGATTAGCAGCAGGACTTTGGACAGAAAACTTAAAGCATGCCCACGATATTGCTGCACGTCTTGAAGCAGGAACGATTTGGGTCAACTGCTATAATGTCTTTGATGCCGCCTCCCCGTTTGGAGGATATAAGCAATCAGGTCTTGGCAGAGAAATGGGGTCATATGCCCTTAACAACTATACAGAAGTCAAAAGTGTATGGATTAATCTCCAAGACTAATGACGTCAAGAAAGCCTTTGACCCTGTCATCGGCTCAGATCGTTGACAAAGTGCTAAAATGATTTTTATTTTAGCACTTTGTCTTCTTTTCAGCGTGATAGAAAACCTTTGCAGTCTAGGAAGGACGAGCACTGGCGCGGAGCGAATTGTGACATTCGTGAGCACCAGCGCGCAGACCTGACACCGAATGCGAGGGTTTGTCTACACGCTGAGCCGGTGACCCTGTCATCGGCTTTTTTTGTGTTTGCATGTGACAGGCCGGCTCCTGAATATAGTATGAAAGGAAAGGAGCATGGCCGCATATGCAAGATTTTCAATTGAAAGTAAACGAATTTATCGAAGAATTGCACATACAAATGCAGCGAAGACAAAGAGAAGATGGCGCCTTTGTTTTCTGCTTTGAAGGTCCTATGATGACAAATGCTTTTTTGATTATGCTGTTAAAGGCTGTCGGTGATTCGGATCAGGCTTTGGTTCATCAATTAGCAGAAGCGATACGCGAAAAACAAAATGAGGATGGGTCTTTTTCTTTGCATCATGATCAAACGGGACATGTAACTGCCACTGTGCAGGGCTATTGCGGAATGCTCGTATCAGGCAGGTTTCAACAAGATGAGCCTCATATGGAAAAAGCAGCGCAATTTATACGTTCAAAAGGCGGATTAAAGAACGTTCACTTTATGACAAAGTGGATGCTCGCCGTCAACGGCATGCACCCTTGGCCGTATTTCTATGCACCACTTTCCTTTTTACTCATCCCTACATACTTTCCGCTGCACTTTTATCATCTTAGTGCATATGCAAGAATTCACTTTGTACCAATGATGATTGCACTCAACAAACGATATACCTCTCATGAGACATTTCCAAGCTTGGCACACCTTGATGCAAACATGTCTAAGAATCCATTTGACTGGTTTATGGCAAGAGAAGAACGTTCCGCTCAACACTTTCTGACTTACATGCGATCGTATACAGCACTCGACAGCCGGCTGGACTTTTTCGGATATGAAGCAGCAAAGCGATATATGTTTGATCGCCTTGAAAAAGATGGCACGCTGTACAGCTATTTAAGTGCCAGTATTTTTATGGTCTATGCACTTATGAGTCTTGGGTACTCCCCGGGACATCATCTCATTTTAAAAGCAGTCAAAGGCATGAAAAAACTAGTCACTGTCTGTCAGGGCAGAATGTATGCAGAAAATTCCACATCCACAGTTTGGGATACAGCGCTTGTCAGTTATGCTTCTCAAAAAGCTGGCAAAAAACAAGAAGACCCAGTCATCACTAAGTCTTTCTCATACTTGCTGAACCGGCAGCAAATGAAGAAAGCAGATTGGGCGATTCATAACCGTCATGCTGCCCCGGGAGGCTTTGGTTTTTCAGATATCAACACAAATAACCCTGATTGTGATGATACGCAAATTGTCTTAAAAGCCATTCCGCGAACATACGCACCAGTTCAATGGAAACGAGGATTTCATTGGCTTCTTTCCATGCAAAACCGTGACGGCGGATTCTCTGCTTTTGAAAAAAATCAAGATCACTTCCTGCTTCGACATCTGCCGCTTGAATCTGCGGAGGATGCAGCGATCGATCCATCGACTCCCGATATTACAGGCCGCGTGCTTCATCTCATTGGTCTTGAAGAGAAAAACATGTCACCACCCGTTCACAGGCAAAAAGATCAATGTGTCAAGTGGCTCCTAGATCATCAAGAGAAAAATGGATCATGGTTTGGCAGATGGGGTGTTTGCTATATTTATGGAACGTGGGCAGCATTAACAGGACTAAAAGCGGCCGGCATCCCCTCCACCCATCCTGCTATTCAAAAAGCGTGCCGATTTTTAAAGCAGATTCAACGAGAAGATGGCAGCTTCGGAGAATCGTGTAAAAGTGCAGAGGTAAAAACGTATGTCCCCCTCCCGTTTGGCACAGTGGTTCAGACGGCTTGGGCAGCAGAGGCACTTTTACAATATGAGAAGCCAGATGACAAAGCGATTTTAAAAGCCATCTCATTTTTGATCCATCATCAGCACACGAGTGAAGCCTTGCACTATCCAGTAGGCATTGGCCTGCCAAAGCAATTTTACATCACCTATCATAGCTACCCATTTGTCTTTCCCATGATGGCTTGTTCCACATTTTTAGAAGAAATGAGGCGTAAGAATGAATAAGGAAGAGTATCGAATGCAGCTCAAAGAGTGGCTTAACTCCATTCAACCCGCGATTCAAGATGACAACATCCGTCAAAAAGTAGACCATTTATGGTTTTCAATGGATGATGAACATTCCAGTGAACAAGAGTGGTACGAACTGGCCGAACGTATTTCTGAGGACATGAAACCACAAGAAGACATGCGAGAGGTAGCAGCGGGAAATCATAAGCTACCTCCTCTCCCTTACCGGTATGATGCACTAGAACCGTTTATTTCAAAAGAGATTATGTATTTGCATCACCAGAAGCATCATCAATCATATGTTGATGGTTTGAACCAAGCTGAGCTTGCATTAAAAAATGCAAGAAGAACCAATGATTTTAAAATGATCAAGCATTGGGAAAGAGAGCTTGCCTTCAACGGTGCGGGGCACTATTTACATTGTATTTTTTGGTTTTCCATGAGTCCTTCAGGAAAACGAAAGCCCACTGGACAAATGCTTCGTCTCATTGAACAATCATTTGACAGCTATGACGCATTTAAATCTCAATTTTCAGCAGCGGCCAAACAAGTAGAGGGTGTCGGCTGGGCCATTCTCGTATGGGCGCCCAGATCCCAACGATTAGAGATTTTACAAGCAGAACGCCATCAATTTTTGTCACAATGGGACGTAATCCCTCTTTTAGCCCTTGATGTATGGGAGCACGCCTACTATCTTCAATATCTGAATGAAAAACCAAAATACGTAGATCGTTGGTGGAGTATAGTTGACTGGCGTGAGCCAGAAGCAAGGCTTAAGCAAGCACAGCAAGTGAAGTGGACCCCTTTTTAAAGACGATGCTCCATATAGGCTCATGCTTATATGGGGTGTTTTTAGTTTACATAATTAAATTATTAACACCTTTATAAAGAACGGGTTGTTTTTTCAGAAAATTCGTTTAAAATAGGAAAGATATGTGAGGAAAGTGAGATGAAGCAATGAATGAACATTCTTTTAACCATTAGTCAATTTGCAGGAAGAACCTTCGCAATCTGGGTCATTATCTTTGCATGTCTTGGATTTGCTTTTCCTGACGTATTTTCTCAGATTGGACCGTATATCCCTTTTTTACTAGGAATCATTATGTTTGGAATGGGGCTTACGTTATCAAGTGAAGATTTTAAGGAGCTTTTTCGTAAACCTCTTTATGTGCTAATCGGGGTTTTGGCGCAGTACACACTCATGCCGCTGATCGCCTTTCTATTAGCTTACGGATTACGGCTGCCATCTGAAATTGCAGTAGGCGTTATTCTTGTGGGCTGCTGCCCAGGCGGTACTGCATCCAATGTCATGACCTTTTTGGCAAAAGGCAATATGGCATTATCCGTAGCGGTCACAACTATATCGACCCTTCTTGCTCCCTTTTTAACGCCTCTTTTTATTTTTATCTTTGCAAGATCATGGTTGCCTGTATCACCGGAGGCATTATTTTTGTCGATTGTCCAAGTTGTGCTTATTCCTATTATCTTAGGGGTTATTGTTAAGGTGTTTTTCAAAAAACAAGTAAACTATGCGGTTCAAGCATTGCCGCTTGTATCTGTTGCTGGAATTGTGGTGATCATTGCAGCGGTTGTCAGTGCAAATAAAGAGCAGATTCTTCAATCTGGTTTGCTGATATTAGCCGTTGTCATTTTACATAATGGGCTCGGTCTTTTATTTGGTTACCTGATCGCAAAATGGTGCAAAATGGATATTCCTTCTCAAAGAGCGATTTCGATTGAAGTAGGCATGCAAAACTCCGGGCTTGGTGCAGCCCTTGCAACAGCACATTTCTCACCGCTCGCAGCCGTACCAAGTGCGATTTTTAGTGTGTGGCATAACTTATCTGGTTCCTGGCTTGCGACGTATTGGTCAAAACGAGGACAACCTGACAGTGAAAAGAAAAAAAGCTAGCACCTGTTAAGGTGCTAGCTTTTATAATGGAAGATTATCCTTCAAGCAATAGCTGCTCAGGATCTTCAAGCAGGTTTTTAATCGTAACAAGGAATCCAACTGCTTCTTTACCATCGACAATACGGTGGTCGTAAGAAAGAGCTAAATACATCATCGGACGGTTCTCAAAACGTTCTTCATCAATCGCCACCGGACGAAGCTGAATTTTATGCATTCCTAAAATTCCAACTTGCGGGCTGTTTAAAATCGGTGTTGAAAGCAGAGAACCAAATGTTCCGCCGTTTGTGATCGTAAATGATCCACCTTGTAACTCACTAAGAGCCAATTTGTTATCTCTTGCTTTTTTCGCAAGATGACCAATTTCTTTTTCAATCCCTGCAAATGACAATCTGTCTGCATCACGGACAACTGGTACGACAAGACCTTCGTTTGCAGCAACAGCGATGCCGATGTCATAGAATTTCTTCAAGACAAGCTCATCACCTTGAATTTCTGCGTTAAGCAGCGGATATTTCTTCAGTGCTGCTACAACTGCTTTTGTAAAGAAGGACATGAAGCCAAGCTTGACATCATTTTGTTCTAGGAAGGCATCTTTACGACGCTTTCTTAAATCCATCACAGCTGTCATATCGACTTCATTAAATGTCGTCAGCATCGCAGCCGTTTGTTGAACTTCAACTAAACGTTTTGCAATTGTTTGTCTGCGGCGTGACATTCTTTCACGTTCAACTGGCTTTCCTGGTTGTTCAGTTTGCACCGCCGCATTTGCTTTTGACGCGGCTTTCGGTGCACTTGCAGGTGCTTCATTCTTTTGATAAGAAGCGACATCCTGCTTTCGTACCCTGCCCAGCGGATCTACGGTTGGAATCTCAGATAAGTCTAATCCCTTCTCTCTCGCTAGTTTTCTAGCTGCAGGAGAAGCGATGGTTCTGCCATTACCAGCTTTCGGCTCTTCTTTCACTGCTTCTTCTTTTTGAGCAGCTGCCGGTTCTTCTTTCGAAGCTGGTGCAGAAGCTTGCTCAGGTGCTGGAGCTGCGGACTCGCTTCCGCCAGCTTCACCTGCTGCAATCGTTCCGATGACCTCTCCAACTTGTACAGTGTCACCAGAATCTTTGAGCACTTCTTTTAATACACCAGATTCTTCAGCAGTCAGTTCGACATTGACTTTATCTGTTTCAAGTTCCAGCAGGTACTCCCCCTGCTCCACATAATCGCCCGGCTGCTTTAGCCATTGAGCAATCGTTCCTTCCGAGATTGATTCCGCTAATTCAGGTACTTTAATTTCCGCCATTTTTCATTTCCCCCTTAGTTTTTGCGAGTCAAGCTATCAGATACAATTCGTTCTTGTTCTTTTTTATGCACAGTTGGATCACCCTCAGCCGTACTTGAACGTCTTCTTCGGCCGATGTAACGTACTTTTACTTTTTCAGGCGCAATTTCACGTAAATATGGCTCAATGTATCCCCAAGCTCCCATATTTTGCGGTTCTTCTTGCACCCATACGATTTCTTCTAAGTTTGTCAGCTTTGTTAAAATTCCTTTAATATCTTTGGCTGGGAACGGATATAGCTGTTCCACTCTTGCAACGTGAAGCCAATCTTTCGGCTCTTCCATTTGAGTAAAACGATCACTAATATCAATGGATACCTTCCCGCTAGATAGCACGAGACGCGATACTTTTTCGTGATCATGTACAAGACCTGGCTGTTCAAGAACTGGACGGAACTGTCCATCCGTTAATTCTTGGACTTCAGACAATGTGTTCGGGTTACGAAGCAGACTCTTCGGTGTCATAATGACAAGCGGACGAATCTCTTCACGAAGCAGCATTTTCGCCTGTCTTCTAAGAATATGGAAATATTGCGCTGCACTTGTCAGATTCGCAACTGTCCAGTTATTCTCAGCAGCTGATTGCAGGAAGCGCTCTGTTCTTCCACTTGAATGCTCAGGACCTTGTCCTTCATATCCATGAGGCAGCAGCATCACTAAACCTGATTTTTGTCCCCATTTTGCACGGCCAGCTGAGATAAATTGATCGAAATACACTTGAGCCGCATTTGCGAAGTCTCCGAATTGAGCTTCCCAAATCACTAACGTTTCAGGAGAATAGACATTATAACCATATTCAAATCCGATGACTGAGCCTTCTGACAGTGGACTGTTATGAACAGTAAACGATGCATTTGCATCACTCAGTTCATGAAGAGCAATAAATTCATCACCCGTTTGACTGTCGTGAAGCACAAGGTTTCTTTGAGCGAAAGTACCACGCTCTGAATCCTGTCCGGTCATTCGAATTGGCGTACCGTCTTTTAATATAGATGCAAATGCGAGTGCTTCCCCAAGTGACCATTCTACTTTACGGTCATCTGTAAACACTTTTGCACGTTTTTCAAGGATCCGCTTCAGCTTACCAAATACTTGGAAATCATTCGGCCAGCTGATCAATTCTTCATTCAGCTTTCGCAATACATCAAATTCTACTGATGTATCCACTGCTGGGAAGCCGTTTGATACAGGCTCTGGCAGTTCGATTTCTTGAATCGTATGCTCTTTCTTTGAAGGCACCTTTTTATAGGCTTCTTCTATTTTTGCCGTCACAGCCTGCTCGATTTCTTCACGCTGCTCTTTTGTCAAAAGACCTTCTGAGACAAGTTTATCTGCAAAGATATTCTTGACCGTTTTGTGCTTTCTGACCGCATCGTACAGCATTGGCTGAGTTGTAGAAGGCTCATCCATTTCGTTATGACCGTATCTGCGGTAGCCGATCAAGTCAATAAGGAAATCCTTCTTGAAACGTTTGCGGTATTCTACAGCTAGCTGAACAGCCGCTAAACACGCTTCTGGATCATCTGCATTGACGTGAACAATAGGAATCTCAAACCCTTTTGCAAGGTCACTTGCATATTTCGTCGAACGAGATTCATTACTTTCCGTTGTAAACCCGATCATATTGTTGGCAATAATATGGATGGTTCCTCCCACTTGATAGCCTACAAGTTGACTTAAATTTAATGTTTCTGCCACAATTCCTTCTCCAGGGAATGCTGCATCCCCATGAATTAAGATGGCTAACGCTTTTTCAACGTCTTGAACTGGATAACCTTTTTGAGTACGTGATTCCTGAGCGGCACGCGTGCTTCCTTCAATGATTGGATCAATGAACTCCAAGTGACTTGGGTTATTAGCAAGCGTGACTCTCGCACTCTTTGTATCTTCGTCTTTGATTTGACGATCAGCTCCAAGATGGTACTTAACATCCCCCGTCCATCCATAGCTGATGCCGATAGAGCCTTCTGATGGAACAAGCTCTTTATTTGGCGCATGCTGGAATTCTGAGAAAATGATCTCATATGGCTTCCCTAACACATGTGCTAATACATTTAAACGGCCTCTGTGTGCCATTCCAATGTTAATATTTGAAGTCCCTTGTGTAACGGACTCTGAAATAATTTCATCAAGTACTGGGACAAGTGCGTCTAAACCTTCTATAGAAAAGCGCTTTTGCCCAACAAATGTTTTATGAAGAAACTGCTCGAACTGCTCAACTTCTGTTAATCTCTTGAATACAGAAACTAGTTTATCTGATGGTTTTTTCTTAAATAGTTCACCAGACTCGATTGATTTTGAGAGCCAGTTTCGCTCTTCGAAGTCATGCACGTGATCAAACTCAAATGAAATGGTACGCTTATACGTATTTCTCAAATGGTTAATGGCTTCTATGCCGTTTGAAATGTGTTTTGGTGCATCCGGACTAATAATAGATATCGGTATATTCTTGACATCTTCTTCTGTTAAACCGTACTCCTTTAAAGGAAACAGTTCTTGTAATTCCTTTTCTTTGCGAAGAGGATTGACGGAAGCATTTAAATGGCCATACGTTCTGATGTCTTCTGCCAGTTTAACGACTGATGCTATCTTTTGGATTTGTTCAGAAGTAACTACGCTATTTTCTTTTTTCCCAATTTCCTCCTTCATTTCACTCGGTGGTGCACCAAGTTCATCAAATATGCCTCTTAGATCTTCATCAACACTAGTAGGATCCTGGACATACTGATCGTAGAGCTCGAGCACATAGCCGAGGTTCGGACCATGAAATTCTTCCCAACTCAACGGTTGTTTCACATCATTTTGAAACATTTTGAACACTACCCCCAACTTTGATCATCAAGTGATTGAACACTATCTCGATATAACTTCCAGAACACAATGACCAAATTTATGTAATAAAACGCTTCCAATAATATTCTACCACTGTTTTGGATTACTTTCTACATTCTTTGTTCAATTAAAGATAAAAAATTCACAGAAAAACAAAAAATTTAAATCATTCCGAAAAATAATTTGAAGAAAGGGGCAAAACCTTATGCCCCAATGCTTTTATGCAGCAATTTCTTCAGTAGTGGATATAAAACATCTGGCAATGTATCGACATCTGGTACAAAAATGCTGAACTTGCCATACATATCTTGAATGGTTTTCATCTGTGCTTCTTCTATCGGCGAATTGGATAAAAACACATTGATCACTTCAATGCCCTTTTTCCTCGCTTCAAGAACTGCTTCATGCGTATCGACAATCCCATTTTGTTCGTAGCTGAACGCAGCTGGCTCTCCGTCTGAAAAGACAATCAGAAACTTTTGCTCTTCTCTTCGCTTTAAAATCATCTTTGTCATTTGACGAATCGCATAACCATCCCGGTTATCCTCTTCTGGCTCAAGAGACATAATAGAAGGCCCTGCATCAAATAAAGAATCTTTGAACGACACGACTGTGTTGAAGTAGTTTGGCTGACTTGTTTCCGTTGCGTCGTTTGTATCTTCCCAAAACCCAACAATTTGATGTGGGACTTGTACGGATTTTAACGCTTCATGAAATAGAACAATGCCTTTTTTCGTCTCGTCCATCTTGTCAAACATGCTCGCTGAACAGTCTACTAATAAGGTGAAAACAGCATCAATCTGAGAAGACGGTGCTTGTTTTTTATAGAAAAGACGCGGATTAGACTCTGTAAAGTAGCGAATCAGCTTTTTGCTGAGACGTCCCGCATGAAGGTCCGTTTTAGGCCAAGATTTTTTATGTTCAAGAGTTTTTTGGATCATTTGTTTTAAGCGTTTTTGGTAAGGCTCAATTTCCTTCGCATGCTGCTTGTATACATTGATTTGTTCTGGCATAGGCGGATCTGGTGAAATCATGACTGGAAACGCATATTTGTTCTCTTTTCCATTTTCATGACCGTCTGCTCCGCTTTCTTCACCTTCAGCCTCTTCCAGCGCCTCAAGCTTTGAATAATCTTTTCGGTGTGTTTGCTTTGCAGAGCCTTGGACAGTTCCGAGTGCCTGATCTCCGTCATCGCCTTCTCTTGCTGCATCCTTACCAAGATCACTTTTACCGCCATGCTCTAAATCAAATTGAAGGAAGCTTTTTGATGGCGCTTCGGTTTCTCGATGCCATACTTCCATGTACTCTTGGTGAATGTCTTCATCGCCTTCTTTTTCCCGGTCGACTTTGATGTCCTCACTTAATTTAGGTTTTCTTTTTAAGTCATGGAACAGTGGTTCTTTTGCCGCTTGTTCATAGTCCAATTCAGGGAAGAAAAAGTACGTATTCAGCATGTCCTTTTCAAGCAGCTCTTCAAAGCCTTCCATCAATTCTTTGACAATAGCTGCAATGTCTGCTGTTGAACCCGCATCATACACACGTTCAAGACTTGACTCAATAAACGGAATCATCGGATTGATCTGCTCATGAAGAGGCGGAATCTCTTCGAGCGGAGAATCAGCTGTCAGCTTCACATAAATCGCACAAAAGAGTGCATCCGTTAAAATGCTTCGTTCCTGGTTAATCGTTAATTGTGTCTTAAAGTGACGCCGGTACAGCTCTCTTCTTCGTTTAAATACCTTTTTTGTTCCTGGGCGGCCATGTTTAATCCGCTCTTCAATCCGGATATCTTCAAACAGCATAAACAATTGTTTACATATATCAGGAATGGATAATGTATGCGCATAGCGAACGATCTCCTGAAATACAGTAAGATCACTATAAACGGTCCCTACTGCACGAAGGAACACATCACTTTTCAGCCCTGCTAGCATATCTTCTTGTTTACGATCATCCCAAAAATGACTGATAAAAATTTTCTTTTCAAACGGTTCATAGTAGGACTGCACACCGTATTCAAGCTCGACATCATCACTTTTTGCTAACGTTTTAGCTAAATCCGTTAATTCCATAAATAGAAATGAATCGATTCTGCTGTCATTAAATTTGATAAATTTCACAAGTCAGAACCTCACTCGAATAATGTTTGGGCGATATTTCTTACCGCTGCTTTTTCCCGGTCATCTTCCAGTTTTTCAACAATCCCTCGTTCAACGGCACGAAGCGGCGGGATGTATTGCGCAAGATCACAAGTATCTAGGAGCGCGCGGATGGATGCTGCTTCTTCACTCACCTGTCCGTTATGAGCTTGTGTAATAAGGTCTGATGAGAGCTGAACGAATTGATCAATTAACCGCTCATCCTTTAAAACAGATTGAGATTGCAGCACATCTTTCAGGATATCGCCGCCGATATATGGAACGTCAATGACAACAAATCGGTTTTTTAACGCTTCATTTAGAGGCACTGTGCCGACATACCCTTCATTGATTGCCGCAATGACGCCAAAGCCTTCCTCTGCTCGAACAACCTCACCTGTAAATGGGTTTGTCATCATTTTTCTGTAGTCGAGTACACCATTTAAAATAGGAAGTGTTTCTGGCTTCGCCATGTTAATTTCATCAATATATAAAAGATGGCCTTTTTTCATTGCTTTTGTCACAGGTCCTTCGATGAATTCAATCGAAGCCACCTGACCATCATTATGAATGGTTTTATAGCCAATCAAGCTTTCTGCATCAAGATCAACCGAGCAGTTCACACTGTGCATCGGCTGCTGAAAGAAAGCGGATAATGTTTCTGCTAGTTTTGTTTTACCTGAGCCGGTCGGCCCCTTTAAAAGAACGTTTTTTCCTAGTGCTAATGCAATCATGGCATCTTGAATGATAGAAGTATCCTGTGATTCATAGCCGCCTGTTCCAATAAGTGGACGAAATTCTTCTTCCAGCCCTTTTGCTTTTGCTTCAATCATTGCTTGAATTTCTTCTGGGAGTGATTGTTCGTTAAACATGTATGATTAATTCCTCTCTTCGATCATTTTCCTCACCAAGTATACTAAAAAAACCTTTATGCACTCAATACATAAAGGTTAGACTTCTGTTATTTTACCATTTCTTTTGTCATTGAACCGCAAGCGATGCGTTTCCCTGAGTTTCCAGAAGGGTTACTTAAGTAATCATCTGCTTCTGCATGAATGATAAAGCTTCGCCCATTTTGATCGATTAATTGATTTGGGCCTCCCTTTAACGTCACATCTGGTACGTTCACGACAACATCGATTTGTCCATCTGCCCCTACCTCTAAATTAGGCATATCTCCAGCATGGTGCCCTTTTGGATTGTCAAAACCATGTTCTCTATGGGTTGGATTAAAGTGAGCTCCTGCCGTTTCAAAATCTGGCGTTTCACATATTCCTGTTTCATGAATATGAAAACCGTGAGGACCTGGCGGCAGCCCTTTCGCCTTCACATGCAAATCCAGCCCATTTTCTGAGGATTCTCTGATTTCAATGCTTCCTATTTTTTGCCCGCTTTCGTTTATGAGTGACGTCGTGACTGGTGATTGTTTAGGTGCGGCAACTTCGCTTGTTTCTTCTGTCATTTCTTTTTTCGGCGGTGCATGACATGCTGACGCAGTAAAGACCAAACATATCATGATCATCCACACTGACTTTTTCATTTATGACTGCCCCCTTTTGTTATCAGTATGGACAATCACAGCAGCGGGCAAACAAAAAAAGCCGAAAATCGGCTTTTTTTAGAAGAAACGTTTTGCACCTAAGTAGGCTTTTTTCCAATATGGGTTGCTTAGGTTCGAGATCCCTACTCCATTGTCACTTGCATGAAGGAAATCTCCCCCGCCAAGGTATAGTCCCATATGAGAAGGGCCCGCTTTATACGTTGTAAAATAAACAAAATCTCCAACTTGTGGTGTGCTAACAGAAGTCATCATATTCCAGTAGCCTGCTGTGCTTAGTCTGGATACAGATGAAACTTTGTTAATGAGATAGTAAACAAAGCCGCTGCAGTCAAATCCTGCTGGAGTATTACCACCCCATCTGTAAGGAACGCCTGTCAGCTTTTTCCCCTCTTGGATCATTGTCGTGATCTTTGCGTTCATTGGTACATCGTTTTTGTTATTGTTGACCGGAGTTGTTGAACCGTTAGACGTAGAACCGTTCGATCCAGTTGAGCCGGAAGCTGCACCATTAATTTTTAATACTTGTCCAATTCTAAGCACATCACTTTTCAAGCTGTTGGCTGTGCGGATGGATTGAACCTGTACTTTGAATTGATTCGCAATTTTCCATAACGAATCGCCTGATTTTACAGTATAAGATGTTGTTTTCCCGCTAGAAGACTGGTTACTGTTTGAATTGCTTGGTTTAGTAGGTTTTGACTGACTTGGTTTAGATGCAGCCGTCCCTTTTACTTTTAACACTTGATTCGGATAAATCATATCAGATTTTAATCCGTTCAATGTTTTGATTTCACCAATCGACATATTTAGCGAATTCGCAATTTTCCAAAGAGAATCCCCTAATTTAACCTTGTATGTACTTGAAGACGATGAACTATTTGAGTTCGTTGTCTTATTGCTTGAGCTGGAGTTTGAAGATGAGTTTGAATTTGATGACTGGCTTCCGCTCGTCTTCGTGCTGCCAGATACCTTTAGCTTTTGACCAGGACGAATCAAGTCGCTGTTTAAGCTGTTTAGGCTTTTTAAGCTCGCAACTGACATTTTATGATTTTTTGCAATCAGCCATAAAGAATCTCCAAGCTTTACAGTGTAGCTGGAAGTCGTTGAAGCACTTGATTTCTTCGTTGCTTTTGATCCTGTTGATGAACTGGATTTCTTGCTTTTTTCGCCAGGAATTTTCAAGCTTTGTCCTACGAAAATCATTGTCGTTTTTAATTGATTAAGAGATTGAAGCTCCGAAATACTTGTATTGTACTGTTCGGCAATCTTCCAAAGTGAGTCACCGCTTTTCACCTTGATCGTCTGTGCTTCTGCCGGTGCAGCAAACACAGCTGAGCCAGCGATCGCTGAAACTGTGAGGCCGGTTACTACTTTTTTCTTCATAAAGAAATCTCCGCCTTTCGTAATTTGGTTCATTAAGACTTATGTACTAGTTTCGAGTTTAGCATTTAATGGTTCTGCTTCTCTTGCACTATTTTATCTTTATTTCTATTATATTACTCGACATGAAGACGTTGGGCAATAACAAATAGGCTAAAGCAGCCAACTCAAAATGCTAAAAAACAAAGCCATATCGTTTCTATCGGCTGTTTGTTTTATTTATAAACATTTTTTAAGGAATTTTTAAGTTGACGTTTAGAAATTTGTCAAAACAAGCACGCTGCTAGTTTCATAGTTCTATTCTACATGACAAATTTTTCTGTATCAAATGACTTTTTGCTTAATTGGCTATTTTTTCTCCACAAATAAAAAAGCATCCTTCCGAATGAAGAATGCAGCGTTCGTTTTTATTTTCTTATTTCCGGATCTTTTACGGTAAGCGGATAAAGCACGCCTTCTTTCGCAAACGACATTTTCCCCGTTTCTTCTGATACGACAAGAACAAGTGCATCGGTCATACCAGAGAGTCCGATCGCTGCCCTGTGCCTTGTGCCGAGCGACGGGCTCACTTTTTTTGATGTAAGCGGCAGCACGTTTGCAGCAGAAACAAGTGTATTTTCTTTGACTAAAAGAGCCCCATCATGAAGTGGATTTCCCGGGTAAAAAATGCTTTCTATTAAGGAAGCACTAATTTTCGCATGAAGATTTGTCCCTTTTTGAATAAAATCCTCAACCTCATCCCTTCTTTGGATCACAATGAGTGCGCCATGCTTTTGTTTTGATAAATGCTCAATGGCTAAAGAAAATTGAGCAAATCCTGGTGTGAATTCTTCCATATACGCTTGTAAATAAAACGACGAAGCCTCTGCATGCATTTCATTAAACTGATCATGCAATGATTCGAGATCACAAAGTAAGCACTGCTCTGTTTCATCAAGAGAATCAATGATGTCACTTGCATCCTTCATAATGTTCATCAAGTGTGTTCTCATTCCTGCTTTAAATATGACTTCTTCGTTCGTCCGGTGGATCATCTGACCTTTTCCCTCCTTCTTTCGCTTGTTGTTATAAAATAGCAAATTGTGCACATTCTATTTGTATGGAGGTGAGCTTAATATGACCATTCAGAAAATCATCCAATATGCTTGCAGCATTTTAGGTGTTGTCAGTCTTTCTTTTATTTATGCCCAAATGTTTAAAAAAACGAAGCCATCTAAGAAAAATAATCCGACGGAGAATTGATTTTTTTACATAGCATGATATAATTCCTCTCGTTATTTCTGTTCAGAGAGGAACTTATGATGAGAGAAACGAATAGCATTCGAGCAAAGCTGACACTATTTTTAACCATTTTGATTCCGATTTTAATCACCCAAGCAGGTCTTTCACTTATTACATTTTTAGATACGGTGATGTCTGGAAAAGTAAGTGCAGAAGACCTTGCGGGTGTTGCGATCGGTTCTAGTATTTGGACACCTGTTTATACAGGACTTGCCGGTATTTTAATGGCCGTTACTCCGATTGTGGCTCAGCTGATGGGGGCTGGGCATAAAGAAGATGTTCCCCGGGCTGTCTTTCAGGCGATCTATTTGTCCTTTCTTTTAAGTATCGCTGTGATTGTCATTGGTACGATCAGCGTTCCTTACATACTCGGAGGACTTGGACTCGAGCAATCTGTAGAGGATATTGCCCGGCATTTTCTCAGCTTTCTTGCGTTTGGCATCATCCCGCTGTTTGGTTATTCGGTGCTAAGGTCATTTATTGATGCATTAGGGAAAACACGCGTGACGATGTTCATCACGCTCACAGCACTTCCTATTAACTTTGTTTTAAATTACGTATTGATTTTTGGGAATTTTGGCTTTCCAAAGCTTGGCGGTGCGGGTGCCGGCCTTGCATCTGCAATGACGTATTGGGCGATTTTCATCATGAGTATTTGTATTGTCATTAAAGCAGAGCCATTCGCCTCATTTCGTTTGTTTCAAAAACTGCCTCGAATGAATATCTCCCGTGTAGGGCAAATACTGAAAATTGGCCTTCCTATCGGGTTTGCGATCTTTTTTGAAACGAGTATCTTTGCAGCAGTGACGCTGTTAATGGGTCACTTTGATACCATTACAATCGCCAGTCACCAAGCAGCGATGAACTTTGCTTCTATCCTATATATTTTACCGCTTAGTATCTCAATGGCGTTAACGATCGTTGTTGGGTTTGAAGCGGGGGCTAAGAGGTATAAAGACGCGCAAAGCTACAGCTATATCGGCATTGGAACGGCGGTATTATTCTCATTATGTACAGCCGCACTCATTTTGTTATTCAGACCAGAGATCGCTGGTTTATACACAGCTGAATCAGCTGTTTTACAAATGACACAGCACTTTTTAATTTACGCGATCTTTTTCCAACTGTCAGATGCGATTGCTGCACCCATTCAAGGGGCTCTGCGGGGCTATAAAGATGTGAATTATACGCTGATTGCTGCTTTTGTCTCTTACTGGGTCATCGGTCTTCCTGCCGGTTATCTCATTGGCACATATACCTCATTTGGTGCGTTTGGTTATTGGATTGGGCTGATTGCTGGGCTTGCTGCAGGTGCCATCGTCCTCTTTATCCGTCTTAAATTGATTGAAAGACGATATACACTCTCTAATACATAATCAACCGAATCCTTCTCGGTTGATTTTTTATTTGATTCACTACTCATCAGTAGATAACTTAATTGATTCGATCTTATCTTTTTACTGCTCGGAAGCAGGAGGCGTGAAAAGGTCATTGTTATTTTAATTTACGGACTTTTTTCACATATAAATAGAATGTGATGAAAAGAGAGACAATGACGATCAGAAATAAAATAACATAGCCGACATTTGAATTTCCTGCTGGTACCACTGTGATCGTTAAAATACCAATAAGCGAAATCTGACCTAATAACTTAAACGCATTGATTAAAGAGTTGACACGTCCCATAAACGCATTATCAACATAATGAAACAGATAGCTTTTTCTAAAAATTCTAATTGATGCATTTGCGTTCCCCAAAAGAAGGCTTGCTGCAATAAATGTGAATGAATGTGGAATTATGAAAATGGCCACTATTGAGGTGGCAAAAAGAATCATAAACAAGATAATTCCCGGAATATCCCCGACTTTCTTCGACATTTGATACGTGATGAAGCCAGCGCTAATTGCTCCAATTGCGTAAAAAATATTTGCGATACCAATCACTGAAGGCCCCTCATTCAAGAAATGATAAACAAAAATCGGATCCAAATAATTTGCCACAATAATGACAATGCTGGGGACAAAAGTTGTTAATAAAAGAACAAACATAACTTTACGATGAAAAAGATATTGAAGTGATGATGTGAAATTCGCCCAATATGATACACTTTTTGTAGAATGGGATTGTTCCTTAATTGAACTGCTAGATTGATAAGGCAATTTATAAATGAGGATTGATGCGATAACGTATGTGATCACATTCATAATCAATATAAGGGTCATCGATATTTGTCCGATCAAACAAGCAGCTAATCCAGAGCTAATCATTAATGCTGCTTGACCTTGAACTTCTAAACTGCTATTCACTTTGCTATATTCACTTTGATTAAACATTTCCTGAGTTAGAGCTGATAAAGTTGGATATTTTATTGAGTCATATGTCGTATTATACAAGGTCAATAAAACAACAAGTATCATATTGAGAAGATTTGAAATATCAAAGAGAATGAGAAAAATAAACAGCGTGACTGCACCAATGATCTCTAATTTAAGAAATATGCTTTTTCGAGAGTGTCTATCAACCAAGCTGCCTAAAAAGGGCGAGGAAAAGAACACAAAAGCCATCGTAACCATAGTTAAAATACCATATAATACTGACTGATTTAATTGGTCTACTAACAACCAAATAATTAAATAAGAAGTAACTCCAGTACCCACAGTAGAAATAAGGTTTGCCGCTAATAACAATCTTAGCTTGCCCATTTTAATCACTCCCTTTTTGAATAAAATGTTCCTTCTACTGAATCTCAGGATTGTCATTCCACGAAAAATGCAGACTAAACGATTAGCGACATTTTATAAAGATTTTTTATTACATCCTGCACTTTAAATGATTAATATTCAGACAATTAGGTGTATAGATAGAAATAATAGCAAATTTTATAACAAAATTCGCTTTTCAATAGGTGAAATTTACCATATCGAATATCTTCAGTCAATACATAAAATGGATGAGAAATATATTTCTAATAAAGAATTTGTTTCAATGATAGCTGTTTAGATCAAAAAAGAGAAAGAGGCTGTCAAAACATATCGACAGCCTCTTTCTTATTTAATCATTCCATTGGTACGTCCAGAAAATTTCTTCATCAAACCATTTTTGGACGACTGGTTCTTTGTTTTTCAGTTTTTGTTCCAGTTCTCTCAGCATGCCTTCTGTTTGCGTTCTATGCGCTCTCAGTGCATTTAATTTGATATCTGCAACATCTGTAATATCAATGACAATATCCGCATTTCCAAGCACTTCTTCTCTATTTTTCGTAATGGCCATGCAGTATGTGACAGGCCGGTCTTCTTTTTTCTTGCGGTATAGAGCACGAATGACAGCTTCGCCTGTGGCATCATGATCAGGGTGTACACCGTGTCCTGGATAAAACGTCACAATGAGCGTCGGTTTGACTTCATCAATGATGGATTCCATCACATCTGCCAAATACTCGTCGTCTTCAAATTCCAATGTTTTATCACGCAAGCCAAGCATACGTAAGTCTGTGATATCCATTTCTTTGCAGGCATTGATTAATTCCTGTTTTCTTAATTCCGGAAGTGTTTCACGGTTAGCATATGTTGGGCTTCCCATATTTCTGCCCATTTCCCCAAGTGTCCCGCATGCATATGTGACGGGAATTCCGCGTTTTCTGCTTTGTGCAATGAGACCTGCAACCCCAAAGGATTCATCATCGGGGTGAGGCAGCATCACTAGTACATGTTCGTTCATGACTCGTCACCCTTTCTTCTACACCTGAAATGGTGTTTCACTAATTTGTAATGAGATCGCTAGTTTCCCGTCAGGCAAGTGCCCAGCTAAAAGCAGGCGGCCTTGGTCATCAAACACATAATCGGTTAATCCTTCTGCGTAAATCCAGCCGTCTTCTGTTTTCATTCCAACACGGTATGGACCTTGTCCTTTTATTTTCGCCTGTGAATAGACGACTTTCGCGTTGCGGATATACGCCACAACCGTCATATTTTGTTCGTTTACATGAGCTGAATAAGAACCAGTTGTCGTTTCAAGATGAACGAAGACTGGACGATTTAAAAACGATTCAAGATGTGCTGTGACATCTTCCGTTTGAATTGGTTTCATGAGTGGTTCCTTCCTTCATTTTGAATTAATTCTCGCAGCTTTTTTGTATGTAAGCTGATCAGCTGCAGCTGATGATCATGCTTAAGCTCACTTTCTAAAATTCTCTCCACAGCAAGCACATACTTTTGGTGTAATGATTTCCTCGCCCTCGGATGAGTTCGTGCATCAAGTAAATCATCACATATGGCCTCGTGTAAAGAAGACATATCATCAACATCAAGCTGACGATTTTTCCATAAAGATTGATAGGCGGCTGCAAGCTCATGAGCTGACGACATATGATCACCTCTACAGTTTTGGTAACAACTTATTATGACATGATCCGCCTGCAAAAAAAAGCAAACTGCTCGTTTGGCTTAATGAGAATTCGCTGTTTTCTTCATGCGTAATTGAGAGGTGGTAAACAGTAAAATCGCCACCCAAATACAAAGAAACGTCACAATTTTAGCTGCGGATAAGTGTTCGTGATAGACAAACAGCCCTAAAAACAGCGTAATTGTCGGTGCAATGTATTGCAAAATGCCCACTTGATAAAGAGGAATTCTTTTTGCGCCTTCTGAAAATAAAAGAAGCGGCACGGCTGTAAAAACACCTGCAAAAAATAAGAGACCGAGGGACCCGAAGCTGTTAGGATTCATAGTCACAACAGGTTCTTTTAAGAAAAATAATAAGTACACTAGTGCAGCCGGTGCGAGAAGCAGCGTTTCAATCGTCAAACCAATCGCGCTCGTGAAGCTCATCCTTTTTTTAATCAGACCATAAAAACCGAAGCTAAAGGCTAATAAGAAAGCAACGACAGGAAATGACCCGTATTGAACTGTTGAAAGGATCACCCCAAATGCGGCAATGAGGATGGCAATGGTTTGTAATTTATTAAGTCGTTCTTTTAAGAAAATAATCCCTAATAGAACGGATACAAGCGGATTAATATAGTACCCTAAACTTGCTTCTAGCATAAGACCATGATTGACTGCCCAAATATATACATACCAGTTGACCGAAATTAAAATAGCAGATAAAAGTAATGAAAAAAATGCTTTACCATCCAGTATGAGACCCTTTACTGTCTGCATCGCTGGGCGGACTTGTTTTAAATACAAAAGAATACCGCACATAAACACAAATGACCATACAATTCTGTGCGCTAAAATTTCGCCTGACGAAATATGCTCCATCAGCTTCCAATATAACGGGAATAAACCCCAGAGTGTAAAAGATGCTGCCGTGTAGAGAACACCTTTTGAATGCTGTTCGTTCAATGTAACCATCCCTTTCTAAATCTAACGTATATTATAGCACGCACGCTGGCGAATGGGCATATACTAATTCAGGGCATTTAGAAAGGATGATTCGCATGTTCGACTGGAACCGATTATTCCCTTTTCAAAAGCAGTTCTCAAAAGAAGCCTTAAAGAATTCAGATCCTAAAGACGTTGAGCAGTATGTCAATCAAGTCATGGAAAGTGTATTCGGCTCCAATTATCCTGCTCAGTTCCCATTTCAGGACCCCCTATCTCAAAATCAAAAAACGAGAGAAACTGACGTTCAAAAAGAAAAAGAGCCAGAAGTCGAAGTGTTCGAGACGACTGATCATGTGTTTGTCAAAATTGAACTTGCTCGTCCAAACACAGAAAAAGTCAAAATCAAACATACAGCCAATCTGCTGTTTATTGATCATTTTCCTGAAGAAGGGGCGCAGAAAAAAGTCGTCCTCCCTGCTGCTGTGAAGCGAAAAGGAACGAAGGCGTCGTATCAAGACGGTATATTGGAAATTATGTTTTTAAAGCATGATGATCCAGGAATTTCTGAAATTGATATTCCATTATAAAAAGCCTGCTTTGGAATGGAAGCAGGCTTACTCTTTTTTCTTAATAATATGGTGGATATCCGCCGCCATAAGGTGGTGGAGCAGGCGGTGGTGGCGGGGGGTAATATGGACGGGGATAATTAAAAATCGCACTTCCTAGAAATCCGCCAAGCAGTCCGCCGACCAAAGGAGCGCCAAAACCAAAAAACAAAGGGACTCTGGATTCATATGGCGGAATGCCAGGGGCGCCGCCTCGAAAATACGGAGTATGAGGGTACATGCATTTCTCCTCCTTTGTCATGTGCCTAACATCAGCATATTCATCAAGAGTCAAAATGTTTGGGCAAACCTGAAACTAGGCTTGCTCCTTTTTGCCGTGAGAGTCTGTATACTCCCCTGCCCACCGAGATACCTCATGAAACACATCATGTAACGCATTCCCTTTTTCAGTTAAGCTGTAAATGACTTTGACAGGCGTCTCGGGCAGGACAGTCCGCTCTATAATTCCTTCTTGCTCGAGCTCTTTTAAACGCTCTGCAAGCATTTTTTGACTGATAGATGGAATCGTGTCTGTGAGGTCTTTAAAACGCTTTGGACCATCAAGCAATACATGTATAATAAGCCCATTCCACCTTTTGCCTAGGAGTAAAAAAGCTTGCTGAATGTGTGGACATAATTGGAATTCCATAAATTTCAGCCTTTCTTTTCATGATTGTTTGACAAACTAACGGTGTACAATTTAAAATATCTCTAGTTACAATAAGTAAGTTTCTCACTTTTTAGTTATTGTACCATACTATTTGCAAAAACGGGAGGAAATATCCATATGGCGACCGATCAAAAAACGATTGACATCTTAAAACAAAGAGCTTCAGTAAAAGAGTATGATACTACTCATGAAATGACAAAAGAAGAGTTAACAGAGCTTCTTGAAATCACAACAAAAGCACCTTCTGCTTGGAACCTTCAACATTGGCACTTCACTGTTTTCCATAGTGCTGAAGCAAAAGCGAAGTTACTTCCAATCGCGTACAACCAAAAGCAAGTATCACAAGCATCAGCTGTTATTGCAGTTCTAGGTGACCTTGAAGCTAACCAAAATGGCGAAAAAATCTACAGTGAGCTGGCTGAACAAGGCTTTATTACTGAAGACATTAAAGAAACATTGATGACTCAAATCAATGGCGCATATCAAAGTGAGCAATATGCACGAGAAGCAGCGTATTCAAATGCTTCATTAGCTGCTATGCAATTAATGATTGCGGCAAAAGCAATGGGCTATGATACGTGTGCAATGGGTGGCTTCAGTAAAGAAGCATACATCAAGGAATTCAATGTCAGCGGCCGCTACGACCCAGTGATGCTGATTTCTGTTGGTAAAGCAGCAAAAGAAGCTCATAAAAGCAATCGTTTCGACATCGAAGAAGTATCTGATTTCCTTTAAAAATTGGCAAGGTCTCAGCTTTTATGCTGGGGCTTTTTTATTTGTTTTAAATATTATTTCTACATACTTTCTTTCACCTTCTCCCTCTTTACATCTTCACTCTTTCTCCTTTTTAAGAATGAAAGCGTTATATTAGTATGATATTCACCAAAATGATTGTTTTTTCTGAAAATGGTCTTGTGATCTAATCTGACAACTGCTATTATTATGAAATTACAAAATATTCAGGAGGAAATCATGAACAAAAAATTGATGCTGGCACTACTTATCGCGATTCCATTCATTGGACAGCTCGCATTACTGCCATTTGCGAATCGCATTCATCCATTTGTCATCGGCCTGCCCTTTTTCCACTTCTGGCTCTTACTATGGATTGTACTCACACCAATTTGCACATTTATCATTTATAAAATGCAGCATTCAAATGGAGGAACTGACTAATGCAAGGAAATTTAACAGCTTTATTGATTACTGCAAGTATTATTTTCATCGTCGTGGTCATCGGTTTTGCCGCTGGTCGTGACAAATCATCAAGACAGTCAGTAGAAGAATGGTCTGTCGGCGGGAGAAAATTTGGCGGACTGCTTGTCTGGTTCCTCGTTGGCGCAGACTTATATACAGCTTATACCTTTTTAGGGCTTACAAGTACAGCTTATACAGCTGGAAGCGTCGCTTTTTTCGCTATTCCGTATTCAGTCCTAGCTTATTTTATTGCTTATTTCTTTTTACCGAAACTATGGACGGTAGCGAAAAGTCACAACCTTACAACACTTGCCGATTATGCACGTGAGCGGTTTGACAGCAAGCTGTTATCTAGTTTGATTGCGATTGTTGGGGTACTTATGCTGATTCCTTATATTTGTCTTCAGCTGAGCGGGATTCAAGATACGTTAACTGTCGCTGGAACGAATTATATTAATGTCAATGCAGTTGTTATCATTTCATTTATTTTAGTCGCACTATATACATTTTTCAGTGGTATTAAAGGTCCTACATATACAGCCATTATTAAGGATATTCTCGTTTGGGTGATCATGCTGTTTATGGTGGTTTCACTTCCAATTATTCATTTTAACGGCTGGACACCGATGATGAACACGTTAGCCAAAGAAGCGCCTCAGCTTCTCACAATCCCTGAAGGCGGTCCTAAGGGCATTTTATGGTTCATTACTGCTTCAGGCGTTTCTGCCCTTGCTTTGTTTATGTGGGCACACGCGGCAACTGGGGTTTTTACAGCCAAAAGCGCAGATGCCATCCGTAAAAACAGTATGTTTTTGCCTCTTTATAATATTGTATTGATTTTGGTCATCTTCCTTGGATTTATTGCCTTTTTAGTCTTACCAGAAGATACAAATCCAAGATTTGCTCTTCTTCATTTAATTCAAACATCATATGGCGGCGTGATGCAGGGGCTCGCTTATTCAACGATTGCACTGGCGTCCCTCATTCCATGCTCCATCATGGCTATTGGTGCATCGAATTTATTTGCCAATAATTTATACCGTGACTTAATTCATCCGAATGTGTCACCTAAAAGATTGACCATCATTACACGTTCGATGGTGTTTATCGTCATCGGGCTCGCTCTTTTATTCGGAATGCTGTTCCCAACTGCACTTGTCACACTTCAGCTCATTGGTGTTTCAGGAATGGTCCAAATCTTCCCTGCTATTGCCATCAGCTTATTCTGGAAAAAACAATCGAGAGAAGCAACGATTGCTGGGTTAGTCATTGGAATTATCGTCACTTTTACAGCGAATATCTCACAAGTCACGTTTGGTCTTTATGAAGGTTTTCTTGGTTTACTAGCAAACGTCGTAGTCATCTTGATTTTAAATCCATTCTTCCAAAAGAAGGTCACATCCAATTCTGTCATGAATGAACTATTTGAAAAGGATGATGAAAAAACAGAAGCGATCACAAGATAAGAAAAAGCAGTCCCCTGAGAGGACTGCTTTCATCTTGTAGACAAAGTCTACAAGATTTTTTGTATAACACAATTCCAATGTACATGCTGGAGTTTTATTTTTTTACGGCATGAATGTAATGAATGGTCTCAAAAGCTGATAGGTAATCTTCTCTATTGTTAAAATACAGTTTATTAATTTTTTCAGGTGATAAATGTTCATAAATGAGTAAATCTGATTTCTCTAACACCTTTTCGATTTCAAAGTACGAAAAACATGATTTCATCGGTTCTCCGCCTATTGAAGCCATTTTCACCATATTTTCAACTCTATTAGAGGTTCCTTTTTCTTCGAATAGTTTTTCATCTGCATAATCAAAAACGATTGAACTTCCTGATGGAACCTTGGTGAATAGATAATCTATTAAGCTTGAAACTTCCTCTTTCGTTAAATAGTAAGAAACACCCAGAAGACTAAAGAACGTCTTTTTGTTATCAAATCCTTGACCTATTAGGTTTTGATAGGACAAATTTTTGGTGAAGTCCATAGAAACAAAATGAAGATTACTTGGGATTTTTAAGTTAGCCTCGTCCAATCTTTGCTTTTTAAATTCCTGTGTAGTAGGATGATCAATTTCAAATATTTCTAAGCTGTTTTCCAATTCTGAATGTCGGAAGCTAAAAGTATCTAATCCAGCGCCAAGTATGACATATTGTCTTAATCCTAACGCTACCTCATGAAGCAATACTTTTTCGCAATACGCAGCACGTGATAAGGTTATTGGAGACAGCTGGACTTGTGTAATCCATTTTAATATTTCTTCTGTATTTCCTTCGAATTTTTGTGCGATATCTTTGTTGAAGAAATGTATGCCTTGAACCATATTTTCTTTGATGTCATTGAATTCTTTTTCAGAAATTAATTCTTTAGCTATATAATCATTAAAGATTTTAGGCGTATCAAATTGACTATGATAGGATCTAGCAAAAGCTGATATTAACGAAGTGACACTGGACTCATCTTTCTTCATACAAACACACTCCTTTATTTTAGAACAAAAAAATAGGATTCTCCTGGCCAGAAGAATCCTATTATATATTCTAAAAATAAGAAAGTAAATTATAGCATAATCACATTTTTTTGTCAAGTTTAAAACAGTCTTTTTCCATACAAATAGTAACACCTAACAGCGTTACATGGATCAAAAAAGAAAGTATACTTACTTTCATTGCCATGAATTTTAAAAGGAAGCAAACTAGACATGGAAAGAACCTGTTCAGCATAATGTTTTTATACAAACTTAAAGCAGTCCCCTGATGAGGACTGCTTTTTCTTTATTTCATTTCTTTTTTCAAGACTTCAATGGCTTTTTTCATTTGTGTATCGTTGTTCTTTAACTTATCTTGGATCTTTGTCATCAGAACGGTCGTTGTATCTCCAGTCAAAATACCGTCTGCCTTTAAATCGTTGTCTGTTTGGAAGCTTTTGACGATAGTCTGGAATGCTTGATCGTACTCACCGTTTGCTTTTGCTTTGTAGCCGAGCGCTTGGAACATTTTTTGAGCCGCTTTGACTTCATCTCCATTGTCATTTAGCTCATACGATTTTTTCGGGCTTAAGTACGGCAGCTTTGCATAACTTGGAAGAGCTGCTTTGACCTGTGGTTCGATTCCTTTTTTGTGAATCCAAGAACCGTCTGGAGTCAGCCATTTTGCAATGGTTAACTTGACACTAGAACCGTCATTATAGTTTTGCGCATTTTGGACAGTTCCTTTGCCGAACGTCTTTTCACCCACAATTTGAATGCCTGAAGACTGATGCAGAGCCGCCGCCATGATTTCAGCAGCGCTGGCTGAGCCGCCATTTACAAGAACAACTGCCGGCTGATGGACTTTGCGTTCTTTTTCAGCCTTGTACACTTGTTTCTTCCCTTTTTCTTCAACTTGCATAATGACTTTCCCTTTATCGATAAAGTCATTGCTCATTTCAATGGCTTCTGTCATAATGCCGCCTGGATTATCTCTTAGGTCAATGACAAAACCTTTTGCCCCTTTTTTCTCGAGGTCATCAATCGCTTTATCCAGCTCTTTCGATGTAGTTTCAGCAAAGGACGTAATTTGGATTTCTCCTATTTTGTCTTTTGTGAGTTTGGCATACACTGTTTCAAGCGGAATCGTGTCTCTTGTGATGGTCACATCTACATTGCCCACTCCTTGACGGTTGAGATGCAGCTGGACATCCGTTCCTTTTTGTCCTCTGATGAGAGAGACTGCTTTATTGACCGACATGCCTTTGGTGCTTTTTCCATCCACTTTTAAAATATGATCATGAGGTTTCAAACCAGCTTTTTCAGCAGGAGAGCCTTTAATCGGTGCGACAATTAAAATTTGTCCATCCTTCTCTTCTACTTGTGCACCAATTCCTTCAAATGATGAAGAAATGGTGTTGTTAAATCCTTCGGCTTCCTCCTGATCCATATATGTAGAGTATGGATCATCAAGTGATGCAATCATTCCTTGGATCGCACCATCTACTAGTTTTTGATCATCCGTTTTTTCGTAATACTCATCCTTTACCTTCGTATACGCAGCCATGAGTTTACTAAACTTCTCGTCTCCAGAGACGCTGACAGCAACTTGTTTTGTGATCACAAATGTAATCGCAGAGGACAGTGCAGCAGTCACCAGAATGGCTACCACGAACTTCATTTGTTTTTTCAAAAAAACACCACCTTTATCTCCTTTCATTATTATCAAGGACGATGCTTCATCCGTCAACCAAAGGATCAACTTCTACTTGAAAAGATAAGCCATTTGCTCCTTTATTGCATAATCTTTAGAGAGGAACAGGATAAGGAAAGAAGGGATGATATGAGTGATTATGTAGAAATGCTTGCCTATTTTGGCGTATCAGGTGCCCACCCTGGCGGAATTGAGTTAACAAAAACGATGATTGAGCATATAAAACTGCCGCCTCATGCACGTATACTGGATGCCGGATGCGGTACAGGACAGACGGCCGCCTATTTAGGAAATATAGGTTATCAGGTGGAGGCCATTGATACGCATCCATTGATGATTGAAAAGGCGAACCTGCGATTCAAGCGGGAGGAACTGCCAACCCGCGCCTTAGAGGCATCCATTGAGCAGCTGCCCTTTCCAGATCAAGCGTTCTCTCTACTCATCAGTGAATCTGTTTTAAGCTTTACCAAGCTGCCTGTTGCACTTACTGAGATCAAACGCGTCCTTGGTCCTGACAGTCAGTTGATTGCAAATGAAGCTGTGTTAAAAGCCCCTCTTACACGTGAAGAGATGGCCGTTGTTCGAGATTTTTACGGCTTTCACTCGCTCTTGTCGCTTGAAGAATGGAAGGAGCAGTTAACAGCAGCAGGCTTCCGTGACATTCAGATTCTCTCATTCGATGAACATATGGTACAGGAGGAACCAACAGAAATGGAATTATCTGAACACATACCGCCTTCTCTTTACGAGACGCTGCAAACACACTACGATCTCATTCAAGCACACCGCAAGCAGCTAAGTCACATTCTATTTGAATGCACTGTATAAAATGAGCGAATCCCCTATATGTTTTGTCCAAACTCTATGAGGTCTCTCGCATAGGATAAGAGTGAAAAGAGTTTGTCATAAGGAGGAAAAACATGGAGCGCTACTACAAGCTTTGTCAGCAGCACATGGGGAAAGTCGCTAGAATCACTGATCGAAATGGTAGAGTACATGTCGGACGCATTGAGCGTGTGACAAACCGCAAAGTTTATATTCGTCCAGTCGGCGGGTCTCGCGGGGGCTTTGGCTTTGGCTATTGGGGCGGATATTATGGCTGGGGTGCAGCGTATGGCATCGGCCTCGGGTTCATTACCGGCTTCGCACTAGCAGGATTGTTCTTTTTTTAAAAGAAGAATAAGAGAAGGCCTCCCGAATAGCTGGGAGGCCTTTTACTTGTTTAGATTTTCTTTACTTTGTTCATGTATTCTTCAAATGTTAAATCGTGATCATGCATCGCTTTTGCGGCTTCTTTTCCCACATATCGCAAATGCCACGGCTCATATTCGTATTTCGTAATGTCTTCTTTTCCTTTTGGATAACGGATGATAAAGCCATATTTATAGGCGTTTTTAGCCACCCATTTGCCATCTGGTGTTTCACCAAACTTTTCAGAGATCTCAAAGCCGGCACTTTTTGAGGAAATGTCCATGGCAAGACCTGTTTGATGTTCACTTTCCCCTGGTAAAGCGACTGCTTCTTGTGCTTTTTCTTTGCCTTTTAATTTGACCTCACTATCAAAAATGACTTTTTGACGGTCATAGGAGCGATAGCCAGATACTGCAGCAAGCTCGAAGTTTTCCTTTTTTGCACCTTTGAATAACTTCTCAAGCGCTTCCGCTGCTTCTTTGCGAATATATCGCTTTTCAATATCTTCCGAAAAAGAGAATTCTACTTTTGGCACAACGAGATCAGAAGGTTTATAGGTTCCTGGCAATGCATAATCTTTGTTGACAAGTGCTAGCACATTTTCAGGATTTTGAATGGTTTTTAGACCACTCACAACCTTGATGTCATTGAAATATTCACTCTTTAACGTCAGCTCTTGATTCGATGAATCTGCCGTATCGTTTGAGTTGTGCTGGGGAGATGAACTTGCTGCGTTTTTTTGTTCGTTTGTTTTGTTTGATTCAGATGTACCGCTTTTTTGATCCAGCAACTGGCAGCCTGATAGTGCGGCTGTCAAACCAAGAATCGATGCGATTGAGAGTATTTTGTAGCTTTTCTTCATGACATACCTTCCTTTTGCTCTTCTAAAAAATAAAGATGCGCTACGTAGTAGCACACCCTTTATACTATTATAAAACGGAGTCTAGCGCAATTAAGATCATTTCATCAAACGTTGTTTGACGCTCTTCAGCCGTTGTTTCTTCTCCTGTTAGAACATGATCACTCACTGTCAAAATGGATAACGCTTTTCGATCAAATTTTGCTGCAAGAGAATAAAGAGCGGTTGTCTCCATTTCGATCGCTAGGATACCATATTGAGCCATGAGCTCAAGTGGTTTTTCATTATAAAATTGGTCTGCTGTAAATACATTTCCGACACGTACAGCGACATTTTTTGCTTCCGCTGTGTCATATGCTTTCTTAAGCAGACCAAAATCAGCGCATGGCGCATAATCAATCGGTCCAAATGCCACACGGTTCATCTGTGAATCTGTTGATGATGTCTGCGCTAAAATGACGTCACGTACATTGACATCCCTTTTGATAGCCCCGCAAGATCCAACGCGAATTAAGTTTTGAACATCATAGCTTTGAATGAGTTCATTCACATAAATTGAAATAGATGGTACGCCCATCCCAGTGCCCTGTACAGAAACACGCTTTCCTTTATAGGTTCCAGTATAGCCATACATTCCACGCACTTCGTTATAGCACTCAACATCTTCTAAATATGTATCTGCAATATATTTCGCACGAAGCGGATCGCCTGGCAGCAATACCGTTTCTGCAATTTGTCCTTTTTCTGCTCCAATATGTACACTCATTTTTTAGCCTCCACTTACGTTTACTATGTATTTTATCCTATTTATTATAAACGATAGAGCTTAAAAAAGAAAATACCAGCTGGATCTCAAGCTGGCATCATTCATCATCTATTTAGCCTATCGTCATTAGTCGTTCACTGCGTTTCCATCCTGCCGGAGAGAGCTGATAATAGCACTTCCCCTTTTTTCTATCATCAATCACAACAATATCGCCAGTTGTGATAAACCGCGCATTGTAATCATTAGGGACTGTATCATGTACATTAAATGTCGAGAATGCTTTTTCCAGTACATCAAGGTGTGTTCTGCCGCCAATCTTTGTCCGGTACACAGGCTGATGCCCACTTGCAGCACCATATTCAGGTGTTTGATAAATGGTTAAGTGAAATGCTGAAGGTTTCTTTTGAAAAAATCTCAACGTCAATTGCATTCAAATCCCTCCCCTTTTATATAAAATTGGCTGGGATCTGTCAATTTCCTTCTTCTATTTTTGTCGAATGACAGGCAATCTTTCGTCAATCTTTTTACAAATGAGAAATAAAGCGAGCCCTATCGCAAAGCCTCCAGCGACATCTGTCAAATAATGCACGCCAATATACATCCGGCTGATGCCGATGACTAGGACGCCTAGCCCTGTGATTAAATAGACGATTTTCTGTCGTTTTTTCAGCCATGGAATCATCTCAACTAATAGATAAGCCATAAAAGGATAGATGGTGGCTGCATTCATCGAATGTCCACTCGGAAAGCTGTAATACGTTTCACCTACAAGGTGATCAAAGGCCGGACGCTCTCTAGCAAACAGCCCCTTTAATTCATGATTGATTGTTTTTTCTGTGAGATATAATAGAAAAAGCATCATGATAGAGTAGTAGCGCTTATACATAAACAATACCACACTAAAAATGAGCATGATTGGAACGAGCAGCGCGCTGATGCCAAAGTCCGTCAAAGTCAGCATGACATCATTTAAAAAAGGGCGTCTGATGCTTTCAAACCATAAGATGATCTGGTTGTCCAAATCTTGACAAGCCCCAGACACCATGAGCGCAGCAATGGCGCCAAATAAAATGAAAAGAAATAGGATGTACACGCGAAGGATTCCCCTCCCTCTCTTCAGAATCTCTTCAAAGTATAGTGCCTACCACGCCTCTTCTTCAACTATCATTGCTTTTTTCAGCATATATTCAAATGTAATGTCAGCCAGCTCAAATGTTTCAAGCTCAGCAGGTATGTACCCTCTTTTGATCAGCTCCATGTAGAAGAACTCCGCAATTTCCTCTGTATCAATCACCAAATCTGCTTCTTTCATTGCATTCCGCCTCCTTTTTTATGATGTATGAACGCCGGCTGTTTTTTATTACAGTTTGTCATAATGGCTCATTCCATACATATAAATGCAGTAAACAAAAAGAAAAGGGGCTTGAAAGAATGAAATGGTTAAGCATATTAGATGGAGAAACATTTGATCAGGTGATGGGCCGTATCTTGAGGGGATGGTTTTATGTGATTGCATTTTTCTGTGTGCCTTATTTTTTATTCGTGTTAGGACAAGTCTTTCTTTAACCAAAATGTTCGTGTAAACTTTCCAAAATAAAATCCATCATATCCTTATATTCTGGATCTTTGAAAAATTCGTAGAGAATTTTATAATCGTTATAAATATCAAGAAGCTCATCCACTATAGATACAGCGAGAAATTCAAGTGAAGCTTCGCTTTCTTGTTTCTCTTCTAGCTGCAATAGAGCCGTTTGAACCATATCTTCTTCTAACTCTTTTGAGGTTTCTCCGACGTAATGCACAAAAAGAAGCTGATGAACAAACTGATCCATCTCATATTTCCTTAGGACAAGCGTTAAATCTTCCTCTTCTGTTTCCAGCCACTCTCCGTCTTTCAGCCTCGTAAGTTCGTAAATGACATCCTCCCAGCCATCTTCAAGGTAGCGCCAAATTTCGGTCCGATGACCGATGATTTTAAATAGCTCTTTTCCGTAATCTTTTACATATACAACATCGCCAATGAGGAACTCATATTCAATGTCCAGCTTTTCTGTATCGACAATCACCCCGCTATACTCATCGTAAAGCTGAAGTGATGTTTCAAAATAAAGCACCTCATTATGATTGACCTCATATAAATAGTGCTGGTCAATTTGATGGACTTTTGTAATCGTTCCGACTGTGCCGTACATGACAACGACGACAATATCCCCTACTTGATATTTTGGTGCTTTCGCCTTCATTCTGTCTCCCCCTTGCCCGACTTTTGGTCTTAACGTATCGTATGCCGGCGCAAGGAATTCTGCATGGGCAACCACACCATGCAAAACGCCATTTTATTTCTTATAAAAAAACCGCTTCTCCCATATGGAACAAGCGGTTGTGTGTTATTTTTTTTTGACTTCTACTTCGTATTGCTCAAACGCTTCGTCAAATGTTGTCATTGAGCTTAAATAATCACCATTTAATTCTAAATAAGCACACAGCTCATGATAATCTGTGGAAGCTTTAGGAAAGCTGTGATCCTCATACGCAGCATTTGCAAAATGGCTGATTTCATCTTTCGGTTTTGGATGTCTGAACTTCATTAAATAATGGTAAAACGACTTCACCTGTTTTTCCCTCCGCGACACACTATTTTGTTGTTATATTATACAGCAATTTGATGACTTGTATAGGCGGAGGTACAACTTATGAAGAAAAGTCAAAGTAATTTCGCTTTAATAACCGCTCCATGCTCATTAATTCTTCATAGGAGATTTTTTCTGGAAGTTTTGTCTGGTCCACTAAAATTAATTGATCTTCAATCTCTTTGACCGTCTCATCCTTTTGATAAGTCATACCGCAGTGCTTGCAGGAGATGGACGGCGTTTCGATGATTTCAATTGATTGTGTGCCCGTGATCAGTTCCCAATAGACTGTTGTCTGCTCAGCATTTGCTTTGTTTTCCTCACACCAATCACATGTCAACAAGGCTATTTCTCCTCCTTCACGGTTTGTTCTTTTTTGAGCTGCGCTTGATATTTCTTCTCTTTTAATTCATCCCGTTTTTCACGTTTGTTTTTGAGTGTGTCATGCTCAGGATTTGTCTCATATGCTTCTCTACGTTTCATTCGATTTAAATTCACAGGCGTAAACGATCTTGCTTCATCCTCAAATAGTGCGGTAATACCAATTGCCGGTTCTTGTTTTTCTTCATAAATTTCATTGAAATACGCATCTGCCTGGCCTGCGACGTAATGCTCTGGTTCTGGATAAGAGGTGATGACACCTTCAAAGTTACGAAGGACGACTTTGTCAGGGCTTTGCGATAATAAATAATTTGGCTGTAAGGCAATTTTCCCTCCGCCTCCTGGCGCATCTACCACAAAGCTTGGCACTGCATAACCACTCGTATGTCCTCTTAAGCCTTCGATGATTTCAAGCCCTTTTGATACCGGCGTTCTAAAGTGGCCAATGCCCTCAGATAAATCACATTGATAAATATAATATGGTCTGACCCGAATCTTCACAAGGTCGTGCATCAGCTTCTTCATAATCGGCACACTGTCGTTAATACCTGCAAGGATGACGGCCTGATTCCCTACAGGGACACCGGCATTCACAAGACGTTCGCACGCTTCTTTTGCTTCTTTTGTAATTTCAATACTTGTGTTGAAGTGAGTATTCAGCCAAACTGGGTGATATTTTTTCAATATCTCGCACAGCTCATCTGTTATACGCTGCGGAAAGACAACCGGCGCGCGGGTTCCAATCCGAATGATCTCAACGTGCGGAATGTCACGTAAGTTTTTCAAAATGTATTCAAGCACTTGATCATTGATTAACAGCCCATCTCCGCCAGAAATTAACACGTCCCGCACCTCAGGTGTTTCTCTAATATATCCAATGGCAGCATCTAACTGCTTTTTCGGCACACCCATACCAATCTGACCGGAAAAACGTCTTCTCGTACAATAGCGGCAGTACATCGAGCACTGATTTGTCACAAGAAACAGCACGCGATCTGGATACCTGTGTGTGAGCCCCGGGACAGGTGAGTCCTCATCTTCATGCAGCGGGTCTTCCAGATCATATTTTGTTTTATGAAGCTCTTCTGCAATTGGCACAGATTGCATACGTATTGGACATCTTGGATCGTCTGGATTCATCAGTGAGGCATAGTAGGGTGTAATGTTGAGTGGAATGGTTTTGGTGGAAATCTTCACCCCTTCTCGTTCCTCTTCTGTTAAGTTTACGATTTTTTCTAAATCCTCAAGCGTTTTCACGGTATGCGTCAGCTGCCAAATCCAGTCGTTCCACTTTTCCTCAGGTACATCCTTCCATAGCTCAATGTCCTTCCAGTGACGTGCCGGTTCATACAATTTCTGATTCATATCCATTCCCCCTATCAGCATTCACTTTATACTATGCAAGTTATGTGCCAACATGGGAAAATGCCCCTATTCTTTACAAAAGGAGCTTTACCCGTCATATTCAATTGGATGCTGTGCCTAGATTTCGGCATCTGCATATTTCTTCAGTTTATATTGCAGCGTTTGTCGAGGGATTTTTAAGGCGGCGGCGGTTTTTTTAATATTCCCATTATGCTGATGTAAAGCTTCTTGAATCAATGTTTGTTCAAATGAAGACACTTGATTTTTTAAGGAGGATTCAGATGTTTCCCTTTCCAGCTTTTGCTCACGTAAATGAGCCGGAAGGTATAGAGGGGTGATCTCTTCCGCTTCCTTTGGCATCATCAACACGGCATGCTCTATCGTATGTTTTAATTCTCTAACATTCCCAGGCCAGTGGTGCGCCATAAACAATCGTTCCGTTTCTTCAGAAAGGCGTGTGACGTTTTTTGAAAACTGCTGATGATAGGTTTGAATGAAGTGGCGGGATAGCAGCGTGATATCTTGCTTTCTCTCACGAAGCGGCGGAATATGAAAAGATGACACATGCAGTCTATAAAATAAATCTTCTCTTAAAATTTGCTTTTTCACTGCTTCAAATGGGTCCATATTGAGCGCAGTAATGAGCCGAACATCCACTTGAATGGACTTTGCATCACCGATGCGGCGGACAACGCCATCCTCTAACACACGTAATAATTTCGTCTGAAGCGTGAGCGGCATCGCTTGGAGCTCATCAAGAAAAAGCGTGCCCCCATCAGCTAATTCGAAAAGTCCCTTGCGATCAATTGCGCCCGTATAGCTCCCTTTGACAGATCCAAACAATAGACTTTCAAGTAATGTTTCTGGGAGTGCTGCGCAGTTTTGCGGAATAAACACTTGGTTTTTTCGGTCAGATTCATGGACAATGGCTTGAACAAGCACTTCTTTTCCTGTCCCAGTTTCTCCGTAGACAACAACTGATGACGGATAAGCAGCTGCTTTTTTTGCCCTTTCAAGCATTTCTTTTAAAAGCGGATCATTTGTTAAAAATGAAGCAAAATCATGCATTTGTTCTACCCCAGCCACGTCATATGTTCGCTTTTTTTGATCTAAACGATTGGAAAGGGCTGACAGCTTGGATACATCTTTTGCGACTTCGACCGCACCTATTAACTCGTTATCTTCAATAATAGGCAATGTCGTGTTCACTGTTTCAATTTTTTCTCCGTTTTTATTCAAATAGGTTTGCAGCGAATGATAAATGGGCTTTCCTGTTCTCAACACATGCATAAGCGTACTTGTTTTTTCAGTTAAAGAGGGATACACATCAAGGATGTACTTGCCAATCACCTCTTCTTTTTGTAAACAGTCAAACTTAGCGGCATTATGATTGTAAAAAATCGTCATCCCTTGATCATCTACAACGTGAATGGCTTCATCGATGGCTTCTAAAATTAATTCAAACCAATCTGCTCTTTCGACAACTTTCCCCATTCTTTCCCCCTCACTTTCAGTGCCAAAAAACCGGCATCAATTGCCGAGTTTTCAGCGGCTTGATCATTTCTAAATGGTTCCCTGTCTTTTTCATGTTTCGCTTTTTCCTTTCTACTTCCTGCAAAAATTTTAAAAAGCACCCCTCTTATGAGGAGTGCTTTCGCCCGGATGTCTGATAAAGAGACATATCGAATTCTTGCAGCGATTCCCTATACAGCGGAACAATCGACTTTCCTTCCTGAAATAACGTAAATTGGGACGGGTACAGCTTAATCGGCTGATGATAAAAAGCAAACCGCTTCACTACCTCAGGATCAATACGGCAAAAGGCATGATGCACAAGTAAATAAACATCTTGTTTCCATTTAAACAGCCGCCTGTTTGGCGGACTGAATACAGGAGAAACTTTGATGATATCGCCATCCTCAAATGCCTGAAGCTGGTCATTTGAAATCGTATAGATCTCCTTTGGGTGAAACTGAAAATATTGCACGTCACGTTTTGAAGCAAACCTTCTTTTTTTCTGTTTTTCAATATAAAAGAACGTTTTCCCCTGATCTGCGGTGACGACTGTATAATTGGGTACTGCCAGCTTCTCTTTTATTTCATATTTCATCTCACATAATAGCGGAACACGGATCGCACGCCTGTTCTTTTCATTGATCCAGCGCTTTTCAATTGCATGAAGTTTCCCGTCTGCGATTTGATAATAATCCCCTTCTTTTTCAATGATCGTTCCGTCAATTAAATCATACGGCATACTCGAAAACTGATGATGAAAGGAATGGGGCGTTTTATACGTTGTATCCAGTACAGCTTTTAATGGAAAAAACGAAGCGAAATGATTCAGCCTCATCCAAAAAACAGAATCTGCATGATGCCAGTGCTTTGGCTCATCATCCCAATATTGTCCGTATTTTTCATAAATCAGTGGAAGCAAGCGGCTTCTGTGCATGACCGAACAATGGTCCACTTGAAAGGACGCATGCCCTAAGATTTGATCTGCTTCTCGAACAAAACTCATCGTTTCCACTAAATGCTGATTCACATGCACGACCCGCTGCGAGGAATACACAATATCTATATGAGGCTTCGACTGAAAAACATCCACCATTTTAAGCAAACGATCTTTATGGTACACGGTATCATCGGTTAAATAACAAATGAGCTCACCTGTTATACGGGTTAATGCTTCATTAATAAGCGTCGCATATCGTGCGGTTAACAGCCGTTTTGCCGGATGAACCGTGTGCGAATACAGCTGAATACGTTCATCACTCAAATAGGGCTGGATCTTTTGAATGGTGCCCTGTTCTGAGCCATCATCCATAATCAAAAGCTCCCAATGCGGATACGTTTGTTCTACCATACTCTTTAACACACGATCAATGAAATCTGGTTTATTGTAGCTTGTTAAAATCACCGATACTTTCATGATCATTATCCTTTTTGATTAGTTTAAAATGCCCCCCAGCTGACAATGTTCACAAAAGGAACACTCACTCTTAGCTGATTTGTCGCGTTTTTAAAGACCGCGACCGTATCAAACAATTGCACGACAACCACGTTTTGAAGTACATCTCCATTGACCAAATGAACACGCGGCACTGGAATGCCAAGCTCAAGCCATGGACGAAGTAATTCTTTGATGTCTGACACATTCTCTTCCTCACTTTCTTCTAAAAGGCGAAGAAGAAGTAAAATCAAGATGACTTCAAGCACTCCTTCCGACTCTAGTAATTCTTCGTTCCAACCATCTAATAATTGTTCAAATTCCATTCATAATCCCTCTCTCTTCACATTTAATCTTTACTAGAGTATGAGCGCCACTTCATTTAGCCTCAGCATTTGAAAACATTTTTAAAAATGTGTGAAGTGATTAATTGAAAAAAAGAATCAGGAATCAGCGTTCTGCTTATGCCAAAAAAAATGAACGGCATATACATAGGGGTGAGTTTGAATTGATGAAGAAAGGATGGGGAAAAAATGAGCGAAAAGCGTGCTGAATTAAAAAAAGAACTATTGAAAGTGTTTTTCAAACCAATTACTCATGCATTAACAGCTAATCTCGAAGAAGGAGGAGTTCAAGTGGAAGAGAAATTGAACGATTTATTAAGTGAAGTGGCAGCTGAGGCATCACCTTCAGATTCTGCTACAACACTCGATGTATCTCAGCCAGCAAGATGGATCTTTGCAAGACTCGCACCAGGAACAGTCATTAGTATTGTCACTGACTCAGGAGATTTAATTGGGCCAGTTCAATTTGTATCATTCGATGCTTCAACAGGTGTTGTATTTGTTACACAAGAAAGCTCTGTCACACCTACCGGCTCAGCAACGACTCTTTTAGATGTAGATAAAGTTGAAAGTGTTACATTCACATCTTAATGTGAGAGGGTCATCATGAAGCTTCTTTATATCAGTTCTGGCTACGGCGGAATCTATCACATGTTTGATCAATGGGTAGAAGAAAGCTTCATTGATTCCCCCTTTTCATGTGTAAAGATTGATAGAGAATCTCTACCCACTAACATGCACAAAATCCGGACATTTTCTCCGGATTTTGTTTTGATGATGATCGGTGATCATGTTCCGAAAGATGTACTTCATCAATTCAAACAAGAAAAAATCCCGATCGTTCTGTGGATGACAGAAGATCCCTTTTATGCAGATGTATCAGCTGCTTGCGCACGTGATGCTCAGCTTATCTTAACGATTGATGAAGGGATTTTGCCATTTTACAAACAATTAGGCGCCGAAAATACACACTACTTTCCCATTCCGACAAATACACGTGTTTTTCAGAAAAATGAATCGCCAGATGAGATGTGCACGTTTGACATTGCACTCATTGGCTACCCTTATCCCAACCGCATTAAGGCCATCGATACACTCTTAAAGCAAAACAAATGGCGTATTCTCGTTGCAGGTAAGGAATGGCACCGTCACTTAAATAAATCACGCAGACATTATCGTGATTTCACCCTTATAACGAATTGGCTGAGTCCTCAGCAAATGGCGGACATCTATCAGCAGACAGCGATTGTCCTGAATCCGCATAGGCCGTCTCAATTTGTATATAACAAAAATAAAGCCATGATTCAAAATATGAGCCTCAATAACAGAGCATTTGACATTGCTGCAACTGGAAGTTTTCAATTGACGGATCTACATCCGCCGCCTACTTTTTCAAGCTTTGCTTTTTACAAAGATGAGGACGATTTGATCAAACAGGTGGATTACTATGGGTCAAATGCAGGTGAAAGAAAGGCGGCCGCACTGAACAACTACGAGCAAGCCGTTCGCTGGAATACATTTGATACGATGCCGCAAAGGCTTTATGAAATCGTAAAAAGCGCCCTATAACTGGGCGCTTTTTCTTGTTGAAGGTCAGCTTATGCATGATCTTCTGCATCTCGGCGAGCCAATAAGACGTGCTCTGCCTTTTTCCGGTCCGCCTCCTGTTTCACCACAAGCGACCGCGTGTGATCCATCATATATGCTCCGACAGATCCTTCTAAAAAGGAATGAATGCATTCTTTGACATAATGAGCATGAAAAGCATATACCGCACCATTTAGCCGGCCATACGTATATGGCTGCTCATGTTTTGGCATGAAAAAGTAATGATTGTCCTTATATAAAGTAGCTTCATTGTTTTCATGCAGTGTCCAAGTTTCATTTGGGTTTTCTAACGCCTCTGTAAAAGATGCGGTGCAGTCATATCCCCCCTCCACTAAAAGCTGCAAGCACTTCTCGATATCTGCCGGCTGTCTTAGAGGAGACGATGGCTGCAGAAATAGCACAATATCAAAGGTTTTCCCCTCCCGCTCTAAATAAGCAAGCGCATGCTTCACAGCTAACAGCGACGGCGTTTGTTCTGTTACATGTGTACTTGGCAGTTCAATCACATTTGCTCCGTAGTGAGATGAAATGATTTGCGTATTGACATCCTCTGAGGAGACGATGACTTCATCTAACTCAATCATTTGCAAAAGCGGCTGAATGGTCCAATAGATAAGCGGCCGCTCTGCCAATATGCGTATATGTTCATCATGCTGGCCGTCGGTACTTCTAAATGCAGGTATCATGGCTAAAATACGATTTCCCCTATACATGTCTTCTCTTCTCCCCTCGCGCACAGCTCCCTTACCATTTTCTTCTCTGACCGAGCTGATCGCAGTACTGAAGTATTCAGGTCTCTCGTTTTTCTAGTTAATCTCTTATCTCTCCATATTCTATTAAGACGGTAAGCAGATGGTTATAATTTGTTCACCTAATTTATACATGAAGTGGTTCTTTTCCTCAAACGGATGCCGCTCTTTCACATATGATGCAAAGTAGAGAAATGAGAGTTGGGGGATTAGATATGTCCAATCAGATAGAAACGACTTTGAAGACCTTTTTTCGTGACAAAACGATATTAGTTACAGGCGGAACAGGATCCATCGGCCGGCAAATCGTGAATAAATTAACAAGCTGCTCTCCAAAAAAGGTAATCGTCTTCAGTAAAGATGACAGCAAACAATACATGATGAAAAATGAGTACACAGATCATCCAGAGGTCGTATTCGCTTTAGGAGATGTCCGGGATGCAAGCCGCGTGAGACAGCTCGTCAAAGGTGTCGATATCATTTTTCATGCAGCGGCCTTAAAACAAGTACCCACTTGTGAAGATAATCCGTTCGAAGCCGTTCAAACGAATATCATCGGCGGGCAGCACGTCATTGAAGCCGCCCTCGAACATGAAGTGAGTCATGTTGTCAACATTTCAACTGACAAAGCAGTTTCTCCGACTAATGCCATGGGTGCAACAAAATTGATTTCAGAAAAACTATTTTTCCAAGCAAACGAAAGTATTCCGAATCAAAAAACCAAGTTTTGCTCTGTACGCTTTGGCAATGTGCTTGGATCTAGAGGTTCCGTCATTCCGATCATGCTCCAGCAGCTATTAAATGAAAAACCTTTGACCGTGACTGATCCTCATATGACACGTTTTTTTATGTCCATTGAAGAAGCTGTTTCCCTCACACTTCAAGCAGCAATCATGATGAAAGGCGGCGAAACCTTCATTCTCAAGATGGAGTCCTTACAGCTTGCCGATCTCTTAAAAGCATTTCATGAATATGCCGCCCAAATCAATGCTAAATCTCCGGATATTCTCGTTGTCGGAAAAAGACCTGGCGAAAAGCTTCACGAGGAGCTCACATTCCCGCACGAAGCAGATGCACTCTTTGAACATGAACAATTTTATGCCATTTTACCGAGACCACATTTGCACCCTGCCTTTCAAAAAGTCGATTTAACGAATTACACATCAAAAGAAGCACCGCTCATTACAAAAGAAAAGCTGTTCACCATCATCGAACAATTACATCATACACATCATAAAAAATAAAAAATCGTCACACGGAAGCAAATGCTTTCCATGTGACGATTTTTAAATAGATCAATCAAATAGATGTTTCAAATCCCCGTAACCTTCTTTTTCAAGATCATCCTTTGGGATAAACTTCAAAGCGGCTGAGTTAATACAATACCGAAGACCGTTTGGCCCTGGTCCATCAGGAAAAACATGGCCAAGATGAGAATCAGCTGTTTTGCTGCGAACCTCTGTCCGCACCATTCCATGGCTCGTATCAACCTTCTCTGCTACTTCTTCCTCTTCAAGCGGTTTTGTAAAACTTGGCCAGCCGCAGTGGGCATCAAACTTATCTAAAGAAGAAAACAGCGGCTTTCCTGAAATGATATCCACATAAATACCTTCTTCTTTATGATCCCAAAATTCATTTTGAAATGGCGGCTCTGTGCCATTATTTTGCGTGACTTCATACTGCATTCGGTTTAATTCTTTTATACGCTTTTCTTTTTCGTTTGCCATTATTTATCACTCCAATGTGACTCAATAAAACCTGCTCTGCCCGAACCGACATGATATCGTTCGTAGTGCATTTTGTTTTTCTTATAATAATGCTGATGATATTCCTCTGCTGGATAAAAAGGACCTGCATCTAAAATTTCTGTCACGATTGGCTTTTTGAAAATGCCGCTTTGGCTCAGCTGCTCTTTCGATGCTTCCGCTAGCTTTCGCTGCTCGTCATGATGAACATAAATACCAGTACGGTAAGATTCTCCTCTATCACCAAATTGCCCGCCATCGTCCGTTGGGTCTATTTGCTGCCAATACAGTTCTAGCAACTTCTCATACGGGAACACGTCAGGATCAAACGTAATTTGAACCGCCTCTCTATGTCCCGTTGTATTTGTACATACTTCCTCATAGGTCGGATTCACTGTATGTCCGCCAGTATACCCTGATTCAACTTTGATAATGCCCGGCTGTTCATCAAAAGGTTTAACCATACACCAGAAGCAGCCTCCTGCAAATGTGGCTAATTCTTGTTTTTCAGACATATTAGTGCCCCCTTCATTTAAAAAATGGTATCATCATATTATAACATGATAAAAAATAATGAAAATGATACGACTTGTATACCTAAAATAAAAGAAAGCATTCTGTCGTATCTTTAAAATATAATGGGGGTTTAATGATTGGAACAAAGAAAACAAATGATGTACGAAATGGACACTTTACTGAGAACCGTATTTAAGCAGATCCGTTATGAAATTAACAGCCTGCTCGAAAACGAATTATCTCGGAATGAATTTCTTATTTTAAATCTGCTCCGTGAGCAAGGTGCAAAAAAAGTAACGGAATTCGCTTCCATTCTTGGAGTGTCAGCAAGTCATATAACCGCTGTGACTGACACACTCGTAGAAAAAGGCTGGATCACCCGTATCCGTTCAAAAGAGGACCGCCGCATTATCAAAATCCACTTAACCGATAAGGGTAAGGAAATTACTGAGCATTTTGAGAAAAAGAAAACAGAATACTTTATGGAGCGATTTGAGTCATTTGATGACGAAGAACTCAAAACGATGATCAAATTATTTAAAAAGCTGGATAAAAGTCAAAAGGATTAAGCATAGATTTTAGCGCTTAGGACATGCTACGGATAAAAAGAGGTGGAATGAACCATGACAAGCCCTTATCTTTGTCCAAACTGTAAAACAAACAGAACGCGCTTTAATCTCATTGAGCAGCTTTCAGAACCTGTCAAGCTAGATCCAGCGACAGGAGCAGTTGTTGAAAGATACGAAGGAGAGCAGCTGTCTCCTTTTCACTTGAGCTATCAAGGTCCTCAAATGAAAGTCCAGTGCGGCGTTTGCGGTTTAATTGAGGATGAAAAAACGTTCATTAAACTAGCTGAATATCATCAATATTCTTCTCCTTCTTAAATGCCGGCCTGACGGAATACGTCAGGCTTTTTTCTTTGCTTCTTTTGCCTATACAGATCGTCTTTTTCATGCATACGCTACAAAAAACACCATTGTATGAGAAAGAAGGGATTGATGACATGCAGCAGCTCTTTTATCATGACTTTCCATATCGGCCATTCACTGCCGCCTATGAGCATCTTCAAAGCAGCCCTTCATCAAAAGCCTTTATTCGATTATTTCACGCTGCACCAGATCTCAGTGAGCTCGCTGTTTATGTGAACCAGAAGCAGCTGATGAAAACAATGCCTTACAGCCATTTGACCGCTTATATGGAGTGGGATGAGGGAATGTATGAAATAGAAGTGTTCAAACTGGCTACAAATGAAAAAATTCTTCATTCTCGCATTCAATTTAAGAGCGGCGAGGTCTATACACTCTGTATCACAGGTGCTCGTGCAGGCTTTGCACTGCTGACTGAGCAGCAGACTACTTTGATCGAACAAGAAGACCTGTCAGCACTTACATTTGTACAGCTGTCTCCAGACCTTCCTTCCATAGATATATATGAACGAGACCAAGGGATCATATCGAAGGAGCTTGATTATTTAAACAGTACCCACATTCATCATTTCTCCCCGAATAAATATCATTTTGAATTGAAAGCCGCCGGCACTCAAAGTGTACTGCTTGATATCCCCAAAGTTCATTTGCAAACAAAGCGCGCATACCTGATTCTGCTTCATGGATTTGCTAACGGAGAGCCAGAACTTATGGCGAAGGTCGTCTTGTCTCGGCAAATATAAAAAAGAGCCTTTCCCAATGGAAAAGGCTCCTTACGAGACATCTTCAGCTTTTTCTTGCTTTTGAAAATCAAAAGCAAGAATCATCGTGCCTAGAAATAATGCACAGTAGGCAATATTTAAGTAAAACTGATCGATATTTTCTGCTTTTAAAGCATTGGCAGCTGTTATGCCAAAGTACGCAGCAAATAAAAACGACAGTAAACTAAAATATTGATAGACTCGCTTCATGATTTCACTCCTGACTCACACGTTCTATTGCTTTGGATGATAATATGAGAATTCAATTTCATCGTTTTGTAGATCAATTTTGTTCGCTTTGACATACATATCATTCGTCAGCGGCATTTCAGAAAGGCGCACTTCAACCGTTTTTTGATCCGGTTTTACATGAACGAATTCTGGCAGCTCATAGAACTGACCCATGTAGCTTAAAACAAAACTAATTGGAATGCTCAATTGTCCAATTGAAAAGTCATCCACTTTCAAAAGCACATCACCATTATCTTCAACAGTTGGCGTAAATGAGACGTTTGCATCAATCGTTGAAGAGAAAGCTTTAATTGCGCCTGTTACTTTCACATCTTGATCGATCGCTACATGAAAGTCTGGCATATCATTTGATCCTTGATTTTTCAAATAATCATTCACAAAACTGGTGAGCGATTCTTTTGAGCTGGATATATTAAAAGCATATTCGCTTTTCACTTCTTTGGTTGAAGCGGATTGACCGCCTGGCAGCAGCATTAAAATACCGCAGGCAATCACAATCAATAGATTGATTGCAAGTAAAATAAAAAATAAGCTTTTCCATTTTTTCATCTATTTCACCCTATTCCTTCGGCAGTCCTTCTTTTTTCACTTCGGAGAATAAACGATTTGCCATAAGAGAGTACCCCTTTTGGTTTGGGTGGAAATCATCATCTGCCAGTAATTTTTCATCAGAACCTTCTTCAAATAAATCTGCTACATTGATCATATCCGCATTGCCGTCTTTTTTGAGTTCCTTTTTGGCAGCGGCATTCCAGTCTTTGACGACTTCATCAATATCTCGCAGCTCAGACAAACTGAACTTAAAAGGATTGTACATGCTGACATACATAATTTTCGCATGGCCATTCTGTTCTCTCAGTTGAGCAAGAATGGTTTTAAAGCGCTCCTCAAAAGGACCCTGCTCTTTTTTAAAAGGAGCAAACGTCAAATTAAGCACATTTTGACGGACAACATGCATGAGATCATTCCCGCCGATTGTAAAGAAAATATAATCAGCGTCTTTCAGTCCGTCCTGCACCTTTTTTTCTTTTAATCTTTTTAACAAATCTACTGTTCTACTGCCTTTAATGGCATAGTTTTTTAATGTGACAGATTGCACGCCGTCCACCGCTTCTATCTTGTCACGGGTCATGCCTGCATAGCCTTTTTTATCTTGATCTCCGATTCCTTCTGTTAAGGAATCTCCAACCGCTGCGATGGTAATATGTTCTTTTACGTTTTGTGTGTCTTCTAGTTTATCCTTTATGCCAGCCTCTTGCGCGGAACATGCAGAAAGAACAAAAGCTAGAGACATCACAATCAAAATCAAACGAGCCTTCAAACGATGATGTCCCTCCTTTTTCTGATTAAAAAAGTGTATCATGTTTTCGCCCATTTGAACATCCTTATGCTAGCTTCGGTTCAGCGTTTTGATGTCCTTGATGATGTCATCATAAGGTGTGTTTTGCACGCCATCATAATTTTTCATCACTTTCCCTTCTTGATTAACAAGGAAAAACAGGGACTGATGAATCACTTGGTCTTCATCTTCAGGTTTTTTGACAATGGTCTTAAAGCTCTTCATTGCGAATTTTTCGATTTCTGACTGTGAATACCCCGTGAGAAAATCCCAATTTTTAAAGGACAATGGATAGGCTTTTGCAAATTCTTTTAGCTTTTTCGGTGAATCGACCTCTGGGTCCACACTAAAGGAAATGATATGCGCATCCAATTTTTCTTCTTTTAACCGTTTTTGCAGCTCTGTCATATGAGCGGTCATCGGCGGACAGATCGTTTCACAGCTTGTGAAAATAAAATCTGCTACCCATACTTTCCCCTTCAAATCTTCCAATGACACCTTTTGACCATCTTGGTTTTCAAACTCAAACGGCTCTATTTGATAATTTAACGCATCTTTGATTTGTCCATTTGAACATGAGACTAAAAGAAGCACGCTTATCATCATAAGCGCACCAAGTGAGGCTCCCCTTTTTCTATCCATGATATGCCCATCCCCTTTTTCCATCAATCGGTATAAAAAGTAAAGCCTATTGCGCCCTTTCCGGTATGACACGAAATAATCGGTGTTGTGTAGGCAATGTCAATCAATGCTTCAGGTGTGTGATCAAGCAGCGCCTTTTTTAGCTTTTCAGCGAGTTCTAATGCATCTGCATGTGCAATCCCAATGGCTTGAACTGTTTTCCCCTTCACCGCCTGTACATACTGTTTTGTCAGATGCCGGACAAGCGCAGAATAGCTTCTCACATTCGCTTCTGGCGTATATACCCCGTCTGTTAAGCTGGCAATTGGTTTGATGTGAAGAAGTGAGCCGATCAGCGCCTTTCCTCTTCCAATTCTGCCGCCTTTGACGAGATTTTCTAATGTATCGATTGTGACATATAGCTTTGTTTGAAGACGGATTTTATCTAATTCTGTGATAATGTCTTCACGGCTTGCACCCTTTTTGGCTAGTTCTGCTGCTTTGATGACTTGAAATCCTAATCCATAGGAAATAAAATTCGAATCAATCACCGTGATGTTTCCATCTACCATTTTCGAAGCGCTTTCAGCAGTTTGAACAGTACCACTCATCCCACCAGTTAAATGGATACTGATCACTTCACTTCCATCTGCCGTCAGCTTTTCATATAATTCGACGAATTGACCGATCGCAGGTTGAGACGTTTTCGGCAGTTCCTCAGCGGCCTCCATTTTTTCAATAAATTCATCTGGCTGTATATTCACTCGGTCAATATAATCAACTCCAGAAATGGAGATATTGAGCGGAATCACGTGAATGGAAAGATCATTGATTTTCTCTTGCGGAAGGTCCACAGTTGAATCTGTTACAATTTTAATTTGTTTCACTATCGTCTCATCCTTGCTGTCTTAGTCTTTACTTATGATATTACCTTATTTCCTGCACACTTGAAAACAACTGACCTAACGTTTTTGAAATTGTCACATTTTCTTCTTGTCACGAAAAAAATCCTTGCCAAACTGAGAGGCAGCCATTTCAAAATGGCTGCTTCCCCCTTTTGACAAAGATTCCTGCTTACGCATTGTGTTTCAGTGTAGGCTCCTGATAGATCTGTTCATATGTGCTCCACTTGACGTTACGTTTCACATCCTCTCTGAAAGAGTACACAGTTCTCTTTCCATTAGATACATAGACTTTTTTCAAGAAAGCTTCAAGTCTAAAGGTGAGCATGAAACGATACGTCTCATCTCCCTTTAGAACAGGGACTTCTGTTACCTTGATCTGAGCTCCATCCATCCGTCTAAAACATATTGTTTTGAGCAGCACAAACGATCAATCCTCTTTTCCAATTATCTGTTAAGCCTAAATAAATAGGTGGAATAAATCTTGATCTTTATTCACTTCAACATAGTGGAATCCTTTTTTATCCATCCGCTCAATCAGCGCGGCATAGTCATCTCTTTCTTTCAATTCGATGCCAACAAGCGCAGGGCCTTTACTTCGGTTATTCTTTTTCGTATATTCAAAGCGTGAGATATCGTCATTTGGTCCTAACACTTCATCTAAGAATTCTCGAAGTGCTCCTGCTCTTTGCGGGAAATTGACAATGAAGTAATGTTGAAGCCCTTCATAGATCATTGAACGTTCTTTGATTTCCTGCATTCTGCCGATGTCATTATTTCCTCCACTGACAATGCAGACAACATTTTTGCCTTTAATCTCCTCGCGATGGGCATCTAATGCTGCGATCGGCAATGCGCCTGCCGGTTCTGCTACAATCGCACATTGATTATACAGCTCCAAAATTGTTGTACATACTTTCCCTTCTGGTACTAGACTGATTTTATCGACAACAGACTGAAGCGATGTAAACGTCTTTTCGCCAATCCGCTGAACCGCTGCTCCGTCCACAAACTTATCAATCGAATCAAGTGTCACAACCTCGCCCTTCTCATGTGACGCATGCAGTGAAGCTGCGCCAAGCGGTTCGACTGCAATGATTTCGGTTTCTGGTGAGATATTTTTGATATATGTACCAACACCAGATAACAGACCTCCACCTCCGACACTTGCAAATAAAAAGTGAGGCTCCACTTCGATATCATTTAATATTTCGACAGCAGTCGTTCCTTGTCCTGCCATCACATCCAAATCATCAAACGGGTGGATAAATTCGCGCTTTTCTTCATCTCCACATTTTACGGCTTCATGATACGAATCATCAAACGTATCTCCGGTTAAAATAATTTCAACATATTCTTTTCCGAACAGCTCCACTTGGGATACTTTTTGCCTTGGCGTCGTAGCAGGCATAAAAATTTTCCCGTGGATGCCTAAATATTTACAAGAATAGGCAACACCCTGTGCGTGATTTCCAGCACTTGCACAGACAATGCCATTTTCTAGTTTATCTTTTGGAAGTTGGCTCATTTTATTAAAAGCGCCTCTTAATTTAAAGGAACGAACTACTTGAAGATCCTCTCTTTTTAAGTAGACATTACATTCATATCGTTCAGAAAGTCGCTCATTTTTTTGAAGTGGTGTATGAATGACTACATCCTTCAAATTTTGATGGGCTTTTAAGATGTCTTTCACTTGAATTAGCGTATTTTCTTTGAGCAACGGTTTCATGTACAAGATCCTTTCTCTTTAACCTTATTTAATTTGTCATTATAACATGAATATTCAAAAAATAAACCAATAGATCACGGATCCATCATAAATTTTATAAACTTTTTCGTTTTCCTGTACATTTGTTTTAATTGGGTGTTACAATTGAACCAATTAGAACCACAAAGAAAGGAACCACCTCATGGCCACACAATCGATCACGTCTATATATGGAGATCATCAAGACATCAAGCATGCAATTCTTCTGGCAAAACAATTTTCGAAAAACGAACAGCCAGTCTTGATAACAGGAGACACCGGCACAGGCAAAACACTATTTGCCCAAGAAATGGCGAACGCAGCAATGACACACATATATTGCCCCATCTTGAATGAAGAAATCTTACAGAAAGCCTTCACAGAAAAAAACAATCAAATTCTTTATTTAGATGAGGTCGCCGCATTAAGTATTCCTATGCAGCACAAGGTCATTCACTTTCTAGAAACCTCACCTGCAACAAAAGTAATCGCTTCTTCGTCTTTATCAATAGAGGCACTCAGGGTTTCTTCAACCTTTTTACCCGAGCTGTTTTATCGTTTGAATGTTCTTCATTTGGCCCTTCCGGCTTTAGCTGAACGAAAAACAGACATTCCTGTGTTAACAAATGCTTTCTTTCAAGAGCTGAACATGGCTCCTGACATTGATCCAAGTGTTTGGGAAGCCTTGCAGCAGTATCCATTTGAAGGAAATGTGCAAGAGCTCAAAAATATCGTTCATTACGCTGCATCCATACTCGAGGGCCACACGGTATTTTTACATCATTTACCTCCCTTTGTGTTAGCACCTCTTCCATCAGCCGTGAAAGGTAAAAAGGAAGAACACCAGCTCACACTAATGGAAAAACAAGAGTTTGTTTTCTTGCTGGAAGCCATTAAATCTCTCAATGAAAAAGGAGAAGCAGCCAGCAGACGCATCTTGTCTGAACTAAGCAAGCAAGGAGACATTCCGCTCACCCCTCAGCAGGTGAGAAACCGCTTAGATGATCTTGAGAAAAAAGCATACGTGACGAAAGGAAAAGGCAGGGCCGGAACGAAGATTACACTTGAAGGTCTTTCATTCCTGAAGTCACTTGATGGTTATATACCGGTTCAATAAAAGGAGGACATCCATTGTTTACTGTAAAAGAAGAAATTGCAAACGCCATTACACATGGCATTGGTGTTATTTTATCCATACCAGCTATTGTGTTTCTCGTCTTATTCGCTGTTCAATACGGCACCGTCACAGACATTATCAGCTTTTCGATATTTGGCGCATCCATGCTGCTGCTCTATTTAAGTTCAACCCTGCTTCATAGCATTCGGCACAAAAAAACAAAAGATATTTTTGAAATCCTCGACCACTCGGCTATTTATGTATTGATTGCTGGTACATATACACCCTTTTTACTTGGACCACTAAAAGGTGCACTCGGCTATACGCTCCTTGCGATTGTATGGGCGCTTGCTGCTGGTGGGATTGTCTTTAAAATCTTTTTTGTCAAACGCTTTATTATCGTATCTACCCTCGTCTATTTATTAATGGGCTGGATGATTATCATTGCCATCAAACCGCTTTATATCCAATTAACAGGTGCAGGATTTGGACTCTTACTGTTAGGCGGTATATTATATTCAGTCGGAACCATCTTTTATATTTGGCGGAAAATCCCCTATCACCATGCGATTTGGCACAGCTTTGTTCTCGGCGGCAGTGCATCGATGTTCTTCTGTATTTTATTCTATTGCGTAAACATTCCTGCTGCATGAAAAAAACCAGCATCCTCTATTCGGATGCTGGTTTTTTCTATGCACGCTTTTGTGCGTAATCACTGATCATGACAGGAGCTTTAATATGAATATCGACATTAACAGGACGCATTCTCTTCACAAACTTCCCCGTTAAAAGACGATCCGTTCCGCTCGTTTCAATCGGTACAAGCGGACAATCGAATTCTTCAGCAAGCGCCTCTGCAATATGACGATACTCTTCTGAAAGCAGTAGACTCTGCCCAGACATGATTCTTTCCTTTGCTTCTTCTAATAAGACCTCATCCGTTTGATTCTGGTGAATGACCGCCATTTTTTTCAGCCATTGTTTTAAAATCGGACACCGAAAGAGCTTCGGCTTTGCCATAAAAGCAACTGGCTGCTCAAGGTGGCCGATCAATAATGTCGTCGTGACTGGATTCAGCTCTTTTGTGACATAAATAACCGGGCAGTCTGGCAGCTTCTTTTGCTGATGAATGGTCATGACTGATCCTGATTGATCAATACATCCCCGGGCAAACCTTTTTGCATGCTCATGAATGAGATGCATTCGTTTCGTATAGGAAATGCGTGGATCCGTTAATTCATGATCGTACAAATGCCTCATACTTTTTAAAAAGGATACAACAACATAAATCGTTAAAAACCAATAACGAAACAACCGTACTCCTCCTACTCACTTATCCTTTTTTGTCATAGACGACAAATTCATAATTGTAGGGGTTCTTTTCGTCACGATGGCCTTTTTCGCGTGATACAATCGTCCATCCGTCTTCATTGTAATACGGGAAATAACGGTCTCCTTCAAACGCATGGTGAATGTGCGTGATATAGAGACGATCCGCATATGGCATCATCTCTTCATACAGCTTAGACCCGCCAATAATAAATAGCTCTGTCTCGCTTTCCGCAATTGCCAAAATGTCAGCAATTGAATGAACAACCTCGCATCCTTCTGCTTTAAAAGAAGAACTTGTGGTCAGCACAATGTTTCGGCGGTTAGGCAGCGCTCGTCCAATGGATTCAAAGGTTTTTCTGCCCATGACAATCGTATGACCGCCTGTGACTTTTTTAAAATACGCTAAATCTGCTGGTAAATGCCAAGGCATTTGATTATCTTGACCAATGACTCTGTCTTCTCCTGTCGCCACAATCATGGAAATCATACACTGACTTCTCCTTTAATATGCGGATGCGGATCATAGTTCTCAAGAACAAAATCATCAAACGTAAAATCAAAAATGCTCTTTACATCCCTTGTGATGCGAAGCTTAGGAAGCGTGCGTTCCTCACGCTCTAGCTGCATTTTCACCTGCGGAAGATGATTTTGGTAAATATGAGCATCTCCAAGTGTATGAATAAACTCGCCTGGCTCAAGATTTGTGACTTTAGCAATCATCATCGTTAGGAGAGCATATGAAGCGATATTAAACGGCACACCTAAAAAGATATCTGCCGATCTTTGATATAGCTGGCAGGAAAGCTTCCCGTTTGATACGTAAAATTGAAACAGACAATGACAAGGAGGCAGCGCCATTTGATCAATTTCCCCCGGATTCCAAGCACTGACGATCAGTCGTCTTGAATTCGGGTTGTGCTCAATATCATGGATCAGCTTTGTGATCTGATCCACGGTCTCGCCGTCTCCACTCGCCCATGATCTCCACTGTGCACCGTACACACGGCCAAGCTCTCCATTTTCATCTGCCCATTCGTTCCAAATCCGGACACCATTTTCTTGAAGATATTTGACATTTGTATCACCTTTTAAAAACCAAAGCAACTCATGAATGATTGATTTCAGGTGTAATTTCTTTGTTGTTAAAAGAGGAAATCCTTCCTGTAAATCAAATCTCATCTGGTAACCGAACGTGCTGATTGTACCTGTACCCGTTCTGTCACCTTTTTCATCCCCGTGCTGTAATACATGACGGCATAACTCTTTGTATTGTTTCATTTTTTTCATCCTTTATTTATGTTCTTGTTGTAGTTTACCTTATTTCTGCTTTTGTTGAAACCAAAAAAACATGCCTGCATGATGAGCAGACATGTTTTTCTTTTTATACTTGATTCACTCGTTCCTGCTCTTCATCTTTAATATCTTGGTGTGAGTGAGCAATGCGGCTTGCAGCTGCTGCGGCAAGTGCAGCGACTAGGTCATCAAGGAAAGTATGCACTTCACCTGGACGGCCCTCATCTAATTCACGAATAATACCGAATTTCTCTTTATCTAAATAACCGAAGTTGGTCAAACCGATTGATCCATATACATTGACAATGGAAAGCGGAATAATCTCATCAATTCCATATAGCGGCTCATCTGTTTCAACTAAGTGCTGTAAAGGTTCTGGCAAAAGCTTTTGTTCTGCCAGCTGATCAAGGGCAAGTCCTGTTAAAACTGCATGGACAATTTCTCTTTTATTCAGCACTTTTTCAACATTTTCAATACAGACACTAAGTGGAAGGTTTGGATGATATTTTTCTTGGAGCTTCAGCACAATGTGTGCGATATCTTCAATTTTCACTCCGCGGTCGTTTAACATTTGTTTTGTAATCTGCACCATTTCGTTCATTGTATATTTTTTCAATTGGCATGACATCTCCTTCTAGTGGCTCATCCAGCTCGGCGGGGTGTTTTTATCCCAGTAAATATTACCGAGTTCATGATGCGTCTGGAATCCATCTTCTGCTGTATGGTAATGAAAGTTAAACCAATATCCGCTGTGAGGCGGCTGATCTCTTCTGACATGGAAACGGAGCAAATCTTCTCCGGTCTTGCGGTTGTAAATGTGGAAGATTTTTTCGCCATTTCCACTTGAAGGCTGATCAGTTAAAACAACATCTTGAAATTTTTCGTCATCTTTGAAATTTGTTAAATAGTCGGTTAACACTTGTTCAATCTTCGGCTGAATCTCTTCTCTGTACTCGTCCTCAATGACAGGTGTGATTTTACGGCCAAATTTGAGAAAGGATTGATTTTCTGCATTTGACAGCACCTCTTGCTTATATTGCTCAAAGGGATCTGTCTGCTCTTTGCTTTCCTGTTGCGTTAGTTCCCAGCTGCGCATTTCATCTGATGTATCATAAACAGCTGTATAAGGCGTTTTATCAGATGAAGAAAGTTCAGAGGGCTTGTCTGTCATCAAAGCCGACGGAGGAGAGACTAAACCAAAAGTTGCAATCGTAAAGAGCACAACAAGCGTTTTTCTCATCCACATCTTCATGATATCTAATTCCTTCCATAAGTTATCATACTGCTATTCTAGCATATAATGAATTTTCAGTCATTCAATTTGGCCATCGATTTGAGACTTTCTTTTTCATAATAAAACGTTTACAATGGTAGCAAAGGCGACTAAAATTTGGGAGGAATGGGTATGCTTGAAGGGTTTTTCATTACGGCTTCCTTGCTGACGTTATTTTATTTTGTCTATATGGAGATTACAGATTAAAAGCCCTAAATAAGGGCTTTTTTAGATGATTGATAAGGAATTCAAAGAATTGTCTATTAGTGAGGGCTTTTTTCTTTCTCAATATATCCATAATGAAATTGAGCTGTTTTTCGTTTTAAAACGTGAAATTGATAGGAATCTGCTAGAAATCGGGTGCTTTTCCAATGATCTTTTAAAACTACCCTTTTTCTCGCCACTCTCAGTGCTTCTTGGACGGCTATTTCGTGGTCAAAGTGGTGCTCTGCTGCATGACGTAGCGGAGCGATACTTGCAGATTCTTGAATTGTCTCCTCAAACATCGGATCAAAATAGACGACATCAAATGAACCATCAGAGAGCTTCTTTAGCTGCTCGATACTGTCTCCACTTACAACAGATATCCGCTTCATCGCTTCATCTGCCTCTCTTATCCCTGTCTCCCATGTGTTTAGTCCTTCTCGCACTAGCAATGCTGTCATGGGATTCTTTTCGATACCAACGACCCTTCCATTCGTACCTACTCGCATGCTTGCTGTAATGGCATCTGATCCTAAGCCAAGCGTACAATCTAAAAAGGAATCGCCAGGCTGAAGCTGCGTGGCTTCGATTAAAGGATCCTTTTCTCCGCGCATGAGCCGCTTCACCCTGAACATTGCTGAGCTTGGATGAAAGAAAAACTTTTCACCATTTGGCTGATACCATTCGAATCTTTCTTTCCCCACAACAAGGACGTCTCCTCGTTTTATCGCAAGCTGCTTGACAGATTGTTTGCGCCTCTCTACATACTCGCCATGTAAATCCTCTGCAAGGGCTTTTGCTGTTTCAATCGTTTGTTCATTTGCTCTAAAGCTTGTTGTGATAAGCATGCGGTTCCTCCATCATGATCAAGAAAAAATGCCCTGATGTGATCACAGGACATTTCAACATGTGTATTAGCAATGTTTTTCAAATGCAGATAAGACGTTGTTCATGATGTCTTCCATTTCATGACCTTCAATTTCGTCACGCGGAATAAAATGAACAAGTTCATTTCCTTTTAAAAGTGCCATAGATGGAGACGATGGCTCTTCGCCTGTGAAGTATTCTCTCATTTTTGCCGTTGCTTCCCTGTCCTGGCCAGCAAAAACTGTGACAATTCGATCTGGCGTTTTTTCTGCCTTCATCACAGCTTGTGTAGCAGCTGGGCGTGCTAATCCGGCAGCGCACCCGCATACAGAATTGACAACCACAAATGTCGTTCCTTCTCTTTCTTGCATCGTTTGTTCTACTTCTTCTTCCGTTGTTAGTTCTTGAAATCCTGCACTTGTCAGCTCTTGACGCATCGGTACAACGAGCTGGCGCATATATTCTTCATATGCCATTGACATAAAAAAGCCCCCTCTATAATCCTTATGTTGTGAATAAAGGATACTATAGAGAGAGCCAATTTTCAAATGTTCGATATCAGATTAAATTTTCATGATTCCGCCTGTATTGGCTGATGTCACAAGTTTTGAATATCTAGCAAGATAACCTGTTTTTACTTTTGGCTCAAAGCCTTTCCAGTTTGCTTTTCTTCTTTCCCATTCTTCCTCTGGAACATCTACGCTTAAAATGCGCTGCTCGATATCGACAACAACATGGTCACCATTTTCAACAAAGGCAAGCGGGCCTCCCTCAGCTGCCTCTGGTGAGACGTGTCCAATAGACAATCCGCGAGAAGCGCCGGAAAAACGTCCGTCTGTAATTAAAGCAACCTTTGGTCCAAGTCCCATACCGACGATTTGTGAAGTAGGTGCAAGCATTTCAGGCATGCCAGGTCCGCCTTTAGGTCCTTCGTAGCGAATGATGACAACATGTCCTGCTTCTACTTTTCTATTAATGATGCCTTCAAGGGCTTCTTCTTGGGATTCAAATACGATCGCAGGTCCCTCATGGCGTGTGATCCCGTCTTGTACCCCGCCCGTTTTAATGATGGCTCCATCTGGCGCAAGGTTTCCAAATAAAACGGCTAAGCCGCCTTTTTCAGTAAATGGCTTGTCAATTGGATAAATGACGTTATAATCTTTTACCTCATGTCCCGCAATGTTCTCGCCAAGCGTTTTCGCAGTAACGGTCATTGTATCTAAATGAAGAGCGCCTTCTTTTTTAGACAATTCATTTAGTGCCGCTGTAACGCCGCCTGCTTCATGTAAATCCTCAATATAAACATCTGAAGCTGGAGCAAGTTTCGATAAATGAGGCACACGTTCTGCTACTTCATTGATGCGTTCAAGTGAATATTCAACACCTGCTTCATTCGCAATCGCCAATGTGTGAAGAACGGTATTGGTTGAACCACCAAGTGCCATATCTAATGCAAATGCATTATCAATTGCTTTTTCAGTGACAATATCCCGTGGTTTAATATCTTTTTTGATGAGCTCCATGAGTTGTTTTGCAGACTTCTTCGCAAATTCTCTTCGCTCTGGTGATGTCGCCAAAATTGTTCCATTTCCAGGAAGAGCAATCCCGAGTGCTTCTGCCAAACAGTTCATTGAGTTAGCTGTAAACATACCTGAACAAGATCCGCAGGTTGGACAGCCAAACTGCTCTAATTCATTTAATTCCTCTTCATTGATTTTACCTGACTGGTATGCACCAACGCCTTCAAATACAGAAGAAAGAGAAATTTTTCTGCCATCACTTGTTCTACCCGCTTCCATCGGTCCGCCGCTCACAAAAACAGTCGGGATATTCACGCGCATCGCTGCCATCATCATTCCTGGTGTGATTTTATCGCAGTTAGGAATACAAACCATTCCATCAAACCAATGAGCAGATACAACGGTTTCTACAGAGTCAGCAATGATTTCACGGCTTGGCAATGAATATCTCATCCCGATATGACCCATGGCAATTCCATCATCGACGCCAATCGTATTGAATTCAAATGGAACACCGCCAGCTTCACGAATGGCTTCTTTAACAATCTTCCCGAATTCCTGAAGATGGACATGTCCTGGGACAATATCAATATAGGAATTACATACGGCAATAAATGGCTTGCCGAAATCCTCATCCTTTACCCCCGCTGCTCTTAGTAAGCTTCGGTGAGGTGCTCTGTCGATTCCTTGTTTAATCATATTACTGCGTAGTTCTGCCATCTGTTTAAAAAGCCTCCTATACTACAAGTCTTGTTGACTGCATGATTTTGAGTTGATTTTATTTTACAAATTTTCTGTTTATTTAGCCACCTATGAATGACTGATGACTAACATGGCTGCTGAAGCAAGCGCTCAGCAAGGTTCGTGTCATAAAATCTGACCTCCAATATTCTATATTGGTACTACTATATAGAGTTTTTTCGCATATTTCAACAATATTCAAAATAATTTTTCTAAAAAAATTTTTCTGTCTATCTTTTTTAGAAAAACAAGCTGCTTTTCATTGGCAGCTTGTTCATTTTTCTCATCATTCTGATGCATTCTTTCTACTTTCTGTCATTTGCTTCCACACAGAGCCTTTCGCTTCTTCCCCATGCTCAATGCGCTCAATCGCCATTTTGACTTGAAGACTGACTTCAAACTCAGGGTCTTGCTCTGCTTCTTTTAATGCTTCTAGTGCCGTTTCGTCCCCTTCTTCATAAAGGAACATAGCTGCACGCCAGCGGACGAGCTTACTCGGGTCCTTTAATGCTGCGATCATGGCTTTTATAGCACTAGGGTCACCAAGGTCAGAAATACAGTCACCAGCCGTTCTGCGGACCGTCACTGTTTTGTCCTCGAGCCCCTTATATAAAATAGGCAGAATGGCAGGATCTTCAATCATGCCAGCATTCACAACGGCTTGTCTGCGAATAGACGTTTTTGGATCCTCCATTGCTTTCATTAAAACAGGTATATCCTTTTGCTCTGGCTGCATTTGCTCTAAATGGGCAAAACGTTTTTTCCAATCTTCCTCTTGCAGCATGTCTTCTGTTACATCATATGCTTTTCGGTTCACCTGTCTATCTACAGCTTCCTGCCCTTCTTTAACTGCCTCTGTTAATCGGGCTAAACGCTCATCATCATAGGCTGCTTGCAGCTCCTCTGTGACTTCCTGACCGATATCAGCAAATTCCCCAAAACGAACGCCGTGTTCTTTCCACACACGTTCAAACACGACATTGTCTGAGCTGCTTCTAAGCTTTAAAATGGCTGCTTGAAAACGTTCAGGCATGCCAAACCGCTCTTCTCTTTCACCGTCTGACAGTTTGACCTGCATCGGAATCCCATTAAACATTTGGACAAATACTTTCACTTCACCAAATGTGTCATCGCCTGACTGCGATCCTTCCTGAAGGCCTTCTGTTTCTTGTCCAAAGGCTTCTCTGACCTGCTGTAAAATACCCTGCCAGTCAAACTTTGCATTTCGCTCGACCGCTAAGAAATCTGCGACATGATAAACCCCTTTTACACCTTCAATGCTTAAAATACGCTTAATCATTTCTGGGGCTTCGTCTTTTTGATCCTTTTTGTAGTTGTTGCTTTTACCGCCGGCAAGTGCTTCTGTCAAAATAACCTTCATGGTATTCGGACTTGGCGTCGGTTCTATGGCTGTTATTTTCATTGATATATCCTCCTTACACACATAAAGACCCTACTCATCTGTAAGGCCGCATTCTTCTTTCCATTTCTTGATAAATAAACTCATCAATTCATGCCGCTCATCAGCAAGCTGCTTCCCTGCACGAGTGTTCATCAAGTCTTTTAATTTGAGCAGTTTTTCTTCCATATGCTTTAGCACAGAACCCTGCTGCGTGTCCTTTGTATAATGGGGCTCACCTGTTGCGCCAGCATACGTAAACACTCTAGCGATACCGCTTGCTCCTATCGCATCCAGCCTATCCGCATCTTGAACAATAGCCCCTTCTAACGTCATCGGCCTAAACTGCTTATGCCGGTGACGAAAAGACATCGTTGTAATGATGTCCATGATATAGCGGATATCCCTCGTGTCCAATTCCCACAAAAGGAGCTGGTGCTCAAGCTGCTCCTTAGTGACTTTCCATTCAATTGACAGCTTTTCATCAATGACATCATGTACAATTGCCGCCATTTCGATGATAAATAAAGAGCCGCCTTCCTGATGTGCAATACGGCCGGCAAGCTGGCGCACACGAGCAACATGAGCCGCATCGTGTCCAGTTGGTTCATCCTTCAGCCTGTCTGAAACAAAGGAGGCAGCTGCCTCCAATTGTTTTCGCTGCATGACTGTCAGCATCTTATTTGTCCAACAGAGCAATGATTGAGCTTTCTAATTCTTTTGGTGGCGTTTTTGGAGAGAACCGTTCAGTGACTTCTCCGTTTTGGTCCACGATAAATTTGGTGAAATTCCATTTCACTGTTTTTGTCCCAAGCACACCTTTCGCTTCACTTGTTAAATGCTTGAACAGCGGGTGCGCCTCTTCGCCATTAACATCTACTTTCGCAAACATAGGGAAGGTCACTCCATAATTCAAAGAACAGAATTCTTGAATGGCTTCTTCTCCTTCTGGCTCTTGGTTCATAAATTGGTTACACGGAAATCCTAAAATTTCAAGGCCCTTTTCATGATATTGATCATATAGCTCTTGTAATTGTTTAAATTGAGGAGTCAGTCCACATTTGCTTGCTGTGTTTACAATAATGAGCACTTTTCCTTTGTAATCTGCCATCGATTTTTCCTGACCGTTAATGGTCTTGACCTGAATATCATAAATTGACATCTCATAGCCTCCTAGGATTCACTTTTTCCTATCGTAACATGCTTCTTTTAGAAAATCGCTTTTTATGCTCCCGTTTAAAAGAGTCCTGTCACACTGCCGTCTTCTAATAAATCCATTTCGAGAGCCGCAGGTTTTTTAGGTAATCCAGGCATTGTCAAAATGCTTCCGGTTAAGGCCACAATAAATCCTGCTCCTACAGATGGCTTTAACTCGCGAATCGTAATGGTAAAGCCTTTAGGTCTGCCGATTAAAGCTGGATCATCCGAAAGAGAATATTGTGTTTTTGCCATACAAACCGGCAAATGAGCCCAGCCGTTTTCCTCAATGGCAGCCAGCTGCTTTCTTGCTTTGGATGTGAGCGTGACCCCATCTGCCCCGTAAACCACTTTGGCCACTTTAGATAACTTTTCTTCGATGGAATCGTTCGCTTCATACAAATAGGTAAAGTTGTTCTTTTTCTTTTCAATGAGTTCCGCTAGTTCCTCTGCAAGAGCTGTCCCGCCTTCGCCTCCTTCTTCCCATACATTCACGGCTTTAACTGGATGGCCATGTTTGCCGCACCAATCTTCTATCGCTTGAATCTCTTCTTTTGTATCCGTAATAAAACGGTTTACCGCGACAATATATGGAAGACCAAAAGCTTGCACGGTTTCAATATGCTTTTCTAAATTATGTATACCTTCTAATACGGCGTGTGCATTCTCTTCTTTGAGTTCGGTTTTCTTCATTCCGCCATGCATCTTTAATGCTCTCACTGTCGCCACAATGACAACTGCACCAGGTTTGAAATCACCAGCTCTTGTTTTAATGTGAAGGAACTTTTCTGCTCCAAGATCTGCTCCAAATCCAGCTTCTGTTACGACATAATCAGCTAATTTTGCTGCCATTTTGGTCGCAATTAAACTATTGCATCCATGTGCAATATTGGCAAAAGGACCGCCATGGACAAGTGCTGGGGTTCCTTCAATCGTTTGAACCAGGTTCGGCTTGAGTGCGTCTTTTAAAAGTAACGTCAGGACACCTTCATATCCAAGTGCTCCCACTGTGACTGGCTCGCCTTCTTGATTATAGGCAACAACAATAGAAGAAAGACGTTTTTTTAAGTCAGATAAGTCTTCTGCTAAACAGAGGATCGCCATCATTTCGGAAGCAACTGTAATGTCAAATCCGTCTTCTCTAGGATACCCATTTAACTGACCGCCAAGTCCGACAACGACTTGTCTTAATGCACGATCGTTTAAATCAAGCACTCGCTTCCATACAATGCGGCGCGTGTCGATGCCGAGTTCATTTCCGTGATGGATATGGTTATCAATAAAAGCAGATAAGGCGTTATGTGCAGATGTAATGGCATGAAAATCTCCTGTGAAATGAAGATTGATTTCTTCCATTGGCAGCACCTGTGAATATCCTCCGCCCGCTGCCCCGCCTTTAATCCCCATTGTAGGACCTAATGATGGCTCACGCATCGCAATGATCGCTTTTTTGCCAATTTTTTCGAAGGCTTGACCAAGGCCGACTGTTACCGTGGATTTCCCCTCACCTGCTGGCGTTGGGTTGATGGAAGTGACAAGAATCACGTGTCCTTCTTTTTGTTCCTTTAAACGGTCAAAAATAGTCAAAGATATTTTCGCTTTTGTGAAACCATAGCATTCTAATTCTTCGTCATGTAGTTGCAGCTTTGCTGCGATGTCTTGAATTGGTCTTAGCTTAGCCTTTTGGGCAATGTCAATATCTGATAAATGCTTTGTGATCATAACAAAACGGCCTCCTTTTTTTACAGAAACAGCATTCTTTTTTGCTCTATTTTTCATTGTAACATAATTGAAACATTGAAATATCGCCAGAAAGTTCCTATAATGAAGTGAAATTAGCTTTGGTTCAGGGGGTGGCGAGTTGCCTATTAACATACCAGTTCATCTGCCGGCAAAACAAATACTAGAGAGCGAAAATATTTTCGTCATGGATGAGACAAGGGCATTCAAGCAAGATATCCGTCCTTTGAATATCGTGATCTTAAATTTAATGCCAAAAAAAATACAAACTGAAACGCAGCTGCTGAGAATGCTCGGAAATTCTCCTTTACAAGTGTACTTTACGTTTTTGATTCCAAGTACACATACACCGAAGAATACGTCGAGAGAGCATCTAGATGAATTTTATACGACCTTTGAATCGATTCGCCATAAAAAATTTGATGGAATGATCATCACTGGCGCACCAATTGAGCACTTACCTTTTGAAGAAGTTTCTTATTGGAAAGAGCTGCAGGACATTTTGGACTGGAGTAAAACCAATGTGACATCTACCCTTCATATTTGCTGGGGTGCACAGGCAGGTTTATATCACCATTACGGGATTGAAAAAATCAAGCTTCCCGAGAAAAAATTTGGCGTATTTGAGCATATTGTGAAAGAGAAAAAAGAAAGATTAGTCAGAGGTTTTGATGAAGTATACTATGTCCCACATTCTAGGCATACAGATATTAATACAGAACAATTAAAAAACACGCCGAATTTGAAAGTCTTGAGTATGTCTGAAGAAGCAGGTGTTTGTTTAATTGTTTCAGATGATGATAAACAAGTATTTTTAACTGGACACCCTGAGTATGATACAGATACATTGATGCAGGAATATGAAAGAGATTTGTTGAAAGATGATACAGTCCAAAAACCTGTCCACTATTTTATAGAAGATGGTGACACATTAATCCCAGTAAATCGCTGGAAAGCCCATGCAACCTTGTTGTTTATGAATTGGCTTAATTATTATGTTTATCAAGAAACACCATACGTTTGGGAATAAAATAGACTGTGGTCTGATGATAAATCGTCAAAATGTGTTAAAATACAAATGGCTCTGTCTTCCATTATCAATTGAATCTGTTTGTTTTTTAAAATTAGTTTAATTCTTTCGTAACGAATGATATGCTCTAACTGTTTATATGTTATCTTTATGTATATGTAGACCTATGAGATTAATAGTTTCGTACGAAGTTTTGTTGTTGTTGATTACATTTGAGGTGAATATTCTTGAATACCAATAAAAAAATATTAATCTTGACCGCAAATTATGGAAATGGACATATGCAGGTAGCAAAAACACTGTATGATGAATGCAAATCCCAAGGATTTGAACATGTTGTAGTTTCTAATTTGTATCAAGAATCGAATCCCATTGTGTCAGAAGTGACTCAATATTTATACTTGAAGAGCTTTTCCATTGGGAAACAATTTTATCGCTTGTTTTATTACGGTGTTGATAAAATTTACAATAAACGCAAATTTAACATTTATTTAAAGATGGGAAATAAGCGTCTCGATGAATTAATTCAGTTACACAATCCAGATATCATCATTATTACATTCCCGATGATTGTTGTACCAGAATATCGAAACAAAACAGGTAAAGTGATTCCGACTTTTAATGTCATGACCGATTTTTGTCTCCATAAGATTTGGGTACATGAAAACATCGACCGATACTATGTTGCAACCGATTATGTGAAACAAAAATTAGTGGAAATCGGCACACATCCAAGCGATGTCAAAGTGACAGGTATTCCTATTAGACCACAGTTTGAAGCCGACGTGCCAAAATCGATGATCTATAAAAAATATGGATTATCATCCGACAAAAAAGTACTTCTTATCATGGCCGGTGCTCACGGTGTACTAAAAAATGTGAAGGAATTATGTGAGGCGCTGCTTCTCGACAGTGAAGTACAAATTGTTGTTGTATGCGGAAAGAACGCCGCACTGAAACAATCGCTTAGCGTTCTTGAGCAGGCACACCCAGATCAATTGAAGGCGCTTGGATATGTGGAACAAATTGATGAATTGTTCAGAGTAACAGATTGTATGATTACAAAACCAGGCGGCATTACTTTAACAGAAGCAACTGCAATCGGTGTCCCTGTCATTCTTTACAAGCCTGTCCCTGGTCAAGAAAAAGAAAATGCTCTTTTCTTTGAGGATTATGGCGCTGCCATTGTCATTAACAGACATGAAGACATTTTAGAATCTGTGACCAACTTGCTGCAGGACGAAGAAAAATTAGAAACAATGAAACAAAACATGAAAAAACTGCACTTAAAACAATCTTCTCAAACCATTTTGGAAGATATTGTCGAGCAGTCAGATCTCATCATGAATAACAAAACATATGCTCGCGCATTATCATAAAAAGGTGTCCGTCATTGACGGACACCTTTTTCTTTACCCTTGATTTCCATTTGTTGTGTATACTTCTTCAAACGGCTGAACGACAACAAAGCCGCTTCCAGTAAACTTCATTTGAATAGACTCTCCGCTTCCCCTGCCAATAAAGGTTTTAAAGGAAACATCTGTCACAAATTCAGTTTTTAAATCACCTGACCACGCAACAGTCGCATTCGGATCTGTATAAACAGAGTCACCCGGCTGAACAATGAGCGTCAGCGGCTCATAATGACTTGTGATTGCTACTAAGCCCGGCCCTTCTAATTTGACATTAAATAATCCGCCTGCAAGCATGCCTGATACCTTTTTCATCAATTTGATATCCCAGCGGACAGACGGTTCAAATGCGAGCAGATCGTTTCCATTCACAAAAATAGATTCCCCTTGGGCCAAACGGAGAATTGAGATTTTTTTGCCTTGATCTGCCACATATAATTTCCCATCACCTGTCGCCTTCATTAGTGAGGTGCCTTCTCCCGAGAGCATTTTTTTGAACATCTTTGAGACTCCGTGCTCAAAAACACCCTCACGTTCAAATTTGATTTTCCCTCGATAGGAAACCATGGAACCTGTTTTTGCCCAAATGGTGTCAGTCAAATTAATTTCTAAAAGTCTTGGTGTTTCAAGTTCGAAGACCCCTTCTCCTTTATCTTCTTGCTGCGTATTCTGAACAAATTCTTCAAGTGTATAACGATTCATGATTGCACCTCTTTCTGTATTTTTTTTATATACGGACAAGCTGCACGTTAGGTTCCGAAAAGGACGTTTTATTTTTCATTGTTATTCACCAAAAAAACAAAAAAATCAAACATTCTGCTCAAAATTTGGCTCGCCTGCTTGACGCGTTACTTTTGATGGTGTATAGTGGAACCATCATTTAACAACTGTAAAGTCGTTAGGTGATGAAAATTTTTTTTAGTATGCCCAAAAGGTGTGCTACAGTACTAGGAGGAAAAAGCAATATGCAAAACGGTAAAGTAAAATGGTTCAATAATGAAAAAGGTTTCGGCTTCATTGAAGTTGAAGGCGGAGACGATGTATTCGTTCACTTCACAGCTATCGAAGGTGACGGCTACAAGTCTTTAGAAGAAGGACAAGAAGTTTCTTTTGAAATCGTTGAAGGTAATCGTGGACCTCAAGCTGCAAACGTAACAAAACTTTAATCAACTAAATCAATGATGAAACGACAAAATAAAGAGAGGCATATGCCTCTCTTATTTGATTTTCAGCTGAATTTCAATGGCTAAAATATTTTGCTTCAGTCGTTGTTCAATTTCAGAAATATCTTTTTCGAGAAAAGGTCTTCCCTTCTTTGCTACATCTACTAGCTGCTCTAGATCGCTGTATACCTCTTGAAATGTTCGATGTAATACCGTTTCGAAATCCTTATTATTCATGCCGGCCTTCCCCTTTTCCTCTATTATCCGTCACTTAGTCAAAAAGTAACTCAACCAAAACTTTCTATAGTTATATCGGCTCATTTTTCAGAATATGTTCTTTTTTAACACATTCTATTCGTTTTTTTTCACGAGCGGATGTTTGAGTAAGGAAAACCGGGGCAGCCGCTTACTTTTTAAGCAGCGTCTGTCCGTATTCTTTTATTTTCTCTCCGACTGTGCATTGCTGAATACAAAAGGAGTGGGCGTATTTTTTGCCATATTCTTTTCGAAAGTGCTTCTTAATCAAGCAATCTGAACAATACGTGTCTTGGAGATCCGTCAATTCTTGTACTGCTGTTTTTTTATCCACATTATTCAGCTCCGTCTGCTTCTAATTTCAATTTACTTTCAATTGGGACGTCTGCAAGTATCTGCCTTGCAAGCTGATCCGCTTCTGCATTTTGTTTACGATCGATGACTTCATATGTTGGCGTAAGCCTCAGCTCCTTTAAAGCCGCTTCAATCCGGTCGAGCCATTTGTTATGTATATCATCATAACAAGGCCATTCTCCTTTTAATTGATTCATGACAACAAGTGAATCGCCTCTAATCGTGACAGAATTTCTGCTTGCCCCAAGGTCTTTCAAAGCTTTTACTGCCTCAAATAAAGCTGCATACTCCGCTTCATTATTGGTGATTCCTTGGAAGGGCTGATTTTTTCTCAAACGATAAGTATCTTCTCCGAGCTTATAGTAGACGACAACCCCAAGGCCAGAGTCGCCTGTTTCTTTGTGAAAACTTGCATCAAAATAGACCTGAAGCTGATCAGGTTCAAGCTTTAGTTCTTCATTTAGCTTTTCAAGTTCTTTAATAGACCACATCGCCCCTTTTTCATCTTCAAATGATAGGAGTGACTGTGGTTCTTTTTTGTCTATATGTTTTGCTAAAAGCAAGGCCTCTTTTAGCTCCATCCAATCTTCTTGGAAAAAAGCAATGGACCCAATCGATTTCACTTTCATTGTATAGTGCGCTCTTAATTTCATTGATCACATCGCCTTCCCGTGCTTTTAAGGTAAACGTTCGTTATGCTATAATCAAAAAGTTACATTTTACAATGAGAAAGGAAGTTCATGTCACTTGTTTAATGAAGGTATTTGGATCTTATTTGCGATCATTAATTTTATCATTGTTCTTCTATTTTATAAAGGATTTGGCAAGATGGGCCTTTTCGTCTGGATTGGCTTTGCGACGGTTGCAGCAAATTTACAAGTGGTCAAAACCGTTGAATTGTTTGGCTTAACGGCAACACTTGGGAACATTTTATATGGCAGTGTGTTCTTTGCAACGGACGTATTGAATGAAAAATATGGACAAAATGAAGCGAGGAAAGCTGTCTGGATTGGCTTTGCCACCCTTTTAACGCTAACCGTTGTCATGCAGGAGGCTTTGCTTTTCAATCCCGCTCCATCTGACATTTCTCAAACATCGCTCGAAACGATATTTGGCTTTATGCCAAGGGTCGCACTTGGCAGTCTTGCTGCTTATATCATCAGTCAAATGTTAGATGTTTATGTATATTCGTTTATTCGCCGGATATTTCCTTCCGATGGTGCGCTCTGGGTGCGCAACGCTGGAAGTACGATGATCAGCCAGCTGCTTGATACACTGATCTTCACAACCATTGCCTTTCTTGGCACCTATCCATTTCATGTATGGATCGAAATCTTCATCACGACTTATGTGATTAAATTTATCGTTGCCGCGATTGGGACACCATATGCGTATGCAGCGAAAAGAATGGTTCCGCTTGATGAAAGGGTGAAATAAATTGCCAGCTGAAATATACATTGATGGTGCTAGCGCAGGAAATCCAGGTCCTTCTGGTATCGGCATTTTCATTAAATATGATGGAAAGGCAGAATCTTTCTCGATTCCTCTCGGATCAATGAGCAATCACGAAGCAGAATTTTCCGCTCTCATTGAAGGGATGAAAATCTGCGTAGAAAAAGGACTGCGTTCCGTTTCGTTTCGAACAGATTCACAGGTAGTTGACCGTGCGGCCAATGCAGGATTTGCTAAAAATCCAGCCTTTCAGCCTTTTATAAAAGAGATGATCGAGCATCAACGGCAGTTTGATTTATTTTTCATTAAGTGGATTCCAAGCAAGGAAAATCAAGTAGCTGATCAGCTCGCTAGAAAAGCGATTCACCTTTCTAAAGGATGAATCGCTTTTTTTCGGTTATGCTAATGTATGAGGTGATACTGATTGGATAAAGAGAATAAAGGTCGTGTCACAAATGGGACAACCCCACAAGGTGATGCGCAAACAAAAGATAAGCAGCCACTATCTCAGCTCGAAAATAGAGCGAAGAAAAGCAATACAAAAAGATGACCTTAGAGATCAGCTTAGCTGATCTCTAACAAAGGGCTAAAATGATTTTTATTTTAGTCCTTTGTCTTCTTTTCAGCGTGATAGAAAACCTTTGCAGCCCTAGGAAGGGCGAGTACCGGAGCGGAGCGAATTTGACATTCGTGAGCACCGGAGCGCAGACCTGACAACGAATGCGAGGGTTTGTCTTTACGCTGAGAGATCGGCTTAGCTGATCTCTATTTTACTTAATCGATTCACCATCGGTTCAATTCCTTTGATTTGATGGTAACGCAGCATGGCAGCAGCCCGTTCTTGATTGATGTTCATCTTCGTCTCATCAATTGGACAGCTCAGCGGGACATCACATTTGATCTCTGCCAATAGACGGGAGAGCTTCAAATCTTCTAATCCTGCTTGCATTTTCTTTTGCTGTGCGGCCGTTAGTTCATGAACATTTTCTAATAATCCATCAATGGTTTGATATGTTTGAATAAATTTTAATGCTGTTTTTTCTCCGATTCCTTTGACGCCTGGGTAATTGTCACTTGAATCCCCCATAAGTGCTTTCATATCGATCAGCGCCTTTGGAGAGATGCCCATTTCCTCTTCAAATAAGGCTTTTGTATAATGTTTATAGTTCCCGATCCCTTTTTGCATCAAAGCAACAGTCACTTGTTCATTCAATATCTGCAGCAAATCTCTGTCGCCAGTTAGAACCGTCACACGTGCTTCATTCTGATAGACTGCTGCCAGCGTACCGATACAATCATCTGCCTCAAAGCCTTTTAAACCAACGTTTACAATTCCTAGCTCCTCTGTCGCTTCTTTTGCTAAATCGAATTGCGGAATGAGCTCGACAGGTGCCTCTCCTCGATTTGCTTTATAATCTTGAAACAATTCATTTCGGTATGTTTGGCTTCCCATATCCCAGCAGCAAACAATATGAGTTGGCTCAAATGTCTGAACAGCGGTTAATAAATGCTTCAAATAGCCATTTACTCCATTCGTCGGGACGCCGTGATCATTTATCATAAAATTGCGATGGACAGCCGTTGCATAGAACGATCTGAACAGAAGCGCCATGCCATCAACAAGCAGTACGTGTTTATTCATTCTTATAAACTCCCTTTTTCAAAACAATACTCCTATTCTATCACAGAACATAGAATTCGACATAAAAAAGGCGCCCTCTTCTTTTGGAAAAGAAGTGGCACCTTTGGATTATTTTTGACCGTATTGCATTTTTTTCGATTCTGCTTCTGCGTAGGATGGCATCTCTTTTTGTTTCGGGTTACGCTCATCCTGCTTTTTTGCATGCTGCTTTTTTTCCATCATCATTCCCCTTTCTCGGTTCACTTGTTAAGATGACCAAAAAAGAGAAAGTTACTCTTTACTTCTGTTTTCTTTCGACATACTCCCTGACCATATCAATCGTTACATGCTTACGCAGCGGAACAATACCGCCTCGTGCAAGCTCATTCATCTTCGAAGTAATCGCATTGATATCGTCAGTTGTAAATGGTTCGTTTTGCTCACACTTGAAAACAGCAGTCTCTATTGCCTGCTCTCTTTTTTGCTCAAGCGCAAGAAACGACTTGATATGAGCATTCTGTTTTTGTGAATGTGCGGAAATCTCTTCGTGTACGCTCGTCATTTTTTATCAACTGCTTTCTTTTTTCTATAGTCTATCATGAATCAAATGGTTTTCAACTGTTTCTTCCATTCATTTGTCTGCTTGTATACTTGTTCTATCATCGCCTGCTCTTTCGCATCTGTCGTCAAGCTCATGATAAATGTTTGTTTTTGTTCATTCAGCTGCTTGAGCGCTTCTGTTTCATATCTTTCAGTAAAGGTCTTCACCATCATATCGTATCTGCTCTGTAATTCTTCTTTTTCTTTATCTGCCCATTTCGTCGTTAATTGGAAAAGGACATCTCGAATCGCTTCAATAAACGCTGCCTTCCCGTTCTGTTCAAAGAAAGCTTTCGCTGATTTTTGCTTCTTTAAGAGCGGCTCAAACGGCGTTAGGTCCGCTTCCACTTCAATTTGTTTCAGCTCTGCATTTTTCTCATCTGGCGGCGACAGCCGGAGAGAAAAGTAAGGATCTTCTGCACACGCAGCCTGTAATCCTTTCTCCCACTCCTCTTTGAAATATTGAGTGATAAACGATTCCATTCGAATATCAAGCGCCTTTATCTCCTGTACAAATTCAAATTCATAATCCTTTAGCGCCTGTTCAAGCGCTTTTTTCAACTCTTGCCTGAAGTCCCCTTGAGATATTCCAGGATAAAAGGCTGTCTTTAACAGATCATTTGCATAAAGTGACAAGCGCTGAACAATGTGGTAAAGCTGTTCGTGTAAGTCCTTTTTCACACTTTCTGTCACTAGCTTAGATCGTTTAATATGGCTCATTTGATCAACGATCGCTTCATAGGATGTGTCTATCTTTTTCTTTTCCGCTTGCTTTTCATCTTCTGACTGATGCAGTGTCTCATGCAGCTTGTCGACTGTTCTACATAATGTACTCGCTTCAAAATACAGCAGCTCAATCGCATCTTTCGTTAATTCTTCCTCAATAAAATAGTCGAGCTGTGTTCTGAGCTGTGCATACTGGTTATAGGGCGACTGATCCTTTCCTTCGATCTCTTCCTTACTGGATACATGATGAAGGTTTGGATGCCGGATGCCTTCTTTTGTGAGCTCATTTTTCACATAGTCAAAGACAGTTTCAAGCTCTGTTTGATCCTTTGCGAGGTCAGCTGCATTGATAATAAAAAACATTTTATCCATGCTAAATGAATCTTTTACAAGCCCGAGTTTACGTAAAAATGAACGGTCTGCTTTTGAGAAAGAATGCTGGTAGTAAGTTAAATAAAGAAGGGCATCAGCATCCTTCATATATTGAAAGGCAATCTCTGTATGACGTTTATTCATACTGCTGGCGCCTGGTGTATCAACAATCGTCAGTCCTTTATCTGTTAAAGGTGTACTTAAATACACCGTCACTTCCTTCACCACACAAGAAACAGCCTCTTCTGCCACATATGGCTTTAATTCTTGCAGGGTGACATTGTGCGGCGTTTGTTTTTGAATGGACTCACGGAACTTTTCATGAGCGTTTAAAAAATGTTCAACAATGATGCGGTGATCCTGTTCAAGCTCTCTTTTTTTCAGCGTTCGTTCGAGTTTGGCTTGAAACGTATCTCCCTTTTCTTCTGTTATAGAAAAACCGAGAATTTGATCGAGCTCTTCTAATATTTCCTGCTCGGTTTTGAACACCACTTTCACACTTTCATGCGGATGGTCTTCTGTCGGCCGCGTCAGCTTATTGATCGTGGCCGTCGTTGGTGTAGGAGATGATGGCAGCACCTTTCTCCCAACTAGGGCATTGGCAAACGACGATTTCCCTGAACTAAAAGCACCGAATAAGGCGAGTGTAAATTCCTTCGCTTGCAGCCGTTTTGTTCGTTGTTCAAAGGACTTTCTTTGAGACTGAAGCGCGTTTAATGGCATTAACATTTGAGAAAGCTGCTCAAACTGGTCAATCGACTGCGCTGTCGTAATATGCTGTGATTGACGCATTTGATCAAGCTCTGTCTGCTGCTGATTTTCTTTCTCGCTTTCTTCCGCATGAGTGGACGTATGATTCTGATTTAGCTCGTCATGCTGCATCCGATGTTTTTTCACATAAAACCAATCATCTGTGATCTGCTCATTTGTTCCGTTTTGCCATATATCCCATACATGCTCAATATCTCTTCTGATTTGATCATTTTTTTCCATGCTTTGCTCGAGCGCTTGGAGCTCCTGTGCTGCCTGGGCCCACTTATCTTGTTGCTTTCCCTTTTCATTCATGAGCTGGGTTTTCAGCGTCTCGGTCATTTGTTCAATCAATGGTATTGCTTTCTGTTTGGTCTGTCTTTTCAGTGCTTCACCAGCATCTTTTGCATATTGCAAAACGTATTCATTTGAAAATGTCGCACCATGATGGATGACGTTTTCAAGCAGTGATTCTTCCACAGGTGTTTCAAATGCCATCACTTGATTTAATAGCTCTTCACCAAGCTGATGTTTCTTGACTTCTTTTTTGAGCAGCTCAGCAATATGCCAGTCCACTTCAGCTTTCATTCTTGCTTTGACATCTGCTAAGAAATCGTTCGCCCGCTTTTCTTTTTCCTGCTCAGTTTTATTTTTAGCGAACAGCAGTCCTACCTTAAAGCCAGGCGCTTTCGATTCAATATAGTCACTTGCAAGCTCTCTCATTTTAAATGGGGTTAGGTTTGCATTTTTTAAAATATTCTCGACTTCAAAAGACACTTCGTCTTCTAACTGTTTTGCTCCATTTTCAATAAAGCTGCTTTTCGCTTCAAGTTCCTTGACTTCTCTTCTTTTTTCTTGAAGCAGTGAATCAAGATCCTCTTCTTGCAGCTCTTCTTTTAATGAGTCAATATGTTCTTTTAAAACATTCTCTATTTTCTGCTCGGTATAGGCGCGAAGTGATGCTTTCGGCAATGTTTGTAATTCTTGCAGTTTCTCGATTAAACGAATCATTTCGTTTCTTGGATGCGACTCATCGGTTACAGATGTAAAGTATAGATGTTCTTCTTCAATGCCCTCTTTAAGAAGCATATCAACTACTTGATTTTTGTAGTCTTCAAACGCTGTCTCATGCTCATCATGTCGATCGACTTGATTTACGATGAAATAAAGATTTGGCACTTTCTCTTTAATGGAGCGAATGAAACGAATGTTTTCTTCTGAATGAACATGGTTGTAGTGCACGACATAAAAAAGAGCATCTGCTTGATGAAGAATAGACGCGGCAGATAAAAAATGGGTATGATCCGTTGAATCAATTCCAGGCGTATCAATCAGTGCCACCTTTTCTTCCAATCCTCTATAGTCCCCGCTAATTTCCACCATTTCAATCTGTTCCCCGTCCTTACAAAAACGCTGAACTGCTTCTTTATCATAAGAACCGCTCATTTTTGCAAAACGGCCATCTGAGGTGTGAAGCTTTACTTCACTCTCCCCTTTCCTCACGACGACCAAGTTTGCACTTGTTGGAATCGGACTCGTTGGCAGGATGTGATCATGAAGCAGATGATTCACAAGTGATGACTTTCCAGCTGAATAGTGACCGGTAAATGCGATATATACTTCTTCTTCTGCTTCCTTTTTGATAATCGATGCAAGTTTGGCTGCGCGTTCATGATCATCCCTTTTGAGAAGGCTTTGATATAAAGCACCTGTAGTTTGAACGAGCGAATCTCGAATAGACAAGTCTTCCATGACGATAAACCCCTTTGTTTTTAGAAAAGTCAGTTATGTATGTGATACCATTTTACACAAAATCAAGAGATTTTTCTTCTGATCTGAGGAAATAAAAAAAATCTGCTGCCCGATCAGTCGCAATTGACTGCGATCAGGAAGCAGATTTTTTAGAAACACCTTTTAATACGAAGCCAATTAATAGGCTGTATACACAGACCGTACCGAGTAAGAAAACCATTGTCATGTGATCACCGTCCATCCTTCGTGATTGAGAATGCTTATCATTAATGAAAGTGTATCACAATTGATAATGATTTTCAATATTAATTTAACAAATACTGATTGAGCGCTTTCTCTTCTGTTTGAATTCTCACAGCCATCATCCATGCATTTAAACATGTGAACAAAATGGCGGTAAAATAGGCATTAAATAAAAGCGGGATCAGCATAAGCTCAATCGCCACCACGACATAGTTAGGATGCTTTAACCAGCGATAAGGTCCTTTTTTCACCATCATCGCATTTGGTACAACTAAAATTTTTGTATTCCAATACGTTCCAAGAGAGCATAATGCCCAATATCGAATAACCTGTGTAGCCAGCAGGAAAACGAGCAGCACAAGAAAATAGCGCGACGGCGGCCTGTTTAACCCCCATACCTCAACCATGAGTGAGAGAAAAAAGCCCGCATGCATAGCGACCATATAAGGATAATGACTTGCACCAAATTCAATGGCACCGATCGCTTTCACTTTCTTTTCATTTCTTTTAGCCACAAGCATTTCAATAAGACGCTGACACACGAAGAAACCAATGACGAGCCAAATAATCATGATATGACCTCCTCCCATTTCATGAGCAGCAGCTCTGATGAAAATCCCGGACCAAGCGCTCCGCATAGACCCATATCTCCCGCTTCAGCGGATTGATGTTCAAGATAATGCTTGATCACATACAAAACTGTGGCAGAAGACATATTTCCGTGTTGTCTGAGTACTTCTTTTGATGAAAAAAGCTGATCTTCTTGTAAGGAAAGACTTTTAATATAGGCATCGATCACTTTTTTCCCTCCAGGATGGGCAAGAAAAACCGATAGGTCTTCTGCCGAATACCCTTGCTGCTCTAAAAATTGATCGACTTGCTCTTTTAACCAGCCGGAAATAATGGAAGGAATGTCACGGGAGAAAATAACCTGAAAGCCGTCACTTGTAAATTCCCAGCCCATCACATCCTCAGACTCTTTCATTGTGACGGATTGTGTACCAATCACTTTAGGAACTGTTTTTAGATGGGTATATTCAGATACGCCTTTTTCTCCAGTTAATAAAAGCGCTGCTGTCCCGTCTCCAAACAAAGATGTACCGATTAAATTGCTTTTTGATTGATCTTGCGGCTGAAAGGTTAAACTGCACAGTTCACAGGCGACAACCAGCACCTTTGCTTCTGGAAATGCTCTTATGTATTCGTAAGCCCGGGACAACCCCGCCGCTCCGCCCCCGCATCCTAAGCCCCAAATCGGCACTCGCTTCGTATAAGACGAAAAAGGGAGAACGTTCATCAGTTTTGCATCAAGGCTTGGTGTAGAAAGTCCGGTGCTTGAAATAAAAAACAATGCATCGATCTCTTCAAACGGAATCGGTTTTTTCAGGAATGCCTTTTCATGAAGACAGTGTATGACCGCTTCTTTTGCATGAGCCAATGCTTTTTCCAAATAGAGGTTGTTTTTCTCCTCAAAAGAGTGGTGCGTCTGATACCATTCAATTGGCTGCACAAACTGTCTGCTCTCGATTTCTCCATTTTGAAAAGCTCTGAGCAGCCGGTCGATATCTTTAAACGATCGTTTAAATTGGGATCTAGCAAAATCAGCCGCCTTTTTCTGATCCACATGATGTTGTGGCAGACTCGTTCCAACAGAAAGAATGTACGCCATCGGCTTCACCTCTTTTTTCGATTAATATCCCCTATCGAAAAAAGAATATACATGCCAAAACGTCACAATTCAGTCAAAATATTTTCCTCCGGCTAACTTTTTGTCTTGACGACAATTGATAAATATTGGATAATATAGGTGAAAACATGATGTAGTTTTCCTCCTTCACAGGTTCGTTCTAAGCCAAGCGAACCTGCTTTTTTTATGCAAAAAAACACTTCTAAAAGAGAAGTGTTCAGACCGTAGTAATTATAAAGGGTTTACGCTGGACATAGTGTTTTCCATGTCTAGTTAGCTAATTTTTTAAGATTTATGGCAGCGAGAGTAAGCATCGCTTGCATTGAAATTTTTTTAGTACACGAAGTTTCGCCCAACGCATACTATGCTTTTCTTTTGCATCCGCAAAGACGCGTTCTTTATTTCTCTCCGCTTTGCATAGTTGCTTTTATTAATTTCAGTGAGTCTTAGGTAGTTTACTTCATCTAGTCTTGCCAAATATGCGATGAATTTGCTTGGTATGATTTTGACTTTGTGTACAGTTATCTAGAAAAGAACTAGTTTTACAAACCTCTGAGCCGGACACATATTGTTTAAATCCTTCTCTAGTCGTTGTACGGTAAGAGAGAATTTGCCGATATCTTCTTTATTTTGTAGTGGTACGAGCTTTTCTCTATTGTTTTTTGAGATTAATCGCCTCTGTCTCCACTTTCCACATGAGCACCCTTTTTTCAATGAAATCGTCATTATACAACACTTTCATAAGGAATCTCCCTTTCGCTTCGAGTTAATGGTCACATCTGATGCTATCTTAGCGTATAAATATTAACGTTTCGATCATTATTCAGAATGATTTTATTTAAACATGAATGGATCACCTTTATTTGCTGATCAACACAAAGTAACAACCATAAATTTCTAATTCATTTGAATTTTCTATATAAAAAGGATTTTTTCCACTATATACATAATCAATATGTGTACCAAGAAAAACAGTGAAAAAAGAAAGAATCTACAACATGGTTCGGCTCAAAATTTAATTGACTGGAGTGATTGTAATGAAAAAGGTTTCCAAAAAAAAGACACCCTACAACATGATACTTCTCTCAAAGGTAATTGGTTTAGTGCTTCTTACACTGTTTCTCTTTTTTATCTGGGATATGTCTAAACCCCATTTGCAGGCGACAAATGGGCAAGCAAAAAATGTTGCCAGCAGTGACTTCCGTGACACAAGCATCAGTCTGAAAGCAAAAGATCAGTCTACAAGAACATTGGATACACATTTTAAGACCAATCCAAACCAACAGGCAACAAATAAAACGGTCTTTTTAACATTTGATGATGGTCCTTCTGCTACATCAAATCAGCTGTTAAATGTATTAAAAGCACATCACGTGAAGGCGACGTTCTTCATGCTTGGACCGCAAATCCAAGCACACCAATCAGCTGTGAAAAGACTTTATCAAGAAGGACATCAATTAGGTCTTCATGGCATGACGCATGATATAAACCTCTTTTATCAGAACAGCGAGTCTCCCGTAAATGAAATGAGAGAAGCTCAGCGTATTCTTGCCTCTGTTACAGGTGTCTACAGCCGTCTTGTAAGAACCCCCTATGGCAGTGTTCCAAATTTAACATATCATCAAAAAGTACGTTTAAACCAAAATGGCTTTATTTACTGGGACTGGACGATTGATAGCCTTGACTGGAGATATAAAAACTCACAATATGTTCCAGAGGTATTGAATCAATTGCAAATGTTTGAGAATAATAAACCATGGGAACCAAAAGTTATATTAATGCATGATCAACCCTCTACCACAAACTATTTAGACAGCCTGATTATACAGCTAAAAGCAAGGGGCTATACATTTGCAGTCATTAACGAAACAATGCCGCCGGTACAGCATTAATAGTGATAATCACAAAAAGCCCGTATCCAAAAGATGCGGGCTTTCAGCTTGTAGACAAACCCTTACACGCTCCTTCCTAGGATCAAAGGTTTTTTATCAAGCTAAAAAGAAGACAAAGAGCTAAAAAAAGGTCATTTTAGCTCTTTGTCCATAATCTGAATCCCTCTCCAAGAGAGGTGTTTACATAACAGATTGCTTAGGTTCTTCTACCAGGTCATGCTCGGCTTCTTTTTTAAAAGGAATCATGTGATAAATAATATGAAGCAAAATTGCGGTAAAGCTTCCGGCCACAATGCCGTTACTTGTTAATAATTTCATCGAATCTGGCAGATGCTCAAACATTTGCGGTACGACGGTAACACCTAAGCCGATTCCCACGGAGCAAGCAACGATCAGCAAGTTCTCCTGCTTTGCAAAATCCACGCGTGAGAGCATTTTAATACCGTATGCAATGACCATACCAAACATGGCAACCATTGCACCGCCAAGAACCGATTTTGGAATAATCGTCGTAAAGGCAGCGATTTTAGGAAAAAGACCAAATAACATGAGCAATGCCCCTGTTACGACAATGACTTGGTTTTTCTTGACGCCTGTTAGCTGGATCAATCCAACGTTTTGTGAGTAGGCTGTGTACGGAAAAGCATTGAAGATTCCACCTAATAACACTGCAATCCCCTCTGCTCGATAGCCTTTAGCTAAATCTTTTTCTTTTAATGAACGGTTTGTTAAATCACCTAGTGCGAAATAAACGCCTGTTGATTCAACTAATGACACAATCGCAACTAACGTCATGGTCATGATCGGTGCAAATTCAAAGGTCGGCATGCCAAAATAAAATGGCTCAATCATGCGGAAAACCTGGGCGTTTGCCACCTCAGCTGTTTCCACTTTCCCCATAAACGCAGCAACTGCTGTCCCAAGGAGGATACCGATTAAAATGGCGATCGCCTTCATAAACCCTTTCGTGAATCGATAGAGCAGTACAATGATAAATAGTACAAGGAAAGCGAGCCCTAGATTTTCAAAAGAACCATAGTCCGCACTTCCTTCTCCTCCTGCCATATTGTTCATCGCTACAGGAATGAGGGTGATACCAATAATCGTGACGACAGAGCCTGTGACAACAGGCGGGAAAAATTTCACAAGCTTCCCAAAGAAAAAAGAAAGAAGAATGACAATACACCCAGAAGCGATAATACTACCATAGATAGACGAAATTCCATACTTAGAGCCAATCGCAATCATCGGCGAAACCGCCGTAAATGTACAGCCTAATACAACAGGTAAACCGATCCCAAAGAAGCGGTTTTTCCATACTTGAAGCAATGTAGCAGCCCCGCACATGAAAATATCCGCAGAGATGAGGTAAGTCAGCTGTGCAGGCGTGAGCCCAAGCGCATCTCCAACAATGAGCGGTACAAGAACAGCACCTGCATACATTGCCAGTACATGCTGAATGCCCAGCGAGAGCGTTTTGACTTTTTTAGCGGCACTCATGATTGTACCTCCCGTACAAACGTGACTTTCCCTTCCTCAAGTGATTCAATACGTGCGAGGGACTCGACGCGGTAGCCCATTTGCACAAGTGCATTTCTTCCAGGCTGGAATGATTTTTCAATGACAATGCCAAAACCGGCTACTTTCGCCTTTGCCTGCTTTGCAATCTCTGCAAGTCCTTTCGCAGCTTCACCATTTGCTAAAAAGTCATCGATGATTAACACACAATCGTTTTCACTCAGATGCGTATTTGAGACAGCAATCGTGCTTTCTACTTTTTTTGTAAAAGAGTACACACTGGCTGTTAACAGGTTATCCGTTAATGTGAGTGATTGACGTTTTCTTGCAAACACAACAGGGACTTGAAGAGCAAGCCCAGCCATCACAGCAGGTGCGATGCCTGAAGATTCGATTGTGATGATTTTTGTAATGCCATCATGCTTAAATAATCTAGCAAACTCTTGCCCAATCTCATGCATTAACACAGGATCAATTTGATGATTTAAAAAAGCATCTACCTTTAACACTTGATTTGACAGAACGATTCCTTCGTTCTCAATTTTTTGACGTAACAATTCCATCATTTTTCCCCCTAGCATATTGGCAAACATTCGATTTTTTGCATAAAAAAAGCATTGCTGCCCATGAGGAGCAAGCAATGCGAAAACGATCCACGGATCTTCAGCTCAGACAAGAGCTGTTTCATTTTGCTCACTCATAGTCGGACCGTATCGGTGTCCGGTAGAAACTTGCGTGCCATCATCACGCGATTATATGAGTGTTATAGTGTTCAAATTATAACAAGATTTCAGACGCTTGGAAAGCACTTTTCCAGAAAAATACCGAACTTAAATAATAGATCAGAACAAAATGTTCGTTTTTAGAATATTCAAGCATCAAAAAAGCACCCTTCTCATGAAAGGGTGCCCTTCTTTTATGATAAATACAGTTTCGTATATTTATCCGTTAAGTAGTCGATTAAATATTGAACATTTAATTCTTCGCCTGTTGCATCTTGAATGATTTCAGATGGCTTTTTCCGTTTTCCATGCTGATGAACATGTTCCGTCAGCCATTCTTTTATCGGTGCAAAAGACCCATTTTGAATTAGCTCATCAAAATTTGGTAAGTCTTTAATCATTTGTTGTTTTAATTGCGCCGCATACATATAACCAAGGGCATATGAAGGGAAATAGCCAAAACTTCCATCAGACCAGTGAACATCCTGCAAGATACCGAGTGCATCATTAGGAGGCGTAATGCCAAGATACGCTTGATATTTTTCATTCCAAAGTGCAGGTAGATCTTCAACTGCTACTTCTTCATTGAAAATCGCTTTCTCAATTTCATAGCGGATGATAATGTGAAGCGGATACGTCAGTTCATCGGCTTCAATTCGAATGTAAGTCGGCTTCGATTCATTCACTGCATGCACAAAGTCTTCTAAAGAAACATCTTTAAATTGCTCAGGAGATGCTTCTTGCAGCTTTTGATAATACGTTTTCCAGAAATCTTCGTGTCTGCCGATAAAGTTCTCAAAGAAAAGAGACTGTGATTCATGGATACCCATTGAAGTGCCATCACATAAAAGCGTTCCGCTCAGTGCTTCATCAATGTTTTGCTCATAAATCGCATGACCACATTCATGAATCGTGCCAAAGATCGCCATTCGAAAATCATGCTCATCATAACGGGTCGTTACACGCACGTCACCTCTGCTTAATGTTACTGCAAATGGATGGACGGTTGTATCAAGGCGGCCTGCGTCAAAGTCATATCCTAATTCTTTTAAGAAAAAGAGGCTCAATTCCTTTTGTTTATCGATTGGAAAGCTTTTCGATAAAAATGAAGTATCCGGCTTATTTGGTGAAGCTTCGATTTTTTTCACAAGAGGAACAATGGCGTCACGAAGTGCACCAAATTTTTGATCAAGCTGTTCAACCGTCATATCTGGCTCATAGTTATTGAGCAGCACATCATAAGGCGTTTTTTTCACGCCCCAATATTGGATGAAACGCTTGTTAAAGTCAATAAGCTGTTTTAAGTATGGTGCAAAGAGTGAAAAGTCTGATTTCTCCCTTGCTTCTACCCAAACATGCTCTGCTTTTGATTGCAAAATCGAGTATTCTTTAAATTCTTCTTTCGGAATTTTACTGTTTTCATCATACTCTTTTTGTGATAATTCGAGCGCCTTCTGTGTATCTTTTGTGAGCTCATCTCGATGTTTGTTTAATTCGTGAAGAAGATCTCTCATTTCGTCAGAAGTCTTCATATTAAAAATATCACTTGATAATTGACCGATCGTTTCCGCTCTAAAATCCGCACTTTTTTTAGGCGCTTGTGTTCTAGAGTCCCAATAAAGTAAATGGAGCGCCTCTGTATAATGGGCGATTTTCCCTAGTAATTGATAAAACGCTTTCTCAGTTGCTTCAAGACTCATGCGTTTGTTCCCCCTATCAATAATATGTATGTACGTTTCAAGGCTACTTCAATGAATGTTCTTTTGTCAATGAAAAAGGAGGACACACAGCGGTATCCTCCTCCTTTACAAGTTTTCAGCTATTTAAGATGTAATGATGGGCTTCACTGGCAGAACGGATTCAATTTTACTTTGAAGTGCTGTATCTTCCTTACGATCAAAATAAATATGAATGCTTCCTGCGTCTTGGCTTGTCCGGATCAGTCTTCCGATCCCTTGGCGTAAGCGAAGTAGCATATACGGAAGGTCAACTTCAGCATGTGCATCCTTTGCTTCATTTCGTTTCGCTTCAAATACCGGATCATGCGGCGGATAAGGAAGTCCCCAGATGATCACATTCGTTAATGATTCACCTGGAATATCAAGCCCTTCCCACAGATGAACAGAGCATAACACAGACGTCTCATCAGCTTGGAACTTTTGAACAATTGTGCTGATTTCCTCGTCTCCCTCAAAATATACGTCAAACGGCAGTGATTCATTTGCTGCTTCAAGCTGTTTTCTAAAGAAATGGAGTTCATCAAATGAAGGGAAGAGAATCAGAGATCGTCCTCCATTTTCTTTCAGCTGAGTGATCACTTGCTGTGCTTTTGCCTCTTGCTCAGCGATCTGCTGAATTCCATGGAAATAAATCTTCATTTGTTCATCGTAATCATACGGCGAAGCGACACTCATTGATAAGTAATCGTTAATCCCAAGACTTTCAGCTAAATAATCAAAGGATTGATTCTCAGACAATGTAGCGGAAGAGAAAATATATGGTCTTTTTTGCGAGAAAACTTTTTCGCCAAGTACCTCTGCAACCGTCTTCGGCATCACAACAAATGTTGTATCTAATTCCTGTTTTTCCAGCCAGCTAATGGCATTTTTTTGATAAAGCGATAGAGAATACGCCATTTGTTCAATGTATTCTTCCACAACAGATAATTCGTATTGATCGATCGTATACATTTCAGATTCAAACACGAGCGCTTCTCCGATTTTTTCAAGCAAGTCACACAATTCGCTTGCAGAACGCTTCACCTCATCGACACGCCCAATTTCAAGCCGGTGCGAGCCTTTGACTTCTTTGGCATGTGTTTTTAAGAGATAAAAGAACTCATCGTTTGTTGCAAGTGCATCTTCAACAAGCTCTGCAAATTCTTCGCGTATGTCGTTTTGCAAAAGACGCTCCAAAAATGTTTCAAGCGTTGATTGCTTCACTCGGTACGTTAACGCTTTTTGAGCGGCAAACTCGAGAAGATGTCCTTCATCAAATACGACGGAGCTATGCTCAGGAAGCAGCGGAAGCTGTCCCTCACGTTTTCGGGATTCCTTCGTCCACACATGCTCCATGTAAAAATCATGTGAACAGATGATGAGATCTGTCGCTTTTCGGTAATGATCTCTTGATAAATTCAGACCGCAGCGATGACGCATATCGCACGTCAGGCAGTCCTGAAACGAGTCATAGCCAATTCGTGACCATTCATCATTTGATAACTCTGGATACTCTTTTCGATCGCCATACGGATAAAAGGTTTGCATACCGTGTGATTCATGTACAAATGAAGGCAGTGATTCATAAATATCGAGCCACTTTTCATCATCTTCACGCTGCATCGTTTTCTCTAGCTTCTTTAAGCATAAATATTGATCATGCGATTTACTTAATCTCGCATCTATTTGAATATCAAGGTGATTGGCAATTTTATAGATATCACCTTCTTGTTTAACGAGCTGTTCAATTAACGTTTCGTCTGCACATGCAATAATCGCAGGCTTCCCTGTATACCTTGCATATGTGACGGCAAATAATAGATAGACGATGGTTTTGCCTGTGCCTACCCCAGCTTCGGCAAACATCACACTTTTTTCTTTAAAGGCTCTTTCTAGCTGAAAAGCCATGAATATTTGTTCATCTCGAAGATCAAAGCCCTTTTCTGGCAAAATGTCATAAAACACATCACCAATCCAGTTGCCCAGTTCTTCGTAAAAATTGTGTTCTTTTGATAATGAAAAAGGCAAACGAGATGCTGTCACCTGCTTCAACCCCCAACTTTTGAATCATTCAGACATTCAATAGTACCATTTACGCTGGGGAAAAACAATCTTTTTTTATGAGCGCAGGCGATGTTGATAGCTTTCCTTCATTAAAAATGCATGCTCAGAACGTTCTATGTATGCCTGAGCCAGTGCCAAATCTTCGATGGCTGCCGTAAGCTGAGCAGATTGTCCACCTTCATGCCCTTCTATTTCTTGAGCAGTCGAAGCGAGTGCTTTTTGGATTAACTGAATTTGATCATAATGAATCATGACGACACCTCTTTTTTTAAAATCAAGTTCAGTTTATTCCGTCTCGCTTAGAGTTATACCTTTTCAGCACAAAAAAGCCGCACCTTCTTTCGGTGCGGCCATTTATTACGATTCAGTTGTTTGCTTTCTAGGCGGGCGTTTTCCCCAATATTGATAATAGTCTGTTTTGATAAAACCGTTAAACAGCTTTCTCTTTTTCGTCGCTTTTCTTCCGAAGCATTCTTCGAATTTTTCGTGTGACGTTAAGATGTATATGGACCAGGTATCTAGGTTCTTAAATGCTTCACCCATTCCTTGATACATTTTTTCAACTGCTGGTTTATCACTCAGTCGTTCACCGTAAGGAGGATTTCCGACAATCACACCATACTCTTCTTTTGTTTGAAAGTCTTTTACTTGCATTTGTTTAAACTCAATCAGTTCACTTAGTCCTGCTTCTTCTGCATTCATTTTTGCAATGTCTACCATACGATGGTCGATATCACTTGCAATAATGCGGAGCGGCTGGTCATAGTTTGCTTTTTCTTCTACTTCTACACGCGCTTTGTTCCATACGTCTTCGCCGATCCATTCCCATGATTCAGACGCAAAATCCCGGTTGAATCCCGGGGCAATGTTTTGTCCTATCATCGCTGCTTCAATGGCGATTGTTCCTGATCCGCAGAAAGGATCAACAAACGGACGGTCAGGTGTCCAGTTCGTTAATAGGACGAGCGCAGCTGCAAGCGTTTCTTTAATAGGTGCTCCGCCTTGATCCATGCGGTATCCACGTTTATGAAGACCTACACCAGATGTATCAAGAGTAAGCACAGCTTTATCTTTTAAAAGAGCGATCTCGATTTTATATTCAGGTCCCGTCTCTTCAAGCCATTCAGACTGAATGTTGTAGGAGGATTTCAGCTTTTGCGCGATGGCTTTTTTGACGATGCGCTGGCAGTCCGGCACACTGGCAAGCTGAGATTTCACAGATTTCCCGATGACAGGAAACGTACTATTTTTCGGTAAAAAAGCGGCCCAGTCAATCGCTTTCGTCCGTTCAAAAAGCTCATCAAATGTTTTTGCCGAAAATTCAGCAACTTGTACCTTGATCCGGTCTGCTGTACGCAGCCAAAGGTTTGCACGGCAAATCGCAAGAGCATCCCCCTTGAAAATTACTTTTCCATTGTCGACTGTGCACTCATAGCCAAGGTCTCTTACTTCTTTTGCAACAATTGCTTCAATCCCCATTGGAGCTGTTGCGATGAGTGTATAGGTTTTCATTGATTTATCACCTGTTTTCTCGTCCTTTTATGTATTCAAGATAAAAGCTCTCCATATGTTGAAATAGGAGAGCTTTGTTTTCATCATGTTTATTATAACGGATATAACGTTCTGTAAGCCATGTTTTGTTCCATCGTACTGCAAACGGCAAATGCCTCGTACTCAGGTGGTAATCATCTATCTACAGAATTCTCTGTCCTTCTCTCCGTTTGGTTCCTTTGAGAAAGTTCCCCTACCAAGTTTGGGTTTCTCGCTCGAGGGGTTTACCGCGTTCCACTCTCACCATTTCTAGTGAGACTTCGTCACTGTGGCACTTTCAAGGATACTTTGCCATATCCTAAAAAGGACGTAGGCATTTTTCCTGCCGTCAGCCTTTCCCAGGCTGCCCTGGCTTATTTTTTCGCCAGGCACGAACACTACGGGCATCTCAGCACCGTGCGAGCATGGACTTTCCTCTGCAATGCCCTAAATAGCATTACAGCGATTACCCGAACGTTAATCAATAAGCGTTATTATAAACGACAATGACATCTGACACAAGCTTTTTCAGCAAGACTCAATCATAAAGTTTGCTGCCAAAAACGTGTTTCTCAAGGTTCGATAGTCTTTTTAAAATATCAAAGTTTGTTGTATTAGACTGTGCAGGCTGTCTTTTCCCCTGTTCAACAGCTTCTTCAAGCTGTTTTGACAAGTGGAGGTTTTCTTGTTGAAGTTTTTCGATTTCTTGGTTGAAGGTCTCATAGTCTTTAATGACCATATCTAAAAATTTATCGACTTCTTCTTGTTTGTACCCTCTGACACCTGTTTTAAATTCTTTTTCTAAAATTTCTTTCGCAGAAAGCTTTACTTTATCAGCAAGCATCTTTTTCACCTCATATCGTGAATTCATAGTATATTTTTTCAGAAATACGTGACGTTGTCAAATTTTCTCTTGCTTTTAATCAAAAAACGGATCTTCCGCCTCAACCTGTGCTCTTAGATCATCCATTGTGATGTACATAATGGGGTAATCGGTATAGGCTTCTGCTTCTCTAATCATATACTTCGGCGATCCCTCATGCTCGGGATCATATAAGACGAGAAGACCATCTGTTTTTTCAATAAAAAAGCGGTTCTTTTGTTTAAATTGTGCCGGACTTTCATACGGTCTATGCGTGACACTTTCTACAAAATCGGCCTGTGAAAGAATTCCTTCGTACAATTCTTTGTTTTGCTCATTCCAGCGCTCTTCCTGTTCATAAAATGGCGTAATGACTGCAAGTTTTAACGCTGGATATTCCTCCTGAAGCTCAAACACCACTTCGGCTGTCCAGATTTCTGCCCCAAGCTGGCCTGATATGAGCACCCATTCCAGACCTTCTTCGATAAGGGCTGTCAGCCTTTTTTGAAGCTCCGCTTTTATGTATTGAAGTGCAGGCTCGTCTTGCTTGAATATCCCAAGCTCAAACGGCTTGTACCCTGTGACAGCAATAATTTTCATTTCTTCACCTGCTTTTAAAAAATGGGACTTATAAAAGTCCCATTCACTTTATCTGTTACAGCAAGGTCCACCGCAGTTAAAGTGTTGATGTGTTGTCGGGTCCACCTGAGAAAACGTATGCGGGAAGTAGTGAACATGTTTGAAATTATGGTGGTGAACATTTGTCACATGCTGCGGGTGAATATGCGGCACAATTGTTGTTGACTCGCTGTGTGTACAGCAATGATTCGTCGGATGAACAATTGGCTGTGTAACATTCGGATGGCAATGATGATGATGATGGTACATGTAGCATTCCCCTCTCCTTTATTTTCTTACATTAACAATGTATGAATCAAGAGGTGTACATGTACTAATGCATTAACCTATTTTAAAAGTTGGCAAGAAAAATATCTTTATAGTTCGAAAACACAAAAGCGACCAAAATGACCACAAGAAAAAACAAGTAGAAAAGACCCTTATACATGCTATACGCTCCTCATTCAATATCTAACGTTATTTTACAGGATTCGCGGCCTTTCTACAATAAAAGTGCTAAACATTTTTTATTTTCGGCCGAGAGCCGAACGTTGTCATTTTTTGCGCTTTCCCGGGTAATAATATTTCATTGCCCAGCTTTTCTCAATAACCGTTTTTTTCGTTTCTCAAGCTCTTCCGTGTCTCGTTCGCTTAACGATGAGAAAGATAATAAAGATTCGGTGATGGAAAGAGCTGACCTTGCATCTTTTTGGCGATGCTCTTTACACTTCGCAAGCTCTATACCTGCTTTTAATGCTAAATGGACATCACTTGATTCAAATAATGTTTCCCAAATTCGAACTGCTTCATCCCACTCTTTTAGCCGTTTATATTGTAAGGAGAGATCATAAGCCGCCTGATTGGCATGTTCAAAATCAGCACCTGTTAATTCCCGCAAATGCTTCGTAGCTTCCTGTACATCTCGATGCGCAAGATGCCACCTAGCCAGCGCGTATTTCTCATCGTGCTCCTTTACCGCATCCATAGATAGGATTTTTTTGGATAGATGGATGTAGAGGCTGATTAACGAAAGGACGTCTAATTCATTATGAGTCAAAATCCCTTCGATGAGCTTCGGATTTTGTTCCTTTAAAAAATGAAAATAGATCATCGGTGCCAAAAAACCTGGTGTGTCGCCTTCCCGGTGAACGTGCAGCTCTTCTTTTTCAACCACAGACAGCGCCATTCGTTCATATTTATGCTTCCACAATCGTCTTGAACCATGCAGAAGATCAAAGTGGCCAAACTCTGGAAGCGCAGGGATTTGATCTCGCAACAAAGTATGTCTCGTTTTCACTTGCGGCCAATCGAATGATTTTCCATTATATGTAACAAGCGATTCTACGTTCACTTCATCGAGAAAGCTTTTATAAAGAGCCGCTTCATTTCCCGGATTTGTGAGCAGGTGCTGTTTCACCACTACTTTGTCAGCAAAAACCCGCGCATGTCCAAGCAAGAAAATCATATTTCCCGTCCCGCCAGATAATCCTGTTGTTTCTGTATCAAAGAAAAACAGTTCATGCGGTTTGTAACCTTTAGCCGATAGTGAATGCTGGATGCCGCTTTTGTTCCAAGCCTCGATGATCTTTGGCAGTTCCGCAAACGAATAGAGTCCATGCTTGTCATCTAATGAATAGGTGACTTCTCGAATGAGACAAAAGGAATCCTCAAAGTGATATGGAGCTGCACCCAGTTGCTCCCATTCCTTTAAAAATGGGATTTTATCAGCCGTCACAGGCTGGGGCTTTCCTTCCACTGCTTTTTGCCGTTTTTCGTTTGGCTGGTTGTGCGATAAGTGCTTCTTCATTCTATTTAATTTCCCTTTTAGTGACATGAGTAGCTCTCTTCCTCCTTCCCCTTAAAATACAGACATCAATTCAACAATGCTGCTTTTTCCGCTCACTTCTTTCATTTCCATGCCAATGCAGGATGGACAGCCGTTCTCACAGCGGCACCGCTCTATCAGTTGAATGGCTGCACCTGCTATTTCATCGAAACGAGCTTGGACCTCTTTGCTTAAGCCAATTCCGCCAGGGTAGTGGTCATATAAAAAGACTGTCGGTTTACCGGTATGTGCCGCTTTAATTTGTGAAACAACATGAATATCTGAACGGTCACACATCACAAAGGCTGGTACAATGTGCTGAAGAACATTTGCGATGCCGAGCAGCAGCTGTTCAAGTGTTTTCTCTTCAAATCTCCGCTCTGCTTCATGTAATTCAAACCAGGCCGCACTCGTATGAATTTCTTCTTCAGGTAAGTGAATCGGACCAGAGCCGATATTTTCACCAGTGCTGAGCCGAATTTTTTTAAAAATTGTTGGCATTGCGTTGACAGTGACATCACCGTAGTGAACAGATACCGCTTCTTTCTCTGTTGTCTGATCGATTTCAAGCACCTTGAGCTGAACAGCTAAATTAGCATCTGTATAGTATTCTACATCCACTTGTTTCACATAAGCCTTCAGATGCTCGTAATCTAGCTTTTCTACTTGATACTGAACCCCTTCATGTAAATAAATCGCTTCATCATGCAGCAGTGTCATCGCACTGAATCGATCCATCTCTCCAATAATTCGGACATTCGCTACATCTGATTGATCCACAATCACTACATTTTCCTGGCTTGCAGACCTCAGGCTGATGCCATGTGCTGGGAACGATTGATCTGACCAATAATACCGGTTCCCGCTAAAATGAAGAACTCCTTCTTCATGTAAGTATTGCAAAATATCTTCTACTTCCATGTCGCCAAACTGTTCATCCGTCCGAAATGGCAGCTCGTAGGAAGCACATTTTAGATGATCCACTAAAATAATGAGATTTTCAGGATTGATTCTGGCTGCTTCAGGCGGTCTATTAAAGAAATATTCAGGGTGTCTGACAATATATTGATCAAGGGGTGAGGAGCTTGCCACCATGATAATAAGCGCCTCCTCATGACGCCTTCCAGCACGTCCTGCCTGCTGCCATGTACTCGCTACACTGCCAGGATACCCCGTCATAATGCATACCTTTAACTGACCTATATCTACCCCTAATTCTAGGGCGTTTGTGCTGACGACACCTAAAATGTCTCCTTCTCTTAACCCTTTTTCAATCACGCGCCGCTCTTTTGGCAAATAGCCTCCACGATACCCGCGAATCGATTTTGGACCGATTTCCTTTTTCACAAGCTCTTGAATGTGACTTAAAATCACTTCTACTCGTACTCTGCTTCTAGCAAAAACGATCGTTTGAATTTTTTCTTTTAAAAATGTTTTAGCCAATTGGTTGACGACAGTGGCAGCGTTTTGTCTAATATTTAATGGTTTATTCACCACTGGCGGGTTATAAAACACAAAATTCTTTTTACCGCTAGGCGCTCCGTTTCGTTCAATAAGATGCACCTTGCTCCCTGTGAGCTGCTGCGCCAGCTCTTTTGGATTCGCAATCGTTGCTGAAGTGCAAATAAACACCGGATCACTTCCGTAAAATGCGCAGATTCGCTTTAGCCTGCGAATCACATTAGCCACATGACTGCCAAACACACCTCGATATGTATGAAGCTCATCAATGACAATATACTTCAAATTCTCAAACAAGCTGACCCATTTCGTATGATGAGGCAAAATGGCTGAATGCAGCATATCTGGGTTTGTGATGACAATATGTCCTGCTTGTCTCACTCGCTGCCGAATGGCTGGTGAGGTGTCACCGTCATATGTTTCACTATGAATCGGAACATCCATCTCGTGGATGATCTCGTTAAGTTCACTCTTTTGATCCTGCGCGAGCGCTTTTGTTGGGAATAAATAAAGAGAGCGGTTTGTCTGGTCTTCTGCAATCGACTGAAGAACAGGCAGATTGTAGCAAAGCGTTTTACCTGAAGCTGTTGGTGTAACCGTTACAACATGTTCACCATCCATTACTCGTTCAAAGGCTTCTTTTTGATGAATGTACAGTTCTTTCACGCCTCGTTTTTCAAGCGCCTTTTTTAGCCTGTCGTCCACTCTTTCAGGAACGGGAGAGGTCTGTGCAGGCTTTGCTTCAATTTCATGCCAATGCTCTACCTGTTCGTCTTTCTTTAATTCTTCTATCAGTTCGTTCATTGTTTTCTTTTTCATATTGCGTCCACCTCTCATTCTAGTGTACCGAATATTTGTTTGCATGACTAGGCGGCAATTTTTTGATGTTGGGCTTATGAGCAAATACTTTGAACTGTTGTAACAGTATCCATTACACTTCTATAGTGAAATGATTTTATCAAGGAAGAAGATGATCAGAGTGAAAAACGAATTTAAGCCTTTATTTGAACCATTTACGTTTCCTGGAGGTGCCTCTATTGATGGTAGGTTAGTGGTTGCTCCAATGACACACTTTGGTTCTCATGACGATGGCACCATTTCAAAAGACGAAATTGATTTCATTACAGCTAGATCAAGTGAAATGGGTATGGTGATTACAGCATGTGCGAACGTGACTCCAGATGGGAAGGCATTTGAAGGACAGCCTTCTATCGCAAGAGATGAAGATATCCCTGGCCTGAAAAAACTGGCTTCAGCTATCCAGGCAAAAGGAACAAAAGCCATTATCCAAATTCATCACGGCGGCTCTCAGGCTCTCCCTCATTTAGTTCCAAACGGTGATGTGGTTGCGCCAAGTGATGTGTTCAAAGATGGAAAACAAATTGCACGCGCTTTAAAAGAAGAGGAAATTACTCATATTATCGATTCCTTTAAAGAAGCGGCAAGACGAGCGATTCAAGCAGGGTTTGACGGCGTGGAAATTCACGGAGCAAACGGTTATTTATTACAGCAATTTTACTCACCGCATAGCAATCAGCGTACAGACCAATGGGGAGGAAATGAAGAAAAACGTCTAGCTTTCCCTATTGCTGTTGTAGATGCAGTCAAAGAGGCCATCAAAGAACATGCAGCTAAACCGTTTATCTTTGGATACCGGTTATCTCCTGAAGAACCTGAAACACCTGGTTTAACAATGACAGAGACGTTTACATTAGTGGATGTTCTCAAAACAAAAAACCTCGATTATTTGCATATCTCTTTAATGGAGATTGGCTCTAAAGCAAGACGAGGCGCAGATTCTAATAAAACACGTATGGAACTGCTAAAAGAACGCTGCGGCGATACTCTTCCGCTTATTGGAGTAGGCAGCGTCATTACAGCTGAAGATGCTCTCCATGCTTACAATCAAGGGATTCCTCTGATTGCTGTCGCACGAGAGCTGATCGTCGACCCAGATTGGGCTAAAAAGATTAAAGAAGGCAGAGAAAAAGAGATTGAAACCGTCATTAAACGCAGCCAAAAAGACAAGTATCTCATTCCAGAAGGTTTGTGGTCTGTCATGGAAGCGAGTCAAGGCTGGGTTCCAATGGAGGATTAATATCCTCAATAAAAAAACTACCCTATTAACGGGTAGTTTTTTCTATTCATGGATTATTTCATTTTCACTGTAAAGAGCTTGGACATCTGCTTTTCTACAGAGCCTTTTGGTTCTTTATCAAGTCGTTCGACTAGGTCACCATTCATAATCACAATCGGTGTCACTGTACTTGATGCTTTCTCTTCAATCAGTTCTAAATCACACGTAATGAGAGGGTCACCGATTTTCACTTTATCCCCTTCTTTAATGTGCGCTTCAAATCCTTCACCATTTAACCCAACTGTTTCAAGCCCGATATGAATCAGAAGCTCAAGCCCCGAGAGTGTTCGAATGCCAATTGCATGTTTTGTATGGAAGAGCTGAATGATTTCACCCTCTACTGGTGACACAATCGTCCCACTTTTTGGTTTTACTGCTACGCCGTCTCCCATCATCTTTTGAGAAAAGACGGGATCTGGTACATCAGTCATATCCATTAACTCTCCATCAACTGGAGAATAAATGACTTCTTCCTTTACATCATCTTGGTTTTTTCCGAAACCGAATAATTTTTTCAGCAATGTCAATTTGCTCCCTTCAAGCTTTGCTTCCTAAATCTATTTAGTGTAAGAAACTTTACGCCTATACACCTTGCTTCATTCAACACTATTTAATCATAATTTTTTCCTCTCATCAATTGATAACCGCCTGAGCCCTTTCTGCATAGGCTGTAGATGAGAGGTGATTCGAATGAAACAAGATGGCGAAAACAAACATGAATTGCTGGCAAATGAAGATATGTTATATGAAGCGATTGAACAATTTTTTGCATCCTCCCCGTTTCACGAGATATTAAATAGTGCGGAGGCACTCATGACCACATCGCAATCACTTGCATCAATTACGACTGATGTGACAGAAGATGAACAGAATGTGTATATCGAGATTCAATTTCCAGACCATTTTGTCGAAGGAGACATTGCGCTAGAAGTAAAAGCTCAATATTTACACTTATCAGTGCAGGAAAAAATTAAAACGGATACGACTTCCTCGTATTCAAGCTTTACAAAAACCATTTTAATGCCGGCAAAAATAGATGAAACGAAAATGAAAAGTGTGTGGAAAGATCAATCGCTTCGTGTATCTGCGCCAAAGCAAACAACCCAATAGATCGATCTATTGGGTTTTAACTATGCTTTAAAAATGCTTGTAAATCCTTTCGCCAATGAGCCTACTTGATTCATTGTACTCATCATTTGGCCAGCTGTATCAAACATTTTGTTAAAATCGTATTGCCCATTCGTCTTTTTGAATTGTGACAGCACACTTTTAAACTGAGATGGCTGCTGTTTTTGCGGTCTTGGCAAAGGATAAGGGTTCATAGGCTGCTGCATGGGCATCATGCCTGGCGGCTGCATTTGCGGTGGATTCATCGCTTCAGGCGGCTGCATTTGCGGCACGTTTTCTTGGTATCCATAAGGCGGCTGATAAACAGTAGATGGTGCCTGGTTCATTCCACCTTGATATGGCGGCATGAAATAGTCTGGAGGCTGCGGAGGCTGCTGCTGCATCTCTGAATACGGAAAAGGCCTTTGCTTGAATTGATTGAATTCATAAGGCTGCTGGTTTGAATAAGGGAACATCTATCTCGCTCCTCTCGCTCTCATCACATATTGATGTCACTCATATATTATGATCAAAAGCAGAAGATGTGCCTAAAGAAGTCATAAGAAAAACGCAGCATTATGTCTTTAGCTGCGCTGTTTGATTTCTTCTATTAAAAGGTTCAGTGTGTAAACCACTGACTCAACTAAATTTTTTACACGGGGTGCGTGCTGTTTGCCAAAATAAGATTGCAGGACAACCTCTTTACCATTTTCTTTTACGGCTTCAAGCTGTTCTTGGTGTAAATATCTAGGTTTGACCTGTTGAACAAAGGAGATAGCTGCGGTGAGCCACTCTTCCATTTTCTGATCAAATGTATTAACAGCCGGCTGAATATCCGTATAAAAATCATACGATGGGTACTCCTCTTCAGCCTTTCCCTTTTGGTACTGCTCATACGCTTTTTCGATCCATATTCTCAAGTTTTGTGTATGTTCAAGTAATGTTTGATTATCCAAAGTGTTCACCTCTATGAACCATCCTATCAAACGTTTACCTATTGCTCAAATAGAAAAGCTATCCGGCGTGATATGCCGGTCTTGCCGCCAGTTTATACTCGGCTGCATGAAGCTTCACTTCACAGTCCTTTACTTCTGATTCAAGCCGGTCAATGATTTGTTCTTGCTCTTCTATTGCTGCACGTTTTGTCTGATTCACAGCAAGAGACAGCTCTGCTTCCACCGCATCAATTTTTCGCTCGATTTCCTCTAACAACTGCATAATGGATTCTTTTGATACAAATTCGCTCATCATCAGATTCCTCCTTTATCGTCTCTCGTTACATTCTCTTTTCTTTCTCACCCTCCTTCACACATGACAAAACTAGAAGCAAATCGCCAATCTAAGTGTAGATAAGCGCTATTTCTTCCTTTTCGACAGATGCTTGTCCTTCTTTGTATGATTGCGTCCGATTGTGTAAATTCTAAGGACAAAAGGAGGTAGATTTCATGAAAAAGAAGCCAGCACCAAAAGAGCAAAATCCAAAAGGGAAAGAAAACAGTACAGATCAGCTTGATAAAAAGCTCGGCGGTCCTAATCGTCCATCTACGTAAAAAAAAGCAGGCACCCCCTGCTTTTTATTTATGCAAAAAATAGTGCTCTAATGAGAAAAGAAAACGAAGCTGTCTTTTTTTATGAAAATACCAGTCCGTCAGCTCAATCTGCTTTGGCAGCGGCTCTGCCTCAAATAAAGATGGACTCAATTTCTTTTGAAACCAATCTTCCCTTTGATCGTCTAATGAATGTGTCATCACCGGATAAACCGTTCGAAGAAAAGGTGTTGACCTTCTAGCGATCCCTAAAAACGGCTCAAAATCAAACCGAGACCCAGTATGCGGAACGGTATGCATAAAATGATAAAAATCCGAAAACAAATCGGCTCGAAATAATAGTTTCGCTAGTTTTTTACCTAATGTAATGCGTTCCTTTACATTGGAAAACTTCCGTATGGTTAAGCCGTACAAATGCCCGTCCACCGTTGGAAAAACAACGGTTTGGAAATGTCCCCACTCGCTGAAAAGATATTGAATCGAGTGAAAAACATTCTTTTTCAGAAGAGGATTTTGTATAATAGGAGATTGTATAGTATATTGTTCATTTATGATGAGTGCATAAAGCAGACGCTCTGTGTCATGCTTTAGCCAAAAATGTTCCCACTCAGCGCTCATAAAACGAGACACGGAGAAATAAGGCAGCAGATGAAACAAAGGTTGACTGCATCTCTTAGACCATTCATACAAAAGAAGCTGAGGATAAGCATCCGAAAAGATCAGCCAATTCGCTCTTTCATATGCTGTGAAAAAAAGGTGCCCCTGCTGATCCGTTAAACCTGGATGGAAGAGTTCGCCCTTTAAATCTGTCATTGACCACCCTGCATTTCTTGAGACAAAGGAAGCGAGCAGCGACCATTTCATCTCTGGATGCCGGTCATAAAACCGCTTGTAAGCATTTGTCCTCGTCAGGTTGTCTTTATTTTTTGCTTTCGTTTCTCGCAAAATTTGCTGAGTGATGATGTGCTCTTTTTGGGACAACATGGTGATCTCTCCAATACAAAATGCATTAAAAGGAGGCTGAAACTTGATGATTCGGTATCCAAACGGAAAATCGTATCAGCCCATTCAACAAATTGGGACAAAAAAAAGAATCAGCGGCGAATCCTCTTATAGTAACCGCGGGATGACGCTTGAGGCTGATTTAAATGAAACGAACCAATATTATTTGGTCAACGGGATCGCAGTCATTCATAAAAAGCCTACCCCAGTTCAAATTGTGAATGTGGATTATCCAAAAAGAAGTGCTGCTGTCATTAAAGAAGCCTATTTTAAACAATCCTCCACAACAGACTATAACGGGGTGTACAAAGGCCGCTATATCGATTTTGAAGCAAAGGAAACCAAAAGCACTACCTCGTTTCCGCTCAAAAATTTCCACGACCATCAAATTGAGCATATGAAACAGGTTGAAAAACAAGGCGGCATTTGTTTCGTTATTATATCCGCTTTTGGCTCCGTTTATTATTTGCCCGCTTCAGATCTCTTTTTCTTCTGGGAGCGGCAGAAGCAAAACGGCCGTAAATCCATTAGCAAAGACGAATTAATGGAAGCTGGCCACATAATGACACTTGGATATTCGCCAAGAATTGATTATATTAAAGTAGTGGAGACACTTCATTTTTCGGATGAAAGCAAGCAGCAATTACGTTCGAAAAAGGTTTAACACGAAAGGTTGAGATGTGATGTCTGATCAATTTACAAGTCGTGAGCAGCGACGTAAAGCAAGTCAAGAAAACAATAAGAAGCAAAAGAACAAAAAAGGCAAAAAGAAAGCAGGTCTATTTAAAAAAATATTTTTATCTTTACTCGTGATCGGTCTACTTTGTTTAGTTGCCGGAATCACAACTTTTGCCGTTTTTGCATCAAGCGCTCCTTCTATTGATGATAGTAAGCTTAAAACACCATACTCTTCAAAACTTTATGATAAAGACAAGAAAGTGTTTGCAGAAGTTGGTGCAGAAAAAAGAACGTATGTCTCGATAAAAGATATACCCGATGTGGTAAAAGACGCATTTATTGCGACTGAAGATGCACGTTTTTATAAGCACCACGGGATTGACCCAATCCGTATTGGCGGTGCCCTTGTAGCAAACGTTGAGGACGGCTTTGGCGCTGAAGGCGGAAGTACAATTACACAGCAGGTTGTGAAAAACTCCCTCCTGAGCAATCAAAAGACGTTAAAACGGAAAGTACAGGAAGTATGGCTCTCGATTCAGCTTGAGCAAAAATACTCTAAAGATGAAATTTTGGAAATGTATTTAAACCGTATTTTCTTCTCTCCTTATGCTTATGGTGTTGGGAAAGCAGCTGAACAATTTTTCGGAGTCACAGATTTAAATAAACTAACCGTTGCACAGGCTGCCACTCTTGCAGGTATGCCGCAGAGTCCTTCTGCCTATAACCCAGTGAAACACCCAGAGGCAGCGGAAAAACGCCGTAATATCGTTTTAAGCCTTATGAAAAAACAAGGCTATATTTCTGAAAAAGATTATGACGTTGCAAAAGCAACCCCTGTCAGCAAAACAGTTGTTTCAGCTAGTAAATATAAGAGCCAAAACTCTAGTAAGTACTCTGCCTACATTGAAGAAGTGATGGAAGAAGTACAGAAAAAAGCTAAAGTGGATGCATCAACTGATGGATTAAAAATCTATACATCACTTGATCGAAAAGCACAGGATCACCTAGATGATATCATCAATGGAGATTCAGTTGGATTTACGAAAGGTATGCAGGCGGGTGTCACCCTGCTTGATACGAAAAATGGTGAAATACGCGCCATTGGCGGTGGACGTGATGTACCAGCCGGCGGCTTTAACTATGCGACAGATGCAAAACGCCAGCCAGGGTCCACAATTAAACCGATCTTAGATTACGGCCCAGTCATTGAAAACAAAAAATGGTCAACATATCAGCAAATCGATGATGCACCATATACGTACTCAGATGGGACACCAATTAACAACTTTGATAGAAGACATTTAGGGAAAATGTCGATGAGAAGTGCTTTGGCACAATCACGTAACATCCCTGCACTCAAAGCATTCCAAGAAGCTGGTTCAGCGAATGCCGCGCAATTTGCGAATAATTTAGGCATGGACTTACCTTCTGATATTCCAGAATCTTATTCAATTGGTGGATTTGAAGATGGTGTGTCTTCATTAAAAATGGCTGGAGCATTTAGTGCATTCGGTAATAACGGATACTATAACGAACCGCACGCTGTCACATCTGTTGAATTTAATGACGGGACAAAGCTTGACCTTACGCCGGACTCGAAAGCAGCGATGAGTGATTACACAGCATTTATGATCACAGACATGCTGAAAACTGCTGTTCAATCTGGAACTGGTACACTTGCACAAGTACCGAACGTTCAAGTAGCTGGTAAAACCGGTACAACGAACTTCAGACAAGATGATATTAATAAATACAATATCCCTTCTGGCGGTGCGAAAGATTCTTGGTTTGTCGGTTATACGCCGCAATATACAGCAGCCGTTTGGACTGGAATCGGTAATTCAAAAGATGCAGACGGTAAAATGTGGCTGACTGATTACGAGCAGCGTGTTGCCAAAATCGTCTTCCAGCGATTAATTTCTCAAATTGATGATGGAAGCGGCTCATTTGAAAAACCAGACAGTGTCGTCGAAGCTACGGTTGAAAAAGGTTCAGATCCAGCAAAATTAGCCGGACCGAATACACCAAGTGACAAAAAGACAACAGAATACTTTGTTAAAGGAACAGTTCCAACAAAAGTGTCTGACACATATGAGAAAAAAGAAGCCGATAAGCCTTCTGACTTAAAAGCGGTGTATGATGAAGAGAAAAAATCCATTACACTGACTTGGGGCTATTCTGACGACGCTGATGCTACATTTAATGTCAAGCAAGCGGTTGATAATGGCGGCTATAAAGAGATTCAAAACAGCTCTGCTAAAGAAGCGGTCATCTCTGATGTGAAGCCTGGCTCCACATATAAATTCCAAGTGACAGCCACTGTAGAGGATGTCACAAGTAAAGCGGCTTCTACCTTCCTCACCATTAAGGATGACGCTGATGAAGAAGAAAAAGCGGATGATGAGAATAAAGAAGAAGAAGAACCGCAGCAGCCTGACGACGAGCAGACAGACCAAACAGACGATAACAAAAATCAGCCACCTGGCACTGATGAGCAAAAGCCTGATGACAAAAAAGATCAAGATAAGGATAAGGATAAAGACCAAGGCGGAAATACCGAAAACGGAAATAATGGTTCTTCAGATGATGGCTCAGACAGTACAAATGGGAACAGCAACTCACAAACTGATCATAAAGATAAAAAGAAAGATGATGCGAAAGCCAACTCTCAAAGTTCCAATTCGCCATCAAATTCTACTTCTCGTAAAGAAGATGAATAATGAAAAAGCACTTGCCATAGGAGGCAAGTGCTTTTTTTAACGCTGCTGTCTGATTTTCTTAAGTGCTTCATATTTTCCATACTGCTTTTTTAATTCCGTGTATAGCTCGTCCAATTGAATAAAGCAGTGATATTGAGTAGGTTTTAACAAAATGAACTCTAAACGTTCCGTCCAATTAATCGGAACAACAGGAAATGTCTCTTGCTTGATAAGTTCCCATTCAAAGGTTTGGACACTCTCCCCTTTGATCCAGTAAAACATCGCAATCATACTGACGATTCCTTGCAGCATATCATCTTCATCACAGCGAGATTTCCTTGTTTGGAAACGAGGAAGCATTTTTTCTTTTAATTCGTTCCACAGTTCGAACATGACAGGAACAAATTCTTCTGTTTCCTGCCATGGAAGCTCGTCTGTTAAAGGTTCCGAAGATAGATCATATGCGAGCGGGTTGGCTCTCAGTATATCTACTCGATCACCTTTAAACGCTACCTTTTTCTCTTTTAGCTTTTCGACATATGAGGTGAAAACAGCTGCCCCGCTCATGCGAGCTTCACCAGTCCTTTTTTCAGCCTCTTCTGCCCTTCCCTGCACATATCAAGAAGCGGACACGATTCGCACTGCGGCCGCTGCGCCTTACAATGATATCTCCCAAAAAAGATCAGGCGGTGATGCGTCACAGACCAATCTTCTTTTGGCACCTTTTTCATCAAGGTTTGCTCTACTTCAAGCACAGAATCCTTCCAGCGGCAGATGCCTAGACGCTTGCTGACTCGTTCTACATGTGTATCTACTGCTATTGCCGGTACTCCAAAAGCGACTGAAACGACGACATTTGCTGTTTTCCGGCCAACCCCAGGAAGATTGACAAGCTCATCCCTGTCCTTTGGTACTTCACCGCCATATTCTTCAATCAGCATTTTGCTCAACTTTTGAATGTTTTTAGCCTTATTTCGATAAAGACCAATCGAGCGAATATCTTGCTGCAGTTCTTCAAGCGGTACACTTAAATAGTCTTCTGGTGTTTTATATTTTTGAAATAACGTTTTGGTGACTTTGTTTACAAGCACGTCTGTACACTGAGCGGAGAGCGCAACAGCAATCACAAGCTCAAATGGATTGGCATGAACAAGCTCACACTCCGCCTCTGGAAACATATCTCCTATAATATCTAAACACTCATTGATTTGTTTTTTTGATAACATGCCTTCTCCTTTATTGGTTATTGTTCCAGCCAATTATAAAAAGGAACTTGTCGTTTATAAGTACCCGTCTCTTCTTTTGAAGGTGGCGTTTTCTGCTGAGAACGGAAATGCTGGCTATGCTCTTTTGCTTCTTCCGCTGTTTTCAGCCCTTTCTTTTTCCACTCAAATAAAATTCGATCAATATAACGGAAATTTAATTTCCCTGATAAAACGGCTTCTCTTAGCGCTAGCCGAATCATTTCAGCATCATGATGGTCTTGATCCATCCAGATCGAAAGTGTTTCTCCTTCAAGAGGAGACAGCGGTCTGCCGAATTCATCTTCAAATAAAGCATATAAAGATTTTTCTGCCTGCACATGTTGTTTTTGAGCTTCTTTCGCCTGTTTTGTTTCTAAAAAGTCATACAGCACGCCCCATAAAGGTTCTACTGAGTAACGGTCATGCTGAATACCAGACCTGTCTTCAAATGGCTGAATTGAGATAAATCCTTTTTGAATCAGATGCTGCACCATATACGCGCACTCTTCCGCTGATATGGTCATTCCATGAGAAAGCTCTTCAAATGTTTGAAAGAAAACACCTTGTTCTTCATTCATTTTAATCTTGAGCATGACCATCATCTGTGATTCATTCAGTCCTAACTGCTCATAATGAGCAATCAGCAAATTAGGCAAACTTGTCGCCCCCATTTGCTGCATATTTATAAATTGCTGCCTATTCATCGGATACACCTCTTCATTTTAAGTATATCACGTTTTATTTCACGTGCCTCCCTAAAAAGACGTTTGAAAAAGCCTCCATTTGTTGGAGGCTTTCACGTCTTAAGGGTATAAACGGTTTAATAATCTTGGGAAAGGAATGGTTTCACGCACATGCGGCGCTCCACTAATCCAAGCAACTGTACGTTCAAGTCCAAGACCAAAACCTGAATGCGGTACAGAACCGTATTGTCTTAATTCTGTATACCATTTGTAAGTTTCCTGATCAAGCCCATGTTCTTTCAATCTTGCTTCAAGAAGCTCTAAATCATGAACACGCTCAGAACCGCCAATAATCTCTCCGTAGCCTTCTGGTGCAATCAAGTCTGCACAAAGGACAACATCTTCACGATCTGGTGCTGGCTGCATATAGAACGGTTTTAATGATGTTGGGTAATGAGTGATAAACACTGGTTTATCATAGCTTTCGGCAATCGCTGTTTCGTGAGGCGCCCCGAAATCATCTCCCCATTCGATATCATCAAAGCCTTTTTCCTGCAAGAATTTAATCGCTTCATCGTAAGTGATGCGCGGGAATGGTGCTTTGATGTTTTCTAATTTCGCTGTATCACGACCTAGTGTATGCAGCTCCACTTTACAGTTTTCAAGTACACTTTGAACAACATGAGACACATAATTTTCTTGATACTCAAGGTTTTCATTGAATTCGACAAAAGCCATCTCAGGCTCGATCATCCAAAACTCAATTAAATGACGTTTTGTTTTAGATTTTTCTGCTCTAAATGTTGGACCAAATGAGAATACTTTTCCGAGTGCCATTGCTGCAGCTTCCATGTAAAGCTGACCACTTTGAGAAAGGTACGCATCTTCATCAAAATATTTCGTAGCAAACAGTTCCGTTGTGCCCTCAGGTGCACTTCCAGTTAAAATTGGCGGATCTACTTTCACGAAACCCTCTTGATGGAAATATTCATATGTAGCACGAATAATTTCGTTACGGATTTTCATAATGGCATGCTGTTTTTTTGAACGAAGCCATAAATGACGGTGATCCATTAAGAATTCTGTTCCATGCTCTTTCGGTGTAATTGGGTAATCTGTCGCTTCATGAATCACTTCAATGGATTTCACTTGTAATTCAAAACCTAGTGGTGAACGCTCATCTTTTGTCACTTGACCTGTCACATAGACAGATGTTTCTTGTGTGACTGATTTCGCAAGCTTAAAGACTTCCTCTTCCACTTCTGCTTTTACTACGACTCCTTGAATAAAGCCTGTCCCGTCACGCAACTGCAAAAATGCAATTTTTCCGCTTGAACGTTTATTGGCAATCCATGCGCCGATGGTTACTTCTTGATCGACGTGTTTGAACACTTGATTAATTGTTGTTTTCAACATAATTCCCTCCAAAGCCAGAAAGAAACTCACCTATTTGTCAGGTGTGAATCTTTTTTCATACATTTTATTATAACCGTTCTAAATCAGCATGGTCAACGCAAGACAGGAGAAACTACGGTGTTAAATTTTTTTCCACACGTCCTGTCGAAAAGTCGACATAGCTGAAGCTATATTGATTGTTCTCATTTAAGTACGTCACTTCCCAAAGGAGTACGTCACCTTCTCTCGCTAATTTGACTTCTTTTAGCTTAGAGACCGTGTTCTCCTTTTGAACGGCTTGTACTGCTTGATTCGAGGTAATGCCTTCTTTTGCTTTTTTTGCGATCACTTTTTCTTTTTTGCTGGCAGGAACCCAAACGTAGGTCGTTTCATTCTGTTTGTTTTTCCCTTCAACAATAAATTGCTTTTCTTTCCCGACAAAGGTTTCCACTTGCTCCACTTGTACGATGTTTGCTTGTTCTTTTGCTCGTTCGATCGCGGCTTCATGCCCTTGTTCTCTTTGTCCCATGGCAATTTGATAAATCCACGTAAAGCTGATGATGCCAATGAGCAGAACGAGAGCCACTACAGATGAAATAATCCAGACTATTTTTTTCATGTCAAGCTTCCCCTATGTGCGATATATCGTGAATACCGCTTGATTTTGATCTTCTTGATCTAATGCTAATCCAAACATGAGATCTTCTCTTTTAAGCGTTCTGTTCAATACATCAACGATTTTGTATAGGTCTTCTGAATGCTTAATTTGAACAGTTGAAAGTACCTCTATTTTACTTTCCACTTCTAATTCCTCCTCGGTACGTAAATATTGTTAGTCATACTTTTCTGCACGGGAACCGATACTATTTTTACAACGGAACACAAAAACCGTTACGATAAATTAACTCCAAACCCACACCAGCTAAAGGCCGCTTATGACAGCGGCTTTTCGTTGTTAAGGTTTTCTATATACGCCTCGAGTGACTCTTTTGACATCTCGTGAACTGGCGCATGAGGGAGTGATTCTAAAAATAGTTTTCCATATGAAGCGGTTTTCACTCGGCGGTCTAAAATCAGCAATGTGCCAATGTCTTTTTCAGAGCGCAGCAAGCGTCCAGCTCCTTGCTTAAAGGTTAACACAGCTTCTGGTAAAGCGACGGCTTTAAATGGATTCTTCCCTTGTTTTTTAGCTGCATCACATTTTGCTTCAATGAGCGGAGAATCAGGCGGCCGGAACGGAAGACGTGCCATGATGACTGTAGTCAGCTCTGAGCCTGGAAAATCAACACCTTCCCAAAAGCTACCCGTACCAAGTAAAATAGCTTGTTTTGCTAATTTGAACATTTTCGTTAATTTTACGGGGCTTCCGCCTGTCAGACCTTGAGCAAAAAGGGCGGACTGCATCCCTTCTGTTTTTAGCTCTTCATAGACTGCTTTTAACATCTCATGTGAATTAAACAAAACCAATATTTTTGCATGCTGCTGCTTTTCCATAATCTTAATATATTGCGCAGCTTGCTTTACATATTCTCGTTCATCACGATTTGTAATCGGCGGCATGTCTGCCGGAACAATGACCTTGAGCTGTTTTTCAAGTTCGAAAGGTGAATCAATTTGCACAAGATGAGGGTAAAAATCTTGCAGGCCAAACCGTTCCAAGCAATAATCAAAGCGGTGATTGATCGTAAGCGTCCCTGATGTAAGGACGACACTCTTTTTGTTCATAAAGAAACGATCAGCCAAAAGCTCCCCAGTATCTAACGGCTGTGCATGCATAAAGACAGCGTTTTTGGCGCCCTTTGCATCAATTTCAATCCAAACCGTTTCATCGTTTTTCGGTTCAAAGATAAACCGGTAAAGCGTACTGCAAAAAGTATGCATAAACGACATGACTTGGTCGTATTCCTCTGCTTCAAAGGCAAAGTGTTCTATCAGCTGTTCACTTTTTTGAAGAAGCTCGTTTTTTTGCTGCTCATACAGCTTCTCACAAGCAATTAACAAGGAACAAAGTTTACTTGCCGTTTCTTTAATCCGTTTCCACTGAGCATGCTTTGAATGATGACGTACTCTATGAATGAGACGATTGATGTCGGCTTTTGGTTTTGTCCTTTTCACAAATGAATGAACGGTGCTAAAGAAAGCATCACTTTCCATTTGAAGCTGATTCAGATACTCATCCATTTCAATAAATGTGTCCGTCTGTAACCCTGCATGATGAAATCTCTTTTTCAGTTTCTTTAACAGTCCGCCTTGCAAGGAGCCAAGCTGCGTTAATTTCGCATGAAGCTGGATATAAGACGCACTATCCCCTAGTGTTTCATTGGCTGTTTTCTCAAATTGATGGGCTTCGTCTATCACATATACGTCAGCATGCTGAAAGATAGACGATGCCTCCGTTTGTGATAAAAGCAGACGATGATTCGTTAAAATTAAATCAGCTGTTTTTGCTCTTTTTTTGGCGCGCTCATAAAAGCAATACTCTTTAAAACGGCGCTTTTTTGATGTAAACGGCATATGTACACAGGAAATGCGGTCTTTTATATTGGCAGCTCCTGACGGTAAATTCAGTTCAGATAAATCACCTGTTTCTGTTACAAGGAGCCACATTAAAATTTGCGCCTTCGTTAAGACCACATCATAGTTATCATCTTCCTCATGAAGCACATGCTCAAACTTATCTAAACAAATATAATGCGCCCGGCCTTTAAAGACACAGGCAGCAAGCTCAAACGGGAGCAGTTGATTCAAGATCGGCACATCGCGCTGAAACATTTGCTGCTGCAAAAGAATGGAATAAGTACTAATAATGACAGGTTTTCCTGATTTCCTCGCTTCTAGAGCGGCTGGGATGAGGTAAGCGAGCGTTTTCCCAATACCTGGTGCCGCTTCAATTAATGCATAGGCTCGTTCATGAAACACGTCTCTCACTTTATTCATCATCGTAAGCTGGCCTTCTCTTACTTCATAGCCTTCTACCGTTTGCGGCAGCTTCTTTTTAATTTCCTCAAACAGCTGTTCATCATCTTCACCTACTGAATGTGTCGCCCTACTGATAGGATTGGGGACATCTTTTACAGAAAAAGAGCCGACTTCCACCAAAGAATCTTCCAGGCTGGCATGACTCGTTTCAAGCTGCTTAATTAAGAGTCCTATATCACTTAGGAGATAAGGGGATAATCTGCGCAGCTGCTTCAGCACATTTTGCGGTGTATGTTTTAATTGATGTAATAAAGTTAAAAATAACATGGCAGTAACTTCCGCATCACTATCCGCCCTATGCGGGTGGTCATGTGGAAGCATGAGCTCTTCACTTAATTCAGTGAGCTTATAACCTTCAAGCTCAGGATAAAGAATTCTAGAAATCTCAACTGTATCAATTGCTAGCACATCCAGCTCATTTTTCCCGCATGCTTTTAGTTCATCATTTAAAAAATTCAAATCAAAATGAACATTGTGCGCAACAAAATAAGCACCCTGTATGAGATCATACACCTCTTGGGCAATGTCCTCAAAAAACACTGCATCGTCAACCATGTGCTGCTGAATGCCTGTCAGCTGTTCAATAAATCCAGGGATTGCTTTTCCCGGGTTCACATATTTTGAATACCGTTCGACAATTTGTCCATTTTCAATGACCACCGCAGCTATTTGAATGATTTTATCACCTTTTTTAGGTGAATTCCCGGTGGTTTCAATATCAACGACAACAAACCTTTGATCGGTCATAAAATGGACACCTCAATTCCTCGTTTCACTCTGACGTGAAACACGCTCTGGACAAAACAGATGAAACAGAACAGCTTCTCTTCCTGAGACTGTTCTGTTTCTACGGAGCTTGCGTTATAAAATCGTTCTAGCAGGCTCTTGCCCAATCATTTGCTCAATTTGATTTTGTTTATTTAACACGACCACTTTTGGTGTATGTGTCTTTGCTTCTTCTTCTGACAGCATCCCATAAGCGATAATAATGACTTCATCCCCTGGCTGAACGAGTCTCGCCGCCGCCCCATTTAGACAAATGACACCGCTCTTTCTTTCGCCAGGAATAATATATGTTTCAAGTCTCGCGCCATTATGATTATTGACAATTTGTACTTTCTCATTTGCCATCATACCTGCCGCATCAAGTAAATCTTCGTCAATTGTAATACTTCCTACATAATGTAAGTTTGCTTCTGTTACCGTCGCTTTATGAAGCTTAGATGTCATAAAGGTTCTATACATGTTTTTCACCGCTTTCAGGAACATGGAAAATCACATTATCAATCAGTCTTGCCCGTGAAAATTTCACCGCAATCGCCATAATGACTTGACCTGCTAACTGTTCAAGCGGCTCAAGTTCTGGATATGAGTAGATCTCAATATAATCAATTTCCCCGCTCGTCTGAACAAGTTCCTCTTCAATCAGCTGATACACACGGCTGACATCACGTTCACCTTTTTCAACAGCTGAACGTCCTTTTGTTAATGCGCGGTATAAAGCAGGTGCTTCTTGTCTTTCTTTTTCTGACAAGTATACATTCCTTGAGCTTTTCGCTAAACCGTCTTCTTCTCTGACTGTTGGTACAGATACAAGGTGAAGATCAAAGAAGAAATCCTTGATCATCGCATCGATCACAGCGACTTGCTGTGCATCCTTTAGACCAAAGTAGACATTTGTTGGTGACACAAGATGAAACAGCTTTGTAAGCACAGTGACAACGCCGTCAAAATGTCCTGGACGTTTTTTTCCGCATAAGACATCCGTCCGCTTTTGAACCGTCATCGTAATAGATGGTTCATTTTGGTACATTTCCTTCACATCAGGTGTAAATAAAATGTCCACTCCTGCTGCTTCTGCAAGACGCTGGTCTCTTTCCATATCCCTTGGATAGGATTCAAAGTCTTCATTTGGTCCAAATTGCAAAGGATTGACAAAAATACTCATCACGACAATGTCATTTTGTCCTCTTGCCTCCTTCGCAAGCGTCAGATGTCCTTCATGAAGAAAGCCCATCGTCGGAACAAAACCGATGGAATGCTGCTTTTCTTGATGCTGCTTGATTAATTCTTTTAGCTCGTGAATATGGGTGACAACGTTCATTTTTTGATTCCCCCATATAAGCCATCAAGGACTTCTTCTTTGATATGAAACGTGTGCATGTCCTCTGGAAATGTGCGTGCTTTTACTTCTTTTGTATATTGAATGAGCGCTTCTTCTAAAACAGTATCAATTTGCGCGTATTGTTTCACAAACTTAGGTGTTCTAGACACCCCGTATCCAACCACATCATGGTAAACAAGAACTTGTCCGTCTGCCTCAGCTCCTGCACCAATTCCGATCACAGGAATCTTCAGCATGTCGGTAATTCGTTTTGTCAGTTCGCCAGGTACGCATTCCAGCACAAGTGCGATTGCACCAGCTTCCTCACATTTCAAGCTGTCTTCAATCAATTTTTGAGCACTTTCGTGGTCTTTTCCTTGCACCTTATACCCGCCAAGTACACCAACAGATTGAGGTGTGAGGCCTAAATGACTGACGACAGGAATGCCGCCTCTTGTTAGAGCTTGAATGGATTCAAATACTCCATCTCCGCCTTCTAGCTTTAAGGCATCGGCACCGCTTTCTTGCATGATGCGTGCTGCATTTTTCATTGTTTCTTCTAACGAATAATGGTAAGACATAAATGGCATATCAGTCACAACAAATGTGTCTTTTGCGCCTCTTTTCACTGCTTTGGTGTGATGGATCATATCATCCATCGTGACTTGAACTGTGGAATCTAGTCCAAGTACAACCATCCCAAGTGAATCACCAACTAAGATCATGTCGACTTCCGCTTTTTCCGCTTGCTTTGCAGCTGGATAGTCGTATGCAGTCAGCATCACAATAGGTTCATTTTGTTCTTTCATTTTGAAAAAATCTAGCTTTGTCTTCATTTGTTCCTCCTCATTCTGGAGAGGAAATGGCTTGCCTCACATCACATGCTTTGATTTCTCATGTGCGGCGAATCATCCCTCTGTCCAAGTCCCTTAGGATCAAGGCAGAAATTTATCAAATTTTTCTTCCTAACAGGTACAGTTCTTTGCAGATACTGCCCACACGAAGTATATCAAAAATGTGCCGGGTGTTCCACTCAAGTTGACTTGATCTCAATGTCTGCGGAGTAGATTTTTTGGATACCGTCCTCCGTTTCAAGCAATAAAACACCTTCTTCATTGATTCCAAGCGCCTTCCCCGTATATTGCCCATTGACGGTGCGGGCAACAATATGTTGACCGATCGTCATCGCAAACGATTCCCATAGTTGTTTAATTGGTGCAAATCCTTGCTTCATATAATCATCATATCTTTTTTCAAAGGTGGACATGATCTGTTGTATGAGAGCAGCCCGATCCACTTTTTCATTCAGTTCCATTCGCAGACTTGTGGCGACATCCTTTAGTTCATCCGGGAAGTCATCAGCTGTTTGATTCACATTTATGCCCGGTCCAATAATGACCGCATGAACCTGGTCAGCTTCTGCTTTTAATTCAGTCAGAATGCCAACGACCTTTTTCCCATTCAACAAAATATCGTTTGGCCATTTAATAGATGGAGTGAGTCCTGTTTGCTGCGCAATCGCTTCTGCGATGGCTACTGATGCCAAAAGCGTCATTTGCGGCGCTTTATAGAGCGGGATCTCAGGCCGGAGAATGAGACTCAACCAAATGCCTGTCCCATTTGGTGAATGCCACGTTCTTTGAAGGCGTCCTTTTCCGTCTGTCTGATGATCGCTGACAACGATCGTGCCGTGGGGTGCACCTTCATTTACAAGATCATGGGCAATCAGCTGAGTTGAAGCGACTTCTTTCTGAAAGTAAATATGCCTGCCGAAGCTCTCTGTTTCAAGACCAAACAGAATTTCGTCTTCACTAATTTTGTCCGGTTTACGAAGCAGACGGTATCCTTTTCTTCTGACCGCTTCTACCTCATACCCCTCTTTTCGCAAATCCTCCATATGCTTCCATACAGCCGTTCGGGAGCAGCCAAGCTCATCACAAATTTGCTGACTTGAAACAAAATCCTGGCTGGATGCTGTAAATAGTTCAATTAATCGTTTTCTAATTGCGGATCGCATGCTTTAAGCCACTCCTCTATGGCTTCTTTTCGGTTTTCTAAACGGTTTTGCAAAACAGCTTTTTTCACAAAATGAAGCTCTTCTGCAATCCATTTCCCAGACGTCTTTTGCCGAAAGGCCATTAAATCTTTTCCTGAAACAGCGAGGTCTTGGAGCTTTTTAATCGGCAGTGCATCATAAGACCGCTTCGCTGCCTCCAGCTCATCAAAGAAAATGCGGCGTTCATGTTTTAGCTGCGTGATTTTCAAACTAGATAAGAGCACGTGTTCACCAGCTTCAAACATGTTTTCCGCATCCCAGTCACAATCAACGTATTTACTAATAGCTATTGCGTCTTTCAAAAGCTTCGTTGACAGCTTCCATTCTTTTAAGAAGACCGCAGCCTCCGCTTCATCTAGTCCAAGCAAATGGATACAAGCCCCCCATACCTCTTCTAATCCATCCAGCAAGTAATATGGAAAGGATTGAAAGGATTCGTGAAGACGATCCTCTTTTAGACCTGGTAATTCTTCATATAACCTAGTTGAGATGAGCACTTGAATGGCCTGCTCACAATGACGGCCTTTTAAAAGCTTCTCCAATTCAATCTTTTTGCGCTCAACCGATATGTTGGCAAGCAGATGCTTATCTTTTTTCATAGCTTCAGCCGTCTCATCTGCCAGCTCAAAGCCAAGCTGGCTTAAAAAACGGACAGCTCTCATCATACGAAGCGCATCTTCTTGAAAGCGGCACGCAGGATCTCCGACGGTTTGAATTCGTTTCCGCTTAATATCCTGTTTACCACCTACATGATCAATGATTTCCCCGTTTATATCCATGGCCATCGCATTAATCGTTAAATCTCTTCTTAAAAGATCTTCCTTAAGCGACGTGATAAACGCCACTTCTTTCGGTCTGCGAAAATCTTCATATTCTGATTCCGTTCGAAATGTCGTGACCTCATAGCTGACACCCTCATGTAACACAATGACAGTGCCATGCTCCTTACCGACATCTACTGTTTTTTCAAATAAGGACTCAACCTTATCAGGTGTTGCATCTGTCGCAATATCGATATCGCCGATTTCCCGTCCTAATAGAACATCTCTCACCGCTCCGCCGACAAAGTAAGCCTGATGCCCATGTTCGTGCAGTGTATGTAATATAGGGATCGCATGTGTGAATGGTTCATTCATCTTCAACATCACCTTCGATCAATTCTAGGTAAAGCTTTTCATATTCACTCACAATCTTTTCAGAGGAGAATTGAGCCTGAACACTAGACTGAGCTGCCGCTGACACTTTTTCATGAAGCGCTTCGTCTTTTAGCAGAGACACTGCGTGGTTTGCTGCTCCGTCTATATCGCCGAGCGGGACAAGAAACCCCGTTTCTCCATGTGTAATGACCTCTGGAATACCTCCGACATCCGTTCCGATACAAGGGACACCGCACGCCATTGCTTCAAGAAGCACAAGCCCAAAGCTCTCCTTCTCTGAAAGAAGCAGCTTCAAATCACTTATTGAATAAAGCTCCTCAACCTTCTCTTGCTTGCCTAAAAACAACACGCGGTCTGTCAGTCCCAGTTTTTTCACAAGTTCGCATACGACCGATTTTTCAGGACCATCACCAATGAGCAGCAGCTTTGCCTGCACCTGTTCAGAAATCTTTTGAAACACATGAATCACATCATGCACCCGTTTCACTTTTCGAAAGTTTGATACATGGATGATGACCTTTTCGTTCGGTAAAAGACCATAATGTGTCTTTAGCAAATCGTGATCTTCACGCAAATACACCCGTTCATCAACAAAATTATGAATCGTATCAATCTTTTTATCTGGTTTGATGAGATCGTACGTCTGCGCAGCTAATGAATGCGACACCGCCGTCACACGATCCGATGATTCGATGGCGAACCGAATGACTTCCTTTAATGATGGATCATAGCCTAAAACCGTAATATCCGTTCCATGAAGCGTCGTAACGACTTTCACAGAGTGTCCAGTCATTTGTTTGGCTAGAAACGCACAGACAGCGTGCGGGACCGCATAATGCGCGTGAATAATATCAAGCTTTTCTCGTTTTGCGACTTCTGCCAATTTACTTGCCAGCGCAAGGTCATAAGGTGGATATTGAAAAACAGCATATTGATTCACATCCACCTCATGAAAATAAATATTCGGATATACTTTATTAAGCCTAAACGGAATGCTAGAGGTAATGAAATGAACATCGTGCCCTTTTTCAGCTAAACGTTTTCCAAGCTCCGTGGCTATAATGCCTGAGCCGCCGACACTTGGATAACAAGTAATTCCGACCTTCAGTTTTTTCATAATTACCCCCCAAGTAAGTCATCATCCAACAAAAGTGGTTTCTTTGTGATAAACCCTTCTGCATAAGCTTTGTTGACTTCTCTTCCATACATAGACTCTCTCATTTTGACAAAATCAATATAACCGTTCACAAGAGGTGTTTCTACTGAATTTGCCGATTTAACAAATTGACTTTTATACGCATGCAAGCTATCAATTTTTTGGTGCATTTCCTCAGAAATATCGATCACAAAATCTGGACGATGGTGCCCATTAATCATGTAATAATACATTTGGCTTATTTTATGCGCTGGCTGCTTGTATGAATCTTCAAATTTATGTATGCCTGCAGAAAAAGCGGCCTCTTCTACAAGTGAGCCCGCATGGCCATGATCTGGATGCCGATCTTGTTGGTACGGAGCGAAAATCAGTTTCGGTTTGTATGTTCGAATCACGCCTGCAATTTCCTTCATCGCTTCGTCATTTAGATACAGCCCTCTATCTGGCAGTGTAAGCTGGATTCTCGCTCTGACACCTAAAATAGCGGCTGCGGCTTTTGCTTCTTCTTTGCGGCTCTCTACTGTTCCATTTGAAGATAATTCAGCCTGGGTCAAGTCGCAAATCCCGACGCGCGCCCCTTTTTTTACGTATTTTGCAATCGTTCCGCCCATTCCGATCTCTACATCATCGCTATGGGCACCGAATGCAAGGATATCAAGTCGTTTCATTTGTTCCTCCGTTTTTTGCTACATCTCGAAAATCAAACGTACCTTTATTTAAATTCCTGACTAAAATTTCAGCGGTTCCCATATTGGTGGCTAATGGAATGGTATACACATCGCAAAGCCGGATGAGTGCAGATACATCCGGTTCATGCGGCTGTGCAGTTAGCGGGTCTCTAAAAAAGAGCACAAGATCCATTGCATTATCAGCAATTAAAGCACCGATCTGCTGATCTCCCCCAAGTGGTCCTGACTGGAAACGATGAATGGGAAGCCCCGTCGCTTCTTTCACTCTCAAACCTGTTGTCCCTGTTGCGTAAAGTGTATGATCTGCCAAAATATCACGGTACGCGGTGGCAAACTGTATCATGTCACTTTTTTTCTTATCGTGAGCGATTAAAGCAATGTTCATCAGGAATCCACTCCTTATTAGTCGATGATATTTTCTAAACCATAGACGAGCTGATCAATGTGCATGACCTGTTCCACTGAAAGTTTCACGCCTGACATAAAGGATGCACGGTTATAAGAATCATGACGAATGGTGAGCGTCTGTCCGTCCATTCCAAACAGCACTTCTTGATGTGCAATCATACCAGGAAGTCTGACGCTGTGCAGACGGATACCATCATAATCTGCTCCTCGTGCCCCTTCGATCAATTCTTTCTCTTCTGGATGTCCCTGCTTTTTGCTTTCTCTTACTTCTGCAATCATTTCAGCCGTTTTTAAGCCCGTACCGCTTGGGGCATCTAGTTTTTTATCATGGTGAAGCTCAATGATTTCAACGTCAGGAAAATAATTCGCGGCCATTTTGGCAAATTTCATCATTAAGACTGCACCGACAGCAAAGTTTGGCGCAATAATACAGCCTATGCCCTTTTCTTCTGTTAATTGCTGAAGCTCTTTTAGGTCATCTTCTGAAAATCCAGTTGTGCCTACGACTGGACGCACGCCATGTTCAAGTGCTTTTTTTGTATGTACTTTCCCGATTTCTGGTGTCGTCAGATCAATTAATACATCTGGTGCTGTTTCTGAAAGACACACATCAATATCCGTATAAATTGGCGCATGAGAGGTCGTATGAATCACATCAGATAATTTTTTTCCTTCATGCACGTGATCAAGTGCGGCCACCAGCTGAAAATGGCCTGTTTCTTCCGCCAGCTTCACAGCCTCTATCCCCATTCTTCCTCTTGCTCCAGCGATTACTACTTTGATGGTTTCGTTCGTCATCGTCTCTACTTCCCTTCTTTTTTCGTCCAGCGGTCTTTATCTCTTGTGTTGAATTTATGCATCACACGGTCATGTGCTTCTTCTAGTGAAATATCAAGTGAATTAGCGAGGCATGTTAACACAAACAATACATCGCCTATTTCTTCTTCCATGCTTTTTTCTGTTTCCGTTGTTTTTTTCGGCTTTTCTCCATAGTAATGGTTAACCTCTCTTGCCAGCTCTCCCAATTCTTCTGTCAGACGGGCCATCATGGCAAGCGGGCTGAAATAGCCTTCTTTAAATTGTCCTATGTAATCATCTACTTCTTGCTGCACGTGACGCAGCGTTTTTTCTTTCGTCATGAAGCTCATCCTCCTATCCATCTCTTACATGTTAGCGAAATCATAAATATTTGACAAATGTTTAAGACTCAGTTTGCTTGTTTCTCTCCCATACCATATAATATTATCGCTGTCTAAGCAAAAAAAGGAGTGATCTCTTGCTAAAAGAAATTCGTCTTAAAAATATCGTATTTATTTTAATAGGATCTGCGATTTTTTCTTTCGGTCTTGTTCATTTTAATATGCAGAACAATTTGGCGGAAGGCGGATTTACAGGTATTACACTGCTTTTATATTTTCTATTTCACATTGACCCATCTATTTCAAACCTTGTCTTAAACATTCCGATCTTTTTTATTGGCTGGAAAATGCTCGGCAGAACGATGTTTACTTATACAATTGTAGGCACAGTCAGTCTTTCTGTCTTTCTTGCCATCTTCCAGCGCTTTCAAATACATATGCCTCTCCAGCACGATTTAGCCTTAGCCGCCCTCTTTGCAGGTGTGTTTATCGGAACAGGCCTCGGGATCATCTTTAAATTCGGCGGTACAACAGGCGGTGTAGACATCATTGCAAGGCTGATCAACAAGCATTATCAGGTGGCCATGGGACGAACAATGTTCATCTTCGACGCATGCGTCATTACCATTTCTCTTACCTACTTAAATTATAAAGAAGCGATGTATACACTTGTCGCAGTATTTGTTGCTGCGAAGGTCATTGACTTCATGCAAGAAGGCGCTTACGCTGCCAAAGGCGCCATGATTATCTCTGAAAAAGATGACATCATTCAAAAGAAAATCACAGATGAAATGGAGCGCGGTGTCACCATCTTAAAAGGGGTCGGTTCCTATACAAAGCAGGAGCGCAACGTCCTTTATTGCGTCGTTCCGAAAAACGAGCTTGTCCACCTCAAAAGCGTCGTAACCTCAGTCGATCCTCATGCGTTCGTATCAGTCAGTGACGTGCATGATGTACTCGGTGAAGGCTTTACATTAGATGAACACAAAAAGCCGCTCAACCCGCATTAAAAAAGAAGCACCAGTTTTGGGCTTCTTTTTTTATGATTTAGGATAATCAGCCTGACGTTTTTGCTTCTTTTCTTTTTCAGCACGATATTTCCGAAATCCAACATACGTTAACGTTAATAAAATGATACTCCCAGTTGTTAAGATGACCCATAAAAGTGATGGATCAGCTTCATCTTCATCGACGTGAGCAAACACACTCGATAAATCCTCTTCCAGCTTCGTGAGACGTTCAAGCTTTGTCCCACTTGATGCTTTTAAAAATTCACCTTGCTCAATCACTTCCATGTGCTGCTTAATCGTCTGGAGCTTTTCAGGCGAAATATCAATGGTTAAGCTCGGATAGATCATATCGTATAAAGAAACCAGCTCATTCCAAGTTTCATAAAATGTCGTCGATTCTGGATCTTTCACTTCTTTTTTCAAAGTAGGAAAAGACCCCATAATGGGCTTCTCGAGCGAACCCCAAAGAGGCTCAGAATCCGACTGAATCGCATCAAGCAGCATTCTAAATTGAGAAGCATAACGAAGCTTTTCGCGCTCATTCAATTCTTCCTGCGGCAGCCCTTTTATCATATCTTGATAGCCAAGTGTAATTTGCCGAATCTGCGTATTCGTCAAAGTTCCACGCCAATTCTCAGCTTTAAATGTCTTTTCAACATACAATGCGACTTGTAATGCCTCATCATATTTAGCTTGTCTCGTTAATTGAAAGATGGAATCTGATAGTTCCGTTAATTCTTGCAGCGTGTTAGCAGCTGTTTCCTCACCTTTGGCAACAGCCGGATGTAATACGAGAAAAAATAATAGAATCATCGCGATTGGCTTTCGTTTCATGCAAGTCCCTCCTAGCCCTTCTCCTTACAGCGTATGAAGAAAAGGACAAGGTTAGACCAACATTGTTAAGGGAGTTCCAGCTTGACCGATTTTTTCGATAGAACGAGATAATACGAAACAAGAAGAACCGCGATACTTAACCAAAACGTCGCATAGCCGATCTCGTTTGAATAGGCAGACAGCATAGAATAACGCGGCATCATACCAAATACATAATCAATCACATCGTTATGTAAAATCCAAATTCCCGCTACCACGAGATGACGCATTTGAAAACGATAATACGGCGCAAACAATACAGCCTGAACCGCCATCGCAAAGTGAGACCCAATCAGCATGTAGCCTTCCCACGGAAAATCATCAACAGATAAAAGCACAAAGATATTCATTCCTACCGCCCATAGCCCATATTTAATCAAGGTCACAAGAGCAAGTGCTTCAAAATAAGGAGCATTTCGTTTCATCAAAAACGCAAGTAATACAAATAAAAAGAAAAAGCTGGCCGTTGGACTGTCTGGTACAAAAGCTAAAAAGACAGCCGGCGTCTCTACGAGCTGCGGAATATACCAATAGTATCCGTACACAGTGCCAAGGAAATTGATCATAAGCACCAGCACAAGCAGGTAGCGCGTCGCTAGCAAATATTGAATCCATCTCATATGTCTCTTCACTCACGATCTGTTAAAATCAGAAAAAAGCTGACAGCGCCAGCTTTTTCTCTTTTGAGTATATCCTTGTACTTGCATTTAAACAACTGAATTATTTTGATTTGACCTCAGATAAATATTTAGAGAGCTTCTCGAGTTCTTCATCACTGCCTTTAAAGACACCCTTAGGCATGTTGCCTTTTCCTTCTACAGCGATTTTAGCGATCTCCTCAGGCGAAAGACCGTTGTCAACGAGTGACGGTCCGGCTGCTCCGCCCTGCATGTTATCCCCGTGACAGGAGATACATGTCTGCTCTTGATAAATTTTATACTCTTCAGCTGAAGTATCAATTTCTGCTTCTTTCTTAATCTCACCTTGTTTTGCCGCTGCTTCCCAATCATGAGTTGCAACAGACTCCCACGTTAAATATGTTGCTGCACCGACTGCAAGGATCATCATCCCGACTGCAATTGGTCTTCTATACGGTCTGCGTTCTGAACCTGAATCAAGAAATGGTGCGAGCAAAAGTGCACCAAACGCGATTCCAGGCATAATCATCGCGCCAACGACAGTGAAGCTACCTGCAGCAAATTCATATTTTAATAACTGGTACAAAAATAGGAAATACCAGTCTGGCAGCGGAATATAGCCAGTATCTGTCGGATCAGCCATCCGCTCAAGCGGAGGCGCATGAACAACAGTTAGGACAAGAAATCCAATTAAAAAAACGGCACCTACAAGCCATTCCTTTAAAAGAAAGTTCGGCCAAAAGGCTTCTGTTTTTCCCGGATATTCGGAATAGTCTTTAGGTATGTTAGGTTTTCTTTCTGCCGGTATCCTGGAATCTCCGACAAACTTCATCCCTTTTCCCCTATGCAAAGTCATCCCCTCCTCATTGAACATTCATCAAACGCAACATTTTATAGCGGTCCAGAAATTCCTTGCTTACGAATCATAATAAAGTGGGCAGCCATCAGCCCAAATAATGCCGCTGGCAAGAAAAAGACGTGGATAGCGAAGAATCTCGTCAGCGTTTGTGCCCCTACAATGTCAGGATGACCTGCAAGCAGCGTTTTGATTTCTTTACCAATGAAAGGTGTTGCTTCTGCTATTTGCAGACCAACCTTCGTCGCAAACAGCGCCTTCATATCCCATGGTAAAAGATAACCTGTAAAACCAAGTCCAAGCATCACAAAGAAAATGAGCACACCAACAATCCAGTTCAGCTCTCTAGGCTTTTTATACGCCCCTTGGAAAAAGACCCTTAGCGTATGTAAAAACATCATCACAATGACTAAACTCGCACCCCAGTGGTGCATCCCTCTGACAATCTGGCCAAATGCCACTTCATTTTGCAAATAATAGACAGATTCCCAGGCATTTTTAATATCCGGCACGTAATACATTGTTAAAAACATGCCCGACAGGACTTGAATGACTGTCACAAAAAACGTTAAACCGCCAAAACAATACACAAAAGCGGAGAAATGATGTGCTGGATTGACGTGCTCTGGCACCTCGTGATCCGCAATATCTCTCCATATCGGTGTAATGTCGAGCCGCTCATCTACCCAATCGTAAATCTTGTTAAGCATCGTTACCCTTCCCCTTTCGGCACAGCTTTTCCAAGATAGAGGTATCCGTCCTTCACTTGCTGCTTATAATGGTCAAGCGGTGCAAGCGGTGGAGTTCCGGGTACGTTTGTACCATCCTTGTCGTACAGCCCATAATGGCACGGGCAGAAAAATTTGTTTGGATTTTTCGGATCACTGTTCCAGTTCACTGTACATCCTAAATGTTTACAGATTGGCGATAAAGCGACAATTTCATCCCCTTCTTTGTACACCCATGCTGACCTAGATTCCTTTGACTCATACCATGCATCTACTTGATCAATTTTAAAGTCAAAGCGCTTCGGTTCCTTTGTCAGTTCATCTACACTGACAACTTGAACCATATCCTGATCCTCTGTTCCTTTTAGCACAGGGTCAAGCGCAAAGCGAACCATAGGCATGAGCATTCCAGCGGCCATAAATCCCCCCACGCCGGTCAACGTGTAATTCAAAAATTGACGCCTGGACACTCCATGTCTCTTCTCGCTCATTTTTTTCTCCCCCCCTCAGGTCGTCAGCTACTTTATAACTGAATTAGAAAAAATTTCATAAAACTAGGACACCCTCATAATATATCAATCTATTCACTAGGTCAACATCCTAAAAAGCTATGTACAATGCAAATGTAAGGGTTTTTATGAAGGGTTCCATTTTTGTAACAAAAAGTTCAAAATTTGTTCTACACTGTCTTGAATGACTTTTTGCTTTAATTCAACCTTCAAATGCTCCAGCGGAACCGGCTTGAGCAAAAATAGCGATTCGCTAATCTCAGCATGCTCTTTCCACTGGTGATCAGATGTGATCAGTGCGACATGCTGAAAATGATCTTTGAGCGACTGCTTCATTGTGAATATGTCTTCTTGTTTCCGGTCACTCACTTCTAAATATGTATGTGGTGGAAAAAGAAAAACCCGCCCTTTTAATTGTCTTTCAAGTTCCTCTGCTACAAGAATAGTAAACTCTCCTAAAGACACGGTTTGTTTCATTTGATCTGCGTTAATCCCAACTAATGGAATGATAGCGGTATCAATGTAAGCCTTAGATTGCAAAAAGCGATCCGCGTCCTCTGCTTGAAACTTCATCAATTTCCCCTCTTTCATGACATAAGCCCTGCCTGTATAGGGCAAGGCTTATTCGTTCAGTTTATGACAATAGGCTTAATTCTTTTGCCAGCTTATTAAATGTTTCTTGATCATGACGGTCAAGTGCTTCATCTATCTCTTTCATGAGCCGTTCTTTTTGGAAAGTTGCGATTGAGTGCTCAAGCACTTTCTCAGCAAGATCCTTATCTTTTTCATTCTCATAAAGATCCTTTGGAATATGGGGATTTGTTTCAAGAACAGCTGCATATTCCGGCGAACGATAAGCAGAACGAAAATTCAATTGAATAAACAAATCCTGCTGTTTATTCAAACGAATATCATGAAATGACTTTTCAGCATCTGTCGTCATGATGTTTTCTTTATAAAATCTAAAGGGAACTTCATCCACACAGTGTGTTGACATGATGATTCCCCTTGGGCAAAATTCTGCTTGCTCTACAAAATGAACCTTTTCCATCAAAGAGTCGTGACTCATTAAATAATTTAATATCCAAACACACTCTCTTCGCTTTAGCTGATAATGGTTTAAGAACCACCGGATAAATTCCTTCTTTTCATTGACAGAAACAGGGGTCTGCATGTTATTCCCTCCTCTATCGTAAATTAAATTGCTATACATGAATTATTCAACAAACCAGTTCTTCATTCCTGCAAACTATAAGGAAATTTCGTCTTCAATTCTTAAAATCGTTTCTTCAATTTCTTCATTTGTGCCATCTTTCTCTAGAACTTTGCGTAATAACGGCAGTGCTTCTTTTTGTCTGCCCTCTTCTAAAAGGAACGAAGCGTATTCATATAAAAAGTCACGTTCCTCATCAAAATCAGGCAGGGCAAGCTTGAAATACTCGGCAGCTTCTTTGTATTCTTCTCGCCCGACAGAAGCAGATGCAGCATACCAATTCCATTTTGGATCATCTTCCCCAAAGCTTTTAACCTCTTTAATAACATCTAGAATTTCATCAAACAGCTCTTCATTTAAATAGATCGCCAGCAATGTTTGAACTGCTTCAATATAACCCGGATCGAGAGCAAGTGCTTCTTGAAGCAGTTTTTTCGCATCTTCTGAATCCCCATTTTTCAAATCAATCTTGGCACCATATAAATATAATTCTTTGTTATACTCATCAACTTTAATACCCTCTTTTACTACCTCTAAAGCCTCGTGATATAGTCCTTCTTCCTCATAACTTTTCGCTAAAGGCATATAAAGTGACGAATAGGATGGATCAATATCTTTCAGTTCTGTAAGCTGCTGAATGGCTGTTTTTGTTCTGCCAGCCCTCATCGCTGTAAATCCGTAGCCAAAAAGAGTGTTCGGGTCTGCTTGATCTTTTACTGCCTTTTCGTACCATTCAAGTGCATCCTCAAATTCTCCAGCTGTACTGAGTGATTCAGCAAGCCGCTGATACACATTGACACCGCCAACCTCATGCTGTTGATCTGCCACTTTGTAGAAAAAATCAGCCGCTTTTTTTGAAAGACCTTGAGAAAAATACAACTCACCTAATGCAAAATCGATGACGGCTTCATTCGGAAGTAGTTCTTTCGCTTTTAAAAGTTTTTGTTCACTGACTTCAAATAGTCCTTGCATCTGATACAAATCTGCCATTAACAATAAACTCTCTGGGTACGCATCATCATCTTCAGGAATCGTTTCTAATACTGCAATCGCCTTCTCTTCTTCATCAGAGTCAATCAGCAGCTCTGCATAAAAACACGTTAAACCTGTTTCCTCTGGATATAAATCATGTAAATCACTGATGAGATTCCGTGCTTTATCGATATCTCCCCAATCATAATATAATTGAGCCGCTTGCGCCTTTTCTTCATCATGCAAATGCTTCTCTGCTTGAGCAAGTGTTTGGAGTCCTTTTTCAGTCTCACCCGCCTCAACTAATTTTATGGCTTCTTGTAATGAACTATTCAAATCAAACCGTTCCTTTCTGTTTCCAAAAACCTAAACTATTGTTACTTCATATCATAATCGACAGGTGCACATCCAGCAAATATGTTGCTCTTTTAAAATGAACCCATTTTTGTGTTTTAAAGACTGTTTTTCATTTCATCCTATACGAAACTGATGATTTGTAAACTGCAGACACTATTTTTATCGGACAAAATGTTTTTTTTCAAGGTTTCACCTTGAGACAAGCTATGCTATATTTCTGACAAATATGCAGAAGGAAAGAAAAAGCCTGAGGACATCCTCAGACTGTTTTCGTTAAATATTCAATGTGTTCAAAGAAATTCGGGTATGAGACACGAACAGCTTCTGTATCTTCAATCTCAATTGCTTGCTGTGTCACACATGCGGCAATTCCCAGCATCATACCGATACGGTGATCTCCGTAGCTTGAGACGACTGCGCCGCCTTGAAGCGCAGTTTTACCATGAATCTTCATACCATCATCTGTTGCTTCAATATCAGCACCGAGTTTTTTAAGTTCTGATACGACTGTATCAATTCGATTGGTTTCTTTTACTTTTAACTCAGCAGCATCTTTAATGATTGTTGTTCCTTCTGCTTGGGTCGCAAGAAGCGCAATAATCGGGATTTCATCTATGAGTCTTGAAATCATGTTACCAGAAATTTCAATCCCTTTTAATGATGAAGTAGAAATGGTTAAATCACCGTACGGTTCCCCGCCTTTTGCATCTACTTCATTGATCTCAAGATTTGCTCCCATAAGTTTCAGTACATCAATAATACCTGTTCTTGTTTTGTTTAGCCCGACATTTTTTAAGACAATCCGGCTATTCGGAACGATTGACCCAGCTACAAGGAAAAATGCAGCTGAAGAAATGTCTCCAGGAACAAATATATCTGTTGCTGTTAATGTTTGGCCGCCTTCAATGGAAACACTTTGTTCATCTTCATCTAGTTTTACACCAAACATTGAGAGCATTCTTTCTGTATGATCTCTTGATTTATGTGGCTCAATTAATGTCGTTGTGCCCTCTGCTTGCAGCCCAGCTAAAAGGACAGCCGACTTAATTTGTGCACTTGCCACTGGAGACTCATAGGTTATACCTTTTAAATGACCGCCACGAATAGACAGGGGTGTATACTCGCCATTTGCTCTGCCGTCTATTTTGGCTCCTAGTTGTTTAAGCGGACCCGTCACACGTTTCATTGGTCTTTTGGCAATACTCTCATCACCAATTAGTGTACTGTGAAACTCACAACCAGCTAATATTCCCATCATTAATCGAATGGTTGTACCAGAGTTGCCAACATCGAGAATGTCAGACGGCTCCTTGAGCTCTTTAAGTCCCTTACCATGAATGACAACATCTGTCCCTTTTTGTTCAATTTCAACGCCCATCTTTCTAAAGCAATCAATCGTACTTAAACAATCAGCTCCAGGAAGAAAGTTTTTCACTACTGTGGTTCCATCAGCAATTGCACCAAACATCACTGATCTATGTGAAATAGATTTATCACCTGGGATATGAATTTCTCCATTCATAGGAGCATTTTTATGAATTTTCATGTTTGTCACCTCAGTCAGCATAAAATGTATCGTAATTCGCTCTATTTTTTATACAGATTTCTGCACGCTTGCGGTCGTCATCTGTTTGAAAACTAATGCGTAAAATCCCATTAATGTCTTCCCGCGTCTCTATAATACGGATATTTGTAATACTAATGTTTTCACTTGCTAGATGCCCTGTAATCTCCGAAATGACCCCAGGGTGATCCGGAACATCGACATACAGATCATAAAAAGAAGGAATAGCTCCTTTTTTCCTTAGAGGAAGTCCATCACGATATTCCTTTGCATCTTGAAAATAAGAGAACAATCCTTCAGCATCTTCTTGCTGTACGAAGGTCTCAATGCGGTTAATCTCTTTTTTCCATTCATGAAAACGGTCTAAAATCTTATGTTTATTGTGCAGCAGGATATCCCGCCACATTGCAGGATTACTTGAAGCAATTCGTGTGATATCACGAAAGCCTCCAGCAGCAAACCGTTTAACAAGTGGGAATTGTTCTTCAAAATGATGCGCTTGATGCACAAGGCTGGCTGCAACAATATGAGGAAAATGGCTAATGACACTTGTCACAGCATCATGTTCTTCTGGTGTCATCTCGATGAAATGAGCATTTGTCCCCTTTAACAAATCCATCAACCGATCAACAGCTTGACGGTTTGTTTCCTTTGCAGGCGTTAAAATGTAGAACGCATTTTCAAATAAAAAATCTTTTGCTGCAATAACACCTGACTTATGAGAGCCTGCCATTGGATGGCCACCAATAAATTGGTAATGCTCAGGCAGCGCTTTTTCAGCAAAATGGACGACCTTTTGCTTTGTGCTGCCGACATCAGTGATTGTGAGCTCTCTTTCAATTCCAGAGTCTGCAATATCACTAAGCATCTTTACTGTTTGCTGGACAGGTGTTGCCAAAATAATGGTCGAAGATTCTTCTAAACCCGCTAGAAACGAATCAGCTGTTGCATCAATAATTCCCAGCTTTGTTGCAGCAACCATTTGCTCTTTGGAAACATCAAATCCTACAATTTTTTTATGAGGATACTCTTTTTTAATCGAGAGTGCAATGGACCCACCGATTAAACCGAGTCCAGCGATTAATATTGTTTCGTTTGCATCGTTCATATTCATCACCTGATTTTTCGCGAAAATTAAACAACCTATTTCAACAGCTTATATGTATAGGAGGTTGGTACAATGAAAGCCATATCCTGCATTAGGATATGACTTTATGGTTATGCTACGCACGAATGCCTTGCAGTAAATCGGCAAGTGTACTTAGAATTTCTGCATTTTGCTCTTTTGTTCCGACGGTAATACGTAAAGAAGTCGGAAAACCAAGTGCTTTACCGGAACGAACAATGTAACCTTTTTTCAATAATGCATTGAACAATTCATCTGCATCTCGTTTAAAATCAATCAGCACAAAGTTTGTTTGAGATGGATAGATATATAGTCCAAAACGTTCAGCGAAATCTTGGTATTGCTTGAGACCTGCTTCATTTTTCTGTCTGCATGATTGAATGAAGTCTTGGTCTTTTATCGCTGCACGCGCAGCTGCCTGAGCGATACGGCTAGTATTAAACGGCTCTCTCGCTGGTTCAATGTCAGTAATCAGCTCTTCTGATGCAATCCCGTAGCCTACTCGAAGTGCTGCAAGTCCATACGCTTTAGAAAACGTTCGAAGTACAATGACATTTTGATAGGATTGTAATAAAGATAAACTGTCTGGAAAATCTTCTGCACGAACGTATTCAACATACGCTTCATCTAGTACAACAAGCACGTGAGCCGGCACTTCGTCTAAAAACGCCACAAGCTCAGATTCTGACAAATGATTTCCCGTCGGGTTATTTGGATTACATACCCAGACAACCTTCGTGTTTTCATCGATCGCATCCAGCATGCCCTTCAGATCGTGAGCTCCTCCGTCTAATAGAGGCACTTCTCGAATTTCAGCATGTTCAATCACTGCATTGTGACGGTATTGCGGAAAAGATGGAGATGGGATGACGGTATTTGTATGTTGATCAAGGAATGCTCTTGCAATAATTTGCACAAGTTCATCTGAGCCATTCCCGAAAATTAATTGCTTTTCACTTACTTGAAGAAATTCAGCCAGCTCCGTTCTTAAACTTGCGCTGTATCCATCTGGATAAATCGCTAAATGTTCGAGCTCGGCCTGTATCGCCTCTCTTGCATGTACGGAACATCCAAAAGGGTTTTCATTTGAAGCCAATTTCACAATTTTGTCTAATTGATATTCTTTTTTGACCTCTTCAATTGGTTTCCCAGGTTGATACGGTTTTAGCTGTTTTAATTGATCTTTGATTTGCAAAATGTTTCACCTCATTTGAATGAATAGAGGGGACTAAATGTTTTTGCATATGTTTCAAATTCTCTTAAAGCCTCTTGACGTGTATCACTTGCCAGCAATTGTTCTTGAAGCTCTTCAATTTTTTTCACAAGTGCACTGCCGACAACGACGCCGTCACTCAGTTTATTCATTGAGTCTACCTGCTCTCTTGTTGAGATGCCAAAACCGACCGCAACCGGTATGTGACTCAGCTGTTTCACTTGTTGAATAAAATCTGTAATTGACGCGTCAAAGGATTGTCTGACACCTGTTACACCAAGAGATGAAACACAATACACAAAACCTTCTGCCTGCTCTACAATGTTTACTAATCGTTCCTTGCTTGTTGGTGCAACGAGTGAAATATATGAAATGTCATGGGTTTGACAGTTCTTTTGCAGCTCGCTGCTCTCTTCAAACGGCAAGTCGGGTGTTAAGAGTCCCGAAATATGATTTTTGCGCAGTAAAGCGAAAAAGTATTCTGTGTCTAATTGTAACACAGGATTATAATACGTAAATAGAATTACAGGAATTTTTACACCGTTTTTTTTCATCTTCCCTGCTAATTCTATCGCTTTTACGATATTCATGCCATGATTTAGAGCTCTTTTGGAGGCTCTTTGAATGACAGGACCGTCCGCTAGTGGATCCGAATAAGGAACACCGAGTTCAATCGCATGTGCACCGGCTGCTTGAAGGGAGATAGCTAAATCAATCGTGATGTCTTCTGACGGATCTCCTGCTGTGATAAATGGGATGAATAATTTTTCATCTTGCTCTAATTGAAATCTAATCATTTTGTTTCCCCTCACTTTCAAGCACGTTCATTAATGTATGCACATCCTTATCGCCTCTTCCTGACAGGCAGACAAGAACGATTTCATCTTCATTCATCGTCTTGCTTACCTCAAACGCCTTGGCTAGCGCATGTGCAGATTCAATTGCTGGAAGTATTCCTTCTTTTTCAGTCAGCAGTTTTAGGGCATCTAGTGCTTCTTCATCTGTCGCACTCACATATTGAACCCGTCCGCTCGCATGTAAATAGGCGTGCTCTGGTCCAATTCCCGGATAATCTAAACCAGCGGAAATCGAATATGGCTCAATAATCTGGCCAAATTCGTCTTGGATTAAATAGGTCAAAGACCCATGGATCACACCTTTGGTTCCTTTCGTGATGGTTGCAGCATGGAGCGGCGTATCGATTCCTTTTCCAGCAGCTTCTACCCCAATGATATCTACCTCTTCATCTAAGAATGCCCGGTACATTCCAATGGCATTACTTCCGCCGCCAACACAGGCAATGACTTTATGAGGAAGTCTTCCTTCTTTTTCAAGCAACTGCTCTTTTGCTTCATCACCAATCATGCGCTGGAACTCGCTAACAATTTGAGGATACGGATGAGGGCCAACAACGGAGCCGATCATATAAAAATGATCACTGCAGTGCTGAACCCAATAGCGAATGGCTTCGTTTGTTGCATCTTTTAATGTACCATTTCCGCTTGTGACAGGTATGACTTCAGCGCCAAGCAGTTTCATTCGGAAGACATTGAGTGATTGTCTTTCCACATCTTCTTTTCCCATAAAGACCGTGCAGGATAACCCGAACTTTGCGGCCACCGTTGCAGCAGCTACTCCGTGCTGACCTGCGCCTGTTTCCGCGATGATGTTTGATTTCCCCATTTTTTTCGCAAGCAGGGCCTGCCCAAGCGCATTGTTAATTTTATGAGCACCTGTGTGGTTTAAATCTTCTCTTTTTAAATAGATCTTTGCGCCGCCGAGGTATGCTGAAATTTGGTCAGCATATGTAAGCGCAGTTGGTCTGCCTGAATAGTTTCGAAGTAGTGATACATATTCTGCTTGAAAAGCAGGATCTTCTTTTAATTCACGAAATGCCTGCTCGATTTCTGCAAGTGGCTGCATGAGCGTTTCCGGGACAAATTTCCCTCCGAATTCTCCGTATCTGCCAATTTCATTTGGATATGCGTACATCATTTAACATCCTTTCTTCGAGCGCTTCGATCTTAGCGCTGCTTTTCTTTCCGTTTTCTTCTATTCCGCTTGAAAGATCGATCGCTTCTGGACCATAGGCGAGCAGATCTACTATCGTTTCTGGTGTGATGCCGCCTGCAATTACGCAAGTCTTCTCCAGCCGTTTTGCATGTTTAACGTATAGAGGCACTGCCTCCCAAGCAAAAGCTGTTCCAGAGCCGCCTCTCATCCCTTTTACTTTCGCATCAATGAGGAAGCCATCGACAACAGGCGCAAATGACGTCATTTTTTCAAGCGTTCTTGTTACATCGGGCTCGTGATGGAACACTTTCCAAACGACAGCCCCTGTTTGTTGTTTGATTTCTTTTGCGTCATCCTGCGTTTCATCTCCATGAAGCTGTACGATATCTAAAGGTATCTGTTTTGTGATCTCGCGCACTCTTTGAATCTTTTCATTTACAAATACACCGGCAATCTTTTTCTTACACTTTGTTTGGGTGAGCCATTGTTTCACTTGATCTGGAAGGACTTGTCTTTTACTTGGAGCAAAAATAAATCCGATGGCATCTGCGTGAGATTGCGCAATACATTCCACATCTTCTTGTGATACTGCCCCGCAATATTTTACATAAGGCTTCATCCTGTTCATTCTCCAAACAATGTCTGAACGGCTTTTTCTTGTGATTGTTCTCTCATTAATGATTCTCCTACAAGGACTGCACCCGCTCCATGATTCTTCACAAAGGTTAGATCATCAAATGTTTGAATCCCGCTCTCACTCACTAGTAAGACCTCTTTTGGAACGAGGGGGGCGATCTCTTTTGTTTGTTCAACTGTTGTTGTAAATGTATTTAAATTCCGGTTGTTCACTCCAATGATTTCAGGAGTGAACAACTTTAAAATATTTTCCAGTGTATCTGCTGCATGTACTTCGACAAGGACATCAAGTCCATTCTCTTTCGCTTCAGCATAGAGCTCGTGCAGCTTTTGCGGCTCAAGTACTTCTCCAATTAATAAAATGGCATCTGCTCCTATACGTCTTGACTCTTCTACCTGTATGGAGTCAATGATGAAATCTTTTCTTAAAATTGGACGATCTACGTGTTTTTTAATGAGGGATAAGTATTCGTTTTTTCCTTGAAAGAATGGTTCATCCGTTAAAACAGATAAGCAATCAGCGTTGGATTTTTCGTAAGCTTTTGCTGTTTGTAAAGGATCAAAATTTGGTTGAATGATTCCTTTGGAAGGAGACGCCTTTTTCACCTCAGCAATTAGACCAATTGAGCGATGAGGATTCATGAGTGCTTCTTTAAATGATCGACTTTCAAAGTGTTCATCTACTGGTAACTGCAATGTTTGGACATGTTCTTTTTTGCGGGCAATGATTTGATTAAGCATAGATCTCTTCCTCTCTCGTTTTTTGTTTTAAACGAGCCAATTGTTCTTTGGCTGCGCCGTTTTTAATCGTTTCAATCGCTTTTAATGTTCCTGCCATGAGGTTTTCTGACTTCCCTGCGACATATAAAGCCGCTCCAGCATTCAGGGCTGTAATATGAAGCGGCGCCCCTACTGTTTGATGATTCAATATATTCTGAATCAATTTGGCGCTCTCTTCCGGTGATTGGACCTGAATATCTGATAAATATCCTTTTTGCAGCCCAAAGTCTTCTGGATTGAGTGTATATTCTGTCATGACATCTTTTTTGAGTTCAATCACATATGAATTTGCTGTAATCGTTAATTCATCAAGCCCATCTTCTCCGCAAACAAACAGCACATGTTCTGGCTCTAATGGCGCAAGGGCTTTTGCCATTAATTTTGCCTTTTCCTTTGAGTAGACGCCGATGATTTGCTTTTTGGCTTGCATTGGATGGCAAAGCGGGCCTAATAGATTAAATACCGTCCGGAAGCCGAGCTGCTTACGGACTGCGGCTACTTGTTTCATAGATGAATGATACAATGGTGCAAATAAAAAGCCCATGTTTTTCTCTTGTATTTGTCTTCTTGTTTCTTCCGGTGTGGATTGAATGTGAATCCCAAGACACTCTAGTACATCGGCACTCCCGCTTTTAGAAGAAACTGATCGGTTTCCGTGTTTTGCGATTTTGGCTCCAGCAGCGGAAGCGACAATGGCAGCGGCAGTTGATATATTAAAGGTGGAAAGTCCATCGCCTCCTGTGCCGCAAGTATCAACAACATCAAGCGATCGTTCCATTGGCGCCGCATTTTGCCGCATGGCTTTCACAAAACCCGTCATTTCTTCAGCGGTTTCTCCTCTATGCGCTAAAATGGAAAGACTTGCAGCGACTTCAGCATCTGTTAAAAAGCCGCTCATCATATCATGCATGAGTTTATTTGCTTCATTTTCTGATAGAAATCCTCCATTAACAAGAGCTGATAGTCGGTGATTCATCCTGCACACTCTCCTTTTCTGAGAAAATATGTTCCGCAAGCTGAATGGCTTTCAGAAGTGCTCCTGCCTTGTTGCAAGTCTCTTCCCATTCGTTTTCTGGGACAGAATCAGCCACAATGCCGGCGCCTGCTTGTATAGAAGCGGTCTGATTTTTGACGCTCATCGTACGAATGGTAATACAGGAGTCGATATTACCATCGAATCCAATATAAGCAATACAGCCGCCATACGTTTCCCTTGGCTCAGGCTCCATTTCATTTAATAATTGCATCGCTCTTATTTTCGGGGCACCTGTTAATGTGCCTGCTGGGAAAGCGGACATGAGCGCATCGACTGGATGTGTATCCCGCTTTAGCTTTCCTGTCACAATGGAGATAATGTGCATGACATGTGAAAAATTCACTACTTTTGTAAAGGTCGGTACGGACACACTGCCGTATTCTGCCACACGGCCTACATCATTTCTGGCAAGATCCACTAACATGTAATGCTCCGCTTTTTCCTTTTCATCTTCAAGCAGCTCTTTTGCTAGCTCAGCATCCTCTTCTCTTGTTCTTCCTCGTTTTCTTGTGCCTGCAATAGGATGAATTTCTAGATGCCCGTTTTTGGCATGGATTAATCGTTCTGGCGAGCTGCCGACTAAATCACGGTCTTTTAATTTCATAAAATACATATAAGGAGATGGATTCACAATCCGAAGCACGCGGTATAACTCAAATGAACTCACTGATACAGGGATATCAAATCGCTGCGAGAGGACGCCTTGGAAAATGTCACCCGCTCGAATGTATTCTTTGATTTTTTCTACGTCCTTTAAAAATTGCGCTTTTTCATAGGTTGACGTCACATGTTCAAAGGATGGCGGCTCGTTCATATTCCCTGTTAAAATCAGTTCTTTCATATCAGTCTTTGAATGGAGCTTGTGAATCATCTGTTCAAGCTGTTTTTGATTTTCTTTGTAAGCGCGTATTTTTTCGTCTTCTGCTTCATGTCCGGTTAGCTGGGTGTACTGGATAAAATGAACATGATTCGTTTCATGATCAAAGGCGATCATCGTTTGGCAGACAAATAATGTGCAATTATCTGCCAGCGATGCGTTTCGATGAGGCCTGACAGAAGGTTCAATGTTTGGAATCAGATCGTAGCTTAAGTACCCAACTGCCCCACCTGTAAATGGGATATCAATATTTGGCGCTTTGATTTGATATTGCTCTTTCATCCAATCCAGCAGTTCTTTCAGCTCTTGCTTTTGCATGACTTCCTGCCCCGAAGCGTCACGTGCAATGTATTTGTTTTGGTCATCATGCAAGGTTAAAAACGGGTGCAATCCAATGAAAGAATATCTCGACCAGCTGGAAGACTCATCTTTGCTTTCTAGCAAATACACAATATCTTGTTTGAGTTTTTCAACAATTTGAATCGGTGAGAGCGTATCGACTGTAATGGTTTCAACAATTGGGATCGTTTTGTAGGACTCACTGTCCTTTAAAAATTGGGTCAGGTTTGATTGGGAATTCATAAGCACACTCCTTAAATGGGATTAAGGAGAATGAGGGGACATATAGAGGGTTTGTATGAGTATACGAAATAAGCCTAAAAGAGGGTTGCTCTTTTAGGCAGTATGATTAAATAGAAGTATCGTATCTCTGCTCAACTCTACTCATCTCAACTACCCTAGTCTCATTCTCATCTTCTCTAAGCTTGCAATGCCGTTTACACCTGTGTGTAAACTTCGGCTGTTCATATCGTATTATAATTCCTTGTTTTTTGTCAACTGTAAATCAGGGCGAAGCGTCACAGCTTCTTCCAAGTACACATGCTGTATGTCTTCCTGCTTTGTATCTGTCTGGACAGTCATTAAGACACGAATACATTGCTTTAAACCGCCATCAATGTCTAGTTCCTGCATGCAAGTAACCGGTACATATGTCCAGCCTTCAAACTGACGAAGTGCTTTTGCCGGAAAAACGGAGTGAATATCTTGTGTAGCTGAAATCAAGATCTGCACGACACGTTCTGGATCTACTTGGTTTCTTGAAATAATCGCTTCTAACAGCTGTTTCGTTTTGTTTAACACTTCAGTTTCTGTATCTTCTATCACAGTTGTAGCCCCACGTATCCCGCGAAACATCATAGACATCCCTCCTCCCGTTTCCATTCTTCGAGCCAGTAGTGCAGCTCATCTTTTGTGAAAGACTGTAAGGTGACGTCTCCAACCTGTTTTAATAAAACAAATTGAACACTGCCGCCTCTTGCTTTTTTATCACCAATCATCCGGTCAACAAATGTTTTCGTTGAAATATCTGGTGTAACTTGTACAGGGAATCCAAGCTCTTGCATCCACTCTTTTAGTTCCAAACGATTAAGGCTGAGCCCCAGCTGCTTTTCGCTCACATACAGCGCAAACTGCATGCCGATTGCAATGGCATCTCCGTGCGTGATGGCGCCGTATCCGTATTCTGCTTCGATGGCATGCCCCAGTGTATGGCCTAAATTCAAAAATGCACGCACGCCTTGTTCTTTTTCATCTTCTTGAACAATTGACGCTTTGACTTGAATACCTTGATACAGCATGTGTGCCAGCTCACTCTTTGATAAATCCGGCAAAGAACGAATGGACATTAGTTCTGATAAAAAGTCTTCACTAGAAATCAATGCATGTTTGATGACTTCTGCAAAGCCTGATCTTCGTTCAATTTGAGATAGAGTCTCAAGCATACTAGTATCATAGATCACAGCTTTCGGCTGATGAAACGCACCGATTAAATTTTTACCGAGCGGATGGTTGATCCCTGTTTTCCCACCAACTGCACTATCATGTGCCAGCAGCGTCGTCGGAATTTGGATAAAGTCAATGCCTCTCATATAAGTGGCAGCAGCAAAGCCAGCCAAATCTCCAATCACGCCGCCTCCCAGCGCAATGATGCAGGAGGAACGATCAAGCTGAAATTGAATGGCTTTCGTATGAATATGCTCAAATTCGGCAAAGGATTTTGACTGCTCTCCGCTTGGCACAACCACTTTGTTCACAGGCCACTTCTCTTGAAGTAAGCGAACCATTTCATCACCATAAATGGCATCAACAGCTGTATCTGTGACGATTAAGAGCTTCGTATAGGAATGCCCAGTGGAAGTTATCAAGTCGACGATATTGCGTTTAATCCCATCACCGATAAATACAGGATAAGTGGCTAAAGACGTCTTAACTTCCAGTGTTTTCATTAAAATTCCCTCTGAAGCTGGCGCATTTTTTCAACATTTTCTTTAATGCGGTCGATTTGGTCAAGGCCAAACTGCTCCACAACTGCATTGGCAATTTCCCATGCCACGACTGCTTCTGCAACAACACTTGCGGCAGGAACAGCGCAGCTGTCAGAACGTTCAATACTTGCTGAGAAAGGTTCTTTTGTTTCAATGTCAACGCTTTGAAGCGGCTTATAAAGCGTTGGGATTGGTTTCATAACCCCTCTTACGACAATTGGCATACCAGTTGACATTCCGCCTTCAAGACCACCTAGGCGGTTTGTTTTTCTCGTATAGCCCTTTTCTTCATCCCAGATGATTTCATCATGGACCTCACTGCCATTTTTAGAGGCTGCCTCGAAGCCAATACCGAATTCAACCCCTTTAAAAGCGTTGATACTAAGTACAGCGCCTGCAAGCTTGCTGTCCAATTTACGGTCGTAATGAACATAGCTGCCCACCCCAACCGGCATTCCTTCAACGATGACTTCAACAATTCCGCCAATTGAATCGCCGTTTTTCTTCGCTTCATCAATTGCATCCATCATTTTCTGACCTGCTTCACTGTCATAGCATCGAACAGGTGATTCTTCTGTTACCTTTTGCAAATCTTCAATAGACTCATATGCTGTATGAGCTGCTTTCACTCCGCCAATTTCAAGAACGTGGCCAGCTACTTTAATCCCTAGATGCGCCAAGATTTGTTTGGCAACTGCGCCTGCTGCTACGCGAACAGTTGTCTCGCGGGCTGACGAGCGCTCTAATACGTTTCTCATATCACGGTGTCCGTATTTAATCGCACCATTTAAATCCGCATGTCCTGGTCTTGGACGAGAGATTTGACGCTTCATTTCACTTTCTTCTTCTTCTGTGATCGGCTCTGCCCCCATCACCTTTGTCCAGTGCTTCCAGTCGTTATTTTCAACAACAAGAGCGATTGGCGAACCTAATGTTCTCCCGTGGCGAACGCCACTTAACACTTTTGCCTGGTCTTTTTCGATCTGCATTCTTCTTCCTCGGCCATGACCCTTTTGTCTTCTAGCCAATTCATAATTGATGTCATCCTGCTCTATGTAAAGTCCTGCTGGAACTCCTTCAATAATTGTGGTTAATTGTGGACCATGTGATTCACCTGCTGTTAAGTACCTCATTGACTTAATCTCCCTTCATCGCATTAACGCTTTTAAGTAAAAATATAATAACACACTTGCTACTAAAAAGTCAGCTACATACCCTTCTTTTGATAAAAGAAAGTATCAGCAGATGTCAGTCCAAACTTTTCTGGGTGAAAAATTTGCTCTGTAGAACCAACAAATAATACGCCATTTTGTTTTAAACTACTGCTCATTTTCAAGTAAATTTCTTCTTTCGCCTCTTCAGTAAAATAAATCAGTACATTTCGGCAAACGATAAGGTCAAGCTGTTTTTCATATGGATCAGCTAAAAGATTGTGCTTCTTAAATTGAATATGCTTTCGAACCTCATTTTTCACAGTGTAAAATGAGGAATCTTCTTTTGTGAAATACTTTTGCTTGATATGATCTGGTACCTCTTGCAGAGAGCGTTCATGATATCTGCCTTTTTGAGCTGACTGCAGAACTTTATCATCAATGTCAGTTGCAATAATTTGAAAATCTTTCACAAGAGGATGGCTTGACAGCAGCATAGAGAGTGTATATGGCTCTTCTCCTGTCGAACATGCTGCGCTCCAAATCTTTAAGGTGCCGCCATTTTTCGAAAGCAGCGGCAGGATTTTTTGATCAAGTACTTCCCAGCGCTGATAGTTTCGGTAAAATTCTGACACATTAATTGTCATGCGGTCCATCGTCTCATCTAATAGTGCTCTGTCCTTTTCAAGCGCGGCCGCGAATGCTTCGAAATCTTTAAATCCTTTTTTATCATAAAGTGATGTTAATCTTCGTTTCATTTGTGCTTCTTTATATAAATTCAGATCAACCCCGGTTAGTTTTTTCCATTTTCCAACAAATACTTGATATGGATCCATCAATGTCCTCTCCTGTCTCATCTATCTTTGTCCTAGTATAGCTGTTTTTATCGAAAATTTGTATCTTCTCATACGAAATTTCGTGTAGAAAGTTCAATATAAAAAAAGCCAAAGTGCTCATTGAATGAACACCTTGGCTTGAACCTTAATAAATCCAGCTTGAGATGGTTTGATCCCAGCTTGTGAGTTCTTCTTGTTTGAAGAATAAGTTAATTTCTCTTTCAGCACTTTCTGGTGAGTCTGACCCATGAATAATGTTTTTCCCAACAGTCAATCCATAGTCTCCTCTTATTGTCCCTGGAAGCGCTTCCTTTGGATTTGTTTTGCCGATAATTTGTCTTGTTACGTCTACTACCTGTTCACCTTGCCATACCATTGCAAATACAGGTCCTGACGTAATAAAGTCAACCAATTCTCCGAAAAATGGTTTTTCTTTATGCTCTCCGTAATGTGTTTCTGCTACTTCCTTTGGAATACTCATTAGTTTTGCACCAACAAGCTGAAGCCCCTTTTTTTCGAATCTTGACACAATGTCACCGATTAATTGTCTTTCCACACCATCAGGTTTGACCATAAGAAATGTTTTGTCCATATACGTTTTCCACCCCGTCGTTATGTATGTATAGGCTTACATTGTTACAAAGTGATCGTATCATTTTTTTTTATAATAATCAATTTTTGACAAAAAATTTCACAAAAAAACCAATCAACATAACGTTGATTAGAATTTTCGTTTCCCAATATATTTTGCAATGGAGGCGAGTGACGTTCTCGCTCGTCCTCGAGGAAGTTTGTCGAGCTGTTCAAAAGCTTTTTTCAAATACATTTCACTCACTCGAATCGAGCGGTCGATCGCATCTGTTTGTTTGAGGCTTTCAATGACAGGCTTCAGCTGCTTCTCCGTCGTTTCACTATTGATCAGCTTCAATTGACCTTCTAGTGTCGGATTTTTCAGTGCATATAAAACTGGGAGTGTGACATTTCCTTGTAAAAGATCTCCTCCAACAGGCTTGCCCAGCTCTTCTTCTGTTGATGTGAAATCAAGGACATCATCAATGATCTGATAAGACATGCCGACATAGTATCCAAACCAATAGAGGGCTTTATGTGTTTTTTCATCTGTACCTGCTGCAATAGCGCCTAATTGACAGCTGCCAGCAATAAGCAAGGCTGTTTTTCGTTTGATTCTTCTTAAATATGTACGCAGGTTCTGTTCCATATTATATTTATCTTTCACTTGCTCTATTTCACCAAGACAGAGCTCAACGACCATTTTTGACAAAATTTCATGTGCCATTGGGTGATTGATTTTTGTCATGTATTCAAGTGATCTCGCAAACATATAATCCCCTGTGTACATGGCAATTCTGTTATCCCATTTTGCCTTTATCGTTGGTTTACCTCTTCTCAGCTCTGCATCATCAATCACATCATCGTGAACGAGTGATGCCATATGAATTAGCTCGAGGGCAACGGCAACATACTTTATTTTATTAATGTCATAGTCACCAAACATGCCTGAAAGGAGAACAAAAACGGGGCGGATTCGTTTTCCGCCCGCTTGCAGCAAATGAAGACCTGCTTCACTTAATAATGCATAATCAGAGCGAACTGTTTGTTCAAGCTCTTTTTCAATTATATCAATATCATGATTTAAAAAAGAGATCATTGCTTTTAGTTTCATTATCTTCACCCAAATATCGTTTATTCAAAGCTTCTTTCCGATATGTGTTGCTGCTACACCGCCTGTAAATGGATGATACGAGACATCAGACAATCCGGCCTCTTCAAACAGAGCCGCCAGCTCTTTCATGCCAGGGAATGTTTTGGCTGATTCTTGAAGCCATGAATACTCCTGATAACTTTTGGCAAACAGTTTACCAAAGAGCGGCATAATGTATTTGAAGTAGATGTAATAGCCCTGCTTAAAGCCGATCATCTCAGGCTGTGATGTCTCAAGACAAACAACCATTCCGCCGGGCTTCACTACTCGTGTCATTTCCTTTAGCACCGTTAAATAATCAGGGACGTTTCGAAGTCCAAAACCGATGGTGACATAATCAAATGAGTTGTCCTCAAAAGGAAGCTCCATCGCATTGCCGTGAAGCAATTCAATCTGTTTGTAGCCCCCAGTCTTCACCTTCGTTTCTCCAACACTTAGCATGTTTTTACTGAAATCAAGGCCTTTGACCTCGCCTTTTTCGCCAACAGCATCTGCAAGCGCAATTGTCCAATCGGCTGTCCCGCAGCATACATCTAATGCTTTAGAGCCTTTTTGCACATTCATGAGCTTCATTGTTTTATCACGCCATTTTTTATGCTGTTTAAAGCTGATGACAGAGTTCATTTGATCATAGTTTTTGTAAATTTTTTCAAACACACCGTGTACTCGCTGTTCTTTTGATTGCTGCATGACTTACCCTTCTTCCACTTTCTGATGGTACGCAGGCTCATTTTTCATATGATCCAAGCGATTTAATAGCTCTTTTTGAACGACCGGAGATGAAACAAGATGCTCCTTGATCGGCCGTTTGGCCTTTTCATAGCCTTCATTCTCAAAGTTGTCAAAACATGAATAGGCGTCCGTATAACTATCGTTCAAAAAAAGTTTTAAATGTTTGTCATTTTCTGCTTGTTTCATGAAACGTTTATAAACAAGAAAACGACTTGCAATCTCATTCCAATGCGTTAATTGAAAATGCTCAGAAATCCTTTGGAAAAGCGCAGATTCAACTGTAGCTACACTTTTGTAAAAGTGCGCTGCATCTTGTATGGACCGGTCATACAGTCTAATTTTATGTTCATTGATCTCTTTGATCGCCGTAGCGAGCGTGCGGATCATATAAATGTCTTTCATGTCAGAGAGAAGAGAATAATAGAGACCGCTGAAATAGTCTCCTGCCAGGATGGTCAGCTGACGATTTTTGAATTCGTCTTGCTTGATGGCTGCAGCAGTTGTGACTTCGTCATGGGTATCAAGGGCAATTTGCACAAGCATCGCCGTTAAAATATAATTTTCTTTTTTCTCTGCATCAATTTGAGCTTCATCAAACATTGCATGAAAAAGAAGGAGCTTATCTTCATCGATGAGTGGCGCGCGTAAATGCTTCGCCAAATAAGGATGAGAAAGCTTTTTATTTAATTTTATATTTAGATTAGATAAAATTCCGTAGATGTCTTGCAAAGATATCACCCTTGTCCCAAAAATTACAGTTTCATATGTAGACCTGCACATTGTATAGAGATTTATTATACCATATCAGCTCTCACTTTTATGCTATCAAGTGCATACAAGTTCTTTATTTCTTTGCTTCGCTTTGAATTTCACCGAAGCTTGTTTGAATGACAGCATCGCCTCTTACTTTGATCGCTGATGTATGCTCAGTAAATTGTGCAATGATCACTTCACCTTTATCGAGCTTCTCAGAATGGTGAAATCTTGTATCAGAGCCTCTTGTTAGGCCGATGACGTTTACACCATTATCAATGGCTTTAATCACCACAAAATCAGATGCTTTATTTTCACTCATTTTGTTCACCGTCCATCTATTGAATTAGTCGTTTTTAATAAAGGAAAGCACTTCTGCTCTTGCGGCTGCATCATTTGCAAACGTGCCGCGTACTGCTGAGGTCACTGTTTTAGCGCCTGGCTTTTTCACTCCGCGCATCGTCATACACATATGCTCTGCTTCAACGACAATCATCACGCCATGCGGATTAAGTGTTTCCACCATACTATCTGCAATAGTTGATGTAATGCGTTCCTGAAGCTGCGGGCGTTTTGCCACGGCTTCGACTGCTCTTGCCAGCTTGCTAAGTCCCGTTACTTTTCCGCCGCGCGGAATATAAGCAACGTGGGCTTTCCCGTAGAAAGGCACGAGGTGGTGTTCACACATTGAATGGAAAGCAATATCTTTTACAAGGACGAGTTCTTCGTGGTCTTCGCCAAAAATGGTTTTAAAATGTTCTTTTGGATCTTCATTTAATCCTGAAAACACTTCTTCATACATTTTTGCGACTCGTTTTGGGGTATCGAGAAGTCCTTCACGATCTGGATCTTCTCCGATTGCTTTTAATATATCGCGTACTGCGTGTTCGATTAATTCTTTATTTATTTCACTCATGTATTATATCCTCCAAAGGCGATTACATTTCATTCAGATTCTAGCACACTTCAGATCCTAAAAGCAAAGGAGAGCGTTCTAAACGAACCTTTTGATTCAAAAGGAAAAGCCCCTTATGAAAGGGGCTTTTCTAGACCAGTGTGAAACTGTATATGTATAACTCCTTCACAGGATCATTACACATAACGATTATTTACCTGCCACCGCGTCTTTAAGTGCTTTACCTGGTTTGAAAGCAGGTACTTTGCTTGCAGGGATTTCGATCTCTGCACCAGTTTGTGGGTTACGTCCTTTACGAGCTGAACGCTCACGTACTTCAAAGTTACCAAAACCAATAAGTTGGATTTTGTCACCATTTTTAAGTGCATCTAAAATTGTATCAAAAACAGAATCAACTGCTTTTGTCGCGTCTTTTTTAGATAACTCGCTTGCTTCAGCAACCGCGTTAATAAGTTCTGTCTTGTTCATGCCTTTCACCTCCTCCCAAAAATATGCATTCAATAGATTGTTATCATTTCTTCACAATTCATCTTCTTTCTATACCCTTTTTCAGAAAAAAAGAGCGTCTAGAAAGCGTTATACATGGCTTTTCATTAGAAAACATCTCTTTGAAGGAATGTTTGTCCAACAAAGTGAAGATTTTCTGTAAGTAGATTAACACATATGAAATACCATATCAAGCATTTTAAAGGGTAGAATCCTTATTCGTCAAGGATTAAGGGCACTTTTGCGAACGAATATTCCTAATTTCAACCTGAATCTGACTAATCTTTATACAATTGTCTTTTTATGACTCATTCAATACGCAAAAAAAGACCCCTATCAATGAGAGGTCTCACTTGCTATAAAATAATCGCAATCAAACCACCTGAACCTTCGTTGATGATTCTTTCAAGTGTTTCCTTCAGCTTATATCTTGCGTTTTCCGGCATGAGAGACAGCTTTGCTTGAATGCCTTCTCTGACAAGGGAGCTGAGGGAGCGGCCAAATATATCTGAATTCCAGATCGAAAGTGGATCATCTTCAAAGTCTTGCATTAAGTAGCGGACGAGCTCTTCACTTTGTTTTTCTGTTCCGATAATCGGTGCAAATTCGCTCTCTACATCTACTTTGATCATGTGAATAGATGGCGCTACCGCTTTTAACCTTACGCCGAATCTTGATCCCTGCCTAATGATTTCTGGCTCATCTAAACTCATATCTGACAACGCTGGCGCTGCAATCCCGTAACCAGTCTGCTTCACCATTTTTAATGCGTCTGATACTTGATCATATTCTGTCTTAGCATGAGCAAAATCTTGCATGAGCTCAAGTAGATGGTCTTTCCCTCTAATTTCTACACCAACGACTTCTTTTAAAATATGATCATATAGATCATCTGGCGCATACAGGTCAATCTCAGCAATCCCTTGACCCATTTCAATTCCTGCTAAACCCGCTCTTTCGATAAAATCAAATTCACTGAATTGACCAACGACACGGTCGACATCTCTTAATCTTTTAATATCCTTTACGGTTTCCTTCACTGAATCCTGATAGCTCTCTCTCAGCCAGTGATCTTCTTTCAGCACCATCACCCAACTTGGCAGGTTCACATTCACCTCTAGAACTGGGAATTCATATAATGCTTCACGAAGTACACTGAGTACGTCTTGCTCTCTCATACTTTCTACGCTCATGGCGAGTACTGGAATATCATACTTTTGGCTAAGTTCCTGCCGGAGCGCTTCTGTTTCAGGATGATATGGCCTCACTGAGTTGATGACCATAATAAATGGCTTTCCAACCTCTTTGAGTTCATCAATCACACGTTCTTCAGATTCAATATAATCATGTCTTGGGATTTCTCCAATGGAACCATCTGTTGTAATCACTACACCTATTGTTGAATGCTCTTGAATGACCTTGCGTGTACCAATTTCCGCTGCTTCATGAAACGGGATTGGCTCTTCATACCACGGCGTATTGATCATTCTTGGGCCATTTTCATCTTCATACCCGCGCGCACCAGGGACAGTGTATCCCACACAATCGACAAGCCTGATGTTGACATCAAGACCGTCACTCACGTGAATAGATGCTGCTTGATTCGGTACAAATTTTGGCTCTGTGGTCATAATGGTTTTTCCTGCTGCGCTTTGCGGCAATTCATCCTGTGCTCTTGCACGATCTGCCTCATTATTGATATTCGGGAGCACCACGAGCTCCATAAACTTTTTAATAAACGTAGATTTCCCTGTACGAACAGCGCCAACGACTCCTAAATATATATCGCCTCCTGTTCGTTCAGCGATATCCTTGAAAATATCGACTTTTTCCAAGTGATCCCCTCCCGGACTTGCTATCCTCGTTTTCAAATTAAATACTCTATTCTTCAATCAAACTGTGCTTGAAAGGTGTCTGGACAATATATGTGTATGACGTTGTCCTATTTGAATATGACACCTTTTTGTTTTGAGAGTATGTTTAGCCATAAAAAAACCTTTCTCCTCATTTATATGCAGAGGAAAAAGGTTCATTCTTGTTTATGACGTCTTTTTTTCTAAAAAGGCAGGCTCACCTTTTTTGTTGATGGTATATGGGACAGAAAACGCGGGTACAAATGGAGTTTCCTGCCAATATACATCTTGAATGTTTTCACCTGGTTTCAGCTTTTGCTTCGTATTCTTCAAAATATGAGCAAAATCACTGCGATAGTCCACATAGATTTCACCGTTTGATGAAATCAGTAATGGGAGGGAATTCCCTGTCACAGGACTCATGACCGCAGGCGGCGATTTTAATCCTAATTTTTTTTCATTTAACGTATATAAATTGTCTGATACGACTTTGCCGTATGGCGGATATGTATGTTCATCTTGATACATCTTGATCCTAAGACGTAATTCATTGATGGTTTGCGTCATTTTGACATCAAGCAGTTTCACAGTTGGTTTCTTTTCGACGTCTGTGAGGACATAAATATATTCGCCCCCGCCTTCATAAGATGTAGACGGTACATCGTGTAAATATCTTGGTGACAAGCGCTTAAAGTCGATGACATATTTCTGATAAACCGGCGTGTCTGCTTCTTTCGTTTCTATAGGCAGAAGACCATTTGTTGCTTTTTGAAATTCCTCAATCGCTGTCTGGACACTTTGCAGCTGCTCTTCGTATGGCACCCGGTTTTCAGCTTTGCGATTTTCTGGATACAGACATCCTGTTAATAACATAAGTGCTAACAGCGTGACACTGACTTTTGCTTTGATCATCACATTCTTCCTTTTCTTTATTCATTGACCGGCCCGCTAAAGACAACTAAAAACACAATGATACCTGATATCAGCATCAAGCTGTATGCGACGGTTGAGGCCGTTATTTTAAGAAATTTGCTTTTCAGCTTAAACCTGCTGAAATAAATGGTTACTACGGCTAAAAACATGAGCCCCATTGAACCAAGCGCAAACCACATCTTGATTAAAGCAAAACTCATCGTGCCTGTCCCCCTTTAAAACGAACGAATTGTAAGCGTTTATATTTCATTTTAAACCAAAAATAAGGTAAATACCAATCATTTTTCCAATCATTCAGAAAAAAGCGCATAAAAAAACTGAAGCAAAGAGGGGGACTCTGCTTCAGTCATTGGATCGACTATTTTCCTCATTCTGTAGAGGCAAAGCTCTATTCAAACTTCATTGCTATGTTATGCAAGTCTTCCCCTTCTTGCATCCTCTACATGCCTAAGTTCAGTCTTTCCATTTATTTTGTTTGGTTTTCAAACATGTTCACAAGGTCTTCCATCTCATGTGTTTTCACACGTGCCATTAAAGATTCTACAGCATCGTCAACCTTTTTTCCTTCAAACAGGACGCCGTAAAGAGCCTCTGTAATCGGCATGCTGACCTTGTATTCTTTAGAAAGCTGATAAGCGCCTTTTGTTGTGCGGACGCCTTCGACAACCATCCCCATTTTTTCAAGCACTTCTTCGAGCTTATATCCTTTACCGAGTAAATTCCCGCAGCGCCAGTTACGTGAATGAACACTTGTACATGTCACAATCAAATCGCCAACACCTGTTAATCCTGCAAATGTAAGGGGATTCCCTCCCATTTTTGTGCCAAGACGTGCGATTTCAGCAAGTCCTCTAGTGATAAGCGCCGCTTTTGCATTGTCACCATATCCAAGTCCGTCTGTGATACCAGCCGCAAGAGCAATGATATTTTTCAATGCGCCGCCAATCTCTACCCCAATCACATCAGGGTTGGTGTACACTCTAAAATGATTGTTCATGAACAAATCTTGAACAAATTGAGCTGCTTCAATATTTTCTGACGAGACAGTGACAGTTGTCGGATGACGCAGACCTACTTCTTCTGCATGACTTGGCCCTGATAGGACAACGACAGCTTCTCTTTTCTCAGATGGGACTTCTTGTTCAATCATTTGAGAAATTCTAAGAAGTGTATCTGGTTCGATTCCCTTACTGACATGGACAAACGGCACCTTCGAAGAAATCAGCTCATTTGCCTGCTTCAATACCTCACGAATGGCCTTTGTTGGCACAGCGACAATAATCGCCTCTGTCCCCTCTAACGCCTGCTTCATATTGGTTGTCGCCTGAATAGACGCTGGCAGTTCGACATTTGGCAAGTAATCATGATTTTCATGTTTCTCATTGATTTGATCAATGAGCTCTTGTCTATGTCCCCACATGTGTACATCATGATGATTATCAGCTAATACAAGCGCAAGAGCTGTTCCCCAGCTGCCTGCTCCAAGTACGGAAATTTTCTTCATCCTGCTCACCCTTTTTATTTTCTCGCTCTCGCAAATATTTTAATCGGTGTTCCTTCGAAACCAAATGCATCTCGAATGCGGTTTTCTAGGAAACGCTCATAAGAAAAGTGCATAAGCTCTGGATCGTTTACAAACACAACGAAGGACGGAGGCTTAATAGCCACCTGTGTTGCATAGTAAATTTTGAGGCGCTGTCCGTTATGGGTCGGCGTTGGATTCATCGCCACCGCATCCATGATGATATCATTTAAAATATTGGTTTGAACGCGCATTGCATGGTTTTCGCTCGCTGTGATAATCGACGGCATTAATGTATGAATTCTCTTTTTCGTAAGAGCAGACATAAACAAGACAGGTGCATAATCAAGGAATTGAAAATGCTCACGGATGTTTTGCTCGAATTCCTTCATCGTACGCTCATCTTTTTCAACAGCATCCCATTTGTTCACAATGATGACTACAGCTTTACCAGCTTCGTGTGCATAGCCCGCAATTCGTTTATCCTGCTCAATAATGCCTTCCTCGCCGTCAAGTACAACAGCGACAACATCAGAGCGATCAATGGCTTTTAATGCACGAAGCACACTGTATTTCTCTGTTGTTTCATATACTTTCCCTTTTTTCCTCATACCTGCTGTATCAACAATGACAAAGTCACGCTGATTGTACGTAAACATCGTATCGACAGCATCTCTTGTTGTACCAGCGATGTTGCTGACAATGACGCGGTCTTCTCCCAGCATGGCATTCACTAATGAAGATTTCCCTACATTCGGGCGGCCAATTAAGCAGAACTGAACAACTTCTTCATCATATTGCGTATCCGGTAAATTTTTAAAATGTTCTGCAACTGCATCAAGCAGATCACCAAGACCTAATCCGTGCGTTCCAGAAATCGGAAACGGCTCGCCAAATCCGAGCGCATAAAAGTCATACACGTCGCTTCTCATTTCAGGGTTGTCCAGTTTATTGACAGCAAGTACGACTGGCTTTTTCGTGCGATATAAAATTTTTGCGACTTCTTCATCCGCAGATGTCACGCCATCTCGGCCATTTACCATAAAGATAATGACATCCGCTTCGTCCATTGCGATTTCTGCCTGATGGCGAATTTGCGCCAAGAATGGCTCATCTCCAATATCAATTCCACCAGTATCTATTAAATTAAAGTCATAATTTAACCATTCAGCAGAGCTATAGATTCGATCTCTTGTTACACCAGGTGTGTCTTCTACAATCGATATTCTTTCGCCTGCGATTCGATTAAAAATTGTAGATTTTCCAACGTTGGGCCTTCCAACAATGGCTACGACAGGTTTACCCATAGTACCCTTCCTTTCAATCCAGCCGCGATTCAATATGTTCATCATCATGTTTCAACCGGGATTTAAAATTTTCATTCAGTTTTATGAAATAAACCCTTCAAACATGAAGGGTTCAACTTATATATTATATCAATTTTTAATCAGACCACAATGAATAACTTAAAAATGTTTGACAATCAAGTAAAGATCTTCTCCAATGCCGTGTGCAATTCCATCTAAAATGGCCTCTAAATTCATGGCATACATGTCGAGTTCTTCTTTATTTTCACAGAAAAAAACGGCTGTTCCGCCAATGACCCGCTCTTTATTTGTTGTCGCCACAGCCAATATAAATTGTTCAATGGTGTTCGCCATGCCCTATTACCTCACTTTCTTTTTTATGAAATCTGTCGGCATTCGAATGGCATTTTCTAAAATAGGCACCTCTTCTAATACACGGACAGCCAAATCTTCACGATACCATTGCGGTAAAATGAACACGCCAAGTGTGCCGTTATTCAGATCACGTTTTGCGAGCGGACAGAGCGATGGTTCCCCAGAATCGCGATACACGCCAAGCACGTTCGATAAATCAAATAAAATGGCTTGCCGCTGTCCAAGGTTGGCAATCGTTGTAGCAGAGTTGAAATTTTTCGGCGTCAAAATAAAGCCCATCCCATGCTCTAATATGAGCTTTTGCTTTTCAGGCAGCCCGATATTCATAATGTATATATCATTCACATAAAGCCCTGCCCCATCAAAGCGAAGTTCCCCTTTTTGAATATTGACGATATCCTTTAATTGACTGCCTGACATTAATAGCTTTGCCATGAAAAAACAAAGAATACCGACCACTGTTCCAACAACAAGCGAGAAGAAAATACAGGCTGTCGTTGTAATAAGTGCAGTGAGAATCGCAATATAATTTCGACTTTCAAAGGCAATGGCAATGCCTTCTATATATGTACTGCCTCGTGAGACAAGCTCGTACGAATCCATTTGGGTTAACGTATTTCTTTCCATATTTCTGACATCGCGAAATTGCGTGGCTGCCAAAGTGAGAAAGGTAATCGCCGTAAATTCCTCCTGAATCAGTGCAGGCATAATGATCGCACCTAATCCTGACGCAATAAAACCAAGCGCAATGTGAATCACTTGTCCATGAATATACGTAGGGTATTGCCGGTAATCGGTTCTTAACATGTAAAGTCTGGCCGCCATCCCAAAGATGACACCAATAATCACAGGAAACGTATAGTCTGTCATGTTGATTTTGCAGCCCCTTTTACTGATTTTCTTGATGAACGGGCGTTGAAGAGCTTTTCAAGCTGATCGACACCTAATAGGAAGACCGCTCCTTGCACAACGAAGGAAAGAAAAGAGAGATCCCCTATGACAATTGATGATGTGAGGCGGTGAATCGTCAGCGCATAAAGGGCTTCGCCGAGACATACTGACATCATCCATAGGGTGATTCTTTCCGTTAACGGCTGTCCATATGTCATACACATTAAGATCAGCAAGGCAAATACGACCCAATCCACCTTTATTATCGTGAACCAAACAGGGTCATATAATGCAAACATCATAAAAAAGGCATACGCGCTCACCATCGAGCCCAATTGCATAATCCTCATGAATCGATAACCAGGCCTGAATATGACGAAAGCGGCACATGCATATAAAAAAGTCATCAAGAATCCCGCATTCATGCTCATATCTAAAACGAATATCATGAAATGACTTGATATAATATGGACAAGTACACAGATACCTAGCACGCTGCGCCACAAACTTTTTTCCATGATAAATGTCACCATAATCCAAACGAACCATATAGACCAATAATAGTACAAAGCCTCCAACGCCTCATCACCTCAATTACATTATGGGAAAATCTCCAATTTTTAAACATGCGGATCGTTACCGGCTCTGTATGAAATAAACAAGAGGTGAAACCCTAATGATTGAGGAGGGATACATGATGGGAAAAGATAGACAGGAAAAGCGTTTAAAGGCGTCAAAAAGAGTGGAATCTGACCGTGATCAATCCATTCATCATAAAGGTGCAACAGCATTAGAAGGTCCAGAAAGCGCTCGAAAAAGAAATCAATAAAAAAAGGCATGTGATATCACATGCCTCTCTTACTATAGTACGTTGTGTCAACGCCTCTTTCTTTGAGCCAATGACTTGTTTCCCCTGAGATCACAACTGGAGCTTGTCTCAGTTCTTCAATCGTCTTCACGCCAAGCACTGTCATCATCATCTTGATATCTTCTTGAAGATCCATGATATCTGCGATGAGGCCGCTTTCTCCTCCACTGGTCAATGATTTTAAGAAAAATCCAGCAAGACCAGCAGCAGATGCGCCAAGAGCTAATGATTTGGTTACATCAAGAGCATCTTGGATACCTCCGGAGGCTAAAATCGTTTGATTCTGAAAGGCTGTATGTACTTCAGCAAGACTCGCTGCAGTTGGAATCCCCCATTGATCAAAATAACGAAGGGCTTTTTGGCGGCGGAGATTTTCAATCTTAGAAAAGTTCGTCCCACCAAATCCGCCTACATCAATGGCTGCAACCCCAGCATGGAATAACTTTCTTGCCGTCTCCTTGCTCATGCCAAATCCGACTTCCTTCACGACAACAGGCACACCAACAGATTGAGCAATAGCTGCAATCCGCTCAAGCGCCCCCCTGAAATCGCGATCCCCTTCAGGCATGACAATCTCTTGGATGACATTCAGGTGAATCTGGAGCATATTTGCCTCGAGCATGCTGACTGCTTCTTGAGCTTGCTTAATCGTCGCTTCACTGCCTAAATTCGCAAATACAATTCCATCCGGATTGACTTTACGAACGATTTCATATGTTCGTCTTTCTTCTTTATCTTTCAGTGCAGCCATTTGTGATCCAACTGCTACTGGGATATTGGTCTCCTTCGCTGCGATCGATAAAGAGCGGTTGATCTCATAGGTAGATTCTCCGCCCCCGCCAGTCATTGCATTGATAAAAATTGGCGAACCGAAAGTCAGTCCGCCAATTGTCGTATGTGTATCAATTTGTGATGTTGCAAGATCTGGTAAACTGGCGTGAACGAAGGAAACATCTTCTAAACCTGTTGCTGCATGCTGGCCAGTGGACAACGCATGCTCAATATGCTGTTTCTTTCTTTCTGCTCGCGTCAATTTTGATCACCAAATTATTTTAGTTTATTGAGTTTATCGCCGATCAGGTCACCAAGCTGGAATCCGCTTGTGTTTTCTTCTTTCGCCTGATATTGACGATAATCCTCTTCGATTTGTTTTTCAGGATTTTCTTCTAAATCACGAATGCTTAGTGAGATGCGCTCTTCGTCTTCATTCACATCAAGCACTTTCACTTTGACAGTCTGCCCTTCTTCAAGGACTTCTTGCGGCGTGCCGATATGTTTATGAGAGATTTGGGAAATATGCACAAGCCCTTCTACACCTGGCAGAATTTCAACAAATGCACCAAAGCTCACAAGACGTTGAACAGTTCCTTCAAGCACATCACCTTGTTTTACCTTTTCACCAATTTGGCTCCAAGGTCCTGGTAATGTTTCTTTAATAGATAGTGAGATACGTTCGTTATCACGATCAACAGCAAGTACTTTGACCTGGACTTCCTGTCCTTCTTCTACTACGTCAGATGGCTTTTCAACATGCGCATGGGATAGTTGAGAAATGTGAACTAATCCATCAATGCCGCCAATGTCAACAAATGCACCAAAATCAGTAAGCCTCTGCACTTTACCATCAATCACACTGCCTACTTCAAGCTTTTGCAGGAAGTCTTGCTTTTTGTCTAACTGCTCTTGCTCAACGACTGCACGGTGCGAGAGAATCACGCGATTTTTTTCGCGGTCAAGTTCTACCACGACAAGTGAGAGTGTTTTCCCTTTGTAATCTGTGAAGTCTTCTACATAGTGTGCTTCTACAAGAGATGCAGGAATAAATCCGCGCACACCAATGTCAACGACAAGACCACCTTTTACAACGTCTTTTACTTCAGCTTCAAATACTTCTTTTGTTTCAAACTTTTTCTCTAGGTCTTCCCAAGCGCGGTCTGCATCAACAGCACGTTTAGATAAAATCAAAGCATCGTCTTCGACCTTTGTTACTTTAAGCTCTAACTCGTCGCCATCTTTCACGACATCTGATGCTTTTTCAACGTGAAGACTTGATAATTCACTGATTGGGATGATACCAGGTTGTTTCACATTGACGATATCTACATTGACATGCTTGTCCTCAACTTTAGAAACAATCCCTTTCACTACATCTCCAACCTCTGGTACCTGAACATCGATTTGATTCATTTCCTCTGTCATTTCGATAACCTCCTTGGTCCAAACCTACACAGCTTAGTTAAAACGACTGGGCGAATATGTGTCTTAAGCATGATGAATGCCAGCCGAATATGTATTATAGAAACATTCAAATCAATATAATTGCTTGAATGATCAATAAAAATAGTATTAGTATAAACTTCTAATAAAAGACCTTGTTTGTCAAGAGATAAACCTCTAACTTATTAAAGTTTTCTAAAATTTCTTACTGTTTCTCTACGCGGTCTGCTGCATCTAAAATTTTCCCTGCCACCTCTTGAATAGAAAGGGAGGTTGTGTCAATTTCAATGGCGTCATCCGCTTTCTTTAAAGGTGAAACTTCACGCTCAGAATCAAGCTTGTCACGTCTTGCAATCTCTTCAATCAGCTGATCGTAATTGACATCGTAGCCTTTTTTCTGATTCTCTTCAAAGCGGCGTTTTGCTCTTTCTTCTACTGATGCAAGCAAGAAAATTTTCACTTCGGCATCTGGAAGTACGTGAGTGCCTATGTCTCTTCCATCCATAACGACACCACCTCGTTTGCCAAGCTCTTGCTGCCTGCGGACCATTTCTTCCCGAACAGCTCTGTGCTTTGCAACAACCGATACTTGGTTGCTTACGCGGTCTGTACGAATATCCTCTGTGACATCCGTATTGTTTAGATGGACTTTTTGACCCTCGCCTGTTGTTACAAGTTCAATGACTGTTTTTTTCAGTAATGAATCAAGTGCCTGTTCGTCTTCAAGGTCTACACCTTGATTAAGTGCCGCAAGTGTAATCGCGCGGTACATGGCACCTGTATCAATATAAATATATGATTTTTTGGCTGCGACAATTTTTGCCACAGTGCTTTTGCCTGCTGCTGCAGGACCATCAATTGCAATAGATAATTTCTTTTTCATAATACCTCTCCTTGATTGAATCTCCCTTATGAATTGTAACACGATCACCGCTCAAACGGGGGAATTTTCTATCAATCCTTCTGCTTAAACGTCTCAATCCATTCTTCAATGCTCATGTTATTCACACCCTCATACTGCACGACTTTTGACAAAAAAAGTTCTCCTTTCGTCAAATGAAGTGTGATCTGAACAGTTAGCAATAAAATAAGCTGAATGAGTACCACTTTCAATAACCATCTTTCCATTGTCTTCATACAAAAAGCCTCCACACTAGATTCTTTCCTCTCTAGTATGGAAGCTTTTTACACCCTTTATTCTTATGCTTTTTTCACACGTGTTAAAAGCTGCTGCTGGAAGCAGTATTTCATAATGTGCTGCTGGTGGTCATTTGTGATCTCTGAAAACTCCATGATCGCTCTTGTTTTGCCAGACTGTTCATCTTGATATACTCGATTCATCTCTGCAACCGCTTTAATTTTCACGGGCTCTTTTAAGGGAAGTTCAAACTCTGAGGCCACTTCTCCATAATCTTTCAATGACACGCCCTCAGGAACAGCAATCGCCACGCCGCCAGCACTTATATTCACAATAAACGTGTCAAAGGGCTCTTCGTCCGTTTGCATGATGGTGGCTTTGATCATCGTATCCACTCTCAAATATTCTCTTCGCTGAAGCCGGATCATTTTTTCTTTTGGCGGAATGGAAATAACAATCATCGGAATATCTTCTTTTCTTTTTCCAATGACTTCGCTTGTACATTTGTATGGAATTTGATTTTCGTCAAAAAAGAAGACGGTGATTTCTGTTTGCTGATTTAAGTAGATGGTGCGGCCCGTTTCTTTATCTGCTGGATAATTAATACAAATATCATCGTTATTATTTTCCAAAACCTTCGATTTTGCTGTTTTCACTTCTTTGTTCTCATTGACATATTCAATTGTGATTGCATCCCCTATTTGTAACATTCCTCATCACTCTTTTCATCTGTGAAATCGTATCCTCTCCTATATTAAACCATGTCTAAAACAAAAGGAAAAGACTTATTAGCCTTTTCCTCGCTTCCTTTTCTATAGGTCTTTATATATAGGTTCTGCATTTTTCAGTTTATCTACCCGTTCTTCTTTTCCAGTATCTGCATTAATGAACATGCGGTACGTATCGTTTTTTATCGTTCCGAGGAACTCATAGCACAGAACTTCCTCTGACATATCATTTTGCACAATCGCCAAATGAGTATCTTCGATCTTTACATGCTGATTCAATGTTTTCTGTGCTTCTTTTTGAGAGATTTTCGGTGCTTTGATGTCTCGAGTTTTATGATTCGTTAAGTAGTCCTTCGCTGAAAACCCAACAACCTCGCCATCATCCAATGCGACTTTCATGCGTATACTATCTGGATAAAGTAATACATTTTTTTGAAGAGGCACATAGGTAAATACACCGATATTATCAAATTGTGCACTTTCATCTAAATGGAACGATTCTGTGTCAAATCCGTGCTTTTTTAAAAAGCTGAGTGCTTTTTCTGATGCAGCATTCAAACTGATTTTTTGTTTTTTCACGTCACGATTCTGAAGAAGGTAGACTGGGTGCCCTCCTTTTTCAGTTAAGTCTAAGTAAAAGTTAGCATGGCTGTCTGGATCAGACATCGATAAGCTATACACGTCACGATTGGTTTTGCTGCCGCTTTTTCTCACTTTAAAATGTTGATTATGGTCGGGTGTGAATTGCTGTGCAATGCGGATCGCTTCTTTTTTTGAAATCTTATCGCCTTTTAGATGATTGTAGCCTTGTGTTTCTTTTTCTGTCGACACATTTGTAGGCCCAAGATCGACATCTGCAAACGCATCTGCATTTCTCTCGACTGTTTTCAGCCCGTCAATGATGGTGTTATCGTTCTTTCGATCGCCGTCAGCCAGCGCCATTTCAACATCCATCCATTTTAAGTTTTTATTAAGGACGAGGTGCTGCACTTGTCTAAGTTCGTTTTGGATATCTGATGCTTGATTATATAGAGCTGTAATGGTTTTGTGTGTATCTTTATTTAATGGTTCGTCTGATAAAGTTTTGACTGATGATTTGTAGCTAAAGTCTCCGACATTCGCCAGGAATTCTTCCGTTTTATTAAAAGGCATCAATGTGAGCGGGAGCTGGCTGACATTGTTATGCGCTTCTGATGACATTCTCCATACATCTGCAAGTGCTGGTGAGATGGATGTTTGGCTGTTCATCGCAAGTGTTGCGCCCAGTTTGTCATGCAGCTGATCCACCTGATACGTTAAATCGTGGAAGGCTCTTTGGTAGTTGTTCTCAGCATGAAGCAGCACGGCGTCTTTTTCTTGATGTTCTTTATAGCCCCAGTAACCTGTTGAGATGACAGCAATTCCTAAAATAGCAATCAATATTCCTCTGATCATTTATTTACACCTCTTTTTATTCGCAGAATATATGTTTCCCGATTCGTTTAATTTGTGGTCTTCCCCAAATCCATGGACTTGTTGCTGTATCAGGATTAAAGTAATAAATGGCGCTCTCAGATGGGTCCCAGCCATTGATTGCATCAAACACAGCCTTTTTTGCCGTTTCATCTGGCGTCATATAAAATTGCCCATCTGCAACAGCGGTAAACGCTAACGGTTCAAAAATGACCCCTGCGATCGTATTTGGAAAGGTCGGATTGTTCAAACGGTTTAAGATCACGGCCGCGATGGCCACCTGTCCTTCATATGGCTCACCTCTTGCTTCACTGTAAACAGCTTGCGACAAGAGCTGAATGTCATTACTAGAAAAACCACCAGGCATGTTGGCTGCTGTTTGTTTCGGTGTTTGATTTCCCTGCTGGCTGCCTGACTGATTGCCAGACTTCGCAGATGATCCACTTTGACTTTTTTGATTTTCTTTTGTACCTTGAGCTGTCTTTTTTTGCGAGCTTCTTTTCGGAGCCTTTGTTTGCTGATCAAGAGGCTTTCCGCCATAATGGGTAAACTGGTTCCCTTGCTGCAGCTGCTTTTGAACAAATTCTTTGTAGTATTTCGTCTTTTGAACTAATAAGCTTTTTGTTTTCTCGCCTACAAGTCCATCGACCTTCTTGATGCCAAATTGGCTTTGAAAGTTACGAACGGCCCAGTACGTCCCCCAGCCATAGACGCCATCAATTTTGCCATTGTAAAAACCATTGTATTGGAGACGCGCTTGCAGTTCGACTACATCTTCTCCTGTTGCGCCCCGCTGGATGACTTGGCTGGTGAAGGCTTCACTTTTACTCTCTGTCAAAAGAGAAGACGCAAGAAGAACGATTGAGAAGATAAGAACGATTTGTTTTATGAAACGAGCTTTATCCATATTTGATCCTCCTGTACTTTTGATGTTTGAATATATGTTTCTTCCGATCCCTATTTTTATACATTCAACACAGGAGAGAATTGGATGGAAAAGACAAAAAACGCCCTATCAACAAATAGGACGTTTTCAAAAATTAAATTTGCACCATTTTTACCGCACGGGCTTTTTTTGCTTTCCTTAAACCAAACCACCATAAAAAAATCATGAACGGCACCATGATATATCCCCAGTTTTTCATCCCTAATAGAATGAAATCATACAGGCCGTGAAACAGCACAGGGAGCGTTAAAGAAAGGATCAGCCATTTGCGCTGTTCTTTTTTATCAGAGAAGCGGGCTTTTCCGATATAAAATCCCATCACAACACCAAATAATGCGTGACTTGATACAGGTAATAAAGCACGGGTAAACGCATATTCGACCCCATGACCGACTAAGTAAAGAATATTTTCAAGTGTTGCAAAACCAAGTGAGACACTCGTTCCATACACAATCCCGTCATAATGTTCGTCAAACTGAGCATGCGCATAAACGCTGACCATTAAAATAAACCATTTTAATGATTCCTCTAAAAAGCCCGACGTCACAAATGAAATCAAGATAGGGTTTGTTGCGATATTTTCCTCTTGAAGGACATATTGAATAAACATGGTTGGAAACACAAGTATGACACCTAGCATAAAAGATCTGATGACCATATGAACCGGCTCATTGTCGTACTGATCTTTCAAATAAAAATAACTTAAAAGTGCGATGCCGGGAGCTAAACCTGCTGAGATGATTGCGATCATAACCAGACCTCTTTCCCTACATTATCCTTCATTATCGTACCATGATTTACCCTTTTTTTATATGACTCGGGCCCATTTTTCTAAAAATAAATTTCTATATAATCCCAATTTATAAAAAAAGAACTGAACCCCTTTGAAGGATCCAGTTCTTTTTTTATCCGTTGATTCTTTTGTTGATTTCTTCTGCAATGAGTCCGCCATGAAATCTTCCATTTTCGATGAAAATTTCATTCGCATTATTTCCAGCAGCAATGACTCCTGCAATGAAAATACCTTCAACATTCGTTTCCATCGTTTGTTCATCAAATGCTGGACGGCCTGATTCTTGATCAATCGTGACACCCATTTTTTCTAAGAAAGAATGATCTGGATGATAGCCAGTCATGGCAAATACATAGTCACTTTTCACTCGATCCGTTTGATCTTGCTGGTTTGTAAAGATCACTTCTTCTTCTGTGATTTCTATCACCTGCGCGCCAAACTCCATTTGAATCGTTCCATTACGGACAAGCGCTTCAAACTCTGGTAAAATCCAAGGTTTGATGCTGGATGAATATTCAGTTCCTCTATAAAGCACAGTGACTCTGCTTCCGCATTTCACAAGTTCTAGCGCAGCATCCACACTGGAGTTCTTCCCGCCGATCACCGTCACATCTTTATCAAAATATGGGTGCCCTTCTTTAAAATAGTGATACACGTGGGGAAGGTCTTCTCCTTTGACGTTCATATAATTTGGATGATCATAATACCCAGTCGCAATGACGACGTAATCACATGAATAATCGTCTTTTGATGTATTCACCGTAAAACGGCCATCTTGTTTCTTCACGGCGTTTACTTTTTCAAAAGCATGTACACGCAGTTTTTTTCGTCTGACGACCTCTCGGTAATAGGAAAGTGCCTGAATACGAACGGGCTTACGATTCTCAGTAATAAAAGCGACATCACCGATTTCAAGCTTTTCACTTGTACTAAAAAAGGTTTGATGTGTTGGGTAATGATAAATACTGTTCACGACATTCCCCTTTTCAATCACAAGTGCATCAATCCCAATTTGCTTGAATGCGATGGCAGCTGATAGTCCGCATGGGCCGCCTCCTATTATGATCGCTTTTTCTTGTTTCATTTGTTCCACTCCTGTCATTTCACTGCAATAACAATTGCTGGGCTGTTTGATTCTTTGTTCCATTCCATAAAAAAATCTCCTATTTAAGGATAGGAGATTTTAAGGCGCGATGCAAATCAGCCGCTTAAATCCAGCCTCTGAATCGAGAAGCTTCAGCCATTTTACGTACACCGACCATATATGCAGCAAGACGCATATCAATCCGGCGGTTTTGCGCCATTTCATAAATATTATTAAATGATTTCACCATCATATCTTCTAAACGAGTTTCAACTTCTTCTTCAGTCCAGTAGAACCCTTGGTTATTCTGAACCCATTCAAAGTAAGAAACAGTTACACCACCCGCACTCGCAAGTACGTCTGGGACAAGTAGTACACCACGATCTGAAAGAATTTTGGTTCCTTCCAGTGTCGTTGGACCATTTGCTGCTTCAACGACAATTTTGGCTTTAATGTTTGCCGCATTATCTTCTGTGATTTGGTTTTCAATGGCTGCAGGTACTAGGATATCACAATCCAGCTCAAGCAGCTCTTGGTTTGTAATTGTATCGTTAAATAATTTAGTGACGGTTCCAAAGCTGTCACGTCGGTCAAGCAAGTAGTCAATATCTAGACCATCTTCATCGTATAATCCGCCGTACGCATCTGAAATCCCTACGATTTTCGCTCCAGCATCATACATGAATTTAGCTAAGTAGCTCCCTGCATTTCCGAATCCCTGTACGACAACACGAGCCCCGTTAATGTCAATTCCTTTTTTCTTCGCCGCTTCTTTGATGCAGATCGTCACACCTTTTGCTGTTGCAGTATCACGTCCGTGTGATCCTCCAAGAACAATTGGTTTTCCTGTAATAAATCCTGGCGAGTTAAACTCATCAATTCTAGAATATTCATCCATCATCCATGCCATAATTTGAGAGTTCGTAAACACGTCTGGTGCTGGAACATCTTTTGTTGGTCCAACAATTTGACTGATGGCGCGAACATAGCCGCGGCTAAGTTTTTCAAGCTCTCTGAATGACATTTCTCTTGGATCACAGATAATACCGCCTTTTCCTCCGCCATAAGGAAGATCCACAATTCCACATTTTAAACTCATCCAAATTGAAAGCGCTTTTACTTCTTTTTCCGTAACGTTCGGGTGGAAACGAATTCCGCCTTTTGTTGGACCGACAGCATCATTGTGCTGTGCGCGGTAACCAGTGAAGATTTTCACAGATCCATCATCCATACGTACTGGAATTTTGACCGTTAATAGACGAATTGGCTCCTTCAGCAATTCATACACTTCCTGCGGATACCCTAATTTGTCTAGCGCTTTATGTATGACGGTTTGAGTTGACTTTAAAACATCTAGCTTATCTTCTGCGTTATGAGCGGCGTTTTGATCGGCTGCCATTAAAATAAACCCCCTAGAAATCTTTCATGATCTACTGCTCCCTTTCAAGCAATAGTATACACCTTCGTACTGGTAAAGCAAAGGTAAAAAGCGTTTTTTATCAAAATAAAATATCAGCGTTTATAAATATAAAAAAGGATATAAAAAAATACTGTTGTTTCATCACAACAGTATTAAATATAATAGAAAAAAGTGATTAAAAATACATTTGAATCGTTTTCACAGCATCTTCTTGCATGATCACTTTTCCATACTCTTTTAGCCGGTGAATGGTGAGTGTCGTAGGTGAACCAAACTCTGCTAAAATTGAAATGACTGTATCAGCGGATAGTTCTCCAACATCATCTAGGCTGAGATAATATTGACCTTCATAATGGTAAACTGTACCCCCTAAAAGTCCAATACGACTTAAACTATGGGACAGTTGAATCACATCTTCAAACGAGGCAAATTGATAGAGCACATGCTTGCTCTCGTCGAGCTTGACTTGCATCTCAATGTAATCTTCATCAAACTCATCATCAGCATCTTCCTGCTGACTCTTTGTGACAATGACGACCATCCCCTGCGCCTGAAGAGAAAATACTTCAACAGCAATCGGTCCATTCGCTTCAAAACCGAGCTCCTGATTCGCCTCGTTCATCATGTCTTTAAACAGCTGATGGACTTTGAACGAATCTTTCCAAAGGTCTTCTTTCGTAAGACCTCGGTCTGTCAGGTCATCTAGTGTGAGAAAAATTTTGATTTTATTATAATTCAGACGCTCCAGTCGCATAACGTTCCCTCCTGCCTCTTCTAAACACACATCATACTGTAGTATATGAGATGATGAGTCATAGGTTCTTAATTTTGTATTCAGTTTACACTGTGTCAAGACGGAAGACAAGCATGAAGCTATGCTTACGGTGACTTTTATGGAAAATATTGAGGGTTCCGCAAGTTAACGCGTTTTTAGAGGCATTAAATAGATCAGATGGGTTTCTGGTTCTGCTCCGAGACGCAAAGGAATTTTTGTTGTACCGTAGCCATTACTAATGAGAAAGAACGCACCTTTGACCTGGCCTGTTCTTCCTTTTTCATACGGTCCAAATTTCCCAATTCGGATCTGTCCCCCATGCGTATGACCGCTCAGGACAAGATCGATTCCCTCTTCTTCACTCATCAAATGATGTACATCTGGATTGTGTGATAAGAGAATATTGACATCTTCTTTCACAAACTCTGGCCGTATCGCTTCATAATCTGCTTTTTCAAGCCGAATATCATCAATTCCTCCAATTTTAATTCGCTGGCCTTCGAAATTCCATACAGCCGTTTCATTTTGCAATGTCGTGACATCGTATGCATGAAGAATCTCTTTAAACCTTTGCTGATGCAGCTCATGATCATTATTTCCCCAAACAAAATAAACCGGCGCAATTCTTGATAAACGTTTCACATTTTCTTCAATCCTTGCGTAGGGCACACCTTTTTCTGCTAAATCTCCGCCAATCATAATCACATCTGGCTCTTCCTGTCTGATTTCTGCTAATAAAGTGTCACTTATGAGACGTCTGTGTGTATCAGAAATAAAGAAAATGACAGCAGGCCGGTCTGATTGAAGTGCTTCTATTGTAAAGTAATGCTTTTTGATGTTGTTTTGTTTTGCCGTTTTCACCATTTTTGCCGTTACACACACACCTGTTGTAACAGCCGCAATGGCGGCAGTAAGTCCGATGGCATATTTCATCACAAATGGCTCCCTTACATATCTTTCTTTCATAAGACGCTTGAATGAAAAAAGACGTTTCAACTGTTAAACGTCTTTTTTTCTCATTTATTTACTTTCATAATAGAGATTAATGTCAAATTGCTTCTGCATATAGTGAAAAACCGCCTCGCGCTCTTTCCACTGATTTGATTGCGGCCATAAGTCTGTGCTCTTTTGTATAATTTCACATCGAAGCCGATGATATTCATCTTCAGCTTTTTCTTCTTTTTTCTTATAGTAATAAGAAGCATAAAAAGCAAAGACCTCAGCCATGATCCAAAACAGAAATACTTCATGACCAAGCAGTGTGGCAATCATGGCTTCCGGCTGAAGCGAGCCGCCTCCCGCATTTGCCGTGATCACAAAATAAAACAAAAGAATGGCCAGCGATAGAAGGGCTGTCCATTGCCACCTTTTGCACTGCTTGGCAAACCCCTCATATTTATGCTTTCTTTTGATCAATGTTTCCATCATCTTCTGTGTTGGCTGATCCATATATCGGCTGATTGCGTGCAATGTCATCACATACACCCTGTCCCTTTTTTCTACATATGTATGTGCCTGCTTCTTCATTCATGTCAGATGATTAGTTTTCTAGTGGAATATTCAGCACTTGACCACTGTACACGCTGTTACCTTTCAAATGATTATAGGCTCTAATTTTCTCTTCACCCGAACGGTTTTTGTAATACTTCATTGAAATTCGATACAGGTTTTCCTCTGGACCAACAGTGTGCTGCACGACACGAACTGGCTTTTCTTCCTGCTTCTTTTTCTCTTCAGCTTCTTTTCGTTTTTTCTCTTCCTGTTGCTTTTGCAGGGCTAGCTGCTGCTGTTCACGCTTTTTGGCAGCTTCAGCTCGCTCCCGCTCTTTTTCTTTCGCTGCTTGTTCACGCTCTTCTTTCTCTTTAGCAGCTTTTTCTTTTTTCTTCTGTTCAGCTTTTTCTTTCGATCGCTGTTTTTCTTCATCTTTCTTTTGCTTCTCATCATCAGACGCATCTGCTTTATCAGCGCTTGAGTCATTTTTCGTTTCGGCAAGTGCTGACGGGACTGGGTCTGTGTCAGCACTTGATGTAGAATCAATATTATATACATCTTGATTATTATTATGGTTGATTTCCTTTGACGTGTAGTAGATCAAAAGGAAGAACACCGTGACGACGATAATAGGAAAGATAATAGCCAGTGTTGTAAACAATGGATTGCGAACCTTTTTCGTGCGCTGCTTTTTATATTCATGAAAATCTTCTCGTGTAGGAAAGTGAGAGTCATCTGAAGGCTGTACTTCTTCTTCAAAAATCTTCTCAACATCATCGTCATGGATGTTTGTCAGCTGCTCCTTCTTTCTCTTCATTCTCGACATTTCTTCCATGTTCATCCCTCCCCCTATATTTCAAACGAATTTGACAAGCAAAGACTAAGTCAATGACAAAATGGGTCATGACAGGAACAAATAAATTCCCCGTCCACTCGTATAAAAGTCCTAAAAAAATACTAATGGAAACCACAAGGATAAACAAGAGTATTTTTGATAAGTAGCGAAAGTGAAGGAGCGCAAACACGATACTAGCAATCTCCAATCCAAATTGCTGCTGGACGATCCCTCGGAATAGAATTTCCTCTGAAAAGGCGATGAGCAGTGTTAACCAAACAATATGCGGGATGCTGCGGTTTTTGAACATTTTTTCATTTAATCCGCCATCATCATACATATGAGCAGGAAACACCTTCATGACAATTGCATCCACAATGATTACAAGCACAGCGCCGCCAATTCCATAAGTCAGTATCCGCGCATCTTGGATCTCCCACAGGGATGTGAAATCTGTCCAATGATCGAACATAAATATCCCTAGTAAAAAAGAAATAACCAGCATCAGCAGCTGCGTAAAATACAGCTGTTCTACGACTTGTCGATCGGTTAATTTTTCAATGATTCGGCGATGTTGTTCGATCAATGCTGCGCCTCTTTTGTCAGATGAAACATACGATCCAGCACGGTCTTCCAGTGTTTCATTTCATTCAGCTCCAATGGTTGTTCTTTTTTTTCATAATCAGACAGGTCAAGTCCGCAAGAAGAGCAGCAATTGCCAGAGGATGCGGCCTCCGTTTGATCAAGCTGTTCGTAAAAGTATGATAACAGAGATTGTCTAAAGCAGCTATGATCTGTGATCCGCTCCTTAAATTGCCACACTTTTCTCAGTTTTTCTGTTTGTCTGTCCTGCAATTTCTCTTTCAGTTTCATCAGGAGCACACGAGGCTCGTCAGACTGATACATCCTGTAATAGTGGATCAGCATTCTTGCCCGTGTCTCCTGAAGCCCTGATTCCATCAATTGTTCACGTAATTTTTTTTCATCATTTGTCTGCATTTGAGTCAGCCTGGCTAAGAAAAAATCAATTTCTGGATCATCAAAGCCCTCGGCTTGTATTAAATGCTGTTGAATGTCCGCATCCTCTTCTGTATATAAAAGAATGCTCACACTGTTTTTCCCGTCCCGTCCTGCTCTTCCAATTTCCTGCATAAATGCTTCAATTGACTGCGGCGGGCTCATATGAATAACAAATCGTATATCTGCTTTGTCAATTCCCATTCCAAAAGCACTTGTGCAACAAATGAGATCAAGCTGTCCGCTGATAAATTGCTGCTGAATAAGCATGCGGTCTCCTGCATCCATTCCGCCATGGTAATACTCTACACGCTGATGGGTTTTTTGTTTCATAAAAAGAGCCATATCTTCTGTCATTTGCCGAGTCGGGCAATAAATCAGACCGGGGCCTTGCAGGAATTCCACAAGCTCAATGGCCCGTTTCTCTTTTGCTTCTTTCGTTTCGTGCGCTTCTTTGACTAAAGCGATGTTTGGCCGGTTGACAGAATGAATATGAAAGTCCGGATGCTGCAATCTTAACGTTTGCACGGTATCTTTAAGTGTTTGTTTTGTTGCAGTTGCCGTCAGTGCTAAGGCGACAGGATGACCTAACGCTTCTCTCCATTCTCCCAGCTTTGAATATTCCGGACGGAAATCATGCCCCCATTCCGATATACAATGGGCTTCATCGACGACGAACAAACCAATATGCATCGATTTGAGCTGTTCTAGCAGTACCTCTGACATTAATGCCTCAGGGGCGACGAATAAAAATTTATATGATGGCAAATGCCGAATGATATGTCGTCTCTCCTGAAAAGACAATGTGCTGTTCAGTGCCGCCACTCGTTTTTCTCCGCGCATTTTCATTCGTTCGACTTGATCCTCCATAAGCGATAACAGCGGCGAAATAATGAGAACTAATCCATCTGTCATATAGCCGGGAATTTGATAGCAGATGGATTTCCCTCCGCCAGTAGGCAGCATGGCAACGGTATCCTTTTGATTTAGTACACTTTGAATAATGTCCTCTTGACCTGTTTTAAATGAGTCGTAACCAAAATATCGCATGAGCGTCTGATGAAGCTTATCCATTTGCTTTCACCATCCTTGTCAGAGCCAATCGTATTTGAAAATAAGTAAATGAATGTTCGAGTTTTTCTTTAATCAGCTTCATTTTATTTGTTTGAAGCTCTCTGGCTACTGTATGAATGGCCTGCTGCGCTTCTTCACTCACATACGGCTCTATTGAGAAGTTCGGTTCATGTATGGAAAGCTCGACAATATGGTCTTCGATCGTTGCCTTTTTTAATGAACGAATATGCGCAATCTGATCAATATCAAAGCCTTTTTGCACAAGTTCGAGCGTTTTGTGAGTAGAGGTTGTTAGCACGCGTTTGAATTCAAGGTCACCTACGAGCTTTTGCATGATCTGCGCCTCACCTTTTTGGGCAGCATGAATAAAATAATGAAGGACATTCCAAAAAAGCAGGTACACATACCACACATCTTCTTTTAGCCACTCTGCCATTTGCTGATACGTACGCCCGATTCTTTCATTTGACGTCAATGAATAAACAAAAATCAGCGCCTCTTGATCACTTATACGGCTAAGAAGCGTTTCTAGTTCATGATGCAGCTCTTCTGAAAGTTTATTCTTCTCGTGATGCTGTTTTAAGAAGGATTTCGTCCAGCTTTGTACGGATACATCTCTTTGTATTGGGACATATTGATACGATCCAGCCATATGGTGAGAAAGCACTTGTACAAGTAAGGAGAGCCTCATCCATAGCACCTTTGCTTTATCATGATATTTTGCACCATGAAAATAAACGGGCATCGGTTTTTCTAAAAAGTACTGGTTTAGCATACACTGTCCTGCATCTGTAACAGTGAATGTCTCCCCCGTTTTTTTGATGTAGTGCTCTTCGTCAAGTTTTATAGTAGAGCGATTCAGCTGATCCCTCGTAAACCCCGGGTAACAGCCGAAGTACTTTGAAAGCTGAAATAAACTGGCATCCTGTATTGTTTGTGATGATTTTTTTCCTTTAAAAAGGTGGTAGACAGCACTTATGGAGCGTTCGCCGTTCAATTTATATACGCTGTCCATTAACATGACATCCAAATAATGAAGAGTCATTCGCCAAAGCACCTGTCTTCCTGACAAAATTCGAATATTTTCTCCCTTTATTTTAACAGATTTCATAGAAGAAGAAATGTTTAAACTCAATTTGTGGGGGAAAGTTATGAACAAACCCTTATGTGATAAGCATTCTCAATCACTTTACAGTTGAAATGTGAAATTAAAATCATTACAATAAGGTTTGAGGAAATTGTTTTTTATCGGTGAAACTAAAAAGGTTAGACCATTTGTTCCATCGAACAATCTGGGAGGTATTTTTTTAACATGGCAAAATATACAATTGTAGACAAAGACACATGTATTGCTTGCGGCGCATGCGGTGCAGCTGCTCCAGACATTTATGATTATGATGATGAAGGCATTGCATTTGTTACGCTTGATGACAACCAAGGAACTGTAGAAGTTCCAGAAGTACTTGAAGAAGATATGCTTGACGCATTTGAAGGATGTCCAACGGATTCAATCAAAGTTGCGGACGAATCTTTCGAGGGTGACCCACTTAAGCATGAATAGTATAAAAGCCCCTTATGCAGGGGCTTTCAGCATGTAGACAAACCCTCGCATTCGTTGTCAGGTCTGCGCGCCGGTACTCACGAATGTCAAATTCGCTCCGTTCCGGTGCTCACCCTTCCTAGACTGCAAAGGTTTTCTATCACGCTGAATAGAAGACAAAGGGCTAAAATAAAAACCATTTTAGCCCTTTGTCAATAATCTAAAGCCCCTTATGCAGGGGCTTTTTTTATATTAACTATTTTGAAGTCGGCGTTTATTTTCAAACCATGGACGCATTTTCACAAAAATGAGGCTAAACACGATGGTAATGATGATGCCTTTAATAAGATTAAAAGGCAATATCCCTGCTGTTATCGTCGCCTTGAGCATATTATCCGAAAGTTGAGGTGCATTTAAAAACCATGTGTAAGCTGGCAGAAACAGGAAGTAATTTAAAATACTCATCATCACAGTCATAAGCACTGTGCCCAAGAACATAGACCATACAATTCCCTTTGCCGATTTGATTTTTTTGAAAATGAAGGCCACTGGTAAAATGAACAATACGCCTGCTGTAAAGTTCGCTACTTGATCAACAGGAACACCAGACATACTGCCATGAATGAGATAATGCAGTACATTTTTTAACGCCTCAACAGCAATACCTGCACCCGGCCCATAAATTAAAATCGCAATAATCGCTGGAATATCGCTGAAATCAATTTTCAAATATCCTGGAAGCCCAGGGAACGGGAAGTTTAATAACATTAAAACAAATGAAATACTGCTAAGCATACTGATTACGACTAAACGCTTTACTTTACTTTGATTCAATATTCTCTCTCCTTTTCGATCAAATCTTTCGAAAAGAGGATTGTTCCATTTTAGCCACAAAAAAACCGCCCTTGAAAACAGGAGCGGGGAAATTGGGCTAGACAAATAAACGTGTAAACATCAATGTTTTCAACGTTTATGAACCTCCATCTTCTCCCATCCAGACTATACTGTCGGCTTCGGAATCACACCGAATCCTGCCAAAAAGGCTCGCGGGCTTAGAGACTATGCTCATCACCGCCGGTAGGGAATTACACCCTGCCCCGAAGATTGATCATTATTCAATTCGACATCATTATATATGATATATGAGCATTTGTACAGATAAAAATCCTGAGCAAATTCATCAGTTTTAAGAAATCGTAAAAAACACAAAAATTCTAATGACAAATGCGCAAAAATTGGTTATCTTTTGTTTAAAGGTGTTCATTCTTTATAAAGACACAAAGAAATGTTCGTGTTTTCTTTTTCACTTTACTGCTTTAATTTGATTGACACAGTGAAAAGGAATATGGTAAATTATCAGATATTTATGACGTTTATTTTAGGAGGAAATCTTACGATGTTTCGAGTATTAGTCTCAGATAAGATGAGCAATGATGGTCTTCTACCACTTTTAGAATCAGATTTTGTTGAAATTGTCCAAAAAAATGTAGCAGAAGCAGAAGATGAATTACACACGTTTGATGCCTTACTTGTCAGAAGTGCCACGAAAGTAACGAAAGAGCTTTATGAAAAAATGACTTCATTAAAAATTGTCGGCCGTGCCGGTGTGGGAGTAGACAATATTGACATTGATGAAGCAACCAAGCACGGCGTCATTGTGATCAATGCACCAAACGGTAATACGATCTCGACAGCTGAGCATACGTTCGCCATGATTTCATCACTTATGCGTCATATTCCGCAAGCCAATATTTCTGTCAAATCAAAAGAATGGAACAGAGGTGCATATGTTGGTGCTGAGCTTTACGGAAAATCTCTTGGGATTGTCGGCTTAGGCAGAATCGGAAGTGAAATCGCCCAGCGTGCAAGAGCGTTTGGCATGACAGTCAACGTGTTTGACCCATTTCTCACAAAGGAACGTGCAGAAAAAATTGGCGTCAATGCGAAATCACTCGATGAAGTACTCGAAGTATCAGATATTATTACTGTACATACGCCATTAACAAAAGAAACAAGAGGACTTCTCAATAAAGAAACGATTGCAAAAACGAAAAAAGGTGTTCGCCTTGTAAACTGTGCACGCGGCGGCATTATTGACGAAGCTGACCTTCTTGAGGCACTTGAAAGCGGCCATGTCGCAGGAGCTGCACTCGATGTATTCGAGGTAGAACCTCCAACTGATAATCCGCTTGTGGATCATCCACACGTCATTGCAACTCCGCATCTTGGTGCCTCTACAAAAGAAGCACAATTAAATGTAGCAGCGCAAGTATCTGAAGAAGTCCTTCAATTTGCCAAAGGTCTTCCTGTCATGTCATCTATTAATCTACCAGCGATGACAAAAGACGAATTCAAAAAGATTCAGCCTTATCATCAGTTTGCAGGAAAACTTGGACGTCTTGTCTCTCAATCAATGAGAGAACCTGTAAAAGAAGTAGGCATTTCTTATGAAGGCTCTATTTCAAAACTCGAAACATCCTTTATCACAAAAAGTCTCCTCTCAGGCTTTTTAAAAGAGCGCGTTGATTCGACTGTGAATGAAGTAAATGCTGGAATGGTCGCAAAAGAACGCGGCATTAGCTTTAGTGAGAAAATTTCTTCCAGCGAATCTGGTTACGAAAACAGTATTTCTATTGAAGTCAAAGGTGATCTTTCAACCTTTACTCTAAAAGCGACTTACATCCCGCATCTAGGGGAACGCGTTGTTTCTATTAATGGATTTAATATTGATTTTTATCCAGATGGACACCTTGTCTACATCCAGCATACAGATGCACCTGGTGTGATTGGAAAGGTTGGACAGATTTTAGGCGACCATGATGTCAACATCGCAACAATGCAGGTAGGACGTAAAGAAAAAGGCGGCGAAGCCATTATGATGCTTTCTTTTGATAAGCATCTAGAGGATGAAATTGTGAAAAAATTAACGGAAGTACAGGATATTCTTTCTGTCCGCCTGATTGACCTTTAAAAAACAGTGATAAACCTCATGCAAAAGCATGAGGTTTATTTTTTTGAAACCATTAAACGGTCTCCTGTTCGAATGAGGTGAGTGGTCAGCTCATTGATCTTTTTCAATTGTTCCACAGTCATTTCATGCGCCTTTGCTATTGACCAAAGAGTGTCCCCTTTTTTAATGACATATGTATTTGTTTCATGTCCATTTACATGAAGAGCTGGCTCTTTGAAACGTTCCACTGCAATCATTTTGAGCGGATCTATCGCATCCTCTTTGCTGACTGACCAATTGCCACGATGTACCTCAAAATGTAAATGAGTGCCTCTAGAGGCTCCTGTGTTGCCAATGATGCCAATCGGCTCTCCCGCTTGTACTCGGTCACCCTTTTTGACAAAACGCTCGTGTAAATGAGCATAGACGGTTTCGTATCCGTTTGGATGCTGAATAAACACAACCTCTCCATATGTAGCCGATACATACGAACGCGTGACCACACCTTCACTTGCAGCAAAAATGGATTCTCCTTCTGGCGCAGCTATATCTAATCCCTTATGCGAGCCGCCCCTTGTCCCAAACAAGTCAGTGACTTCTCCTTTCACTGGCTCCACCCATTCGTTTGTCTGCTGCGCATGGGCAAATGGTGCTAAGATGAAGAACAAAAAACAGCTTGCACCTATGAAGCAATACCTTTTCATCAGTGACTCCCCTTCTTTGAGGTTCTTTTCATGACAGCTTAGTATACAGCAAGAAGGCCATTTTCTATACATAAAAAAAGAACGCAATGACTTGCTTGCGTCCTTTAACGATCTTTGATGACAACTGGATTCGGCAGAGCCGGTACCTCTATTGGTTCGTTTAATTCATATGGTCCTACTTGATCTGTTCCTACATTTTGAATGGTGACATCTGTAAAACCAAAATCTTTCGCTGTGAGCAGCAGACCTTCAATGAGTAGAATATGATCAATTGAGTCCGATAATTTCGCTGATGCTCCAAACGTGATGGTCACATGCTTACCTTTTGATGTCACTTCTTTAATGGATTCTTCTTTAATTAATGGTTCGAGCCCAGAATCACTCGTCCGTTTCATGGCCTCTACCGCCTCTTCATAAGAAGAATAATGCGTTTTTGAGGGCACCAAAAAAGTCCCGCTCTTATTTTCTAATACGTAATAAGCTTGCTTTGTTTGTTTATCAATCGATACCTTGCCGATGCTTCCACTTGCCCCTAATTGAAGCTGAGAGCCTTTGACAGATTTGACTTCCACTTGCTTATACCTGCTCCATTTCAGCGTTTCTTTTACCATATCTTTAAACCGATTGGCTTCCTTTATCGTATCAAGGGACAAATCATTTTTTAACTGAAAGACAAGTGTATTCCCTTTTTCACGAAGGTCCACCATCTCAAGATAAGATTGAAGTGGCTTTGTCATTTCAGGCAGCTGCACCTGTTCATATGTGTTCATCATATCCTGCAAATGGTCATGTTCATTTTCTTTTTCAATACTAATAGGAACCACTTGAGATGTTGATTCATCTATGTATGCAACCGTCATATATTTTTGCTTGTCTTCATGAGAAACAACGTGCGCGGTACCATTTGCCTGTTTCACCGGCTCTAATGTGGCATTCGCCTGTCCTTTGTCAGCACTTGATTCCATTTTTATCTGTTGATGCTGTTCTTGAGCAGCACGCTGAAATAAATGAGGAGAAATTAAAAACGCCATAAATAAAACCACAACGGTTGCCACCGCTGGACCGATCCATCTGACACTTTTCTTTTTCTTCCCGCTTGCCATCAGCATCTGCTGGTATATCTGCTTAGATGAACGGTTGTCCTCCACTTTTGGAAGCTGACTTAGTAACACCTTGATTCGTTCTTCGCTCCAATCGGACCTGTTCGTTTTCATTCACTAGCTCCTCCTTCAAAAGCTCCATATGTTTTCGGAGCACTTTCAGGCCTCGGTGCTGCGTTGTTTTGACTTTGCTTTCCGAGAACTTTAGCGCCTTTGCCGTCTCCATGATTGAGTAGCCCTGGATAAACCTTAAAATGATGACAGCTCTTTGATCAATCGTACAGTGATCAAGTGCGGCATAAATTTCTTTTGTATTTTCATCCTGTACAGCTAGTTCGTCTGGGAGCAAGTCTGGGTCTTTTACATCCTGCTTATCCCAATCAAACGTGCCGAGCACCCGTTGTCTAATGGTTTGCTGTTTGCGAAACCAGTCAATCGCCACATGCCTTGCAATTGAAAACAGCCATGTTTTCTCGCTGCTTCTTCCTTCAAAAGTTTTATATGAGTGAAGTACCCGAATGTAAACCTCCTGCACGAGATCCTCTGCCTGATTTTTATCTTTAACCATATAAAATAAAAACTGGTACAAATCTTGATGGTACGAATCATATATTTTTTGAAAGGTTTCATGCATAGGAAACCCCTCCGTTCACTTATTTTTGTCGAGTGACTCTTATAAAACGTTACATTACAACTTTATGACAAATATATTACAAGTTCGACAATTTGGAAAGGGCTTTTTGTTTAACTTCTCCTTAAAAATTTCAAAATAGAAAAAACACTTCATTTTCTTACGAAAAGAAGTGTTTCTCATGTAACAAGATTCTTCGTCAAGATTAGACGAGTTCCTGCTTTTTTCTCGGAATATAGAAGGTGAAGTGTGTACCTGCACCCGTTTTACTGTGAGCATGTATAGAGCCTTGATGCGCTTCGACGATGTTCTTCACAATCGCAAGGCCAAGCCCAGTACCAGAACGTCCTCTTGTTCTTGCTTTATCAGCTTTATAGAAGCGCTCGAAAATAAAGGGCAGATCCTCTTCTGGAATTCCGCTTCCCGAATCTTTCACATCCATTTTCAGCCCGTTTTCCACCGATTGAACCGAAAAGTGAACCTCTCCGCCCTTTGGTGTATGACGAATGGCATTATCAATGAGATTCGTAAACACTTGCTCAATCTTATCTGGATCGAATACAAAGTACGGTTCATCCACTTGAATGTCATACGTAAGGTCGATTTGTTTTTCTTTCGCAATTCCAAGAAACTTGCGGTAGATCTTCTCAGTCAGCTCTTCCGTATCTGTTGATTCAAGATTCAGTGTAATATGACCTGCTTCCATTCTCGCTAGATCTAGAAGATCATTTACAAGTCGTCCCATTCGAAGTGATTCATCGTAGATAATTTGAGCAATCTCTTTCTTTTCCTCTTCTGATCCTGCAATATCATCTACAATCGCCTCACTGTACCCTTGCAGCATGGCGATTGGTGTACGAAGTTCATGACTGACATTGGCAATGAAGTCTTTTCTCAGCTTATCAAGTCTTCGTTCCTCCGTCATATCACGAAGGACTGCAACTGCTCCCCTGACATCCTGCTGATTATAAAGCGGAGACATGAGAAGGACCCACGTACGCCCTTGCAGCGTAACTTCGATCATTTGCTCCTTTTCTGTGCTGACAGCTGTATGAAATAGCTCTCTCGCTTCTGGCGGCAGTTCATCTCCATCTTTGATCTTCATATTTTGCTCATAATACCACGCCTGCAAAAATCGTTCTGCAGGAGGATTGGTCATCAAGATCGTTCCATCAATATTGATGGTGATGACGCCATCGGCCATACTGCTTAAAATATTAGACAAATGTTCTTTTTCTTGATTTAAGGCGGTGATATGGAATTTAAGCTGCTTCCCCATTTGATTAAAGGCGATCGCCAGTTCTCCAATCTCATCTTGCGTTAAAATAGGAATCTTTGTATCAAATTTCCCCTTCGCCAAATCTTGTGCACCCTCTCTCATCTTTCTAAGAGGATAGGTGACACGTGTTGACAAGAAGAAAGCGAATATAGTGGTCAGTACAATCGCAATTCCAGCGGCTAAGAAGATGTATCGCGTCGTATGTTTTGTTGTTTGTTCTACAGCGAGAAGTGACTGAGAAAGAAAGACCATGCCTTTTTTTCCGTTCGCCTCATATGGAACACCGACTACAATTCGTTCATCTTTTTGATTGCCTGCATTAGGTTCTGCACGTTTACTGATTTTTTTACGATCTTTCAGTGCTTGATTTAAATCGCTGTCCGCTTCAATTTGTTTCTTTGTAATCGCAGGAAGCTTCCCGTCTTTTTCAGACGAATACCACTCTAGCCCGTCCTCTTGGATGATCGCAATACTCGTCAATTTGTCAGCGAGTTCTGATGTTATCGATCTTGCAAGCGATTGATCCTCATGGCTTTCTAAAATGACCGCTACTTTGTTCGCCATTTGTGTTAAATCAGATTTTGCTTCTTCTACATGATAATTCTCAATGAACTCTAAAAGAAGCACAGTTAAAATAGATAAAACGATCAGGACGAGGAAAAGAATGGTTAACCATAGCTTTCCTACAACACTTTTCCACAGTTTCATTCAGCGCCGACCTCAAATTTGTACCCGACACCCCATACAGTTACGATTTTTTTCGCTGCTTCTGGTGACACTTTATTCAGTTTTTCACGAAGTCGTTTGACATGGGTATCGACTGTTCGTAAGTCTCCAAAGAACTCATATTGCCATACTTCTTTTAACAGTTTTTCTCTGTCATAAACTTTATCTGGTGTTTTTGCAAGGAAATATAAAAGCTCATATTCCTTCGGCGTGAGGCTGACTTCTTTGCCATCAGCCGTCACCCTATGGGCATCATGGTCAATAGAAAGATGAGAAAACACAAGAACATCTTTTGTTGTTGTCCCAGTATTAAGATAAGACGTTTGAGACGATCTTCTGAGCAATGCCTTCACACGTAAAACAACTTCACGCGGGCTGAAAGGTTTGACGATATAGTCATCCGTTCCTGCCTCAAATCCTTGAACGCGGTTGGCCTCTTCTCCTTTTGCCGTCAGCATAATGATTGGAGTCGCTTTTTTGTCTCGAATTTGATTACACACTTCGATTCCATCTGTACCAGGCATCATTAAATCGAGCAAAATGAGGTCGTAATCGGTTTGAAGCCCTTTTTGAATCGCCTCATCTCCATTTTCCGCTTCATCGATTTCATAATTTTCACGTTCTAAATACATTTTTAAAAGGCGGCGAATTCTTGCCTCATCATCTACGACTAATATTTTCGTTTGAGTTGTGTGTTCCATTAGACAGTCCTCCTGCTTTCTCCGTTGTTACATTCATTTTAACAAAAAGCCGAATTGAATCATAAAAGTTGGCTTTTCCTTGTGATTATGCGTAGGAATGAAGCCCCGCAATGACAAGATTGACAAAGATGAGATTAAACATAATAATGGCGAAGCCGATCACAGCAAGCCAAGCAGACTTTTCACCATGCCAGCCTCGCGACAAGCGAAGATGAAGATAGGCTGCATAAAAGAGAAACGTAATCAATGCCCATACTTCCTTCGGGTCCCAGCCCCAAAACCTAGTCCATGCTATTTGCGCCCAGATCATGGCAAAGATCAGCCCGCCTAATGCAAATACAGGGAAACCAATCGAAACAGCCCGATACCCAATTTCATCGACTAAATCTAGGTTCACCTGTTTCACTAGCGGTTGAAGCAGTGCGCTCAGTCGTTTGCGAATGATCAATCGAATGAGTCCGTATATAATCAGCCCTACGCTAAATGACCATAACACTGTATTGACCTTTCTGCCTGAAAAAACAGGCGGCAGCTCAACAAACGGCTCCAAACGATCTTCCGTCACAAGCTCCCCTTTATGAGGTCCGACAAGAGCTGGCAGCTCATAGACCATCACACTTTTTTCTTTATTTTTATCGATCCAATTAAATGTCGCTTCATATCCTGTCATTCTAAAGATAGACGTGACAGCGATAAATGCAAGTGTCACCACAATCATAAACATGACAAGCTCTAAACCAAACGTCTTCTTTCCTGGCTTTGTTTGATCCACATGCTTTAATAGAAAGATGACGCCTGCCACAAAGCTGATGGCTAAAATGGCTTGACCAAGTGCTGCTGTTGTCACGTGAATATAAAGCCAATTACTTTGAAGTGAAGGGATCAGTGGTGAAATATCTGATGGGAACATACTTGCATAGGCAATAATCAATAAAGCGATTGGAAGTGTGAATAAACCAAGTACAGACACTTGATACACAAAATATAAAATGATGAATGCAAGCACCAGCATCATGCCAAAAGCCGTAGTGAACTCAAACAAATTACTGACTGGTGCATGACCAGATGCAATCCATCTTGAAATAAAATAGCCTAACTGGCTCAAAAAACCGATGATAGTAAGCGTAATGCCAATGAGTGCCGCCTTATTCCTTCGCGGTCCATCTTCTTTCTTTTTTCCTTTAATGGCACCACCAAAAAAAGGAACTGCCGCTAAATAAAATAGAAAAGCTGCAAATAACAGATTTTCACTGACTGCCGCCATCTAATCCTTCCCCCTTGCTTTTGCTGATACTTGTTGTATCAGGCAGCTCTTTTTGATCAACTGGCTGTTTGATGCCACTGCCGCTCAGTAACACGTTAAGATCGGACTTTAAGCCGAACCAGTTTTTGTTTGTATGTCCTGCCACCAATACTTTTCCATCCTTTACCGACAGCCAGATTCTTCTATGCTGCCAATACATCCCCTGCACGACACCAATCATGAAAATGATTCCGCCTACAATAAGCACCCCTAGTGTTAAATCTTTTCTAACAGTTAACCCTGTGACGTTTTTCGTTTCAACCCGATCAAACTTCATTTTATATAGATTGTTATCAGAACCCTCTACTGTCTCTTGAATGGCGACAAAGCTTTTTTCACCTTTAGGTTTTTCAGGAGAAATCATTTCAAACACGAAAGCAGGATTATTTGGATTCCTTGTTTTCGTACTTGGTGTTCCATCATCGTCAAAATAAAAATCAGGCAGATAGCTCATCACTTTGACTTTGTAACCGCTACCAAGATCATATTCTGACTTAGGCTCCAGCAGATTAATCTTCACTGTACCGAAAGATTTTTCTGTGTCTTTACGAATCAGCTGAAAGACCATTTGATCGAGTTCATTTTGTTTAAAATCCACTTGATATAATGAGAAATTGTCAAACTTAAGCGGTTCATTCACTTTGATATCGTGTTCTGTGACCTGCTTCAGCTTGGGCTTTTCACCCAATACAACTTCTCCTTCACGTTTGTATAATACGGCATCCGTTTTATAGCTTTTCACCACTTGACCGTCGCCAGCTTTTTCAATGGCATTCTCAAACACTTCTTTTTCATTTCCAGTTTCATAACGATCAATTGAAAACGCATTATTTTTCAAGAAATATTGACCATCCGTACCTGGAATCGGTGCAGTTTCACCTTCTCTGACCCATAGCGTTTCGTCTACGTACATGCCCGGGACGAACCGGAGCATCGATCCAATGAGAAAGATGATTAATCCAATGTGATTGACGTAAGGTCCCCAGCGTGAAAAACGTCCTTTTTCGGCTAAAATATACCCATTTTCTTCTCGCACGCGGTAACGCTTTTGTTTCATTACTCTGATGATGCCTTCATATGTATGCTGATCTAATGTTTTGTCTGTCTCACTAAACAGACGCTGTCTTCTCATAAAGCCTTCTTTTTTAATGACCCCTTGGTTTTTGAGTGCTCGATAAAGAGGAATAACGCGGTCGAGACTACAAATAACAAGGGAGATTCCGATTGATGCGATAAGAGCTAAAAACCACCAAGAATTATAAAGATCATGGAATCCAAGTGTATAATACAGCTTGCCAAACGATCCATATTGCTCTTCATAATACGTGGAAGCGGATGCACCTGGCGGAATAAATCGCTCCTGCGGAAAAATCGTTCCAAGCGAAGAAGCAAGCAGTGTAATGACAATCAGCCACACACCCACTTTAACCGAAGAAAAAAAGTTCCATACTTTATCAACAATCGTTTTGTTGTATGTTTGCGAGCGTCTTGCACTGCCGTCATATCTCATATCAAGCAGCTTTGAAGAGTTTTTCTCTTTAGCCGCAATGGGATTCCCGCATGATTCACATAGAACAGTACCGATTGGATTAATATGTCCACACTCGCACTTTACCTCTTTCATTCTATGACCCCTTTGGTTTAATCAAATTCATATATTCATAGACATTACGTTCTGTCATCGTTCCCTTTATGACTTTGATTACCTTGCCTTCAGGATTAATTAAAAATGTGGTTGGCAGCGGCGTAATATCATATGCCTCTGTCACTTGACGATCTTTGTCCAAGGCAACAGGAAAATTCACGCCATAGGATTCCATAAAGTTTTTCACGGCAATTTTGGATTCCGCAACATTGACTGCAACAATTTCCACACCACGATCCTTGAACACTTCATATTGATTCGCCATATAAGGAAATTCTTGTTTACACGGACCGCACCATGTACCCCAAAAATTAAGAAAGACACCTTTGCCTTTTAAGTCCTTTAATTCAATCCGATCCCCATCCACAGATTGAAGGACAAAGTTTGGCGCAATAGATCCTTCTTTGACTCGATCCTGTTTGGCAAATACTGAGTTATACATTGTATAACAAAGTGCAGCAAGCATCACGAGGAGAATGCCCGTCCGTATGAAAAACCGTCTTTTTTTCATCTGAAGTACCCCTTCCCCATAGACATTCAGGTAAATTATAGCATTCTCCTTCTTTTGATGCTTCTTCATTTTTTGAAGTTTATGTGAAAATTAAAAAGCGCTTTTCCCATGATCGGCAATTGCTCTCAGGCGCTTTACTTCATGTGGAGACAATTCTCTGCGGTCTCCTGGTCTCATACCTTCAATATGAAGGAACGAATATTGCTCCCTTTTTAGCTTTAACACATCATGGCCAATCGCTTCAAACATGCGGCGCACTTGTCTGTTTCTGCCTTCATGAATGGTTAATTGGACAATACAAGTTTGCTTTCGTTTATCAATAGAAAGCATTTTCGCACGAGCAGGTGCTGTTTTTTTATGATCTAACATGATCCCTTTTTCTAGCTTTCTAAGCAGTTCCTTTGACGGAATGCCTTTTAGCTTCGCTGCATACGTTTTATCAATTTCGTATTTCGGGTGCATGAGCTTATGGGCAAATTCCCCATCATTTGTAATCAAAATCAAACCGCTCGTATCATAATCTAACCGGCCGATTGGATAAAGGCGCTGCGGGACATCATCAAAGAAGTCTGTGACGACCTTACGTCCTTTATCATCCTCGGCAGCAGAAATGACGCCGCGCGGTTTATAAAGCATAAAGTAAACCGGTTCTTCTCTTTCAAGCTTTAAGCCATTGACTTCAATTTTATCTGAAGAGCCCACCTTCACTCCGAGCTCTGTCACTGTTTGACCATTAACGGTAACTCGTCCTTCTTTAATTAATTCTTCAGCCTTTCGTCTTGAAGCGACGCCGGCATGTGCAATTACTTTCTGTAAACGTTCCATTTGTCTTTCACCTCATGTACTATCTTACTTGCTTGACCTAAAACAAACAAGCATTCGTGGAAAAATAAGCGTTTCGTCTGTCTAATTTCAGCTAAAAAGCGATTTTCCATCCATGAAATACAAAAAAGCGCCTGATTAGGCGCCGCTAAATAACAAACTGACGATAATCACAGATGCAATGACACCAATGAGATCTGCTAACAAACCTACTTTTAGCGCATCTCCCATTTTTTTAATACCGACTGCTCCAAAATAAACCGTCAAAATGTAAAGGGTGGTGTCTGTTGACCCTTGCATGACTGCCGCGAGCTGGCCAATAAAAGAATCTGGACCATACGTCGCTATCAAGTCTGATGTCATTCCAAGTGCAGCCGTTCCTGATATCGGGCGAATAAACGCAAGCGGAACGACTTCTGGAGGGAAACCAATCGCTGTAAAGACTGGTTTTAAAAGTCCCATAACAAAATCAAGCGCACCTGACGCACGGAATATCGTAATAGCTACAAGCATGCCGACTAAATAGGGAATGATGGAAAAGGCAATTTGAATGCCCTCTTTTCCTCCCTCCACAAATGTTTCATAGGTTGGTACCTTTTTAATGGTTCCAGCAATCAAAATCCCTGCGATGATCAGTGGAATCAAAGCAAGTGACAGCCAATTAATAAATGCCACAAGATCACCCCCGCCTGCTTCTGCGATAGTGGAAATAACGATCGATGAGAATTGCACCGATTCCTGAAATGAGTGTTGCTAAAATGGTTGGTCCTACAATGTCTGTTGGCTGATCTGCCCCATAGGTCATTCTTATAGCAATGACGGTTGTTGGCACAAGTGTGATAGAGGACGTGTTGACCGCTAGAAATGTAATCATAGAACGGCTTGCCTCATTTTTTCCGCCATTTAATGCTTTCATCTGCTCCATCGCTTTAATCCCAAGTGGTGTAGCGGCATTCCCAAGACCAAAGAAATTTGCCATGAGATTGGACAAAATATACCCCATTGCAGGATGATTAGGCGGAATATCCGGGAATAGCTTTGAAATAAAGGGTCGGCACATTTTACTAAAGAAATTTAACAGCCCTGCCTCTTCGGCAATCTTCATGAGCCCGAGCCAAAAAACGAGGACACTAATCAGACCAATTGAAATAGTAACCGCTTCTTTTGAGCCCTTAAATACAGCCTCATTCACTTCATGCATCGTTCCATTAAACATCGCATAGACAAGACCGATGACAGTGAGAAATACCCAAATTAGATTGACCATGAAGATCCGCCTATAGATGTCTGAAAGACAGACTTAAACATTTCTTGAAAGCTTTTCTGAGGCATGCGGTTTCGTTTATTTTCATAAAAAATCGGTAATTGCTCGATCACCTGTCCATCTAATAAAATGGTCATTTTCCCTACAACATCCGGGATGGCTTCGGCGTTTTTTTTCCATTTCTTTTTAGGGGTGAGCATTTCTGTTTCAATTTTGACAAGTTTTTTCTCATCTTCATTTAAAAAATAGTCCACATCACGCTTGATAAACGCTTTTTTTTCGTAAAAGGTCCCTTTTAACGAAGTAAGTCTTCCTTTTTCAGCAAGCACATACGTTTTGTAGTGATCAAATGCATATTCAAACATAGAGATATGATCCTTCCAGTCATCCGGCGCATTAATGGTCACAGCGATCAGCTCAGCATCCCCTTTTGCAGCGGTGGAGACGAGTGTACGTTTTGCAAGTTTTGTATATCCTGTTTTCCCTCCAGTTGAATATTCGTATAAACCGGTGAGCAGCTTGTTTTTATTTTTCCAATAGCCTTCCATTGTTTTTGCTTTATAGAAAGTCGTACCAGCAATTTTTTGATATTGTTTATGTTTCATCGCGTATTTTGTTAGGATCGCCATGTCATAGGCTGATGAATAATGATTTTTATGATCATCGAGTCCGTGCGGATTTTGAAAATTCGTATTCTCCATTCCTAGTTCAGCTGCCTTTTGATTCATCATAAAAATAAAGCCTTCTAAGCTGCCGCCAACATGCTCTGCAATGGCAACAGCTGCATCATTTCCAGAACGCAGCATGAGCCCGTATGTCAAATCTTCTAAGCTCACCTTCTGCCCTTCCTTTAAATAAATGGATGAGCCCTCCGCTTGAATCGCACGTTTTGATACTTTGACGGTATCTTTCATTTTTCCTGATTCAATAGCTAATACAGCCGTCATGATTTTTGTAATACTGGCGATTCTTCTTTTTTCGTGCTCGTCCTTTCCAAATAGGACTCTGCCTGACTGTCCATCTATTAAAATGGCACTTCTTGCACTCACTGATAACGAAATGTCTGCTTTGGCATGTGAGGAAAAAGGCAGTAAGAGTGTAAATAGAAGAAGGACTGCTGTTCCAATTTTTAAATAGGGCATGTTCATTCACGTCCTTGTCCGTTTTGTACAAGTGTATGCTCAGCTGAAAAAGTTATGATGCCTCGTCCATAAAAAAAAGCGCCTCTACATGGAGAGGCGCTTCTTCGACTTACTTATACCATTTTCACTTGTTGATGAGAAGTCGTATATTCCAGCTCTTCTCTCATCGCTAAAAAGTCTTTTTCTAGTGAAGAAAATAATTGTTTCATATCAGCGGATACTTCATGGTGAAAAACAATGCTGCTTTTTCCTGTATAGGCCGAACGGCTGTCTTCATACCATGTATCTTTTTTCGGCGTGAAAAATTCTTCAATACATTGATGATAAATACGGTGAAGCATCTGCTGTGCGGCTTGCTGCGGAAATGTCTGCTGCTGCCCCATTTTCCTGCAAACTGCTGCTGCATCCTCGCTGTACACTGCAAGCTTCCGTAATGTACTCAATATGTCACAATAATAGGCTTCCGCTTCGGGGTTTAATCGTTTCAAGCTTGATAAGGTGGCTTCGTTCAGAAAACCATTCATTTCAATTGCAACCTTTGATAAAAAGACGCCTGCTTGATCAACTTGAGCCTTTACATTCATATGTGCCATTTGTTTCGTGTTTACCTTCCCCTCATGGCTTTGTCACCATTTTATCTGTCATCAAAAGATTTTAGACCTAAAATCTTTTTTATATTTTATCATACATTTTTCCTTCGTTTGAACTATTTTATATCTTCAAATGTTTGATTGAAGTTTTCAAAAAATAGATCAGCTTCTTCTTGCACACCATCTGCTTCCACATTCTCTGGAAGCGGTGGTAATTCATCTAACGCTTTTAAGCCAAATTGCTCTAAAAAGGTCGGGGTTGTCCCATAAAGAATTGCTCGTCCCGGGCCATCGGCACGTCCTACTTCACAGAGCAATGCTTTGGCTACTAAGCTATGAAGCACACGCTCTGATTTGACGCCTCTAATCTCCTCTACCTCACTGCGTGTAATCGGCTGTTTATAAGAAACAATGGCAAGCACCTCCAGCGCTGCCTGCGATAAACCTTTGGATGGTGTCTCGACTAATTTTTTTAAATACATGCTGTATTCTTTTTTCGTCAGCAGCATATATGAATCTGCATATTCAATGAGCTCAATCCCTCGTTCTTGTTTTTGATATTCTTCCTTTACGGAAGACATAATGTCGAGTAATACCGACTCATCTACTTCAAGAACAGACATGAGCTGTTTTCTTGTTAAGCCTTCGTCACCTGCTGCATACAGCAGCGCTTCTAAGATGGCTTTCCAATTCACGATATCAAGCGTCATGAATCGTTTCACTCCCTATGATATAAATGTCTTCAAAGTTCCCTTCCTGCTCTAGCATGATTTGATGACTTTTCATCAATTCGAGAACAGCAAGAAACGTCACGACAAGGTGTTCCTTTTGATCATGTTGAAATAGAGTCATGAAATTGGTCCGCTTTTTTGTTTTTCTTAAATGGTTCATAATCTCATTCATTTTGTCTTCAATCGGGATTTCTTGTCTTGTAATCTTTGATGGTGCTGGTTTCGTTATTTTCTTTCGGTTTAATACCTTTTGGAACGCACCTAACATATCATACACCGTTACGTGTAAATTTGTGTCCTTCGCTTCTGATTCTTTTGCAAATTCGCTTAAATCACTCGGTGGTTTTGTAAAGGCATTTTGCCTTTCTTCTTCGCGTTCCTTTAGTTCTTGTGCTGCATTTTTATACTTGCGGTATTCAATCAATTTGCCAATCAGCTCTTCTCGAGGATCCTCTTCCTCTTCGAGCAGGTCTTCATCAAACAGCTCTTCCTCTTGTTTCGGAAGAAGCATTCTGCTTTTAATACTCAGGAGGGTTGCAGCCATGACCAAATATTCACTCGCAACATCGAGCTCAAGCTCCCTCATCGTGTGGACATATAATAAATACTGCTCCGTAATTTTAGCGACGGGAATATCATAAATATCAATTTCCAACCGGTTTATTAAATGTAAAAGCAAGTCCAAAGGACCCTCGAACGAATCTATTTTCACCTGATATTCCAGCATCTTTTTCTCACCATTTCTACTGTCTTCTAAGTACCGTTTCACCGGCTAACCTTTAGTATAAGACAGGATAAAGCTCTCGTCCAATATAATTTCGGCCATGATGCCTTAGGCAAATCAAGAAAAACAGTGGATCCGCCCATACCAATAAGGGCATTTATACATAGAATACCATTGTAATCAGAACTGATGAAAAAGGAGGCCGTATCATTATGGGAGATGGCTATAACTTCGGCGGAGGATTCGCGCTTATTGTCGTGCTTTTCATCTTGCTGATCATCGTTGGCGCGGCTTGGGTTTATTAAAGAAACAGAGCGTCCTTTTCAATAAAGGGACGCTCTTTCTTCTTTTCTTTTCAATATGTTAGACTGAGAGTGGAAAAGGAGATGACTGCTGTGTATCCTGAAGCGTACGTGGCTTTTTTACACGAATTTCATACAACAAGAGATTATTTTGAGTGTCATGAAATTCTAGAGGAATATTGGAAGGAAGATCCCCCTGAGCAGCGCAAAGAATATTGGGTCGGGCTCATTCAGCTCGCTGTTGCCTTGTATCATCAAAGACGGGGAAATGGAGAAGGAGCAAAACGGCTCATTTCTAACAGTCTTCATTTGTTAGAAGCAAACCGTTCAGTATTATCGAATCTCGGTCTGGATGATGAGGCATTTCTGTTGCTTTTGCGAACGCTGAAAAAGAAGATGGATGAAGACATGCCCTATGAGAGTGTGATGCTGCCGATCAAAGATGAAGCACTTCTATCTTTATGCCAAGAAATGGCCCAAAAAGAAGGACTGCTTTTTGGACAGGAAAGCAACTTATCCCATACATTTTTAATCGAAAAACATAGACTCCGTGACCGGACAGATGTATTGCTGGAGCGAAAAAAGCAGATTGAACGTAAAAAAAGCAGAGGACTGTAGCCTCTGCTTTTACATGTGTGATATTTAATTTGATTCGCTGTGACACTTATGAAAGAAGCCTTGCGTTAATTCATTTGGAATGAGTGTTTTGGTTTTAAATATGTCTTCCACGGCTAAAACCATTTCCTTGCCGATTCCTTGATCACGATGGGATGGATTCACACTAATATGCTCGATTTGTACTTGGTCGTCTGTTTTCAACACACCAATAGCACCTACAATATCCTCGCCATCTTTCCATAGGAACAGCTGCCGATCTTCATCCATTTCATATGACTTCATCGTCTGCTGAAGCTGTTTGACGTCTTTCTCACCCGGCATAAAGGACAGGAGTCCCATGGCAATTTTTTCAAAAGACCTCTTGTAACGAATTAACATATATACCCCTCAATATTCAAATTATCCTAATTTCCAGCAAATGTCTTATGATTCATTTGCTCATCACACATTATAAACATTTTTATACCGTTTTTAAACTCTTTTTCACTAAATTAAGAGAACGTTCGATTGAGATTCGCCATTTCAATAGCAGCTGCAGCCGATTCGCTGCCTTTATTTCCAGCTTTTGTACCAGCTCTTTCAATGGCTTGTTCAATCGATTCTGTTGTCAGTACACCAAAGATAATCGGTACCCCTGTTGACATTGCACTTTGAGCAATTCCTTTAGCAGCTTCATTACAAACGTAATCATAGTGAGTCGTTGCGCCTCTGATCACGGTTCCAAGTGTGATGACTGCATCATATTTTTTGGTTTCAGCTAATTTTTTTGCCATGTACGGGATTTCAAAAGCGCCTGGTACCCACACAACATCGATATCATCACCATTTGCTCCGTGTCTGAGCAATGTGTCTTCTGCTCCATCTAACAGTTTACTTGTAATAAAATCATTGAATCTCGCTACAACGATTGCAAATTTTAGTCCTTCTGCTACTACATGACCTTGTATTGTATTCATATGTTAATCATCCTTTTTTGTGATTTTTATTTTGTTTTGATAGTCGCTGTTTGATTATTGTTTAAATATGTCTGTAATGCTTCTATTGTCAGCATCTTTAAATCATGCTGTTTTTGGATCTCCTTTAGTTCAGGGACGCGAGCCATTGATCCATCTGCATTCATAATTTCACATATGACACCCGCTGGCTCTGAGCCTGCCAGTTTAGCAAGATCAACCGCCGCCTCTGTATGACCTGGTCTTTCTAGTACGCCGCCTTCTTTTGCAATAAGCGGAAAAACATGGCCTGGACGGGCAAATTCGTCTGGTTTTGCGTCTTTATTTAACATGGCCAGCATGGTCGTGGAGCGCTCAAAAGCACTGATACCAGTCGTCGTTGTCACATGGTCGATGCTTACTGTAAATGCTGTATGGTGTGCATCTGTATTATGTTCAACCATTGGATGCAGATTCAGGTGTTCGGCGATCGACGCATCGACTGGCGTACAAATGAGGCCTCTTCCATGTAAAGCCATGAAGTTAATCACTTCAGGTGTGGCATGCTCAGCAAGTGCCACAAAGTCTCCTTCATTTTCTCTGTCTTCATCATCCACTACGATAATGATTTCTCCTTGTTTAAGGGCATTTATTGCCTCATCAACAGAATGATACATACATTCGCCTCCTAGAATCCGTGCTCTTTTAGAAATGATGGGGTCAATCGAGATGGCTGTTTATCGCCTTGCTCTTTTGTTAAAAAACGATAAATGTATTTTCCGATCATGTCACACTCTATATTCACGATATCCCCCATAGATTTAGTCGGGAAAATAGTTCCTTCAAGCGTATGAGGAATAATAGAGACTGTGACTTGTGAATCTCGCAAATCGAAAATGGTCAAGCTGACACCATCTATTGCGATCGAACCCTTTTGGGTGAGCATATCTGTGAGGGTCTTGTCCATCTTTAAATCATAGTAAATGGCATTACTCTTCTTTTCTATTCGGGTGATGACTGCCGTTCCATCAACATGGCCTGAGACAAAATGGCCGCCAAATCGTCCATTTGAGGACATGGCTCGCTCTAAATTCACTGGACTGCCTTTTGTCAGCTGATCCAGTGATGTCGATTTGACCGTCTCTGGCATCACATCTGCGGCGAACTGTCCTTTTGTAAAGCTTGTGACTGTCAGACATACTCCATTAATGGCGATACTGTCTCCGAGGTGAACATCTTCCAGCACACGGCTGCATGTAATGACAATTTCCATGGCATCTGCTGACTTTTTACTTAATGACTGAACGGTGCCAACTTCTTCAATTATCCCCGTAAACATGTGATCCTCCCTTTCTTTTCATTTGTATTTCTCACTTTTTAAAAAAGCGATGTTAGGGACATGTGATCGATTGAGCACCTTCGTCGCTTTTTATGGTCCATACAAGGTAGATGAGGGATCACCTAATAAACACTGCATGCATCTATTAACAACAAAAACATACAGAAAGCCCCGGAAAAAATTCCGGGGCTTTGGTTTTTTTGCATCAGAAATAAGACTATGATCAACAAATATTTTTCGTTCATAGCTTTCTTTATCCTTCTCCCATCCAGACTTTCACTGTCGGCTTCAGCTTTTCACTGAATCAACCGTTAATAAATTAACGGGTCACGGGCTGTAAAGCATTTGCTTTATTACCGTCGGTCGGGATTTTCACCCTGCCCCGAAGGATACAATCGATATTTAGCTGTCCTTAGGGGCTATTATAGCGATCCTTGTTGTCAAATGCAACAATCAAGATTTCTTCAAAAAAAAGCCTCCTTATAGGAAAGGAGACATGTTAATTTACGACTTTTACTACTTTTATCAGTCCATCTATTCTTTTTTCATTACTAAAGTAGGCTTTAATACGATCGCCTTTTTTCAGATCGGCCACATCATCTTCAAATTTCTTACCATTAAAAATGATTTTGGTGCCATTCTTTGCTTGACCGTAATATTCATCTCCATCAATTTTCGTAATGGTATATTCATAGATAGTGTAATCTTTATCATTATTTGTTAAGCTCTCGCCAATGGCTGTTGGCACATCTTCAATTTTCATGCCATTCATGTATAAATAACCTGCGCCTAAACAAAGCAGTAAAACAAATAAGATTGCCATTTTTAATTTAATTTTCCCCATATTTAGAACCTCCATCATCTGCACTTCGCCTATTTGTATGTTTTATTCCTTCTTTTATTGAAATAAAACCAAAAAAGCTGATTTTCATTAATGGTTACTTATATAACGATTCAGATGGCCCTTTGGTTCCACCTCTTAATCATTACATATGATACGAATATGCGTTCTTTATTAAGGGGGTCTTTTTCCTATTTATCAGTTCGTTTCACACGATACTGCAGTCTTTTCGATTATATTCTTTTTTCGAGTGCGAATAAGTCTTCCTCTAACAATTGTGACCGCTGAACAGCGATGCTGCGGCTGTCGCGAACCCCTTGATTATAATAGTAGCTTCCAAGGTTTTTTGTGATAAATTCTAGTATATTAATGGCTGCTAATTCACCAATCTCTTCTTCTCGTTCTTCGGCAAAGTAACGCTGAATGGCCATCATCATTTGATTTTTTTCTTCTTTAGTGAGTGGTTTCAAAGTCTCCCCTTCTTTCTTTCTATTTTCTTCATTTGCAGCTGGATGTGCTGGTATTCCACAAATGCGAATGTTTGTTCTCTTATCATATCATAAAAAAAGATTCTGTGCATGAATGCCCTAAAAGAAAAAGCGTATTTTGATGTAATGGATCAAAATACGCTTTTTCTCAGAAGGTGTCATAGGTGTTATCCATTTTATTTTAAAATGGATAGGATCGTCGCTACAGAATGATCTACAAATGAACGCTCTGGACGTGACTTCATGAGGACGGTAAGCCCGATGAAAGAAACGACCAGTGTCTGTGCTAAGGCTTTAGCATTCAAGCCGCTTTCGAGCTCACCTGAGCGAATGCCTTGCACGATCTTTTCTTCAAAAATAACCGAAAGATACATCTGATGCTCTCTTGTCAGAATTTCAAATTTCTCTTCGTGTGGAGCAAGTTCCACTATTGTATTAATGCAAAAACAGCCTTTACTTGGGCCATCTCCATATTCCTCTTCCACTACATCTGTCAATAATAGATGAAATGCTTCCTTTACAGATCGATTGTTTTGAAGTTTTGTTCGAATACGGGCTGCATGCTGCTTTGTATATGTGCGTAATGCAGCCTCAAATAATTCCTCTTTATCTCCAAAGGCTGCGTATAAACTTGGCCGCTGTATTCCCATTTTTGCAGTCAAATCGCTTAACGTTGTAGCTCTATACCCCTTTTCCCAAAAAAGCATCATTGCATCATTCAACGCTTTTTCCTCATCAAACTCACGCTGTCGAACCATCATCAATTCCTCTTTTCAACAATAAAATCCTTTCACGATAACAACCATCTATTTCTTTGTTTGTAAGTTTTCATTACCAATCGGTATATAATGATTGTATTTTATTCATGTAACATTGTCAATTTGTCTTTCTGATCTCCAAATCAACATAGAATAACCAAAATAAAATCTTGACTTTAAAACGTTTTGTTGGTTATTCTTAATCATAATCATTTTGTACCGATCAGTATATTATATTAAAAAGCTCAAAAAGAGGGGATGCAATGAATGGTTAAAGATAAAATGACTCACTATATGGCACTACTTTTTGCAGCAGCCTGCGGGATGGCTGTTGCAAACATATACTTCGCACAACCGTTACTAGATTCACTGGCAGCCGAGTTCGATATCACGTATTCATCCATCGGTATTGTCATTACGATTACTCAGCTTTGTTATGCGGCGGGGCTGCTACTGATCGTACCACTTGGTGATCTGTTGAATCGACGCCGGCTCATCATTGGTCAGATGCTTTTATCTGTGCTTGCCCTCATTCTAGTCGGCATCGCTCCTATCGTCACCGTCCTATTTATAGGATTAGCATTGGTCGGACTGCTCGCTGTAGTCACTCAGGTACTCGTTGCGTTTGCAGCAAGTTGGGCTGCTCCAGAAGAGCGCGGCCGTATCGTCGGCTTGGTGCAAAGTGGAATCGTCATCGGTATTCTTCTCGCCCGAACCTTTGCTGGTGTATTAACCGATTTTGCTGGCTGGAGGTCTGTATATCTTGTTTCTGCCGTCATCATGCTGATCCTAACTGGCGTATTGTTCCGAGTGCTCCCGCGTGATGACAGCAAAAGAGAGTCATTATCCTATGTTCATCTGCTTCGTTCAATATTTACATTGTTTATACAAGAACGAATCCTGCGCATCCGTGGGATTTTGGCTCTTCTGATTTTTATCGTGTTTGGTACGTTATGGACTTCACTCGTGCTGCCTCTCAGTACTGCGCCACACTCTCTTTCACATACTGCTATTGGCGCATTTGGTCTTGCTGGAGCAGCCGGAGCGTTAGGGGCTGCTCGGGCTGGCAGCCTTGCTGATCGAGGTTTTGGACAGTTCACAAGCGGTATAGCCCTTGTCCTATTATTCATTTCATGGTTTTTCATCATTTTGACTGAACATTCACTTATTGCCTTAGTCATTGGCATTATCATTCTTGACCTATCTGTGCAGGCAGTACACGTAACGAATCAGACTATGATTTTCACAGTGCGGCCTGAGGCAAGAAGCCGGCTTACGGCTGCTTACATGATTTTTTACTCCATCGGCAGTGCGACCGGTTCAATTGTTTCAACCAGCATATACGCAGCCTATGGCTGGAGCGGAGTATGTCTTTTTGGTGCCTCTATCAGCGCTTTAGCCATTTTGTATTGGATCATCACCTATCGCCTAACGAAACAAATCACATTTGACTCAGAAACAAAATAAAAAAACACCGCGATTAAGCGGTGTTTTGGATTATGCATCTACAACTTCAACTTTTTCCATGCCTTGGCCTTGCTCCATATCAAGTACAGCCTCGATACCAGATGTTACCTTGCCAAAAACAGTGTGAACACCGTTTAAGTGCGGCTGCGGGTCATGTACGATAAAGAATTGGCTGCCGCCTGTGTCTTTACCTGCATGCGCCATTGATAATGAACCTCTTTCGTGCTGATGTGGATTTCCTTCTGTTTCACATTTAATTGTGTAACCAGGACCACCCGTTCCATTACCGTTTGGGTCGCCGCCTTGGCTGACGAAACCTGGAATCACGCGGTGGAACTTCAATCCATCGTAGAAGCCTTCATTCGCTAATTTTTCAAAGTTTGCTACTGTACCTGGAGCAGCCTCTGGGTAAAGTTCAAACTCAATTTTCTTTCCATTCGTTAATTGTATGTATCCTTTTTTCGCCATTTTTCACATTCTCCTTTCAGGTTAAACAACGCTCATTATAGCACATTTTCGGTGATGTTAAACATCCCCTGCTCTTCGATTGTCATTTACCTCTTAACTGATGATTGATAAAATAGGATTGCTTGATTCTTTTTTCCTCATAAAATGATATGTGACGAAATGACATGTCTTCATTTATTGGAAAAGGAACACATCTTAAAAAGAAAATTGAAACGTCGAGTCAATTTGTTACGTCTATATGATGGAGTGCATTTCTGTACGTGTACTCAAAAGCTGAGTTTCTCTTGAAAGAGGAACGCTTTCGACTTGAAGGAGGTCAACATGTTTAAAAAAATGATGCTTGGTATGATGGCAGCGCTCCTTTTCCTAATTGGTGCGCCAAAAGTCAGCTTAGCGGATGCAGCTGTCGGCGATGTCATCGTCACACTCGGGCAAGACTTAACACCAGCTGATCGACAAAAGGTGCTTGACGAGTTGAATCCACCTGAAAATGCGACAAAAATTGAAGTAACCAATAAAGAAGAGCACGAATATTTAGGAAAGTATATCCCTCGTTCTTCTATCGGGACGAGAGCATTATCATCTTCATCTATCACCATTGAGAAATCAGGTACTGGTCTGACTGTGGATACACACAACATCAAGACCATTACAGATGAGATGTATTTAAATGCTTTAATGACAGCAGGTGTCAAGGATGCCAAGGTTGTCGTCACTGCTCCATTTGAAGTATCTGGTACAGCCGCACTGACGGGCTTACTTAAAGCGTATGAGGTGTCAAGCGACAAAGCCATTCCAGAAGATGTGAAGCAGGTGGCAAACGAAGAGCTTGTGACTACTTCTAAATTAGGTGACTCTATCGGGAAAGACAACGCTTCTGCCCTTATTGCAAAAATCAAAGATGACATTGCAAAAAACGGTGTCCCTAAAACCACCAAAGAAGTAGAAGAAAAAGTCGATCAGGCTGCTTCTGATTTGAACTTAAATCTGACGCAGGATCAAAAAGATCAGCTTGTCTCGTTATTTGATAAAATGAAAAACATCAATATTGATTGGAATCAAGTAGGGTCTCAAATTGATAAAGCAAAAGACAAGATTACAAAATTCATAGAATCAGATGAAGGGAAAAACCTTCTTCAAAAGATTTGGGATTTCTTTGTCTCCATCTGGAACGCGATCGTCTCTGTATTCACTGGAGGAAAATAATCCATGAAAAAAAGCTGCCTGTACCCCAGGCAGCTTTTTTAATTAGATGATTTCACTTTTGATTGATACGGTAAATCAAGTTTGACAATGTCCTCATAGGTTTCACGCTCAACCACAAGCTGCGCTTCCCCGTCCTCTACAAACACAACCGCTGGGCGCGGAATGCGGTTATAGTTGTTTGACATACTATAGCCGTAAGCTCCGGTACAAAAGACAGCCAATAAATCCCCTTGTGATAACTCTGGCAGATCGATATCCCAAATGAGCATATCTCCGCTTTCACAGCATTTACCGGCAATTGAAACGGTTTGATCATGCGTTTGACTCATTTTATTGGCACTTGCCGCTTCATATTTCGCTTGATATAAAGCCGGACGAATGTTGTCACTCATTCCGCCATCTACCGCAACATAATCGCGGATGCCAGGTACGTGTTTTGATGATCCGATCGTATAAAGAGTCGTCCCTGCATCTCCAACGAGAGAACGACCTGGTTCTATCCAAATCTCCGGCATATCAAACTCATAGCGGGCCACGTTCTTTTTCACAGCTTGGATTATTTTCTCGACATATTCTGTCGCAGGAAGTGGTTCATCCTCTTCTGTATAACGAATCCCAAAGCCGCCGCCTAAGTTTAACACTGTAGAAATAAAACCAAATGATTCTCTCCATTCATCCAGCTTCAAAAAGATTTTATCTGCCGCAAGGACAAAACCAGCCGTATCAAAAATTTGTGAACCGATATGACAATGAACACCTAAAAGCTCAATCACTTCTGAACGAAGCACTTGTTTCACCGCTTCATCTGCTTGTCCATTGTGAAGATCAAAGCCAAATTTTGAATCCTCTTGACCTGTCGTAATGTAATCATGCGTATGCGCTTCGACACCAGGCGTGATGCGGAGCAATACTTTCACTTTTTTTGACAGCTCTTGACCAAGCTGTTCAATGAGCTTCATTTCATAGAAATTATCCACAACTATACAGCCGATCCCATGCTCTAAAGCCATTTTTAATTCTTCTCTGCTTTTATTATTGCCATGGAAATGAATTTTTTCTACTGGGAATCCAGCGCAAATGGCTGTGTGAAGCTCACCGCCTGAGACAACATCAAGAGATAATCCTTCTTCTTTAGCAAGCTGAAACATGGCGATGGAAGAAAATGCTTTACTCGCGTATGCTACCTGCGCTGTTAATTCTTCTTCTATAAATGCTTTTTGAAAGCTTTTTGCGCGCTCCCGTATTAAAGCCACATCATATACATAAAGTGGTGTCCCATACGTTTCAGCTAAAGAAACAGCATCAACACCACCAATTTCTAAATGACCGAGTTCATTTTGTCTGCAAGTGCCGTGTAAATACAATGTCATTCCCTCTTTCTCCGCTTCGGCTGAAAAAAGGCAGCTGCGTGAGCTGCCTTTTGCCTTGTCTCAAAGTTAAAAATACAATATCACAATCTTCAGCCACTTTCAATGAGCCTTAAGAATTTGGCGGAATTTTTGATCTGTTTTGAGGGTGAACGATGCTCGGTCTTACTTTTGAGCCAGGAACAGACGTCCGAATCAGCACTTGCCACAAAGCCTTCCCATTAAATGGGAGGAACGGCCACATATAAGGCGTCTGCAATGAACGAATGGAAGTTAAATAAATGAGTAACAACGTAAAACCAATGATGAGTCCATTCAGCTTGAAGATCGCCACTAGTGCTAGGATGATGAGCCTGACAATCTTATTGGCGACACTCAGCTCATAGCTTGGCGTTGTAAAGGTACCGATCGCCGCCAGTGAAACGTATAAGATGACCTCTGGTGTAAACAAACCGACATCAATAGCGATTTGTCCAATTAAAACAGCCGCGATCAGTCCCATGGCGGTCGACAATGCGGTTGGCGTATGAATTGCTGCCATCCTTAAAAATTCCACCCCGAAATCAGCAAGGAACACTTGGAGAATCACAGGGATATGAGAAGGTTTGTTAAACCCAATATAGCTTAAATTGTCAGGCAAAAGATTCGGTTCAAGGATAAAAAGAAACCAAATCGGCAAAAGAAAGGTAGAACATAAAATGCCTAAAAAGCGTACCCATCTTAGGAATGTACCAACGGCAGGTGCCTGGCGATATTCTTCTGCATGCTGAACGTGGTGAAAAATAGTGGTTGGTGTAATGATGACGCTAGGGGATGTATCCGTAATGATGATGACATGCCCTTCTAATATGTGGTTAGCGGCGACATCTGGACGCTCGGTATAACGCACTAGCGGAAAGGGATTATATCCTTGCTTAATAATAAATTCTTCAATCGTTTTATCAGACATCGTCAGCCCATCGACCTTAATTCCTGATACTTCTTTTTCTATAATATCTACAAGATCTGGGTCTGCAATATCTTCAATATAGCAAACACAAACATCGGCTTTGGAACGTTCGCCTACTTTGAGCATTTTGTATCGCAGCTTTTCATCCCGCACTCTTCTTCGAATAAGCGCTGTATTTACAATAATGTTTTCAACAAAACCGTCTCTTGCTCCCCTGACAACCTTTTCTGTATCCGGCTCCTCAGGCATTCTGCCAGGATAACTTCTAACATCAATGATAAAGGCGTAGTTTTCACCTTCTACAACAACTGCTACAAGCCCGGACAGCACTTGATCCACCGCTTCATCCAGCGTTTCTACCTTGGAGACCTGCTGATTGACAAGGCGGTTCTCGACTACATGTGCAAGATCATCTGATTCTGGTTCGTTGTCATTGATTTCGATTAGTTCTTTTAATAAGTAGATGACATACTGTGTATCACACAATCCGTTTACATAGTAAAGCTGGATTTCCTGATCGTGTATATAAATTTTCCGAACACCAAGGTCAAAGCTGAGACCCATTCCGACATTTTCTTTGAAGTAATCTTCATTTTTCTTCGGGTCTCGGTACACGTTTACCTTGTCTTTCTTCATGGAAGCCACTCCTTTCTAATATTAATTCCACTGCTTTCATCGTGATTGGAGATCCCTTGCTCAGATCATCTTTCCGTCCCATCTTGCCAATATCTCCAATCCCGACAACTAATGGGAGATTGAGGGAGTCAAGGCAATACACTGTATCCCCGCTCATTTTATGGGGCTCCATTTCGGGAAGACCGTGTTTGTCGACACCGTATTCTGTCAGTTCACCTTCCCGGTCAATAGAGACATGGACCTTTGTCCATTCGGCTTGGTGCGTCTTGGATGCAACTGCAATCGCGCCAATAACTTCGATTTCAGGGTGGCGTGCCACATGTTTCATCGCCGTCTCGCCTGTTCCTTCTCCGGTCAGTCCAGAATCATCAAACATCACAAAGACTGGATCATACGGCGTTTTTAAAATCATCTGAACAAGTTCAGGTCCTGTCCGTTTGCTTGGATTTCCTTTTGAGCTGGAAATACATCGTCCGCCGACGTTTTTAGCGGCGAGCTCAATGGTTTTGGCAGCATATATATCTCCGTCTGTCACTAAAATGACTTTCCGTCTTTGCCCCATATTCGGTTATCCTTTCGGTTTAAAGATCAGTGCGATAATAAATGAGAATAAAATCGCAGCTGATATTCCAGCAGAGGTTAATTCAAAAATACCGATACCGATGCCGATGAATCCATGTACATCTGCCTGGTGCATTGCCCCATGAAGCAAGCTATGACCAAAGCTGACGATTGGTACGGTTGCGCCCGCACCTGCAAATTCAATAAATTTATCATAAATACCGAATCCGTCTAAAATGGTACCTGCCACAACAAAAGTAGTCATGACATGTGCCGGCGTGAGTTTGAGTACATCTAGCAAAAGCTGGCCAATGACACAAATAAGTCCGCCTGCCACAAAAGCGATAAGATAATCCATTAGCTCTCTCCTCCTGCACGCTCAAATACGACACCGTGCGCAATGGTCGGAATGGTCTCTTTTTGCTGAACCATCATTGGGCTGAGTAGCGCCCCGGTTGCGACAACGAGTACTCTTTGCAAATTCCCTGCTTTCATTTCTTGAAAAATATGACTAAATGTCACAACAGCTGAACAAGCACAGCCGCTTCCTCCAGCGAATACGTTTTGATCGGGTGTATAGATGATTAAACCGCAATCATCGTGCTTTCGCCCAAGCTGGATGCCTTCTTCTTTCAGGAGATCCTTTAAAATCGGTGAACCAATGCCTGATAAATCTCCAGTTAAAATCAAATCGTAATCATCTACTGTTCTTCCTAAGTCTTCTAAATGCTGCTTGATGGTGTCTGCCGCGGCCGGTGCCATGGCCGATCCCATATCAAATGGATCTGTAATGCCAAGATCCATGACCCTGCCTACCGTTGCACTTGTAATTTGAATTTGTGAGGGCTCTTGGCTGATAATAACGGCTCCGCTCCCTGTTACGGTACTTGTTGCTGTATCTGGCTTTTGTCCGCCGTATTCGGTCGGGTTTCGAAATTGGCGTTCTGCGGTCGCATTGTGACTGCTTGTTGCTGCGATGGCTCTATTTGCAAAGCCGCCATCAATGAGTGCTGACGCAATGGCGACCGATTCCATTGAGGTCGAGCATGCTCCAAATAAGCAGAGAAACGGGATCTTCAGCTCTCTTGCCACATAGTTTGCTGTGACGTTCTGGTTGAGTAAATCTCCAGCTAGCAACAGATCAATATCGCTTTTTTGCAAATTTGCTTTCGATAAAGCGGTTGATATCGCATCATCCATGAGCTTCCTTTCAGCCATTTCCCAGTTCTTTTGATCACAGTGCATTTCATCGTATGTTTTATCAATTAAATGTCCAATTGGACCTTCTTTTTCCTTAGGTCCTGCAGCAGTTCCTTCTGCATTGACATAAAGCTTGTGCTCAAATACCCAAGATTGTTTACCTGTTAGTTTCACCTTTCATTCCTCCTACGAAAACATCTTTTCGAAGATGTATCGAATGATCCCTACGATATATGCCGAGACGACACCGAACACAATGACGTTCCCAGCGAGCTTAAACATATTTGTGGCAACACCTAAAACAAGCCCTTCACTTTTATGCTCAAGGGCAGCACTTGTCATACTGTTAGCAAAGCCTGTTACCGGTACGGCCGATCCCGCTCCAGCAAACTGGCCGATTCTATCGTAAATACCGATACCCGTTAATAGAGAAGAAATTAAAATAAGGGTTGCCACTGTCGGGTTCCCTGCTGTCTTTTCGTTAAAATCAAAAAAGTGGATATAGAAATTCTGCAGCCCCTCACCTATCAGACAGATCAAGCCACCAACTAAAAACGCCTTGATGCAGTTGAGGACATAAGGAGGTTTGGGCTGATACGTTTTCACCTTAGATGGATAGTTCTCTTTTAAACTCGACACGTGTTGTTCCCTCCAATTTCTTAAATATAAATAAGCCAATGAAATAGTGAACCAAATATCTTTCCTAAGACGATGGCCATGAGCAGCAAAACAATTTTCCCGTCCATTCCAATTCTTTTCGTTAATATAGGAAGTACATTTAATACTTCAGTAAGTGCAGCTGCAAGCATGCCGACAAAGATGCCTGATAAAAGACCGACCGGCAGCGCCAGCCATTTGGTTAAATGCAGATGTATTTGACTTAAGGTGGCCCAGCCGCCAACAACCGCTCCGCTAATGACTGCCGCCTCGTACCCTTGTATGAAGCGCTGCGTTTTGGTTAATTGCATTAAGCGGGGAATGATGCCAAGCACTGTAAGAAATGCCACAAATCCTGCTCCGACTGTTAAACCGCCGCCAAGTCCAACGAGTACGACAAAAAGCCATTTACCGATCATGGATATCCTTCAATGTTTCTTTATTTTCATTGAGTGCGACATAATGATCGAGATCGAGCTGATATTTAAACATTTCCACTTCGAGCGGACTTGGTTCTTCATTTAAACGCTTTTTAAATACATGATTGAAAAACAAAATCATGCCAAAGCCGAGTCCAAAACTATATGGAATTTGTAATAAATACGGATGCTCAACCGTTTTCCCTGTGATCATTTCATATAGGCGGATATGAACGAGCCGCATACTGACATCCTCGTGGAAATTCATAATGGCAAGCGCCGCTCCGACAAATAATAGAAGCCATACAAACACAAATAAAACGGGAGAAAGCTGGCGTTTGCCTGTATCAATTTCAACAATGGCCTCAGAGCCGCCAACGGTTTGAATGTCGATATCCGGCCACGTTTTTTTGATCGTTTTGACGACATGCATGATATCAAGAACGGCGATGTGACGATCCTTTTTGCTGACATGATACACCGGCATTTTGCTAAGCTTTTGCACAGCAAACTCATCACCAGTGATTTGGGCGACATCCTCTAAATAAATGAGCTGATCTATTCCGGTCTTGATTCGATGGCGCAGCCGAATAAAGATTTGTCCGTCCATCCAAGTCACTTCCTATACGAGGGGTTAAAAATAGTATGTGGTGAAAAATGGTTCTCATACTGATAGAACTTGATTTACCGGTAATTACCACACAAAAAAAGCCAGCCGAATTGGCTAGCTGTCTTTTTGATCCATTTGCATTTGGATTTGCTTTAAAATTTTCTTTTCAAGCCGTGAGACTTGCACCTGTGAAATGCCAAGTCTTTCTGCAACCTCAGATTGTGTCTGGTCTTTATAATACCTTAAATACACAATGAGTTTTTCCCTTTCTTCTAATTCCTTGATCGCTTCTTTCAGAGCAATTTTGTCAAACCATCTTTCTTCAGAATGATCGGCAATTTGATCAAGCAATGTTATCGGATCCCCATCATTTTCATACACTGTTTCATGAATGGATGATGGTGAGCGGACCGCTTCTTGGGCGAGGACGACATCCTCTGGTGTGATATCAAGGTATTCGGCAATTTCTTGCACGGTCGGCATTCTTCCATGAGACTTAGACAATTCATCCCTTGCCCGCCGAATTTTATTTCCGAGTTCCTTTAATGACCGGCTCACTTTAACCGTCCCATCATCCCGAATGAATCGCTGAATTTCCCCGATGATCATTGGGACGGCGTAAGTTGAAAACTTTACATCATATGACAAATCAAATTTATCCACAGATTTCAGCAGTCCAATACAGCCAATCTGAAACAGATCATCTGGTTCATATCCCCTATTTAAAAAGCGCTGAACAACGGACCAAACAAGACGCATGTTTTTTTCTACGAGGAGGTCTCTTGCTTGCTGATCACCGTCTTGGCTTTTTTTGATGAGCTCTTTGACTTCATCATTTGACAGCTGGGCTTTTTTAGCTTGCTTTTTTACCTCCACATCCATATGAGCAGCTCCTTTAATTACAAAGCGCTTTGCTTTTTGATAGATGCTTTGTTAAACGGATGGTCGTGCCCATTTCTGGAGATGAGTCCACCATGACATCATCCATAAAATTTTCCATGATGGTAAAGCCCATTCCAGAGCGCTCTAAGTCTGGTTTTGTTGTAAATAGCGGCTGTCTTGCTTCCTCAAGATCGGTAATACCCATGCCTTCGTCACGGATGGTGAGGTAGACGACATGGTCATCTAATGTGACATGGATATGCACCTTGCCATCTGGATTCCCATCATAGCCATGGATGATGGAGTTTGTCACTGCCTCGGATACGACGGTCTTGATTTCTGTTAATTCATCTAAAGTCGGATCAAGCTGAGCGATAAACGCCGCGACTGTCACCCTCGCAAACGATTCATTTTGGCTTAATGCCGAAAAAGTTAGATTCATTTCATTTCTCATGACGCCACCCCCAATGTTTGCAAAGCCGTTTGCTCTGAAGGCTCCATACGAATGATTTTAAACAAACCAGACATATCAAATAACCGATTCACTGCTGGCGAGATGGCACAGACGACCATTTCTCCGCCAAGCTGCTTAATCTCTTTATATCTTCCTAAAATCACTCCGAGTCCAGAGCTGTCCATAAACGATAAATCAGCCAGATTCAGCACAATGTGGCGAATGTCCTCTGTTTCCAAATAATTCGTCACCTTTTGTCTCAATGTTTCTGCGGAGTGATGATCGAGCTCTCCTGTTAACCGAATGCAAAGTACGCTCTCTTTTACTTGAAAATCAATACCAAGGCTCATCTTTTTATTCCTCCTTGCTCTATTTCGGATAAAGAGTGTTTCTCTTTTATAAGAAGCAAATCCTTCACCATGACAAAACTAGTGACCATTCGTCACATTTAGATGTTCTTTTCTTTTTCCTCATAGCAAAAAGACTGCCCATTCCAGCAGCCTTTCTCCTTTTATTTCCATTTCACAAAATCAGCCATTGCTCGTTTGAAGAAAGTCCAAATGCCTGCCTTTTCCATTCCTTCTTTTGCTTCTACAGGACTTTCATGCAGCACTTTTCCATCTTTTTTCAAGACGATCGTACCAAGTTCCGTTCCTTTTGAAAATGGAGCCTTGACATCATGAGACAATTTGATTTCTTTTTTGATCTGATCCACATTTTCGCCTTTTTTCGTTAGAAGGGAGATCGGTTCAGAAGTAACGAGCTGAATATTTTTCTTTTTCCCTTTGCTCACTTTGACCTCCGCCACATCTTGCCCTCGTTTGTAAAGCGGATGAGTCGTATATTGACTAAATGCGTAGTCCAGCATTTTGACTACCTGAGCGTTTCTGTCTTTCGGGGTGCTTGCGCCGAAAACAACCGCAATGACGCGCATGTTGCCTTTTTTAGCAGATGCAGTTAAACAGTATTTCGCTTCACCTGTAAAACCGGTTTTCACCCCATCGACACCTGGATAAAATTTAATCAGACGGTTTGTGTTTACAAGCCAGAATTTTTTATCTGTGTTTTGTCGTAGATAGTCTTCGTAGACACCTGTGAATTTTGTGATTTGTTCATATTTCAACAGCTCTTTTGCCATTATTGCCATATCGTGAGCTGTGCTGTAGTGGTCTTTTTCAGGGAGCCCTGTTGGGTTTTGAAAGACTGTTGAGGTGAGGCCAAGCTCTTTCGCCTTTTTGTTCATCTGCTCTACGAACTGTTCTTCAGATCCTGCAATATGCTCTGCCATGGCAACTGAAGCATCATTTCCTGACGCAATCGCAATACCTTTCAGCATTTCTTTCACGGTCATTTCTTCTCCTGGTTCAAGGAAGATTTGCGACCCTCCCATGGACGCTGCATAGTCGCTCGTTCTGACCTTGTCTGTCATTTTCAGTTTACCGTGATCTATAGCTTCCATGATCAGAAGCATCGTCATGATTTTGGTCATACTTGCGGGTGCAAGCTTTTCATCGCTGTTTTTGTTGTAAAGCACCTTTCCCGTGTCACGTTCTATTAAGATCGCTGATTTGGCTTCGTGTGCCAATTCTGATGTTTGTTTTTCTCCTGGTTTTTCAATCTTTTCTTTTGCTGTCGCAGATGGTGAAACCATTGAGATAAGGATCATTAAAATAAACAATGCACATATATGACGTTTCAAGTGGCAGACCTCCATTATCGTAATCCTTTCTATTTTTTCCTCATACAGGCTGTTTTATTCAGAGATCGTATGATTGCAAATAAAAAAAGCCTTCTGCTTGGGTAGCAGAAGGCTTCTGGACACATGCTATGAAAGTTGTTTGACAATGTCTTTTACTAAATCAAGAAAACTTGCTTTCACTTTTTCCGTTACTTCGATCACTTCATCATGTGACAGCGGCTGATCCAAAATACCAGATGCCGCATTGGAAATGCATGAAATGCCAAGTACTTTGATTCCTGCATGACGCGCAACAATGACTTCTGGAACAGTCGACATTCCTACCGCATCTGCTCCAAGTGTTCTTAGGAAACGAACTTCAGCAGGTGTTTCATATGAAGGGCCTGTCATCCCTGCATAAACCCCTTGCTGTACAGATATACCTAAACGCTGGGCTGTTTCTGCTGCAAGTGCCAGCAATTCTTTATCGTACGGTGCAGACATATCAGGGAAACGAACGCCTTGACTGTCATTTGGGCCAATTAATGGATTGGTTCCCATCATATTGATATGATCTGTGATCAGCATGAGATCTCCTGGACGGAATGACGTATTCACTCCGCCGGCTGCATTTGTGACAATGCATGTTTCAATACCAATTTCTTTCATCACACGGACAGGAAACGTCACTTGCTTCATATCATATCCTTCATAGAAATGAAAACGTCCTTGCATCGCGCAAACGACAGTGCCTTTCAGCGTTCCGATCACGAGCTGCCCCGCATGTCCTTCTACTGTTGAAACAGGGAATCCGGGAATATCTTCATATTTAATTTTGATTGGATTTTCAATCTCATCTGCTAAAATGCCAAGCCCTGATCCTAAAATCAATCCAACTGTTGGTACATATGTCGATGCTTGTTTAATATATGCCGCCGCTTCTGAAAACTGTGCTCCCACGAGATTTCCCCCTATTTGAGTTTAGATAAAAAGCTTGTTCCGTATTTTGGCATCGCTATCTTGAAATTATCGGCAACGGTTGCCCCAAGATCAGCAAATGTTTTTGCTGTTGGCAGTTCATTTGCTTCCTGATGCTTTTTGCTGTAAGCAATGAGCGGAACGTATTCTCTTGTATGATCTGTTCCGTGATGAACCGGGTCATTTCCATGATCTGCTGTGATCACAAGAAGATCATCCTCTTTCAACAGGTCAAACACTTCAGGAAGACGTGCGTCAAATTCCTCTAATGCTTTTCCATAACCCTCTGGATCTCTTCTATGTCCGTAAAGAGCGTCAAAATCAACAAGGTTCAAAAAGCTGAGTCCTGTAAAGTCTGTTTTAAGTGTATCGACCAGCTTGTCCATTCCATCCATGTTCGATTTTGTTCTAAGAGATGATGTGATTCCTTCGCCGTCATAAATATCAGAGATTTTTCCGATCGCAATGACATCGAGCCCATCATCTTTCAGTTCATTCATGACTGTACGGTCAAATGGTTTTAACGCATAATCATGACGGTTTGGCGTTCTAACAAAAGCACCAGGCTCTCCGACAAACGGACGAGCGATAATCCGTCCAACCATATATTTTTCATCTAATGTGAGTTCACGGGCAATTTCACAAATACGGTAAAGCTCATCTAATGGCACAACTTCTTCGTGCGCAGCAATTTGCAGCACAGAATCCGCAGATGTATAAACGATTAAATCGCCTGTATTCATGTGCTCTTCGCCAAGCTCATCTAAAATTTCCGTACCAGACGCAGGTTTATTTCCAATAATACCTCGGCCAGTTTTTTCTTTTAATTCATTTAATAGTTCATCTGGGAATCCGTCTGGAAAGACTTTGAACGGTGTGTCTATGTAAAGACCCATGATTTCCCAGTGCCCTGTCATTGTGTCTTTACCATTTGATGCTTCTTGCATTTTTCCATAATACGCAAGCGGTTTTTCATCCGCTGGAATTCCTTTGATTTCTTTAATATGACTCAGCCCAAGCTTCGCCATATTCGGCATATGAAGCCCGTTCATTTTTTCAGCAATATGTCCAAGTGTATCTGCACCTACATCATTAAAATCAGCAGCATCTGGTGCTTCCCCAATCCCTACTGAATCCATTACGACGAGGAAAATGCGTTTATACTGATAATCAGGCATTAAAAAGCGCCTCCTTCAATATTCTTGTCTTTTGACCTTACAAACAGTAAGAGGTCAGACATCTCAAGTATAAACCGTTTACAAGCCAGTTGACAACCATAAACGGCGTAAAGATGAAAAAGCATGACACCCATTCATCGTGTCATGCTTTACTTATGCCCTTGGATGGAATTTGTGATACACATCTTTCAGTCTTGTTTTCGTCACATGTGTATAAATTTGTGTTGTTGAGATATCGGCATGTCCGAGCATCTCCTGTACAGCTCTTAAGTCCGCACCGTTTTCAAGCAGGTGTGTAGCAAATGAATGTCTGAGCGTATGAGGCGTCAGTTCCTTTTGAATCCCTGCTTCAATGGCTCGTTTTTTTAAGTTCTTCCAAAAGCCTTGGCGCGACATTTTTTTCCCGTGATGATTGAGAAACAAGGCATCGGACGGCTGTTTTTTTAACAGCTTGCTTCTTCCCTTTTCAATATATTCTTCAATTGCGCTTGCAGCAGCTTCACCGATTGGCACAATTCGCTCTTTTCTTCCTTTTCCAAAACAGCGGATAAAACCCATTGTGAGGTGCACATCTGCAAGAGTCAGATCCAGCATTTCACTAACGCGAATGCCGGTTGCATATAAGAGCTCAAGCATTGCTTTGTCTCGGTAGTCAAAGGGAGTGTGCTGATTTGGTGTATCAAGCAGCTTTTCGACCTCCCCTAATGATAGAACTTTCGGTAATGTTCGCTCTGTTTTTTGCGTTTCAATGTTCCATGACGGGTCATCCGTTGTCACTTTTTCCCGAAGCAGAAATTGATGAAAGGAACGGATCGAAGATAGATGCCGTACAGACGTTTTACTCGATTTCCCTTCCTCTTTTAACTGCTTTAAATAATGAATGATATGCAGGCGCGTGACATCGCTAATATCCGTCAGCTGTTCATGTGTCATTAAAAAAGACAAGTAGTTCTGCAAATCTCTTTTATAAGAAACAATGGTATTTTCAGAGAGTCCTCTCTCTACGGTCATAAAATGAATAAAGTCGGATAATTGATCGTTCAATGATTTCTACTCCCCGTTTTGATAAAAATAAATCAATCGGTCTTGCCAATTGTCTTGATTCGGCTGATCCATTTCCATCACTTTAATTGCTGCACCCTCTGGTTTATCATAACGATGGTAGCTTTCATATTCTGAATTTATCCATATCATAGCATAATAGAACAGGACGGTAAAACCTGTGAACAAGATAAATACTTTGATCACTTCGCCTGTTGTTTTGAGCCATTTTCGCATGATCTTCAAGTCCTTTCTCACCTTCTCATTACTTCAGCATATGCCAGGTAGGACAAGGAATATACAGCGAAAATGCAAAAAACCTCTTCATCTTAAATGAAAAGGTTCCAATTCGGATTATTTGCCGGATTCATCATCATGACACCGGTGGCAAATACCATGGAATGTCAATCTATGATCCTTAATTTTAAATTTCCAGTCACGTTCAATAATCTCTTCGACATCTTCTAATAAATCATCTTCTATCTCATCGACTGTTCCGCATTCCATGCAGACAAGATGGTGATGGAAGTGAGCGGCTCCTTCTTTGCGAAGATCATAACGCGAAACGCCGTCTCCAAAGTTAATTTTATCAACAACTTTCAGTTCAGTGAGCAATTCTAACGTCCGATAAACAGTAGCAAGACCAATTTCAGGAGACTTCTCTTTTACGAGGAGGTATACATCTTCTGCACTTAAATGGTCTTCTTCATTCTCAAGCAGTACTCTTACTGTGGCTTCACGCTGTGGCGTGAGCTTGTAGCTGGAAGAATGAAGCTGTTTCTTAATTCGATCAATCCTATTTTCCATTGACTTTCCCTCCTACGCCACATTACTTGATCATTATATCAAATGATGTGCTGAGAGCCAACTATAATCATTTTAAATTGATAAATAAATTGATTATTAATTAATAACAATTATAAAAGAACGCCTGCCAGCTTTTTCATGAGCATGAATGATATGTACGATTCAAAAAAAGATGAAAGTGCAGCAAGCGCTAAAATCATCAGCAGAACCGATGCATACCGGCCAAACCACTGGACGGGTGCTTGACTGATGGTTTTTTTCATGAAGAGCTGTCCAATGAGACGGATGGAAAACGCAATCGCACAGGTGCCAATCACTAAATAGGCTGGAATAAGCAGAATGTTTTGCGGAAGCACCGATACAAACGAGAGAAAAAATCCACTCAGCCCCATTTGATTCACGAGAAAACCAACAGTAAATCCAACAACAATTCCTTTTAAAAAGATCATGAGAAAGATGAGCGGCAGACCAATAATGGATATTCCCAGTATCCACATAAGGCCTAAATATTTCATATGATGCAGGAAGCTTTGTAAAAACATTTCTTTTGATTCTGCTGCTTTCTCATTCGTCAGCTGACCAAAAAATTGATTTAAATAATAGAATAAATCCTCTTTCTGGCTGAATGTCATGCTATTGACAATGATGGCACCGAAGATCACACCCATTAAAAAGAGTACAGAGACAAATAAATAAATCGAGAGATGATCTTTTACGTGCTGAAGAAGATGCTCCTTCCAAGACTTTTTCCGCATGTGTCTTCCTCCCAAATCGTAAGGTTACTAGATTCTATGAGAGAGATTACGAAACATGACAGTTTTATTGAAAGAAAAAAGAGAAAGCAGCCTGCTCACTGCTTTCTCTTTTTCATTTATCGTGCGGCTTTTTGTACGTTCACAAGCCCGGCACCGTAATAAAAAGGTTCTCCAAGTTTTGTCGCCGTTTTTGACAGTCTCTCACGCACTTCATCGTTTGTCAGATTCGGATGTTTTGATAGAATGACAGCTGCAGCGCCCGTTACATGCGGTGATGCCATTGACGTTCCGCTCATGTAGCCATATTCGTTATGAGGAATGGTGCTCAGCGTTGAAACGCCTGGTGCTGAGACTTCCAGTTCTTCGCCAACAGATGAATCAAAAGCTCTTTGCTTTTTTTGGTCAACAGAGGCAACAGCCATCACGGAGCTGTATTTAGCCGGATAGTCAATCGTATTGAGAGATCCATAACTTCCTTCATTCCCCGCAGAAGCCACAATGAGAATCCCTTTATCATACGCTCGATCTACCGCTTCTTTCAGCGCCTCAGATTCACTTGCTCCCCCCATACTAATATTGATGACATCCATGTCATTCTCAATGGCCCATTCAATCCCTTTTATGATCCAGCTATAGTAGCCGTCACCATTTTCATCTGCCACCTTAACAGCATAGATAGAGGCTTTTGGCGCAACACCAACGACACCTACCTTATTATCTAAAGCGGCAATTGTCCCTGCCACATGCGTGCCATGTTTATGCGGATCTACAAGCGGATCGGACTCTGTCGGTACAAAGCTCACCCCGCCGGTGACATGTAAATCCTCATGTTTGCCGTCGATCCCGCTGTCAAGAACTGCTACTTTGACATTCTGTCCAGCGTATCCTTGTTTATGTACCTTTTGTGCTTTGATGCTTTTGATGCCATATGGAACAGTTTGACTGCTTGTTTTTGCTTTTTGATCTTCCTCAATGAAGGTCACTTCTTTTGCTTCATTCAGTTTCTTTTTCGATGTCTCATTCAACGACACTTTCATCATATCTATTTGCTCTATGGATTCTTTCACATGCCCGCCAGCTTCTTCTACAAGCTGTTTTTGTATTTTGTCTTGAACGGAAGAAGAAAAGCCGATCATGTACTCTTTTTTTGCTTGCTCCTTTGCAGAAATATCTGACGCGCCAAACATGACCGATGCCACAAGCACACTTGCCATACAAAGCCCTGCTCCAAATGACTTGACGTTCACGATACTCACTCTCCCTTTCGTTTCTTTTTGTCATTTAACTACATTTTTAGACAAAAAGAAACGACCGTTTGTCCTATTTTTTAAAATTTTTCCATTTATTTGATCTAGTTGTCACAAAAAAGCAAAATAAAAATGCTTATGATCCTCTTGATAGTGATCATAAGCATTTCGTCCTTTATGTTTTTTCATCATGTGCTGCAAGACTTCTTGTTTTGTTTTTGTCTTCCTTTCGTGTGTGCTAAAATGCGGCATGTTTCCTCTCGACAGTTCTGGATTACGGCTGTGCTGCCTTTGGATATGCTCTCGTTTTTTCTTTGCTTTGCTTTTTCCCATTTGGCAAAACCCCTTTCGTTGACGTTATGATACACGATGTTACATAAAAAAGATAGACGTAAATACGTCTATCTCAGATTGTTGACAAAGGGCTAAAATGATCTTAATTTTAGCCCTTTGTCTTCTTTTCAGCGTGATAGAAAACCTTTGCAGTCTAGGAAGGGCGGCTACCTTTGCGGAGCGAATTTGACATTCGTGAGCACCGGAGCGCAGACCTGACAACGAATGCAAGGGTTTGTCTACACGCTGAGATAGACGTAAATACGTCTATCTTTCTGTTTTTATCATATCAAAATGCGGAATCCCATCTTCATCATAAACATCTGAGACGACCTTGAAACCAAATGATTCGTAAAATGACTTCAGGTAGGCTTGCGCCTGTATTTTGACACTTGTTTCACCTAGTTCATTAAGCTTTTCCAAAGCCTTGATGAGCAGCATCTTTCCATACCCTTTTTTCCGGCCGGCCTGCGTCACAAGAACACGGCCGATGGACGCCTCTTTGTACACGATCCCGTTTTGAAAAATTCGGCAATAAGCCACAATGGTACCATTCTCTTTTGCGATGAGATGAATTGCTTCTTGATCCCTGTGATCAATTTCAGGGTAAGGACATGTTTGTTCTACAACAAACACGTTAACTCTTTCCATAAGAATCAAGTAAAGATCCTCTTTTGACAATTGTTCAAACGTTTGACATGTCCATTTAATGTGACTCATGATTGATATCCACCTTACCGTACACTCCGCCTCCACCAGCGATTAGTCCGACTTCGCCCTTTCTTGCTTTGATGATGTAGCCCGCTGTCTTTTCTGGCAAAACGGCTTTTAGTTCTTGTTCTGTTGCTTGATGCAGAATATTCATCTCTGTGTGAAACACGGCTTTTAGCTTCTCCAGCGTTTTAGGTCCAACACCCGGAATAAACTGGAGCGGGAGCTGATGAACATAAGGAGGTCTCATTCTTTTTTCACTTTCTTGGTCAGCAAGCTCTTTTAAACGCTCACTTACTCCTTTTGTCATCCGGGTATGTCCGCATTCGTGGCACTCTTCCTGATCTGATGCGTAAGGTCTTATCCCGCATTTCTCGCAGGTCGTATGATAATACTTCCCAAGCCGCGGAGCAAGTCCATAATTTCCTGTGACAACTCTACCATCTTTTTCTTCAAGGGCTAGCTTGAATTCGGCAAAAGAGGCATGATCCATTTTGATTTTTGTATATTCTCGCGCGATTTTCCCTAAAGAATGAGCATCTGAATTCGTTAAAAAGGGATACCGGTTCAGCTCACTCAGCTGGGACGCCATTGACGTATCACAGCTAAGACCAAGCTCAACAGCATCAATAAGATCAGGATCAAATACTTCCGTTAAAGAAGTGCTGACCCCTTTGCCGTATAGACTTTTATGCGGCGTAAAAATATGAGCAGGAATAAACAATCCTCCTAGCTCCTTTACTTTGCGCTGAAGTGTTTTCCCATCAACATAGAGGCGCTGTGAACTCAAATGCACATTTTTCATATGAAGCGAAAGCCATGCGGAGAACTCAGACATTTTGTGTAGTGTAGGCATAAATGCCAGCACATGAATCGGACCCTTTGAATGGTCATCATTGATTTCTAATTCACTGCCTAAAAGCAGCACTGTCGGTCCAAATGATAGACCGCCGTCATTTAGTTCCGTGTACCGGCCTTCCTCTACACCCTCTATTAACTCTTCTAAGACTTCTGGAGATTGTGCATCTATCACACCAATCATCCCCATCCCTTTACTTTCTGCAGCTTCAATGAGAATTTGGTCAATTGTCAATGACCTTGCACCTGTAATTTTGACAGCTCTGCCTGTTCTTGTTCTGCCAATATGAATATGGATGTCGGCAAAAAATTCCTTCATTTTGTTGACTCAAGTACCTCTTGCAGTTGTAAGTATTGAATGGCATAGGCTGTTTTTGCATCGTAAATATGCTGATCTTCAATGAGGTGCAAGGCTTCTTCTAATGAAACTTCCATTACTTCGACAAATTCATCTTCATCCAGCTCTCTTTTTTCTTCAAGCGGAACTAGCTGATCTGCTAGATAAATGTGAACAATTTCATCTGCAAAACCAGGTGATGTATAAAAGGCCGTCAGCTTTTGAAGCTGCTGAGTTGTATATCCTGTTTCTTCTTCTAATTCTCTTAATGCTGTATGTGCCGGCTCTTCCCCTTTTTCTAGTTTTCCAGCCGGAATTTCAACGATGGCTCTCTCTAGTGCTTTACGGTATTGTTTGACCAAGATGATTTTATTTTCGTCTGTACGTGCAATGACAGCTACTGCACCAGGATGTTTAATGATTTCGCGTTTGCCTTGTTTTCCGTTAGGCAATTCTACATCTTCAAGTACCAAATCAATGATTTTTCCGTTGTATAATTCTTTCGACGATAATGTTTTTTCTTCAAAGTCCTTCAATTTTGTCAGCTCCTCGTTCTACTTTCACTTTTTACTTCATTTATTTTAACATAGATGATTTAAGAGAAGCGAAAAGCGAAACGCTTGCTTCAATGCGCCATTTGAAATCACCTAGCTTGAATTCCTGATTTTTTTCACTTAATGTGAAAGGATAGGAGTGTGATGGAATTGAAAAAAAGACGTATTGGCACCTCAGATCTTTTAGTGAGCGAGGCGGCACTAGGATGCATGTCTCTTGGGACTGATAAAGAAAAAGCGCTCTCTTTATTAGATGAGGCCATTGATCTCGGAATTAACTATTTGGATACAGCCGATTTATATGATTTTGGGACAAATGAGGAAATTGTTGGGGAAGCCATCAAAAATAGACGGCAAGATTTGATTTTGGCGACAAAAGGCGGCAACCGCTTTGAAAAAGGCAAACCAGGCTGGGACTGGGACCCTTCAAAGGCGTACATAAAGGAAGCAGTAAAACAAAGCCTCAAGCGGCTTCAAACAGATTATATTGATTTATATCAATTGCATGGAGGCACGATTGATGACCCCATTGATGAAACGATTGAGGCTTTTGAAGAATTAGTAGAGGAAGGCGTTATTCGCTATTATGGCATTTCATCTATCCGCCCAAATGTCATTAAAGAATATGCCAAAAAGTCCAATATCGTAAGCGTGATGATGCAATATAGCTTACTCGACCGCCGCCCGGAAGAATGGTTCTCTCTTCTTGAAGAACAAAGCATTAGCGTCGTCGCAAGAGGTCCTTTAGCGAAAGGATTATTAACTGAAAAACCACTTTCTCAAGTAAGTGCAGCGATTCAAAAAAACGGCTATCTTCAATATTCATTTGAAGAGCTCCAGCAGATCATTCCTTCTTTAAAGAAAGTCGCTTATGACCTGTCCCTCACCGAACTGTCCATTCAATATGTACTGAAACATTCTGCGGTCAGTTCCGTTGTATTTGGCGCGAGCTCGGTGGATCAGTTAAAAGAAAACATAGCAGCAGCAAATGCACGTTCTTTAAGCGACCAAGAAGTCAAAGCAGTAACTTACTATACAAAACCGTTTGTGTATGAAGCGCACCGATCCTAATAAGAAAAAATCACATCATTTGATCTCGTCAGAATGTAGAAAAACTCATGTTTTTCTACATTTTTTTTATGTTTTTCTCTATATAAAATAAGGAGGGGCTAAAAGCCCCGTTGTCTTATCTTGCACTTTCGTAATATGCATAATTTCCAGATTTGCCTTTAAAATAATATGTAATACCGAATTGGTTGAAACTATTTGCAAAAACGCCATTATTTGAATGCATACATATTCTATTAGGTTTTACTTCAAAAGAAGCATCAGCGCAACCTACAATTGACGTAGCCTTTGTACTCACATCCGCATTTGTTGCAAGAGTTTGTCCAGAAACAGGTAAAAGCAATCCTAAAGATAAAGCGACTCCAGCCATTGTTTTTCTCAATTTCACGTGAATCATCTCCATTACCAAATTTTGTAATACATCTTCATTATAAGAAGAAATATCCTCCACCAAAAGGGTCTCAATGACCATATTTTCAATAAAAAGGAATTTAAATAAATCAATACTCACCTTTTTACTTCTGTTTCAAACATAAGTTATGGGATTTCGTTTCGTTTGACTGTAAAAAACAAACATACTGTCACGATTCTGAAATGAAGTGATGTGAAGGAGGCAAAAATGCTTTTCTATTTAAGGACTCTGTGGATCTATCTCAAGGATGATGACATGAAAAAAAGGAAGCATCATTGCTCCCTTTTTTAGCTTTTATACTTTCTCCAGTCTAAATGGCTTTCATCTAGCAGCTCTGAAAAGCTTTTATTTTTTTCTTTTTCTTTCTGCTGCCGAAGGAGGTCTTGTCGTTTTTGTTCTTCTCTTTTTTCTGTTTCGACGGCAAGGTTCTGTTTCATTTGAAGAAGCTGCTGTTTGACATCGTCCTTTATGCCGTCCTTTAATTTCGCTTGATCCTGCTTGGTCTTTTTCATTGTGCCTCTCTCCTTTTGACTTAGTGTATCATCCGTTTTATTTTCTGAGCAAGAGGCACGCCCATCTACCAAGATGTGGTATGATCGTCATAGAAAAAACTCTGGAAAGGAAGAATCGGCTAGATGAAGAAATGGATTGCTATATTTGCCTTCATATTATGTCCACTCGCTTAATCGGCATTTTTTTCACCAATAAAATGATGTATATTCGAAAATTAACGAATGAAGAGCTCATCAAACGAGAATCAGATGGAGGCCATTATCATCACGAGGAATTTCAGCAGCTTAAGAAAGAGAAAGTGTGTATTCCTTCAGCATTTGGTTATAATCTACATGGCTATTTTGTACCGTATCCTCATACAACACGCACAATCGTACTTTGCCACGGTGTGACAGTCAGTTTGATTAATTCCGTTAAGTATATGAAATTATTCCAAAAGCTCGGGTGGAATGTGCTGCTTTATGATCATAGAAGACATGGGATGAGCGGCGGGAAAACCACGAGTTATGGATATTATGAAAAAGAAGATCTAGCAAAGATCGTAAAGTGGCTCAGACAAAGACTCGGAGAAAGTGCCATCATTGGAATACACGGAGAATCAATGGGTGCAGTCACGACCTTGTTATATGCCGCAAAGCCGGAAGCAAACGCCAATTTTTACATAGCAGACTGCCCTTTTGCTTCATTTGAGGACCAGCTTATGTATCGATTAAAAACAGATTTTCGCCTTTCAGGGCAATGGATTCTTCCACTAAGCGATCAAGTGTTAAAATGGCGGGACGGATACCGCATCCGGCAAGTTTCCCCTCTTGATGTGATCGATCGGGTGAAAGAACCTGTACTTTTTATTCATAGCCGCCATGACGACTATATCCCCTGTGAGCAAAGTCAGCAGTTATATGCACAAAAAAAGGGAGACAAACAGTTATTTATTGCGCCACACGGTGCGCATGCAATGTCTTTTAGCGAAAATAAGGAAGCTTATGAGCAAGAAATTCAAGCATTTTTTCAAAGATTTGAATTGAATGAAAATAAAAGAGGAGAATGAACAGCAGTTCGTCCCCTCTTTTTGAGCTAACTTATGCGATAGTCACCACTGTTGTATGGTGTCTGCCCGCAAGCTCCATATGGCTCTCTTCCGATTGCTGCTGACTCATGACCGATAATCCTGCAGTTGCTGCCAATAAAAGAACTATCAAACTCGTTTTCATATAAATGACCCCCATTTTGAATTTTTGATATGGCTTGAATTTTCCTTTCGTAAAACCGGGTAGATACTTCAAACAGTCCAAGCTCATTGTAATAATGAGCCGCATCAAGTGCCAATTCCTCAATATCTGGGTATAAGCGCTTGTCCTCGAGCAGGTCTAATGTATCGTCTATGATTGTTATGTCTGCATCAACGTACAATGCTTTTAAGAACTGAAATTTGCAGATGTAAATTTCATCTTCTAATTCACAGGCCTTCATAATACCTTGTTGATAGAGGGTTAACGACTCTTCTATTTGTTTTTGTTTAAACAGGATTTGTGTCAGCATAAATAGTGGGTCTAGAGAGCGATTAAGATGGGTTAAATTCTCCTTTTCAAACACTTCAATAGAGTCTTTCAGATAACGGCTTGCTTCCGCAAGATCGTTCATTTGATAATAACAGTTACCTAAGTTGAAAAGGGCCGAACCTATGACTCGAGGGTTTCCAATTGAGCGTGCTCGCTTTAGAGCATTTTTAAAGTAGGGCAATGCATGTTCATAGCATTTCAAATCATCATAGTTTGCACCAATGACAAATTCACAGTGGATGATTCTCAGCGTGTACGTTCTATAGGCAGAATACGTATCTAACGCTTGCAAGGCATAGTGCATCGAAAAGTGGGTTTGTTTCATGTGGTAGTAAATTTCTGCTAATTTAAAGTAAAATTCTGCTCTTTCTATATCATCTGATATGAGATTGAGCTTTTTTTCTGCTGAGCGGTAATAAGCAATGGCACTTAAGTAATTTCTCTGTTCAAATTCAAACATTCCTGTGAAAAAATGAACATAGTATTCAAGCATATCCGTTAATTTCGTTTGTGAATGTTCGATCGTTTCTAGCAAATTCTTAATCTCTTCATCATTCGAGGCTTTCTTTGCCGGTTCAAAATATTCAAGCATTACCTTGTGGCGAAAATCCATCAGCTGGTAAAACAATAACAAGTTTTGATCCTGCTCCATCTCCAGGATTTCCTGCTCGATCTCCGCCTTCAGTTTCTCTGCTTTCATCACATGAAATCCGCAAATCTGCCTATACCATTCGTTTATTTTGATTCCAACCTGAGGCGATGACAGCTTGAGCTTCAATTCACTTTAGCACCTCCCTTCTCATATACGATACATGTTGTATTCTATCACATTTCCTCGAATGGAAGAAATATGAAATGTCATTTTTCGCAAAGTTTTCGGTATCCCGCAATAAACGCTGCAAATGCCTATTTTTCGGCATTTACAGCGTTTATTTTTTTATTTCCAGCTTGCTCATTTTGTCGAATTGTTTGTTGAAAAACTGCTTTTTTCGCTTCAAAAGATCATTTTTCAGATTAGACAATCGTGCCGTTTGATGAGATGATGAACGCACGAAAAAAACCCTTTCGAAAAAGGGCTTTTATAATACATCTGTTACTTGGTCCATATTCTCTTTGATCCAATTAACAGCTAATTCGAGCGTTGGAAATTCTTCCGTTTCAAATGTGACTTCATCTTGAAGAAGCCAAACGTCCTTTTTCACCGAATCCATTCCACCTATTGACCAGTGCAAAAGGCTATAGGGATGATTGTTATTTAAAAACGACACCCATGTTTTATTTTGTGCCGTATTTTGTATCACTTTTAGCTTTTGATCCACTACATTTCCACCTTACTTTACAAGTATACCCATTCTCGGGCTGAGTATTTGTTGAGGACTTTTCAACATAAGTGTGTTGGCTTTTTCATTAAAATCAATCGTCATTTCCTCGTCAAAAAAGACCTTTTGTGCTGTGTGTATGTACAGCTTAAAGAGCTGATTATGCTTGAGCTCTTCCCATTCGCCTGTTCTTTCACCTGTGAGCCAAATCATTGGGACACCGCTTACCGCACAGCCGCACCCATCTGAATCATATCGAAGGAGCAGTTCTTTTGTTTCATGCGCTGCTTGTTGTTTTGTAAGGAACGCTGCTGCTGGTTCTGTTATATGAATATACATGCCGAACATCCTTTTTTCGTTGATTGTTACATTGTAACATATCAGTCATTAATTAAACATGTTCACGTCCTGCCAGCTCTTATGTCTGATCGTTTTTCTTTAACTGCTCTGACCAATTGTACGCTTCTTGTTCAATTTCTTTAATGAGCCCATCTTTTCCTTTCATATAACTTGCCATATCTTCAGGATATGTTTTTGCCAATTGACGCTTTTTATCGGCATAGGCTTTGGCACGATCAGGTGCAGCTTTTAAATAATCTCGGAACACCAAATGCCTTTTTACATCATCATGTCCAGCTTCATAGGCGTGAACGTGATGTGTTCGATTCAAGCCGCCTTTTCTAAAAAAACGTCTTCCCTTGAGTCCATTTTCTCCGAGCGGTTCATATCCAAGCTGACGAAACAGGTGGTTACATTCATCTAAGCGACTGATATGCTTCACCTCTAGCAATATATCAATAATTGGCTTAGCCGCCATTCCTATGACTGACGTACTGCCAATATGATGGCCATATACCCAGTTGTCGCCAACTATCTTTTTCAGCTTATCATGCTCATCTTGAAATTGTTTTGGCCAGCTCGCTTGGTATTCAATCACTTCCACTTTTCGAAGCATCAAACGTTCCATCTTTATTAACATCAGATTGTTTTCCACCTGCAAACGATCCTTCTGTTTAAACCCTAGTTTTTCATAAAGCTTGATTGCTGGTATATTTGCTTCCGCTGTTGTGAGCTCAATTGTTTTTTGATGCTGGATGATGGATTGCAGGAGCGCTGTCCCGATTCCTTGATTGACATGATGAGGGTGCACAGCTAACCGGCTGAGGATGATTCGGTCGTCATGCAGTTCATATGAAGCGATCCCTAACAAATGCCCCTCTTTTTCAAATCCTATGAAAATCTCATTTGTTTCTATTATGTCTTTCACCGTTTCTTTTAAGGGCGGTAAATCTTGATAGCCAATTTGCTCTGCCTCCCGCTGATATGCAGCCAATTGGATATGTAACAGCTCTTTTGCTTGTTCTTTATTTTTTTGATCCTGTCTAATGATCATGCTTTCGCCTCCAGCTTTTTCACAAACAGCACCCTGTCTTCATGAATGCCGTCGTAATCTGAAAAAACTGAAATGCCATCGACCGTCTTATCTCCCTTTTCTATCTGAAAACCGAGCTTTGTATGGTAAGCAATCGAGACTTTATTGACAGGAGCTGTGATGGCCTTAATCGTTGTTCTTCCTTCCTTTTCAGCCGCTTCATAAAACGCTTGATAGAGAATTTTGCCAATCTTTAATTTTCGGTGGTCTGGATGTACCCCCACAAAGTGAATATACGCTTCATCTGAATGCGATTGCGATAAAAAACCGACTAAAAAGCCGATCAGTTCACCTTTTTCAACAACGACAAAACTTGTTTGCTGAAAATGTTCGAAAAATAGCTTTGGCAATTTTGCGCGCAAATCTCTGCCTCCCCACCAGCTTTGAATGACGGATGTGACCGCATAAAAATCTGACGGCTTCACTTGACGTATCATGATGGCCTCGCCCCTTTTCATTTTTAGCTGTACCGTTTCACAAAAAATCAACTGTTTCAATAGTCTACCTGTCTGATCAATTGTTTGTAAAGGTGATGTATCAGCCTTTTTTCCTTTCAGCTTTGTTGGTTCTTCGTTCTTTTGCTGTCATCTCCTTTTAAATCTTCACACTTATTTCAAAAAGTTCACTTTTTGTGCGAAAGATCCATTCTTTTGTTATGTTAAAATTATTCATATAAGAAATGTAACAAAAGTTTATTGGAGATGATGATATTGGTTTGGATTGTTACTTCACTTGTTGTGTTTAGTCTTTTAAAGCTGCTTGTCACTTCGCTGCCTTCTGGTGTTGTTGAACGCCTTTTTAGTCGTTATGCGGTGCATGCAAAAGTAACAAGTGATCAAACAACGATGACGTTTCAAGGACGTCCACTCGATGATCAGCGAACATCTGAAATTATTCAACATTTTAATGATGCGATCTTTATTGAACGTTATTATATTTATCCTGGTGACGAAGAGCGTTTTCTTCATCCGCAGGAAGGACCAGCGCCGCTTACCATGCAAACAAAGCTTGGCAAGCATGATGTGACCCTTTATCTGTATCATTACGATGACCACGTGGATGTGGTGCGGCAGTTTACCCATAAGCCTAAGAAAAAGCTAACGGCCTATCGTTTGCGTTCTGAGCCGCTCCAAGCATCCAATAACTTGGCACATGCTTAAAATGGCTCATTTTACACAGATGAGACGAAGTGGAGACACTTCGTCTTTTTTGTATGGATTTACACTCTTCTCTTTGAATGATTTACCAGTATCAATTTCACCTTCTGGCGGTTAAAATATATACAGAACATACGTTCTAAGAGGTGAAAATGATGAATGAACGAGCCATTCTGCTTGTGGATATGCAGTCATTTTATGCGTCGGTCGAAAAAGTGGAGGCTCCCCATTTAAAGGATGTGCCGCTCATCGTCTCAGGAGATCCTGAGCGGCGGAGCGGGGTCGTACTTGCGGCCTGCCCGCTCGCTAAAAAACGGGGCGTACAAAATGCATCAAGATTATGGGAAGCACAGGAGAAATGCCCTGAAGCCGTCGTCGTACGTCCACGTATGCAGCGCTACCTTGATGTTTCTGTCATGATGACAGAACTGCTTGAACAATACACAGATCTTGTCGAACCCTATTCAATTGATGAACAGTTTCTCGATATTACAGGGAGTGTGACACTACTCGGTTCACCCCGCGAGATCGCCCAAAATATACAAACGACTATTATGAACCAGACGGGCATTTACGCACGTGTTGGCATTGGTCCTAATAAAGTGCTCGCTAAAATGGCCTGTGACCATTTTGCTAAAAAAAACACATCTGGCATCTATGAGCTTCGTGCAGACCGGGTGGCGGCTGATTTATGGCCGCTTCCGGTTGGAAAACTATTTGGCGTCGGTAAACGAATGGAGCACCATTTAAAACGAATGGGCATCAGTACCATTGGGACACTTGCTACTTATCCGTTAGACCGGCTAAAAAAGCGCTGGGGAATCAACGGGGAGCTTCTGCAGCGAACTGCTTTAGGACACGACCCTTCCCCGGTCACTCTTCACACACATGATCAGCAAAAAGCGGTTGGGCATCATATGACCCTTCCCCATGATTATGCGTCCTTTGAGGACATCAAAGTCGCCCTTCTTGAATTGAGTGAAGAAGTGGCAAGACGTGCGCGCTTTAAGCATTATGTTGGGCAAACGGTGTCTGTTGGCGTAAGAGGCGCTGATTTTTCTCATCCGACTGGATTTCATAGACAAATTAAGCTCCATTCACCCACACAGTACGGGACAGATATTGCAGATGCAGCCATTCAGCTATGTCAGCAGCACTGGGACGGCCAGCCCATTCGCAGTGTAGGCATTACTCTCTCGCAGCTGCAGCCTGACAGCCAATATCAGCTGAGTTTATTTGATCACCATTTAAAAAAAGACAGACTCAGCAAAGTATTTGATGCCATCCATATGAAGTATGGACCTGCTGCGCTCTTGCACGCTTCGTCACTAACAAGCGCAGGGCAGGCGTATCACCGCGCCGAAAAAATTGGTGGACATTACAAATAACGGAGGCGAACAGCCATGAATCCCAATAAATTAACACCTGGATACAACATCATGTGGGAATCAAGCCGAATGATGCTCCCAGAGCACCGTGAACAGCTGCTTGCTCAAAAACGGAAGAAAAAAGAATACACGCCTCCTCCGCTGAGCACTGATCAGCTAGAGGAAATGAATTTTTTGATCACACAGTCGATTACAGAGGATCAAGCGATTTGCGTGACATATGCTGCAGCAGGTATGAAACAGCAGTTTTGGGGCTGGGTGAAAGCCATTCATTATGAAACGCAGCGCATCAAAATCGTCAATGATGAAGATGTTCTCCACCTGTCCTTGCAGCAAATTGCCGCGATTGATCTTGATTAAATGGTCTTTAAGTGATCGTACGATCAGCAGATCTAAAAGACATAGAAGCATCGGCAGAAAAAAATTTGCGGGCTATTCGGAGCTCCTCTGTCATATGGTGGATGTCTCCTCCATCAAATTGTGTATTTAATTTGCACAATTTTTCATGTATGATTGGAACATCTTAACACTCAGGGGAGAAACAGCATGAAAAATAATTTACGTACTTTACATCCACTTAGTTGGACGATCATCATCGGCACCATATTCGGCCGAATGGCGACGTCCATGAGCATTCCTTTTTTGGCCGTTTATTTGACACAAGTCAAAGGGGCTTCAGCTTCTTCAGCTGGGTTAATCATTGCCGTCAGCTCCCTTATTGGGATCGTTGCGAGTTTTTACGGCGGCTATGTTTCTGACCGAATCGGCAGAAAAAAAGTCATGCTTCTATCCATCTTTGGCTGGTCATTTGTCTTTGTTGGCTTTGCGTTTGCAGATGCCATTTGGGTCTTCTTCCTCATGAACGCTTTAAATGGACTGTGCCGGGCACTGTTTGAACCGACGTCTAAAGCACTCTTATCTGATGTCACCCCATCAAGTATTCGGTTATTTGTTTTTAATTTACGGTATACGGCCATTAATATTGGTGTAATCTTCGGCCCGCTGCTTGGCTTATATCTCGGGTCATCGAAAACAACGTTTCCATTTCTTGTCGCTGCCTTTATTTATTTGTTATACGGATTAACACTGGCCTGGCAATTTCAAAAACATCCAGTTGCTGCTCCAGAAAGCACAAAACAAATCAGCGTCAAAAAAGCCCTTTCCATTATTCAAAAAGATACGGTCTTTAGCATCATCCTCATCGGCGTTACCTTATGTTCGTTCGGGTATTCGCATTTAAGCTCAACACTGCCTCAATACTTATCAGCGTCACCTATGATTGAGGATGGTCCTAAACTGTTTGGATATCTTTTGTCTTTAAATGCAGTGGTTGTCATTGTCGTACAATACCCGCTCATCATGATTGCGAAGCGCTACTCCACCATCTTGTCGCTGACCACCGGGAATATTCTCCTTGCCGGCAGTTTGTTTGCCATTGCTTTTTCACAGAGTCTCGGCATGCTTGCTTTCATCATTGTCGTGTTTACGATTGGCGAGGTTCTGCTGTTTGCGATGATGGATCTTTTTGTAGACAATATTGCAAAGCCTGAAGTGAAGGGATCTTACTTTGGTGCGATGGGATTTTCTCAGCTCGGCAGCGTCATCGGACCATTTGTCGGCGGACTGTGCATTGACTATTTTGGCGCAGCCCATCCCCTCTCCATTTTTACGGTCTTGTCGATGATCACCATTGCAGGCGTTCCATTCTTACTCATAGGATATTACCGTTTAAAAAAGCGATCGGCGGCGGCCGTAGCTGTTAAAGTAAGTGGAGATCATTAAAAAAACCGCTCTCTCGTTTGAGCGGTTTTTTCTTTATACCCGGCGGATGGCGATCTCTTCCACCTTGTGCTGATCACCTTTTTTCAAAATGAGATCAGCTCGATATTTTGTCGGCAAAATATTTTGATATAAATTAGGCCGATTCACGGTATTCCAAATCGTGCTTGCCATCTGATCTGCCTCTTCATCCGTCAAATCTTTATATTGATGAAAGAAGGATTCAGGGTCTTGGAAGGCTGTTTCCCTTAGCAAACGAAACCGTTCTTTATACCATAATTGAATTTGCGTTTCAGCGGCGTCTACATAAATCGAAAAATCAAAGAAATCTGATACAAACACACGCGGTTCATCCTTCAGATCATCCAGCGCTGGTGATTGGAGCACATTGATTCCTTCAATAATGACAATATCCGCATCCTCTACTGTTTCATACACCCCTTCAAGCCGATCATAGGTCAGATGCGAATATACCGGGGCATGCACAGTTTGTTTACCTGATTTTAATTCATTTAAAAAAGACAGCAGGGCTTTGACATCGTAGCTTTCTGGAAATCCTTTCTTTTCCATCAGCCCTCGATCCTTTAATTCTTTTTGAGGATATAAAAAGCCATCTGTTGTCACAAGACTTACCTTCAGCCCATCTCCAAGCCTCGATAAAAGCGTTTCAATGATACGAGCCGTTGTGCTTTTCCCAACAGCTACACTTCCAGCAATCCCAATTAAAAAGGGAATTTTGGCATGATGCGGGTAGTTTAAAAAGGCATTCACATGCTGGTTTTTTTGTTTTTCTGCAAAGACATGTAATGTCAGAAAACGAATAAGCGGTATGTAAATATCTCGAACTTCTTCGAGCGATAAATAGTCATTTAGCCCTTGCAGCGCTCTCGCTTCCTCTTCTGAAACAGATACCGGCATATATTCTCCAAGAGCGGCCCAGGCCTCTCTCGTATGGCGCGTGTATAACGTATTAAAATCTAGTCGCGTGTCACTCAAAGTCTTTCCCACCAATCTTCACTAAACTCGTAACCCAAAAAGACGATAATCCGATTGTAGCTTAAAATGAAGGCGCTGTCTTTATTTTTCAACTAAAGTTTGCTTCTTTTGCAAAAAAAGCATTAAAAAAAGGGATATGAGGGTAAATAAGAGTATTCAGTACGATAGATAGAAGGGAGCACACCAAATGAAATATGTGATGATTGGCGGAGATGCAGCAGGAATGAGCTGCGCTATGCAAATATATAGAGAGGATCCAAATGCACACATTGTCGCTTTTGAGAAAGGAGAGATTTTCTCATATGGACAGTGTGGACTCCCCTACTTGATCGGCGGTCTCATTGATCATCACAGAAAGCTGATCGCACGCAGTGCTGAAACTTTTCGTGAGAAATATGGAATTGACGCCAGATGCTTACACGAAGTGACCTCCATTGACCCAGAGCAAAAAACAGTGTCGGGTCATCATACAAAAACAAAAGAACCTTTTACAGAAAGCTATGACCGTCTTTTAATTGCAACAGGAGCAAGCCCTGTCACACTGGATTTAGACACTCAGCCATTAGAAGGCGTACACGTATTAAAAACCATCCCGCATGCGCTGTCCATTTTGAACCATTTAAAAAAGGACATCACACATGTCACCATCATTGGCGGTGGATATATCGGCCTTGAAATGGCTGAAAATTTAAAAGCGCTCGGAAAAAACGTACATATCATTCAGCGGGGAGCAGCACTCGGCCCGGGCTTTGACTCCGATATGGCAAAATATCTTAAAGACGAGGCTGACGCCAAGGGTATTCACGTATCACTTGGAGAAACAGTGCAGCAATTAGAAGGCAAGTCACATGTCACAGCTGTTATCACAGACAAACAAACCATTCAAACAGATATGGTCATCATGGCCATCGGCGTCACTCCGCAAACCTCCTTTTTACATCGTACCGGTATCAAGCGTCTTCAAAATGGCGCTATTGCAGTAAATCAATACATGCAAACCAATATAAAAGACATTTATGCTGCTGGTGATTGCGCGGCGACCTATCACCGCATCAAAAAATCACTGGATTATATTCCGCTTGGCACAACTGCGAATAAACAAGGGAGAATCGCAGGCTTTCATATGACAGGAACAAACCGGGCATTTCAAGGCGTGACTGGAACAGCCATCATGAAATTTATGGACGTGACAGCGGGAAGAACAGGCTTATCAGAAAAAGAAGCAAAAGCAGCGGACATTCCTTTCTCCACCATCACCATTGACAGTACGGATCACGCAGGATATTACCCAGATGCGCAGAAAATGAAAGTGAAACTAATCTACAGAAGCGATGACCATACCTTGCTTGGTGCCCAAATCATCGGCAGAAACGGTGTAGATAAACGGATCGATATCGTGGCGGCTGCCCTTTACCAGGAGCTGACTATAACAGATCTTGAAGATTTAGATATTAGCTATGCACCGCCCTTCAACAGTGTATGGGACCCGCTTCAGCAAGCGGCAAGACGGATATAGAAAGTGGCGCAATGAAGCCTTACCTCAAAAAAAGAAACCAGTTCAAAACCGGTTTCTTTTTTGTTACTTTTTCATCAACGCTTTGCGTGCTGCTTTTTCAAATAAAAATGGGAATAACTGATACAATTTGCTGCCAGCGTTCATCCACCCGGGCAGATTAATCTCTCTCTTTTTCGTCATCATGGCAGATACGACTTTGCCTGCCACCTTGTCCGCACTCAGCATCATAAAGTCAACGTTCTTCACATATTCACCGCTGCGGTCAGCGATGGTAAAGAAATCTGTTGCAATCGGTCCTGGATTGACTGTCGTCACGTGAATGCCTGAGTCTGCCAGCTCCATTCTGAGGCTGTTTGAAAATCCAAGAACGGCATGCTTTGATGCGGAATAAATGGCTGATTTTGGCGTCGCAACCTTTCCTGCCTGGGATGCGATATTGATAATATGTCCCTGCCCTCTTTGCTTCATCTCAGGGATGACCTTTTTCGTGCAGGCGATTAAGCCAAACACATTCACCTCAAACATCGACACCATTTCTTCGATGGACGCATCTTCGACGAGATCGAATACACCAAAGCCGGCATTGTTGACCAAAATATCGACCGGCCCCACTTCTTCATACGCGCGATCAATGTCCTCGAGCTGACTGACATCAAGCTGAGCGATGTGACACACCCCCCCAGCGCTCATAATTTTTTCTTTCACATCTGTAAGCTTTTCTGTTCGTCTTGCTGAAATAATGATTTCTGCGCCTTCTCCTGCTGCCAAGTACGCCATTTTTTCACCAATGCCCCCAGATGCGCCTGTAATCCAAATTCTCTTTCCTGTCAATCGCCCCATGCGTTTCACTCCTTAGTTTGCCCTGTAATAGACGATTCTGTCTTTTTGCATTTCTTCAATTTGCCCAGCCGCTAAGAGCACATCAAGCTGACCGACTGTCTCTGACATCGTTAAAAACAAGGCCTCTTCATATAGCACTGGAAATAGCTTACGGCAAAGATGAAAGGCCGTCATTTCTTTTTGTTTGAGCAGCTGATACATTGTGTTTGCCCGTTTTTCTTGTTTCTTAAATCTTTCTTCGATCAATTCATGGTGAGCCGTGATGAGCTGACCGTGTCCCGGATAAATCGTTTTGATTGGCAGACGCAATAACCGATTAAGTGATGCTTTATATTGAAGCAGTGATTTTTGACGTTCCTCACCTTCATACGGTGCTTCCATTAACGGATTTGAGGAAATGGTCGTCAAAAGCAGGTCGCCGCCAATAAAATTCCCCGTTCTTTCGTCTAGAAAGGAAAGGTGAGACTGTGCGTGTCCGGGTGTTTCCATCACAAAGAAGTGTTCATGCCCGCTTAAACGATCACCTTCTTTTATGACCTCATCTACATGTGAAGTACAAGAATATGTATAAGATTGCTTCACCATTTTTTCACACTCATTTTGTCGAAGCGGCACACCTAACTGCTGAAAAAAAGGAACCATAAAGTCCACTTGGCGCTGCTTAAACACTGGATCCTGACTAATATACGGCTCATTTAGCTGGTGCCCGATCACACGGACATGAGGTTTCATCAAATTCAATAGACCGACATGATCTGCATGATGATGGGTCAGCACCACTTGATCAATATCGTCTATCGATAAACGATGTTCCTTTAGTTGCGTGACAAAGGCATGCTCTGCCTCTTCTGTCATCGGCCCGCAATCTACTAAGGTTACGGCCTCTCCTTTTAATACATATGCATGCACATCCCCAACGGCAAACGGCGTCGGGATGGATAATTGAATGATGTCTTCTTTCACTTTTATATGTCATCTCCTGCTTTTTGACTCATGATTGTGGGACTCAGTCTTCTTACTTCATTGTATCTTGCAAAAGGCAGACTGTCATGCGGTTTAGATGGGCAATTTTTTAACTCCCCCTATTGACATAAACTTGTCCATCGTTGCATAATGAACAACAAATATATGATGCGCGATGACAAGGATTAGTAAGCAAAATAATGATGCAAGAGAGTGAGGTCCGCCGGCTGTAAGACTTCACCATCCTCTTATTTGCTGAACCTGCCCTTTGAGCTGTTAGGCAAACCTAAACGTTTCCCGCGTTAAGGGACTAGAGCTGAGTATGCATGTTTGCATGCTAATTGAGGGTGGTACCGCGAAAAACCTTTCGTCCTTTTCAGGCGAGAGGTTTTTTTATTTTCTACAAGGAGGAGCAGCTTATGAGTAAAATTGGATTTATCGGTGCAGGCTCGATGGCAGAGTCTATGATCAAAGGTTTATTAAAAAGCGGCATGATGTCGAATGAAGATATCATTGTCACAAACAAAACGAATGAAAAACGATTAGAGGAATTACAGGCGCGATATGGGGTCAAACCGGATTTCGCTCGCTCCTTTATTTATGAAGAAGCGGATATTCTCGTTTTCGCCTTAAAACCGAAGGATGCAGAAAGCGGAATTTCTGAAGTCCAGCCTCATTTACATGGCCAGCTGATCATTTCGATTTTAGCGGGTATTTCCATTGAAACGATTCAACACTATGCTGGCGGAAAGAGTGCAGTCGTTCGTGCGATGCCAAATACATCAGCGGCGATTCAGCAGTCAGCAACAGGTATTGCCGTAAGTCAAGAAGTGACTGAGGAGCAAAAGAAAAAGGCTGTCGAGCTGTTTGAAACAATCGGGCATGTCACCGTATTAGATGAATCGCAGCTAAATGCGGTGACAGCCATCGCAGGCAGCGGCCCTGCCTTCATTTATCATTTGATTGAAGGAATGGAGCGAGGTGCTTCGGAACTTGGAATTGACCAAGCAACTGCGAAATTACTCATTTGCCAAATGATTGCAGGCGCCGCCAATATGCTTCAAGACAGCGGAAAAGAACCTGCCGAACTGCGCAAAGAAATCACAAGTGAAGGCGGAACAACAGAAGCCGGCCTGAACACACTGGCTGCCTATCAATTTGAAGAGGCCGTTGTCGATTGTGTCAAAACAGCCACTAAACGCGCAGCAGAATTAAACGAAATGTTTTCAGCAAGCACGTATAAATGAATTTGAAAGCACCTGTTTTGATGCGGGTGCTTTTTCACTGCCTCATTGACATGATGGCTTTGATTTGATCCAGATGATGTTGTTCATGTAAAGCGATGGTTTCAGCTAATATTTGAACGGTCATCAGTCCTTCTTCCGGATGCAGGCCTGATTGTTCCCATATATCTTTTTCTAATAGCCTAAGCGTGTTGTATCTTCTCTCTTTCATCCGTTTGATCAATGCTTTGATCTCCTCTGCGTTATACCATTCATACGCTCTTTCTTTCACATACATTTCAGGATCATACGATTGAAAGGGCGTTTGATCATCTGATATCGCCTGCTCTATCCGCTCTGACCAGACTTCTTCTGTGTCATACAAATGACAGGCGAGCTGCTTGATTGACCATTTCCCCTCCCCTAAAGATTGATCCAGTGTGTTATCATCACAAGCCTCCACTAGCTTCTCAAGTTCACGCATACTTTCCTGAAGCGATGTGATGATGTCTGTTTTTGTTAATATCCCAGTTTCCATTTAATGTTCTTACCCCCTTCAAATAAATGTAAGTCTTCATCAATATCATACTCTATTTATCTAAGTGGAAAGATCGTTTATTTAAAAATAGAAGCCCTATCATCAAGATAGGGCTCTTCATCACATCTACTTACTTTTTCTCTAATAAAGCATGAATCGTTGATTCTAGTAATTCTGGCAAAATGCCAAAAGAGAACGGGACGTGCAGCCGCTCTGTCCATTTGTGCGGGTCCTTTCCTAATGGACCCACGTTGATGACTGGAACGTAAAGGGCTTCCTTTTCTCCTTGCGGTAAAGAATAGCCCTTTTGGTAAAGCGGCATATTGGTCGTGTAATGACCTACCTCCTGCTTTTCGAGCTGTAAGTAACTTAAATCAGACAATCCCGGGAAATATTTCACTTCCTCTACTTCAAGTCCGTACACCTCTTTTGCCTCTTCTTGAATCTTCTTGAATGTCTTCTGAATATGCGGATCTTCTGTTGAGGACACAGAAGGGTAAAATGGCGGACTATAAAATAGAACAATCAGCGGTCCTTCTTCCTTACAAAGCGTCGTCAGCTCCGAGACAATTTTCGTTGAAAAATCACGATCTCCAAGCTCACCCCGGTTGGCAAAGGCATAGTTGACAATGCGCTCAACCTCCTGTTCACCAGAGCGTTCTGCGGCCTTTTGATACAGCTCGTGATACGTGAGTACCGTAACCCGGGTGTCAATTGGTGTAAAGTGTTTGAATCGCTGAAAGTCAGCTGTTTTTTGCTGAAGATTGGCCTCGATTTGGTCTGCTGCTTGTTTCGCAGTATCATAGAGAAGGCCGTGCAGTTCTTCACTTGAACGTTTCATCATGAGCACATTAAATAAAGATACGGCTGTGTGAGGTGTTTGAACGGAATAGGCTTCTTTCAAGTCCTTTTGCATTAAGTTCGTTGGGGGCGGAGTTACTTCACCATCTACTTCCTCACAATAATCACTATTGAGCTCTAACAGCCGGTTTAGTTCAGATACCATAAAATTCGCATTTAAACCTGAGAATGGCTCTCCTACATGCGTTTCAATCCCTTTACAGAAAAATCCGGCTAATACCTTTCCTATACTGCCTGTATACATATAATGATGTTCATCCCCTGGATACTTTTCAAACATGGGCTCACTGTTCAAACACGCGGTATAGTGAAGGTCATGCTTTTCTTTAAGCTCCTTTAGTTTCGGGACAGCCTCAAGCATTCCTTGTGAATTCACTTCTTCATCAGGGACTGTGACGAGCAGGACATTTCCATCAAATGTTTCTGTCATCGCTCTTTCCAGCATAGAAAGCTGCACGGTGAGACCTGCTTTCATATCCATGGCCCCTCTCCCAAACAGCCAGTCGCCTGAAGCAAGGTCCTCTCTTGCCCTCTTTGGAAGAAGCGCACTTTTTTGCGAAAAGGATGCCATTAACTCTTCAGGCTTGCATGCCATGTTTTGAAATTCGCCGTAATCTTCTGTATCAACTACATCAAAGTGACTAAGAAGCAGCACGGTACGCCGCAGCGTACTGCGCTTCACAAGTGCCGTTAAATAATACCGGCCATCTTTCATCGGATGCAAAGCCAAATGATCAGGGTTCTGCTCAAAATAAGGCCGTTCCCTTAGCAAATAATATAAGTATTCCGCTAACGCGACTTCTCCTGTTGTACCTGATATGCTTTCATATTGCATAAGAGCTGTCAGGAGCTCCTTTAGTTCACTCTCTGTTTGCCATTTCATCCGTTCTCCCCCTTTGATGTCTCTATCTCTCCATTATACAAAAACGTGTATAAAAGCTATATTCTTTGAGCACCTTTTATGACGAAAGTTTGAATGGCTGTTATAATCGGCTATACAATTCCATGAGGAGGCGAAGGTATTTGGAAACAAAACTCTTTTCACCTTGGACATTAAAAGGTGTTACACTGAAAAACCGCATCGTGATGTCCCCGATGTGTATGTATTCATCTTATGACCGTGATGGGAAATTACAGCCTTTCCACTTCACACATTATATTTCCCGTGCACAAGGTCAGGCTGGCCTCATCATGGTGGAAGCAAGTGCTGTATCTCCTGAGGGAAGAATTAGTGATCAAGACCTCGGTATTTGGAGCGATGAGCACATTGAAGGTTTCGCTTCATTAAACGAACAAATCAAAGCATACGGAACGAAGACAGCCATCCAGCTAGCCCATGCAGGACGTAAAGCTGAACTTGATGGGGACATCCTTGCACCATCAAGCATTCCATTTGATGAAACATCTAAAACCCCTATCGAGATGTCTGTTGATCAAATCAAAGATACCGTTCAGGCGTTTCAGGATGCAGCTGTACGGGCAAAAAAAGCGGGCTTTGACATCATTGAAATTCATGGTGCACATGGCTATTTGATCAATGAATTTCTTTCACCGCTGGCGAACCACCGAACAGACGACTATGGCGGTTCACCAGAAAACCGCTATCGTTTCTTAAGAGAAGTCGTAGACGCGGTCAACGCCGTATGGGACGGACCTTTATTTGTCCGTGTGTCGGCTTCTGATTACACAACAAAAGGACTTGATATTGCAGATTATATTGGGATTGCCACTTGGCTCAAAGAGCAAGGTGTCGACTTAATCGATGTCAGCTCAGGTGCTGTCGTACAGGCGAAAATCAACACATTCCCCGGCTACCAAGTAACATTCGCTGAGAAAATAAAAGAAGGTGCCGGCATTCAAACAGCAGCTGTCGGTCTGATCACATCTGGTGTACAGGCAGAGGAGATTTTACGAAATCAGCGTGCAGATTTGATCTTTATTGGCAGAGAATTTTTACGCGATCCATACTTTCCAAAAACAGCTGCTCAAGAGCTCCGTACATCCATTGAAAGCCCGCATCAATATGATCGCGCTTGGTAAAAGCTCTTAGGAAAAAAGGTGTCTATTTTTCGAAATAGGCATCTTTTTTGTTTTTAAGAGAAACATATCTGCCTTTTGTGCCGTCTTTTAGCTAAAGAACCACTTAGAGGAGATGGAAGAATGAATTCGGCAATGATTGAAAAAATGTATCATATAGATGGACACCATTTTTATACAAAACATCGTCAAGGCAAAAGGCAAGCCACGATTATCTTTGAAGCCGGCTACGGCATTTCTAGTGATACGTGGTCGAATATGGCCCGTGATATTGACCCAGAGCTTGGGGTTTTCTTATACGACCGTTTAGGAAACGGAAAGAGCAGTGAGAGCGGTGAAGGAAGAACCTTGCATGACCTCGCTGATGATTTAGATGCGCTGCTGAAAGAAGCCAATATTCAGCCGCCATTTCTCATCGTCGCTCACTCATTCGGCTCTCTTGTCAGCCGGCTATGGGCAAGCCGAAGAGGAGATGATGTCATCGGTATGGTGCTGCTAGACCCAGCAAGTGAGGAACAAGAGCAGGTGATCCTGCCGCTTTTATCAAAGGAAGAACGCACTTCATATATGGCGCAGTTTACAGCAGAATGTACGCATGAGGACTTTCAGCAAATGCTAAGCACAATCAAAGAGGAGCAAACCCATTATGGAATGATGCCGCTTCTTGTCATTTCATCAGGTAAGAGCCGATTGTTTCACCCAGCTCATGAAGCTTGGCTCAGACTTCATAAACGTATGCTGTCTTTGTCATCCCAAAGCGGATGGATTCAGGCGCAAAACAGCTCGCACTATATTCATCATGATGAACCGCATATTGTACAGCTTGCTATCTATGATGTATGGTGCGCAGCCAAACAACCTGTCTCCTATTATCAAACTGCTAATTAAAACGAAAAACTCCTTGACCCGTTATGAGTCAAGGAGTTTCTTTTATTTATGCCGTTGGAGCAGATTGACTTTTTTTAGAAAGCAGCTTTTCAATGCTGACAAGCTGAACACATACTGTAAAGATGTCAATCGCTTGCTCTAGTTCTTCAAGAGCCGGGAATGTTGGTGCAATGCGAATGTTACGATCAAGCGGATCTTTTCCATATGGATATGTTGCACCAGCACCTGTCATTGTGACACCTGCTTCTTTAGCTTTTTGCACAACCGCTTTTGCACAATGATCAAGTGTATTTAAACTAATGAAATATCCGCCATTTGGCTTGTGCCATTCAGCAATATCTTTTCCGCCAAGTTTTTCGTCAAGAATGGAAAGAACGAGGTCAAATTTTGGCTTAATGATCGCTGCATGCTTTTTCATATGTTCCTTCAAACCTTCTGGATTTTGGAAGAAACGAAGGTGTCTTAGTTGATTGATTTTGTCTGGTCCGATCGTTTGAATCGATAATTGCTTTTGAGTAAAGCTCACATTGTCCGGGCTAGACGCCATCAGTGCAACACCTGAGCCAGGGAATGTAATTTTAGACGTAGACGCAAACATAAACACACGGTTCGGGTATCCTGCCTCTTCAACTGCTTGAAAAATATCTTTTAACGTGTCAGGTGTATCCGTTAGATGGTGGACTGCATATGCATCATCCCAAAAAATGCGGAAATCGTCTGCTTTTGTTTTCATTGAAGCTAAGCGGTCAACGACTTCATCTGAGTACGTAATGCCGTCTGGATTGCTATATTTCGGTACACACCAAATGCCTTTAATCGCTTCATCTTCTGCGACCAATTTTTCTACCTGATCCATATCAGGTCCATCAGCCTTCATATCGACCGTGATCATCTCTATGTTAAATAGCTCACAAATGGCAAAATGACGGTCATACCCTGGGCTTGGTGCAAGGAATTTTACCTTTGACAGCTCTCCCCAAGGTGTTTTGCTGTCACATACGCCGTGAGTCATCGCACGTGCAATGGTATCATGCATCATATTCAGGCTTGAGTTACCGCCGATGATGATTTGTTCTGGCTTTAAATTAAGTACATCTGCAAAAAATTTCTTCGTTTCAGGAAGGCCTGTCAAGCCGCCATAGTTTCGCACATCTGTGCCATCTTCAGCTGTCATTGCATCCTTTGATGTCACAACATCGAGCATGCCCATAGACAAATCGAGCTGTTTTGGTGAAGGCTTCCCTCTAGACATGTCTAAGTGCAAGTTTTTACTTTTGTAAGTTTCATACTCATTTTGTAGTGCCACATATAGGTCATTCAATTCTGCTTCACTTAATGCTGTAAAACCGCTCATCTTTGATTGTGCCTCCCGTATTCTTCATAGTTTGATTCGTCATTTGTTTTTTCTTCACCATTTTACCACTACCTGAAAAAGAGCGTCATCATAAATATCAAAAAAATCACACAACTTTTTTTGACGATTCATCCAATTTTTACAGGGTGCGTTCAATGGGGAAAGAAGAGAAATCATGTGCAGCTTCTGTCAGCGGGAATATATCGCGGGCTTCTTTCAACAGTTGTTTCAGTGCCTCTTCTCCTTGGTAACGTGCACTTATATGGGTCAAAATGAGCCTTTTTGCGCCTGCTTCCTCTGCTGTTTTCGCTGCTTGTTCTGTTGTGCTGTGATAATAATTGTAGGCTAAATCTGCATCTTCTTTACCGAATGTTGCTTCATGGACTAACACATCCGCATTTTTGGCAAGCCTTGTTATATTCTCGCACAAACGGGTATCTCCTGAAAATGCAACGATTCTCCCTTTTTTAGGGGGTTCCAAATAATCGGTTCCATCGATGGTTCTTCCATCTTCGAGTGTCACGGTTTCCCCATTTTTCAACTTCTGATACAAAGGTCCAGGTTTTACACCGATTTCTTTTAGGTCTTCGGCTTTTAATGAACCAGGCAGATCTTTTTCCACAACCCGGTAGCCGAAAGCTGGAATCCCGTGAGAGACTCTTCTTGCTTCTACTTGAAAGGTATCATCTTCAAATACGATCCCTTCTTCTATTTCTATAATATGCAGCGGATATGTCAAATGCGTTTGCGAGGCTGAAAGTGATGCGTTTACAAAGGCCTTGATGCCCTTTGGTCCATAGATCGTCAATTCATCCTCCCCGCCTTGAAAGGATCTGCTGCCAAGAAGTCCCGGAAGGCCATATACATGATCTCCGTGCATATGTGTGATAAATATTTTCTCGATCTTTCTCGGTTTAAGCGTTGTATGTAAGATTTGGTGCTGTGTTGCTTCTCCGCAATCAAAAAGCCACACTGCATTTCGTTCTTCTAAAAGCTTTAGCGCTGTGCAAGTGACGTTTCTTGTTTTTGCAGGAATGCCTGCACCTGTTCCTAAAAAGAGCAGTTCCATTACTTTTCCTCCTAAAGCCGGTATACAATATCTTCATTCATATAGAATACATGAAGACAAGGTAAATGTGAATTCAGCGGAATTTTTGAAAAAAGTGAAACGAGAGCAGAAAAAGTCGAATCAAATGTTTGCTTTACGAACAATGAACCTTTAAAATAAAGAAAATGTACATACATTCTCGGTTTTTACAACAATGCTACGAATAAAGTGAGGTACTTCTCGTGAATACAGAAACTAACAACCCTAAAGCAGTCATTGTCATTTTTGGCGCAACAGGAGACCTTGCCAAACGCAAGCTCTACCCTTCTATACATAGACTTTATCATAGCGGAAAGCTCGGTGATCAATTCGCTGTTGTCGGAGTTGGACGCCGTCCGTGGTCTCATGAGGACCTCAGATCTGTGGTAAAGGAATCTGTTTCTTCTGATGATGCAGAAGCGAAAACAGAAGAGTTCATTTCACATTTCTATTATCACGATTTTGACGTATCAAGCCCTGCTTCCTATCAATCACTTAACACGCTTCTAACAGGCCTTGAAGATACTTACAGTATTCCAAATAACCGCATGTTCTATTTAGCTATGGCACCGGAATTCTTCGGAACGATCGCGAAGTTCCTAAAGAGTGAGGGCGTATCAGAAACAACCGGCTGGTCACGTCTTGTCATTGAAAAGCCATTTGGGCATGATCTGCCAAGTGCGAAAACATTAAATGAAGAAATTCGTGATGCATTCACAGAAGATCAAATTTATCGTATTGACCACTATCTTGGTAAACAAATGGTTCAAAACATTGAGGTTATCCGTTTTGCGAATGCCATCTTTGAACCGCTTTGGACAAACCGCTATATCTCAAACATTCAAATAACATCCAGTGAATCATTGGGGGTTGAAGACCGGGCTCGATATTACGAAAATTCTGGTGCACTAAGAGATATGGTCCAAAACCATATGCTTCAAATGGTTGCCCTTTTAGCAATGGAGCCGCCAATTAAACTGAATACAGAGGAAATCCGCAGCGAAAAACGGAAAGTATTGCGCGCTCTTCGTCCTTTCTCTAAAGATGAGGTCGATCAATTCTTTGTCCGCGGACAGTATGATACGGGTACGATTGATGGCAGCGAGGTTCCTTCTTATCTAAAAGAGCAAAATGTTGACCCGAACTCAAACACAGAAACATTTGTGGCTGGGAAGCTGCTGATTGATAACTTTAGATGGGCCGGGGTGCCATTTTACATTCGGACAGGAAAACGGTTAGAAAAGAAATCTACTCAAATCGTGGTTCAATTTAAAGACATTCCAATGAACCTGTACTATGGTAACGGAAATGCCATGCATCCAAACCTACTTGTCATTCATATTCAGCCAGATGAAGGCATCACCCTTCACCTGAATGCTCGCAAGCTGGATGGCGGCACGTATGCGAAACCGATTAAACTCGACTACCAGACAAACTATAACGACATCATGAATACACCAGAAGCATATGAAAAACTGATTCATGACTGCTTACTAGGCGATGCAACAAACTTTGCTCACTGGGATGAAGTGGCACTTTCTTGGAACTTCGTTGATCCGATTTCTGAGAAATGGGCAGAAAACAAAACATTAAAACCAAACTATCCTGCTGGTTCTATGGGACCGAAAGAAGCTGATGAGCTTCTAGAAAAAGATGGATATCATTGGTGGAACATATAAAATCAAATGAAAAAAGAGCAGTCTCCCTTGGGGGTTCTGCTCTTTTTTTAACGTCCTGTTTTCGTGATTTCAACCGTTGAAAAGTCAAATTTATCATAGCGATGATGGCTAAATGAATATTCAAATGGCTGCCCTGCGTTTAAATAAGCAACCTGCTCGACTTCAAGCACAGGATCTGTTGGGTCACACCCTAAATACTGCTGATCCAGCTGATCTGATTTAGCCGCTCTAATTTTCTTGTGCGCTCCTGCTATTTTTAAATGAAGCTGATTTGAAATGTAGCCATAGATAGAACCCAGTAGAACCTTTTCATCTATGCCCTTAATGAGATTGACAGGCATAAACGTTTTTTCTAATACATAAGGCTCTTCATCCACAAGACGGAGCCGGATGATATCATAAACAGGTGTGGTTGAGTCAATAGATAGATGGGCTGCCACCTCTTCGCTTGGAAAATGGACATCAAAGTGAATGATTTGAGTCGTGACGTTTTTATCCGCCATGACTTTTGTGAACCCTTTATTTTCATGGCCTGATACATTGATGGCCCCTTGATTGAGCGCTGCCTTTACAATAAATGTACCGTGACCTCTTTTTCTAAAGAGCAGACCTTCTGCAACGAGAAGATCAAGCGCACGCTTCATCGTCATTCTGCTGCATTGAAATTCAGCGGCAAGCGAGTTTTCATCTGGAATGGGTTGATCTTCTGGATAATATGCTGTTCCTATTCGTTTTCTGATTTCTTCTGAAATGAGTTCGTACTTCTTCATCTCACACCACCAACTGACTTGTTTTTTCATAGCGCCTTATTTCTAGAAGGAATATGGCGTTTTTTTAGCCTTCTTCTCATTCTACACTAAGGGATGTGAGCTTAAAAGGTGCCAGCCATTTTTGTTTCATCCACTTACCGTCACATAAGAAAAATACTTGCCCTTTTCAAGAAAAGAGCAAGTATTTTGATTAAAAACCGTTATTCTTTGAAACTGATTGAAACCAGTATCCACTCTTCTTAATCGTTCGTTTCCCGTCTTTTTGAAGATCAACTGAGACAAATCCATATCGATTTTTATATGCATTTGACCAGGACCAGTTATCCATAAATGTCCACAGATGATAACCTTTCACATTGCTTCCTTCTTGAATCGCTTGATGCACCCATTTGAGGTGCTCAGATATAAAGTCAATACGGTAATCGTCATGAATCATTCCTTCTTCATCCTTAAACCGTTCTTCTCCTTCGACACCCATTCCATTTTCAGAAATAAAGCATTCGATATTATCATAGTCTGTCTGGACTTTTTTCAATATATCGTAAATGCCCTTTTCATAGATTTCCCAGCCTCGATACACATTCATTTTTCTTCCCGGCATTTCAAAAGAATCAAAGTAATGGTTCGGCATAAATGGTGCTTGAGGATGCGGCATATGCTCTTTCGCTTTCACTCTTCTTGGCTGATAATAGTTGATGCCAAGAAGATCAATCGTATTCTCTTGAATCAGCTCCAGATCCCCTTCTTCCATACTTGGCATAAAGCCTTCTTTCTTTAAGACTTCTACTAGTTTTTCCGGGAAATGTCCTTTCACCGCAGGATCTAAGAAGGAGCGGTTAAAGAAAGCATCGGCCATCTCAGCTGCTTCTACATCGCGCGGATTCTGGCTTCGCGGATACGAAGGGGTCAGGTTTAAGATGATGCCAATCTTACCCCCTTGCTGCATCTCTTTATAAGCCGCAATCGCCTTCGCATTTGATAAAAGTTCATGAAAACCGACCTGCACAGCCTTTTGGAAATCGACTTCGTTTGGATAATGAAAGCTATACATATATCCGCCTTCTACAGGAACAATCGGTTCGTTATGGGTAAACCATTTTTTCACCCGGTCACCAAATAATTGGAAGCATAATGTCGCATAGCTGACATAATCGTCGACCACCTGTCTGTTCACCCAGCCGCCTTTCTCCTGCAGGGCCATTGGCATATCGAAATGGTATAGGTTCACAAATGGCTCGATATCATGTGCAATCAGTTCATTGATCACATCATTATAAAAGGACACCGCTTCTTCATTGACTGCACCTGTTCCTTCAGGTAAAAGGCGTGACCATGAAATCGACAGCCGAAATGAATTGTGGCCAATTTCTTTCATGAGACGGATATCCTCTTTATATTTTCGATAAAATTGAGATGTCACGTTCGGCCCTACGCCATCAAAAAAACGAGTAGGCTCTTGTTCAAACCAATGATCCCAAATGTTCGGTCCCTTTCCATCACCAGGGACGCTCCCTTCCGTTTGCGTCGCAGAAGCAGAAGATCCCCACCAGAAACCTTCTGGAAATGTATATGATTGCTTGTTAGTTTCCATCGACATGTATTGAGTCTCCTTCACCTTTGATGTTTGCTGTCTTCGTATTTTCTGTTGTCGTTATTTTTTCATTTTTCACATTCATCCGGTCAATAAATTTCAGGAACGGGAACCAAATGACAAACACAATCATCAGGTTAAACAACTGAAGCAGACCGCCAGCTAGTGAATTTGTCGCCATCATTCCGCTAATAAAGATCGGTACTGTCCACGGGATATTCACGCCTGTAGGCGGCGGTACAATGCCTGATGCCATCGCAAAATAAGTAATACATGTAATGACCATTGGCGCCAAAATCCACGGAATCAGAATAAGTGGATTCATGACAATTGGTAAACCGAAGATAATCGGTTCATTGACGTTAAATAATCCTGGTCCTAAGCCGAGCTTGGCTACTTGTTTTAATTGCTTACTTTTCAGGAAAATTAAAATGGTAAACACAACAGCAAGCGTCATACCGGTTCCACCCATTCCAACCGTATAGATTTCAATAAACTGCTTGCTGATGATATTAGGAACCTCACCTGTTTTTGTATAGCTCTCTAGGTTTTGAATGGATAATGTATTCCAAATCGGATCCATGACAGAGTTGATAATAATTTGACCGTGAAGCCCAAAGAACCAAAGAATTTGTATAAAGAAAACAGCGATCAACGTCGGAATGATACCGCTTCCAAGACCGACAAGCGGCGCCTGAATTGCATGATAAATCAGATCATGCATATTTGTTTTGAAGCCTTGTGTAATGATGATATTAATTAATAAAAAGGTTGTAAGTGTCAAAGTAGCCGGGATCAGTGCAGCAAAAGACTTGGAAACAGCTGGCGGAACCCCTTGCGGCATATTGATCACAAATTTCTTCTGGACAAAATAACGATAAATTTCAGCAGATAAAAAGCCTGTGATCATTCCTAGGAACATCCCCTTTGCACCTAAACGATCGACTGGGATGACGCCTGCAATCGTTGCACCGCCTTCTTGTTCTAGTAAAAACGGAGTTAGAAGCAAGAAAGAGGCTAAAGCAATCACGCCGCCAAAGACAGCTTCTACATCATAGCTTTTTGATAAATAGTAGCCAATCCCAAATACAACAAACACACTCATAATGCTGATGGTCGCACTCGGTGCGATATTCAGTGCAGACTGGACGCCTTCCAGTACGGTTTTACTCATGATTTTATCTAAAAATGGCAAATTCATCAGCACAACCATAATGGAACCAAAGATGGTGAGCGGGAACGCAAGCATAAAGGCATCCCTTAATACGCCTAAATAGCGGTTGTTGTTCAATCTCCCAGCAATCGGAACCAAAATGGCACTTATTTTATCAAACATTGGTTTCCCCCCTTGTTTACACCCTTTATTGTTTAAGCGATTGGAATATCGGCAGGAGCTCTCCCACAAGCTCCTTGATGGTAATAGTCGACATTAAGTGATCTTCGGCGTGCATGAGCAGTAAAGAAAAGGATGTTGTTTCTCCTCCTGCCTCCTTCTGCACGAGTTGAAAATGGATGTCATGTGCATGCCGTAAATCTTCTTCCGCTTCTTTCATGAGACCAAAAGCCTTTTCTTCTAGACCTTCTCGATATTGTTTCAGAGCCTCGAGCAATTTACTGCGTGCATTCCCGCTGTGTAAGATCAATTGAAAGCTGACTTGTTCCTCCGTGAGCCCTTCGAGTGTTTTCTTTTCCATCCTTTAAGATTCCCCCATCAGTGCAAGTGCCTGTTCATACGCTTTTTGTCCATCGGCAAGCCCGTATGCCTGCATATCAATGACTTCTACCTCAATCCCGTATTTTTTTGCTTCTTTTTGCAGATCTCCTTTTAAAAAGCTCATTTGCGGTCCAATTAACACAACATCTGCATTCGCCATTTCTTTTTTTGCTTGATCTTGCCCAACTGCCCAAATTTCTGCTTCGTCCCCAATTGAATCGGCATGTGCTTTCATCTTTGTCACTAGTAAACTCGTAGACATTCCTGAACTGCATGCTAATAAAATACGTTTCATTTCTCTCACCCCATCGTTGTAATAAAAGCGCTTCCAATTATATTATATATTTTTATTTTTAAATGTCTAGACATTTAATTTTATTTGTCTGTATTTAATATAAAAAAGAGCGTATTGTACGCTCTTTTTTTATATTATCCTTTTCCTGCCTGAAAACCTGGATACTTTGTCATGCCGCCGTCTACATATAACGTTAGGCCAGTAACATAGCTTGCTTCTTTTGATGCCAGCCAGACAGCGCATGCTGCCACTTCTTCCGGCTTTCCAATATAGCCAATTGGAATCAGCTCAATCACGCCTTTTTTCAAGGCTGGATCATCGAATTTCTCCGCATTAATCGGGGTATCAATGGCGCCTGGTGCAATACTGTTTACACGGATTTTTTTAGGGGCATATTCAAGCGCCAATGTTTCTGTCAAAAGCTTGGCGCCTCCTTTACTAGCTGCATAATGCACAAAATGAGGCCAAGGAATTTGCTGATGAACCGACGACATATTAATGATCGAGCCTTCTATCCCATGATCCGTCATATACCTCAGTGCATCACGGCATCCTAGAAACATACCTGTTAAATTGGTAGACATCACTTTGTTCCAATTATCCAGCGTCATTTCGGTGGAAGGCACTTCATTTTCAATGCCTGCATTATTGATCATCACATCAAGACTGCGGAATGTATCAACAGCTTTATTAATCATTGCCTGCATATCCTCTTCCTTTGATACATCTCCCTTGATTTTCACAGCCTGTCCGCCATGTTTTTGAATATCTGCAATGGTGTCATCCGGATTTTCTTTATCAGAAAAGTAATTGATCACCACATTGGCTTTTTCTTGTCCAAATCGGCGTGCCATCGCTTGGCCAATTCCTGTACCTGCGCCTGTAATCAGAACTGTTTTTCCTTCTAAATCTGGATACATTCGTGTTACCTCCTATTTTGTAAAGCCTAGCAGCACACCGCCTGCAATAATCATCAAGCAGCCTGCAATGACAAAGCTTGTTCTAGATGCTTTCTCTTTTAATAAGTAAATGCCGCCTAGTGTTGAGATGACAATCCCTGTTTGTGACATTGAAAAGCTTACGGCTACGCCAATTAATGGAATGGCCAAAAGCAGTCCAAGATTTCCTGTTGACCAAACAAGACCGGCAATGATATTTCTAAACGTATATTTACTAAATGGATCCTGCTTTAAACTAATCGCTAAGGATGAAAGCAGCATGCCGACAGATTGAGGGACGAGTGCAGACCAGCCATCAATATCAAACCATCTTAAAATGACAACATATCCGACGTAGCCAACGGTTGAAATGAGTAGAATAATGATCCCTTTTTTAAAATTGCCTCTGCCATTCTCGCCGCCGTTCTTTTTTTGACCGAGCGATGTCATGACAACACCTGCAATGATTAGTAAAATGGCGCAGGAACCAATGAGTATGACCGTCATTGTCTGCCATTCTTTGAAGACCATGACGCCAAATAGGGTCGTGCTCACAAGCTGCATGCCCGTTGATAAAGGAACCGCTTTAGACACGCCGAGAAAAGCGACACTTGAAAGCTGATTCATTTGTCCAATACTCCAAAAGATGCCTGAAATGACGGAAACCGCAAATATAAGAGGGGTCAGCTCTGGCATTTTAATGAAAAAAGCTACAATCGAAAATAAAAACGCGCCGAGCGTAATACCGAGGGTTTGCTGATACGCATTCCCGCCTAGTTTGACACTGATGAGAACTATACTTCCCCAAAATATCGCTGGGAGAAGTGCATATAAGATGCCCACTTCTATCCCTACTTTCTTGTCTTTTTTACATAGCATCCCTCTTTTTCTCATTTTTAGCCGAAAATATGCAAACAAAAAAACCTTACCAAAGGTAAGGTTTTTCAGTCGTTCTGTTTATTTCATCCATTCAGTATGGAATACGCCTTCTTTATCTGTGCGCTCATACGTATGTGCACCGAAATAGTCACGCTGTGCTTGAATTAAATTCGCTGGAAGGACAGCTGTGCGATAGCTATCAAAGTAAGCAAGTGCACTTGAGAATGAAGGAACAGGAACTCCTTGTTCCACTGCAAGTGAAATGACTTTACGAAGTGATGATTGATAGTTTTGAGCAATATCCTTAAAGTATGGATCAAGCAATAAGTTTTTCAGTTCAGGATTACGGTCATATGCTTCTTTAATTTGTTGTAAGAAGGCTGCACGAATGATACATCCGCCGCGGAAGATCATCGCAATTTCACCGTATTTTAAATCCCAGTTATATTCATCAGACGCTGCTTTCATTTGCGCAAAGCCTTGTGCGTAAGAGCAGATTTTACTCATGAATAGGGCTTTTCTAACCGCTTCGATCAGCTCTTGTTTATTCTCAGCTGATTGCGCAGGCTCAGGACCTTGGATCAATTGACTTGCTTCCACACGCTCATCTTTCATTGCTGAAATGTAGCGCGCAAAAACAGACTCAGTAATGATTGGAAGCGGGACACCTAGATCAAGTGAGCTTTTGCTTGTCCATTTTCCAGTTCCTTTTTGACCAGCTTTATCTAAGATCACATCCACAAGCGGCTGGTTTGTTTCTTCATCCACTTTTGTGAAAATGTCAGCTGTAATTTCGATTAAATAGCTGTCAAGCTCGCCTTTGTTCCACTCTGAGAATACTTCATGAAGCTCCCCTGCTGACAATCCAGCAACATGCTTCAAGATAAAGTAGGATTCAGAGATCAATTGCATATCTCCGTACTCGATACCGTTATGAACCATTTTGACATAATGTCCTGCTCCATCTGGGCCGATATACGTTGTACAAGGCTCGCCATCTACTTTCGCAGAGATCGCTTCTAAAATTGGTTTCACTAGCTCATGCGCTTCTTTTTGACCGCCTGGCATGATGGAAGGACCTTTTAGCGCGCCTTCTTCACCGCCGGAAACACCTGTACCAATAAAGTGAATGCCACTTTCTGCAAGCTCTTGATTACGTCTTTGTGTATCCTTGTAATATGTATTTCCACCATCAATTAAAATGTCACCTTTCTCTAGGTGAGGAAGTAATGATTGAATGGTTGCATCTGTTGCTGCACCAGCTTTTACCATTAAAAGAATTTTACGCGGTGTTTCAAGCGACTGAACAAATTCTTCGATGCTGTATGTGCCAACAACGTTTTTTCCTTTTGCTTCTTGAAGAAACTCTTCTGTTTTGCTGCTAGATCTGTTATAAACGGATACGGAGAAACCGCGGCTTTCAATATTGAGGGCAAGGTTTTTCCCCATAACGGCTAGTCCAACCACACCGATTTGTTGTTTTGACATAATTCTGACGTCCCTTCTAACACACTATATTGATTACTGCTGAAATGATGTACCCTTTGAAATTACCACAACATCACCTCTTTTATCAAGTTTTCAGGCTAGTCATTTCCTCTTTCGTCCTGAAAAAAATCTTTATTAAAACTTGTCCCGCTTGTTTTACTCTCTTTTTCCTTAATGGTGATCCCTCTTTGCACCAATGGTTTTCCATATTTTTCTTCCAGTCCATCTAAAATGGTTTGGAGGGGCTCTTCTTTTGCATCTTCTGTATATGAAAATAAATCAAGCTGTTTAACGGCTGCTTTTCGTTCGACAAGGTCTGTCCCCGTCACACCTAAGAGCCTCACTGGCTGGTCATTCCAATGTTTCAGGAATAACTGCTTTGCCGCTTCAAATATGTCTTCCTTTCGATCCGTTGGATTTGTGAGCATGACACTTCGCGTGATATTTTTCCAGCTTGCATACCGAATCATGATGAGTAGCCGATTCGCCATCACTTCTTTTCTCCTTAACCTTGCACTCACAGATTGTGACAGCTTATCAATTAACGTGACAAGTTCATCTGAATCATCCGAATCATGAGGCAGAGTGGATGAATTGCCGACGGATTTAAATTCGTATATTCTTTCTGGGTCCACGATGCCGTCATGTTCACCGTTCGCCTTTTGCTTTAATCTCGGTCCATTAATGCCAAGCAATTCTTTTAGCGTATACTCATTCGCTTTCGCTAAGTCTTCTATAGTATGAATTCCGATGGTTTTCAATTTATCTGCCGTTTTTTGTCCAACCCCATGCATATCACCAGCAGGGAGCGGCCAAAGCATGTTCGGAACATCTCGTTTACGCAATATGGTGATGCCCATTGGCTTTTTCCAATTAGACGCCATTTTCGCTAAAAATTTATTCGGTGCAATGCCGATACTTGAAGGAAGCATCAGCTCCTCTACTAGCCTTGTTTGAATATCATGAGCCGTTTTTACCGCATGCTCGGCATATGGCGTATGCGTTAAATCAATGTAGCCCTCATCAATCGATACAGGTTCGACTAAATCGCTATATTCTCTAAGTATTGTAAACATCTCTTGTGAGGAGCTGCGGTACCGGTCAAAGTTCGGTGTGCGGACAATGAGTCCCGGACATAGCCGCTTCGCCTCCCACAAGGGCATCGGGGGCTTCACACCTAATGCTCTCGCCTCGTAGCTGCACGTCACAACAATCCCTTTACGCTCTTTTGCATTTCCGCTGATGGCTAAAGGTTTCCCTCGCAAAGAAGGATCATACGCCATTTCTACATTGGCATAAAAAGCATTCATGTCTATATGAAAAATAATATTTGACATTGGCATAACCCCATTTTCTTGTCTACCTAAATTTTGATCAGCTGCTTTTGATTATACATTGATTTACTTCATCTTTCCTTAAAAAAACCTTCTCTAAAAAAGAGAAGGTTTCACGTTCATTTACACTTTTTCTTCAAGTATACCATGTTGATATTGAATGTCCTCATATGTGAATACTTCATTTTTTTGAGGGTATAATTGTTTCACAACCGGAGTAGGCTGTTGATTAAAATTCATACTCAAACTTTGATTGGAGTAGTGTCCAGCCGGATCAATATAATACTTGTAATCAATGATTCTTTCTACATCAATGTCAGCGTAAGCAATTCCCTCTGTTTCAGCTGGAACCATATCACTGATCGGCTCCCCATCCGGCCCGTAAATGCACGTATGCCCGCTCTTAAATGTTTCAAAGTAATCTCTTTGCTCCTGCGTTAAACAAATCATCTCTTTCATTTCTTCCGTATATATAGATGATGTCATCAGCACAAATGTCTGTGTCGCGATGGCATAATATCTGCTTGATATTTCATCATCAAAATAACCTGGCCAAGAGGCTACATGTACCTGCTCATTTTGGGCATTCATCGCCATAAGATCTAGTGGGACTTGATGCTCCCAGCACATCAATCCGCCTAGGTTTCCAATTTCAGTTTCAAACACTGGCATCATACTGCCACTTCCATCCCCCCAAATGAGTCTTTCTGCTACAGAAGCTCTCATTTTCCGATGTTTTCCTATTAAATCTCCATTTGGATTAAACCAAAGCTGAGCTAAATAGAGAGAGCCGCCATCTTTTTCACTGCATGATATACAAACGTACGTTTCATTTCTTTTTGCTGCTTCACTGATTTTTTGAATGGCTAAGCTAGGGATTTCAACTGCATTTTTATATAATTCATGATAGAACTTTCTTGTATATTCTGGATGACCAATAAAAGCAAACCAAGGATAACCTGGTAAAAATGCTTCTGGGAATGCCACAAGCTTTGCACCATTTGAAGCTGCCTCGTCAATCAGGTCACATGATTTCTCAACGGTTGCTTCCAAATTTAAATAGACTGGTGCTGCTTGTACCGCAGCTGCTCGAAACTTTGGGTAAATACCTGTCATATTCAAAACCTCCATTTCTTTTATCCCCCTCATTATAGGATAGGAAATATGAAGTTTGGATGACATTTACTATTTTATACATAATAAGGAATTTTATTTAATGGAGAAAACACGCGGTTCTGTTAGACATTTAACCATGTGTATAGTACACTGTGAGTAATGAAATGGATGTGATAATCATGATTATTGATACATTCAATGAAGTCTTTTTCCTTGTTGAATTCTTTACGATTATTCTTCCAGCGCTGACGGCCATCGGCATTGCGTTTTTACTAAAAGACTGCCGTATGAACGAACACCTTGGTGGACATCGTTTGGAAGAGTTGGACGCATCTTGCTTGAATCGAACAGACTTTCTGTTTATCATATATGATCGCATTACAACTTGGATTAGTAAAGTCATTCGAATGAAAAGATCATCTAATGATGATGAAGACCATTCGCTTCCTCTCGCTAATTAAATTTTTTTAATCATGAGGAGGAAACGAATTGAAACGTTTATTGACTGTTTTTACGACTTTATGTTTGATGATGATTGCGTCACCTGCATTTGCAGCGAGTGCGCAAACGAATACGAGCTCTGATGGGTTTTTCCATCATTATTTTGTTCAGCCTTTTTCTGAGCTGATCATTTGGCTTGCGAACTTCTTTCATGATGATTATGGTTTATCGATTATGTTCGTCACCTTGATTGTCCGCCTGCTGATTTTCCCGCTTTTTGCGAATCAATTTAAGAAGCAAAGAGTCATGCAGGAAAAAATGGCACTGGTGAAGCCTCAGATTGACCAAATACAAAGCAAATTGAAGAAAACGAAAGAACCTGAAAAACAAAAAGAACTGCAAATGGAAATGATGAAAGTATATAAAGAGAACAATGTGAACCCGCTTGCCATGGGCTGTCTGCCGATGCTGATACAAATTCCAATTGTTCTTGGCTTTTACTCAGCAATCCGCTCAACACCTGAGATCGCAACTCATACGTTCTTATGGTTTAATTTAGGACAAACCGATTTATTGGTGGCGATTTTTGCAGGGGCTATGTATTTCTTACAATTTTATGTCACGCAAAAATATGCGAAGCAATCAGGCACTCAGACAGAGGCTGCGCTGAAGCAGGCGAAAGTGATGGGCATGATTTTCCCGATCATGATGCTGTTTCTTTCAATTAATGCACCCGCTGCTCTTCCTTTATACTGGATGACAAGCGGACTACTACTCACGATTCAAACGATTATTTTAAATGTCATGTACCAAAAATCAAAAACGAAAGCTGCGGCTAACGAACAAGCTAAACCAGCTGCTGAATAAAAATAAACCCCTTATCTCACGATAAGGGGCTTTTCATTATGCCAATTCTTCTTTCAACCGGTCTGGCAATTGATCGAGGTCCTCAATTTTCCCAAGGAACTTATTTGGGTCCACTTGTAAAATCATTTTGTTTTCTCTCTCCACAACGCCGAAGAAATATTCAGAGGCCTTCGTGTTCATATGAAATGGCTTGATCTCGCTTTGCTCGATATCGATAATATCTTTTGCATCTGAGACAAGACAGCCAATCATTTGATCGTTTACTTCAAATAGCAGCACCTTTGACTGCTCGTTTACATCAAGAGGCTTTCCGTGAAGCATCACACCTGTGTCACTGACAGGAATGACCTCTCCCCTTAATGACATCAGCCCTTTAATTTCTTTTGGAAGGTTCGATACTTCTTGTAAGTAAGGGACCTTCTCAATCGAACGAATATGCTCTACACTGATGCCAAACTCCTCTTGCCCCACCTGAAAAATAATAATCTTTTGCGCGCTCACAGAGTCTCCTGCCTTTACGATGGATTTGTCGTTTCTTCGATAATGGCGAGAACCATTTCAGCTGTTTTGACTAATTCTTCAATCGGCATTTTCTCATTTTTCGTATGAATATCTTCATATCCAACAGCTAGGTTGACAGTTGGGACGCCGTTGCCTGCAATGACGTTTGCATCACTGCCTCCGCCGCTCGTCTGCAGTTCTGAAGGACGGCCAATTTTTGCTGCCGCTTTTTTCGCCACTTCTACGACTTGATCGCCGTGTGAGAATTTGAAGCCTGGATACATGATGTCAATTTGTACATCGGCACTTCCGCCCATTTCTTTAGCGGTTTTTTCAAAGGCTTCTTTCATCTTCGCTACTTGAGCTTCCATTTTTGCTGGTTCTAAAGAGCGTGCTTCCGCCAAAATATCGACTTGATCGCACACAATATTCGTTTGTGTTCCGCCTTCAAAACGGCCGATATTCGCCGTTGTTTCTTCATCGATCCGGCCAAGTGGCATGCTGGCAATTGCTTTTGATGCAATGGTAATCGCAGACACACCTTTTTCAGGCGCGACACCTGCGTGAGCGGTTTTTCCGTAAATCGTTGCGCGTACTTTTGCCTGTGTTGGTGCAGCTACGATAATCGTACCAACCTTGCCATCTGAATCAAGGGCATAGCCGTATTTCGCTGTCATCAAATTTGGGTCTAACGCTTTTGCTCCAACAAGTCCTGATTCCTCGCCTGCTGTGATCACAAATTCAATCTTCCCGTGCGGTAAATTTTTCTCTTTCAGCACACGGATCGCTTCAAACATAGCAGCAAGTCCTGTTTTATCGTCAGCACCAAGAATGGTTGTTCCATCTGTTTTCACATAGCCGTCCTCAATGACTGGTTTTACGCCATTTCCCGGTACAACTGTATCCATATGAGAAGTGAAATAAATCGTATCTGCCTCTTGGTTCCCTTCTAATGTGCAGACAAGGTTGCCTGCACCGTGGCCTGTTGCCGCTTTTGAATCGTCTTCAACCACTTTAAGACCAAGCTGCGAGAATTTTTCTTTTAATACTTCAACAATTTTCTCTTCGTGTTTTGTTTCTGAATCAACCTGAACTAATTCTAAAAATTCGTCTAGTAAGCGTTTTTCATTGATCATGATGATGCTCCTCCTCTTATAGCGGCATGTTGCCATGCTTTTTTAACGGTCTATCTTCTTCCTTACTGCGAAGCAAATCAAATGAGCGGATCAATCGCTCTCTCGTTTCAGCTGGCATAAAAATATCGTCTATCAGACCTGCCTGGGCCGCTTTCCATACACTTGGTTTGTTTTCAGACTCGCGCGAAACAGGATGAACAATTTCGTCTGCGAACGTTTTCCCCATGACATCAATTTCGGCCTCTGGCCATGCATAAACAAAGTCAGCGCCTAAGCCCTTGCTATTCATCGCGACATAAGCACCGCCAAACGCCTTTCTTAAAATCACAGTAATTTTGGGAACGGTTGCTTCAGCATACGCATATAAAAGCTTTGCACCGTGGCGGATAATTCCTGCATGCTCAGCTTTCTCCCCTGGTAAAAAACCAGGAACGTCCACAAGGGTTAAGATCGGAATATGAAACGCATCACAAAATCGAATAAACCTGGCCGCTTTATCGGCAGCGTCAAGATCAAGGCTGCCTGCCAGCACCTTTGGCTGATTGGCAACAACACCAATGGAGGCTCCTTGTAATCTGGCAAAACCTGTGACAATATTTTTTGAGAAACAAGGCTGCGTTTCAAAGAATGAGTCTGGATCGGTTATCGCTGTCACCACTTGTTTGACATCATAGGTGCGTGATGGATTCTTTGGCAGAATTCTGCCTGGATCGGCGGAATCGTGCTTTCGTACCCCAGCGCGTGTGACAGCCTGTTGTTTCGTTTGTATGTACGTTAAAAGAGTTCGAACCGCTTTTAACACGTCCTTCTCATCTTTCCCAGTATAGTGCACATTCCCGCTTGTCTGATGCTGAACACTTGCACCGCCAAGACGGTCAGGACAGACCGTTTCTCCTGTTGCTTTTTCTATTACTTTCGGACCAGTTAAAAACATATGAGCTGTTTGCTCTGTCATAAAGACAAAATCAGTCAATGCAGGAGAATAGACTGCACCTCCAGCACATGAACCTAAAATAACGGATATTTGCGGGATTCGACCAGAGTACAGCACATTCCGTTTAAAAATCTGTCCGTATCCTTCTAATGATACCACACCCTCTTGAATTCTCGCACCACCTGAGTCTTTTAGACCGATGACCGGCATCTGATTTTTAGCGGCCAGATCCATTAAAGAGGCAATTTTCTTCGCATGCATTTCGCCTAATGAGCCCCCATATACTGTTGCATCTTGTGCATAAACACATACTGGTTTTCCATGAATGAGTCCCGTTCCAATGACGACACCGTCTCCAACATGCTCTGACAGATCGCCTGTTGCAAATGACTGAATTTCCATCAAGCTGTCCTCGTCAAGAAGTTCATGAAGCCGCTCTCGAGCCGTCAGCTTTCCTTTTTTCTTGTGAGCCGCTGCTCGTTTTTCGCCGCCGCCCATTAACGCTTTCTTCCGCCATTCAGACAAGTCATTGAACGATTCATTCATCACTATGTTTCTCTCCTTTCAAGGACTCGCACAATTCAAATAACACACCTGACGTTTCTTTAGGTGAAATAAATGCAATTTGCTTTCCGCTGGCGCCCATCTGTGCTGTTTTTTGGAGAAGCTGCACGCCAAGGTGATCGAGACGGCTAAGATCAGCCTGAATGTCACCCGACTTTAGCGCAATATGATGAAGTCCCTCTCCTCTTTTTGTTAAAAAGGTATGTAGTTTACTGCGGGCTGAGATTGGCTCAATTAATTCAATGTGCAGATCATCGAGTGAAGTGAAGGACGCTTTAATCTCCTGCTCAGGAATCTCCTGTATGTCTGAAAAATGCCAATTAAATAGCTGATGAAGCGTTTGAGATGTTTCTTTAATAGAAAAGACGGCAATGGCAATATGATCGATTTGTGTCATCCGTTCACTTCCTTTGCTGATCACTTGTCGCATATGAAAAAACCAGATAAAATAAAGACAACTGCGCTTGTCGCAAAAATCTTCGGTTATAGGGGTGCGATATGTCTCAAAAATTCATGAAATTTATGGTATTGCTTATGATTAGCCTGCTGTTAGTTTCTTCACTTTTAGCAGGAGCAGCAGCCTTTTTATAAGGATTGAATAAAAGCAGACGAGCAGGTGATTCGGGATATCAACGAATGGCCTGTTTGTCTTTGGCAAGCGTTTCAAAGGAAGCACTTGATTTTGTAATCCATACCTTTGTTCCAATTGGAAGCTGATCAAACAGTAGCTCTACATCTTGATTATGAAGTCTCACACAGCCTGCCGTGATAAATTTCCCAATCGAAGTTTCATCACTTGTTCCATGAATTCCATAGGTTCTGCCATCTGTTCCTCGTGCATCAAATCCAATCCATCTTCGTCCAAGAGGATTATTCTTCGCACCGCCTTCAATATTTTTTCTTCTGTAATAGGGATCTTTCGCTTTGATCATAATGGTAAATTCACCTTCTGGCGTTAAATCTGCTGTTTTTCCTGTAGAGGCAGGATATACTTTTTGAATTTTCCCATGATCAATAAAGGCAAGTTCATTCGTTTGTTTATTAATAATGACAAATGGGTCACCTGGCAGCGGGTTTTGTCCAAGCGGCCAGATAGGTGAAAGGGACATGGTCAGTACGGTATAAAATAAAAGACGCATAGGCTCCTCCTTTTTCATTAGATTGACCAATGAAGGAGGAACTCATGCGTCTCTATTCTTTCATCCCTTTAAAATAGCTTTTTAGTACTAAATATTGTTCCATTTCACCGAGGAAATGAAAGAGTGCCGCTCTTGCCTCAAATTCTTCTCGTGTTTGCGGGAGCGGAAGTGCGTCGAATTCTTCTTTCATATCAATGAGACGTCTTAAAAACTTATGCGCTGTGTTCCCTGGGTGAATATGTTCGCGTAAGTCTCTAATGTATTCTGCAATGATTTGTCCATGCTCCGTTGTGACGGAAATCGACGTAATTTTGGGCAGCACACGCTCAATGATTTCAAATTGCTTTTGTCTCATGTTGAAATAATGATAATACAGGTTTTCATGTCTTAATACATGGTTTTCAACATCACGATATGCGAGAGCTTTTGCTTCTTTAATCAATTGATGTGTCTCTGGTATTTCTTTTCCTGTCCAGTCTTGCTTCCCTGTCATTAAGTATTGCTCGATTTCCTCAAAAATTTTAGCAAAGTTGGCTTCAATCTGTTCGCTGTAGCGTTTGAGCTTTTTATCAACACTAGGCATATATAGGTTCATAATCAGCGCTACCCCAACACCAATAGTAATCAGCAGCAGTTCATTCCAAATGAGATGCAGGGTAATCCCGCCAGACATGTATAAATGGAGAATGATGACTGAACTTGTGACAATCCCTTCTTTAATTCGAAGCAGAACCGTTGTTGGAATAAAGACAAGCAGCATCAAACCGATCACAAAAGGATGATACCCGATCAGATCGAAAAATAAATAAGAAAATAAAATAGCAAGACTGCATGCTGCAAAGCGGGCTCCCGATGCTAAGAGGGATCTTTTCTTTGTCACCTGAATACACAGGATCGTAATAATCCCGGCAGCTGAATAATTTTGCAAGCCAAGCAATTGTGCAATATAAATAGCGATCGCTGTTCCTAATGCTGTTTTCAGCGTTCGGTAGCCGATTTTAAACATGATGTGATTCACTCTTTTCTGTCTTGTTTCCATTCACTTTTGTGAAATGGTGAACTTTTTTTACTTTCCCCATTATAATCAAAAAAAGAAGGAGATGTTAAGTCTCCTTCCCTTTTTCTTTATAATATTTTTTGTAAGAAGTCTTGCGCACGCTGTGAAGACGGTGATTCAAAAAATTGTACAGGGTTTGCATCCTCTACAATTTTCCCGTCATCCATAAAGATCACACGGTCAGCCACTTCTTTTGCAAAGCCCATTTCATGTGTGACGATGACGAGTGTCATTCCAGATTGAGCCAGCTCTTTCATGACCTCTAATACTTCCTTGACCATTTCTGGATCTAGGGCAGACGTTGGTTCGTCAAACAGCATAATGTCTGGTGTCATTGCAAGCGCACGTGCAATCGCCACACGCTGCTTTTGACCGCCGGACAAACGGTTCGGGAAATCATCTTTTTTCTCTAGAAGCCCTACCTTTTTGAGCAGGTCTTCAGCTTGCTTGATGCTGTCTTCCTTCGATTGATTCTTCACATTCATTGGCGCATACGTAATATTTTCCAGCACGGTTTTATGCGGGAACAGATGGAAATGCTGAAATACCATTCCGATGTTCTCACGCACTTTTAGTGCATTCGTTTTTGGATTGGTGATTTCGGTTTCCTTAATTGTTATTACACCGGAAGTCGGCTTTTCAAGTAAGTTAATGCAGCGAAGGAAGGTCGATTTTCCTGAACCAGATGGTCCAATAACCGCAACAACTTCCCCTTCTTTAATGGTCGTGTCGATCCCCTTTAAAACTTCGTTTTTACCAAAAGATTTTGTGAGTTTCTCTATTTTAATCATTTGATTTTAACTTCCTTTCCACCGATTTGCCGACAAAGGTGAGAACAAGCACGATGACATAATAGATAAGACCCGCAAAAATAAGCGGTTCAAGATAATTATACGTGACGGCCCCAGCTTGATAGGCTCGTCTCATGACATCACCCAGTCCGATGACTGTTACAATTGCTGATTCTTTTGTCAGTGTAATCGTTTCATTCACAAGTGCAGGTGAAATATTTTTAAACGCCTGCGGAAGCAATAAGTCCTTCATCATTTTAGCATAAGGGATGCCTAAAGCAACGGCCGCTTCTTTTTGACCTTTATCAATGGCATTAATACCCGCACGAATAATTTCAGATACGTATGCTGCCGAGTTGAGTGAAAATGCCGCTACAGCAGCCCAGTATTGATCGATTTGGAACCCAAGAAGCTGAGGCAGACCAAAATAAATAATGAGCAATTGAAGCACAAGCGGTGTGCCTCGGAAAATTGACGTATAAAAGTCTGCAATCCAAATGAGCGGTTTAAACACACTAATTTTACAAAGCGTTAATAAAATTCCTAAGATAAATCCAAGGAAAAGGGATACCACTACAATAGAAAGTGTGACCTTAAGCCCTTCTAGAATAAAGGGCATCTGAGGTATTACATCTTTAAAATCAAACATGACATTCTCCTTTTTTTTGCCTTCATACAAAACAGGAAAAAAGTTCAACACGAGTTGAACTTTTCAGCGCTTTTCTACTTGATTTTCTTGAATGACGCTGATCCTTTTCCTGACTTACTTTTCATCAGCAAACCATTTTTTAATTAATTTATCAAGTTCACCATTATCTTTCATTTCTTTTAATGATTTATTAAATTTCGCTGTTAAGTCGCTATTTTTCTTGAATGCAATGGCTGAACCTTCGTTTGAGCTGTTCAATCCAAATGCTTGGAAGTCTTTTTCCTTTTTCAAGTAACCAGCAGCTACTTTATCTTCAATAATTGCTGCATCAAAACGGCCTGCTTTGATCTCTTGAACGATATCAGAAATTTTATTACGGTCTTCAACTGTAAGGTTATATTTCTTTTGCAATCCATTTGCTTCATCTTGTTGAATAGAACCTAATTGAACGCCGACTGTTTTATCTTTTAAATCTTTCTCTGCTTTAATACCGCTAGATTTCTTTGATACAACCAAGTTTTTAGCATTGTAATAAACATCAGAGAAATCAACTTGCTTTTTACGTTTTTCTGTAGGTGTCATTCCTGCAAGGACAATATCAGCTTTGTTTGTTTTGAGGGCTGATACAAGGCTAGCAAAGTCCATATCTTGAATTTCTAGCTTGTAGCCGTTCTTTTTCGCTAGTGCTGTTGCAAGATCTACATCAAAACCGACAATTTTATCTCCGTCTTTTGATTCAAATGGCGGATAATCTGCTGATGTCGCCATCACGAGTGTCTTGTCATCTCCTGATGCGTTTGAATTATTAGAAGAAGTTCCGCATGCTGCGAGTGCAGCTGCAAGACCAGCTGTCATAAGTAATAATAACCACTTTTTCATATGATGATGCCTCCCAGTATTTAAAATCATGTATTAATTTGAATATTTATTCACTATAATGTATTTTAAACACTTTCTTTTTAAGATGCAATAGTATTTTGCTAAAATTATTTTGATTCTATTGTCTTATAAAACAAAAAGCAGACCGATCTAAAGACCGGACTGCTTTATATTTATTCATTCAAAAGTCATATGTTAGATTTCTTCGCAATGCTCATCAAAAGCGGCTTGTAGTTTTGACACGACTTCCATTGGCTCGTGCCCTTCAATTTCATGACGCTCGACCATTTTAATGATTTTTCCATCTTTTAATAAGGCAAAGGATGGTGAAGATGGCGGGAAGCCTTCAAAGTATTCACGAGCTCTTGCTGTTGCCTCTTTGTCCTGCCCAGCAAACACTGTCAGCAATTGATCTGGACGCTTATCGTAATGAACAGAATAGCCGGCAGCTGGTCTTGCAATACCGCCTGCACAGCCGCATACTGAATTCACCATAACAAGTGCCGTTCCTTTTTTAGTCAGTGCTTCGTCTACTTCTTCAGCTGACGTGAGCTCAATGTAGCCTGCCTGCTTAATTTCTTCTCTCGCTTGTTTTACAATATCATTCATAAATAAATTAAAATCAATATTCATGTCCGTCCACTCCTTTTGCGTACCAAAACCATTTTAAATCCATCATATCAAGGAAAACGCCTGCGGGCAAATGTGTTGTCTTATCCGCCGCCTCTTTTTCCGAACATCGTTTATGAGCTGTCAAATTGGGGAAAAGTGATGATAAAGAGATGAAAGGGAGAACTGCGTGATGGCACAATTCAAAAAAGCGATGCTCATTTATAATGGAAATGCTGGACAAAAAAACATGGAAAAAACACTCGGTCAAACAGTGCCTCTTCTTTCTCTACATATTGATGAACTCATTCTTAAACCAACAAAGCAGCCAAGTGATGCTTATAATTTCTGCCGTCATATTGATGAGACGGTGGAATTGCTCATCATATTAGGCGGAGATGGTACCGTGCATGAATGTATGAACGGTATTGGCGGCTTAGAAAAAAGGCCCGCTGTAGCGATATTACCAGGCGGAACTTGCAATGATTTTTCTAGAACGCTTGGTATTCCTCAACAGATGCAAAAAGCCGCTCAAATGATTGTAGACGGCAAAGAGAAAAAGGTCGACTTAATCAAAGCAGAGGATCGATACGTATTAAACTTTTGGGGAATTGGGCTGATCGCAGACACGTCCAACAACATTAACGACAAGGAAAAAGCCGTACTCGGTAAAATCAGCTACTTCACAAGTGCCCTGCGCACACTGCAGCAAACAGATCCTTTTCACGTACGGATTGAGACCGAGGAGGAAAGCTGGGAAGAGGAAGCTGTCATCGTTCTTGTCATGAATGGACATTTTATCGGTACAAATAAAATTGATTTGCCTAATGCATCCATTGATGATGGAAAAGCTGAAATCTTAATTTGCAGAAATACAAGTTTCTCTGCTTTAAAAGAAATCTTCTCAATGAACCGGGAAGAGCTGGAGGATTTCACCGGTGATCTGTCTCTCATTCAAGCGTCCAGTATTCGTATCCACACAAAAGAGGAAATGGATGCTGATACGGATGGTGAGGTTTATATGAAGGCTCCTTCTTATTTAGAAGTGTTAAAACAACATTTGACCTTTATTGTTCCAGCAGAATAAAAAAAAGCCCGACATCATTTTGATTCGGGCTTTTTTTTGATATAGCGTCTGTATAAATATTCAAGTGCATATCCGAGAAGTGTTCCAGCGAGAAGTGATATTCCTAAAAAGCTATTGGCTGCTCCTTTAAACCCACCGACAATCAGCAAACAGTAAACGATTTGAATGATTGAAACGATCGATATGATAAGCAGTAATCGTTCAGGATGATTGCGTGATTTAGAAATGTACCGTAGAAAAGCGAAGGCAATCGCTGTGATAAACATGAGACCAATCGTTAGAAAAGCAAAAAAATCTAGTCCAGACATATCATCGCTCCTTTCTCCTAGATGTGGAAATCCCCCTCTCATGCCGGGAGGGGGAAAATGATTGTTTTAATAAACAGATGTCTGCTCGTCGATGCCTTCAAGGATTTGTTTAATTCGCTGAAGGAATCTGCCGCATACAAGACCGTCTAGTACTCTGTGATCTAATGAAAGACAAAGATTGACCATGTCTCTTGCCGCAATCATTCCGTTTACTATCATTGGACGCTTCACGATCGATTCTACTTGTAAAATCGCCGCTTGCGGATAATTAATGATTCCCATTGATTGTACTGAACCAAATGATCCCGTGTTGTTGACAGTGAATGTACCGCCTTCCATATCACTTTGCTTGAGTGTTCCTTGTCTCACCTTAGACGCCAGCTCATGAATTTCTTTGGCGATGCCCTTAATGGTCTTTTCATCCGCATCCTTAATGACTGGAACAAAAAGCGCGTCATCTGTAGCGACAGCAATCGAAACATTGATCGCTTTCTTCTGCACAATTTTATCTCCAGCCCACATGCTGTTCATTTCAGGGAATTCCTTTAAGGCCTGAGCCACTGCTTTGACAAAGAACGCAAAGAACGTCAAGTTAAAGCCTTCTTTTGCTTTAAACTGATCCTTCAGCTGATTTCTTCTTGTCACTAGATTTGTCACATCGACTTCCATCATCGTCCATGCATGCGGAATTTCATGTTTGCTTCTCAGCATATTGGCCGCAATTGCCTGCCGGATCGGCGTGACTGGCAGCTCAACATCACCAGGCATGGAAGGGATGGCAGGAGCCGCTTTTGCGTGAGATGGCTGCGCAGGCTCCGGTTGAACAGCACGTTCATTGACAGGTGCTGTCTTCTCTTTAACGCCGCCGTTTTCAATGAGCTGCAGCAAATCTTTTCTAGTAATTCGGCCGCCTGCTCCCGTACCTTGAACAGCTGCTAAATCAATGCTATGCTCATCTGCTAAACGAAGAACGGCTGGAGAGTAACGTTTCTTTTGACTTTGATTCTCATTTGTTTGATCTGCTTCAGGCGCTTTGCTTTGCTCAGGTGCTGCTTCTTCTTTCTCGCTCTGCTGCTCGCTTCCTTCAACTTCAATTTCACAGAACACTTCTCCTACTTGCAGCGTTTCGCCTTCCTCAGCCGATAGCTTTGTAATCGTTCCTGTAAAAGAAGACGGGACTTCTGCGTTCACTTTATCCGTCATGACTTCCGCAATCGGATCGTATTTATTCACATGATCGCCAGGTGAAACGAGCCATTTGCTAATGGTTCCTTCTGTTACACTTTCACCTAGCTGAGGCATTTTCATTTGTTCAATTGCCACTTTGAAACCCTCCTCTTTCTTAAAACGCCGCTAGCTCTCTCATTTCAGCTTCTACCTTATCCGGGTTGACCATGAAGAATTTCTCCATTGTCGGCGCATAAGGCATTGCCGGAATATCTGGTCCTGCCAGGCGTTTGATTGGTGCGTCTAAATCAAATAAGCAATGCTCCGAAATGATTGCCGCAACCTCACTCATGATGCTGCCTTCTTTTGTATCTTCCGTTAACAGGAGCACTTTACCTGTTTTAGAAGCCGCTTCTATAATCGCTTCCTGATCAAGCGGGTACACTGTTCTCAAATCGAGAATATGAGCGGAAATACCGTCTTTTGCAAGGCGGTCTGCTGCTTGCAGCGCAAAATGCACACAAAGGCCATATGTAATGACCGTGATATCATCGCCTTCACGTTTCACATCTGCTTTTCCAATCGGAAGAGTGTAATCCTCTTCAGGCACTTCTCCCTTAATAAGGCGGTATGCACGTTTATGTTCAAAGAACAATACAGGATCTGGATCACGCACTGCAGCCTTTAAAAGACCTTTGACATCATAAGGTGTAGAAGGCATCACAATCTTCAAACCAGGCTGGTTAGCAAAAATCGCTTCGACCGATTGTGAATGATAAAGTGCCCCGTGCACTCCGCCTCCGTATGGTGCGCGGATGACCATTGGACAGCTCCAATCATTATTTGATCGGTATCTAATTTTTGCAGCCTCTGAAATGATTTGGTTGATTGCAGGCATAATGAAATCCGCAAATTGCATTTCTGCTATTGGGCGCATTCCATACATCGCTGCCCCAATACCTACACCAGCAATGGCTGATTCTGCAAGAGGTGTATCCATGACGCGCGCTTCTCCAAATTGCTCGTAAAGACCCGCTGTCGCTTTAAATACGCCGCCTTTTTTCCCGACATCCTCTCCGAGCACAAACACTTTCGGATCTCGTTCCATTTCTTCTTTCATCGCCAGTGTAATGGCGTCTATATATGACATAACAGGCATTTTTCTTCCCCCTTACTCCGCATACACGTAACGAAGTGCGCTTTCTGCCTCAGCATAAGCTGCGTTTTCCGCTTCATCAGTGGCTTCGTTTACGATTTGCATGATTTCTTTTGTCATCTCTTCTTTCATTTCAGAAGTCATGACGTTTCCTTCGATTAAATACGTTTCATATTGGATGAGCGGATCTTTCTTTCTTGCTTCGAGCACTTCTTCTTTTTCTCGATAGCTTGAGTCATCGTCATCACTTGAATGCGCAGTTAAACGGTAAGAGATTGTTTCAATCAATGTCGGGCCTTCGCCTCTAGCCGCACGGTCTCTCGCTTCTTTGACAGCGGCATATACTTCAAGCGGATCATTTCCATCTACAGTTACGCCAGGCATCCCATATCCAATCGCACGATCTGAAATGCGTTCACAGGCCACTTGTTTGTCATATGGCACGGAAATCGCGTACTTATTGTTTTCACACATGAAAATAACAGGCAGTTTATGCACAGCAGCGAAGTTAGCGCCTTCGTGAAAATCTCCTTGGTTTGATGAGCCTTCACCGAACGTGACAAAGCTGACAAAGTTTTTCTGCTCTAATCGTCCAGCAAGGGCAATTCCCACCGCGTGAGGAACCTGCGTTGTTACAGGTGAAGATCCGGTCACAATTCGATTTGCTTTTTGTCCAAAATGCCCCGGCATTTGTCTTCCGCCTGAGTTTGGATCGTCTTGTTTTGCGAAACCAGACATCATTAAATCTTTTGCTGTCATCCCAAAAGCAAGGACAACCCCCATATCACGATAGTAAGGTAAGACGTAATCTTCTTCTCTATTAAGGGCAAATGCAGCACCGACTTGCTGCGCTTCCTGCCCTTGACAAGAAATGACGAATGGAATTTTACCTGAACGGTTTAATAGCCACATCCGTTCATCGATTTTTCTTGCTAGAAGCATTGTTCTATATATATCAATTGCTTGTTCATCTGATAATCCTAATTCCTGATGACGCATGTTACTCATCATGTTTCCCTCCTTGATTAAAAATGGATCGCCTTCCCGTCAACAGCTAGGGCTGCCTCGCCAATCGCCTCTGATAAGGTCGGATGCGGGTGTATCGTCTGCCCCACTTCCCACGGGGTTGCATCAAGTACTTTGGCTAATCCAGCTTCAGATATCATATCTGTTACATGAGGACCAATCATATGAATTCCTAAAATATCATCTGTCTTTTGATCGGCAATGATTTTGACGAATCCATCAGACTCCCCGTACACAAGCGCTTTTCCAATCGCCATAAATGGGAATTTCCCTATTTTGACTTCAAAGCCCTGCTCTTTTGCCGCCTGTTCAGTGAGTCCAACACTAGCGGTTTCTGGGTGAGAGTAAACACATTTAGATACGAGCGTTTCATCGAGCGGCTTTGGATCTTTCCCAGCCATATGTTCAACAGCAATCATACCTTCGTGGGAAGCGACATGTGCCAGCTGAAGCCCGCCAATGACATCTCCTATTGCGTAAATATGCGATTCTTTCGTTTGATAATGTTCATTCACGACAATGCCTTGTTTTTCGGTTTGGATGTCCGTGTTTTCAAGACCTATGCCTTCGATATTAGGTACTCTGCCGACTGAAAGAAGGAGTTTTTCCGCTTCGAACGTCTGAATGTCTCCATCCTTTTCCGCTTGAATTGTCACGAGATTTCCCTGCTTTTCTACGCTATCTGGCAGTACCTTCGCATTTGTCACAAAGGTGATGCCTTTTTTAGATAATAGTTTTTCCATTTCTTTAGAAATGTCATGATCTTCTGTTGGTAAAATACGGTCTGCAAACTCAATCACAGTGACGTTCACACCAAAATCATTGAGCATAGACGCCCACTCGATTCCGATCACTCCGCCTCCGACAATTAGCATCGACTGCGGAAGCTCTGGCAGTTCAAGTGCATCATCTGATGTGAGGATGTGTGTTCCATCTGCTTCAAGCCCTGGCAGCACCCGCGGTCTTGAGCCTGTTGCGATGATGACCTGCTTTGGAATAAGCATTTCATTTTCCTCTCCATTTGCCATTTCTACGGAGATCGTTCCTGGCATTGGCGAAAAGATAGATGGGCCAAGAATACGGCCGATCCCTTCATATACATCAATTTTCCCTTGTTTCATTAAGTGTTTCACGCCGCCTGCTAGCTTTTCGACAATCTCAGTTTTTCTTTTTTGCACACTCGCAAATTGCAAGGCAATGCCGCCTGCCTCAACACCAAAATCAGCTGCGCGTTTGACGGTTTGATATACTTCTGCACTTCTGAGCAGCGCTTTAGACGGAATGCAGCCTTTATGAAGACATGTTCCGCCGAGCTTTTCTTTTTCTACAACTGCTGTTTTCAATCCAAGCTGTGAGGCACGGATGGCTGCTACATAGCCGCCTGTGCCTCCACCAAGAATGACGAGGTCATATTCAGTTGCCATGACTTGTCACTCCTTTCTTTTCCTGTTGATCATTTGGGTATTCTTTCGGTGATTCTTCTTCTTTTAAAATACGAAGCGCACCTTCCGCTAACGATTGCAGCTCATTTTCACCTGGATACACGACAACATCTGAAATCCAGTCAATATAGCCGCGAATACTTGATGTAATTTGTTTGCTGTACGCAAGTCCGCCTGTTAATACAATGACGTCAACTGCTCCTTTTAAAACAGCGCTAGCCGCACCAATTTCCTTGGCAATCTGATAGCACATTGCTTCATAAATGAGCGCCGCACGCTCATCACCTGCTTCAATCATGCGTTCCACTTTTACAGCGTCTGTCGTGCCAAGATAGCCCGCTAGCCCGCCTTCACCAATAATGCGTTTGAGCATTTCCTCTTGGGTATACTCACCCGAAAAACAAAGATTTACAAGATCACCTGTCGGCAAGGTTCCTGCACGCTCAGGACTGAAAGGACCTTCGCCATGCAGACCGTTATTCACATCGATGACTTTCCCTTTTTCATGAACACCAATGGTGATGCCGCCGCCCATATGAGTAATAATCATGTTTAAATCTTCGTAACTTTTTCCAAAAGAAGCCGCTGTTTTTCTTGCGACCGCTTTTTGATTTAATGCATGAAAGATGCTTTTTCTTTCGATCGTTGGCAGCCCTGAAATACGAGCAATTGGCTTTAGTTCATCCACCACAACTGGATCGACAATAAAAGCTGGGATATTCAGGCCAAGTGCGATTTCTCTCGCGATGATTCCGCCGAGATTAGATGCATGCTGGCCCGCATATCCTTCTTTTAGATCTTTCACCATTTGCTCATTGACTTCATATGTGCCTCCTTCAATCGGACGAAGGAGACCGCCACGCGCGCACACTGCATCAAACTTTGAGATATTCATCCCCTGTTCATGCAGTGTTTTCAAAATGGTTTCTTTGCGGAAAGAAAATTGATCAATGATATGAGGAAACGACTTTAATTCCTCATCTGTATGTCTAAGTGTCGTTTCAAAAATAGAACGTTCATTATGAAACACACCAATTTTTGTTGAAGTAGAGCCAGGATTAATCGTGAGAATACGCCATTCTTTTGTCAGCAAAAACAAAACCTCCGTTTCAACTCATTCTTCCAATTAGCGACGACTTAAAATATGTTGACCATTTTGCAAGAATTGACTTCTTGATTTGCGCATTCTTTCAATTCGCTCTTCAGCCAATCGGTCTGCCGCTTTATAAGTTGGAATGGCATCACGGTTTGAAATTTCAATCACACGTTCAATATTTTGATAAATGCCTTCGACTTTTTTCATCGCACGATCTGCATTATAGCCATAAAGCTCATCAGCCACGTTAATCACACCGCCTGCATTAATCACATAGTCAGGAGCATATACAATCCCCATTTCATGGATAAGGTCTCCGTGATGCGTTTCTCTTAGCTGGTTATTTGCAGCACCTGCAATCACTTTTGCTTTTAACTTAGGAATGGTTACATCGTTAATGGTTGCACCAAGTGCGCACGGTGCATAAATATCACATGCTTGATCATAAATATCGTCAGGATCGACTGCTTTTGCGCCGAAGTCTTCAACAGCTCGCTTGACAGAGTCTTTGTTGATATCTGTGACAATAAGCTGTGCGCCTTCTTCGTGCAGATGTTTACACAGATTGTAGGCCACATTTCCAACACCTTGGACAGCAATTGTTTTTCCTTCTAATGAATCTGTACCGAAAGCAGCTTTGGCAGCGGCTTTCATCCCTTTATATACACCGTAAGCAGTGACTGGAGACGGATTTCCGGATGAACCAAATGCAGGAGAGATCCCTGTGACAAAATCGGTTTCTTCATGAATGAGGTCCATGTCTTCTACCGTTGTACCGACATCTTCCGCTGTAATATAGCGGCCATTCAGCCCTTGAATGTAACGTCCAAAGGCACGGAACATTTCTTCGTTTTTGTCTTTTCTCGGGTCACCGATGATCACTGTTTTTCCGCCGCCAAGATTAAGTCCTGCTGCCGCGTTTTTATAAGTCATTCCTCTTGCTAGACGCAGTGCATCCTCAATAGCTGCTTCTTCGTTTTCATACGTCCACATTCTCGTTCCGCCTAGTGCAGGTCCAAGTGTTGTATCATGAATCGCAATAATCGCTTTTAAGCCAGACTGCTCATCCTGACAAAATACAAGCTGCTCATAATCGTATCGTTCCATATATTTAAAAAGTTCCATTGTGTTATTCCTCCTATTACTTCCGCTTAATTTGATGTACAGATGGCAAGCGCAATTGAATAAAGCTTACTTTCAGCTGAATCAGACCGGCTTGTTAAAGCAATCGGCGCCTTGGCTCCTGCCACCACAGCTCCCACCTTCGCATGTGCAAAGTAGATGAGAGATTTATAAAGAATGTTTCCTGCCTCAATTGTTGGCACAAGCAAAATATCTGCATGGCCGGCTACATCACTCGTAATATTTTTATGAGAAGCTGCCGTTTGAGAGATGGCATTATCTAAAGCAAGAGGCCCATCAATCAGGCATCCAGAAATTTGCCCCCGCCGATTCATTTGCGCAAGACTTGCCGCAGTTAAAGTTGAATCCATTGCCGGATTCACGACCTCGACCGCAGAAAGCACTGCAACCTTTGGCATGTCGTTTCCGACAGCTTGTGCTACTTGAACAGAATTGATCGTAATCTCTTTCAGCATATTTAAATCGGGCGCGATGTTCATCGCAGAATCTGTGACATAAATAAAGCGGTCAAAGCCCGGTACTTCGAATGCTGCGACATGTGATAAGACACTTGCTGTCCTGAGCCCATATTCTTTATTCAGTACCGCTTTTAAAAGAACGGCTGTCGGGACATGCCCCTTCATCAAAATATCTGCATGCTTCTCGCTCACTGCCTGCACGGCTATTTTGGCAGATTCTTCGGGAGAATCTGAATGAATAATATCTATCCAGTCCTCATCGATTTCATGCTGTTTCACTAGCTCCTTCAGGTTGCGTTTGTTCCCAACCAGGAGAAAGCGAGCGACCTTTCGCTTAATTGCCATCTTGATGGCATGAAGCACTTCTTCGTCTTCTGCATGAGCCACAGCCGCCGTTTTATTCTGCAGCTGGGCGGCTTTCATAATCAGATCGTCAAGCTTCATATATGCCCACCTTTCCTTGTGCTCGGTTCATGTTTTATATGCAAGTTCCGTGCCAGTTTGAAATGCAGTAAAATGAGGCAGTTCGCATGACATTCGTGCAATCTTTTGCAGTTTACATGCATTTTATTGCATGCTATCTTTTGCAAGTTGATATTTATCCATTTTATAGTAAAGGTTCCGTATGCTGATCCCTAACGTTTTCGCTGTTTTCGTGCGATTGAATTGATGCTTTTCAAGGGTTTGTTTAATTAGCTGCGCTTCAAATGCCTCAACAGCATCCGAAAGCGTCTCTCCCTCAAATTGACTGACAGCCAGTTCCTGCTGCTCTTTTTCTTCCTGATCTTCAGACTCCATGAAAGAAATATGCCCCTCATCAATCCATTCTTCTTGCGGGTTTAAAAAGATCATGGCTCGTCCAAGTACATTTTCAAGCTCTCTTACGTTTCCAGGCCACTTATATGATCGCAGTCTATGAAGCGCCTGTTCTGTTAACCCGCGCACGTTCCGTCCATAGTCTAAATTGATCTTTTGGATGAGACGTTTGCTTAACGAATCAATATCCTCAAGGCGCTGCCTTAGCGGCGGGATAGAGATCGGGTATCTGTTCATGCGATAATATAAGTCCTCTCTGAACTTTCCTTCCGCCATCGCTTTTTCAATATTGACATTTGTCGCCGTGATCACACGAACATCGACTGGTATGGCCTTTGTTCCGCCTACTCTTACAATTTCTTTCTCCTGCATGACGCGCAGTAGCTTCGCCTGTGTACTTGGCGTCATCTCACCAATTTCATCTAAGAAAATGCTGCCTTGATTCGCCTCTTCAAACAGTCCTTTTTTCCCGCCGCGCCTTGCACCAGAAAACGCTCCTTCTTCATAGCCAAAAAGCTCTGACTCTAAAAGGGTCTCAGATAAGGCTGCACAGTTGACCCGTACAAAGCGATTATATTTCCGGTCACTTTCATTGTGAATGGCGTGCGCAAACAGCTCTTTTCCAGTACCTGATTCTCCCCGGAGTAAAATAGTGGCTGGCGTTTTTGCGCCCAGCTTTGCCTGCTCAAGTGCCACAAGCATTTGCTCACTTTCTCCAATGATGTCTTCAAATGTGTACTTTGCTTCAAGTGTCCGGATAAGCTGCCTTGCTTTATTTAGTTCATTCGTAAGTGATTGTATTTCTGATACGTCATGAATGACGCCGACACTGCCTTTTAAGATGCCATCAACGATAACCGGCGCTACGTTGACGATCACATCTTTTTTATTCGGCCCGACTTTCATTCTGACGCCTCGAACCGGTCTTCTTGTTTCAAGTACCTTCAAATGCATGCTTTCTCCTTCAGAAATATCTGCACCTGCAGGTTTCCCCACAACTTCTTTATCTGTTAATCCAGTCATTTTCGTATAAGCTCGGTTGATCAAAATCCCTTTTCCCTGCTCATCAACAACCGAAATGGCTTCATCTGACGATTGAATGATCGCCTCCAGCATGGTTCGCACTTCTTTAAGGTTCGTTACTTCCTCCGCAAGCTCAACGGCATCTGTAATATCTTTAAAGATGGATAAAGCACCTAGCATTCTCCCCGCGTCATCAATAATTGGCAAACGCGTTGTGACAATTTGTATTTGTTGGTTCAGAAATTGTTTTTGATTAAATTCTGGCTCTCTCGATCTTAAAATGTCGGGAAGTTTTGTGTTTGGGATCACTTCTCGTATGTCGCGGCCAATCGCATCTTTTTGCGAACATCCAACCATTTTGGCCGCTGATCGATTAAACAGGACGACTTCTTCGTCCATGTTTATAAAAATCATCCCATCGTTCGTTGCATTAAAAATGCGGTCATGCTTATAGGTTTGTTCCTTTAATATTTGAATTAGCTGTTGTTTTTCTGACATTAATTCTGATATGACGTAAGCCATTGAACTTGGAACAATGACAGCATGCTCCGGCTTTTCTTCCATCAGCTCTTTCAGCACTGCTGAACTGCCCGTTGTTTCAATGATGATATCAATGTCATCTTTTATGTATTCTTTCCAATCCGTTGTCGTATCAATTCCATTCTTTTTCGCTTCTGCCATCCCCGGTGCCTCAAGATCAAGGTCGGCGATCGCAATGATTTGAATCATATTTGTTTTCAGCAATGTTTCTAGCAATGCTGATCCACCCTGTCCCGCACCGACAATCAAGACTCTCTGCATCCCGTTACCCCTTTATATGAAAAAATTTGCACACCATATTTTTCCGTTGCAAAAAATTGCACAACTCTTATATTACCACGTTTTCCTTTCTTGACAAAATATTTTTTGAATTAGACAATGGAAGTAAATGACGTTTAAGGGGACATTTGATGGGGAGAATACTTGCACTAGTGATTATTTTAATACCTGGCGCGCTTGCTGCACTTGGGATTAAGCTGCTGCGTGACACTGTTTTCGGCATCATCATTGCACCATTTCCATTTTTATGGCTGCAAGGAATTGCAGGGTTGTTATTTTTAGGGGGAGGGCTTTATGTAGTGGCTGGCTTTATTTTATATAGAGACCGTAAACGAAATAAAGTGACTGCTCGCTTTAAGCAGAGATAAAACGTGAAAAAAGACCCGCTGATGATAGCAGGTCTTTATTTCATTTCTTCTCTTATTTTCACGGCCCGGTCAGGAAAATCAGTGAAAATGCCATCGACACCTAGGGAAAACATGTTTTTCATTTGCTTTTCACTGTTTACTGTAAACGGCCTGATTACTTGCTGAGATGCATGGAGAGCTGACACAACCTCTTTGGTCACGCCTGCACCCTTAATATTTGGATGATAGCCTCTTGCTGGTACTGTTTTTATATACATCTCCGGCTGATGAATCACATCCATTGTGAGTACAGCAAGTTCAACATGCGGCATCAGTTTGTGAAAAAGAGCTAAACTGCCGTGATGAAACGATGAAACAAGTACACGGTCTTCTATTTGAAAATGCTCGATTTGCTTTTTTACTTTCTCCTCGATACCTGGATATCGATAAATGGAGTTTTTCAGTTCAATATTAATGATCAATGATGATTGCTGCGTCACTAGCTCTAATACTTCCTCTAAAAGAGGAATGGATACAGCACCGGTTTGTTCATAAAAAGAATGACTCGCATCTCCCGCTTTTAATTCTTCATATGTATGGTCTTTCACTAAACCTTTCATATTCGTTGTCCTGTTCAGTTTCTCATCGTGAATGACAGCAAGTCTGCCGTCTTTCGTCAGCTGAACATCCAGCTCAATTCCGTCAGCTCCCGAATGGAGTGCATGCTCGAAGGCTATCATGGTGTTTTCAGGATAAATGCCTTTAAAGCCTCTGTGTGCAAAAATTTTCGTCATAGGTCACCTCTAAATATGATGCTTCCTTTCATTATGACGTGTCTTTTTTCGTTTTTCCAGTTTTGAGCACATAAAAAAACCTCTTCTGATTCGCATGAAGAGGTTGACAGATAAATTCGATCACGTAATCGCTCTGATGGCTTGCTCTGTCGTCTCTGCGTCAAGAGCAAAAAGGGAAGAAACAACTGCGACTGCTGTAACAACGGTTACACCTAACAACAACTTTTTCATAAGATAACCTCCACTTTCTTTTGAAGTATTTGTGCATCGAATTTCTTTTCAAGAAAACGAATGGCATTTTGATAATCATTTCGTTCCTTGAAGTATTTCGATATTTGTTCAGACAAATCCTCAAGCTCCACATATAATCTATTTTTTTCTATGTAGTCTAATTTTTCAGAGAATACGTCTGCTGCCCCACTATTCTCGCACATCAAATCCAAAATTTCAAATTTTACTATATATTCATTATTTTGGATATCACAGCTATACAGAATACCCTCTTTAATATATTCCCTCGCCTCTTGATCTCCTAGATGCACTAAGGCGTTTGCCAGAACATATAAAGATTGGATGTAATAATGACTATTGTCACGGTGAATTTGAATGCCCATTCCTTTTTTTGCATAATGTGCGCTTTTTTCATAATCATGCTTTGCATAATAAAGAACAGCTAAATTGTGATAGCATTTCCCAATCAGCACTTCATTGTTAATGCGCTTACTTTTCTCAAGTGCTTCTTGATACTTCTCCTCTGCTTCATCGAATTGGAACAAATCAATACAATTACTTGCATGTAAAATCAAGCTGTCAATTGCCTGCGCTGTATACTCTTCATGCGCTTTAAATGTATCGATGGCTTTTTTAATATGATTAATGGATATGAAGTTTTGTTTCAGTTCGTAATAAATTGAAGCAACCTTATGGTGAAAAGTTCCTACTTCAAGGTCTTCATTCACACGTTTTAGCCGCTGTTCTGCAATTTTGTAAAAACTAATGGCTTCATCATACTTTTTCACATATGCAGCATATTGGCCTTTGTAAAAGTAAAAATAAAAATTAATAATGTCATCTGCCTTCTCATCAAGCGTTCCGACACTTTTCATAATTTGATTGGCTTTTTCAATATTTCCAAGTAACATTTCATGTCTGCCGTCAACAAGCTGATAATAAAGGAGAACTTCACGGTCTTCATCTGTATTTTTTAGCAAATTCTGAATTTTCTCTTTATAGACAGCAGATTTTTCTAAGTCATTCTGAGAAATGACCCTCGTCCACTTGCTAATTTCGTTCGCTACCTCAGCAGAGTGGATTTTCAGCTTTCCCATAACCTCACCCTCTTCTTTTCATTATTATAGCATAGTAAAAGAATGTGAAAATTATTAAATTCGACAATGGGAATATTCAGTTCAAATGGCACAATCTCTAAGAAGCCAGTGACTTTAAAACGCCAATCAATCAGGTCAATAGAAATAGAACTTTCGATCTCGTTTGCTTTAATTACCATTTCCATAAGACCTTTTCCTCTCATCCTTTTTCTTACGAATGAGCGTTTTCTTCTTCTATTTTGAAGACTTCATGATCGATTGGCGCAGCTGATTACCATTATTTTATGTCTTTTTTATTTTTTTCATGCTTTATTTTTCATTTTATTCTGAAAATAAAGCAGCCCGTTTGTCCAATTTAAACATTAAGATGATTTTATCAACCTAACCAATTTTTGACAACATGTTTCAAAATAAAAAAACGTCTCAATGAAGAAACGTTTTTTCATGAAAAATAAACTAGCTAGCTCTATGCTCTAATCTCAAACGATCAGCTACCATGGCAATAAATTCTGAATTGGTTGGTTTCGCTTTTGACATGCTGACAGTATAACCAAAGAGTGAGGAAATGGAATCAATGTTCCCTCTGCTCCAAGCGACTTCAATGGCATGACGAATCGCCCGTTCCACCCTGCTGGCGGTCGTGTTAAATTTCTTTGCAATGTCTGGGTACAACACTTTAGTAATGCTTCCGAGAAGCTCAATGTCATTGTACACCATAGAAATCGCTTCTCTTAAGTATAAATACCCTTTAATATGAGCGGGCACGCCAATCTCATGAATAATGGTCGTAATGCTCGCATCTAAGTTTTTACGTTTCGGTTCAGGTTTGTTGCGAAGAACACTGTTTTGGATTGATGAAGAGCGATGGGTAACTTGTGTGCCGTTTCCACTGACTTGACGAATATGACCTACTAGGTTTTCCATATCAAATGGCTTTAAAATGAAATAAGATGCGCCCAAATCAACTGCTTTTTTCGTGACATCTTCTTGTCCAAAGGCCGTTAGCATAATCACACTTGGCTGTTTTGTCATTTCATTGTTTTCACGGAGGCGTTCTAGTACAGCAAGACCGTCTAAATGAGGCATAATAATATCTAAGAGGAGAACGTCGGGCTCTTTATCTTTAAATAATGTCAGGCATTCCTGACCATTATACGCCACGCCAAGTACTTCCATATCTTCCTGTCCCTCAATGTACTCTGTCAAAAGGCCAACAAGCTCTCGATTGTCATCAGCTACACACACTTTAATTTTCTCCACGTTCTTTCCTCCCCAATGTCGATTCCTTTAGTCTTTTGCATTTCTCTTCTGAGTGTTCAATTCGACAAAACCATGCTATCCCCTTTAAAAAACTTTAATTTTCCGAATAATAGAGCATTATCTAGCTTTTTCTATGTTTTTCTTAAAGAATCGACGATTATTGCAATTTGACAACATGCTTTTTTCCATTTTGTCGAAAAATCTCTTTTTCCTTATTTTATAACATGATGGAAGAGAAAGAAAGGGTAGAAAAAAACTGCCGGAAGATTCGCGGCAGTTAAATGATCAGCTTGCTTTTTTGTTTTTTTGATAAAGGTCGATTCCTGCTTCGGACAGCATCCATTCAATGTGTACGCCGTACCCGCTAGTCGGATCATTGACGAATACGTGTGTGACAGCTCCAATGACTTTGCCATTTTGAATGATGGGGCTTCCGCTCATTCCTTGGACGATTCCGCCCGTTTTGCTTAAGAGCCGCTCATCTGTTACCTTCAACACCATTCCTTTAGTTGCTGGGAATTTCTGCGGTGTTGTGCTGACGATTTTAATATCAAACTTCTCCACTTTATCATGATCCACAACGGTTAAAATTTCTGCTGGGCCTTCTTTTACTTCATTTGATAAAGCGACTGGAAGTGGTTTATCTGCTACATGATTTTCAAGCTTTTCGGTTAACGTACCAAAGATACCAAAAGGGCTGTTGCGGGAGATATCTCCTATTGTTTTTCTTTCGGAAGAAAATCTCGCCAATTTTTCTCCAGGATTGCCTCCTGTACCTTTTTCAATCGATGTCACGGTTGATCTGACAATTTCGCCATTATCGACAACAATTGGTTTTTTTGTATCCATGTCAGAAATCACATGCCCAAGGGCACCATATTTTTTAGATGAAGGTTCAAAAAAGGTCATCGTGCCGATTCCTGCTGCAGAATCACGAATGTAAAGACCAATTCGATAGATGCCTTCACTTGCATCTTTTGCGGGTGTTAATGTTGTTTGAAAGGTTTTATGATCTCTCTTTATGAGCAAACGAAGGGTTTCACCCGTTTTCCCTGCTTTCTGAATAAATGGGGTGAGGTCATTCATTTTCTCCATTTTTTGACCATTGATTTCAATGATCATATCCCCTGATTGAATGCCTGCGGCTTCACCTGGTGATTTTTTGCCGTCTGCTGTTGTGATTTGATGAAAACCTACAACGAGAACTCCTACAGAGTGGAGCTTGACGCCAATGGATTGTCCTCCAGGAACGACTTTTAATTCAGGGAGAACATCAACTTTTGTTTTCTTAATAGGAAATCCTTTAAAATCATAAACAATTTCGGCTTTTCCCGCCTTTTGTCCTGTAATATCCAGCTGATTCTCTTTCTCTGAAAGGCTAAAGGCTGGCGAAGAAGCATTGGCTGACGCTTCAATCGATGTGTCAATTGAGTGCTTCTGTTTTTCAAATACAGCAACATTTGTTGGAATGCTGATGTATTCCTTCACTATGCTCATAAACCCTGTACTTATTAAAGAAACAAGGAGAATCACACCAATGGCTTTTCTCATATTTTCGGGCATTCATTTTTCACTCTCCTCGCTCCTTACCCACACCAGAACACTCATGTTTTGGCTACATCTTTACTTTTGCCTTCTTCGAGAGGATTTATAACCGGCAGCTTTAGAAAATGATTGGATAAATTGATAAAAGAAAAAGACGATTTTATGGGTATATACGCCGTCTTTTACACAACATAAAAAAAGGCAGCTGATGATTCAGCTACCCTGTTGTTTTGACATCATTTGCTTGGTGCAATAGTTCTTTTGCGTGCTGTTTTGTCAGCTCTGTGACTTCCACACCGGCAATCATCCGGCCAATTTCACTCACTTTTTCTTCATGACTTAATGGTTTGACACTCGTCAGTGTTCTGCCCGCTTTTGAGCGTTTCGAAATGAAGAGATGTGTGTCAGCCATTGCGGCTACTTGAGGCAGATGTGTAATGCAGAGCACTTGTGATCCAGATGCTACTTTGTAAATTTTTTCAGCAATGGCTTGTGCGACTCTGCCGCTGACGCCTGTATCAACTTCATCGAAGATAATGGATGTGACGTCTTGTTTGGCTGAGAAAATACTCTTCACAGCGAGCATGACACGTGAAATTTCTCCACCTGAGGCTACTTTCGATAAAGATTTCATCGGTTCGCCTGTATTTGTAGAAATGACAAATTGTGCTTGATCGATTCCATTTTTCCCGAGCTGGACAGGTTTTCCGTCTAATAGCGGACAATCGGTGCTTCCAAAAGGCGCATATCGAATAGAAAAAGCTGTGTCAAATGAAGACTTCTCCATATACAAATCCTTGAGCTCCGTTTGGATTTGCTTCGCTAGCTTTTTGGCCCATTTTTTACGCAGCTCCGAAACGTTAAGTGCTTCCAGCAGGGCATCACGGCTCATCGCATCCAGTTTATTCTTGAGCGTCTGCAGATGGCTGTCTCGATTTTGAATTTGATCTATTTCTTCTTCAATCTTCGCCGCATACTCCAAAATTTCCTCAACGGTTGAGCCGTATTTTCGTTTTAACTGCTTCATTTCATTCAGCCTGGATTCAATAAAATCAAGACGAGCCGGATCAAATTCTAATTGATCCAGCATGCTTCGCATTTGGAAAGTTGAATCCTCTAATAAGTAGTAGGAATTCGATACTTGTTCAGATAGCTTTTTCAAATCATCATTGATCTCAGACACTTGCTCAAGCTCGCTTGAGGACATGCCAACCCAATCTAGTCCTCCTTGCTCATTACGCAAAGCGTTATACGCGTTTTGGAGTGAGGAATAGATTTTCTCGTAGTTGCTGATTTGATGACGCTCTTCCTGAAGCCGCTCATCTTCTCCCGGCTCTAACTGCGCTGCCTCAATCTCCTCTAGCTGAAATTGCAGTAAATCTAAACGGTGCACCATTTCCTGCTCATTCTCGGACAGCTGTCTGAGCTTTTGAGCCGTCTTCATATATTGATCATATGCTTCTTGATACTGCAAGAGAGCTGGTGCAATTTCTTCTGCTCCAAATTGATCGAGCAAATGCAGATGATTTTCATCTTCCATAAGCAGCTGGTTATCGTGCTGACCATGTATATCAAGCAAAAGCCGTCCTACTTCACGTAAAAGTGAGATGGTGACAAGCTTTCCATTAATCCGGCAAATGCTTTTCCCGCTGTTGTTAATATCACGGCGGAGGATCATCATTTCATCTGATGCGTCAATTCCCTGCTCTTCGCATAGAGCAAATACAGGATGATCGGCTGGTACAAGAAAAAGCCCTTCCAGCTCTGCTTTTTTTTCACCGTAGCGGACAAATTCAGAGGACCCTCTTCCTCCCACGAGAAGTGAGACAGCATCAATCATGATGGATTTTCCGGCACCTGTTTCCCCCGTTAGGACCGTGAGTCCTTTTTCAAATGAAACCGTTAACTCTTCAATGATTGCAAAGTTTTTAATGGTTAGTTCTGCTAACACTCATTTGACACCTCTTTTAGTAAACCTGATTCTTTATAGAAGCTCTAAAATTTTGCTCGAAACTGTCTCTGTATCATCTGGGGTGCGGCAAATGATTAAAATGGTATCATCTCCGCAAATCGTTCCCATAATTTCTTCCCAATCTAAATTATCCATTAAAGCACCAATCGCCTGAGCATTACCCGGCATTGTTTTCAGAACAATTAAATGACTGGCAGCATCCATTTTGATAAATGCATCCATTAGGGATCGCTTCAGCTTTGACAGCGGGTTAAACCGCTGATCCGCAGGAAGACTGTATTTATATGTTCCATTGTTCGTCGGAACTTTCACTAAATGTAATTCTTTAATATCTCTAGAAACGGTCGCTTGTGTGATGTTATATCCATCGGCTTTCAAAATATCGACCAATTCATCTTGTGTTTCGATCTCTTGGCTTGCAATGATTTCTCTAATTTTAATATGCCTTTGACCTTTATTCATATTTGACCCCCCTAGGCGTTTTATTCTCAGTTTGTCTTTATGTTCTATGTTATATGATGCTCACTTCAAAAAACAAGCATTACGTGAGATCCAGCCGATTTCTTCTTTTGACCATGTAAAAAGGAATAATAGCGAGCTATTATTCCTTTTGTATCAATCATCTCATGTGTCAGCCGGCTCAGGGCTGTTTTTCTTTTCTTTCAATACAGAATGGGCTTCGTTCACGACCTTCTCAAGTTCTGAAGCAGGAAGTGCCGCATTTTCTTCTTGATCAGGATGAAGCACTAAATGAAGCAGAAATTCAATATTTCCGTCTCCACCAGTGATAGGCGAAAATGAAACATCCTTTACATCATAGCCTTCTTTAGCAGCAAATTGATTCATTTCTTCTAGTACACCGAGGTGGACAGACGGCTCGCGCACGATGCCTTTTTTCCCAACAAGCTCTCTGCCCGCTTCAAATTGAGGCTTGACGAGTGCAATACAGTCACCACCCGGAACAAGAATATGCTTTAAAGCTGGCAGAATGAGTTTAAGTGAAATAAAAGATACATCAATTGAAGCCACTTCTGGCAATCCTTCAGTAAAATCAGCTGGGACGGAATGGCGGAAATTGGTGCGCTCCATGACGATCACCCTGTCATCCTGCCTTAATTTCCACGCGAGCTGATTGTAGCCAACGTCTACAGCATATGATTTGACCGCTCCATTTTGAAGAGCACAATCCGTAAATCCGCCTGTAGATGAGCCAATATCAATCAACAATTTCCCTTCAACTGTCAGGTCAAATTCTTTGAGCGCTTTTTCGAGCTTTAACCCGCCTCGGCTTACGTATTTGAGAGGATTCCCCTTCACTGTGAGCGGAGTATCACGAGCAATTTTCTCTCCTGGTTTATCCAAACGGTTTTCATTTGAGTAAACGATTCCTGCCATGATGGCACGCTTTGCTTTCTCTCTTGTTTCCATTAGTCCTTGTTCGACTAATAAAACGTCAAGTCGTTCTTTCTTTGATGTCATGATCCAATTCCTTTTCTTGGTGCTGCGGGAAGCAGGCTACGTAAAGTCTCAGCAACCTGTGCTTTCGTCAGACCAATTTCTTCAAGCAGGGCATCAACACTTCCATGCTCAATAAATTGATCTGGGATACCCATCCGTTCTACTTTGATATGTGATGCTTTCTTGTCGTGTACATATTCTAATACACTGCTTCCAAATCCGCCTTGGAGCACAGCTTCTTCAATCGTTAAAATCGGAATCCCTTCAGAAAGAATGTCATTTAGCATCGCTTCATCAAGCGGCTTTATAAACCGGGCGTTGACAACACGAATTGATTTTCCTTCTTTTTGAAGTTCCTCAGCTGCTTGCAACGCCATTTTAATCGTCGTACCGAATGTTAAGATGACGGCATCCTTCCCTGGACGAAGAACCTCCCAAGACCCAATCGGAATGGTTTTCAGCTGTTCATCCATTTTCACGCCAAGACCATTTCCGCGCGGGAAACGCATGGCAATAGGACCTTCATCATACTGAATGGCTGTATTGACCATGTGCTGACCTTCATTTTCATCCTTCGGCATCATGAGCACCATATTCGGCATATGACGCATGAAGGCAATATCAAACACACCTTGATGCGTTTCTCCATCTGCACCGACAAGACCCGCACGGTCAATCCCGATAAATACATTGAGGTTCTGTCGGCAAATATCATGCAGCACTTGATCATAAGCTCTTTGCAGGAACGTTGAATAGATCGCTAAAAATGGCTTCATATCCTGCGTCGCAAGCCCAGCTGCCATTGTAGCTGCATGCTGCTCAGCAATTCCTACATCAAACATTCGCTCTGGAAATTCCTTTGCAAAGCCTTCAAGTTTTGAGCCAACAGGCATCGCAGGTGTGATGGCCACAATTCGCTCATCTTTACGCGCAAGCTTTCTGACTGTTTCACTGACAAGACCACTCCATGACGGGGCAGCTGCTGCTGGTTTTACAAAGTCACCTGTATCAATTTTGTATGGACCTGTACCATGCCAAGTCCCAATTTTATCGGATTCTGCCGGCTGATAGCCTTTTCCTTTTTTCGTGATGACATGCAGCAGGACAGGACCTTTTGTTTTCTTTGCATATTCAAGGTTTTCAAAAAGATCTTCATAAGAATGTCCATCGACAGGACCTAAGTAAGTGAATCCCATTTCCTCAAAGAACATACCAGACACAAGTAAATACTTGAGGCTGTCTTTAATACGCTCTGCTGTGGCAGCAACCTTTCCACCTACAGCTGGGATCCGCTTGAATAAATATTCGAGCTCGTCCTTTACCCATTGGTATTTGCCTGCTGTGCGCAGTCTGCCAAGCATTGTGTGAATCGCACCGACGTTTGGTGCAATACTCATTTCATTATCGTTTAAGATGACGATCATATCTTTCTTTTCATCACCGATATGATTCAGAGCTTCCAGCGCCATACCTCCGGTTAATGCACCATCTCCGATAATTGGCAGGATATATTCATCTGTTCCTTTAATATCACGCGCCGCCGCCATACCCATCGCGCCAGATAATGACGTTGAGCTGTGACCTGTTTCCCATACATCATGCTCGCTTTCGTTTCGTTTAGGAAATCCGCAAAGTCCTTTATATTGACGAAGTGTATCAAACTCCGCCCCTCTCCCAGTTAACAGCTTGTGAACATAAGACTGATGTCCAACATCCCAAAGGAATTTGTCTTTCGGGCTGTCAAATACTTTATGAAGGGCAACCGTAAGTTCAACGACACCCAGATTCGGACCGATATGCCCGCCAGAGTTAGCCAAGGACTCAATTAAAAACATGCGAATGTCAGCACTAAGCTCCTCTAATTCTGCTATTGACATTCCTTTTAGAAACGTTGGATTTTTTATTGATAAAAGATCCAATCAGGATCAACTCGCTTTCAACAAAATTTCTATCTACATATATAATGCCTTATTCCTATGAAAACCAAGCGGGAATAAGAGTTGTCTCATCATGATAAACTGTTTACAGTTTACCACAATTGCTCGAAGACCCTCAAATCTAGGCTGTTTTTAATGATCTCTTGAGGCGATCAGATCACATAACTCATGCAGCAATTGCTGCTCTAATTCAAGATTTGAGACAATTTCTTTTGCACGTGTGATATGCTCGTGCAGTTTTTCTTTTGCTCCTGAAAGCGTTAATAAAGAAGGATATGTCGACTTTTCATTCGCTGTATCAGAGCCGACCCGTTTTCCTATTTTTTCTTCGCTTCCTTCGAGATCTAAAATGTCATCACGGATTTGAAAAGCAATACCGATATGATAGCTGAATTCTCTTAGTTTTTCGATTTCGTCATCTGATGCACCTGCCAGCATGGCACCTGCTGTGACGCTGAATGTGAGAAGCTTTCCTGTTTTCCGGGCGTGAATGGATTCTAGTTCTGCAAGCGGGACTTGTTTTTGCTCTGCTTCCATGTCATCAAATTGACCGCCAACCATTCCTAACGCACCTGCTGACTTCACAAGTTCATCTACGATTTTGAGTTTTTGGTCAGGAGAGACACTGCTAGATAGCTGAGATGTAATCAGACGGAAGCTTTCTGTTAAAAGAGCATCGCCAGCGAGAACCGCTGTTGCTTCCCCGTATACTTTATGGTTGGTCGGCTTTCCTCTGCGAAGGTCATCATCGTCCATGCAAGGAAGGTCGTCGTGTATCAATGAATACGTATGAATCATCTCTACAGCACAGCCAACCGGTATGCCATCTTCTTCTTTTTTGCCGTAGGCATGTAATAAAGCAAGAACGAGAACAGGACGAAGTCTTTTCCCTCCAGCTTTAAGAGAGTAAAGCATCGAAGATTTTAGGTCTTCTGGAATCTTCAATTCCTGAACATATGTAAATAAATAATCTTCAATGGCCTGTTTTCGTGTTGTTAAAAAATCCTGCAAATTACTTGTCACCAGCATCTGCCTCCTTCACTGAGAAAGGAGCCAGCTCACCGTCCTCTTTTAAAATGAAATCCATCTGCTTTTCAACGTGCTGTAATTTTTCATGACAAAGCTTTGAAAGTGTCATGCCTTCTTGGAAATAATGAATGGCTTGCTCAAGTGGTACATCCCCTTCTTCGAGCTTCCCAACGATCTCCTCAAGACCTTTCATCGCTTCTTCAAATGTCATTTGTTCTTCTTTTTGTTTATTTGATTCTGTCATGATGATTGCCCCTCCTTCTCAATAACCTCACAAATCAGACGTCCATCCTTCATGGTGATAGCCAGCTGATCCTTCGTATCGACTTGGTTCACACTTTTAATCAGTTCATCGTCTTTATAGGCTAAACTGTAGCCTCTTTCCATCACTTGAAGTGGATTTAATGCATTTAGTTTACCAAGAACAGATTGGAACTGCGAATGAATTGTTTTCATTTGCACATTCATACTGCGGATGAGCTGTTCTGTTTCATTGGCATGGCGTTTTTTCGCTTGAAGCAGCTGCTCTTTTGGATGAAGCGGCTTCAACCTGTATGTCTGGCGGTCTAGTTGACTGCGTTTTTGTTCAATTTGTCTCGTCAGCTGTTTTTGAAAACGGTCAAATACCAAATCGAATTGCTGCTCTTTTTGCTCCTGCAATCGTTTTGGAAAACGGAAAGCATAAGAGGATTGCAGCGCCACAAGACGGTCTTTCGCTTGTGATGTTTGATTCTTCACGGCCCTTGTCAGCCGAATGTCGATGGATTTGATTCGTTCTATTAAGTCGGCTGTGCTTGGAACAGCGAGCTCGGCTGCTCCTGTTGGTGTGGGTGCTCTCATGTCTGCAGTAAAATCACTGATTGTAAAATCGGTTTCGTGCCCTACTGCAGAAATGATTGGAATGTCTGATGCGAAGATTGCTCTTGCGACAGCTTCTTCATTAAAGGCCCAAAGTTCTTCGATCGAACCGCCTCCTCTTCCGACAATCAAGACATCACAGAGCTGTTTTTCATTTGCTTCCTTGATCCTCTCTACGATTGAACGAGTGGCATTTTCACCTTGGACAAGCGCCGGAAGCACAATGATTTTCGCCTGCTGATAGCGCCGGTTAATCGTTGTAATGACATCCCTGACAGCCGCTCCTGTTGGGGATGTAATGACACCAACAACTTCTGGATATTCAGGAATTGGTTTTTTATAGCGCGCATCAAATAAGCCTTCACTTGCCAGCTTTTTCTTCAGCTCTTCATAAGCGAGATGAAGAGCACCAACACCATCAGGCTGCATTTCTTTTGCATATAATTGATAGTTGCCGCTTGGTTCGTATACTTGAATTCCGCCGCGTACAAACACTTTCATTCCGCTTTTTGGTGAAAAAGGCAGCTTTGCTGCGGAACGCTGGAACATGACAGCTTGCATGCGTGCGTTTTCGTCTTTTAAGGTGAAGTACACATGACCTCTTGAATGAATCTTCACATTGGATAACTCACCTTTGATCCAAATATCTTCTAAATGCGGATCAACATCAAATTTTCTTTTTATGTATTTTGTAAGGGCTGTGACCGTCACAAAGGCTTTTTCACTCATGACGTATTCCTCCTCTTCAAAAACGCACATTCATCCACCGGCAGCATGCAGGTGGATGAATGGATAAAGCTTATGCTAATGTACGTTTTGCTGATTTAACCGTATTGTGTGCAAGCATCGTAATCGTCATTGGACCGACTCCGCCAGGGACTGGTGTGATGTAAGAAGCTTTTTCTTTTGCTCCTTCAAAATCAACATCCCCAACAAGCTTCCCAGTATCCAAACGATTGACTCCTACATCGATGACAATTGCGCCTTCTTTGATTTGGTCAGCTTTAATAAAGTTTGCTCGACCGACGGCAACAACTAAAATGTCCGCTTTTAACGTGTGTTCTGAAATATTTGCCGTTCTTGAATGGCAGTAAGTAACCGTTGCGTTTTCATTTAACAGCAATTGTCCAACTGGTTTGCCGACAATATTGCTGCGCCCCACAACAACCACTTCTTTTCCAGAAAGATCGACACCCGTTTTGTTCAATAATTCAACAATACCTGCTGGTGTACAAGGAAGGAATGTATCTTCCCCAAGCAGCATTTTCCCGATATTTAATGGATGGAAACCATCTACATCTTTCTCAGGTGAAATACGTTCAATAACTGCTTTTTCAGAAATGTGTTTAGGCAGTGGAAGTTGAACAAGAATCCCGTGGAATTGATCGTTCGCATTGTACTGATCAATCAGCTGAAGCAATTCTTCTTCTGTTAAAGAAGCATCTAAATGATCAAGCTGGAAATGCATGCCCATTGCTTCTGCTGCTTTTTTCTTCCCGCGTACGTAAGAAAGTGAAGCCGGATCATCACCGATTAGAATAACGGCAAGACCAGGTGTGACTCCTTTTTGTTTTAGCTCTTCTACTTCTTTTGCTAATTGTTCACGCTTTTCTTTTGCTGTTTCTTTCCCATCGATGATTGTTGCTGTCATGTCGAATCCTCCTATTGCTGCTTTAGGTCGTTTTTAATGTTCGAAAGTACACCATTTACAAATTTCGGTGCTTTATCATCGCCGAATAATTTGGCAAGTTCAATCGCTTCATTCATTGAGACACTAACTGGGATGTCTTCTTGATACACCATCTCGTACACAGACAGCCTTAAAATGGCTCTGTCTACGTTTGCAATACGATCGAGTTTCCAATTCACTAGATGCTGTGAGATCATGTCATCAAGCTTGTCCTTTTGTTCAAGCACACCGAAAACCAGTTCCTCGAAAAAAGGATCTGATTCTTGTTCATCCAGCGCATGTGTAATGGCCTCTTTCGGATCAATATTGCTCACATCAATTTGAAATAATGTTTGTAACGCCTTTTCTCTTGCAGTTCTTCTTTTCATTATTTACTCCTTTAACCACTTTATCCGCTTGTCGTTAAGCCATACAGAGATCATAACATATTTTGACCGTGGTCGCACCAAGATCCATGCGAGCTGTGACGAAAAACGAATCAATCAACGCGTGACGTTATCAATATTCGGAAATCACCCAAAAATGGGCTTTAAAAAACCAAAGAGGCAATGCCTCCTTGGTTTCACTTGAACCCTTCTTTACATTTCTTGATCTACTTCAGCCTCAGGTGCTTTTGTATCAAATTGAATGCCAACGACATGAATGTTAATTTCATTAATCGTTAAGGCAGTCATGTTTAAAAGGGTTTGACGGATATTTTCTTGTACAGCAGTGGATACCTTTGGAATGGATAGGCCAAATTCAACCACACAATACACATCGATTGTGATGCCTTCATCAGAGACATCTACTTTTACACCTTTACGGTGATTTTTCTTACCAAAGCGTTCTGCTACATCAGCAGCGAAATTGCCGCGCATTTCGGCAATGCCTTCGACTTCTGAAGCGGCGATCCCAGCAATGACTTCAATCACTTCTGGTGCAATTTGCACTTTTCCCAATTGATCTTCATCAAGGTTCATTTCAAGCAAATTGTTTTCTGACACGATCATTCACCTCCGAAAGCTGTGATTATTTCATGATTTGGTATGTTTCTAAAAACTTCGTATTAAAATTACCACTCACAAATGTTTCATGCTCGAGCAATCTAAGGTGGAATGGAATCGTTGTGTAGACTCCTTCAATGACGAATTCTTGAAGCGCACGTTTCATTTTCGCAATCGCTTCTTCTCTCGTCTTACCATATGTGATCACTTTTGCAATCATGCTGTCATAATATGGCGGAATCACATAGCCCGGATAAGCGGCAGAATCAACACGTACTCCTAAACCGCCTGGCGGAAGATACATTTTAATTTCACCAGCTGAAGGCATGAAGTTTTTCTCTGGGTTCTCTGCATTGATACGGCATTCGATCGCCCAGCCTTCATATACGACATCCTCTTGTGTAAGAGAAAGCTTCTCACCTGATGCAACCTTGATCTGTTCTTTGATCAAGTCTACACCTGTGACCATTTCTGTCACAGGATGCTCTACTTGAATACGAGTATTCATTTCCATGAAGTAGAACTTCTCTTCATTATAATCATAAATGAATTCAACTGTTCCAGCACCTGTATATTCAACAGCTTCTGCTGCTTTTACGGCTGCTTCACCCATTTGCTCACGGATGTCTGCATTCAGTGCTGGTGATGGTGTTTCTTCAAGAAGCTTTTGCATTCTTCTTTGGATCGAGCAGTCACGCTCTCCTAAATGAATCGTATTGCCATGCTGATCTGCAAGCACTTGGATTTCCACATGTCTAAAGTCTTCAATGAACTTTTCTAAATAGACACCAGGGTTCCCAAAGTTTTGCGCCGCTTCCTGCTGCGTGATGGTGACTCCGTTAATAAGCTCTTCTTCTGTACGAGCCACACGGATTCCTTTACCGCCTCCGCCTGCAGTTGCTTTAATAATGACAGGATACCCAATACTAGCTGCTGTTGAAACAGCATCATCAAGATCTTTTACAATTCCTTGAGAACCAGGAACGATCGGGACGCCTGCACTCTTCATTGTTTCTCGCGCGACATCTTTCGTTCCCATTTTGGAAATCGCTGACGCGGTTGGTCCAACAAAGATTACATTACATTCCTCGCAAAGCTCTGCAAAGTCTGCATTTTCTGCTAAAAAGCCGTATCCTGGATGGATGGCATCTGTTCCTGTTAATTTTGCTACGCTGACGATATTCGTGACATTTAAATAACTATCTTTAGAAGCAGTTGGTCCGATGCAATATGCTTCATCAGCCATTTGTACATGCAGCGCATCGCGATCCGCTTCAGAAAATACCGCAACAGTTTCAATTCCAAGCTCTTTACAAGCGCGGATAATTCTAACTGCGATTTCTCCTCTGTTTGCAATTAATAGCTTTTTAATCATGATCGTACTCCTTACTCTGCTTTCACTAGAAAGAGGGGTTGTCCGAATTCTACAAGCTGACCGTTTTCAGCTAATACTTCGACGATTTCACCTTTTACTTCTGCTTCGATTTCATTAAACAGTTTCATCGCTTCAACGATACATACAACTGAATTTTCCTTCACCTTAGAACCTGTTGTCACGTATGGATCTGCTTCTGGTGAAGAGGAAGCATAAAATGTGCCAACCATTGGGGATGTGATTTTATGCAGATTTTCAGACGCAGTTGCCTCTTGTGCAGGGGCTTCAGTCTGAGCTGGAGCTTGTGCTGTAGGAGCTTGTTGAGCTGGAGCTGCTTGGACAGGAGCCACTGGTGCTTGTGCCGCAACTTGCTGAACGACTTCTTTATTTTTCTTCAGTTTGATTTTCGCACCTTCGTTTTCGTACGTAAATTCGTCGATTGTAGAGTCGTCAATTAATTTAATCAGTTCATGAATTTCTTCAATTTTTAACATGGATTTGCACCCCTATGTATGGATTTATCTTTTAATTATAGCCTAGTACTAAAAGTACGTACTATACACATCTTACAGGAGGATTTCAATGAATTCAACTACTATTGTGGTGAAGCGTCTCGCGAAAGCACCTTGGAAGGGGCGTCAAGCCGCATCAAAAAACGCCCTTTTCGGCAAAGGGCGCCAGTTCATTTTTTATTGATTAGTGGGCTCAAAAGTGACAGCTACGTTATCAAGACCTCTCATTTCTTTTGTGACCATATCAATAATATCGGCCGCTTGAGACTTTGATTTTTTATCAGAACGAACCGTGATGCTCACTTTATCTCCTTCAGCACTTACGAGCGCATCTTTATAGCCTTTTGTTTTGATCAAGGTCTCGAGCTGACGCTCAGTTCCTTCTGCTTCACTAAGCGCTGTCATTTGATCATATGCTTCACTTTTTTCTTGTGCCGTTGCATCGTCACTGGAGACGATTTCGTTGTATTCTTCGCGCTGCTTGCTTCGTTTATCTTCAAGCTCTAGTCTGTATGTTGTAAAAAGCTCATCGTCTGTCTGCTCTGACACAGCCTTTCCTTCTTCACCGCTTGTTTCGATACCCTCTTGTTTGCCGTTTGTTTCTTTGTCAGTGGATTTCTTATCAGCGCCTTTTTCCATTCCTTTGTCCGTTCCTTTTTCTGTTTCAACCTTTTTCTCTTCAGTCCCTTTTGATTTCGTATCTTCTACTGTCACTGCATTTTCACCCTGTGGAGACATGATATAGTACACACTTAATACGACAACTAAACTTAGCATCGTTAATAGCCAAACCGTTTGTTTTTTTAACATCATTCCGAATCCTCCTTGATTTTTTTAGGGGCAACAGCCACTCTATGGCTCGGTACATCAAGCACTCGTGTAACCGCTTCAATGATGGTTTTCTTTATTTGAACGTTGTCTACTCCTTGAGCAACAACGAGGACACCTCGAATTTCTGGCTTTTTCGTTTGAACAACGACTGGTGTTTCTTCATTCCCATTTTTGATGATGACGACTTCTTCTTCTTTTGTTTGATCGGTGACACTTCGTACACCGCCTTCTTTATCTGTTTCCTCGGTCGTTGTACTTTTATTAGATTTGTTTTTTTCAAACACTTTTAAAGACGTTGCATCTACATTGACCACAATGGATACATCCTCAACGCCGATGATGGTCTCTAAAATTTCTTTCAGCTGGTTTTCGTATTCTTGCTCCACGTCCTCAATTGAATTCTTTGGTTTACCTGAGGATGCCGGTTTGAATACTTCCTGCTCTTCTGAGGATGTTTTTTTAGCAGCAGGAACCGCAGCTTGTTGTTTGCTTGATGGCGGTGACAAGATCTGACTGACTAACATGAAAGATACGCCGATAATGAATACAAGCAGCAAGTAATGGTGCTTCGTTAATTTGGGTTTCCCTTCACCTTTTTCAGGCGGCTGGAAGAATGATTTCAGCTTTTGTTTCCAGTCCTTGTTATTCATGATCTGCTGCGTCACCTCCCTCAATGTTCAGCGCGATGTGCTCAGGACTCGTATTCCAAACATCAGCCAGCGTCTCTTTCACCCTCGTGATCTCTTTGCTAGAAGATTCAGCGCTTTCCTCCTTTTGCCTGGAGAGATCAATGTCCACCTTTGCCACCGTTTCTACAGCATCACCTGTGAGCGGGGAAAGAACTGCTTTGATGCGAAATTGATCCGCCTCCATATTCTGATCCAGATGCTCCTCATCAGCCAGCACTTCTACGTGTTTCATTTCATAGCTCTCCTTCTCCAGTGGCTCCTTTGCGCTTTTTTCTAGTTGGACAGCCATTTGCTTTAAAATATATGCACGCTGAGAGGCTTGTATTTCTTTTTTTTCTAAATTCATCTGATTTTTTATTTCTTCTGACTGCGCTTCCTCCTTCCCTTTCATCAATTCTGCAAAAATTTTGTCAGGATCTGCTCGAAATAAAGCAAAAATCGGATTGAGCATTACGACGATGAGCAGCAGACTGACGACCATTTTTGCATACTTTTGCATGCTCGAATTGGGAAGCAGAAGATCAATGACAATCGCAAATAAGATAAAGAGAATAATACTTGTGATCCATTCCGTGAGAAAGCTCAACAGGTGTCCCCTCCTTACTTCATCATCATGGTCAGATTACCCGCAGTAATGATGACGGTAATGCTTAAAAAGAACATGAGCGACACAACAGCAAGTGCGGCAAATATATACAGCACACTTTTTGAAATGACATCAAGACAGCTGATGATGGGTCCGCCCCCTAACGGCTGAAGGATCGCGGCTGCAAGCTTATATATAAGGGCTAACGAAAGTACTTTAATCGCCGGGAAGGCGGCAATTGAAATCAAAATGGCGACCCCAACTAGTCCAACTGTATTTTTAAGTAAAACAGAGGCGCTGATCACGGTATCCGTCGCATCTGTAAACATTCTGCCTAGGACAGGGATGAAGTTTCCGGTAATGAATTTGGCTGTACGAAGAGCGATTCCATCAGTAACCGCCGCAGATGCCCCCTGAACGGAAATGACGCCGAGAAAAACGGTCAAAAAAACGGCAAGCCCGCCAATTGCCACATTTCTTAATAGCTGCGCAAGCTGGGTGACCTTGTATTGTTCGGTCAGCGTACTGACAATGCTCAATATCGCTGATAAAAAGATGAGCGGAAGAACGACATATTGAATGAAAACACCGCTCGTGTTCATTAAAAATAAAATAACAGGATGAAAGAATCCGGCTGAGACAAGCCCGCCTGATGAAGCAATAAGCGCTAGTAAAAGAGGAATAAGAGCAAGAATAAAACTGGTCATCGTTTGAATGGCTTCTGTGGCATAGGAAATCGCCACATGAAAGCTGTTGAGTGCAATAATAATCAGTACCATATAAACAAGAGCATATGCGACTTTGCTGACGGTGCTTTGTTCAAAAGCATTTTGCAAAAGCTGCAAAAGCGAACAAAAGATGGTGAGTAAAATGAGAGTACCTAGGAGCTTTCCGTTTGCAATGACCTCGTGAAATAGATAATGTACAAAGGCTTTCAGCCATGTTTGGGGAGACAGCTCTTTATCGCCGTCAATCATTTCCTTCACTGTGCCCTTTTGGCTTTCTGGCAAAAAGCCGCCATACTCGTCCAAAATGGTTTCCCAAAAGTCACTGATGGACTGAAGCTCAAGTGCATCAGCCTGTCCATTCGCCACTTCCTGTGCTGCTGGCTGTTCATTAGATAAAGGTTCTTTTTCTTCTGCACCTGCATTCGGAGCAATCAGCCAAAAGAAAAGCATTAATCCCATTACAGCGGTCACCCGTTTCATTATCATCACCTCTTTTCATTTACGTCATGGACGGGATCATCCCTAAGATCGTCTCAATGATAACTGTTAAAATCGGGACTGCCATAACCAAGATGAGAATCTTTCCGCCTAGCTCTATTTTTGATGCAATGGCGCCTTGCCCAGCATCTTTCGTCAGCTGAGCGCCAAATTCCGCAATATAAGCAATACCAATGATCTTCAATATGGTTTCAACATACTTCATATTGACGCCGGCACTTGCTGCAATTTTTTCAATCATTGAGATAATGGCATAGATTTGATCAATTAAATAAAGGAAAATCACACATCCAGTAAAAACGACAAGCATAAAGGCGAAGGTTGGCTTCTGTTCTTTGACGATTAATGCTAAAAAAGTAGCGATTAAACCAAGTCCAACAATTTGTATGATTTCGATTTGTAAGCCCTCCCCTATCCTTGAAATAGAAATACGGCTTTAATCTTTTTAAACAAATCATCTACAATGGTTGCCACCATAAACAAAATGTAGATAAACCCAAGCAGCGTCACCCACTGAGCGTACTCTTTCTTCCCCATTTGGTCTAAAATCGTATGGAGAAAGGCCACGACGATGCCTACTCCGGCAATTTGAAAAATGACGTTTACATCAACGCCCATGCTCTCGACTCCCTTCCTCTCACATCAATAAAAGAATCAGTAACAATCCGCTTAAAAATCCAAGGCTTCTGACCATTTTTTCATTTTTCGCTTGGGCGATTTCTGCTTCTTTCTCCTCTGATTCCAAATGGCCTAAAGCAAGCTTGATGTACTTTTGCTGAGAAGTGACATCATGCTGGCCAAGAGTTTCCCCAAAGTGCTTCAGCGCCTCATATTCGCCTTTTTTCAAGACAGTCTTTTTCCAAACATCTTCAAGACTTTCGTTCCATGCATGACGTGCAGAAAAAGTCCCCACTTTCAGCTTTTCTGCAAATTGTTCAAACAGCTGACTCACAGGAGGACCTACCTGCGCTGCAATTTGCTCTGCCGCCCGCGCTAAAGGGGTTTGACCATACATAATTTCAGCTTCAAGAGACTGGAGAGCAAACCGCAGCTGCCGAATTTGTTTAGGTCTGTCGCTGTATCGTTTGGCAAACTCGAATCCTCCCCAAGTCGTGGCCGCGACAATGAAAATAGCGCCAATGAGCTTTAACATACGTCCACTCCCCGCCTCCATTTCATCTCTTGGCCGTCCCCGCCGTACATCCGCCCGATCGTACCCGGTCCATTGTTTCGATTTAATTCAACATATCGTTCAAACACACGAAGCTCCCATAACGGCTTAAATGAAGGACGTTTATATACATCTTCAAGTGAATAGCCATGAGCTGAGACGATGATGTTGACTCCGGCATGAATCGCTTCTAAAAGTGCCTCGACATCCTCGCTTTTTCCGATTTCATCGACAATCATGACCTCTGGGCTCATTGACCGAATCATCATCATCAACCCTTCAGCCTTTGGACACGCATCGAGTACATCAATCCGGTGGCCAAAATGGTGCTGCGGCACCCCTCTTATACAACCGGCGATTTCAGAACGCTCATCAATAATGCCTGTTTTTCTAGGAGGGATTGTCTTTGTGCCTGTACTAGCAAGACGTGCTATATCCCGGAGCAATGTGGTTTTCCCCGTTTGCGGGGGACCGATGATGAGTGTATTGTGCCAGTGTTCTTCATATAAATAAGGAAGAAAGGGAAGCGCAATCCCGATTTTTTCTTTTGCAATGCGGATATTAAATGAAGAGATATCTCTTAGCCCTTTGACAAATCCGTTTTCAACGATCACTTTTCCTGCAAGTCCTACCCGGTGTCCGCCAGATATGGTGATATAGCCCTGTTTTAGCTCTTCCTCAAGTGTGTACATGCTGTAATTGCTCAGCCTGCCTAATAGCTGAGACGCATCTTCCCAGGTGGTGTGATAAGAAAGGAAACGTGGTTTTCCTCCTTGCATCAGTTCAATAGGACGATCCGTGCGAATGCGGATTTCTTCTATTTGCGCCCATTCTGCCTCTTTCAGCAGTCTGAGTTCTTGTCCAATCGAGTGCGGGAGAATATCCAACAAACTCCGCAACGAATTCCCCTCCTTTTTTTCTTCTCTAAAATGTATGATGTGAGCCGTTAATTATGCCAAGCCGTTTCACTTATAGATCCCAACAAGAATAAACACGACACCAATGAAAATGAACACGAGCTTTGCATAGGATAGCTGCCCTGCAATTTGATAGATTCCAATCGTCATCGTGATAATAAAAATGAGCGGTCCGATGATCGCCAATATACTATTGATGACCACCGCTTTCCGTACATCATTTGTGATTAAAATGAGGATGGCTGCCGTCAGTTCAATGGCGGCGGATAAGAACCTCATGCCTGCCATTGCAGCGACCGACGGGTGTATGCCTGGGAGAAATTGTTTCATATAGAACCTCCAGCTTTTTTTACACTATATGCTTGACCAGCTGGAAGTAGTCTTGTTTTTCAGGAAGGAAGAGAGATGAATGAGAGAATTGAGAGAAGGCCAGTCTTGAGGAGTCATTTTTCAATAAAAAAAGGCTGTAAACACGAGGTTTACAGCCTTTTTTCGTTCATTACGCTCTTGAAACGTATGAGCCGTCTGATGTATTAATCACTAGTTTATCTCCTTGGTTCACAAAGAAAGGAACGTTGACGATTAAACCAGTTTCAGTTTTTGCCGGTTTTGAACCGCCTGATGTTGTGTCACCTTTAATACCAGGCTCTGTTTCTACTACTTCTAGTTCTACTGTGTTTGGAAGTTCTACTCCAAGTGTTTCAGCACCGTACATCACGATTTGAACAGACATATTTTCAAGCAAATATTTCAGCTCATCTTTAATTTGTGCTTCACTTAGTTCAAGCTGCTCATAAGAACTTGTATCCATGAAGACATGCTGATCGCCATTAGCATACAAGTATTGCATTGTTTTTGTTTCGATTTGAGCTTTCGCTACTTTTTCGCCTGCGCGGAATGTTTTTTCTTGAATGGCACCAGTACGCAGGTTACGCAGTTTCGAACGAACAAACGCTGCGCCTTTCCCTGGTTTTACGTGCTGGAAATCCACTACTCGCCAAATACCGCCGTCCACTTCAATTGTCAGGCCAGTACGAAAATCGTTTACTGAAATCATTTTGTCATCCTCCTACATTTCACCATCATAATATGATAAGTTCTTTCGGTGAGTGGGTCAATCGTTTATTGCCGTCAGCTGTCAGGACAATATCATCCTCAATTCTCACGCCGCCGACATCTGGCAAGTAAATCCCCGGCTCAACTGTGACGACCATTCCCTCTTCTAAAACGACCTCTGATCGTGAGGAAAGGCCTGGCGCTTCATGTACTTCCATACCTAGGCCGTGCCCGGTTGAATGCCCGAAGTATTGACCATAGCCGTACTTTTCAATGATGTCTCGTGTGATGCGATCAGCTTCTTTTCCTGTTAAGCCTGGCTTGATTCTATCCACACCAGCGTTTTCTGCTTCTAATACGATATGATAAATTTCCTTTAGCTTGTCGCTTGGTGTTCCGACAGCAATCGTTCTTGTCATATCAGAACAATAGCCTTTATAGTAAGCACCGAAATCGAGTGTCACTAAATCACCAGATTCAATTACCTTTTCACTCGCTCTTCCGTGCGGCAGGCTTGAACGAACACCAGAGGCAACAATCATATCGAATGAAGATCCTTCAGCACCTTCTTTTCTCATGAAAAATTCAAGCTCGTTCATGACAGCAATTTCCGTCAGGCCCGGCTTGATGTAAGTGAGAATATGATCAAAGGCGTGATCTGCAATCTTCGCAGCTTCCTCTAATATCTTAATCTCTTCACTAGACTTAATCAAGCGCAACTTTTCAACTGATTCAGAGACTGGAACAAGCTCTATATCATCTGCTTTGGCTGCGTACTGCTGATACGTGGCAAATGTCATATGGTTTTGTTCAAACCCAAGGCGTTTTACTCCAAATTCCTTCGCCGTTTGGGCAGCCGTTTCCACAATGTTTCCTTTGTGTTCAATGATGTCATAACCTTTGACTTGGTCCTTCGCTTGCTCTGTATAGCGGAAGTCCGTGATAAAAGCTGCCCGATCCTTTGAAACAACTGCAAGGCCGGCAGATCCGGTAAAGCTGGTCATGTACTGTAAATTAAAGCTGCTCGTAATGACAAGGCCATCGATCTCTAATTCACTTAAAAGTGTTCTTAGTTTTTCAAGTTTCATGATACTGCTCCCCCTTCACTGACTAAATAACGAATCGCCAATTTATACCCTTCTAAGCCAAGACCAACGATTTGCCCTTGGCATACTGGAGCAAGTACAGAATGATGGCGGAATTCCTCTCTCTTATGAACATTTGAGATATGTACTTCAATGACAGATAAAGAAATACTTGCAATGGCATCTCTCAGCGCATAGCTGTAGTGGGTAAATGCACCCGGGTTAAACACGACTCCATCGTACTGATCTTCTGCTTCGTGGAGCGCATCAATCAAATCCCCTTCGTGATTCGATTGAAAGAACGTTAATTGAATGTTTGCTCGTTCTGCAAACTGGAACAAATCTGTCTCTAAATCTGTCAGCGTCTTACTTCCATAAACAGCAGGCTCTCTTTTGCCAAGCCTATTTAAATTGGGTCCATTCAGTACAAGAAAATGAGGCATATGACCACTCCTTCACCCTAATTCAATCTATATTGAGATCTGTTTCTTTTTCCTTAGAAACCTTTCGTTTCCAAAAATATTTTATCATATGAATAGGTGATTTACACTTTATTCTGTCTTTTTCCCGAGTGCCCTCGCAAGCTTTTGACTCGTCAATTCATTATATTCAAACGAAATGCTGTACCCGACAAACATGCCATATAAAATATATAGGCAAAATGTCGTTACAATGGTGCTTTGCTGCAAGTCATGTACTTGCTTTACATCTGGGAAAATGGGATTAAATACGTAAAAAACGAGCAGCCATAAAAGCCCGCCATAAACCAGACCCATCCAAAAGCCTTTGATCCTTTTTAAAAGCCCATAATAAATAAAGGCGGCTCCAATCGATAAAATTCCTAACAGCATAATACTTATAAAAGTACCAAGTCCTCCCTTTTTCCACTCTCCAAGCACAAATGGCTGAAGCAGCATGTTAGGACTCACCTCTGAAAAATGGAACACATGGGTCAGAAACCCGATAAAGCCCCAAAAAACACCGCCTACAAAGCCTGTAGCAGCTGCTCTTGCCACAAGTGATGTCGTTTGCACGGACTGATTTTTTTCTTCTTGGTTTTTCTTTTCAACACGTTTCATTTGTGAACACCTCCAGCAAGTAGTATGTCCAAAATGTCATGAAAAAAAAGGATTTCCATGCGTGAGTGTAAAATTTTTAAAACAGGGTATACTGGCTAAAAAGAGGTAGATAGAATTCAAGTAGATAATCGACCTGTGCGCTAGTGATTTCCCCTCAAATCCTGTACAATAAAGGTATAAGGAAATGCATGTAAATTACAGGAAACAGGCAGGTTGATGAAATATGTCCAATCAAACAAAACCTCCAGCTTATGGAGGGCAGGCAGTTGTCGAAGGTGTCATGTTCGGAGGTAAGAAGAACTATGTGACAGCGATTCGGCGAAAGGACCAGTCCATTGAGTTTTTGAAGCTTCCCCGGACCTCCAATAAACGAACCGCCTTTCTCAAGAAAATCCCCTTTGTCAGGGGTGTTGCTGCACTTGTTGAAGCAAGCGCAAACGGCAGTAAGCACTTAAACTTCTCCAGTGAGCGATATGACTTAGATCCTTCTGAAGATCATACTCTTGAAAAAGAACAAAAAGGCTCGAAATTATCCATGATTTTCGGCATTGCTGTGATCGGAGTTCTCTCTCTTCTCTTTAGTAAATTTGTCTTTACCCTGGTACCTGTCTTTTTAGCAGAGCTTGTGCGTCCCATCTTTTCAGGGAATTTCGCACAAATCGCAGTGGAAACATTCTTTAAATTGGTCCTTTTATTAGGCTATATTTACTTTATTTCCATGACCCCTTTAATTAAAAGAGTATTTCAATATCATGGGGCAGAACATAAAGTCATAAACTGCTATGAACAGAACCTTGACATCACAGTGGAAAATGTCCAAAAGCAATCCCGTCTGCATTATCGATGCGGCAGCAGCTTTATTTTATTCACTGTCATTGTTGGAATGTTCGTCTATTTACTCGTACCGACAGATCCTTTATGGGTGAGAGTTCTGAACCGCTTGGCGCTCATTCCGGTTGTTCTGGGCATTTCATTTGAAGTGCTTCAGCTCACGAACAAACTCCGAGAAGTGCCTGTACTTAAAGTGCTTGGCTATCCTGGCCTTTGGCTGCAATTGCTTACAACAAAAGAACCTTCTGACGATCAAGTCGAGGTAGCCATTGCAAGTTTTAATGAACTTCTTCGTTTAGAGGAAGCATCTCTAAAACAAGCGTCAGATTCTGCTCATCAAGTGATCTAACTTATAAATCCGGTAAATTCCTTCGGAGGTGGACAGTTATGAATCGCCGAGTACATCCTGCTTTTACCATTATTTTCGCTTTAGGTGTTTTGGGATTTGTGTACTTACTCACAACGAACCCAGGCAGACTTTTTACAATGCTGCTGTCTGTTGTGATCATTGGAGCGGCCCTATTTTTCCTATTTAGATGGCTGATGAATCGAAGAACTGGAACAGAAGGCAATCTTTATCGCAAAGCAGTCAAACAATCAAAACGTCGCTACCAGCAGCCTAAACCAAAAACGAAAAGCCAGATGAAAAATCGGGTCACTCATTTGCGAAGCGTGCCGACTGACCACAAGTCTAAGCCCGTCCTTCTCAAAAAGAAAAGCCAAACACATTTGACTGTGATTGAAGGCAAGAAAAACAAAAAGAAGAATCGCGCCTTATTTTAAAATGTCCAGCTTTTTAAAAATTGCTCGGCCTTCTGTCTACCTAGATCGACGAGCGCCTTTTTCTTTTCTGTCATGAGTTGAAAATCAGTGGCAATGACGTGTTCTACAGGAATAAAAATAATATGACGTTCGTGTTTTGTGGCGATATGTCTTTCGTCATGAGCACCACGCATCGTTTCAAAAAGAGCGCCAAACAGTTCAAACGCATTGCGGATGGAGTGTTGTGGGCGTTCTTTTTCGTTTGGCGTTAATGTGACACCGACGAACGGTCTTTTTTTCTCTTCAGCAAACAGCCAAATTGGAAAATTGCTAAGCACTCCTCCATCTACAATGGTACAAATGCCTTTTGAAGACTTCAGTTTGACAGGTTCGAAAAAATAAGGCAGGCTGCAGCTCATTCGAATGGCCCTCGCCACGGAAAACCGCTCTGGATTTAGGCCATATGAAGGAAGGTCGTCTGGCAGTACGAGGATTTTTCCATTCGTTAAATCGGACGCAACAATTTTCAGCGAATCTTTTTTGAGGTCTCCAAACACGGTGACCCCTTTTCGTTTTAGCACATCAGTCAGCCATTTTTCCAGCCGGTCTCCTTTATAAAGACCAAGACGCCAGTAAATGGATACCCACCTAAGCATTTTGAACGGGATGAATTGACATCTTCTATCAAGCAATTGATGCTCATCCATTTCATCTAAAAGCTCCCGAATTTCCTGGCTTGTAAAACCTGCTGCGATGAGTGAAGCAATGATTGCTCCAGCACTTGTACCAGCAAGACGGACAAATTGAAATCCTCTCGCTTCAAGCGCTTCATAGGCACCAGCAAGCGCTGCCCCCTTAATGCCTCCACCTGAGAACACACCATCTATCTTCATCAAGGAGCCCCCTTTGATTTCACGCTAATAATAGTGTAGGAGCATTTGCTTTCAATTAGAACTTTAATCAAAAAGGACACCCATGCTAAGGGTGTCCTTTTTGATTAAGATTCTTGATTTGTTTGTTCGTTTTTCTTTTGAATCGCTTTCAGCTGAACAGATCGCTCATCGTTTTCTTCAAAAAATTGAACGAGATCGCCGATGCGGTCAATGCTATTCCAGCTGAGATGATGTTCAATGCCTTCTACATCATCATAAATTTTCTCTTCATCTACACCAATGATTCTTAAAAATTGCTCCAGCAGTTCATGTCTGTATACGAGACGTTTTCCAATTTTTTTGCCTTTCGGGGTTAAAATTAGACCACGATACTTCTCATAAATGAGGTATTCATCTTTATCTAGCTTCTGAACCATTTTTGTTACAGAGGAGGGATGGACAGCGAGTGCTTCTGCAATATCAGAGACTCTGGCATATCCTTTTTCTTCTATCAGCATATAAATTTGTTCAATGTAATCTTCCATACTAGGTGTAGTCATAAAACCCCTCCATAATGCACCTTTACTTAATAATCAACCCAATTCTACACCATCGTTCATTAAAAAACAAGGAGTGTCCATCGTCTTAACGCTTGTAATTCCAATCATCTGAGGCATATTTCGTTTTGGCGAGATGATGGACAAACGCTAATTCTTCATCTGTCAGCTCATAAGGTTCAAGCTCAATATTTAATCCTTTTTCAAATCCTCTTTTAAACGCAACACGCGCATCGTCTATCGTACAAGTTCGGTCTGAGATTTCATTGATGGCAACCGCTTTGTTTTTAAAGCTTCGCTGCATCCGCTCTCTTACCCGGTCGTTAGGATAAAGGAACAAATCGAATAATTTATCCTCATCAAGGTCAATTAAAATAGATCCATGCTGGAGGATGACACCTTTTTGTCTCGTCTGAGCACTGCCCGCTACCTTTCTGCCTTCTACAACAAGCTCGTACCAAGAAGGGGCATCAAAGCATACAGAAGATCTTGGGTTCTTTAAGCTTTCCTTTTCTTTATCTGTACGAGGAATGGCAAAATACGCATCGAGTCCCAGCTCTTTAAAGCCTTCTAAAATGCCTTCTGAAATGACACGGTACGCCTCTGTCACCGTTGCTGGCATTTCTGGATGTTCCTCTGACACAATCACGCTGTAGGTCAGCTCCTGGTCATGTAGTACTCCTCGTCCTCCGGTTGGTCTGCGGACAAATCCAAGACCATAGCGCTTGACAGCTTCTAGGTTGATTTCTTTTTCAACGTTCTGAAAATACCCAACAGATAATGTCGCCGGATCCCATCCATAAAAGCGGATAACAGGCGGAATGAGCTTCTCACTATGCCAATAAAGCAAGGCTTCGTCCATTGCCATGTTAAAGGCAGGGTCTTGGTTTCCTGAATCAATGAAACACCATTTCTCTTTTTGCATATAAAATCCCTTCTCTTTTACGTAGTCAATGTTAGATGATGGTGGTGACCACCGGTTTTCTCTCTTCATCAGTCTATCAAATAGGAACGGAATTGAAAATAATTCTTACCATTTATGATGACAAGTTTCTTATGCTTTACTATAATAGTATTTGTCTAAAACGTACCATCAGACAGGCTACTGTGCTGATGCTCAAGAAGGAGTCGAGTTGTATTGTCAATGTTCAACTATATCGTCCTCTCACTTTGTGGACTTTTTGTTCTTTATTCCATCGGCAGCTACATTTATCAGCAGCGCATTATGAAAACGCTGACGGAAGCAGAATTTATTAAAGGTTACCGCAAAGCCCAGCTCATTGATGTGAGAGAGCCAAATGAGTTTGAAGGCGGACATATTTTAGGGGCAAGAAATATCCCTCTTTCCCAACTAAAGCAGCGCAAAAATGAAATACGTCCTGACAAGCCTGTTTATCTCTATTGTCAAAATAATTTCAGAAGTGGAAAAGCAGCCCAAACTTTACGTAAAAATGGCTGCCGTGAGATTTATAATTTAAAAGGCGGCTTTAAAAAATGGGGCGGCCGCATTAAAACGAAGAACTAACAAAAAAGACTCTGGGAGCATGATTCCCCCTGAGTCTTTTTTCTTTATTTTCTTTCAAAAACGAGAACGGGATTCCGAGCGGCCTTTGTTTCGTCCATACGTTTCACGACGGTTGTATGCGGCGCTTCCTGCACCACTTCAGGATTCTCTTCTGCTTCTTTCGCAATTTGAATCATTGCTTCGATGAATGCATCAAGTGTTTCTTTTGATTCTGTTTCGGTCGGTTCAATCATGATACATTCCTCTACATTGAGCGGGAAGTAGATCGTTGGCGGATGGTAGCCGAAATCAAGTAATCGTTTGGCAATATCCAGTGTCCGCACACCTAATTTTTTCTGACGTTTACCTGAAAGGACAAATTCATGCTTACAGTGACGATCAAACGGCAAATCATAATGAGCGCTTAAGCGGCGCATCATATAGTTCGCATTTAACACGGCATTATCGGTTACAGCCTTTAAGCCGTCTGGCCCCATAGAGCGGATGTACGCATAGGCTCTGACGTTAATGCCAAAGTTGCCATAGAATGGCTTCACGCGCCCGATTGATTCCGGACGGTCATATTCAAAGTAAAAACGACCTTCCTTCTTTACAAGCACCGGCTTTGGCAAATACGGAATTAAATCTTTTTTAACGCCAACTGGACCTGAACCAGGACCTCCGCCTCCGTGTGGGCCTGTAAAGGTTTTATGAAGATTTAAGTGGACAACATCAAATCCCATATCTCCTGGTCTTGCTCTACTTAAAACCGCATTCAAGTTGGCTCCGTCATAATAAAGTTTACCGCCAGCTCCATGAACGATTTCAGCCATTTCTAAAATGTTTTCTTCAAAGAGGCCAAGTGTATTCGGGTTTGTAAGCATTAAAGCAGCTGTTTCTTCATTAACAACGCGGCGTAAATCTTCTAAATCAACAAGCCCGTTTTCATCAGATGCGACAGTAATGGTTTCAAATCCAGCGACTGTCGCAGATGCCGGGTTCGTTCCATGAGCAGAATCAGGCACAATGACTTTTGTACGCTGATGATCTCCTCTTGCTTCATGGTACGCACGGATCATCATGAGTCCCGTCCACTCGCCATGTGCTCCTGCCGCAGGCTGTAATGTCACAGCGTCCATCCCCGTAATTTCTTCAAGATGTTCACCTAGATCGTATAGTAATTCCAATGCACCTTGTACAGTGTCTGCCTCCTGTAGTGGATGGACCTGCGAGAAACCTGCAAGGCGTGCAACCTTTTCATTAATCTTTGGATTATATTTCATCGTACAAGAGCCAAGAGGATAAAATCCAGAATCGACCCCATGATTGCGTCTTGATAATGCTGTATAATGACGCATAATATCAAGCTCAGATACTTCAGGAAGCTCAGCATCCTCATCACGGATGTACGTCTCATCAAATAAAGACGGGATCTCCTGTTCAGGTACATCTAAATCAGGCAGGCTGTACCCAATTCTTCCTTCTTTAGATAATTCAAAAATAAGCGGCTGATCTTGTTTATTCATGGCGATCCCCCAATTCCTTGATAAACGTATCAATTTCTTCTTTTGTTCTCAGCTCTGTCACGGCTACAAGCATGTGCTGCTCAAGCTCTGGGTAGTCTAGCCCTAAGTCGTAGCCGCCGATGATTCCTTTTTCAAGCAATCGTTTATTGGCTTCTTTCACAGGCTCCTGTAACTTGATCACAAATTCATTAAAATGAGCCCCTTCTACATCCGCCTGCAGTCCATATTTTTCTGCCTGCGTCTTGGCATAATGGGCTTTTTGCACGTTTTGATAGGCGATGTCTTTTATGCCTGTTTTCCCTAGTGCCGTCATGGCAACAGAAGCAGCTAGCGCATTTAATGCTTGGTTCGAGCAAATATTTGACGTCGCTTTATCTCTTCGAATGTGCTGCTCACGCGCTTGAAGAGTCAGGACAAATCCACGAACACCATTTTCATCTTCTGTCTGCCCGACTAAACGACCTGGCACTTTTCTCATCAACTTTTTCGTCACAGCAAAATATCCGCAGTGAGGTCCGCCAAATGCCGCCGGGATACCGAACGGCTGCGCATCACCAACGACAATGTCTGCCCCAAGTTTACCAGGCGGCGTCAATAGCCCGAGTGCGAGGGGATTGCTAGAGACAATGAACAGGCTTTTTCCTTTATGTGCAATGGGTTCAATGTCTTTTAACGGCTCGACGACACCAAAAAAGTTTGGATATTGCACGAGAACTGCTGCTGTATCATCGCAGACGGCCTTTTCCAGTGCAGCTAAATCTGTCTGCCCTTTTTTCGCAGGCACTTCAACAACTTCAATGTTTTGTCCTTTGGCGTATGTTTTCAGCACCGCTCTTGATTCAGGGTGAACCGTTTCAGAAACCACCACTTTTTTCTTCTTTGTGTGTCCCGCAGCAAGCATTGCCGCTTCTGCTAGTGCCGTCCCGCCATCATACATTGAGGAATTGGCTAGATCCATACCTGTCAGCTCAGCAATCATTGTTTGAAATTCAAAGATCGCTTGCAATTCACCTTGCGAAATCTCCGGCTGATAAGGTGTATACGCTGTATAAAATTCAGAGCGTGAGATAACATGATCGACAATGACAGGCTGGTAATGATCATATACACCAGCACCAAGAAACGATGCATAGGAAACTGTATCCTTATTCTTTGCAGCTAGCCGGGATAATTCCCTGACAAGCGCTGTTTCAGATGCGGCTTCTTTGATGTTGTATGCTCCTTTGAATCTCACCTTCTCTGGGATATCTGAAAAAAGCTCATCAATCGACTGAACGCCGATGACATCCAGCATTTCTTTTTGATCTTGCTCTGTTTGCGGCAAATACCTGTGCTTCATCCTCTATTCCCCCTCGTTATTTGGCTCTTTTATAAAATGGTGTTGCGACGATTTTGGCTTTTAGACGTTTTTTGCGAACTTGTACTTCCACCTCTGCCCCAAGCTCCGCTTCTGAGGTTTCGATCAAAGCAAGCCCGACATTTTTCTTTAATGTTGGGGATTGAGTGCCCGTTGTGACAAACCCAACCTGCTTTTCTCCTGAAAAGACTGGATAATCTGTACGCGGAATCCCTTTTTCAATCATTTCAATGCCGACAAGCTTTCGCTTCAGTCCCTCTTCTTTTTGTTTTTTAAGTGCTGCTTTTCCGATAAAATCAGCTTCTTTATCCGTTTTGACAGCAAAACCAATTCCGCCTTCTAATGGAGAAATATCCTTTGTCAGCTCCTGGCCATAAAGCGGAAGCCTTGCTTCAAATCTCAAGGTATCACGTGCACCGAGTCCGCACGGTATTAATCCTTTTGGCTGCCCCGCTTCTAATAAAGCGGACCAAAGGTGGACCGCATCTTCTGACTGGCAGTAGATTTCAAAGCCATCTTCCCCTGTGTAACCTGTTCTAGAAACGAGCACTTCTTTATTTGCGACCTCAGCTTTTGATAAAAACGTAAAAGGTTTAAGCGATGTCACCTCTTCATCCGCCACCTCTTTGATGATGTCAGCTGCAAGAGGTCCTTGAAGCGCTAGCAAGGCGGTTTGATCAGATATATTTTTGATCAATACGTCATCCTTCTCTTGGTGCTTCAAAAGCCAATCCACGTCTTTATCGATATTTGATGCATTGATGACAAGTAAATAGTGGTTCTTTTCTTTTTGGTAGACGAGCAGGTCATCTACCGTTCCGCCATCTTCATAACACATGGCTGTATATAGTGCCTTACCGTCTGTCAGCTTAGACACATCATTGGTTAATAACCTTTGTAAAAAAGGAAGGGCATCTTGACCTTTGACGTCCACCTCACCCATGTGAGACACATCAAAAAGCCCTGCTTTTGTTCGAACAGCTTCATGTTCTTCTTTAATGGAAGAAAATTGTACAGGTAATTCCCAGCCCCCGAAGTCAATGGTTTTTGCGCCAAACGTTTCATACGCATGAAAAAGCGGTGTTCGTTTCAACATCAATCGTTTCCCCCTTTTTTTAGTGCAAATGCAAGCTGAATTTTCAGAAAAAAATCACAGCAAAAAAGGACAGAGCGCTCCCTTTTATCAAAAAGAGGTCTCTGTCCTTGCACCTGAAAGTTTACAGCACAACATCATTGTGCGTTTTCCCCTTTGGTGGTTTGCTAAAACGATCAGCAAACACTCTCCAGAGTTGCGTCCGGTAAGAGTACTTTTGCCTGAGAGATTCACTGAATCATTCAGCTTGCTCCTTCGGCGCCTGCCAGTGCAAAATAACCGCCAAGTCTCTCCCCATACCATCATCCGCTCATATTTTTCACATTTATTGGACATACTATCAAAATGGGTGACTTATTTTCTAGATCACTTATCAACATCCTACCATTAGAAATGGATGGAGAGCAACAGAAAAATCATTAACATTTTCAAAATAACCTTTCGATATCGTTCGCTTTTATTCATATATCTAGTCTTTTAGAGACCTCTTTAAAAATGAAGCGTTTAAAAACAGAACAATTTATCAGATCCTACTAGAAAGGCAGGCGACCACATTGAATATTCAAACGATTTTTGATCAGGAATGGGCAAATGAATTTCAGCAGCGGCTTTCATCAGACGGCCCCTGGGCGAACTGGGATATGTATCGATTAGCGACGCAGGTTCAAAAAGTCACAGCCATTGATTCATTCGAGGGGCTGCAAGCTCCTGCGCACCTGCCTGCATTCACACCTTTACAGCACCAGCTCGAAGTAGCCAGAAGAGTCGTAGAAGAAATGAATGGGAAAGCCATTCTAGCAGATGAAGTGGGACTAGGGAAAACCGTAGAAGCAGGACTCATTATCAAAGAATACATGATTCGTGGACTTGCCAAAAAAATTCTTATTCTCGTCCCCGCCTCCCTTGTATCTCAGTGGGTACAGGAGCTGCGGACGAAATTTTATATTGATGCTGTTGAACAAAAAAAGAGCTATGTGTGGGAGCAGTGCGACGTTGTCGTTTCTTCCATTGACACAGCCAAAAGACAGCCGCATCGAGACACGATTTTATCGATTGCCTACGATATGGTCATTATCGATGAAGCACACAAACTGAAAAACAATAAAACGAAAAACTATGAATTTGTGAGAAACCTGAATAAGAAGTTCTGTCTGCTGCTGACAGCGACACCTATTCAAAACCGGATCGGAGAAATATTTAATCTCGTTTCCCTTCTGAAGCCGGGCCACCTAGGAAATGAACATCAATTTAAAGATATCTTTGCCAAAAAGGACTTGCAGCTTGAAGACCATGACCGATTAAAACAGCTCGTCAATAAAGTGATGATTCGAAACCGAAGACAAGACACAGGCATCGAGTGGACAAAACGACATGTCAAAACGATTTCCATTGATTTTTCTCCGACAGAACAAGCATTGTATGATGAAATCTGCAAGCTGAAAGAGAATCCGTCTTATACAAAGCATATGTTTTCCATTATGACCTTGGAACGAGAATGCTGTTCAAGCCGTGAGGCAGTTTATATGACGATTAAAAAAATGCAGGAAGAAGAAAAGCATATTCTCGGCTCTTCTGCTATAGCGCAAATCATGGAGAAAATCAATCAAGTGGAGCAAAACTCAAAGGCGCTTGAAGTGGTCAAACTCATTCAACAGTTAAATGAAAAAGTCATTATTTTCACCGAATACCGCGCAACACAAATTTATTTACAATGGTTTCTACAGCAAAATGGCATTAGCTCCGTGCCATTTCGTGGCGGCTTTAAGCGGGGTAAAAAAGATTGGATGAAAGATTTATTTAGAGAACGGGCGCAAGTGTTAATTGCTACAGAAGCTGGCGGCGAAGGGATCAACCTTCAGTTTTGTAATCAAATCATTAACTACGACCTCCCGTGGAACCCGATGCGTTTAGAACAGAGAATCGGACGTATCCACCGCCTTGGCCAAGAACGAGATGTCCACATTTACAATATGGCAACAAACGGAACAGTTGAAGAGCATATTTTAAAGCTTTTATATGAAAAAATTCAGCTGTTCGAAAACGTCATAGGCGATTTAGATGATATTTTAACGAGAATTGATATTGAAGAAGTCGAAACAGAGTTGCATCAAATTCTCTTCCAGCATGAATCTGATGGAGACATGAAAAAGAAATTAACCCAATTTGCTTCTTATTTAACTGAAGCACAAACACCACTTTTAGAAAAGAGACAGCAGGGCTCATAAAGGAGAGTTGATCAATGGAGCAGCATGACATTCACACCTTTCTTCTCCGTTTTTTCAAGGCGAATCAATGCAGCATATTAGAAGAAAGTGCAGGACATATGACCGTACAGCTGACAATCGAAATGGATAAATTGATTATGAACCGTCCTTTTTATTGGCACTGGCTTGAAAAAACTGGCGGTATACCTGAACCGCGGCAATTGACTTTCATCACAGATCAAAAAAAAGCGGGTGATACGGTCAGTGGTGAATTCATCCATTTCGGCTCCCCCCGGTTATTTCAAATATTTGAGGCGGTCAAACAACAGGGCCGTTTTATCCGGCTTTATGAACGAGTCAGCCCGCTCACGAACAATCAGATCGCACTTGAGCCATGGCTTGGTCTCAATGTAAAAATTTCTTACCTTGCAGACCGGAAGAAGGATAAGCTTTTATCATTAGGACTCCATCTTATACGCGGAGAAGTCATTGAACAATTTCAAGAAAAGCTGGAAGCTCGTGAGCTGTCGTCTCAAATTCCCGATTATTGTTTTACGATGAGTACAATGATTAAGCCAGAAAGCGGAATCAAACGGCTCTACAGCCTTATGGAACGTTATGCCCATGAGGAACCGGACGACTGGGCAGTGCGAGCCGTTCAAAAATGGAAAGAAGACTCCGAACTTTTAAACCAATTTTATGAAGGGACTTCAGACACATCTGTAGAATATGAAATAGAAAGGCAAGCACTCAAAACTTTATACGAACCAAAAATCAGTCTTACGATTGAAAATGGCGGACTTTTTTACTTACAGCAAAAAAGAGGAGGTTGACCCATAGTACCCTCCCCTTTTATGTGACTTACAATTTTCGATCAGTCTAAAGCTAAGTTTGTCTGTTTGTATTGGGCGGAAACATGACGCAAGCAAACTATGAGGTCTTACCACCTATGTCTTTCCATTTCATGCGTTAAGTGCCTGAAATACATGATTCAGTATTTTAGGAGGGTATTTGTATGGAAAAGAAAACGAACAAATTAGACAGTGAATGGGTTCAATTATTACGTGAAGCTCGCAAGGCAGGACTAACAGTTGAAGAAGTCCGTCATTTCCTCAAATCAAATGAAAAGTCCTCTGAGTCTCCCCCTCTGGTAAGAAGTCATTCTATCAAACCTTTCTGAATGTGCTATAATATCGAAAGGAAGGTGATGACATTGATTGGCCAGCGTATTAAACAATACCGCAATGAAAAAGGCTACTCACTATCAGAACTGGCCGAAAAGGCTGGGGTAGCGAAGTCTTATTTAAGCTCAATAGAAAGAAACTTGCAAACAAACCCCTCCATTCAATTTCTTGAAAAAGTCTCCGCTGTTCTGGACGTCTCGGTTCATACACTTTTAAACGAAAAAGATGAAACCGAATACGATGGTCAATTAGATAGTGAATGGGAAAAACTAGTTCGAGATGCAATGACATCAGGGGTTTCGAAAAAGCAATTTCGTGAATTTTTAGATTATCAAATCTGGAGAAAAAAGCAAGAAGAGGAGTAAAGCGCACGTTTTAGCGCATACTCCTCCAATTGCTATGCAGATCTTGATATCAGCCTAAAGACTGGCTTTATTTTTTATCTTCGCTGTGTGCTTTTTCGTTTTCTTTCACGTAGCCTTTTTCATCCGTATGCTTTTTTGGATTGATCGTTAAACCATTCCACTGAGTCGCTTCGAAGGAAAGATCAATTTGAATCGCATCGCCTTGGTATTTATTTTGGATATAGTGACCAGCTTTATCCTTCGTCTGGTCATTGATAAATTCAATGGTCATTTCCACTTTATCGTAATCAAACGGATTCTTTGGAATGCCGTCATACTCTGGAGCCACTGTTCCATCAACAGTTGCTACATTAATTTTCCCACTTTCATGTAAAAACTTCTCATCGACGGCATGACGAAGCTTTTCAAATGCGGTCTGATCCTGTTTTGACGTTAATTGATGCAAGTCAAGCAGGTTTGCATGGTCTAAAATAATGTTTTTCGGATAACCATTTCCACCTTCGGCTCCAACCGTCAGAACACTCACCTGAAACTGACTGAGAAATTCTTCAGCTGTATTCTTACCGCCATTCTTCGCGGAAGATCCATCTGTAAACTGGCTATAATCAAGACTCATCAGCACTTGGTTTATCGCTAGTGATCCCTTATTATCAAAATGAAATTCTTTCTTGATCCGATCACCAGGTTTTAAGTTCGAAAGGTTGATGGCGCCGGAGTTCTCTTTAGCAGATAAATCCAGCTCTCCTGTCGAGTAGACCGCATTTGCCTTTTCAAAATCATTAAACGCCGCCCATGTTCCCCCGCCGATTAATGCAAGACCTAAAGCCCCTGATAATACACCTAAACGAATTGATTTCTTCATTGCCATGAATAATAAACCCCCTAATATTTTGTTTTATTGAAACCTGATTAGGTTACAAACGATTTAAGCTTGTTCCTCTGACATATGTACATCAGCCGTGTGTCTACGGTGTTTCGCTGCGCCCACAAAATGAATAGTTGAATAAACAAGCAGCATGACACCCGGTATAATAAGGAGCAAAGCAGTTCCAGCTGATGTCCCTGCATACGAAAGAAGCTTTCCTGCATAAGGAATGTTCACTCCCATATACTGCGCAGTCACCTGATCCGCTTTTACCAGCGTGCCGTCCTGATACATATTATTGTCACCCTTCGTCTCAAACGCTTTATTTGCATCCTTTCCTTTCACCCCAACAATTCGGTGGGTCACAAAGGACTGATCCTGCTTTGTTTGGAACGTAATAATATCTCCTTTTTTGAGCGTCTCAGGTGAGGCGACCTGCTTTACAACAATCAGTGACCCAGCTGAAAATTCTGGTTCCATCGAACCTGATAATACTTGCTTCAATTGATAACCGAAAATCTGAGGTTCTCCTCCTGTTGTTCTTGATGACAACACGACAATAATTGAGGCTATCATCACCGTGAACACCACCACATAAAGAATACTCCCAGACATCTTCATCCATTTTTTCATGACCCCTTCTCCCCTTCGCCTATCATTTCTCGATTTAAAAGACAGCTCCATTTAGGACGCCTTTTCTTGACACTTTGAGAGCACCATCTGTTTAGACCAAAAGTACGCCTTATCAGATGCGCCAAATCCTTTAGGATAAAAGATTTTAAATGCATAGATTCCATTTGTTTTTGCTTTATCTGTCGTGACAGTCGCTGTTTCTTGCGACAATAGGGACTTTATGGAGCCCTTTTCAAGAATATGACCATCTTGTAATGGCTCCTGACCATTTCCCACTTTATGTAATTCCCACTTCCATTCAGAGTACGCAATAGGCTGTCCACTATTTTTTAGTGTCATGCTCAGCCTTTGAGGTGCGCAGACTGTTCCTTCGATCATCGTTTGATCCACAAGCTCCAATTGACTTTGATCCCATTTTTTAGGCTGACAATGCTGATCTGTCTGTTCAAAGTTTTCACATGTTTTCATAACAAAATTTTTGTGCTCGACATCGTTATAAGAGGCATTCGTTGGTGTCATGAGGAAAGATGTCAACATCAAACAAATGGCACAAAAAAGGACAAAGAGCGACTGTTTCATTAATCCCTTCAACTCCTTGAACGGTTGTTCTTTAAAAAGAACGATTATATACAGTATAAGGAAATACCTATAAAACCCAAAACGTCAAATTAGTTCATTTTGTTCTTAAACAAGAACAATTGCGAGAAAATTCTTCCATTTTCTCATTCTTTCGCCATATTCAATATTTTTTTGTGTGACATTTGTACTTCTTAAAACTTACATAAAAATGTAGGATTTGGTCAGGATATGAAGAGGTGAGGTGATGTTAAGTGAAATATGGAAAAATCATAATCATGCTCAGTTTACTGCTGAGTCCTATGATGCTAGACGTCAAACCTGTGGATGCGAGAGGTTTGACTGCCGCCACAGACCAATGGGAAATGCGAGCAGTCAAAGAAGCTAAAAAAAGATACCCGCTAACGCAAGTCTTATTTAAACAAAAAGTATGGGACCGCCACCGCGATAAGGAATCTGTAAAACAGTATCATATTACGTTAAAAGACCATACAAAGGAATTTGGGGTGTTTGTCACCATTTCCTATAATCCTTACTCAAATAAGGTGAATAAAGTGATTGTTGTGGAGGAATACAACTAAAATGGCATAAAAAAACCGCCTGCTGGCGGCTTTTTACTTTCGTCGATGTCGCTGACGTTTTTTAAGCATCATGGAGAAGCCAAACGGCAGAACCCCAAATAATCGCTGTGAAAACGGCGGTTTTGTTTCCATTTTTTCTTGTTTGTGTTCCTTCCGTTCGTCTCGTGGTGTATTCATATATTTAATGATTTCCTGCGTCATATATTTTACATAGTCATTTGTTTTCAAGCAAATTCACCTCTTCTTCCTTCAAGTGTTACCAGAAAGAGGATGATTTTATACACTGGCTAATCAGGGTTTGCCCATCTCATGATTTCACCGGTCTTCCAATCCAGCATCAGCTCCCGCTCATCGGATAAGCCATCCTTTGTTTTCACCCTCACCAAAGCGAGGACACGTTTTTTCTGTTGATCGCATTTCATCTGCTTCAGTGTCACATGCCCTTCTTCTGTATCAATATAGATCTTCTGCTTTTCACAAATGCGTTTTACTGAGCTGGCAGCTTCACTCACACCCACCCTAAAAAGATGCTGTTTTTTATAAAAAGAAATCGTGAGCTCTGCACTTCTCAGCTCTTTTTGAAAGCCCATCGTTATCGCTCCTAGGATCAAGAGAAAAAATAGGATCACAGCAAGCACATGCGGATAGATAAACCCTTCCTCTCTTTTCACGATTTAGGAACCACCCCTTTATATGTGAAAAAAACGGCTTCATGAACCTTACCAGATCCATCTGTGACTTTCAGGATGGCTCTATACTGACTCGTTCTCACCTGAAATTGTTTCACCTTGTGCAATAAAGGAAGATGTCCAGCTTGATCCGTACGTTTTCGAAGCATCTCTTGATATGGCTCAATCGTTACTACTCGCCCTTGATCAGATACATACTCTAACGCATTACCTCCTTGCACCGATCGAACTGCCGTTGCACGGCTTAATTCCTCATCTAATTGCAGGACAGTCTGTTTCCACTCCATTTGTGAAAATCGGTTAATCTCTTCAAAAGGAAGGGCTTTCTCAGCTGTTGAAAAGATCAGTACACAGCCAAAAGAGAGGAATAAAAATAGCTGCAATTGCCACAAAGCCTGGACAAGGGTAAAACCTTGTTCACCGTTCCGCAAAGCATATCGTCTGCTTTTTTTGCAATTTGTATGATACACATCCCTTCTCTTTACTCCAATTGAATACATATGTGTTGTCGCCTCGCTTCTTTTTGACAGAAGATTTTTTACCTTCTATGAACGCTTCATTCATCTGTTCATGCAAGATTTGGTAAGCATCGAGTTTGGCTCTTACTTCCTTTTTCCCCATCATGATTTTTTCATAGGCCGGCATAATCACAACGGATGCAAATAGGAAGATATGACAAGCAAACAGCGTTTCAATCGTACTAAACCCTCTATTGCTTTTGAACATGGATTCGCCCGCTTCCTAAATAAATCGTGAGTTTATACGTTTGACTGCCAAATTCGACAATGAGAGATCCACCGCTGCTTGGATGTCCGTTTTCATTAAAATAGATACCTTGCCAGAATGTAGAAGTCTTGATGCTGCCCTTTTTATGCTGATCAGAAGCAATGACTTCGTTACTCTTTTGATCTATTACCTGATAAGATACATGCGGCGGTTGGATCTCAACATGCACACGTGTTTTTTTGATAAATGCAGTATATGATGCCAATTGAAAATCTTGTTTCATGAGGTTTACTTGTCTTTTGGCTTCAGCGCTTACTATTAAATTTGGGATTTTCATTCCTATGATCGACAATAGAATCGATAGAACTAGTAAGATCATTAGCTGCTCTATGAGGGTAAAACCCTTCTCATGTAAAAGTAATTTATTCATGCTTCACGTTGCCGTTTTGAATGACAATCGCTTTTCCATTAGGACAGGTTAATCCCTTTTTAACATAACCTTCTTTTTCTAACTCAGCTAAAGATGGCGTCTTCCCATCATGCTCCAATTCATACGCCATCACTTGTGTGCTGACCATTGATTTGAGCCCTTCACAGCCCTTTGCTTGAATTGCTTGGTGATGACGTGTGATATTCGGTATGGTAATGAGTAAAAGAATGGATATCACGAGCATGACAATTAACATTTCTAACAGGGTAAACCCTTTATCATTCATGTCTTTGTCCTCCTTCTTACACTTGCTCCATTAGTTGATACATTGGTAAAAGAATAGATAAATATACGATGAGTATAAGAAGTGCCGTCACACCATAGATCACCGGCTGCAGCCAAGACATCCATTTTTCAATTTTCAGCTCTGCATTCTCTAATAGAAATTGGCTGTACGTGTACATTTCTCTTGCTAGCATCCCGCTTGCTTCACCATGTTTGATGATGGCTGCAAAATGTTTTTCGAAAAAAGGACTCTCACTTACTTGATGTGCCATGCTTTCTCCTTTTCTTAACTCATCCATCATTTGTTCACCTATTTCTTGAAGAAAAGGTAAGTAGCTTTGCTGTTTAAAAGCTTGCAAACCCTCGTACATCGATAATCCAGCCTGAAGCAGTCCGCTTAGCTGAAGAGAAAAAAGGTATGTATGCATCAGCTGCATCCCTTTATATAAAAAAGGCAGCTTACTCATCACCCTCAATTTCTCAAGCGTCGACTTTTTCCTAAAAAACAAAGCATAATAGCCGGTAAGACAAATACACAGACAACTGGTGATGAGCAGAAAAGCATGAAGGAATTGAAACATTCCAAACATTCCTTGAATCAGCCAAGACATGCGGGTATCCATCGATGAGTACAAAACAGAAAATTGAGGAATGATCATATTCTGAACGAGTATCAGCACGACCAAAACCGTGAAGATGAGGAAGAGCGGGTAACGCAACATGCGTTTAAACGTGTCTAACTGCTTGACTTTTTTCTCTAAAAAACGGGCGCTTTGTTCTAAAGCACGGGCTAGACTGCCATGCTTCTCAGAAAAACATAGTATGGCGATGACTTCCCGCTGAAAATGGAGTCGCTCGAGCACCACATAAAAAGGCTCGCCTTCGTGCAGCCACTGAATACCTAGTTTTAATTGCTGCCGCTGTTGTTTTGATAACTGGATATTCACCATCACTAATGCCTCAATCAATGTATATCCAGCCTGAATTAATTGAGCCAGTTTTGATAGGCATTCAGCTTGGTCCTTTTTAGACCATACTTTAGAGGCTCGCTTCTTCATAAACCCAGCGATGGTAAGTGTTTTTTGATAAATAGCCGAGTGCCACTCCTTTACGAATTAATCTTTGCAGTGTTTCATATGACGAGTGAGCATATTCTCCTTTAGCCTCCTTGATACACTCACCAAGCTCTTTTCCGAATAGCAGTTCAAATACATTTGTTCGTCTGATCGGTCGATTTAATTTACAGTAAAGCTGACATGTTTCTCCGCAAAAAGGACAGGTGAGCTCGATTAATCGCTGGGCAGCAATCGCAACCATCGTTTGCTCAAGTTCATTCATCGTGACACCAAATTCAAGCATACGATAAAGGGCTCCTTTTGCATTTTTTGCATGGAGCGTACTCAATACTAAATGGCCTGTCAGTGCTGCTCTAATCGCCGTTCTGGCCGTTTCAGCATCTCTTATTTCTCCTAGCACAATCATATCTGGATCATGTCTTAAAATAGCGCGTAATCCTGCGGCATATGTGATGCCGGCTTTTTCATTTACTTGAACCTGCAGCACTTCTTCATTTCTTGTTTCCACAGGATCTTCAAGCGTAATAATATTTCGGTTGAAATTCTTTTTTGCAAACTGGATCAGTGAATAGAGGGTTGTTGTTTTCCCCGAATTGGTTGGACCGGTAAATAAAATAAGCCCATGCGAATGCTTCAAAAATGACAATAACCTGGCTGAAGCTTTCGGAAATAGTGACAGGTGTTTTATTTTCGGAACATGATCCTGCGGCAATATTCTAATCACTAAACTCTCATCATTTACAGTTGGTAAGGTAGACATTCGAATAAACACCTGGCCGCTTCTTAGCACCACAGCTAATGACCCATTTTGCGGTCTCCTTTTTTCCCCGATATCCATAGAAGATAAAAATTTAAAATGAGCAATGAGCCGCTCGCCGGTTTTTTTATCAATGGTTCGCTGCTGGATTAAATCTGAGTCTACGCGGAAAGATACCAACGCTTCCTTTTCTTTTGGGACAATGTGCACATCAGATGCTCTCATGCGGCATGCTTCTTCTAGCAGCTCTTGCCTTAAATATTCAATCCCATACAAGTGGATCACTCCTTTCATTGATCACATTGTAGAATGGAGGAACCTGAATGACAAAAGAGCATTTTATGATTTTCATGACTAATAAAGCATGAAAACCCTCAACTCAAGATGCATCACATCATTTTTTAGAAAAGAGCATATAAAAAAACCTGACTTTTACAAGTGCAGGTTTCTTCGTCATGATGTGGCTTCTTGCTGCTGCTCTTCAAAAATGCGAAATCCTCTTTTTTCTAAAGCTTTTGCAAGGCTGTGTTCTGTATTTACTTTTGAGAAATCAATGCCGAGTTTCACTACAGTTTGAGCGATCTCTGGGCGAATGCCTGATATAATCGTCTCAATTCCTAATAGCTTCGCACTATCGACCACTTTAAACAGCTGATAAGCAACCATCGTATCAACAACGGGAACGCCAGATATATCAATAAATAAGTGCGTTAGGCGCAGTCTTGAAGCCTGTTCTAGCACGGATTCCAAAATGATTTTAGCCCGGTACGTATCGATTTCTCCGATCAATGGCAAAATCCCGATTTCCTTTGATACTGGAATAACAGGGGCACTCAGTTCTTGAATCATCTCTCTTTGTGCATTCAGCTGACTGAGTGTCACGCGGTCATACTCTTCTGATAAACGCTCAATCATATCATCAAATGTGGCGTGAAAGTGCTGATTCCACTGACACACATCTTGCAGCGTCACTTCAAGCTCGGTTTCTTGGGTGAATGTCTCAATTCTCGAACAGAAAATGTGGCGGAAGATCTTAAATTGTCCAATGATTTCATATAACGGCACCTCATGCACTGCTCGATCACGAGCAATATCAACAGACCACTTTTTCAAATGGTTTTCTACTTTGTCTGACAGTGTCACAAGTGTTGCTGCAATGGTTTGAATAAACGCTGTGTTCTGTTCTTTCAGCTTCTTTTCTGTTCCCTCTGAAGCATGTTTAGAATATAATGAGCCTTCTTCTGTTCTTGTCTTTAGCCATTCTTCGGTCATGACAGGGGCTTCTTTTAGGATAAATTCGTATAATTGCTTTGATTTTTCATTTTTCATTTACTTCTTTCGCTCCTTTTGCACTTAAAACTCGTGACATACAATTTTTATGTATAAATGACCGTAGATGGTGAACAATATCATTACACGTTTGATATTGGGCTATAGCCAAGTGGTAAGGCAATGGACTTTGACTCCGTGATCGTTGGTTCGAACCCAGCTAGCCCAGTTCAGCACAAAAACGAAGACGGCTGAAGCATGTTTCAGCTGATCTTCGTTTTTTATTAGGAAACTGATTGATGAATCGCTTTCTTTTTTGATATTTTCATGAGTTCTCCTGGATTATAACCAACTACTAATTTATTTCCATCAATGATGATTGGTCTTCGAAGCAGTTTTGGTTTTTCAATGAGAAGCTGCAAAACCTCGTTTACTTTTAAGTCATTAATATTTAAATTTAAGCTTTTAAAAGCTTGACTTCGTGTGGCTAAAATTTCATCCATTCCTTCTGTTGTTAAAGAAAGAATCTTTTTTAATTCATCTAGAGTTGGCGTTTCTCTGAAAAGGTGACGCTCTTTAAAATCAATTTGATTCGCCTTTAACCAATGTTTTGTTTTGCGGCAAGACGTGCAGCTTGGGTATGAATAAAAAGTAATGTCACTCATTAGTCTTCCTCCTTAGGTCGTTAACCTTTTCTCTTATGGAGTAAGTACCCTCATGTTTTTCAGCATAAACACTTTTTCATCATTTTTTCAAAAAAATTTTTTCTACATTCAAAATAAATTGTTCACACGTTGTCAAAAATGTAAATGTTTACATAACAAGTGGTGATCAGCTATAATATGAATCAAAGGGGTTTTTTTAAGGGGAGGGAAAGAAATGAATCGCATGTTCCGCGTGCTTGGCTTTTGGACGGGTATTTTTGCTGTCATGTTCTATTTAGGACATATGAAAGATGCATCGCTGCTGTTCTTCGGTCAAACCGTTCTTTTTGTATTTTTATCCTACTTGAATTTATCCGAAAGAATGTATATTTACATTTTCGGAGCGTACTTGACGATTTTCTTTGCCGGATTTACATATTATTCGATTTTCATCATGGTTCCCGGTACCGGACATTAATTGAAAAAAGCATCTCTTCTAAAGAGATGCTTTTTTCATGCCTGCAATTAAAGAGAAAAACCATTAATAAACGGATTTTGCTCCTGCTCTGTCAGCACAGTCGTTTCCCCGCCATGCCCGCTTAAAACAAGAGTTGATTCTGGCAATGACAATAATTTATGATGGATTGATTGAAGCAGCACTTCCTGACTGCCGCCTACTAAATCTGTTCTCCCAATGCCGCCTTCAAATAGCGTGTCACCAGAAATAACAAAGCCCTCTTCCGCCGAATAGTAAGACACACTGCCAGGTGAATGCCCGGGTGTATGGAACATTTCTAATGTAAACGACCCAATTTGAAGCGTTCCTTCTGTCGTAATCAATTTTTCAGCTTCTTTGACCGTAATTCCATTTCCAATCAATCGAGCTGAACCGTTTAATTCAGCGTTCGTGAGCCATTCTTTTTCATTTTCGTGTACATACAGCGGCACTCCCCACTCTTCGCGTACCTCATCTGCCGCACCAATATGATCAAAATGAGCATGTGTTAATAAGACAGCAAGCGGTGTGAGCTGTTTTTCTTTTACATAGGAAATCAGCTTTTGCGCTTCGCCGCCTGGATCAAAAATTAAGCATTCTCCCTGCTCGTTTTTCCAAATATATGCGTTCGCTTGTACATAGCCTAGTGGCATTCTTCTCCAATTCATTTTCATCACCTACTTTATTGATTCTTTTTTATTATGAAGGCTATTCAATAAAAATTCAAACAATCGTCAACTGGAATCTACTCGACAAGCTTTATGAAAACGGTTAAAATGAAAAGAAAGGAAATCAAGGGGATTGATGACAAAGGGGGACTTTCACATGATGCTCGTCATTATTTTTGGTCTAGTCACGATTTTAGCTGCGCTCGGTATCTATCGCTCACTAAAAAAAGTGAACGTACTTGCCATCGCTTTTGCTGGCGCTACATTTTTGGTTTTTGGCTGGTTCACTGTCATGACCATCATCTATAGCGGTTATCCAACTGCACATTAAAAGCCTGCATATAGCAGGCTTTTTTTATTGATTTAAATGCTTATTCACGCTTTCTAATTTGCTTGTAAGCGTTGTGGTTTGATCCCGTCTGTCATCGATGCGAATATTGGTCGCTACTCGGTGCAGTCCCTTTTCAAAAGGGGCTTCATGAATGCGCTGAATGACCTCAAATAAAACGGATAATTCGCCTTCAATTAACGTATTCATCGGTGTTAATTGATATTTGATTTTTCCTTCTTGTTGAAAGCCTTCTAAAATTCTTTGTACATCTGCTACGTAAGCACTGACACTTGGTGTTTCAGTGCCTATCGGAATGATGGTGACGTCTGCTATAGCCATCGTTTTTCCCCTTTCAATCAAATTCTCATGTTTTCTCGTCCTCATTGTAACCTATCTTCAATCAATCATGCCATGCTCACGTTGCGTTTACGGCAGGTTTGTCTCGTTCTATCGTCAAATCCGCCCTCTCTACCTTTCCGATCTTTGTAAACAAAAGCAGGCATATACCTGAAACAGCTTCAATGATGCCGCCAGCCGCAATGACATACCCAGACCCAAACAGTGTTGCCATATAACCGCCAATGAGGGCGCCTAAAGGAATCATCAAGAAGGAAATCATGTTGATAATCGCGTACACTTGCGGCTGATCCTCTGCCTTTACTGACAATTGAATCATCGTATGTTCGGGTACGTTAACTGCACTAATGGCTGCTCCTAAAGCAAAAGCTGATATAAACACAAGTGGTAACAATGCGTTCATACCTGTGATGAAGAAGGCGATTCCATCAACAATCCCAGCACCTATAAAGAGCAATCCATACCGATTCACTTTTATCTTTGTTAAAACAAACCCCATCAAAAAGGCGCCTAGTGCGGTTGTGACTTTGATGAATGAATAGACGACCGGTCCACTATGTAAGTCTTCAGTTAAATAAATAACAGACAATGCTTCCCATGGTGCCGCAGCAAAGTTTGAGCAGACACAAAAAATGGCTAACGGAAACAAAATATGATGGCTTCTAACAAGTGAAAAACCTCGAATTAATCTTTTGCCATAAGATAATCCTTTTTTGGCTTTATCGATGATGGCTTCTGTTTGATATGAAATCATGAACACCAATAAAGCGGACAAAAGATAAAGAGGAATGATCACAAGCATTGTATAGCCTACGCCTACAAATGCAATCATGACACCACAAATCGTTACCGTCACAAGTCTTACGACATGACTTGCTGATTGGATGGTTGCATTCGCCTTTTGTATGAGGTCCTCATGGACAAGCTTTGGAATAATCGATACAGATGCCGGTTCGTAGGAGCCTCCCGTCGCCGAATGAAGCAGCATGCAGCCAATGATGAGGACTAATGGTGTGAAACCATAAAAGTAACTAACCACGATCACAAGAATAATCGCTCCTCGTGTTAAATCAGCAAAGCACATCCAAAATTTCAATTGATGCGGCTTCATCATAGGCGTAATAAATGGTCCAACAATCGCTTGAGGGACAAAGCTGACCGCAATAAAAAAAGCTGTCCCTATTGCTCCTTTCCCTCCTAGTACCAAAAGCCACAAGATGGTGTTGAAAGATAAACTATCCGCTGTAATTTTGCACATTTTAGAAACAAATAGATAAGTAAAATTTCTTTTCCACAGGCTTTGAGCACTCAATAGTCGACATCTCCCTAAATCATATCCTTTTTTTTACATCCATATCTTTCACAATAGCTTACAAGAAAGCCTTCGTCAATTACTTCAACATTGTTTTTATTGACCATAAGCAATTGATTGTTGCTCCAATATGAAAAAGCACCAGACAGGTGCTTTTAACACTTACACGCTTCCCATAAAAGCCGCTTTGTTTTTTCATAAATCGAATCAAATTGATCCATGGAAAGAGGATTTTTCCCTAGACCAAGCTCAACTGTATAGCCCTCATTATGAAATTGATAAATAAACCAATCGCGATAGCCTGCATAGCTGTCGAGATATTGGATCGGTTTGTAGCCGCTCACTTGTTCGAATCGTTTGACCATTTCTTTTGAGATGGCTGGCTCATGGCCAAGAAAACCCCAATAAATCTCTTCTCCTTGTGTATGAAGGGCAATCAGCCGGTCAAATCGTTTTCGCAGCGCAAGATTTGCCATCGCTTTCGCTTCTGGTTCTGTTAATGGCTCGCGCCCAGGATAATCCCGGTAGGACGGTGCCTTCGACTGATGACGATAGTACTCGATCTCCCAATAAGCAGGGAATTGATTGTTTAAATCCACCCCTCGAATATTTGCTTTCCATTCCCGGTAATCGGAATATCCACCGTTTAGCAGTGTGAATTCTTCACGATGAAGACCTAGTGACTCCGGTCCATTACGAACCAAATCCACTCCATCTGGATTGACCATTGGCACGATGGATAAAGCGGTGGTCTGCAGAATATGAACCGCTTCATAATGTCTTGCCTGAACCGGGTCAGACGCTGCTAAGCAAAGCGATTTCAACCATTTTAATAAAACAGACGTCGTGATCCATTCATTTGCATGAAATGTGGCATTGAGATGAATAGAATGTAAATGCTGAACAGGCTCTGTTCGGATTTCATAAATAGGTGTATCAAGCACTGAATGACCAATGACGCTGATATGAAGAAAAGGAAATACGGCTTTCAAGCGGCTCAGCTCTTCTTCTAATTGAGCGCTATCATATTCAAATGTTCCATTGATCCAATCATCGGATTGCTGCAGTCTATAAGGCGCAATAAATTTCTGCACATCACCGATGGAATCAAATTCATGGACTCCTTCTGGAAGTCTATATCCCGGTAAAAGAAGGTCATCAGTGCTTGTTTGATTAGATAAATGAAAAGCAGCTTTGCCAATACCAAGCTGCTTTGCCACAGCATCCCTCTCCGCTTCATCCAGCTGCCATTCAATTTTTCCAAACGACGTTGTCTTCATTTACATCCCTCCTCTCATATTATATGAGCCGTCAGGCAAAAAAAGAAAACCTCTGCTTCTAAAAATAGCAGAGGTTTTTTCATCTATTAGGACGCCTTTTTCAGCTCCGTTTCACCTTCTTTTTTGGATGGTGAATGATCCGGGCTGTTTCGATCATAAAATCTAAGGAGATCTCCGTAGATGATTTGATCAGAGAATTGAAGCTCCTGCTTCGCTTTCTCTTCATAAGACTGACACACATTTTTATCATCTGCTGGCTCGCCTGTCTCTTTATTGTAGCAAACACCATCTGTAAAAATGCTGTCCTTCGTAATAAAGCTTCCATCACGGAGTACTGTAAAGTCATTCGTATCTTTCGATAAAAGGTCATGACCAAATTGAATTTGTTTACTTGTATCAATGCCTAGAAGATTGAGTACAGTTGGACGGATATCGACCTGACCGCCTACCGTATCAATTTCTTTTGGATGTTGATCCGTTACCCCTGGAATGTGTACAACAAACGGGACTTTTTGAAGCTGTACTTCTTCAAATGGCGTAATCTCTTTATTTAAAAATTGTCCCATGGCTTCGTTATGGTTTTCAGAAATTCCGTAGTGATCCCCATATAAAACAAAAATGGAGTTATCGTATAACCCAGCTTCCTTCATCTTTTTAAAGAAAAGCTTAAGGGCTTCATCTTGATAACGCACTGTAGGGAAGTACTTGTTCAGCGTTTTACTCTTTGAATCATATTCATCAATGAGCTTATCTTCTTCATCTAAATCAAAAGGGAAATGGTTCGTTAATGTAATCAATCTCGTATAGAAAGGCTGCGGGATCGATTTCATTAATTCAGCGGACTGCTCAAAGAACGGACCATCTTTCAGTCCCCAGCCAACTGAGTTTTCTTCATTCACATCAAATGATTTAATATCAAAGAACTTATCGTAGCCAAAGCTATCGTAGATAAGGTCACGGTTCCAGAAGCTTTTGTTATTCGCATGAATAACAGAAGAGTGGTAGCCTTCATCCTTTAACAGCTCAGGTGTCGCTGTAAACTCATTACTTGGATTTGTGAAGAACACAGCCCCTCTTCCAAGTGGATAAAGAGAATTATCTACAATAAACTCTGAATCAGATGTTTTCCCTTGACCTGTTTGGTGATAAAAATTAGTAAAGTTATAGCTCTTCTTGATCAATTTGTTTAAAAACGGAGTAATTTCTTTCCCGTTTAATTTTTCATTGATCACAAAACTCTGTGTAGACTCAAGTGATACAAGAATGACATTTCGTCCTTTTGCTTGACCAAATGTCTTTTCATTACGGTCCGTTTGATTTGCGCTTACATAGTTTTCAATTTCAGTTAAGCTATTACTGTCAGCAAGGGCTCGTTGAGCAGACTGCTTCGATTGCAATACCCCATCATAAATATGGAAGTTATATAAGCTGATATTTTTCACCAGCATCTCACGGTCAAATGAGCGAGTAAGCAGTTCTGGTCTTTCTGTTTCAGCTAAACCAAGGTTAAAGAAAAATGTAGCTGCCACAAATAAGTAATATGCTGCTCGTTCTTTTCGTGAAACTGTGACATCTGTTCTAAAGGAAGGCTGTTTTTTATAGAGCCAAATTAAAATGATGATATCAACGAACATCAGTAAATCGACTGGTTCAATTAAAGAGGTAATACTTGACCCGAGGTCACCCATATTGTTTGTTTGAAATAGGACGGGGATGGTTAGAAAGTCACTATAGAATCGATAAAACACAATGTTGGCTAACAAAATGAATGTCAGGATAAAGCTTGTCACGATGATATATCGATTTCGATTTTTCTCTTTGAAAAATAAACCGATGCCGAAGATAAACAAGAGAAAGCTAAGCGGATTAATAAACAGGATAAACTCCTGCATGAAATTTTCAATTTTAATATTGAAGCTAGATTTATAGATAACATAGGTTTTGACCCACATCAGCAATGTCGCAATCAGTAAAAATGAAATCGCCTTTAATCTATTCTTTCGCATTGTAACCTCCTTGTGCTAAGCGCGCATCTAGGTCCTAGATATACCCTAATTATTGGTGCTTCTAGAAAAATAACTAAAGTATATCTTATCCTGTATATGATGGAAAATCAATGTCTTTTTCCTCATGACAAACTTATGAATATGCTAAACATCCAATTTCATGCCTATCTATCGCATTTTTTAATAAAAATGACATCATTATGACTTTTTTGTTCAAGACAGCCATTTGGTTTTTGCCATCCATGCACCGCCGATGACACCCGCATCGTTTCCGAGAGATGCAATCACCACTTCGACATCGTCTGCGCAAGGCGGGAACGCATGTTGTTTCACAACGCGTTCTACTTTACTGCGAAGAAGCTCACCTGCTTTTGAAACGCCGCCGCCAATCACAATTTTCGTTGGGTTTAAAGCACTAGCAAGATTCGCAAGAACAAGTCCAAGATGTGTCGTCACTTCTTCTACGACACGCATTGCAAGATCATCTCCGTTTTCTGCCGCTTCAAATACATTCTTTGCTGATAGCGAAGCGAGCGTGCCAAGTGAAGATGTATGCTGCTCGGTTTCTAATTTATCCTTTGCAAGCCGGACGATGCCAGTTGCAGATGCGATTGTTTCAATACAGCCTGTTCTTCCGCAGTTACAAGGTGCTCCTTGAAATGGAACGGCACAAATATGGCCAATTTCTCCGCCAGCTCCTGTCTCCCCTTGAACAACTTCACCGTTGACGATGATGCCGCCGCCAACCCCTGTTCCAAGTGTGACCATCAGGATATTTTTTGCGCCATCTCCTGCACCCTTCCACATTTCACCGAGTGCAGCAATATTCGCATCATTTTCAATGACAGATGGAAGTCCTGTCTCTGCCTCTAGGTGATCTTTCAACGGATAGTTTGTCCAGCCCAAATTCGTTGTTTTATAGACGATTCCAGATACTTTATCTACAGGTCCAGGTGCACCCATTCCGATCCCAATAAGTGCTGATTTTGGCATACTGATCTCAACCAGTTTATGGTCAATTGATTTGGCAATATCGACTGTGATCGTCTGCCCGGATTTATCCGTAGGAATCTCCCACTTATGCTGAATTTCACCATATAGATTAATGAACGCAAGCTTAATTGTCGTACCGCCAAGATCAATACCTACAAACCAATCCCCTGTCATATGCCCTCCACCTTCACATTGTTTTTCGATTTAGTTTGGCTAACTCCATTTGAAGAATCGTCATTGCGTTTGACCATTCAGTCCGGTCAATGATGCCCGATGTATACATTTCCTTCAATTCGTCTGCCATAAATTCTAATTCTACTTCACGATCTCCGAAATACACATAATTTCCAAATCTCATAAGCAGCTGCTGTACATCATATAACGTTTTCATTGTTTCCACCATTTCTTCTCATCAACAGATAGGATAAGCGTATTCATAAATGCGCTTTCAGTCAAGTCATTCAACGTGTTTGACTATTTTCGATATATTGTTTCAGCTTTAAAAATTGATCATTTTGAGGATCTTGTTTTAATGCTTTCGCTAATAGATCATCTGCTTTCGCTGTCTCTCCTTTTTCTACGAATAACAACGATAAATGATACAGTTTATTTGGATCATCTGGATCTTTTTCAAGCGACTTTTGTAAAAATTGAATAGCCTTATCAAGGCGGCCCTGCTGCGCTTCCGATAGTGCATAAATATGAAGTGCCTCAGCTGATGCATCTTTTTCGTGTACATATTCCTCTAGTCGTTCACTTGCTTCGCTATACTTTTTCTCATCAAATAAACTCGCTGCCTCACTTGTTGCCGCTGCTTCCTTTTGATTATCAGAATGAAACCCTGTATACAATCCAAAACCGCCAATCAAGAGCAAAGCAGCAGTCGCAAGAAGCATTTTGACAGGCTGCGTCTGTTTAGGAAGACGGACAGCTAATGCGGTGAAAAAACCTCCAACCAGGCCGCCAAGATGCCCTGCGTTATCAATACCTGATACAGTGAAGCCTATTCCTAGGTTAATGAGAATAATGACAATAATATTCGTCCCCATCGTCCGAAAGAAAAGCTTTCGATTTGAGATGGCTAAATATAACAGTGCCCCTAAACAGCCAAAAATCGCGCCTGATGCACCGGCTGCAATTGCTGTATTAAACACAAAGCTCGCTATGGAGCCAAAAACGCCGGAAATCAAATAGATGAGCAAAAATCTTCCTGACCCATAAATTCTCTCAACAGCCGCTCCAACGGACCAAAGAGCAAAAGTATTAAAGAGTAAGTGCGTCAAGCCAATATGTAAAAACATTGGTGTTATTAGGCGCCACCATTCACCCTCTAAAATCAGCACATTATTTTTAGCACCAAATGCTGTTAAAGTTGCCGTATTGGTACTTCCACCAGACAGCTCAAGTAAAAGAAACATCACCACTTGGACAGCGATCAGCAAGTAGGTAAAAATGGGTCTGCCATTTTGAAACACGGCCCGTTCTCGTTCACGCTGTTTTTCCTGATCATCAAATGCTTGGAGCACGTTCCTTTTAAGCTGCATTACATCCTCAGCTGTGTCTCTCTTCGCTTCTTCTACATCAACTGCAAGAGATGTATTCAGCCATTTTTGCAGTTCGTTTATATCGTTTTGAAGCGTGTCTGCATTGAGTAACACAGGAGTAACTGTCACCTTATTCTCTTTTTGCGGCTGACCATTTAAGTCTTCCCAATCATCTACTGGAACATCAGTTGTAAATTGCAGCTGCAAGAGATGAAGCGATCGTTTACGCATAGCTTCTCTCAGCTGATTGATCCGGTATGTTTGCTCCTCGATATCTCGAACGATCTCCTGTCTGAAATTCACATCTTTTCTATACAGACGAATGAGATCATAGCCTGCGTTTCGTGGTGCTTCAAAAAATATTTCATCTTCTGGGTACGGACTTTGAATCATCTCGTATCCTTTTTGTCTTAGTTCATCAACAACTCGCCAAAATAGACTATCTATGACATTCATACATTCGCGCTCCATTTTTTACATTATTATAGCAAGAATCGTTCTGATCCGCATTTCAAAACAAAAAAATCCCGGCATTTGCGGGATTAGAATGCTTGGCGAATAAATTTCGTCCGAAAATATGGGATTTTCATCAGCCATTTAATCAAAAAGTGACGTACTTGATTTTGGCCTAAAATCAAATTCATGAGCCGATAACGATTTTGCACGAGAACGAATGCAAACAGTGTGAACACAATGCTCCAAATCATTTTATTCATCATATTCCCTCCTATGTTCGTATCGTGGCTTAAATAGGATTTGTTTATGCATGAACCAACATTTTTATCGCCTAAAAGCAGGCCTTCACAATCTAATCCCTTGTTCTTTTGATTGAATATAATAAACCTCTCCGCACTCTGATTGATCATAAGAAACGTCAAATTGATGAAGGTCGATTAAATCCTTGAAAGTATGAGGCAGCTTACAATTCCGCTCTAACCCCTCCACCTTGTGCGGGAAGTAACTGTCGTATGGATTTGGTGTATGAACATATACAGCGTCTAAACCAGGGTCATGCTCGTGAATACAAATCCAAGTTTGGTATGGCTTTTCAAAGCCTTCAAGCTGTTTTAGCAGCCTATGATATAAAGCGATATGAGCTTTAATATGCTCTCTTCTTATTTTTAAGCTATTTTCCCCGACTCCAAAAAAATCAAGGTGCGTATGCGAAAAAGAGAACCACGAATCGTGGTCGAGCGTTAATTGATAAGTATTCACTTCCTCCCACATATTACGGAAGTATCTTTTCTTTCCACGGAATTTTTTCAAAACATATCCCCCCGTCAGCTAAAATGCTTTTTAATGAAGAATGTTGATCGCTATCGTTCATGTGACTTTTGATCACACACAAGACCTTCGCTCAACACAAAAAGCCCGTTCATACGTATAAGCAGCGGACTTTATTTTGGATATATGGTACCTTTCTCACTGACCATGATGGAGACCGGGATGTCGTGCGTTTCAGCCGGAATTTGCTCGGTTTGCTGTACAGTCAAACAAAGGGCAAGGGTTTCACCGTGATAATCAGCTAAGTAGCGGTCATAATAGCCGCCCCCATATCCGATACGGTAGCCTTGTCGATCAAAGCACACCCCAGGCACAATGATCAAATCGATTGATTTTTTAGATGCAGCGGCCGACGCCATAGGGTCGGGCTCCAATAGCCCAAAGTAGCGGGATATCATCTTCGTTTCTGGTGTATATTCATAAAACGTCATCTCTTTTGTTTCCGGAAAACAGGTGGGTACACATACTGTTTTCCCCTCCTGCCATGCTTTTTCAATGAGAGGCATTGTTGGTACCTCTTTTCCTCTAGACATGGTGAGGGCAATCGTATTTGCTTGTTTCCATGCTGGCAGCTGAAACAAGTGCTCATGAAGTAAAGCGGTGCTTCGCTCGAATTCCTCAGCACTCATCTGATCCAGCTTGGCTAATGTTTGAAGGCGGAGTTCCTTTTTCACACAGATCATCTCCCATCATAAAAAAACAGCAGGAAAATTCCCTGCTGCTTACTTTGTTTCACGATGTAAAGTTTGTTTTTTATCACGTGAGCAATACTTTTTGAATTCAACGCGATCTGGATTGTTTCGCTTATTCTTTTTAGTAATATAGTTACGCTCACCGCATTCAGTGCAAGCTAGAGTAATATTTACGCGCATGTTTTTCCCTCCAAACTAAAATCAATTCACATTCAGACCTAACTATAATACCACTTCTAGCTTAGGAATGCTAGAATGTTTTTTCACCAATTTCAATTTCAGTGCAATCCGTCTGAGTTCTGATCTATATCGTACGGTCATTTCATGAAAAATGGCCTGCTCCCCTATAAAACGTCAATCTTTGTCGTACTGTATACATGAGAAACCCTCTTTTATTTTGACAGCGAGCAAGATTTTCATACTCGTTTTTCATATAAAAAGAAAAAAGATGAAAAAAAGGTGATTTTTTCAGCAACTCCTTTTGAAACTAGCTTTTTTATGGTATAAAAAAGAAGGGTCGAAAACTGTCTGAAACAATCATGAAAGCCTTTTATGGTTTTCAGCATTAAAATACGAATAAAAGGTGATGAAACATGGAAATTGCAATTATCGGATTGCTTGTTGTCAGTATCGTACTGATCGCATTCTCATATTTTCAAAGAGAGCCGATTAAAGAAGTCGAGCAGGAACTTGAAACACTTCAACTATCTGCAATGCAAGAAATCTATAAACTGAAAAAGAAAATGAAGGTTCTTGAAGAAGAATTGCTTGAAACAAACATCGTCGTCCGCAAACATTCAGAAATTGATCCATCTATCGCAAGACAAATCATTTCAAAGCATCAAAATGGCATGTCTCCTGAGGCCATTGCGCGCGCTGAGCATGTATCTGTAGATGAAGTCAACATGATCATTAAAGACAACGAGAAGGTGCTTGTATGACGAAAAAAAGCATCCAAACGTTTGCGGCAGGTATGATTCTTGCAACTGGTGTTCTGGCAATCGTTTTTTTCCTCACTGGAAAAGATGAAGCGACGGCTGATACGACCACAAAAGAAACGCTCGCAGCGAAAGTAACAGACACTGACGTGAAAAACTATTTAGACTCTAAAAAAGAAGTCTCCGTCAGCCGTGAAACATATCAGCAGCTTCTTGATTATAAAGAAAAAGCACTGAAAGCAAATGAAGACGGCGATTCTAAAAATGATAAACAAACATCAGACAAGCCTAAAGGCAAATCGGTCAAATTCGTTATTAAAAACGGGATGAGCACAAGTGATGTTTCAGACATGCTTGAGAAGGACGGAATCATCAACTCGTCTAAAGATTTTAATGATTACGTGATTGACGCCGGCTACCATAAAGAAATTCGTGCAGGCAAATTCAATTTAAAAACAGGGATGACGTTCAAACAAATCGTCAAAGCCTTAACAAAATAACAATAAAACCCCCTGGCGGCGCTGACCTCCAGGGGTTTTTGTTATCCAAATCGACCAGATATATAATCATTTGTTCTTTGATCATTTGGCTCAGAGAACATCACATTCGTATCATTGATCTCAACAAGCTCCCCCATTAAGAAGAAGGCTGTTCTATCTGATACCCTGGCCGCTTGCTGCATGTTATGCGTCACAATGGCAATCGTATATTTCTCTTTTAATTTCATAATCAATTCTTCAATCTTTAATGTTGAGACAGGATCAAGCGCTGATGTTGGTTCATCCATTAATAAGATGTCTGGGCTTGTGGCAATAGCTCTTGCGATACAAAGACGCTGCTGCTGACCGCCGGAAAGACCTAATGCAGGCGCACTTAATCGATCCTTCACTTCATCCCAAAGGGCAACATCACGAAGCGCTTTTTCAGCGATTTCTTTCAATTGCTGCTTGCTCTTCACCTCGTGAATTCTTGGCCCGTAGACGACATTATCAAAGATAGATTGAGGGAATGGGTTCCCTTTTTGAAAGACCATGCCGACGTTTTTACGCAGTTCCACTAGATCGACGCGGCCTTTTAAAATATTGTCACCGTTATACATCATATCCCCGGTGATTTTCACACCTGGCACTGTTTTGACCATGAGATTTAAGGTCTTGATAAACGTTGACTTTCCGCAGCCGGACGGACCGATAATTGCTGTGACTTCATGCTCTCTTATGTCTAAATCAATATGCTTCAGTGCGTGATGCTGTCCATACCAAAGGTTCATATCATTCACACGAAACACTTCTTTTTTTGCTGTTTCAGTTGCTACTGCATTCATTAAAATTCACCCGCCTTATCCAAATCGACCATTGATATAGTCTTCTGTTTTTTGCTGCGCAGGACGTGTAAAGATACGTTCAGTGGCATCATATTCTACTAGATCACCGTTTAGGAAAAAGGCCGTATGATCAGATACACGTAACGCTTGCTGCATGTTGTGTGTCACAATGACGATCGAATAATCATTTTTCAACTCTGATAATAACTCTTCAATTTTTGCATTTGAGATCGGGTCTAGGGCAGAAGCAGGTTCATCTAATAAAAGAACGCTAGGCTTCATCGCAAGTGTACGGGCAATACAAAGGCGCTGCTGCTGACCGCCGGATAATGACAAAGCTGAGCGGTGCAGACGATCTTTGACCTCATCCCAAAGCGCCGCTTTTGTTAAGCTTTCCTCTACCGCATCATCAAGCACTGATTTTCTTTTTTCACCCGCATACTTTAACGCATGGGTAATGTTATTGTAGATTGATTTAGGAAATGGATTTGGTTTTTGGAAAACCATACCGATTTCTCTTCTTAAATTGACCACATTAATGCGGTCATCCAAAATATTGAGCCCTTCGTACATGATCGCCCCTTCACTTCTCGCACCTGGGATCAAGTCGTTCATGCGGTTAATGCTGCGTAAAAAGGTTGATTTCCCGCAGCCAGATGGACCGATTAATGCGGTAATTGCGTTCTTCTCAATTTCAAATGAAATGTGATTGACCGCTCTTTTTTCCCCATAATAAATGCTTAAATCCTGCACCTGTAAAATCTGTTCTGCTTGAAGTGGAGCCTTTTTTGCTGCAATCTCTTTTTTTTCTGCTAGCATTTGAACCATATCCCCTTCACACCTTTCTCACATTATTTTGACGTAAGCTTCTTATGAATAAATGAACCAAGCCATCTAGCTGCTAAGTTGAATACTAAAACTGAAAGCACAAGTACGGCTGATGCACCATTTGCAATGGCCTCTGCATCTGGAATGATTCCTTGTGTATTGACGTTCCATATATGAACGGCTAATGTTTCTGCCGGTCTAAAAATATTCAGCGGTGACGTATCAGAAAATGGACTCCAGTTTGTAAAATCTAGACGCGGTGTGGTGAGACCTGCTGTGAAAAGAAGCGCTGCTGCCTCACCGAAAACTCTTCCTGATGCTAAAATCGCACCGGTAATAATAGAAGGAATCGCACCTGGAATCAGGACCGTCTTCACTGTATGCCATTTCGTTACACCGAGCGCTAGTGATGCTTCCTTTTGATCCTTCGGTACAGAGCGAAGCGCGTCTTCTGTCACCCTGACCATCACTGGCAGGTTAAACACCGTGAGCGCAAGAGCTCCTCCGATGATTGTATAGCCCCAGCCTGTTAAATTGACAAACATAAGTAAACCAAACATACCAATGACAATGGAAGGAAGTGAAGACAGCACTTCAATACATGTACGAATAAAATCAGTGACTTTGTTTTGAGGCGCATATTCAGCCATGTACACTCCGCCGCCGACACCAAGTGGTACTGTGATCAGCATTGTAATAAACAAAATGTAAAACGAGTTAAACAGCTGATCCCTGATGCCGCCGCCAGAGCCAATTGCACTTGAGCGGGTTGTCAAAAAGTCAAAGTTTAATTCTTTTGCACCGTTGAAAATGATATAAGAAAACAAACCAACTAGGATCGCCGTAATAATGGCGGCACATAATCCAAAAACAATCGTGGCAAAACGATCGGTCATTTTGCTATTCATTAAATCTTCCTCCTAGACGACAAGTATCTGATAATGAGTATGAACATAAACGATACAACTAGAAGGACAAGCCCCATTGACCAAAGTGTATTGTTTTCAACACTTCCATACGTTGTGTGACCCATGTTTAACGTAATAATGGTTGTTAATGTACCAGCTGTATCCATAATGCTCTCTGGTAAATTACGTGTGTTTCCAATGACCATTTGAACGGCAAGGGCTTCTCCAAATGCTCTCGCCATCCCAAGAACGACCGCTGTCATTAATGTTGGAAGAGCTGCTGGTACAAGCACACGTCTAATCGTTTGCCATCTTGTTGCGCCAAGTGCATACGATCCCTCACGCAAGCTTTTTGGAAGGGAAGCCATTGCATCAGTTGCAATAGATGTAACGGTTGGCAGAATCATAATAGACAGGACAATCGTTCCTGCTAACACGCTATGCCCTGAGCCGCTTGACTTGAAATGTCCGATAAAGGGCACCAATACTGTAAGACCTATGAATCCGTAAACAACGGATGGAATCCCTACAAGCAATTCAATGACCGGCTGGAGAATTTTCCGGCCCCATGCAGGTGCAATTTCTGTCATAAAGATCGCTCCTGCGATGCCTAGCGGCGCTGCAATGAGTGCCGATAAAAGTGTGACGGCGATCGATCCAAAGATAAAAGGAAATGCGCCGTACTCCGGGTTTTCTGCTGTGGGGTTCCAATTGATACTGGTTAAGAACTCAATTGGGCTTACACCATTTACGATGAAAGATTGTAAACCCTTAATGCCAAGGAAGATGGTGATGGCGATGGATACTGCAATCATTAAGAATGCGCAGAATCTCACCAAAATACTTCCTCTTACTTCATCCATTTGCCTATTTTTCTTCGAGCTGATCAGCCGATCGCTCGCTTCTGTATGTTCTATCTGCTTCATCTTTTTCTACACTCCTATGAATGTCATAAAAGGAAAAGTGAAATGCTCCACTTTTCCTTCATCAGCAATTCAAGACCTCTTACTTATCTGATTGTTTGCCTGCTGCGTCTCTTTCTACTTTCATATTAGAGACTGAGATGTAGCCTTGGTCTTTAACGATTTCTTTTTGTACTTCGTCACTCATAAGGTAATCTAAGAATTGTTTTGCTAGACCTTCCGGCTCACCTTTTGTATAAGAGTGCTCGTATGCCCAAATTGTATATTTACCGCTTTCTACATTGCTTTCTTCTGGTTTCACACCATCAATGCTAAGCGGTGTAATTTTGTCATCTGTTAAATAAGAGAATGCAAGGTATCCAATCGCACCTGGTGTTTCTGCAATCAGTTTTTTCACTGTGTTTGAAGAATCTTCTGTGATTCCTTCTGCAGGTGTTGCACCATCAAGTGCATATTTCACAAATGTTGCACGAGTTCCTGAAGAATCAGGTCTGTTAACAAGCGTGATTTTTTGGTCTTTCCCGCCAAGCTCTTTCCAGTTTTTGATTTTACCAGTGAAGATTTTTTTCAATTCGTCCTTTGTGATGTCTTTGACACCCACTTCAGGGTTTACAGCTGCGGCCATTCCAACAACTGCTACTTTGTGGTCTTTTAAAGATTTTGCGTCGATTCCGTCTTTCTCTTCAGCGAATACATCTGAGTTACCAATTTGTACAGATCCTTCTGAAACTTGAGAAAGTCCTGTTCCTGAACCGCCGGCTTGTACTTGAATATCGGCTTTTGGATGTTTATCCATGAATTTTTCTGCTGCCGCAAGAACTAAAGGCTGCATCGCAGATGATCCTGAGATGGTAATGGAACCTGATGCCTCATCTTTGTTTGAAGCATTTCCTTTACTGTCTTTTGAATCTCCGCTTGAGCTGCTGTTTCCGCATGCTGTGACGAATGCTAACAATGCGATAGTAAGGAAAGTAAGCAGCCATAATTTGTTCTTTTTCATTTCAAGAATACCCCCTGAATAATTTGTCCTACGAGTAATACATTAAAGGTTCTTTATTAATTTCGTTTAAATGGAATGTTAAGGTTTTGTAAATGTCGAAGTTTTGTAGAAAAATTGCGGCGTTTTTTATGAATTTTGTCAATTTATATCGGAATTTTTGAAGAAAACGTAAAAAAACGCCCACAAAAAGTGAGCGTTTTTACCTATGAAAGGTCTAGTTATTTGTTTCTGCTTCATTTTCAATTTTGTTTTTGTTTTTCGCCTGTGTATCATTGCTTTCCTGTTTTGATTTCAGTTCAAAGTACTTGTCTAATACTTGTTCACCAATATCATTTGTAATTGGATAGCGCTGGTTGTAGTCTTGATACACCCACGGGACGACAACGGAAATAGCCACTTCTGGATTATCAGCAGGCGCGTATGCTACAAGAGTTGTGTTATACGTCGGTGTACCGCGCTTGCTTTTAATTGGACCGTCATAGAATGATTGAGCGGTTCCTGTTTTGCCAGCTGGATTATACTTTTTGTTGCCAAAGTTTGAATAGGCTGTCCCTCTTGGGTTCTGCATCACAAGCTTGAAGCCTTGCTGGACACGCTTGATTTCATCACTTGTCATGTCTAGCTTATTCAATACATCCGGTTTGACGGATTCTGTCACAGCTCCAATGCCGCGCTGCGGATCTGGCTCTCTCACTTCTTTGACAAGCTGCGGACGTAAACGATACCCGCCATTTGCAATGGTTGAAACGTATTGCGCCATTTGCAGCGGTGTAAACGTATCATACTGTCCAATCGCATAGTCAAGTAAGAGACCCGATTGTGTAGACGTTCCTCTGTAGCCCGTTGCCTCGTTTGGCAGGTCAATACCAGTTTTGACGCCAAGGCCAAATTTACTGAAATTGTAGCGGAACGTATCAAATGCTTTCGGATCAATTGGGAGCGGCTGATTCTTACGATATTCGCTTTTCCCAATGGCGATCGCTGTTTTGAACATATACACGTTAGATGAACGCTCTAGTGCTGTTAAATCATTAATGAGTCCCATATTTTGATAGGATTTCTTTGGCGGTGACTGAGCGATATAGAGAGGTTCATCATACTGGGTACTTCCAATATGAATAGCGCCTGTTTTATATCCGGTCAGTACCGTTGCCCCTTTTACAGCTGATCCCATCGCATATGAGGATGTCATCGTTCCTAATGAGTAGTCATCGAACTTGTATTTTCCGTTTTTGTTTGAAATCTGCTTACCCGCAACAGAGAGAACCTCTCCATTTCTCGGGTCCATCATGACAACAAATGCGCGATCAAGAAGCTCAGTTCCCCCTCTTTGTTTCGCACTTCTCAAGTTCTTTTCAATAATTTTTTCAACCGCTTTTTGCAGCTGAATGTCAATTGTCAGCACAAGGTCTTTCCCGCTCTTACCTTCTGTTAACACTTTAGAGCTTGTGACATTGCCCTGTTTATCAGTTGTACTCTGTTCTTTTTCCTTTTGGCCCTGCAGGACATCTTCATATTGATATTCAAGATAGCTTTTTCCTACACGGTCATTTCGGCTGTAGCCGAGTGATAGATAATGCTCAAGAAGTGACTGCGGAAGACCTTCATCACTTGAAGACACACTGCCAAGCATACTGCGGAGCAGTCCTTTATACGGATAGCTGCGTGACCAGTCTGTCGTCACATCAACACCTGGCAGCTCGTCCAAATGCTCAGAGACATAAGCAATTTCGCTCGGCTTTACATCTTCATTTTTAATAAATTGAGGTGTCAGTGCATAGCCTGCATCCATCTGCCTTTTAATGGCAAGCACTTGTAAATCTTTTTTCGTCAGTTGATTTAATTCCTTGTCTGTGATGCGTTTTAGCTGAAGCTCATATAGTTTATCATCAGAGACCTTATCGTCACCCTTTAATTCTGATTCCTTTTGAACAAGCTTTTTCGCTTCATTCGGATGCGTTAAGATCCAGAAATCTTTTTTGTCACGATCTGTGATTTTTTTCGTACTCACATGAATCATATCCGCTAATTTTGATGCCACTTTGAGCCGCTCTTCTTGTGAAGTCGTCGAGGTTCTCGTATATGTAATGGCATTTAGCGCTTTATTGCTGACAATCGTATTGTAGTTTCGATCGTAAATTTTTCCGCGCGGAGCAGATGAGCTGACATTCACATCCTCTTGTTTCTCTGCCTGCTTTTTATAATCTTCTCCATTGACAATTTGCACAAACCCGAGTCTAACGACAACGCCGGTAAAAATAATAAACGCGGCTAAAAATAATAAATTCAGCCGGATCGGAAGTGTTTTGCGCCCTTCCTTCGCGTCTTTTTTGTTTTTCTTGTTTCTCATCACATCACCTTTTCTATCAAGAAAGAAATGGCACCCCTTTTTGTGTTTAAAAGGTGCCATCATCATTTTAGCGGTTTTTCTATCATTTATCTAGAAATTTGATGTTCCATTGGTAAGAAATTTTACCTTTCTCCCTTAATAAGGTTCGTGTGAGAAACTGGCTTTTGACCGTCAGCCTCTTTCATATCAGCTGTTTTTTCTTTTAAATGAATATCTTTTACAAAATAATAAATGAGGGTATGTCCCGCCCCGAGCACAACAAGAGATGCTGGGATTCCGAGCTCATCACCTAGTAAGGTGACAGACAACAGGAACAAAATAATCGAACTAATACGGCCGGCATTTAAAAATAGCTCTCTGACCACAATATATTCAATTCTGGCCTTTCTGGCATACCTTGCATGGCCGATGACATCATATGTTAAGGATACATAAGGAACAAGCAGGAGCGGATATCCTATTGCAATCGCTACCGCATACATGAGAAGTGAAACATAGGACAAGTGGAAGACGATTAAAAACAGGGCGCCGTATAAAATCAGACCGCCAAGCATAATCGCCTTCTTCCGCCACTTTTTCTTAATCAAACGCGTAGCGAAGAAATAAGCAAAAAACGCAACACCTGAATTCACTAAACCAAACGTCCCGAGAGCAAGCTCACTGTTTGTTGCAATAAACACGAAGACACTGATTAAGAAGACAAAGACCCCTTCACGAAGCCCTTGAAAAAAGTGTGCTGATGTAATCCTACGCCAGTTCTCGTCTGCATGGCGTTCTTTCCAAATTTGTTTGATGATAAATTTGCCTTTTGACTGTCTTCTTTTGAGGAAAAAGCTCATCACAACCGCTAGTGAAAACAAAAAAAGCGATAATGTGAAAATGACTGTGTAGCCTGTATCATCCGTTAACTGAGAAATGACAATCCCCGCAATGAGAGGACCGATCATGCCGGCAGTTGAGGAAAGCACCCCGAGAAACCCATTAAAGAAGTCTCTTGTTTCAGGCTCGGTGATCTCAAAGGTGAGTACGTTAAAAGCAAGCCAGTAAAAACCATAGCCAATCCCAAGGACACTTCCCAATAAAACAAGCCGTGCGGCCGCTTGTTCTCCTGCCATTAAAACAATTAAATAAAAAGCGGCTAAAAAGATGACACCGAAACGAAGGACAAACGCCCGGTCTATTTTTTTAGCGAGCCGGCCAGCGAATAAAAACGTAATGGGCTGAAGCACCACAATGGCCAAGTTATAAATCGCAAGATCCGTGAATTTCCCAGACTGTTTCCATAAGTACACATTTACAAACGTATTTGAAAGCGCAATGGCAAGTGCGTATAACCCGCCAATCGTGAGGAGGAGCAATAAATCTCTTGTAACATCCATGTCCCCGAACATTTTCTTTAATCTGCTCATACCATTCATTCTCCTTTTCTACACAATAGTCTGTCTCATCAAAAGACAGATATGTAAAAAAAGGAGGGAAAATATAAAAAGACCTGCTTCTCTTGAAAGCAGGTCTTTTAGAATCAAATCATTATTTTGCTTCGCTGTAAAGGCGAGCTACTTCATCCCAGTTCACAACATTCCAGAATGCTGAAATGTAATCAGGACGACGGTTTTGGTAGTTTAGGTAGTAAGCATGCTCCCAAACGTCTAGTCCTAGAATTGGCGTTTTTCCTTCAGTTAAAGGAGAATCTTGGTTTGGCGTGCTTGTGATTTCAAGTTTTCCGTTGTTCACAACAAGCCATGCCCAACCAGAACCAAAGCGTCCTGCAGCTGCTGCAGCGAAATCAGATTTGAATTTTTCAAATCCGCCTAATTCTTTTTCGATTGCATCTGCAAGTTCACCAGTTGGTGCGCCGCCACCGTTTGGTGAAAGAAGCGTCCAGAATAATGAGTGGTTCGCATGTCCTCCGCCATTGTTACGTACAGCTGTACGAATGTTTTCAGGCACTGAGTTTAAGTTAGCCACTAGCTCTTCAATTGATTGATCTTCAAGAGCTGATACACCTTCGATTGCTTTGTTTAAGTTAGTTACATATGTGTTGTGGTGTTTTGTGTGGTGAATCGTCATTGTTTCCTTGTCGATATGTGGTTCTAATGCATCGTAAGCATATGGTAATTCTGGAAGTTTAAAAGCCATGGTTAATTTCCTCCTTAAAATGTATGTACTGAAATGCTTCCTTTGTAAGTCAGCAATTCACCCTACTCAAAGAGTATCAAAAGAAACAGCTTGTTTCAACGTTATTGCTCATGTTCTGAAACATTTCAGTGTTTATTTTGTATTTAGCCCTTTAGAAAAAGTTTTAAACACCCTTTTTCAACTTAGCGAAGGACATAAAATAAAAAGATGCCTAGCATCAGCGCTTGAATCAATCCTTTTGCAAAAACACCTGATACAAATCCAATTAATGAGCCTAATCCGACTTTCACACTCGTTTTCAAATCTTTTTGATGAACAAGGAGCTCTGCAATGACACTCCCGAGAAATGGACCAATAATAATTCCTGCAATGGGGATCACAAAAGGACCAGCTAATAACCCAATGGTGCTTCCCCATATAGCTGCCTTGCTGCCGCCAAAGCGCTTGACCCCAATAAGGTTTGAGACATAATCGGCCGCAAATAATACCGCGGTAAACATCGCTTGAATGAGCCAGAACGTCAGTGTAAGCGGCTCGAAGCTAAAGAAGAAACCATATAGAATAAATCCGAGTACCATAAAGACCACACTCGGAATAATTGGATAAACCAGTCCAACAAACGCAATGATAAATGCACAGCCAATCAGTATCCAATAAAGCACGTCCAAGACCCTGCCGCCTCCTTTTTATATGCTGTATACATTATGCCTCATTCCTTCTATCTTAACCAGTGATGAGGCCATACTTGTACTTGATGGATAGACATTGATACAATATGAGAAATAGAAAAGAATGTAGGAAGTGAATGGGTATTGAACGTATTTAATCTATTGTTAAAAGGAATTTATTCACCAAAAGATGTTGCCAAAGCACGTTTTACAGGGATCGGTAAAGCGATTTTATTCATTTTTATCCTTTCAATTATCGCAGCAGTTCCTCAGGGATATCACATGAGTCAAGAGATCTCGAATGCGATGTCAGGATTTCAGCACGTGATCAAAAAAGATTTACCCGACTTTTCAATTGAAAAAGGAAAGCTTCAAGCGGATCAAAGTGCACCAATAGAAAAAGAAGAAAACGGCATTACGATCATCTTTGATCCTGCTGAAAAAATAAAAGCAAGTGAACTTGAATCAAAGCAAACAGCCATTGCTTTATTAAAGGAAAAAGCAGTGATTGCGATTGATGGGCAAATGACAGATATTCCATACCAGCTCCTAGGCGGAACGCTGACAAAAGACGAACTTGCTCGCGTCACAAATCAGAACCAAGCGATTATTATCCCTGTCATCTGTGTACTGCTATATTTATCAACTGCGGCGCTCATGTTTATTAGCGCAACATTCCTTGCAATGCTTGGTACATTTATTAAACGAATGCAGCAAAAAGAGCTGTCTTTCCAAATGCTTTGGAAGCTCTCCGCTTATTCACTCACATTAACCACGGTCTTTTTCGCCATCATGAGTGCATTAAACACACCTGTTGCAAACTCATTTTTATTGAATTGGGTCATTAACTTTATCTTTTTATATCTTGTTGTAAAAGAAATACCTGCAAAAAAAAGCAAATGATCCATCCAACAAGGATTTGTCTACACAATGAAAGCTCCCCCGTCTCGGAGGAGCTTTTTATGTATGTTCATACGCTAGGACTCATCTGGATGGATGATCGCAAATAAATAATGATCCTCCCACACTCCGTTAATCTTTACTTTTTTACGATTTAGTCCCTCATTTTCAAAACCTGTCTTTTCAAGCACACGAATGGAACCCCTGTTACTCGGCTTTACTCCAGCCTCAATCCGGTGGAGATTCAACTCAAAAAAGGCATAGTCAATGATTAAACGAATGGCTTCTGTCATATATCCTTTTCCGCCCTGCCTTTGATCGAGTACATACCCGAGCCAAGCTCCTTCTATCGGACCTCTTACGACAGAACTTAAAGAGATCGTCCCAATTAAGTCACCTGTTTCATTTAAGAAGATACCATGCATGTATGATTCATCTTGTTCTCTTCTTTGCCTACTCCGCTGAATTCGTTCAATTTGACGAGGTAACGTGAAGAAATCATCTTTGATCAAAGGTGTAAATTCCTGAAAATATGAGCGATTCTCAAGTTCTAATGTTAACAGTGATTCTGCATCATTTTCTGTTAGTGTTCTCACATATATATGCTGACTAACTTTCTTCATAAAATCTCCCCCTTTCTTATTTTATCATAATCGCCATATGAGATTGCTCTCCTATTTACACCAACGACCCAAGCAGTTTTATTACAAGACATACTAGAACTAACTAGAACCATCCTTTCCAGCTTTTCTCCTCTTTTTTGGTTCTATCATTTCAGGACATGCATAGACTGAAGTAAACTCTTAAAAGCGGTGAGTAAAATGCGGCGAATTCTTTTTTTACTAATCAGTTTATTTGTCCTCTTTATTATCTTTTTTGATTTAAAAAATGGAACCATTCCTGTTGAGGAAAACCCAGCCGTTCCAGCAAGTGCCCTTCAAACAGCTGAGAAAAAGACATATAAGAACGTTACGGTAAAACAAGGTGAAACGGTCCTCTCCATCGTACATACAAGCAAGCCACTTGATGATGTCATTAAAGATTTCGAGGAGCTGAATCAAGGTGTGAAAGCGAACGAAATCAGAGCAGGCAGTACATATAAGTTTCCTGTCTATAAGAGATAAAACGTTAATTCCTTGTCATTCATACGAAGAGACTGTTACAATATGAACTGTAAAACACGACGTACACGGCAAAGAATTGCTTGTACACTAAGGAGCGATTGACAAGTGAGTGAAGTCACACATCGTACTAAAACGCGTCCCGTCAAAGTGGGACCTTTAACTATAGGTGGAAATAATGAGGTTGTCATTCAAAGTATGGCAACAACCAAAACACATGATGTCGAAGCGACAGTCGCTGAAATTAAACGTTTAGAAGAGGCAGGCTGTCAAATCGTGCGTGTCGCATGTCCAGATGAGCGTGCAGCAAATGCAATTGCGGACATTAAAAAACAAATTAACATCCCGCTTGTTGTGGATATTCATTTTGACTACAAGCTTGCACTGAAAGCGATTGAAGCAGGCGCAGACAAAATCCGAATCAATCCAGGAAACATTGGAAGAAGAGAAAAAGTTGAAGCTGTTGTCAAAGCAGCAAAAGAAAAAGGCATTCCAATTCGTATTGGGGTAAACGCTGGTTCATTAGAGAAAAAGATTCTTGATAAATACGGCTACCCAACTGCAGATGGTATGGTCGAAAGTGCACTGCATCACATTAAAATTCTAGAAGACCTAGACTTTCATGACATCATCGTCAGTATGAAAGCATCTGATGTAAACCTTGCAATTGAGGCATACGAAAAAGCGGCTAAAGCCTTTGATTATCCTCTTCATCTTGGGATTACAGAATCAGGTACGTTATTTGCAGGTACAGTCAAAAGTGCAGCTGGACTTGGCGCTATTTTGAATATGGGGATTGGGAATACACTCCGTATCTCATTAAGTGCTGACCCAGTTGAAGAAGTAAAAGTAGCACGTGAATTGTTGAAATCATTTGGTCTTGCATCAAATGCAGCAACACTAATCTCCTGCCCAACTTGTGGACGAATTGAAATTGACCTTATCAGCATTGCAAATGAAGTCGAAGAATATATTTCTAAAATCAAAGCTCCGATTAAAGTAGCAGTCCTCGGCTGTGCTGTAAATGGTCCAGGTGAAGCGCGTGAAGCAGATATCGGCATCGCAGGCGCTAGAGGCGAAGGATTATTGTTCCGTAAAGGTGAAATTGTTCGTAAAGTACCGGAAGAAACAATGGTCGAAGAACTGAAAAAAGAAATCGATAAAATCGCTGAAGAACATTATGCGAAAATGGAAGCTGAAAAAGAAAAACAAGCGAATGCTTAACAAAAAACGCCTGACGTCATTGTCAGGCGTTTTTCTGTCCTTGTTAAAAGAACGGGGTGATAAATATGCCTAGGATGACGGAAACAATTCCGATCCCGATTGACCACGCGCCAAGCGCATGTGCTCCTTTTCTTCTTGCAATATAACCAACGACGATTGCCGCTACCCCTAATAGCACCGGCAAGACAAATAATGAGATAATCGCAATCGCGAGTGCTGTATAGCCTATCCCTTTACTGCCCGAATCGTCACCTGCATGGTCACGTCCTCGTCTATCTTCTCGATCTCTTGATGCTTGATATGGCTCTGCAATTTCAGCAGCTGTTTCCTCTAAATAGCCATCATCATTACTAAAGTGTGTGTCGATTTCACGATCATTTCTTCTGAAATCCTCGTCTCTTTCCATGATCAATTCCCCCTTTTGGTTAATAGAAAGGAGCTTTTTTAGTATGAGCAAAAATGTCTGTTTCATGTTTGCTAAAACTTGCTGGAATTGTGAAATGATTATGTTACACTTTAAGAGTATAAAAATGAGGAGTGTGGGCATGTTACGTTTAGGAATTGATATTGATGGTACAGTGACGGCACAGGACACCTTTGTTCCCTATTTAAACGAGTCGTTCCAATGTGCCATGACACTAGATGATATGACAGAATATGATTTGACGAAGCTTTTAAAGATTTCTCAAGAAGAATTTTGGGGCTGGATGAATGAGCATGAGCCTCTTATTTATAAACAGGCAAAGCCTGCTGAGGGTGCTAAAGATATCCTCGACCAAATGAAGCAGCAGCACAAATTGATTTATATTACAGCAAGAAGGCAGCATCATTCAGATATCACCTACAAGTGGTTTCAAGAACATGACGTGCATTATGATGACATTGAGCTGGTTGGCGGTCATCATAAGCTGGAAGCCGTTCAAAAGCACAAGATTGATGTGTTTTTTGAAGACCATCACGGCAATGCCACAATGATTGCAAAAGAGGCAGACATCCCGGTTATACTTTTTAACTCCCCTTATAACCAGATGCCAATTGACGACAGAATTATTCGCGTAAACAACTGGCACGAAGCGTATCAATGGATCAAACAATATGAACAAAGTCTGCAAGCTGCTTATTAAGGTAGAAAAAGCCGATACATTTATTGTATCGGCTTTTTCGATGGAGCAAGCTGCCCTTCTTTCATGAGGAAATGGTACAGCGCTCCCTTCATGCCTGCTTGATTCAAGTAATAACACGTTTCCAGCTTCACCTGAATGTTCTTCCACGCAGGCAGTGTATGTAGGTGTTTCTCAATACTTGATAGTAAATCTGGTCTTGCGCTCACGCCGCCGCCAATAAGAATTTTTTCTGGATTGAGGACGGTTGCGACATTGTAAATGCCAATGGCGATTCGCTTGTACCACTGATCCACCAGTTTTTCAATGGACGGATCGTGCTTCGCCTTTTCAAAAATGTCTTGTCCGTCTATTTGTGTACTTTGCGGAATTCCTTGCTTTTCTTTATAGCTGCGAATGAGTCCAGCCGTTGAAGCGCTGCTGTTGAGTGTTGTAAATTGTCCATTGTCTGTTTCTGTCAGCATCATGCCAAATTCACCGCCGCGGAAGGAAGCCCCGCGCACAAGCTGACCACCAGCGAAAATACCACCGCCAACACCTGTGCCAAGCGTCATACAAATAAAGCTGTCACACTCTTTCGCATGGCCGCTATATTTTTCTGCGAGAGCTGCACAGTTCGCATCATTTTCCACTTCTACACGAAGAGATGTTTTCTCTTCTAAAAGTGTTTTTACATTTTGACCATTTAAGGCGATAATGGCGCCTGCAAATTCTGTAAAACCTGATTCACTGTCCACAAAGCCTGGAAGACTGATGGCGATACCCCTGACATTCTGCTTCCTTTGATAATCCCTGACCACACCCGCCATTGCTTCTAAAAACGGTTCAAGCTGCCGGCAGTTCGTCTGATAGTCACCGCTAGTGACCAGCTTTCCATCCTGATCCATTAATCCATGTTTCGTTCTCGTCCCGCCTACATCAAACACGACGTAATAAGCCACTTTTGACCCCTCCCTTTACTCCAAAAGACTCAAATTGCACGCTGTAGTACCTTGATCTCATTTTAATGAAACAGCCACTCTTTGTAAAACGTTTTCAAATGACAAAACAAAAAAGCCAGCTCCATGGCTGGCTTTTTCACGAGTGAACTTCCTTCGGTTCGCAGGAAGGACACGTTCCGTATATTTCAAATTTATGTCCGCTAATATGATAATCCTCTAAATCGGCGTCAAGCTTGTCCATAGGACAGGCATCGATTTCTTTTGTTTTCCCGCATGTAAGACAAATAAAGTGATGGTGATGATGGGAAAATGAACATTTGAAACGGAATAGTTTCTCCCCTGACAATTCCGTAGTTTCTAATATTCCAAGGTCTTCATATAGTGACAAGTTTCGATAAATTGTATCAAAGCTAAGACCCGGGTAATCTTCACTTAGTGCCGTCAGCACATTTTTAGCGGTCAAGTATTTATCAGAATCAGAAAACAATTGAAGCATATCTTCACGTTTGCTTGTATATTTGTAGCCTTTTTCCTTTAATAAATCAAGCGCTTCTTGTACGTTCATGTTGATTCCCCCTTCTGAATTTCCCAATACTAATACACCCGATTAAAATCAAAATAGACAGCATCACAATGGTTCCGCCTGGCGCTAAATCAAGATAATAGCTTAAAATCAATCCGGCTAATACCGACAATTCACCAAACAAGATCGAAAGGAAAATCGCCTGTTTAAATCCTTTGGCAATGCGGATACTTGCCGCAACAGGAAGCGTCATGAGCGCCGACACAAGCAGGGTACCAACGATACGCATCGATGCCGCAATGACAAGTGCAACGACTAAGATAAAAATAAAATGAATCCATTTTGCTGAAATACCAGAAGCCTTTGCATGCTCTTCATCAAAAGAAAGCAAAAATAATTCTTTATATAAAAGCACAACAACTAACACAACAACGAGTGAGATCCCTACAATAATCCAAAGATCGAGTCTTGACACCGCACTGACACTTCCGAATAAATAACTAAACAAATCTGTATTAAAGCCATTCGCTAGTGAAATGAAGATGACGGAGATCCCAATTCCCCCTGATAAAATAATGGGAATGGCAAGCTCCTGATAATGCTTATACACGGAGCGCAGGCGTTCAATAAACAATGAACCAGCAACAGAAAAAGCCATCCCTAAGTACAGCGGGCTTACCCCTGTCAAAAGGCCAAACTTTTTATCAAGAAATAGACTTGCGGCAATACCGGCAAGTGATACGTGGCTGAGGGCATCTGCAATAAGCGAGAGCCTTCTGACGACAATAAATACACCAAGTAAGGGCGCAATAAAACCGATCAGTAACCCTGCGATAAACGCATTTTGTAAAAATTCATAATGAAAAAATGGAAATAGCATTATTCATGTCCCCCATGATGGTGATGGTCGTGATGAATCACTTGAATGTCATGCCCGTAAAATTGGGATAGCGCCTGATCATCCATTGAATCAAACGCTTCCGCATCCCCGTGGAAATGCAGTGTCTGATTTAAACAAGCCACATGGGTGACTTTATCGGAAACGGTGCCAACGTCGTGTGTGACGAGAATTAAAGACATTCCTTTTTCTTTGTTCAATGTTTCGAGCAGCTGATAAAAGCCTTCTACTGTCCGCTGGTCTACCCCAACTGTGGGCTCATCCAAAATGAGCAGCTTTGGCTGACTGACAAGCGCACGGGCAATAAATGCGCGCTGCTGCTGACCGCCAGATAGCTCCCCGATGTTTTGATGCTTTAAATCTAGTATACCAACTGAGCGAATGGCATCTTCCACTTGCCATTTATCCTGCTTGCTCATTCGTTTAAACAAACCAATTTTCGCGGTCAATCCGCTTGCGACGACCTCATATACAGAAGCAGGGAAACCCGTATTGAAGCTATTCGCCTTTTGAGAAACAAATCCAATTTGATCCCAGTCTCTAAATTTTGAAACAGGCGTGCCAAATAGCTTTAATTCCCCTTGCTGCGGTTTAATGAGCCCAAGCAGGCATTTTAATAAGGTTGTTTTACCAGAACCATTCGGTCCAACAAGTGCTAGAAAGTTTCCTTCCTCTACTGTTAAATGAATGTGATCAATGACATTTCGCTGTCCATATGAGTACGAAATGTCCTTCATTTCAATAATTGGCTTTGCCATGAATCTTTCCACCTTTAATCAATATAAAAAGAATGATTACGATTTATACAACAAAAAGAAAATGGCTTTTGCCATTTTCTCCGTCCATACATACATTTCATTATATAAAAGAAAGATAAAAAAGTAAAATAAAAGCTAATGAATGGCTGTTTTGAACTTACCGCCTTTTGTTTCATGCGTATCCATAATCGTGATAAATGCTTGGTCATCAATTTCAAATACGATGGATTTCAGCTTTGTAATTTCAAGCCTTGTGACAACGGCGTAGATGACATCTTTTTCTTCATCTGTATAGCCGCCTTTTCCTCTCAGCTTTGTCGTTCCCCTGCCGAGTCGATGCAGAATCGCATCTGAAATTTCATCATAATGATCTGATACGATAATGACAGCTTTTGTTTCATCAAGCCCTTGAATGACAGCATCAATTGTTTTCATTGCCAAATAATATGTCATGACAGAATACATAGCCTGCTCTGGTCCGAAAACAAAGCCCGCCCAAATAAAAATGAACACATTGACGATCATAACAAACTCACCGACGGAGAAAGGGATTTTTTTCGTCAAAAGAATTCCTAAAATCTCTGTTCCATCCATTGAGCCTCCATTACGGATGACAAGTCCAACACCAAATCCAAGTAATAGCCCGCCAAATACAGTGGCTAAGATCGGCTGTGTTGTAAATGCCTCCACATGATGAAGTGAAGATTCGATCACGGCTAAGCTGACAATCCCAATCACAGTGGAAACCAGAAAGGTTTTCCCAATATGCTTGTATCCTGATATCATAAATGGAATATTTAAAATGACAACAATCGTCGCAAAATTAATAAACGGGTTATCTGTAAAGAGATAATCCAAAATTAGCGAAATTCCGATGATGCCCCCATCAATAATATTGTTTGGCACTAAAAATAATTCAATGCTGACTGCTGCACATGCAGCCCCTACTAGAATCAGGAAAATTCTCAAAATAAAATGAGGCACTGATTCCTTTCTATGCTGTTTACTATTTGCCATACGTTCTCCCTTCTACACATGTTAAATTTTCAATGAACATTTTATTCACTTTACTATTTTATCATTTCACAGAATAAAATAAAATTTTTTGCACATTTTCCGTTTTCGCCCATACATTGTTACAGAGGGGAGGAATGGAATTGATTTTAATCCAAAAAATTGTCCTGCAGCGGCTCAATCAGATCACAGCAAATGATCTGTTAAGGTATGCGAAACAGTATGGCGTCAGTTTAACGTCACATCAAGCAGCTGAGGTTGCCAAACTCATGAACGGGAAAAATATCAATATTTTTAATGATTCAGAGCGTAACCGGCTTCTTAAGCAAGTGGAAGCGATTACTTCTAAACAGACAGCACAGACTGTGAATGATTTGTTTAACCAGTTTACAAGTTAAGCAAAAAAGGGCCGCATTTAGCGGCACCTCAACATGTTTATATCCTTTTTTATTGACCTGTAATTTTGTCTAGTAAGCCTTCATCAAATTGCTTTTCTTTCAGCATCGCAATTTCGAATTTGTAAGGTGGTTTTTTGTTCTTTTTATCTTCACCTACATAAGGCGTTTCTAGAATTTTTGGCACATCTTGAAGCTGCGGATGATGCACAATATAGTTCAGTGCATCGAAACCAATTTCACCAAAACCGATATTTTCATGTCGGTCTTTTCTTGCGCCTTGTACGTTTTTACTGTCATTAATATGAAGAACTTTGATTCGGTCAATACCGACGATTCGGTCAAATTCTTCTAATACACCATCAAAGTCACTCACAATCGGGTAACCAGCATCGTGCGTGTGACACGTATCAAAGCAGACAGAAAGAGCTTCGTTATGTGTCACGCCGTCGATAATTTGGGCAAGCTCTTCAAAGCTTCTTCCACATTCTGATCCTTTTCCTGCCATTGTTTCAAGTGCAATTTGAACCTCTTGACCTTTCACAATGACTTCGTTTAAGCCTTCAATGATTTTTTGAATCCCTGCTTCTGCCCCTGCTCCAACATGCGCACCTGGGTGAAGAACAATTTGCCTTGCACCTAGCGCTTCCGTACGCTCGATCTCAGAGCGCAGGAAATCTACGCCAAGCTCAAATGTCGCGGGATTCACTGTGTTTCCAATATTGATAATATACGGAGCATGGACGACGATATCTGTCATGCCGTGCTCTTTCATATGCGCTTGTCCAGCTTCAATATTGAGGTCTTCGATTTTTTTGCGGCGCGTATTTTGCGGTGCACCTGTATAAATCATAAACGTATTCGAACCATAAGAGGCAGCTTCTTCACTCGCTGCAAGAAGCATATGTTTTCCGCTCATGGATACATGTGAACCAATCTTTAACAATGTTTCCCCCTACTTTCCATTACGCTTTGACTTTCTACGTTCCTGTCTTTTGATTTTATCCATCTCACGTGTCATTTTCTTTTTATATCCAGGTTTGACGGCTTTCGGTTTTCTCACAAGACGTTTTGCTTTTTCTTCAATTTCATTTGGTGCTTTTTTACGTCTTTGACGCTTCAGACGGTCATCTGCATCTCGCCATTCGCCATGAACAATGGTTTTGTTTTCAAACACAACGCCCATTTTCTCAATTTGAATGAGTGCATCCTCATCAGCCAGCTCATAAATGGTCATGGCAATGCCAGATGAGCCAGCACGAGCTGTTCTTCCAACGCGGTGCACATAAAAATCAAGATCAGATGGAAGTTCATAGTTAATCACGTGGCTGACGCCTTTAATGTCAATTCCGCGAGCTGCAAGATCAGATGCCACAATATAAGTGAACTCCAAATCTTCAATTTGTTTCATGACTTTTTTACGTTCGCGCGGCGTTAATCCGCCATGAAGCACACCGATTTTCATTCCTTTTTCTTGTAGGAACGATGCGATTTCATCAACAGTTGTTTTTGTATTGGCAAAAATGATCCCTAAATATGGCTGTACATTCGTCACCATTTCATGGAGCAATTTTAATTTATCACGCTGTTTAGATGGAACTAAAATATGCTGAATGTTTTCAGCTGTAATCCGTCTTGGTTCAACATGCGCATACTTTGGATTGTCCATATATTTTTTCAGGAAAGGCTTTAGTTTTTCTGGGATGGTTGCAGAGAACACAAGCATTTGCAGCTGTTCTGGCATTTGTGCACCGATACGGTCCACATCTTCTAAAAATCCCATATCCAGCATTAAATCCGCTTCATCAATGACAAGAGAGGTCGCTTTGTAAACATTCAGCGCCTGCTCATGAATGAGATCAGCAATACGTCCAGGTGTGCCGACCACCAAATGCGGCTGGTTTTTTAGCTTTTGAATTGATTTCTGCTTGTCCGTTCCGCCAATGTAAAGCTTTGCTTTGATCTCTTCTTCTGGAGAAGCATTCTTTAAAATCGTTTGAGCTTCTTTGAAAATTTGATTGGCTAATTCTCTTGTAGGCGCAGTAATCACGACTTGTACCTGCTCTTTGCTTGGATCAATTGAATGAATCAGCGGCAGTAAGTACGCATGAGTTTTTCCTGTTCCTGTTTGTGACTGGCCAATCACGCTTTCTCCTTTTAAAACAGCAGGGATGATTCTTTTTTGAATATCAGTCGGCTCATAAAAGCCTAGTTCATGAATAGCATCTATAATAAAAGGCTTTAATTCATATGTCGTAAATTTTGTTTCTTTCATGTTTTCACTCCTTAAGGCAATGCCTTTTTGCTCATCTCCTCATTATAGCTGATTTTCAGTAAAAAAACCATGTCCGCTTTTCCTACAGGAAACCAATTGATGCTTCCTTGCATAACCTATGAAGAGAAAGAGAATGCAGTAAGGGAGGTACAAGTATGTTAGGGCAAAGGCCTATGGGCGATTTTCAGCCGCGCCGCCCCTCACGCCGGCACCTTGGAAATGGCGGACAGCCCCGAATGTTTCAAAGAGGGCAGCAGCCTCCTATCCAACAGCCTTTTCAAGGGCAAGGCAATCCATTTCAGCAAATGATGCCTCGCTCCCCGTCTGTACAGGGAGGCGGTTTACCCGGGATGGGCGGAATTCCAGGAGGTGAGAGCCGTGCACTAGGCGGCGGAGCAGGAATTAAAGGCATGCTCTCTAAATTTCTTCCTGGCGCAGGAGGAGCTGGAGTCTCTGGAGGTGGTGCGGGATTACAAGGAATCCAGAGCTTCACTAATCCTGCGACCCTCTCAAGCATGTTAGGAAATGTTCAAAAAGTGCTCGGGATGGCGCAGCAATTTACGCCAATGATTCAGCAATACGGTCCTTTAGTGAGAAATTTGCCTGCAATGATTAAACTGTACAGCCAGCTTGGCAGTGCGGACGATGATGAAGGAAGTACAAATGACGATGATGCAGAAGCAACGGAGACCAGCGCGGAAACAGAAGTGCCCGAGGAAGAAGCACAAACTGATGAAATAGAAGAAAATGTTGAACCCGAAGACATCCTTGTCAAAAAAGCAGCACCACACACATCACCTGCTCCTGAAGCAAAACCGAAAAAAAGATCTGGCAGCTCTGTTCCAAAACTATATGTCTAGTGATCTTTTAACGGCGAAGTGTTCACTGCGTATAACAATCTTTGATATATACGCTTACTTTGGCTATAATGGAAGCAAGAGAATGATAAAAAGCCGTTTTTTACGGCTTTTTATATTGTTCTTCTCTAGCAGCACTTCCCTACAGGAGGACGAATAAATGAATGTAATTAAAATATCGCCGCGTGGCTATTGCTATGGCGTTGTGGATGCAATGGTCATTGCTAAAAATGCCGCACTTGATAAGAACTTGCCACGCCCCATTTATATATTAGGTATGATTGTGCACAACAAACATGTCACTGATGCCTTCGAGGAAGATGGAATCTACACACTGGACGGACCAAACCGCTTAGACATTTTAAAGCAGGTGGAAAGCGGAACAGTCATTTTCACGGCTCACGGCGTTTCTCCTGAGGTTCGTCAAATCGCAGAAGAAAAAGGCCTTGTCGCCATTGATGCGACCTGTCCTGATGTCACGAAAACCCACGAACTCATTTCAGAGAAAACAGCCGATGGCTATGACATTATTTATATTGGGAAAAAAGGGCATCCTGAGCCAGAAGGAGCTGTCGGAGTAGCCCCTGACAAGGTACATCTTGTCGAAACAGAAGCCGATATTGAGGCGCTCGATCTAACATCAGAAAAATTGCTCATAACGAACCAAACGACGATGTCTCAATGGGATGTCCACGATCTGATGGAGCTGATTAAAGAGAAATACCCTCACGTCGAGTATCATCAAGAAATTTGCCTTGCGACACAGGTGCGTCAAGAAGCTGTCTCGCAGCAAGCTGGTCAAGCCGATTTAACCATTGTTGTCGGCGATCCAAAAAGTAATAACTCCAACCGTCTCGCACAAGTGTCAATAGAGATAGCCGGAACGCAGGCTTACCGTATTGGCGATTTAAGTGAACTCAAGCTGGAATGGCTGCAGGGCGTCAAAACCGTTGCTGTTACTGCTGGTGCTTCAACACCAACACCTATTACAAAGGAAGTCATTCGTTTCTTAGAAAACTATGAACCGGATGATGAAACGACTTGGAAGATTGAACGGACCGTTCCTCTTTCTAAAATTTTACCTCGCGTCAAAACAAAGAAATAAGAAAACGTCAGAGCATATCCGCTCTGACGTTTTTTGTTTACATAAATTGAAATGGGTTTGTGTTTGATTCAGAAACAAAGAGCTGTACGTCATACTTTTTATCTGCACATAGCGATTGAAGCTTCGCCTTTACGCCCTCTTTCATAATCTTTTCAGCATAATGCCCTGGGTCCACTACGTTCAGCCCAAGCATCATGGCATCATGCGCAACATGGAAATAAAGGTCTCCTGTCACATACACATCTGCACCCATTCTTTTCGCTTGATGGATGTATTTATTTCCGTCTCCGCCAAGCACCGCCACTTTTTTCACTACAGCGTCTTGATCTCCTACAAAACGAGCACCATTCACATCTAGCTTCGTTTTCACAAATTGTGTGAAATCTCTAAGTGTCATAGGCTCATTTAGCTCTCCAATACGGCCAAGGCCTTTTTGAATAGGAGGAAGATCTGTCGTGTGTACACTATAGGCGACTTCTTCATAAGGATGTGCTTTGATCATGTCGCGAATCACTTGTTTTTCTATACTTGCTGGGAAAATGGTTTCAATCCGCACTTCTTTCACAAATTCTAATTGACCCGACTCCCCAATAAACGGCTTAGCTTCTTCTGATGGCAAAAAGCTGCCTGTCCCTTCATTTGAAAACGCACAATGGCTGTAGTTGCCGATATGTCCTGCGCCCGCATTTCCTAAAGCTGTCCGGATGGCCTCTTCAAACTCTTCAGGGACATACAAAGCAAGCTGTTTGATTGGATCCTCGTATGTCGGCACTAACACACTTGTGTCCTCAAGCTCTAAAGCCTCAGCAAGCAAGTCATTGACTCCGCCATCAGCTACGTCTAAATTCGTATGTGCCACATATACCGCAATATCATGTTTGATGCATTTTTCAATGATCCGTCCAGCCGGCTGATCTGTCGCTACATGTTTTAATGGACGAAAAATCGGCGGATGGTGCGCAATAATGAGATCCACTTTTCGCTCGATCGCCTCATCTACTACATTCTCTAATACATCTAGGGTGATCATCACATTACTTACTTTTTTATTTAATGTTCCAATCTGGAGACCAATTTTATCACCTTCCATGGCATATGCCTTTGGTGAAAATTGTTCAAACAATTGGATGATTTCATGCCCGTTTACTGTTTTAGCCAACAGTCAAAACCTCCTTTAACGTCTTTATTTTCGCATTCAGCTCTTCAAGGCGCTCTTTGTTTTCTTCTGTCCGTGCTGCCTGCTGAATTTGACTTTCTATCTTCTCCATATGCTGAAGCTCTTGCATCCACTTGCGCTGGAAGACGTCATTTTGCTCTTTCGCAAGAAACGGACCAACGAGCATGCCTGCTTCAAGTGACATTCCTTCATAAGCTTTATCTTTATCGCCTTTTTCTGCGATGATGATTTCGTATATTTTGCCGTCCTCTTCTAAAATGACTTCATCCATCAATTCATACCCCTCTTGATAAAGCCATAAACGAATATGGTGGGCATGGATATTCGGCTGAAGAATGAGCCGCTCATGGCCTGCGAGCTTATGCCTTCCATCATTTAGAATGCTTGCGATGAGTGCCCCGCCCATACCTGCAATCGTCACTGCATTCACTTCGCCTTTTTCAATGACTTCAAGGCCATTTCCTTTTCTGACCGATATCTGTTCATCTAATTCAAGTCTATGTACTTGCTGCTGCGCCGATTGGAGCGGTCCATCGGTAATCTCACCAGCAATGGCTTTCACTGCTTTTTGATGCAGGATCGCATAGCATGGCAAATAGGCATGGTCTGAGCCGATATCAGCGAAGACTGCCTCATCTGGTAAAAAGTCTGCGACTTTTTTTAATCGTTTGGATAAATTCATTTCATTCATACGTATCACTACTTTTCTTTAATGTTCATACTTGTCTATCTTATATAAATTATGGACTTTTTAAAAGTCGTTTTCAAATGAAAAAAGCTCTTCTTTTGAAAAAGAGCTTTTTGTGTAAGATTATTTAATTTTAGACACCCATTCCGCCATTTCATCGAGCTTTTCATTCGGAATCAGCCCGCCTGGCATCCCGTTGCCGCCTTCTTGAATTTTCTTCTTGATGTCAGCCACTTCAAGCTTGTCTCCAACACCTTTTAAAGCAGGACCTGCGCCGCCTTCATAGTTTTCCCCGTGACAGCTTAGACAGTTCTGTTTATACAATTCTTCCGGCGTCGCATTTGCTGTCTCTTCTTGCTTTTGCTCCTTGCCCCCTGAGGCAATTTTTTCTTCATCTTTCAGCCCCTTCATTGATAAGAAAAAAGTGAGTCCAATACCTAAAATGGCAATCAATAAAAATGGTATAAGTGGATTCCGTTTCATTTCTTTCATCCTCCCCTTTGTGAAAACCCCTTTGAGACTATGCAAACAATTCTAATTCTACTTTAATTTTACAAAAAGTAAACGAATTATGATACAAAACTTTGGTCAAGTTCACAGATTAGACAAAAATGATTCAAGATGAGAAATGAAGCCTCCAGCACATTTAGATGTATTTTTTATACATCTTTTCTCTAAGAACGTTGCAAATTCATTTGTTATTCAGTAAAATATAATCAGATTGAAAAAAGCGTTTTCATTTTTGATAAGAAAGAACGGATCTCTTTCAAGATCCGTCCGGTTTCTACTCTAAGAAGTCTTTTAATCGTTTACTTCTGCTTGGGTGTCTTAATTTACGAAGAGCTTTCGCTTCAATTTGTCGGATACGCTCTCTTGTTACGCCAAACACCTTACCAACCTCTTCTAACGTGCGTGTTCTTCCGTCGTCTAGTCCGAAACGTAGTCTCAGCACATTTTCTTCACGGTCCGTCAGCGTGTCTAATACATCTTCAAGCTGCTCTTTTAAGAGTTCGTACGCAGCGTGGTCAGATGGAGATGTCGCCTCTTGGTCTTCGATAAAATCACCAAGATGCGAGTCATCTTCTTCACCAATAGGTGTTTCTAAAGATACAGGCTCTTGCGCAATTTTAAGAATCTCTCTTACCTTTTCTGGAGTTAAATCCATGTCTTCAGCAATTTCTTCAGGCGTTGGTTCTCTGCCTAGGTCTTGCAGAAGCTGTCTTTGAACACGGATCAATTTATTAATGGTTTCCACCATATGAACCGGGATCCGGATTGTTCTCGCCTGATCGGCAATCGCACGTGTGATCGCCTGTCTAATCCACCAAGTCGCATATGTTGAGAATTTATATCCTTTGCGGTAATCAAACTTCTCAACCGCCTTCATCAGACCCATGTTTCCTTCTTGAATCAAGTCAAGGAACAGCATACCACGACCGACATAGCGTTTCGCAATGCTGACAACGAGACGAAGGTTTGCTTCCGCTAATCTTCTTTTTGATTCCTCATCGCCCTCTTCGATCTTTTGAGCGTACGTAATTTCTTCTTTAGCAGATAACAAATTGACGCGTCCGATTTCTTTTAAGTACATACGAACAGGGTCATTGATTTTGACACCTGGTGGTACGCTTAAATCATTCAGGTCAAATTCTTCTTCCGCTTTAGCCAGCTGCTGAACATTTGGGTCTTCTGTCTCTTCGTTTTCACTAATGAGCTCTACACCCTGTTCGCCTAAGTATTCATAGTATTCATCCATTTGGTCTGATTCAATTTCAAAGCTAGACATACGCTCTGCAATTTCTTCGTATGTTAAAACGCCCCGTTTTTTACCCGTTTCAGTGAGCTTATCTCTCACCTGTTCAAAGGTTAATTCAGTTTCGGTTTCGTGGGCTTGTTTATCAGCCATTATGGATCCCTCCTTCCAAAGCTTGCAACGAATTCTAAAGTAACTTGCGATTTGCTTCCGCCCTGCTTTTCTCTCTCTGTCAAACAGAAGACGAAGCAAATAGGAATAAAATAAATAATGATGAAGGCAAGATGCTTGCGGTCTTATGCTCCTCCCGTAAAGGATTCATTGCCAGCCGTAAGTCCTGTCATTAATAATAGACGTATTACTTCAGCGAACGGTTCAACTGAATAATTTCTTTTGCAAGTGTTGCCGCTTTGAAGAAATCTTTTTGCCTCTCCGCTTCTGCACGTTCTAGTTCTTTTTCCTTTATCATTGACAAATTCCGATGATTCAACACTTTTTTTACATAATCACTTAATTCAGCTTCACTTAGTTCGTCTCCGACTTGAATCATCAATATATCCGTCAGCAGCTGATTCATGACATCATCTTCTATCCGGTTCATCAGATGCTGCGGCGTTGGTTCTTTGCCTTCTTCATACAAGGCATAAATGTACGTTGCCAGCGCCCTGTGCGAATCTATATTAAATTCAATCCCGATTCTGTCAAGTACTTTGCGGATCACGTCATCGCTTTTTAACATATGAGCAAGCAGCATTCGCTCTGCATTTTCATATGCCGGCCGCAGACGCTTTCTTCTTACTTGTGTTGACAGATGTGCACGCCGTTTTTCAAGCCCGTTTTCTTCCTGCGTGCTTTTGGTTTCTTGCCGCTGCTGCTTTTCAAACAGCTCCAGTTGTTCTTTTAATGAATCAAGTGAGATCGAAAACTCCCCAGCAAGCTGTTTCATGTAAATCTCTTGCTCCAAAGAGCCGTTTAACCGGCTGATTTCTCGGAGAACCTGCTTCATATAAGTAAGACGGTCTCCTTCGTCTGATAAGTTTTTTCCTCTTCGGAAAAAATTCATCTTAAACGTCATTAATGTCACACTTGCATCTATGATGTCATTCCTAAATTTCTCGCCGCCATATTTACGAATGTAATCATCTGGATCAAGTCCATCTGGTATCATGGCAACGCGAACTTTACATCCTCTTTTTCCAAGCAAATCTGATGCTTTCATGGTCGCTTCGTATCCGGCCGTATCAGAGTCATAGCAAAGGATGATCTCTTCTACGTTCCGCCTGAGAAGCTTTACGTGCTCTTCTGTAAGAGACGTACCCATTGTTGCAACACTTTCACCGACACCTGATGTAACAGCTGAGATGACGTCTGCAAACCCTTCAAAAAGAACTGCGCGTTCGCGTTTGCGAATATGCATACGTGCGTCATGAAAGTGATAAAGCAGCTTACTTTTATGAAAAAGCGGCGTTTCAGGACTATTCATATATTTAGGCTGCTGATCACCAAGCGATCTTCCGGAAAAAGCGATGACCGTTCCATGATGATCATGAATGGGAAACATGACACGATCTCTAAAGCGGTCAAAAAAGCCTGTGCCGTTTTCACGTTGAATCAAAAGACCAGCCTTCTCCATCATCACAGGATCAAATCCTCGTTTTTCTAAAAACTTGGTCACGAAATCCCAAGAATCAAGAGCATACCCGATCTCAAACTTGGCAATTGTTTCATCCGTAAAGCCTCTGGACCGTAAATAATCGAGTGCGTTTTGACCTTCCTTTGTATTTACCAGCAAATGGTGGTAAAATTTCTTAAGAAGCTCATGGGCCTCAATCATTTTATGATCTGCTGTGTCCTCCTGCTGAGAGGAACTCATCTGAGCATTCGCCACCTGATCAGGCAGATCAATATGGTACTTATCAGCCACATGTGAAACGGCTTCAATAAATGAGTAGCCTTCCATTTGTCTGAGGAACGAAAACACATTGCCTCCTGCACCACAGCCAAAACAATGGAAGATTTGCTTATCTGCTGAAACAGAGAATGAAGGAGTATTTTCACCATGGAATGGACAAAGACCGAAGTAATTTCGACCTTGCTTTCTAAGCTGTACGTATTCTCCAATCACTTCGACAATGTCTGCGTTTTTTTGGATCTGCTCCAAAAGTTCATCTGGTATACGTTTGCTCATCCTAATAACACTCCGTCGTACATTATTCGCCTTTTAATTTAAAAATCCTTCATGATTCGACAGGATTTTTTGTAGTTGCGCCATAAATCGCTTCTTATCCTCTTCTAAAAGCTTTTTGGGACCTTTTCCGTATACACCTTTTCTTCGCTGTTTGCTGGAAACATGCCTGCGTTCCAAATCAAAATCAATTGTTTCGTTTGTGTACATTCGTCCTCTTTCAGACAGAACAATGACCTGTCTCGGAAGCAGTAAGGAGGCAAGACCAATGTCTTGGGTGACGACAATATCATGTGCGGCAGCTGAGTTGGCAATGACTAAGTCCGCTGCTTCCTTATGTGTATCTACAAACCGCCAATCTTCAAGTGGAGATCTTTTGGTTTGAAAATGCTCATATGAAGCAATGAATGTCACTGGTACTTGAAATTGAGATGCGACAGAAAGGATTTCGTCTTTTACAGGACAAGCATCTGCATCGACATAAATCGTCCTCTCTTTTTTACGTTCATTCAGGTGACTAATTCTCCATCCCTCCACCTTATTCCTGCTTTAGAGAAGCAAAAAGACCATACTTTTCCCCCATAAAGCAATCAACAGTAAAACTCATTTTGTCGAAAAGTTATGTTCAGAATCACTTGACTTCTGCCAATATTAGTTTATTCGTTCTTGACTTAACTTAAACCTAAAATCAATCATTTTATCACAATTTTTTATTATAATACAAATGCAGCAAATATGCTATTGTTTTTGTTTACCCGTTTCCCACCATAGGAAAAACCCAGGAGGAGCATCCTGAGTTTATTCGGAACCTCTTTTGGTCAGCATTTGATGGATGACATTTGCCGTTTCCTCAACTGCTTTATTCGATACATCAACGACTTGACAGTTAATACGGTCAACCACTTTTTCAAAATACTCTAGTTCCTCTTTAATCCGCTCAATGTTCGCATAAATAGCGCGATCATTTAAACCAAGAGATTTTAAACGCTCTTTGCGAATATGATTTAGTTTGTCTGGACTAATTTTCAAACCGATACATTTCTTCGGATCAACTGAAAATAACTCTTCTGGCGGATCAACTTCAGGTACAATTGGTACGTTCGCTACCTTCAGCCGTTTATGCGCCAAATATTGAGATAATGGTGTCTTGGACGTGCGTGATACACCAATGAGCACAATATCAGCCTTTAGAATACCTCTTGGGTCTCTGCCGTCATCGTATTTCACAGCGAACTCGATGGCTTCTACCTTTTTAAAATAGTCCTCATCTAATTGACGTACACGACCCGGCTCATGTTTCGCTTCATTTCCGTATGCCGTCTCCATTTTATCAATGAGTGGACCGATGATGTCATAATAAACGACACCGTTTGCTTCTGCTTCCTCGATTAAGAATTGGCGCATTTCTGGCACAACAAGAGTAAAGCAGACGATCCCATTATCTGCTTTCGCCAGTGAAATGACTTCTTTAATCGTACCAACATCTTCTACATACGGGATTCTTCTAATATTTGAATGGTCTGATGAGCCGCCATCAAATTGGCTAAGTGCCGCTTTGACCACGAGCTCTGCCGTTTCTCCTACTGAATCTGATACCACAAAAATTACGCGATTACTCATAACATCCCCTCGCAGTCTTCTGTCATTAGATTATTTCGTTCTCCGATAAGCTGACAAGTATTTTCGTCATGTTTGTTTTCGTGATTCTTCCGACCACTTCAAAGCCTTTTTCCGTATCTTTTATCACAGGAAGTGCATCTATTTGCTTTTCAATCAAGTGCTTCGCCACATCCATAATGAAATCTTCTTTGCGGCAAACGGTGATGTTCGGCATTCTTGTCATAATAATATGGACAGGGATAGATGGAAGCTCCTGTTTCCCTATACTTGCGCGAAGGAGGTCTTTTCTTGATAATACGCCTGTTAAAATAGAGTGATCGTCCACAACGAATAATGTGCCCACATCCTCTAAAAACATCGTACAAATCGCATCATAAACCGAAACATTCTCATGTATCACCACTGGAATGGATTGAAAGTCTTTCACTTGAAGTTTTTTCAGCTTATCTGCGAGAAGCTGCGTGCCTGTTTTTCCTGTGAAAAAGTAGCCGACCCTTGGTCTTGCTTCTAAAAAGCCTGACATTGTTAAAATGGCTAAATCCGGTCTGAGGGTCGCCCTTGTTAAGTTCAGCCGATCGGCGATATGCTCTCCAGTGATCGGACCATTCTCTTTGACAATCTGTAAAATCTGCTCTTGCCGTTTATTTAACTCGATTGTACTCACCACCTTTAAATAGAGAGAGCGAAATCTTTATTTTATGTATATCATTTTCATAACTCATCATATTATAGCGCATCTTTGTCCGAATGAAACAAAAATCCACTCAAAAACCGTGAATTAAATGAGTAAAAAACGATTGCCCTTCGGAAAAGGCAACCGTTCTTAGGTATTTATTTTACAATTAAATTGTTCATATTCGCAAATGATTGAATCACTTTGGCTAGTTTGACCATCTGTGCCAACCGATTTCGCTTCAGTTTTTCATCATCCGCATGAACCATTGTGTGATCGAAATAATGAACGATCGGTGTTTTTAACGTATCCAGTGCCTCAAGTGCCAAGCTGTATTGTCCTGCTGCTACATGTTCCTTGACAGCTTTCTCTACTTGCTGATACGCCTCAAACAGCTTTTGCTCATGTTCATTTTCAAACAGTTCAGGCTGAATCTCTGCGTCTTCGCCTTTTTTACTGATTGAAATGACGCGTCCCAATGCTTCAGCCGTTTCTTTAAAACTTTCTTGTTTTACACTCTCTTCAAGAACAGCTGCTTTTTTGACAACTGCATATGGCTCAATATTTTCAACATCAAGCACTGCATCAACAACATCATGGCGGATATGCTCTGCTTGAAGAACATATTTTAAACGATGCGTTAAAAATTCAATTAGAGCAGCTTCATGATCTGTTTTTACTTGAGCAAGTGCTAACAGCTCTTTAAATGAAATATTCCAATGACGGTCGAGCAGGATTTGAACGATACCACTCGCTTGTCTTCTAAGTCCATAAGGGTCTTGAGAACCTGTAGGGATCACATCGATTGAGAAGAATGAACAAATAGAGTCGAGCTTATCTGCTACTGCCACAATCGCACCAATCAAAGTAGACGGCGCCTCATCACCAGCAAAGCGCGGCATATAATGCTCGTTAATGCTTCTTGCCACTTCTTCATGCTCACCAAGAGCTCTTGCATATTTCTCACCCATAATTCCTTGTAATTCAGGGAATTCATAGACCATTTGAGTCACAAGGTCAAACTTCGAAATACTTGCTGCTCTAGCCACACGTTTTGTTGTTTCTTCATCTGCTCCGACATGCGACGCTAGACGGGTTGCAATGTCTGTCACTCTCTTCAGCTTGTCGCCGATTGTTCCAAGTTTCTCATGGAATACCACTTTATCAAGCTTTTTAATATTGTCTTCAATCACTAGTTTTTCGTCTTCTTTATAGAAGAATGCAGCATCTGATAAACGTGCGCGAAGTACTTTTTCGTTCCCTCTTGCGACATTTTCCAGCGCCTCACTGTTTCCATTTCTGACTGTAATAAAATGCGGCAATAATTCTCCTTGCTCATTTTTCACAGGGAAGTAGCGTTGATGCTCTTTCATTGTTGTCACCAATACTTCTTCCGGCAATGCAAGAAACTCCTCTTCAAAGGAACCAGACAGCACAGTTGGATATTCTACAAGATCGTTCACTTCTTCTAGAAGTTCAGGATCAACAGGAATGACCCAGCCTTTTTCTGAAGATAGCGCATTTAGCTGTTCAGTAATTAATTGTTTTCTTTTATCTGAGTCTGCAATCACAAATTGATCGCGCAAAGTTTGTTCATAAGAAGCAGGTGAGTCAATGCTGGCTGTCGTACCAAGGAAACGATGTCCTCTTGTTTCACGGCCGCTTTTCACCCCAGCAATTTCAACAGGTACAATCTCTTGTCCAAATAAACAAACAATCCATTTAATCGGACGGATATAGCGTAAATCTTCGCTTCCCCATCTCATGTTCTTTGGAAAGCTTAATGAAGCAGCGATCTCACCTAACGCTGGGAGAAGGTCTTTGACTTGCTTCCCTTCTTGAAACTTTTGGACATGGACATAATCCACTCCTTTGATCTCTTTGAAATAGAGATCATCTGTTGAAGCACCTTGGCCCCGGGCGAAGCCTTCAGCAGCTTTTGTCCAATTGCCTTCAGCATCTTGGGCAATCTTTTTAGCTGGGCCTTTTGCTTCTTCTTTGATGTCTTCTTGTTTTTCTGCGACACCTTTCACAAGTACAGCAAGACGTCTTGGTGAGTTGAATAAAGCAGTCTCTTCGAATGAAATATTTTGCGTTTCAAACCATGCTTTTACTTTCTCACCTAGCTGTTTTGTGCTCTCTGGCATGAAACGAGCCGGCATCTCTTCTAAGCCGATCTCAAGTAATACATCTTGTTTATTCATGAGAAGCCGCCTCCTCTTTTAGCATAGGGAATCCCAATTTTTCGCGTTCTTCATAATAGGTTTTGGCTACTTTTCTTGCTAACTGACGTACTCTTCCGATATAACCAGTTCGCTCAGTCACAGAAATAGCGCCCTTTGCATCGAGCAGGTTAAACGTATGAGAGCATTTGAGGACATAATCGTATGCCGGGTGAACAAGTCCTTTGTCCATTTGACTGTGTGCTTCTTTCTCATAGGTTGTAAATAGCTCGAACAGCATGTCAGTATTAGATGTTTCAAATGTATACACAGAGTGCTCATATTCAGCCATTAAGAATAAATCTCTGACCGTAAATCCGTCTGTCCATTCAAGATCGAAGACATTTTCTTTGTCCTGGATGTAAGAAGCAAGACGTTCAATACCGTATGTGATTTCAACAGAAACGGGCTTACATTCTAAGCCGCCGACTTGTTGGAAATACGTGAATTGCGTAATTTCCATCCCATCAAGCCATACTTCCCAGCCAAGTCCAGCACAGCCAAGAGATGGATTTTCCCAGTTGTCTTCCACAAAACGAATATCATGTTTCAGCGGGTCAATGCCAAGCGCCTTCAATGATTCAAGATATAGTTCTTGAATATTGTCAGGTGATGGCTTAATGATCACTTGAAATTGATGATGCTGATACAATCTATTTGGGTTTTCTCCATATCTGCCATCAGCCGGGCGTCTTGAAGGCTCTACATATGCTACCTTCCACGGCTCTGGGCCGATGCTTCTGAGGAACGTGTATGGACTCATCGTTCCGGCACCTTTTTCTGTGTCATACGCCTGCATTAATACGCAGCCTTCATTTGACCAATGCTTTTGCAGTGTCAAAATCATGTCTTGAATATTCAATGATCGCACCTCCATCTTTTCTACACCAACCGCTATGTATGGCGGGTGGGATTAGAACCTTGTAAGAGAACACAAAAACTCCCGTCTCTATGCTCGCAAGGTTCTTTGCAAACATAGGGACGAGAGTTTTTCCCGCGGTTCCACCCTATTTGCTGGTGTCGTAGCATCCAGCCGCTTTGTTTTACGCTGCTCAAGAATGCCTTTCGTTACGCCTCCATCCTTAGCTCACACCGCCCTAAGGTCGCTTTTATGGATTTTACGTAAGTACTTCTTTCTGTCAATGCAACATATTTTATCTTAGATGATCTTACAAAAAGTCATGGGAGATGTCAACTTTTGTTTTCGTCACCCATTAGCTTTTTCATGGATTCCATCTGATTCATGAATTTTTTTGATTTTAAATAGAGGCCGGAATATTCGTCATAGTAGTGATCAAGCACTTGACGAATTTCTTGTTTCGTCTGAGGCTTCACATCAACCTGACCAAGCCTTGATAAATCAAAATAATGAAACAAACGGAGCAGCCTTGCAGCTGCGGGGGATAAGGGCAGTTTATATGGATCTTTCGAAAAACAATTTTGGCAAATGAAGCCGTTATCTCTTATCGAGAAATGGAACTGCCCTTCTTTTTGACCACAGTGAACACATTGATCAAGTTCAGGCTTCATCCCCATCACTGATAACATTTTAACCTCTACGATAAATAAAATAATATCAGCATCTGTGCCTTCATTGAGATGACGCAGAGATTGAAGCAGAAGCTCAAACAAATAAGGGTTTGGCTTTTTTTCTTCTGTGCCTTTATCAATCAATTCCGTCATATATGCGGCATATGCGGTCAGAAATAATTCTTCCCGAATGGCACGCATACTTTCAATCATTTCGCCTTGCTGGAGCGTTCCAAGTCCTGTTGATGATTGGATAAGAAAGGTGCCGTATAAAAACGGCTGGCTTATGGCTGACAGGCGGCTGTTTGATTTTTTTGCGCCTCTTGCCATCACGCCAATTTTTCCATGTTCTCTAGTGAGCAGCGTGACAATTTTGTTTGTTTCGCCATAATCTGTTGTTCTAAGGACGATTCCTTCACTTTTAATGAGCATTTGTCTACACTCCGAGCGCTGGAGGGGGTCAAGAATTATAAAATTGGAAAATCAAATCGTGCTATTTCTTCTTCAAGTACATCGGGTCTTTCCAGGTTCTCCTTTTCTAACTCTTTGAAAAGCAGATACGTGTCAACGCTTCCTGTTTGTGAAAATACGTTCCATGTAAAATTCAACATAAAAACCCCACCTTTCTTTATTAGAAGCAGCAACGCTACATCCAACATATTAATTTTATCTTGACCAGGCTACCTCCATTTCATGATAAACAATTTTTACTAATCGAACCGCACCATTGTCAGATTTGCTGACAAATGCAGCGATTTTTTAATATTCGTCTTCTCTAAATCCGAAGTCACGAAGGTGAGTGGATTTATTACGCCAGTCCTTCTGAACTTTGACCCAAAGCTCTAAATACACTTTTGAGCCTAGAAGTGCTTCAATATCTCTGCGCGCTTTTTGTCCCACTTCTTTTAACAAGCTGCCTCGTTTACCAATGACGATCCCTTTTTGCGAATCACGTTCTACAACAATGGTTGCCGCGACATGGATCTTGCCATTTTCATCTGGCTTAATCGATTCAATCGCAACCGCAATACTGTGCGGAATCTCTTCTCTCGTTAAATGCAACACTTTTTCACGAATTAATTCAGAAATAATAAACCGTTCTGGATGATCTGTTACTTGATCTGCCGGATAAAATTGAGGGCCCTCTGGAAGATAACCTTCAATCTGCTGAAGAAGCGTGTCGATATTGTTTCCTTCAAGAGCTGAAATTGGCACAATTTCCTTGAATGGATAACGTGTGCGGTATTCATCAATTAAAAGGAATAGTTCATCTGGATGAATTTGGTCAATTTTATTCACGACAAGGAACACCGGTGTAGATGTTTGCTTTAGTCGTTCAATGATGAATTCATCACCTTTGCCATAGCCTTCCTGTGCGTTGATCATAAATAAGATCAGGTCGACTTCCTTCAGTGTATTTTGAGCCACCCTCATCATAAAATCACCAAGCTTATGCTTAGGTTTATGAATCCCCGGTGTATCGATAAAGATCGTTTGTGATGTGTTCGTTGTCAGGACACCTTGCACTTTGTTTCGCGTCGTTTGGGGCTTATCGCTCATGATGGCGATCTTTTGTCCAATGACACGATTAAGAAAAGTTGATTTCCCTACATTTGGTCTTCCAATAATTGATACAAATCCTGATTTGAAGCTTTCGTTAGTCATTTAAATCCTCCGGTGAAAATGCGCCTGGCAATAGTTCGTTTACTGTTGTTTCGTATATATGTCCTTTTAAGTTCGTTAGAATCACTGGCATGTCAGGTGCACATAGCTCTGAAATGACCTGTCTGCATGCGCCGCACGGCGAAACAGGACGGTCTGTATCAGCCACCACTGCTAACATTTGAAAAGATGTAATGCCTTCTGAATAGGCTTTAAAAAGTGCTGTTCTTTCCGCACAATTACACATACCATATGCTGCATTTTCAATGTTGCAGCCGCCATACACTTTTCCATCATTCGACAGTAACGCTGCACCGACTTTGAATTTAGAATAGGGTACATATGCAAAATCTCTTGCTTTGATTGCTTCTGAAATCAACTCTTGTTTGTTCATTCCTAGTTCCCACTTTCAGAAGAAATGGTACCACTGTCACATTTATATTTTACATAATTCACGTGACATTTTCACGCCCATTTCTAAAAATGTTAATAAATAGTAATATTGTTCTATTGCATGATCTTCGGTAAGAAGATGATCAACCCAATCATAACCGAAATTGCGGCGTAAACGCAAACAGCGCCTGCCGCAGCGTCCTTCGCTCTCTCTGCAAGCGGGTGCCTTTCTTCTGTCATCAGATCCACTGTATGTTCAATGGCTGTATTGACAAGTTCAAGCGCAAACATCCCCCCGCATAGAAGAAGAACAATCAGCCATTCAAATGGGTCAATGCGGAACCAAAAGCCGCAGATCACCACGATGATGGCTGCGACTGTGTGAAATCGAAAATTCCGTTCATTCAAGAAAGTTCGCCATATTCCTCTAAATGCATAGTAAAAACTCCGAAAAAAACGGGCGAGCGGCCTTCTTTTCTTACGATGATCTCGAAAGGCCATAATCATCCAAAATCTTTGTCTGTTTGGCGAACATTTCTTTTTCATCTTCCTCTGTCATATGATCATACCCGAGCAAATGAAGGAAGCCATGAATCGTTAAGAATCCAAGCTCTCTCATAAAGGAATGTCCATATTCCTCCGCCTGCTCTTTCGTTCGATCTACACTAATGATAATGTCACCAAGTACAGGCGGGATATCATCCGCTCCAATGATTTCAATCTCCCCTTCTCCTTCTTCTTCAAGTGCAAAGGAGATCACATCCGTTGGTGCGTCTTTTCCGCGGTATTCTTTATTGATTTGATGAATCTCTTCATTCGAAACAATCGTCACTGATACTTCCGCTTGATCCTTAACCTCAAGTTCGTCTGCAGCAAACTGAAGAAGCTTTTCCACTTCTTCAAGCTGCTCTTTTGATACTTGTCCTGTTTCATCTATTAAATCGATTAACAATGTCATTTACTTCACCTTCTGCTTCGGGGCATCTGGATATTCAATCCGAGAATGGAAAATCCCCTTTAATGTTGTACAAATTGTTTGGCTGATAATATTTAATTCTTTAAATGTCAGGTCACATTCACTAAATTGCCCGTCCTGCATTTTATCCGAAATAATGCCTTTGACAAGCTTTTCAATCCGCTCTGGATTTGGATTATGCATGGAACGAACCGCCGCTTCAACGCTGTCAGCCACAGAAATAATCGCTGCTTCTTTTGATTGCGGCTTTGGACCAGGGTAACGAAATTCTTCTTCTGTCACCTGATCATCACGCTCTTTTGCCTTATAGTAAAAGAACTTTAAAAGAGACTTCCCGTGATGCTGTTCTGCAATGTCGACAAGCTCTTCAGGAAACTTCTTTTCTCTCAGCATATCAGCGCCATCTGTCGTATGGGCAATAATAATATTTTTACTCAGCTGAGGAGAAAGCTTGTCATGCGGATTATCAATGTTCATTTGGTTTTCGATAAAGTATTGCGGTCTTTTCGTTTTCCCAATGTCATGATAATAAGCGCCGACCCTTGCTAAAAGACCGTTTGCACCGACTGCTTCACATGCAGCATCCGCTAAATTCGCCACCATGACACTATGATGATATGTACCTGGTGTCTCGGTTAAAATCTTTTTGAGCAGCGGATGATTTGGGTTAGATAATTCGATCAGCTTCATTGTGGAAAGAATGCCAAACATGCTCTCAAAAACAGGCATTAACCCAATGACCAAGATAGATGATGCAAACCCTGACACAATCGCCATCATGAGGTTCACACCGATTTCAAGCCCTGATGGTGAAGAGTTTTGGATCAGTGTAATGGATAAAACCACAAGTACATTCACCAGCGCCACCAAAAGCCCAGCCTGCAATATTTTTGATCTTGCATTATGTTTTCTTAAAAATAAAATACCCGCCATCCCGCTCATCAGATAATAAGCGCAGATCACATAGTTAAAGACGCCGGTTACTCCTTGATTAAACATCATACTGCCGCAAAGAGCAAATACAAGACCGGAGAAGATTGCTAACCGCTCATTAATGAGCAGTTTGATCAGCATCGTGCCAAGTGCCACTGGCACAACATAGCCTATCGTTGTATATTTCGTTTCCTGAAAGAGACTGAACACTTCCATAATAATTAAAATAATCGTAAAAATAAGCGAGTAGAGCAATAATGACTTATTCTTATGGACAACCGACTTTTTTCTCGATTCAAGGGAATGAATAATCGCTGCTAAGAACAGGCCAATTAATATGAAAAGACCACTTACAGGCTTAAATAAATTTGAGCTGTTTAATAGACCCGTGAGTTCTAATTTGCGATAAACTTCCCGGTCGATGAGCTCTCCTTCTTCAACTAAGATTTGCCCTTGCTTAATTTGCACTGGCTGAATATTGTCAGCCGCTTCCTGTCTTTTCTTCTCTGTTGCCACTGGGTCAAATACATAGTTTGGGATGATCGCAAATTCACCGATTTCTTTCGCTGCATTTAAGTATTTTGATGGAATCGAATTGTTTTCAAGCTCTGTTTTGACTTGTTTTTTCTCATCTTGTAATTTCGCTGCTGTGATTTCTTTACTCATCAGTGAATTCACCACTGTGATGATGGAATCTTTAGTAAATGAGAGATTCTCATCACTTGCCTGAAGCAGTGCTTTGATGGATTGATCCGAAACAGCTTCCTGCATATCTGTTGTGAGCTTTTCTTTGACACGCTTGACCATTTCTTGATCTGATGGCGCTTTCTCTTTATCATCAGCTGCTTTCTTCTCTTCTTTAATGGCTTCAAAGAGGGATGAGATGAGGTCTACACGATTATCAGAATACGCTTTTTTGAGCGTATATTGATCTTCTACTTGATCTGTTGCTTCTTGTTTCTTTTCTTCTGTCGCTTCTTGATCATCAACAGTTGACGGAGAATAGATGGTCTGTTCGCTCACAGAAAATAAATCTAAGTCTAGCGATTCAGGCTTTACATGGAAGAAGAGCACCACGAATAAAATGGCTGCTAAAGCAGCGTACAGCAAAACATTTAAATAACGTGAGCGCTCCATTTTCTGAGGTTCTTTTTTAGACAGCAGTCTTTTGCGCTTACTGCCTTTTTGATTCTTTCTCAAGGAAAGTACCTCCTTTTTTACTTTAAACCACGATCGAAACAAAATGACCCGATGAAGACGATCGGGTCACTCAGTTCATTTTTGCTTTTCGTATGCGCCAATGATCTTCGCCACAAGCGGGTGTCTGACCACATCTGTCTGGTCTAATTCAATAAATGAGATGCCCTTGATATCTGCAAGCATGTCCTTTGCAGCCGCAAGACCTGACTGCATACCCTTTGGCAGATCAATCTGTGTAATATCTCCTGTAATGACCATTTTAGAACCAAAGCCAAGTCTCGTCAAAAACATTTTCATTTGGGCAGGTGTTGTATTCTGCGCTTCATCTAAAATAACAAATGCATCATCAAGCGTCCGGCCTCTCATATAGGCAAGGGGCGCTATTTCAATCACGCCGCGCTCGATTAAACGTTCCGTATGATCACTGCCAAGCACATCATGCAAGGCATCATATAGTGGTCTTAAATAAGGATCTACTTTTTCCTTTAGATCGCCTGGTAAAAAGCCAAGACTCTCTCCTGCTTCAACAGCTGGTCTTGTCAGGATAATCCGTTTCACATGTCCATTTTTCAGTGAATGTACCGCATTGACGACTGCCAAATACGTCTTCCCTGTACCAGCTGGTCCAATTCCAAAGACCAGGTCATCTTTTTTCATCGCCGCAGCATATTCCCGCTGGCCGATTGTTTTCACCCTGATCGATTTTCCTTTGGCATTTTTCGTAATTTCATCTTCATACATATTTTCAAAATAATTCAGCTTGTTTTTTTGCGCCATTTTAATGGCATAGACGACATCCCGTTCAGATATCTCAATTCCTTTACGGATGAGATGTAAAAGAGATGTGATCAAACGGCTTACTGTATCTCTTGATGCTTCCTCACCAGAAACATACACTTTTTCTCCACGCGTAATAATGGAGACGTTCAGCTCGTTTTCCATTAGTTTCAGATAAGCATCTTGATTGCCAAATAAAGCAATCGCTTCGTTTGGACTATCCAATTTTTGTTGAATCTCAAGTAAATGTTCTGTCATTCTCTAGTCTCCCTGAACAATAGGTGTTGGTTGAACAATATCTTCTATTACTTGGTAAAGGATGATTAACTTAACTTTACCATTCCCTGTTGTCTCGTGCAAAACTTTTTCACTTTTCACCTCTCCTGTTTGACCTAGCTTCTCTTCTAATTCTTTTTTACCCATTTTAATCCCTGCTTGAACCGCTTCTTTATTTGTGTATTCTCGATTTATTTTCTCACTTTCGCGTGTGATTTCCTTTTCATAAGAGAATGGGAGCTGCATGTTTAAGAAATGAAGCGGATGAACTTCTGTTTCTGTTTTTGGCTGCTTAAAATCATCCTTTTTAAAAGAAAAGCCCCAAAATGGCAGTGAGCCTCCAAATGCGGAGAGCTTGTGCTTTGTCTTCATTTTACCCGTAAAGACGTCAAAAGATGTTCGAAGAGGGACAGAAACTTCAGAACGATACCACGTTTCACCATAGATTTTCGCTTTGGCTCCTACCGTTTTCTGCTGATCTTCGCTGCCAATGAGTCCAGAGACAAGCATCTGTCCTTTCTTTACATGTTCATCAACCGCGGCGAGCGGCTCCCCTTTTTCTACATACATTCTCGTGATGACAGCCTTTTTCTTGGCGACGATATGCTGAGGACTCGTGTATTTTTCTTTTTCGGGTTCATTTTTTTCCACAACTTTCATTTGAAAGGTTGTGCCGTTTAGTTCAACGCCGACCCATGTGATGCTTTGAATATTGGTTGTCAGGGATTTTTGAATTTTTTCAGGTGTTCCCATTAGAAACTGAAAACGTCCTTTTTGCACCCCAATGTCGTCTAAATGCTTTCTCATTTGATGTTCAGTTTCTGGATTGGCTCCTTTAATATCAATTTTCCATACCATGTTTGAAAGAGCCAATATCGTCACTAGAAAGCATACAATCCCAAGGGTAAATCCGATATTCTTCCTTGACCAAAGAAGTAGAAACGGAAAGCCCTTCTTTTGATGAAATGAACATGTCACGTCATGATGTCTGCGTACTTTTCTGAAGGCATGTACATCTGATAGGCGAATAAATAAGCGCACGCTGTCTTGACGGCGGCTCACTTGAAACATTGTGATCCCCTGCCTCGTGCACTCATTGATGAGCCGCTCAATGCCATTTCCTTTGATCTCCACTTCCACTCTGCCAATAAAATAGCCGAACCATTTATTCTTCACGCTTCTCCCCTCCGTCAGTTAAGAATCAATATAACGGACCTCATCGATTTTCCCTTCCAATAAAATCTCTTCTGGCAAAATCGTTTTAATCACAAAATCTTTCCCTGAAATAATGCATTGTCCCTGTTTGAGCATCAGCCTTACCTCTTGATCACTGAAAAGCAGAAGCCCTTTATGGTTCTCTATGTAAATGTGGAGTCTGCCAACCATCGTAATACGGGGAAGATCCATCATCACGTCTGGAGGGATTTCAAGTGTTCTTGTCAGCCATGCTTTAAGTCGATTTTTTCTTTTTCCCATTCAATAAGAACCCCTTCCCACCTCATGTGTATGAGATCAAACTGAAAGATGGTGAGACTGATGAGAAAGCCTCTATATCATCCTATTCCTCAGGGATTCATATCATGCTAATGAATCCCGCAAAACAGCCGTTTCAGCATTTTCTTTATGAAAAATCGTTATCAGACAAAAAAAGCCCCCTTTTTTGAAGGGGACTTTCTTCTTTATCTTTTATATGGCCGTTTCATCGTTCTGTGCGGTTTTTTCGCCCGCGGCTCTCCAAATACTTCTCCAAGGATCATTCCTTGAACAATTGTATCTTGGTTCAGCTTCTCAATGATTTTTGGCCTCACTTCAGCAGATGCAGCCTTTGGCCTTGTCAGCTCTCTTTCAAGCGATTGAAACTCTTTGTTCAACTCGTTTTTTCTTTCTTCCATTTCGGCAAGTGTAGCCGTATAGCGATCTTGTAAGGACTGAGAAGTTTTTTTCTTCATCCCGCCATGATCATGTACATCACCGAAATCGTCCAGCTGATCCGTCACGACTGGATCTGGACTTGTTTGCTTTGTTTGTTTTTGGGCCACCGGCTTACGCTGAGGAGCGGGCTTCTTTTGCTGATTCTTCTCTTCGTTCTCCTCTTGTTTGCCGATTTTCCCAAAGACGGCAGAGATGATACCGATGATAATCGCAATTAGTAGCGGATTTTCAAATAGAATGTCCAATGGGCTCCCTCCTTAAAGCGTGAGAGGATGCTTATTTGTTTTCATTATCAGATGGACCTTTTGTCATTTTACCAAATGAATCTCTCATATCCGTATCAGCATCGATATTTTTAATGTTCATGTAGTCCATGACACCAATATTGCCTTCACGTAATGCTTCAGCCATTGCAAGTGGTACTTCAGCCTCTGCTTCTACTACTTTCGCGCGCATTTCTTCAACTTTCGCACGCATCTCTTGCTCTTGTGCAACAGCCATTGCGCGGCGTTCTTCTGCTTTCGCCTGTGCAATGTTTTTGTCTGCTTCTGCTTGGTCTGTTTGCAGAATCGCCCCGATGTTTTTACCGATATCCACATCTGCGATATCAATCGAGAGAATTTCAAATGCAGTACCTGAATCTAATCCTTTACCAAGAACCGTTTGAGAAATCATATCAGGATTCTCAAGAACCTTTTTATGATTATCTGATGAACCGATTGTGGAGACAATCCCTTCACCTACACGGGCAATAATTGTTTCTTCCCCTGCACCACCGACAAGACGGTCGATGTTTGCACGAACTGTAATACGTGCTTTTGCTTTGACTTCAATCCCGTCCATCGCAACACCAGAGATAAATGGTGTTTCAATGACTTTAGGGTTTACACTCATTTGAACTGCTTCTAGTACATCACGTCCTGCTAGGTCGATGGCTGCACAGCGAGCAAAGTTCAATTCGATATTCGCGCGTTGAGCTGCAATTAATGCGTTCACAACTCTGTCCACGTTACCACCTGCAAGATAGTGGCTCTCCAGCTGGTTAATCGTCACATCAAGACCCGCTTTATGTGCTTTGATGAGCGGGTTGACCACTCGGTTTGGAATGACTCGGCGCAGTCTCATTCCTACAAGTGTAAAAATGCTCACTTTTACGCCAGCCGCTAGGGCAGAAATCCACAGCATCACCGGTACAAAGGTGAAAAAGATCGAAAGAACAATCAAACCTGCTGCGATAATCACAAATAATAGTAAAGTAGATGGATCCATTTTATTCCTCCTCTAAAATCAGTATATCTATACTTTCCTCACGACAATGCGTGAGCCTTCCGCTTTCACAATTTTTACTTGTTCATCCTTATCGATAAATGCACCTTCTGACACAACATCAATGCGCTCATCTCCGAATACGATCGTACCAGATGGACGAAGTGCGGTTGCTGTCACTGCGATTTGTCCAACAAGATCTTCTCTTGTTTCATTTGAGACATAACCGCTTTCCTTATTGGTTGAATCGGTTAAAATGAACTTTTTAAAAAATTTCATACGTTTCCCCAACACCTTTGTCAATAAAATAACTGCTATGATTGAAACAGCAGTGGCAATCAAGATGGAAATCGCCATTTCTGTAAAGCTTCCAGCTGCTAAAAATAAGCTGACAACGACACAGATCAGTCCAATGACACCTACGATTCCCCCTGGCAAAAACAATTCCAGAATGATGAGGGCAATCCCTGCTAAAAACAGGAACAACGTCTCATATCCTGCAAAACCTGCCACGAGATGACCATAAAAGAATAGAAGAAGCGCTGTCACTCCCATGGTGCCTGGTACCCCAAAGCCAGGAGAATAGAGCTCAACAATTAACCCTAAACTTGCAATGGATAAAAGGATCGGAATGACAATTGGGTGCGTAAGAAAACGCGCAACCTTTTCAGCAAAGCTCACTTCATCGTATTGAACAGAAGCGTCTGTTAATTTCAGCTTCTGAAGCAAGTCATCCATATTTTTTGCTTCACCTTCTGCATACCCGAATTGAAGCGCCCGGTCTGTGTTAAAGGTGAGCAATTCCCCTTTTGGTGCACCGGCTTCTTTTGCGTCTATATCTACATCCGCCATGGCAAGAGCATACTTTGGATCACGCCCCTGCTTTTCGGCAGCATCACTCATTTCAGCAAGCCATAGAGATTCAGATTTTTGATCGGCGGCATTGCCTTCTCCATCAATGATCGCAGCAGCCCCCATCTTTCCATTCGGGGTCATATAAATCTGATCGGCATTCAGCGCGATGAAGGCCCCGGCTGAAAGCGCTCTATGATTGACAAACGCTGTCACTGGGATATCGGAAGCGCGAATGGTATCTGCGATCTCAAGCGCTGCATCGACTGCACCACCCGGTGTATTGATGTCGAGAATAATATGCTTCGCCCGTTCCGCCTTTGCCTGCTCAAACGATCGTTCAATGAATTTAGAAAGTCCTTTTTCTACTGTATCTTCAATTGGGATAACATGAACTTTCTGATCTGCTGATTTCGCGGTCAATTGAACCCCTAATAACAAGCATATTATAAAACAACTGAAGAGAGCAATAGAAATTTTTATTTTTTTCATCTATTTGGTGATCCCTCCTCTCTTTCTTCCATTTTACTGTTCCTTTACATACGTTACAAATGTATCATAGGTTTCATTTTTATATGACAGAATCATGAAGGCATAAAAAAAGTACCCTTCTAACAATAGAAGGATACTTTTTTATTGAGACAGCTGCTCGCTGACAAGTCTGTTAATGACAGCTCCATCAGCTTTACCTTTTACTTTTGGCATAATAGCGCTCATGACTTTACCCATATCAGCCTTCGAGGAAGCACCTGTTTCAGTAATCGTTTCTTTCACGATCGTTTGCAGTTCTTCTTCAGAAAGCTGTTCAGGTAAATAAACGTCTAAGATGTCAATCTCTTTTTGAACTTTATCTACTAAATCTAAGCGATTAGCTTTCGAAAATTCATGGAGGGAGTCTTTACGTTGCTTAATCTCGCGGGAAAGGACGGTTAGTTCCTCATCGCCGGTCAAACTGTCTTTCTTAAGCTTAATTGCTTCATTTTGCAGCGAAGCCTTTACCATACGAATGACAACAAGCTTGTCTTTCTCACGGTTTTTCATCATAAGCTTCATATCAGAATTTAATTGCTCAAGAAGACTCATAAAATCCACCCTCTTTAGAATTTACGTTTTCTAGCAGCTTCAGACTTTTTCTTGCGCTTTACGCTAGGCTTTTCATAAAATTCACGCTTTCTTGCTTCTTGCAATGTTCCAGTTTTGGATACACTGCGTTTAAAGCGACGAAGAGCATCTTCAAGCGATTCGTTTTTTCTAACGACCGTTTTTGACATTCTCTTTCCCTCCCTCCGAATACACCAATCGACTGCATTAAAAAAAGATATACATGCAAAACATGTACCTAGACATTATAATATAAGCCTTGTGTGAGGTCAACTAAGTGATTTGGAAATATATTTTCGTCATGAGCAGGTAGACAAGTCCATATATTCATTGATAAGAGGAGGACTTTTCTATGATGGCGATCATTTATTTTTGTGCACTTATTTTCATTTTTTTATGGTCAATGGGCTTGCTGAGAAAAGGATTAATGGCGCTTGCGTCGTCTCGTATTGAGAAATCACTTCTTCTCTTTACAGATCACCCGGTCAAAGCATTCTTGGTCAGCATTGTGTTTACAGGGGTTCTACAAAGCAGTTCGGCATTTATGGTCATCGTCATCGGCTTTGTCAGTACAGGCATTCTCTCTTTTAAAAAATCGATCCCAATGATCCTTGGAACCAATATCGGCTCCACGTTTACGACAGAATTTATCGCTATCAAAATGGATGTCTTCATGTGGGTTTTGATCATAGCCGGTCTTGTATGCATCCTTTTTGGCAGGACATCTTTTAGACATGCAGGAAAAAGTTTATTTGGGCTCGGGATGATCTTTTTTTGCATTCAAGGCTTCTCAAAAATTGCAGGGATGATGACAAGCCAGCCTGAGACATTGCGTTTTCTTGAAATGATGCAGCATTCAGACTGGACAGCGCTGCTTTCGGGTACCATTTTCACAGCGATTGTTCATTCGAGCTCCGTCTGTATCGGTATTTTAATGGGATTTATGAATGAGGGAACTGTGGCACTTCAGGAAGGCATCAGCTTTGTGTTAGGTTCCAATATTGGGACATGTATTACGGCTGTGATGGCTGCGATATCTGGCGGCTACGCAGCACGTCAAACGGCTTATGCACACGTCGTGTTTAATGTGCTCGGTGTTCTTTTATGCCTTCCGTTTCTCGCCCTGATCACAGAGGTTGTCGCCCTTCTCGCAAGCTCACCCGCCCAGCAGATTGCGCATTTCAGTCTGCTGTTTAATGTGGCAAGCTCTCTCCTCTTCTTCCCGTTCATAAGCCCTTTTCACGCATTGATCTTGTGTCTCATGCCGAATCAGTCAAAATAAAAGAAACCGGCTTGCCCTTTTGGCTGCCGGTTTTTTTATCTATTATGAGGTCATTCTCACTTTGTTTGGCTGCACATCATCGCTGATGCGAACGAATTGTCCTTCGTTATAAGGATAGCCCGCTTTCGTAATTTTCACTTTGACCAGACGGCCGATCATGTCCTCTGTTCCTTCAAAAACAACCTTCATATAGTTATCGGTATAACCAACATAAAGATTGTGGTTTCCTTCTTGTTCTTTGAAGGATTCTTCCGGAATAATTTCTAGCACATCACCCTCATATGCAGATGCATACTCTTTCGCAAGCTGGTCAGAAAGAGCGATCAAACGGTGTACACGTTCGTTTTTCACATTTTCATCCACTTGATCTTCCATTCTTGCAGCCGGCGTACCCGTACGTTTGCTGTAAGGGAAGACGTGCAGCTCAGAGAATTGATGGTCTTTGACAAAATTGTACGTTTCCAAGAATTCTTCTTCTGTTTCCCCAGGGAATCCTACGATTACATCAGAGGTGACAGCAAGTCCTGGCAATGCTTTTTTCAGCTTTGTTAAACGCTCTGCAAAGAATTCCATCGTATATTTACGGCGCATTCTTTTTAGCACAGTATTTGAACCAGATTGAAGCGGGATGTGTAAGTGTCTGACAATTTTATCTGACTGATCCAGCACTTCAATCACTTCATCTGTAATTTGACTAGCTTCAATAGATGAAATACGGATTCGTTTTAAGCCAATAACACGTTCATCTAATGCTCTCAGAAGCTTCGCAAAGTTATAATCCTTTAAGTCTTCTCCGTATCCGCCTGTGTGAATACCTGTAAGCACAATTTCTTTATAGCCTGCATCAACAAGCTGCTGCGCTTGATTGATGACTTCTTCTGGATCGCGAGAACGAAGAAGGCCGCGTGCCCAAGGAATAATGCAGAATGTACAGAAGTTGTTACAGCCTTCTTGGATTTTTAATGAAGCGCGCGTTCTGTCTGTAAAGGCAGGAACATCAAGTTCTTCAAACACACGTGCTTTCATGATATTGCCAACCCCGTTGATCGGCTGTCTTTCTCTGCGGTATTCTTCTATATAACCTAGTAATTTATGTCTGTCCTGTGTTCCAACCACAATATCAACACCAGGAATCGCCATGATTTCTGCTGGAGATGTTTGCGCATAGCAGCCAGTTACACAAATGACACCATCCGGGTTATGACGAATGGCTCTTCTAATGACTTGGCGGCTTTTCTTATCGCCTGTATTCGTGACCGTACATGTATTAATGACATATACGTCTGCTTTTGATTCATACTCTTTTCTTTCATAGCCAGCTTCTTTAAACAGCTGCCAGATCGCCTCTGTTTCATAGTGGTTGACCTTACAGCCAAGTGTATGGAACGCTACTGTTCCCATCATGATTCACCTCTTAATAACTCTGTTTGATAAGATATAGCGGAAAGCGCGTATAAAGGAGCGGTTTCTGTTCTTAAAATGCGTGGTCCGAGCCCGCAAATGACTGCACCAAGCGTTTCAAGCTCTTCAATCTCCTTTTCTGCCAAACCGCCTTCAGGGCCAAAAACCACTAACAAGGTTTGTCCGCCTTTCATCTGTTGAAGCACAGTTTGAAAACGGCTTTGCTCTCCTTCTTTCGATGATTCTTCGTATGCAACGACACATTTATCGAATTCACCAGCTAATTGCGTCAGCTCTTTAAACGTTGATACTGAATAAACACGCGGAATGATATTCCGGTAGGACTGCTCTGCTGCTTCTTTCGCGATTTTCTCCCAGCGCTCTCGTTTTTTATGTGACTTTTTTTGGTCTAGCTTTGTAATAGAACGAGCCGCTTGAAATGGGATAAAAGCACTTGCGCCAAGCTCTGTGCCTTTTTGGATAATGAGCTCAAGCTTATCTCCTTTTGGAAGACCGCTTGCGATCGTCACCCGAATCGGAAGTTCTCTGTCCTGATTTGTCCAGCTTTCAAGGTGACAAATCACTTCTTCCTTTGTTATTGTATCAATTTTACTGAGCGCTTCAAAGCCGTCTGTTGTTAAACAAAGGATTTCCTGCCCTGCTTTCATCCGCATGACATTGGAAAGATGATGTACATCTTCACCTTTTATAACGATGGCTCCCTTTAACGTCACTTCTTCTTTCGTGAGGTCGATAAAATATCGTTGCATACGTGTCCTGACACCTACTCGCTTTATTTTTTCGCTATAATGCTGACCCAATCTTCCATTGACAGCACTTCAACAATATCAAAACCTGCTTCTTCTAATGCTGTTTTGACTTGTAATTTCTTTTGTCCAATGATGCCTGATGTAATGAAATAGCCATCTTTCTTCAATAGGTCATAGGCTTGATCTGTAAAGCGCAAAATTACTTCTGCCAGAATGTTGGCGACAATCACATCACGCTCACCTGAAATCCCATCAAGCAAGTTGTTTTGTTTGACCGTCACTTGGTCACTTACACCATTTAGTTCGATGTTTTGCTTCGCACTTTCTACCGCAACGGTGTCGAGATCAAAGGCTTGAATGTCTTTTGCACCAAGCATTGCTGCTGCCACACTTAAAATCCCAGAGCCTGTTCCAACATCAATCACCGTATCGTTTTCCTTTACATAGCGCTCAAGCGCCTGAATGCAAAGGACGGTTGTGGGATGCGTACCTGTTCCAAATGCCATTCCAGGGTCCATTTCAATAATCAGTTCATCAGAATGAACCGGTGTATATTCTTCCCACGTTGGAACGATGGTGAATTTTTCAGAAATTTTCACAGGATGATAGTATTTCTTCCATGCGGTGGCCCATTCTTCTTCATTTACTTCACAAATTGACAGTGTATTGCGTCCAAGGTCAATATCGTATAGAAGAAGATTGTTGATGGCTTCTTTGATCTCATCTACCGTTTCCATCAAAAAGCTGTTCATTGGAAGATAGGCTTTGACAATGACACCTTCATCCGGATAGTCATTCGGATCGAGCTGGTAGATCTCACCGTATACATTTTCACGTTCCTTGACTAAATCAAGCGGGTCCTCAATCACGACACCACTTGCACCTGCTTCATGCAAAATATTGGTGATCGGTTCCACCGCTTCATTTGTTGTATGGACGCTAATTTCTGACCACTTCAATACTACCAACTCCTTATCCGTCTTACTCGCCTTTAAATGCGCGTTTTACCTTATCGAAAAAGCTCATTTCTTGTTCGTCCGGTTTATTTCCGCTCACTTCAGCAAATTTTCTAATGATATCTTTTTGATTGTCTGTTAAATTTGTCGGTGTGACGACACGTACAACGATATGCTGATCGCCTTGGCCGTAGCCGCGTACATTTTTCACACCTTTTCCTTTAAGTCTAAACTTCGTGCCAGTTTGAGTGCCAGCAGGAACTTTTAATTTTACTTTTCCGTGTAATGTTGGCACTTCAATTTCGTCACCTAATGCAGCTTGGGCAAAGGTGAGCGGCATCTCGCAGTAAATGTCATCTCCATCACGTTCGAAGAATTCATGCGCACGCACATGGAATACAACGAATAGATCGCCTGGAGGTCCTCCATTTACACCTGGTTCACCTTGACCAGATACTCTGAGCTGCTGACCATCATCAACACCTGCAGGGATCGTCACGTTAATTTTCTTGCGCTTGCGCACTTTGCCAGATCCGCCGCATGTTGAACATTTATGATCAATTTGTTTCCCTGTTCCGCTACAGTAGTTACATACTCTGCGGTTGACCACTTTACCAAATGGGGTTGACTGTTCAACATTTAATTGACCAGATCCTCCGCAATGTGAACAAGTTTTCGCCTGCGTTCCGGGCTTTGCACCTGATCCATGACATGTTTCACATGATTCTTCACGAGGGATTTCAATGGTTGCTTCTTTTCCAAATGCCGCTTCTTCGAATGAAAGCGTCATTGTATATTGCAGGTCCGCTCCTTGGCGTGGTGCATTTGGATCTCTTCTTCTCGCTCCGCCGCCAAAAATACTAGAGAAGATGTCATCAAAGCCGCCGAAGCCGCCAAAGTCTCCTCCTCCACCAAAACCGCCACCGCCAAAGCCTTGGTTTGGATCGGTATGACCGAACTGGTCATAATGCGAACGCTTTTGATCATCAGAAAGGGTTTCATAGGCTTCTTTTACTTCTTTGAATTTCTCATCTGAGCCAGCTTCTTTATTAATATCAGGGTGATACTTTTTTGAAAGCTTGCGGTATGCCTTTTTGATTTCGTCCTTTGAGGCGCTCTTACTTACGCCAAGCACTTCATAGTAATCACGCTTACTCATCTCTTCACACTCCCGATTTTCTCACATAAATACGATTGTATCATTTTGATTTAACTTTTTTCAATTCCTTTCATCGTTGAAAAGAAAAAAAGTCAAAGCCAAGAGATCCTGACTTTGACTTTCTGACGAGTACGTTTCAGCAGTCTTTTTCAAAAGTAAAGGTGATTATTTTTTCTCTTGATCGTCGTTTACTTCTTCGTATTCTGCATCCACTACATTGTCATCTGCTTTTTGAGCACCTTCAGCGCCTTCTTGCTGAGCTTGTGCTTGTTTTGCAGCTTCTTCATAGAGCTTGGTCGTTAATTCTTGAACGATTGTTTGCAGCTCATCTTTTTTCGCTTTGATGTCTTCAAACTCGCCTTTTTCGATCGCAGCTTTTAGTGCATCTTTCGCGTCGTTTGCTTTTTTCACTTGCTCTTCATCGATTTTGCCTTCTAGATCTTTTAATGTTTTTTCAGTTGTAAACACTAATTGATCTGCTTCGTTGCGCACTTCGATTTCTTCTTTTTTCTTCGCATCTGCTTCAGCATTTTCTTCTGCTTCTTTAACCATTTTTTCGATCTCATCATCAGAAAGACCTGAAGAAGATTTGATTGTGATGTTTTGCTCTTTGCCTGTACCCATATCTTTCGCACGTACGTTGACAATACCGTTTTTATCGATATCAAATGATACTTCAATTTGCGGTACGCCACGTGGTGCTGGCGGGATATCAGTCAATTGGAAGCGGCCTAATGTTTTGTTATCTGCAGCCATTGGGCGCTCACCTTGCAAGACATGGATATCTACAGCTGTTTGGTTGTCAGCAGCCGTTGAGAATACTTGAGATTTACTTGTTGGAATTGTTGTATTACGTTCAATCAGCTTCGTGAACACGCCGCCCATTGTTTCAATTCCTAAAGAAAGTGGTGTTACGTCAAGAAGAACAACGTCTTTGACATCTCCTGTGATCACTCCACCTTGGATCGCTGCACCAAGTGCAACAACTTCATCAGGGTTTACACCTTTATGAGGCTCTTTGCCTGTTTCTTTTTTGATTGCTTCTTGGACTGCAGGAATACGAGTTGACCCACCTACAAGGATGACTTTATCAATCTCGCTAGCAGATAAACCAGCATCTTTCAGTGATTGACGTACAGGTGTCATTGTACGCTCTACAAGATCTGCAGAAAGCTCTTCGAATTTAGCACGCGTTAACGTTAATTCAAGGTGAAGAGGTCCTGCTTCTCCAGCTGTGATAAATGGCAGTGAAATTTGTGTAGAAGATACACCTGAAAGATCTTTTTTCGCTTTTTCAGCAGCATCTTTTAAACGCTGAAGCGCCATTTTATCTTTAGAAAGATCAATGCCATTTTCTTTTTTGAATTCAGCCACTAGGTGATCAATGATGACTTGGTCAAAATCGTCTCCACCTAGACGGTTGTCCCCAGCAGTTGAGCGCACTTCAAAGACGCCGTCTCCAAGTTCAAGAACTGACACGTCAAATGTACCGCCGCCAAGGTCGTATACAAGGATCGTTTGATCTTCATCTGTTTTATCTAAACCATACGCAAGTGCAGCTGCTGTTGGTTCGTTGATGATACGTTCCACTTCAAGACCGGCAATTTTACCAGCATCTTTTGTTGCTTGACGTTCTGCATCGTTGAAGTAAGCAGGAACAGTGATAACTGCTTTTGTTACTTCTTCGCCAAGATAGCCTTCAGCGTAAGATTTAAGGTGTTGAAGAATGATTGCAGAGATTTCCTGCGGTGTATAGTTCTTGCCTTCAACTTCTACTTTATAATCTGTACCCATATGTCTTTTAACAGACATGATTGTGTTTGGGTTTGTAATTGATTGACGTTTTGCTACTTCACCCACTTGGCGCTCTCCGTTTTTAAAAGCGACAACAGATGGTGTTGTACGTGCTCCTTCAGCGTTTGCAATGACTTTTGGCTCGCCGCCTTCAAGTACTGCAACACATGAGTTTGTTGTTCCTAAGTCAATCCCAATGATTTTACTCATATTCGATGACCTCCCATTATGTAGTTATTGATTTACTTTTACCATTGATGGACGAATAACTCGATCTTTGAGTTTATAGCCCTTTTGCAATTCTTCTACAACGATATTTGAATCATAATTTTCATCTTCAACTTGCATGACGGCTTGATGAAGGTTTGGATCGAACTCTTTGCCGACAGCTTCAATTGGTTCAACGCCTTCATTTTTCAACGCTTCTACCAGCTGGCGGTAAACCATTTGCATTCCTTCTAACAAACTTTTCGTCTGCTCATTGTCTGGATCAATTCCAAGCGCTCTTTCAAAGTTATCAAGAGCTGGGAGAAGATCACTGACAACATGTTGAGAACGATATTTTTGCACGGTCTCCACTTCAGTTCGAGCACGGCGTTTATAGTTTTCAAAATCTGCTTGAACACGCAGAATTTTGTTTTCTTTTTCATTTAGAAGCTGTTGCAATTCATCGATTTTTTCTTGGAAGGCAGACTGTTCATCATGTGTTACTTCCTCATTATCTGCTTGAACTGCTTCTTCTTGTGCTTCAACCTCTGCTTCTTGCTCAGGTGTCTGTTTTTCTTCTGACATTGTGTTCACCTCCCTCAAAAGATTCAAAAATACGAAGGGGCTATGCCCCTATCTTTTATCACCCTACTCATCATACAAATTGGAAAGTGCGTTTGACAAGTCTTTTGATACATGATGCAAGAGACTGACAACCCTGCCATAATCCATACGGGTTGGACCGATGACAGCAATGGAGCCGAGTGATTTTTGATCAATCGAATAAGTGGCTGTGATTAAGCTGCAATTCTCCATCGCTTCCAAATTGTTTTCTGAACCGATTTTAATGGTGATTCCTTGCTGATTTGGATGAAACAGCTGCATGACATCATTCTTTTGCTCAATAAGCATCATGAGTGAACGAATGCGGTCAATGTCATGAAACTCCGGCTGATTCAACATATTAATCTTCCCGCCAAAGAAAAGTTTTGATTCATTTTGAGTCGATGTAAATGTATTGCCGAGCGCATCTAAAATATGATCATAATCTTTTAAATGCGTGCGAAGAAGCATCACAACTTCTTTATACATTCTGTCCTTCAGCTGATCCATCGGGACTCCGGCTAGGCGGCTGTTTAAAATATTCATCAGCTTCTCAATATCGGAGACATCGAGATGCTCAGAGAAGGTAATGGTTTTGTTTTCAACATGTCCGCTGTCTGTAATCATGATTGCCACTGCTTTGTTCGGCTGAACAGGGACAAGCTGAATTTGCTTTAATCGATTTTCACTTAGCTTTGGACCAAGCACAATCGATGTATAGTTTGTGAGATCTGATAAAATTTCCGCCGATTTTTGAACTGTTTTTTCCAGCTCAAAAATTTTCTCCTGAAAGGCCGATTGGATGAGCACAAGCTCTTTAGACGACAGTTTTCGCGGAGAGAGCAAATGATCTACATAATAACGATATCCTTTTTCGGAAGGAATTCTTCCTGATGAAGAATGGGTCTTTTCAATAAAACCAAGTTCCTCCAAATCAGCCATTTCGTTTCTAATCGTCGCAGAGCTGAATGTAATGTCTTCTTTTTTAGAAAGAGTCCTTGATCCAACTGGCTGCGCCGAACGAATAAAGTCATTAATGATGACTTGCAGAATCAAAAGCTGACGATTTGTTAACATCATCATCACCCCTGTTAGCACTCTCTTTCAACGAGTGCTAATTGTATAAACAAAATTACCAAACTCAAATTAAAATGTCAATTATAACTCACCGAGAAACGCTTGAAATACTTCATTCCCTAACAATTTTCCTTTTCTTGTTAAACGGATCCCAATGTCATCTTTTACAATGAGGCCTTTTTCTTCTAATTCTTCAAGAACAGTGGGAAAAAGTGCTTCTGGTGCAGTACCATATTTTGCTTGGAAATCAGCACTTTTCACTCCTTCGATCTTTCGAAGACCTAAAAACATTTCTTCTTCTATTTGCTCTGCTTTTGTGACCTCATGTGTTTCCTTATACGGGAACCCTGTTTGGTCAATCAGCTCCAAATAATGTTTCACCGGCCCTGCATTCACATTTCGGACGCCATCTACATACCCGTGTGCGCCTGCACCAAAACCGAAGTAATCTTCATTGCTCCAATAGGTCAGGTTATGCTGGCTTTCAAAGCCAGGTTTAGCGTAATTGCTAATTTCGTACTGCTTTAATCCATGGCGCTCCATTTCATCCATCACAAGCTCATACATTTCAGCCTCACGTTCTTGCGGCGGTAAATGAAGTTTTCCCTTTTGCATTAAGTTGTAAAAAACGGTTTTCGGCTCGACGATGAGTGAGTAAACCGAATAATGCTCTGCACCCAGCGAGAAAGCCGTCTCAAGTGAATTCATCACATGATGCTTTTCTTGATGCGGCAAGCCAAACATGAGATCGAGGCTAATATTGTCAAATCCAACCGCTCGAGCTCGCTCAAAGGACGTAAGGACATCCTTTTTTTGATGAACTCGTCCGATTTTTTTGAGCAAATCGTCTTCAAAGGTTTGAACACCAAAACTCAGCCGATTGACACCGGCTTCTTTTAACACATGCAGCTTCTCGAGTGATAATTCATCTGGGTTCGCTTCCACTGCAAATTCAATCAGGTTTTTTGTCGGCTTTAATACACGGTGAATGCTGTTCATGAGCTTGTCTAGCTGGCTGACAGTCAGTGATGTCGGGGTTCCCCCGCCAATAAAAATCGTCTTGAGTTCCTGCTCGCCCTTTTGTTCGATCGTATGCTGCATCTCTTTTTCAAGAGCCGCTAAGTATTCATCGACTGGCTGCGTTTTAATGAAAAATTTATTGAAATCACAATAGTGGCAAATGTGCTCACAAAATGGAATGTGAATGTATGCTGCTTTCATTTGATGACACCTTCTTTACAGGTAAAGAGCCGCAGTTTATCGCTGCGGCGCCTTTGTTTGTTATCGACTATAAACGTCAAGGCGAACATTGTAAAGCAAGCAGCCTTGAGGATGTTATTTTTTCGGTGTGCTGTCATCCATCTTCAGCACGGCCATAAATGCTTCTTGCGGGACTTCAACAGAGCCCACTTGCTTCATGCGCTTTTTCCCTTCTTTTTGCTTCTCAAGAAGCTTTCTTTTCCGGGAAATGTCTCCACCATAACATTTGGCAAGTACGTTTTTACGCATCGCTTTAATGGTGGAACGAGCAACGATTTTTTGACCGATTGCTGCTTGAACTGGCACTTCAAAGTGCTGGCGTGGAATCAGTTCTTTTAGCTTTTCTACAATGATCTTGCCTCGTTCATATGCATAATCGCGGTGAACAATAAAGGAAAGGGCATCGATTTTTTCGCCATTCAGCATGATATCCATCTTCACCAGCGTCGATGGACGATAGCCAATCAGCTCATAATCAAAGGACGCGTAGCCTTTTGTGTTAGACTTTAGCTGATCAAAGAATTCGTATACGATCTCTGCCAAAGGAATTTCGTACACAATGCTCACACGGTTCGCATCAAGATACTGCATATCGATGAAATTTCCGCGCTTTCCTTGGCAAAGCTCCATCACAGAGCCTACATAATCGTTCGGCACCATCATTGTTGCTTTTACATATGGTTCTTCAATTCGCTCAATCTTTTGCGGATCAGGCAGATTGGACGGGTTATCTACGACGATTTTTTCTCCATCTGTCATATATACATCATAAATAACACTTGGCGCTGTCGTAATCAGATCAATTTTAAATTCACGTTCAATCCGTTCTTGGATGATTTCCATATGAAGCATTCCAAGGAAGCCGCAGCGGAAACCGAAGCCAAGTGCTTGGGATGTCTCTGCCTCATATTGAAGTGAAGAATCATTTAATTCAAGCTTTTCTAACGCTTCACGTAAGTCGTTGTATTTCGCTGTATCAATCGGATAAAGTCCGCAGTATACCATTGGGTTTAGCTTTCTGTATCCTGGCAGCGCTTCTTTCGCAGGGTTTTCCGCACTTGTGATCGTATCCCCTACTCGTGTATCACCGACATTTTTAATCGCAGCTGTTAAGTAGCCAACATCTCCAACTGTGAGTTCATCTGTAGGCATGGCTTTTGGTGTGAAAACGCCGACTTCAAGAACTTCAAATTCTTTCCCCGTCGCCATCATTTTAATTTTCTGACCAGGTCTGACGGTTCCTTCAACAATTCGTATGTACGCAATAACGCCGCGATACGCATCGTAAAGAGAATCAAAAATAAGGGCTTGAAGTGGTGCTTCTGGATCTCCAGCAGGTGCCGGCACCTTTTCAACGATTTGTTCTAAAATATCCTCGATTCCAATACCCGCCTTAGCAGAGGTGAGAACAGCTTCAGACGCATCCAACCCGATGACATCTTCAATTTCTTCTCTTACACGCTCAGGCTCTGCACTCGGCAGATCGATTTTATTGATAATCGGAAGAATTTCTAAGTTGTTATCAAGAGCTAAATAAACGTTCGCAAGTGTCTGTGCTTCAATTCCTTGTGCTGCATCTACTACGAGAATCGCACCCTCACAGGCAGCTAGGCTTCGAGATACCTCATAGGTGAAGTCGACATGCCCTGGTGTATCAATCAGGTGCATGATATATTCTTCTCCATCCTTCGCCTTATACTTCAGCTGGACAGAGTTTAGTTTAATCGTTATGCCGCGTTCACGCTCTAAATCCATGGAATCAAGTAATTGTTCTTTCATTTCCCGTTGAGTAATCGCCGCTGTTTTTTCCAAAATACGGTCCGCCAATGTGGATTTCCCATGGTCAATATGGGCGATAATGGAGAAATTTCGAATTCTTGATTGCCGTTCTAATCGTTTTTCTTTATCTGTCACAATCTATCACTCCTACTATAAAACGCGGGTTGCGCTAGGTTAGATTATATCAATAGGGCTGTAAAGATTCAATCGAAATCAAGAAAAGCCGCTTATCGGTCAGCGGCTTTGATTAAAAGGGTGATATCTCATGAAATTCGTTTATTTCCCATTCACCCAATCATAAAGAGAACGGGCTGCATGTGTCATACCATCAGACAGGGCTTTTCCTGCTTTGGAAAAGGCATTAAAGCCTTCTATTTCCTCGAGCTGCTTTTGTTTTTCGGCAAGATCCTTTTCTGTAACAGCCGTTCCTAAGATAGAAGCTTCCTTTTCTTCATCGTCGTTCATTTGAATGGAGAAAGCTCCTTTTAATTGCGGATCATGGTAGCCCTTCATTTGCAGCATGCCATTATTCGCTTGCTGCATTCCTAAAAAGACACCAAACAGCAAGACCAATCCTAAAATAATGGTTTTCCCAATAAATGAGCCCATACCCGTCACCACCTTAAGAGCGTTTTTTCTCACCCTTTGCTTTGCCATCCACCTTTTCCGCGTCCCAGAAAATATCGCTGAATACATCAGCTGCTGCATTGGATGCATTTCTTAATTCTTCCATATTATTATCCACTCCGCCAAATTCTAAAAGAAGGGCTTTGTCGGATAAATCTTGATTATAGATTCCATTATCACCAATTTCTCCTTTGGCAAACACACCGACACTAAGACCTTTATATTTTTTCTCCATCAAATGGTGGAACTCTGTCGCAAGCTTTAAGTTTTTCTCATAGCTTTGATTCTTCTTCCCTACAACAAACGCAATTCTCGCATATTTCTTCCCTTTGATTTCGACTGTCGTATCTTTCTTTCTTCTTGAGTCCCGGTGAATATCAATTAAATAATCGAGGTCATCATTTTTCGCTAAGGCTTCTTTCACGACTAATCTTGATTCATTATAAGACTGCGGATACTTTAATCCTTTTTTCACGAGTCTTTTTTCAATTTCCGTTTTGTCGACTGTATTGCCGATTCCTTGCTGATCAAGCGCCTTTCCAAACATGTCGCCGACAAGGGTAACATTCACTTTTGAGTGCCGTGCATTATTTGGGTTCGTTTCTCCTTTTAAAAATGGTAAATATGATTCCGTATTATGTGTGTGATAAATGTACACAGCTTTTCGTTTTCCTGTTGACCGGTCCGGTTCTTTGGCAGGCTTTTTCGGCCCATCTTCATCCAGCTTGTCCAGTTCAGCTAAATTTGCTTCTTTTTCATCTTGGATCACTTCACTCGGAGGCGGCGATTCCATTGGCATGTTGGTATAGTCTGTGCCTTCACCCGCTAAGATGATTTTTGTATCAAAATGTTCAAAGCCTGGAAGTTCTCTTCCTAGAAAACTGCGCGGGTCTTCTAAATTAATACTGGTTGCAAGCTTCAGTGACAGCCCAGAGAAATGAAATCCTTTTTGAGCTTCTGGAACTGCTGAGGCGAAATATTGGTTTTCCATGCCCATTAATGTGGCAAAAAATGCGCCAGAGAGCTCATCTGCTACACCATATAACGAGGCTTGCGGCCTCAGCTCAGGTTTTAAAGATGTTAAAGCCCCTGACATCACAAACACCACAACAAGAGAGGCAATAAATAAGAAAATGCTTTTGACTACTTTCGTTCCATTAATCGCAACGACCAACTGTCGAGGACGGCGGGGTCTTTTTTTCATGATTTACTCCCTCCAGCACGCTTTCTAGTAATTACACTATGAGCGAGCTAGAGAAAGTAGAACCGATTAATGATTATATGAACCCTTGTTATCTTGAGTGATTTTTTGATGAAGCGCTGTGTTTAATCCGTTGGCAAGTACGTTTGCCATATCATCAATGAATGTATCGACTTCTTTAGGCGTGACCATTAAATTTTGCCCGAGCGGCGCAAGTACTTCATGGATCAGCTGCCTTTTCTCTTCTTCTGGAAGGGTTCCTACGATGCCTAAGAATGATTGACGTGTTTCCTCATCTGGCAAGTCTTCTTCGTTGAGCACTTTTTTCTTCCCGAATGTCAAACCAGCCGGCACAAGAGAGCGGGATGGTCTATCATCTTTTAGTTCTCTACCAAAATGCTTTAAGACATAATCAATTGTGTCACTAGCAATCGTTACTGCATCCACCACTGTCGGAACGCCAATTGCAATTACTGGGATGCCCAATGTTTCTTTACTTAATTCTTTTCGCTTATTCCCTACACCAGAACCGGGATGGATACCTGTATCAGAAATTTGAATGGTTGTATTCACTCGTTCCACCGCACGAGCAGCAAGGGCGTCGACAGCAATGACAAAATCAGGCTTAGACCGCTCAATCACACCTTGGATAATGTCACTTGTTTCAATACCGGTCAGTCCCATCACACCTGGCGACAAAGAGGAAACTGGGCGATAGCCTTCTTGAACATTTTCCGGCTGTAATTCAAAGAGATGACGGGTCACAAGCAGGTTTTCGACTGTGAGAGGACCTAGTGCATCTGGTGTGACATTCCAGTTTCCCAGTCCTACTACAAGGCAGCTCGCATCTGCCTGAATGCCTCTGTCTTTTAAAAACTGAGCAAAATGACGGGCAAAGACTTGGACGACTTTTTCTTGCATTTCAGAGTCTTTCTCCCGAATGCCTTGCGCTTCAAACGTCAAGTAGGTCCCTGCCTTTTTGCCAGTCAGCTCCTCCCCTTCTTTCGTGATTTCTACAGTACGGATGCGGATGCCTTGCTCATCTTTTTCCTTTTCGACGATCCCTTGGATCCCGTCCTTTTTGACGACATTCGGATCGTTCTCTTGTTCTAGTATCTCTTTTGTTTCAACAGCAAGGTCTGTCCGGATTTGATAAACGCTTAAATCGAGCTTCTGTTTCTCCATAAAAAGACTCCTTCCACCAAGTAATTAACAGTAGTCTTTCCATCTCTTGAAAGAAACATTCGAGCACGTCATCAATGAAAAATACTTTACATTTATATTGCATTCTAAAGGTGTGTTTGATAGAATACAATTTGTTCTATTGTGAAGATTTAACCTTAAGACAATTGTGTTTAGGTTGTATCTTAGGAGGTGAAACACATGCCAAATATTAAATCAGCGATCAAACGTACAAAAACGAATAACGAACGCCGTGCACATAACGTAACAATCAAGTCTGCGATGCGTACTGCGATTAAACAAGTTGAAGTTTCTGTAGCTAACAACGATGCTGAGCAAGCAAAAGCTGCTCTTGCTTCTGCTGCAAAACGCATTGACAAAGCCGTTAAAACTGGTCTTGTACACAAAAACGCAGCTGCGCGTTACAAATCAAGACTTGCTAAACAAGTAAACGGACTTTCTGCATAATGCTTGCAACGCCTCAGTGATGAGGCACCTGTTTAACTGTACGTCCGTCCTGACCGGCCGAGCCTAAGGACAGACTGGCAATTATACATCTAAACAAAAACGACCCTCTTTTTAGAAGGTCGTTTTTTTATGTTCAAGCGCCTAACAATCGAAGCAGGAACAATTCTAACAGCAGCTGCTTGTCCTTTTTACCCGTTTTCATTTCATAATCAATCGTTGAAAGCTCTTTGACGATCTGCTTGAGCTCTTCTTCTGAAAACAGTCTTGCCTGATCCATAGCAAGTTTGACCCGGAATGGGTGGACTTTTAGATTTGAAGCAATTTGTTTTTGTCCATATCCTTGCTGAGCGAAGTACTTCGTCTGCAAAATCAATCGAAATTGAGTTGAAATAAGTGCTAATATTTTAATGGGTTCCTCATTTTGCTTCAAGAGGTCATAAAACATCTGCATGGCCTCAGAGCGGCGTCTGTTTACGATTTGATTAATCAGCTCGAAAATATTTTGCTCCAAGCTTCTTGCAACGAGCTGATTGACATCTGCTAACTCAATTTCTTCCCGCTCTCCAATATATGTACTTAGCTTCCGAACCTCTTGGAATAGAGAGGATAGACTTCCGCCACATAGCATCACAAGCTGTTCAGCCGCTTCAGATGTAATCATCTTTCCTTCTGTCTTCACCAGTGTAATGGTGAAATCAGTTGTTTCTTTTGGGTTTAATTCTTTCGCCTCAACAACAGCAGCTTTCTTTTTTAGCAATTTGGTGATTTTTTTACGCTCATCCAGCTTTTCATATGGTGCTAATAACACAAGAATGGTATAGGGCGCTGGCTTTTCTAAATAAGCTTCTAATACAGAAAGCTCATGCTCGATCTTTTCCTTTTTCTTCTCAGCTGTAAGAAAATAAGGATTCTTGATCACGACGAGACGTCTTTCTCCCATAAACGGAAATGTTTCTGCATCGGTCACAGCCTGTTCAAGCGGCACCTCCTCCATATCGAAGATGGAGTAATTAAAATCTTTCGTTTCCTCGTCTACTACAGCTTGTCTCAATTTAGCGGCGGTTTCTTGCAGTAAATATGTTTCTTTCCCATATAAGCAATAAACGGGATGGATATCCCCTCGTTTTAAATTGTTCCATACATCAAAGACCATCAATTGAATCCCTCTCTTTCACTTCCTCCTCTATCCTAAAGTGTGCGAAGACATTAGTAAAGAGGAAGCTGAAAGTGCCGCCTCCTCATTTATAGTAAACGTCCGGCGCAAGCTCCCGGGTCAGCCTGCTGTCAGACGATATTCACAAAATGATCATGAAAATGGAAAACGGTTACTTTACCTTCTAGCAATTCCAAATGAGTTCAAGTATACTAAAATTAGCCAGGAGGGATGAAAATGAATGAATTTGAAAAAAATGTTCAAAGCAAGCGGAATGATGTGACCGACTCAGCCGTTGGTTTTATCGTCACATTCGGATTTTTCGCCTCAATGTTTATTTTGGCAACCATTATACACCTCGTTGGATCTTAACTTCATGAAGGTTACATGACTGCCGTTTTGGCAGTTTTTTTATTGAGTTTGTAAGATATCATATGGAGGGTGAGTGTAAAACGTTCCTTCCTCATCGAGAAATTCATACGTCACGCTCCCGTCGGTATCTGTACGATACACCTTCATTTGCTGGTCCTTTAATTTCTTCAAAACTTCCTGATGTGGATGCTGATAACGATTGCGTTCACCTGCTGAAATGAGTGCATGTGAGGGCTTGAGATGCTGAAGCCATTCTTCGCTTGTTGACCCTTTACTCCCGTGATGTCCAACCTTTAAGATATCTGCCCGCAGATGAGGAAAGGCTTCTATAATGTCTCGCTCCCCTTCTTGTTCAAGGTCTCCAGTGAGCATAAACCGCTTCCCGCCTAGAGTACATGTCAAAACAAGCGAATCATTATTCTTAGTTGTCACTCGATTGCGAGACGGATGAAGAACGTCAAATATTTGCTCTCCAATCTGAAGCTGATCTCCTCTCTCTAATTCATCAATCATGATCCCTTGATCAGCTGCTTCTTTTAACAGCTCCGCATCCTCTGGACTCCGTGCAAAGCCTTTTGGAATGGCCAGCCGCTTTACTTTATTTCCCTTGATTAAACGAACTGCTTCTCCCATATGGTCTTGATCCGCATGCGTCAGAATAAGGACATCAAGTTTCGCTATTCCTTTAGAATGCAAAAACGGGATCAGCGTTTGATCACCGATCGTAGACACTTTTCGTCTTTTTTTCCACGGTTCTTCTTCAAAAGAAAGTCTGCCTCCCGTGTCCACAAGCAGGTGCCCCTTTCGATAGGGCAGCTGAATAAACAAACTATCCCCCTGTCCTACATCCAGCATCGTCACTTCCCCTTTTTCGAAAAAATTCGGGGTGAAATAGTGAACACTCAAGACACCAATGAGAAAAAGGAGCGGCACAGCATAGGACTTCACAGACGTTTTGCACTCCATCACAACTAACAGAACAATTAAGGCACTCACCTCAAGAACAATATGCCACCAAGTTGACTTCATAAAAATCAAGTTGAATCCATCAAAATCAGCCATATAGGCTGACAATTGATGACTAAGCTGGATCACCGAATCAAGCAGTTGAAACAATGTTTGTCCAAGCGGAAGATAAACGATCGTCAAAAGAAAAAAGAGTAAGGATAATGGCATGACGATCGTCGTAAAAAAAGGAACAAATATCATGTTCAAAGGAACGCTCAGTAAAGAGAATTGATGAAAATGATATAAAAGAACAGGGAGCGAAGCAAGCTGTGCAATAAAGGAAATCAGGAATAATTGCATGACCGAACTTTTTGGTTTTGATAAAATCCTCGTCGATAACAAAATAAAAAACGTCACCACGAAGGAAAGCTGAAATCCGATATCAAATAAATAAAGAGGATGAATCGCTAATAAGAGTAAAAACGTTGCACTTAATACCACAGCAGAAGGCTGTTTCAATTCTTTTGGCAGACTAGTCATCACTAAATAGATTCCTGCCATGAGACAAGCTCTTAACACAGATGGTGCAGCACCTGTCAAACAAGCATAAATAGGAAGAAAGCATAATAGAAGAATACGTGCTGTCTCTCTTGTCACACCCACACGAAGGAGACACCAAAATAAACACGCAAGAAGCGTTTGCACATGCAATCCTGAGATCGCTAGTAAATGAATAATACCGAGCATTTGATAATCTCTTAATGTGTCAGGTTCTATCAACTCACGATCGCCAAAAATAAGTGCCTGTACAATGCCAACAGAGTGTTTTGGCACATGGTCCTCTAAAAATGTCAAACCCTTTTGCCTCATCGCTTGAAGATAGTAGGAAGAACCGCCTTTTTTTGTACAGTTTTTGATCGACTGCGGCAGAAAAATAGCGTCAATGCCTTTTGTTTTTAAAAATTGATCGTATTGAAACCCGTTAGGAATGGTGGCGTGTTTTGCTGGGCGAACATCACCTGTCATGTGACAGCTCATACCAGGTTCTACCTCTTTTAATGCCTCCTTTTCACGCTCTGTTTGAATTGTATAAAAAGTGGCTAGTCGTTCATGGTCTGTCGATACAGTCGCTGAAAAACGATTGCCATCTGTTTTCGGAATGCTTTCAATCACAACGGAATCAGATAGGAATTTTTCTTGTACGGGTAGCTCCGTTTCAAGAGACTCATGAACCATAAAAATAAGTATATAGACAGCCCCGCATAGGCTGGCCATTAAAAAGAGCTGAGGCATTTTTTTCAGTAGGCTGAGAAGTAATATGATGAGAAGAAAGAGAAGGAAATATATATGAAGATGATATGCAGCCAGAGCAATTCCAACAGCTGCTGAAATTGCCCCAAACGGCAAATATTTAAACATAGGAAGTAAATAATTGATTCGCCTTCTCATGCATATCGCGAATTTCTGTTTCGCTAAGTCCTGATTCACTCAGCTTCCCAATTAAATCTGCAACAAAGGCCAATTTTTCTTGATTTTTTAAGTCGATGATCATTTCTTCTAATTCAACTTGCTCCGTTTGAACACCCGCCTGCTCGAATAAATCAACGGCATATGGATGATTTTTATAATCCTTTGCATAGTACACTGTCCGTATACCCGCTTGAATGATGGCTTTACAGCACTGTAAACAAGGAAAATGTGTGACATATATTTCAGCATCAGCTGTAGGTGCTCCAAATTTGGCACATTGTAAAATAGCATTCATTTCCGCATGGATGGTGCGAACACAGTGATGATCAATGACATAGCACCCTACATCCGCACAATGAACATCACCGGCAATGGAGCCATTATACCCCCCTGCAATGATGCGCTTGTCCCTTACGATGGTTGCCCCAACAGCTAACCGCTCACAGGTGCTTCGTAAAGCAAGCAAATGGCTTTGTGCCATAAAATATTGATTCCATGAAATTCTTTCCACGAGCTGATCCCTCCAGAATGATGGTTGATATTAAGTGTACATGCCTTTCTTCTATACCGTCAATTCTACTTCACGGTCAATTGACTTTTCAGCCGTTCAATCGTCTTTTCCCCAAAACCTGAAATGTTCCGCAAGTCTTCAATTTGTTGAAAATCCCCGTGTTCCTCTCTATAGGTAATAATAGCTTCGGCTTTAGCTGGTCCTATGCCGTTAATGGTTTGCAATTCGGATGCATCGGCCTGATTGACATTCACACCCTCACTCTTTTCAACGCCCGTTGATGCGTCGGCTGATGCTGTTTGCGTCTCTCTTTCCGCTTCCCCCTGCTTCCGAACATAAATCATCATACTATCCTCTAATTTTGCTGCTTGGTTGATTTCAATCGAATCTGCTTTGCTAGTAAAGCCTCCTGCCCTTCGAATCGCTTCTTCTACCCGAGCATCAGATTGAAACGTATAAACACCTGGCTTTCTTACAGCTCCTTTGACCTCTACAAAAATCGTCGATGGCTCTTTTTCTGTCTTTTCTTGTTTGTCTTCTAATGTGACTTGCATGTCTTTATTCCCCTTCAATACATTTGGTTCTCTGCTGCCTTCCCCTTTTCCAGTAAAAAAGAAGAAACCGATGATCATCACAACTATGAGCCCAGCTGCAATATAAAGACTGTATTTTTTTAATGGAATGAGTCGTTTCACTTACTCACGCTTCTTTCAATCATATTTTTCTACTGCTCAACATACTGTTTAGAAGATAACAGATCCTATGCGTCTAAGGAGGGAGAACGTTTGAATATAGGGTTAATCGGTACAGGAAACATGGGTACCATACTTACTGAGGCATTTATTGAATCAAAGGCAGTCAATCCCTCATCGATCACCATTACAAACCGAACCATTGAAAAAGCGTTCAATATAAAAAAGAACCATCCAGAGCTTGAAGTAACGAAGCAGCTTTCAGGGGCTGTCACGAATAAAGATTTCATTTTTGTTTGTGTCAAACCACTTGATATTTATCCACTTTTAAAAGAGCTGAGTCCTCTTTTAACGGAGCAGCAAACCATTGTCATCATTACAAGTCCGGTTCATCCTGAACAGCTTCAGGATATCGTTCCTTGTCAAACAGCCAGGCTGATTCCAAGCATTACAAACCGCGCATTATCAGGCGCATCACTTTTAACTTTTGGTTCATCCTGTAATGCCGCGACGAAAACAGCGTTAAGACAGTTGGCTTCGTGCATTTCAACACCAATCGAGATCCATCATTCGATTACAAGAGTGGCTTCCGATATTGTCAGCTGCGGTCCTGCTTTTATCAGTTTTCTCGTTCAGATGATGATTGAAGCGGCCGTAGAAGAAACGGATATTTCTAAAGAAGAAGCCACCACCTTAGCAGAAGATATGCTGGTTGGACTTGGCCGTTTGATTGAAAAAAGAGTCTATACCCTTCCGACACTGCAAGACAAAGTATGTGTGAAAGGCGGGGTCACTGGTGAAGGCATTAAAGCACTTGAAGCAGGTGTGCAAGATATGTTTCACCGCCTCTTTCAAAACACCCATGAAAAATTCGATGAAGATCTTGAAGCAGTTGCGCATCAATATCCACCAAGTGTGTTCACTGATGATCGCAGAAATTAATCATCTTTGCAACAAGCGAAAAAAGGGTTTTAAAAAACCATCGTTCTATTAAACGATGGTTTTTGGTTTCTTAGCTGAGATGAAATATCTTTCGGCAAATTCACCGGGGGCTTCATTTGTAAAATCAGCGGTCACTTCTATTTGTTCAAAACCAGCGGACTCAAGGAACGCTGCATATGTTTCAAATGGAAATGTGCGCTGTTCATGCGTCTCATCATAACGCTGATACATGTCTCCATCTTTTACAAAAAAGCTTAAATCATGAATGACCGAATACATGTCATCCCCTTTATCACTCTGCCAAATATAACTAATCTCTTCATCTTGATCTGCAAAAGTCGATCCCGGGAATACCTCTTCCATTTTATAAGGCGTATGAACATCAAAAAGTAAAACCCCATCTGCCTCTAAAAGCTGAAACATGTTTTTAAAGGTTTTTTTGACGTCATTTTCGTTTTTTAAGTAATTCAAGGAATCACAGCAAATAACGGCTGCCTGGAAGGCTTGCTCAAAGCCCGTAACCTCTCTCATATCTTGATGTAGAAATTGAATCGACTGCTTTTTCGCCTGAGCTTTTTGCTGCGCGAAGGCCAGCATTTCTTCACTGAGGTCAATTCCTGTGACCTTGTGGCCCTTTTCAGCTAACCGAAGAGAAATCTCTCCAGTTCCACAGCCTACATCGATGATGGCAGCATGCGGCTTCATATACTGCTGGATCCATTGAACCCATTCATCATAAGGTGCATGTGTCATGAGCTCGTCATACACACCTGCAAACCCTTGATAAATCATGAGTTAATGCCAAGTGAAAGCGTTTCTCTCGGCGCATCTCCCCAAAGCTTTTCTAGATTGTAATATCCTCTTTCTTCTTTGTGGAACACATGGGCAATGACATCTCCTAGGTCAATCAATACCCATCTTGCTTCATCAAAGCCTTCCAGCTTCTTTACTTCAATTCCGCTTTCCTCTGCAAGATGCTTTACTTCTCTTGCAATGGCTTGCACTTGTTTATCAGAATTCCCGTGACAAATGAGAAAATAATCTGCAACAAGTGAGATTCCTTGCATATTAAGGGCAATAATATCCTCAGCCCGTTTATCATCGCATGCTCCTGCTGCGACGTTTAAAATTGATGATGAATCCATCCAAAATTCCTCCTTAGTTGTTCTTATGCACAAGCGAGTTGTAAGTAGCAAGCGTATCTGGAAAGACTGGCTGATTCTTTTTCATTAGAAAGCTGATGGTGTTTTTTAATGATTGGATCAGTGCACGATCTAGATCATGTTCTGCTAACTCCCTTACTTCATCGACACCAGGGAAATGTCGTCCTGGTTCAATATAATCTGCGACATAAATGACTTTTTCAAGTAAAGTCATGTCTGGTCTGCCGGAAGTATGAAATTCAATGGCTGTTAACACATCGTGATCGCTAATTCCAGCTTCTTTTTTGACCAAATAGGCACCAACCGGCGCGTGCCAAAGCTCAGGCGAATATTCAAGCAATAAAGGGTTCATCTTCTCTTGCTCGATAATCCCCTTCATTTCTTCCTTTGGTCTAAATTTCGCATAATCATGAAAAATAGCGGCGATCTCTGCTTTTTTCACATCTGCACCGAACCGTTCCGCTAATGAAATGGCTGTCTCCATGACTCCAAGTGTATGTGTATATCTATGCTCTGTTAACTGCTCTTTGACACAGTTCAATGCTTCTTCACGATTCATATAAATGGTGCTCCTTTATATAACGCTCAACAGCTTTCGGAATCAAATAATCAACAGGTTTTCCCTGCTCTATTCGCTGCCTAATCAATGTCGATGATACATCAAAAGCTGGAACATCTGCAAATAAAAGAGGATATGCCGTACTTCCAACGTATCCCGGTCTTTTCATCCCAATAAAGGTGATCATTTGAAGCAAGTCATCGATCCGATGCCATTTTGGCAAATACTCGACCATGTCCGCTCCTATCATAAAAAAGAACTGATCTTCTGGATGACGCTTCTTTAACAGATCCACTGTATCTACCGTATAAGACGGACCCTCCCGCTCCATTTCAATGAGCTCGAGACGAAAATACGGATTTGACAGAATCGCCGTCTCCACCATTTTTATCCGGTGATGACTATCTGCTCGTTTCCTTCCTGTTTTATGAGGAGGCATATGGTTTGGGATAAACCAAATTTCATCAAGCCCAACTTGAATCCGCACCTCACTTGCCATCAGCAAATGCCCATTATGGGGAGGATCAAACGTACCGCCGAACAACCCTATTTTTTTCATATCGCATCCACCTTTACGGCAGCTTAATTTGTTTATTTTCCTTAGATTCTTTGTAAAGGACAATCACATTTCCGATCGTTTGAACGAGTTCAGCCTTTGCACCTTTTACAAGTGCTTGCGCAACTTCCGTTTTGTCTTCATCGCAATTTTGCAATACGCTGACCTTTAACAGTTCTCTTGCTTCAAGCGCCTCGGAAATTTGCTTGACCATATTGTCATTTACCCCGCCTTTTCCAACTTGAAAAATAGGTGATAAATGATGTGCTTGTGCACGTAAAAAACGTTTCTGCTTACCTTTTAACATGGTGTTCCTCCTAATTTCTCTATGACAATTGACTTCATTTTTCCGGCGTCAGGCGTAATGCCTGTCCACAGTTCAAAGGCTCTTACTGCTTGTCCAACAAACATGCCAACCCCATCTACTGTTTTCAAGCCTAAACCTGCTGCTTCACTTAGCAGTTTTGTTTCTATTGGATTATACACAATATCACAAACGACCGCTGTTTTTTTTGCGTTCGCTAAAGAAATCGGGGTTTCTTCAACATTCGGATACATGCCGATCGAGGTCGTATGGATGATGACATCATATTCCCCAAGTTGCTCTTCTGCTGTATTTAATGTGATTGCATGAGATGTGATTTTCCCCTCTGCACTTTCAATTAAAGCTTCAGCTTTTTCAATGGTGCGGTTCGTAATATCAAAGCTCTTCGGTGCATACTGAGCAATTGTCGTATAAATCGCTCTTGCCGCTCCGCCAGCACCAATCAAGAGAAATGACAGCTCTGATAACGGCTGATCCAGGGCTTCAAGCAATGAATGAAGAAAGCCTTCTCCATCTGTATTGTACCCAACGAGCTGATCTCCTTCGAGCCGCACCGTATTGACGGCACCGAGGCGTTCAGCTGTTACATCAATTTTGTCAAGGTACTTCATGATTTCTACCTTGTGCGGAACAGTGACGTTAATGCCGCTGATTCCTAACGCTTTCATGCCGCTAATCGCATCTTTCAGGTCATCATTTTCTACTTGAAAGCCATGATAATGTCCATCTATTCCAGCATCCTTTAGTGCTGCATTATGAATATCCGGAGACATTGAGTGGCCAACAGGGTTTCCGATTACTCCGTATAAAGGTTTCAAGGTCTCTCCCCCTTTGAACATTTAAATTAACGAACGTCTCATAAACACATGAACGCCTTTTGGCGCATAAACTTTGATTTGCTTGTCCGCATCATTTGCAGTGACCCAGCCTAAACCTGAAAAGACGATGTCCATTTTTGGCTGATCAATGGTAAAGGTATGCGGAACGAGCGGCGGGAAATCTTCTATTCCCTCTTTTGATGGCGGTGACAGCAGTTCTCCTGCATGTTTTTCATATAAATCATCTGCGTTCTCCAGCTTTGTACGGTGAATGTTCAGCTCATTTGGCATATAGCAGACAAATGACGTTCTGCCGCCTTTTACGTAATCAAATCGAGCCAGTCCGCCAAAATAAAGCGTTTGTGCTTCATTTAATTGGAACGTTCTCGGTTTCAATTCTTTTTTCGGCGTTAAAATCTTCAAGTCATTTTTACTGACATAGTGTGCCATTTGATGGCGGTTGATGATGCCCGGCGTATCGAATAAAGCAGACCCGTCATCAAGCGGAATTTCAATCGCATCAAGTGTAGTACCTGGATATTGGGAGGTAGTAATGACATTCTCTTCTCCAGATACTTCTTTGATAATTCGATTGATAAATGTTGATTTCCCAACATTCGTACAGCCGACAACATAGACATTTCTTCCCTCGCGGTAATGATCAATCGCTTCCATCACCTCAGGTACGCCCTGGCCTCTGCTTGCACTAATTAAGAAAACATCAATAGGGTTTAATCCGTTTTCCTTTGCTTCCCGTTTCATCCAATGAATCAGACGATCTTTTTTCACGGATTTCGGTAAAATATCCACTTTGTTACCGACAAGTAAAATCGGATTACCACCGACAATACGGCTCAGTCCATTGATCCAGCTTCCGTTAAAGTCAAAAATATCAACGACCTTCACAATGAGAGAATCTGTCTCTCCAATGCTGTGCAATATATTTAAAAAGTCGTCTTCTGTTAAAGAAACATCTTGAATCTCATTGTAGTTCTTTAACCTAAAACAGCGCTGACAGATCACATCTTCTTTCAATAGAGATGCTGCCGGCGCATATCCTAATTGATCTTTATCTTCCGTCTGAATGGCTACACCGCAGCCAATACAAACAACCTTTTCCATTATTACTCTTCCTCCCACTGAATGTGGCCCTTACGCTTTAAGGCACCTAAAATTCTGCGTTCAATCTGCCTGTTAAACTTTGTGAAAAATCCGTCCGAGGCAGCAACAGGAACGACCAAAATCGTATGGAAGCCATGACGATTCCCGCCAAGAACATCTGTCATGAGCTGATCCCCAATGACAACCACATCTTCTTTTTTCAACTGCATATCAGCGACTGCCTTATTAAAGGCTCTTCCCATAGGCTTTCTCGCTTTATAGATAAACGGGATATGAACCGGTTCAGAAAAAAGCTTGACCCTTTTTTCATTATTGTTCGATACAATCGTCACTTGTATCCCGTGATCTTTCATTTCTTGAAACCACTCAATTAAGCGCGGTGTCGCACTTGGACGGTCCCATTCTACTAGTGTGTTATCTAGATCAGTAATAATTCCTTTTACATTTCGTTCTTTTAATTTTTGCGGTGAAATGTGGAAAATACTTTTCACAAATTCATCCGGTAAGAAATACTTCTTTAGCACAATTTGCACCCTTTCTTCCATTGGTTTTCAGCGATTGTGTCGAATCAAATCACAATTTGTCTGTCTATCGAATACAATGAAAAAGTTTTCGACATATGATGAGGCCCTTCAACAGGTGTGGATAATTTTACACACATTATCCACCTATATTTCATCACGCTTTCATTCAATTATAAACACTCTACCCACAAGTTATCCACTTAACCATGTGGATAACAGAACGATTGTTCTTGTTTCCCATTCATGGTAGATTAAAGGTACTTCAAAGACAGTCGATCAACCTATGATGATATGTCTTTTCCTCAAATTTTATGCCAACTTTTTCAGGGGAGGTGTTTTTCCCATCATATGGGTTTCTAGTATGAAAAAGCTGTCAGATGATTTACTTATAGAATCGTATTATAAAGCAAATGAAATGAACTTAAATCGCGACTTCATTGAATTAATTGAGACAGAAATGAAAAGACGTTCGCTCGGGCATATGCTCTCTGTTTCCTCTTAATTCCATATCACAGGAACCATGCCTCCCGAGCACTCTCCTTTTTTAAACTCAGGTGACTGATATTATATCACTTGCGCTATAGGCTTACTACTATTTTCCGTAAAAAACACCCCTTCTGATGAAAGAAGAGGTGTCTTAATTGCAAGGCTGTTCATTCCAAAACCATAACCCTCCGCCTACGACTAAAATGACCACAAGGAACACAACAAGAAAAGCGTAACCGATTCCTGCTCCTTGTGCTGGATAAGGCGAACACGCAGGGTAAGGATAAGGACATCCCCACATATCAGTTACCTCCTTCTAGGAAGATATACTGTTAGACTATGCTGGATGGATGGTCTTGTTTAGGCAGATGGCCATCATTTAAAAATGTTTGATGACATCACGCTCTTTGATTTCGTTATAAATAATTCTCGCCCCTTTTGGTGTCATATGATTGCCAGAAGGGTCGATCAAGCCTGACTGAATCAGGGCATGATCACTATCTTCACCAGCTTCTCGGATGAAAGCTTTCCAGTTGTCGACAAGCGGCACCTGCTCATCCTTCGCTACTTCTCTCGTGATGTCATTATAAGAGTTTTGCCAAGCTCTTGCCCCGCCTCTCCCGGCAAAATAAGATGACTTATATCTAGAGTAATAATACAAGCCCTTTTTCCCGCCTTCTACAACAGGAACACAGGTCATGAGAATCGGGGTAATGCCTTCTTTTCTACTTTCAGAAATGAAGTAGGTTAAATTTTCTTTAAACCGTTTTTTCGTCACTCGGGGATGTTTCCCGTCTAAAATCGCCGCATCATTCGTACCGAACATGATGAGGACGTAAGTTGGTTTCTGTTTTAAAATATCCTGCTCAAAGCGAAGTTTCGCGTCTTCAGTCGTCTGCCCGCCAATGCCTGCATTCTTCACTTGAATTTGGCCGCGCTCGACGTTTTTCATGAGATTCACCCATTTTTCAGATGTTGGATAATCTCGAAAGTCCCAGTTTGATCCTCTTGTATTACTGTCACCAAATGCAATGACGCTTTCTTGTACTGGCTTTGAGCACCCAGCAGCAACACATAATAGGATAAGTAGGAAAACATACTTCTTCACAACATTCACCTCCAAAAGCCCTCTTCATATAGTAAACGACAAGACTTTTGGTTTCAATGAATGACTGTTTTTGACGAATGATTACTATTGCAGTTGAACTGGCATATATGCTTTGTCATGGTGAAGCAGCTCACTTACTTTTACAAATTCATAGCCTCTCTTCTTTAATTCAGGAATCACCTGCTTTAATGCTTCTACCGTTTGCTTGCGATTTCCCCCGCCATCATGTAAAAGGATGATATCGCCGCCTTGAATATGATCAATAATTCGGCTTGCAATTTTATGTGCGCCTGGTCTTGACCAGTCCTTCGGATCTTGCGTAAAGGACCACATGACCACATCGTACCCTTGCTTTGACAGAATGCGGAATGATTTCATTGTTAAGCGTCCACCAGGAGGGCGAAATAATAAGGGACCGCCAGGCTGGAGTGAAGCGATATGAGCCGCTGATTCTTTTAATTCCCGCTTGATCTCCTTTGACGACAACAGGTCAAAATACGTATGATTCATCGTATGATTGCCGAGTTCATTCCCTTCGTCCACAATCCGTTCTGCGATCATCGGATATGCATGGATTCGGCTCCCTATCACAAAAAAGCTCGCATTCACTTGATGCTCCTTCAGCACATCCAATATTTGATTTGTATACACTGGGTGAGGTCCATCATCAAAGGTGATTGCAATCTTTTTCCGTTCCGCTCTCATGTCCCAAAAGGCACGTCCCGTTTTTTCAAGATCGACTCGTTTTAATGTACGTGCCTCTACTTTATTAGGAACAAAAGCACATAGCAGCCATATACACATTAAGATATGCAGACCTTTCATTCGACCGCCTCCTCCACCGAACATCATTACCAATTAAATTGCCCGCTTTCTCATCAATTCATGCAAACCTCATGAGGATATCGACATCTTTTTCACATAAAAAAAGCCGGCCATACTGGCCCGCTCTTTGTGTTTCACGTTTGGTTTCTCTCTTCAACTGTCGAACGTTGCTTAGAATTCATACAGACACTCTCCTTCTTGGATTTGATTTTGAGCCCATAATAATTTCTGATAATACTGGTTGGACTTTTTGTATTGTTGAGAGGCTTCTAAGGCTGTCGCAATTTCTAGTGAGATATCCTCTATATAAGAGTATAGGCTAAGTTTTTCCAAATAATCAATGGTTTTTTGCAGTTGGTCTTCATTGATTTCCTGAACATATAAAGCATCCAGATACTCAAACATATGACAGAACAGCTGGTCTTCATGCTTCTTTGCAGCCAATTTCCCAGCTTCTAATATGCGCAGGGCATCCGCCTGTTCATTCTGTCTAAAAAGCAGCTTCGCCAGCGTATAGAGCGTATGCGGAAGCGTTGGGAGCAGCTCTTTGCGAGCAAGATCAGCGGATTCCGTTAAATATCGTTCCGCTTCCTCTCTATAGCCAAGCTCGCCATAACATTTCCCTAAATTATAGAGCGCTGAACTGTATATGCGCGGGTGATCAATTTGAGATGCGAGCTGTTTTGCCTTTTTTAAATGAGGCAGTGCCCGGTCTTTTCGTTTTAAATCTTGATAATTTCCTGAAATAACAAAGAGACATTGAATGATGCGAATGGTATACGCATCATGCTGATCGTATATTTCCAGCGCCTTTAAAATATGGTGCATGGAGACATGTGTTTGTTTCATGATATAGTAGGCTTCTGCCACTTTAAAATGAAACTCTGCCTGCTCAATATCATCAAATACCATGGACAGCTGCTTTTCTGCGACTCGATAATATTTGACGGCTTCTAAATATTCTTTTTGACTAAATTCATGCATGCCACGAAAAAATGCATGGTAATAATGCAGCATATCAGATAACTCATGATTGGAATTTTCGATTTTATCGACTAGATTAGATACTGAGAAAGGTTGGTATTTTGAAGGGTGTATATAGTCAAGCATGATTTGGTGCCGAAAACACATGAGCTGATAATAAATCAGTAAATGCTGGTCCTCTTCCATCTGTTCAATTTCCGCTTCAACTTCCGCTTTCAAGATTTCCGCATCTGGAACACTGAACTGCCGTATCATTCGATACCATTCATTAATTTTCATACCTACATGTGAAGATAGAACCTTCCCCATGTTCCGAAATGACCCCTTCCTTTTCGGTCTAATATTACATATTTTAGCACGCTTCTTGACCGCCAAGCACCGAAAAGAAACCGCAAACATAAAAAAGAGACGAACAGAAGCACGATTTTTTTGAAAAAGATGATTTTTTCATCGTACAGACACAGACAATCCCTCCTTCACATACATTTGAGGATATAGGCAGCAGCCTAAACATGGTGGAGGTGAAAATCGTGGCAGGAGTATTTACAGCGATGGGATTGATGGTCAAAGAATTGGTGTTTTTAGTGTCCTATGTCAAAAACAATGCCTTTCCACAGCCCCTTTCGGGAGATGATGAAAAAAAATACTTAGCCCTCATGGCACAGGGCGATGAACACGCAAGAAACATGCTGATTGAACATAACCTTCGGCTCGTCGCCCATATTGTAAAGAAATTTGAAAATACCGGGGAAGACGCTGAAGACCTCATCTCCATCGGGACGATCGGACTCATTAAAGCCATCGAAAGCTATTCCTCTGGAAAAGGAACAAAGCTTGCAACGTATGCAGCGCGGTGTATTGAAAATGAAATTCTCATGCACTTACGCGCGCTCAAAAAAACGAAAAAAGATGTCTCCTTGCATGACCCCATCGGTCAGGATAAAGAAGGCAATGAAATTTCATTAATCGATGTCTTAAAATCCGAAAATGAAGATGTGATCGATACCATTCAGCTCAACATGGAGCTTGAAAAAGTAAAGGAGTATATCGACATTCTCGACGGCCGAGAAAAAGAAGTCATCGTTGGTCGGTTCGGCCTTGATTTAAAGAAAGAAAAAACGCAGCGGGAAATAGCCAAGGAGCTCGGGATATCGCGGAGCTATGTGTCACGGATTGAGAAGCGGGCGCTGATGAAGATGTTTCATGAGTTTTACCGGGCGGAGAAGGAGAAACGGAAGCGGGAGAAGGGGAAGTGAAAATGAACTCTTTCCAACTTCTAAAAAAAACAGACCTTGTTGGGTCTGTTTTTTATTTCGGCAATAAGCTACTGTCTCTCTGCATTTCTTTTGATAATAGCTACCGCCTTTGCCCTCAAGAACAATGGCAAGATTTTGGTCGGTCATGAACTAAGACATGAAGGAAATCTATTCATCATGCCCCACTATTTAGAGAGCTGCAGGAAATGATGGCAAAGCGATTTGCATATAAATATTGTATTCTGCATTTATGCTTAAAAAATTTAAATACGAAAAAATAAAATATAATGCTTCATGGATTCTTGCTAATCAATTTTAAATGTTGTTATTTGATACCTGTCAGAAAGCTTAGTATAATCAATATAAGAACAAATATTCGGGGTTAGTAATCGTAGATAAACTACAACTTACCAAAAAGTGCTGCAAGAGACCCTATAAACGTAACAGTTTCCAAGGGCCATGTTATGAAAACAAGGTTGATAGTATGATTGTTTCTAAACTGACACCAGATCATGTACATTGTGTCGTTTAATTCAACAAGAATATCTTTAAGAGATAGCAGTAATTAAACAAACAATTTAACTTTGGAGTGATCATAATGATTAAGTTTTTTGAGTACAACTGGCAGGTTAGAGACGAATGGGTTAACTGGTGTAATCAACTAACAACAGAAGAGTTGCTACAAGACCGCATAGGTGGAGTAGGGAGTATTTTATACACTCTTTTTCACATTATGGATGTTGAATATAGTTGGATTCGTGGTATTCAGGGTAAAGAAGACGTGGTATTAGATTTTGATGGTTACAAGACTCTGGCGAAAGTAAAAACACTCTCAACTACTTTACGACATGAAATAGTTGAATTTTTAAAATCTCATTTAGATGGAAAACAAGATCGAATAGTAACAGTTCCTTGGGATAAAGGTGAATACACTAAAAATGAAATATTACATCATATAATTGCCCACGAAATTCACCATATCGGTCAACTTTCTGTTTGGGCAAGAGAAAAACAATTAACACCTGTATCTGCTAATTTTATCGGTAGAAAGTTAAAATCAGTACATGTTTATGAAAAGTAAGGTCAGTTAAAGATCCATTCATTTATCCCACTATGCCATTTCCTTTTAAAAAGTGCTCAAATAATCGCTGACCTTCCTCTTCAATTTGATCATCTTCAATTGGATATTCCCCAATGAATAAGCCTAAATGGTCGTATTCCTCATAACTCTTTAAGAGATTCAACCCGTAACTTTTCTGATCAAAAAACAATAACCATCTTCCTGTTTCTAAACTCTTAAAAAAGACGCCTTCATAATCATAACCTTGTTCATAATATCCTACATGTAAATGCATACTCTCATCTAAACTATGTATTCTTTCATTTGTACACACTTTCACCTTACTCCCCTAACTTTTCACATTATGCTGAAAATGAATATTCCTCAACTCAACCCAATCAACAAAGTCAGGTACCTTTTTTGTCGTTAAAAAATGTTGAATGATTTGATACGCCTGATTGCGGTCGACATAGCTGCACGATGGCACACACAATGGTGATCCAGCGACCAAATGCTCGATCGTTTCGATCTTTTCTACCTTTTGAAAAGGGACTAAAAAATCTGGATATCTGATGATAAAGAATCCATACGGTTCAGTATAAAAGAAAACTAGACTTTCGCATTCCCCATCTTCCTCTAACTCAATGGAAAATTCCCCGTTACCTTGTTTCCAATACTCTTCACTCTCCTGGAAGAAGATCTTTTTCATGAATTCTTCTCCCGGATTTTCTACTGGAGCTCCTGTGGGGCCGTAGTATAAAAACATCCATATCGCTCCTTTATGCCTATATCAATTTGGATTTAACCAATTGTTCTATTTCCCTCAAAATCATAAAAAGCTTGCGTTTGTTGGTTTAATTTTAGCATGTGATATAGCTTTGGGTTTAGCTTTTGAAAGGTTTGAGTGCTGACCCATTTTACTTCTTCAATATCATGATCCGGATCTAGAATGTTCATCTCTCCCCCGATCATTTCCGCAAAGAACGTAATGATCAGCGCATGATGCTTTTTATCTTGAAAGAATGCTTCTCGAACCGAATGAAGTTCATTTACTTTGACAGCATACCCTGTCTCTTCTTTCACTTCGCGGATGACAGCCTGCTGCAGGTGTTCACCTTTTTCCACAGCACCGCCCGGAAGTTCCCAATATCCCTTTACATTCTTGACCGTTAATATATTTTCTTCCTCGTCATAAATAATAGCTGAAACCACGTCTACTCGTTTCAAATGAATCCCCCTTAACATTCTCCATTCACACCAATAGTCGAATAGATGGCATGAACTGTTCATTTTATACACTCTTATTGTACTGTATCCTTCATACCGATTGGAGGTCATTGCTTGTGGATGATCATCATGTTACTTATTGTCCTCATACGATTTACGGGGAATTTCGTTTCTCTTTTGAGACAAATCAAAGCACCAAACGGGAAAATCATCAAACTGTTAGAACATAAAAAAAATAAAACCTCACGCAACTAGCAGGAGGTTTTTTTCCATAGGAGGAATCTTACCGTTTTTCCTCAAACAACATATATCTAATTCGCCGAATATAATGGAGCGCAATATGACCGAGACATAAAATGAGCCCAATCATCGCAAGAATATAGATGGGCAGCATCAAACCAGGTACATAGTTTATAACAAATCCCAAACTAAACACTGTCAGCATATATATGCTGATCAACCTCATCAATACCATTCGAAGCCCTCCCTTTCTATAACTTTAACATATTTTCCCTTTATCTTCATAATATGCTTTAAAAAAGATGCGAATCCATTAAGACTCGCATCTTTTTAACGTATTCAATTCACCTTTTTCGCCCGGGCTTCCTTCCACTGCTCAAGCTCCGATACTGTTAGTAACTGATATCCTTGTTTGGTCAATTCCTTGATGATCGTGACAGCTGCGTTGGCAGAGGTGTCATAGATGTCGTGCATTAAGACGGTTTCTCCGCTAGACGCATGTGAAAGAATGTAGTTTGCGACGTATTGGCTGTTGCGATATTTCCAGTCTTCAGGATCAACGTCCCAAAGCGTAACTTTCATGTTGACAGCCTCGTTGATCTGTCCGTTTGTTCCACCATATGGCGGTCTAAAGTGAGTGGGTGTGAATCCGCTAGCTTTTTCAATAATTTGCTGCGTATCTTCTACTTGTTTGATGGCTTGTTTTAATGGCAGTCTTGTGAGTAAAGGGTGGTTATAGGAATGATTTCCGATTTCATTTCCACCTTTTCTGATTTCACCTAGCATATCGGGATAATATTGAACCCTGCTGCCTAATACAAAAAATGTCGCGTGTCCTTTGTTTTCTTTTAAAGCTGTTAAGATTTTTGAAGTCGTTGATGGATTTGGTCCATCATCAAATGTAAGGGCAATGGCTTTTTGATGTGGGTTAAATATTCGCTGTTTAGGCAGTTTTACAATCTTTCTTTTTGCGATCGGTTCTTTTTTCTCGTTTTTGTTCTTTTCTTTATTGATGTATTCTGGCTTTAACATTCCTTTAAGCAGTGTTTTCTTAATCGCCAGCACTTGAGGGCCTTTCTTGTCTGGTGCAATTTGCCCTGCTGGGAAGTAGAATTCAATAAAACGATCTTTTATGGCAAAATACTGATAATGCTCTGCCTCAGGAGATGTTCCTTGTTTAAGCAAATGCTTGTTTTCAGCAAGAGAGCGATCTTTTTTTAACTCCTCAAATGTCATTTGAGAAAGTTTTTTCAGACTTTCTTTCTTTGATAAAAATAGATCATCTATCGATAAAAAATGCTGTTTCTTGAAATCAAAATTGAATATCTTCGTTTCATGTGCGCCTTTTACTCCGCCTTTCAATTCATATGTATTGAATTTGATCGCAGCAGTTTGTTTGGCATAATGAGTAATCTCGTAATCTATGTTTAATTCGTATCGATGATCTTCATCGACATCACTTGCTTCACTAAATGATGTTTTGAATTTATCGAGCGCTGTTTCTGCAAATCTTTTCATCTCTTGATCTAGCTTTTTTTGATGAAACACAGGATAGTTCACAGCATATCTCAAGTATCTCCCGTCATTCACGAGGGTCACAATTTCAACTTCTTTATAGCTCGCATCTGGTGCTACCTTCTTCTTCTCTGTCCCGCTTGCCTGCTGATTATGATAAAACGCGGCGATTCCTATGATCATCGCAAGTCCGCATAGGACGAGACTGACTTTCCATTTAATTGACACAATGATTCTCCTCTCGTGATGCCGTCATGCCTGAATGACGTGTGTTTGTAGGATAGACTTTGCATGACCCCTTTTTAGTTTGCAAATCACACAATTGTCACATTTTCGACACATTTTTTAGAGAGGAATAAAAAAGGACTGATTTCTCAGTCCTTTGATTACTTTTGCATATATAGTTGAAATAATTTCGTTTCTTCATCAATTGAACGTGCTCGATCAAATGCCGCTCTGACTGTCTTTGTATTGTTCATGAGCTCGTACATCATGGTCAGCACAAAGATAAAAGCTGCATTCCCATCAATGTAATCGTCCGGCGCCGAATAAGATGTAGCTCCTACCTCTAAAAAAGCATCTGCTAGTTTTTTCTCTCCTAGTGTGCAGCCTGTAGAAATAACATGAACTCCTTCTAAGGAAGCATACCGCTTGATTTCATCCGCTCCAAAAGCAGTATCCCTAGGCTCTTCATCTTCGTATACATCTTCCCCTAATTCAGGCATGATAAATGCTCCTTCTTCACCATGAAACGATAAAAGAAGGTAATCTATTTCTCCTCTATTTCTACCAGATAACACATGAATCAGGTCATTCGGTCTTCCGATCCAATGCATATCGACTTTCGCGCCGAAGTTTTCAAGTGCTGCACGCAGTGCAAAAGATTCCAGCTCACTATTGGGACCTGCTGCTAACGTAATGCGCATGGCCTGTTGATTCACTTCTATCTCCTCCAGTCTATGATAAAAATAAAACCATTTTTTCCTCATCTGCATATGTATCAGCCCATTTTAACGCTTTTTCTTCAACAGCGTACGACTCAAATCCAACGGAGCGATAGAGGCTTTGCTGAATGATTAGTTGTCACCACTGATAAATACACTTGCTCGATGTCCTGCTGTTCTTGCGCGAAGGAAAGAGCTTTCGTCATTAAGGCATTGCCTGCTCCCATTCCGCGAGCACTAGGTGTTACATACATGGCAGTCAGATTCGCTCGGTGCTTTAACTTCTGCAAAGTTTCTTGGATGAGCGTGACTGCCCCCACAAGCTGCCCTTGATGAAAAGCGCCAAATGTCCACATAGATTGCACCGAAGCAAAACGCGCTTTATATTTGTCCTTTGTATTGAATTGCTCTTCCTCATAGCTCATCGCAAAACCCTCTGGATTTACTCGCAGTGCTTCTAGTCTGAGTGCTGTATATTCTTCAGCATCATCTGTTGTTAACAATCGAATATTCAGAAAATCACCTCCAAAAGAATGATGGATACTTCCAATTTTATCTTGAAAAGAACTTTGGATCAAAATTTTATTCCTGAATATAAAAAGGCATCCCATAAAAGGATGCCCCTTCACTACCACTTACAGCGCTTCACCGGACGGCAGCAAGGGTTTTTGATATCACTGCCGCAATCGTATTCTTCTACAATATACTCGTTGTGAGTCGATTCAGTGACCGGATAGTAGTTTTCTATTCTTTTAATGTTTTTATTGACGTTTGTGATATGCGTTGGATGAATTTTTCTGATCGTTTGTTCATTCGTTCTTGTGTTGACAATTTGACGTGTGGGGAAAACAACCGTTTCTTCTCGGCGAGGTCCAAAGAAGAAATCATCTAATCGATTTCGGCTCATCTTAACACCCCTTCAAGTTGTCTTTCACTTACACTCTATCGTATGTTAGAGTTACCTTTCGTGATTAGATGCATGTCTATTTTTAAAGAAATCCACTTTCTATCTAGTTTTCTTTTTATTTACAAAAGGACAATTTTAACATATTATACAAATGATATATTGAGAAGATAGGTCATCCATGAAAACAACACATAAGCTCTTTTTATTCACTGTATTTTCTCTACACATCATCAAATAAGAGGTGCACGATATGATTAACACGACACAGCCATTCGAACGAAACAAGCTAGACATTGCACTAGAACTAACTCAATTACATCTGAATCAATATCAAACCAATCATCCTGATCAGCTGAGTGAAATTTACGCGAAATATTATGCGCTGATTGAAGTGCTGGATTTGTCTTCCTATGATCAATTAATTGATTTACTGCCAGATGAGCTTAAACAGACGCTTGAGTAAAAAAACCATCTATCCCGTGTGGGTAGATGGTTTTCTTAAATTTATACACGTGCAGCCATATCGGTTTCGATTTGCTCTAAGCTTCTTCCCTTTGTCTCGACTAGCACAAATCGGGTGAATAATAGTCCGATTAAGCAGATGACGCCAAATGATGAGAAAATAACTCCAAAGCTGAATTGATCTGCCAGGATAGGGAATACGAGTCCAACTGCTAACGATCCGGTCCAGTTAAAGGCAGAAGAGATACCTGCTCCGATGCCTCTGACAGATAGCGGGAAGATTTCGCCAATGATGATCCAAGTGATCGGTGCCCACGAGAAGGCATAGCACAAAATAAAGCAGCAAAGTGAAATCAATGTCACCCAGTTTAAAATTCCTTCACTGACGCCAAGTGCACCTAATGCGGCGGGAGCAAAGAAAGAAAGAGCCATTCCCGATCCCCCTACGGTGAGAATCGTTCGGCGATCGAAGCGGTCAACAAATTGTAAAAAGATCACGGTCGTGACGACAAAAATGACACCGACAATGACTGTAAAACCTGCGGCGACCTGCGGCGCAAGGCCTACATTCCGAGCGATACTCGTTGCATAATAGACAATGGAGTTCGCGCCTTGAATTTGTTGAAGGGTCGCCATTCCAACCCCAATGAAAAGAGCCATTCTGAATTTCTTTTGAAACAATTCACGAATACCCGAGCGTTCTTCTTTGGCGACTTCTAAGATTTCCTGCATTTCTGAATCGATTTCTTCACGGGAAGAACGCAGTGATCCTAATACCTCTCGTGCTTTATGAGCCATTCCGTGTTTAATCAAATATCTCGGAGATTCAGGAAGCTTCAGCATGCCAATATAAAGCACGATCGCAAATAAAGCAGCACTTCCCAGCATCCAGCGCCAGCTGTCTGGGATGGGTTCAAACACAAACGCGACAATATAGCTGAGCAATAGTCCAGTTACAATCATGAGCTGATTGAGTCCAGATAATTTCCCGCGGATTTTAGCAGGAGCGATTTCAGACATGTAAGCCGGAACCAATGATGAGGCTGTTCCTACTGCTGTCCCTAAAAAGATCCGAGCGATGGTGAGTGAAATCTCTTCTGGTGCGACAGCTGATCCGATAGCCCCGACAAAAAAGATAACGGATGAGACCAAAATGAGTTTTCTGCGGCCAAATTTATCCCCTAAGAGACCGCTTAAGATCGAGCCAATGATGGCCCCGCCCATTAATGAAGAGACAACAATTCCAAGCCATAATGGGCTGAGCTGAAATTCTTCCTGAATATGTCCTTCTGCCCCTGCAATAATACCAATATCATACCCAAATAAGATGCCTGCAAAGGACCCGAAAAAGAAGATAAATTTGCTTGACACTTTTTTCTCCAAGTGGATGACCCCCTCACTTAATTAACCGCTTTCATTTCTCCCTGTGCTTCCACTGTAAACAGTAGAAGACCTTTCACCCTTCTTCTATAAAACCACATATTCTGCATTGACAAGCTTTGCAAATTGAACAATTTGATCAACCGTTAAATTGAGAGACACGACTGTATGATGGCCTCCCCCTTGCTTAATCCATGCTTTGACGCCATCCTGAAAATTCGGTTTGATTTTCCACAATACACGCGCAACTGGTAAATGAGGTGCCGCTTCCTCCGGTTTAAAGGCTTCGACTTCTTGTATCAGCCATTTAAAATGTGTTCCAAAATCAGCTATGGAGACAACGACACCTTCGCCTGCTTTTCCATCAAATACAAGACGTGCTGGATCTTCCCGGTTTCCAATCCCAAGTGGAGACACGACAATGACAGGTTTTGTATGGGCGAGCGCTGGATCTACTTCCAGCATATGAGATTGCAGCACTGCTTCCTGCCCAGAGGTCATTTCATATGTGTAGTCCTCCATAAAGCCAGTAGATTGATGATGGCTCATCACCTTTAATAAGCGGGATAGTGCAGCCGTTTTCCAATCGCCTTCCCCAGCAAAGCCGTATCCCTTTGCCATCAGCCGCTGTACCGCAAGTCCAGGCAGCTGCTTCATCCCATGTAAATCTTCAAAGTTTGTTGTAAAGGCATGATAGCCGCCTTCATCTAAGAAACGTTTGATGGCGATCTCATATCGCGCCTGCACCTTGACACTTTTTTCCCATTCGTCAACTGAATACGTTCCATAATTCACATCATATTGCGTTAAATACTCAGCAAATAATGCATCTACCTCTTCTTCCTCTACTGCATTTACATATTCGACGAGATCGCCTATTCCAAAGTAATCAACGGTCCATCCTAATTGAATCTGCGCTTCGATTTTATCGCCTTCTGTCACGGCCACATGCCGCATGTTGTCACCAAACCGGGCTACTTTGATGTGAAAGCTCTCATGATAGGCAGCCGCAACGTCCATCCAATCAGCAATTTGCTGCTGCACTTCAGGCTTTGACCAATGACCGGTTACAATTTGGTTTTGTTTATTTAAACGTGCATTGATATAGCCATATTCTCTATCTCCATGTGCGGATTGATGAAGATTCATATAGTCCATATCAATCGTGTCCCAAGGGATCTTTTCATAAAATTGTGTGACAAGATGCAAAAGAGGTTTTTGCAAAAGGCTGGTGCCACGTATCCACATTTTCGCTGGAGAAAATGTATGCATCCACGTCATCACGCCAATGACTTCATCGCGATAATTGACCTCTTTCATTAGCTTTGTGATTTGATCGGCGCTGACAGCCAGCTCCTGCAAGATCACGGGATAAGGAAGTAAACCGCTCTCATTTAAGGCATCTGTCATCTTTTGTGCATTTGCTTTTACTTTCTGCAGTGCTTCATCACCATATAGATGCTGTGACCCAACGATAAACCAAAATTCTTTTTTCTGACTTGTTAACATAGATATCCCTCTTTTCTTTATATTGAAGGTTTTTGTCCGTAATACGCATGCTTTCCATGTTTTCTTAAGTAATGTTTATCTAAAATTCGCTGCGGCAATGGCTCCGCAAATTCGTTCAATTGCTTGGCAAAAAGGTTCATTTTGGAAACTTCATCTAAAATCACACTGTTTGTGACCGCACTTTTTGCATCCTTCCCCCATGTAAACGGACCATGCCCCTGAAGCAATACACCCGGCACCGCCATGACATCTAGGTTTCTTTTCTCAAATGTTTCGATGATCAGCCGGCCGGTTTCTACCTCATAACCGCGATTGACTTCTTCTTCTGTCAGAAAACGAGCGCACGGAACGGCGCCGTAAAATGTATCGGCATGTGTTGTGCCCATTGCTGGTAAATCAAGACCTGCCTGCGCCCAAACGGTTGCCCACATAGAATGGCTATGTGAAATGCCCCCAATTTCCTCAAAGTGTTTGTAAAGAACTGCATGTGTAGCTGTATCTGACGAAGGACTGAATTCTCCTTCCACCACTTCACCGTCAAAGTTCACCACGACCATATCTTTTGCTGATAGTTGGTCATACGCTATGCCGCTCGGCTTAATCACAAACAAACCACTGTCACGATCACATGCACTGACATTGCCCCATGTAAATTTCACAAGTCCGTATTTTGGCAAATCTAAATTTGCTTGATACACTTCTTCTTTTAAGCGATCTAGCATACCGTCGTCACTCCTTTCTTTGGCATCAGATGCGCTACTGCCGCTTCTTCAATCGGAAGCCCCTTTTGATAGCGCTTTAAAAATTCGTCAAAGCCTTTGACATCGAGTGGATCGGGCTCCATGAGTTCTTCTGATGTATGGGCAAATACTCGTTGGGTAAGAAATTCAGCCAATGTTTGCTGATGATGATGGACCATATATGAAGCAAGGACCGCCATCCCAAACGCACCACCTTCTCCCGCTGTTGAAACGACTGATACAGGTGTATTCAGTGCTGCGGCAACCATTTTTTGTCCAACGAGCGGTGTTTTAAATAATCCCCCATGTCCTAGTAAGCGGTCAATCACTACATGCTCCTGTTCCTTTAACCGGTCCATGCCTATTTTCATAGCACCAAAAGCGGAGAACAAATGGGTGCGCATGAAATTAGCGAGGTTAAAGCGGCTTTCAGGAGACCTGACAAAAAGAGGTCTTCCTTCTGGCAGTCTCGTAATATTTTCACCAGAGTAATAGCCATAGCTTAAGAGTCCGCCGCCATCTCGATCTGCTTCTAAAGCTTGCTGCAATAGGGACTCGTATAACCTTTCTGACTCCACTTGCATGCCTAGTGCTTCAAATGCCTCTCTGAATATATTCATCCAAGCGTTTAGGTCACTTGTACAGTTATTCGCATGAACCATGGCAACTGGCAGTCCATCCGGCGTCGTGACAAGATCCACTTCTGGATAGACACCTTTTAGATCCTGCTCTAGCACAATCATGGCAAAAACAGATGTCCCAACAGAAATATTCCCAGTCCGTCTTTCTACACTGTTTGTCGCCACCATTCCCGTTCCAGCGTCACCTTCCGGCGGGCAAAATGGAATGCCTGGCTGCAAATGTTTTCCTTGATCCAAAATGGCAGCTCCTGCTGTAGTTAACACGCCAGCCTCTTCGCCTGCTAAATAGACACGCGGCAAAAGGTGGCGAAGCTTCCACGGGTAGCCTTTTTCTGCAATCAATGCTTCAAATTGCTGGATCATTTCTTCATTGTAGTCCTTCGTTTCGTCATCAATTGGAAACATCCCTGATGCATCGCCAATACCAATGGCCTGCTTTCCGGTTAACAGCCAGTGAATATATCCAGACAAAGTGGTCATATATTCTAATCGGGATAGATGTTTTTCCTCTTCTAATACCGCTTGATACAAATGAGCAATACTCCATCTTTCTGGAATATGAAATTGAAATACATCTGTCAGCTTTTGACTCGCCTCGATGGTCGTTGCATTCCGCCATGTTCGGAACGGAACGAGAACCTCTCCGGTATGATCACATGCCACATAACCATGCATCATCGCTGATACCCCGATTGAGCCAATGGTTTGAATGGTCACACCATACTTTTGCTCAGCCTGTTCTTTCATCTCTCGATAGGCCACTTGCAGACCTGTAATGATATCAATTAAGTTGTACGTCCAAATTCCATCCTGGAGAAAACTTTCCCATTCATATGCACCTTGTGCAATTGGCTGAAATTCCTCATCTATTAAAATCGCTTTAATTCGTGTTGAACCAAATTCAATGCCTAAAGATGTCCGTCCTTCTTTCAAGGCTTTGGCCGTCTCTTTATGATTCAATCTACGTTCACCCCCATTTTGATAGCGGTTTCAATTTTGTTTTTCTAGATTCATTGATTCTCTGGTACAATCACAATATAATATTTGTACGTACATATGTCAATAATAAATATAGTTGTACATACATTATGTGACAAAAACCTGCATTTTTTCTGGAGGGATCATGACAGAAAATGAAAGCGCCTGTTTTTGATTCGACAACCATGTTAAAATATGTCCATACAATTTCTTCTCAATCCGAGTAGATGATCAACTGAGAAAGAAGTGAAACGATGAAAAAGAAGTACCAGATCATTATTGATGATATAAAAAGCAAAATACTCACAGGGGATTATCGGATCGGGGAGCGCATTCCAACCGAATCAAGCCTGCAAGACATGTATCAAGTAAGCAGACATACAGTTCGAAAAGCCATTTTGGAATTGTCCAGCGAAGGATTTTTGCGCAGCGAAAAAGGTTCAGGCACATTTGTGACCAATCAATTTCAAACAAAACCTGCGGGACATGCACATATGAAAACGATTGGGGTCATTACAACATACATATCCGATTACATTTTCCCTTCCATCATTCGAGGCATTGAAAGCCGATTAAACGAAGAGAACTATTCCTTGTTACTGGCAAGCACAAATAACGATGTTGAGCAGGAGAAAAAAGCGCTGGAAATGATGCTGTCTTTTGGGGTGGACGGACTTATTGTCGAGCCGACGAAAAGCAATTTATATAATCCAAACATTTCGTACTACTTATCCTTTAAAGAACAGGATGTACCGCTCATTATGATCAATGCCTATTATGAGCAGCTAGAGGTTCCTTTTCTCTGTTTAGATGATGTGAAGTCCAGCTATTTAGCCACAAAAGAGCTGATCACCTCGGGCCATCAGCAAATTGGACTTATTTCAAAAACAGATGATTTACAGGGAAAATATCGGATGAAGGGCTATATTCAAGCGCTAGGTGAAGCGAAGCTTAATTTTCTGCCTGAGCATGTGCTCTTTTTCGATACAGAATCGAAGCAGCATTTGGGGGAGCAAATCCACACATTCCTGTTGGCGCACAGACATGAATTGACCGCCCTTGTTTGCTATAACGATGAGGTGGGGTTAGAAGTCGCCAGCGTATGCAGCGAAATCGGGCTGTCCATTCCAGATGATCTCTCGATTATTGGACAGGATAATTCGTATATTGCCCAGAAAAATGCCCATGTGAAGCTGACAACACTGACCCATCCACAGGAGCAAATGGGCCGTGATGCAGCAGACTGGATGATTAAAAAAGTACAAGGGAAAAAGAATCTCCCTGATCAAACGTTTTACGAGCCTGAATTGGTTCCAGGTGAAACGATCAAACGAATAAAATGAGCCCTTACTCCAAGTGGCTCATTTTATTTTAGATTCCAGCATAAGGCGTGAATGGGTCGGATCCCTGAAATGAAATACATGTGTTTCCCCTCATCCATCATGAATCAATAAAAAATCCCCATCTTATAAAAAGATAGGGAACATATCTATTATGCCTCTTCTTTAGGGGAAGGCACCGCACATACGCCATCTGCACATGCCGCTTCAAACGCATTGTCAGCAGCTTTCTCTGCTTGAGCTGCTTCCTCTGTCCAAGCTGTTTCAAGTGCGCGCAGGAACGTATCTGCTGGCTGTGCACCTGCCACTGAATATTTGTTATTGATTAAGAAAAATGGTACGGCATTAATACCAAGCTGTCTCGCTTCTTTTTCATCTTCTCGTACATGATCTGCAAATTCCTCGCTGTCAAGAGCTTGCTCTACTTCCTTTAAGTCAAGACCTGCTTTTTCTGCAATGTCTAAAAGAGTTTGACGGTCACCAACATGCTTTCCATCTGTAAAATACGCTTGAAACAGCTCTCCCATGATGAAATCGCCTTTCCCCATTTGACCAGCATATTGCGCCAATCGATGGGCATCAAAGGTGTTTGTCAACACGAGCGGATCAAATTGAAAATCAATTCCTTTCTCTTTACCGGCCTGCTTCACCTGCTCATTCATCGCCATGGCCTGGCTGCGGCTCATGCCATATTTTTTGACGAGCATATCGTGAACGTCATGATCGACATCAACAGGTGCATGTGGATCAAGCTCAAAGCTTTTAAACTCTATCTCTACCTGTTCCTTCTCTGGAAATTGTTCTAGCGCTGTTTCCAGCTGTTTTTTTCCTATATAACAAAAAGGACAGGCGATATCTGACCAAATTTGTACTTTCATGTTCATCTTCCTTCCGTGCTGCACTTTTTCTTTAACGATGTAACAATTATAGTTACATCAAATAGATGATGTCAAGATTCTGATCTTGATTTAAATGAAAAAGCCTCTCCTTTAAGAAAGGAAAGGCTTTGAAAATACCTATTCTAAATTTGCATGGTGACCGTACATTTTATGTGTGTCGAGCTCTTTTATTTCCATTAACCTTAAAATGACCGCATCGTATGTCAGAAGAAGCGACTGCTCAAATAGTGAGCCCATTGGCTGAATGGTATGATGGTTTCCTTCCTGTTGATCCTTCGGTGCACCTGACAATAAGATGACTTCATCCGATAGATCAGCTAAAGGTGACTCAGCAGAAAGCGTGAATGCTGCCACTTTTCCGCCAATTGCTTTTGCCTTTTTTGCAAGGACGAGTAAAGACTCTGTACGGCCAGAGCCGCTCCCGACAATCAAAAGATCCTCTTCTGTAAAAGAAGGCGTATTCGTTTCACCAATTACATATGCCTTGACGCCAATATGAGTAAGTCTCATCGCAAACGATTTTCCCATCAAGCCAGATCTGCCCGCACCTGTCACAAAGACTTTTTGTGCAGATAAAATACTTGTGACCAGACGCTCTGCTTGTTCGTCTTGAATGGCAGACGAATGATCAGAAAGCTCATTTAAAATGGCTTTCACATAGTCGCTGGTCTTCATGATTGTGCGATCAGCTGTTTCATTTGTGCAGCCACTTCTGCTTTATTGTCCTGGCTTGCAATACCGCCGCCGACAATGATTAAATCAGGGTTTAATTTCACGACTTCAGGTAACGTATCAAGCTTAATTCCACCTGCAATCGCTGTTTTCGCTTGCTTGACAACTTCTTTAATCGTCATAAGATCAGCAAATGAATTTTGACCAACCGCTTGCAGGTCATAGCCTGTATGCACACAAATATAATCGACTCCAAGCGCATCCAGCTCTTTTGCACGGCCTGCGATATCTTTGATGCCAATCATATCAACTAAAATTTGTTTTCCTCTTGCTTTCGCTTCTTTCACCGCTCCTTGAATAGACATATCTTCTGCCGCTGCAAGAATGGTGACGATATCTGCTCCAGCTTCAGATGCCTGCTGCACTTCATAGCCGGCAGCATCCATAATTTTCAAATCAGCAAGTACACGTAAATTCGGAAAAGCCTGCTTGACTTCTTTTACAGCACGAAGCCCTTCGTTAATCACAACAGGTGTCCCAATTTCGACCACATCAATGGATGCTTCTACTTCTTTGATCAGCTCAATTGCCTCTGGTATATTCACTAAATCTAATGCTAATTGTAATTTCATCAACTTTCACTCCCGTTTTTCATCTCATCTTCAAGAGCTCCGCGGATGATGCATCTTGAACGATGAAATGAGTATAACAACAGGAATGACGCAATGTAAGTACGCACTTTTTTTTTACATACTATACTTTTCCGCATATGGTTACAAAAAAGATACTGTCTTTTGGGCAGTATCTCAGGGTAAAGACAAAGGGCTAAAATAAAGTTATTTTAGCCCTTTGCCTACAATCGTCTTTCTATTTATCATCTTTTAAGAAATTGCTGTCGAGATATTGTTTTCCCCAATCATACATCGCCTCTAAAATCGGCATTAAGCTTTCTCCTAGTTCTGTGAGAGAATACTCAACCTTTGGCGGGACGACAGGATAAACCTCCCGGTGCACAATGTGATCTTCCTCTAATTCTCTTAGCTGATTGACAAGCATTCTTTGCGTAATCCCAGGCATTAACGACTTTAACTCACCAAAACGTTTTGTCCCTTCTCTGCCAAGGTGCCATAAAATCAGCATTTTCCACTTACCACCGATAATATTCAGCGTCAGCTCTTTTTCGCAGTTAAACACTTTATTTTCCATTCGTGATGACAACGACATACACTCCTTTAATAACAAACCACTTAGGTTTTATCATAACTGCAACAAAATGGATTGCCTAGCATATGGTCTTCGTTATTGATTTTGTTTTTTGACAAAAGCCATCACAGCCTCCGTCATTTTTTGTGCTTCTTTTGGCGCTCTGTCTGATCCAAACCATTTGTTCAAGTCACTGTGGCTCAGCGTATGAACCCGAAAAACAAACCGAGAGCCTTTGTCATGATTCAGTTTTTCAGCAAATCTGTACACCTCAGGATTTTCCCAGCCCGTGACCAAATAGACAGGTGGTAAATTCTTTTGATTCATATAAGTGACAGGTGATGCCTTTGTCCAGTTCTTCTCTTGTTTGCCAAAGACTTTTTTGTACGATGGGATGGCTTGTATAAATTGATTGATGTTTAACGGCCCATCTAAAATCACGATGGAATTGATCGTTGTTGGCGACAGCCCCACACGTTTTAAGTAGGTCGAATCTGTGGCAACCAGCGCCGTCAAATGACCGCCCGCTGAGTGACCCATGACATTGATTTTTGATGAATCAATTTGATACTCATCCGCATGATCCTTCACCCATTTAATGGCGTTTACCGTATCATCTGCCATCTGCTCATAGTTGGCATTAGGGTGAAGCCTGTAATTCATCGAAACAAACACATATCCTTGACCTGTAAAATAATCAGCTTTAGAAGCGACTCTATTCTTATCGCCGCCTGTCCAGCCGCCGCCATGGAGATAGATCATGACTGGATGCTTCTTCTTTTTGTCTTCATCTTTGCCCTTCGGCATATACATATCGAGGGTTTGCTGTTTATTTTGTGTGTCTGCATAATGGATGTTTGTCGTCGGTTTAGGCTGGTTGAAACGGAACACAAAGAATGCGCATACCAATAAGCCAGCGATGACCGCCGCAAATAAGAGCCATTTCAAGATTCGATTCAATGTCATTGCACCTTTCTGTGTTGGGATGGGGAAGCATGAGTAGCAGATATGTAGATAAACTAGCAGCATTCAATTCGATACTAGATTCATATGGGATGTGCAAGAGCAAAACAATTGATCAAGTCGTCATATTCATTATACTCTTTAAAGTAGTGAAATTCATTGATTTGCTTTAGATGACTGATATCGAAATCAGGGATTTGCTTCTGGATTTTTCCATCTAAAAACCATGTCATTGTTTGTCCTCCAAGAGGTTATTGTATAAATGCAATAATTCGTTTTCTTGTTTCTTCATGGTATTGAACGTAGGAATGCAATAAAGGATACGATTCAAGGATATGGTAAAACGATTTGATTTGAGGGGATTGCTCTTCAAATGACTGACGTAACACGTTTAACTGTTTTTTCGGTATTCGTTTATGATCAACCACATAACTCAAACTGCCTGCAACAAGTGAAAAAAATAAATAAAAATCATCTGAGGGCATACCAGTTTCTTCTTCAAAAGAGACGATATCATCTGGATAAGCGGAATCTAACAAGTATTGATAGCGCTGCTTCAAATCATTGATTAAGCCTTGTTTATCTTGGCTCGTGTTCATGGATCCACTACACCTTTCTCTCAATGCTTTTAAGTAGGTTAAAATTTAAGAAGATTATAGTTCTTATTATTCAATATTTGTGTAATTTTGAATGAATTCATTTTTAAAATCTTCTGGAAGTTTCTGATTTCGAAATACAACAGAAATCCAACCTAATACAATCTCATCTAAAGTTCTCCACGTTTTTAGCAATTGTTTATTCATATGTTCTAATTGATGAGTCGCTAATACTCCTATCTCATAACCTCTTTCACCATAAATGATCCATTTTGCAGAAGGGGAAACCCATATCACACGTGAAGCAATATTCATCATGCTATCGTTTACACTATGTATCGGGTAATCCGTTAAGATATCAAGGTAATCACTTGGTGTGATATTTAACGGGATTTTCACGCAAGGATAATAACCAAAATCACGATAATAATTATCCATAGTCTTCTGCTCATCTAACACAGCCATTAGTATATATTCATCTCTATGGTTCAAAGCCAAATCTTTTAGTGTCTCCCAGCTATCGTCTGATAACAACCAATGGAATTCTTCGAATAAATAATGAGGGGTTTTTGTTTTCAACACTTAATCAGGGAATGTCTTCGTACTGTTAACGAGCGAATTAACAAACGATAGAACATGTTCAAGTTCTTTTGGATCGGATATAAACAAATTTTTCACTTTATGCTCCTTTCATATCTTCGGATAAGGCTATTATCAGTCATTGATTCTCCATTCCACCGGTTGGAGCATTATGCATAACTAGAAAGCATTTGAGTGTAATAGTCATTGAATGTTTTTTGATCCTTCAATAATCCTTCAAACCAGTTTGCTAAAACAGGGTGATCCATTGGTTTCCACCCTTCTTTTAATAACCTATTTTTCACAGAATCTTTTGTTGATACCATTCCTATGATACAAATTTCCATATCTCTATCTGCCCAAATCGCCCACTGCAAAGAATGCGGTAACCAGACCACTATGTACGAATTCGTTATGATATCATCTGCTATAGACTCTTTTGGATGCGTCCATAGTGCATTTACATAATCCTCACTTGAAATGTTTACATTCGCTTTCAGCCAATTATAATAACCAAATTCCTTCAAATAATATTTGGTTGGATCTGGTTGAAGGACTGCAGTCAAAAATTCTCTATCTTGTGTAACAGTTGATAACTCTTTTATGGTTGGTAAAATATCATCACTCAATGCCCAATCAAACTCTTGAAACAAAAAACAATCAAATGTCTTACGGAAGACTTGTTGTGGCAGCTTTTTATTTGTGTCAAACACATGATCTACTAAATTCTGATAGAATTTGAATTCTTTTTCTGAACGAATAAATAAGTCTTCAAGCCGTTTCAAACAACTACCTCCACTCTTGTCGAACTAGTAGTTTTTTAATTCTTCCTCTATATCTTCTTTTAATGTTTGAATTTCAATTGACACCGAATTATTTCGATTATAGAAAATGGACGGATTGAATCCATCTGCTATCATGCCCGGGAGCCACTCTTCTATAAAGTCTTCTAAATTAATCATTTCTGGCACTGTTTTTTCCCATTGATCGATTGCGCAATAAGCGGCATGATCCTTTGTCGCCCAAAAATGAAACTGCGGTACACCACGTTCATCCTCTGACATAACCCAGCCCTTCTCGTTGCTTAATGACCAAACCTCTTCTAAATCAACAATCTTTTTGATGAAATAGTTATAACGCTTTTTCGCAGATAACTGGATGGTGGTTTCTAATTCTTTCGGATGCATGGACATTGCGTCGCTCCTTATCTATTTATTTACTGTAGAAAATGGCATGATTTTAGAGATTACTTATTGAATACGACGACTCCATACGGATTATAAAACAAATCAGCTTCGGAATAAAAATCGTATTCAATAAGAGCTGGCCCGTCATCACCTAAAATAATGTTCTTTTTCTTATGTTCTTCTTCCCAAAAGCCCATTTAAAATACACTCCTTTATATTTTTGCGTTCTTGATTTCCACAAGTGTTATGCTATTCTCATTTTGTCTTATCACAATAACCGTAAACTTGTATAAACAGGTTTATTTGTATGTTTGAATAGTGCTACTTCATGATCAGTTAACCACTTAAGCTCTCGCATACGATAAGAAATTTCTTCCAAACAGGTATCGGTTTTAGCAATTAGTTTTTTAGATAATATCTTTCTTTTTTTGTCTTCAATGACAAGATAGAGAGTAAACTGCTTTAGTTCTAACTCGATCAGAGGATATGCTTTCTTTTTTTTATCGGGGCTTAGTTTTGTTTGTTTTCCTTTTATCTCAGCTTTATATTTCTTTTCTTTCATTTTTTGAAATGTCGCTTTGACGAGCTGAATGTCCCAATTTTTTAATTCACACAGATAGAGCATCGCTTTTTCCAAAGTATCAGCTAAGATCTTTTTCTTATTTGTTGCATTTTGAAATTCACTGTAACAGAAGGGTACTTCTAACTCGTAAGTATTTTTTAAAAATAAGATGTCAGGTTCATTTTTAGAAGTACTAATTAATTTGTAGTCTTTAAAAGATCCACATATAAAAACAATAGCCTCACAATATTTCGTTTGAATTCTTTTCCCTAATTCCGATAAAAACATTTCAGTTATACAAAGGGATTGGCTAGCTATGTTCCCACAATCGTCATCTGACATTAATTGGATATATTTCAAATACACTTCTTATAATCCTCCTTTCTAGAATCACTTTCTCACCACATTCAAACTAAGGAACCTTAATTTCTATTTAAAGGAAATTAATCTTTTTAAGGATTTTTCTAATAAATCATGTGGTATATGGTCTTGACTAATAAAATGAAATATTGCTATACCATTTTCCAATGAGAGAATTGTCCATGCCATTTCTTCAGGTGAAAGAGTACATGTAAGGTTCTCTTTTTCTATTAAATTCTCAATGGATTGAGAGATTTGTTTTACCGATTGTAGGATCATATTTGACCACTGACACCTTACTTCCTCATTTCTCATTGAATACAAAAGAAATTCCATATTAAGCAGGCTCCACGTCCGATTTTCTTCACAATTTTGAATAGACATTTGATTCATTTTTTCTGGAAAGTGTAAAAGAGAAGGCTGTTCTGCTAATAAAGCATTGATTTTTTTAACATGTAATTGCATTTGTTGTTCCAATAGAGCCAGAAAGATCTCTTCCTTTGAATGGAAATGCGCATAAAAGGCCCCTTTGCTAAATCCTGCATATTCTGCCAATTTATCAATGGAGACCCCATGAAAACCATACTTGGCGAAATTCTCAACTGCAGAATTTATGAGTAATTTCCGTGTTTCATATTTCCTTTCATTTTGCGTTTTTCTTTGTCTAATCATTCCTTTACCTCCTTATATTGACAATAATACCATATAGAATTAATATACCAATTAGTATATAAATTCTATATGGTATATATCTTGATGTACAGCATAAACAATTAATCGCTATGGAAAAGGAGCAAAACAATGCGAAAGATGGGGAAAAAAATTCACAAAACGAAAAGGGACATAATCGCTCAAACAGTTAAATCAGGAATTATTACATCAAATTTAATCCCAATGTGTGCTGGCTTAACCTTGGCATTATACACTTATCAAATTGACATCCTTCATAAATCTATTGAGATACTATTTGCATTTACAGGTTCAATTTTATTAATTGGTGCTGCTGGAGCTTTAAACAATTTGTATGATAGGGACATAGATTCCGTGATGAATAGAACAAAAAACAGACCTACTGTAACAGGAGAAGTCAATCTTAAAAAAGTTCTATGGCTTAGTATCTTAATGTCTATTTTAGGATTGATTTTTTTAGCATTTACAACCTATCTAGCAGCTATTATAGGATTGATTGGTTTACTTTTTTATATTTTCCCTTATACAATGTGGAGTAAAAGAAAAACCGTTTACAACACAGAAATTGGTAGCATTTCTGGGGCAATGCCGCCTCTCATTGGTTGGACGGCTATTTCACCAGACATCTCACACCCAGCTATTCTGGGGTTATTTTTCATTACAATTATTTGGCAGATGCCGCATTTTTACTCAATAGCTATTAGAAAGCAAAATGAATACAAGGCAGCAAACATTCCCATGTTACCTGTTGTAAAAGGAATGAAAAGAACATACTTGCAAACCAATCTTTATATCTTAGCAATAACCTTAAGCAGTTTTCTTTTCCGTTCTTTAAGCATAGGGCTTGTGCTTATGTCTTTTTTTCTAGGTTTTATATGGATTTGTTTAAGTATTTTAGGTTACAAGCGAATGAATTCAGAGAAGTGGGCATCATTTATGTTTGTCTACTCACTAATTTATATGACAACTCTTTATTCAACGGTCATTATCTATACTCTTACTCGTCAAATTTTTTGATTTATTCAAACCTTAGTAATGTAGATGACCATAAAAAAGTTCATATAAAAAGCATCCTAAACGGATGCTTCAATCAAATGATATTTTTTCAAAATACGATAGGTGATTTCTTTTGCTTCTAGTCCGGTGCCTTCGATATTTGTGGCGAAGATGTAGGTTTTGTTTTCATGTTTGATGAAGCCTACGTACCATCCAATGCCAGAGCCGGAGCCTGTTTTTCCGTATAGGGTGGCATGTTTCTCTTCTTCTTGTATCATCATTCGTTTGACCGTTCTCATGACAGATAGGTCAAATGGGAGACTTTCTTCATATAGCTGTTTGAGGAAATGGACTTGTTCTATTGGAGAAATGCGCAACGAATTGCTTAACCAAAATTGATCGATTCCACCAGATATGTCTTCATTGCCATAGTGAATGGCTTTCACCCAATGGCTCATGCGTTCTTCCCCGATGTCACGCGCCATGGCTTGATAGTACCAGACGACTGAATCTCTCATGCCAGAGCCCAGTGTATGATCCTTATTCCAGTTATCAATTTCTCTTTTTACTCCGTCCCAATATTTGATGTCATATTCATCTCTCACCGCGCCTGTTTGGAGGCCGATGAGGGCATTTGCCACTTTAAATGTTGATTGTGGGGCAAAGCGCTGATTCGCTCTTTTTTTGTTATACACCCATGGCGATTTTTCTTTTACTTCTTGGATCACAAATGTACCTTCCCTGTCTTTCAAGAATTCATCTACTGACCATGCTGGTGATGTTCCCTCACTTGATGACGGCTGACCGATACAAAGCGCCATCAGCATAATGGATGAAACCAACCATTTCATATGCTTTTTCTTCAAAAAAATCGCTCCTTTTCCCATGATTTGTATCGATTGTAGCATGCCTGAGCGATGAGACATAAGGTACGCTTGTCCTCTTTTCTGTCAAATAAAAAAAGCCGGTTTCATCCGGCTTTCTGATCATATTAGCTTTCTTTTTTCTCTTCAATGGCCTGCTTCGCGATTTTTGAAATCGTCATATCATCCATTGGCGGGTTATGGAGCCCAGCCCGAATATCTCGATAGTAACGCTGCAGCGGACAGCCAAGACTCAAACTTTTTGCACCGACTAAACGCATGGCTTTATCAACCACCTGCAGACTATGATTGACGACTGTATGCTTCACTGCACCGAATTCATTGATTAACAGCTCTCTTTTCTCAGGCTGCTCATACAATGTTGTCGTTGAATAGATGACGTGGCGTGCTTGCTTTAGTAGTAAATCAATTTCGCCAATCAGTGTTTGGACATTTGGCAGGTCACTAATCGTTCCGCTAATACTGTTCGGTGAATGGGTAATGGCATACTGAACAGCATAATCTCTTGCCGCTTGCGCAATCCCTAAATAGCAGGAAGGAATATGTGCAATCCAAGGGTTTAATGTACCGCCTCGAGGTCCTTTTTGCACTTCAACAAGCATGTCATCTGGGACTTCCACTTGGTCTAGGATTAAATCATGGCTTTCTGTTCCTCTCATGCCGACAACATCCCATGTTTCTTCTATAGAAACACCTTTCGTATCACGGTGAATTAAGAAGAATCCCATCGCTTCTTTTTCTTCAATCCATACGCCGACTAAAAAGTATGTGAGAGCTGGTGACATCGTTGTGAAAATTTTACGTCCATTGATCACCCAGCGATCACCTGATTTAATCGCTGTTGTTCCAGGCTTGCCGCCTCTTGTTGGGCTGCCTGTCTGCGCCTCACTCACAGCGCGGTTGACAAGGGCGCCCTTCTTCACTTCTTCCGCAAAGAATTGCAGCTGTTTCTCATTCCATAGTTTCTTTTCATAAATTTCACCTACAACTCCTTGGTGCCAGCCGATCGATAAGGCAGTTGCTCCGTCCATGCTCCCAAGCGTTTCTTGAAATAGAACCATATCTGTTACAGATTGACCTCCGCCTCCATATTCAGCGGGGAGAGACAGGGTTGTATATCCCATGTTTACTAATGATTCGATATTCTTTTTAGGAAAATAAGCGCCTTCATCATGTTTTTTTGCGTTTTGTTCGATCGTTTCACGAAGAGATTCCAGCTGATTGAGCCATGTTTTTTGAAAATCGGTATCGACAAATAATGCTTTAGACAAAATGTATCCAACTCCTCTGTTTCTCACAATCTATGATATCTCATTTTTCCAATTGGAATGAATAAAACACACTTTACTTATAGGATTTAATGTGTTAAATTTTATCAATATTAAGTACATCTGTCAAAGGAACGTGATGCTTTTATGATCTCAGCTACTAATCTACATAAATCTTATGGGCAGACCCATGTGTTAAAAGGCATTGATTTTTCCGTACAAGAAGGTGAAGTGGTCGCAATTATTGGACCGAGCGGATCAGGAAAAACAACACTTCTCCGCAGTTTAAACAGCCTCGACATTCCAGACAAAGGAAAGCTGACTGTTGGAGAAGCCACGATTCAATTTGAACGATATCATAAAAAAGATCTTTTAAAACTAAGGCAGCAATCTTCCATGGTATTTCAGCATTATCACTTGTTTCAAAATAAACGGGCACTTGAAAATATTACAGAGGGATTGATTGTGTCTCAAAACATGTCTAAGAAAGAAGCAGAAAAGGTTGGAGAGCAATTTTTAACGCGGATTGGACTGCTTCATAAAAAGGATGCATTTCCGAGTGAATTATCTGGCGGGCAGCAGCAGCGGATTGGAATTGCCCGCGCTCTTGCGATGAATCCTGCGGTGCTTTTGTTTGATGAACCAACCTCCGCACTGGACCCAGAGATGGTTGGAGAAATCCTTGAAATGATCAAAGATATTGCAAGCCAGGGGATGACGATGGTCATTGTGACGCATGAAATTTCGTTTGCAAAGGACGTAGCGGATACGGTGATCTTTATGGCAGATGGGGAAATTGTTGAAAAAGGCTCACCAGAAGATGTTCTAATGAAGCCTCAGCATGAACGAACGAAACAATTTTTATCCAGAATTCATCGCGGAATGTGGCAAGGATCGGAGGAAGACATATGAAGCAAAAGACAGCATTCATGACATCTGGTGTCCTTCTGTTTCTCCTCTCTCTGATTGGCTGCAGCAGTGTAAAAACAACAACAGATGATGGAAAACAAATTGTGAAAGTCGCACTGAGTGCAGAGGTCAATCCACCCTTTTTAGCGACAAATGACCGAAACGAACCGATTGGCTATAACATTGATTATTTAAATGAAGTGGAAAAAAGACTTCCGCACATCCATTTTGATTACATATTTGGCGAGGAAGAATCCAATTTAATTGGTGTTGGCGCGGGGAAGTTTGAAATGGCAGCTAATTGGTTTTTCAGTAACCCTGAACGCGAAAAGCGGTTTCTTTATCCTAAGGTTCCGTACGGCTATTCGATGACAGGTTTAATTGTGAATGAATCAAACCAGGATATTCAATCGCTTGACGATATGACATCTAAAAAGCTGGCTCCTGTCAGTCCTAGCGGCGGATTGCGTTCCATATTAAATCAATATAATGAAGAACATGATCCAGATATTCCGCTGACAACCATTGAGAGCCCTTCAAATGAACTCAACTTAAAGCGCGTTGAAAGCGGACGGTCTGATGCGGCGTTTATGAATATTTCAACCTTTGATACCATTCATAAGAATCTGAATCTGAAGGTCAAAGTGGGCGGGATCGTGTCAAAGGAGCCGATCTATCTTGTCTTACAGCCAAGTCAAAAACAGCTTGCAGCAGATTTGGACCGGGTTACACAAGAGATGATTGATGATGGAACATTGCCTAAGCTTGCGAAAAAGTGGTTTGGGGTTGATTTCTTTCAAGATATTGACTACATCTCAGAGCAAGGCTATCAATATGAAGAAAGGAAGGAAGCGTCATGACGTTTACAGCTGGAGATTGGCTGCGGATCTTTTTACAGGTGCTTGAACGCCTGCCACTCACTTTTCTCATTATTGTAGTGTCATTGTTTTTCGCTATCATAATAGGGCTCCTATTTGCATGCATTCGTATTAAGCAAATCCCAGTGCTGAAGCAATTGGCTGTTGTCTATTTATCTTTTACACGAAGTACGCCATTAATTGTTCAGTTATTCTTAATTTATTTTGGACTGCCTCAGCTTTTACTTGTGGCAGGAATTCAAATCAACCATTGGGATCGTGTGTTATTTGTGATGATGACGTTCTCTTTACATACGGGCGCTTATTTATCTGAAGTCTTTCGCAGTGCGTATTCATCAGTTGGGAAAGATCAGCTGGAAGCCGCCTACATTGTTGGGATGACAGATACACAGGCCTTGATCAGGATCATTATCCCGCAGGCCTTTCTCATTGCCCTGCCAAACCTCGGAAATTACACCATTGATCTTGTGAAAGACACGGCCATTGCCTTTACGATCGGGCTCATCGATATTATGGGACAGGTGAAGATCATCTTAGGAAATAACTATGGAATCGGCATGTTTGAAGTATATGTAATCATTGCGATTTTGTACTGGCTCATTTGTATGAGCATTGAACTAGTCACCATGCTGCTTGAAAAGAAATTTGTAAAAGGCCGCACCAGCCTGTCACGTTAAGGAGGCGATTTAGATGCAAACCATTGATATTCAATTTGCGATTGACCAAGTACCTCATATTCTAAAAGGCGTTCCTTTCACCTTATTAATTGCACTAGTTTCTATGGCTGTGAGTCTTGTGATCGGATCTGTTTTTGCTTTTATTCGTCTCTTTCGCATCCCTGTACTCAGGCAGTTGGTCACGCTCTACGTCTCCTTTTTTAGAGGTACGCCTCTAATTGTTCAACTGTTTGCTTTCTTTTATGGGCTTCCTTTTGTTCTAACTAGCATGAGCGGCACATTCGGGCTGACCTTTCACCCGGACATGGTCTCCCCATTAGCTGTTGCCCTCATTACCTTCAGCCTGCATTCAGCCGCCCATTTAACAGAGGTGGTCCGAAGTGCACTTCTCGCAGTAGACAAAGGGCAGCTGGAAGCGGCAAAAATTGTAGGCATGACCACAAGGCAGGCGATGCTTCGCATTATTTTGCCGCAGGCATTTGTTGTGGCCTTACCGAACCTAGGCAATCAGCTCGTTCAGCTATTAAAAGCGACATCTCTTTCGTTTACAATTGGGGTACTCGAAATCATGGGTATTTCCCGGATCATTGCAAATGACGGCTATCAGTTTTTAGAAACTTATCTCGTCTCTGCTTTGATCTATTGGCTGCTGAGCATTTTCTTTGAATTAGCTTTTGCATTATTAGAGAAACGTGTCAGCGTGTACGGCAGAACTCTCGGACGTTAAAAAGTCGATCAGGCACAAAAACCTGATCGACTTTTTTATTCACCCTTTTTTGGTGTGTTAAACAGTTCTTTTGGTGCGGGATTGAGCTTTGGTGCTGAGCCGAATACGACAGGTGCAGAAATATATCTGAACTCTCCTTTTCCATCCATGCTGCGGCCATGTGCCCATCTGCCTTCCTTGCTTTCTTCCCCTCTTGAAAAGTTAAACAAATCATAGGATACTTGCTGTTTTTCTAGTGAACGAGGGAAAGTAGTTGGTACGACGACATCCCCTTCCCGCTCTTCTAATTCCTTAATTGCCGCAACCCACATATTTTGATGATATGTATCACGAGCAATGAGGAAGGAAAGCATATCTTTGACGCCGCGGTCATCTGTCATCTCATAAAGCCTTGTGACCTGAAGTCTCCCCTGTGATTCTGCATTTAAATTGGCTCTGAAATCCGCCATTAAATTTCCGCTTGCAATGATATACTTGGCATTCCACGGATACCCTTGACTATCCGCTGCCATCGCCCCTAAGCCGGCAACAATTGCATGCTGCGGATTCATTCCGCCCATAACAGCCGCAAGTGCCGGATCACTTTGATACGCCTGTTCCTGTTCTTTTACCGGTGCTTTATCAAGTAGACGAGCGATCATTGTCGCCAGCATTTCGACATGACCAATTTCCTCTGTACCAATATCAAATAATAAATCCCTATATTTTTGGTCTGCCCGGCAATTAAAGCCTTGAAATAAATATTGCATCATCACACTAATTTCACCATATTGACCGCCTAATACTTCTTGCAGCTTTTTCGCGTAAAGCGGATCAGGCTTTGAGGGCTTTGCTTCATATTGCAATTCTTTGATGTGATAAAACATGATGTCATCTCCCTTATCATGAAACATCTTTTCAATTATCACTATTCAACCGCAGCTCTCTTTATGAAAATGATCTGATCACATAAAAAAAGAGAATGGCTTATGCCATTCCCTTTGTTATCTTACTTATTCAGCACTGACTAAAATTTTCACTTGATCTTTTTCATTGATTAAAGCATGGAAACCATCCTCGATCACATCGTCCAGCTTGATTTTTTTCGTGACGAGTGTGTCTGCAGAGAAATAGCCTTTTCTCATTAAGTTTAATACAGATGGGAATACGTCTCTGTAGCCGATAATTCCTTTCACTGTACGTTCTTTAATGACAATATCATTCGGCATAATTTCTGCGCCTTTTTCCCAAATACTTACAATGACGGTTTCACCTGAAATTCTAGTTGATTGGATTGCTTGCTTCAATACAACAGGTACACCTGTCACTTCAAAAGAAACATCGACGCCACCGTTTGTACGGCGTGCGATTTCTTGAACAACATCTTCATATTGAGAAGGATCTACAATGATCGCTCCAAGCTCTTTTGCTTTCTCTTGGCGTTCTTTTGATAATTCAACTGCATAAATATCAGTAGCACCAGCTGCTTTTAATGCTTCAATGACAAGTAAACCAATTGGTCCGCAGCCAAACACAGCCGCTGTATCCCCAGCTTGTACTTTACTAGAACGTACCGCATATAAAGCAACTGCAGAAGGCTCAACAAGCGCGCCTTGCTCATAGGAGATTTCGTCTGGTAATAAATGAAGTAATTCTTCATCAACTGATACATATTCAGAGAATCCACCGCCGCCTCCGGCAAGTCCTAAAAAGCCCATGTTTTCATCTAAGTTATAAGCACCTTGATGCCCGTGAGTTGCAAAAATAGGTTCTACAACCACTCGATCGCCTACTTTGTAATTGCTTACGCCTTCTCCTACTTCAACAACTTCCCCAGAGAACTCGTGTCCCAATGTAATTGGTGCTTTTTCTTTTGTAAGTGGATGAGGTTCATTCACAGGAATGAAGATCGGTCCGCCTAAATATTCATGTAAATCACTACCACAAATGCCGCACCATTTTACTTTCAGTTTCACTTTACCTGGAGCAACTGTTGGTTCGTCAATTTCCTCTAGTCGAATGTCCTTTTGATCGTGCCAGCGTAGTGCTTTCATTTGTAAGACTCCTTTTCTCATCAATTTAATTAACTTACTTAAATAATGATAACATAATTTTTTTAATTTTCTAAGTAGGATGCACTATTTTTTTGACAGTCAATGGACGAAAGATGACAAAACATAGCAATAGACAGATAAGAAGCATACATATACACCCAATGATGATGGACATTCTGATTGATAAAACATGAGCAAGCCCGCCGAATATTCCTGTCATGGCTATTGTCAAAATGGCTTCAATGAAAGCATAAAAGCTGGCTATCCTTCCCATCACCTCTACTGGGATATTTGTTTGATAGAACGTCATAAAACCTGTATTCGCAAAAGCTAAAAAGAAGGCTAAAACAAAAAATCCAACAGCGGCTGCAAATAGGGTGCTGGAAAATGCATATATAAGATAGCCAAACGCCACAAACAAACTGCCGACTCCAAGCATCAGCGAAACTGACAGCCTTTCGACAATGACCGAATTAAGACTTGCCCCTGCGATGATGCCTGCTCCAGCCACACTAACAAGAAGGCCATATTGGGTATCAGTCAGCATCAGTACTTCTTTTGCAAAGGCTGTTTCAAGTGAGTCAATGGCCGTAGGAAGGACCGATATCGCCGCACTAAATAATAAATATACCGCCATGATCTGGCGTGACGTCAGACTAAATCGCAGAACCAGCTTGGCATCCTCTTTTAACATTGAAAGGGAAAACCCCTTTTGGCCAGCATCTGTTTTGAGCAAATTCGGTAAACACATCGTTAACAGAGCAGATATCAAAAGGCAGAACGCATTTACATAAATTGAAAGAACAGGCGTCCCGATGAGAAAAAGCAGACCTGCTGCTGCGGGTCCAAGTAAAAATCCACCGGATTGTAATAAAGAGCGAATGGCATTAAACCGTTTTCGGTTATCGGCCGGGATGAGTCCTGTCATATACACCATCGACGCTGGATGAAACATCGCTTGTGCCATCTGTATGAAAAACACCATGACATACAGGATGAGCAGATGTCCTGAAAATAAGGCAAAAGGGATGCATGCAATGAGCAAAGCACGGGTAATATCTAAACTGATCATCACATTCCGCTGATTCAGCCTGTCAATCAAACTGCCAGACCAGCTATTGGTTAAAAGAGAAGCTGCCGGTCTTAGCAAATAAACTGCTGTTACAGCAAGTACAGAGCCCGTTTCTTGAAAAATAAGCAGATGGAGGGCAATCATATAAATCCATTCTCCTATGTTTGCGATCCCGATGGCTCCAAGCAAAATACTCATATCCCGCCAATGTTTTTTCATCATTGTCCCCCCTATTTGTCATAAAAAAAATCCCGCCCCCAAGACATTTCTGTCTTGAGGACGGGATTTACTCCGCGTTGCCACCTCAGTTCATTCATCTGTTGCCAGATGAACCTTAGCGGGTGATCATTCACCCTTCTCTGTAACGGGAGAAATTCGCTGCACCACCATCCGAGAGAATCCGGTGCAGAGCTAAGAGGCTTGGTTCCATCATGCTTCCCAGCTCCTTCTCAGCTTCACGGAGTTCTCTGTGTGGGGCAGCTATGATGTACTCTTCTCTATTAGCGCTGTGTCTTTTTTTCATCACGATCTTCAGCTGAATTGTTACATATTGTACTGCCGCTTGATCAAAGCGTCAATGTTTTTTTCATATTAATCCGCATAAATCATTTTTCTAGTCATGCCGCCATCAACAACCAAATCTGTGCCGGTCACAAATTGATTGTCTTCATCTGTTAAATAAAAACAAGCTTTCACAATATCCTTAGGGGTGCCGACTCGATTGGAAAGATGCTGCTGATGGTCAATTTCTCGAAGACTTTTCTCATCTTTCGTTTCAATCCATCCAGGGGAAATGCTATTCACCGTAATATGATCCTCACTAAAAGAAACTGCCAAGGCATGAGTAAGTGCAGAAATCCCGCCTTTTGATGCAGCATAAGCTTCCGTATGAGGCTCTGACATGGTCGCACGGGTAGATGAAATGTTCACAATGGAACCGCCTTTTGGATTCTCTTTCATATAACGCGCTGCTTCTCTAGCACATAAGAAAGTCCCTCTTACGTTTGTATGCAGGACATGATCCCACTCATCGACTGTTAATTCATAAGGTGATACTGTGCACATGACGCCTGCATTATTGATGAGAATATCAATCGTTTTACAGCGCTCCGCTGCAAACGACATTAAGCGCTGGATATCCTTCTCTTGTTTCACATCCGTTTTGATGAAATAAACTTCATAGGACTCTTTTCTCAGCTGCTCCTCCAAACGCTTCCCCTTCTCTTCATCTATATCCGCAAACACCACACGCGCCCCTTCTTTTGCATAACCGCAGGCGATCGCTTCACCAATTCCATTGGCTGCGCCTGTGATGATGACGGTTTTTCCTTTAAAATTCAGCATTTGATTGATTCCTTTCTATGACTGGTTTGAATGATTTACTTTTATCCTTTCCTGAAAAGAGCAACCCAGTCATCTACCTCTATTGATTCTATTTGATCCTCTGTCATTTTCAATCTATAATATTGCTTTATTTTTTCGTTAGCATCTAACAAATATTTTGTAACGATCTCTTCTTCCTTTAAAGTTTTCGTTGTTCGCTTGACCCATTCTTGAAAAGGGTAACGTTTTTTTCGTTCCATTGATTTTACTTCTTTTATTCCCTCTTTTAAAAACAATTCCCGCCATTGTTCTGTAGATAGACAGGAGACATGACTTGGGTCTCTCAATCGTTCTAGCTCATTGATAAATAGTGCAAGCTCTTCATCATTTGGCGAAACATTATCAATAAAGAAAAACAGACCATTTGACTTTAATACACGAGATGCCTCTTTGGCAAACTGTTCAGGGTGCGGGAAATGGTGTGCTGCAATTCGGCATGTGACCATATCAAATGTGCCATCTAAAAAAGGAAGGCTTTCTGCATCCGCTACTACATAAAAAATTTGTGGATACGCTTTTAAATGAAGTGATGTATGAGAAAGCATTTCTTTCGTTAAATCCGTCGCAAACACTTGTTTCACATATGGTGCCAGTGTTTTTGCGGTATGCCCTCCACCAGTTGCTATATCAAGAACGATCCAGCTTTCTTCTGGAGCTGCCCATTCAACAATGAGATCTAGGTCTGCTCCCTTTGCATGAGTTTGACTCGTCACATACTTTTCTGCATTTCTCCCAAATTGTTCTATAACTCTTCTTTTGGCTTGATCTGTATTCATCTGATTCCTCCCCTTTGAAATAGATTGGATTTTCCACAATAAAGAGCCGTCCCATTTTATTGAGCGGCTCCTTTCATGTTAAAAGTTTATCGAGAAAGCATCCCGTGCGGGTCAATCACAAATTTCTTCGCCACACCCGAATCAAAGTCACTATATCCTTTAGGAGCTTGATCAAGGTCAATGACGGTCGCATTGACGGCTTTGGCGATCTGTGCTCTTCCGCTTAAAATGGATTTCATTAGACTGCGATGATATTGCATAACAGGGGTTTGACCTGTCACAAAGGTATGAGCTTTCGCCCAGCCAAGTCCAATTCGCACTTTCAGAGAACCGACTTTTGCATCGGCATCCACTGCTCCTGGATCTTCTGTGACGTAAAGCCCTGGAATTCCAAGCTTGCCGCCAACTTTGGTAATATCCATAATTGTATTTAAAACGGTCGCTGGTGCTTCTCCCTGATCTCCATGACCCGACGCTTCAAAGCCGACACAATCGACAGCACAATCGACTTCTGGCTCCCCTAAAATATTCGTAATTTGTTCGCCGATTCGATCATGTTTTCGTAAATTGATCGTCTCACAGCCGAAACTTCTTGCCTGCTCCAGTCTTTGCTCATTCAGATCTCCAACAATCACAGCAGATGCGCCAAGAAGCTGAGCCGAATGGGCTGCTGCAAGACCTACTGGGCCAGCACCTGCAATATATACGGTCGAACCAGGCTTTACTCCTGCCGTATAAGCACCATGAAAACCTGTCGGGAAAATATCGGAAAGCATTGTGAGATCAAGGATTTTTTCCATCGCTTGATCTTTGTCTGGAAATTTGAGCAGCTGAAAATCTGCATATGGAACCATGACATACTCGGATTGACCGCCAACCCATCCGCCCATATCTACATATCCATAGGCAGAGCCTGGACGGTCCGGGTTTACATTTAAGCACACATGGGTCTTTTGTTCCTTACACATGACGCAGCGTCCGCATGCAATATTAAACGGAACGGACACAAGATCTCCTTTTTGAATAAATTCCACATCTCGCCCAACTTCAACGACTTCACCTGTAATTTCATGACCAAGGACAAGTCCTTCAGGTGCAGTCGTACGCCCTCTTACCATGTGCTGATCACTTCCGCAAATATTCGTCGTCACTACTTTTAAAATGACGCCATGCTCACATTTGCGCCCCACATTGGCTTTAGGTACACCCGGGCCATCTTTTAAGACCAAATCAGGGTATCCAATATCCTCAACTGCTACTTTTCCTGCTCCTTTATAAACGACACCTTTGTTTCCCGACATGATTTCATTCCTCCCTTTTGTTTAAAAATGAAGTCTCTACAATTTTCTCTATTTCTTAAGCAATTTCCTTCTTCAAACCGCACATTATGTGAAAAAGAAGGGGGTACATGTCTACGTGAGAAAGAAAAATGTGTCTTCCAATGAAATAAAAAAGAAAATATTGAAAAAAAAGCTAAACTTTTGCAGAACGGTGTCGATATAAGAAATAAGCCAGACAGGTATCCTTAATCGACAAACAAATTCCTTATATATACTATCATTCCTTACACACCTGGCTGGCGCCTACCTTACATACAAAAGGCTCTTCTGATGAAGAGCCTTTATTTATTTTTACATTCAATTGCAGAAAAAGAGGCTCCTCTGACGAAGAGCCTCTTTTTGAGTGCTTGTTCATTACCTGGGAAATATTTTCATCATTTTAAAGCTTTGATACAGATGTATGTATCATAGTGATAAACCGAGACTTCTCTAAAGTGATATGCTGAAAACAGACGGCTGATCTCTTGTTCACTGTACGATGAAAAAGATGTTGACCGTTTTTGTTCCTTTATCAGCTCCTGCTTTTGAAAAGATAAAAATACTTCACCATCCACTTGAAGGACGCGGTACACTTCCTTCATAACTTGCTCAATATCCTTCAAGTAATAGATCGTCTGCACCGTAAATAATTTATTGAATGATCTGTCTTCAAAAGGTAATTGCTCAGCCTTACCAAGCGTAATAACGGCTTTGTCCTGTTCCGCAAGCTTCTTATGTTTTCTTATTGCATATTTAATCATATGACGAGAGGCATCTACTCCATATACTTTTCCGCGGTCAAGTTTTTCTGCTACCTTTGATAAGGTGATGCCTCTTCCAGTCCCAATTTCTAAAATTCGGTCATTTTCTTGTATATTTAAGAGTTGAAGCGTCCATTCATTGATATTATGATGATTTTTTTCCATATAGCGGGCAACCCATTTTGAGAACAAGCCTTTTGGTTCTCTCATTTGTTTTCCAATCCAGCTTTGAATCAATGTTAACACCTGCTTTTCACCAGTAAATATAACTATTTACAAATTTTCTTACTTTTCATATCGGCTCTCACCTAACAAAAATTAAGACCTAGTCCTAATTTATTTGTCCTTTATAAGACGCTCCTTTTCAGAAAATGTTTCGCAGAAAGTGAAAATTTTTTGACCTGAATAGGCGTTTTCATTATTTGTGCTCAGATTGATTTCGTTTTCTGCATGAGCTGCATAATTTATAAATGTATCTTGATAAGATAAAGGTGGTGCTAGATTATGGGCTTTGGCGGTTATTCTGGAGGCTACTGCGGTGGCTACGGTGGCGGTTTTGCAGGCGGATTCGCATTGCTTGTTGTACTGTTCATTTTGTTGATCATCATTGGTGCAAGCTGGATTTGCTAACGTAAAAGGAGCAGGAAACCATGACGTTTCCTGCTCCTTTTCTTTAATACCAATAAGTCCGGTATTGATACATATAACGTCTGAGCATTTCCTCTTGCTCTCTTTGCATGCGGTATGGATTGCCATACCCGTGCTTTAAGGAATGCGGAATAGATGCATATCCGTGCCCCACAGACGGAAATCTCATATATGGTGACATCGACATTTATTGATCACCTCACAATCTCCTTTTACGGTTATCATATGTGCAGGTGATCAATGTGGAGCGTGTCTAAACCTGGTCCTTCTCCCTCGTATAACAATCAAGCATGGCAAGCATCATAAACATGTTAATCTCCTCCTTTTCACTTTTTTCATTTCCTGTTTTAGTTCATATACTTTAGTTGTTTCTGTTTCATTTCTTCATAAAATGTTTCGACTTCTTGTTCGTAAAGAACAGTTTCAATATCCTTGTATTTACGTTTGATCGTCAATGTAATAAAAAATAAATGGATTGTCATATACGCTCACCTCCCTTCAGTTCGCAGCACGCGAAATAGCCCGCAGATCTTCTTTATCAGTTGACCTGCGGGCACACAAAAATACAGCTCAAAAGACAGTGTCTTCCAACCTGCAATGGATGATACGTGTGAAATCCTCGTTTACTACTTAAACAGTTATAAAGCGTGCACCGTATAAGGCAAAGGAAGAACACGAACTCTTCCACAGGCTGATGACATGATGAAATTGTTGGTTGAATTGATCACAAGTAGATACGAATAACATATTCTTCAGCCTCCTTTACGTTTTTTTAATTACTTTGTAAGTATATCCAGCAAGCACCATTTTGTAAACCTGTTTTTAGTAATATAGATGATTTTTGTGTTTTTGACTAAATTTCTACAGTTATTCTTGTCCGATTGTCCAATACAATGAAAAAAGCCCCCTCAGGCACATGAGGAGACTTTCGAATTAATCTTCATCTAATTCTTGCAGTTTCTTTTGAAAGAAAATCGCACGTTTAACACAAACAAAAGCGGCTAATAAGAAAACACAATCTATTCCCATCATCAGCATTTTTGGAGATGCTTCGATGTGCTGGTTCGGTAAGATCGTACCAATATATAAAAAGGTGCTGACAGCAAGCAAAATAAAAGCGTACTGCTTGTAATCTGTCACTAAATCACTCCACTTTTTCTTCACTTGTTTCACCTTCCAGTTATCAATGTCTATTCATAGCTTAACATAGTGAGAGAAAGCGAGGAGCATGTAAATCTATCCATTCGCCAGCGCGCTTAGTCCTTGCTTGATATCATGTAGTAAATCATCAACATCTTCAATCCCAACGGAAATACGAATTAAACCATCTGTGATGCCAAGCTCCTCCCTGCGGTCTTTTGGAATGGACGCATGGGTCATCCGGGCAGGGACAGAAATTAAGCTTTCAACAGCTCCAAGGCTTTCTGCGATCGTAAACAGCTTTAGCTGGCTCAAAAATACATCAACATGTTCTTCTTTTCCAATATCAAAAGAGATCATTCCGCCGAAGCCAGATGCTTGCGTTTTCGCAAGTTCATGGCCAGGATGAGTACCGAGACCTGGATAATAAACACGTGTGACAGCTGGATGTTGCTTTAAAAACTCAGCGATTTTCTGTGCATTTTGTTGATGTGCTTCCATTCTTAGCCCAAGTGTTTTCATCCCTCTCATGAGAAGCCATGAATCCTGCGGTCCAAGAATTCCGCCTGTCGAGTTTTGAACAAAGTGCAGTTCTTCTCCAAGCTCTTTCGTCGCTGTGACGACAAGCCCGCCCACAACATCACTATGACCGCCTAAATATTTAGTCGCACTGTGCAGAACAATGTCCGCACCATATTCAATCGGCTTTTGGAAATACGGTGTGAAAAATGTATTATCGACAATCATCAAGATGTTGGCTTCCTTTGTCAATTCGCCGATCGCTTTTAGATCCGTCATTTTGAGTAAAGGATTGGTTGGTGATTCAATGTAAACGGCTTTTGTTTCAGGTAAAATGGCTTTTTTCACCGCTTCAGGATCACTTGTGTCAACAAAGGTTGCAGTAATGCCAATTCGGTTTAGCACCTTTGTGATGACGCGGTAGGTTCCGCCGTACACGTCATCTGTCAGGACAATATGATCCCCGCTGTTAAACAGCATCATCACCGCCGTAATGGCTGCCATTCCTGAACCAAATGCGTAGCCGTTTGCTCCTCCTTCAAGATCACGAATGACTGTTTCCAGTGCGGTTCTTGTTGGATTTGCTGTTCTGGAGTATTCATACCCCGTATGTTCGCCTGCTTTTGGCTGCTTATACGTGCTCACTTGGTAAATAGGTACAGACACGGCGCCTGTTCTTTCATCACCCGTTGTTCCGCTGTGAATCATCATTGTTTTTGGTTTCATTCTATTTTCCTCCCTCATAAATTCCTTTACTTAAATATCGCTCACTGCTGTCAGGAAAAATGGTGACAATGACTGTCCCAGGTGCTGCTTTCTTTGCTTCCTCTAAAGCGGCAAATAAAGCGGCACCAGAAGAGCTGCCGATGAGAACACCTTCTTTTTCAGCTGCTTCTTTCACCATTCGAAACGCATCATCATCACTGACAGTGTAAATCTCATCGAATAAAGCCTGCTCCATATAATCTGGGATAAATTCAAGACCAATTCCTTCCGTTCTATGCGGGCCCGGATCCCCACCATTTAAAATTGACCCTTCAGGCTCCACAACAACCGTTTTTAACGACGGATGCTGCTCTTTTAAATAGGCGGCACAACCTTGAAAAGTCCCGCCAGATCCTGCTCCTGCGACGAATACATCGATATTCTCTTTTAAGTCGGACCATAATTCCGGACCGAGCGTTCTGTAGTAAGTCAATGGATTTACTTGGTTTTTAAATTGTAAAACACAATAGGCATTGTCAAGGCTTGCCTCTAGTTCAAGGGCTCGATCAATCGCACCCTTCATGCCTTCATTTCTTGGCGTATGAATAATCTCTGCACCGAGCGCCTTCATCACCTGTTGTTTTTCTTGACTAAAATGTTCTGGTACACAAAAAATGGTCTGCAATTGATGCTTTCTTGCACTTAGGGCAAGCCCAATTCCTGTGTTTCCAGCAGTTGCTTCAATAATCGTTCCGCCTGGACGCAGTTTGCCAGATGCTAATGCTTCTCTGATGAGCATATCACCTAAACGATCTTTAATACTTCCACCTGGATTCATCATCTCAAGCTTTGCATACACCTCAACGCCTTCTGGGACGCCAATCCCTGACAGCTTTAAAAGCGGTGTGCGGCCAATTAATTCGGTAATATCCTTTATGACAGCCATATAATTCCCTTCCTTTGCATGGAAAAGAAGGGGGAAACCCCTTCTTTTATTGTGTTTGCTTTATCATACGCAAGACAAGGTCGGTTGAGTGAATCGCTGCTTGCTCAAGGAATTGATCAAAGGAGATATTGGATTCTTTCCCTGCAATATCTGATAGCGCACGAACGACAACAAATGGCGTACCAAAGAGCTGACAGACCTGTGCAACAGCTGCAGCTTCCATTTCCACCGCATATAGCTCTGGAAACTTCTCTCTTACAAACGCTACACGATCCGGATCATTCATAAATGAATCTCCTGTTGCAATCGTTCCTTTTGCCACTTGAATATGATCGATCTCTAAAGCAGATTCCTCTGCAAGCTTCACAAGCTTTTCATCCGCAATGAAAGCAGCTGGAAGTCCCGGCACTTGTCCATATTCGTAATCAAAGATGGTCACATCTACATCATGATGTCTCACATCAGTAGAGATGACAATATCACCTACATTTAATGAGTGATGGAAACCGCCAGCAGATCCTGTATTGATCACATAATCTGGCTGAAAGCGGTCAAGCAGTAATGTTGTGCTGACCGCTGCATTTACTTTTCCAATCCCTGATTTTAATAAAATCACTTCTTTATCTTCATAAACACCTGTTGTAAATTCACACCCAGCGATGTTTTCTTGTGTAGCATTCTTTAGTTGATCTCTTAAAATCGTCACTTCTTCTTCCATTGCACCTATAACTGCGATTTTCAAAACAAAAACATCCTTTCATTCCCTTTTCTTCGCTTCTACGATCCAAACAAAATCATTCATTTGATGAAAGGATGTGCTAAAACCTTCTTCTTCAAAGATTTCCTTTAGCACATCAATGGATGGATAATATTCCGTTTCTAAATCTTCTGCAAGCTGATCGAACCCTGCAGCTCTCGCTTTGTCGATTTCAGCTTGATGTGCTGCTTGATTTTGAAACATTGTATCAGCAAAGACTATTTTACCATCTGAGTGAAGGATGTTGCTATAGGTGTGAATGGCTTGTTTTTTTTCTTCATCCGTTAAATGGTGGAATGCATATGAGCTGACGATCGTATCCGGCTCAAAAGGCGGCGCTGGAAATGATAAAAAATCCCCATCATGAAGTATATTTGGTATTCCTTTTTGAAGAGCTGCTTTCTTCATAGCATCTGATGGTTCAACACCAAACACGTTTTTATCAGCTGCAAGCAGGAGCGCTGTTAGATTCCCCGTACCGCTTCCAAACTCAAGAACATATTGGCCTGAACGGCGGGTAATTTCTTTTAAAATAGCCGGATACCGGCGAAACACTTCTTTATACTGCTCGTCATGACCACTCACCGTGTCGTCATAAGAGTCAGCCCAATGATCAAATAAAGAAAGAAATTCACGTCCCATTTTCTTTCCCTCCACTTTATCTTTTTATTCCTATGCGTATAGTATGTTTTATTCCGTCGAACAGTTCCTATCCTACCACAACTTCTGTTTCTTTCCTACTAAAAAATACTGGGAGAGGTAGAAAAATATTTGCCCTTCTGAGGGAGAGAGATTAAGATGAATGAAGAGTATAGAGAGGTGAATCAAATGGATTTTCAGCTGGATTTTTTAAAGGATAAAATTGAATTTTTTGAAGCAACATCTTTAAAAGAACTTGAACAAAAGATCCAAAAACAAATTGAACATAATCAGGCGATTCTGCTGACCGTTCATTCTGTCAGTCATCAAACGACTGTGATCGATGAGCGGATTTTGTATACAGCAGTTGTTCATTTTAAAGCGAATGTCTAAACAAAAAAAGATAGCAAATATGCTATCTTTTTTTCGTGTTTATCTTAATTTTTCAACCTTCACAGGTTTCCAGCCTTTTTCATCTACCCACGTAATTTCCACGCGGTAGCGTTCACCTGTTGATTTATCACGGATGGTTCCTTTTGCATCTTGAGGACCTCCGTTATTTCCTAACCAAAGAACGGTCATTTGATCTTCTGAAATTCCTGTCGCATAGGACATCGCTTTGATCATTTCTTTCCAGTCTTTTGATTTAGAATCATAGGTCGCTGTATGTGAACCGGATTGCTCTGTTCCTACAGGCTCCCAGTCATCGTTTTCGTATGTTTTGTCTACGTCACTCGTTTTGCCACCGTCTGTTTCTTTGGCATCTTTTAACGCATCTTTATTAGGTTTTTCTTCATCATCTGTCTTCTTCGTATCGTCGTCTTGATCAGATGAATCATCTTTTTTTGCATCTGAATCATCGGATGTGTCTTTCTTTGGATCTTTCACATCTTCTTCTGAGTTTTGTTTATTTTCACTTGTTGCAGGTGCCGTTTTTGATGGTGCATCCGCTACATCTGGATCTTTCGGCTTATTAAAAATTAACAAACTCGATGCGACAACCAAAATAAGCACCACAACGATACCAATTAATATGTTAAGCACCATATTTGCCTTTCTGCGCTTATCACGATGTTCAAATCGAGAATTTCTACTCAAAATCTCTGCACTCCTTTGCCTCTGTTCCCTAAGTCGTTTCTATTCTAACATGACATGTAGGGATGTTCTATGTCTGTTTCTTTTCAATTTCATTGACCTTTTTTACAATATCATAAAACGCATCATTTGTCTTAGCCCGGCCACTTGTCTCGTCAAGGTGAACAACCACAAGGGCGTATTTTGGTTTTTCTACCGGAAAGTATCCAGCAAACCACTTATGATAAAGCGGATTCCCCTTTTTGTCTTGACCGCCGGTTTGGGCAGTACCTGATTTCCCCGCTACATCATATGGCAAATCTTGAAACCTTCTTCCGGTTCCCTTGTCAGAGGTCACCACCTGTCTTAAGAATTTTTGCAGCTTTTGAGCTGTATAGCGGTCTATGCTGCCCCCTTCAGGCCGTTTGTTTTGAAAGGACAGCATCGTTGTTCCGTTTTGATACAGCACTTTTTCTGCGATTTTCACTTCTTTTCGTTCTCCTCCTCTTGCGATCGCAGCCATCATATTCGCGATTTGCAGAGGAGTCGTTTTGACATTTTTTTGTCCTATTGCGGTTTGTGCAATGGCTTTTTTGACATGCTTGTCTCTTTTATCTCCCCACACACTGCCTGTTTCTTCACGATCAAACTGTTTGAAGTGCTGCTTATGATAGACATCCCCTTCCCAGCCAGCTCGATCTAATAGTCCAAGCTTTGCAGCCGTCTTTTCGATGATTTGATCATCTGTTTGAATGAGCCTTTCAGCAAGTGTCGCAAAGGTATAATTGCAGCTCTCTGAGAAACTGTCCGTCAGATTTAGCACTTCCTGTTTTCCTTCCGGCTCTCCATATAAATTCTTTCGACAGTCATACATGGTTTGTGGCTGGTCAAGGTTTTTTTCGATTGCTGCGGCAAGCACAGCCGTTTTAAAGACAGAGCCAGGTGCAATAGCTGTCAGCATGTAATTTCTTGCCTCATGCCGGTTTTTGCTTGTGACATTTGGGGTACTCGCCATCGCCAGCACACTGCTTTTTTCAATGTCGAGCAGAACGGCACCGCCTTTTTCAACGCCTTGTTCTTTGAGCACCTTTTCCATTTCAGCCTGCATGTCCTCATCTATTGTTGTCTGTACCTGAAGTGGATAAAAGGAATGAGCTTCTGCTGTATATTTGACGTCCATACCGAACAAAGGGTTTCCCCTTCCGTCCACATGATATAACAATTTTGTGTCTTGCTCGGGTAATAGAAATTCGTCAAAGGTGCTTTCCAGCCCAAATGTGCCGATTTCAGTACGAATGGAAAGCTCTTTTTTGTCAGGATAACGCTTTCTCAATAGTTCTGGATTCTCGCTTGTGAAACCTAATGTGTGGAGGGCAAGTCTTTTTTTGTCCTTCTCTTTCATATATACGCCGTACACACCTGAATATTTCATATCATTGATGTCTTTCAGCTTTTTTTTCGAAATGTCATCTTTTAAAATGAGCGGTTTTTTCGTTTCTGTTAACTGTTTTTTGAGTTCATTCTCTTCCATCTCAAGAATTGAGGCAGTTTGCTGCAAGCGCGGAAGATCATATTGCAGGAAAGGAAATAAGATAACCGCGGGCTGTTCTTTTGTAAGAAGTGCTTGGCCGTTTCGATCTAAAAACTCACCGCGTCCGTCTGAAATGACGACTTCTTCTGTTCGCTGTTTGACACTTTCTTGTATTAAATTGATATCAAGCTTTGAAAACGATTCTGTGAAGAACAGCTGAATTTCTGCCAGTCTCATCAGAAGACCGAGAAATAGCATAAAAATAATCGCACCTGTCCATTGAATTCTTCTTTTTTTGCGCATAAAAACACCTCGTCCCTATTGTGGACGAGGTGTTTACGTGATAAACGTGATTATGAAATTTTTACAATTTGGACGAACATTTCTCCGCCAGGTGTTTGAACGGTTACTTTGTCGTCTACTTGTTTACCTAAAAGGCTTTTTGCAATCGGTGAATCGTTTGAAATCTTGCCTTCAAACGGATCAGCTTCTGCACTTCCCACAATGGTGTAAGACTCTTCTTCGCCGTCTGGTAATTCAACGAATGTCACCGTTTTACCAAGTGAAACAACATTTGAATTTCCTTCATCTTCGATAATTTTGGCATTACGAATCATATTATCAAGCGTTGTAATACGGCCTTCTACAAACGCCTGCTCTTCTTTAGCAGAATCATATTCCGAGTTTTCAGAGAGGTCTCCAAAACTTCTAGCTATTTTAATACGCTCTACAACCTCTTTACGTTTAACCGTTTTCAAATGTTCAAGCTCTTCTTCTAATTTACGCTTTCCTTCTTCTGTCATTGGAAATACTTTCTCTTGTGCCATGAATCATTCACTCCTTCTATTAATCCTCATCATACAAACTTTCTGCACGTGAGTGACGACTGAAATATACAAGAATGAGGACATGTTCAGGCCCTCATTCCTTCTGTCCCATATTCGTAAAAGTCCATCTTACATGGCGTCCCTTTTAGATGCAACTATTATGCCTTTTATTAGACAGGACCACTCCGCAGCGGTCTAAAATCGCACAAACTGTGGAAAGGCACAGGAAGCTCCTGTACCTCGTTCGGCCATTTCGATCATATGTAGAAGAATAGCTTACCCATTCTCCAACTTCCAATACATAATATGGTCAGTGTACGATATGTCTATGCTATATTATTACAAAATTGCATTTTGATCAAGAATTGTTTGAAAATTTGTGATGATTTGTTTGTCGTTTTTTTAATATACTTTTTCAACTTCATTCTTTCGCTATGTGGTAGTGATTTCTCCATCTCTTCTTTTCTTCATTGTTTTATTATCATATCAAACCCTCAAGATTCTTTCTGAGATTGATGCTTTCATAAATGTTCACATATAATTAACAAATATTAACAAGGAAATATTTGGTTTTTGTTGAATTCTATCAATGCAAGACCAAATACATGCTAGGGAGTGTTTTAAATGAACATGAAGAAAACAATTGTTTCTGTTCTATCCATCTCTACCTTATCTTTTTCACTAATGGGCATGGCTTCGGCCAAAGAAACAGCGGATTTCACAGTCAATAGCAGCTCGTCTGGATTTCAAACATTAGATGTGATTTCAATTCAAGATTACAGTATATCTTTAAGAGTTGGTGAGCCACCCTACTCGGTCTATGATGCTGCAGCTACACGTTATTGGACAGATAACCAGAGTGTAGCTTCTGTTAGTTCTAGTGGACAAGTGACCGCTCATTCACCTGGCAAAGCCACGATCACTCTTTATAAAGGTACGTCTGTCTTAGGACAAGTTTTCGTGACTGTTTATTAATAGGATGCTGAAAAGACCTTTACACTGTAAAGGTCTTTTTCTTCGCCACCATTTACTCTGCTCGGTTTTGAAGAATGGTTTGAATTTTTGTGACCATTAAGTCTATTGCCACATGGTTTTGGCCGCCTTCTGGGATGATGATATCGGCGTATCGCTTTGTCGGTTCAATGAATTGATTATGCATCGGTCTGACAACAGATACATATTGTTCAATCACAGAATCGATCGACCGGCCTCTTTCCTTCGTATCGCGTAAAATGCGGCGGATGATGCGAAGGTCTGCATCTGTATCGACATACAGTTTAATATCCATTAAGTCTCTCAAACGTTCGTCTTCTAGTGCAAAAATGCCTTCAACGATAATGACATCCTTCGGCTCAACATGAACCGTTTCTTCTGAACGTGTGTTTAGTTTAAAATCATATATTGGTTTTTCAATGGATTCGTACCTTAGGAGCTGTTCCAAATGCTCAAACATCAGGTCATTGTCGAATGCAAGCGGATGATCATAGTTCGTGAGCAGGCGCTCTTCAAATGGCATATGACTTTGATTTTTGTAATATAAATCTTGCTGAAGCATGAGGATGGAATGTCCTTTAAATTTTTCATAGATTGAATTGGTGACGCTCGTTTTACCTGAACCCGAGCCGCCAGCAATACCAATGACAACTGGTTTACTCCTCATGTGGCTGTTATTTCCCCTTTCTCATCATGTTGCTAGGGTATACTTTTTGATCAAGCTTGAATTTGACGATTTGCAGCGGATGACGAGCGGCATCTAGTTCATTTCCTTTTTCATCCCAAATCGTCTCAATTTTGCATGTGAAATTCTCAATTTCTGGTCCGAAGAATTCGACTTCGTCGCCAGCTTTAAAGAAGTTACGCTGCTGCAATGTCACGATTTGTTCTTTTTCATCATAATGAAGAACAAGACCTGCGAAATCAAATGTGGTTTTCTTTCCATGAATGCCAAACATTTGTTCATCTGTTCCTGGTACGCCTTCGAAAAAGGCTGGTGCTGTGTCACGGTTTGCACATTTATCTAATTCATCTAACCATTCCTGCTGAATGACAAAATTGTCTGGATCAGCACAATACGCATCAATGACTTTACGATACACACTGACAACAGTGGCAACATAATGAATGGATTTCATCCGTCCTTCGATTTTTAAGCTGTCAATTCCCATTTCGATCATTTGAGGAATGGATTCAACAAGCTTCAAATCTTTTGGACTCATCGCAAATGGTGCATCTTCTTCACCAAATAATGGTGCTTCCTCAGAACCTTCTAGTTTATAAAGATCATAATCCCAGCGGCAGGACTGGCAGCACCCTCCACGGTTAGAATCTCTTGCCGTCATATGGTTACTGAGCACGCAGCGGCCAGAGTATGCGATACACATCGCACCGTGAATGAATGTTTCGATTTCAATATCGACTTTTTCTTTCATTTCTCTAATTTCTAGCGCACTTGTTTCACGTGCAAGCACCACACGCTCAAGCCCTTCTTCCTTCCAAAATTGAACAGCTTTCCAATTTGAAAGAGATTGCTGTGTGCTTAAGTGGACTTCAAGCTTCGGTGCAACACGTTTACATGTTTCGATGATCAGTGGATCAGCTACGATAATGCCTGCTACTCCAGCACCTTCAATCCCTTGAAGGTATTCCTCCAGCCCATCCATGTTTTCATTGTGGGCGAAGATATTCGTTGTCACATAAATGCGTGCGCCATATTTGTTTGCAAATGCGACGCCTTCTGCCATTTCTTCAATTGAAAAGTTATCTGCATTTGAGCGAAGTCCAAATTCTTTCCCGCCAATAAAGACAGCGTCAGCTCCGTAATGTACAGCAATTTTCAGCTTTTCCAAGTTTCCTGCGGGTGCAAGCAGTTCTGGTTTTTTTGTAATGACACGTTTCCCATCAATCATTTCAGAAATACCATCTTTCAATAATGCCATTTCCTCTGCCTCCTCTTATCTTAATAAACCGTTTCTTTAAAGAAGAATCCTGTATCAATCGAACGATTCACTGGCTGAATCTCTTCAATCCGGTTCACCCAATCCTCTTTCTGATCTTCATACGCGTCTTTGTCAGTCGTTAGTAAATCAATTGCTTTTCTATAGAGTGATGTCACCTCTGTCATATAAGAAAGTGACTTTAAAATTCCGTCAATTTTAAATGAGTCAATGCCTGCGTCAACAAACTCTTCTAACTCGTCAATCATACACACATCATTTGGACTCATAATATGTGTCCCGTTTGCATCCTCGAAAATAGGGTATTTGTTTTGACGCTCTTGGTCATGCAGGAATAGCCCTTCCTCCATATGTCTGCCTTCGACGTCCATTTGTTTGCCCTGGTATTCAAAGTAGTTGCCGATGAGCGTACGTTTCGATTGAAACATACATGTCATGCCATGAACTTGAATTTCAATCTCCACCTCAGCATTTTCTTTGATGTCGATCACACTGTCCATGTTCAGCTCTTTAGCAAGAACAGCACGCGATGCGCCTTTTCTACCCCAATAGTTACAAGTGTAATAGTTGGTTCCAGTCGTTTCTGTACTCCAGTGAAGATTCAGGTTCACCCCTGTTTCCTTTGCTGCCATGATCACGGCTGGATCTCCGAAGACGACGCCGTCCACGCTTAATGAATCGAGAAAGGTTAAATAATCTCCAAGCAGCTGCACGCGGTCATTATGAAAAATCGCATTCATTGCTACATACACTTTTTTGTGATGGGCATGTGCAAGCTCAACCGTTTGTTTCACATCTTCTCTTGAAAACTCACCTGCAAGACGAATACCGTATGTTTGTTCGCCTATTAAGAATGCATCAGCTCCTGCCTCAATTAATGGCATGACGTCTGACACGCTGCTTGGCGTCACAAGCAATTCTGGTTTCTTCATGATTGGTCACCTCTTTTTGTACTAATGGCGATCCCGTCTCCAACTGGAATAATGCACGTTTGGAAATCAGGGTTTGACATGAGCCATTGATTGTATCGATCAATTTTTCCAATTAATTGTTTTTTTCGTTTATCTTCAATTTCTTCTTCATAATTCGTTGCCACTAAGCCTTTGAATAATACATTGTCTGTAATAATCATTCCGTCATGAGCTAGCATCGGTTCAAACAATTCAAAAAAACGCTTGTACTGCCCTTTTGCGGCATCAATAAAAATCACATCATAGGGCGCCATCGTTTGGACCGTTTTAGCCGATTCCATCGCATCACCAAAAAACACGTGTATTCTTTCTTTTAACTTTAATTCTTCAATGTTCCGTGTCGCTTCTTCATAGCGCTTTGCATTTCGCTCAATCGTATAAATCTCAGCATCTGGCAGAGCTGTTGCCATTCGAATAGCGGAATAGCCAATCGCTGTCCCAACCTCAAGAATTTTCTTCGGCTTTTTCATCGAAAGAAGCTGCAGTAAAAGCTCGATGCTCACCTTTTCCATAATTGGCACATGATGCTCTTTTGCATATATCTCTAATTGAGCGATTGCATCAGGACTTGGGTGAATTAAATGTTCAATATAATCATTTATTCGATCATCTTCGATAGTCATTATCTGTCTAGCTCCTTCATGACCTGAAAAAGAAGAGTCCTGCCTATTGCAGCTCTCTTTCTCGTCAATCTTTCGTTCATCTAAGTAAAAACAACCCGATATATTTTACCACAAAGGAGTGGTAATTGCGAACCTATAAAATGGATATTCCAACGAAAAAAACTGCAGGCAATCTCGTATTGTCTACAGTCTTTTTCGATTCACTTGTACGTTAATTGCTGCCTGTGATGTATCTCGCTTTTGCTTTATTATGCTCATTTAACGTTTTCGTAAATACGACTTCTCCATTTTTCTTCGCAAGGAAGTAAACGTAATCCGTTTTCTCTGGATGCAGTGCTGCTTTCCAAGAGGATTCACCAGCATTTGCAATAGGTCCAGGCGGCAGCCCTTTGTTGTTATACGTGTTATAAGGAGATTTCACTTTTAGGTCTTTGTAATACACGCGGGATTTATGCTCACCAAGTGCATAAAGAACGGTTGGATCAGTTTGAAGCGGCATGTCCTTTTTCAACCGGTTATAGAATACACTTGAGATTTTTGCCCGATCTGTCTTTTCTGTTGCTTCCATTTCAATGAGTGATGCCATCGTTAACACATCATGTATGGACATGTTTCTCTTTTTCATGTCTTTTTCATACGTTTTCACGTATTGATCTGTTTGTTTAATCATCGTTTCAATGATCGTTTCAAGTGATTCATCCTCACGATAAAATGGATACGTAGCAGGGAATAAGTAACCCTCTAACGGATGTTTCACCTGTTTCCCATTCACTTGTGATGTCACAGTTTTCGGATATTTTTTCATTAGTGTTTGAATAAAAGCAGGATCATCCAGCTTTGCTTCAACTTCCTTCGCTGAAAAATTCGTCTGATTTGCAATAATGGCTGCAATATCAGATAGCTGTCTTCCCTCTGGAATCACAAGCTGAAAGGCGTAATCAGTCCCGCCAGATGTCAGCTTTTTGATCAGCGTGTCTGCGTCCATTGTTTGTTTCAAATGAAAATAACCCGCTTTAAAGCCGGACGCATTTTTGTATTTTGCATAATACGTGAAAATCGTGTCATTCGAAATGAGCCCATTTTCTTTTAAAATGCCCGCAATTTCGCGCACAGATGTCCCATTTGGAATATGAATATTAATCGTTTGTTTACTTTTTTGATCGACCGGTCCAAGTGCTGATTTAACATATAAAAAGCCTGATAATGCTGCAATGATGATGACAGCAAGGACAGATAACAGGACGATCCCCATTTTTCTTTTGAAGAATGGTCGTTTCTTTTGTTCTGAAAACATGCATGGCCCTCCTCACATCTAGCTTTTATAGTACATGATTCGACGGAGTTCGGCAATTCCTTGCTCATGCATGTCATGACAAAACTTGCCACAAAACGGCTAAACCAACACCGCCACCGCTTCCAATAGCAGCCATGACATAGCTTCCATTCGGTAAGGTGTGCGCTTCATAAAATAATCTCACCATCATAGCAGCTCCTGACGCGCTGTATGGATGCCCAAGGCATAGTGCACCGCCTCTTCTATTGATCCGGTCATATGGTATCCCCAGCGTGCGGGCAATAAGTGCTGCTTTCAGCGCAAATGCTTCATTGATTTCAAAAAGCGCCACTTCCTCTGCCTTGATGTTCTCTTGATGTAAAAGTTTCTTGATCGCATCAATCGGTGAAGCAGCTGGAAAATGAGGATGTATCGCTGTCACAGCACTTCCGGCATACCGCAGCATCGCCTTACATCCACTTGCTTCCGCTAACGATCTTTCCATCACAGCGACAGCAGCTGCTCCGTCTGCTTCCTTACAGCTATTGGCGGCGGTCACAGTTCCTTTCCCCGGCAAAAATACAGGTTTTGCCCGCTTGATCAGCTTTGTCATCGGTCTTATTTTAGCAGCTGCTTGATCTATACTCAGCCCGTCAACCGAAACGATTTCTTCTGCATATGTACCATGTTTGAATGCCGCTAAACTTCTTTCCCAGCTTAAAAGGGCATAGTCATCTTGTTCTTTTCTTGTAACAGAAAATGCCGACGCGGTCAGCTCTGCTGCTTCTCCCATATGTGGATCTCCTATCCACTCCGGTGAAAAGCGGGCTCTTTCTTTCATTGGTGATCTGGAAATGCTCTCAGTCCCGCCAGCGATATACATCGAGCCCTCCCCCGATTGAACCATGATGCAAGCTGTTCGGATCGCTTCAAGACCAGAGGCACATTGCCTGTCAATCGTCATACCGGGAACGTGTAAAGGAAGCCCTGCTTCTAATGAGGACAGACGGGCCATATTTCCACCGCCTCCGACGACATTGCCTAATATGACGTCATCCGGTGTCATGTCCTGAGACAAATGCCGAATAAGGGGAGCGGCTAATTGCTCTGGGCGATAATCTTTCAGCATCCCATTTTTGTCACCGAAGGGTGTTCGTTTTGCTTGTACGATCACCGCTTGCATGACAATTGCTCCTCCGCCCACCTTTTCATGCTCACGCGGGCAATTTTTCCGCCGGATGTTTCAATCATTTGATCTATCATAAGCCATTTTTTTGGTACCTTGTAGGCCGCAAGCTTTTCTTTAACAGCTTGTCGAACCACCTTTATTTGCTGCACTTGCTCCAGTATGGCAACAGGGATTTCACCCCAATATGGGTCAGGAACGCCCACCACAATCGACCGCTTCACCTCTGGCTGTTCATTTAGCACACGCTCAATTTCCTCTGGGAAAATATTCAGACCTCCATAGACGATCATGCCATTCTCACGACCGCTCATATACAGATAACCGTCTTCATCCAGCCATCCCATATCGTAAACTGTCAGCCACTCCTGCGGCGGTTTCTCCTCATGTAAGTAACCTGAAAAAGTCATTGGGCTCTTTACATAAATCCTCCCTGTTTCATTTGGCTGACAGACAGATTGATCGGGCCGCCTTACTTCTACTTGAATGGAGGAGAAAGGCCGTCCAACAGAAGAAGGTTTTTGCAGAAAGTCATTTGAAGACAAATAAGAGACAAAACTTAACTCTGATGTGCCATAAAAATCAAAAAAAGTGATATGTGGATAGTTGGAGACGAGCTGTTCTTTTGACGAGATGCTCCAATCTGCTCCCGATGACATGACAAGAAGCGGATTGTCTTCTTTAAAAGCATCGATTTGCAGTAACGTTTCTGTCATTGTTGGGACAGTATACATCACGGTGATATCACCTGTCTCTAAGGCTTGCTTCGCTTTTCCCGGCACAAATTTTTCTAAAAGTGTCACTGTGCCGCCAAAGTATAATGTACTGATGGCACCATATAAAAAGTGAGAGGATAAGAGTGTACCTAATATAAGAGCATGATCTTGATGAATGATTCCAAATGAAGCAGCTGTCATTCGAAAGCTCTCGATCCATGATTGCTGACGTCTAATAAAGGCTTTCGGTGAGCCTGTTGAACCTGACGTAAATCCCATATAAAAGACAGGGTCCTTCTCGGTATCGCAGGTGTTATATGGTCTGTCTGTGAGAAAGCTCATTCTTTCCTTCCATTCAGATAAAGAAAGAATCGGCATGTCCACGCTTCCCTGTTCAAATCTTTTCATCAATCGATCCTCTATAATGGCGAGATCCGCCTCACTTAACAAGAGCTTTTCGACACATTCTTCATGACTCCATCTCGGATCAAGCGGAACGGCTGTCCACCCTGCACAAGCAGCGCCCGCAAATATTTGCAAAAAAGAAACACCATTTGATAATAAAAAAGCGATTCTTTTTTGCTGATGAGCCGTTCCTTGTAACCACTGTGCCGCTCTCTGCACACGTTCATACCAATCTTCATATGTAATGCTTTCTTGCTCATCTATGATGGCAATCTGATCTGGTTTCATTTCTGCATGTACTGCATAGCTTTCCGTTACTCTGTTCAAACTGCTCGCCTCCCTTTAGGCAAATCCCTTTTTCGATATGACATGGCCTGAATGATTTTGACCGTAAAGACAGCACACATTCCCGCTTTGATGAAATCACCTGGAAGATAAATCAGACTAAGAAAAGCGGCCTGTGAAACCTTAATATGCATCATCATGGCTTGAAAAGGAATACCGCACATATACAAAATCACAATACTGCAAACCGCATAGATCACAAAAAGACGCAGTGCGGTTACTTTTTTCAGCCGGTTCACCCATAAGCTGATCATGAAGGCAGCAACAGGATAAGCAAGAAGAAAACCACCGCTTGGACCAAAAAAGACCCCTATCCCGCCTCTCCCACCTGACAAAAGAGGTGCGCCTGCTGCCACAATCAAAAGAAAAAGACATAAACTAATCAATGCTTGTTTTGGCTTTAACAGCCCCCCAGCAAGCAAAAGACCTGCGGTTTGCAATGTAATCGGTACAGGTGTAAATGTCAGTAAAATCGGCGGGATCAAGCCTAACATCCCGATGACTGCTGTCATTAACGCTATTTGCATCATATCTTGAATTCTCAATATCCATGCCCCTCACTCAATTTATTGTTAAAAATAGAGTAAAAGGTACAGTTCATTATGTCAACATGAAATAAATCTAAGTTAACATAATGATCGTAAAAAAAGACCTGTGAAGAAAGATCAAGAAGATCTGTTCACAGGCCTTTTATTCGTTCTATTCTTCGTCTTCTTGATCTAAGAACGTGTTTAACGTTTCTTCAATCATGTCCCACTCTTCATCAGTTTCAATCGGCTCTAGCTCGCCATCTTCACCGTCTTCGTTCGGTGTGAAGCTTGATGCATGAATTTCAATTTCCTCATTGTCTTGCTCAGAAATTGGGTAGTAAAGAACATAAGATTTGTTAAAATGGTCGCTTTCAAAAGTAAATAGTACTTCGCAAAGCTGTTCATTTCCATTATCATCAACGATTGTAATTTGCTTTTCTCCGTGTTCCATTTGATTCACCTCATTTTAATTTAAGCTGTCTAAATATCCTTGCAGGATCATAACAGCCGCCATTTTATCAATGACTTTTTTACGCTTTTGTCTGCTCACATCTGCAGAGATGAGCATTTTTTCCGCTGCCATTGTTGACAGACGCTCGTCCCAAAGCACAACAGGAACATTGTACGTGTTTTCTAGCACTTTCGCAAATGATTGGCTGGCTTCGCCTCTAGGACCGACCGTGCCGTTCATATTTTTTGGAAAGCCAAGTACAATTTTATCCGCTCCATATTCTGCAACAATCTCAGACAGGCGGCTGAGACCAAAGTCTCCGCCTGCTTCATCAATTTTAATTGTTTCAATCCCTTGCGCTGTCCATCCCATTTCATCACTGATCGCAACACCAAGGGTTTTCGTGCCTAAATCTAAGCCTAAAATTCTCATGTTTTACGCCTCTTTATGTGTCTCTAAGTACGATTTAACCAATTCCTCAATTAATTCGTCTCGTTCTAGTTTACGAATTAGGTTGCGTGCATCCTGATGTCTTGGAATATAAGCAGGGTCGCCTGACAGCAAGTATCCGACAATTTGATTGATCGGGTTGTATCCTTTTTCTTGGAGTGCGTCATGAACTGTAATGAGCACTTCATTCACATTGGTTTCAGCTGAATCATCAGAGAAGTTAAACTTCATTGTCTTATCAAATGAACTCACTGCTTCTTGCACCTCTCTTCCAACATTCTACTAGCAAGCTTTTTTCTAACCGCTCATCTAATACCATTATTCTACACTACATCGCCTGATTATAAAACGGATTTGACAGATTCTTCGACAGATGCCAGTGCTTCTTCAAGTTTTTCTGGTTGTTTTCCGCCTGCTTGTGCCATATCTGGACGTCCGCCTCCGCCTCCGCCGCAGATTTCAGCTGCCTGCTTCACAAGCTTCCCTGCATGCAGACCTTTTTCGATCACGTCTTTTGTCACTCCTGCTGAAATGTTTACTTTTCCGTTTTGAACGGCTCCCAGGACGATGACAGCTGATCCTAATTTAGCTTTCAAGTCATCAACCATTGTTCTTAAATGGTTCATGTCTTTAGCATTTACTTTTTCAGTTAATACTTTTACTCCGCCAATTTCAGTCACTTTCTCTAAAATAGAGCCTGCTTCTGCTTGGCTTAATTTCGCAAGAAGAGATTCGTTTTCTCTTTGAACCTCTTTTAAATCCGCCTGTAATGAAGCGATTCGTTTTGGAACGTCCTTCGTATTTGACTTCAGCTCATTTGCTGCCTGTTCTAAAATCGCCAGCTGGTCATTTAATTCTTCATAGGCACCTTGACCAGTCACAGCTTCAATACGGCGTGTTCCAGCACCAATACCCGACTCAGACGCAATTTTAAACAAACCGATTTCCGCAGTGTTTTGCACGTGACAGCCGCCGCATAGCTCGATGCTGTAATCGCCGACTTGGACTACGCGGACAATATCGCCATACTTTTCGCCAAACAGCGCCATTGCGCCCATTTCTTTTGCTTCAGCAATTGGCTTCAGGTCAATCGCAACCGAAATGCCTTCCCAAATCTTTTCGTTCACGATTTTTTCAATTTGAGACAATTCTTCTTTCGTCACTTGTCCAAAGTGAGAGAAATCAAAACGAAGTCTGTTTTCATTCACCAATGACCCTGCTTGGTTCACGTGGCTGCCTAATACATCTTTTAGCGCCTGATGCAGAAGGTGTGTCGCTGTATGGTTTTTCACAATACCTTTTCGAAGAGCTGATTCCACTTCTGCAGTGACTTCGAGACCTTTTTGAGCCGTACCGCTTACGACGACTCCTTCATGGACATGCTGACCGTTTGGCGCTTTTTTCACATCTTTGATCTCAATGATGGCTTCTGCACTTTTTAGTGTCCCTTTATCCGCTACTTGTCCGCCGCTTTCCGCATAGAATGGAGTTTCATCTAACAAGATTTGCACCGTGTCTCCTTCATGTGCTTCCGAGACAATTTCACCATTTTGAAGCAATTCAATGATACGGGCATCTGCTGTTAGATTTTCATAGCCAACGAAGGTGCTTTCTACTTTAATATCGCCTAGAGCGCCCCCTTGAACCTGCATACTGCCGACATCTTGTCTCGCATTTCTTGCTCGTTCACGCTGCTTCTCCATTTCCGCTTGGAAGCCTTCTCGATCAACTGTCATGTTCTCATCTTCTGCGTATTCTTCTGTTAGCTCGACAGGGAATCCATACGTATCATACAGCTTAAATACATCTTCACCTGAAATTTTTGAGCTGCCTTTGTCTCTTTCTTTTTTGATCACTTCTGACAAAATGGCTAACCCTTCGTTCAGTGTTTCGTGGAAACGTTCTTCTTCGTTTTTGATGACTTTCGCAATAAATTCTTCTTTTGCTTGTACATCTGGGTAGAAGTCTTTCATGATTTCAGCAACAACTGGCACTAAATCATACATAAACGGACGGTGGATATGGATCGTTTTTGCATAACGCACAGCACGGCGCAGCAAACGTCTTAATACATATCCGCGGCCTTCATTGGAAGGAAGCGCTCCGTCACTTACAGCAAAGGCAACTGTCCGGATGTGGTCAGCAATCACTTTGAATGCTGTATCCTTTTCCTTTGTTTCGCCATAGCTTTCTCCAGAGATCGTTTCGACTGCGCGAATAATTGGCATGAATAGGTCTGTATCGAAGTTCGTCGGCACATTTTGAATGACAGATACCATTCGTTCAAGACCCATACCTGTATCAATGTTTTTCTTCGGCAGTGGTGTGTATGATCCATCTGGATTATGGTTGAATTCAGAGAACACGAGATTCCATACTTCTAAATAACGCTCGTTTTCCCCGCCTGGATATAATTCTGGATCGTTCATGTCGTGACCGTATGATTCACCGCGGTCATAGAAAATTTCTGTATTCGGTCCGCTTGGGCCCTCGCCTATATCCCAGAAGTTGCCTTCCAGACGGATAATACGTTCTTCAGGCACACCAATTTTATCTCTCCAAAGGATATACGCTTCTTCGTCCTCTGGGTGGACTGTCACAGATAACAAATTCGGATCAAAGCCAATCCACTCGTCACTTGTGAGGAATTCCCACGCCCATTCAATGGCCTCTTCTTTAAAGTAGTCACCAATAGAGAAGTTGCCAAGCATTTCAAAGAACGTGTGATGGCGTGCTGTCTTCCCTACATTTTCAATATCATTCGTACGAATCGATTTTTGCGCGTTGCAAATACGCGGATTTTCAGGTACGACGCGACCATCAAAGTATTTCTTTAATGTTGCCACACCACTGTTGATCCATAAAAGTGTCGGATCGTCATGCGGTACAAGAGACGCACTCGGTTCTACAGCATGTCCTTTTTCTTTAAAGAAGTCTAAAAACATTTGACGTACTTGAGCTGAAGTTAAAGTTTTCATTCAAAAATCCTCCCTTATCATTCATCAATCTCCACACAAACGAAAAAACATCCCGCCCTATGCAAGCACAAAACGACTTACACAGGGACGAGATGTTCTCGCGGTACCACCCTGATTATAGACAAATTCGTCTATCACCTTCACATCCGATAACGCCGGAAGAGAGCGGCAGTGTTTATCTGCACTCGGGACTAGCTTCCGTTAAAGGTCTGATAAGGCTTTTCTCAGCAAATAAAGCCTCTCTCTGCAACAGCTTTTTAACGTACTCGGGTCCGTCATTGAATTTCAATATGTATGAATCGAAATTATTATAGACAACTCGGCTCGTCTTGTCAATGAACGCTTCGTCTCATCAGGATATATTGCACAATGATCACCCTGATAATTGCAGCTGCTGGTACGGCTAAAATCATCCCAATTAAGCCAAACAGCTCTCCTCCTGCAAGCAAGACAAGCATAATGACGACAGGATGCATATGAAGACTTCGCCCTACAATGATTGGGCTGAGGACATTACTCTCTAAAAATTGCAGCACCGCTACTGTGATTAGTACAATGATGACCGATTTCACCGAGATGGTAAACGCAATAAAGATGGCAGGAACTGCGCCAATAATCGGTCCAAAATAAGGAATCACGTTCGTTGCCCCTATCAGCATCCCAAGAACAAGCGGATACGGGATATGAAAAAGCCAGAGCACAATGGCTGCTGCACCCCCGATTAAAGAACAAACAAGCAGCTGCCCTCGAATATAATCACCAAGCGATTCATCCACTGCTTTGACAAAAGCTTTTCCCCTCTTTCTAAATGATGGCGGCGTTAAATACCATGCCGCCCGCTTCATCGTGTTCATATCCTTCACCATATAAAAAACAAGAAAAGGAATGAGTGCTGCGACTAATGCGTAATCAAATAAAACCTTACAGCTAAGAATCATCCGCTCAGCACTATTGGCTGCATATGTCTCCAATTGAACAATGAAGCGGTCCAAGCGGTCGTGAAGTCCGTCAGGCCAGTGGCTCGTATGACGATGAATATGTGATAAAGCGCCATTATAAGTTTCGGCGAGGACAGGAATTTGTTCTGACAGCTCATTTAACTGTGCGATCATCACAGGCGCTCCTTTATAAACCGCAAACCCAATCCCGCCAAAAAACAGGACATAGATGAGTAAGAGACTGACTGTTCTCGGCAGCCCTCGTGCATGAAGTCTTTCCACAATCGGATAAAGCAGATAAGAAATAAAAATGGCGATGAGAAGCGGAATGAGAACCGCCTTCAGCAATAAAAAAACAGGCATCCATAACTCGTCGAGCTGAAGTAAAATCAGCAAGGATGCAAGGACAAGCAAGATCCCTGCAGCATATATCAGAAATTGGATCGGACGTTTCTTCACCTTTTTCACCTCTTTTCTTATTGTTTAACCATCTTCTGCAATTATCCACGTAAATAAAATTTGTCCTAACTTTGTTAAAAATGAATACACATGAATCATACAGCTCCATCCAAAGTCACTATTTGCTGTAAAATCTCGTCAGAAAATATTCCATCATTTACTTCTTTTTACACAAGTTGTGCTAGAATCCACTTTAGCTTTAGCCAATGAAACACAAGAGGAGGTTCTTCATGATCACATTCGAAGAAGTCAACAAGCATTATGGCCAGTTCCATGTACTTAAGGACATTAACCTACATATTCAAAAAGGGGAGGTTGTTGTGATCATCGGTCCTTCAGGATCTGGTAAAAGCACGATGCTCAGGTGTATCAATCGTCTTGAAAGCATTGATGCGGGAAAAGTTCTCGTCAACCAAGTGTCTGTTCAGCATCCGAAGACCAACATCAATCTTGTCAGGCAAAATATCGGAATGGTCTTTCAGCATTTTCACCTCTATCCGCATAAGACGGTGCTTGAAAACATTATGCTTGCGCCGATGAAGGTCAAAAAAGTGAGCAAGGAAGAAGCAAAGGAAACAGCTGAATTTTATTTAAATAAAGTCGGCATTCCTGAAAAAGCAGACACCTACCCTTCACGACTCTCAGGCGGACAGCAGCAGCGCGTTGCCATTGCAAGAGGGCTTGCGATGAAACCAGAGGTGATGCTTTTTGACGAACCGACATCTGCACTTGATCCAGAGATGATCGGCGAGGTATTAGATGTGATGAAGCAGCTGGCCCGTGAAGGCATGACCATGGTTGTTGTCACGCATGAGATGGGCTTTGCCCGTGAAGTGGCCGACCGCATTGTCTTTATTGATGAGGGCAGAATTCTTGAAGAATCAACACCGGCTGCATTTTATGAAAAACCGCAAGAGAAACGTGCTCAATTATTTTTAAGCCGTATTTTAAATCACTAGGGGGAATGGTTTAATGAAAAAAATGAAACGTTTTGGCATGCTGCTCTTTATGACTTGCTGCATCGCCGCTTTAGCTGCTTGTGGATCTACAGAAAAAGGCTCAACTGATGCAAAACAAGGAAGCTCATTAGAAGCCATTAAGAAAGACAAAAAAATCATTTTCGGTGTAAAAAATGACACACGGCTATTCGGTCTAAAAAATCCGAGCAGCGGGGATATTGAAGGATTTGATATTGATATTGCAAAAGCCATCACAAAGGAAATACTCGGCGATGAAGGAAAAGCAGAATTTAAGGAAGTGACATCTAAAACAAGAATTCCTTTGCTTCAAAAAGGGGATATCCATGCGATTGTTGCGACCATGACAATTACAGAAGAGCGTAAAAAAGAAGTCAATTTCTCAGATGTTTACTTTGAAGCAGGACAATCACTGCTTGTGAAAAAAGGAAGCGACATTCAATCCATTGATGATCTTAAAAAAGGAACGAAGGTGCTGGCCGTGAAAGGATCTACTTCTTCTCAAAATATCCGTGAGAAAGCACCTGAAGTATCCGTATTAGAATTTGAGAACTATCAAGAGGCTTTTACAGCATTAAAATCAAATCAAGGGCAAGTGCTGACAACTGATAATGCGATCTTATTTGGTATGGCAGATGAAGATTCAAATTATGAAGTGGTCGGCGGCACCTTTACAGATGAGCCTTATGGCATTGCTGTGAAAAAAGGGGATCAAGAATTAACTGATGCGATCAATAAAGCCTTAAAAACGTTAAAAGACAATGGTGAATATGACAAAATTCTTAAAAAATGGATCAAAGAATAACATTTGATTGGTTAACATCAATGCCTCAGGTGAGCCGCTCAATGGCTCCCCTGTTGATCAGGAAGGAAGTGAACTGATTGCTGCGGTTTTCCATTCTCATTGAAAATTTTCATCTTTATTTAGAAGGCTTTAAATATACCATTGGTGCAAGTGTCATTGCTCTGATTGGAAGCTTTTTGATCGGTACACTCATTGCCATTATGAGAATTGCGCCATTTAGGCCGCTAAACTGGTTCGGAACGGCTTATGTGGAATTTATTCGGAATATTCCGTTATTATTGATCACCTTTGTTTTCTTCTTTGGTTTACCCGTGCTAGGTATTGTAGCAGATGGCTTTACTGCTGGAACGATCGCCCTTGCCATTTATACGTCTGCCTTTATTGCTGAAGCCATTCGTGCAGGGATACAAGCTGTACCGCTTGGACAAATGGAAGCAGCCCGCGCTTCAGGTCTGTCATATGGCGGGACGATGCGGTATATCATTTTGCCTCAGGCGATTAAAATCGTCATTCCCCCTCTTGGGAATCAATTTATTAACCTTGTCAAAAACTCCTCGATTTTAGGTGTCATTGCAGGGTTTGATCTCATGTATCAAGGTGACCTTATTGCATCTAGAACATTTGTGACGTTTGATGTCTACATCTTTGTTGCCATGTTCTATCTGCTATTAACCATTCCGCTTAGTCTAGGCGTTGGTTATTTAGAAAGAAGATTAGCAAGAAGCCACTAGAGAGGAGGAAATATCTTGGATTTTATAGGTGCCTACCAGCCTGATCATCTCGCCTTTTTACTTGAAGGATTTGCTGTCACCTTAAAAGTGGCTTTTATCTCCATCATTTTGAGCTTTATCATTGGATTAGTCGTCGGCACATTGCGGTTCGCTCAAATCCCGGTTTTATCAAAAGTGCTTGCGGTTGTTGTAGAAACCATTCGGAACCTGCCGCTTTTACTGATCATCTTTTTCACGTATTTTGCATTGCCTGAAATCGGCATCAAGCTAAGCATCACAGCCTCTGCCATTGCAGCTTTAACCGTGTTTGAATCCGCGATGCTGTCAGAAATTATTCGGAGCGGCCTTAAATCAATTGATAAGGGCCAGATCGAAGCAGCCAGGTCTTCTGGTTTAACCTATATTCAAACATTGAAAATGATTATTATGCCGCAGGCCCTGCGCAGAATGGTGCCGCCAATTGTCAGTCAATTCATATCTCTTTTAAAAGATACGTCGCTTGCAGTCGTCATTGCGCTTCCAGAATTATTACATCACGCACAAATATTAAACGGTCAAAGCCAATCCTATTTACTGCCGATTTTTCTATTGGCGGCTATGATGTATTTTGTCGTCAATTTCAGCTTATCCATTCTTGCAAGACGATTAGAATACAGGCAAGCGTAACACCTCAGCTTATAGACAAACACTGCGTCCTGGTCTGAAAAAAAACAAAGGGCTAAAATGAAGATCATTTTAGCCCTTTTGTGTTTACATCATTCTCATAACACGTTTTTTTAGCTTTTTCATATCCCGCTTTGATGGCATATCATATCGGCTTGCAAAGTGATATGCAAGTGCACCTGCACCAAGCGTTAATAGTGAAGAAGTCATTTTGCCCATTCGAAATTCCCCCTTAACACTTATAGTTGAATTGAACGTTCATCGTCACTAAACAGATCATCTAAGCTGCTTAGTGTCCCGTCTTCCTCCACTTGGTGTGTCGATATTTTGCCTTTTGACAGCGTCAATTCAATAAAACAGCCCCAGCAATAATATTGATTGACCCCAATTTTTCCGATGTCTTTACATTTGCAATTTGGGCAAATGAGCATAATCAGCACCTCTTTACGTTCGGTTTAGAACCAGTGCTTCCTTTTGAACGTTCATCAAGGTTCCGGCAGCCTGCAGCTGTTTCCGAATCCCTGATAGCTCTGTAAAGAAGCCGTCCGAGAGTTCATATGCTACGATTGTGCCCGAATTTGTACAAAAGTATACATCTTCCAAAATGCCTAAATTTTCACCATCAGGCGACTGCATCATTTTCTTTTTTAATTTCGAAAATAACAAGAATGGAGCAGAGGAATCCATGCCTACTCCCTCCTGGCAGCTCACATATAAACCTTTGTCTGTCAGCTGATCAAATCCAGAGAATGGAATGAGTGCACAGTCTTTCTTTTTCCCCTCTAACACATACCCTCCGCAGCTGCCTCCGGCTAAAAAGCAAATATCTTTTATGGAACCAAGCGATTGGGACAGCTCATCTGAATAGATCGTCATTCCTTCAAGTTCTCGGCATGTTCTCAAAATGTGCTCAACCACCTTTTGCGGAACAGTCTTATCGTGTGCGTTTGCTTCATGACTCATACGAAGAAATGGCTTCCATGAACGGAATGGAAGAAGTTCTTTCCACGCTAAAAGGCTTCCATATGGAAGCCTCAGATTGTTGACAAAGGGCTAAAATGATCTTGATTTTAGCCCTTTGTCTTCTTTTCAGCGTGATAGAAAACCTTTGCAGTCTAGGAAAGACGAGCATCGGAGCGGAGCGAATTTGACATTCGTGAGCACCGGAGCGCAGGATTGACAACGAATGCAAGGGTTTGTCTACACGCTAAGGCTTCCGTATGGAAGCCTTCTACTCATGCATAAAATCAAACGGAGTGATTCCCTCCATGCCAATATTTGCGTCATGTACGCTAAACGGAAGCTCTTTTTGGAGCGCTTCAAGTTCTGCATCCATGATTTGTTCGGTTTGCACAAGCCGCATCGTTAAGGACGTTTGTCTGAGGGAATCCTCATTGTTTTTCACGCCCCACTCCAGCGCTGATTCCTCGCCGCACAGTATTAAAAACTTTTTACTTCGTGTTATAGCTGTGTACAGCAGATTACGCCGAAGCATTCGGTAATAGCTCCTCACAACTGGCAGCACAACAATCGGAAATTCACTGCCTTGTGATTTGTGGATGGAGCAGCAATAGGCATGAGTAAATTGATGAAAATCCTTTTTCGTAAAGGTGATTTCATTTCCATCAAAGGAGATCACGGCCATGTCTTCTTTTTCTGTATTTTCTTTTGCATAAAAAATCGAGACAATTTCGCCGATATCGCCGTTAAAAATATTGTTCTCCGGCTGATTCACAAGCTGAAGCACCTTATCACCTGTCCGGTACACCACATCACCAAACGGGATTTCTCTGCCTTTTGGTTTTTTAGGATTCAAAATGTGCTGCAGCATTTTGTTGAGCTCATTGATGCCCGCTTTTCCTTTATACATTGGTGCGAGCACTTGAATGTCCTTTGCCGAAAACCCTTTTTGAGCAGCATTGCTGACGACTTTCTCAATGACTTCTTTCATTTGATCAGCTGAACATTGAATGAAGGACCGATCCTTTGAGCGTGCAGTAATATCCTTTGGCAGCACACCATTTTTCATATCATGGGCAAGTTCAACAATGGTTGAGCCGTCTGCCTGCCGGTAAATATCTGTCAGAGTAACAGCCGGCACAGCTTTTGAGGCAAGCAAATCCCGTAAAACTTGACCTGGTCCGACAGATGGCAGCTGATGTTCATCCCCTACCATAATGACTTGGATATGATCAGGAATGGCTTTAAACAAATGATTCGCCAGCCAAATATCCAGCATACTTGATTCATCAATGATGACAAGCTTTCCTTCAATCGGCTGTTCTTCATCATGCGAGAAGCCCTCCGAACCGTTCCAGCCTAGCAGCCGGTGAATGGTGACAGCTGGAAGCCCTGTTGATTCTGTCATCCGTTTAGCCGCCCGTCCTGTTGGTGCCGCAAGCACAAATGGGAAAGATTCATCCTTTTTATAATCACTCGGATCAAGAGATACACCGTGAAGATCACTGTAAAGCTCGACAATTCCTTTAATGACCGTCGTCTTCCCTGTACCAGGTCCGCCTGTTAAAAGCAGCATCGGGGACATGAGTGCCTTTTGAATCGCTTCCTTTTGTGTCGGTGCATACTGAACGCCTAATCGCTCCTCCAGCTCACCAAGTGCAAGGAGGAATTCTGATTCAGGAAATTGATCCGCGTATTCTGTTTGGGAGACGATTTTTTGAATGCGTTTGGCAACACTTTGCTCCGCATAAAATAAGGATGGATGATAGCAGCGGTCATCTTCAATGATCATTTCTTTTCCTTCGCCAAGTGCAATGATCTGATTGGCAACATCCATTTCAGTCACTTTGTAATCATTGCCTGTTTGGTTGAGCAGCTTGCGGGTTTCGACGATCAAATCTTTTGTTTGTATGTACGTATGACCGTCCTGTAGACTGGCTGTCTCCACTGTATATAGCAAGGCTGCGCGAATCCGCTCTGGATCATTACCTGAGATGCCTGTTCTAGCGCCGAGCTCATCCGCCTTAATAAATCCGATCCCCTCAACATCCTTAACAAGCTGATACGGATTTTCCTCGATCTTTTGCAGCGTTTCACTCTCGTACACTTGGTAAATCTTCATGCTGAGCTGCGGACCAAAGCCATATTGATTCAGGCTGATCATGATTTGTTCCAGTCCTTGATGCTCCTGAAGCGCTGCGGCCAGCTTATCCGCCTTCTTTTTGGATAAGCGCGGTACATCGTACAAAACAGCTGGGTCACGCATAATTTTATGAAGCGTCTGATTGCCAAGCTGTCCCACGATTTCTTCCGCCGTCTTTTTTCCTATCCCCTCAAATAAATCACTTGAGAGATAATGTATGATTCCTTGCTTCGTTGTCGGCACTTCCTTTTGAAAATGAGTGGCCTGAAACTGTTCACCGAATTTCGGATGGCTTGTGACTTTGCCATAAAAGGTGTAGGTTTCCTCCTCATGAAGTGCGGGGAAGTAGCCTGTGACAGATGCTGTTTTTTCCTCTAAGTTTTCCGATGTTTCAATGACTTTCACCTTTAACACCGAGTATAAATTACTTTCATTATGGAAAATAACGGCTTGAATGGTCCCCTTTAAAAACGGTTCGTCCTCAAGCTTCATTTGATCTGGATGTTCCTGCACAGGTCTTCCCTCCTTCCATCTATTCTGCCTCTTGAATCAGCTTTTGCGCATGTAGTGCAAGCATATGGTCAGGCTGCACGTCAATGGCTTTACCCAGCATCTCAAGCGCTTCGTCTTTTTTCTCTAAGTACGCATACGCAACCCCTAAATTATAAAAGGCGTCTGCATGCTGCGGATCACGCGTGATGACTTCAGTAAAAGTTGTCACCGCTTCTTCCAGCATGTGTTCATTGGCTAAGCACATGCCAAATTGGAATCTAGCTTCATTATCTTCTTCGTTTAGTTCAACGGCACGCTGAAGATACGGCATCGCAAGCTTTGGCTGCTCTAATTTGATGAGCGTCTGCCCAAGCATATAAAACAAATCACTATTTTCCATGCCCGCTTTTAGTGCTTGTTCAAAATAATCTTTCGCTTTCATAAAGTCTTCTTTTAATGTATACACATTTCCTGCCCCGTAATAGGCTGCGGCAGCAGTGTGATCAAGTTCAATTGCTTTTTGAAAAAAGTTTAAAGCACGTTCAAATTCATTGATACTTGAAAGTAAGTTCGCAAAGTTAATATATGGAACCGGATCCTTCGGGCTTTCTTCGATCGCTTTTGTAAAAGCTTCAGCTGCTTTTTCGATATTCCCTTGATTCAAGGCTTCTATGCCGATTTCGTTATGATTCATTCGCTCTCTCATCCTTTCATTAAAAAACCTCAACAGCGACGTTGAGGTTTTGAAAACATGCTACACATACGACAGCTTTTGACCATCTTTGAAGACATCGTCAATTGTACCGCCGCCAAGACATTCGTCACCATCATAAAAAACAACCGCTTGTCCCGGAGTAACAGCACGAACAGGCTCATCAAAGATAACCATCGCTTCTTGCTCACCTGTCATTTTGACCTTCACATGGTGATCTTCTTGACGGTATCTGAATTTTGCTGTGCACGTTAATTCACCGTTTTCCCCGACAATATGAGGACGAGTCCAGCTGATATTAACGGCTGAAATGCTTTCAGAGTATAAAAGTGGGTTGTGGAAGCCTTGTTCAACAAACAAGATGTTTTTCTCCAAGTCTTTCCCAACGACAAACCAAGGATCACCACTGCCGCCAATGCCAAGTCCTTGGCGCTGACCGATCGTGTAATACATCAGTCCATCGTGCTCCCCTTTTACTTCTCCGTCCATTGTCTGCATCACACCAGGCTGTGCAGGCAAATATTGACTGAGGAACGTTTTAAAGTTTCTTTCTCCAATAAAGCAGATACCTGTTGAATCTTTTTTCGTTGCTGTTGCGAGCTCTGCTTCTTTTGCCAATTCACGAACCCTTTTTTTCTCTAAATCACCGATTGGGAACATGACTTTATCAAGTTGTTCCTGAGTCAGCTGATTTAAGAAATACGTTTGGTCTTTGTTTGCATCAAGACCTCGCAGCATTTTGACTTCATCACCAGTTCTATCAACACGGGCATAGTGTCCTGTTGCCAAATAATCCGCACCAAGTGACAATGCATGCTCAAGGAATGCCTTGAACTTAATTTCTTTGTTACACATGACATCTGGGTTTGGCGTTCTGCCCGCTTTATATTCATCAAGGAAATATTGAAACACTTTGTCCCAATATTGCTTCTCGAAATTCACTGCATAATATGGGATTCCAATTTGGTTACACACGCGGATGACATCCTCATAGTCTTCCGTTGCTGTGCAAACACCATTTTCATCAGTGTCATCCCAGTTTTTCATAAATATGCCGATGACATCATAGCCTTGCTCCTTTAGCATAAGAGCGGCAACTGATGAATCGACTCCTCCGGACATACCGACCACAACTCTTGTATCTTCTGGTCTTTTTGTCATCTTCATCAACTCCAATTTCAATGAAACAACATACGCGTTTCGTTCTTCAGGTGCTTCGCTGTTTCATTTTTCACACACGAACAAAAGGAAGCATTTATTTGGCTAGGCGTTTGACAACAGCTGCTATCTTACGTGCCGCCTGCTTCACATGATCCTCTTCATTCCCAAGACCGAAGCTTATTCTGACTGAGGATGTCAGCTCTTTTGCTTCTTCGCCATACATGGCGCTTAACACGTGCGAAGGAAGGACAGATCCAGCCGTACATGCCGATCCGCTTGAAACAGCAATTCCTTCCATATCTAAATTCACAAGCAGCGATTCAATGGAGACGCCCAGGAAATGAACATTTAAAATGTGCGGCAATGTCTCTTTCGGATGTCCATTGATAGAGAAATTAAGAGATTCCTCTTCGAATACTTGCAGCATAGTTTCTTTGAGCTTACCATAATGCATCGCTTTTTCTCTTCTATTTTGCTTCGTTAATTGAACAGCTTCTGCAAGTCCAACAATTCCCGCCACATTTTCAGTGCCAGCACGGCGCTTTCGTTCTTGTTCCCCTCCGAATATTTGCGGAGAAAGTTTCACGCCTTCGTTTACATATAAAAAGCCTGTTCCCATCGGACCGTTCAGCTTATGGCCAGAAGCAGATAAAAGATCAATATGGAGATCTGCTACATCAATAGGCACTGTGCCAAACGCCTGCACTGCGTCTGTATGAAAATGAGCAGTGTGATCATGTAGAAGTTCGCCAATGGCTTTGATTGGCTGAATCACACCTGTTTCATTATTGCCGTACATGACGGTCACAAGAATCGTATCATCTCTCAATGCTTGTTTTAATTGATCAAGATGAATCAATCCCGTTTCGTCCACATCTAAATACGTCACTTCAAATCCTAGCTTCTCTAGGCGTTCACATGTATGCAGCACCGCATGATGCTCTGTTTTCACTGTGATGATATGTTTTCCTTCATGCTGTCTTGCCATGGCAACACCTGTGATCGCCAGGTTGTCCGCCTCGGTTCCACCGCTTGTGAGGATGATCTCCTGTGGTTTACAGTGTAATTCTCTTGCAATGACTTCTCTTGCTTCATCGAGCCACTTTCTTGCCTCGCGCCCATATGAATGAATACTAGAGGGATTGCCAAATATCTCTGTAAAGTACGGCATCATCTTGTCCACAATACGCTGATCCATCGGCGTTGTGGCTGCATGATCTAAATAGATTCGTTCCATTTCCGGTACACCTCTGATCTAAATATAGAACATATACGAGTCTTGATCCCCGTCATCTGTGTAGCTTGCCAAGTCTTCAAGAGTTGTATTGTCTAGTACGTCTTTTACTGCATCACGAATACGAATCCATAGTTCACGCTTTGCTGGTTCTTCGTTTTCGATGACTTCAACAGGACTAATTGGTCCTTCTAATACACGAATAATATCACCTGCTGTGATCTCGTTTGGTTCATGTGCAAGAACATAGCCGCCATACGCACCGCGGATACTTTTTACAAGACGGGCATTGCGGAGTGGTGATACAAGCTGCTCTAAATAATGCTCAGACAAATCATTGTTTTGAGCGATTGATTTTAATGATGTAGGGCCTTCGCCATGTTTTTTGGCTAATTCGATCATGATCGTCAGACCATATCTGCCTTTAGTTGATATTTTCAAGTTAAACACCTCTGCGTTTTCTATTCTATGTCATCAATTATTTTTCTGATTTCATATACGCTGATATATAGACCAAAAGCAATTATATCATACTTTCAGCCAACTTTCATTTACGGGTATTGAGCATAATAGGAGGACTCATCCCTTTTCTATTTGAAGAAATTTCGGTACTCTATACAAACAAGACATTGCTTTAGGAGAGATAATTATGAAACCTTTAGCGTACCGGATGCGCCCAAGTCATATTGAAGACATTATTGGGCAGGAGCATCTTGTTGGAGAAGGTCAAATTATTAGACGAATGGTCGAGGCAAAGCATTTATCCTCGATGATTTTATACGGACCGCCGGGCATCGGCAAAACATCGATTGCAACCGCAATTGCTGGCAGTACAAGCATTGCTTTTCGTACATTAAATGCAGTCATTCATAACAAAAAGGATATGGAGGCTGTCGCCGCTGAAGCGAAAATGAGCGGACAGGTGATCCTTATTTTAGACGAAGTCCACCGGCTTGATAAAGGAAAGCAGGATTTTCTCCTTCCTTATTTAGAAAATGGCATGATCATTTTAATTGGCGCAACGACGGCTAATCCCTATCATGCGATCAATCCCGCCATCCGAAGCCGGACACAAATATTCGAGCTGAAGCCGCTTGAAACAGAGCAAATCAAAGCTGCGTTAACAAGAGCCTTACAGGATGAGCATCGCGGGCTTGGCGGTTATGAAGTGACCGTGGACGATGAAGCGATGAATCATTTTGCCAATGGATGCGGAGGAGACGTGCGTTCTGCTTTAAATGCACTAGAACTCGCTGTCTTATCGACAAAACCTGATGAGACCGGGCATATCAAAATTACTCTTGCCGCAGCAGAAGAATGCTTACAAAAAAAGAGCTTCTCACATGACAAGAATGGTGATGCTCATTATGATGTCCTCTCGGCTTTTCAAAAATCCATTAGGGGATCTGATACAGATGCGGCGCTGCATTACCTTGCCAGACTGATCGAAGCAGGAGACCTTGAAAGCATTTCAAGAAGATTACTCGTGATGGCTTACGAGGACATTGGCTTAGCCAGTCCGCAGGCAGGCCCCCGCGTGTTAAGCGCAGTACAAACAGCAGAAAGAATCGGTTTCCCAGAAGCACGGATTCCGCTGGCGAACGCAGTGATTGAACTGTGTCTTTCTCCTAAGTCCAATTCGGCATATAAGGCGATTGATGCGGCACTTGGTGACATTCGTACAGGGAAAATTGGTGAGGTTCCAGTTCATTTAAAGGATGCACACTACAAAGGCGCCACAGCACTCGGAAGAGGTGTCGATTACTTATACCCACATGATTACGAGAACGGCTGGGTGAAGCAGCAATATTTACCTGATCCGCTGAAAAACAAGCAATACTATGTACCGAAGCAAACCGGAAAATTTGAAGGTGCATTGAAACAGGTCTATGAAAATTTAAAACGCCAAAAATAAAAAAAGCCCCCTGCATAATTAGCAGGCGGGCTGTTTATTTATCCTTCACACGTGTAATCGGAATATCCTTTAAAAGCTTCATAATGACATGACCACCCATGATCAGTCCGGCAACTGACGGAACGAACGCATTGGATGATGGCGGCATTTGCGCCTTGCGAATCTTCGCTTCATCATTTCCAACTTCTTTTCTGACATCTTCGCGAATGACAATCGGACTTTCATCAGAGAAAATAACTTCAATTCCTTTACGAATCCCTTCCTTACGCAGACGTGTTCTCACGACTTTTGCAATAGGATCGGTATGTGTTTTTGAAATATCATCAATTTTGAAGCGTGTCGGATCTGTTTTGTTCGCAGCTCCCATACTTGAAATGATGTTCACACCGCGGTTCAGACACTCTTTCATTAAATGAATTTTATAGTGAATGGTATCTGAGGCATCAATGACATAATCAAGCGGATACTCAAAAAATTGCTCGTATGTTTCCTCTGTATAAAACATTTTAAGCGCAACAACTTCACATTCTGGATTAATATCAGCGATTCTCGCCTGCATTAAGTCAACCTTTGGCTGGCCAACTGTTGATAGCAATGCTGGAAGCTGACGGTTTACATTTGTAATATCAATATCATCTTTATCAACAAGAACAATACGGCCAACGCCTGAACGAGCGAGTGCCTCTACTGCGAATGAACCAACGCCGCCCACACCAAGCACTGCAACTGTACTGTTTTTTAGTATATTTAAGCCTTCCTTGCCAATGGCAAGCTCGTTTCTTGAAAACTGATGTAACAAGTGCCTCACTCCACCTTTATTTAAAATGAATCGAAAGAATCATATCATATTCAGACTTCTCCGTCATCCTTCTCTAAAAGAAAAAAACACAAAAAAGTCCCGATGACGCCGCCAGCATTTCCTTCGTTTTGAACCCCGCACCATGCAGGTGGGTGCTTTCTTCCTGACTTTATAAGTCCTCTAATGAGGCATTTATGCAGAAAGGAAAGGCAAGCTCCCGTATAAAAAAATGTTCGGTCAAAACTAGGTAACCACCGTACGTATCAGGACTTTATTTATTGATTGATGAAAGCATATCATAGGCATATTTCTTTTTCAAGCGTTTACATACCTATAAACATGCACCTATTTTACTGTTTTACTTTTGTTTTAATCGCTAAACTCAGCTCATCAAGCTGCGCCTCGCTCACATGGCCAGGGGCATCTGTGAGAACGCAGCTCGCACTTGCCGTTTTCGGGAATGCAATCGTATCTCTTAAGTTAGAGCGGCCTGCAAGCAGCATCACTAAACGATCAAGCCCAAGCGCGATTCCGCCATGCGGAGGAACACCATGCTCGAACGCATCCAGAAGGAAGCCGAATTGTTCGTAGGCCTCTTCTTTTGAAAAACCAAGTAAGCCAAACATTTTTTCTTGAATGTCCTTTTCAAAAATACGAATAGAACCTCCGCCAAGCTCGTAGCCATTTAGCACAAGATCGTAAGCCTGTGCCTTCATATCTTCTGGGCTTGTTTCAATTAATTCAAGATCATCGCGAACTGGCATTGTGAATGGATGATGGGCAGCATAGAAGCGGCCTTCTTCTTCATCCTTTTCAAGCAGCGGCCAATCGACAACCCATAAGAAATTGAATACAGACTCATCGATCAGTTCAAGCTCTTTACCAAGTTTTAAGCGAAGCGCACCAAGTGCATCATGAACAACAGACGTCTTATCTGCGACAAAGAGTAAAAGGTCGCCTTCTTCAACTTGCAGCTGTTCTTTTAATTCAGCTTGCTTTGCATCATCAAAGAATTTAGCGATCGGACCTTTTAATTCAGTCCCTTCTGCTTTTAGCCAAGCTAGACCTTTTGCACCGTAGTTCGCTGCAAATGCACCAAGTGCATCAATGTCTTTTCTTGAATAGTTCGATGCAGCCCCTTTTACATTGATGGCTTTCACAGCTCCACCATTTTTCACAGCTCCACTAAACACTTTGAAATCGGAGTCTTTTACCGTATCTGAAATGTTAACCAGCTTCATCTCAAAACGTGTATCCGGTTTATCAGATCCATAGGAATTCATGGCTTCATCGTATGTCATACGAGGTAATGGCAATGTAAGGTCTACACCTTTGACATCTTTCATTACCTTCGCCATCATCTCTTCAGCAAGCGTCATGATGTCCTCTTGACTCATAAAGGACATTTCAATATCGACTTGTGTGAATTCCGGCTGACGGTCAGCACGCAAATCTTCATCTCTAAAGCAGCGGGCAATTTGATAATAACGGTCCATCCCAGAAACCATCAGCAATTGTTTAAATAATTGCGGAGACTGAGGCAGTGCATAAAATTCTCCCTCGTGTACACGGCTTGGAACAAGATAGTCACGCGCACCTTCTGGCGTACTTTTCGTTAAAATTGGTGTTTCAATGTCTAGAAAGCCGTTGTCGTCTAAGAAATGGCGGAATGCTTTTGTGACTTCATGTCGCATTTTCATTGTTTCAAACATTGCAGGGCGGCGAAGATCTAGGTAACGATATTTTAAACGAACATCTTCTGATACCTCGTCTGCTTGATCTGAAATCACAAATGGAGGAGTCTTCGCTTCATTTAAAACGGTGACCGTTTCGACTTGAATTTCAATTTTGCCCGTTTTTAAATTTGGGTTGATCGTTGCTTCTTCTCTTGCGACAACCGTTCCTTTAATATCAAGGACATATTCGTTACGAATTGATTCTGCTGTCTCAAGCGCCTCTTTTGATAAGTCTGGATTGAAGACAACTTGTACAATCCCTGAACGGTCGCGCAAATCAATAAAGATTAAACCGCCTAGGTCACGCCTTTTTTGAACCCATCCTTTTAATACAACTGACTGACCGATTTGGTCTTCTGTTACTTCTCCACAATAAAAAGTTCTACCAAACACAAACATTCCACTCCTTCTTTACGCTTTCTGGTGGGCCTTCAACATTTGAATCAGCTCATCAAGCTTCACTTCAATTTGTTCACCCGTAGTTGTATCTTTCACATTCACAATTTGCTGTGCAAGTTCATCTTCACCAAGAACTGCAATAAATTTGGCTTTTAAACGATCAGCTGCTTTAAATTGTCCTTTTAGTTTCTTCCCTGTATAGTCCATTTCACTTGAGATACCTTCTTTTCTCAGACGGTTTAATAATGAAACAGAATAATCCTTCGCTTCATCTCCGAGAGCAGCAATGTATAAATCAATACCATCTTGCAGAGGAAGCTCAATTCCTTCAGCATCGATCGCTGATAGGAAACGCTCAATACTCATCGCAAATCCGATCCCTGGTGATTCAGGACCGCCAATTCCTTCAACGAGTCCATCATAACGGCCGCCGCCGGCTAATGTTGTAATCGCACCAAAGCCTTCTGCATTACTCATGATCTCAAATGCTGTGTGATTGTAGTAATCAAGACCGCGCACTAAATTTGGATCGACGACATACTCAATGCCTATATCTGATAAGTATTGTTTGACCTTTTCAAAATACGTCCGTGATTCTTCATTTAAGTAATCTTGAATGGATGGAGCTGTTGTCATCAGTTCATGATCACGATCCTTTTTACAATCAAGAATACGCAGCGGATTTTGGTGTAAACGAGTTTGACAGTCGTGACAGAATTCCTCAATTCTTGGCTCAAAGTGCTTGACCAGTGCTGTGCGGTAGTCTGCACGGCTCTCTTTGTCACCAAGGCTGTTAATGACGAGTTTTAAGTTAGAAAGGCCTGCTTTCTCATACACACTCATCGCAAGTGAAATGACCTCTGCATCAATGGCAGGATCTTTGGAACCAATCGCTTCGATTCCAAATTGATAAAATTGACGATATCTTCCTGTTTGCGGACGTTCATAGCGGAACATTGGTCCGATGTAATACAGCTTAGTTGGCTGAGCCGGCTGTGCAAACAATTTATTTTCAACATAAGAACGGACGGTTGAAGCTGTTCCCTCTGGACGGAGTGTGATGCTACGTCCTTTTTTATCTTCAAATGTGTACATCTCTTTTTGAACGATATCAGTTGATTCGCCTACTCCCCGTGCAAACAGCTCTGTATGCTCAAAAATCGGTGTGCGGATTTCTTTGTATTGAAAGGCTGCACATGTATCTCTCGCAATTTGTTCAACATACTGCCAGCGTTCTGACTCTCCAGGTAAAATATCCTGTGTGCCTCTTGGAATATTAAAACTCATTTTTCGTCCTCCTACGACCATCATTCATTTTTTATGTGGACATATAAAAAACCCCCGCCTCTACTATGTGTATAGTAGGGACGAGAGTTATACCCGTGGTGCCACCCTAGTTGGAACATGATCAAGCATGTTCCCGCTCAAATCCTTAACGCAGATTCACGTTCTCCGCCTATTGACTCATTTTTCGAGCGTTCAGCAGGAAACCTACAGAGTGTTCTTTCGTGATAAATGCCATGCGGATTCGCTTTCAGCCTAAGGCGAGTCCTCTCTGCTCACGCAATTTACCCTACTATTCTCTATCATCAGTTCCACATTTTAAATTTTCAAGTGTGTTGATTTATATTATAATAAGGTCGGTGCTGCCACTCTGTCAACCCTTGCCGTGCCTCTTTTTCTTTTCCAGCTCTTCTTTTGAGGTACATCCGTATTCAGATGCGGTTTCTTCAAGGAAGCCCGGCTGATCCATTTCGTCATGCTGCCAGCGGTCGATATCACGATGTCCATTATATTGCACTCGTCCTAATTTTCTGCTTAATCTCATGTTTGTACATCCTTTTATCACATTTTTATTTAGTATAAACAGATTGATTCATTTTTATTAGGGAAACTGCAAGGAATTCATCCACTACATAACGAATTAACATTCATCGGTTTTACAAGGGAGGGGAAAACACCGTTTTGAATCTGAAAAAACACAATCAAATGATGATGCTGCTTACTTGTTTTGTTCTCATCGCGAGTTCTTTGCCTATGACACATGCTACAGCACAAACAGATCAAGCTGTGGTCGCAACAGATGAAATCAATGTGAGAACGGGCCCTGGTTTAAGCTATGGAATTGCAGCTGTTGTAAAACGCGGCGAAAGTTATCCTATTCTCACTGAACAAGGAGAATGGGTGCAGATCCAATTATCAAACGGACAAAAAGGCTGGGTCGTCTCATGGTTGATCACCACATCATCCGGCGCTCAAAAAACAGCGAAACCAAAGGCGCAAGGTCAAAGCACGGCTGGAGGCAGTACCATTACATCGACAGCTTCCGACCTTCGCATCCGGACAGGCCCTGGGACTTCCTATCAAGTGATTGGTACTTTCCCGCAAGGCGCTTCCGCTAAAAAGCTCGAGACAAGCGGCGAATGGACGAAAATTTCTTATAAACAAGCAGAAGGCTGGGTTCACTCTGATTATGTTTCAGGTGGGCAGAAAACTTCTCAATCAAGCTCCGGCGGGTCTTCTCGCTCTAACCAGACAGGCACAGTTGGCGTATCGAGCTTGAATGTGAGGCAATCCGCGTCACCAAATGCACAAGTCATCGCTTCTCTTGCCCGCAACACACAGATCACCATTTTGCGAGAGCAGAACGGTTGGTATGAAATTGAGGGGAAAGGCGTAAAAGGCTGGGTTGCAAGCTATTACATTGTCACAGGCAAAGGAGCAGGCTCTGCACCTGAAAAGAGTTCATCCTCTTCGGCTTCTGAGCAAAAAGCGTACATTGTCTATGATGGCACCAACATTCGAAAAAGCGCTTCTACCTCTGCTGGGATTGCAGAAAGAGCAACAAAAGGAGCTGCCTATCACATTGTTCGGACGCAAGGTGACTGGTACGAGGTGACACTATCGAACGGCGGGACTGGCTATGTGGCGAGCTGGGTCGTTCAAACGAAGAAAAATAGCAGCGAAGCGCCAAGACCTCAGCATGATTCATCGTCTGGAACTGGTTCTTTAAAAGGAAAAACGATTGTTCTTGACCCTGGTCATGGCGGAAAAGACAGCGGCACAATTGGCGCAGACGGTGCTTTTGAAAAGAACATCACCATCAAAACCGCCAATTTACTAGCAGGCAAATTAAGAGCTTCTGGTGCAAATGTATATTTAACTAGAAGTGACGATACATTTATCAGCCTTCAATCGAGGGTGGCGACATCTCATTACCGAAATGCAGATGCATTTATTAGTCTTCATTATGATAGTTTTATGGACCAAAGTGTTAGAGGAAGTACTGCGTATTATTATCACGCAGCAAAAGATCAGCAATTAGCGTCAAGCGTTCATTCCGAAGTCGCAAAACGCTCTCAAATCCCTGATAAGGGTGTCAAATTCGGAGATTACTTTGTTTTAAGAGAAAACAAACGCCCTTCCCTTTTATATGAACTCGGGTATTTAAGCAATCCTCAGGAGGAAGCGATCATTTATAGCGCCTCTTACCAAGAACGAGTCACAGAAGGAATGACTGAAGGATTAAAACAATATTTCCGTTAAAAAGAAAGAGGCCTCTGCGCCTCTTTTTTTGTTTGACCACAAAAGAAAAAGACTCTAAACAAACTCCCGCATGAGTTCATCTACAGTCTAAAGAGAATCTATTCTTTGCTGTCCATCAAGATCGTGACTGGTCCTGAATTGGTCAATGACACGTCCATCATCGCACCAAAACGGCCAGTTTCAACATGGATGCCTTTTTCTCTAAGGGTTTTATTGAAACATTCGTAAAGCGAATTGGCTGCATCCGGCTTGGCGGCTTTCATAAAATTCGGCCGTCTGCCCTTTCTCGTATCACCATAAAGGGTAAATTGCGACACAGACAGAACGCTTCCTTTTATGTCCAATAATGAACGATTCATTTTCCCATTTTCATCTTCAAAAATACGTAAATGTGCAAGTTTTTCAGCTAAGTAAAGCACATCTTCTTCTGTATCTTCGTGTGTGACACCAACAAGCACCATATATCCATCGCTGATGGCACCTGTGATCTCTTCTTCTACCTTCACAGACGCATTTGTCACACGCTGCACAACAAGCCTCATAGACGATATACTTCCTTTCTAATTCATGAATCGGCGAACAGAGTAAATGTCTTTGATTTGTTTAATGCGCTCGACTACTTTGTGCAAATGATTAATATTTTGGATAAAGATCGCCATATGGATCGTCGCCACTTTGTTACGATCAGACTTCCCAGAAACAGAGGAGATGTTCGTTTTGGTTTCATTAACTGCTTGAAGCACCTCATTGAGTAAGCCGCGTCTATCATATCCTAATATTTCAATTTCCACATTGTATTCTTTACGGTTTTGAGCAGGCTGCTCATGCTCCCACTCGACCGGAATTAACCGCTCCTGTGCTTCTCCTGTCTTCACGTTCGGACAGTCCTCACGGTGAACAGATACGCCACGGCCCTTCGTAATAAAACCGACAATGCTATCGCCAGGAACAGGGTTACAGCACTTAGATAAGCGGACAAGCAGGTTATCAATCCCTTTGACCCTTACGCCAGCTTCCCGTTTTTTCCCGTGATACGTCTTTGGTTCCACCGTCACTTCTTGAACGGTTTTCTCTTGCTCTTCTTGATCTCTTTGTTTTCTTTCTTTTTCCGTTAAACGATTGGCGACTTGTAGTGCAGTAATGCCGTTATATCCAACAGCTGCATACATGTCCTCTTCGTTTGAAAAATTAAATTTGTCAGCCACTTTTTGCAGGTTTTCAGCGGTCAGAATGTCTTTGACATCAAACTCAAGGTTTTTGATTTCTTTTTCTACGAGCTCTCGGCCTTTTTCGACATTTTCTTCACGGCGCTGTTTTTTGAAAAACTGTCTGATCTTGTGCTTCGCTTGGGAGGTTTGGGCAAGCTTGACCCAATCCTGACTTGGTCCGTAGCTGTGCTTTGATGTCAGAATTTCAATAATGTCACCTGTTTTTAGTTTGTGATCGAGTGTGACCATTTTGCCATTGACCTTGGCACCGATCGTTTTATTCCCAATTTCCGAGTGAATCCGGTAAGAGAAATCAATCGGAACTGAGCCCGACGGCAGTTCAATGACGTCTCCTTTTGGTGTAAACACAAACACCATATCAGAGAAGAGATCGATTTTTAACGATTCCATAAATTCTTCTGCATCTGTAGATTCGTTTTGGAATTCAAGAATTTCTCTAAACCAAGAAAGCTTCTTCTGGAAGACCGCTTCTTCCGTTGATTCTGCTGACTCTTTGCCTTCTTTATATGCCCAGTGTGCCGCAATCCCATATTCTGCAATTTCATGCATTTCCACTGTACGGATCTGAACTTCAAGCGGATCACCTTTTGGCCCAATCACCGTTGTATGAAGAGATTGGTACATGTTCGGCTTTGGCATCGCAATATAATCCTTAAATCTGCCTGGCATCGGTTTCCAGCATGTATGGATAATACCGAGCACCGCATAACAGTCTTTAATGCTGTCGACCAAAATACGAACGGCAAGCAGATCATAAATTTCATTAAACTGCTTATTTTGCAAGACCATTTTGCGATAAATGCTATAAATATGTTTTGGTCTTCCGGAAAATTCAGCCTTGATGTTCACCTCAGACACGCGGTCTTTCACTTCATTGACAACCTCGTCCAAGTATTCCTCACGTTCCGCTCGTTTACGCTTCATCAGATTCACAATTCGGTAATATTGCTGCGGATTTAAATAGCGGAGTGCTGTATCTTCAAGCTCCCACTTAATCTTTGAAATCCCTAATCTGTGGGCAAGCGGTGCAAAGATTTCAAGTGTTTCATTTGAAATTCTCCGCTGTTTTTCCTGCGGAAGATGTTTGAGCGTTCTCATGTTATGAAGACGGTCTGCCAGCTTAATCAAAATCACGCGGATATCTTGCGCCATTGCAACAAACATTTTTCGATGGTTTTCGGCCTGTTGTTCTTCTTGTGATTTATATTTAATCTTCCCGAGCTTTGTGACACCATCAACAAGCATTGCTACTTCTTCGTTAAAATGCTCTTTTAAATCCTGTAATGTCACATCTGTATCCTCAACTACATCGTGCAGGAAACCGCCTGCAATGGTTGATGGATCCATTTCAAGGTCAACAAGAATGCCCGCCACTTGAATTGGATGGATAATATAGGGCTCACCAGATTTCCGGTATTGCTCCTTGTGTGCATTTTCAGCATATTCATATGCTCGCTCTATAAATTGAATATGTTCAGCGGACAGGTATTCTCTTGCCTTGTCAATGACCTGCTGCGCCGTTAAAACTTGTTCGTTCGCCATGGAATCACCTTTTTAAATGAAAACTGTATTGTAGTTTATTATCAAGAAAAATTCGATAGATGTAAAGAGAAGAAGTCCGCTAAAAGATTTTTGATAGGAAAAAAGCACCCTTCTTACTGAGTGCTTTTTACGAAAAACTCCATTAGTATTGCATTAACGTCATGATGTCGTAGCCGTCAAGCTTCTTTCTGCCGTCCAGATACGTCAGCTCAATCAAAAATGCAATCCCTGCCACAACGCCGCCTAATTCCTCTACAAGCTTGATGGACGCTTCGATTGTTCCACCAGTTGCCAGTAAGTCATCTGTAATCAGGACACGCTGACCAGGACGAATCGCATCTTTATGAATCGTTAATACATCTTTACCATATTCCAAGCCGTAATCGACTTTAATGACTTCACGAGGAAGCTTTCCTTCTTTACGAACCGGTGCAAAACCTACACCAAGTGCGTATGCTACAGGGCAGCCAATAATGAATCCACGCGCTTCAGGTCCAACAATGAGATCAATATCTCTTTCCTTCGCGTATTCAACGATCTGATCCGTTGCATAACGGTATACTTCGCCTTTATCCATTAACGTTGTAATATCTTTAAATTGTACACCTTCCTTTGGGTAGTCAGGTACAACTGTCACATATTGTTTTAAATCCATCTTTTCCTTTTCCTCCTCGTACGTCAAAGCACAGGTGAGACTTCGCTCATCATGCTATTCAGCCATTCCTTCAGCTCTTTAGCTGAGGAATATGTTAGTGTTTGATCGAGTTCCATCAATCGTTGTTTTGCTGTATAGGACGCTGATGCCGTTAAATCTTTTTTAGGGGCATCAAGTACTATTGACAGCACACCATTCTCTATTTTAACAAAACCGAGTTCAAAAAACACCTTTGTCATAAAAATGATTGTATCTTTTGTCCAGCCTCTATGTTTGGCAAGCTCCATTCCTTGTTCTTTGATAGGAAAACTTCCCCGTTTAAACAAGAACCCATAAAACCATTTGAATTGATCACGGCTTGGGAAAGAGGACATAAAATGATCTTCTTCTCTTTGAAAAACCGTATAAATTCTGGCAGGCTTTTGATTTTCTAAAAGCTGCTTCAGCAATTGCTCATCTGCGGGAACATCCGCAAAGACCACATACTTTCCGTGTACATCAAACGTTGATACATTTTCTGCATGAACATGATGAATGGGGATATCGACGTTCTGTTTTGTTGCTTCCTCAAAACAGACAATCAAAGATTTTTCTGAATCAAGCGTCGAAACTTTCTTCTCCCAATCCTTTTTCCCGCGCAGATCAAACAGCTGCCATTCATCAACTCGTGCATCTTTTAGCATTAGCTGGGGCTTTTTCCGGTTATTCCATTCATTGACGGACATTTCTCCAATCACGGAAATGCGGCTTCCTGGAACAATTTCTTCTTTTAATTTCCCTTGGTGAAAGCCGACACAGTCAAGCAGCTTGTCTTCGTCTTTCAGAGACATTTTAATATGGTTGTGATTTGCCCCAATTGTTCGGATATCTTCAAGCTTCGCATCTTCAATCATAATGAACGGTTTTGGGTTTGACATACCAAATGGTGACAGCATCCCTGCTTCTTCAATCGCTTGAACCGTCAATTCGTCTACCTTACACACAACATCGACCCGCTGAATGGGAATAAAATCTTCTTCCGTCAATGTTTCATTGGCATATTGATTTAATCTTTCCCTTAGTAAAGCGACATCATCCGCTCGAAGTGTCATCCCTGCTGCCATCGGATGCCCACCGAAATGCGGAAGGATGTCACGGCATTTGCTTAGATGGAAGAATAGATCGAAGCCAGGAATGCTTCGGGCTGATCCTTTTGCCATTTGCGTTTCTTCATCTATTCCAAGCACAATCGCCGGACGAGAAAAAGTATCCGTCAATTTAGAGGCAACAATTCCGACAACGCCCGGATTCCAGCCAGCTTTCGCTACAACGATCGCAGACTGGTCATCGCCTGCCTCTTCCACCATTTGAATGGCTTCTTCTGTGATCGTACTGACAATCTTTTGTCGTTCTTTATTCAGTTCCTGTACAAAACGAGCGAGCTCTTCTGCTTCATCCTTATCCTCAGTCATAAGAAGGTGAACAGCTGGATCTGCCTGTTCAATTCGTCCTACAGCATTCAGCCTTGGCGCAATTTGAAAGCCGACCGTTTCCTCGTTCGCTTCTTCTAAAGTGGCTCCCGCTTCTTTCAATAACGCTTTCAGCCCCGGTCTATTCGACTGACGAAGCTGCATAAGCCCTTTTTTGGCGAGCCATCTATTCTCATCATGAAGCGGTACAAGATCCGCGATTGTCCCGATTGCTGCAAGATCTAACAGCTGAACTGGTAGCTCCCCAAGAAGTGCATGCGCCACTTTAAACGCTACACCTACACCAGCAAGTTCTTTAAAGGGATACTCACAGCCTGGCTGCTTAGGATGGACAATGGCAAGTGCCTCAGGCAGCTCCTCACTTGGTTCATGGTGATCTGTAATGATCAGGTCTAGCCCTATTTCTTTTGCAATACGTGCTTCATTTACAGCAGCAATGCCTGTATCAACCGTGATGACAAGCGATGCTCCTTGCTCCTTGATATATCGAAAAGCCTGTTCATTAGGCCCATAGCCTTCTTTAAACCGATCTGGAATATAAAAGTCTACTATCGCAGACCGCTCTTTTAATGTATGTAAAAGTACAGACGTACTTGTCACACCATCTGCATCATAGTCTCCGAAGATCACAATCGATTCCTGCTCTTCGATCGCTTTGTTGATGCGCTCTACTGCTTCTTTCATTCCTTTTAATAAGAATGGATCATGAAATTCGGCTTTTTGATCAAATAAAAAAGACCTCGCCTCTTCTACTTCTTCAAGTCCTCTTTTTACGAGAAGCGATGCAGTCAGCGCTGAAATATTCAGATTTTCAGAGAGTGATTTCACTTTTTCTTCGCTTGGATGTTCATATTCCCAGCGCATTTTGGATAATAACATAAATTCACCCCTCAACCACACTATTATACTAGAGTGGCCTGAGGGGTTTCAATTTTTATTTTATGAAATTGTGCTGGAAGATTATTTTTCCTTCCGGTCAAATGATGCTGGCTGTTCTTTTAAAGGCGTAACATGCGATTTTTTTTGAAGATCTTTGTCTGCCTTTTTCGTCGAAGTAGCAGGTGCAGCAGCTGCACGCTCAGCTTTTAATGCCTTTAGTTCACGTTTCAGTTTCACAATTTGGAAGATCCCTGCAAATGCCACAATCAGTCCGCCCATTAAAACAGAACCGATAATGACGAGGATCAGCGGCCATTCAGCCGTTCCAAATAAGTAGTCTACCTCGACAGGCCGTACATTAATCACGGCAAATACTGAGACAATTAATACGAAAATAAATGCGAGTATGATGGTCCATTGTTGTTTGTTCATCTACATATCCCCCAAGCTTTTTCTTTTATTCTTCCCTTTTCACTGCCTTTTTTAAACACAGAAAAAAAGCAGCGGAAGAAAACCTATCAGCATGGGCATCATCAGCTGCTGAGTTTTTCTTTAATCAGGTTCTTTAATTCTTTTCTTTCTCCAGAAATAACAAGGGTATCCCCTTCTTCGATGATGGTATCTGGTCCTGGATTTAAAATCTTCTCGTGTGATTTTCTCATAATGGCGATGACTGTTACTTGATAGTTTTGGCGAACATTGAGTTCACCGATGCTTCTTTGAACAGCTGGTGCATTCTTTTCAATTTTAAACCATTCAATCACTAGATCATCAATGGCTACCTCTACGGTTTCAAGCGCTTTCGGCTTATAGACCATGCCGCCTAAAATAGCCGCAATTTGTCTTGCTTCTTCATCGTTTAGCAGGATACCAGAAATCGTTTCTTCGTGGTCGTCCTCCTGAAAATGATACATTTCTCTTCTGCCGTCATTATGTGTAATGATGGCAAGCTTCTCATTATTTCTTGTGATCATTTCGGTTTTATGACCGATACCTGGCAGTTCAGTTTCCCGAACCTTCATCACAGCCCCTCCAATGAATAAAGCAAAATGCCTTAAACAGACACCCGCTTTCTATACTGATCTAAACGTAAGTCATTATAGCAAAAGACCATTTTAAGATCAATGAAACCCAAAATGTTTTTTCAATAGAAAAAGACTGCCGAGAAGGCAGTCTTAGATTGTTGAAAAAGGGCTAAAATGATATTTATTTTAGCTCTTTTTCTTCTTTTCAGCGTGATAGAAAACCTTTGCAATCTAGGAAGGACGAGTACCGGAGCGGAGCGAATTTGACATTCGTGAGCACCGGCACGCAGGACTGACAAAGAATGCGAGGGTTTGTCTACACGCTGAGACTGCCGAGAAGGCAGTCTTTCCAGATTAAATATCTTGATCTGTATCTATCTTAGCTGGTTTTTTCAGCTCGCGGCCTTTCCACATCAGCCAAATTTGTGCCGCGATATAAAGGGATGAATACACCCCTGTTAATAAGCCGACAAGTAAGGCGATGGAGAAGTTTGTAATCGACGCCGATCCGAAGATAAGCAGTGCGACAACAACGACAAGTACAGTCAGCACCGTATTGACAGATCGCGTAAAGGTTTGCTGTAAGCTTAAGTTCACAATGTACGATAGATCTTCAATGGTTTTCGGTTTGCGTTTCTTCATTTGCTCACGAACCCTGTCGAAGGTAACGATCGTATCGTTGATCGAGTACCCGATGACCGTGAGGATCGCGGCAATGAAGGTGACATCCACCTCTAGGCGCGTAATACTAAAGAAGGCCACGATAAAGAACGCATCATATAGCAGTGAAATAATTGCCGCAATCGCCATCTTATACTCAAATCGGACAGATACATATAAAATGATCCCGATGGAGGCAATGATGACGGCATATAGCGCATTACGGGCAAGTTCTTTTCCGACAGTCGGAGACACTGTACTTACGTTTGGCTCCGTTCCGTATTTATCTTTGAAGTAATCTTTCACTTCAGCAATCTTTTCTTTGTTCGGCACACCGACAAATCTCGCTGCTGCCTGATTCTCTTTTTGACCCGATAACACGACACTGTCTGTCTCAAGGTCAAGCTTTTTAAAGTCTTGCTCGACTTGTTCAGTTGACAGCTTGTGATCACTTTGAATATCAATTCTAGTTCCACTTGTAAAGTCAATTCCCGCATTCAGCTTGAAGATGGAAAGAACGATGATTCCCGCAATGGTGATAGTAGCTGAGAAAATCATAAATCCTTTACGTTTGCTGACGAAATCCCACTTATCAAATGGTGTTTTTGGCTCGGTGGTTTCTGTTGTCTCATGGATGTTCATAATGTCTTTTTGACGAACACCAAACCAGCCTTTTCTCCGGTCAAGATAGCGGCTTTCAACAAGAAGACCGAGAAGGAATCTTGATAGGAAAACAGCTGTGATAAAGCTTGTTAAAATCGAGAGGATGAGCATTGTTGCAAATCCTTTTACAGAGCTTGTCCCGAAGAAGAACAGCACTCCGCCGGCAATAATACTTGTTAAGTTAGCATCAAAGATCGTCGCAAATGATCTGCGGTTCCCTGATCTGAAAGCAGAACGGACTGATTTGCCGAGCTTCAGCTCTTCCTTGATCCGCTCATAAGTAATAATGTTGGCATCGACAGCCATCCCTACCCCTAAAATGAGTGCGGCAATTCCAGGCAGTGTCATAACCGCGCCCATCCAGTCAAACACTTGCAGCGTAATGTAGATATAAGCTGAAAGTGTGATGACAGCTATAAGACCAGGTAATCGGTAATAAAACAGCATGAATAAGAAGATAAATGCGATTCCTACTATTCCTGCGAACACTGTTTCGTTCAGTGCTTGTTCACCAAACTGTGCACTCACAGATGTGGAATATTTTTCTGTTAATTTCACTGGCAATGCCCCGGCATTTAAAATACTCGCAAGGTCTTTTGCCTCTTGGACAGTAAACTTTCCTTCTATTTGTACGTCACTGCTGTTAATCTCTTGATTCACATTTGGTGCAGATACATACTTGTGGTTTGATTTTGAGACTTCTTTTTTGAAGGAATCTCCTTTGTGGTAATCAAGCCAAATGACAAGCTGATTATTTGGTGCCATCGCTGCTACTTTTCTTGTGACGTCACCAAATTTTTTCGCATCCTTTAGTTTAACCGTCACAATTGGCTCATTCGTTTGACTGAATGATTGTTTTGCACTGTTTTCGACTAGGTCAGCCCCGTTTAGGAGTTCTTTATCATTCGTATCTCTGAAGGATAGCTGTGCTTCAGTGGAAAGAATCTCCCTTGCTCTGTTTTGATCTTTTACACCCGCAAGCTGCACGCGGATACGGTTGTTGCCTTCAATCGAAATGTTCGGCTCACTTACACCAAGCACGTTTGCTCTTCGGTTAAGAGCCTCCACTGTACTAACGAGAACACTATTTGTGATCTTGTCCTCTTTTTTCACTGGATGTACATCATACAGGACTTCAAATCCACCCTGTAAATCCAGCCCTAGCGTCATATCTTTCGCAACAGGCTTTGTCAGTAAGCCCACGCCAGTTCCGATTAACAGAACCACTAAGAAAAACGCAAGAATGCGCCCTTTTTTCATTATGTATTTCCTCCTTAAACACCTGAATCCATTAAGATGGCTTATTTTAACAGTTCATCAAGCATATTCTTGCCATCTTCACTGTCCAAAAAAGCAGACGTTTTAAACGACTGAACGGTTGCATAGTTCATAAATTCGCCTATTTTCACAGATAAGATATCTGCAACCATTTCATGAATCGGATACTCTTGTTTTTTCTTCCACTTCTTATTCTCTAAGTATGACCATAATTCCTCTAAATCTACATCTTTATAGCCCAAAACGATGAATTCTTCAAGCTTACTGAACAGAAAAGGCTTTAAATGGTCTTTGTAAATAGCAGCTGGATGTTGTGTCATTGCGTAGCTCCCCCTTTTCAGTTTTTTATCGAGAGACTTGTCATGCTTGGACGATATACACGCATATCTTATTGTATATGATTCTATGTCGTTTGAGAAGGCAGGTGATCTGTGATTTGACGAAGCAAACGTTTTTAAAGGGGACCATTATTTTAATTTTAGCAGGTTTTATCACGAGAATATTGGGTTTTGTCAATCGAATTGTCATTGCAAGGTTCATTGGAGAAGAAGGGGTCGGGCTTTATATGATGGCTGCACCTACCTTTTTTCTCGCCGTGACGCTCACGCAATTCGGACTGCCTGTCGCCATTAGTAAGCTTGTCGCAGAAGCAGAAGCCCGGGGTGACAAACAGAAAACAAAACGTATTCTGGTCATGTCCCTTGCGATAACAGGAACACTCAGCCTGATTTTCACGCCGCTCTTCTTATGGTTTGCGCCCATCATGGCAGAAAATATGCTGACAGACCCTAGAACGGTCTATCCACTGCTTGCCATTACACCCGTTGTACCAGTCATCGCCATTTCCAGTGTGTTAAGAGGCTATTTCCAAGGCAGACAGCAAATGAGTCCGCTAGCGATGTCTCAAGTTCTGGAACAGGTCGCAAGAATTTCATTAGTCGCGGTATGTACAACGGCTTTCCTTCCTTACGGGATTGAATTTGCGGCAGCAGGTGCGATGGTGTCATCTGTGATTGGAGAGATGATTTCACTTGCTTACTTACTGATCGCCTTTCGCTATAAAAAGACCATTCGTATTCGAAAACGATTTTTTAAGGCGATTCATGACGGGAAGGACACATTTAAGCAGCTGATGAGCATTGCCCTGCCAACAACAGGCAGCCGTTTTATCGGGAATATTTCGTGGTTTTTAGAGCCGATTGTTGTCGCGCAAAGTCTTGCCATTGCTGGATATGCGGCTGTTGAGGCGACAAGGCAGTACGGGGAGTTGACCGGGCTTGCTCTGACCCTTTTGACACTGCCTAGTTTTATTACGTATTCACTCTCCACTGCATTAGTTCCGGCGATCAGTGAAGGCATGGAGCAGAATAAACGCAAAACGGTTGAATACCGGCTGAAGCAGGCGATGCGCCTTTGTTTACTCAGCGGAGGCATTTCATGTATTATTCTTTTCGTTTACGCAGAAGATTTAACGCTCTTTATGTATGGTTCATCGCATGCGGCTATTTATGTGAAATTCATGGCGCCGTTTTTCCTTCTATATTATTTTCAGGGGCCCCTTCAAGCCGTACTTCAAGCACTCAATTTAGCTGGTGCGGCGATGACCAACAGCCTGATAGGTGCAATTGTAAAAACAGGGATGATTTTTGTTCTTGCTTCACAGCCTGGCTTTGGCATTATGGGCGCAGCACTTGCGATCTTAATCGGCATCATCCTTGTCACACTGCTCCATGCGGCAACTGTTGGAAAGGTGCTGCCTATTCATTTACCATTAAAGGAATATGGACTTTGCGTCCTTGTGATTATCGGTACGGGGGCTGTCAGTCTTTGGCTGAAATCTCAAGTAAACGGACTCTTTTCTGCTCCTATTGAACTTGTAACGCTCATCATTGTTACGTGCATGCTGTATGTCATTCTATTAATCTGCCTAGGACTAGTGAAACGAGAAGAGCTGCGACGCATCCCGTTCATTGGGAAGCTGTTTTAGCTCATCTATTTTAGCTCATCTCTTTTTGATCACTTCATCTTTCAAATCAATATAAAATGTTTTTTGATTAAAGCTGCAGTAAGAGATTTGCTCGATATCATGATAACCTCTTTTAGCAAGCTCATCTTTCAGCCACTGTTCATTTTGATTGATTTGCTTAAGGTGATCATGCTGCACTACACCGTCCGCAACAAGTGGAAGCTCAAGCGCTGCATGTTTGAGCTTGTTTTCTTTTTCGACGACGGCGAGTTTTCCAGACGGCTCTAAAATAGCGTAAGAGACATCCTGAATACTGTCGATGTTATTTTCTCTTAATTGAATGAGCAGGTCATCAAAATTGTATCGCTGTTTTCTCATCGCACCCTCGTCTATTTTGCCATTGATGATGAGCAAGACCGGTTTGCCGTCAAGAAAGCGCCGGACGCCTTGGAATTTCAATGAGAGATAGGCAAGTGTGATTTGAATGAAGGTTAACAGCAGGATTGGCCATACCGTATGTAACATGTGATCCTCTACTTCTTCTATGGCAAGAACCGCAATTTCTGCAATCATCATAAAAATGACTAGATCTAAAATACTCAATTCCCCAATTTCCCTTTTGCCCATTAAGCGAAAGATAAACCAAATAAGAAAATATAAAATGATGGTTCTCATGGAAATGATCAAGATGTCCTGCATATGATGTAAACCCTCCTTCTCCATCATAGCTTGTGTCAAAACACTTTATTTATGTAGAAAAGAAACGTCTGAAACATGTCTATTTTTTCTCCACTGTGAATACATTTTAGTAAAAGACAAGCTTCGGTCAATTGGAGAGGAGACAAATCACATGCAAGAAACAAAACATATTGGAAAAGGCATTTTATCCGGATTAATTGCCATTTTTGTCGTGATGGTTGTCACAAGTTTACTTGTGTCGCTCATGCTTACATTCACAAGTATGCAGGAATCATCATTTAAATGGATGATTATGATTTTGTCCTTTGTTGCCCTGTTATTAGGAGGCATCATTTCTGGCGGGAAAGCAAAGGAGCGCGGCTGGCTAATTGGTGCCATCACATCTATCATTTTTTCTCTCACTGTATTTTTATTTCAATATTTGGGGTTTGGAAAAACGTTTTCACCAGAGCAGTTCATCTATCATGGGGCATTTTTAGGCATTTGTATGCTGGGGGGAATGATTGGCGTCAATCTTCGAGGCAAATAAAAAAAGAGCGGTTCATATCGCTCTTTTTTTATTGCTATGTATCGGAGGATTAGCCTTTGTCAGCTAATTCTCTAATAGCACGGCGATCGAAAGTTAAACGGTTGTTTTCGCTTGTTTTGATGACCACTTTTGATTCATCAATTGAGTCGATTTCACCGTGTAAACCACCGATTGTGACGATTTTATCGCCTTTTGATAAAGATTGCTGCATCTGACGCACAGCTTTCTGTTGCTTTTGCTGTGGACGGATTAACAAGAAGTAAAGCACAGCAAACATGACAACAATCATAATGATTGAACCCATACCACCATCCATTCTATTTCACCCCTTTCTAAAGCATTGTAAAGCCTTTCGTTTATGCGTTAAAAGTTTTTCGCATTCGGTTTGTTAAAGCCATAACGCTCAAAAAACTCTTCTTTAAAATCACCTAAACGATCCTCACGGATAGCTTCTCTCACTTGCTCCATTAATTTTAACAGAAAATGAAGATTATGATAAGTTGTTAATCGAATTCCGAACGTTTCATTTGTTCGGATGAGATGTCTAATATAGGCGCGTGTATAGTTTTTACATGTATAGCAGTCACAGTTCTCATCGATTGGTCTAAAGTCACGCTCATATTTTGCATTTTTCACAACAAGACGGCCTTCACTAGTCATTAAGGTACCGTTTCTTGCAATTCGCGTAGGCAGTACGCAGTCAAACATATCTACACCGCGAATGGCGCCGTCAATTAAGGAATCTGGCGAGCCGACACCCATTAAGTACCTTGGTTTGTCTGCCGGTAAAAATGGTGTAGTGAACTCAAGTACACGATTCATCACATCTTTTGGTTCCCCTACAGATAAGCCTCCGATGGCGTAGCCTGGGAAATCAAGTGAAACAAGGTCTTTTGCACTTTGTTTTCGAAGCTCTTCGTATTCTCCGCCTTGGACAATTCCAAACAGCCCTTGATCCTCTGGACGCTGGTGCGCTGTTAGACAGCGCTCTGCCCATCTGCTTGTCCGCTCCACAGAACGTTTCATGTAATCGTACTCTGCAGGATATGGCGGGCATTCATCAAATGCCATCATAATATCAGAACCAAGCGCATTTTGGATCTCCATAGCTTTTTCAGGAGATAGGAACAGCTTGTCTCCGTTTAAATGATTACGGAAGTGAACGCCTTCTTCTTCAATTTTTCTAAATTCACTCAATGAGAAAACTTGGAATCCGCCTGAATCAGTTAGAATAGCTCGATCCCAGTTCATAAATTTGTGCAGACCGCCTGCTTCTTTTACGATATCGTGGCCTGGACGGAGCCATAAGTGGTACGTATTGCTTAAGATGATGCCTGCATCCATTGCCTTTAATTCTTCAGGCGCCATTGTTTTGACTGTAGCCAGTGTACCTACTGGCATAAATACAGGTGTTTCAAAAGAGCCGTGCGGTGTATGAACGCGGCCAAGACGTGCACCTGTTTGTTTGCATGATTTAATGAACTCATAACGTATCGGTAATTGCGACAAAAATGAGCCCTCCTGTCTTTGTTGTATGATGTTATTGAATCAGCATGGCATCGCCAAAGCTGAAGAATCGGTATTCCTCTTTCACAGCCTCATTGTATGCTTTTAGTACGTGCTCTCGTCCAGCTAATGCGCTGACAAGCATAATTAACGAGGATTTTGGCAGATGGAAATTTGTGATCATGCCATCAATTGCCTTGAATGTGTAGCCAGGGTAAATAAAGATCGACGTCCAGCCGCTTGAGGCTTTGAACTCACCATCGTGTGCGCTTGCAATGGTTTCAAGCGTTCTTGTTGACGTTGTGCCGACTGAAATAATCCGTCCGCCTTCTTTGCGAACGCGATTGAGCTCATCAGCTGTTTCTTCATTCATTTCATAAAACTCTGCATGCATTTCGTGTTCTTCAATACGTTCTGCACTTACCGGACGAAACGTGCCAAGCCCCACGTGCAGCGTAATAAAAGCAATGTGAACACCTTTCGCTTTCAGCGCATCCAGCAGCTCGGTTGTAAAATGGAGACCGGCCGTTGGGGCAGCAGCGGAGCCAACCTCTTTTGAATAAACGGTTTGATAGCGTTCACGGTCGTCAAGCTGCTCTTTAATATATGGAGGCAGCGGCATTTCACCAAGGGATTCAAGCACTTCATAAAAAATGCCTGTATATTGAAACTCGACTTTTCTTCCACCATGTTCCATTTCCTCTGTACATACCGCTTTGAGCCGTCCATCACCAAAAGTGATAACCGTCCCTTTTTTCACCCGTTTCGCTGGTTTTACAAGTGTTTCCCAGTTGTCTCCTTCTTCTTGCTTCAAGAGAAGCAGCTCAACTTTGGCACCTGTATCCTCTTTCATCCCAAACAATCGTGCAGGAAGAACGCGAGTATTGTTTAGAACGAGACAATCACCTTTTTGAAAATAATCGATGATTTGGGAGAATGTATCGTGTGTAATCGCACCCGTCTGTTTGTTTAAGACCATCAGTCTTGATGCATCTCTTTTTTCAAGCGGCACTTGTGCAATCAATCTTTCTGGTAAATCAAAATCAAATAGTTCTAGCTTCATTTCCTTCACCTATTCTGTAGTTAACTAGTTAACGTTATTTCATCCGTCCAAAGATATTCAGTAATATGGTTAGTACGATGCTAATGACAATACATGTAATGACAGGAAAAAAGAACGTGACATTTCCTTTTTTTACAAAAATATCACCTGGAAGCTTACCAACCAATTGAAACACTAATCCTGCGGCAAAAAGGACACCACCTAAAATCATTAATATTTTAGGGAATTCAGTCACGAATCGGAACCTCCATTTGAAAATGTTCATACGCTTCTCTTGTGACGACCCGCCCTCTTGGTGTTCTTTGCAGGAAACCAATTTGCAGTAAGTACGGTTCGTACACATCTTCAATCGTATGTGATTCTTCTCCAATTGTCGCTGAGATTGTATCAAGACCAACAGGACCGCCTCTAAATTTTTCGATCATACTTAAAAGGAGCTTATGGTCTATATGATCGAGGCCAAGCCTGTCGACTTGAAGACGCTCAAGGGCATCTTCCGCAATGTCCTCGGTAATGGTATGATTCCCAAGCACTTGCGCAAAATCTCTTACTCTTCTGAGCAAACGATTGGCAACCCTCGGTGTTCCACGGGAACGTCTCGCTATCTCTTCGGCAGAGCGAATATCGATCCCAATCTCAAACAGCTCGGCTGTTCTTGCCACAATGTGAGCTAAATCTCTTTGCTCATAGTATTCCAATCTTGCATGTACCCCAAACCTATCACGAAGCGGCGCTGTTAACAGCCCGACACGGGTCGTTGCACCTACAAGCGTAAATGGCGGTAAATCAAGCCGTACAGAGCGTGCTGTATCTCCTTTTCCAATGACAATATCTAAACAAAAATCCTCCATTGCTGGGTACAGCACTTCCTCAATTGAGCGCTGCAAGCGGTGAATTTCATCAATAAACAATACATCACCTGGCTCAAGAGACGTTAAGATGGCCGCCAAATCTCCAGGACGCTCAATGGCTGGTCCTGACGTTGTACGCAGCTGAACATTCATTTCATTGGCAATAATCGACGCAAGCGTTGTTTTCCCAAGTCCAGGAGGTCCATATAAAAGGACGTGATCAAGCGTTTCCTGCCGCATGCGGGCAGCTTCAATAAATACGCTGAGATTATCCTTTACTTTTTGCTGACCGATATATTGGCTAAGTGTCTGTGGCCGCAGACTTTGCTCAATGGCTGATTCATGGTTGTCTGCTTCAGTTGAGACGAGCCGTTCATCCATGAGACATCACCCTATTTCAACATTTTTTGTAAAGCTTTTTTCACATATTGATCGGTTGTGAGATTCTTTTCTTCTTTTAATAATGGAAGAACCTTTTTAATTTCACGATCACCGTATCCAAGGACACTCAAGGCTTCAAGCGCTTCATCTAATGCAGTTTGCTGCGTTTCAACCTGAATGTGGTCCTCGTGATTAAATAAGTTGCCAATCATTTCTGGTACCACATCTGCAAGTTTTCCTTTTAGATCCAGAATGATTTGACGTGCTGTTTTTTTGCCCACACCAGGGAATTTAATCAGGAACGCTTCATCTTCACGTTCTATCGCTGAAATGACAGCGCCAGGATCACCGGAAGCAAGAATAGCGAGTGCGCCCTTTGGCCCTATTCCTGTGACATTTAACAGTTTTGTAAACAGCGCTTTTTCTTCTCGTGTTTGAAAACCGTATAACGAAAATGCGTCTTCCTTTATGTAATGATACGTATAAATCGTTTCTTGTTTGTTTACTCGATAGATAAACGGGTTTGGGGTATAGACTTGATATCCCACTCCGCCGTTTTCAATGACAACATATTGCGGGCACACATAATCAATGGTCCCTTTTACAAACTCTATCACCGTTTTCACCTCTTTGACTGTTCTTCATTGTAACATAAATCGAGGAGAAAACCGCAATAAAAGTTAACATACGTTCGCTCAGTACATTTTTATCATGAAACCACGAAAAACAGCTTGCGGTCTTCACACCAGCAAGCTGTTACACGCTTTAAAACGATATTTCATTTCGGTAAGGCTTCATGACTTCAAGCACATGCTCAAATTCATCCTTTGTTCGAAAAGGAATGCCTTGCTCAAGCTGTTTTTCCACATGACTTTCTAAACGGGACGTATCAATTTGAAAAAAGAGATGAATAGGCTCCGCCCAGCCGTCAGGCCTTCCATGAAACGTAGAAATCACACCGTCCTCTGATAATCCGATATATCCATTTGCTTTACTTAATGGAGAGATATCATCAATTTGCTTTCTAAAAAGGGCAAAATCCTCTTTTTGTTCTACCAGCGTCCAGCCTTTATACTGCGCCCAGAATGTGTCTTTGTCTTCTAATGATGCCCGGTGTCTTTCAATACTCACATCGCCGTCTAGATAGACTTTTTCAAGCTGGACGGTGATAGAGTTTGACTGCTTTTGCAAGTGTTCTTTCCCTTCCATATCCGCAGCGAAAAAAAGCACACTTGTCATGATAAGTCCTGTAACGAAACATTTCATCTTCACTTTCACTATTTACACCTCTTTAGAACATGAGATCGATGCATGACATATGTAGTTTGACCCATTTTTCTAAACATTAACCAAATCGATGATTCAAATGTATGGTAAGAGTCTTTCGTTGTATCCTTCATTCGTAAATGTTATGTTTTATACAATCCATTGCTTTATCGAGTGACACGTTTTTTCATCATTCGTTTTTCAGCCGCATAAACTGAAACCAAAGAAGGTGAAGTCAATGTCAGATGTCAAAAGATTAGCCGAATCGATTCAGTATCATGAAGAGAAACGTTTTCATAAGCTTGCCTATAAACCAGCAGAGCTTGAACTGTGCGGCAAAGGAAGAAGTGCCTATGTCTTTTTATACAAAAAAGACGGCAAGAAAATGGCACTAAAAGTCTTTTTCCCTTCTTATCAGCATATTGCCCGCAAAGAGGCTACCATTTACGAAAAACTTTCTGGTTCGTCTTATTACCCTGAGATTTATGAGTCTGGGGATCAGTATATTTTAATGGAATATATTAAAGGCTATACATTCTATGAATGCCTTACAAAAGGAATTCCTATTAAAAAACAAATGATCAATCAAGTCGATGATGCGCTGGAGGAAGCGCGCGAGAAAGGATTGAATCCTTCTGATATTCATCTGCGCAATCTGATCTTAACAAAAGAAGGGCGGATCAGAGTCATTGACGTTGCCAGATTCACGCAAACGAAAGCATGTCATCAATGGGATGATTTAAAAGCCGCTTATACTTATTACCAAAAACCTTTTTTCCCTAAAAAAGCACCGCGTCTGTGGCTTGAAGTGATTGCTTATTTGTATAAAAAGAACTGGCTGTCCCGCGGGCAGCTTAATAATCGAAATGATTTTTCTGCATAATGAAAGCCGCTCTCTTTTGAGCGGCTTTTTGCTGTTATTCTGTTTCTACATGGATACTATTGACGTTTAATAGGTTAATGATTTCATTATTCAGCTTAAACCAATGATTGGCTTCTTCAATTTTTTTATACACATCATAGGTAGCTGGACGTTTGAGCTCGAAATCAAGCACTTCCCCATTGTTCATATGAAATGTTACCTTAAATACTTTCATCATAAGATCACCTTCCACTCTTCTTGTTCGCTGGTCAAATAGATCAGCTCTTTTCATTCATTCTCTATTCAACTCGTTTCCCCTCCTTCTTTCCATTCAAACCCAAGAAGTTTAAATTTTGTTTAAATTCACACAACATATCTATCTCTCATATCTGCAAAGAAGTATATTAGTGAAAAAGGAGGCTTCCCTTGATGAAGCAGAAAAAGAAACGAACATCTCCAGAAAGAAAAACAGTCTTTTTTAATTTAACAGATGCTCTCATTCCGAGTGTGGACATGATGGCATATGCAGCAAAGGCATTTTTTCACCTTTTGAGAAAAGCCTTTTCAGCGGTTTGATAAAACCCCGCACGGCATCGTGCGAGGTTCTTTTTTTATGGCTGATAAATTTGACTTCCTTGACTGACAAACTCCTTCGCCTTCTTTTCCATCTCTCTTTTTACTTCTTCAGATTGATTGCGGATATCATGAGAAATTTTCATACTGCAAAACTTCGGTCCGCACATCGAGCAAAAGTGAGCGGTTTTAGCGCCTTCGGCAGGCAATGTTTCATCATGGAACGCCAAGGCTCTTTCTGGATCAAGTGACAGGTTGAATTGGTCCCGCCACCTAAATTCAAACCTCGCTTTCGATAAAGCATCATCGCGCTTTTGAGCGGCAGGATGTCCTTTTGCTAGATCAGCAGCATGTGCAGCAATTTTATAGGCGATCACGCCTTCTCTCACATCTTCTTTGTTCGGCAGACCTAAATGCTCTTTTGGCGTTACATAGCACAGCATTGCTGTTCCGTACCAGCCGATCATGGCCGCACCGATCGCGGATGTAATGTGATCATAACCAGGTGCGATATCTGTTGTAAGAGGCCCTAACGTATAAAATGGTGCTTCTTTGCAAATGTCCATTTGCTTGTCCACATTTTCTTTGATTTTATCCATTGGGACATGTCCGGGCCCTTCAATCATTACCTGCACATCATGTTTCCAAGCAATCTCTGTTAACTCACCTAACGTTTCCAGCTCTGCAAACTGCGCCTCATCATTGGCATCAGCAATCGAGCCTGGTCTAAGTCCATCTCCAAGTGAAAAGGCGATATCATATTTTTTCATAATTTCACAAATGTCTTCGAAGTGAGTGTAGAGGAAATTCTCTTGATGATGAGCAAGACACCATCTTGCCATAATTGCACCGCCTCTTGAAACAATTCCGGTCACCCGATCGACAGTGAGCGGAATATATCTTAACAGCACGCCAGCATGAATCGTGAAATAGTCTACACCTTGCTCCGCTTGTTCAATTAATGTGTCCCTGTACACATCCCACGTCAAATCTTCTGCGACTCCATTCACTTTTTCAAGGGCCTGATAGATGGGAACGGTTCCTACTGGGACTGGGCAATTCCGAATGATCCATTCTCTCGTTGTATGAATATCCTTTCCAGTAGACAGATCCATCATTGTATCTGCCCCCCATCTGATCGCCCATGTCATTTTTTCAACCTCTTCATCAATGGATGACGTGACAGCTGAATTGCCAATATTCGCATTGATTTTGACATGAAAATTCCTTCCGATAATCATTGGTTCACTTTCTGGATGGTTAATATTCGAAGGAATGACGGCTCTTCCGCTCGCTACTTCCTCTCTAACGAACTCAGGGCTTAGCTCTTCTCTTATTGCGATAAACTCCATTTCAGGCGTAATGATACCTTTTTTGGCATAATGCATTTGCGTCACACATGCACCTTGTTTCGCGCGGAGCGGCTTATGATGAAAATCAGTTTGGACAGAATGGATGGACTCCTTCTCCCTTGAACGGTATCCATTATCCTCCGGTTTTACATGACGCCCTTCATAGCTTTCTGTATCTCCTCTTTCTTCAATCCATGCTACCCTAAGACGCTTTAACCCCTTTGTGACATCAATATGAACGTTCTCATCGGTGTACGGTCCACTTGTATCGTATACACGAACTGGTTCATTTTTTATATCGCCCGCCTCTGTCACAGTATGTGAGAGCGTGATCTCTCTTTTTGGCACTAAGATATCGGGTCTTGATCCTTTCTCATATACCTTATGGCTGCCGTCAAAGCTGGATAACAATGATTGGTTGGATGGGACACTTTTCTTTTCTTTCATTTGCTGTTCTCTCCTTTTCTTCTTGTCACCGGACAGGATGGAATCAGCACCAGCAAAAAACCAGGCTCTATTTAAAGAACCTGGTTTCGTCGTCAGAAATAAACATGCATATCATTGATATGATACATGCATCATCTTTAACTTCCCCACGCTGGTACGAGCCAGATCAGGTCCAAAGGGTTAAGAAGTTTATGCTTCTCTCTCAGCCCATTTACGGGCACCCCTAGTCACTTTTATTGAATTCCACATCAGTTTAGCATAGAGACATCATGAAGAAAAGAAGATTCAGGAAAATAGTTCCTTTCCCCTACAAGCGTTATGGATCATGTTGATATACAGTCTTCTATACATCATCTATCTCTCTCATTTCAATTAAATCTGAAATAATCATTGATCCTTTTCTCCTATTATGTATAATTAATCTAAACGGAGAATTTTTATACAATTTATTTAAAGGAAGTTCTAGTCGATTGCAAACATTTCTCACATTTATCGTCGTAGGATTCTCAATTGCTCTGCCTGTTGGAGCAATCACGGTTGAAATGACAAAACAGGGACTGAAAAACGGATTTTTTCATGGTTTAACTGTCGGAGCAGGCGGTATGACCATAGACTTATTACTCATCTTGGCTTTATATGCTGGATTTGCTCAGTTTTTATCTTTGCCGTTTGTTCAAATCCCGCTCTGGCTGATTGGAGCTGTATTTTTAATGATTCTCGCATACGATTCCATTAAAAATGCGGATCAAGATATTCATTTAGCAGGAGAAAAGGTCAATAAATCATTCGTGAAAACATATCGAAACGGCTTGCTCGTGGCGGTATCTCCTGGAAATCTTGTGTTCTGGGTTTCTGTTTTTGGTGCTGTACTTGCGGATGCTTATACAAAAACAGATTCATCTGAATTTATGCTGGCTGCCGGCGGTATTTTGGCAGGGATTCTCCTTCATGACATTGGTCTTCTCACACTTGTATCCTTAACAAGAAAAGTGATGAATCGGACGATGATCAAGTGGACATCCATTATTGCTGGTATTTTATTATTAGGGTTTGGCTGTTATTTCTTTTACGAATTTTATATAGGCATCAAGGTTTATTTTTAAGAAAAAGGCTAAAGTTCGTGATGAACTTTAGCCTTTTTGTGTCAAACTATCGGGTCATGCCTGTTTGTCCTGTTTCAAATTGCGTTCTTCTCATATCTCTAAAACGTGTGAATGCACCTTCATCTTTCATGACTTGGACTGCTCTTCCATCCGCATAACGAGTCGCTGCTTCTTCTATTTGTGATACGCCTTCTGACGTCAGGCGGCCATCTGATTTAATGGCAATATACACATTCTCATCCGTCACCATGACTTGAGAGTCTGCCACGTGATTCATTTTATTGACGCGGTTGGCAATTTTTCTTGAACGCTGGATGTTCTCTTGTTTATCGTAGCCTGAGAACGACATTTGGTTATGATAGTTCATATCTCCATGACTGTAGCGCCCATCTCCACCTGCAAGAGGCATTCGATCATCAGCTTGAGGACGTGTACGGTAATCAACATTCGTTGTATTCCCACCGTTCATCCCTTCCATGAGTTCAGAAACTGGTCCTTGATGATCTTGGTTATTGTCATCTGCACGGTTATTCGAATGATATCCGACCGGCTGACCTGATTGATTATGCCTTGTATCTACACCTGCATTGTCATTTGTACCACATGCTGTTAACCCAATAGGAAGAAGCACTAATGCGATTGTTTTTTGCCATTTTTGTCTCAAACGAAAAACCCCCTGTACAAATTCAATCTCATGAGCGCGAAACAGGCTCTGTTTTAGCATGTACAGTTAGGAAGAAAATCAAGCTGTCAGTTATAAACAAAAAAAGGAACGATTGAGATCGTTCCTTCTGGTATGGTGACAAAAGGCTAAAATGTTCTTGATTTTAGCCTTTTGTCTTCTTTTCAGCGTAATAGAAAACCTTTGCATTCTAGGAAGGACGAGCACAGGAGCGGAGCGAATTTGACATTCGTGAGCACCGGAGCGCAGACCTGACACCGAATGCGAGGGTTTGTCTACACGCTGAAAGGAACGATTGAGATCGTTCCTTCTGTCATTAATCCTCTTCTTCCTCCTCCGGCCTTGCAAATACGGATTGGCCTGGATATGGCTGCATATAAGGCTGAGCAGGATAAGCACCCATTTGGCCATAAGGAACAGGATTCGGATAATGTCCTGGCCAAGGCTGATGATGCTTCATGCCATCATCACATCCGCAGTCTTCCTTGCCGTATGCTGCATTTGAGACGTTTGGATAAAAGCCTTGATTTACGTTGGCATTTGCATTGGCGTTTGAATGCATATGGTGATGCCAGTGATGTCCGTCGTTTGCATGGTGCTCATGATTTTCCCCGTAGTAAGCAGGCGCTTGATACGCAGGATAATATGGATGAGCCGGGTATGGATATGGCATCATATGATGGTGATAATATGGATGGATAGGATAACATAGTCCTGATCCCGGTAAAATTGGCGATGCCGGCACCATTTGCTGCGGATATGGATACATCCCCGGCATGTAATGACCATGACCATAACCAAAATAAGGATCATATGGTTCATGATGATGGTGCTGGTGATGATGCTCGTTATTTTCAGCCACTCCTCCTACCGCTGCCCCTCCCACATTTGGCATTTGCGGGAAGTTAGGAAGGTTTGGGTAATTGCCATGCTCCATGTCTTTTCCCTCCTCTTTTTGATGCGGAATATGAATAAACGGGTCATATCCCTTTGCCACTTCATCTTTTAGATGACCTTTATTTTCATGGTGAAAATGGTCTTTGTTATCTTTATGGTCCTTATTTTCATGATGGGAATGACCCTTGTTATCTTTATGGTCTTTATTCTCATGATGAAAATGATCCTTGTGATCTTTTTTCTCGTGAACGTGATCTTTTTTCTCATAATGATCTTTTTTGGGAGGAGGCGTGAATGGCTGGTAGAGATTGGTCTGATAATAGTTCACATCGACTTGTGGAAAAACTGGCTGCTCGATCTTTGGTACTGGCGGTACATAAGGTACCGGTTCATTTGGCTTTTCCTTCGGTTTTGTATCTTGCACTTGCACGACATCTTTTGGCTTTTCTTTCACATACGGATGTTCTTTCGTTTTTGGCATTTCTTTTGCTTTGTGATGATCTGTTTTTACAGGAACACCACTAGATGGAATTTTAATCTTCATACCCGGCATGATCAAATCAGGATTACTGAGCTGAGAATTTAGTTTTTTCAATTCTTGAAAGTCGACTCCGTATTTCTTTGAAATTTTCCAAAGGGAGTCTCCTTTTTGCACAATATGAATTTTCAACGTTTTCCCCTCCTATGCAAAACGTGAACGTAACGGTTATGTCAGAAGTACAATATGTTTCAACATAAATTTATGCCTATTTACAAGCCGATATGATAAAAACTTGTTTTCTGATAGGAGGGGCTGAATCATTATTTAATGGCGAGCATTTTCTCGAGTGCAAGCAAAGCGTCTTTCGTGATGTCTTCATTGACCTGTATCAACCCGACCGGCTGACCCTTTTCAATGCTTTCAAGTGACCATAGCAAATGAGGCAGATCAATCCGGTTCATCGTCAAGCATGGACACATATCTGGGTTAAGGGATTCAATTTGTTTATCTGGGTGCTGCGCTATGATCCGTTTGACTAAATTCATCTCTGTTCCAATCGCCCACTTGCTGCCTCCTGGCGCCTGTTTGATCGTATCAATAATAAATTTCGTTGAACCTGCTAGGTCAGAAGCCCTTACGACCTCATGCGTGCATTCAGGATGGACAAGAATTTGAATGTCAAGGTCTTTTTTTCTCATTTCTTCTATATTCCGAACGGTAAATTTCTCATGTACGGAGCAATGGCCCTTCCATAAAATCATCTTGATTCGGGAAAGCGGCTGATCGGTGATGAGCTTTTCTTCTATCTGATCCCAGACAGCCATTTCTTCTAGCGGAATACCTAAATCAAAAGCCGTATTACGCCCTAGGTGCTGATCAGGGAGAAATAGAATCCGCTCTTTTTGCGTCATCGCCCACTCGAGTACTTTTTTAGCATTTGACGAAGTAACAGTCGCCCCGCCATGCTTGCCGACAAATGCTTTAATATCTGCTGTTGAATTGACATACGTAAGCGGAAGTATTGTATCTCCAAACAGATTAGTGAGCTGCTCCCATGCTCTGTCTGTTTGTTTCATGTTCGCCATATCTGCCATTGAACAGCCTGCCCTCATATCTGGCAATACGACGCTTTGATTCTTGTTTGACAGCATATCTGCCGTTTCTGCCATAAAGTGAACACCGCAGAACACAATGTATTCAGCCTCGTGATTGTCAGCAGCTATTTGTGCCAGCTGCAATGAATCTCCTGTTGCATCTGCAAATTCGATGACCTCATCCTTTTGATAATGATGACCCGGTATAAAAAGCTTTGATCCAAAAGCCCGCTTGATTTCTAACACTCGCTGCTTCATTTCATCATTAGAACGGTGTTTATATTCATCCGGCATCATGGCTGCATGTTGATTGGCTAATACATTAAGCATGGACATGAGTTGTTCCCCCTTTATGACTGAATTCCATATTCATACTAAAATCAAATGCTGGAGCAGAATGTGTGAGAAAACCAAGTGAAATCAAGTCGACTCCTGTCCCCCTGTAGCTTGGCAATGTCTCTAGCGTAATGCCCCCTGAAGCCTCTGTCAGAATGGAATCTGGCGTCATTTGTTTAAAACGTTTAACCTCGTCCGGAGAGCAGTTATCAAACATGATGACATCCGCTTTTGCATCAATGGCTTCCATTAGCTGCGTTTCTGATTCAATTTCCACTTCAATTTTCACCATATGACCGGCATAGGCTCTTGCTTTCTCTACTGCTTCACGAATAGAGCCGCATGCGGCAATATGATTATCTTTAATCATGACCCCATCTGATAAGCCAAAGCGATGATTCTTTCCACCGCCTGTCTTCACTGCGTATTTCTCTAACATACGCAAGCCGGGTGTCGTTTTTCTCGTATCACAAATCGTAATAGACGGGTCACCTAATCGCTGCACCGCCTCATGCGTTAAGGTGGCGATACCTGTCATTCGCTGCAATAGATTTAAAATGACCCGTTCTCCTTTTAATAAGTCGTTGACTGGGCCCTTTATTTTCGCCAGTACAGCGCCTGAATAAATCCAATCACCTTCCTGAAAAAACAGCTCAGTTTGAATCTGTTCATTCAACAGGCGGTACCCTATATCAATCAGTTGTGATCCTGCCAATACACCAGATTGTTTCGCAATGATAAGAGCTGTTCCTTTCTTGTCTCCAAAGATGGCATCAGCTGATACATCTCCAAAGCCAATATCCTCTGTGAAAAAATGAGTGAGCATTTGTTTTAACTGTAAACGTTCCATTTGGCACCGATCCTTTCATTTTTCATGATATGAATATGACCTTTTTCATGAACAATCTGCCTGCCCTGCCACAACGCATCGCTTCGCTCTGGATAATCCATTCGATAATGGCCGCCTCTGCTTTCTGTACGGAGTAATGCAGATTTAGCAAGGCAAACCGCTAATGCCCATTGATTGCTTAATTCGATCTGTTCATTTGTGATATTCTTCACATTAATTTGCTGAAAAGTGACATGCTGTAATGTATGAAGCAAAGTCTGCAAGCCCTTTTCATCTCTCACAATGGCTGCAAATGCAGTCATCCATTGTCTCAGCTGAGCTGTTGAAATCATCGGGACCAACCATATTTCTTGAATAGAAAAAGGTGGACTTGTTTCTTTCTGTTTAGGCAGCTGTTCAATTCTTTGTGCTGCTTTGTTGCCTAACACGAGACCTTCCAGAAGAGAATTACTCGCCAATCGATTCGCACCGTGTAAGCCAGTGCAGGCCGCTTCTCCAATGGCAAATAGCGCTGGTACAGTCGTTTCTCCATATTCATTGACGCTGATACCGCCCATTAAAAAGTGCATACCCGGGGATATTGGCAGCCTGCCGCTTGCCATATCGACACCTGCACGCTGGCACATCGCATCTATTGCTGGGAAACGAGCTGAAAAATGCGGAATATCATGGATGTTAAGATACAATTGATGGCCTAATTGCTGCTCATGAAAAATAGCTCTAGCGACCACATCTCTAGGTGCTAAATCAGCTTGTGGGTGAATACCTTTCATGATCCGCCTGCCTGTTTCATCTTCTAAATAAGCTCCCTCTCCCCTTACTGCCTCTGAAATGAGACCAACTGCTTTTCCATCGATTGTCAAAAGAGTTGGATGGAATTGAACAAATTCGAGATCCACTAATTGCGCACCTGCTCGATAGGCCATCATTAGTCCGTCTCCTGTGACAGAAGGATCATTTGTGTTTGTCTCATATAGGGAGCCGCAGCCGCCAGTTGATAAAACAACAGCATCTGCGGTCATCGTTTGTACGTGTCCTGTCTCGTCTTTCCATACAACACCCTTGCATGTCCCTTCATGAACCAATAGATCAATGACATGATGATATTCGTATAAATGAATATGTGAGCCGAGCTGACTTTTCAGATACTGTACAAGGGTTTTCCCTGTTTGATCTCCTCCTGCATGCAAGATGCGATGAGTGGTGTGTGCCCCCTCTTTGCCTAATTGCGGCTCTCCCGCTTCATCTTGATCAAATGGACAGCCATCTGCTACGAGCTGCTCCACAAGATGTTTTCCAAGTCTCACGATTTCTTGTACGGTTCTTTCATCATTGTGGTCACAGCCAGCATCTAGTGTATCTTGCACATGCTGCTCAGCTGAATCATGTGCTGAAAAGGCAGCAGCGATTCCACCTTGTGCCAGCATGGAATTACTAGATGAAAATTGTTTTTTTGTCATCATGATGACCTGGCAGTTTTTCGAGATGTTTGTTGCAAAGGAAAGCGCTGCAATGCCTGATCCCACCACAATAACTTTTTTGATTGATGACACCATTGCCCCTCCTGTCATTTACACCTGTCTTGACACATATCATTACACAACACTAAAATAAATACAAGAAAAAATTTTCACACGGGAGATGGATAGGTTGGTTTATTTAGATTACGCAGCTTCTACACCTGTTTCAGAAGAAGCACTGCATGTTTTTGAGCAGCTGAGTAAAAATTTCTACGGAAATGCAAGCAGTCTTCATGATGCTGGGGGAAAAGCAAATGACATATTGACTTACAGCAGACAATCACTCGCTGCCATGATCGAGGGTGAACCAGATGGGATCTACTTTACAAGCGGTGGAACTGAATCCAATCTCCTTGCGATTCAATCGATCATCAATGGACTACCAGCACATAAACAGCATGTCATCACAACATCAGTCGAGCACCCTTCTGTTCATCATGCAGTTAGCAGCTTAGAGCGTCTTGGCGTAAAAGTCACCATCATTGAACCGAATCAGGATGGAATCATAACAGAGGACATTCTCAAAAAAGCATTATTGCCTGAAACAGGACTCGTATCTATTCAGCATGCTAATTCAGAAACAGGGATTATCCAGCCGCTCGCTGAGTTAGCACCTCTTTTAAAAGAAAGGAACATTCTTTTTCATACAGATGCTGTGCAAACATTTGGAAAGGTACGTGTGTCCATCAAAGAACTTGGAGTCGATGCCGTGTCCATCTCAAGTCATAAAGTGTATGCTCCTAAAGGCGCTGGTGCCGTTTATATGGGCACTCATGTTCCTTGGAAACCTTTATATACAGGAGCAGTTCAGGAAAATGGCTTACGTCCAGGGACAGTGAATGTACCGTGTATCGGTGCTTTTGCTGCTGCAAGTGAACAAGCAATGCTTAGGCTGGATGAACAGCAAAAATTAGATGAACAGCTGCGTGATTATTTTCTTCAGCAGTTAAAAATCAGACAGCTGCCAGTTCGTACACTTCAGGACAATGACAATCGCCGTACGCTGCCTCATATTATTGGTTGTTTTTTTGAAGGGTTTGAAGGACAATATGTAATGTTAGCATGTAACCGGCATGGGATTTGTCTATCAACTGGAAGCGCATGTGCTTCTGGTTATCACCATCCTTCCCCTGCTGTGAAGGCATTGCGTGTATCAGATCGTGATGCCCTTCAATTTATTCGACTATCATTTGGATGGCAGTCATCAAAAGATGACATCGATCAGCTTTTGCATACATTTGACCATTTGCAAAAGGAGAAGAAGGGAGCTTAGGACGTGGAGCAAGAGAGGAAACTCATTGGCGAAGAAAGAAGAACCGCCATTTTAGAGTGGCTGAAAGAAACAGACACACCGCTTACTGGAAGCTTTTTAGCTAAAAAAGCGGCTGTCTCTCGACAAGTCATTGTACAAGATATTTCATTATTAAAAGCAAAAAATGAACCCATTATTGCCACAAGCCAAGGCTATGTGTATATGGTAGCGCAGCATGCGCCAGAAAGAGAAATTGAACAAATCATCGCCTGTAAGCATGATCCTGCTCGCACAGAAGAGGAACTGACCTTGATTGTAGACTTTGGAGTGACGGTGAAAGATGTGATCATTGAGCACCCTGTTTATGGTGAACTAACGGCCTCCATTCGCGTCAGCACACGGAAACAAGTCGCTGATTTTGTCCATCATATTTCTAACACCGGCGCGTCCTACTTGTCAGAACTAACAGACGGCGTACATTTGCATACTCTCACTTCTTACAGCCAAAAGCAGCTTGATCAAGCCATTCAAGCGCTGGATGATGCTGGGTTTTTAATAAAAGACTAAAAAAATAGTGTCCTGGTTGGGACACTATTTTTCATTCGTTAATTCATATGTTTGATAGCTGCCGAGCAGCTTGACCTCACAGCCAATCGCTTCTAATTCTTGAATCGCACCTGGGACTAGGACATCATCCATTTCTTTTTCGATATCAATAATAAATAAATAATGTCCAAGGCCTGTTTTTGTCGGACGAGATTCAATTTTTGACAAGTTAAGATTCCGCCAAGAAAAAGCAGACAGCACGCGGTGCAATGCACCTGATTGGTCATCCTTAGGCAGACTGACCACAATGGTCGTTTTTGGCTTTGATGAGAAACCAGAATTCATTGGGAACGATGCGTTAGGATCTTTATGTAAAATCACAAAGCGTGTATGGTTGTGCGGATAATCATGAATGTCTTTTTTCGCAATCGTCAAACCATACGTTTTTGCGGCAATTTCATTGGCAATAGCCCCGACAGCTTCATCTGGATGCTCACTGATGTATTTTGCTGCATAGCCTGTTGATTCCACTGGCCGGTGAGGAATATGAGGGTACTGTTTTTTCAGAAATTGATGACACTGGGCAATCGCATGAGGATGTGATTGAATGACATCTAACGTCTCCCAGCTCTCCGCTCTTGACGGATGGACAAGCAAATGCTGCCGTATCGGTGCTGTCATCTCCCCCACAATGGACAACGCTTCTTCATGAATTAAATAATCAATCGTTAAGTTCACAGATCCTTCGAGTGCATTTTCAAGTGGAACGACCGCCAAATCGACTTCGCCCTTTGACACAGCATCCATACATTGCGGAATCGTTGCATAGGCACGCTGCACTGCATCTTTTGGAAAACAAGAGCATACGGCCAAATGAGTAAATGTTGCCTCTGGTCCAAAATAACCTACAGTTAATTGCTTCATCTGCTATGATCTCTCCTTTTACGCCCCAGAACCTAGAATTTCAACTTTTTCGACAAATTCAAGCTTTCTTAATTGATTCATGACGGTATTAATATCATCTGCCATACCTGCCGTACTAATCGATAGGGTGACATTCGCTCTTCCTTGCAGCGGAATCGTTTGGTGAATGGATAACACATTACAGCCAGAGTCAGCCACAATTTGAAGCAGCCTTGACAGAGCCCCAGACCGGTCTTCAAGGTGGAAAAACAATGTGATGATCTGCTCTTTTACCATTGTATAAAATGGAAAAACAGCATCTCGGTATTTATAAAAAGCACTGCGGCTTAAATCCGCTTTTTGAACAGCATCGGCAACTGAATCCGCTTTTTTGCGATCGAGAAGCTTTTTGACTTCAAGCGTTTTTCGCATCGCATCTGGAAGTACATCCTCTCTTACTAAATAGAACGTTTCTTCTTTCACCTGTTTTCTCCCCTTTTAAAAACGGGAGAGCCCATGGTCTGGACCCTCCTGTTGATCAATCAATAAATTCGAATTCAAATTCAAGCAGACGAATGATGTCGCCATCTTTTGCACCGCGCTCACGCAAGGCATCATCGACACCCATACCGCGCAGCTGTCTAGAGAATCGTTTAACGGATTCATCTCTTGAGAAGTCTGTCATCTTAAAGAGACGCTCAAGTGCTTTACCCGTTAAGACAAATGTGCCATCAGGATCTCTAGAGATCTCAAATGGTGCATCGCCCTCATCAAATCTGTACATCACGCGGTTATCCGACAGCTCCTCTTCATTATAGAGCGGGAATTCCGGTGTTGTTTCAAGCTGATTGGCGATTTCAAATAAGAGCTCACGAAGCCCTTCTCTTGTGATCGCACTAATCGGGAACACTTTATAGTCATCCGTTAATTTTTCTTTAAATGCCGCTAGATTGTCAGCTGCATCTGGCATGTCCATTTTGTTCGCAACAATGATTTGCGGACGCTCAGTCAATCTCATATTGTACTGCTCAAGCTCTTCATTAATCGTCACGTAGTCTTCGTATGGGTCACGCCCTTCAAGTCCAGACATATCAATGACATGGACAATGACACGTGTACGCTCAATATGACGTAAAAATTGATGACCTAAGCCAACGCCTTCGTGCGCTCCTTCGATCAGTCCTGGCAGATCCGCCATAACAAAGCTTCGGTTATCGTCTGTTTCAACAACCCCGAGGTTCGGTACAAGCGTTGTAAAATGATAATCCGCAATTTTTGGTTTCGCAGAAGAAACAATCGAGAGCAGCGTTGATTTCCCGACACTTGGGAAACCAACAAGTCCGACATCTGCAAGTACTTTTAATTCTAAGATGACGTCACGTTCTTTACCTGGCTCACCGTTTTCAGACAGCTGTGGTGCAGGGTTTGCTGGTGTTGCGAAGCGTGAATTTCCACGTCCGCCACGTCCGCCTTTGGCAATCACAGCCCGCTGCCCATGCTCTGTCAAGTCAGCTAGTACTTGTTCCGTCTCTGCATCTGTCACAACCGTACCAGGCGGAACTTTGACAATCATTTCTTCCGCATTTCGGCCATGCTGGTTTTTACTCATTCCATGCTCGCCGCGGTCAGCCTTGAAATGACGCTTATAACGAAAGTCCATTAACGTTCTAAGTCCTTCGTCTACTTCAAATACAACATCTGCACCATTTCCGCCGTCGCCGCCTGCTGGGCCGCCCTTTGGTACATATTTTTCACGACGGAACGCCACCATACCGTTTCCGCCGTCACCGCCTTTAACATACACTTTAACCTGATCTACAAACATAACTTCCTCCGTTTCTCTGCATCACATATCTCGTTCTTGCCTCAAACAAAGCTCAATCATGGACTCATGAGGCGTCACATGAAATTGCGTTATACTCATACATGGATAGTTTGCGTCATGAAACGCATTTAACGCATCCAAACTTGTTAATTTTCCTTTGAAATCAAAATATAAGATCACATCATTTTCTTCATGATCTGTTTGGAACGTGACCGTTAAATGATTTTCAGTTTTTTGGCAAACTGATTGATCGAATATCGAAAACAACTCCTGTGATACCGTTAGCAGCTGCGATTCATATGCTGATAAGTCTCGGGTTTCACCAAGCACTTCATATTCTAAGGTGATAAAATGCGACTCCCAATTAAATGTTAGAAAGTAATAGGCCAATTGGGGAATTTTTAAATTTGAGAGTTTGGATTCATGCTGTGCTTCAATGACCATTTCTTCTATAATTTCAAACACGCGGTCATATTTTTCTAATGTCAAGTTGCCTTTGATCAGCTGTAATTTATTCATCCAGTCGTGTCTTGAACGACTGAGCAGATAGATCAATTCATTTGTTAATGCAACGTGAGTTAATTTTTCATTTTCTTTACTTGGTATCTCTTCCATTATCGCACTCCCAATCGTTTGGTCTCTCTTTTAGGAGTCTTATCATCAATATGTCTCCCTGAATTATAACAGAGAAGACAGCATAGAAAAACACTAGTTATGTGAGGAAAGGTTGTTTTTTCTGATCGTATAGGAGAAAATGAGGCAAAGTCAGCAAACGTTCTTTGATATTTATGGAGTGCATCTTCTTTTATCATCTTCGGTACTGCTTGTAAAAAGTGAAAAAAACTCCAGTCAATGACCGGAGTTTTTAGCAATTATTGTGCCGCAGGATATACGCTCACTTTTTTACGGTCACGACCGAAACGTTCGAATTTAACCGTTCCGTCGATTTTAGCGAAAAGAGTGTCGTCGCCTCCGCGTCCAACGTTTTCACCTGGATAGATTTTCGTTCCACGTTGACGATAAAGGATAGAACCACCAGTTACGAATTGACCATCAGCACGTTTAGCGCCTAAACGTTTAGACTCAGAGTCACGTCCGTTCTTTGTAGAACCTACCCCTTTTTTAGATGCGAAAAATTGAAGATCTAATCTAAGCATGAAGTTCACCTCCTATTTTTTGTTGATATTCTCACATAATCGTGATAATCTCGTTCAATTGTCTCTAAGGAAACGACCATGCCTTCTAAAAGCAGCTGGGCTTTTTCAAAGGATACTGGATCTGTATCAGCCGGCAGTTCAAAAGAGAAGTAGCCGCCTTCTTCACCAATATCAAGCAGTGGGTCCAATCCTGTCAGTGCAATAATTGAATTGACTGAGCCGAAAACAACAGCAGATACACCTGCACAAACGAGATCCTGACCTTTTTCAGCAAACTCGGCATGTCCAGTCATCTGAAAAGACGTAATGCTTTCATCTGCTGATGACCGAGTAATGGTTGCTTTGATCATATCACTCACACGCCTTAAGCGTTGATTTTTTCGATAACAACTTTAGTGTAAGGTTGACGATGACCTTGTTTCTTGTGGTTGTTTTTCTTCGGTTTGTACTTGAACACAGTAATTTTCTTACCGCGACCTTGTTTTTCAACTTTAGCCGTTACTGTTGCTCCAGCAACTGAAGGGTTACCCACTTTGACAGTGTCTCCGCCGACAAACAATACGTTTTCGAAAGTTACTGTTTCACCTGCTTCAGCAGCTAGTTTTTCAACATAAACAGTTTGACCTTCTTCAACTTTTACTTGTTTACCACCAGTTTCGATAATTGCGTACATCTCTGCACCTCCTAATAAACTCAGACTCGCCGAATACAGGGGGCCATAGGCTCTTTACACCTGCTCCGCGCGGTTGTAGCACGGGTGCTACATATCCATAACATTAAAAAATATATCAAACTAGACGCAGAATGTCAATGTATTTTCACCATTAGTACGGTAAAAGAAGCTCTTCCATTGAGGAGGTCGTTCTGCGATCTGAAAAATACGCATGGAGCAGTTCATTTTCATCAAGCTGACTCATCTTCACGCCATCTCTTTCAATAATAATCGGATGCTTGCAGCCCCTTTGAAATCGTGCCATCACTTCGTAAACTTTTTCCTCTGCACTTGCTCTCAGCGGAATCAGTTTTTCTACCTTTTGCTCTTTTTTACCGTAATACCGTTCTAGTAAAAAACGAACCCTGACGTAATGCCTCTGCCTGTGCTCCATCACGAGTGAATAAGCTAAAAAAGTGAGCAGCACCCAGCCATTGAATTGCAGCGGTGCAAACAAAAGTAATCCTGCTGTCAATAGACCGAAAAAGACAAGTGAGCCTTTTATGGCTAGAGCATGTGCACGTTGGAAAGGGTAAAAAATAGATAAGAGCAAAAAGAATAATTTTCCGCCATCAAGCGGCCAAATGGGCAAAAGATTGACAAGAAAAATCGCCATATTATAAAAGGTAAACATCGTAAAGACGTCATGCGAGATAAGAGAAGCCTCCATGAACAGCCACGCCATGAGCTGGAGCGGTACATGCTGAAGCGGCCCGCACAAAATGACCGCCAGCTCCTCTTTTAGCGGACGGTTTCCATGTTCCTCTACTTCAACCGTTCCGCCAAATGGCAGTAAAAAAATCCGCCGAATGCGCCAATGATAATAGCATGCAGCCGCTGCATGTCCAAGTTCATGGACACAGACGATCACAAGCAGGCAAAGCAGCGGCTTAATTTGACCTGACAGAATCGCAAACGCCATCACAATCCACAGCAGCGGATGGATGTGAATTTTCGTCAGCATGAGCAGCCATCTATTCAAAGGTCATCACCTGAATAGGATCGATAAATTGTTCATTTTGTTTAATGGCAAAGTAATACGTGCCCTTCCCTTGATCATCAAGCGAAATCTGGCCAATTTTTTCACCTTTATCAACAAAATCGTATAAGGCCACATCGGCTTTCTTTAATTGACCGTACCAGCTATAGCTGTTATCTGCATGCTGCACCACCACGGTAAGCCCTGTGTCGCTTTTCTTTTTCACCTCGACCACATAGCCTTCCTTCATACTATCAATGGCTTCAGCGGATGTTTCAACTTTGACCCCTGCTCCATTTTGCGTAAAGGATTCCTGCACTTTACCAGAGGCAGGCACAGCTAGTTCTTGATTCGCTTGTACGTCCTTTTGGCCCTCTTTTTTCTCTGTCAAAAATGCCAGCGGATGTCCGACTGTTTTTTCTATCCAGCGGTTGGCAGCAGCAAATTGAAAATCTTGCTCAAAGGTCTGAGTAATCACCGGCTTCAGCTGCTGAAACGGACCTGCCTGACCTTTAAACGAAATGGCTGCAATCAACACAAGGGACGCTGATAATAAGCATTTAAGCACAAAAGTATTCGGGTTAAATAAGGGATGACGATATTTCTTTGGCTGATGAGACGCCGGTTCATAGGAGGTCGAGCCAGAATGCTTTTCTTCCTCTGTCAGCATAACCCATGGCGGGATATCTTCTTTTTTCTTGAAAGCCGTCTTCTTAGGAGGAGCAGCTGGCTGCATCGTTTTGCGGCGCTGCGCGATTTTCTTTCGGTACTCGTCCACTCTTTTCATGAGATCACCCTTTACATACAAACAGTTTGTACATTTTATGTGACAACCTCATCTGATATGCAACAAAAAGACCGATTCTAAATCGAATCGGTCTCAGCGTGTAGACAAACTCTTGCATTCGTTGTCAGGTCTGCGCTCCAGTGCTCGTCCTTACTAGACTGTAAAGGTTTTCTATCACGATTATGCTCTTACACCAAAAAATGCTTTCAGCTTTGCAAACATTCCCTTGTTTTCTTCTTCAAAGGATTGAAGCGGAACAGATTCGCCTAGTACGCGGCGGGCAATATTGCGATAGGCAATCGATACTTTGTTTTTAGCATCCATAACAATCGGTTCACCATTGTTTGAAGCCTTAATCACATCATCATCATCTGCTACGATACCAAGTAGATCAATCGACAAGTGATGTACCACTTCATCTACATCCATTGAATCGCCATTTTTCGCCATGTGTGTACGAATACGGTTGACAATCAAACGAGGCGGTTCGATATCTTCTTGTTCTAACAAACCGATGATTCGGTCCGCATCTCTCACAGCTGAGATTTCAGGTGTCGTCACGACAATGGCCTTGTCTGCACCTGATACAGCATTTTTAAAGCCTTGCTCAATTCCAGCAGGGCAGTCAATGACAACATAATCAAAGTCTTGTTTCAATGATTGAATTAATTCTTTGATCTGTTCCGGCTCCACAGCCGTTTTATCACTTGTTTGAGCAGCAGGTAAAAGATACAAAAGGTCCTCGAAACGCTTATCTTTTACAAGCGCTTGGTGAATTTTGCATCTTCCTTCTACTACATCAACTAGATCATAAATAATGCGGTTTTCAAGCCCCATCACGACATCCAGATTCCGAAGGCCGATGTCCGTATCAACTAGACACACTTTTTTTCCTTGAATTGCTAGTGCTGTGCCTAAGTTTGCAGATGTTGTTGTTTTGCCAACGCCGCCTTTTCCTGAGGTAATCACAATAGCCTCGCCCAATTTCACATTCCTCCCTCAAGCCTTGTCAGATTAGGTCTTATATGAGCCAATTGCTGCAGGCGTTCAATGATCATATTGCCATCTATATCTAAATAAGCACATTCCATTTCATTTCCATCTTCTTTTTGGTCTGGTGCACGGTTAAAAACTTGTGCGATGCGAAGCTGTGTTGGAATCATATGAGATGCCGCAATAACAGCCTGTTTGTTGCCATTACATCCAGCATGCGCCACACCTTTTAATGCGCCAAGCACAAAAATATTTCCTCCTGCGCGAATCGTTCCGCCAGGATTGACATCTCCTATTAATAAAAGATCTCCTTCGACATACAGCACCTGTCCAGAGCGTACAATTTTTGCTACAGAAGTAATTTCAGCCTCTGCTTTTAATCGTCTCGCCTCTTCAGTTGACATGACGTCACTTTCAATGGAGTGGATCACGAGATGTTCATTTTCAGACACCGCTTCAGTCAAACGCGTCTCCTGATCCTCCGTTAAATAACGAAAACCAAGCTTAATATGCACATTGACCTTATGTCCTTCTCTTCCATCTGTATATTGCTCAAGTAAAAGAACCTCTCGCAAGCCAGAAAGAAGATCATCAAACGAACAGTCATCATTTAACTGTAATGTTAATCCGTTTTTTGTACCTTTTATCGTCACATATTGCTGTTTTTGAGTTTTCAAGATGCTCACCTCAACAACATACTCATTTCGCCTTAATTGGACAAACTCCTGCTTTTATTCGTCGATCAGTCCTTGTTTCACATTGATGAAAAAGAGCCTAAGCGGCACAACAAGTATGAGAGACGCAGCAGTATTTAAAAGAATCGTAGGAATAAAGCGTTCGATGACATACGTATTAAACGGCATAATCCCTGGTTGAATTGTCGCTTGAACGCCGTATACATAAAACTCCATGACGGAAACAGCAATAATCGACAGAAAGACGACGACTAACATATTCGTTTGCAGAACTTTAAAGGCTTTTGCTAGCAAATAGCAAAGCGCCCCAAAGCCAAACATATGAACACCAAGTATGCCTGTATATGAAATATCATATAAAAGTCCAAAGATAAATCCGTAAATCACACCATATTTTTGATTCACAAAAGCAGTCATAAATACAAGTGCAAGTAAAATGAAATGAGGAGCTAAAATTTGATTCTCTGAAACAAATGGGAGCTTCGCTAAATCGACAAAAATGCTGTCAAATACGAAGATAAACAACATGACGAAAGCAAGAAGGACACGTTTCACGAGCCTTCCTCCTTCGTCAATTCAGATGCATCTGCTGTACTTGTGCTGCGATTCACCACAATCACACGGTCTAAATTGTTGAGTTCAGCCGCTGGTTCTACGTAAATGATCTTTGTCAGGCCGTAATGGTCTGGCTCGATTTCACTCACCTTACCAATCGTCAAGCCTTGCGGGAATACGCCCCCTGCTCCAGATGTTTCAACAAGATCTCCTTTTTTGACATCCCCATCTGCATCGGATTTTAGAATATTCATAGTCAGCATTTTTTTCTTGCTGTCATAACCGTTAATGATTCCATTGAGTTCTTCTTTGCCCTTTTTCGCAAAAATTTTCGTTGAAATTCTATTATTTTGGTCAGTAGAGCTTAGCAACCTTACAGTTGAAGTAAAATTGTTGAGCTTATCACTTTCAATCTTCCCAATTAATGCGCCACTCTCATTTGTGACCGCCATATCTTTGTCAACGCCTTGTTTTTTCCCTTTATCAATCATCACAAAGCTATCCCAAAGAGATGGGTTTCTTGCGATAACAGTTGATAGAATTGGCGTGTAGTCACGAACAGAGTTCACATAGCCAAGCTGTTTGCGTAGCTTTTTGTTCTCATCTTCTAGTTCTTGAAGTTTCGCCTCATATTGGGTTTGTCCATCAAGTTTTTTTCGAAGACGCTCGTTTTCATCATATGTGTTCTTTAAATCTTGTACGTTCCCATAAATACCGGCAATAAATTGTGATGGTTTATGAAAGACACCTTGAAAAAAGCCTGTCGTATCCCCCACTAATTTTTCCGGCCATGAAGCACCTCTGCCGCTTTTCACTGAAAAACCAATCATAGCCACCAGTACGATGACACAGACAAGGAGCAACATTAATCTTTTATTCATAAAAAACTGCGGCATGTCTTACACCTCTTTAATTACGCCCGATTATCGATTATCTTTTGATTTTCCTTTGAACAAATGAATATGTTCTAGTGCTTTCCCTGTTCCGATCGCCACACAGTCAAGCGGATCTTCAGCAATAATGACTGGCATTTTCGTTTCATCGCTAATGACTTTGTCAAGATTACGCAGTAATGCACCGCCTCCTGTTAAAACAATTCCGCGGTCCATAATATCTGCTGCCAGCTCAGGCGGGGTTTTTTCAAGCGTCATTTTTACTGCATCGACAATTGTTTCCACCGTATCGCGAAGCGCTTTTGCAATCTCTTCTGCCGTAATAGAGATTGTTTTTGGCAGGCCTGTTAAAAGGTCACGTCCACGAATGTCCATCTCATCATGTACATCAGGCTGCGCAGAACCGATTTCCATTTTAATCGCTTCTGACGTACGATCACCAATCATCAGGTTATACGTTTTACGGATGTAGCTGCTGATCGCATCATCCATTTCATCACCTGCAACACGGATTGATTGTGATGTCACAATGCCGCCAAGAGAAATAATCGCTACTTCTGTTGTACCGCCGCCAATATCCACAACCATACTTCCTGTTGGCTCCCATACAGGCAGGTTAGCACCGATTGCCGCAGCAAATGGTTCTTCAATCGGATATGCGTCACGTGCACCAGCTTGTCTCGTTGCATCAATAACTGCACGCTCTTCTACAGCTGTAATGCCAGATGGCACACATACCATGACGTAAGGTTTACGAGCAAAAAGCCCTTTGCCTTTTAATGCTTGATTAATGTAATATTTCATCATTGTTGCTGTCGTCTCGTAATCTGCAATGACTCCGTCTTTCATTGGGCGTAGTGCCACAACATTACCAGGTGTACGGCCAATCATATTTCTAGCATCATTTCCGACCGCCACTATAGACTTCGTATCAGTTTCCAAAGCTACGACCGAAGGTTCTCTCACAACTATGCCTTTTCCTTTAATAAAAACAAGCGTATTCGCTGTTCCAAGATCTATTCCAAGGTCTTTTGTACCAATTCCAAACATATGTATGTATCTTCCTTTCTTAAACCAAAATTCCCTTAGGGAAAAACTCATAAACTCTATTATATCGTAAAACATTGAAAAAAAAAGTGTTACAAATACCCTTTTTCCTTCAAACTCACAAATTTTTGATCACCTATGACAAGATGATCAAGCAGCTGTATTCCAATCAGCTTTCCACATTCAAATAGTCTCTGTGTGACTTCAATATCTTCCCTGCTGGGCGTCGGATCTCCAGATGGATGGTTGTGCACACAAATAAATGAAGCAGCGGACCGTTTAAAGGCCTCTTTGAAAATTTCACGCGGGTGAACGATGGATGAGTTCAGACTTCCAATAAACACGGTATGTTTATGAAGAACTTGATTTTTTGTGTTGAGATAAAGACAAACGAAATTTTCCTGTTGTAAAAACCTCATATCTTCCATCACAAAGTTTGCCCCATCCTCTGGTGTGCGGATCACATAGCGGTTGTCCGTCGTTTGATGGTGTAATCTAGTGCCGAGTTCTAAAGCAGCTAAAAGAGAGACCGCCTTCGCCTTTCCAACTCCTCGAATCTTCGACATTTCTTCAATTGAGGCTTCTCTTATAGTGCGAAGACCGCCAAATGTTTGCAGAAGTCTTGCGGAAATTTGAAGAACTGATTCCTTTTTTGTGCCTGTCCTTAAAAGAATCGCTACAAGTTCATGGTTTGACAGACTGCCGGGACCATATTTGATCAATCGTTCTCTCGGCTTTTCATCTTGAGGAAAATGCTTTAGCAACATAGGGAAATCGTTCATGATGCCCACTCCTTTTAGATTCCTTCCTGTCATCAAAAAGGGGTGATTCCAAATGTTTCGAGCACTCTAACTGTTTTGGCAATAGGGAGACCTACAACGGAAAAATAATCACCATCTATTTTTTGAACAAACAGTGCGCCTTTTCCTTGAATGCCATAGCTTCCCGCTTTATCAAGCGGTTCTCCCGTTTCGATATAGCGGTCTATTTCATTTTGCGTAAGTGCCCAAAACGTCACTTCTGTCTGTTCATAAAATGTTTCTTTTCTATTCTCTGACTGAATCGTGACACCCGTCAAGACTTGATGTGTCTTTCCTGACAATAATTGAAGCATTGAGGCCGCTTCTTCCTTGTCTTTTGGTTTCCCAAGACATTTGCCGTCAATTGCAACAATCGTATCTGCACCAATAATCACAGCTTCGGGATATAATCTTTGAATATCACTTGCTTTTTGTTCTGCCAACCATTGGACGTTCTCTGCAGGAGAAAAGTTTCGATTTATTTCTTCTTTTAATTGACTTGCTTGAATGTCATAAGAAAACCCTGCTAGATCAAGCAATTCTTTTCTTCTAGGGGATTGAGATGCGAGAATCAATCGGTTCATGTTTGTTCATCCTTTCAGGGTTTAGCCTAAGAAGTAAGATACCCATTCATCCTATCAAATGTACATCTTACCGACAATTTACGAAAATTCATTTTTCATGTTCCTTCATCATTATGTTGGATGCAAAAGAAAAAAACTAGTCATTTTTTGACTAGTTTGGTTTCTTAAAATATGATTTTACGTATTTAATTGATCAAGCAGTGCCTGCTGAGATTTCCACCCGTTTTCAGCAGTAGGTTCATTTAACAGCTGCACCGCTTTCAGCAAACTGCTTTTAGCTGGTGCGTCCGTTGTTTTGGCACTTTCAAGCTCAGAGATCAGCTGCGTAACGTCCTTTTGATCCACATCATCTCCTGCAATGACCCTAGAGGATAATACAGATGCCTTTTCTATTAAACTAGTCAGCTCATCCGGTACTTGAAATGAGAGCTCCTTGCCTCCCCATGCCTCAAAGTGCTGATCAATCAGCTTCTTCCCAACAGCACTTGTCATGCCCTGTTCTGTCGCAAGCCCAGCAATGACATAATAGCCATCATCCATTGAGATTTTTTTCCCCGCATACCCTGCTTCTTTTAAACTGCCAACTAATTCATCTGCTCCTTTTTCAGAGGAAAACTTTCCAGCCTGTACGACATAGGTTGAAAAATGGCCAGAGGCGCTTTTTTCATCTTTATTCTCTTTTGATTCATCAGCAGTATCTGCTGGCGGAGCATCACCGCCCGCTTTCATTGATGATTGATTTCCGGACGCTGAAACGCTGATATCTCCCCCTGATGGATTCTGAGTACCATCTTGACTTAAGCTAAGTGCAAACACACCAAGGCCTGTCCCAAGAACCACTGCAAACACAATCGTTGTCATCACTCTCTTAAACGGGCCGCGGTTTTTACCGAACTTCTGATCAAAGGAGCCTTTTTTCTTTTGATAAGGTGTGACGACCTTTGGATCAGAATGATAAATATGATCAGCTGCGTCATCCCACTGGAAGTCTTCTTCTTTCGGTTTAGCCGGTTCTTCCTCAGATGCAGCTGTCTCCTGTTCTGACTGCCTTTTTTCCTCCCAATTCGAAAACGTCACTTGATCATCCTCTTGCTGTTTTGGCGGCTGGTGGTCATCTTCATGAAGCATTTCTTCTTTGCCATTAATATTGACTTTTAACCCTTGTTTTTTTGCCTGCCTTTTTTTCACTGTCATTCCCCGCTTTCTGACATTGTTTGTAAGAAAGACCTTTTTGTCCAATGAATCAGCGCGAATGTACCCGTCCTTCTTTCTGTTTCACACTTTAACATAGCGAAAAAAAAAAAGAACAAGACTTTTGTCGGCAGGGAAAAAAAGTGTTCGCCAATTTTTTCAACCGGTCGACCCTGCGAATGGGAGCATGACATGAGCTCCATAGAGATACAGCCAAAAAGAAAAAGAGATCGCAGGAACAAAGGGAATTGGTTCATCTAATTGAAATGAAAAAACCTTCGCATAGGCGATTCCAGTGATACATGAGAGGAAAAGAATGAGAAGGAATGGCTTGAAGCCAAAGCAAAACGCAAGCACACCGAACAGCTTCATATCAGCTCCGCCCATGCTATTTGGCTTGAAACGTTCTAAACTATAAAACATGAGAAAGCAAAAAAGAAGCGAAGCCGCTCCTTCCCACCAAATAAGAAGTGGTTCAAGCGTGCGGTATATGACGAAAAGAGGGAAAAAGAAGAGAAACAGCTCGTTTGGCACCCTCATATAAAGGAGATCGCTCACGACAGCAATCACAAATAAACTACAAAGAATCACAAGAAAAAGACCTTCAAACGAAATACCAGCGATTTTATACATGAGCAAAAAAAGACTGCCTGACAGCAGCTCAACCAGTGGATATAACAAAGACAGCCGAGTGCCGCAATGCTTACAAGTTCCCCTCAATAACGCATACGAAACGAGCGGGATGATCTCGTGCAGGGAAAGCGGCTGTTTACACACTGTGCAGTGAGAACGAGGAAAGAGAATAGACCGCTTAAGTGGCAGCCTTTCACCAACTAGATGAAAGAACGACCCCATGGTGATGCCTGCAAGAAACACAAAAATGCCTATCATATATCGTGACCCCTTCCGAGAATAAGATAGACCGGATTTTATCACGATCGTATTCATTGAGCACATAGCGAAAATATGATTTTACTTTCCATCTGTATATCAAAAGAAAAAAACACAAATGGCATTGAAGCCATTTGCGTTTTTGTGTTACCCGATCATACGATTTCGTATATCTGAAATAAAATAAAGAGAGCCTGTCACAATGATCACCGCTGAAGGATCATCACTTTTTTTCTGAATGAACTCAAGCACTGTACGAGGGTCATCATCATAAGACTTTGCGTCTAACTGACTGCATACATAAAGCTTTTCAGCTGATTCGGCTCTTGGAAAATCAAATGAAACAAAATGGATAGAAGAACTGACAGCTTCAAGCTTTTGAATCATTTGCTTGTACGGCTTATCTTTTAAAGCACTAAAACATATATGCACCTGTTTACTAGAAAAATGAGCTTGTACAGTTTCAATTAAACGGTCGATCCCTTCTTCATTATGAGCGCCGTCTAAATACACTGGAGGATGATCTTTGACTTTTTCAAATCTCCCAGCCCAAACTGCCTGCCGAATGCCCTCATATATTTGCTCTTCTGTCACACTAATATAGCCTTCTTGCTCCAGCCATTCAATGAGTAAAACAGCAAGGGAAGCATTTTGCCTTTGATGCGTTCCGATTAATCCTGTTTCAAGCTGCGGATACTGCTTTTTTGATGTGCGTAACGTGAAACGTTCACCTGTTTCTGTCGGCTGCTGCTCATCAAATCTACAAGTATCATGTAAGGAAATACATTCCGCATTCTTTTCTTTTGCTGTGTTTTGAATGACAGCAAGAGCTTCAGGCTGGTGAACTGCCGTGATCATTGGAATACCCTCTTTGATAATGCCCGCTTTTTCAGCTGCAATCTGTTCAAGTGTGTCACCTAAAATGGCCATATGATCATGACCAATCGACGTAATCGCTGTTAAAATAGGCACAGCAATATTTGTAGAATCAAGTCTTCCCCCAAGCCCTGTTTCCAAGAGGACAAAGTCTACTTGGTGCACATGGGCAAAATAAGCAAATGCACACGCTGTAATGATTTCAAATTCTGTTGCTGCGCCAAGCTCTGTTTGATCTAATTCGTCAACAAAAGGCTTGATTTCATTCACCAAACTCAGCCATTCTTCATCTTCTATAGGCACTCCATTCACGCTGATTCTTTCATTGAACGTTAGTATAAACGGAGAGGTGAAAGTTCCGACCGAATAGCCGGCTGCCTGCAAAACAGAACGCGTAAACGCAATGGTTGATCCTTTACCATTTGTACCTGCAACATGTACTGTTTTTATACTTTGTTCCGGATTTCCTAGTCTGTTCATCAGCCATTTCATTCGTTCAAGACCCGGTTTTACACCAAAGGCCAGTCTGCTGTGAATCCAATCAATGGCTTCATGATAGGTTGTAAACAATGTCATCTCTCATTTCATACGAAATTTTCAAAAAAGACGACTCCCTTTCATTAGGAGCCGTCTTTTCAACCTTATGCTTTCAGCTCTTCAATACGCTTTTGAACAGCTTCGCGTTTTGCGACATAATCACGTTCTTTCGCACGCTCTTCTTCTACGACACTTTCAGGCGCTTTTTTCATAAAGCCTTCGTTGCCAAGCTTTTTCTGTACTCGTTCCACTTCTTTTGTCAGCTTATAAAGCTCTTTTTGCAGACGAGCAATTTCTTCATCTAAGTTAATTAAGCCTTCAAGCGGCAGAATGAGTTCTGCTCCAGAAATAACAGCCGTCATCGCTTTATCACTAGCTGGGATATCTGTGCCAATTTCAAGAACACTTGGGTTCGTGAAGCGCTCAATATATGAACGGTTTTTCTCTAAGCGTTCCTGCACATCAGATGTAGAGGCTTTAATGTAAAGCTCTACTTGTTTGCTCATTGGTGTGTTCACTTCACTGCGAATGTTACGAACAGAGCGGATGAGTTCCACAAGCAGCTTCATATCAGCAGAAGCTTGTTCGTTGGAAAGCTCCGGCTTCACTTCAGGCCATGCCGCAACAGTAATGGACTCACCTTCATGCGGGAGATGCTGCCAGATTTCTTCTGTTAAGAACGGCATAAACGGATGTAGAAGTCTCATCGTTTGATCTAATACATACGCAAGGATCGAACGAGTCGTTTTCTTCGCTGCTTCGTCTTCTCCATAAAGCGGAAGTTTCGCCATTTCAATGTACCAATCACAGAAATCATCCCAAATGAAGTTGTATAAATGTCTGCCCACTTCACCGAATTCATACTTGTCAGCAAGCTGTGTGACACTTTCAATTGTTTCATTTAAGCGTGTTAAAATCCATTGGTCAGCAACTGATTTTTCTCCTGTTAAATCAAGCTCATCATACGTTAAACCATCCATATTCATTAAAGCAAAACGGGATGCGTTCCAAATTTTGTTCGCAAAGTTCCAAGTGGATTCAACCTTTTCAAAACTAAAACGAAGATCCTGACCTGGTGAGCTTCCAGTCGCTAAGAAATATCTTAATGAATCCGCACCGTACTTGTCGATGACCTCCATTGGATCAATTCCGTTGCCGAGCGACTTACTCATTTTACGCCCTTGTTCGTCGCGGATAAGCCCATGAATGAGGACATCTTTAAACGGTTTTTCTCCTGTGAATTCAAGACCTTGGAAGATCATGCGGGATACCCAGAAGAAAATGATGTCATAGCCAGTTACAAGCAGATTGGTTGGATAGTAGCGCTTGAAGTCTTCACTGTCTGCATCCGGCCAGCCCATTGTAGAAAACGGCCAAAGAGCTGAACTGAACCATGTATCAAGTACATCGTTATCCTGTTCCCAGTTCTCAATATCTTCTGGAGCTTCAAGTCCAACGTATACTTCTTTCGTTTCTTTATGATACCAAGCCGGAATACGGTGTCCCCACCATAGCTGACGAGAAATACACCAGTCACGGATATTTTCCATCCAATGTAAATATGTCTTTTCAAATCGGTCTGGAACAAATTGAACTTGGTCGTCACCTTTTTGCAGATGAATGGCTTCGTCTGCCAGCGGCTGCATTTTCACAAACCATTGTGTTGATAAATACGGTTCAACGACAGCTCCACTTCGCTCACTATGACCAACTGAATGCATGTGGTCCTCAATTTTGAACAAAATGCCTTCTTCTTGTAAATCCTTCACAAGCTGTTTGCGGCATTCAAAACGGTCCATTCCTTTATATTGCAGGGCATTCGCATTCATTGTGCCATCTTCATTCATGACAAGAATACGCTCTAGCCCGTGGCGGTTTCCAAGCTCAAAGTCATTCGGGTCATGAGCAGGTGTAATTTTCACAGCACCTGAACCAAACTCCATATCAACATAGTCATCACCGACGATTGGAATCTCACGGCCTGTAATTGGTAAAACCACTGTTTTTCCAATTAGATGCTGATAGCGCTCGTCATCAGGGTGTACGGCTACGGCTGTATCTCCCAGCATTGTTTCAGGTCTTGTTGTCGCAATTTCAATTGAACCCGTGCCATCTGAAAGCGGATATCTCAAGTGATAAAACGCACCTTGAACATCCTTATAAATCACTTCAATATCAGAAAGTGCCGTTTTCGTTGCTGGATCCCAGTTAATGATGTACTCTCCGCGATAAATAAGCCCTTTTTCGTACAATTGAACAAACACTTGGCGAACGGCTTTATTCAGACCTTCATCTAAAGTAAAACGTTCACGGGAGTAATCGAGACCAAGACCCATTTTCGCCCACTGGCTGCGAATAAAATCTGCATATTCTTCTTTCCACTTCCACGTTTCTTCCACAAATTTCTCTCGGCCAAGGTCATACCGGCTTACGCCTTCTTCGCGAAGCTTTGCCTCGACTTTTGCCTGAGTCGCAATACCGGCATGGTCCATACCTGGAAGCCAAAGAACGTCATAGCCCTGCATCCGTTTCATACGTGTCACGATGTCTTGGAGTGTAGAGTCCCATGCATGCCCAAGGTGCAGTTTTCCTGTCACGTTTGGTGGAGGAATGACGACTGTATATGGATCTTTCGTTTTGTCATTTTGTGCTTCGAAGAATTTCCCTTCAAGCCAGTACGTATAGCGGTCTTTTTCAATCGCATTAGGATCGTACTTTGTTGGCATTTCTTGATTATTTGTTCCCATTTGTGTAACCTCCACATTTTTTCTGCTGATGAAACATAAAAAAAGCCTTTCCATCCTTATAAAAGGACGAAAAAGCTTTTTCGCGGTACCACCTTTTTTCACGAGACACATACACGTGTCCCATACACTCTAAAGGATAACGGGGTTCTCCCGAATTTCTCTACTTGTTCATTCAAGAAATTAAGCTCACAGGCGACCTTCCAAACAAGTACATCCTAGGAAACCTCTCAGCTCTTGGCTTCCCTCTCTTTAGGGTCTTGCTCGTACTCTTCCTGATCTACGCTTACGATATATCACGTTCATCAGCACATACTCATCTTTTATTAATATTACTAAATGCCTTTTGTTTTCGTCAATCATCTTTTCCGCTTTTCTTCTTCTTTATACAAATTGGGCAGGCACCCTTCGCCCTTTTGCCCATATGATAATAACAAAATGAAGAAGGAGGGCGTTTGATTTGAAGAAGATCAATCCTTACACACTCCCCCCCTGGCTGAGACAAATTCGGGCAGTTGCCTCCCAAGTCGTTCTCCCGATTGCTATATTTCAAGGATTTCGTACGATCATTTTCCCTACAACATTTGACGTCCTCATTCTAGGTATTCTTATTTTTCTCGCCTGTGCCTTTCATCTTGATTGGTTTTAAAAAACTCATGCTTATGTACCTGTCCATATAAAGCCAACGCAGCATAACCTCGTCATTCCGCTGATGACGAGGCACTTTGTTCTTCTTCAAGCCGTCTAGCCTGCTCAATCTCATGAATCTTCATAACGGTCGGCTCAGAATTTTTCATCTGCCAATACGCTCTTAACAGCTGCTGACAGCTTTCCATTTCATCCTGTCCGCCTGCTTCATAAGCTTTTACTGTATCAAACAGCCCTTGCGGATAAGCAAGGTAGCTTAGGAACAAATGCAGTTCTTCCTCCCGAAGAGGGTTTCCTTTTTGATACGTATAAAACAAAGAAGTGCATTCAGGACAAGACGTGGGATAGGTTTTGAATGTCCGAAAGTAATAGGTCAGAAGATCATAGATGGGGGCGGCTTTTTTAGACCGCTCGAAATTGGTGAAATGTCCTGTTCCTACATCATTATACAAAAAATGATGGATCGATAGCTGTCCATGATTTAGCACAACACGCGTTGTCTCTTTGTCTTTCATTTCTTCATGCCAATCTTCTAAACGCTCAAGCGCAAATTCGCTGGCAGACATCGCCTCTGAAAAATACATAGCAGCGGTCAGCTCAAATGGCGACATATACCACGTTTGTTCTGCCCGCTCTATGAATCGTTCATACATGTCTTTCTCTGTTTCCCATTTGGTCTTGATTTGGGTGTAATGCGCTTCTATCTCTTGCTCTGTGATATCCATCATGACTTCAGTCCGCTTATGAAGTCTTGCAATCTCTTGAAATAAATATTCGTGCTTATCGTCCTGCTCTTCTCTCTTTTCATTCGTCAGCCACGGCATCAGATAGTATGCATACTGGCTTTCCCGATGACTTGAGAAAAAGGAACCGCTCTTCGTCCGATAAATCGGCACAAAGGAGCGATATCCCTTTGATTCTAGTTCAAGCATTTGTTCAGTAAATTGCATATGCCGGTTGGCTTTTACTCGCTTCAAGGCAAATACACCCTGCTTTGTATATACCTTGATGACAACAGGACTGACAGGTTCAATATATTCAGCCTCAAGTCCGTATTCGTATAAGACAGATTGGATTTCATCCACGTTCACTCACCACATTTTCTCGGTCAGTCATCGCTTGCTATGCATTGCTTTTTTGATATTCAGGAATATAAAGAATCTGCCCTTCCTCAAGCTCCGCATCAATCGATAATGAGTTTGTGCGAAGAAGCTGCTGCACATTCAATTGATATCTCTCACAAATACGATCGACCGTATCTTCTTGCTGAACTATACATATTTTCATGCGAGAAAAATCTTCCTCCTCCTGCTTAGCGAACAGCTTTGTTAAATAAAGAGAATTCTCACTGCCAGACGTTTCTCTCACGTCTTCTTCAAGCTCCTCTTCTTCTTGAGCTGACTCATATATTTTAGGTGCTTCCCGTTCATATAACCGCCCGAGCTGATATTCGTCATCCTGCTCCTCTTGCTCAGGTTCCACTTGATAAGCAGGTGATTCAAATGCCGGATATGACTGTACCGTTTCTTCCTGCTCTTCGGCAGCTTCCGGATCTTTTCTCACTTCCACTTCAAAGAATGTATCCTCCCGCTCCTCTTCTTCTAAAAGCTTAGGTGGTTCAAAAAATGGCGGTTCCTGCACGTGAGCTTCAGGGATGGATCGATAGCCAAGCGCCACAGCTTCTTCTTGGTTATTCGGCTGTTCCGGCTCTTCTTGTTCTTCTGATTCTTCCGGTTCTTCGGACACTTCCTCTACATCCCTGTTCACCAGTTCTATCTCAATTTCTTCTTCCTCTTCTTCTTGATCTTCCTGTTCTTCTTGCTCAGCACGTGTGTCATGTTGGAAAACAGGCTGCTTCTCATCATCCTCATGTTCTTCGCCTTGCAGCTCTTTTTGTTCTTCTTGTTCCGACTGCAACTGATAATCGTAAGCCATATCGCCATAATCCTCTTCAGGACGATGGACAAATTCATACGGCTCCTCTACAGGCGCTTGAGGCGTTTCCTCGTCTAACAAGCCCTCGATGGCTAAATCAGCCTGAATGGTAAGCAAACGATTCTCTGTCAGCTGGTAATCAAACGCATCAATAAACACAAACACATCATTTAAATGACTAATTTTGTTCTTCGGAATGGTGATATCGACTGGAAATTGATGCAGAAGCTCCGCCGTTCCGTCTTCTCTTACCTTTACCTCATCTGCTTCCCTGTATGTTGGAAAGGAACTCAATTCACCCAATAGCTCCTCTTGATTTATGTTGTATTCTCCTGTTAGCTCGAGTGAACCTCTAATGGAAACATAATCATTCACTTCTTGAACGAGAATATCAGGGTCGAGAGAAATTGACAGCAGCTCACTGACTTCCTGTCCGCTTTTAAAATAAATGGATTCTTCTACCGAAAACTGTAATCGATTGTTTTGAGACAAGTCGGTGTCCTCCTTTCATCTAATCCTTAAAAAATAAAATTAGATGTCAATACAGTTGTATGTGGGAGGAAGTGAAAATATGATTGGTTTTCTCCAACGCAAAAAGCCGATATGTCTCCATATCGGCTCAGCGTGTAGACAAACCCTCGCATTCGTTGTCAGTCCTGCGCTCCGGTGCTCACGAATGTCAAATTCGCTCCGCTCCGCTGCTCGTCTTTCCTAGACTGCAAAGGTTTTCTATCACGCTGAAAAAAGACAAAGGGCTAAAATCAAGATCATTTTAGCCTTTGTCAACAATCTAAAGCCGATATGTCTCCATATCGGCTTTTGTTTTATCGACGTAGTTTTTGAAAAACCTTTTCCACTGTCTCAATTGTATATTCGATGTCTTCATCTGTATGAGCTGTTGACAGGAATAGTCCTTCAAATTGAGATGGCGGGAGGAAAATGCCGTGATCGGCCATTTCCTTGTAAAATTCAGCGAATAAAGCAAGATCAGCTGTTTTCGCTTTGTCATAATTGATCACTTCTTCATTTGTAAAGAAGAATCCGATCATGGAACCTGCACGGTTAAACGTTAATGGAATTCCGTATGCTTTTGCTGCTTTCGAAATACCTTCTTCTAAACGGTCACCTTTTCGTTTAAACTCTTCATAAGACTCAGGTGTCAGCTGTTTTAGAGTTTCTAAGCCTGCTGTCATCGCAAGAGGGTTACCAGATAACGTTCCTGCTTGATAAATTGGACCACTTGGCGCAATTTGTCTCATAATATCCGCTCTTCCGCCATAAGCACCGACCGGAAGACCGCCTCCAATGACTTTACCAAGACACGTCAGATCAGGTGTGATGCCAAAATAACCTTGCGCGCAGTGATAATCCACACGGAAGCCTGTCATGACCTCATCAAAAATGAGTAATGATCCATATTGTTCCGTAATGTCTCTCAGCCCTTGCAAGAAACCTTCTTGCGGAGGGACAACCCCCATATTTCCTGCGACCGGCTCTACAATGACACCAGCGATATCGTCGCCAAATTCTTGAAAAGCAACTTGAATGCTTTCTAAATCATTGTACGGCACTGTGATCGTGTTGCTTGCAGTCCCTTCAGGAACACCAGGACTATCCGGGAGTCCAAGCGTTGCCACTCCAGAACCTGCTTTAATGAGCAAAGAATCACCGTGGCCATGATAGCAACCTTCAAATTTCACAATTTTATTTCTGCCTGTAAAACCGCGAGCTAGACGAAGTGCACTCATCGTCGCCTCTGTACCAGAGCTGACCATGCGAATAACTTCGATGGAAGGGACCCGCTCTGATACAAGTTTAGCTAATTCATTTTCAACTAACGTAGAAGCACCGAAGCTTGTCCCATTTTCCGCTACTCGCTGAATGCTTTCAACGACACGATCATTCGTATGTCCTAAAATCAGCGGTCCCCACGATAAGACATAATCGATGTATTCATTTCCATCAATATCATAGATCTTGGCGCCTTTGCCTCGTTCCATAAAAATCGGGTCTGTGTTGACTGATTTAAATGCACGTACAGGGCTGTTGACACCACCAGGCATTAAATGCTGTGCTTCTTCAAATGCTTGTTTTGATTTTTCATAGCTACGTCCCATTTCAATGTCCTCCTGTCTATCCGTTCTTTATTCTGAGAGCCATTTTGCTGCATCTTTTGCATGATACGTAATAATGAGTTCTGCTCCTGCACGTTTCATACTTGTCAGCATTTCCAGAACAAGCTCTTTTTCAGAAATCCAGCCATTTTGAGCAGCGGCTTTTACCATTGCATACTCTCCGCTCACATTGTAAGCAACAACAGGGAGTGTAAATTCATTTTTCACATCACGCATAATGTCTAAGTAAGAAAGAGATGGTTTGACAATCAAGAAGTCAGCTCCCTCTTCTACATCAGATTGCGCTTCTCTTAGAGCCTCTAAACGGTTTGCAGGGTCCATTTGATATGTTTTACGATCTCCAAACTGCGGTGTACTATGTGCTGCATCACGGAACGGACCGTAAAAAGCACTTGCATATTTCACGGCATAAGACATAACTGGTACATGAATAAAGCCTGCTTCATCAAGCGCCTCACGAATGGCGACAACAAAACCGTCCATCATATTTGAAGGCGCGATGATATCTGCACCTGCGCGCGCTTGGCTGACAGCCGTTTTCGCTAGTAGCTGAAGAGATTCATCATTTAAAATTTCTCCATCTTCAACAATTCCGCAATGTCCGTGATCTGTATATTGGCATAAGCAGGTGTCTGCAATGACCACGAGCTCTGGGAAATGCTTTTTGATCTCAAGCGTTGCTCTTTGAACAATGCCGTGATCGTGATACGCCTCACTGCCTACATGATCTTTATGATCTGGCACACCAAATACAATGATCGATTTGATGCCAAGATCAACAAGCTCTTGGACTTCTTCTTTCACAAGATCTACAGAAATGTGATACACACCTGGCATTGAAGAGACTTCTTTTCGGACATTTTCTCCCTCTACAAAAAAGATCGGATAAATGAAATCAGATGGTCTTAAAAAGGTTTCTCTGACTAATTCTCTCATTCCTGCGCTTGTCCGCAATCTGCGGTGTCTGTTAAATTTCATCAATGGTTCAACTTCCTTTCAGATAAACGGCACATCAAATCAAGCATTCCGTCTATCGTATAAGTATCTGGGGTTTCAGAAGAAATCCCGTATTGAAGCAGTGCCTCTTTTGTCAGAGGACCGATCGTCACAAAACAGGTGTCAGATGCAGCAAGCATCGCTGCATCTGCTTCCATCACATGCATAAAAGAATGAACAGTAGATGAGCTCGTAAATGTAATAAAATCAAATGATTGCTTCGTCATTGCCGTTTTAAGAGCAGCAATTCCTTCCTCATCCTTGACTGTTTCATATAAAATCCATTCTTTTACCTCAATGCCGAGCGGAACGAGGGTCTCTTTCACCACATCTCGTGATAGATGCCCTTTTGCTACAAACACACGCTCTCCTGGGAGTACATGGTCAAGTAATGCATCTGCCAGCTCTTCCGCTATAAATCGTTCTGGCACAACATCCACCTTCAAGCCGTGCTGCTCAAGATAGGCAGAGGTTTTCTCTCCTACAGCAGCTACTTTCAAATGGGATAAGCTCTTTTGGAAATGATGGTCTTTTATGTAGTTCAGAAAAAAAGACGCACCATTCACACTCGTGAAAACAAGCCATTGGCTATTTTCTAAGTCCTTTAAAAAGTCCTGCGCTTTTTCTTTTGTGAGCGTAGGCTCAAACCGAATAAGAGAGGTTAAAACCGCATGGCCGTTCAGCGCTTCAATCTTTTGCTGAAACACGCCCGCTTGACGTTCATTTCGAGTGACAAGCACCGTCTGTCCGTGAAGCGATTTGCCTATGCTCATTGAGACAGATCCTTTTTCACCTTGTCGATCAAATCCTTTGCTCCCTTATCGGCCATCTGCTTCGCACACGCTGTTCCAATCGCTTCAGGGTCAGTGCCTGTGACGGTTTCTCGAATAATCGTGTGCCCATCAGCAGATGCTACAAGACCTGTTAGTTCAATTTCATTATGCTCATTCATCGTTGCATAGCCAGCGATCGGCACCTGACAGCTTCCATCCATTTGTTTGAGGAAGGATCTTTCTGCGAGGACTGTTTTCTTCGTATATTCATTCGTAAATTGGGCGAGAAGCTGCAACAGCTCTTCATCATCCCCGCGGCACTCAATGGATAGCGCGCCTTGTCCAACCGCTGGAAGGCACGTCTCAGGAGATAAAAATTCCGACACAACCTCTTTGCTCCATCCCATTCTGGACAGACCGGCAGCCGCTAGAATAATGGCATCATACTCTTCATTTTTCAGCTTTTCCAATCTCGTATCAATGTTTCCTCGAATCCATTTAATCTCAAGATCTGGTCTTTCCTGAAGAATCTGGGCGCTGCGCCGTAAGCTGCTCGTTCCCACAATTGCACCCTTAGGCAGTTCGCTGAGACTTAGATGATCCTTCGAAATAAGGGCATCCCGCACATCTTCACGCTCAGGAATACAGCCAATCACTAAACCTTCAGGAAGAGCAGCCGGCATATCCTTCATGCTGTGCACCGCCATATCGATGTCATGATTCAACATCGCCTGCTCAATCTCTTTAACAAACAGTCCTTTTCCGCCAACCTTAGATAAAGTCACATCTAAAATCTGATCACCCTTTGTTACAATTTCTTTTATTTCAAAAGAATAAGAAGGGTTTAGTTTAGACAGCTTTTGAATGACCCATTTTGTTTGTGTAATTGCCAGCTTACTTCGTCTAGAACCTACTTTAATTGTACGCAATACGTCTTCCTCCCGACAATGCCTTTAAGACTCATCATTATTGAAACCAATGAAAGGTTGATAAGCTACCAAGCAGAAAATAATTGATCATCAGCACAAGGAATGAAGCGACATTCCAAAATGCCACGATTTTGCCCTGCATATTTCTCACCAATCTGATATATAAGTAAAAGCCATATAAAAACAGCATAATAAACGAACCAAGCACCTTTGCATCTGTCCAGTACAACGTATCATACGAAATATATGCCCAAATGATGCCAAGAATTAAACTAAGCAAAAGCATTGGCACACCAATAATGTTTAATACGTATGCCATATGATCCAGCTTTGATAAGTCTTCAATTCTCAAAAGCCATTTTCCCCATTTTTTCTTTTTCAGCAAACGATATTGAAAGAGATAAAGCAGTGAAAATGCAAAAGAAAGTGAAAAGGCACCGTAGGATAAAATCGCCATCGTAATATGAATCACGAGCAGTTCACTCGTCAGCTTCCCCGTTAGTTCTGCTGAATGGAGGTCAGATGGTGTAAAGGTGTGAATCGCCATCATGGAAAAACCGATCACATTTGTAAAAAACACAATAAATTCAACGCGCAATATTTTTGTGAGCACAAGAGAAAGTGTCACAAGCACCCACGTATAAAAATATAACCCCTCTGCTACATTCAACACAGGGAATCGGTCTGTTTCCATCATAATATAGAACATGTAGACTGTTTGCAGCAGCCAGACAATAGAAAGCAACCAGAAAGCCATTTTTCCAGCCTTCCGGTTGTGTTGAAGAAAATCTATGAAATAGAACAAGACACTTAGTGCATAGATTAAGATCGTTGCTTCATTGAGTCTCGCTACAATGGATTCCATCATCGCTTAATCACTCACTGGCAACTGTAGCAAAGCCTTGTGCCATATTTGGTTTGAACAGCTGAAATGCCCCTTGCTCCACCTGTACAGGTTCGACCTTTTGCTCTTCATCTTCAACCTGTAAATCAAAGATTTCTTTAAAAAGTAAAAGTTTTTCCTCTGCATTTGGCTCCGCGGCAATTTCTTTTGCCTTTAAGATAGGATCTTTCAGCATTTGGTTGATGATGCTTTTCGTATGTTTATTTAACAGCTTCATTTCACGGTTTGTGAGGTTTGGAAGCTTTCGCTCAATACTCTGCATCGTATCGGCTTGAATTGTGAGTGCCTTTTCTCTAAGTGCAGAAATGACTGGAACAACACCTAACGTATTCAGCCATTGCTTAAATTCTACAATTTCTGCTTCAATCAGGAGCTCAACCTGCTCAGCCACTGCACGGCGCTCTTTTAAGTTGGCAGCCACGATGCCTTCAAGGTCATCAATGTCATACAAAAAAGCACCTTCTACTTCAGAAATGGCTGGATCTAAATCACGGGGTACAGCAATATCTACCATAAATAGAGGTCTGCCCTTCCGCTTTTTATTCGCACTTTCAACCATTTCTTTTGTAATGACAAATTGTTTCGCACCCGTTGAGCTGATTAAAATGTCCGCTTCGGATAATGTTTTTTCTAATTGGTTTAAGCTCTTAGGCTCTCCTGAAAAACGACCGGCCAATTCCTTTGCCTTCTCAAACGTTCGGTTGATGACCGTTACTTGGCCAATTCCTTGCCCTTGGAGGTTTTGAGCTGCCAGTTCGCCCATTTTGCCCGCGCCAAGAATCAGGACATGCTTATCAGAAAGACGTCCAAAGATTTTTTTAGCAAGCTCAACCGCTGCATAGCTGACAGACACCGCATTAGACGCAATATCCGTTTCCGCATGAGAGCGTTTTGCAACAGTGACCGCCTGTTTAAACAAATAATTGAAAACGGTACCAATGGTCTTCTCCTCTTGAGCTACTTTAAAACTTGAGCGTACTTGACCGAGTATTTGCGTTTCACCAATGACCATGGAATCAAGTCCACAGGCCACACGGAATAAATGCTCAACCGCTCCATCGTTTTCATAAAACTTCAAATATGGAGAGACATCTTCCTTTTCTAAACCGAACCAATCGGCTAAAAATCTTTTTATATAAAACCGTCCAGTATGAAGCTGATCTACTACTGCGTAGATCTCTGTTCGATTACATGTTGAGATGACGATATTCTCTAGAATGCTTTTTTCTTCTTTAAGCTTGGACATCGCTGTTCCGAGCTCACTCGGTTCAAAGCTCAGCTGTTCCCGTATCTCAACAGGGGCTGTTTTATAATCTAAACCCACAACAAGAATATGCATAACTTCAGCTTGCACCCCCAACGCCCTGTCTAATTTATAATAATTACAATATAGAATTTATTATTTATAATGATTATAACATATATTCATTTTTAACTGGATAAAAATTGTGAACAGATTTCAAAAATGTTGTGATATAGTAGAAAAATGTTCGACACCGTTTATGCCATATCATCACTTCAAGCAATTTACCAGATTTGGCGCGTGCGGACAAATGATCTGCTTAAAAGAAGGTGACATCTTTGAAGAAGAAATCCATTTTGCTGCCGCTTACTTTACTGGCTGTAGCGCTATATGCCATTCTCTCGGGAGGTCAATTTGACATTTGGAAGGATCAAGAGAAATGGTATACACTTGTACTGCTTTTTGGCCTCGCTTTTTTATATCAAGGAAAGAAGGAGCAAGAAAGCGCTCATGTGTTTATCGGTATGCTTATGACAGGCCTTTCGCTACACTTTATTCTTCAGCCTAAATTGGACCACTGGCCAGACACATTTACAATGATTGTATTCATCGTAGGACTTGCACTCTTTGTGAAATCATCTCAGAAGAAAGAATATCGTATTGAAAGTGTTGTGCTGATCGCACTCGGTCTGTTCCTTTATTTCTTTCAGCAAATTACAAAACAGCTAAGTTCCCTTTCGATCCCTACTTCCGGCTTTGAATTGTACTGGCCTTATGTACTGATTGCTGTCAGTCTCCTCTTATTATTTTTAAATAGGAAATAACTTATACAATAAAAAAGCATCTGCTCATCGCAGATGCCTTCAGCGAGAAGACAAACCCTCGCATTCGGTGTCAGTCCTGCGTGCTGGTGCTCACGAATATCAAATTCGCTCCGCGCCAGTACTCGTCCTTTCTAGACTTCAAGGGTTTTCATCTCACGCTGAAAAGAAAACTAATGTAAAAAAGCATCTGCTCATCGCAGATGCTTTTTTTAGCCGTTTACTTTCGCAAGGATCGCATTCCAGGCTTCATCTTTTCCTTTTTTTGTTTCAGAAGAGAATAAGATGAGTTCATCTGATGGGTCAATGTCGAGCGTCTGTTTGACGACTTTCGCATGTTTTTCCCATTTGCCTTTTGGAATTTTATCCGCTTTTGTAGCGATGACGATCACGGGAACTCCGTAATATTTAAGGAATTCATACATGTTCACATCATCTACTGATGGCTTATGACGCAGGTCCACAATTTGGACAACTGCTTTTAATTCTTCACGCATTGTAATATACGTTTCGATCATTCTACCCCAGGCTTCGCGCTCTGTTTTTGATACTTTGGCAAAGCCGTAGCCCGGAACGTCCACAAAATGGAGCATATCATTAATAATGTAGAAATTAAGCGTCTGTGTCTTACCTGGTTTAGAAGACGTACGCGCTAAATTTTTACGATTAATCAATGAGTTGATGAACGAGGACTTTCCAACATTTGATCGTCCAGCAAGCGCGATTTCAGGCAGTCCGCCGCTGGGGTACTGCTCTGGTTTCACCGCACTAATGACGATATCTGATTTTGTTACTTTCATCTTCCCTCTCCTACCAACGCTTTCTCAAGCACCTCATCTAAATGTGAGACCGGAATAAAGGTTAGTCCTTCTCTCACACTTTCAGGAATATCATCAATATCCTTCTCATTGTCCTTTGGAAGAATAATGGTTTTCAATCCTGCACGATGTGCGCCTAATGCTTTTTCTTTTAGTCCGCCAATTGGAAGCACTCTTCCTCTTAACGTTATCTCTCCTGTCATACCAACCTCTTTTGATACAGGACGTCCTGTGAGTGCTGATACAAGAGCCGTCGCAATGGTGATACCAGCTGATGGCCCGTCCTTTGGAACCGCACCCTCTGGAACATGGATATGAATATCGTGCTTTTCATTAAAATTAGGATCAATGTTCAGTTCATCTGCTTTGGAACGAATATAACTGAATGCCGCCTGTGCAGATTCTCTCATGACATCACCAAGCTTACCTGTTAACAAGAGCTTGCCTTTACCAGGCGAGAGTGATACCTCAATTGATAGGGTGTCTCCGCCAACTGTCGTATACGCAAGTCCTGTAACAACCCCCACTTGGTCTGTTGTTTCAGCCTGACCATAACGGTAAAGTCTTTTTCCAAGGAATTCAGATAAGTTCTTTTCCGTCACTGTGATGCGTTTTCGGTCTTCAGCCACAATCGCTCTTGCCGCTTTTCGGCAAATGGCCGCAAGCTGACGCTCTAACCCGCGAACTCCTGCTTCTCTTGTGTAATAGCGAATCATATCATAAATCGCTGCTTCACGAAGCTGCAAGTTCCCTTTCTTTAATCCGTGCTCCTTTAGCTGCTTCGGCAGAAGGTGATCTTTCACAATCTCTGCTTTTTCAACCTCTGTATACCCTGCAATCGTGATAATCTCCATTCTATCACGAAGTGGGCCCGGAATGGTTGCTAAATTGTTGGCAGTGGCAATAAATAACACTTGTGATAAATCAAATGTCTCTTCAATATAGTGATCGCTAAAGTTGTGATTTTGCTCTGGATCCAGCACTTCAAGCATCGCAGAAGACGGATCACCTCTAAAATCAGAGGACATCTTATCAATTTCATCTAAAAGAAACACCGGATTCATTGTGCCTGCCTTGCTCATCCCGCGAATGATGCGGCCTGGCATCGCGCCTACATACGTTCTTCTATGTCCACGAATCTCAGATTCATCACGCACACCGCCAAGAGAGATACGGATAAACTTTCGGTCAAGTGATTTAGCAATCGATTTGGCAAGTGACGTTTTCCCTACCCCAGGAGGTCCTGCTAAGCAAAGAATCGGTCCTTTTAATGAATTGGTCAGCTTTTGTACAGCAAGGTATTCAAGCACACGTTCTTTGACCTTTTCCAGCCCATGATGCTCATCATCTAAAATCTCACTTGCCAGCTTTAAATCTAGACGATCTTCTGTATAGATGCCCCATGGAAGATTGATCAGCCAATCAATATAATTTCGAATGACAGAGCTCTCCGCAGAGCTTGAAGGAATTTTTTCATAACGGTTCAATTCTTTTAGTGCCGTTTCACGAACAGAATCCGGCATGCTGGACTCTTCGATTTTAGACATTAATGAACTGACTTCGCCCGTTTTTCCTTCTTTGTCACCTAGCTCCTTTTGAATGGCTTTCATTTGTTCACGCAAATAATATTCTTTTTGCGTTCGTTCCATTGAACGTTTGACGCGCTGACCAATTTTCTTTTCAATCTCCAGCACTTCTTTTTCATTGTGGATTAAGCTGATGACACGGTTCAGACGTTTTTTAACATCCACTGTTTCCAGTACTTCTTGTTTGTCCTTTAATTTAAGCGGCAGGTGAGAAGCGACGATATCTGCCATTCTCCCCGGTTCCTCAATATCCGTCACCGTTGCATATGTTTCAGCTGAGATTTTTTTTGAAATTTTTATGTACTGATCAAAGTGATCTAACAAAGTGCGCATGAGTGCTTCTGCTTCTGCGTCCTTTAAATCTTCTTCTGCCAACTCTTTAATATCGACGGACGTATAGTCCTCAAGCTCCACATATGATTCGATCTGCGCTCGATTTAAGCCCTCTACGAGTACACGAATCGTTCCATTCGGCAGCTTCAACATTTGTTTAATTTTTGTGTAGGTGCCGACTTTGAAAATTTCCTCTTCACCTGGTTCATCTATTGAAATTTCCCGCTGTGTTGCTAGAAAAATCATATGATCGTTCATCATCGCCTGTTCTAATGCTTGAACAGACTTCTCGCGTCCAACGTCCAAATGCAAGACCATTGTTGGATAAACAAGCAAGCCTCGCAATGGGAGGAGCGGAACATTCTTTTTGATTTCATCTGCCATGTTGATTGACACCTCCGTCACTAGTATGAATCATTATAATATACCTGTTTCAGTCTTGTACAATGTAAAAGACTTGAGAAATGATGATCTTACCGTAGTATACCCTTTCTTTTTATCTTGAAAAAGAAAAAAAGATCTATTTCACTAAAAAATCCCCATATGTGATGGGGATTAAACAGATTTTCTTTTCATTTCCTCTTCTAGTCCATCTTTCTTCTCGTCTGGCGGGTTGACCAAACACTGATCCAGCACCTCTTGGAAGTGCTTCACAGGCACAATGGTGACGCCTTCAATCTCTTTTAAGATCGACTGCTGGTTGTCATAAGGAATAATCACGGTTGTGGCACCAGCTTGTTTCGCCGCTTTAATCTTCGGTATCACACCGCCGATCGGCTTCACCTGACCCTGCAATCCGATTTCACCTGTCATTGCTGTCAGATGATCAATCGGGATTTGATGAATGGCAGAGAAAATCGCCGCCGCCATGGCAATCCCAGCAGACGGTCCATCAATCGGGGCACCGCCTGGGAAATTAATATGGATGTCATATTCATTTGTCCGTATGCCTAAGTTTCTCAGCACTGTTAATACATTTTCAACAGACCCTTTGGCCATACTTTTTCGTCTAATGGATTTAGACTGACTGCCAATGCTTTCTTCTTCTGCAATGCCTGTAATGTTGATACTGCCTTTTTCAAGCGCCTTACATATGTTCACTTCAATCTCAAGCAACGCGCCGCTGTTTGGTCCGTAGACAGCCAGACCATTCACTACCCCGACTTTTGGCTTTTCCGGTACTTTTTGTTCATATCTTGGTGTCAGCTGACTTGAATGAATGACCCACTCGACATCTTCGATCGTGATGTCTTTTCGGTTTTCTGTGACGGCCATTCCAGCGGCGATCTGCACCATATTGACTGCTTCACGACCATTTTTCACATAGGAGGTTAACAGGTTCAGCCCTTCATCACTTAATTCCTTTTGGATTTTTTGGACAGCCTTAGCAGCAACAATTTTTAGTTCATGCTGGTCAAGGTCCTTAAAGAAAATTTCCAAACACCTTGAGCGAATAGCCGGTGGAATTTCTTCAGGTGTTCTTGTCGTAGCACCAATCAACCGGAAATCAGCCGGAAGCCCATTTTGAAAAATATCGTGGATGTGATTCGGAATTTGGGTGTTTTCCTCACTGTAGTAGGCACTGTCTAAAAATACTTTCCGATCTTCAAGGACTTTCAGCATTTTGTTCATTTGGATCGGATGCAGTTCACCAATTTCATCAATAAACAGAACCCCGCCATGAGCATGCGTAACGGCTCCTTGTTTTGGCTGCGGAATGCCTGCCTGTCCCATCGCTCCCGCCCCTTGGTAAATCGGGTCATGCACGGAACCAATGAGTGGGTCTGCGATGCCCCGTTCATCGAATCTTGCGGTTGTGGCATCGAGCTCCACAAATACCGCATCTTTCTTAAACGGTGAATCAGCATGACGCTTCGCTTCTTCCATGACAAGACGGGCAGCGGCTGTTTTTCCAACTCCCGGTGGGCCGTAGACAATGACATGCTGAGGATTTGGTCCGCAAAGCGCTGCTTTTAGAGCACGAATGCCGTCTTCCTGCCCTACAATATCTTGAAATCCCTTTGGCCGGACTCTCTCTGATAAAGGCTCACTCAGCTTGATTGAGCGCATCTTTCTGAGTGCTTCCATTTCTTTCTTTGATTCTTTGTCTATCGTCACCTTTTGTGTGCGCTGATTTCGCAGTAAGTTCCAAAAGTACAGCCCGATGACGATACCAAAGAACAGCTGTATAAATAATACGATTCCTGTCCAGCTCAATCGGTGCTCCCTCCTTCATCTATCGTATGTATTGGTTTCTGTCTGCTAGTATTTCCTAGAGCTGGACGGAATAAACACGTCTTCCACGATAAATAAAAAACTCCTGAATCAAAATGATTCAGGAGTGAGACTTCTCTTATGCAGATGTTTTTGTATCTTTGTTGACGACTGTGCCATCTTTTAACACAAGACGCGGCGGCTCACCATCAGCAACCGTTGCTCCAGTGATGACACATTTTTCAATATCATCACGAGATGGAAGGTCAAACATCACATCAAGCATGATGCCTTCAATGATCGAGCGAAGACCACGAGCTCCTGTTTTACGCTCAATTGCTTTTTTCGCAATTTCGCTAAGAGCATCTTCTTCAAATTCAAGCTCTACATCGTCAAGCTCAAGCATTTTTGTATATTGCTTAACGAGCGCATTTTTAGGCTTCGTCAAGATTTCTACAAGTGCTTTTTCATCTAACGGCTCTAGGCTTGCAATAACCGGTAGACGACCGATGAATTCTGGAATTAAACCGAAGCGAAGCAAGTCTTCTGGCAGTACTTTTGATAGAAGGACTTCTTTTTCAAGATCTTCGACTTTATTTTCCGCACCGAATCCAATTACTTTTTGACCTAAGCGGCGTTTGATGATTTGCTCAATGCCGTCAAAGGCTCCACCACAAATAAAGAGGATATTTGTTGTATCGATTTGAATGAATTCTTGATGAGGATGCTTACGTCCACCTTGAGGCGGTACACTAGCAACTGTTCCTTCAAGAATTTTCAAAAGGGCTTGCTGGACACCTTCCCCAGATACATCACGAGTGATAGAAGGGTTTTCTGATTTTCTTGCTACTTTATCGATCTCATCGATGTAGATAATGCCTTTTTCCGCTTTTTCTACATCATAATCCGCTGCCTGGATCAGCTTTAGTAAAATATTCTCTACGTCTTCACCAACATAACCTGCTTCAGTTAATGATGTTGCATCTGCGATCGCAAATGGAACATTTAAAATACGAGCAAGTGTTTGAGCAAGTAATGTTTTACCGCTTCCTGTTGGTCCAATCATAGAAATATTACTTTTCGAAAGCTCAACATCATCAATCTTGCTGTTGGAATTGATCCGTTTGTAATGGTTATAAACCGCTACAGCTAAGGATTTTTTCGCATTGTCTTGTCCGATGACATATTCATCAAGAATCTCCCGAATTTCATGAGGCTTCGGAACATCCTTGAATTCAACTTCTTCCTCTGTGCCGAGCTCTTCTTCAACTATTTCCGTGCAAAGCTCGATACATTCATCACATATATATACGCCAGGTCCTGCGACCAGTTTACGCACTTGATCTTGCGTTTTTCCGCAAAACGAGCATTTTAATTGACCTTTTTCCTCGTTGAATTTAAACATTCTTTCACCCCTTATTCTTCTTCACTTGCCTGTAGCTAACAGTCAGCTACCTTTCTGGGTCCAGTATGTATGCATTTTACCATACTTTCCTAAAAGACGGTAACGATGTGTTTCTAACACTGCACATTGAGATATGTATGACAGAAAGATGCGACTTACACTATCGTTTCCAAAAGAAGCGATGATAAGTCAAAAATTGTACAAAACAAGGCACGAGTCACTCGCGCCCTGTTTTATTATTATGCACCATATTAACGGTTTTCTACAAGAAAATCAATTGCTTTACGAACTTTTAGATCTTCTTTCATTGCTTCAGTAGATCCGATCGCTTGTTTGATATTTTCAATTGGCATGTTGTATGCTTCAGCCATTTTTGAAAGTTCTTCTTCCACTTCTTCGTCAGACACTTGTAAGTTTTCTGCAGCAGCAATTGCTTCAAGTGTTAGGTTAGATTTTACGCGTTTAGCAGCATCTTCTTTCATTTGCTCTTTAAGCGCATCTTCATCTTGTCCAGAGAATTGGAAGTAAAGCTCAAGGTTCATTCCTTGCATTTGAAGACGTTGTTCGAATTCTTTCATCATGCGGTCTAGCTCTGTGTCAACCATCGCTTGTGGGATGTCGACTTCCGCATTTTCAGAAGCTTTCGCAACTAGCTCTTCACGAAGTTTTCCTTCTGCTTCGTTTTCTTTTGCTTCTTCAAGACGTTTCTTCGTTTTTTCAGTTAACTCAGCAAGTGTTTCTACTTCTTCATCAACATCTTTAGCGAACTCATCGTCAAGTGCTGGAAGTTCTTTTGCTTTGATTTCATGAATTTTCACTTTGAATACAGCTGGTTTACCTGCAAGGTCTTCAGCATGGTATTCTTCTGGGAATGTAACTTCTACGTCTTTTTCAGCGCCAGCTTCAAGACCAACTAATTGCTCTTCGAACCCAGGGATGAATGAACCAGAACCTACTTCAAGAGAGTAGTTCTCAGCTTTTCCGCCTTCGAATGCTTCTCCATCAACGAATCCTTCGAAATCAAGAACAACTGTATCGCCGTTTTCGATTGCGCCCTCTTCTTTGACAACAAGCTCAGCTTGACGGTTTTGCATGCCTTTAAGCTCTTCTTGTACATCTTCATCAGTAACAGCTGTGTCGTCTTTTTCTACGTTAAGACCTTTGTAGTCACCAAGTTTTACTTCAGGCTTCACTGTTACTTTTGCAGTGAAGATTAAGCTTTCGCCTTTTTCGATTTTCTCAACATCGATTTCAGGGCGGTCAACTGGCTCGATACCAGCTTCGTCGATTGCTTTTGGATATTCAACTGGAAGAAGAATATCTAATGCATCTTGATAAAGAGATTCTACACCAAAACGCTGCTCGAAAAGACCACGTGGTACTTTCCCTTTACGGAATCCAGGGATTGATACTTGCTTAACCACTTTCTTAAATGCATCATCAAGTGCTTTGTTAAATGTTTCAGCGTCAACTTCTACAGTTAGAACGCCTTCGTTACCTTCTTGTTTTTCCCATTTTACTGACATGTGTGTTTCCCTCCAAAAATCTATTCAGATTGTGCGTTGCTCCATTCTAAAGCATCATAAAGACTTCGTCCAATCAAAAACCACGCACTCCGCTAAGAAGCTTGCATTATGTATACAACATTTGACTTGATTATACATATCGTCTTTCAACCGTTGGAATCTGACAACTGCACTATATATGCACAAATACAACCATTATATTATAACATAACAAGTCCGTCTTTCAACTAAATCGACAAATTACAAATAAGAAATTTCTTCAATATCTTTCAGCATTGTGCAAGCTTCTCTCAGCTCTCGTTCGTTAAATTCATACAATAGATGCAATTCTTCGAGTTCAATCTCGATCCCATGCATTTCATAGCCGACTTTATGAAGTGCCGCTGCCCAAAGACTCGGATCTGTGTACTTAGGAAGAAATGGATACAGCACAAATAAGTGCCGGCGCCATAGCTCTTCCACGCCTTGGTAAAGGGTTGGGTTCTCATTGCCGAGCGTGTCATCGAGCATACGAAGGACTTGCTGAAGAAGCGGCATCTGCTCTGGCTTTACAGCCTCAGAAGGAATAAGTGTTAAAGAATCACCGAATTTTGTCACATGAACCGGCTTTGCCACATCATGATCTGCCAGAAGCTGCAGGATCATTGATTTGACCAAAGGGTTCCCATCAGGATTTTGTAAGATTGTATTTAATAGACCCATATGCGGTTTAATATTCCGGTCTTTCAATGAATGGATGAACTGAACCTGTTCTTCCGGCCGCTTCAGCATGTCATCTATGTTGACCTCACTTCCGGCGTCCTCATCTTCATTTAAAATCTCTTCAGGTGATTCAATCATTTTTCTACTAAATTCGAGCAGCTTGTAAAAATGCTCCGCGCTTTCTGCCGGAAGATGGTTTTCCTCGAGCACAGCCTCAATTGTCTGTTTAACTTCTTCATATTCTTTCAGCTGAATTAAGATCGTCATATACACTTGGAGCACAGTGAAATAGTGGCCATATCCTTCATGCAGCATTTTTTCACAAACACGCTTTGCATCCTGCAGCTCACCCAGCTCCAGAAAACAAATTGCCATTCCGAGGTGAATATCGGATTCTTCATCGTCATCATACGATTTTGCTTCTGAAAACAAGTGAAGCGCCTCTTGATACTGTTTATCTTTTAATGCTGCCATTCCTTTTTCAATCAGTCTTTCTTTCAGACCAGGAAACAAAATGACATTATCTTTCTTCTTGTCATGCTTCATGCTTACGTTCCTTTCGGGCGCATATTTTTTATCAGTTTACCAACGAAGATTAGTAAACACAAGTAACGAGAGGTTTTCATGCAAAAAAGAAGCCGTCACACCTCGGGCGGACAGCTTCTCGTTGCTTAAGCGCGCAGCCAGTTGCTACGCTTTTCTTCAAATGCTTGAATGTCATCTTCTAGTAGTAATGTTAATGAAATCTCATCATAACCATTTAGGAGCATTTCTCTCCAGTGAGGGTCGACTTGAAAAGGGGTGATATTCCCTTCGTGATCTTCTATCTGCTGTTTTTCAAGATCAACCGTCATCTCATACCCTTTGTTCTCATATGATGCTGCGAAGGTTTTCCACACATCATAATCAAGGCGAATCGGAAGCATCCCATTTTTAAAGCAGTTTTGATGAAATATATCTGCGAATGATGGTGCGATGACAATTTTAAAGCCATAATCATCAAGCGCCCAAGGAGCATGTTCCCTAGATGATCCGCAGCCAAAGTTTTCTCCTGCGATCAAAATCGATGCTCCTTCATAGATCGGCTGATTCAGTTCGAAATCTGGATTTGGGCTGCCATCGGCTAAATAACGCCAGTCGAAAAAGGCAAAGCGGCCATATCCTGTTCGTTCGATTCTTTTTAAAAATTGCTTCGGAATAATTTGATCTGTATCTACATTGATACGGTTAAGCACAGCGGCTTTCCCTTTATGAGTGACTAAAGGCTCCATCTATGACAACTCCTTACACGACTGTTTTCTCTTGATTAAACTTCCTGACATCGACAAATCGGCCATGTATCGCAGCCATTGCAGCCATTGCCGGGCTGACAAGATGCGTTCTCGCACCCTTCCCTTGACGCCCTTCAAAGTTACGGTTTGATGTGGACGCGCAGCGTTCGCCCTCCGGTACCACATCGTTATTCATACTAAGGCACATACTGCAGCCTGATTCTCTCCATTCAAATCCTGCTTCAAGGAAGATTTCATGAAGACCTTCTTTTTCTGCTTGCAATTTGACACTTTGAGAGCCAGGCACCACAATCGCTCTGACATGATCTGCTACTTTTTGTCCTTCAATCATAGAAGCGGCTTGGCGTAAATCAGTCATTCTTGAGTTCGTACATGAGCCGATAAAGACATGCTCAATCGTAATATCTTCTATACGCTGATGCGGATGGACTCCCATGTATTCGTAAGCACGAATCGCTTCTTTTTGATCATCTTCTTGTGCAAAGTCCTCAGGTCCTGGAATTGATGCATCCACAGGCAGTACCATTCCTGGGTTAATTCCCCACGTAACCATTGGTGAAATCTTATTTCCATCTAACACAATGGTTTTATCGTAGGTTGCACCTGGATCTGTTCTAAGTTCTTCCCATTCTTTAATAGCTGCTTCGAAATCCTCGCCCTGCGGTGCATATTTGCGGCCGCGGCAATATTCGAAGGTGACTTCATCAGGTGCAATCAATCCTGCTCTCGCACCTGCTTCAATCGACATATTACAAACAGTCATCCGCTCATCCATCGTCATGTTTCTGAATACTTCCCCAGTGTATTCAATGACATAACCTGAACCGAACTTCACGCCGTGTGCACCAATGACGGCTAAAATGACATCTTTGGCGGTTACCCCTTTTTGAAGCTTTCCGTCTACTCTAATTTCTAGCGTTTTCGGACGCTGCTGCCAAAGTGTTTGTGTAGAAAGTACATGTTCAACCTCACTTGTACCGATCCCAAAGGCAAGTGCGCCAAACGCGCCGTGAGTTGATGTATGACTATCTCCACAAACGATTGTTTTCCCCGGAAGTGTCAATCCAAGCTCCGGTCCAACGACATGGACGATTCCCTGGTCAACACTGTGGAGATCAGCAAGACGAACGCCAAATTCCGCACAGTTGCGCTCTAAGGCACTCACTTGCTTTTTAGCAATCTCATCTTTAATCACAAATCGATTCACAGTTGGGATGTTGTGATCCATCGTCGCAAACGTGTTTTGAGGTCTTCTCACCTTACGCCCTTTTTGTCTTAATCCTTCAAATGCTTGAGGTGATGTCACTTCATGCACCAAGTGCAGATCAATATATAAAAGGTCTGGTTTCCCCTCGCCGCTTTTGACTATATGCTGATCCCATATTTTTTCGATGATTGTTCGAGGCATAACCCTTTTCCTCCCTCTATCTAATTCCACAAGATTCTATTTATACAATGGTTTGCACGCGCTGCTTGAGTGCGTCTACAACCGCATTAGTGATTTCTTCAGTCGTTTGATATGTTCCCTCTTTTGCTGCTAAATCTTTTGTTCGTTTGCCAGAGGCAAGAACAGCTTCCACAGCGTCTTCTATTGCAGCCGCTTCTTCTTCTAATGCAAAGGATGTTCTAAGCAAGCTTGCTGCTGATAAAATGGTTGCCAGAGGGTTTGCAACGTTTTGCCCCGCAATATCGGGTGCTGAACCATGAATTGGCTCATATAAATGAAGGCCTGTGCTTGATAAACTAGCAGATGGCAGCATGCCGAGTGATCCAGTAATCATCGAAGCTTCGTCACTTAAAATGTCGCCGAACATATTCTCAGTCACAATGACATCAAATTGAGCGGGCTTGTAAATCAGCTGCATGGCTGCATTGTCGACTAGCATATGCTCAAATTCAACTTCTGGATATTGAGAAGCAACTTCCTCTACTGCTTCACGCCATAGTTTACTAGAAGCAAGAACATTCGCTTTATCCACAGACGTCACTTTTTTCCGTCTCGTTAAGGCCATATCGAACGCTTCTTTTAATACGCGGACAATTTCTTCCTTTGTATAAAGGAGCGTATCAACGGCAGCTTCTTTTCCTTCATCATCTGTATAGCGTTCGCTTGGTTCACCAAAATAGAGGCCGCCTGTTAATTCACGAACGATGACGAAATCGACTCCGTTAATGTGATCCTGTTTTAACGGAGATGCCTCGCTTAAGCTATCGAACACCTTTACAGGGCGGATGTTAGCAAATAAGTCCAGCTGTTTACGAATGGCGAGCAAGCCTTTTTCCGGACGAAGCTCTGGCGGGTTTTGATCCCACTTTGGTCCGCCGACTGCTCCTAATAAAATCGCATCAGCGCTTTTGCATACATCTACTGTTTCCTTTGGAAGCGGGTTGTTTTTTTCATCTATTGCGATACCGCCAATGAGCGCAGTTTCAAATTCGAATTCGTGCTGAAATTGAGCCGCTGTCTCTTGAAGGACAGCGACTGCAGATGTCACGACTTCCGGTCCGATTCCATCGCCGGGCAAAAGTGCAATTTTCTTTTTCATGAGAACCTTCCTCCTTTCCTATGAGATCGCGTGATGTTTCTCAATTTCAATTAGATTTGATTTGAAGATTAAATGTCTGTTCACTGCATTGACGTAAGCTTTCGCCGATGCTTCAAGCACATCTTGCGCTACACCACGTCCTGCTGTTTCTTTTCCTTCTATTGAAACAGTGACATATACTTCTGCTAGTGCATCTCTGCCTTTTCCATTTGATTGAATGCGGTAGTCCAGCAAATGAATTCTTTCTTCCATACAGCGCTCAAGCGTGTTGTACACAGCTTCTACACTGCCTGCACCTGTAGCTGCTTCTTGAATGACTGCCTGTGTTTCTTGGTTTTTCAGAGAAACTGTTGCTGTTGGCATTTGTTCTGTTCCATAATGCACTTGCAGACTTTCAAATTCGTAGCCAATTTTTCGATCTGCTACTTTTTCTTCTAATATAATAGAGATCAAATCATCATCTGTAATTTCTTTCTTCTTCTCTGTCAAGTTCTTGAAAGTCTCAAAGAATTTATTGATTTCGTCTTCCGTTAGTTTAAAGCCTAGTGTTTTCATGCGGTCTTTAAACGCGTGTCTTCCGGAGTGTTTTCCAAGGACAAGCACATCTGTTGTCACACCGACAAGCTCTGGAGAAATAATTTCATAGGTTGTTTTTTCTTTGAGGAAACCATCTTGGTGAATACCTGATTCATGTGCAAAAGCGTTGTTTCCAACGACTGCTTTATTACGCGGCACAATCATTCCTGAGTATTTGCTCACTACATCACTTGTACGCTTAATTTCATTCAATTGAATCGTTGATTCGACCTGGTAAAAGTCTTTTCGAATATGAAGAGCTACTGCAATTTCTTCTAACGCGGCATTTCCAGCGCGCTCGCCAATTCCGTTGACAGCCGTTTCAATTTGATCTGCTCCATTTTCAATGGCAGCAAGTGAGTTTGCCACAGCCATTCCTAGATCATCGTGACAGTGAGCGGACAAGTTAACGCGGTCGATATTTGGAACGTGTTCCTTCATATATTTAAAGATATTCCCGTACTCTTTTGGCGCTAGGTATCCAACTGTATCTGGCAAGTTAATGACACTCGCCCCAGCGTCAATGACCTTTTCTACAATTTCTGCCAAGAAAGCAAGATCTGTACGGCACGCATCTTCTGCTGACCATTGGACAACTGGAAAACGTTCTTTCGCATATTTCACCATTGCGACAGCCTGTTCTACGACTTCTTCACGTGTTTTCTTTAGTTTATGCTTCAGGTGAATGTCAGAAGTAGCAATAAAGACATGAAGCCTTGGCTCCACTCCATCTTTTAATGCTTCCCATGCAGCATCAATGTCACCTTTCACACATCGTGCAAGACCAGCAACAGAACAGTTTTTAATCGTTCTTGCTATTTCTTGTACGCCTAAGAAATCCCCTCGGGATGAAGCGGGAAAACCCGCTTCAATGATATTAACCCCAAGGCGCTCAAGCTGCTTTGCAATAATTAGCTTTTCTTGTGCATTTAAGTTCACTCCTGGTGATTGCTCTCCATCTCGAAGTGTTGTGTCAAAAAAATTAATTTTCCGCACCGACGCTCACCGCTTCCTTTTTCTTTCCTTGTTTAACGAAAGGCATCATTTCACGAAGCTTTCTACCAACGATTTCAATTTGGTGCTCATTTTCATTTGCATTGATTGCATTGAAACGTGGACGATTCACTTGGTTTTCAACGATCCATTCTTTTGCAAAAGTTCCGTTTTGGATATCAGTCAAAACAGCTTTCATCGATTCTTTTACTTTTGCATCTACAACGCGTGGTCCTGATACGAAGTCACCCCATTGTGCTGTATCAGAGATTGAATATCTCATGCCTTCTAATCCTTCTTCATACATAAGGTCAACGATTAATTTAAGTTCATGTAGACACTCGAAATATGCAAGCTCTGGCTGATAACCAGCTTCTGTTAACGTTTCGAATCCTGCTTTTACTAGTGAAGTAAGACCTCCACAAAGAACTGCCTGCTCACCGAAAAGATCCGTTTCTGTTTCTTCTTTAAATGTTGTTTCAAGAACGCCCGCTCTTGCTCCGCCGATCGCTTTCGCATAAGCAAGTGCTTTGTCTTTCGCTTGACCAGATACATCTTGATAGATAGCAAATAGGGCAGGTACACCAGCGCCTTGCTCATATGTTCTTCTCACAAGATGTCCTGGACCTTTTGGAGCTACAAGATACACATCTACGTCACTTGGAGGAACAATTTGATGGAAGTGAACGTTAAATCCGTGTGCGAATACAAGTGAGTTTCCAGCTTCTAATTGATCTTTGATTTCTTCATCATATACTTTCTTTTGCTGCTCATCTGGAAGTAGTACCATGACGACGTCTGCTTGTGCTGCTGCTTCTTTTACTGTGAATACTTGATGGCCGTCTTCTTGTGCTTTTGTATAAGATCCGCCTTTTCTCACGCCGACGATCACATCTACGCCGCTTTCTTTTAAGTTCAATGCATGTGCATGACCTTGTGAACCGTAACCAATGATTGCTACCTTTTGACCATTTAATACGTTTTCTTGAATATCACCGTTATAATATACTTTTACCATTTGACTCTCTCCTTTTGTTTAGACAATTGAAATTGTTTTATTTGTTTGCGGCTTTTGCTGATTATCTCTCGCAAAGGCCGTGGTGCCAGTTCTGGCGACTTCTTTAATGCCGTATGGCTTAAGTAATTCAATGAGTGCTTCAATTTTTGAAGACTCACCTGTCACCTGAATGACGACACTCTCTCTGCTCACATCTACAATAGAAGCTCTAAAAGGTTCAATGACCCCCGTGATCTCCATTCTAGATGCTGGTGCAGATACGACTTTTATCAAAGCCAGCTCTCGCTGAACGATTGATTGGTTTGTAATGTCTGTTACTTTCAGAACATCGATTTGTTTGTTCAGCTGTTTTGTCAGCTGTTCGATGTCTTTCTCTTGGTCTACATGGACGACGAACGTGATGCGTGATACATCTTGAATCTCAGAATGGCCGACCGTAATGCTTTCAATGTTGTAATGTCTTTTGGTAAAGAGGCCTGTGATTCTGTTCAGTACGCCTGATCGATTTAATACAGTCAACACAATAATTCTTTTCAAGGTTTCACCCCCACCATCTCATGAAGTCCTTTCCCCGGTGCTACCATCGGGAATACTTTTTCATCTCTCGCTACATTGACATCGATGAAAACAGGCTCTCTAGAGGTTAAGGCTTCTTCGAGTTTTTCTTTCGCCTCTTCGTCTGATGAGATTCTGATTCCTTTAATGCCATAAGCTTCAGATAATTTTACGAAGTCTGGCTGCTCTGAAAATTTAGAATGTGAGTAGCGTTCTTCGTAGAAAATTTCTTGCCATTGTCTTACCATTCCAAGGCTGTGATTATTGAGTACAATCACTTTGACTGGAAGGTTCAGCTCACGGATAACGGCAAGTTCTTGCAGGGTCATTTGGAAACCTCCGTCTCCTAAAATCGCTACAACGGTTGCCTCTTGATCAGCTAGCTGAGCGCCAATGGCTGCTGGTAATCCGAAGCCCATTGTGCCAAGTCCTCCAGATGTGACCCACTTATCTGCATTTTCAAATGGATAGAACTGTGCCGCCCACATTTGATGCTGTCCGACATCAGTTGCGACAATGGCTTCACCTTTTGTGAATTGATGAATGTATTCAATCAGCTTTTGAGGTTTAAAACCTTCAGCTTCGTTTTCAACGTACCAGAGTGGATATTCTTCCTTCCACTGATCTAATTGATTTTTCCATTCGTCTGATTCCCCTTGCTTCCCGTCTTGCTTGATCAGCTCTTCAAGAACGAGCTTACTGTCTCCAACAACCGGGATATGGGTATGAATGTTCTTGCCAATTTCCGCTGGGTCGATGTCAATATGAGCGACCTTCGCATGTTTTGCAAAATGATTGAGGTTGCCTGTTACCCTGTCATCAAATCTTGCTCCGATTGAAATGAGCAGGTCACATTGATGAAGAGCCATGTTCGCTGCATATGTGCCATGCATACCTGCCATCCCTAGGAAAAGAGGGTGCTTTGCCGGGAATCCGCCAAGTCCAAGCAATGTATGAGCGACTGGGATTTGCTGCTGCTCTACATACTGTCTTAATTCTTCAGATGCTTTGCCATGAAGAACGCCGGCTCCTGCTAGAATGACTGGTTTTTTCGCTCTGCTGACAGCTTCTACTAATTTGCGAATTTGCAAATAGTTCGGCTCTACTTTTGGCTGATAACCAGGTAAATCAATTGGCTGGTCATATTCAAAGGTTCCTTCAATGCCTGCGACATCTTTTGGAATATCAATCAAGACTGGGCCAGGTCTGCCTGTTGTTGCGATATGGAATGCCTCTTTAATAACACCAGGTAACTCCTCTGGATTTCTTACCTGGTAGCTGTGCTTTGTAATTGGCATTGTGATGCCGAGTACATCTGCTTCTTGGAAAGCATCCGATCCAATGACTGACGTTGCCACCTGCCCTGTGAATACAACTAAGGGAAGTGAATCAATCATCGCATCTGCAATTCCTGTCACAAGATTTGTCGCTCCAGGCCCTGATGTTGCAATGACAACACCTGGTTTACCAGATACTCTTGCGTATCCTTCTGCTGCGTGAATCGCTCCCTGCTCATGTCTTGGCAGGACATGAAATAAACCAGAATCGTAAATTTTATCGTAGATTGGCAAAACTGCTCCGCCTGGATAGCCGAAAATGACTTCTACTTTTTCTCTTTTGAGTGCTTCAATTAACATGAGTGCACCGTTCATCGTTTGTGGCGCTTTTGATTTTTCCGTCTCCATTTGTACATTTGTCCCCATTTGATTTCCTCCTCTTTGTCTTGCTTCAGTCAAGTCCTTTCACCCTTTTCCATTCAAGATAGAGATATGAGACCATATAAAAAAGCCTTCTCACCCCACAATGACACTACTTTTCACTAGGTCAAAGGGGCGAAAAAGCTTTGTTTTTCGCGGTACCACCCTTGTTCACGGCAAACCTTGCTGCCGTCTCATGGACATCTTTCGTCCATTTTGGTAACGAGTGAGCAATGTCACTCGGCCTGCCCTACTATCATTTCAAACAGACACTCAGAGGTGAGTTCACTTTAGAAAGTAACACCGGTTTCCAGCTAGCACCGGCTCTCTGTAGATACTGACTCTAAAGCTACTAGTCCTCTTCAACGTTTATCGATATCTATTTAACTTGCATGAATGTTTTCATCTGTAAAAACGACTTTTTCTCCTTCTTCAACTACTCGCTTACGGAATTGTTCAAGAAGTTTGTTTGTGTGGAACCCAGGTTTCCCTTCACCGATTGTACGGCCGTCAACTTTTACAACGGCGATGACTTCGGCTGCGGTTCCTGTTAGAAATACTTCTTCTGCTGTATACACATCATGTCTTGTGAAAGGTTCTTCTTTCACTTCGTAGCCTAAGTCTTCTGCAATTTCCATGATGGCATTTCTTGTGATGCCTTCGAGTGCGCCGATATAACCTGGCGGTGTATAAAGCTTGCCTTTTTTATAAATAAACACGTTGTCTGCAGAACCTTCCGCCACGTACCCTTGATCGTTCAGCATCAGCGCTTCACTCACACCGGCCATATGGGCTTCGATTCGGACAAGAATGTTATTCAAATAATTTAATGATTTCACTTTTGGGCTAAGGACATCTGGACGATTTCGTCTTGTTGGAACCGTCACAATGTCAATACCCGTTTCATATAGGTGCTTTGGAAAAATGGCAAGCGGCTCTACAATGATCACTGTGTTGGCTCTCCCGCAGTTGTTAGGATCTAATCCAAGATCACCCGCTCCTCTTGAGACAACAAGGCGGATATAGGCATCCTTTAGGCCGTTCCTTTCAACTGTTTGAATCATTTTTTCCGTGAGTTCCTCAAGTGAATATGGAATGTTCAGCATAATGGATCTGGCGGAATCATACAGGCGGTCTAAATGTTCTTTCATTCGAAAGATATTTCCGTTATACACGCGAATCCCTTCGAAAACACCGTCGCCATATAAAAAGCCATGATCGTAAACTGAAATTTTCGCATCCTCTTTTTTCACGAGTTCATCGTTCAAAAAGATCCACTGTTCCTTTTGGTCTTCCATTTTCAGTGAGCACCCTCTCTTTCAAACAAAAAGTAGTTGAATTTTCAGACACTTTATTTTGAAGTGTCAATCGCTTGCACTGCGTGTTTGTTTAGCTTTTGTTGAACCCATCTTACGCCGCTTTCCATACAGTGTCAACAGCATTTTTAAAATTATTAGACAATTTAGACTAATCAAAATTAAATGTATACGCTTACACCTTTGCTAGACAAGGAATGAAAAAACTTAAAATTTTTTGTATTTTTTCTTCAATTTATTTACTTTACATGAACGCTTTTCTTTTGAGAAAACTTTTGTGATATTTTTTCACATGATTTTTGATGAATATTGTGAGATTTCAATGACTTTGTTTTTTCTTTTGGCATGCCTTTCTAAAGCGTTTTCCTATGAATTTATGATAGAATGAGAGCATCTAATAGAAGGAGGGCAATACATGGCTAACATCAGAGGTTATATCGGTACGTATACAAAGGGAGACAGTAAAGGCGTTTATACGTTTACATTAAATACGGACAAGCAGCAGATTGAGCAAGTAGAAGTCGCTGCTGAGCTTGAAAATCCTACATATTTAACCGTGTCAGAGGATCAAAAGTTTGTTTATGCTGTTGTGAAAAAAGGATCACAGGGCGGCCTTGCTGCGTATCAAATTGATTCAACAACAGGCAGACTTCACTTCATCAACCAAGAGCTTGCCGATGGAGCTTCTCCTTGTCACGTCAGCGTGGACAGTCAAACGAAAACGGCGTATACAGCAAACTATCATAAAGGGACAGCAGAGATGTATGAGATCGATGCTGAAAATGGCTCAGTGATCCGCACGCTCTCACAGGCGCAGCATGAAGGAACTGGCCCTAACGAAGATCGTCAGGAAAAGCCACACACCCACTTTATGGGTCTCACGCCAGATGAACAATTTGCTGTGGCAGTTGACCTTGGAACAGATGGAATTTATACGTATAAGAAAGAAGACGGCAAACTTGAGCTTGCTCATACATTTGAAACAAAACCAGGCAGCGGACCTCGTCATATCACATTCCACCCAACGAAACCTGTGGCATATGTTATGACAGAGCTAAGCTCAGAGGTCATTGTGCTTCGTTACTTTGAAGATGGTCATTTTGAAGAGATTCAAACAATCGCGACCATTCCAAGCGATTTTACAGAGAACAATCAAGGCAGTGCTATTCATGTCTCTTCAGACGGCCAATTTGTTTATGCAGGAAATCGCGGTCATGACAGCATTGCGATTTTTAAAGCAGACGATGACGGCCAATTAAGCCTAGTCGAGATTGCTTCTTCTGAAGGAAACTGGCCTAGAGATTTTGTGCTTGATCCAACAGAAGAATTCCTCGTCGGTTCAAACCAAGAATCTAGCAATCTCGTGTTATACAAACGCGACAAAGAAACGGGACGACTCACTGTTTTACAATCAGACATTACCGTCCCTCATCCAGTTTGCGTGAAATTTTTAGGATAAAAGAAAAAAGCCTCCAATAACGGAGGCTTCAGATTGTTGACAAAGGGCTAAAATGAAAATCATTTTAGCCCTTTGTCTTCTTTTCAGCGTGATAGAAAACCTTTGCAGTCTAGGAAGGACGAGCACCGGAGCGGAGCGAATTGAAACATTCGTGAGCACTGGAGCGCAGACCTGACAACGAATGCGAGGGTTTGTCTACACGCTAAAGCCTCTAATAACGGAGGCTTTTCTTTATGCAGACGGCATACCGCCATCCTCAAGCTTTTGATCAATCAAAGACGTATCGGTTTTTTCGCCGAACCATTTTGACAGCCTGTCTTTTGCTTTTCCTTTCACATCATCATCAATGTACATTGCTACTTGAAGCAGAGCAAATGTAATGGCTCCTAAATCATCTGTATAGCCGACACCAATCAATGTATCCGGAATGAGGTCAAGTGGAAGGATAAAGTAGCCGAGTGCTCCAATAATCAAGGTCTTTGCTTTGACAGGCACTTCGGGTTTTTGCAATGTATAGTAAAGTAATAGCACAGCATAGACAAGAGAGACACCAGCTTTTTGTGCCGTCTTTTTTAGCTTTTCCCAAAAGGCATGATCATTAAAATGCTTCTTCGAACGCTTTAATAGTTCTTTTTTCTCAGAACGATTCATCATATCGCCTCCATCTACAGCATAGCCCTTTTCCCTCAGTTATACAAGATATCCGCTGATTCGACAAACAAAAAGCAGCAGAAAGCTGCTGCATTCTACTGCTCTTTGTAAAACTTTTCAATTGCCTTATCGATGTACACCCATCCTTTATAAGACACATGAATCGTATCTTTAAAGAAATATGGATCGTACTCATGCTTAGTCAAATCTGCGACTTCATACCCATTATCTCGAATTTGACGATTGATTTTTTCATAATAACCTGTACGGCCTTCTTTCGGAAAACCAGTGTAATCATACCACTTTCCGTTGACAGGAATCGTTACAAACAAAGGCTTTGCCCCTGCCTGTTTTAAAATATCCAGCATGATTTGAAAATCTTTATATTCTGGTGATTCGGCATAAGAATGACCTTCACGGGAATCCTTCATCTTCTTCATGATCGGTTTCAGTTTGCGGTCAAACAGTTTTTGATTAATATAAAACGGGTTGTCCCCTGCTCTTTCCGCACCAAAAATGCTCGCTTCTTTTTCAAGCTCAGCCCATGTTTTTCCTTTGACTGAAGGAGACGGTTGAAGCTTGCGCTCATGCCCCGATCCAATCGTATAGTACATGTCTTTCTTTTGAAGCATACCATAATACATTTTCGCAATAGGAGAAATCGCGCCATAAGCGAACTTGTTTCCAGATAGCTCTGCTTTAAAAAGCTCTGTAATCACCATGTCGTTTTTGACTGCTTTAAACTTCATGATTCTTTTGATCAGCTCTTTTTTCACAGTTGGATCAATTTCTTTATTATAGGCGAGATTCAGCGCTTGAAGCGCTGAATAGTTAGGTGCAAAGTGATTCTCGTCAGATCCCCATTTCACAAACCACTGCGGGGACACGATAAATACAAGCTTCTTCCCTTTTAATTCATCCATATGCGCTGCAAAGTTCATCGCATGAATTAATGATTGCGATCCACCTTTTCCAATAAGATAAGGTGTAAACCCTTGAGGATTCTCATGAAAGAAATTCGAAGGGTGATATGGATCAAAACGTGATAGTTCAGAAGAACCATAGATCGGCAAATAAGTTGGATCTTTTAGCATTTCATCTTGTAAATAAAGCCCTTGAAACATCCCTGGATCTAATTCTGTGGCTGACTTTTGTAATTTGTCTTTTGGGATCAGGTGTGAGAGCCATGCATTTGGTACAAGAAGAACACCAATGAATAGAACAGCCGCTAAAATAAGCGGCCCAAAAAAACGCTTTTTCATTACTTCATCTCTGCCAGCTGCTCAGCAATATGATTCGGCGTATCCCACACATCACGATCGAATTCTGTAATCGGAACAGTGATTCCAAGTTGACTTTCAATTGCCATAAGCAGTTCTACTGTACCAAATGAATCAAGAAGACCTTCTTCAAAAATCGCAATCTCTGGATTTTCTTTCACAACGTCATCCTGACAAACCTCTGCAATAATACCGTATACTTGATTTTTAAATTCCATAATTTTCTACTCCCTTAATGATTAATGATGAAATGGTTTTCCTGAAAAAATATAAAATCCGAAACAAATCACATGGAATGTAATAATGATAGACACAACCATTGTGACCTTATTATCCGGCCACCACTTGTGCTTTTTATTCCATTTCTCAAATAAATTGTAACCGGACATGACAACTGCATGATATAGTCCGTAAATAATATATTGAAGGGCAAGACCATGCCAAGCACCCATCAATAGAAAGAGGACAAAGTACCCGATATTTGATACAGCCATACGGTTCTTGATCCACTTCTTTTTGGTCATAAAGAACACAAATCTCATAAACACGTAGTCTCTGAACCAGAAGGACAGGGACATGTGCCAGCGATTCCAGAAGTCTTTAATATTGCGGCTGATAAACGGTTTATTAAAGTTCTCTGGCGATTTAATGCCCATAATATAACTCACACCTACAGCAAATGCTGTATATCCAGCAAAGTCAAAGAACAAATACATGCTGTAAGCATACATATACGTTAACTGCTGAACAAAGTGACTGCTGCTAATGTGATGAATATTCATCAGAATATACGTGTGAATCAGATAACCAATAATGAACTTATATAAGAAGCCAATGAAAATTTTATGAATACCGGAATACAGAAGATCACTGTATGCTTCCTTTTCAGGCGGTGTATCCATATCTTTTTCAAATCGGCGGTAACGGTCAATCGGACCTGATGAAATCGTCGGGAAAAAGACAATGAAATAGACCAAACGATGAATCGGAATTTTCTTCTTAATCAAGCCGTCTCTTGTCTCGATAATTAACTGAACACCTTTAAATGTTAAGTACGAGATCCCCAAAAAGCTCAACCAGTTAATTGGCGCCGGTTGGTGCGGGTGATGAGTTAAAAAGAACGGTAATACCTTTGACAGCACAAGCGGCAAAATTGATGCCACCACTGCTGCATAGAAAACGGATGCCTGATTCGCCTTTAACCGGTATGCAAGGTACAGGCGAATGATTAAGACTTGCCACACCGTGAACAAGAAGAGCAGCAGTGCGCCATGTGCATCCTTTGAGAAAATAAGCGCGAGTGCCACAACCGTTGCAAACATGTTGTAGCCCTGCATTCTTTTGCCGCGAAGACCAAGAATGATCGTCGGCAAAAGAAGAATACCAATTAGAATGAAGAAAAAGAATGAACTAAACGGAATCATAGAAGAACCTCTTTCGCGATTCTCTTACGGTCAACCTTCCCGTTTGGCGTCATGTAAAGCTGCTCAAGATAGACAAACTTTCTTGGAATCATGTACGCTGGCAGTGAATCCGCCATTTCTTTCTTAATCGCACTTGTCAGCTGATACTCTTTTTCAAATGAATGAGCTGCTGGAACAATCGCTGCAATCAAGTACTCGACATGACCGTTTGGCTGGAATGGCACAATCACACAAGCATTGACATAGGTTGTCTCGCTTACATGATATTCAATTTCTTCAAGCTCCATCCGGTATCCATGAAGCTTAATTTGATAGTCGAGACGACCGTGGCACGTAATTAATCCATCCTGCGCCACACCTGCGTCACCTGTGCGGTAAGCAGGGCGTCCTTCGTATTCAAAGAACACTTTATCCGTTAAGGCTTGTTCACCTAAGTAGCCTCTCGTGACGCTTGGCCCCACGATGACAATTTCGCCTTTCTCACCATCAGAAAGTGTCTTGCCTTCTTCATCTAAAATGACGATATCTGTATCAGGTTTGGCATAGCCGACTGGTAAAGAATCGTGCTGATCAAGAATCTCCTGCGTGACTTCAATCGATGTGATCGCAACAGTTGCTTCAGTTGGACCATACGTATTAAAGACCTGCGCCTTTGGAAAACGCTCCAGAAGTGCACTTGCTACAGCTACAGGAAGCGCCTCACCGCAGAACAAGAAAACTTTCAGCTCTGGTAAAAGCTCTCCTGTAAAGGAAGGGTCCATTAAGCACATTTGCACAAAGGATGGTGTTGATGTCCACACTTCAACGTCAGATTGACCAAGTGCTGCAAACATATCCTTTGGCTTATTGACAAGATCTTTTACTAAACAGTAAAGCGTGCCGCCTGATTGAAGCGCTGGATAGAGATCCATCACTGATAAGTCAAAAGAAAATGGTGCTTGATTTAAGAATGTGCGTCCCTCACCAATTGGGAAGTCGCGGCACATCCACTCTGTAAAGCTTTCTAAATTATTGGCTGTTACCTGAACGCCTTTCGGTTTTCCGGTACTGCCAGACGTATAAATAATGTAGAAAACATCATCTTGTTGAACCCACTGCGTGGATGGCGGTGCTTCTTTTTCAAGTGCTAAAAGCGATGCCGCACTTTTCACTTCAATGTGCTCTTCTACATCTAATACATTCTGCTCATTTGCACATATCAATAGACTGGCTTTTGAGCTTTCAATGATTGAGACGATGCGCTCAACAGGTATTGAGATATCGACCGGAATATAAGGTCTGCCTGATTTCACACTGCCTAAGAAAGAAATCAGCATCTCTGGCTCCATATGACCGTAGACAATGACAGGTTCACTGCCAGCTGCGACCGCATCGATCGCACCAGCCATTTGGTCTGATAAATGCCAAAGCTCATCATATGTGATCGACGTCTGTTGAGAAACAAATGCTGGCTGTGTTGGTTTCGTTTGCTGGTATTCATGAATCGTGTGTAATAGTTTCATAGTTTAATCTCCAATTAAAAATCGTTGTAAATGAATGATCCCGTATTTGCTGTGTGGAATCCGTAAATAAAGAACAATAATAGCAAAATAAGTAAGTAAAAGCTTGTATATCCTATCCATTTTACAGACTTATTTTCTGATAGCTTCTTGAATAGCATATTGATAACCTCTTTTCTTTTGACACTTATAGAGACGCATGGATCATCAAAAGAGTTTCATATCAAACCATAAAATTTTTAAGAATTGCTAAAAAAATGTCGAACCTTGGAATGTCTCTTTTGAGCAAAGCTGTCTTATTGTAACAAAGATTTAATACATTTGAAATAAAATCCGAGCTTAAATTTGCCTTAAAATTGCTGAAAGCTGTCGAGCTAACTCAAAAGCCACCTAGTTTGATTAGATGGCTTTGATTTCAATTACTTCTTATATTTATTGACTTCGAACATGAGAATGTTTTTAAACACTACATAATCCTTTTTACTTTCAAATGGACCTTTGTTATTGTCATGCTCGTCAATTTCATAAAAACCTGGTCCTTCTCCTGCATCACGTTTTTTGTACCAGGATAGGAAGGCGTTGACTTCTTTCATTGAAAGGTCATACTCTTTCTGTAAGCCATTGACCATTGTGATGATGAGTAGTGCATCGCCGTCTTCATTTGTTGCATCGTCTTTAGGAGGTGTTGTTGGTTCTGTGTCTTTGTCACCAGGTGGTTCGGTTTCAGTGTTGTTTGGAAATTGCAGGTCTTTTAAAGATAAAGAGATGACAGATTTGTAGTTTTGATCTGCAATCTCTGTATAATTCAGATTATAATCTCGACCGCCAATAACGTATAAAGTATCGTCAATAATGACAGATGAAGCACCTATACGAGGATTGTGATAAGGTACATCTACACCTATAATTTCTTCTTTATTAGCATCATAAATATTTAATTTTCTAGTTGAAGAGGCAGGAAATACCATATTCCCTTTATAAGTAACGCCAGTTAAATAACCTGAAAGATTTCTTTTCTTAAATGACCAAACTCCTTTGTTTGTGTCATACTCAAAAACTTGGCGATTATCGTTCTGTCCAATTATATAAAACTTCTCTTTTAAAACTAAACCTGTCGCACCCTCTGTTTTTACATTTAGAGGAGCTTCTTCTTTCCATGTTTGACTGGTTAAATCATAACTAAAAAATTCTTTACCGCCTAGTACATAAATTTTATTTCCAATAACACCCGCTTGAACGTTATATGAGCCTTTTGATTTGCTAACAAAGGGAATATCAGGTAGTGTTTCCCATTCATCTTTTTTTGTATCATACACTTCGAACTTATTATAAGTAAAACCCGTATGTTTTCCAGCAAGGACATATATTTTTGAACCTACTACTACTGATGCTGCTCCTCCTCTTCCAGTAGGTATATCTTTCTTTTTAGTCCATTTGTTTACAGATGGATCATATTCTAACGTTTCTTTGTCGGCATTAAACCCACCAATTACATAAATTTTCCCATCTACAGCATTAGCTACAGCTCCCACTCTTGCTGTTGGCAAATCAGCTAATTGATTCCATTCATCCTTAGCTGCATGTACCATTTGAACTGACTGCGTGAATGAAAGGATTACTAGTAACATCATGACGATCCATTTTTTCAAAAATAACACTCCCTTTTCATTATCTTACTTCTTCATTATCGGAGCGTTTTTTTATTTTTATAGAATCATTGAATTTTTTAAAGAGAAATTAATAGAAAAAAGCATCGGAAAAGTGACTTACTATAGAGTCGCTTAAAATAATAGGTTTAATCAAAAAATGCCTAAGTCTATAATCAAAGAACAATAAAAACCCATGATTTCATGGGTTTCTCGTCATTTCATGATAAGAAAATCCGTCACAAGGTAAGCAGGTTTCCCTTTTTGATCTAGCCCCCAAAAGCTTGGATACATCCCGTCACTGATGACTGTTGTAAACATGGCAATGTCCACCTTGTCATAAAAACGGGTGACGAGCCAGTCCCATGTGTGCTTGTAGTTTTGTTCAAGCGCTTCTGCAAATTCCTCATAAAGATAGAAATCATTGTCCTCTTTATATCGTTTATCCTCATAAGCTTATAAATATATTGCTGCTTCCGCATCCATGAAACAACCCATTCCCGTATTCACACCGTAGCCGAATAACTCGTCTTCTTTCAACTGATTGAGTTCCTGCCCTGCTCTTGTGGCAAGCTCCCATTCTATTGCTTGCTCGTTTGTAAACTTGATCATTGCATAGGCGACGCGTTCGTCACCGCTTTCTAATCGTTTTACTACAAGTAAAATGGAATATTTCCCTAGAGTAACTTTCCTCGTAAAAGATTGATCACCTTCTGAATCAAAAGGATCACAGGCAACGATATGCCCGCTCGTGATCTCGATATGGCCTAGCTGTTTAGCAAATTATTGATCACCTTCAGGGCTGCTTGTTGTTTCTCCATTTTCATATAATAGGTGTTTTGGTTTGATATTATAAAAGAGATCATTCCTTTCATTGTTTTTCTGATTACCTTCTACTATACACTTTAGTTTTTTTAATTGAGGAAGAAGAATATTTAAAAAAGAGATATGATTCCCTTTTTAAGAGAGCTGTCGTTTTTATAAACGGCAGTTTGTGAAGCTTTAAAAGTTCCATAAAACAAAAATCCCTCAAATTCTCTCCAGCTTTTCAGTAAAAAAGCCCCTTCATCAAGCGAAGGGGCTGGCAATTAATTATTTTTCAATAAGAACTCACATACAGTTGGCTGAATATGCTGTCTTTGAAGGCTCATTAATAAGTATTTGGTTTCGATATCAGAAGAAAATATTTTCTCCTTATAATGATCAAATTCTTGTCTTGTTGGCACTTCATTTTTCAACGCTTCTTCAACAGAAATCCCAACCGCTTTCAATTTTTCATTTGTGGATGCTTTCTTGATTTCTAGAGACTCTTCTTCTCCATTTAAACGATTAGAGAAAATCCCCAAAATTTCAACGACAGCATCTACTTGCTCTTTCCTTAAATTATGATCCAAAGCAAACATGAAAAATGGATGGTCATCTCCGTCAATGATTGTCTTAAGTAAATAATTTTGATACTTGAGGAGTTCTATCTCTCTTTCTAAATTCATCGTGTCACTCCTTTGTTAATTATGCAATAATGAACATAATTGCCCAAGCAATTGTTCTTGCAGAAGATGCTGGTATCCCCAATTCAAAGATCAGGAAATCAATTAATCTTGCTTCAATACTGTTTGTAACACTGTCAAGAAAATCGGCAATTTGTTTGGAGTACTTTTTAACGTAATCTGCATTTTTCTTACTCAAAATTTCCAGAAGGTCTCCTAGAAGTTTGCCGCCATTCCTTAATGCATAGACTAAAGCGTCTTTTTTCAAACCTTTTGTACTTAGTGTAGGATCATTTACTACAGTATTATTAATTTTATTCGTTAATTCGTTTTGAACTGTAGCGTTTTGTAGAACGGTACTCTGCAATTCAACTTTAACTAGATTTTTTTCTTTTTTGTTCTCTGCTGCATACGTAGAAACTGGGGCTACAATTGAAAATAAAGTAGTCAATGCTAGTGTTCCTGCAATAATTTGTTTTTTCATTTAAAATTCTCCTTAAAAGCAGATGCATCCGCAAGAGTTTATTGGCCTATAAAGAACATTAACAAATACAGGAATTTTTTTATACACTTTTTCTTATTTTTGAATAAAATTGGTATTTAAATCCTTATTTATTTAACAAAAAATAATCTTTATGTCTCTTTTTGTTAAATTTAATAATCTATTATTCTTACTACTTTTTATCTCTCTCATAAGGTTTTATGTGTGATCAACAACCGGTTTCATTTCGTTTACCTTGTAACATACAAGAAAGGTGCTAAAATCGATCATGTTAAATCAACAAAAAGTCCTTCCATTATGGAAGTACTTTTTGTTACACATCAGTATATTTTAGATGTAGCTGTGATATATGTCTGTTATTACTTATATTTTTGATACATTAACTTTCATGGATTTATTTTATCTGCTCTTTGTTTCAATAACTATTACACATGCTTTCAAGATTATTTAAATCTAATCGTTTGTTCCAATCCTGTTTTAGCTCCACTATGTGATGAACCATGACAGCAGGGACGACACAATCTTGTTTTAAACGGCTTTGACAAAGGTAATTGTCTCGCATTAGAACAAGTTGTCTTGTCTGTTTGTTTATCTTGAACATGATTGTTGTAATACTTCGATTCCTGCTGCTTACCATCAGCATGAGTAGGACAATAACCATCGCTTGTTAACTCTCTGCACCCTCGCACCTTACACTCCCTCAACGGTTTAGGTGGCATTGGATTCACCAGCTCTCCTCTCATCTATCATCGCAAACAAAACAAAGGCATGTAGATGCCCCACTTTCTGTACAGCATTAAACTCCCTGTACTCCCGTTGATATGATGCTAGATAGGATCGAGCTGCTTCATAGGTCAGAATCTGGCTGACATGTAGGAGACTGTATATAGCTTGCCTATCCCTCACACCATAAGACCCAAGCATCCCTAACCCCCTGATGATCTCCCCATCCGCCCATTTGCATCCCCTTTTATTAAGGGCTTTAAGACCGTTATACAATTGGTCTGTCCTTATTGCGTGTCCAATTGCTGTGTTAATAATTAATTCCCTGAGTGAGTTGTCCACGTTGTGTCCCTCCCCAAAATAAAAAGCACCCCGAAGGATGCTACATCTTTATTTTCTTATTATGTATCTTGTCTAAAAAACTACCTTGAAAATAATTTAAGTTTGCCGAGTAGTATTTGAAACTTGATACCGCAATAAACACTATTACAAGTTGGATAACTAACATAATCATTACTGGTAGCGGATAATACAACTTACCATACTTAAACAGTGATGCTATCACTATAAACCCGACAGCTAAACAATGACTTACCAACACAGTACCCAAAGCATGAATTGTCGATAGCAGATACCTATACCTTTCAACGATATAGTTTCTTTTATCTTCTTTAAGTTTTAATAAACTTTCGTGCCATAAAACTTCAAAATAAAAATAATCGTTCATATTGTTATCTTTCCAATTTGCAGGTTCGGGAAAATCCTCCACCTGCTTAATTGCATTATCAAAAATCCTATTTTTATTAAATATCCAATTCGCTACAAAGTATAAATGATGAATTATATAACCCACTACCACTCCAAATATACTTAAAGAAATGAAAACTCCTATTAATTTTCCAAACTCATTTAAATTTATGTGGGCTGATATATATGCATAATCAGTGATTGCAAAGTAGGTCCCAATCCAAAAAATTAACATCCATCCAGGTATGCCCCATCTTATTAAATACTTTGTTTCAAAGCTCACTCTATCAATCTCCAATCTTACCAACAAACAAGTAATCAAATCTATCTAAAAAGTTTTTCAAATAAAGAAAATTTACTTTTTTTAACTTTGTTTTTTTTGCTGTTTTCTTCGCTAGATTGTTCCAAAATGACTTCCTCTAACAACCCTCTATAAATACGAAATTTAAACGATTTCTTCCGTCTTCTTTCTGTGTTATGATACCATCCAAACCATAAGACGGCTTGCATCAATAAAAGAATCAAAAATACTGAAAATAAAGGCACCTTAGGTTCTCTTATCATTAAATTTGTTCCACAGGTCATTACCGTAAAAATTATAGAATAAAGGATTGGAGTAAACTTAGAATCTTCTTTTAAAATATCTAAATTATAATCTAAAATTTTTATAAGCTGTTCTATTTGAACTCTTGTGAGTTTGACCGCTTTAATTCTTTGTTTGAAATCTATATGATCCTGAAAATTTGCCCGTTTTTCATAAGGACATCCAAAACTTTCAAGATATTCTAGCACATTATCTATTTGATAAAACTTTTTTTGCTCTTTTACCTTTTTTTTGCATTTCAAGAATTTAAGGATCACTTTAGTAACTCCTTCTGATGTTTGACTAGGATAATTTAGTATTTTTTTTGCTGATTCTGAATTTATGTCTATCGAAACATCCCTGTAAATAAATTCTATATTTACTTTTTTACCTCCTGCCTCTTTATTAATTCTTTTCCATTCTGCTTTTAAGATCACTTGTTGAACATACTCAAACTGTTTAAATGTATCAAAAAATTCATACTTAGTAGGTGTAGAAGTAAGTTGTTCAATACATATTTCCATACGTTCAAATAAAATTTGATGTGGTTTCTCTCTAGGATTTAATAATAATTGGATATAACTTTGGGTCTTTTGCATAGTAGCAACTATTTCACTAAATTCATCAGATTTGTATATTTCATTTGCAGGGATTTTAGTTTTCAAACGCATTATCTGATAAATACAACCATTAAATTCAGCAAATGCATTTCTCAACCTATTAAGCCATTCTGCTCTCTCTTTAGTTATTGTGCTGATAATCATACTTTTTCGATTATTCTTAGAAGAGTTTTTAATAGAAAGATACACACCGAGTAAAGCTATTAACGAAGCCGAAATTAGAGCAAAAGGCTCTGGGTACTCAACAAAAAATTCAGTTATGAAATTCCATAAACCACTAATGATAAACAAATTGTTCCCCTCCTAAAATATATTTCGGAGTTTAAACAATTTTATTTAATCGCATGCAAATTTTGTCGAACGAAAAGCGACCTCCACAGTGGAAGCCGCTTTCAAATTATCACCTAATACCATCATAACCGTTCTCAGACAAAATGCTTTGCCAAGATCGTGCCAAAAGTGTGCCATTATCATGCCATAAAATAAGCAGCTAACAAAATGCTTATTTCATTTTTTTCACACTAACATCAGTGACATTATTTAATTGAATAAGATAATCTACTTCCAAATATTTATCAAAATGCTCAAACCAACCTCTATCAGAAGTAATATCGCTTAAAAGTTTTTCTTTGCTCTCAGCTTTCACTGTTAGAGTTCTTGTGTTTTCTTTATCAAAAGTAAAAACAACTCGGAATTTTTTCAATATAGTTCACTCCCTATCTTTAAACCGAGAAATGTGGTGAATTGTATTCTATTTACTAACTTTATCGAAAAAAGGGAGCGCTCTCAGAAGCCACTCCTCTCAAAAACTGAAGACATAAAGCTATGCACAATGTTTAATTCACTTAAAATTGTTCAACTGTTCTGTAAGTATAGAGATATCATTTTCTGTCTTTTCAAGAATGACAGACTGCATTTCTAACAAAAAATTTATGCCATTCATGGCATTTTCAAATTGTCCTTCTAGTATTAAGTGGCTCCATGAAGAAGGTTCTGAATCCATATAGGACTCTCCTGGTTTCATTAATGTTACTTTTTTGAAACCAGGATCATAAACAAAAACACGATTTGTATCACTCTCTATTCCTAATACAGGTCCAAGAGATGTATTAAAAGTAAAGTTAGGATGTGCAAATTTTAATTGACTAGTTTTATACCAATTAATTATTTCTTCAAACTCTTTAATTTTACTCTTAAGTTTTTTTAATTGTTTTTTTCTCAACTCTTTTATAGATTCAATATTAGTATCTACTTTTTCTCTTACATCTTCTAGTTCTGATAATAACTTTTTTGTATCCATTTAACCATCCTCTCATTAGATTAAATTCATAATACCACATTTATCCACACAATCCACCAATTAACCATATCTATTATTGTGTCTAACTCAGGGAATCGTTGAATCCTTTGTCCCTCTTGCTTTTCAGCCAATTCTTTAAAATGAGTTGGACATTTTCTCATTATGGTTAGTTGATGAAAAAGAGCGCAAAAAAGACCCACCTGCCATTTAAACAGATGAGCCTATAAGCCAAAGTCGTCCATTGTTCTATCCATTGTGTCCTGTGTGATCCCGATATATCTCAATGTAATATCTGGACTTGAGTGGTTGAATATTTCTTGCAGCAAGGCTACGTCCTTGAATTTCTTATAATGCCAGTAGCCGAACGTTTTTCGTAGCGTATGAGTTCCTATACTATCAAGCCCCACATACTCCGCTGCCTCTCTCAATATATTGTATGCACTGCTGCGGCTGATAGGTTTGTTTAGCCCCTCCCTGCTTCTAAATACATACTCTTGATCATCATGATCTTTAATATATTGATCTAGTGCTTTCCGAAGCGTCTTGTTTATCTTGATTCTTTTTTCTTTGCCTGTCTTCTTCTCCCTCAAAGACACATATTGTTTCTTAACGTCTTTGACACGTAATTGAAGAAGATCAGATATTCTCAAGCCTAAATTGATTTTGGCCACAAAAAGCAGCAGGTTTCGTTTGTTCCGCTCTTTAAGATATTTTTTAATGTAGTGATCTAGGATTAAGGAAAAGAGTGTGATAGTTGACATAATACATTATATTACTTATTTTCGAACGCGTTCAAATATCTAGAAATACCAACCTACTCATGAAAGCTTACTGAAACCCTTCAAATAACTCCTTCACAAGTTTATTCATTATTAATACTTGGATTAGCAGTAAACAACATAGATATTAAAAGGGAATAAGTACATTTGGAGGGAATTCAATGACACAAGAATCTGATGAGCGTAAGTTGCAACAAATCAAACAAATGCAACAGATGTTTTTAGAGAAAATGAAAACTCAGCCTTATCCCATGTACCCTAATTACGGAAAAATCACACGCTATGAAGAAATCCCAATTAATTTACCTGAACAACGTCAACTACGTCATCCTGGTGTAGAAGGTTTAATGGTACCACTTCCAATTATTGAAAATACAAATTACAAAGGGAGTGGTAAGTTAGCGGGAAAAGTTGCTCTTATTACAGGAGGGGATAGTGGTATTGGTGCAGCCGTAGCCATTGCCTTCGCAAAGGAAAGTGCTGACGTTGCGATTGCATACTTAGATGAACACGAAGATGCTAATAGAACAAAAGCAAGAATCGAAGAACTCGGGCAACGTTGTTTATTGATGCCAGGAGACTTGCGAGATAAAAGGCAATGTATCACCATTGTAGAGAAAACAGTAAAAACCTTCGGGCGTCTAGACGTTCTATGTAACCACGTTGGTATCCAATTTCAACAACCAAGCCTTCTTGACATTACAGACGAACAATTCGATGACACCTTTAAAGTCAACATATACTCACATTTTTACACAACCAGAGCAGCGCTTCCTTACTTAAAACCAGGCAGTTCTATTATCGGTACTTCTTCAGTCGTAACGTATGTAGGTGAGCAACAAATGATTGATTATACAGCCACAAAAGGTGCAATTGTTGGTTGGACACGTGCTTTGGCTAAAAATGTTATAAAACAAGGAATTCGTGTAAACGCCGTTGCTCCAGGTCGAATCTGGACGCCACTTATTGCAGCAAGCTTCTCGTCAGACCAAGTGGCTGTATATGGAGCGTTTAACCCAATGGAACGAGTTGCCCATCCATTTGAACTCGCACCAACATTTGTTTATCTAGCTTCTGATGATTCACGTTTTGTTACAGGTCAAGTGCTGCATGTTGACGGCGGGGAATCCACCCATTCCTAATATAAGGAGGTCATTGGATTGAGATATGAATTTAATCCAGAAGTAGAGTTATTACTTGTGAATCATTCAATGAAAAAAGTTACTATGGTTTATATGGAGCATTCATGGCCAATGTCTGAAATTGGACGTAGACCGCCTTATTATTGCTACCCAAATTATGAACTGAATTATCCAATCATTTAAATAAATCGCAGTTATTTAGGAACGTTTAGGGCATACAAAAATGGATACAACTATGTCAATTTACGCTCATGTCATTGAAGAAGCTGATCAGAAATCAACCACTCATTTTGATAGCTTCTTTGATACAAAAACAGGGAACGGAAATCCTTAAAAATAAATCCGCTCCCAAAACCCTGTTTTGGAGCGAGTTACGAACTTAAGTTCCAAAGAACAAAAAGCCTGAAACCCTTTATTAATAAAGGGTTTCAGGCTTTTAACTTAGTACGTCCCAGGAGAGATTCGAACTCCCGACCGACGGCTTAGAAGGCCGTTGCTCTATCCTGCTGAGCTACTGGGACATGTTGTTATGTAGTGTACTTTGGTATATTACCTCAGCGACAAGATTTATTATATTACTATTGTTCTTTAAAGTCAACGGTTTTTCGAAAGTTTTTTCATAAGGGGCAAATGCTGCACCCTTATGAAATACCTTCCAATGTGACAGTGTTTTCGAGGTCTGATATGACCTGACCTTCGTCCGTGAAAAACTGTACGTTTGCTTCGCTTCCATCTAGTGTCAGTATAGCATAGCTGCGCTCTTTTCGCACTCTTGGCAGGTGTACGCTGCCTGGGTTAATGAGGAGTTTTCCTCTTAGCAGTTCACTGCCCGGGATGTGCGAGTGGCCAAAGCAGATAATGTCTGCGCCTAGCTCTTCTGCACGGTAGTAGACTTGAAGTAAGGATTGTTTGATGCCATGCAGATGTCCGTGAGTGAGAAATAGTTTTCCGCCTCCATCGAGTGGGAGCAGGAGCTCTTCTTCAAAATCGCCCATAAAGTCACAATTTCCTTTGACGACTTTGTATCCTTCGAGTGCTGGGTGGTTCGTTTCGAGTTCTGAATCTCCGCAGTGGATCATCATGTCGACTTCAGCCGCATGCCGTTTGGCAATGGTTTGAAGTTCGTCTGTGAGTCCATGACTGTCACTAATAATGAGTATCTTCATGGCTTCATTCCCCCTTATTCATTTGCGTCTAGCAGTGATGAAAGCTTTTGAAGCGCAACCGCTCGATGGCTGATCTTGTTTTTCTCCTCTGGTGATAACTCGGCCATCGTCTGGTCTTTGTCTTTGACGATGAAAATTGGGTCGTATCCGAAGCCATTTTCGCCGATTGGCTTTTCTGCGATGAAGCCTTCTACTGATCCTTCTACCGTTTTTGTTTCTTTTCCCGGTATGCTGACAGCAAGGGCACATCTGAATCTGGCTGTGCGGTCTTCTTTTTCAATGCCTTGAAGTTCGCTCAGCACTTTTTCCACATTCTCCGCATCATCTTTATGCTCACCTGCGTATCTCGCTGAATACACGCCAGGTTTCCCGCCTAGATAATCAATCGACAGACCGGAATCGTCTGCAATGACCATTTCACCTGCTTTGGCTTGAATAGCCTCCGCTTTGATGATGGCATTTTCTTCGAAGGTTTGTCCTGTTTCTTCAATCTCTTCAGTAAAGCCAATGTCTGCTAGTGTTTTGACCGTGAATCCTTTTGGCTCAAGAATGGCTTTGAATTCTTTCGCTTTGCCCGCATTGTGCGTTGCAATGATGGCTGTTTTCATCCTGATCAAACCCTTCTCTTTATTCGATGACTTCTCCTGTTACTGCTTTTTGCTTTTCGATTAATTCTTTGATGCCCTTTTCGGCTAAATCAAGCAGTCCATTTAGCTGTTCTCTTGAGAATGTCGCTTCTTCACCTGTTCCTTGAAGTTCAACAAAGCGTCCAGCGCCTGTCATGATGACATTCATATCTACTTCAGCAGAAGAATCTTCTTCATAGTTTAAATCTAACAGAAGACCTTGCTGAGAATCAATTCCGACGGATATCGCCGCTAAATAATCAGTAATCGGGTTTTCTTTGATGACTCCTTCAGCTCGCAGCTTTTGAATCGCGAGTGTCATGGCAACAAAAGCACCTGTGATGGACGCTGTGCGTGTACCGCCGTCTGCTTGAATGACATCACAATCAATCCAAATCGTGCGTTCGCCAAGCTTTTCTAAGTCAACGACTGCGCGGAGTGCTCGTCCAATTAAACGCTGAATCTCCATCGTACGTCCTGTGACTTTTCCTTTAGATGATTCTCTTATCGTTCTTTGTGCGGTTGCTCTTGGAAGCATGCTATATTCTGCTGTAATCCAGCCTTTTCCTTCTCCTCTTAAAAAAGGAGGTACGCGGTCTTCGATCGATGCGTTACAAATCACCTTCGTATTTCCCGCTGAGATTAAGACAGAGCCTTCTGGGTGCGTGATGTAGCCTGCCTCTATTTCAATTTTTCTCAATTCGTCATATTGTCTTTCATCTAATCTCATGTTTTACCTCCGTTACGATATACATTCCGCGCGTATGCCAGCGGGGTTCTCCTACTAACTTTGACAACCTCGGCTTGTTCTAACCGCTTGGAATAAAAAAGAGGCAGCGAATATGCATGCCTCTTTTTCTCCATTATATCAATGTGTGACGTTAAAAACTACCTGTATTCACTTGTTCTGGTCGTGAAACCGGCTTTGTAAGCTCTGCGCCTTTTTCGTTCACAAGCTCAGCCTTGCCGTTGACCATAACAGATACGCTTTTGACGTCCGGCAGCTCGGTTAATGTGAGCACAATGCTATTAAGAACTTTTTGTGAAATCACCTTTTTCTTTTCATCCGCACTGCCAAAAATAGATTCGTTGAAATCAAGTGTCACATGTCCATCTTTTACTTTTGGTACATCATTCAGCTTCACATCTTGATCAAAGTCTGTAAGAAGATGGCTTTTTTTGCTTGGTCCAGAGACGAGCTCATCAATTGCTGCTGTAATCGGATCATCCTCGTCTTTTGGTGCTCTTGTGGTGACCGGAACATAGTAGGTCTGTTCATCAGATTCAGCTAAATAGTAGACAGTTACAGGCTTTGTTGAAGTCATATCAGCTGCAGCCTCGTGCTGGATATTAATCCCGTCTTCTCTGCTTAAATCATCTGAGATAGGTGTACCGTTCACAGGCATTTCTTTTAGTTCATGTCCATTCATCTTCAATTTGACTTTGGCTATGGAATCAAACTGTGTTAACGTCCAAGTAACAGATTGCAGGATTCGCTGTTCGTCTTCTTTTTTATAGTTTTTAAATTCATTTGAAAAATCCACAATCGCCGTTCCATCTTTAATATCGACAGATACGCTCGTGTCCGCAGGTAACACTGCTCTGAATCCGTTCGGCATTAAGTTAGAAATAGGTCCCCCGTCCACGAGATATTCAAGGGTTTGTTTGGCACTTCCTTCATTTTTCGGCAGCGGAATGGATTGAGATACGACATACCCGTTTTTATCAATTAAATATAATTCTCTCATGACTGTATCAGCCTGCTTCTCTTCTTTTCCTTCTTTGGCTGTTTGTTTGTCTTCTTTATTTTCTTTCACATATGTGACGTTTTGTGGTGGATCAATCTCTGTTTTCGCTTGGTCTGTTTGAAACAATCCGCATCCTGACAAAAGCATGGCTGACGCGATACACGTAACAGCTGCTGTAGATCCTTTTTTCAGCATACTTCACCCTCCTCTAGTAGTTTGTACTACTATGTATACGAGCTCCATCAGAGGATTAGACCCTTTTCATAAAAAAATAACCCGCTTCAAGTAGAAGGGGTTATTGCTGGTAGATGTGTTCAAGTGACACGGTTTCGACCTTTCCTGGCAGGTAGCCAAACCAGTCACGAGCGATGTTTTGGAAATTTTGCTGCTGTCCTGTTGTGTAAAATGTATGGACAGGTGCTTCTTTAGAGGTATTTAACAGCCCTTTATATGAAAGAATCGTACTCGCTTCTCTCGCTGTCTCATCCCCTGATGAAATGATGTTTACTTCACTGCCCATAAAGCGCTGAATCGGCTCTTTTAAAATCGGATAGTGTGTGCAGCCCAGAATAAGTGTATCAATCCCTGTTTCTTTCATTGGTTCAAGGGAGTCTTTCACCACTGCCTCTGCTGTCTGATCTAAAAACGTACCGCTTTCCACAAATGGGACAAGGAGCGGACACGCCAGGCTTTGAACCGTTAGACCTGCTTTTAGTGACAGCAGCGCTTCTTTGTATGCCTCGCTTTTGATCGTATTGACTGTGCCAATAACGCCAATATGCTGATTGTTTGTCACCTTGATCGCTGTACGGGCGCCGGGCTGAATGACACCAATGACCGGAATATCAAGCGTTGCTTTGATTTCGTCCAGTGCGATCGCTGTTGCTGTGTTGCACGCAATGACGAGCATTTTAATATGGTGGTGTTTTAATAAGTAGTGCGCCATTTCCCAAGTATATTGAAGAACTTCTTCTTCTTTACGCGGGCCATATGGACATCGTTTTGTATCGCCTACATAAATGATGTTTTCTTTTGGCAGTTGTCTCATGATTTCCTTTGCAACGGTTAAACCGCCGACGCCGGAATCAATGACGCCGATTGGTTGATCCAACAAAATCGCCTCATTTTCTTTTCATTTGCTGCTGTAGTTTCGTTAAGGATTGGTTGAAAACGATGGCTTCTTCTTCTGAGAAAGCCCCTAGAAGTTCACTGACGTATTCTTGGCGTTTAGCAATCACTTCTTGAATGATCCTCTCGCCTTCAGGCAATAAATGAATGCGAACCACGCGGCGGTCAGATGGATCTTTCACCCGTTCGACAAGTTCACTTTTTTCCATTCTATCAATTAAATCAGTGGTTGTGCTGCAAGCCAAATACATCTTTTGTGACAGCTCACCTATTGTCATATCTCCGAATTCATAGAGCCACTGAAGCCCGATGAATTGTGGAGGTGTAATTGTATATTGATTCAGGATTTCTCTGCCTTTTTGCTTAATAATTGCAGCAATGTGGCGCAATGATTTTTCAATCTCTGCAACATGGCCAGACTCATTCGTTTCCATTTTATTGATACCTCACTATAGCATCTCACTTTGATTAAAACGTACATGTCTATTTTCCTCGTTTTTCAAAGAAAATGCAAGAAGAGAGTCATGGAAACCATATAGAAATAACCGGTTCCTTCCCGATATGGAAGGAAAACCGGCTGACTTTAGAGCTCTAGCTCACCCATACGCAGAAGCTCGACTACGGCCTGTGAACGGCCTTTGACTCCTAGCTTTTGCATGGCATTCGAAATATGATTTCGAACAGTCTTTTCGCTAATAAAAAGCTCGCTTGCAATTTCTTTTGTTGTTTTATCTTGGACGAGCAATTCGAATACTTCTCTTTCTCTTTTGGTTAATAGCGGCTTGGATTGAAACTCTTTCTCCTTCAAGTATTGTAACCCTCCTTGCTAAGGTGAGAGCTCTAGTCTCTATAGAATGGGATTCTGTATAGTCGAGATATCATATGCCGGGTGCCTGAGGTAGGTGACGTTAAAATCAAGAAATCCCGCATATCAGCGTCCAATTTACTGCGCTTTCAGCCACGCAAAAAAGGACGAGTCTCCTCACCGAGACATCGTCCTTTTTTACGTGGTATTTAAAAGATTGTAATGGCGCCTGTTAACAATGCAATAAGTGTTGTAAAAAGGGCAGTTAACACGGTCCATAGGAGTGCGTATTTTTGCAAATCACCAATATCTTTGTTCAGCATACCAACAAGCAGCAGCGTTGAAGCCACAAGTGGGCTCAGTAAGTGGACAGGCTGTCCTATGATAGAAGCACGTGCAATCTCCACCGGATCAATCCCGTAAGCTGCGCCGGCTTCAGCCAAGATCGGCAGCACCCCGAAATAGTAAGCATCATTTGAAAGAATAAATGTAAATGGCATACTCGTCAAAGCAACAATCAGCGGGAAAAATGAGCTGTAGGAATCTGGAATCATGTAAATGACCAAATGGGCAATGGCCTCAACCATCTTTGTTCCTGAGAAGATCCCTGTGAAAATTCCTGCTGCAAATACAAGTGTGATAACCGTTAATGCGTTTCCTGCATGCGATAAAATTCGCTCACGCTGATCTTCAACCTTTGGATAGTTAATCATGAGAGCGATGACAAATCCAATTAAGAAAAGTACAGGAATTGGGATGATATCCATGACTAGTGTGACCATGACAGCAATTGTAAGGAAGAAGTTAATCCAAATCAGATTCGGCCTTTTGATATCGGCTACTCCATCCTCAATTGACGCAGCCAATTCAGGAGAAATGGACGGCTCTTCTTTGTACTGAATTTCTGCAATCCCAATTCGTTTTCTTTCTTTTTTTCCAAGTACGTAAGCAGTAAAAAGTATAAAAAGACCGCCTCCAACCATCGTTGGGAGTAATGGAATGAAAAATTCGCCTGCATCTAATCCAAGCGCCGCGATAGCACGAGTAGCCGGACCGCCCCATGGCGTCATTCCGCTCATAATTCCTAATGATAATAATGAAATTGTTCCTAAAATTAATGGGTTCATCCCAATTCTTAAGAAAAGTGGCAGCATAGCTGATACGGTAATCATATACGTTGTTGTTCCGTCACCATCTAATGCAACAAGCATAGACAAAATCGCTACCCCAAAAGCAATTTTGACAGGATCACCTTTTACAATACGTAGAATGAGTTTAATCAGAGGATCAAACAATCCAGCATCCAGCATGACACCGAAGAATAAAATCGCAAATAACAATAAAGCAGCTGATGGTGCAACAGTTTTCAGTCCATCAAGCATCATGTCCCCTAATCCTTTGTTAAAGCCACCGATCAATGCAAATATGATAGGTACAACGGTTAGAGCCACCACCGGATGCATACGTTTAGTCATAATGAGAAATGTAAATGTCAAGACCATCAAGATCCCTAAAATAGCTAGCACTTTATATCCCTCCATCCTCTTCTTTACATGATCTGCAAGCGCCCCCTTGCACTTGCGATCTATATGTTAGCGCTTTCTATTTCAAGGATATAATAGCTTTTTTTATAATGAAAATATCGATTTTTTCGTATATTCAATAAATTTCTTTTATAATCAACCTTGCTGATTTCTTAAAAACTCAATGAACGCTTTCACAACAGACAAATGAAGTGAGTCTGGCTGGTACATGAGCCATGTATCTCTTAAAACAGGCTGTCCATCTTTATACGAAAGACCTTTTACAAATAACTCATCACTTGGTCTGAGGCAAATTTCTGGGACAATGGCATAGCCTAAACCATGCTTCACCATCTCTTTTGATGTATCCTGACGGTCTGTCTCCATCGTGACAAGCGGAGGCATTGTGAATGTTTCCTGCCACCATCTGTTAATCAGCCGTTTCAATGAACTGTCTGTATGATAGTCAATGAGCGGCAGATTCGGGAGATCCTTTAGCTGGATTTCTGATTTTGAAATGATGCAAAGACGCTCTTTATCGAGCAAAAAACGCTCTCCATTCCAGTCATAATCGCCTCTTAAAATCCCTAAATGCACACTTGATGTTCCTAATAAATCCATTACCTTTGTGCTCCAGCCTGTGTTGACCATAAATTGAACATGTGGATACTGCTTAGAAAATTCTTTTAATATTTCTGGCAGTTTATACTGGGCAAAGTTACTTGAGACCCCTAACCGGATCGTCCCTTTGACCTTTTTTTGCATATTGAGCATGCCATCTTTTGTTTGCTGCAGCTGTTTGAGCATGTCATTTGCATATTTAGCCAAGTATTCGCCCTCTGATGTAAATTCAATTCCTCGTTTTCTTTTAAAGAAAAGCTTCATATCAAACTCCTCTTCAAGCTGTTTCAAACGATAGCTTAAGGCAGGCTGAGAGACAAATAATTTTTCTGCCGCTTTTGTGATGTTCTTTTCTTCATAAAGTACCTTTAAAAACCGCCAATCTTTTTCATCCATTGTTTGTCCTCCTTTTTTACTAATTATAAAATAATTTTATTGATTTCTCTTAAAATAATGTATTTAACTTATTTCTTATTATACTTTACCATTTTGGTTAGATAAACAGTTTATTAAAAATTGAGGGTGAGAGTAATGAGAAAAGTTCCAATCACAATCATGCGAGGCGGTACAAGCAAAGGGGTATTCATTCACGCGAACAATGCACCATATGAACACGATGAGCTCGAAGCATTTCTATTAGACATTATGGGCAGCCCTGATCGGCTGCAGGTCGATGGAATCGGCGGCGGTAATTCTTTAACAAGCAAAGTGGCGATCATCGATAAAGCCACACGCCCGGATGTGGATGTGAACTATACATTTGCACAAGTCAGCATTAATGAGAGATATGTCGACTTTAAAGGAAACTGCGGGAACATCTCATCAGCCGTTGGGCCGTATGCGATCATTAAAGGACTTGTTCAAGCGGTTGAGCCCATTACGACTGTACGTATCCTCAATACCAATACAAATAAAGTCATTACGGCAGAGGTCGAGGTCGAAAATGGAGAAGTAAAATTTGAAGGACAGGCAGAAATTCCAGGCGTAAAAGGAACTGGTTCTCCCATTTATTTATCCTTTGAGAAACCTGAAGGCGCTGTCACAGGTAAAACCTTTCCAACTGGAAACAAAATTGATACGATTCAAACAAAGTTTGGCGAGATTCCAATCTCGATCGTTGACATTGCAAACCCAATTGCCTTTATTCGCGCGAAAGATATTCAATTAAAAGGAACTGAATTGCCTGAAGAGTTTACAGACGAATTACTGGACGATTTAGAAGAAATTCGTTCCCTTGCTGCTGAAATGTGTCATTTTGCACCAAAAGAAATGGCCACATTACAGTCTCCAGCTGTTCCAAAGCTTGCGCTCATTAGTGAGCCTACTGATTATGTAGATACAAATGGAATCTTGAGACGAGCAGAAGATATGGACATTATCGTTCGTATGCTATCGATGCAACGACCGCACCAAGCACTTGCCATTACCGGCTCTGTCTGCGTGACAGCCAGCTGTTTCTTAGATGAAACGCTTCCTTCTCAGCTGTTTCAAGGAAAAGATGACACCCTTCGTATTGGGCATCCTGCTGGTATTATGCAAACTGAAATTGACATCTCTGAAAACAGAGTCAAAGTTATTCGAACCGCAAGAGAAATTCTAGACGGAGTTGTCTTCACAAAACAAGATTATGTGATTCAGCCTCAGATTAAAAGAGAAGCTTAAAGCAGACGAGAACATCGTCTGCTCAGATTGTTGACAAAGGGCTAAAATGATCTTGATTTTAGCCCTTTGTCTTCTTTTCAGCGTGATAGAAAACCTTTGCAGTCTAGGAAGGACGAGCACCGGAGCGGAGCGAATGTGACATTCGTGAGCACCGGAGCGCAGACCTGACACCGAATGCGAGGGTTTGTCTACACGCTGAGCAGACGATGCTCTCGTCTGCTTTTTTTAATGCTGTAGCGGTGCATCTATATCTCCGGCAGAATGAGCTTTTATCTGCCCTTTCTCATCTTTTAGCTGAAGATGACCGTTGTGGTTGACCCCGCAGCAAATACCCTCTTCCCATGTTTGTTTTTCACGGTCTAACGAAATCCGCAGCGGTTTATGAAGACGATATAACCGTTTGTTGTAGAGGGCAGTGAGTGCTTCAAACCCTTCATTCTTCCAGCGTGTATGATATTTTTCAAAAGCGGCTGCAAGTTCCTTCACAAGCTGATCCGATTTCACCTCTGTAAGCTCTGATAGGCAAATGGTTTTGTACGGAACATGCTCTGGCTTTGTCTTCACATTAATGCCAACCCCGATATAAATAGCGGTACGGTCCGCTTCAATCAATGTGCCTGATACCTTTGCTTCATTGATAAGAATATCATTTGGCCATTTAATCGCCAGCTGATCCTCAGCCCTTATGAGAGGTTTAAGTACATCGTAGATCGCTAGTGCCGTCAGCGGAGCAATCGTTGACTGGGTGGAGAGTTCTTCTGGCGGTAAAACTGTCATGGTCACAGCGACATTTCCTGCAGGCGTTTCCCACGGCCTGCCTAGCCTGCCTCTTCCTGCTGTCTGCTGATGTGCATAGACAGCAAATGAAGGTTTTTCTCCTTGCTGAATGAGCCTTTTCGCTTCATTATTTGTACTATCAATGGTGTCATATTGAAAAATCTTCATGTGTTCTCCTTTTGTTTCTTCTTGATATGGTCTTTTTATTATAACAAAATGAAGCTTACACGTTGACGAGGCTGCATACTACCCATTTCGCTGAGCTTGAAATGTCTCTTTTTCTTCCTCTGTAAATGGGACGGGAGCGCCTGTTTCTTTATTAATTTGGACCATGGTGACTGAGCCTGTAAAACATGGTTCCTGCTGCTCGTTTTCTCCTAAGTAATGAAGGATAAGTGAGCTTGACCCGACTTTTTCCGGCTTTACATACACACGAAGCCGCTCCCCTATCTCAACCTGTTTGATGTAATCACATTGCAGGTTTGCCACGACTGTAATCGTCTCTTTCACACGTTTCATTCGTTTATCCACAATTCCTGTTTTTTGAAAAAAGGCAATCCGTGCTTCTTCAAAATACACAAATGGGGTGACATTGTTCATATGGCCAAACATATCCGTTTCTGAAAAACGGACAGTCGTTTCGACATAAAATCGAAAGGATGCCCTCCACTCTTCAAACGGTTCCTCAATATATGACGGAAGTCTCACTTTATCATCTCCTTATTCATCAATAAACGCCTCTCCCATATTGGAAGAGGCGTTTATTCTGTGTTCCACCCAGCCTCTTTGTAAACACTCATCATGATTGGCAAAGAGGACTGAATGTGATGTTATTCTGCGTGATCGCTTCCGAAGAAGTTACGGAAAGCTTGTAATGTTGTATCTCGGTTAAGTGCTGCAATTGACGTTGTCAGCGGGATTCCTTTCGGACAAGCCTGCACACAGTTTTGAGAGTTCCCGCAGTTCGCAAGACCGCCGTCACCCATAATTTCTTCTAGACGGTCAGACTTATTCATCGCACCTGTCGGGTGTGCGTTAAATAGACGTACTTGTGAAAGCGGTGCAGGGCCCATAAAGGAAGACTTATCATTCACGTTTGGACAAGCTTCAAGGCAGACACCACATGTCATACATTTAGAAAGCTCATACGCCCATTGACGTTTTTTCTCAGGCATTCTTGGTCCAGGTCCAAGATCATATGTGCCATCGATCGGCACCCATGCTTTTACTTTTTTCAAGGAGTTGAACATACGGCTTCTATCAACCTGCAAGTCTCTCACGACTGGGAATGTCTTCATCGGCTGAAGACGGATCGGCTGATCCAACTGATCAATTAGTGCTGTACATGACTGGCGCGGTTTTCCATTAATGACCATAGAGCAAGCTCCGCACACCTCTTCAAGACAGTTCATATCCCAGTTGATCGCCGTTGTTTTTTCACCTTGTTTATTAACCGGGTTACGTCTAATTTCCATGAGTGCAGAAATGACGTTCATATTCGGACGGTAAGGGATTTCGAATTCCTCATCATAAGACTTTCCATCTGCTGTATCTTGACGTGTGATTATGAAATGAATTGTGTTTTTTTCACTCATCTTATTTCTCCACCTTTTTCTTCGAGTAATCTCGTTTACGAGGTGCAATTAACGATACATCGACGTCCTCATAGTGGAATGCAGGCTTTTGATTTTTCCCTTTGAACGTAGCCATCGTTGTTTTAAGGAATTCTTCATCGTTTCTTTCTGGGAATTCCGGTTTATAGTGTGCGCCTCGGCTTTCATTCCGGTTATATGCCCCGATCGTAATGACTCTTGCCAGCTGAAGCATGTTGTCAAGCTGACGCGTGAAGGCAGCGCCTTGGTTGCTCCATGATGCGGTATCGTTGATGTTGATCTTCTTGTAGCGCTCCATTAGTTCTTCGATCTTCTGATCTGTTTTTAAGAGTTTGTCATTGTAACGAACCACTGTAACGTTATCCGTCATCCATTCTCCAAGCTCTTTATGAAGCACGTATGCATTTTCTGTTCCGTCCATGCTGAGGATGTTGTCCCATTTCTCCTGCTCTTTCTTCACAGCGCTGTCAAATGTTGCAGAAGATAGGTCTTCCGCAGATTTCTCAAGACCGCTAATATACTTCACTGCATTTGGTCCAGCGACCATTCCGCCGTAAATCGCAGAAAGAAGTGAGTTTGCACCAAGTCTGTTTCCGCCGTGCATCGAGTAATCACATTCTCCGGCAGCGAACAGACCTTTGATATTCGTCATTTGATCATAATCGACCCATAATCCGCCCATTGAGTAATGAACAGCAGGGAAGATTTTCATCGGAAGCTTACGCGGGTCATCACCCATGAATTTTTCATAAATTTCAATGATTCCACCAAGCTTAATATCAAGCTCTTTTGGATCTTTATGAGAAAGATCGAGATATACCATGTTCTCTCCGTTGATGCCAAGCTTTTGCTCGACACATACGTCAAAGATTTCACGCGTTGCGATGTCACGCGGTACAAGGTTCCCGTATGCTGGGTATTTTTCTTCAAGGAAGTACCAAGGCTTCCCGTCTTTATATGTCCAAACTCGTCCGCCCTCACCACGAGCTGATTCACTCATGAGACGAAGCTTGTCATCTCCTGGAATCGCTGTTGGGTGAATTTGAATGAATTCTCCATTTGCATAATGCGCACCTTGCTGATAAACGATAGATGCAGCAGACCCAGTGTTAATCATGGAGTTCGTTGATTTACCGAACACGATTCCAGGACCGCCTGTTGCCATGATGACTGCATCTGAACGGAAGGATTGAATTTCCATTGTCGTTAAGTTCTGCGCGACAATCCCGCGGCATACTTCCTCGTCATCTAAAACAGCGCCAAGGAATTCCCAGCCTTCATATTTTGTGACAAGCCCTGCTACTTCATAGCGGCGAACCTGCTCATCCAGTGCGTATAATAGCTGCTGGCCTGTTGTAGCTCCAGCAAACGCTGTACGGTGGTGCTGTGTTCCCCCGAAGCGGCGGAAGTCCAATAATCCCTCTGGTGTTCTATTAAACATAACACCCATACGATCAAGTAAGTGGATAATGGACGGCGCTGCTTCACACATTGCCTTTACTGGCGGCTGGTTGGCTAAGAAATCTCCGCCGTATACCGTGTCATCAAAATGCTCATAAGGTGAATCCCCTTCACCTTTTGTATTGACCGCTCCGTTGATTCCGCCCTGTGCACATACAGAATGCGAACGTTTCACAGGTACGATTGAAAATAGTTGAACAGCTGTTCCCGCTTCTGCTGCTTTAATAGTTGCCATGAGACCAGCTAAGCCGCCTCCGACAACGATGATGCTAGAATTACTCATTGTAGCCCCTCTCCCTCTTCTACTAATCTATTTCCTCTTAAACAAAAGCGAAAATTGCTCTTAGCCCTACATATGAAAGCGCTATAAATATACCTAATGTCACATATGTGGAGATTCGTTGTGAGCGTGGTGAAACGGTAATTCCCCAGCTGACAGCAAATGACCACAAGCCATTAGCAAAGTGGAAAATAGTAGATAAAACGCCGACAATATAGAAGCCTAGCATAAATGGAGAGCTTAAAATATTCGCCATCATGTCATAGTTAACTTCAGCTCCAAGCTGAGCTTGAATGCGCGTTTCCCATACGTGCCAAGTGACAAAAATCAATGTGATAATACCTGAAATCCTTTGCAGTCTGAACAGCCAGTTTCTTAAGTAACTGAAGCGAGACGTGTTGTTTTGTGCCGTAAAGGCTATGTACACCCCATAAACAGCATGATAGATCAGTGGTAAGAAAATCACGAACAGCTCAAGTGCATATCTGAAAGGAAGCTGTTCCATAAAGTGTGCAGCTTTGTTAAACGCCTCTGGTCCATCCGTCGCAAAGTGGTTAATCACTAAGTGCTGTACTAAAAATAGACCGACCGGAATGACGCCAAGCAAAGAATGCAATCTCCGATAAAAAAATTCTTTGTTCCCCGACATTACTTTACCCCCTAGTAAAAAAAGTGCAATTGCTTGAAAATTGTCTTACCCCCGCTTCTTTCAATTGTAAGCACTTTATTCAAATTTATTGACAATTTCATTTTACTCCTATGTCAAAAAAGCGTCAAGAAACCGCGTACATAAATTAAAATTTTCCGAAATTTAAAAGTTTTAAATCAAAATTCGTTTTACTACAATAAGAATTTCTTAGACTTCAGGGAAAACTCTGTCATCATATGCCCACATAAGCTATAATAAATTGTTGAAAGAGGGGAGCCGTACAATGAATAAATTCGAATCTAACTTAGAACAGCTAAAAGAAATTGAAGTCAATGGATTTGCCTACGAGCTGATACGCGAAGTTCTGCTGCCTGATATTCTTGGTCAGGACCATTCATCTATGATGTATTTTGCGGGTAAACTGCTTGCTCGTAAATTTCCTCAAGAGTCATGGGAAAAGATCCCCGAATTTTTCCATGATGCCGGATGGGGGACTCTCACAATGGTCCATTCGAAAAAACAGGAAATTGAGTTTGAGCTCGAAGGTCCACTAGTATCCAATCGACTCACCTATCAAAAGGAGCCATGCTTTCAGATGGAAGCGGGTTTTATTGCTGAACAAATTCAGCTTCTAAATGAGCACGTGGCTGAATCCTATGAACAAGTGAAAAAGCGTGCTGAGAAAGTCATTTTAACCGTTAAATGGGATTTAAGAGACCCTAGCTAATCCTCTTGGTAAAAGGCGCGGACTTCAGGTCACGCCTTTTTTATATGCCTACATCTATCATAGCATACTTAATGAATGGGTTTACGTCCGTTTCAGCCGATTCCATATAGAAAAAAGAGGCGATCCTCTTTCATGAGATCACCTCTTTACCTTTTTAAGAGTGAGCAGCTGCGCTCACCTTTGATAAATCAAACGCATCATGCAGCGCTTCAACCGCTTTGACCATATCATCACGGCCGACCACTGTTGAGACTTTGATTTCAGACGTACTGACCATTTTCACTTGAATGTCTTTTTGCGCTAACACAGCGAACATTTCAGCAGCTACGCCTGGATTTGAGACCATTCCAGATCCCACAATGGATACTTTCGCTAATTTGCTTTCTGTCTCAATCTGCTCGTAGCCAAGCGCCCCTTTATATTCTTCTAATACTTCAACTGTTTTGGACAAATCATCCGTTTTCACAGAGAAAGAGATCGACGTCTGATTGGTGCTTGTGACAGACTGAATGATGATATCAACATTGATATTCTGTTTCGCAAGCGTCGTAAAAATGGTCGATAATGTTGTGAGACCGCTTGAAAGCCCGCATACTGTCACACGTGTAATCTGATCTTCAAACGCAATGCCTCTGACGACTAAATTTTGTTCCATGGATGATTCCTCCTCAATTAACGTACCCGATTCATTTTCAATACTAGAACGGACTTCTAGCGGGACTTGATAATTTTTCGCAAATTCAACCGCTCTTGGATGCAGGACCCCAGCTCCTAAATTAGCCAGCTCAAGCATCTCATCGTATGAAATACCTGCAAGTTTCCGCGCAGATGGTACATAACGCGGATCTGTCGTAAACACTCCTGGTACATCTGTGTAAATATCACATTTATCAGCTTTTAGTGCGGCAGCCAGTGCCACAGCAGTCGTATCTGATCCTCCGCGTCCAAGTGTTGTGATATGTAAGTCATCTGCAATTCCTTGGAAGCCTGCCACAACTACGACTTTCCCCGCACTTAATTCCTCTTTTATTCTTGCTTCATCAATGTCCACGATTCTTGCATTTCCGTGTACATGCTCTGTTTTCATACCAGCCTGCCAGCCTGTGAAGGAAATGGCATCATAGCCTCTTGCTTGGAGCGCCATCGCTAATAATGAAATGGTCACCTGTTCACCAGTTGCGAGCAGCATATCCATTTCTCTTTTGCTTGGATCGTCTGTAAGTTCTTTCGCTAGGTCTACTAGAACATCTGTTGATTTACCCATCGCTGATACAACCACAACCACATCATGTCCTGCCTCGCGTTCAGCGATCACTCTCTTTGCGGCATTGCGAATTTTTTCTGTTGACCCAACGGAAGTTCCGCCAAATTTTTGTACAATTAGTCCCATGTCTACCACCCTTTTTCAAAAGTTCACGTGTGAGAGAAGAGGCTGCTTTGGAGACTGTCCGCTCACTGCAAATAAAAAAGCAATGAGAGAACAAATCTCCCATTGCTTTAAAATCATCATTAAACGATGCAAACAATGAGATAGCCCTCCAAGAAATGAATTCTTGACAGCCCTACATTTCTTCAATGTACAGCCAGCGAATAAAATGAGTGGATTTTATTCACTTCGGCGACGCTCCCCTTTCAGCCCTCTTCTTAGATCCCATCGATCTCCGAAGGCTTACTCTTGAAGTTCGCACCTCTATCTTCAACAAACAACACGTTCATTTATTAAATTAGTCACATCTTAACAGACTTTTGGAAAAAGTACAATCTATTTTTTTAATGCTTCCATTAAAAGTTCAGCCGTCTGTTTTGGAATGCCCGCCTCCTGAAAGTCTTGGATAGAGGCTTCTTTCATCTTTTTCACAGAGCCAAAATGTTTGAGGAGCTGCTTTTTACGCTTCTCTCCGATACCTGGTACATCGTCTAAAATAGACTGGAATGCATTTTTTCCGCGCAGCTGCCGGTGAAAGCTAATGGCGAACCGGTGCACTTCATCTTGAATGCGCTGCAACAAGTAAAAGGCCTGGCTATTTCGCTCCAGCGCAACAATTTCAAGTGTATCTCCCATCATGAGATTTGAAGTCCGGTGTTTTTCATCTTTTACAAGACCTGCGACTGGGACAGACAGATTCAATTCATTTTCAAGCACATCGATGGCTGCGTTGATCTGTCCTTTTCCTCCGTCAATTAAAATTAAATCTGGCAGCGGCAGTTCATCCTTTAACACGCGGGTATATCGTCTTCTAATGACTTCACGCATGGATGCATAATCATCTGGTCCTGAGACGGTTTTAATTTTGTATTTTCGGTATTCCTTTTTATATGGCTTCCCGTCCTGAAAGACAACCATGGCAGAAACCGGGTCTGCTCCTTGAATATTGGAGTTATCAAACGCCTCAATTCTGTACGGCATATAAATATTAAGCGCATCCCCAAGCTGCTTCACCGCACCAATTGTCCGCTCTTCATCACGCTCAATGAGCGAAAACTTTTCTTTTAAGGCGATTTTGGCATTTTGATGGGCAAGTAAAAGTAAATCCTTTTTCTTTCCTTTTTTCGGCTGGTGAACGTTTGTCTCAAGCAATTGCTCAATCATCTCTTGATCGACACTGTCCGGTACCAAAATTTCCTTCGGCAGAAAATGGTTGTTCTTTTCATAAAATTGCCCCATAAACGTAAGGAACTCTTCCTCAGGGTCCTGATACATAGGGAACAGGCTGACATCACGTTCAATCAATTTCCCCTGTCTGATAAAGAAAACTTGGACACACATCCAGCCTTTATCATAGGCATAGGCAAAGACATCTCGATCTGATAAATCACTCATCGTCATTTTCTGTTTTTCCATCGTTGAGTCGATATAAGCGATTTGGTCTCTCAGTTCTTTTGCCCGTTCAAACTCTAAATTTTCAGCAGCTTCCTGCATCTTTTCGGTCAGTTCTTTTTTGATTTGCTGATGTCCTCCGTTTAGAAACCTTGTGATTTCGTCCACGAGCTGCTTATTCGTTTCCTCGGAAATGTCATACACACATGGTGCAAGACATTGCCCAAGATGATAATAAAGGCAGACACGGTCAGGAAGAGTGGCGCATTTTCTCAGTGGATATAAGCGGTCGAGCAGCTTTTTTGTTTCTCGTGCTGCTTGTACATTTGGGTATGGACCGAAATATTTCCCTTTGTCCTTTTTTACATTGCGGGTGACGATCAGCTTAGGGTGGCGTTCATTCGTAATTTTTATAAATGGATACGTCTTGTCATCCTTGAGCATGACATTGTATTTTGGGTCATATTTTTTGATTAAATTCAGCTCTAAAATGAGCGCCTCGATATTAGAAGAGGTGACAATGTATTCAAAGTCTTCAATTTCACTGACAAGCCGCTGCGTTTTGGCGTCATGTGATCCAGTGAAATAAGAGCGCACCCTATTTTTTAACACCTTTGCCTTTCCCACGTAAATGATCGTATTTTGTCTATCTTTCATTAAGTAACAGCCTGGTTGATCCGGCAGGACTGACAGCTTTTCTTTGATTAGTTTGTTCATATTTTCATCCGTCCTTGTTTTCCTCTTTCACTCCTTCTAGTGTATCACGAACATTTGTTTTATACCATGTTGAAAGAAAAGCGGCTCTCGTCTTTACGAGAACCGCTTCAATGATTATGCCGCTTGGACATAGATCGGTTTATAGATGTTTGTTGACAAGTTCAGCAAGTGCTTCTTTTGGTTTGAAACCAACAGAAGTTTCTACAACTTCACCGTCTTTTAAAACAAGAAGTGTTGGGATACTCATAACGCCGTATTTACCAGCAGTTTCTTGGTTATCGTCTACATCAATTTTTACAATTTTCATTTTGTCGCCCATTTCTTGATCAAGTTCTTCAAGAACTGGAGCAATCATTTTACAAGGTCCACACCATGGTGCCCAAAAGTCTGCAAGAACAACACCTTCTGCAGTTTCTTGTGAAAATGTTGCGTCAGTAGCTTTTACGATTGCCATTATTCATTCCTCCAATGTAAATTATGCTTTTTAGTATAGCATCTACCAATGTGACTTGCGAATGAAATGCTTACGAATCATTTTTTAGGAAATGAATTAAAAAACAAACCGTATAATCGCACCAATAACAACAATCGCACCGATGATCATTAGAATGGTTCTAAGCATATGACATGACACCCTTTCCGCTTCATTTACAATGTATGATGCCCCAACATTCTTCTCACCAAACATCGAAATATGCAATCAAGTGAGGTCCACAGTTATCATGACCACTGACATTGGCGGCAGCTCTACCGTTAATTCCCCGGGATTTACAGTCATTTGCTGAAAGTCTTTTGGCTGAACAGAATGAGGATCATCAAATGTATTATGCGCATTCATGCGATCAGCCGTCAGCACAAGTCCAGTGACTTTCGTTTGTGCATCAATCCCTTCAATGGCAAGGGATACCTCTTTTTGTTCATGCGGATTCAGGTGACAGTAGCTAATATGCATCTTACCTGATGAACGTGAGGCTGACACACTGACCTGAGGAATTTTTTCACCTTTTCGTTCATACGGCGGTGAAACGAACTCAACCTCAAGAGCTTCTTCCTCTTGATGTACTTGAAACATGTGAAATACATGATACGTAGGCGTCAGAAGCATCTTTTCGTCCTTTGTTAATACCATCGCTTGCAACACATTGACCGTCTGAGCAATATTTGCCATATGAATCCGCTCGCAATGGCGATGAAAAATATGAAAATGGAGGGCGGACACAAGGGCATCTCTTAGTGTGTTTTGCTGATATAAAAACCCAGGATTTGTCCCTGGCTCTGGGTCATACCATGTCCCCCATTCATCAATAATCATCCCAATTCGCTTGTCTGGGTCATAACGATCCATGATTTCTCCATGGTCCTCGACAAGCCGTTCCATCTCATAGGCTTTTTTCAGCGTGATAAACCATTCATCCTCATCAAATTCAGTCGCTGACCCTTTCTTCTCCCATGTACCAGGTACAGTGTAATAATGTAAACTGAGCCCATCCATCCACGGTGCAGCCCGCTCCATCAATACTTTCGTCCAATTCACGTCATTAGAGTTCGCGCCGCAGGCGATTTTATAAATACGCTGCCCGGCAAATTCTCTTACGTACGTTTGATAGCGTTTATATAAATCTGCATAGTATTCAGGCGTCATATTCCCGCCGCAGCCCCAGCTTTCATTGCCTACACCAACATAGGTCAGCTGCCAAGGTTCTTGTTTTCCATTTTGAATGCGCCAGTCGGACATAGGTGTCCCTTTTGGAAATGTCATGTATTCGACCCAATCGGCTAATTCTTGAACAGACCCGCTTCCCACATTGCCGCAAATGTATGGCTCACATTCAAGCAGCTCACACAATGCCATAAATTCATGCGTACCAAATGCATTGGATTCAACCGTACCACCCCAATGGGTATTTACCATCGGCTTTCGTTCACTGAGATCACCTACACCATTTGCCCAGTGATACTCGTCTGCGAAACAGCCCCCCGGCCACCTCAGCACCGGAATATGTAATGCTTGAAGCGCCTTCAGCACATCGGTACGAATCCCGTCAATATGGTCAATCTCTGAGTCTTTTCCTACCCAAATCCCGTCATAAATCCCTCTTCCTAAATGCTCTTGAAAGTGCCCATAAATGTGTTTAGAAATGCGTCCGATCACGTCATTGACTTTTACTGTCCCCTTCACTTGTCAACCGCTCCTTTTCTTCTTGATTACATACAAAAAAACCCAGAATACCTAGGCATTCTGAGTGTATGAGCGTTACGAGTGGATATTCATCTTTTTTAACTCTTCATTCAAAAGCGGTACCACTTCAAACAAGTCACCGACGATTCCGTAATCGGCGATTTTGAAGATTTCTGCTTCTGGGTCTTTGTTGATCGCCACAATGACTTTACTGTTAGACATTCCCGCTAAATGCTGAATCGCTCCTGATATCCCGCATGCAATATAAAGATCAGGTGTGACGACTTTTCCCGTTTGACCAATTTGCAGGGCATAATCACAGTAATCGGCGTCACAGGCGCCACGCGAGGCTCCGACTGCTGCCCCGAGCGTCTCAGCGAGTTCATTCAGCGGTTCAAAGCCTTCCTTGCTCTTAACACCGCGTCCTCCAGCAACAATGACCTTTGCTTCCGATAAATCTACACCTTCTGACGTTTTTTTAATGACTTCCTTCACGATCGTCCGAAGGTTCTGAATATCGACAGAAACCGGTGTGACTTCTCCGCCTCGTGACGCATCCCGCTCAAATGGCGCCACGTTGTTTGGCCGGATGGTCGCTAGAAGCAGGCGGTCTGTGGAAATGACTTTTTCGAAGGCTTTTCCAGAGTAAATCGGTCTAGTGAAAACAAGATGTTCACCGGTAACGCTTACATCGATCGCATCTGAAATCAAGCCAGTCTGGAGACGTGCGGCTATTTTAGGCGACAAGTCTTTTCCGATAGACGTATGGCCAAAGAGCACAGCATCTGGATCGACCTGATCTAATATGGCTTGAAGCGCCTGCGCAAAACCATCTGATGTATAATATGAAAGGTGCGGATGCTCCACAATCATGACATGATCTGCTCCATAGTAAAGCAGTTCATCCGCTAGGCTTTTGACGTCATCCCCTATTAACACGCCAATGACCTCACCGCCATCTGCCACTTTGTGAGCGGCAGCAATGGCTTCAAATGTCACATTTCTTAATTTACCGTCACGACTTTCTCCAAGTACAACAACTTTTTTACTCATCTTCAAGCTCCCCCTTGTTCTCGTGATATCGTAAAGTGGATGTTTAGATGACTTTTGCTTCATTTCTGAGTAGATCTGTCAGTTCTTTGACTTGATCCTGAAGCTCGCCGCTCAGCACCTTGCCACCCTCTTTTTTCTCCGGTAAGAAACGTTCAATTGTTTTGATTTTATATGGTACATCGTCTTCGTCCAGATCTAAATCATCAAGTTCCAATTCTTCTAAAGGCTTTTTCTTTGCCTTCATAATGCCTGGTAATGATGGATAGCGAGGCTCATTGAGTCCTTGCTGAGCTGTGACGACTAGCGGTAGTTCGGTAGAAATGACTTCCACATCACCCTCTACATCTCGTTCAATCGACGCAGAGCCGCCATCAATTTGAATACTTGTTATCGTTGTCACATATGAAAAGCCGAGTAATTCAGCAAGACGCGGGGCTACCTGTCCAGAGCCGCCGTCAATTGCTACATTCCCTGCTAAAATCAAGGAAGCCTCTTTGTCTTTTAAATAGTGATAAAGAATGGTAGAAGCTGAATATTGGTCCCACTCTTCTAAGTCATCTTCCACGTTTAATAAGACGGCCCTATCACAGCCCATTGCAAGCGCTGTTCTCAGCTGTTTCTCCGCATCCTCACCGCCTACTGTCACAACGGTCACTTCTCCCCCGTGCTCATCGCGAAGCTGAATGGCTTCTTCAATGGCATACTCGTCATAAGGATTAATAATGAACTCTGCTCCATCTTCTTGAATTGCACCAGACTGAATAGAAATTTTCTCTTCCGTGTCAAACGTACGCTTCATCAAAACAAATATATTCATCTATTTCTCCCCCTTGTGTCGTACTTATCCCTTATTCCCCTTTAAAATTCGGTTTGCGCTTTTCGATAAAGGCCTGGATGCCTTCTTTGGCGTCATTTGATTGGAAAACCTCACCAAACTTTTTGGCTTCCAGCTTCATTCCGCCGTCATACGAATACAGTTTTGTTGCGTTCAATAAATCAAGCACATATTCAAGTGATTTTGGGCTTTTCGCTGCAAATTTCCCCGCAAGTGTTTTGGCCGCTGTGAGCGCTTCTTCCTCTGTTTCTGCCAGCTTTGTAACAAGTCCGCAGGCAAATGCTTCTTCACCTGTAATCGGTTCAGCTGTTCCCATCATTTCAAGCGCTTTAGCAGAACCAACGTAGCGCGGGAGGCGCTGCGTGCCGCCGAATCCTGGAATAATGCCGAGGTTTAGTTCTGGAAGTCCAAGCTTCGCATCTTTTGTTGCGATTCGGATATCACAAGACATGGCAAGCTCAAGGCCTCCGCCTAATGCTGCCCCGTGAATCGAGGCAATGACTGGTTTTGGACATTGTTCAATCCGTTCAAAAACTTGCTGTCCTCTATCTGCGAGGCTTGCATAATCAGACTCTTCCTGTAAAGTGGTAAATTCTTTAATATCAGCACCTGCTGAGAAGAACCTGCCTTCTCCGTGAATCACAATCGCTCTTACTTCTTCATTCTGTTCGAGCTCATCGAACATGTCATTAAGCTCAGTGAGCAACTGAGAGGATAAGGCATTTGCAGGTGGGTTCTGAATTGTGATGAGCGCTGTCTGTCCTTCATGATGTAAGCTGAGTATCTTTTCCATGTCAATCATCCTTTTTCACATTGTCTTTAGGATTGATGTATTCCGCTTAACAGCAGATCATGTACATTTTCTGCGAGTGCAGGCAGATCATACTTTTGATCATTCATGACCCATGTTGTTGCGGTTTCATCAATCGTCCCAAATACCATTTGTCTCGCTAAGCGGACATCTAAATTTTGTCTGAATTCTCCGGTTTTCTTTCCTTCTGTTAAAATTGACTCGAGCATATTTAAATACCCTTTTAGCACTTCATTGATTTTTTGCCGCAGCTCAAGGTTTGACTGCCTGAGTTCAAGCTGTGTCACAAGAGCCAAATGATGATTTTGCGCCAACATGCGAAAATGCTCCTCAATCAACAGTAGAAGCTTTTCTTTGGCAGACGGCTTCTTTTGAATATCTGTTTCCATCCGTTCGATGAATTGTCCCATTTTTTCTTTGAACAATGAGATGAGAATATCCTCTTTGTTTTTGAAATAAAGATAAATGGTTCCGTCTGCGACCCCTGCTTGTTTCGCAATCTTTGAAACTTGTGATTGATGATAGCCATTCTCTGCAATCACCACAACTGCTGCATCAATAATTTGCATGTACTTCGGTCTTTTCTGCTTCAATGTGCTTCGTCCCTTTCTAAATTGAATGAGCATTCATTCATAACTTTATGTTAAAAAGAAACGGGTGATTTGTCAAGAGATCTTCTTCTTTCTTTTCAACCTTTATCATACCAGAGCAGACTGTCATCATTCAAATCATCCGGCCTCTCGACCGGATGATAAAGGTCGTTATTTCTTTAATTGATCAACAGGTGTTTCAGATGAAGCATGCTTTCTTTTTTCTTCTTCAATTAAAACTCTGCGCAAAATTTTTCCGACAGCCGTTTTAGGCAGTGACTCTTTAAATTCATACACGCGCGGTACTTTAAATGAAGCAATTCTCGTTCTCACAAAGCGATCGAGTTCATCCTCTGTTAAATAAGCATCCTTTTTCGGCACAACAAATGCTTTTACTGTTTCTCCTCTATAAGGGTCTGGTATACCTGCGACAACAACTTCTTGTACAAGCTCATGCTCATAAAGGGCTTCTTCGACCTCTCTTGGGTAAATATTATAACCGCTCGCAATAATGACATCCTTTTTCCGGTCAACGATATAGAAAAAACCGTCTTCATCCATATACCCAATATCTCCGGTAAAAAGCCATCCATCCCTTAATACAGCTGCTGTCTCCTCTGGCTGATTCCAGTATCCTTTCATAACCTGCGGTCCTTTGACGATAATTTCTCCGTGCTCATATGGCTCTTTGAGGCCACCCGTTTCCTCGCAATAAATACCTGCGTCTGTTACAGGCCACGGACAGCCAATGCTGCCTGTTTTGTTCGCTCCCCATAAAAAGTTAGAATGGGTCACTGGTGAGGTTTCAGAAAGACCATATCCCTCTACTAAACGCCCTCCTGTCAATTTCTCGAAGTTCTGTTTGACTTCAACAGGAAGAGCCGCCGAGCCGCTTAAACATGCAGTGATGGACGACAGGTCATACTTTTCAATGTTCGGATGATGCAGCAAGGCGATATACATGGTTGGTGCACCTGGAAAGAGTGTCGGTTTCTGTTTTTCAATCGTTTTGAGGGTATCAGCTGCGTCAAATCGAGGAAGGAGAATCATTGAATGCCCTTCTTTGACAGCAAGATTTAATACGGTCGTCATTCCGTATACATGAAAAAACGGAATAATGCCGAGGATTCGTTCTTTTCCTCTTGTCGTTTTATACATCCAAGAAGCGCACATTTCAGTGTTCGCTAAAATATTTTCATGCGTAAGCATGACCCCTTTTGGTAAACCGGTCGTTCCACCTGTATATTGCAAAACAGCGACATCCTCTTTCGGTTCAAAGGCAAGCTGCGGGATTTGTTCTCCTGATGATTCTTTCATGATTTGTGAGAAGTGATGAATGGTATCACTTTTCTCGACTTGGATGACCATTTTATTTTTTCTTTTTTGAACGATAGGAAACAGAATGTTTTTTGGAAATGGTAAATAATCCTGTAGTTTGGTGATGATCAAGTGTTCCATACTTGTCAGCGCTTTCATTTTATAGGCCTTTGGATACAATAAATCCAATGTAATCAGCACTTTGGAGCCGCTGTCCTCCATTTGATATGCCAGTTCTTTCTCCGTATAAAGCGGGTTCGTTTGAACGACGATGCCGCCTGCAATTAAAACAGCATAATAAGAAATGACCGATTGAGGACAGTTTGGCAGCATGATCGCTACTCTGTCGCCTTTTTTCACGCCAATTTCCATCAGGTGACCAGCTAGTTTCAATGCGTCTTCTTGGAGCTGCTCATAGGTGATGTTTTTTCCTAGAAAATGAATGGCTGTATGCTCAGGTGCAGCCTCTGCGGAGCTGAATAAGTAAGATTGTAACGTCTCATTTGGGATGGTGAGTTCGTGGGGAATTTGATTCGGGTAATGCAGAAGCCAACGTTTATCTGACTGCATAAAAACCCTCCTTCCTGAACTTTCGTACTATTTTATTATAGCAAACTTTTCCTTAAGGCAGTTTGCTTTTTTCAAATAGAGCTTGGTTCCATGACCTCTTTATTTCTTCGCTGGTGTTTCAATCGATGCTCTTTTTCCTTCATGATGCCACTGTTCATATAATCCACCGATTGCATGAAATGACTCATTTACTCTCTCCACAATCTGTTGATGGATACTTGGGTCATTAGGTAAATGCGTCTGGATGTTGTCGACTTGATACTGCCTCATCATGTCGATGTAGACTGTGAGAAAAATCGTGTCTTCTAAAATCCAGTAAATGACTTCATCCGCCTCTTTTGTTCTTTTGTGCAGCATTTGGATTCCTCGTTCATATTGAATGAGAATATAGCCGCTCGGATCAATTTGAACATAAGGGCTCAAATCATCAAAAAATCCAGTCGTTTGAAATGGACGTGCAATATACGGTTCATATATGTCTCTTGGCAGGGATGTTCTTTGGAGACATGTATCAATGCGCTTTATGATTTCGTCTTTTTGCAGAATTTGCTTCATATGATTCGCCGCCTTCGGGTGAGATAAAAGCTGCCAAGGGACCCCTGACAGCTTTCTCACTTTGTCTTTTTCATTTCACAGGAACATGTAAACGGCACCAATGACCGCAAAAGTGCAGGCAACTACGATTAAAACTTTTGCTAGCTTTTCCATGTCGTCTCCTTAAATGCCGGCTGCTACTACGTAAGACAGCCCAACTGAAATAATGAGTGAAATAAACCCGACCGCTCTATTATCATTCTCAATCTCTTTGTCTACTTTAAATCGTGGTGTTAAAAATTCAAAAATGAAATAGCTGACAAGCAGCATCACAAAGCCGTATACGCCCCATCCAATCATTTGCAGAAGGGAATTGTGCTGTGCAATAGAATGCTGAAACACATTCGCAATCCCAAATATCTTTCCGCCTGTTGCCATGGCAACAGCTAAGTTCCCACGCTGAATCTCTTCCCAGTTTTTATAGGAGGTGACGAGTTCAAAAATGGTTAGAAATAAGACAAGACATAGAACGGCTACGCTATAATAGGCGGCAATTTCCACAAGTTCATTTTCCCAAAAGGCTTTCATGCGTTTTCTCCTTTTTACTTTAATTCGACGATGGTAACGCCTGATCCTCCCTCGCCTTGTTCCCCAAAACGAGCATTTTTCACACTTCGGTGCTGTTTCAGTAATTCCTGAACCCCTTTTCTAAGGGCGCCAGTTCCTTTTCCGTGAATGATCGACACACGGGGATAACCGGCTAAGACAGCATCATCTAAATATTTCTCGACTCTGCTTAAGGCATTTTCATAACGCTCTCCCCTTAAGTCGAGCTCAAGCGATACATGATAGTCTTTTCCTTTGACTGCCGTAATGGCTTTCTCCTGCTTAAATTCAGGTGCTGATTTGATAAATTCCATGTCTTTTTCTTTTACTTTCATTTTCAGAATGCCCATTTGGACACTCCATTCTTTGTCACCTGTTTGTTCAAGCAGTGTTCCTTTTTGCCCGAAGGTGAGCACTTTCACTTCGTCGCCTGATTTTAGCTGTCTTGCTGCTTTTTTCGCCGGCTCTGGCTTTTTCTTCCGGTCAAACTCAGGCACTGCATCTTCAAGACGCTTTCTCGCATCGATGAGTTCATGCTCTTTGAATGAGCGATGCTCATTTTTTATCGAACGAAGCTCTTGAATGATGTCTTCTGCTTCTTTTGAGGCTTGTTCAATTTTTTCTGCCGCTTTTTGTTCAGCTTCTTCAAGCAGTTTGTCCTTTTGCTCATTCCATTCAAGAATTTGTCTCTGCAATTCTTTATGAAGTTTTTCTGCTTCTTTTCTATAGACTTCTGTCTCATGCAGCTCTTCTTCTGCTTGTTTCTTGCTGTCTTCTAATGAAGCAATCATTTGGTCTACTTCATTATGCTCAGCATGCATATCCGCTTTTGCCCGGTCAATGAGGTGATCTGGCAAACCAAGACGTTTAGAAATTTCAAATGCATTACTTCGTCCAGGCACACCGATGAGCAAGCGGTACGTTGGTGATAAGGTTTCAATGTCAAACTCCACGCTCGCATTTGTGACCCCTTCTCGGTTATATCCGTATGCCTTCAGCTCAGGATAGTGAGTTGTTGCGATGACGCGTGCATTTGTTTGATGCACCTCATCTAAGATACTCATGGCCAGCGCGGCACCTTCAGCAGGGTCTGTTCCTGCCCCTAATTCATCAAATAACACGAGTGAGTTAGATGTCAAATTCTTTAAGATATCCACAATATTGACCATATGAGATGAGAACGTACTCAAGCTTTGCTCAATCGACTGCTCGTCTCCAATATCAGCAAAGACTTGGTCGAATACAGCCACTTCAGAGCCTTCTTCAACTGGAATATGAAGGCCTGCCTGCGTCATCAGCGTCAAAAGACCAAGCGTTTTTAAAGTAACGGTCTTACCCCCTGTATTTGGACCAGTAATGACGATGGTTGAAAAATCTTTACCGAGCTCAATGTCGTTTGCCACAACCTGATCACGAGGCAATAAAGGATGTCTTGCCCGTTTTAAATAAATCTCCCCTTGATCGTTCACAGCAGGCTTTGTGGCTTTTTCTGCCTTTGCATACTTGGCTTTAGCAAAAATAAAATCTAGCGTTTGAAGCTCCTTTACATTGTGAAGCAGTTCTTCAATGTGTTCTGACACGCTCGCTGTCAGCATTTGCAGGATCTTTTCGACCTCTTGTTTTTCTTTTAAACGGGTTTGCTGCAAAGTGTTATTTAAATCCACGACCACTTGCGGCTCGATAAAAAGGGTTGCCCCAGATGATGACTGATCGTGAACAATTCCGCCGTAATTCGAGCGGTACTCCTGCTTTACCGGAATCACAAACCGGTCATTACGAATGGTAACAATCGTGTCTGACAGCATTTTTGAAGCAGATTGTGAACGAATCATGGATTCTAATTTATCTCGAACTTTTGATTCTAATGAACGTAATTGCGTACGTATTGTTCGTAGCGCCGGAGTTGCATGATCAAGCACTTCTCCATTATCACCGATACAGCTTTCGATTTCTTTTCTGACTTCAGGCAGTAATATCAGCGTCTCTGCATATGTATGAAGGCGCGGTATATCTACACCATCTTCATACAGGGACGTGAGAAAGTGCTTCATATTTTTCGCAGTGTATAATAGCGCTGCAATTTCCATGAGCTCAGATGGGCTTAATGTACTGCCGATTTCTGCCCGTTTGACCCCGCGTCTAATATCCGTCAGCCCGCCAAATGGCGCAGATCCCTTTAAACGGATGACATCCTGTGCTTCTGCTACCTCTTCAAGCAAATGCTGAATGGTTTCTATATCCGTCAGCGGCGTTAAATCCTGCGCTCTTTCTTTTCCTAATGAGGATGCGGTATAGGACATGACTTTTTCTTTTACTTTATGAAATTCTAATGATGCTAACACTTTTTGTTGCAGCATGGTCCAGCCTCCTAACGACTACCTGTCACGCGTTAAAAACTTTTTGATCTCGTTTAGAGAAAAAGTATTCACGACATTTGCTTTTGGTGTCCAGCCTTTTCTTGCAGCTGTTACACCAACTTCCATATGATCCAGCATGGTGATATTGTGCGCATCTGTATTGATCATGATGTTCACACCTGCTTCGTTTGCTTTCATTAAATGCTCTGTTTTCAAATCAAGTCTTGACGGGTTGCTGTTGAGCTCTAGTGCAGTTCCCGTTTTCTTCGCAAGCTCTATGAGCTGATCTATATTTAAGGCATAGCCGTCTCGTCTGCCGATCAAACGGCCTGTTGGATGTGCAATTAAATCTACATGCTGATTCCGCAGGGCATTTTCAAGGCGCTCCATGATGACTTCCTCCGGCTGAGAAAAGCTAGAATGGATAGACGCAATCACAAAATCCATGTCTGCTAAAAAGTCATCATCATAATCTAATGATCCATCCGGGAGAATATCCATTTCGACCCCTTTGAAAATGTGAAAATGCTCGAATTCTTGATTGAGCTTGTCAATTTCTTTTGCTTGCAGACGTAAACGTTCTTTTGTTAAACCGTTTGCTACTTTTAAATATTGCGAGTGATCTGTAATCGCCATGTATTCATAGCCTTTTGCGATACATGCCTCTGCCATTTCACGAATAGAAAATGCGCCGTCACTCCAAGTTGAGTGCATATGAAGGTCGCCTTTAATATCTTTTAGCTCGACAAATTGCATACTTTCTTTATACGTATCAATCTCCGCTCCGGTTTCACGAATTTCTGGCGGAATGAGCGGAAGTTGAAAATGCGCATAAAAAGCGGCCTCGTCTTCGAACGTTTTGACTTCTCCAGTTTCAATTGTTTCCACACCATATTCACTAATACGCTCTCCGCGTTCCTTCGCCAGCTGACGCATTCGAATATTGTGGTCTTTTGAGCCAGTGAAATGATGCAGCGTTGTTGCAAATTGGTCTGTTGTCACAAGCCGGAAATCTACACTGATCTCAAAATCAAGGGCAAGAATGACAGATACCTTCGTATCACCGCTTGCGATGACGTCTTTGACATCTTGAAGTGCAACGAGCTGCTCTCTGACTTGTTCAGGATTGTCAGTCGCGATGATATAATCTAAATCTTTGACTGTTTCCCGTGCACGTCTTAAACTGCCAGCTCTTGAAAAACGAAGAATCCCCTTCATCTGTTCAAGCGCATGATCAATCCGCTCTGCCACATCTAATGCAAAGCCAATTGGCAGTCGTTCTGGCTGTTTTCCAGCCTCCTCAAGAGCGGCGAGTATCTTTTCTTCGGTTTTTTTACCGAAGCCTGCAAGCGCTTGTACTTTTTCCGCTTCGCATGCTTCTTTTAATGATTGTGCATCATGGACACCAAGCTCTTGGTAAAGCTTAGCAATCTTCTTCCCGCCAAGCCCTTGCAACTTTAAGAGCGGAACAAGTCCTTCAGGCACTTCCTTTTTTAATTGTTCGAGTGTTTCTGATTGTCCTTTTTCGATATACTCTGTGATCACAGCAAAGGTTCCTTTTCCAATGCCGGGTAATGCTAATAGATCATCTATTTGCGAAAGGCTGCGGTCGTCTTGTTCCAGTGCCGCCGCTGCTTTACGAAAGGCAGAAATTTTAAAAGGATTATCTCCTTTTAGCTCCATATATACTGCAATTGTTTCAAGAAGTTTGATAATATCTTTTTTATTCATCTCTCATCCTCCAGCCGCTTTGGCATCTTCCTATATAAATATACAAACTTTCCCTTCATCCTACAACTTTCTGTCATGGAATGAGAAAAAACTTCTCCAGGAAAGGAGAAGTTTTTAAACTCCATACGTCGACCATAGGTCTTTGACAAGACCGGACAGGTAAGGGGTGTTGTTTACGATCACATCTGCTAACATTGATTTGCTCATCATTGTCTGCAGTGCATCTACTGGTAGTAATGCAGCGACAAACAATAGAATAAAAACAAATAGATAGGTTTCAAGAAATCCTAATACACCGCCAAGCAGTTTGTTCACCTGCTTAATCACAGGTATACTTGCAATGGTTGTGAGCAATCCGCCAATGATGGCGAGCAGGATTTTGGTCAAGATAAACAGAATGATAAACGCAATGGTATTATAATAAGCTGTTTCTAGATTTCCACTAAAGAAAGCGAGCTGCGGTTGACCGCCGCTAAAATTAGGTGCTGGAATCCACGTAAGCTGTGGTGCAAGTGACTGATAAAACATGGAAGCCACTAAGATAGAAACAACAAAGCTGATCAATTTAATAAATTGAAGAATAAACCCGCGTTTTAGACCGACAAGCGTTCCCATAAGAAGCAAAAACAAAATGATGATATCGATCACGGTAATTTCATTCCTTTTCTTTTAGCTGAATCTCTAATTTTTCGTATTGCTCTTTTAATTTCAAGTAGTCGTGGACGACATTGACTGCTGTCAGTACAGCTAATTTGTTTATATCAAGGTATGGATTTTTTTCATTTATTTCTCTCATTTTATCATCAACAATTGACGCAACATGTCGCATATGCATCTTCGTTTCTTGTCCGATGATCGTATAGGACTGTCCGTAAATCTCAACTGTTGTTTTCGTTTTACCGCCGTCAGACAACGTTTCTCCTCCATTCCACGAGAATCCTAGTCTCTATCATAACATGTTTAGACATTGAATGGAAAGACGAGCCCTTCCCTGTTATGGTACACTTTAGAAATCAATGATATCAAGGTAAAAAGGAGTTATCCACTGTGCCCCAATCCGTTTTAAAAGCAACATCAGAAGACCTCAAAAAGATGAAGAGCGCGTATGCGCACCATTTAACAGACACTTTGCCGCCAGGTGCCCTCTTTCAAGCAAAAGTCCCTGGCTGTACGATTACAGCCTATCGATCTGGGAAAGTGCTCTTTCAAGGACAAAAGGCAGAAGCTGAAGCCAGCCAGTTCAGCCACTTGCAAGCAGCTGATACGAAAAGTCAAAAAGCACCTGCTGTTACAAAATACAGTCCGCCGCCCGGCATCGCTTCCATGTCGGTCATCGGTTCAGATGAAGTAGGTACAGGTGATTATTTTGGACCGATCACAGTCTGTGCGGCCTATGTTGATGCCAGCCAGCTTGCTTTAATGAAAGAGCTTGGCGTAAAAGACTCAAAGGGATTAAAGGACCCTCAAATTATTAACATTGCCAAAGATCTCATCAAAACCATTCCGTTCAGCCTTCTCGTTCTCCGAAATGAAAAGTACAATACGATGCAGGAAAAGGGCATGAGTCAAGGGAAAATGAAGGCACTGCTTCATAACCAAGTCATTACCTCTGTGCTAGAAAAACTGGGCGGACAGCAGCCTGAGGCTATTTTGATTGACCAGTTTGCAGAACCAGGCATTTATTTCAGGCATCTGGCTGGGAAAAAAATCATTCGGGAGCGGACGTATTTTAGCACAAAAGCAGAAGGCATCCATTTGTCAGTCGCTGCGGCTTCCATTATCGCAAGGTACGCCTTTTTAATTGAAATGGACAAGTTATCAAAGGCTGCAGGCTTTGACATCCCAAAAGGAGCCGGCCCTCATGTAGACAAGGCCGCCGCCAAGCTCATCAAGCTGCATGGTGAAGATGCTTTACGTCAATTTACAAAGCTGCATTTTGCCAACACACAAAAAGCGAAAAAAATGCTATAAAAAAAGCTAGGGCCCATGAGGCCTTAGCTTTTTTTCTTTAACCGCGTAAGACGGCTTGATACGTATCTTCTAGTGCTTTCAATACTTTTGTATGAACAGCTGTGACTTCTTCCTCAGTCAACGTTTGTTCAGGGTTTAAATATTGAAGAGAGAATGCAACAGATTTTTTGCCTTCTTCCATATGTTCCCCTTCGTACACATCAAATACAGAGAGGTCTGTGAGTAGATGACCGCCTGCTTCATAGATGACTCGCTCCAGCTGTCCGCTTGAGATATGCTGATCGACAACAAGTGCGATATCTCTTGTCACAGCAGGGAATCTCGGAATCGCTGTATATTTCATATCCTTCGTTTCAGATGTCATCACATCTGTTAAATCAAACTCGAATACATATGTTTCTTTTAAATCCAATTCTTTTTCAACGACTGGATGCAGTGCGGCCACAAAGCCAATGACTTTACCATTTAAGTGAACATCTGCTGTTCGACCTGGGTGAAGACCCTCACGCTCTGCTTGAACATATGTGATTTGGTCTGACACACCAAGCTTTTCGAACAATCCTTCAGCAATTCCTTTCGCTACATAAAAATCGACGGCTTTTTTCTCGCCCTGCCAAAGATTTTTATGCCATAAGCCTGTCAGCGCACCAGCGACATGTTCTTTTTCCACTGGTTTTGCTCCTTCAGCTTCTGCTAAGAAAACAGATCCCGTTTCATAAAATCCAAATGAATCGGCTTGTCTTGCCAAGTTATATGCTACAGAATCAAGTAAGTTTGGCAAAAGACTTTGTCTCAGCACACTGCGTTCCTCACTCATTGGCAGAGAAAGCCTCGTTTCATAAGCTGGATGCAGGGCAAAAGCTGTGGACTTATGCTGATTCGTCAATGAATACGTAATCGCTTGAGAAAGTCCTGCGCCCTCTAAGAAACGTCTTACCTTTCTGCGCTTCACTTGGTATGGCGTGAGACCGCCAACCGTGCCAGCTGTTGCAGGCAGTGTAGATGGAATATTATCGTAGCCGTATAATCTTGCAACTTCTTCAATGAGGTCTTCTTCAATCGTAATATCCATTCTGCGGGAAGGAACTGTTACGACAAGAACATCATTTGATTCGCCCACTGTGAAGCCTAGTTTGTTGAAAATCTGAATCATATCTTCTTTTGAAATGTTCATTCCAAGCACCTTGTTCACACGCTCAGTTGATACGTGGATGACATTCATACTTGCTTCAAGGTGGTTTTCCTCAACTGTACCGCTTAGCACTTCGCCGCCTGCATACATGCTGATCAATTGAGCTGCTCTTTCTGCTGCCGGCTTCGTACGCTGCGGATCGAGTCCTTTTTCAAATCGTGTGCTTGATTCACTGCGAAGTCCTAAGTCTCTAGATGCTTGACGGACTGTTTGACCGTTGAAATATGCCGCTTCTAAAAGAATCGTCGTCGTCTCATCACGCACCTCTGATTCAAAGCCGCCCATGACGCCTGCTACCGCGTGCGCTTTCGTTCCATTCGTAATGACAAGATGCTTTGATGATAATGTACGCTCTTGTTCATCGAGTGTTTGAATGATTTCGCTATCAGTTGCTTTACGAACGACCACCTGTTTTGAACCAAAGCGGTCATAATCAAAGGCATGAAGCGGCTGGCCGTATTCAAGCAGTACAAAATTTGTAATATCCACGACGTTGTTAATTGGACGAATGCCTGCATTCATCAATCTTGTTTGCATCCAAAGCGGTGCTGGTCCAACCTTTACATTTTTAATGATCTTTGCTGCATAAAGTGGATTCGCTTCTTGATCCTCAATTTTTACAGAAATATAGTCTGCTGCTTTTTCAGAAGAAGTGTCATGTGCTGTTTCAGGAAGCTTGATGTCTCTTCCTAAAATGGCCGCAACCTCATAAGCGACACCTAGCATATTCAGGGCATCGGCACGGTTTGGTGTTAAGCCAAGCTCAAGTACCGCATCATCTAATTGAAGTGCTTGAAGAGCATCATCCCCTGGTTTCACGTCATTCGGGAAAACAAAAATACCTTCTGCATATTCTTTTGGTACGAGCTTGCTCTCTACGCCTAATTCTTGCAGAGAACAAATCATGCCATGAGACTCTTCACCGCGCAGTTTTGCTTTTTTAATTTTAAAGTTGCCAGGAAGGACTGCCCCAACTGTTGCGACGGCCACATGCTGTCCTTTCTCCACATTCGGAGCCCCGCAAATAATTTGCACCGGTGCGTCTTCGCCGATATCAACAAGACATTTGTTTAATTTATCTGCATTCGGATGCTGTTCACGTTCAATGACGTGTCCAACGACAACCCCTTTGATGCCTTCACCTTTATATTCAACGGCTTCCACTTCAATTCCACTTCTTGTGATTTTTTCTGCTAGTTCATCTGGCTTGATGCCTTCTAAATCGACATAGTCTTCTAACCATTTATATGAAACAAACATGTTGATTTCCTCCTCTTAGTCCTGCTTGAATTGCTTTGTGAATCTAATGTCATTTGTGTAGAAATGGCGAATATCATCAATGCCGTATTTCAGCATCGCAATCCGTTCCACACCCATTCCAAAAGCAAAGCCTTGGTAAGTTTCTGGATCAAATCCGCTCATTTTCAGGACATTCGGATGAACCATTCCTGCACCTAAAATCTCAATCCAGCCTGTTCCTTTACATACAGAGCAGCCCTTCCCGCCGCATTTAAAGCAAGACACATCGACTTCAACAGACGGTTCTGTGAATGGGAAAAAGCTTGGACGCAGTCTAATTTCACGATCTTCTCCAAACATTTTTCTTGCGACTGTCTCCAGCGTTCCTTTTAGATCACTCATGCTAATATTGTGATCGACGACAAGCCCTTCAATTTGCATAAATTGATGTGAATGAGTCGCGTCATCACTGTCACGTCTATATACTTTCCCAGGACAGATGATCTTCACAGGACCTTGTCCTTTATATTTCTCAAGTGTACGTGCTTGAACTGGTGATGTTTGTGTTCTCATCAGTGTATCTTCCGTAATATAAAAGCTGTCCTGCATATCACGTGCTGGATGCTCCTTTGGAAGATTCAATGCTTCAAAGTTATAGTAATCCGTTTCCACTTCAGGACCTTCCTCAACGGTATAGCCCATTCCGATAAATAAATCTTCAATGTCTTCGACAACTATCGTTAATGGATGTCTTGCCCCTATTTTGATTGGACTTGCCGGCAAAGTAACATCGATCGTTTGAGAAGCAAGTTTTTTCTTTACTTCTTCTGCTTCAAGCTGTTCATTTTTTTCAGCAATGGCACCAGCAATCTGCTCTCTTACTTCGTTTGCGAGTGCACCCATTTTTGGTCTTTCTTCCGCGGAGAGCTTGCCCATTCCGCGAAGTACTTCTGTAATCGGTCCTTTTTTCCCTAAATATTGAACCCGAATGTCATTGACCTCTTTGAGCGAGCTAGCTGCTTCAACCTTCGCTATCGCCTCTGTTTCAAGCTGTTTTAACGTTTCTTGCATGAGTGTAATCCTCCTTTTGATATACAAAACCGCTCGGATAAACGGCTGTTTGATCGTTTGAAGACAATAAAAAAACCCGTCCCTCCATAAAAGAAGGGACGAGTTGTGGTCGCGGTACCACCCTTGTTAAGCACAAATGCATGTGCGAATAAGCTTCATTGACATAACGGAATCAAACGAATCCGGTTCACCTTTACGCAAAGCAACGCCTGCGGTCCCGGTGACAACTCCAGAGGTGAATTCCTGTTTCAGCATTCCTTAAATGCACTTTCAGTCTACGATGCATTCTCCCTATAAGGCCGCTTCTTGAAACAATCTTCCTCTATCATGGTTTTTAAAATATTAGTTTTATTATAGTGAAAATGAACGCATGTTGCAACATTATCCACGCAAATGATAGACAAGAACAGCTGCTGCAACAGCTACATTTAATGATTCTGCCTGCCCATACATTGGTACATATAAATTTTGGTCTGTCATTTGCAGAATCTCTGGATCAATACCAGCTCCTTCATTTCCAACAATTAATGCAAATGGGCCTTCTGCCGTTACGCTTTTATACTCTTTCGCATCTTTTAAGGCACTGCCGTATACAGGTAAGCCTCGTTCTTTCAGTTCCATGATTGCCTGTTGAAGGGATTGCTTTAAGATAGGCAGGTGGAAATGAGACCCTTGTGCGGAACGGAGCGTTTTTCCGTTAAACGCATCAACTGTTCCTTCTCCTAAGATCACAGCATCAAGACCAGCCGCATCTGCTGTTCGAATGAGTGTGCCTAAATTCCCCGGATCCTGCACTGCGTCTAATAAAAGAAGCCGTTCAACCTTCTTTTCTTCAAAAACAGGAACTGTACAGACAGCGGCAATGTGCTGAGGCGTTTCTGTTTCTGTCATGGCAGAAAAGGCCTCTTCGCTCAGTTCATAAAGCTCAATGTCAGGCTGGATATGAGGAGGAAGCATATCGGGCGAAGTGACCATTAATTCCTTCACGATCCCGCTCTTTAATGCTTCTTCGACTAAGTGTATTCCCTCAACGAGAAACAGCCCCGTTTTCGTTCGTTCTTTTTTCGTATGGAGCTTTTTCCACTGTTTAATGTTTGTGTTTTTAGCTGATTCTATATATTTCAAGCGACGTTAACTCCTTTAATTATCATGAATTTATTATATCTCATGCACACTACATAATAAACCTGTCTTTGAGACAGAATAGGGCTATTACCATCAAAAAAGGAGTGTGGGCAATGGATTTTAATTTAAGAGGCGCAGTCATTCAAAACATTACTGGCCATAATCAAGAGCAGCTTGAACATACGATTTTAGATGCTATTCAAAGCGGCGAGGAAAAAATGCTGCCAGGTCTTGGCGTGTTGTTTGAGGTGCTATGGCAAGAAGCATCAGAAAACGAAAAAAATGAGATCCTTGAAACATTAGAGCAAGGCTTAAAGCCTCAGCAGCAGCAATAAAAGAAGCCGGTTTGCTTATAAAAGCAAGCCGGCCTTTTTCATTTAGCCAGTGATAGGCGTTTCCATTCGAAGCGCTGGATCACGCCAGATTTCAACCCATTTTTTAATTGCAAACACAATAATCACAAACCCTAAGATCAGCATGATGATCGAAAGCACCGCATTCAGCACACTATAGCCGGATGCTTCAGGATTGAGATATACATTCGCTACCATCCAATAGCCTGCATAATTCACCGTCACATATAAGTAAGCAAGCGGAATTAAACAAGTCAGCATATAACGTCTTTTATCTGCAATTTTTAATACAACCGTTGCCCCGATGATCAATCCAACCGAAGCCATTAACTGGTTTGAAACCCCAAACAGCGCCCAAATAGACCCGATGTCACCTGAGTAAAGTAAGTATCCCCACATAAAACAAGCAAGAGCACTTGCAAACACCGAACCTGGTACCCAGTCAGTTCGTTTAAGCGGTTTATATGCTTCACCTAAGAAGTCTTGAATCAAATAGCGTGCCACACGTGTCCCCGCATCAATAGCCGTTAAAATAAAAACAGCCTCAAACATAATGACAAACTGGAAGAAGTAAGAAGCCAAATGACTAAAGAACGGAATTCCCGTAAAGATATACGCCATCCCTACCGCTAATGTTACGGCACCACCCGTTCTTCCTTCTAAATCAAGGCCGATTTCCTTACTCAGCTGCGGAAGGTTTTCAACGCTCATACCGAGTGTCCGGAACACTTCTGGCGTACTGTTTATCGCAAAATAATCTCCTGGATGCAGGGCCGTAGCCGCAATTAAAGCCATAATCCCAACTAAGCATTCGACCAGCATTGCACCAAACGCAACAGGCTTCATATCACTCCAGCGGTCCAGCATCTTAGGTGTTGTCCCTGACCCAACAAATGCGTGAAAGCCAGAAATGGCACCGCAAGCAATGGTAATCGAAATAAATGGCCAGACAGGACCAGCTAATACAGGTCCTCCTCCGTTCACAAACTCTGTAAACGCCGGGAATTGAATGGACGGATTCACCACAAAGATGCCGGCAATCAGCGCAATGAATACACCAATTTTCATAAAACTACTTAAATAGTCCCTCGGTGCAAGCAGCAGCCAAACTGGTAGAGCCGCAGCAAAAAAGGCATAGATCGGCAGGGCAAGAGCAAGCGTTTTTGTATCAAGTGTTAAAAAATCACCTAGTGCCGTTCCTTGAATATTTGGACCAAGGAATACACCAAACATCAGCAAAATAAATCCCGCAGATGTCGCCAGCTTTAAATTGCCTGTTTTTTTATAATACAGTCCAACCCCCATCGCAATCGGAATCGTGATTCCAACTGCAAATGTCCCCCAAGGGTTTCGTTCTAAAGCATGAAGCACAACCATAGACAAACCTGCCATTGTGATTGTAATAATAAACAGCATCGCAAGCCCTGTACAAAACCCTGCAACAGGTCCCAGCTCTTCCTTCGCTACCTCTGATAATGATTTCCCCTTTTTTCGCATCGACGCAAATAAGACGACTAGATCATGTACAGCTCCGCCTATGACTGCACCAATTAAAAGCCAAAGGAGACCAGGTAAATACCCAAATTGAGCGGCTAATATCGGACCCACTAACGGACCAGCAGCTGCAATCGCAGCAAAGTGATGCCCAAATGTAACCCATTTGTTTGTCGGCACATAATCTTTCCCGTCCTCTAGTAGGTGAGCCGGTGTAGGATGATCATCTGTGACCTTTAATACCTTGACCATCATAAATGTGCCATAAAGACGATAGGCAATCGCTAAAATACACATAGATCCTATTACAATTGTAACCGCATTCATTTAACCATCCCCTTTGTATAAACAATTTGTTACAAATATAACATAAATTGATTGATTTTTCTTTCTTTTAAAACCAAGTTGACAAATAAGAATAATATGTTTATTCTTAAGGTAGCTTCACCTACTTCCATAAACTCTCTTTTGGCAGGGCATTCTATGGCTCTGTCCTTTTTATTGCTTTCATCTTACAAAAATAAACGCTTGATCACATGTGCCTTATTCACTAGGAAATATTCTCTTCTTTTGCCAAAAACAGTTCTTTTGGCGCATCTTTAAAAAAAACCGTTCATTTCCTGGGAAATTCAATAAAAAAAGCCTTTCCCCTGCTGAGGAAAGGCTTCCTTACTTATGAACCGTACGTAATTTGTTCGACAGTTTTTTGATCAAGTCTTTTGATCACTTCTGTTAAAAGCTTCACTGCATTTTCATAATCATCTCGGTGAATCATTGCAGCATGGGTATGAATATATCTGCTCGGAATCCCGATAGATAGTGATGGAACACCATGACCCGTTAAATGAATACCGCCAGCATCTGTCCCGCCGCCAGGCATTGAGTCATATTGATAAGGAATGTTCAGCTCATCCGCTGTTTGGACAACAAAATCACGAAGTCCTTTATGAGAGACCATTGAAGCATCAAAGACAACAATCGTTGGGCCTTTGCCAAGTTTGCTTGTTGCTTCTTTCTCAGTGATGCCTGGTGTATCTCCTGCCACACCTACATCAATGGCAAATCCAATATCAGGCTGAATTGTAGCCGCTGCTGTTTTAGCTCCGCGCAGGCCTACTTCCTCTTGGACAGTTGCGACGCTGTAAGCAATATTCTCATGCTGAGCGTTGTGTAAGTTTTTCATGACATCAACGGCCACGGCACATCCAATGCGGTTGTCCCATGCTTTTGCAAGGAGCATTTTTTCATCATTCATGACTGTAAACTCAAAGTAAGGAACGATTTGATCTCCAGGCAGCACACCCCACTCCATTGCCTGTTCTTTGCTTGACGCCCCAATATCAATAAACATATCCGTAATCTCAATTGACTTTTTGCGAGCTTCAGGTGACAAGACGTGTGGTGGTTTAGAACCAATGACCCCTGTGATCTCTCCCTTTTTCGTCACAATGGTGACACGCTGAGCGAGCATGACCTGTGACCACCAGCCGCCGACTGTTTGAAAACGAATGTAGCCTTTGTCATCAATTTTTGTCACCATGAATCCTACTTCATCTAAGTGACCTGCGAGCATAATTTTAGGCCCGTTTGCGTTTCCTTCCTTTTTAGCGATCAAGCTGCCAAGGCGGTCTGTAGAGACTTCATCTGCATATGATTCTATGTATGTCTGCATGACTTTTTTGACATCACGTTCATTTCCTGGGATCCCTTTTGCATCCGTTAGGTCTTTCAGCATAGTTAATGTTTGATCCAGCTTTGTCATTCCATTTATCCTCCTTTATCTTCATGGTGCATTCTTATTATACAAAACCTCTTTCGTTCAATACGATCTTTTTATGAATATTTTTTCGTTTTACGAAATATTTTTTTAAAAAAAGTTGAAACCTTTTGGCGTTTTCATTCGTAGTACATCAGATAACGGTATTGGAGGTGCATCCTGTCATGTTTGTAATCCTCATGAGACTAGCTCTTGTTGCACTGCTTGTCTACATCTTCTACATGGCGGTAAAATTCTTCTCAAATCCGAGAAGAAAGCTGAAACAAGCACAATTAAAAGAAGGCTTTTATTTTATGGACGAACAGCAAAACGCGCGCAAAAACTTTAATTTCGTCTATAAAGGTGTCTTGTTTGAAGGGGAGAAGCATGTTCCTTCTAAGGATCATCCTCTGTTTGTCCACTCCATTTACGTTTGGACGGAGTCACCTGAGAAGCTGAGTGAATTTACATTAGAAGACTTTGAAAAACTAGAGGAAAACATTATCGAGCGTTATCCTCAAACCAAAATTGATTGGGATCAGCCCATTAAAAAAATCAAACAAAAAAAAGGAGCAGACACGCCGTCCTGATGGCGTCTGCTCCTTTTTCAAGTAACTTGGATATAGCCCAATAGAATCAACTGCAAAATCATTAATACAGGCATGCCGATTTGAAAGGTAGGATGCTTTGTTTTATGCCGGAAATACTGCATTCCCAGATACGATCCAGCGGCGCCAAAAAGCACCGCAGCACTCCATAAATGCGCCTCTGAAATTCTCCATTTATGTGCTTTGGCTCGGCGTTTGTCCTCACCCATGAGAAAAAAGCCGTAACCATTCACTAAAATAAGCAGCAGGATCAAAGCCATATTCATTCATTTCACCTCACATGATGAGAAAAAAAGATCACCCCTCGAAGGAATGATCTTTTATAAAACTTACTTGTCTAGTTGTGCTTTTGCAGCATCAGCAAGCTGATTGAATGCATTTAGGTCATTCACAGCAAGGTCAGCAAGCATTTTGCGGTTTACTTCGATACCAGAAAGCTTTAAGCCATGCATTAAACGGCTGTAAGAAAGACCGTTCATACGAGCTGCAGCGTTGATACGAGTGATCCATAGTTTACGGAAGTCACGTTTTTTCTGACGACGGTCACGGAAAGCGTAGTTTCCAGATTTCATCACCTGTTGGTTTGCTACTTTGTATAATCTATGTTTTGAACCGAAATAACCTTTTGCTAATTTAAGAACCTTTTTACGACGCTGACGCGACACAGTTCCGCCTTTTACTCTTGGCATTGTAATTCCCTCCTATGATTCCTATTCCAAATTACTTGATGTTTGCAAGTTGTTGTTTGATACGTTTGAAATCTCCAGCACTTACGATTGCGCTCTTACGCAATTTACGTTTTTGCTTTGTAGATTTGTTAGCGAACAAGTGACTTGTGTACGCATGAGAACGTTTAAGTTTACCAGAACCTGTTTTTTTGAAACGTTTAGCAGATCCGCGGTGAGTTTTCATTTTTGGCATTGGATGTTTCCTCCCTCTGTTACTTTACTTTTCGACTTTTGGTGCAAGCATGAGGAACATGCTGCGTCCGTCCATCTTAGGTTTTGTTTCTACTGTTGCTACTTCAGCGCAAGCTTCAGAGAAACGGTCTAACACGCGCTGTCCGATTTCTTTATGCGTAATCGCACGGCCTTTAAAGCGGATAGAAGCTTTCACTTTATCTCCCTTTTCAAGGAATTTGATTGCATTACGGAGCTTCGTGTTAAAATCATGTTCATCGATTGTCGGGCTCAACCGAACTTCTTTTAAGCTAATGATTTTTTGATTCTTACGTGCCTCTTTTTCCTTCTTCTGCTGTTCGAATCGGAACTTACCATAGTCCATGATTCGGCAAACAGGTGGTTTTGCATTTGCAGCAACTAACACAAGGTCAAGATTAGCTTTAGCAGCAATTTCCAGAGCTTCCTGGCGGGTTTTAATCCCAAGCTGATCGCCATTTTGTCCGATCAAACGAACTTCACGCGCACGAATACCTTCATTAACTAATTGATCTTTGCTAATAGTGAGCCACCTCCATGAGATTTTGAATTGAGTTCACAATTCATTTTGACCATTTCGTTGTATGTTTTACAGGCAAACAAAAAGTGTGGGCATATAAAACACCCACACTGCGAACATTTGCATGAAAAAATAAATGTACGGTCAACCTGTCAACTACAAACATGTGTCAATCAGGTGAGAAGCGGGTGCTTCTGCTTGTGATATCTATTCAATTCGTTAACTATTCTACACAATTTTCATTTGTCCGTCAAGTAACCGAACTCTTGAAACAACTTTTTCAGTGTAACATGATGAGACGAATTGGGCAAGACTTTTTCACACAATGACGCCATCAAAGAATCAATTGCATAAAGATTGGGATGACGATAACGGTCACAACTCCTACGACCACAACGGCGATACTTGCCATAGCTGCTTCTACTTCTCCCATCTCAATTCCAACAGAAACCCCAAGCGCATGTCCTGATGTACCAAGTGCAAGACCTTTTGCCACTGGGTTTTTAATGCGGAACAATTTTAAGAAGAAGGCACCTAGTGCATAGACAATGACGGCATTAAATATGACCGCAAAGGCTGTGATATCTGCGATTCCGCCAATATCCTTTGCAATCGGGAGAGCAATCGCTGTTGTCGCTGCTTGTGGAAGCATGCTTTTCATCACAGCCGCATCTAAATGAATTCCTTTTGCGACGAGATATACGATCGTAATGGAACAAAGTGAACCTACAAAAATAGCGGATAAAATTTGCCACCAATATTTTTTAAGCAAGGCTCTCTGCTTATAAAGCGGGATAGCGAAAGCAATCGTGGCAGGCTCTAAGAAAAATTTGATAATCTTGCCGCCCTCATTATAATCTGCGTAGGAAAAACCGCCAACTTTCAAAAATAAAATGCCCAGTACCATCGCCACAAACAGCGGGGTGAACAAGAAGAAACCTTTTGATTTTTTAAATAAAAATGTCCCTATTCCAAAAGCGACTAATGAGACGACAATGCCAAAATAAGGACTCATTGTACTTGTACCCATTTTGCATCTCTCCTTTAATGCGTACTTGAAGCTGGTTTATTTGAATGAGAAGGAGCAGATTTACTCTCCTTTGTCTCTTTACGTTTCTGCGGTCTTTCTGATAATTGCATGAGAAGCTGTGAAAACAGCCCTGTCGCTGCAAGTAACATAATGGTTGCAATGATAATGACACCGACTACTTGCACACCTACTTCTTGCATGACACCTAGTGATTGAATAACTGAGATCCCAGAGGGAACAAATAGAAAGCTAATGAGTCCTGTCAATGATGTACCTAATTGCTCCACCTGCTCCAGTTTGACAATTTTCGTTGTTAACAAAACAAATAATAGAACCAAACCAATCACGGATGCGGGCATCGGAATCGGTAAATACATTGAAATGAGATTAGAAACGAACATTACGGTTGCAAAAATAAATGCTTGAGATAAAAATCCATATACTTTAGTGGCACTCATGCCCCTTCACCTCTTTCTTCGACTGCCCTCAGTATACGGCATGAAATAAATGAATAAAGCGTTTACAATAAAACTCACCAAATTCAATGACTGAAATGCAAAAAACGAGTATTGAAATACAAACAAAAAAAGCCCTCCTACTCTAGCAGGAGTGACTTCTTTAATTCTTTGGCATATGTGCGGCTGACAGGAATGATGGACCCGTCTGTCATATGCAGATTGTACGTCGAATTAAACCACGGCTGTACTTCTTTCATATGAGAGGTATTCACGATATAGCTGCGATGGACCCTCATAAAATAAGCCTCAGGGAGTTTCTTTTCAATGACCACCAGCGGTTCTGTGACCTCATACATGTGATCCTTTGTTTTCACAACCTTTTTCCCCTCGCTTAGTCCTACATACATGATCTCTTCAACTTGCAGGATCACAATAGAGTCATCAACTGATATCGCTAATTTTTGCTGATGGGGTATTTTCTCATCTAACAGCTGGTGCTCTTGCGTTTCAACAGATTTCCATTTTTTAAACTTTTGAATGGTCTGGAGCAAACGCTCTTCATCGAATGGTTTTGTTAAGTAATCAAGCGCACTTACCTCAAACGCCTTCAGCGCATATTGATCAAAGGCTGTCGCAAATACAACCGCTGGCGGATCAGACATCCGGTTGAGCCTTTTGGCAATATCAAATCCATTCTCACCAGATAAATCAATGTCTAAAAAGAGCAGATCCGGCTTCTGATCAACCATTCGATCAAAAGCAGATTCTATATTTTCTGCTTCCTCTATTTGAACTTCCTCTTTCGTTCTTCGTAATAAGTATTTTAATTCATCTCTTGCTAACACTTCATCATCTACAATTAATACCTTCATCAATGAGAATCATCCTTTTTTACATAATCCATTGGAATGCGAAATGAGATGTCAGTGCCTTGGTCACTATGAATCGATAAAGCAGCTTGTCTGCCAAAAATCCCTCTTAACCGCTGATCTAAATTAAAAAGGGCTGTCCCTGTTCCTTCTAGTGATTCGACAGGCGCTTTTAATAGTTGAGCCATCTTATCATCTTCAATTCCCTGCCCATTATCTGTTACTTTCATATAAACATGCCCATCTTTCATCAAAGCGGATACAATGACTTCACAATTTGTTTGATGTTTAGGAAAAGCATGTCTCACAGCGTTTTCAACAAGCACCTGAAGCACAAAGGGCGGAATCATCACCTGCTCCAGCTCCTTTTCAATTTGAAAGGTCACATGGTACTTATTTGGAAATCTCGCTTGTTCAAGTGACAAATATGCCTCCACATGCTGAATCTCTTTATGCATCGGAATCAGCAGCTGGCGGGCACCTTGCATATTTGAGCGAAAATAAATACTTAGTTGCAACAGCAGCTTCCTTGCCATCTCCACATTGGTTCTGCACAAAACAGAGATGGTATTAATGGCGTTAAATAAAAAGTGCGGGTTCACTTGTGCTTGAAGGGCTTTAATCTCTGCATCTTTTAGCAGGCGGCTTTGGGTTTCCGCCTCTCCAAGCTCAAGCTGTGTGGAAAACAGCATCGCCAAACCTTCTGCAAGCTCCTCTTCCACCCTGCTTAATCCGACCGGAGAATTGAAATACATTTTTAACGTCCCGATCGTTTGACCGTTAGAAGTGAGCGGCAGCACGATTGCGGCTTCAAGAGGGCAATGAGCGACGGAACAATTGATTTCGCCCTTCGAATGTGCCTTCATAATCTTGCCGCTCATCAAGACTTGTTTCGACAGCCCCGTAATCAAGCTTTTAGATGGAATATGATGATCTGTTCCATCTCCGACATGCGCTAAAATCTTTTCTGTATCTGTTAAGGAGACCGCATCTGTTTCAGTCAACCGATGAATGATCTCCGCCACACTTTTACAAGACTGTTCATTTAACCCTTGGCGGAAAAAAGGCAGTGTTTGATCGGCGATCAAAAATACACGATGCGTCTGCATCGCCTTTGCCTGCTCTTCTTGCCGAATGACTGACTGTAAAATAGATAAAAAGATAAAGCTGCCGATTCCATTCACAAAAATCATCGGCAGGGCAATGATACTGACTAGCCCCCATGCATCGGCGAATGGTCTTGCAAACAGAAGGATAATGATCATCTGTAATGATTCCATCGCCACACCAAAAAAAGCTGCTTGGCGAGGTGTCACCATTCGATTCCTCCGCTTAAACCTGCTGCCGACATAACCTGCAATGACACCGGCTAAAATGGAAGAAATCGCACAGCTGAGCGCGGTGCTTCCTCCAAGGGAATAGCGATGAATTCCAGCTAAAAGCCCTGCGCCAATCCCTACAAACGGCCCCCCGATCAAACCGCCCATTTCGATCCCCATAATTCTCGTATTGGCGATAGAGCTTGACGAGCCGAGATGATAAGAAAACTCATGATTCATGACAATTTGCTGCTGAATTTCAATTCCTGTGTAATTGCTGATAATGCTAAAAGAAGCAAAAATGAAGACAAGGATTGCCTTTTTCCGAAATCCTTGATTATGTAGCAATAGATTGCGAAAGCCCTTCACATGGGCAAGCACAAATCCTAGAATAACGATGATCCCTACACGCTCGATCATCATGATAATTAAATGAAGCAAACCGACCACCTCAAATGATGTATGTCATATCTACTGTCTTTCTATTCTATCATGTGCGGTCAATGATCAAAGATCTCTCAAATCTTTTCTTTATTGGCCTCTTCTTCTATTGTAAAATGAACATGAGCCTGTCACTTGCAATTGAAGGTAACACATACATAACAAGGGAGAAGATCATGAAAGCCGTATTTTTCGATTTAGATGATACTTTGCTTTGGGACGAAAAAAGCATTCACACAACTTTTCAGGAAACTTGCCGGGAAGCGGAAAAGAAATATGGACTCGATCCAGAATCATTTGAACAGATTGTACGTGAAGAAGCAAGAAAGCTGTACTCTTCCTATGAAACATATGATTATACTGTCATGATCGGCATTAATCCTTTCGAAGGACTGTGGTCCAATTTTAGTGAACCGATTAGCGAAGGCTTTCAAAAGCTGAACGCCATTGCACCAGAATATCGCAAAAACGCTTGGACCAATGGCTTAAGGGCAGCGGGAATTGACGATGAGGCATTTGGACAATATTTGGCTGATTTCTTTGCAGCAGAGCGCAGAAAACGCCCATATGTCTATGAAGAAACATACCCTGTTTTAAACCGACTGAAAGGCAGTTACGAATTGCTCCTTTTAACAAACGGAGATCCTAGCCTTCAAAAGGAAAAACTTGCGGGTGTTCCTGAGCTTGCTCCTTATTTTAACGAGATTGTGATTTCAGGAGATTATGGGAAAGGCAAGCCTGATCCAGGTATCTTTGAGCACTGCCTTCAGCTGTTAAACTTAACAAAAGACGAAGTGATCATGGTTGGAGATAATCCAAAAACAGATATTCTCGGCGCATCTCGCGTTGGCATCCAAACCGTTTGGATCAATCGCCATGACAAGAAAAATGAAACAGATGTGACGCCTGATTATGAAATCAAAGACTTACATGAATTGTTTGATATATTAAAATAAAACAAAAAAACACCCTTCTCCTGGGACTGACCCCCGTTTTTGAGACAGGGATCAAAACACCTTTATACAGCCAATTGCCGATAGTTTATCGGTGATTGGTTGTTTAGTTTCGTTTGAATACGAATGTTGTTATAATAATAAATGTATTCTTTGACAGTGCGTTCTACGATGGTGGTCGTAGTGCGATCAATCCTGTTAAGATAGAACGTTTCAGACTTTAGTGAGGAATGAAACGATTCGATGGAGGCATTATCAGCGGGTGTCCCTTTACGGGACATGCTCATGGTAATGCCTTTTATATGAACAGCTTTCTGATACTCGTAAGATGTATACACAGAACCTTGATCGCTATGTAACACGCAATTCTCAGGCAGTGCTGGGAGCTGATTAAGTGTGTTTAAGATAAAGTCTGTGTCCTGCTTATCACCAATCGTAAAAGCAATCACTTCTCCATTATATAAATCCAATATACTGGAAAGGTACAATTGTTTCTGTCCATAAGGCAAATACGTGATGTCCGTTACTAGTTTTTTAAGAGGGCGATCAGACTGAAAATTCCGATCCAGTATATTACCAGCCACGGCATAGGGCTGCCCATTCTTCTTACGCTTTTTCATTTTAACCTGGCATTGCCACTGGTTTTTCTGCATGATACGTTGAACAGTTTTATGGTTAATACGCATTCTCATTTTTAGTATGGCTGTGATTTTCCGATAACCATATCGATATTTGTGCTTTCGGCACAACGTGCCGATCTGTTTCTCTAATTGTCTTTTAGAATGATTTTGAGTATAATCCTTTTTCCATCTATAATACGAAGTACGTAAGATGCCTAAATGGACACAGATGTCCTGTACCGTCATCGTTTTGCACAATTCTTCTACCAGTTTGATTGACGTTTCCTTATCAACTTCCTTTCCAATTCGTTGTACTTTTTTAAAACTTCATTCTGTTGACTCAAATAGCGATTTTCTGCCTGCAGTCTCTCTAATTCGGAAGAGTACTCGGGACCCTTTCCATAGGTATATTGTTTTCCAACAGGTTGTTCGAACCTGTGTGTATCCCCAGCTTTATGCCACCTCACCCATGTCTGAACCTGCGTCTTATTCTTAATATTCAATTCCTGCATGATCTTTTTCATTGGTACGCCTGCCAATCTCATTTCCACAGCCTTCTGTTTGACTTCAACCGGATAACTCACTCTTGTCCCCATAGAAAAAACACCTCCATGTTTTATTTCGGATCACAACGATCCGTTTTCAAACTTGAAGGTGTTTTTTATTTGTCTCATCTTATGGGGTCAGTCCCCCTGACGAGATTGGGTGTTTTTTATTCACAGAGCTAAATGATTGATGCTAGACTTTGCGCTTGCCGGTCTAAGCCGCGTGCTGCTTCTCCTACAATGATGAATTCTTCGCTTGCCAGCTTTACAAGATCCCGGTTTGTAAACACGGTTGTCTTTGCCCTGCTTGTTCCGCTGCTGACCTTCTCTACTTCTGCATGGATCGCCTTCACATATTGATCTACCTTGACGATCGCTTCTTTTGAATTTGTCGCAAGCTTTCGAATTTCTGCTGCCACTACACTAAAGCCATTTCCATAGGAACCCGCATGTGCCGCTTCTATTGCCGCATTTAAGGCGAGCAGCTGGGTTTGCGAAGAAATACTATTAATGGTTGCCGCAATAGAGCTGATGGACTCTACCTGCTCCGTTAATCCTTTTAGCAAGCTCATATTTTGATCGGTTTCGTTTGCTATATGATTAAAGGATGTATTGACACTTTGACTATGCTGTATGCCAACTTCTGCTCGTTCCATTAATTTCGCAGACATCTCCTTTAAGTCTTCTACAACCTGTTTCATCGATAGTTCTCTCTCCGTAATATCTGTCGCCACTTTCACAACACCCACTACAGTTCCTTCTTCATCTCGAACAGGTGAATATGTCGCTTCAAGCCATAAGCTGCTGCCGTCTTTTGTGACCCGCTGCACTTTTTCCTGAAAGACTTGACCTTCTCTCAAACGCTTCCAAAACATGTGATAGCTTGTGTGTTCTGTAATATGTGGAGGACAAAACTGTCTATGTTTAAGACCGATCATCTCTTCTTTAGAATATCCCATGGCTTTTGCAAAAATATCGTTCACCCATAGAACTTCACCTGCCACATTAAATTCAATCATTGCCAGCGAGTGCTCTAATGCACGAAGAACAGCTGATTGCTCCAATACTTGTGACGATAAAGTGTTTGTTGTTTGCTTCATCGATTTCATTCCCCCAATTTGTCTCAAACCAATAGTACATACTTACCCTTACTTTTGTACTATCTAAACGTCTCTTTTTAGGAATTGGATCACTATTGGAGAAAGTTTTCCAAAAAGAAAAAAGCCAGTGATCTAAAAAAATCACTGGCTGCTTCATTATTTTTTCGCTTCTGCTACTGCATGTTTCACAAAGGCTTCAAGATCCATTGTTTCTGAATCTTGTTCCCCGTATTTTCTTACATTGACAGCGCCATTTTCTGCTTCTTGATCTCCGACAACAAGCATGTACGGAATCTTTTGCATTTGCGCTTCTCTAATTTTGTACCCAATTTTTTCATCGCGGCTGTCAAGCTCTACACGAAGACCTTCAAGCTGCAAACGTTCCTGCACTTTTTTCGCATAGTCTAAATGAACAGACGGTGAAACCGGGATGACTTGGAATTGTACAGGTGCCAGCCATGTTGGAAGGGCTCCTTTGTATTCTTCAATTAAGAAGGCAACAAAGCGTTCCATTGTAGAAACAACGCCTCTATGAATGACGACTGGGCGATGGTGCTTTCCATCTTCTCCGATGTATGTGAGATCGAAGCGTTCTGGAAGTAAGAAATCCAGCTGTACAGTGGATAATGTCTCTTCTTTTCCAAGAGCTGTCTTCACTTGTACATCAAGCTTCGGACCATAAAATGCCGCTTCGCCTTCTGCTTCATAGTAGTCGTGACCAAGCTCGTCCATTGCATCCTTCAGCATCGATTGTGCTTTATTCCACATCGCATCGTCATCGAAATACTTCTCAGTATCTTCTGGATCACGGTAAGATAAGCGGAATGTGTAGTCATTCAAGCCAAAGTCTTGATACACTTCTTCAATTAAGCGAACTGTACGGATGAACTCGTCTTTGATTTGATCTGGACGAACAAAGATGTGTGCATCGTTTAATGTCATACCGCGAACACGCTGAAGGCCGGATAAGGCACCTGACATTTCATAGCGGTGCATTGTACCAAGCTCTGCAATACGAATTGGCAATTCGCGATAGCTGTGCGGCTCGTTTTTGTAAATCATCATATGGTGCGGACAGTTCATCGGACGAAGAACAAGATCTTCGTTGTCCATTTCCATCACGGGGAACATGTCTTCTTGATAATGCGCCCAGTGTCCTGATGTTTTATACAACTCAACATTCGCAAGAACTGGTGTGTACACATGCTCATAGCCAAGACGCACTTCTTTATCGACAATGTAACGCTCGATGACGCGGCGGATCGTTGCGCCTTTTGGCAGCCAAAGCGGAAGTCCTTGACCAACCTTTTGGGAATTTGCAAACAGCTTCAGCTCTTTTCCAAGCTTACGGTGATCGCGTTCTTTCGCTTCTTCAAGCAGACGTAAATGCTCATTTAAATCTTCTTTGCTGAAGAAAGCTGTTCCGTAAATACGCTGAAGCATTTGGTTGTTACTGTCACCTCTCCAGTATGCACCTGCAAGGCTTAACAGTTTAAACTCTTTGATTTTCCCTGTAGACGGCAAGTGAATCCCGCGGCAGAGGTCAAAGAATTCACCCTGCTCATAAATCGTCACAGCTTCACCTTCTGGAATCGCCTCTAACAGCTCAAGCTTCAACTCATCACCAATCGCTTCAAAGCGCTTTTTCGCTTCTTCTCTTGATACTTCAATTCGCTCAATTGGCAGATTGCTGTTAATGATTTTCTTCATTTCTTTTTCAATCTTTGGTAAGTCTTCAGGTGTGATGGCTACATCGATGTCCACATCATAGTAGAAGCCATTTTCGATGACAGGACCTACGCCAAACTGAACGTGATGTTCTTTTCCATACAGGCGTTTGATCGCCTGCGCTAGCAAATGGGCTGTGCTGTGGCGCATAATGTCGAGTGCTTCTTCACTTTTATCTGTGATGATCTCGATTGTTCCACTTTCTAATAGCGGCGTACGCAGATCTATTTCTTTACCGTTCAATTTACCGGCAAGTGCTTTTTTCTTTAGGCCCGGGCTAATTGATGCCGCGATGTCTTCTGTTGTCGCTGTTTTGTCAAACTCCTTGACTGCTCCATCTGGAAATGTAAGTTGAATTTGTTCTGACATCTCTGGTCACTCCTTTTTTTGGCAATATAAAAACCTCGCCCCCTGGAAAGGGACGAGGTTGAATAAACGGAATCGTGGTTCCACCCTTTTTCCCGTACTTGCAGCTTGCTTTTCATAAGCAAATACGGCTTGCGGTTCGATAACGGGAATTCCCGTCAGCCATTACTAAAAAGTTCACAGCTGATGTTCAAAGGTGGTAAAGCAAATGGTCCTCTGCTAGGAAGCTTTCAGCCGCGGCTTCCCTCTCTTTAAGCGGGTGTTCATTTGTTCATGTCCTTATCAATACGGTCTCTGTATGAAGTTACACCGTATTATAAAACGTTTTTTCGTGAAAATCAAGAAAGCTTTTCACTTTTCTTGTCGAAATGGTCATGTACAAATTGAACATTGTGCTCTTGGAATGAATGAGATGGGAACACCTCGACCCTTTCTTGAAAAATATTTTGAATCGTTTGCACCATCGAGTGACCTGTATCATTTGTAAATAGGTCAATTTTTTGCGGTGCAATGGAGACAAGCGGTGCAATCAGCTGCGAATCAATATACATTGGATGCTCTCTTACAAACTGTCTGTCTATGTATTGTTTTTGATCACGCTCAGAAGCGTAGCGAAATTCCCAAATCACCAGGCGGTCCTGATGCACAACATGTACTTTTTCGAGCCTAGGCTCTCTTGCCATCACATAGTCTCGAAGCGATTGAATGAAGTTTTGATACTCTTGCTCCATTTTGTATTCTTCAATGGACACTTCAACATAGTTCTTCAGCCTTCGATCATACTCTGACAGCCTAAATGTCATAAATGAACCAATTGAAAAAACACCTTGCTGTAAAGAAATTGCCTCAAGCTCCTTTTTTAAAAGGGCTTCTCTTGACGGCTCTTGCTGAATGCCGGGAATACCATCTAAGTCCCCGTTCATGATACTGTGAGCGATGGAAAGAATTTGGTGCTGCTCTTCGGGATCTTTAAATAAATAGGTGTTTTCAAGGATGCTGCGCATGCGCTCATTTTCTTTGCATTCCAAAAAAAAGTGAACCAATAATGGCCGCACAATGTGCTCAAGTGCTTCTTCTGATTCCTTCGCCTCTATGAGAAGCCGGTCTTTCCCTTGTTGAATTGACATGTGATGCCGACTGTCCAAGTGTTCAGCAAGATGTAAAAAAGCGGCGGTATCATATTCATCTTCAAAGATTATTTCAAGCATGTTTGTCCCCCCTAACGACATCTGTTACATATATATGGGGGAAACATAAAAAATAGACGCCTAAAATAAATCAGGCATCTTTCTTTTTAAAATGAGTGGAACGGAGATAAAGATCAAATAAATCAAACAAACAACCACTAAGGCGGCATAATTGCCGCTGACAAAGCTTGAGCCGAGAACATTTAACGCAATTGTACCCGGTATTAAGCCTAAAAAGGTGGCTGCCACAAATGCACGATAATTTGCACGTGAAGCAGCTGCCGCATAGCTGACGAAATCAAAATGAATCGGTGCAATACGCAATAACAAAATATAAAGAAATCCATGCTCCTGAATGCGGGACGTCACCGCTTTCAGCTTTCGGCTGTTTGATTCCGTTTCCTTCTTTTTTGCACGAAAGGTTGAAGCAATCATGAAGGAGCCTGTTGCCCCGGCTGTAGCCCCAATGAGGGCATAAATCGTCCCAAGGACACTGCCGAATGCCAAACCTGCCGCCAAAGAAAAGACTGTAATCGGGACGAGAACAAACGGGCGGAAAAGAGATAAGAAAAGAAAAACAAAGGGAGCCAGTATCCCAAATTGAAGCACCCAATTCTTCACATCTTTCGGCGCGAGCTGAAGATGCTGTTTATTCAGCCACCACAGCGCAGCAGCAACAATGCCAATCACGAGAAAAAGCAGCCATTTTCGTTTGTTCATTTCATTTGCTCCTCCTTCAGGTGACATACGCTTTTATAAATGACGGCGGTTTTCTCCTTCGAGCAAGACCGGCTCTGCTAAATAGAGAATCCGTTCCATTAAACGAGCGGCTTTGACCTCTTCTTTTTCCCCGCGCTGTGAGTACGTAAAGTGATGCTTCAGCTCATTTGGTGAGAAATTAGAAGAGAAAAACGTCGGCAGCTGCTCTGCCATACGGTATTGTAAGATCGTACCGAGCAGCTCATCCCGCACCCAGCTTGTCATCGATTCTGCTCCAATATCATCAAGCATTAAAATCGGGGTGGATTTAACCATATTCAGCTTTTCTTCTAGCGTATGATCAGCTAACGAATTTTTTAACTCTCTCACAAATTCAGGCACGTAAACAAGGAGAGATGGGTATTCTTTCTCCGCTAGCTGCTGCGCAATGGCTGCCAGAATATACGTTTTTCCTACTCCAAATTTTCCGTGTAAATACAAGCCTTTTCCTTTTCCAGTCTCATCATAGCTTTGGAGGAATTGACCTACTTTTTGGATGACCTCTTGTCTTCCCACAACGTTCAGATCAGTGAACGTCGCTTGAAGGACATTTTGCGGAATATACATGCTTTTCATCAGCTCTTGCTGTTTTTTCTGTCTATCGAGCCGCAGCTTGACTGGACAAGGGGAATATTCAATATCAATACTCTGACCTTTGATTACAAGCTTCGGGTGATACCCATCTAAAATGGCATTGACGTTTTCGTCATCTAAGCAGTAAGAGCAACCCTTCGACTGCTGCACATATTCAAAGAGCCGGTTCAAGCTGCGATTGATCATGTCTTCATGTATTTCTTCTTGATGCTTCTGTAAAAAGGCCTTCACATCTTCATCAGATAACACACTTTCTTTAATCTGATTGTATCTCACGCGAAAATCTACTCGTCCTTTTAGCTGTTCAAATGAACGACCGATCGGTTTCATCCCATCTCACCTCACCTTAATGTGCATTGTACTTTTTCATATTTTTAAACTGATCTAACAGTTTTTCTTTTTCTCGTTCGAGGTCTTCTGTAGACAGATTGTCCGTTTGCTCTTTTGCCGGCTGTTCTTTCGTTTCGGTTTCTTTCATCCAGTCAGGCAGTTTCTCTTCCCTGACGACTTTTCCTGAACCGTATGTGCTGCGCTGCTTTTTCTGCTGCGCCCACTCTGTCATTTGTCTGTTCTCTTCTTTGGCAATTTTCATGGCCGCGGCAACGGTTTTGATTTTCTTTCTTACCCAATGAGCGGCAATTTTTTGCATGTATGTTTTCGACAGCTTCATATCTGTTTTGAGTAAGGTATAGTAGATGAGAACATTCATGACACCTGGCTCTAGCTGCTGCTCGAGCATGATATCTTCGACAATTCTTAAGTCGGCATACGTCGGCTCAATGCCATCTGCCATGTCTTTTAGCAGCTCTCTAGGCGAAATATGATCCAGCTTTTCAATCAATTTTGCATCTGGAGTATCCGCTGCCGGCGTCTTTGAAGCATCTTGCCGCAAGTGTCTTGGCTGTTTTTGATCAATCAGCTTTGGCTGTTCGCCTCTGTATTCAATTTGGTACCAGTCTCTTGCTGCTTTTCTCAGCTCTTCTGTTGAGATCATTTGATCCGAACCGCATGCACCTGCTACAATATTTTGCATTTGAAGCGGGGTGATGCCGTATACAACAGCTAACTTCTTAATTGTTTCTTTTACCTGCTTAGTCAAAGCCTTTCTTGGAATCATCATGTCAGACATACCCGCTAACAATAGATCGAAATCGAAGGATTCGTCTGAGAGCGGTGCCGGCTGACTCGATCCAACAGTCACATATTCATAGCCTTGATCAAGCGATGTCGCCTGATGAATCTCTTCTGTCATCTTGCGTTCGCCTGGCTGCAATACGTGAAAGACTTCTTCAAACGACCGTGAAATGTTCTTTGCTTCTGCAGGAACACCTGGGTAAGAGAAATAATCACGAAGCTGCATATATTTTGCTTTCTCTACACGATGGTACAGCAGGACATTCAGCATACCATCTTGGAAAAATTCATCCGGTCTTAGCGGCGGTACAAGCTCATATGTAAACAGTCTGCCTTCTTCCGTTTCCTGTTCATATGTGCGGAGTAAGCCGATTGCTTCAAGCTTTAAACGTTCCTCAAAAATATCATTTAAATTCGTCTGCAGCATGACCATGAGCTGCCGATGAGGTGCAGGTTTTCCCCACATACGATTTTGTTCCAGCTCTCCCCACAGCGTCATGTATAAGCTAAAAGCGGACATGCCAATAAGCGGCTGATATAAAAGAGTGATGAGCTGTCTATCGATGTCACCGAGCAATGAAGCGCTTTTGACGACATACGGATCGACGGCTAGCACTTCCTTCCAATGCTCTGTCATTTGCTGATCCTCCCCATGAATTGCGATTGTTTCCATTGTACACTCTTTTTGCGTTTTACGCTTTACGCAGGAAAAAGAGCATGAAGAATCTCCAGCTCTTTTTAGCGTTCTTTCTTTAATAGATCTTTTAATTCATCAATAAAGACATTGATGTCTTTAAACTGCCGGTAAACCGAGGCAAACCTGACGTAAGACACTTCATCAATTTTCGCCAGCTCGTCCATCACCATTTCACCTACAAGCTCGCTTTTCACTTCTGACATGCCTTGATTGCGCAGTTCTTTTTCGATATTAAAGCAGACATCCTCCAGCTGCTTTAAAGCGACAGGACGCTTTTCACACGCTTTGATGAGTCCTCTCAGCATTTTTTCCCGGCTGAATTCTTCTCGAATCCCTTCTTTTTTCACCACAATCAGCGGTAATTCTTCTAATTTCTCAAACGTCGTAAAGCGATATTGGCAGCTTTCACACTCTCTTCTACGACGGATGGATTTCCCCTCATCTACTGGTCTTGAATCAAGCACCCTTGTGCCAAGGTGCTGACATGTGGGACATTTCATATCATCAGCTCCGATCTATTCTTGGAAGTTGTTTGTCTAGTTCATCATAAAGGGACAGAACGGTCTTCTGACTATAGCCGAAATCTGTTGGCAGGGCCGTTTCTGTTGTTACATTAAAATCGACAGCTGTTTCAAAAGGACGAATTGAAATGACAGTCGCCACGAGAAAGGCTTTTTTCGGCAACCGTATGTTTGCGCTGATTTCACCTCGTTCTGCTGAAACAGATGTCACCTGATAGGAATCGTTTCGGGAAAGAATGGCTTCCACCGCTTGAAAAACTTGTGCATTCGTCGATTTGTAGTAATGGCTTTTCAGTTCTGACACTGGATGCTCGTCAGATGTTTCTGTATGGTTTGACATGAACCGTTTAAAATTTTGTCTTAAAATCATACACGTATCCCCTTTGCCATAATGACTCTTTCTTTATTTTATAAAAAAAACCTTTGTTTTCCTAGAACAAAAGTATAGACAAGCTGGGGAATGTTGGATTTTTTCTCAAATAAATATAAAAAGGAGCATAACACAAAGGCATTTAATGCTTTTGGCCAGCTCCCATTGCAATCTTTTTTATGTTTACAGTGCTTTGGCTTGTGCCTGTTTTACTTGTACAGGTCCCATGCCTCGAGGAATTTCGATGTTTTCTCTTGTTTCAGCACCTAATTCATCTCCGATATGATCTGCTGCAATATTCGGATCTAGGTCGCCGCAAGTATAAACATCTATGCTCGCATAACCATGTTCAGGAAAGCTGTGAATTGTCAGATGAGATTCAGAAATAATGACAACTCCACTTACTCCTTGAGGTGCAAATTTGTGAAAAGCAACCTCTCTTACCTCAGCTCCTGATTTCAAAGCTGCATTTACAAACGTTTTTTCAATAAAATCCATGTCGTTCAGTTTATCACAGTCGCATCCCCATAGCTCGGAGATAACGTGACGTCCGATTGTTTCCATCATGGACCCCCCTTTAAACAAGAATGAAAGAGTGAAGTTCTAAGCAGCCGGACCGGACATATACCACGGGGGAAAGTTAGTCCTAAGAGGTCCTAACCCTTTAAGTATACCCGAATGAGTCTGCGAACAAGAAGTTCACGAAAAATAGTATACTTTGTTTAGACCCATTTTGCAAGCTGTGTTTTTAGTGGGATTTTCTCTCATTTCTTGAAAAGGGACGATCGTCTTCTTCATTTCAAACAGCAGAAAGCTCTTTCATCTGTGCGCCGACAAATTTCACAAGGTCAACCACTCGGCATGAATAACCCCATTCATTGTCATACCATGCAAGAACTTTTACTTTTCTCCCTTCCATTACCATCGTTGTCAATCCATCAACGACTGCTGAGTAAGGGTTCGTGTTAAAGTCCGTAGAGACAAGCGGCTCATCTGTGTAATCTAAAATACCAGCAAGAGATGTTTTAGATGCATTTGAGAAGGCTGCATTGACTTCTTCTGCTGTGACATCTTTTTTTAAGTCTACAACAAGGTCAACCATCGACACATTGGAAACTGGCACGCGGAGTGCAAGCCCATGCAATTTCCCTTTCATGTGCGGAAGCACTAAAGAAAGCGCTTTAGCGGCACCCGTCGTAGTTGGAATAATGGACTGAGCACATGCTCTTGCGCGGCGCAGATCCTTATGCGGGTTATCGATATTTTTTTGATCATTTGTATAAGCATGAACCGTTGTCATTAACCCGTTGTCGATGCCAAATTCATCATCTAACAGTTTCACAACTGGTGCTAAACAGTTTGTTGTACAAGATGCGTTTGAAATAATGACGTGCTTTTCAGGATCAAGATCATCCTCATTGACACCCATCACAATCGTAATGTCTTCATTTTTACCTGGAGCTGTTAGAACGACTTTTTTCGCTCCAGCATCTATATGGCCCATCGCTTGATCTTTTGAATTAAATTTACCTGTTGCTTCAATGACGATATCAATCCCAAGCTCTCCCCATGGAAGCTGCTTTGGGTCTCTATTATTAAGCAAAAGCACTCTTTTGCCATTTACAATCAAGGCGTCATCTTCTGCTGTCACATCACATTCGTAACGTCCATGATTTGTGTCATATTTAATTAAATGTGCTAGCGTTTCGGCAGGATAGCTTGCGTTCACCGCTACAATTTGAATTTGATCATCAAGCATTGCTTTTCTGAAGACCATGCGTCCAATTCTGCCAAACCCATTGATCGCTGCTTTTACCTTCATGAACAGGTCACTCCTCTATTATGTGTTATACTCAATAAATTTATTTATGAAATTAGTATATCACATTAGAATGTAATTGCCAGTATATAAACGTATATTTTCTAAAAAGGGCTGTTCTTTTCAAAGGAAATAAGAATAAAGCATAAAAAAAGAAGAGTACGTGTATGTACTCTTACTTATCTGTATGTTCCCATTCATTTAATATGTTCTGCAATTGCTTTCTGATAAACGCGAGATCTTGTGTGTTCTCTATCACGCGGTCTGCTTTTTTACATTTCTCCTCAAGAGACTGCTGAGAGTGAATACGATTCAGTGCTTCTTCCTCGCTGAGGTCATTTCGATTCATGAGCCGCGACAGCTGCAATTCAGGCGTTGTATACACCACAATGATGCGGTCGACGAGGCTTTCCAGCTGACTTTCAAATAAAAGCGGGATATCGAGGACAACGAAGGTTTCTTGCTGACTAACTCCTTCATCTCTCTGTTTGAGCATTTCCTTTCTCACTTCAGGATGAACAATCGCATTCAGCTGCTTTCTTTTCCCTTCATCAGAAAAAATGATGGCTCCAAGCTGCTGCCGGTTCAGCTCCCCATTTGGCAGGAGAACATCCTCGCCAAAGGTTTGAACGATTTGTTGAAGAGCTGGTGTACCTTTGGCAACCGCTTCTTTTGCAATGACATCTGCGTCCACGACCCGGATGCCCTGCTCTTTTATCATTTGCGAGACGGTGCTTTTTCCACTAGCAATCCCGCCTGTTAATCCAATGACAAGCGTCAATTGATTTCCTCCTTTACAGCTTCCACACCCCAATTAAAATGAGCAGAAGCCCTGGTAAGCATGCAAGTTTATCGATCCAGCGCCAATTTGCCAAGTAATGACCAGAACGAAGCCCGATACACACAAAGAGTGAGCTCATTACGGCCACAGTGATACTCATGACAATTGGTGAAAAGCCTAGAATCGCAGCGCCAATCCCTGCGCCAAATGCATCAATGGATAAAGCAATCCCAAGAAGCACTGCTTCTATTCCATTGATCGTCCCAGAACGGTCAATATCTGCACTTGTCGGCTTGCGCAAAATTTGAATGACAAGACCAAGTGACTGCACTTCCACATTAAGCAATGTCTTTTCATGAAGTAGCAAATCACGCTCTTTCGCTGGTTTGTAAAATTGATAAAGGACCCAAAGTCCAATGGCGATCAAAATGCCTCCACCAAGTTTATCTGTCACTGAGACAGGGAGGAATGTCGTCAGCAGGCTGCCAATCAGCATAGAAATGAGCAGCACAATCCCTGAACAGCATGCAATAATGACAATCGCTTTAAATGGAATCTTCATTTTACGAAGTCCATACGTAAAGCCTACAGAAAAGCTGTCAATGCTGACTGCAATAGCTAAAAACAGGAGCGAAATCGAAATCATACCTGAACTCTTCCTTTCTGTTCATGCAACGATGATCAAGAGTCTCTAGGCGTCCTTAGACTCTTCTTCACTATATGAAGAGCAGGTGGGCTGTGTGTCAGTCTACACCTTGCTGAAAAATGAATGTTTTTTATCGTATGCACAGCAAAAAGGAAGCATGCTGATGGCTGATTTTTATTGAGGACGTTTTTGGCAGGTTACACAAAAATGTGTGCCGCGCCCTCCGACTACTGTTTTCTCAATGATGCTTCCGCATGTTTGACAAGGCTCTCCCCGCCGGTCATACACAAGAAGCTGCAGCTGAAATGATCCAATATCACCTTGTGAATTGATATATGAGCGAATCGTGCTTCCTCCTGCATCTACCGCTACTTGAAGTGTATCGATAATATGCCTGTGAAGCACTTTACACGATTCAAGGCTGAGCTGATTCGCTTTTGTTTCTGGATGAATGCCTGCTTTAAACAAAACCTCATCTACATAAATATTACCTAGTCCCACGACAATCTTTTGATCAAGCAGCGCTGTTTTGACCACACGAGATGTTTTTTTCAATTGCTCCCATAAATATTCCGGAGTGAATTGATCATCAAAAGGCTCATACCCCAGCTGTGAGAGCGGGATTTCCTTTTCCTCTTCCCCCGGCTGAAATAAATGCATTGTGCCAAATTTACGCACATCATGATACCGAAGCTCAGTACCATCTGTAAAAGTAAAGACGACGTGTACATGTTTATCGTATGGCTCATGCGCTTCATGTACACGGTATTTCCCTTCCATCCTTAAATGGGAGACCATTACGTAGTGGTCTAAATGAAAGAGCAGGAACTTTCCTCTTCTTTCAATGGTTTGTATCGTTTCTCCTACCATCCTTCTTGCGAACTCTTCCGGCTCCCCAGGACGTTTGATGATATTTGGCCATTTGATATCGACCGTTTCAATCGTTTTTCCTTCGACTAACCGCTTGAGTGTGCGCCGGACGGTTTCAACTTCTGGTAATTCCGGCATGCTCCTCGCTCCTTTTTCTCTCTCTATTATTTTGCGTCGTACCAAGATGGGCCTGAAGCAAAATCAACTTTTAGCGGCACATCTAGCTGAAGTGCATTTTCCATGACTTCAGGGACAATTTTTTCGAGTATGGCAATTTCTTCTTTCGGCGCTTCGAAGATCAATTCATCGTGCACCTGTAATAAAAGATTTGCCTGCAAGTTTTCTTCTTTTAACTTACGCGCCATATCAATCATGGCTTTTTTAATAATATCAGCTGCACTGCCTTGGATCGGTGTGTTCATGGCTGTTCTTTCCGCAAAGCTTTTGATATTAAAATTGCGGCTGGTGATATCCGGGATATACCGTCTGCGTTTGAGAAGTGTCGTGACATATCCTTTTTGTTTCGCTTCCTGCACAATCTCTTCCATATAGGTTTTCACGCCTTTAAAGCTTGTTAAATAGCGTTCGATAAAGGCAGCTGCTTCTTTTCTTGTGATCCCAAGATTTTGAGATAATCCATAGTCACTGATTCCATATACAATTCCGAAGTTGACAGCCTTGGCTTGTCTTCTCATAGAGGAAGTCACTTCTTCTTCTGAGACATGGAACACGTCCATCGCTGTTTTCGTGTGAATATCCATATCTTGCGTAAACGCTTCGATCAAATTCTCATCCTGAGAAATATGAGCGAGAACACGCAGCTCAATTTGTGAATAGTCAGCAGCAAACATAAGCCAGCCTTCTTTTGATGGAACGAATGCTTGACGAATCTTCCGTCCTTCCTCTAAACGAATTGGGATGTTTTGCAGGTTTGGATCTGTTGAGCTTAGTCTTCCTGTTTGCGTGAGCGCTTGATTAAATCGTGTATGCACTTTATGTGTATCCTTGCGCGTTACCTTCATTAAGCCTTCCACATAGGTCGATTGGAGCTTTCCAATTTGGCGGTAATGCAGAATAGACCGAATGATTTCGTGCTTATCTTCAAGCTTTTCAAGAACATCCGCAGATGTCGAGTAGCCTGTTTTTGTCTTTTTAATAATCGGCAGACCTAATTTTTCAAAAAGAATCACGCCAAGCTGTTTAGGAGAATTGATGTTAAACGTTTCTCCTGCTAAGCGGTGAATGGTTTCCTCATATTCTTTCAGCTTTTTCGCTAACTCTTCACCCATCTTCTCTAGGCGCTCAATATCTACCTTTACGCCAAGTGATTCCATTTCACCTAAGATGAGGGCAAGCGGCAGCTCTAAGTCTTCATACAGTTCATGTTGATCATTTTTTTCTAGTGCTTCAAGTGTTAAGTCATGCAGAGCAGAGATCGCCGCTGCTTTTCGCCCAAGATGTTCCTTCAGTTCATCTTCAGGTGGAATCGCCTGCTTTGCTCCTTTTCCGTACACTTTTTCATCACAAAATGCGATGTTCAGACCGTATTCCTTCGCCACACTTGCGACGTCCTCATAGGATTTCTGAGGATTGACGACATAGGAAGCGAGCAGGACATCGTTATCGACACCTTTTAGATCGACATCGTGCCATCTGAGGGCGACAACTGCTCTTTTTGAATCAAAGACCCATTTCTTCTTTGTTTCATCCTGTACCCATTGTTTAAATGCATCTGATTGAAGTGCATCTTCTTTCGTGATAAAAAACGCACCGTTTTCATTATGGATCGCAAAACCGATCAAATCCGCTTCATGATAATTATCTCCAAGCTGTTCTACCACAAGGGCGGCATGATCTGTCAGCATTTCATCCGTTACATCGGTCATTTTTTTCACTTCTAATGCTTCAACTTCGACCTGTTCACCTGTTTCTGGTGCTTCTCCTAGTCGCTCTAGCAGCGTTTGAAAGCCTAGTTCTTTATAAAGAGAGATCACTTGATCCATATGAGGACCTTCATATGCGAGATCCTTGCTTGATACATCAATTGGCGCTTCTACAAGAATCGTTGCGAGTTGTTTACTCATCACCGCTTGCTCTTTATATTCTTCAAGCTTTTCTTTGAGTTTTTTACCACTGACTTCGTCAATATGTTCAAGCAGGTTTTCTACCGTTTCAAACTGCTTTAACAATTTTATCGCTGTTTTTTCCCCTACACCGGGCACCCCTGGGATATTATCTGAGGAATCTCCCATCAAGCCTTTCATATCGATAATTTGATCTGGGCGCAGACCATATTTTTCTTCAATATGAGCCGGTGTGTAATATTCTACTTCTGTAATGCCTTTTTTCGTAATTGCCACCGTCGTATGGTCTGTTGAGAGCTGCGTTAAGTCCTTATCTCCTGAGAAAATTTTCACTTCAAAGCCGTCTTTTTCTGCCTCCACAGCCAATGTCCCGATAATATCGTCAGCCTCGTATTGAGGAAGCTCGTACCTTTTCACCTGATAGGCATCTAATAGTTCACGGATAAACGGCATTTGTTCTGATAGCTCTGGCGGTGTTTTTTGTCTTCCGCCTTTATATTCTTTAAATGTCTCGTGGCGGAACGTTGTTTTCCCCGCATCAAATGCGACAAGCATATGGGTTGGCTTCTCGTCCTCGAGCATCTTCATTAAAATCATTGCAAAGCCATAAATGGCATTTGTATGGACGCCTTTATCATTTGATAGTAGCGGCAAAGCAAAAAAGGCTCGATAAGCGAGACTGTTTCCATCCACTAGTACTAATTTCTTTTTGTCTGTCATGTTTTAATCCTCCATCGGCTGAGCCATTTCAGCCGTCTCTTTCACACATTGTATCATCATTTTATCAAAGTTTATTTTGAAAAGAAAATAGTCGAACCTGCATAAAAAAAGGGACGAAAACAACAAGTGTTTTCGTCCTTACAAAATTGGCTCCTTGGATGAAGGGGTTCCTATTCATCCTACCAATGATTGTTTAACTTAACATGAATCCATTGTAAAGATCATGTAAATTTTAACGTGACTTTCCTTTTTTCCCTATTTTGATTTCAGGCTCACTGTAAAAGTCGTTCCTTTGCCTTGTTTGCTATGGACTGAAATCGTCCCTTCATGCGCCTCCACAAGGTGTTTGACAATCGCAAGACCTAGTCCTGTTCCGCCTGAATTTCTACTTCTATCTTTATCAATTCGATAAAATCTCTCAAATATTCTTGGAATCTCTCTTTTCTTCATGCCGATTCCTGTATCTGCTACATCAAATTCATAGGCGCCTTTCCGCGGTCTTGCCGAAATGGTGACACTCCCTCCCTCTGGTGTATAGGTAAGGGCATTGTTCACGAGATTGAGGAAGATTTGCTTTAATCTCAGCGGATCTGCCATCACATAGACAGGCTCTTTCGGGATACGCACTTGTAATTGAATACCTTTTTCCGCAGCCTTTTGTTTTAAAAGGACTTCAATCTCTTGAATGATTTCTGACGCATTGGCGTCTTGAATATTTAGTTTGAAATGCTGCTGCTCGATTTTGGAAAGATCGAGTAAATCTTGAATGAGAGTTTCGAGTCGGACACTCTCTTTTAGAATGATGGAAAGGAATTGTGTCAGCGCTTCTTTGTCATCAATCGCTCCATCAAGAAGGGTTTCGGAAAATCCTTTAATCGACGTAATCGGCGTCTTTAATTCGTGAGACACATTGGCGACAAAATCTTTTCGCATCTGCTCGAGCTGCTTTGTTTCTGTCACGTCATGAAACACAAGGACAATTCCTTTCCATTCATCGTCTGTACTTAAAATTGGGACACCATCCACTTGGAAGTAGCGCCGTTCAATGTCAACGGCTAGGCGCAAAAACTTCCGCACCTTCGTTTCTGTCATAAAAATTTCGTCAATCAGCTCAATAATTTCGTCATGTGTAAATGCTTCATGATACAGCTTGTGCATGTAAATGTGCTTTTGCACCTTAAACTGCTTGCGGAAGGTTCGATTGACTAGGTTGATATACCCCATCTTATCAATCAAAATAATTCCTGCACCGATGTTTTCAATGACTGTTTGCAGACGGTCCCGCTGCATTTCCCCAGTGCTTGTCATTTCTTGAAGGCTTTCTGCCAGACGCTTCATTGATGTATTAAGCTCGCTTGTTTCAATGATCAGCTCTTCATAATGATTGGTATCATAGTTCCCGCGTTCCAGCTGTTTGGCTACCTTTGTGGCATAATCTATCGGTTTTACATATTTCATTGACATGCGGTATCCAAAGAAAACGATGATAATAATCGCCGAGCCAAGACAAACGGCTAATGCGAGCCAAAGCTGTCCGTCAATTTCATTTAAAGGCTGGAATGACGCATGGAGAAATAAATAGCCTGCCGGTTCGTTTTGTTTCAGAATAGGGACTGCGTAATGAAACAGCGCATCCTTCTCATCCTCAATGACGACGCCTTTTGTTTGAAGCCGTTCATTGTTCAGTGTGTTTTGAATGATGCCCCTTTGCTCCGCCTGACCCGTTGTATGTATGATATTCCCCTTCAGATCCACAATTGACGCATTCATATCGAGATGCTGCTTTGCCTGATTGAGGATCTCCTTGTTTTGCTTCGCCTGCAGATCATCACCATCCATGGAAGAAAGAAGAAAGCTCGATTCATTTTCCATTCGTTCCGTTAATTTTGTTTCATAAAACACATGGAACATGTGATCCAAGAAAAGGCCAAGTGCGACAAACACAATAAAAAGGAGAAAAATAAGTCCAGAAAACAGGCGGGTTCTTATTTTACTCATTTGGCTTTGGCTCCTCCAATTTGTAGCCTAAGCCGCGAATGGTTTTAATGTATGTTGGTTTTTTCGTATTCTTTTCAATTTTGTCCCGCAAGTGGCTGATGTGTACATCCACAATACGAGTGTCACCTGCAAAGTCATAATTCCAAACGGCACTTAGCAGAAGATCGCGTGTGAGGACACGTCCCTTATGCTTGGCCAAATAAAGCAGCAGTTCAAATTCCTTCGGCGTAAGCTCTAGGCGTTCTTCTTGGAAGTAGACTTCGTAGTGTTCTGGTAAAATGCGCAGTTCACCAATTTTGATTTGGTCTGCAATGACCTCTTCCTTGTCCTCTTGCGTGGGGACAGGCTGAGATTGCTGCGCTCTTCTTAAGATGGCTTTTACCCGAGCACCTACTTCTCTAGGACTGAATGGCTTTGTCATGTAATCATCGGCTCCAAGTTCAAGGCCGAGCACCTTATCAAATTCATCGTCCTTTGCTGTCAGCATTAAAATAGGGAACATCATTTTTTGAATTCTCAGTTGTTTGCACACTTCAATTCCGTCCATCTTCGGAAGCATTAAATCTAATACAATGAGATCAGGTTGTTCACTTGCTGCTTTTTCAAGCGCTTCTTCCCCATCTCTTGCTGTGACGACATCATAGCCCGCCCTTTCAAGGTTATAGCTTAGAAGTGTTACAATCGATTCTTCATCATCCACAACTAATATTTTTTTATTCATGTTGTGCCTCCAATTAGTGATTTCCCCTACATCCGTTTTTTTGTATCTTATGTGAAAAGCGAGAAGTCATGCTTTCTCTTTCATTTTAACGAAAGCTTAACAAGAGGACAATTTAAAATTTCGACAAGATTTGTTTTGTAAACAAAAAGAAGGCCCCTCATAAGAGAAGCCTTCCTTTTTCATATTAAGACAATACTTTCATGACGTTCTTAACAGATTCAACAGAACGGTCAAGCTGACTTCTTTCTTCTTCTGTCAGCTCAAGCTCAATGATCTGCTCAAGGCCGTTTCCACCTACGATTGTTGGTACACCAAGGTAAATGCCTTCGTAGCCATATTCACCTTCAAGGTATGCAATCGTTGGGATTACGCGGCGCTGATCTTTTAGAATCGCCTCAACCATTTCTACAAGTGAAGCAGCAGGTGCATAATAGGCACTACCGTTACCTAATAGGTTCACGATTTCGCCGCCGCCTTTTCTTGTTCTTTCAACAATCGCATCAATTCGATCTTTTGGGATCAATGTTTCAAGCGGGATACCGCCTGCATAAGAGTAACGAACAAGCGGAACCATGTCATCGCCATGTCCACCAAGGACAAAGCCCGTCACATCTTTGACAGATAGGTTTAATTCTTGAGCAACAAACGTACGGAAACGTGCTGTATCAAGAATACCCGATTGTCCAATGACTTTTTCTTTTGGTAATCCTGATTCTTTATAAACTGCATATGTCATTGCATCAACAGGGTTTGTTAACACAACAATAATGGCTTCTGGAGAATATTTAACGATTTCGCGTGTCACGCTGCGCATGATTTTTTCATTTGTTGACACGAGATCGTCACGGCTCATTCCCGGCTTTCTTGCAATTCCTGCCGTAATGACCACGACATCAGAACCGGCTGTATCTTCGTAGTTAGAAGTGCCTGTAATGTTCGCATCGAAGCCTTGAACAGGGCTTGCTTCCAGCATATCAAGAGCTTTCCCTTTTGTTGGGTTCTCAAGCTGCGGGATATCAACTAAGACGACATCCGCTAATTCTTTTTGAGCTGTTAAAAATGCTGTAGTTGCTCCAGTAAAACCTGCTCCGATGACAGATACTTTTTTACGCTTGTTTGCCATTTCCTTTTTCCCCTTTAACTTTAAAGTTTAAGAATCAAGACAAGTTTTTGATGAGCTCGTCAGCAAACTCAGAACATTTCACTTCTGTTGCGCCATCCATTAATCTAGCAAAATCGTAAGTGACGACTTTAGATGCAATTGTTTTTTCAACAGATTGAATCACTAGATCAGCTGCTTCCTGCCAGCCAAGGTGCTCAAGTAAAAGCACGCCTGATAGAAGAACAGAAGATGGATTCACTTTATCAAGACCAGCATATTTTGGTGCTGTTCCGTGAGTCGCTTCAAAAATAGCGTGTCCTGTTTCGTAGTTGATGTTCGCTCCTGGTGCGATACCAATTCCACCAACTTGTGCTGCAAGTGCATCAGAGATGTAATCTCCATTTAAGTTCATTGTAGCCACAACATCGAACTCAGCTGGACGAGTTAGGATTTGTTGAAGGAAAATATCTGCAATGCTGTCTTTGACAATGATTTTGCCAGCAGCTTCTGCTTCACTTTGCGCTTTGTTTGCCGCATCTTTTCCATCTTGTTCTACAATACGATCATATTGTGCCCATGTAAAGACTTTGTCGCCAAACTCTTTTTCAGCCACTTCGTAGCCCCAGTTTTTGAAAGCACCTTCTGTAAATTTCATGATGTTTCCTTTGTGAACAAGCGTCACAGATTTACGGCCTTGGTCAATTGCATATTGGATAGCCGCTCTGACAAGACGGGATGTTCCCTCTTCAGAAACTGGCTTGATTCCGATACCTGACGTTTCTGGGAAACGGATTTTGTTCACACCTAATTCGTTTTTCAAGAAGTCAATTAACTTCTTCACTTCGTCTGAACCTTTTGCATACTCAATACCAGCATAGATATCTTCTGTGTTCTCACGGAAGATCACCATATCTGTGTCTTCTGGACGTTTGACAGGAGAAGGTACGCCTTTGAACCAGCGAACTGGACGTAAGCATGTGAATAAATCAAGCTCTTGTCTAAGTGCCACGTTTAATGAACGGATTCCTCCGCCAATTGGTGTTGTTAGTGGTCCTTTAATCGCAATTAAGTATTCACGAATGTCTTCAAGCGTTTGCTCAGGAAGCCACTCTCCAGTTTTATTGTAAGCTTTCTCACCTGCATATACTTCTTTCCAAGTGATTTGCTTTTCACCTTTATATGCTTTTTCTACAGCTGCTTCAAGTACTCTTGATGCTGCTTTCCAAATGTCAGGACCGATTCCGTCCCCTTCGATAAACGGGATGATTGGATTATTTGGTACATTCAATACGCCGCCAGTAACTGTAATTTTTTCGCCTTGTGACAATGATATTACCTCCCAGGTTATGTAGTGAATATTTGAAACTTCTTGGCTTGATGTCTGCAAGCAAAAAAGTTTTTCACGTGATTCGTTTTTTGTTGATGTTGATATGGAGGCTGATTAGCCTTTTGAAATCAGCCCCCGCTTATTCTATAAACATTAGTCTCTTTCACTGATCGGAACAAAGGTTTGAAGATCAGGTCCAATGTAATCAGCTCTTGGACGGATGAGTCGGTTGTTGTCATATTGCTCTAGAATATGAGCAATCCATCCAGAGAATCGGCTGATCACGAAAATTGGTGTAAATAAGTCATGATCAATACCAAGACTGTGATATACAGATGCAGAATAAAAATCAACATTTGGTGGAAGATTTTTCTCTGATGTCACGATTTCCTCTGCGCGAACAGACATTTCATACCATTTCGGCTCGCCAGTGAGGTTTGTTAAACGCTGGCTCATTTCTTTTAGATGCTTTGCACGCGGGTCACCTTGACGGTATACACGGTGGCCAAAGCCCATAATTTTTTCTTTCTTCTCTAGCTTACCATGAATATAGGAATCTACGTTTTCAACTTCTCCAATTTCTGAAAGCATCTTCATCACGCCTTCATTAGCGCCGCCATGAAGCGGTCCTTTCAGCGCACCGATAGCCGCTGTCACACCAGAGTAGATATCTGATAGTGTAGCAACACATACACGTGCTGTAAATGTCGATGCGTTTAATTCATGATCCGCATGTAGAATAAGCGCCTTATCAATGGCTTCAATTTCTACTGGTGATGGCTCTTCGCCATTTAGCATATACAAGAAGTTTGCAGCATAGCTGTATTCTTCTTTTGGCTGTACAGGCTCAAGTCCTTTGCGAATGCGAGAAAACGCAGCGACTAGTCCAGAAATTTTCGCCTGTAAGCGAATTGCCTTTCTGTAATTCGCTTCTTTGTCCATAATCTCTGATTCGTCGTCTAGTAAACCTAGTAAGGATACTGCTGTACGAATCGCAGACATTGGATGAACCCCATCGAGCGAATAAGATTTAAAATGCTCAATGATTTCTTGCGGAATCTGAGCATTTTCATTGAGCTGCTGTTTTAATTCACTCAGCTCCTGCTCATTCGGCAGCTTTAAGTGCCATAACAGGTAGACAATTTCTTCGAATGTAGCTTTTTCAGTTAAATCATCGATATTGTACCCTACATAAGTAAGAGTATCATCAATAATTGAGCTTACGGATGAAGTTGTTGCCACGATACCTTCAAGACCTCTTGTTGCTGTCATGTTCAATCTCCCCTTTTTAAAAAGATTCCCCTTCGTTGCAGAATTCTCACTTTTTGAAAGCGCTATCCAATCCGAATAAGATGGCAGTTTCTGAAAAGAAAATGCTTACATTTACCTATACGGTTAGAGCGCTTTTAGCCTCATATCTCTTGTATGATCAATGAGTTCAAAATTAAGCCTATTCCCATTATAAACAATAATCAGACATTTGTTAAATGTTTAACTATAATTTTTTTTGATATTTTTTTTTCCAGTCTCCCATATCAGGCATGGAATAAAGGGAATTTGCTTCTTTTAATATATTTAATTATGTTTTTTTGCAAAAGCTCACGCAAGAAAAAATTTAAAAAAGAAAGTGGCAGGAACCACTCTCTTTTTCACCCGCTGAAAAATTTCACAGCCTGCATCGCCAAATAAGCAATTCCTGCCCCGATGAGCGGGCCAACAGCCACCCCTTTAAATAAGCTGACTGCCAAAATGGTACCGAACACAAGCGCTGCCGTAATATGCGGATCATTTTCGAGTAGCACAATCCCGTTTTTTGCAATTAATGCTACTAATATACCCGCTCCAAGAGCTATCCAAGCATAGGAAGATTTCATCGCTTCTCCAAGCTGCTTAAATCCAATGTCACCTGTTGCAATCGGGACCAGCACAGCAATGGTAATAACGGTCACTCCCCAATTAATGCCTTTAGATTGGAGAACCGGGAAAATTTTTTGATCCAGGCCAATCAGCTTAATTGCGATCAGTACAGAGACCGCTAAAATTAACGAATTGTTTTTTGCAATAAGTGCAATAACGAGTAAAAGTACCAAAAATAAATTTGCTTGAGTAAACATACGCCGCTCCTTTCTTTCTTTTTATTGCGACCTTTTCATATTACTAATCTTTTTGAATAAAATGAAGTATCGGACATGCTTGTTTTTTGGAGGGGATTGTGTGAATCACGCCTATGTGGCCATTTTTCTGCGAAGTTTGATGATAATCAGCATTGCTGTTTTTGCTGTTGTCTTTTTATATCAGTCTTTTCCGTTTTTATATCCTTTTTGGATCGCCCTTATTGTGTCATGTTTGATTCACCCTGCCGTCTGCAAAATCGAAGAGATTACCGGGATGCCAAGAGGACTTGTTGTGGTCATTGTACTGTTGCTCTTTTTAGTCGCAGCCGCCGGCTTCATGACGCTTTTAGTGGCTGAAATCATTTCAGGGAGTGCTTATTTGGCAAAGGTGCTGCCTGGCCATCTTGATCAATTGATTGGTATTGTAGAGCAATTTTTCACAGATAAAATTCTGCCTTTATATCATGATGTCACAGCCCAATTTAATACGCTTCAAGCAGGTCAAAAGGAATCGATTTTGGGACAAATTCAAGCACTCGGTGATGAAGCTGCCGCAAAAATCGGGACTTTTCTTTCAAAAACACTCGAGCTTATTCCGGCTTTTTTAGGTCTTTTGCCTGATGCAGCAGCCACTCTATTATTTTCTGCTCTGGCAACTTTTTTTATCACGAAAGATTGGTTTACATTAAAAACGTATGGCTCACGTATCTTTCCCGCAAAATGGATGCAGCATACACGCGCCATTTTATCTGAAATCAAAAAAGCCATTACCGGCTTTATGAAGGCTCAGCTTCTGCTTGTGGCCATGACGATTGGTATTGTATTAATTGGACTCATCGTTTTAAAAGTCGAGCATGCCCTTGTGATTGCTTTATGTATTGGGTTTGTCGATTTACTTCCATATATCGGGAGCGGCACTGTTTTTCTACCGTGGATCATTTATTCTGCTATGACAGGAAATCTCTCACTCGCCATTGGACTGGGCATTTTGTATATTGTTGTCCTCATTCAAAGACAAATATCAGAGCCAAAAGTCTTAAGCAAATCCATCGGACTTAATCCTTTAGCAACGCTTGTGGCGCTATTTGTCGGGTTAAAATGGTTTGGTTTTCTTGGACTTGTAATTGGCCCTGCTTCCCTTGTCGTGTGGCAGGCATTCCGTAATGCAGGAGTTTTCAGAGATATTTTTGAGTACATTCGGTATGGCATGCAAAAATAAAAGAGACCTAGGCTGAAGATCTCTTTAGCGAATGATTGTATAGCGGTTGCGATTAGACAAGTTTCTAAGCCAGCGTTCAAAGAGCGGCTTGATTCCCTTTCTCGTTACCGGAATGAGCAGCAAAGCCCCAATGAGATCCGATAAGAAGCCTGGAATGAGCAGCAGCAGACCGCCAATCAGAATACAAAAACCATCGACAATCGCTCCCCCTGGCATCTTGCCATATTGTAAATCTCGCTGTACTTTTTGGAAGGCTTCTATTCCTTGTTTTCTTGCGAAATAAGCACCTAATGCACTTGTCAGCACGATGAGCAGCATCGTTGGCAAAATGCCAATGATTTTACTTGAGATTAAAAATAAACTAATTTCCACCGCAGGGAACAGAATTAATAATAGTAGAAAATATTTCTTCAACCATATCACCTCATGGGGTATCTTTCATCGAAAGCTGTTTACTTTTTTTAGTGTAACATAAAAAAAGAGAGGAGTCAGACAACTCCCCTCTTGGATGATTTAAAGGACGCTTGCACGGCCTTTGTAGATCGCTCCGCGTGCTGGATCTACTGTAATCTCTTCGCCTTCTTTTAATAGTGTTGTTGCGCCGTCAAGACCTACAATTACTGGAATGCCAAGGCTTAATCCAACAACAGCTGCATGGCTTGTTAAACCGCCTTCTTCTGTGATAAGGGCAGATGCTTTTTCTAAAGCTCCCATCATATCACGATCTGTGCAGTTTGCGACTAGGATCGCACCGTCGTACATTTTTTCTTCTGCTTCTTTTCCGCTTTGTGCAATGACAACCGGTCCAAATGCAGATTTACGGCCAATACCTTGACCTTTCGCAATGATGTCACCGACAACATATACTTTCATTAAGTTCGTCGTACCTGTTTCACCAACTGGCACACCTGCTGTAATGACGATTAAATCGCCGTGTCTTACATAGCCTGTTTCAATAGACTTTTCTACTGCATTCTCAAGCATTTCATCAGTAGACGTCGTTTTTGATCCGCTCTTTGCAAATACACCGAATACGAGTGAAAGTTTTCTTGCGACTGATTCGTTTGCTGTAACTGCTACGATTGGTGCTTTTGGTCTATATTTTGAAATCATTCTTGCTGTATGTCCGCTTTCCGTAGGCGTCACAATTGCTGCCACATCAAGCTTCATTGCTGTATGTGCAACAGATTGACCAATCGCATCTGTAATGCTGACTTCTACTTCTTCGCTTCTACGAGAAAGAATTGCTTTATAGTTTAGTGCTTCTTCTGAACGTGATGCAATGTTATGCATCGTTTGCACAGCTTCTACTGGATATGTTCCGGCTGCTGTTTCACCAGAAAGCATAATCGCATCTGTACCGTCAAAAATAGCATTGGCCACGTCACTTGCTTCCGCGCGGGTTGGACGAGGGTTACGCTGCATGCTGTCCAGCATTTGAGTCGCTGTGATGACAGGTTTGCCTAAACGATTGCATTTTTTGATCAGCATTTTTTGAACAAGCGGTACTTCTTCTGCCGGGATCTCTACACCAAGATCTCCACGCGCAACCATTAAACCGTCAGATACCTCAAGGATCTCGTCGATGTTATCAACACCCTCTTGGTTTTCAATCTTAGGAATGATTTGAATATCAGTCGCATTGTTCTTTTCAAGAAGCTCACGAATTTCAAGAACATCAGAAGCTCGTCTAACAAAAGAAGCTGCGATGAAATCGACGCCTTGTTCAATTCCAAACAGAATATCATTGGCATCCTTTTCTGTAATACCTGGAAGGTTCACACTGACGCCAGGTATGTTGACACCTTTTTTGTTTTTGAGTGTGCCTGTATTCATGACTTTAGTGACGATTTCTTTGCGGTCCGTGTTAATTTCTTTTACTTCTAAACCAATCAGACCATCATCTAATAGAATCGTTGAACCTACTTCTACATCATGAATTAAATCTTCGTACGTCACACTAATTTTTTCCGTATTTCCAACAATGTCTTCCATACTCACGATAAGATCAGCACCAGCGACTAGCTCAATTGAGCCGTTTTCAACTGTACGCGTACGGATCTCTGGACCTTTTGTATCTAGAAGGATCGCAATGTCCTTGCCTAATGTTTTACCTGCTTTACGTATGTTTTCAATGCGTGCACCATGCTCTTCAAAATCTCCGTGGGAGAAGTTTAGTCTGGCTACATTCATTCCTGCTTCAATCAATTCAGTCAGCTTTTCAATGCTTTCACTTGCTGGACCGATTGTACAAACGATTTTTGTCTTTCTCATTACTGTTCCTCCTAAGGTCTTCTCGTTTTATATAGAGAGCTCTTGTGAAAGTCGGTACATATTTTTATCGACTGTATGTTTTTTATCTAAGATTTCTAAAATATCATGATGGACAAGTTCATTGCTTTGAATGCCTACACAGCGTCCGCCTTGTCCTTCAAGGAGAAGCTCGACTGCGTATGCTCCTAAACGGCTTGCCAGTACACGGTCAAATGCACTCGGAGAACCTCCGCGCTGAATATGTCCTAAGACAGATACACGTGTTTCAAGGCTTGTCTCCTCTTCAATCCGCTTACCAAATTCAACACCGCTGCCTACGCCTTCTGCAACGATAATAATACTATGCTTCTTGCCGCGCTCGTGACCTCTTCTTAACCTAGCAATAATTTCGTCCATGTCATAGTCTGCTTCAGGAATCAAAATAGATTCGGCTCCGCCCGCAAGACCTGACCAAAGGGCAATATCACCAGCATGTCTTCCCATTACTTCCACTACGTATGTACGTTCATGAGATGTGGCTGTATCACGAATTTTATCAATGGCATCAATGACAGTATTCAGTGCTGTATCAAAGCCAATAGTGAAATCAGTACCTGGAATATCGTTGTCAATCGTGCCAGGGACACCTACACATGGAAAACCGAGCTCTGTTAATTTCTTCGCTCCCATAAATGACCCGTCTCCACCAATGACTACAAGTCCTTCAATACCGAATTTTTTTAAGTTTTCAATTCCCTTTTCACGACCTTCAACTGTCTTGAATTCAGGACATCTTGCCGTGTAAAGTTTTGTTCCTCCACGATGAATGATATCGCCTACCGAACCTATTTCGAGTTTCTCAATTTTACCGTTAATTAGACCTGAGTATCCATTATAAATACCGTAAACTTCAACATTATGGTAAATTGCTTTCCTTACAACTGCGCGCACAGCTGCATTCATTCCTGGGGAATCCCCACCGCTTGTTAAAACTCCTATACGCTTCATCTTTTTCACCTCAGAGACCATATATGAATTAAACATACCATTTCCACTGCTTGAAAACAATCATGAGCAAATTTGGATGTTTTCAATACGAATTTCTAAAACCGTACTTATTATACAATTAAATAAACCGTTTTTAAACAAAAGTTAAGAACGTCGTGAAAGCAAATCTCTCTGAAATCTGTAAAGGCGAGTGCTATAAACCTTATCATATCAAGGTTTTCAGACGTTTCAAATTTTATGAAAACAAAAGAAAATTATTTTCAAATAGCGCTTACATGAGGTCGGTTTTCATGAAAAAAGATGAAAAAAATAAACGCCAGCCAAAAAGGCTGTACGTTTATTTAGTTTACCCCAATATATTGATTTTCAATCGATACTTTCCCGATTGCTTTGTATTTTTCATATCTTTGTTCGACTAGTTCTTCAGGTGTTAGTTTGAGCAAAGATGTAAGTGATTGTTTTAATACATTTTCCATGTAGGCTGCTTGTTGTTTCACGTCTCGATGTGCTCCACCTTGCACTTCTTTAATAACATCATCTATAATATCTAATTCTTTTAGGTCTGGAGCGGTAATTTTCATTGATTCTGCAGCTTTTTTCGCAAGTGATGAGTCCTTCCAGAGCAGTGCTGCTGCACCTTCAGGTGAAATCACTGAATACGTTGAGTTTTCTAGCATGAATAGGTGGTTTCCTACGCCTAGGCCTAGTGCGCCGCCGCTTCCGCCTTCTCCAATGACAATACAGACAACCGGTACACGAAGTCCTGCCATTTCGAATAGGTTTTTCGCAATTGCTTCACTTTGTCCGCGCTCTTCAGCTGCTTTACCAGGATAAGCTCCTTTTGTATCAATAAAGCAAATGATCGGGCGATTAAATTTATCTGCTTGTTTCATCAAACGCAGCGCTTTACGGTAGCCTTCTGGATGAGGCATTCCGAAATTACGGCGCAAGTTTTCTTTTGTATCTTTACCGCGCTGATGACCAATAACAGTGACAGGAAGCCCTTTAAACGTGGCAATTCCTCCAACGATCGCTTCATCATCACCATAAAAACGGTCACCGTGACATTCGAAAAAGTTGTCAAACAGCTCTTGAATGTAATCGAGAGTTGTTGGGCGCATCGCATGCCGAGCAATCTGCACTCTGTCCCACGGCTTTAAATTTGTATAAATGTCTGCTTCAAGCTTGCTCAGACGTGTTTCAAGGCGCTCAATTTCTGCACTTAAATCCATTTCTGAGTTTTGTGTGAACTTTTTCAGTTCATCAATTTTCGCTCGAAGTTCAATGACAGGTTTTTCAAATTCTAGTTCTCCAGCCACTCTCGTTCACCTCCTGTGCTGTGTAGCGCTAAGATTCGGCCTAGTGTTTCTTTCATTTCTGCACGATGGATGACAGCATCAAGCTGTCCATGCTTCATTAAAAATTCAGCCGTTTGGAAGTCCTCTGGCAGGTCTTCACGAATCGTTTGTTCAATGATTCTGCGGCCTGCAAAACCAATTAAAGCACCCGGTTCTGCAAAGTTGTAATCACCGAGAGACGCAAAACTAGCTGATACACCGCCAGTTGTTGGGTTCGTCATCACAGAGATAATCAACCCTTGATCTTCGCTGAACAGTTTTAATGCTGAACTTGTTTTTGCCATCTGCATCAGACTGAGAATTCCCTCTTGCATTCTCGCTCCACCAGATGCAGTAAAGATAATAAACGGAACCTTGTCCGCTTTTGCTTTCTCGATCGCCAGTGTGATCTTTTCACCAACAACCGATCCCATGCTGCCCATACGGAACGTGGCATCCATGACAGCAATCACAGCACTTTGGCCTTCAATCTCACCTTTACCTGTGACAATGGCTTCATTCAAAGATGTTTTTTCTCTGTCTTTCTCAAGCTTTTCTTCGTAGCCTGGGAAACCGAGCGGGTTTGCTGAAATGAGGTGCCCGTTAAATTCTTCAAATGTGCCTTCATCTACAAGGCTTTCGATACGCTGTTTTGCATTCATTTGCAAATGTCTGCCGCAATTCATGCAAACACGTAAATTTTTATCTAGTTCTTTGGTGAGCATTATTTTTTTACATTGCGGACATTTGGTCATGATGCCTTCAGGCACATCTTGGCTTGCCTGTTCAGAGGGTACAGATGCATATTTTTTCTTTTTACTGAAAATATTCTTGATTGACAAATGACTACCTCCCTTTTTGAAGGGTTTTTTCTTTACACGCACATCCACTATTATAGGACATGTCATAACTGTACCGAAACTATTGTACTTTTTTTGTCAAACGCTGTCATCCTTCATTCAATTTTTTCAGTGGGGAATTGATGAGAAATGAGTAGGTGTTTGGGGCGCTGAGCAGTTGATATGTTTGAATTGTGAACGTCTACAAAAAAATCTCATTCCGGATGAAAAATTTTTCGCGTAAGAGAGGAAATGTTGCACGTTTTTCCTCCAATTTCAGAAAAAACGTGCACACTTTTCCAGTTGATTATTCGCCGATAATCGTTAATTTTCTTGTTTTTTCAGCGACCGCTTCTGGGTCGACTTTGATTCTTGCAACGCCAGTTTCCATTGCTGCTTTTGCCACAGCTTTTGCTACCGCTGGTGCCACGCGTGCATCAAATGGTGCAGGGATGACATATTCAGCTGACAATTCCTCATCTGAAACAAGAGACGCTATCGCTTCAACAGCTGCGATTTTCATTTCTTCGTTAATGTGAGTTGCACGTACATCTAATGCTCCGCGGAAAATTCCTGGGAATGCCAGTACGTTGTTCACTTGGTTCGGGAAGTCAGAACGGCCAGTTCCTACAACACTTGCACCTGCTGCATGTGCATCTTCTGGCATAATCTCTGGATTTGGATTAGCCATAGCAAAGATGACAGGATCTTTTGCCATTTTTCCAACCATTTCTTTTGTTAAAGCGCCTGCTACAGAAACCCCGATAAAGACGTCTGCGCCTTCAATGACTTCTTCTAATGAACCTTCTTTGCGGTCTTGGTTCGTGAATTTAGCTACTTCGTTTTTCACTGCATTCATACCATTCGGGCGGCCTTCGTAAATGGCACCTTTCGTATCACACATAATGATATCACGTACACCGAAATGATAAAGAAGTTTGATAATCGCAATTCCTGCTGCCCCGGCGCCGTTTGCCACTACTTTGATTGAAGACATAGATTTTCCAGATAGCTTCAGTGCATTCACAAGTCCTGCTACTGTCACAATGGCTGTTCCGTGCTGATCATCGTGGAAAACTGGAATGTTTGTCTCTTTTTTCAAGCGCTCTTCGATGATAAAGCAGTTAGGAGCTGCAATATCTTCAAGGTTCACACCGCCAAAAGTCGGCTCAAGAAGCTTCACCGTTTCAACGATTTTGTCTACATCGTTCGTTGCAAGCGCGATTGGGAAGGCATCTACGCCTGCAAAGCTTTTGAATAATACGGCTTTCCCTTCCATTACTGGAAGAGATGCTTCTGCACCAATATTTCCAAGCCCTAAAACAGCGCTTCCGTCTGTGACAACAGCGACCATATTGCCTTTCATTGTATAATCATACACTTTGCTTGTGTCGTCATAAATATCTTTACATGGTTCTGCAACACCAGGTGAATAAGCCAAGCTCAAGTCTTTCGCATTTTTCACTTGTACTTTTGATTTTGATTCGAGTTTGCCTTGATTCTCTTTGTGCATATGTAATGCTTCTTCTCTTAATGACATGTGATGAACACTCCTTCAAGTGGAAAATGATTTAATGATTTGCTAAATTGATAAGCACATACTGGCAGTTTTAAATACACAGAATCTTTAAAATGATAACACAATAGGTGAATTTGTAAAACATATTCAGGCGATTTGTCATCATTTAATCACAACGTTTTGTTCACCGAGCAGCTCTTTTAACTGGAAAATCACAGCATGATCTGCATGAACTTTGTATGCATCTGGAAGTCTCATCGTCTTTTTTTGCTTCTCATAATACAAATAGACATCTGCTTCTCCGCTGTGCATCGAGAGGACTCGTTTTACTTGCTCTAGCAGCTCCTGCGTATGATTCTCTTCTTTCACCCGAATGTAGACAGACTCTTTTCTTTTTGCGTCCATCTCTTCCAGCAAAGCAGCTTCTTGCACGATGATTTGACTGCTGTCATTTCTGATCTCTACTCTGCCTTCCACATAAAGCATGGTGCCCTCCTCAAGTAAGGGGGACAGCTTTCTAAATTGCTCTGGAAAGACGACGCCTTCCATTTCTCCCGTTTCATCCCCAAATGTAACAAATGCCATCGATTGTCCATTTTTTGTCCGAATCGATTTCACTTTTGTCAAAAGACCACCCATTGAAATCTTCCGCTTAATATAGGAAGAAAGTCTGATTATTTCCACTGCACCATTCTCTCTTAAGCGGTCTCGGTATGCTTGTACTGGGTGATTTGATAAATATAACCCGAGTGCCTCTTTTTCAAATTGCAGGAGATCAACAAGCGGCATTTCTTCTATCTCCGCATATTTTGGCTTAATGGAGAAGGTTGTATCCCCAAGAAAGTCCAGCTGATCCTCTGGATTTAAAAATGACACGTGGTCTAACGCAATATCTATCGATGCTAATAACGAAGCACGATTGGGATAAAACTCATCCATCGCTCCTGAAAAAATGAGCGCTTCAATCGTTTTTCGGTTGACACTCTTTGGTGATACTCTTGCGCAAAAATCAAATAAATCTTCAAACGGCTTTTCCTGTCTTGCTCTGTATATATCCTTTACAGCTGACACTCCGACATTTTTAATCGCTCTTAAGCTGTAGCGGATCTCCCCTTTTTCAACCGTAAATGGAAACTCACTCTTATTAATAGAAGGCTTCAACACAGATATCCCTTTTTCCTTCGCCTCATAGAAATATTGAGCAATTTTGTCTTCATTTCCAATTACACTCGTTAAAAGACCGCACATAAAATATAACGGATAATGCGCTTTTAAATAAGCAAGCTGAAAGCCAATCATGCTATATGCAACAGCATGGCTTCTATTAAAACCATAGTTTGCAAATTTGACGATTAAGTCATAAACGTCATTTGCAATGTTAACAGGATACTCCTTTTTTAGGCATCCTTCAACAAAATGGCTTCGCTCTTCATCAAGGACCTTTTTATCCTTCTTCGAAACAGCTCTTCTTAATAGATCAGCCTCGCCCAGCTGAAAACCAGCCATCTTCGCTGCAATCAGCATGATTTGCTCCTGATAGACGATGACCCCATATGTATCCTTTAATATGTCATACAAATCAGGATGAGGGTAGGAGACCTTGACTCTGCCATGCTTTCGGTCGATAAAAAGCGGGATATTTTCCATTGGACCTGGACGATAGAGGGCATTGACCGCTACGATATCTTCTAAACTAGAAGGCTTCAGGCGTCTCAGCACCTGACGCATTCCCTGTGATTCAAGCTGGAATATTCCAGTTGTATCGCCCGCAGATAACAATTCAAACGTTTTCTGATCCTCATATGAAATGTCACTAAAGTTAATGTGGACGTTTTCCTGTCTTTCAATCTGGTTTTTAATGGATTCAATTAATGTTAAGTTTCTGAGCCCTAAGAAGTCCATCTTTAAAAGTCCGAGATCTTCTAAATAATTCATGGCATACTGCGTTAAATACACACCTTCATGGCCGTCTTGAATCGGAACGACCTCTGTCAGCGGCTCTTCGCTCAGCACAACGCCAGCTGCATGTGTCGAGGTGTGTCTCGGTAAGCCTTCTACCTTTAAAGCAGTTTGGAAGACCTTTCGAAGCTCTTCAGATTGCTGAAGCATCGTTTTTAATTCAGGAGATGCAGTCACCGCTTCTTTCAGCGTCGTTCCTGGCTTTGATGGAATCAGCTTGGCAAGACGGTCCGCTGCCTTTGAATCGATTCCCATCACACGTCCAACATCCCTTAAAGCAGCCTTTGCTGCAAGTGTTCCAAACGTGACAATTTGCGCCACATGCATGTCTCCGTATTTGTCTTTTACATAAGAAATGATTTCGTCTCTTCTCGTGTCGGGGAAATCAATATCAATATCTGGCATACTGATTCGCTCTGGATTTAAGAAGCGCTCAAATAAAAGACCGTGACGGATCGGGTCGACATCCGTAATAAACAGAACATATGCAACAAGTGAACCCGCTGCTGATCCCCGTCCAGGGCCTGTGACAATCCCTCTGTCATGCGCATACTTCATAAAATCCCACACAATGAGAAAATAATCACTGAAATTCATTTTTTGGATAATGCTCAGTTCATATTCAAGTCTTTTGACATACGTGTCATGTGAAGCAATCTTTCTTTGCTTCATCCCTTCTGCGCACACTCTGCGTAAAAACTGATCAGCTGTTGATTGATCAGGAGTTGGATAGGATGGAAGTTTTGTCTGCCCAAGATTTAAATCGACCTCGCAGCGGTCTGCAATCTCCACCGTTCTTGTCAGCAGCTCTCGATCATCTCTATACCATTCCAACATTTCTTCAAAGGATCTGAAATGCTTTTCTCCTCGGTCTTCCTCTATCTCTGAAAGCTGCTCCCCTGCTTTAATAGCCTTTAAACACGTATAAGCCATTTTATCCTCTCGATTGATGTAGTGAACATCCCCCGTCGCAACAAGAGGTATGTCCACACTTTGTGAGACGTCCCGCAGTTTGCTGGTGAGCGATTCGTCCTGCTGAAATGGCTGAAGTGCGATGTACACGTGGCCCTCGCCGAATATATGCTTTAATTGTTTGGCGGCTTCACGCGCTTCTTCTATCTGATCATGCTGCAAAAGCGTTTCAATATACCCAGATGCACCTGGTGTGATCGCAATGAGCCCGCGATGATAGCTTTTTAGCCATTTTTCTTTCAGTCCGGCTTTTGATTTTGATTTCAGCACACTGCTGATTTTGATCAGATTTTGATAGCCTTCGTTGTTTTTTGCAAGGAGTACCAAGGGATAAGCCTCTGTCTCTTGTTCATCTATGAAGACAGAAGCTGTTAAACCGATAACCGGCTTGATGCCATGTTTTTTACATTCCTTATAAAATTCAACCGTTCCATACATCACATGGTCATCGGTAAGAGCGAGCGCCTTGCAGCCAAGTTCTTTTGCTTTCAGTACAAGCTCCTTTACTTTAGCTGCACTGCTTAACAAGCTGTATCCACTGTGGACCTGAAGATGAACATAAGACATGCTAAATCCACTCCTTTCGTCTAAAGTCATTCTTTCATTATAAAACGCGATGCGATGAGAAACAAATGTTCTTTCTTTTCTGTCCGTTCATACTTGTCCAGCACACACCATATATTGAATAGAGTGAGGTGGACAAAATGGATGTGAAGGAAGCTTTTATTCCGAATTTTATCAGCTGTTATTTTATCGCCCTTGGGGTCATTTTGGGTGGTGCTATCATAGGCGGTGTTGGTGCGTATTTATCTGGTCAGCCGCCTTTATCCATTATTACTAGTCTTGCCAACCGTTTAAAGATTTGGGCGCTTGTCGCCGCTATCGGCGGAACATTTGATGCTGTTTATAGCTTTGAACGAGGCATTTTCGAAGGAAACACGCGTGATATTTTCAAGCAGATTTTATTAATTATCTCTGCCATGGGCGGCGCACAAACGGGGTATCTCATTATTACGTGGCTTACACAGGAGCATGTGTCATCATGAGGGTGCCGGAGCTGTATAAACGCCCAGGCTGGCAGCGTTTTTTTGCAGGAATGATGTTTGGTGCGATTGTAAGCTGGCTCATTTTTCTCTTTACATACGGAACCTTTCAGGAAAAGCAAGTGACACTGCTGAGAAGCCAGCAGCATCATATGGACAGTTTGAAGGAACAAATCACACTCTATCGGGAAGATTTGCATAAGTTAAATGAGGATAATAAGAAGCGGCTGCTGATCCAAAGCGTAGATGTTCATCTCGTGAATCGTGAGCAATATAAAATCCCAGAGCCAGATACGCTAAAGTTTGAAGACCAGGTCAAGGAGGATATCTCAGAAGTCATTACAAAGGATATTGAAAGTGTCTATAAAACAAAGGAATTACTAAAACGGACAGTGGAAAATAAAGAATATACCATTCGGGAAAAGGCATACCGAGCGAAAGTGACAGAGCTGACAATTTATACGAAGCTTTCACTTGAAGTACGTATTTCATTTGCTGAATAAAGAGGTTGTGGAATTTTTATGAATTTCTGCCCTCAATGATCGCTTTTCACGCTTCATTTTTATACACTAAAAGTAGAACGAGATCTTAAATAGAAAGAGGTGAGGACAATGGAGGTTTACAGCTATCGTCAAATGGCACGAGACAAAGCAAGCCGGATCAAAGACGGCATGTGTGCTTATGCTGAGACAGAAATGATGGCTCATTTAATTAAAAAAGAATTAAAGCATCAAAATCTCCAAGCCTATGAAGATTCAACAGACATCGGCTGCTGGTTTATCCCTGTGTGCAAGTAACCCTTTTCTCCATGACAAAAAAAGAGAGAAGGGACTTCATATCCCTCCTCTCTTATGATGATGATTTACATACTTCTTCTAAATCACGCAAAATCTCATCTGCTACGGCCCAATCATAAATGGACGCACCGGCTGCAAGAGGGTGGCCGCCGCCATGATATTTTTTCGCAATGGTGTTAATGACGACACCTTTAGAGCGGAATCTGACACGAATCTGATCGTTTTCTTCCACAAAAAAGACCCATGCCTTAATGCCTGCAATATTTCCTAGTGTCCCAACAAGCTGTGAGGCCTGCTGCGCTGTTGTTTGGAACGATTCCAAAATTTCACGCTTAATGAACACAGATGCAACCCCGTTCTCTGACAAAGAAATATGTTGAAAAATATAACCATTTAATTTCACGACATTCAAATCTGTCTCATACAATTGATTGAAAAGATCTGAAGATGAAAACGGATATTCGATGAGTTCCCCTGCATATTTGAGTGTCTTTTTCGTTGTGTTTGGGAAAAGGAAGCGGCCAGTGTCTCCTACAATGCCGGCATAGATCAATTCAGCCGCCTTTGTATTCAGCTGATATCCTTCTTCTTTCCCCTCTAAGTACAATTCATAAATCATCTCGCTCACAGAGCTTGCCTCTGTATCCACCCAAAGCAAATCACCATAAGGATCTTCATTCGGGTGATGGTCGATTTTCATCAGCTTATCGCCCATTAAATAGCGCTGATCATCAATTCTTGCTTGATTGGCCGTATCACAGACAATGACAAGGGCCCCTTTATACACGTCGTCTGGTACCTCATCGAGTTCATATAAAAATGAAAGGGATGGCTCAGGGGTTCCTGTCGCATAAATATTTTTTTCTGGATAGGTGGCACGCAAGATTTCCGTAAGGCCGCACTGCGATCCATACGCATCAGGATCTGGTCTTACATGTCTATGAATGATGATGGTGTCATATAATGATATGGTTCTAATCAGTTCTTTTTTCATAAAAACTCCTTCTCATGCGATACTCTTTTTATTATTAAATCATAATCTATCGTGACGGAAAAGTGAGGAATAGACAATTTATTCTAGTAAGCAAGCCTATTTACGTTTAAAATAGGGTTGTAACCACTTACAATGGAGGCTTGGCACATGCTTGTTTTGATTGTGTTTATTATTTGTTCTGCCATGTTTTATTTATACTACAAAGCGAAAAATGTCCGTACGAACCGGCCAGTTGAGAAAAAATTCTGGTCGGCGAAATCCAGTATGGCCCTTGGCTGCTTTGTCCTGCTTTTCGGTGTGAATCAATTATTTTTAAACCGCTCGTCACTCGCATTTGTCATCGGATTTATTTTTGTTGCTGTCGGTATCGGCAGTACGTGGGCTGGGTATAAAGCCTACAAGCATTACCTTCCGCTCTTTTTAAAAGAAGGCGAAAAAGATCACGCGTAAAAGGAAAGGGGCGACATGGGTTCGCCCTTTTTATCATTATCCCCTCTCCATCAGCTGCACCATCAGCATCGCTTTACCTACGATATTCGATTGGTGATAAACCTCGACTTCCAGCTTTCCAAACTTGCGCCCTACTTCTAAAATATTCGGCTTGATCTGGATTGTGGATTCCATTTGAACTGGTTTTAAGAAGTAGACAGAAAGACTCTCAACGATCAGCTCGCCCTTTTTATGAGATTTTAAGAAGCGGTTGGCTGATTCGATTAAAATTTGTGTGAACACCCCATATGAAATGTTTCCAAGCTGGTTCGTCATTTGCGGGGTGACCTCATATTGATAAACCGCATCTGCTTTTGGTTTTTCTGTATCAGTTTCTTTAAACCCTCTTGAGACAACATCATCCAGCTTTTCTCCGACCTGCGGCTGCTTTTGAATCATTTGGAGTGCCTTGAGCACATCCTGACGGCTGATCATCCCGATCAGCTTCGCATGATCATCCACAACTGGCAGCACCTCAATGCCTTCCCACACCATCATTTGGGCAGCTGAGGCGACAGATGTTTTGCCAATGACCGTCAGCGGATTTTTCGTCATCACCTTTTCAATCGGTGTGGAGCGGTCATGCCCCGCAATATCCTTTGAGGTGAGGATGCCGTGAATCTTCATTTGATCATCTGCGACCGGGAAACGGCCGTGGCCAGTTTCATAATTCTTTTCATACCATTTTTCAAGCTTATCCTCTGGTGATAAATACACAGTGCGTTCAATCGGCGTTAAAATATCTTCTACAAGCACAATCTCTTTTTTAATTAATTGGTCATAAATGGCTCTGTTAATGAGAGCCGCTACGGTAAATGTATCGTAGCTTGTTGATAAGATTGGCAGCTCTAGCTCATCTGCGAGCTGAATGATTTCATCATCTGTTGAGAATCCGCCGGTGACCAGCACAGCCGCCCCTGCCTCTAATGCCTGCTTATGGGCATTGATCCGGTTTCCGACGATCAGCAAGTTGCCAGCTGCCGTATAGCGCATCATCGCATCCAGCTCCATCGCTCCGATGACAAATTTATTTAACGTTTTATGTAAGCCTGCTCGTCCTCCAAGCACCTGTCCATCAATGACATTAACCACTTCTGCATATGTCAGTTTTTCAATATTTTCTTTTTTCTTCTGTTCAATTCGAATGGTCCCGACTCGTTCAATGGTACTGACGAATCCTTTATTTTCAGCATCTTTGATGGCCCGATAAGCGGTACCTTCACTCACTTTCATTTCTTTCGCTATGCGCCGGACAGAAATTTTCTCTCCGACATCTAAAGAATCAATATACGATAAAATTTGCTCATGCTTTGTCGCCAATCCCGTTCACCCTTTTTGTTTTCAGCGTTTTCATCTATGTTTCATTATAAGGGCAGGAGGCTTTTAATAGCAATTTGTCTTTTCTTTCAGCAGATGAAGGTAAACAAAAAAGCCGGCATTTGTGTGCCAGCTTCTTTCATATGGGGATTAAATCTCGATTGATTCCCCGCTGTTTAACACATGACCGACGCCGCCATGCAGGCTGTCTGCAAATGCATGCGGATCCTGTTCAATTGGCGGGAATGTGCTGTAGTGAATCGGAACGACCTGTTTTGCCCGCAGCCATTCTGCTGCAATTCTTGCATCCTCCGGCCCCATCGTGAAGTTATCGCCAATTGGAAGGAATGCGAGCTCAATATGATTCAGCTCACCAATCAGTTTCATATCTGAAAAGAGTGCAGTGTCTCCAGCATGATAAATTGTTTTGCCCTCTGCGGTAAATAAAATACCTGATGGCATCCCTGTATACGTAATTGTCTGTGCCTCTTCATCAATGACAGCAGAACCATGGAACGCTTGCGTGAGCTTCACTTTACCAAATTCAAACTCACGGCTGCCTCCAATAGAAAGCGGGTGCGTTTTCACCCCTTGCCAGCTTAAATATGTGGCAAGCTCGAAAGGCGCGACAACAAGTGCATCATTGTTTTTAGCGATTTCAATGGTGTCACCGATGTGATCTCCATGTCCATGTGTCAGTAAAATGACATCTGCTTTCACATCTTGCGGATTGATATCCGTGTGCTTATTTCCATTTAAAAATGGATCAATCCAAATATGGTATCCGTTTGTTTCAATGTGTACGACTGAATGTCCATGATATGTAGCTTTCATGTAGTATATCCACCTTTCAATTTTGATCTCATATCATTTATTCCCTCTATAAAAAGCTGAAAAACTTAATGCCTGTGAATGACGTTAAGACCACCTGTTGCTTCAATGACGGTGCCTGTAATGAGGTCTGAACGGTCATCACATAGAAATGAGATGATACGTCCTATATCCTCTCCAGTACCAGACCTGCCTATTGGCGTTTCTTCGTCTTTGATTTGGCGGGCTTCCTCTATTGTCGATTCTTTCATGTCTCCAACGATTTTGCCTGGACAAACCATATTGGCGGTGATGCCGTTTTCGGCTTCTTCAATCGCAATGGTTTTCGTCAATGACGCAAGGCCCACTTTTGCCGCTCCAAAGGCTGATCTGTGCATCCAGCCTGGCGCATGGTCTGCACCTTGAAAGCCATAAGTGATAATGCGGCCAAAGCCTTGTTTTCTCATCATTGGGATGACCATTCGGAACAAATGGAATACTGCTGATAAGTTGCCTTCCATCATTTGATACCATTCATCTTCAGAGTAATCCGCCAGTTTTTTTCGTTCAAAAATATAGGGACCAGCATTATTAATCAAGGCATCAATCCGCCCAAATCGCTCTATTGCCAGCTCTACCATGTTTTTTAGATCTTCTTTTTTTGTCACATCACCTTGGACAAATTGAAGCTTATCTTCGTACTGCTGTAATTCTTCTCTCATCTGCCGGACAGCTTCATCATCACTTCGATAATTCACTGTCACAGAATACCCCATATTCAGTAAAGACTCGGTGACTTTCCGGCCAAGTCCTTTAGAACCCGCTGTTATTAATGCGTGTCGCACACAATCTCCTCCTAAAGCAAAGGTTGCAAGTTCACGTGTTTCTTATCTTATCTTTTACTTTACTATAAACCGGCATCTGGCGCACTTATGAACCCTTTATCAATAGGAGTAAAACAGTATAGGGTGATTCATCCACTTTTTCAGATCCCATGAGCCATGGATATCGAGAAGCAGCGAAACAAAACGATAGCATTCTCTCACCTCTTGAAGCCCGCGAGGAAGCGGACAAATCTCTTCATACCCCAATTGGACATCGCGGGCAGCTTCTTTCGTCAAAAGGTATTCCAATGCAATAAAATCAAACGCAGCTGGTCCATATACGACATATTCTGTATCAACTAAACTCGTTACTTGATCATCTTTTTCAATATATTGAGACGGATCTAAATCAATTAAAATGAGACTGGCTGAATCAGGAGGCTTCAGCTTTTCAATCTTTTGCAGCACAATTTCTGCATAACAGTGAAATTCAGGCTGATCTGCGTAATAACGCTCTATGAGTTTGGGTACAGCCTTTTTTAACACCGCATGAAATTCTCTCAAATTTTTCTTTTCAGCTCCGTATACTGCACCAAAAAAGTCAGTTCGATATGAATGAAGATGTGCTAGTTTCCTCCCATAATCCTTATAAAAGTTTGATGAACGTCCATCGAAAGATGTGAAAGGTGTTCCTTCTACTTTCTCCATTACATAAAAATGTCTCCCTGCCTTCTTCACTTTACGAACAACTTCTGGAATCTGAAAGGAATTCGTATGAGACAGTTTTTGATTAATTTGATCGATATACTTTTGTGTAGTATGAGCATCTACTCCATAGATCATATTGATCCCAGTCACAAATTCACTTTCTTCTCTTACAGTTTTAGGAGATTTGATCACATACTCCGTTTTATCTTGTAAGGAGATCAGCCAAACATCATTGGCCCGTCCGTCATATTGTTCTCCTAACGTATTCACTGATACGATCGGTTGATGAAACAAAGCCTCAAGCGTTTTCTTCATGATCTGCTGTCACTCCCTTTTCTGCTTGACGCTAGTATGCTTTCATTTTCTCCAATGGTCATCAAACTCCTTTTTCCATGACAAAAAAACCATCCGTATCATACGAATGGTTTTTTGCGTGTTATGCCAGACAGGCTTTTGCTTTTTCTAAAGCGAGCTGGATTTGTTTGAATCCAGTTCCACCTGCACTTGTTCTTTTTTCAACCGCCACATACGGATCAAGAACAGTGTAAATGTCTTGTTCAAAAAGATCGCTTGCTTCTGTAAAAGTTTCAAAAGGAAGATCACTTAAGTAGATGCCTTTTTGAATACATGTATACACAAGCTTGCCAACGATTTCGTGCGCTTCACGGAATGGCATGCCTTTTTTCGCAAGGTAGTCTGCCACTTCTGTCGCATTTGAGAAATCTTCTTTTGTTGCCTTTTTCATGACATCTTCGTTGACTGACATCGTTTGAATCATACCTGTGAAGATTTGCAGGCTGCCAGTGATGGTTTTCACTGTATCAAACATGCCTTCTTTATCTTCTTGCAGATCTTTGTTATACGTAAGCGGCAAGCCTTTCATAATCGTGAGAAGCCCCATCAGGTTGCCATACACACGGCCTGTTTTCCCGCGGATTAATTCAGCCATATCGGGGTTTTTCTTCTGCGGCATCATGCTGCTGCCTGTTGCATACGTATCATCGAGTTCAATGAATTTGAATTCTTGCGAGCACCATAAAATGATTTCTTCACAAAAACGTGAGAGGTGCATCATCACAAGACTGCTATTAGACAAAAACTCTAAAATGAAGTCCCGATCACTCACACCATCAAGGCTGTTTTCGTAAATGTGATCAAAGCCAAGCTGCTCTGCAGTATATTCACGATCAATCGGGAATGTCGTTCCTGCTAACGCTCCGCATCCAAGCGGAGATACGTTAATTCGCTTCAATGAATCTTGAAAGCGCGCTTTGTCACGCTCAAGCATCCAAAAATAGGCGAGCATATGATGGGCAAACGAAATAGGCTGTGCACGCTGCAGGTGCGTATATCCTGGGAAAATCGTTTCAACGTGCTGTTCTGCCTTCTCTACAAGCACCGTTTGAAAGGAAGAGATCAGTTCAATGATATGCTCGACTTGGTTATTCAAATATAGGTGCATATCGGTTGCGACCTGATCATTCCGGCTTCTCGCTGTGTGCAATTTGCCGCCAAGCGGACCAATCTCATCAATGAGCATTTTTTCAAGGTTTAAATGAATGTCCTCATAATCTACTGAGAATTCCAGTTCATCCTCCTCTGCCTTTTTCATGAGCGTATTTAGTCCGTCTTTGATGGCAGCGGCCTCCTCATCACCGAGGATACCGCATTTATTCAGCATACTTGCATGAGCAAGGGAGCCGGTCAGATCTTCTTTCACTAATTGTTTGTCGAAATGAATGGACGCGCCAAACTCATCGACCCATTTTTCTGGTGTTTTTTGAAATCGGCCTCCCCAAAGCTTTTTCATGCTTTAACCTGCTCCTTTTTATTCACGATGCTGTTTACTTTTGTCGGTAAGCCCCAAAGGTTAATAAATCCTACAGCTGCATCATGATCAAATTCATCTGCTTTTGTATAAGTTGCGAGATTTTCATCATAAAGTGAATATGGTGATTTACGTCCTTCTACAATGGCATGACCTTTAAATAGTTTCACACGTACAACACCTGTTACGTTTTGCTGTGTTTCTTGTAAGAACGCATCTAGTGCTTCTTTAAGCGGTGAGAACCATAAGCCGTTGTATATTAATTCAGCCATTTTTTGTTCCACGATTGGTTTAAAGTGTGCGACTTCTTTAACAAGCGTTAAGTCTTCAAGCTCTTTATGTGCTTTAAGAAGTGTGACTGCGCCTGGGCACTCGTACACTTCACGAGATTTGATCCCAACAAGACGGTTTTCAACGTGATCGATTCTGCCAACACCATGCTGACCAGCGACTTCATTTAAATGAAGGATAAGATCAGATAATGAATACTGGATACCGTCAATCGCTGTCGGTTTTCCTTTTTCAAACGTGATTTCAATGATTTCTGGTGTGTCAGGTGTTTTTTCAAGTGGATTTGTCAGATCATATGCACCTTCTGGCGGCGCAGCCCAAGGATCTTCTAAAATGCCACATTCGTTACTTCTGCCCCAAAGGTTTTGGTCGATTGAATATGGGCTGTCTAAGTTAATCGGAATTGGAATACCATGTTTTTGTGCATAATCGATTTCCTCATCACGAGACCATTTCCATTCACGCACTGGCGCAAGAACTTCTAGATCTGGATTCAATGCTTTAATGGATACTTCAAAACGAACTTGGTCGTTCCCTTTTCCAGTACATCCATGAGCAACAGCTACTGCATTTTCTTTTTCTGCTACTTCCACTAATTTTTTTGCAATAAGCGGACGGGATAGTGCAGATACTAGTGGGTATTTTCCTTCATACATTGTGTGTGCTTGTAATGCAGTGAGTGCAAACTCTTCAGCAAATTCTTCTTTTGCGTCAATCATGTATGATTGAACCGCTCCGACTTGAAGCGCTTTTTGTTGAACGAATGCCAAGTCTTTTCCTTCACCTACGTCAAGGCAGCAAGCAACAACTTCGTATCCTTGCTCTTGTAACCATTTAACTGCAACAGAGGTATCAAGACCTCCGGAATATGCTAATACAACTTTTTTATTTTGTGACATGATTGAAAAGCTCCTCTCGCTTGTTTTGATTCTGTGAATGTTTTTTGCATAAAAATAAGTTTTAATTTATAAACATGCATTTAGTATGTATACACTGTAACAAGGAAAAATTGTTTTTTCAACCCCTTTATGAAAAAAACTCTGCCAAATTTTCTTGGCAGAGTCATTTTGGGCTATTTTTGATCTTTTTCAAGCTCTCGTAAGACGTGAGGAAGCTCTGGAATCACGAGTTTTGTCATGGCTAAACGAACGGCTCCGGTAGATCCCGGCGTGGCAAAGACAGCCTTTTGATTGACGACCCCTGCCGCTGCCCGGGACAAGATAGCAGCTGAACCTATGTCTTCTGTATAGCTGAGCATGCGGAAGATTTCACCAAAGCCAGGCAGCTCCTTGGAAAAAAGAGGGGTAATCGCTTCAATGGTCACATCCCTTGCAGCAATTCCTGTTCCGCCATTTAACAAGACGGCATCTATTTTCGGTTCGCTTGTTCCTTCCAGCACAGCGTCTTGAATCGATCCAATATCATCTTTTACAATATCGTATGCAAGAACAAGATGTCCCTGTTCTTTGAGCAAATCAATCATCAGGCGCCCGCTTTTATCTGTTTCCTTCGTTCTTGTATCACTGACCGTAATGACCTTCACATAAAGCCTTTCTTTCGCCTCTCGTTTATGTTCTGTCACGCTCATTTTCCGCAACGCTCCCTTTTACTTCATATTGGACAACATTATAGCATGCAGCTTTTAACAGAAAAAAGCTCTTTTCCTTATTGGAAAAGAGCTCAGATTGTTGACAAAGGGCTAAAATGATTTTGATTTTAGCCCTTTGTCTTCTTTTCAGCGTGATAGAAAACCTTTGCAGTCTAGGAAGGACGAGCACCGGAGCGGAGCGAATTTGACATTCGTGAGCACCGAAGCGCAGACCTGACAACGAATGCGAGGATTTGTCTACACGCTGAGCTTTTCAAACTTGATTACGCTAAACGCATAACGTCTCTTGCAATCATTACTTCTTCGTTTGTTGGGATGACGATCACTTTTACAGGAGAGTGCGGGTAGCTGATGAATGCTTCTTCGCCTCTCATGTTGTTTAGGGAAGGATCCCAGTAAACGCCCATGAATTCTAGACCACGAAGTACACGTGCTCTTACTTCTGAACTGTTTTCACCGATTCCAGCTGTGAAGATGATCGCATCTACGCCATTCATTCTTGCTGCATAAGAGCCGATGTATTTATGAATACGGCTCGCAAAAATATCAAGAGCAACTTCTGCACGGTCGTTTCCTTCTTCTGTTGCTTCTTCAATATCACGAAGGTCACTTGACAGACCAGACACACCTAAAAGACCACTCTTCTTATTCAAAGTAGAAAGCACTTCTTCAGCAGTATGTCCTGTTTTTTCCATAATGAATGGAATAAGAGCAGGGTCAATGTTACCTGAACGTGTACCCATTGCAACACCAGCAAGTGGTGTAAAGCCCATAGATGTATCGATTGATTTTCCGCCTTCAACTGCTGCGATACTCGCACCATTTCCAAGGTGGCAAGAAATCAAACGAAGCTCTTCTAGTGGACGGCCTAATAGCTCTGCTGCACGCTCTGTAACGAACTTGTGGCTTGTCCCGTGGAATCCGTATTTACGAATACCAAAGTTTTTGTAGTAGTCGTACGGAAGGCTGTATAGATAAGACTGCTCTGGCATAGTTTGGTGGAACGCTGTATCGAACACAGCAATCGCTGGTACGTCAGGCAGAATTTGTTTGAATGCTTTGATTCCTACAACGTTTGCAGGGTTGTGAAGTGGTGCAAGCTCTGAAAGCTGATCAATGTCGTTAATCACTTCATCAGTTAAAAGTACAGAATCGCTGAATTTCTCTCCGCCGTGAACAACACGGTGTCCTACGCCATCAATTTCATTAAAGTCTTTGATGATGTGAAATTCAGTTAGTTTTTCAAGCAGCATTTTGACCGCTACTGCGTGATCTGGAATATCTGTCACTTCTGTTTTCTTTTCTCCATCTACAGAAATCGTGAAGATACTGTTGTCCATTCCGATTCTTTCAACAAGACCTTTTGTTAAAACGGTTTCTTCTGGCATGTCGAACAATTGGAATTTAAGAGATGAGCTTCCTGCGTTGATTGCAATAATTTTGGACATTACTGTCGCTCCTTTTACTCAGTTGTTATATAAGGTTTCACGTTTTTTCCGGTGCTATATTCAACCTGTTTGACGGGTCTTTTATAGTTTAACGATAAGTCCGAAAAATATCTGACTTTTTCATTTAAACATTGAAAACTTTGCATTTCAAGTGCACCTTCAAACTGTTATCGCTTACATCAATAAGTCATTATTTTCTGAATAGTAAAATAGCCAGAATTAACTCTGGCTATTTTTTCGTTTCTTTTTCTTCTATAAACCACTGGTCTAGTTTTCTCATCACACCGACCATTGCTTCCTTTTGTGAGAAAGATGGAAGATTGGCAAACAGCATTCGTTTTGGTGCTTCCAGCCCTTCTTTTTTCTTTTGCATCACAAATAAGCTTTTGGCGTGTTTTTTATCCTTAAACATGGACACTGGCAGCTGAATTAACGCATTCATATACGCATGATCTTTGATGAAATCCTTTAATTGTACGCTCTCTTTTCCTTCAAACAAGTCGTTTGGAATGATGAAGAATAAGAAGCCGCCTTCTTTTGTGTAGCGGAGGCTTTGTTCAATGAATAAATAATGGGCAAAGGCATGTCCTTCTTTTGCCTGCAATTCAAAGTCTGCTGCACGCTCATCATTTGGATAATAGCCGACTGGCAGGCTGCATACAGTGACATCTGCCGGTGAGATTAGAAGCGGTTCAAGACTGTCCTGGTGGAAAAGCTCGACTTCCTTCTCCTCTAAATTCGCCTGGGCCCAAGCAATTTTAATGAGCACATCATCAATTTCAGACGCAAAGCCGCGCTTTGTTTCTGCAGTGAGATTGTTTAAAACCGCAAGAAGTAAGTTTCCTGTTCCCGCTGCTGGATCAAAGACAGCAAGCTCTTTTTGACCTTCTAAAAATTTATTCACCAAATAGCTGACAAACAGTCCAATCGTATCTGGCGTCATCTGGCGATTTGGATGAGAAATATCCTTTTGACCTTTCAATACGGCGAGCTGAAACGCTTTACGAATCTGCTCATGATCATAAGAAGCAAAATCTGCTTTCTCTATTAAATCCTTTAATAAACCGTTTCGATCATTTGCTTGGAAAAAGGCTTCTCCTGCTTCTGCCAATGCCTCAATATAGGAAATGCTCTGTTCCTTTTTCAATCGAATAGAAGCTGTATCGAGCAGTTCAAAAATAGTACTTACTTGATCTTTCTGCAATGCTTTTCTCTCCTCGCTTTGTTAAAAGCTATATGTTCTCATTGAAAAGAGCCCCAGGTTGAAGCCGGAGCTCTTGTCGATGCTGCTTTTATAACAGTGATTTTGCAACTTCAATGGCTTTTTCATAATTTGGGTGATTCGTTGCTTCACTTACGTATTCAGTGTAAACCACTTTTCCGTTAGGGTCTAATACGAAGACTGCGCGCGCCAATAAACGCAATTCTTTCATATACACTCCGAATGCTTCACCAAATGACATATCTCTGTGATCAGATAATGTTTCGACATTTTCAATTCCGTTTGCTCCGCACCAGCGTGCTTGTGCAAATGGAAGGTCTGCACTAATCGTATAAATATTGACCGGACCTAAACCCGCTGCCTCTTCATTGAAACGTCTTGTTTGTGCGTCACACACACCTGTATCAATAGAAGGAATCACTGAGATGATCGTCACTTTTCCTGCTAAATCAGAAAGTGAAACTTCTCCAAGTGAGTTCGTTAAAACCGTAAAATCAGGAGCCTGCTCGCCTACTTTTACTTCATTTCCTACAAGCGTGACAGGACTTCCTTTAAATGTGATCGATGCCAAAACAATTCCTCCCTTTTCAAATGTATGGTTCTATCATAGTAGAGAAAGCAAAAAACTGCAAAGCCTAATCGTCCATTTTGAAAAAAAAGTTAACTGCAGCGCAGCTAACTTTTTAAAGGTCTATGTCATCTAGTTTTCGTTCTTTATGACGGTGCTCCCGCTCATCCTTCTTAAACATGTGCTGAAGACGTTCAATTGCTTGAGGAGCAGAATCCAATATTTTATCGAGCAGATGTGTGTGTTCATCCAAATGAAGCATTCGAACTCCGTTTGTTCCTACAATTAAGAAGGCAATTGGTGTAATCGACACCCCGCCGCCGCTTCCGCCGCCAAATGGGAGTCTCGGTTCTTTTCGTTCTTGATCATCAGAACGCTTTTCCTTCTTTTGGTTCCCGTTAAATTCACTGCCGCCGGCTGCAAATCCAAAACCAACTTTTGACACAGTGAGAATGACACTGCCGTCAGGGGTTTCGACTGGATCGCCGATGATTGTATTCACATCTATCATTTCTTTTAAGTTTTCCATCGCTGTCTTCATGAGACCTTGGATTGGATGATCTGCCATTTTCGGGTTCCTCCTTAAACAGATGATTCATTCTTCGTTGCTTGAAGAGAGGCACTTTTTCTCGCCTTTCTCCCTTTTAACCAATGGACAAGTAAACGAATGGCTGCAAGCATAGCATGTCCAATACGAAAAAAAGCTATACATGTAAACTGAGTCTGTGATACGTTGTGCTGAAAGGCCGGAATGACTTCATATACTGGTTTATGCTTAAAGGTGAGATGCTCCTGCATAAAGGCAAGCAGCGCTCCTTTAACTGACCACACACCGCCGGCTGCTACACCTGTTAAAGCGGCGTCATGAAAGCCGATCCATGTCGACCAGTGAAATGAGACAACCCTTATGTGAATGAAGAACTTGCGCATGATCCGGTTTAAATCGACAATCTCTTTTGTGATGCGTTCCATTTGATGAAGAATTTGCTTCATATCACGTTTTCCTACTTTTTTATGCATCGATTCTTTTTCGTGATCAGGGGTTTTGGCGCTCTCCATTTTCTTTTCACGAATATCAATCGTTTGGTCTTCTGGATTGACCCTCACCATCGGAATCTCTTTTTTGAGTCTGACCAATCCATATAAGGTGATGACCTTCAGTGCAATATGGTCATTGTCGTTTGTATGCGAATAGTCCAGCGAAATGGTTACTTTCATGAAAATCAATAAGATCACAAGAAACAACAACGCGGCGATCCAAACGTAAAGCACTGTGCTCACTTCCTCCATAACAAATGATGCTTCCCCTACGATTATGGCTCTCATTCTGGATTTTATACCCAATCAACAAAAAAAGAGTTTGACCGGTACGCGGCCAAACTCCTCTGATTATACGTTTGATTCTGTTTTTTCATATAAATGTTCATGGACAACCACCGTATCAGCAAAGTAATCATGAACCCCTTGCTTTTTCGGCGAGAACCCAACGATAGCATAGAGAACAAAGATCGTATTAATGTAACGCCCCACAATCTCTCTAAAGAAAATAACATCCCATGCCAGCTTCTTCTCAGGCTGAAGTGAGACCACTTTAATCCCAAACACCATCTTGCCAAGTGTTTGCTGAAAGATTTTCGTCATGATGGCGAAATAAAGGAGAAATACAATTGTCGTTGTGACGGAAAATGGAGAAAACCATCCCCCTCCTTTGGACCAGCCAAACAGACTAAAGATTGGAGAAACCGTCAAATGGTTGACACCCCAGACGACGAGCCAATCAAGAATAAACGCCCAAAATCTAATCCAAAAACCTGCAAACGCCTGTGCTTCAATTGAAGCGCGCTTCACAAAGGCCGGCTTCGATTCTTCCTCTTGGCTGCGGCTTTCGCTTACTTCATCGAATGTAGAATCCATCTATGATCCCTCCTTTATTTTGAATAGAGATACATCGGTTTAGACCCATTTGAGCCAGCCAGTGTTTCTTTTAAATTCAGAAAATCGATTTCGCTTTTAAAGAGCTTGCTTGCACTCATGTTAAAGAGTGAGTTCCAGCCAAAGCTTTGAGAATAGCTGACCACTGTTGCTCCTTTTAAGCCTTTTTCATTTTTCTTCATCGCTTTTAATGCATCTTCATAATACCCAAGCTCATCGACTAATCCGTTCGATTTTGCCTGTGTCCCGTCATATACTCGGCCGTCAGCAATTTTCTTGACTTCCTTTTTTGACATGCCTCGTCCTTCAGAGATCACTTTGACAAATCCTTCGTAAGAGTTATCGACCATGCTTTGCATGATATTACGCTCATCTTTTGTCATATCACGGTTAGGAGACATGATGTCTTTGAACTTCCCGCTCTTAATTGTTTCATATTTAATCCCCAAATTATCTGCCAGCTTTGAATAATTCAAGCTCTGCATAATAACACCTAGTGATCCTGTTAATGTTTCAGGTGAAGCAAAGATTTTCTTCGCTGGAGTTGACACGTAGTAGCCGCCAGAAGCTGCCATTGAGCCCATAGATACGTAAATCGGCTTCTTCGCTTTTTTCACTTCTTCTAATTTTTTATGTATTTCAGCACTTTCATAGACACCGCCACCAGGAGAGTTAACGCGCAGCAGTACGCCTTTTACCGAAGCATCCTCTTTCGCTTTATCTAGTTCCTTGAGGAATGCACGATGATCATACCCTTCTCCGCCTAGTAGGCTCGATGCGCCGCCATTATCTTGAATGGTTCCATTAATCTCAAGAACAGCAATCTTGCCTGCACCGCTGCCATTCTCTAGTACCTTCTCTTCTATTTCATCCCCGAATTGATAGCTCATTTTATTGTCATTGAAGCTATCGAACAAGGCCATCGTGACACTAATCACAATTGAAAATCCGAAAACACCAAGTGCAATAATTAGCGCTACCCATCTTTTCGCATTCATCTTTTTCTCCTCCTTTTTGTCTCACTTCATTCATACGAATGCCCACATGAAATGTTTCACAGGAATTGTGGTTTTTTTACATTTCATGTAGGCATATGATAGCACCTCTCTTAAATAACGATCAACTTTACATCGTCTACGTAGATAAGCGCATGACGAAAAATTGGCTTTTTTATCCTCTCCCTGAACCTAATAGGCTAGATCTTCACCGCAACGAAACACCTAAACCATTCTTCCATGAGAAAACGGCTATTCAATTATGCTCAGGATTCAGCCATTTCGAATCACTCACATCGACTCATTTCTCATCATGCAAATATGATCATCAGATGGTTCTTTCTAATGTTTTTACTTTCATATGAAAAAAGTGTAAAATGTGAGCAAGGGTTTTCATGTAAGCCCTTTATTATTGGAAATTATTTTTGACAGCAAAGGGGAGAACGTCAATGACAGACAATCGACGCAATGTATTTTTCTTTTACAAAAAAGATCATGAATTGGATGGACACATTTCTTCTCTCGAGAAGCTCGCTACCGATCAAGGCTTTCACGTCGTCAAGCGTGCAGAGGATGCCCATATTATTGCTTCAATTGGCGGGGATGGCACATTTCTTCAAGCAGTCCGCAAAACGAACTTCCGGGATGACTGCTTGTATGTAGGGGTATCAAAATCAGAGAATACGCATCTATACTGTGATTTCTCGTTAGAGCATTTTGATAAAATGATTGATGCCATGAACACTGAACAGCTTGAAGTGAGAAAATATCCGATTATCGATGTAAGCGTTGACAGTACAAATCAGTTCCATTGCTTAAATGAACTGTCGATCCGCTCCAGCATTATTAAAACATTTGTGATCGATGTGTATATAGATGATTTCCATTTTGAAACTTTTAGAGGCGACGGCATGATTATTTCCACTCCGACTGGTTCAACGGCTTACAATAAATCCGTGAGCGGCGCCGTGGTTGATCCGATGCTTCCATGTATGCAAGTCACAGAGCTTGCATCTCTGAATAACAACTCGTACCGTACATTAGGCGCTCCTTTCATTTTAAGCAGTGACCGTAAGCTGACGCTGAAGGTGGTGCAGGATGGAAACGATCATCCAATTATCGGGCTTGATAACGAAGCGCTCGGTACAAAACACGTCAAACAAATTGACATTGGACTTTCAGGAAAAGTGATTAAAACGGTGAAATTAAAAGACAACTCTTACTGGGAAAAAGTAAAACGAAGATTCCTTTAATCTTTCAGATTATTGAGGGTTTAAAGCTCCTTTATGGGGCTTTTTTTTATGTCTTTTCATTCACGGTCATGGTTATGGTATGATGTCACAAGTATGATTGTACGAAAAGGAGAACACGATGACATTACAACATTTTGATCAATATCCATTAAGTGATGAATTGAAACAAGCGCTAGAAGCGCTTCACTTCCATACACCTACACCCGTTCAGCACGAGACATTATCTGTTGCTTTTTCAAAGCAGGATTTAATCGTCAAATCTCAGACTGGCAGTGGCAAGACTGCAGCATATGGTCTGCCGATTTGTGAAATGGTTGATTGGGCTGAAAATAAGCCTCAAGCCCTTATCCTCGTTCCGACACGAGAACTCGCCATGCAGGTCAAACAAGACCTCACAAGCCTTGGACGATTCAAACGAATCAAAGCCGCAGCCATTTTTGGAAAAGCCTCTTTTCAAGCGCAGAAAGTAGAGCTTTCACAGAAAAACCATATTGTGTGCGGGACACCAGGCCGCATTTTGGATCACCTTGAGAAAGGCACCCTTTCTTTAGAAAATCTCAAATTTTTCGTGTTAGATGAAGCGGATGAAATGCTGAACATGGGATTCATCGATCAGGTTTCTTCTATTATTCAGTATCTGCCGCCAAAGCGCATGTCGATGCTATTTTCAGCGACAATGTCTGAAGATATGAAGAAATTGAGCGAACAATTTTTACAATCACCGAAAATCATTGAGATCGCACGTGAAGAAACGTCTGTACAGCAAATCACCCATACCGTAATTGAAACAGAAGAGGAATCGAAATTCTCCCTTCTTCAGCGGACGATCGTCATTGAAAATCCAGATAGCTGCATTATTTTCTGTAATACACAGGACCGGGTGAATGAACTCACGATGAAGCTGGATGAATGGGATGTGCCTTGTGACAAAATTCATGGCGGCATGAGACAGGAAGACCGCTTTGATGTGATGGATGAATTTAAAAAAGGTGAATTCCGTTATCTGATCGCAACAGATATAGCAGCCCGGGGAATTGATGTCAGTGATATGACACATGTCATTCATTATGATCTTCCTTATGAAAAAGAGCGCTATATTCACCGAACTGGTAGAACAGGCAGAGCGGGAAAAAGCGGAAAAACGATTGCGTTTATGACAAAGAATGCTAAGCCGCTTATTGATGAATTAAAGCAGGATGCCGGCATAGATTTTCAAACTCAGCCTTATCCAACGAAGGAAGAAGCAGAAAAGCATGTAGAAAGATTTGAAGAGAAAATTGAAACGCCTATTCAAAAGGAAAATAAACAGGCAGGCGTTGAGAAGGATATTATGAAGCTTTATTTTAACGGTGGAAAGAAAAAGAAGCTGCGAGCTGTTGATTTTGTTGGGACTATTGCCAAAATAGAAGGCGTTGCATTCGATGACATTGGGATTATTACGATTCAAGACACGAAAACATATGTAGATATTTTAAACGGCAAAGGCCCTCTTGTGCTGAATGCCATGCGTCACACAACCATTAAAGGCAAGCAGTTAAAAGTACATGAAGCACGTTCATAAAAAGTAAAGGCCCAGCGCCTTTATTTTTTTATTGATGATGTAATAAGCGCACAAACGTTGATCCCATCAGCCTTTTTGATGACAAACATGACAAATGTCATATTGAATACATGATGGGTGCTACTATGAGCATGACACCTTCCCTTCTATACTTTGAAGTAGAAAGAAACGGAAAGGACTTGAACGTTCATGACGACTTCAACAAACACAAAGCAGCAAGCCACTTTAAGAAAACAAGTGGGTCAATTCTCTGGTGCTGATTCGAAAAAAAGTATCATTCAACTCTTTAATACATTCATTCCATTTTTAGGGCTTTGGTTTCTTGCTTATTATAGCCTGAATATCTCCTACCTTTTAACCCTCTTCTTTGCGGTTATTGCAGCTGGATTTTTAGTACGTGTCTTTATTATTTTTCACGACTGCTGCCATCAATCCTTTTTTAAACAGAAGCCGCTAAATCACCTGTTCGGTTTTTTAACGGGCGTACTCACCCTTTTCCCTTATCTTCAATGGCAACGAGATCATTCAATTCACCATGCCACAAGCAGTAATTTAGACAAACGAGGTACTGGCGACATTTGGCTCCTAACAGTCAAAGAATATCAAGAAGCATCAGCATGGACGAAATTTCGCTACAGATTTTATCGTAACCCGTTTGTGATGTTTATTTTAGGACCGATCTTTGTCTTTCTCTTAAAAAACCGTTTCAACGTCAAAAATGCTCGTAAAAAAGAGCGTTGGAACACGTATTTCACAAACGTGAGCATCATTGCGTTAGCAGCCGCAACATGTCTTCTTTTTGGCTGGCAGGAATTCCTGCTTGTTCAAGGTCCGATCTTCCTAATCTCAGGATCTATCGGTGTATGGTTGTTTTATGTACAGCATACGTTTGAGGACTCTTACTTTGAAGCAGATGAACATTGGAACTATGTGCAGGCAGCTGTAGAAGGCAGTTCTTTTTACAAATTGCCAAAACTACTTCAGTGGTTAACAGGCAATATCGGTTATCACCATGTCCATCATTTAAGTCCGAGGGTACCGAATTATCACTTGGAGCATGCACATGATCATAGTGAGCCGCTTCAAAATGTTCCAACCATCACTTTAAAAACAAGTATCGAGTCAATGAAATTTAGACTTTGGGATGAAGAAACGAAAGCATTCGTTACCTTTAAAGAAGCACGGCAATCTAAGAAGATACCCGCACCTGTCATTAAAGGAGACATTCTAAAGAAAAATGCATAATTGGTTCAAGCTCTTTCTTACACTAGAAGGAGCTTGTTATCATTTACAGGATGCAGCCGCATGTTGAATTTGATAAAGTAAGGAAAAAGAATGAAAAAGGTGGCACACGGATGAAAAAACAGTTTAAAATTCAAAAATTGCATGGGATTTCCCCTTATATATGGGCCATTTTTTTCATCCTGCCCTTCTATTTTATCTTTAAGACACCTTCGACTTTAGGCATTGTGATCGGCATTATTTTGAACGTCGTCTTTTTCGCTGTGTATCGTTTTGCGTTTGTCGCAAAAGGCTGGTCTTTATATGTCTTCGGTCTTTTATTGATCGGTATTTCAACTGGTTATGTGATGCTCTACAGCTATATTTATTTCGCTTTTTGCATCGCCTATTTTAACGGACATATCAAACGAAAAGTCCCCTTTTATATCTTGTACTATATCCATCTGGCGAGCGCCGCCGTGGCAGTGAACTTTAGTTTGATCTTAAAAAAAGGCTGGTTTCTCACACAAATTCCTTTTGTCGTCATCACACTGATTAGTGCCATCCTTCTTCCCCTAAGCATTCGAAGCAGGAAGGAACGTGAACGGCTTGAGGAGAAATTAGAATATGCCAATGAACGGATTGCTGATCTTGTGAAACTTGAAGAAAGGCAGCGCATTGCACGCGACCTGCATGACACCCTTGGACAAAAGCTTTCTTTGATCGGTTTAAAAAGTGATCTTGCCCGTAAACTCGTGTATAAAGACCCTGAACAGGCTCGGGCCGAACTCAAAAGCGTCCAGCAGACTGCCAGAACGTCTCTCAATGAGGTGCGAAAGATTGTTTCCTCTATGAAAGGCATCCGAATTAAAGATGAAATGTCGAACATCGAGCAAATTCTCGAAGCAGCCGGAATTGAATTGGTCTATGATGAAAAGGAAGCACCGAAACATATCTCACTTCTGAACGAAAACATTGTGAGTATGTGCATCAAAGAGGCGGTGACGAATGTCGTCAAACATAGTGGCGCGACGGTTTGTAAAATCACCATTCACCAAAAATCAAAGGAAGCGATCATCACCGTTGAGGATGACGGAACATTTAAAGGCGACTATCCATCCTCTCAAACGAAAGGACACGGCCTTTTAGGAATAAGAGAAAGATTGGAATTTGCAAATGGCCGCCTGCGTATTGAGACAAAGGACGGGACAAAGCTCATTATGATCATTCCAAATGATTCAGCAGCAAAAGAAAAGGAGGGGATGAAATGATCAACATCTTTATCGCAGAAGATCAGCAAATGCTGCTTGGTGCACTCGGTTCACTTCTCGATTTAGAAGACGATATGACGGTTGTTGGAAAGGGTACGAATGGTCAAGATGCCATCGATTTTGCCAAAAAACACGCTGTTGATATTTGCTTAATGGATATTGAAATGCCGGGAAAATCCGGACTTGATGCAGCGGAAGAGCTCAAAGGATCAGATGTGAAAATCATCATTTTGACAACCTTTGCCCGCTCTGGTTATTTCCAAAGAGCGTTAAAAGCTGGCGTCAGCGGCTATATGCTGAAAGACAGCCCCAGCGAGGAACTCGCAAGTGCGATTCGCAGTGTGATGAAAGGGAAAAAGGTGTATGCCCCTGAATTAATGGAAGACTTATATAGTGATGAAAATCCTTTAACGGAGCGAGAGAAATCGGTCCTTGAACTCGTCGCAGACGGTAAAAACACAAAAGAAATTGCAAAAGAACTCAGTATTAAAAGCGGCACTGTTCGTAACTACATTTCCATTATATTAGATAAGCTCGAAGTGAAAAACCGCATCGAGGCCATTACCCGCTCAAAAGAAAAAGGCTGGTTTAAATAAGAAAAAAGATCAGGACACACGCTGCCTTGATCTTTTTTTTTTGATAAAAAATCTCTTCTTTATTTTTTATCACCAGCTATCAAAATGTCATTGACAACAGCCCACAGTCCTATGATATGATATCCGAGTGATAATAATTATCATTATCACTAATTCAACCAAATATACGGCTATGTGCCGATTTCAAAGGAGTCTACATTCATGAAGAAAATATTGTTCCCTCTGATGCTCATCTTTGTACTTGCATTGAGCGCATGTGGCAATAGCAGCAGCTCTTCCTCAAATAAAGGAAATCAATCAACATCATCAGACAAAATTACATATCAATCTGAAAATGGCCCTGTGAAGCTGCCAGCGCATCCAAAACGTGTTGTTGTTCTAGGTTCTTACGCAGGTAGTGTCATGTCACTTGGTGTGAACATCGTTGGCGTTGACTCTTGGTCAAAAAAGAATCCGCGCTTCCAAAAAGAATTAAAAAATGCGGAAGAAGTATCGGATGCTAATGTAGAGAAAATTATGAAGCTAAAGCCTGATGTCATCATTGGCTTAAGCAATACTAAAAATGTAGAAAAACTCAAAAAAATCGCACCAACCGTTTTGTTTACGTATAACAAAGTCGATTACCTTCAGCAGCACATTGAAATTGGAAAAGTATTAAACAAAGAAAAAGAAGCCAAAGCTTGGGTAAAAGATTTCAAAAAACGTGCAGATGAAGCTGGAAAAGAAATCAAAGCAAAAATCGGTAAAGATGCAACAGTTTCTGTCTTTGAAAGTGGCACAAAAGAGCTCTACGTCTTTGGAGATGCATGGGGCCGCGGAACAGAAATCCTCTACCAGGAAATGAAACTGAAAATGCCTGAGAAAGTGAAAGAAAAAGCATTAAAAGCCGGCTACTATGCAGTTTCACAGGAGGTCATTCCTGAATTTGCTGGAGATTATATGATCATTAGTAAAAACAGCGAAATGGACAATTCCTATCAAAACAGTAAAATTTACAAGTCCATCCCAGCTGTCAAAAAACATCGTGTGTATGAGGCCAATGCAGAAGAATTCTATTTTAATGACCCGATCACACTTGAATACCAACTCTCATTCTTTAAAAAGCACTTTTTAGGTAAATAAGCTGAAGCAAGGGATCTCTTCCCTTGCTTTTTTCTTGTCTACTTCTAGCGGCATGGTCCTTTTTCCGCTACAATGACAACAAGCGAATACAAAAAGTGTGGTGCTGATTTTGTTTAAGATTTTACTAATTGAAGATGATACAACCCTCTTCCAAGAAATCAAAGAACGTCTAGTCAACTGGTCCTATGATGTTTATGGGATTCAAGATTTTCATCAGGTGCTGCAGGAATTCACATCTGTCCAGCCTGATCTCGTCATTATTGATATACAGCTGCCAAAATACGATGGCTTTCACTGGTGCCGGATGATTCGGCATCATTCAAATGTTCCAATTATTTTCCTCTCCTCAAGAGACCACCCTGCTGATATGGTCATGTCGATGCAGCTCGGAGCCGATGATTTTGTGCAAAAGCCCTTCCACTTTGACGTGCTCATTGCCAAAATTAATGCTGTTCTTCGCCGCGTGCATGATTATAATGCAGAACCGGCCAGCCTAAAGGTGTGGTGCGGCGCTGCCATTGACCTAGAAAAAAACACCGTAACAAATAATCACGGTGAGGTTGAATTAACAAAAAATGAGTTATTTATTCTCAAGGAATTGATTCAGCATAAAAATCATATCGTCAGCCGGGAATCACTCATTCAAGCATTGTGGGAGGATGAACGGTTTGTCAGTGACAATACACTGACTGTAAACGTCAACCGGCTCAGAAAAAAACTAGACGAGATCTCCCTTGGCGCCTTCATTGAGACAAAAGTGGGTCAAGGCTATCTTGCAAAAGAAAAGGATGATCAATGATGCTGCAAGCATTTTTAAAAGAACGAAGAAGCTGGATTCTTTTCTTTCTTAGTTTGCAGCTCCTCATTCTATTTGTTGCTTATTTGGATACGACCATTCCCATCGCTTCTCTTTTCTATATTGTGCTATTGTCTACGTTTCTCATGATTGTATTTCTCTTTTTTCGATACCGAAAAGAAACGGCTTATTATGAGAGGTTGAAAGAATGGGATGATGACATTGAACATCAAATGCGGCTAACCCCCTCTTCCCCATTTGAGCAGCTCATACATGATGCGACGTCAGAGCAAATTGCACGCTACCGGCGAATGGCAGCAGAGCAGAAAATCGCTCTCGAAGAAGAAAAAGATGAATTGCTCTCTTGGATACATGAGGTCAAAACCCCCCTTACAGCGATGCGCTTAATGATTGACCGCTTAACAGATCAGCAGCTGAAATTCAATATGACATACGAGTGGCTCAGAATACATTTATTACTTGATGCCCAGCTGCACCAAAGCAGAGTACGTCATATCGAAAATGATTTATTCATTGAAAAGCTGGACCTGCAAAGCATCATCGCAAAGGAAATCAAAGCGCTCCAATCATGGTGCATGCAAAAAGGAATCGGCTTTGAGCTGGCGCTGGAGGAACGGACCGTATTAAGTGATATAAAATGGTTATCCTTTATGATCAGACAGGTACTCACAAATGCAGTCAAATACAGCCATTCATCTGATATTGTCATTGAAAGCAAGCAAATAAATGACCAAGTCATGCTGACGATCACAGATCAAGGCAGAGGAATTGATTCAAGAGACATCTCTCGTATTTTTGAAAAAGGCTTTACCTCGACAAGACATCACAATGACACCGCCTCAACAGGAATGGGGCTCTATTTAACGAAAAAAGGAGCAGACGCTCTTCATATCACAATCGAGGTCAACTCCACGATAGATCAAGGTACAACCTTCACCTTCACCTTTCCGAAAAAGAATGATTTTGTTCATATTGCGAGCATGTGACAACAATGTCACATGCTCGTCTGTTTTGTTCGCCAAATCGAAGGACGTCTGGCAGGCTTCTTTTTATACTAGAGTTATCAATTAAAAGAAAAAGGGGTTCAGCAAATGAACATTTTAGAAGCTCGTAAAATTTATAAAAGCTACGGAAATAAATTCAACAAACAAGAGGTGCTGAGTGGTATTGATTTAACCATTGAAGCCGGGGAATTTGTCAGTATCATGGGGCCATCAGGCTCGGGGAAAACAACCCTTCTGAACGTATTGTCGTCTATCGATCATGTGTCCAGCGGATCCATTCGTATTGCAGATGCTGAGATGACGCAAATGAAGGATCAGCAGCTTGCGGAATTTAGAAAAAAGCAGCTTGGCTTTGTTTTTCAAGATTATAATTTACTTGATACACTCACAGTCAAAGAAAACATCCTTTTGCCTTTATCCATCTCCAAAACGCCAAAAAAAGAAGCTTTTGAACGTTTTCAACAGCTTGCAGAAGACATGGGGATTTATGAACTAAGAGACAAATACCCGAACGAACTCTCTGGCGGACAAAAGCAGCGGACATCGGCGGTTCGTGCCTTCATTCATGAACCAAGTCTTATTTTCGCTGATGAACCTACAGGGGCACTTGATTCCAAATCGGCATCTGACCTGCTCAACAAACTGCAAGATTTCAATCGCAAACGAAAAGCGACCATTGTGATGGTGACACATGATCCTGTCGCAGCCAGCTATTCAAGCCGCGTCATTTTTATCAAGGATGGACAGATTTATACACAGTTGAATAAAGGCGCTTTAGAAAGAAAAATGTTTTTCGAGGATATTATGAAAACGCAAGGTGTCTTAGGCGGTGTGAAGCATGAACATTAATCAGCTCATCTTTCGTAACCTGAAGAAAAATTTGAAGAATTACTATTTATATGTGTTTGCTCTCGTGTTTAGTGTGGCGCTCTATTTTTCCTTTGTCACCTTGCAATACTCACCAGCACTTGATGATGTAAAAGGCTCCATTAAAGGCGGTGCTTCGATTAAAGCCGCTTCGGTTCTGCTTATAGCCATCGTCGGTATTTTCCTGCTATATGCGAATAGCATTTTTATTAAGCGCAGAGGAAAAGAAATAGGTCTCCTGCAGCTCATTGGTATGACGAAACAAAAAATTTCCAGACTGCTCAATGCAGAGAACTTTATTCTATACGTGACAGCCATGACTATCGGCATCATTGCAGGCTTTATCGGTTCAAAGCTGATGCTGATGGTGTTATTTAAAGTGACTGGTGTTAATGCCATCGCCAATCTGCATTTTTCGGGCATGGCCCTTCTGCAAACACTCATTGTCTTTTTTATTATCTATGGATTGATTATGCTGAGAAATAGACGTTTTATTAATAAACAAACGATTTTATCTTTGTTTAGAACAACGTCTTCGACAGAACAGCGTGTGAAAAAGATCTCTGTGTTTGAAATCATCATTGGAGTGTTCGGTATTGTCTTGATCAGCTCAGGCTATTATATTTCTTCTAAGCTTTTTACCGGCTCATATACGTCCATGTTTGAGTTACTTTTAGCCATGATTTATATTCTAGCCTCTGTTATCATCGGTACCTTTCTTTTTTACAAAGGCTCTGTTTCTTTCATTGCCAATATTGTACGTAAAAGAAAAAATGGCTATCTCGCCATTCATGAAGTATTATCTCTGTCATCCATTATGTTCCGGCTAAAATCAAATGCACTGCTTTTAACGATTATTACAACCGTATCTGCACTTGCCATCGGTTTGCTGGCTCTTAGCTACATTTCCTATTACTCAGCAGAAAAAACCGCTGAGCAGATGATTCCAGCTCATTTCGCCATGGGCTCAGAAAAAGAAGCAGCAACCTTCACTCGTGCACTTTCTGACAAACATATTGCTTATGATCAAAAGCAGTTCAAAGTGATTCAAGCGAAATTTGATGCGAAAAAAATAGTGGATTCAGAGGTGAAAAATATGAAGAATGATCCAGGCGTATTGACACTGCCTGTGATCAGTGAGAAAAATGCACCAAATTTTCATGTGGAGAACAACGAAGTTATTTTAAGCGGCTACAGTGATCTATTAAAGAAAATCATGCCGATTCAAAGCTCAGGCGATGTGAAGCTTCTCATTAAGAAACCGCTTGATTTGAAAGTCATAGATATGAAGAAAGATTATCTCATTTCTTACAACTTCACTTTTGGCGGTCTACCTGTTGCCGTCGTGAGTCAAGATGTTTTTGAGCAGCTCGATCAACAAAAAGATCCAAAGCTACAGCTTGAAAATAGCCAATATATCTCAGTCAATATAAAAGATGATAAAAATCTTGAACAAGCAAATAGCGTGTTTACATCTTTAAAACTAAGTGACAACAGCATGTCTCAATTAGCTTCAGCTCAGCAGCAAAAACAAACAATAGGACTGATGATGTTTGTGGTCGGGTTTTTAGGCCTTAGCTTCCTTGTCACATCTGGCTGTATTTTATACTTTAAACAAATGAATGAAAGTGAAGAGGAACAAAGCTCCTATACGATCTTGCGTAAGCTTGGTTTTACTGAGAAGGACCTATTAAAAGGCATCCGGCTTAAACAGCTGTTTAACTTTGGGATTCCGCTCATCGTCGGATTGCTGCACAGCTACTTTGCTGTACAATCAGGCTGGTTTTTATTCGGCGGAGAATTGTGGACTCCAATGCTCATCGTTATGTCGATTTACACTGTCCTCTATTCTATCTTCGGATTCCTATCTGTCCAATATTATAAAAAGGTCATTAAGGATTCCTTGTAATCAATTCCCCATAGGCAACGCCTATGGGGTTATTTTATTTATGAAGGTGTTGATTCAAACTTGTGTGATAAAATATGGTCTCTTGCCTCATAAGCTTTTCGTTTGACCTCTTCTAGGTTCACACCGACTAGCTTTCCGTTTTGTTTCACTGCTTTTCCAGCAACATAAACAGAATCAACATTTGAAGGATGTGCCGTTTGGACAACCGCTCCAGCCGGATCTGTCATCGGAAGAAGATTCATGCTTGTCCGATCGATCAAAATAAAATCCGCTTCTTTCCCAGGTGTAAGCGACCCAATTTTATGATCAAGCTGTAATGCACGAGCGCCATTGATCGTCGCAGCCTCAAGCATTTGATGAGCTGACAGCCCAAGTTCAGGTCCCGGCATGATCCCATCCATTAACAACGATTGATTTTGGATCGCGCGCTCTGCCTGAAGCCCGAATTTCATTTGAGCAAACAAATCTCCTCCTGTCGCTGTCACTACGTCTACACCGAGCGTTGGAAGAACACCTTGTTCAATCGCAAGTCCTGTGACAGGATAACCGTGACCCATCATCATTTCAATTTCAGGGGTAATGGAGATGGAGCTTCCGCTGTCTGCCAGCATCTTCATTTGATCCGCATCGATTGCGTTAATATGCACCATGTTCAAATCAGGTCCGAGCAGCCCTGCTTTGTGAAGCCGCTCAATCGATCGATCCTCCGCTCCCCAATTTCCAAAGCCGATGTGCATACTACATAGAGCATCTAGAGACCGAGCTGTTTCAATTTCAAATACCGACGTCTCCCATGAAGAAAACTCTGGACCACGAATCGCAAGTCCCATTGTTAAAAGCTGATCTGATGATTGAAAATGCGCTTTTTTCACACGTGCTGCGTCCTCCATATTGGTGAGCGTACTCTCTCTATCCCAATATTCAGCATCTCCAGAGGAACCAAAAGCAAAAACAGCTCGTATACCCGCATCTTTTAATCCTCCAATGAGCTCTTCTGTATGATCCATTGAATTGATCATCGTCCAATCTAAAAACGTGGTCACACCTGCATCTAAAGCCTCTAATGCCCCTAAATAATTGGCGATTCGATCGTCGGATGGGCGTCTCATTGCTCCATAGTTGCCATAATAGATTTTGCTTAAATATGTCTGCAAAGACCAATCTGTCCCTATGCCCCGGATGACAGACTGCCACACATGCCGATGTGTATCTACAAGACCTGGCATAATGACCATATCAGATGCATCAACAATGTCTGCATCACTTACTTCAATTGAAGGTCCAACTTCTAAAATGTGTTTCCCTTCAATTAATAAATCTCCCTTTTCAAGAAAACCTAAAGATGGATCAAGTGTTAAGAGTGCTGCATCTTTAAACAATGTTTTCTTCATCCATATCCCCCTTTTCAAATGACGAGGATAAGTGACCCCGCCTCAATGTCATTTTAAAACAGAACAGGATCAAATTAGAAGAAAAGTGGCTTATCAAAATATATTAAGAGCTGATGTTTCTGAAATAGTTGTATGTGCGTTTTAATTTGATGTCATGCTTCCCTTTTGGACTTTCCATCATCCCAAACTCAAAGAACTTCACAGGTTTGATTCCGACATATTGCAGGAGAGCTCGTTTCATTAACATCTTGTGCGCATTTTGTAAAAAGAACAAAGGGTAGTTGGTTGGTCCTTGCATTGTCGATACACAAACGGCACTTTTCCCTTTTAATAATCCTTCTGGCAACAGACCGCTTGTTTGACGATAAGCGAAATTCGCAGCAAACATGCGGTCAATAAAGCCAAGCAGCATAGCTGGCGGCCGCCCCCACCAAATGGGATAAACGAACACGATTTTATCCGCCCACTTGATCTTATCCTGATACTGGCGAATGTCAGGATCTTTATGCATATCACGTCTCTTTTTCTCTTCATTAAAAACAAGTACAGGATCAAATTTTTCTTGATATAAATCGATGATTTTCACTTCTTGAACGATTGGATTTTCTTCGCTGCCTCTAACAATTTCTTTAAAAAAAGCACCATTTAAACTATTGTGATGAGGGTGAGTATAAATAATGAGTACATTCATCTTTTTCTCCTTTAGTTATCATTTGATAATAAAATGATATACCCCAATCGATTAGTTGTCAAATGATAATTGTTTTTTGATAATAAATTTGATATGTTACGTAGGAGGTGATCATCATGCAACATCCACATTTCTTCAAGGAATTCGTCGCATTTGCTTCTACTTTTTCAGAGTTAAAACATAATATGATGAGCAAAGTCAAACTACCAGAATTAACACCCTTGCAATATTTAATTTTAGAGCAGCTAGCGGTCAGCGAACCGCTTACCCCTAGTGACATCGCAGACTGCCAGCATATGTCTCTTCCAAATGTCAGCAGAGAACTGAAAAAGCTGCAAGAAAAACAATTCATTGCTAGAGAAGAAGACCGTAATGACAAACGAAAGCATGTCATTATACTTTCTGACAAAGGCCGGGCCTGTATGAACGAGGCCTTTCAGCATATCGAAAGGATGCTAATAGACAGCCTATCTTCCTCAGATATAGAACAAATGGATGATATCGTACAAGCTCTCCGTCTATTAAATCAAACGATTTTTAAAAAATGACCCAATGAAAAAAGCATGAGCGCTACGCTCATGCTAAGGATTTTGTATCTTATTAATGAAGGGATGCTAAAAGATACGTTATGAAACCAACAATCGGAATGATCGGGATCATTAATTTCAATGTTGTATTCGTATTCTTATATAAATTCCATAGCAATACTGGTATACCAAATGTTAACGTATCTAAAACAGCAAGAACTACTCCTTTACGCTGTTCTTTATGAGCCATTTTAAAAACCCCCCTATTCACCAAACTTTTTTCACACAATAACCGGCCAATCCCGCTGATATACCTCCATTAATCACTGCGCATGCAATACAGCTAGCAGGTCCAGTAAAACAAATATAATAACACGCTCCTAGAACCATTGAACGTAACGGAAGAGATTCATTAGGGCCGCTTTTCTTTTTTAAGCAGTCCCAAAACTTGTTCCAATTAAAACTCGTTTGAATTTCCGAATCATCTATTTGAACAATTTTTCTATTTAATTCCATCATATCTTGCTTTACACCATTTTCACCATAGGTAAAAGATCCTTTTAAAAACTCCCCTTTTTGGTTGATATGAAACTTATTTTTCAATTTTCCATTTTGAAAAAAATATGAGTGCAAATTCCCTTTCCCATCGTATTCTGCAAGTTGAATATAGTGAGCTTTTATTTGACTCAGTGAAACTGAAATGAAGGAAACATTGTTAAGCAGCTGATTATCTGACTTCTTCTTTTTCAGATAAAAATAAACAACATCTGTTTTAGCAGCGTTTATATGAACCGCCGCACTTTCTCCATTTAATAGATAACCTTTCTTTTGGGCTAATTCTTTTGCCTGTAAAAATTGAGAGCTTTTTTTGCTTTTTTTATGAGTTTTTCTGCTGTTTTATCATTTTGTATCTTTTCAAAAGGCTCGTCCTCTTTTATGGTAACAGCGTTACCTACAGGATATTGTCCGAATAAAAGTGATATGAACAAAAACATACAAAACATTTTTCTTATCTTCATCATACAGACTCCTTTAGTAAAGTTAATAAAAATCATAACCTTTTAAGGAAAAATTTTACCAATAAAATCCACTAGTGATAATGTAGCATATAACCTATTCTTTATCATTTCCTCTAGGCAATTGAATCTGATCTTCCTCCCTGAATCATGATGACACTGGCTGAAAAGTCTTATCGATACACAAAAAAGCGCTGGATCATTACGTCCAAACGCTTCTTTGTTTTATTCTCTATGTACCTTTACACAATCAATTGATACGCAATGTATAACGCAACCAGCCAGATCATGACCGCGGAAGCTTTATTGATACGGTTCATCCATATGCCGTTTGTATCTAACTTCCCTAACATCTTCCCTAAAAGGGCAAGCCCAATAAACCATAACCAGGACACGATGATACAGGCAAGTGTGAATGCCAGCTTTTCTGCGCCGCTATATTGCAGCGAATTTGTCCCAATGACACCAATCGTATCGAGAATCGCGTGGGGATTTAAAAGAGAAACGGAACAAGCAAATACAATTTGTTTTCTTGCAGGCATTAATTTCTGCTTCTCTTGATTACCTGATGATGAGCTTGTGTTCCATACGGACCATCCCATATAAACTAAAAAACAAAAACCAATGATATAAAGACCAATTTGCAGTACTGGAATGGTAAACACCACAACAGAAACACCTATGACAGCTAAAGCAATTAAAAGTGTGTCACAAAGAGCAGCCGTGATGACGACAGGCATTGCTCGATATAATCGAGGCTGCAGCGCTCCTTGTTGAAATACAAATACATTTTGTGCGCCCAAAGGTAAAATGAGACCAAAGGCAAGTACAATTCCATGAATGATCGCAATGGACATCTACTAACATTCTCCTTTTTCAGAAATTCCTACATATTTTAACATAAAGCACCCTGCCTGCTTTCAACAAATTTCATTTTCCGTACAAAAAAGCGCTGGATGCCTCCATCCAAACGCTTCTCATTTCTTCATTATTTACTTTTTCGTGCAAGCTCTCTTTCTCTCAGCTCTACACGGCGGATTTTCGCTGACGGTGTTTTTGGCAGTTCGTCAATGAATTCGATTTCTCTTGGGTATTTGTATGGTGCTGTTGTGTTTTTCACATGTGTTTGCAACTCTTTGATCAGTTCATCACTTTGCGCCACTCCATCACGAAGGACGACGTATGCTTTCACGATTGATCCTCTGATTTCATCTGGGCTCGCCACAACTGCACATTCCTTCACTGCTGAATGCTTGATCAGCGCATCTTCTACTTCAAACGGTCCAATCGTATAGCCTGAGCTGACAATGATGTCATCTCTGCGGCTTTCAAACCAGAAGTACCCATCTTCGTCTTTTTTCGCGCGGTCACCCGTAATGAAGTAATTTCCTCGGCGCTGCGCCTTTGTACGCTCTTCATCTTTGTAATATTCCTTAAATAGAGCCGGTGTTTCGAGATGGACCGCAATGTCACCAATATCTCCAGGTGCGCAGACGTTTCCATCCTCATCAATGATATCTACTTCGTTGCCAGGGGTTGGTTTTCCCATACTTCCTGGCTTGATATCCATTCCTTTTAGCACCCCTACAAGCAGTGTGCTTTCAGTTTGGCCATAGCCGTCTCGTACTTCTATATCGAAATGCTTTTTGAATGTATCAATGACTTCACGGTTCAATGGCTCTCCCGCAGAAACAGCACTATGCAGCTTCGGCAGCGCGTACTGACTCAAATCATCTACTTTTGCCATAAAGCGATATTCTGTCGGTGTACAGCATAGGACATTGATTTCATTTTTTTGAAGCAGCTCTAAGTATGTATTTGGATTGAATTTCCCTCCATACACAAAGCCTTCTGCTCCACTTCCTAACACAGATAAGAGGGGGCTCCACACCCATTTTTGCCAGCCTGGTCCTGCTGTCGCCCATACTTTATCTCCTTCATTAATGGAGAGCCATGCTTTGGCAGCTGTGCGTAAATGTGCATACGCCCATCCGTGTGTATGAACAACCCCTTTTGGGTTCCCTGTTGTACCTGATGTATAGGATAAAAACGCCATGTCTGTGCGTTTTGTATCTGCCAATTCAAGTTCGTTTGATTGTTGTTCCTTTTGGGCTAGAATGTTTGTCCAGCCATGATCGTTTTCACCGATTGAGAATGTTTTAAAATCGTTCGGCTGTTTGGTTCCGTCGAACGATTGAATGAATGAAGAATAAACGATCGCTCCCTTTGCTTCTGCGTGTTCAATTCGGTAATCTAAATCTTTCGCACGCAGCATTTCAGAACAAGGAATCACGACCATTCCTGTTTTCAAAATCGCTAAATAAATGCTGTATGCCTCGAGCATGCGCGGCACCATCACAATGATTTTATCGCCTTTTTTGAAGCCTGCATTTAATAAAACATGTCCAATTTTATTTGCCTCTTCCACTAATGCTGCATATGTTACATGCGCTTCGTGACCATTGCCGTCCTGCCAGTGCAGGGCCATTTTCTCCTTGTCATGACTGAACGCTTCAATCTCACTGACTAAGTTATATTGTTCTGGTGCAATTAAGTCTTCTCTTTTCATGGTACAGCTCCTTTTAGCCTCTTTCTTATGAAACGAAACATGTTTCAATTTACCTATTCTAACACTCATAACTGAAAAATGCTTGAATTAGGACCTACTCCTAGTATTATGCCATAATTTTTTAAATCCGTCTTCTTTTTTAAAAATATTCTAACTATTTATATGTACAAAAAGAAAAGAGCGGGAATCATCCCGCTCATAAGCCATAGCTTTTAAATTGTGTGTCTTAGAAAGATCCGCCACCCATATGTTGTTGAGCGTAAGATACAAGACGCTTAGTGATTTCTCCACCAACTGATCCGTTAGCGCGAGATGTTGTTTCTGCACCAAGGTTTACACCAAATTCAGAAGCGATTTCGTACTTCATTTGGTCGATAGCTTGTGCAGCGCCTGGTACTAGTAATTGGTTAGAACTGCTTTGTCTGTTTTGTTGAGCCATGTGTTCTCACCTCCTTGTGAATATAGAATGTGTAGAAACACATGACTTCATGCGATTGATTTTATGGTAATTATTATGAAATTTTCGTTTTAGAATAAATCAGCGAATTCATCTGCCGTTTTCTTTTCATTTGTCGCAATAATCGTTTCAATTTGCTCTACTGCCTCGTCCAGCATCGGCTCGAAATCAGCAAAGCTTTCGTAGCGTTCTACCTTCTCAAGCTTTGGTTTTGTTTTAGGGGACGGCGGCGTAAAGATCGTACAGCAATCCTCGAAAGGCTGAATGCTTGTATCGTATGTGCCAATTCTTCTTGCTTCATCAATAATGTCATTTTTATCGACAGCTATGAGCGGGCGGATGATTGGTGTATTAGTCACATGATTAATGGCATACATGCTTTCAAGTGTCTGACTTGCCACTTGCCCAAGGCTTTCACCAGTAATAATCGCAAGGGCATCACGCTTTTCTCTTATTTTGTCAGCTATTTTCAGCATCATTCTTCTTGTTGATGTCATCGTATAGTTTTCAGGTACTTGTTTGTGGATCAGCTCTTGAATTTTTGTAAAAGGTACGATATGAAGCTTCACTTCGCCTCCATATGCTGCTAGGCATTCTGCAAGATCAATCACCTTTTGTTTCGCACGTTCACTTGTATACGGAGGGCTAAAGAAATGCACAGCTTCAATTTGAATTCCGCGTTTCATTGCTTGATAGCCGGCAACTGGGCTGTCAAAGCCGCCTGAAAGCATGAGCATCGCTCTTCCGCTAGAACCAACCGGCAGGCCGCCTGCACCTTTGACATCTTTAAATGTAATGTACGTGGCTTGCTCTCTGATTTCGATGCGTAAATGCACATCTGGCTGTTTCACATTGACTGTTAAGTTTTCCGTATTTCTTAGAACATGTCCGCCAATTTCGCGATTCATTTCATTTGAATCAAGTTCAAATTGTTTATAAGAACGTTTCGTTGACACTTTAAATGTATTCCCCTGTTCATACACTTCCTGTACCGCTGTTAGTGCCGCATTTTTAATCGCATCTAGATTCGTCTCACATTTAACCGCAAGACTAAAGCTCTGAATGCCAAATACACTTTTGAGCTGTTCTGAAATCGGTTCAGGGTCTTCTCCGTTCAGCATAATCGTGATACGGTCTCTATCAGATGCATACTTTAATGCTTCAAAATCCTTTAAGACGTACCGAATGTGCTGTCTTAGTTTTTCAATGAATTTCTTTCTATTCTTCCCTTTTGTTGAGATCTCACCAAAACGGACTAAAATATGATCATATTTCATGCTGTTATCTCATTCCTTTTAATTTTTTCACACTTTGTGTGATCGATGTGATGATTTGCGATGCAAGCTCTGGTCCTTGTCCATACGTCAAGCTGATTCTCATACTGCTTTTGGCCACTTCCTCTGGTTTTCCCATCGCCAGCAGTACACGGCTCGGCTCTTTTTTCTTGGCTGAACAGGCAGAGGTTGTAGAAACATATATGCCTTCTTTTTCAAGCATATGGAGGAGGACTTCAATTTGAATACCTGGCACTGAAAAATTCACAATGTGCGGTGCACTTTGCGTCCTCGGTGTGTTCATCACAATACCTTCTATGTCTCCAAGCTGTTTTTGCAGCTGCGTTTTTAAGTTCAGCATCTCATCGTGATGCTTGTCAAGCTGTTCATATGATTGTTTCATGGCTTTTGCCAAGCTGACAGCTCCAGCAGGGTTTTCAGTACCTGAACGAAGCCCTAATTCCTGCTCTCCGCCTGTAATGAAAGGGGCGAGAATGACATCTTTCTTTAAAAAGAGTGCGCCTGTGCCTTTTAAGCCATGAATTTTATGACCTGACATCGTCAAAAGATCTACATCCAGCTGTTTATTAAGTGCTACTTTGCACATTCCCTGCACCCCGTCGACATGAAAAAGCGCGTTTTCAGTATGCTCACGAATGATGCCAGCAGCTTCTTCAATCGGCTGGATGGCACCCGTTTCGTTATTGACGTGCATCATGCTGACAAGCACTGTATCAGGGCGAAGCACTTCTTTTAAATGCGTCATATCTGCATGGCCTTGCTCATTTACTTGAATATAGGAGATGTCAAAGCCAAATAACGCCTTTAGCTGTTCAAACGATTCAATGACAGAAGGATGCTCAATTGCTGTCGTCACAATGTGCTTGCCCCGATTCATTTTGGCAAGTGCTGCTCCTTTAATGGCAATGTTATTCGCTTCTGTAGCACCAGAAGTAAAAATAATCTCATATTGTTTTAAGCCCGTGTAGTGAAGCATTTGTTTTCTCGTTTCATTTAACAGCCGGCTTGCATCTATTCCGAGCTGATGAAGCGAAGATGGATTTCCAAAATAACGCTCACTCACTTGCTGATATACTTGTAAAACTTCAGGGTACGGTTTTGTGGTTGCACTATTATCAAGATACATCATTGCGAAACTCCTTATCCTCTTGCGTTTAACTAATATGATCTGAATTCCTTTTATTTCAATATAAAGCGGTATATTGACAACCTCATCAATTCACTATATCATGCATAGTGCCATTGTCATATTTTTTCCTAAATTAACAGAATATTTAAACATGGCGGAAAAATAAAATAATAGGGGGATAACCTTATGAAAAATAAGTTAAGTCAAACAGACACATTAGCCATCGGCTTAATGTTGTTTGCACTCTTTTTTGGCGCAGGCAATATGATATTCCCTCCTGTACTTGGACAGTATGCAGGTGAAAACGTATGGCTTGCGATCGGTGGATTTTTACTGACAGGCGTGGGACTACCGCTGCTAGGCATCATTGCCGTTGCCTTGACAGGAACAGGTGCAAAAGGGCTTGCTGATAAAGCTCACCCTACATTCGGTACCATTTTCACCGTCATTTTATATTTATCCATTGGACCTTTCTTTGCAATCCCTCGTACTGGGACGGTTTCTTATGAGATTGGGCTGGCGCCGTTTCTGTCTGAAGCGCAGACTGAATCATGGATTCCATTATTCTTGTTTTCGATTGCTTTTTTCGGCATTACCTATGTTCTTGCTTTAAATCCATCGAAGCTTGTTGACCGAATCGGTAAAATTTTAACACCAATTTTACTCGCTGTCATTGCTTTAATTGTGATCAAAGCGATCGCGACACCAATGGGTGGAATTGGAAGTCCACATCCAACCTATGCAGGAAGCCCGCTGTTTACCGGCTTTTTAGAAGGCTACAAAACGATGGATGCTCTAGCTTCAATCGTTTTCGGAATTGTCGTTGTCACGGCTGTGAAAGAGCGTGGTATTACAGAACGTAAATCGATTGCAGCAGCCTGTATTAAAGCAGGGCTTGTCGCAGCTGCTGGACTAGCTCTTGTGTACATATCACTCGCTTATGTCGGAGCATCAAGTCCTGAGGCAACCGGTATGGTCGGGGCAAATGATGGCGGAAAACTCCTTTCGCTTGCGGCTAACTTTTTATTTGGTTCTGCTGGAAATATTGTGTTAGGGGCTGCGATTTTATTTGCTTGTTTGACCACAAGTATTGGACTTGTTTCATCCTGCGGGGAATATTTTTCTTCGCTATTTCCACGCTTTTCTTATCGTACAGTTGTTTTAGTTGTATCTTTATTCAGTACATTTGTAGCAAACCTTGGACTGGCACAAATTATTTCGCTCTCTGTTCCCGTGCTTGTTGCGATTTATCCGTTAGCCATCGTGATCATTCTCTTATCTTTTCTTGATCGCTGGATCAACGGAAGACGGATTATTTATTTGACTTCACTCATTTTTACAGGTATCTTTGCCGTAATCGACGGGTTAGTGGCAGCGAAGATCCCTCTAGGCGGATTCCCTAAATTTTTAGAAGCTGTTGTTCCTTTATACAGTCTTGGGATCGGCTGGGCCATCCCTGCCGTTCTTGGAGCTATTATTGGACTTCTTATTTCTTTATTGACGAGTCCACCTAAACAGCTTGCTTAATCAAGCATTAAAACAAAAAACATCCCTTTCCATAGGAGAAGGGGATGTTTTTTTATGTTCTTCATATACTAAAATAGAAAAATTCATGACTTTTGTATGAAAACACATGTTGACATCAGGCGTACATCCTTTATAATTAGTGAATGTTAATGAAGAACGGTTTTAACAACTAATTAACAGAATATTTCAACATAATATTGGAGGCTTTATATTCAATGAAGGCAACATTGTCGACGAAAGATACGGTTATTATAGGTTTTATGTTATTTGCTTTATTCTTCGGCGCCGGAAATATGATTTATCCACCAGAGCTTGGGCAATATGCTGGAACAAATGTATGGAGAGCAATGGGCGGATTTTTATTAACAGGTGTCGGTTTACCTCTACTAGGTATTATTGCGATCGCTTTAACAGGACGTGATGCAAAAGGACTTGCGGATAAGGCTCACCCAGTGTTTGGAACAGCATTCACCGTCATTTTATATTTATCCATTGGGCCGCTTTTCGCTATTCCGCGAACAGGAACGGTTTCGTATGAAATTGGTGCATTACCATTTTTATCAAGTGTGCCAGCTTGGCTGTCCCTTCTTTTATTTACACTCATCTTTTTCGGTATTACGTATTACCTTGCTTTAAATCCAACGAAAATCGTGGATCGTGTAGGGAAAATATTAACACCAATTAAATTTACGATCATTTTTATTATCATTGTAAAAGCCATTTTGACACCGATGGGCGTGATTGGTACACCAGATGTATCTTATAGCAACGGATCGTTTTTCAAAGGGTTTTTAGAGGGCTATAAAACGATGGATGCTCTTGCTTCTATTGTATTTGGAATTGTTGTCATCAACGCGATTAAAGGACGCGGTGTGACAAGTAAAAAGGCACTGGCTTCTGCTTGTATCAAAGCAGGTTTGATTGCAGCTGCTGGATTAACCTTCGTTTACCTATCACTTGCGTATCTAGGTGCTTCTAGTACACATGCCATTGGATTCGTTGGAGATGGAAGCAAAATCTTAGCTCAGTCTTCTCAGTTCCTTTTCGGAAGTCTTGGAAATATTGTATTAGGTGCTGCCATTACAGTCGCTTGTTTAACAACAAGTATCGGTCTTGTCACATCATGCGGAGAGTATTTCTCAAAGTTAATTCCTAAACTTTCTTATAAAATGGTCGTGACACTTGTTACATTATTTAGTTTCATCATTTCTAACTTTGGACTTGCTCATATCGTTGCTTTCTCTGTTCCAGTCTTAACAGCGATTTATCCTCTGGCAATTGTGATCATCGTTCTATCACTAGCTGATAAATGGCTTGGACATAGAAGACCAGTATATGTCCTCTCGTTAATTTTAACAGGGTGCGTCAGCTTATTTGACGGATTAGCAGCAGCAAAACTTCCAATCGGTCCAGTAAAAGACATCTTCCAAACAGTGCTACCTTTTTATGACCTTGGCATTGGCTGGCTTGTCCCTGCGATACTTGGAGTCGCAATTGGATTCCTGATCTCACTTTTCACTTCTTCTGCTTCAGAAGAACGCCAAAAACAGGCGTCATAATACAAAAAAGCTGAAGTCCTATCAATGGACTTCAGCTTTTTTATTGATGCTGATATTCTTTTTCGTGCTGAGCTAATAGCTTCTGAACGGCTCCAGGTGATGCTTTTTCAACAGCTGCTGCTGCTACATCAAATGAACCGTTATAATCGTATGCATAAAATCTTCGCTCTGCCTCTTTTAATTGTTCAGAAAGAATATGATTTTGGCTTCTAAAACGATTACCGTATTGAATGATTCGTTCAATTTGATCCACTTTAGTGAGCATTTCTTCCGTCTCATCCACAACATGTCTCACTGTGTCAGAGGCTTCTTTTAATTGCTCATTCACGGCTGGCATGTTGAGCGGCAGGTTCTCCAGCTGCTGCTGCACTTGCTGAATCATCTCCTGCGCTTTTTCAGCCTGCTCTTTCATGTCAGCAGGTACACCTGGAATATTGCTTTTTTGCAGCTGACGCACTGTATCTGTCAGCATCGTTTTAAGCTCAGCCAGTGTTTCTCTCGCCTGCAGCTCTTCTTTTCTTAATGATTGAAGGTGATCTTTAAACGTATCATGCAATGCTTTTGCATCATCGATAAAGGTCTCAAGCTGATTGATTTCATCCATTAATAATGAATATGCGACATGGTCACGATCAAGCTTCTCTCGAATTTGTTTCATGAGCTTTTCAATTTCTTCTAAGCGTTTTTCGAACGCCTTCTGTTGATCAAGCTCTCCGGCTGTCAGTTTGTAGCTTTCTTTTACAAGAGCTGTTTCTGCCTTTGTTTGGGTGTGATCCTGCTCGAGCTTTTCAAATGCTTCCGTCAGCTCAGGCATTTTGCTTTTAATTTCCTGTCCTGCTTTTACTTCCGCTTCCAGCTGATCATATAGCGTCTGAATTGCATCATCAATCATTTGCAGAATACTTGATGCTTCATCCAGATTGAGTTCATCAATCAGCAGTTTTTCCGCACGGATCAGCTGTTTGTTTAAATTCTCAAGCTCTTTAGTGATCTGGATGTGCTCGAGCTTGTAGCCTTTGTCTGTCATTTCTTTATATCCGTCTTTCAGCTTCGTCAGCTGGCCTGGTACGGTTTGTTTGCAGTCTGCAATGAGCTTCGGTACATCATTAATATACAGCTGCAGCTGATCGAGTCTACGGTCTTGCTCAAGCAAAATCTTTCTTGCTTTCATGTAGTTTCCGTTTTCTGTCTCTTCCTCATACTGCTTGATCCCTTCCCAGGCCTCATCTAAGTCCTGCTCCATTTTGTCATAAAGGGTGCCGTATAAATGGCTGTACGCAAGCAGATTTTTTCGAACTGTTTGATATTGTTCTTTGACCTTTTCAATGTCCTTGCGATTTTGCTCCTCGCTTGTGACAAGGTCTGCAATCTCTTTTAAAATGTCTTCAATGTTCGAATCAGCAGCACTCAGCAAGTCCTCAATGTGCGTAAGAACCTGCTTGGCTTTGGAGAATCGATATTTATCAGAATACTCTTCTGCATCATATAATAGCTCCTCAACCTTTGGAAGATGGGCTGTGACGATATCGTCCCACTCTGCACGCCATCTTTCAAAAAATTGCTCTGTTTCTCCGGTCATTTTTAAATGTTTGATTTTTGAAATTTCTTCTACAATTGATCTGTTTAAAATTTCAATTTTCCATGCTTCCAATCGGTCAATCTCTTTATATATATTTTTTCGCAGGAAATAACCGACTGAAAACAAAGCAAGCAAAATGACAATTAAACCGATGATTAACTCCATAATGAGCCCCCTTGTTGTGATCTAAGTGATGTCAGGGTAAAAGTGTCCCGAGTAGACCTGAGAACCCTTTCGTGTCCGCTTTGCATTTGTTTTTATAAGCAGGATCGTATGTTTTCCAATACCATCCATTCACGGTTTTATGTATGTTTTTTCAAGAAAGTATTTGTGCGCTTTCTATCATTTGATCACACGTATCAATGTGACCTGCTTTTATGTATGCGGAAGCTGTCGTTTTCATTGTTATTATGATACCATGTAACCAGCATTTTTGGTCATGATTTTTCATTATTTTCGCTGATAAACATCACGTTTTTCAAAATATCGACAAGAGGTGACGACATGCTGAAACAAGATGCACATCTACATACACCGTTTTGCCCGCACGGTTCGCTTGATTCTTTTCATTCTTATATTGAAAAAGCCATCAAAAAGGGATTTGATTCCATAACCTTTACCGAGCATGCCCCGCTGCCTCCATCGTTTCAAGATCCAACACCTGAGCAGGATAGTGCCATGAAGCTCCAAGACCTTGAAGCGTATATCACGAAACTGGCTCAGCTGAAACAAGAATACAAAGGACAATTAATAGTAAAAACTGGGCTTGAGGTTGACTTTATCAAAGAGTATGAAGAGGAAACTAGAACCTTTTTAGACTGCTACGGTCCAGAGCTAGACGACGCCATTTTATCTGTACACTTTCTTCCTGCTGGCGATGATTATATTTGCCTTGATTTTGACGAGCATGCCTTCCAGCAGCTAATAAGCATCTATGGCAGCATCGAACAGGTCTACCAAAGCTACTATGACCAAATTCATTCTTCTATTCTATCATCTTTAGGCCAATATAAGCCAAAGAGAATCGGTCATATCACCCTTGTCCAGAAATTCAAACAGCTTTTTCCATATGAAATGTCATCTGAACTTTGTCAAAAGGTCACCCTTTGCCTTGAAGAAACGGCAAAAAAAGGCATGTCCTTAGATTTTAATACATCAGGTCTTCGTAAAACATATGCCAGAAGTATCTATTTAGATCCATGGATGATTGACCTTGCCAAAAAGAAAAAAATTCCGCTCATATTCGGCTCTGATGCCCATCAAGCGGAAGATCTCGGATATGCGTATGATCAATTCGAGGACATCATGAGGTTCAGATGAGAATCTAATGCCGGCTCTTTTGGTTCTAACAGATGATGAAGCGAGCGGCTCAGCTCTTTAAAGTACATTTGATAGAAATACGGCTCACTTGGGTTCAAATAAAGCACCTCTGTTAAATATTGCGGCTGTAAATATGGCATCATGAGAAGTGATTTCAGCTGAATCATAAAGGATGCGAGTGACAGCTGCTCACAAATAACATGGGTGCTTTTTCCTTTTTCAATGATAAGCTGAAACAAATACTTTTCTTTTGTTAAATATGTCGACATGATTTCTCTGATGAGTGTCGAATCAATCGTCACCTCCCGATAAACGAAACGGGTTAATTGACGGTGCTTGTGCTGATAAGATAAAATATCAAAAACCACATGTAGTAAGCATTCTTTTGCGTGACGGGTTTCCATGTGATGAAGATGTGATTCAATCATATGAATGTAACCTTCATAAAAATCGGATACGAGCTGCTCAAGCAGCCCTCCTTTTCCTTGAAAGTAATAAGAAATGTGGGCAACGTTGACATTCGCTTCCTTCGCAATCTCACGGACAGAGGTTCCAGAAAATCCTTTTTGGTTAAAAAGTCTGATGGCAGCATCCATAATACGGTCTTTTGTTTGCACGGTTGTTGATGTTTTCATCCGCTCACCCCTCTTCATGTGTACATACTTCAAGATGAAGGCGGAAGTTCCTTTTACAATTGCTCGACAAATCCCACATGCGAAACGCAAGTTATGTATTTTTAAGATAGAAAGTAGGAGATTTTCATGTTTCATGTCGAAAAACAGTCTGGCGATCCTTCAAAAGACTATCAATTGCTTGTCAAACAGGTAGAAGCCATTACAGATGGTGAACCTGATCTGATTGCCAACTTGGCAAATGCAGCTGCGCTACTCTATCACTCACTTCCTGAAGTTAATTGGGCAGGGTTTTATTTAGCAAAGGACGGCGAGCTTGTGCTTGGGCCATTTAACGGACTGCCTGCATGTGTGCGCATCCCTTCTGGAAAAGGCGTTTGCGGTACAGCGTTTGCGACAGGTGAAGTGCAGCGTATCGCTGATGTCCATGCATTCCCTGGACATATTGCGTGTGATGCCGCATCGCAATCTGAAATAGTCATTCCGCTCAAGGTCAATGGACAGATCATTGGGGTACTCGATATTGACAGTCCTGTGAAAGACCGCTTCAGTGAAGTAGATGAGACCTACCTTATTCAATTTACAGAAATTCTCCAACAGGCGTTATCTGTCTCTACGGATGCGTAATCACAGAAAAAGCAGGCACATTGTCTGCTTTTTTATGTTTCTTTATATAATGGGGAACGTCACCTTTGCCTCTAAATAGGTTGACTTCTCATACCCAGCGTCATATAATAGAGTTTGTGTGAAATATGGCAGCCTTTTTGTTCGGCTTTTTTGTATCATTTTGTTCCTTCTATATGAAGGTGCATCTTGTAACTCCCTGCTGCTGGAGCGAGGATGCATGAAAACATAATGACGAAGAAGAGGAAGAACAGACGGTTTTTATTTTTCACAAATAAAAACAATAAGGAGGAGTCACATTATGGCTCGCTATACAGGTCCAAGTTGGAAGATTTCCCGCCGTTTAGGCATTTCATTAAGCGGAACAGGTAAGGAACTTGAAAAACGCCCTTACGCTCCAGGCCCACATGGTCCAGGACAACGCAAAAAACTATCTGAATACGGTTTACAATTACAAGAGAAGCAAAAGCTTCGTCACATGTACGGTGTCAACGAACGTCAATTCCGTACACTATATGATAGAGCTGCTAAACTTCCTGGTAAACAAGGTGAAAACTTCATGATCCTTCTTGAAACTCGCCTTGACAACCTAGTATACCGTCTTGGCCTTGCTCGTACTCGCCGCCAAGCTCGTCAGCTAGTAAACCATGGTCACATCCTTGTTGATGGAAGCCGTGTAGACATCCCATCTTTCTCTGTGAAACCAGGTCAAACGATTGCTCTTCGTGAGAAATCTCAAAACCTTGCAGTAGTGAAAGAATCAGTTGAAGTAAACAACTTCGTTCCTGAATACCTTTCTTTCGATGCTGAAAAGCTTGAAGGAACTTTCACTCGTCTTCCAGAGCGTTCTGAATTAGCGCCTGAAATCAGCGAACAACTAATCGTTGAGTTCTACTCTCGTTAATTTCATTACTTCTCTAAGAGAGAGCAAACAAACCCTAGATCCCTTGATTGTTCAAGGATTTCTAGGGTTTTTTGTATGTTCTCAATTATACATGAAATCATTTGAAGTCATCTTCCATTTTCAACACTTATTTTCCCCGGCTGCCTGCTCCATTCTTACTTCAATCAAACCTGTCTCAATTTTTATATACAAATATAGGAAACATTTCATTGAAGTGCCTTTTTTCTATTGGTACAATAATGATAGATGACGTATCAGTCGTATTGTTCTCTATAGTACTTAGATGGAGGAGATCCATGTTTAGTATCATAATCATTCTATTTTTACTCTTAATCTTATCAGTGATTGCCTATTCTCTTTTAAGAAAAAAACAGATTATCGATGAGCCGCCCAATAGATTTGCTGCATGTATGTTTATCTTCCTGCTCTTTTTTTCTATCTGCTTTGTGATCGCGATTCCTAGTGTATTGCTATACATCACCGTTTTAGGCGTGAATTTTCTTTTTGGAGAAACCATCACGTATGATTCATTTTTTTCTTTAATCTCTTTCTCTTTGTTCGTGAGTGTTATCGTTGTTTTTTGGTCACCTTTCCTTCTATTCATAGGAAAAGGACTATCTTATCTCCTTAAACTTCCTGTATGGCTCACTTATGTTTTGGAATGGGTGAGTTCTTGGATCGTTTTACATCTCTCCATCAAGTATGTCCTTTACTTAAATTTAATGAATATATCGATAGGGGATTCCGGCGTATTGATTTTATCATTCTTTGTCAGTTTTTTATTTATTGAGATTGATCTCTTTTACTCACGTAAGAAACAACGAAAACAATCACTGGACACATATCATTAGCATGATAAAAGCTCCTAGATCTCTTTCTAGGAGCTTTCAAACGTTCATTCTGGACTTGTCCATTTTGCGATGAGCTGCTCTGTTGTCATAACAGTCGCAAATTCATCATGCAGGGTTGCAAGTGAGAGCCGGTGGATCGTTTCTGGGTCAAAATATGTACCATTTTGATCCGTTAATCCAAAGGCAGCTGTTGCATCTGAGATCAAGTACGTATCAAAGCCAAGATTTCCGCTCATTCTTGTCGTCGTTGAAACGCAGTGAGGGGTTGTTAATCCTGCGATGACGACCGTGTCAATCTGGTTTGATCTTAGATGTTCCTCTAAGTTAGTACCAATAAAGCTGCTGTTGACTTTCTTTTGTATCACCGATTCTTCCTCTAGCGGTTTAGCAATATCTTTAAAAAGGTGCCCTTCATTTGCTGGATGAAAGACAGATTCCGGATTGTCGGATGTATGCTGAATATGAATCACTTTCCAGCTTTTCTCTCTCCAAAACGTCAATAGCCGGCTAATATTTTCCTCTGCCTTTAGGTTATTGCGTTCTCCCCATTTTTCATGCTCGAACGCTTTTTGTACATCTACAATGATGAAAGCCTTTTGATTCGTTTTCACAAACGCCCACCTCCGAAGATTCTTATTCACTACATGTAGTGTACGGAATGGCGAACGTTTTGTACATGTTTTTATTCGGTTATATACGATCCTTTATCTGTTTTGTGTCATCGTTATACTTCCCTTTTCAAGATCTCTTTCATCTAACAGCTGCCATATGCCAATTGACATTAAAAAAGACAGCATATACCGCTGTCTTTTTTCGTTTTTTAATTCGTATTCTGTCCTCCGCCGTTCAGTCCTTCTTTAATATAGCCTTTGACTTGGCTTGAGGTTAATAGACCGATATGTCCAACGCCGTGAATCAGGACGTTTTTTGCGCCAATTAAACGAGAGAGGCTGTTGACGACGATGAGATCGGCTGAACTATAGACAGATGTGTAAAGAATTTTTTGATTTGGATCTGTGCCAGGTAATGCTCTGTTTGAAACGAGTCCATTTGCTCCACCAATCGTGACAACGTTTTCAATTTTATCTCCGCCATCAAGATTCTTAATATAGTATAATGTGTTCGCCCCGCCCATACTATGAGCCACAATATCTACTTTTTTGGCACCCGTTTTGTCTAACACATCTTGGACGAATCTGGATAGACGCGGACCATTGTTGCGGTTATTTCCTGTTTTGTCTATGAAATCGATAGCATATAATTGATTTCGATCCCAGCCTTGTCCAACCAAGTAACTTTTAATAGAATAAAAGTTATAAGAGGCACCACCAATACCATGTACCATCACAACCGGATTATGCTCAGCCGCCTTCACCTCTTTCGGCTGGATAAAAGCCATTGAACCAATCACCAATGCAAGTGCAACGAGAATTTGCAAACTCCTTTTCTTAACAAAAATCACTTTCATTCCCCCTTATTCATCTTATACGACTCTATTTTATAAAAGAAAAATATGTCAGAAAAGTGAACAAGGTAATGTTTATGAGATGATTTTACAGAAATATAAATAATCAAAAAGCACCTTGGACTTTTTTAAATTCAAACAAAAAGACTACGAGACCTTCTTTCTTTCATATATAATATCAATAGAAAAAGGAGGTTCTACTAGATGCTATTTACGCAAACCCCTGCTCCACCCTACTATGCCGTGATTTTCACATCAAAACGAACAAATGTTGAGCAGAAAGAATACGCTGCGGCTGCTCAAAAAATGGAAGAATTAGCGAAAGGTCTAGATGGGTTTCTTGGAATAGAAAGTGTACGAGATGAACGTGGTGTTGGGATCACTGTATCTTACTGGGATTCATTAGCAGCCATCAAAGAATGGAAAGCACATACAGCACATCAGCGTGTTCAAAAAAAGGGGAAAAAGGATTGGTATGAATCCTATACTACCCGAATTTGTAAGGTAGAACATGCTTATACAAACAAAGATTCACTCCTTGAACAAGAAGCAGACGAATGAGCTACTTCTACATAAAAAAGAAAAGCACCTCAATGTACACGAACATTTGAGGTGCTTTTCCATGATGTTTACTGTTTCATAAAGATTTATTTATACGTCACAAGGAAGTATTTCTTTTTCCCTCTTCTTAAAACGGTAAATTGGTTTTCAATTCGGTCGTCAGCTGAGAGCACATAGTCTTTATCTGTTTGTCTCTCTCCGTTGATGGAGACAGCACCATTTGTGATATCTTCACGTGCTTGACGCTTTGATGGAGACAGCTTTGATTCCACAAGAATATCAACTAGTGTTAATTCTTCTGTACTGCTTTTCTCCATTGATGGAACATCCTTAAAGCCTACTTTCACTTCTTCAGCTGTAAGAGATTTGATCTCGCCTTTAAATAGTGCATTTGAGATGTTGACTGCCTGTTCTAGTGACTCACGGCCATGTACAAGTGTTGTCACTTCCTCTGCTAGACGGCGCTGCGCTTCACGCTTTTCAGGTGCTGTTTGCACTTTTTCTTCATACGATGCGATCTCTTCTTTTGATAAGAACGTAAAGTATTTTAAGTATTTCACGACATCACGGTCATCTGTGTTAATCCAGAATTGGTAGAACTCGTATGGAGACGTTTTTTCTTTATCTAACCAGATAGCGCCGCCTTCTGTTTTACCAAACTTTGTGCCGTCTGCTTTTGTGACAAGCGGCATCGTCAGCCCGAATGCTTTTGCCCCTTCTGCTTCAGACTTACGGATCAACTCAAGTCCAGATGTGATATTTCCCCACTGGTCACTTCCGCCGATTTGCAGCTTACAATTTTCATTTCTGTAAAGGTTTAAGAAGTCTAAAGACTGCAGGATGACGTAGCTGAATTCTGTGTAAGAAATCCCTGTTTCGATACGTGAGCTCACGATATCTTTTGCCAGCATAAAGTTTACACCGAAGTTCTTTCCAATATCACGAAGGAACGTGATAACATTCATTTGGCTGATCCAGTCGTAGTTATTCACGATGACGGCTGGGTTCTCGCCTGCTTCAAAATCAAGAAATTGAGACAGCTGTCCTTTGATTTTATCTGACCACTGTTCGACGATTTCTGCTGGGTTGAGTGAACGTTCTGCTTTTTTGAAACTAGGATCGCCAATGAGTCCAGTTGCACCGCCAACAAGAGCAATCGGGTGATGACCTGCTTCTTGGAATCTGCGTAATGTTAAAATTGGCAATAGATGACCAATGTGTAAGCTGTCAGCTGTCGGATCAAAGCCGGAGTATAGCTTGATTTTCTCTTCTGCTAATAATTTTGTTAAACCTTCTTCATCTGTTTGCTGCTGAATTAATCCTCTAAACGATAGCTCTTCCATCAATTGACTCATATCCAAATCTCCTTTGTTTAAAATGAAACATAAAAAACGCCCCTTCGAATGAACGAAGGGACGATATATATCGCGGTACCACCCTGCTTAAAAGACAAAAAATCTTGTCTTTTCACTTACACTGATAACGGACAGATCCGTTCTTTCACTAATCAGGGCATGCTCCTTTTCGTAAAAGCGGTTCGTGAGGGTAATTCGAATATCTCTTTGTACTGACTTGCACCAGCCGTCAGCTCTCTTAAACAGGGAAAGATCATTCTACTGAATCTCAGTCAAAACCTTTTCATATTCAACTAATGTCATTTTTAACACACTTTTGATATCAAGTCAACTGATGAAAAAATTAATCTTCCATTGTCGAAAGGTCGCCAGCAGGTAAATTCAGCTCCCACGCCTTTAGCACACGTCTCATAATTTTTCCGCTTCTCGTTTTTGGCAGTTTGTCTTTAAATTCAATTTCTCGCGGTGCCGCATGTGCTGCGAGTCCTTTTTTCACAAACGTACGAATCTCTTCTTTCAGCTCATCTGTCGGCTCATATCCGCTTCTGAGCGCAATAAATGCTTTAATAATCTCACCGCGGACCGGATCTGGCTTTCCAATGACACCAGCCTCTGCAATGGCTGGATGTTCAACCAGTTTACTTTCTACCTCAAATGGACCGACCCGCTCTCCTGACGTCATGATGACGTCATCGACACGTCCCTGGAACCAAAAGTATCCGTCTTCGTCCATATAAGCTGAATCTCCTGAAACATACCAATCTCCCGGCATAAAGTAAGATTCATATTTTTCAGGATTGTTCCAGATCGTATGCATCATAGAAGGCCAGCCTTTTTTAATCGCAAGGTTGCCCATCCGGTATGGCGGAAGTTCATTTCCTGCATTATCAACAATCGCCGCTTCTACGCCTGGAATTGGTTTTCCCATCGAGCCCGGCTTGATGTCCATGCATGGATAATTACAAATCAGCTGTGCACCCGTTTCTGTCATCCACCAAGTGTCGTGAATTCGTTTGCCAAAAACAGTATCTCCCCAGCGGATGACTTCTGGATTAAGAGGCTCTCCCACACTTAGCACATGACGGAGCGAGCTGAGGTCATATTTTTGAATGAGGTCATCCCCTGCCCCCATGAGCATTCTAAAGGCTGTCGGGGCACTGTACCAAACGGTTACACCGAGTGATTCAATGGTTTCATACCACGTATCAGGATTAAACCGGCCGCCTAAAATCACATTCGTCGCCCCATTAAACCACGGTGAAAAAATACCGTACACTGTGCCTGTAACCCAGCCTGGATCAGCTGTACACCAGTAAACGTCATCTTCTTTCAAGTCAAGCACCCATTTACCAGTCTGGCCTTGCTGCACCATTGCACCATGGACATGAAGCACACCCTTTGGCGTACCGGTAGATCCTGATGTGTAATGAAGCAGGAAGCCGTCTTTTTCATCCATCCATTCAATTTCAAGCTCCTTTGCTGCCTCCTCAAACGCCTCTTCATAGTGAATTGTCCGAACGCCATCGACGTCTTCATTTTCACCGCCGACAATGATGACAGATTCAAGCTTTGGAAGCTCTGCAAATGGAATTCGTTCAAGTAGATCGGGTGTTGTCACGATCACCTTTGCTTCACTATTTTCTAAACGGTCTTTGACGGCACCTTCCATAAATGCCTCAAATAACGGGCCAACGATCGCCCCAATTTTCACTGCGCCTAGCAGAAGAAAATAGAGCTCAGGTGATCTTGGCATAAAGATAAACACGCGATCCCCTTTTTCCACATGTGCCTTTTCTTTGAATAGATTTCCCGCTTTGTTTGTGTTGATTTTCATATCCCTGAACGTATACTTTTCATCCCGCTGTGAATCTTTGTAGTGAAGCGCCACCTTGTTCTGACGAAACGAGTCCGCATGTCTGTCAATCGCTTCATAGGCTGCATTTATTTTTCCTGTTTCATACCAGGAGAAGTTTTTTCTAGCTTCCTCCCATGAAAAATCTTTGTATGCCTGCTCATAATCATTTAAATGATAATCCCCTTTTACTGATGGTAGCGTTTCCAATTTCATCAAACAGTCCCCCTTTGCATACGTTTACAATGACCATTATAGTATAGATGACTTTTTTTCTCAATTTTTAAAAAACTTCTGATGAAACCGTTTTAATTCTTACAAGATTTAAGATAGAATAGAGACGACTCACTAGAATTAGGGGCGGTGGATACGTGGAGCATCCTAAAACTTATTATTCAAAAACCATTGAGCGAGAAACAGGTTCCATCCTGATTGAAGGACCGGTACCTGCATCAGAGCTTGCGAACTATACGTTTCATGAAGGACTAACGGCATTTCGCACGCCTGAGGAACAGAAGCAAGCACTTGTTGAAATAGCAGATCTTCCAGAAGGACGTATTATCATTGCAAGAGTGAATGAGCTTGTCGTAGGCTATGTCACGTATTTGTATCCTGATCCACTTGAGCGCTGGTCAGAGGGCAAAATGGAGAATTTAATTGAGCTTGGCGCAATTGAGGTCGCTCCTCCATTTAGAGGATGCTCACTTGGCAAGCATTTGCTTGATGTGAGCATGATGGATGAGCAAATGGAGAATTACATCATCATTACAACTGAATATTACTGGCATTGGGATTTAAAGGGGACAAAGAAAAACGTTTGGGAGTACCGCAAAATGATGGAGAAAATGATGAACGCAGGCGGTCTTGTCTGGTTTGCAACAGACGAGCCAGAGATTAGCTCACATCCAGCCAATTGTTTAATGGCCAGAATTGGGAAACATGTGAGTCCTGATTCGATCGAGCGTTTCGATCGTCTTCGCTTCCATCAGCGCTTTATGTATTAACGTTCAATTCGTTTTTTTGGCAAAGGGGATTGGTAAACAATGATGATTGAACAAATTATGGAGCGTGATGTGATCACGCTGCGAAAAACCGATACGATTGAAGAAGCCATTCAAAAAATGAGTGCACACCACATCCGGCATATTCCGATCGTATCTGATCAAGGATCTGTCATTGGGATGGTGACAGATCGGGATATTAAAAATGCCAGTCCAAGTATTTTTGAGACAGAGAAAAGAAAGCTCTTTATTCAGCGGCCAGTCGAAGAGATCATGGTATTAGAGACGATCACTGCTCACCCGCTTGATTTCGTTGAGGAGATATCAAGTGTCTTTTTTGAGCACGGAATTGGCTGTCTTCCGGTGGTGAGACGTGGCAAACTTGTAGGCATTATCACAAAAACAGATCTGCTTCGTACGTTTGTAAGACTGACAGGTGCAGATCAGCCTGGATCGCACTTAGAGGTTGAAGTGGAGCAGATGACTGAAGGCCTCGCAGACATTACAGCCATTTTAAAGGAGCAGCATATTCAATTGCTGAGTGTGCTTGTGTATCCTCATGCCAATGAGGCTTCTAAAGTGCTCGTATTCCGCCTTCAAACCATTCATGCAGATCATGTGACGAAGCTGATTCGCGCAAAAGGCTATAAGGTGCTCTGGCCTATGGAGCAGACGATCAAATGAAGGAAGCGACCTTTGTTTTTTCACCATCTTTTCAAACGTACCAATTTAACCAAGATCATCCCTTCAATCAGCTTCGTGTCTACTTAACTTATGATCTTCTTCAAAAAATGAAGGCGTTAACAGAGAATGAAATTGTCGCACCGCGTATGGCTACTCTGGAGGAATTAAAGCTCGTCCATACAGCAGATTATATCCAGGCCGTGCAGCGGGCAAGTGAAGGAAAGCTGTCTACAGCAGAGGGGGAACGCTACGGTCTTGGCACAGAGGATACACCGATGTTCGCAGGCATGCATGAGGCGGCATCTCTCCTTGTTGGCGGAACGTTAACAGCAGTTGATCAAGTGATGCTCGGTCATTCCCAGCATGCACTCAATCTTGGCGGCGGGCTTCACCACGGGTTCAAAGGGCGTGCATCTGGCTTTTGTATTTATAATGACAGCTCTGTGGCGATTCAATATATTCAAAAGACATATGGCGCTAGAATTTTATATATTGATACGGATGCCCATCACGGCGATGGTGTCCAGTTCAGCTTCTATGACGACCCAGAGGTATGTACAGTCTCCATTCATGAAACAGGACGCTACTTGTTCCCTGGAACGGGACAAGTACAGGAAAGAGGCCACGATAAAGGCTATGGCTACGCCTATAATATTCCGCTAGATGCATTTACGGAAGATGAATCGTTCCTCGAAGCATACCGAACAGCAGTGACTGAGATTGCTGCTTTTTTTAAACCTGATGTGATTTTGACGCAAAACGGAGCTGATGCACACTACTATGATCCGTTAACTCATTTATCTGCCACTATGAAAATATATGAGGAAATTCCTAGACTTGCCCATGAACTTGCGCATCAATATTGTGACGGCAAATGGATCGCTGTTGGCGGAGGGGGATATGATATTTGGCGCGTCGTTCCAAGAGCGTGGAGCCGTATTTGGCTTGAGATGAAAGGCATTACACCGCCAGATGAACTCCCTCGGGATTGGATTCAAGCCTGGAATAAGCAATCGCCTGTTACCCTTCCACCTACGTGGAGAGACCCTGACGATTTATATCCATCGATCCCAAGAAAAGCTGAAATTACAGAAAAGAATGCTCAAACAGTAGAAAAAGCACTCATGCCTGTTAGAAGAGAAAAGAAAAAGGCATAAGAAAAGCAGGCTTTCCGTCATAAGGTAAGCCTGCTTTTTTGTTTTATTTCGTTGATTGTCTTTCTTCAATTCTGTGCGGAAGCTCAACAATTTGATCGTCCACTTGTTCTTTGTTCATCAGCTTTGTGAGCAGTCTCATGGCAACAGCACCAATATCATATGTCGGCTGAACAACTGTTGTCAACTGAGGACGCACCATGAGAGAAAGTCTTGTGTTATCGAAGCCAATCACTTCTAAATCTTCAGGAATGGATACCCCTCTGTCTTGTGCTCCATGAATGACACCTAGCGCCATTTCATCTGTAGCTGCGATAACAGCTGTCGGCTTGTCAGATTGCTCAAGCAGATGAGCAAGTGCTTCAATTCCAGAATCATAAGAGTAATCGCCTTCAGCGACGAGTGCATCGTCAAACGCGATGCCCGCTTCTTCAAGCGCACGCTTATAACCTGCAAGTTTTCTCACGGAATTAATTGGTTCTGACATTGGACCAGAAACAAACGCAATTCGTTTATGTCCTTTTTCAACTAACAGCTGAACTGAATCATAAATGGCCTGCTCATAGTTGATGTTGACAGATGGTGTTTGAGCTTGCTCTTCAACAGATGCTGCAAGCACAATCGGAACAGGAGAGCGCTTAAATTCTTCCACATGCACGTCTGTGATGTTTCCGCCCATAAAGACAATTCCGTCTACTTGTTTACCGAGCATCGTATTTAACAAATGAAGCTCTTTATCAGTATTTTGATCTGAGTTGCTCAAAATGATGTTGTATTTATACATCGTGGCGATATCTTCAATACCGCGTGCTAATTCCGAATAGAAGATACTAGAAATATCAGGGATGATGACCCCAACTGTCGTTGTTTTTTTACTTGCTAGGCCTCGTGCCACTGCATTCGGACGATAGCCAAGGCGATCAATCGCTTCAAGCACCTTTTTTCTTGTTGTTGGTTTTACGTTTGGATTACCATTTACTACGCGTGATACCGTTGCCATACTTACATTTGCTTCTCTTGCTACATCATATATTGTAACATTATTCACATAAATCACTCCTTCAAATACACTTCATATCTATAGCATTCACCAATTGGATAGAGACATGTCAGATACGAGGAAAATAATATCCTATTTGTCATTAAAATGATGAAAAGAGACACATAATTTTTCAATCTACATCAAAATGACATTCTTTTATGAAATTATACACGTTTTTTTGTCATATGAAAACGTTCCCTTTCTTTTTATAACTAAATTAAACAAACTTTAAACAGCTTGTTACCTGTAATTTGAATCATATTTCATAAAAAACCATCGAGAACGCCAGCTATGACAATGATCTTAACAGATTCTATCGATTTTTAAAAATGAAAACATTGTGAACAAGCTCTTTTTGAACTTGCAATGTGCTTTCTTCCTTTCATTCCCAAACTTCATCGTATTTATTCCATAAAAAAACCGCCGGGCAGTTTCCGGCGGCTATTTCTATCTATGATTACGCGTGAATGTTGACAAGTGGTCTTAACGCATCTAACCATTTTTCGAATTGTGGAATGTCCATTTGCTGCGCTGAATCAGATAGAGCAACAGATGGATCTGGATGTACTTCTGCCATAACACCGTCTGCTCCAATCGCAAGAGCTGCTTTTGCTGTTGGAAGGAGAAGATCTCTACGTCCAGTTGAATGTGTCACATCAACGAAGACTGGTAAATGTGTCTCTTGTTTCAAGATTGGCACTGCCGAGATATCTAGTGTATTTCTTGTTGCTGTTTCGTATGTGCGGATACCGCGCTCGCAAAGGATGATTTGATCATTTCCTTGGGCGATGATGTATTCAGCCGCATTGATGAATTCTGAAATGGTCGCTGCAAGGCCGCGTTTTAAAAGAACTGGTTTCTTCACGGAACCGGCTTCTTTTAACAGTTCAAAGTTTTGCATGTTACGTGCCCCAATTTGGATGACATCAATATGCTCAATCGCTTCTTCAATATGAGCAGGATTAACAATTTCACTAATGACAGCAAGACCGTATTCATCCGCTACACGCTTTAGAATCTTAAGACCATCTACACCAAGTCCTTGGAAATCGTATGGACTTGTACGAGGTTTAAATGCGCCTCCGCGTAGTAGTTTTAACCCTTGTTGTTTCGCTGCTGCAGCTACTTCTGCAACTTGCTCGTAGCTTTCAACAGCACATGGTCCAACGATGAAGCGCTGCTTTCCATCACCGATCGCTTCCCCATTGATGTTCACGATTGTGTTTTCTGGTTTTTTCTTACGAGAAACAAGAAGTGCTTTGCTGTGGTCATCTTCTTGAAGCTCTAGACCCGCTTTGAAAATCTCTTTGAAAATATGCTGAATGGTTGAGTTTTCAAATGGTCCATCATTTTCTTCAAGAATTTGGTTCAGCATTGTGCGCTCTCTGACAGGATCATAACGGTTGACACCTTGCGCTTCTTTCGCTTTTCCAATTTCTTTTACAATGTTTCCTCTTTCATTGATCAGTTTTAAGATTTGAAGATTTAGTTCATCTGCTTGCTGCCTCAATTTTTCTAGTTCATTGTTGCTCATTTTTGTCATCCTTTCCTCTGCCTGTTCTCGCTTTTTATTTTTTCATTTTTGCATGATAGGGTTTATTATAAACAAAGATTTCGGAATTGTCACGAAAATTTTCTTTATTACCCAAACGCTTTTAAGCGGTAAAGTATTGTATGTAAGATTATAGCATACTTTTCGTTCAAGTAAACCTTTTTTTATAAAAAAACGTCAGCCGCTGCTGACGTTTCTTTCTTTTACAGGTTATGTTCAAGCGCTTCTTTTGTAATGCTTGAGTGGGATGCATGCCACTTCACTTTTCCACCACTAAAGACGAGTGCTTGAGGACTTTCGTGCTTTACACCCGATTTTTCAGCCACGTAGGATGAAAGCTCTCTCGTATTTTGAATTTGCAAGAAATACGTTGGCACGTCTTCATGTGCAGACGCAAATGCTTCAAACTCATGAAAAGCCGCTTGGCTGATCGGACATGTCAAACTGTGTTTAAAAAAGACAAAGGTCCCATCTTGATTCGTTAGTTGATCAAACTGTTCTTCTGTTTCAATGAGTTGTTTTGACATGATGTTCTCCTTCTTCACTTCGAGCTGTGAGGGTTAGCCTTTAGTAGATTGTTCTACTTTTTCTTTGATATCTTTGATGCCGTCTTCAATTTCTGATTTTGCTTCTTGTGCTCGTACTTTTGCTTCATCAGCTACATCTGATGCTTCGCTTGCTAAATCAGCTGCCGCATCTTCTGCTTCACTTTTCACATGATTAGCTTTACCAGCTGCACGGTCTTTTATGTCTTTCACTTTGTCTAAAATCTGATTTGACTGCTCTGCTACAAGCTGAGACAATTCAGACGTTTTATCTTTCGCAATCGTCACATATTCAGTGCCTCTTTCTTTTGCATCTGTTGCGAGTCGATCTGTTTTTTCTTTTAAAACATTCGCTTGGGTGTTCAAATCATCGCGAAGCTCTTTCCCTGACTTCGGTGCTAAAAATAATGCTGTTGTTGCACCAACAATTCCACCAATAAGTGTTCCGATCAAAAAGTCTTTGCTATTGATTCCGTCTTTGCTCATGATTATTCCTCCTATGCGAATATGGTTTATTTTTGGTGTTTACGCTGTTTCCATTTTTTATAAATTTCAAGTGCTGCGTTACTCCAGCTAACCACATCCGTCACTTTTTCTTGATTTCTTTCAACGGATGAAGAAACCGCACCAGCTGCCTGCTTTATGCTTGTATTAAATTGGTTGATCGAGCCACCAATTCCCTGCACCGCATCCACAACTGTGTTAAGTTTTGCCGATTTGTCTTGAATATCTTCAGCAAGCTGATTCGTCTTATGTAGCAACTGTGCTGTCTCTGTGGTGATACCTTGCATCTGACCTTCAAGACCTTCTAAAGTTGATGCAACATTCTTTAATGTCAGCTGTAAGGATTTTAATGTTTTGGACAAATAGATGACAAGAATGAGGAAAGCAATTGCGATCAGTGCAACGCTTAGATATAGAATAATAATCATCTGATACCTCCTTTGCTGCGGGCATATTCAATTCATTACCCTCTCGTTGTATCATTCAAACATCGCCTAGAATGACCGATTGAATAATAATTCTACACTTATTCGCTAATTCCTGTCCACAGCGAACGAAAAAAAGCGGCACATGTTGACACATTTAGCTCTTTTGTCACATTTTATTCAAAATAAAAAAAGTGCCGTTTTACACGGCACTTTTCGTTTAGCATTTATACAGCGACTTTTTCATAAGCACGCAAATATTTTTGAATGTCTCCTGCTCCCATAAAGATCAGAATTGCATCTTCGTGCGCTTTCAGCACAGATGTATCTTCTTCCTCAATCAATTGGGCCTGCGGGATTTTTTCTCTTAAATCTTCAATGCTCAGCTTCCCAATATTTTCGCGGGCTGAACCGAAAATATCACAAAGGTAGACATAGTCGGCTTTCTTTAGACTATCAGCAAATTCACTTAAGAATTGCTGTGTACGTGTGAAGGTATGCGGCTGGAAGACAGCCACAATATCACGGTCCGGATATTTTTGGCGAGCTGCTTCAATTGTGACTTCAATTTCAGTTGGATGATGTGCATAATCATCAATTAAGACCTGCTCACCGACCACTTTTTCATTAAAGCGTCGTTTCACACCGCCAAATGTCTTTAATGCGCCTTTGATAAGCTCTACATCAATGGACTCATAGTGACATAATGCGATAACAGCTAACGAGTTGAGGACATTATGATTTCCGTAGGCAGGAATGTAGAAGGTATCATAAAATGTATTGCGTACAAATACATCAAATGTAGTGCCTTCCGTATTTTTCACAACATTGCGAGCTTGGAAATCATTTTCTTCGTTGAAACCGTAGTACACAACGGGTACCTTCGCTTGAATTTTTGGCAAGTGCTCATCATCACCGCAAGCAATAATCGCTTTTTTCACTTGAAGCGCCATGTTTTGAAACGCATCAAATACGTCATCAATATCTGAGAAATAATCAGGGTGATCAAAATCAATATTGGTCATGATCGCATAATCTGGATGATAGCTGAGGAAGTGTCTGCGGTATTCGCATGCTTCAAAGACAAAATACTCGCTGTTTTCTTTCCCCATTCCAGATCCATCACCTATTAAGTACGAAGTAGGTTTTGCTGCCTGCATGACGTGAGCAAGCAGTCCTGTTGTCGATGTTTTGCCATGAGCACCAGTAATCGCAACGTTTGTGAATGAATCCATGTATTCTCCAAGAAATTTATGGTAACGAATGACAGGAATCCCTTCAGAAAGGGCACGTTCAATCTCAGGGTGTGTATCAGGGAATGCATTTCCTGCGATGACCGTCATCCCTGGCTGAATATTATCTGGGTCAAATGGTAGGATTTTAATATTTCGTTCTTCTAATGCTTTTTGTGTAAAGATATGTTTTTCGATATCCGATCCTTGGACAGTATACCCAGTATCATGAAGAATTTGGGCCAGTGGACTCATACCTGTCCCTTTTATTCCAACAAAATGATAAACAGTCATAATTGTACCTCCAACAAACGTCTATCTGACTTACAGTATATGACGCTCATTTCAATTTGCAACTTGTGATTTTTGCCTCTAGCTGATCACAGATCGCAGCTCCAAATAAAGATTTTTTCCGATCTTCCTATTCTAATCAATATTAACTATGATTAGTATCCGACAACTTTCCCATTTCTAACACCTGTTTCCGCTTATTTTACATAAAAAAGCGTTCTGACAGACATGCGAAAAGCGTCCAATTACAAAATTGCACCTATGTGCTATCATACCATGTTTATAAAAAAAATGAAGTGGTTTGTTTAGATCAACTGTTCTAAGTCACTCAGCGTCATGAGTACTTCTCTTGGCTTACTGCCTTTCGCACCAGAAATCATGCCCTCGCGCTCCATCATGTCAATCAGTCTGGCTGCACGATTGTAGCCAATTCTAAATCTTCGCTGCAAACTTGATGTACTAGCGCTATTCTGCTCGATGGCAAAACGACAGGCATCCATAAACAATTCATCTTCGTCTGTAATCGCAGAGCCTTGAAGCATTAGTTCCTCCTGTTCAAAGAGGAACACTGGCTTGCGCTGCTTTCTCACATGTGCCACCACTTGATCAATTTCCCGATCTGATACAAAGTTCCCTTGCAGCCTTGTCGGCTTGCCGGAGCCATTTTCTAAGAAGAGCATGTCTCCTTTTCCAAGAAGCTTTTCAGCACCGGCCATGTCAATGATCGTTCTTGAATCAACCTGACTTGAAACAGAAAACGCAATTCTTGTTGGGATATTGGCTTTAATAAGACCTGTGATGACATCAACAGAAGGTCTTTGTGTCGCAATCAATAAGTGAATGCCGCATGCTCTTGCTTTTTGAGCAATTCGGCAGATGCTTTCTTCGACTTCATTTGGTGCGACCATCATTAAATCAGCCAGCTCATCGATCACCACGACGAGATAAGGTAGTTTTTCACCCATTTGTTTTTCTTTTACAAGCTCATTGAATCGTTTAATTTCTCTCACGCCAGAGTGTGCAAATAGTTCATAGCGTCTTTCCATTTCATCCACTACCCATTTCAGAGCAGCTGTTGCTGTCTTGGCATCGGTAATGACAGGACTCACAAGGTGCGGAATGTGGTTATACGGCGCTAATTCAACCATTTTAGGGTCAATTAAGAGCATTTTCACTTCATCTGGTGATGCTTTAAACATTAAGCTCACTAAAATCGTATTAATGCAGACACTTTTTCCTGAACCAGTTGCTCCAGCAATTAAGCCGTGCGGCATTTTTTGCAGATCAACCACGACAGGCTGGCCTGAGATATCTAATCCAAGTGCTGCTGTTAAAGGAGATGGATTGTCTCTAAATGCACTGCTTCTGATCATTTCTCTTAAGAACACCATTTTACTGTGCAGGTTTGGCACTTCGATCCCGATCGTGTTCTTCCCTGGAATCGGTGCTTCAATTCGAATATCCTTTGCGGACAAACTAAGTTTAATATCATCTGACAGGTTCGTGATTTTGTTCACTTTGACACCTGGTTCTGGATGTACTTCAAACCTTGTCACAGAAGGACCCTGTGTGACATGGACAACACTTGCTCTTACATTGAAATTTTTAAGCGTCGCATTAAGCAGCTCTGCCCGCTCTTTCACCCATGTCCCGTCCTCTTCTTTTTGAGCTGGCGGTACGTCTAAAAGGGCGAGACTTGGAAAAACATACCCTTGTGTGTCGGCTGCTTTCTTTTGCCCTTGCACGCGCTGATCGCTTTTTAACATCATGACATTAAACGGAACCGTAGAGGTTTGACCGCTTGCACGTGGTGGCTGCGGAGATGTCTGTTTTGGTTCTTCTTTCTTGACTTCGTGCGTTTGTTCTTGCTGCTCTGTCTGTTCTATGACCGTTTCTGCCGGTTCAGATGCAGTTTGTTCCTCTGTTACTTGTTCTACTGGCATCACTTGTTCTTCTTCAATTTCAGCTTCTTGAACCAGCTGATCTTCCTGCAGGTCATGTTGGACTGGCTCAGCTTCTTCATATGCTGCCGCGGGCGCTTCTTCTTGTTTGTCTTCTATTGGATTAGCTTCTACTTCTTCCACTGGTTCTGCTGACATATTTTCTGTTAACGCCGCTGCTTCTTCTGCTAGAATGTCTGCTTCCATTTCAATCGCTGGCTGCGAAGGTTCCGGTGTTTCGAAGGTCAACATGTCTATTTCCTCAGTATGATCTTCAAACTGATGGACAGGCTCGTCTTTTATTTCTTCTTCATCGCTGGTGGCAGCCTGTTCCGGCTCGGACTGTACCGCCTGCTCCTGATAGACTTCGGCTTGCTGCTTATGTAAATCAGCTTCATGATGATCTTCTGGCTCGTTTTCTTCTAGCTGGAAAGGCTCGTCTGTTAAACGTTCCATCGTCGATTGAACATGATCTTGATAAGCGAGTTCCTCTTGCAATGTATGCGGGATTACTTCTGGCTCCTTATCCGCTCTCTCTTTTGCTGATGCTGAAACCATTTCCTCGATACGTTTTTCTTTCTGAATAGATGGGATGTTCATTTGCTGCCTGACATTCCGTTCACGCTCTGCCTCTTCTGATAACAGTGTGACACGCTGCGCCGTTTCTTCTGTTGCTTTCCTTTGAACTGATCCTGCTTCTTCTTTTGCTTCTGCCTTTTTTGGACGCATATCCTGATGGTAGCCATAAATCGGTGATGGAATTTGCTCTGGCTTGAATGGCTTTTTATTCATATCAGGCTGAAGCGTTTGTTTAGGCTGATAGGTTGTCTGTCTGGTCTTTGACTGTCTTGGTTTGGCGTGTTTTCTCTCCGGCTTCACTCCGTCACGCAGAGGTTCATCTGGAACGAGCGGAAACCGAAAGTTGCCTTTTGGATATTCATAATACACTTTCGTATCTTCGATTTTTTTATATTCTTTATGCTGTTCAAAAGCTGGCTGCTTTGGTGCAGCTAGATCTTCTTCAGGTCTTACAGCTTTTTCTTCTTTCTTTTCTTCTCCTAAAAATACACTAAAAAATTTATCTAACCAACTCATCATTTATCACTCACTTTAACTCCCCTTACGTTTTCTTGGGCGATTTTTAGTATACCATTGCTTTTTCATGCAGAAAAGCGAGAAAAGTGCCGGTTTATGCTGTTCATGCTGTCTGTAGATGAAAAAAAGTCACTAAGTACGTACTTAGTGACTTTTGGTATAACACATTCTTCGCTCCTATGTGCCCGTTTATGGGAGGTTATGCTTTAAATGGTTCGCCAGCTTGATGGCTATCATCTAAAACAAGTATCCCTTTTTCAGCAGGTGCGTCTGGAAGATCTAACTCTTTTGCTGAACAAATCATGCCGCTTGATGGAACCCCTCTTAGCTCAGCATCTTTGATGACCATACCGCTTGGCATCACTGCGCCGACTTTCGCCACCACGACATATTGGCCTTGGTCAACGTTTGGTGCACCGCACACGATTTGTAAGGTTTCATCGCCCACATCAACTTGGCAAATGTTTAATTTATCTGCATTCGGATGCTTTTCTTTTTCCTTTACATAGCCGACAACAAATTTTGGTGATAGATCCACAGTCAACGTTTCACTGACACCGTTGCGGTTTAAAATTTCATTGATATCTTGAACAATGGTTTCAGAAAGCGGGACAGATCCGTTTTCTTCAATTTTCATGTAAGTAGATGCATTGAAGATATTAAAGCCTGTTGTTTCTTTTGTTTCTTGATTGAAGATTCGTACAACATCTCCAAACGTCTCATGTCCTACTTCTTCTCTCGTCACATCTTTCAATGAAATAAGGAGTGTGTCGCCTACACCTTCTGCATTATAAAAAACATTCATTCTTCAAAATTCCCTTCTACTGCTGTTTTGGTCTGCTTTTTGCAAGTATAAAGATCGGTTCAAGCTTACCCTCATCATATAAAAATGACAATGCGGTAATCGGAACCGTACCGCTGGCGAAGAAGCTCATCGACATCTGTCCTAAAATATCATAGCCTGAATCATTGCGAACATCTGCAATGATGAATACATCTTGATGAGGAACAGAAATCGCCATTTGTCCTTCTATTTTTTGCGCGTATTCTTGTAATAACGACTCATTTAAAAGTCTGCTGGCGTCATATCCGTCATTTGCACGGAAGAAATAAAACAGGTTGCCTGCCACTTCATCCATTTTCACTACAGTTTCTAGTGAACGAACGTTGAAGCTTGCAGTTTCTCTGATTCGCTCTTTTGTCCAGTTTTCCTTTTGAAGCATCTTTTCATCAATTAATCGGTAGGTGCTTCCAAGGTCAAGTGCATAGTAGATTCTCGTTTCAGCTGTATGCTCATCAAATACGAGCGGAATTCCATCACTTGATGCCTCAGGAAAGGAAGTGGAACGAATGACCGGATAGATATGCTTTTCTTTTCCTGAAATGTGCTGCGCTTCGCCTTTCATGGCACTCAGCGCTTCTTTCACATAATAAACAATCTCATCAATTGTTTCATCAGGCTTTACTTCCCACTTTGCAATAATTGGCGGGAGCTCTAGTGTGATGCCTTTGCCTGTTTGTTTATCTTCAATACGAAGCGTATCTTTTTCCCGATCAAACTGGTGTGACCAGCTGTCGTTCGTCAGACGGCTTTTGAGTTCATTCGCAAGCTGTCTTGATGTCATTTTTGCCATCGTTTTAGACTCTCCTTTCGTTATTTAGAAAGAGAATCTGTTAAAAATGCTTCTATCTCTTCCTTTGTCTTACGATCTTTGCTAACAAAGCGGTTAATCTCTTGTCCGTTTTTAAAGACTAAAAAGCTTGGAATGCCGTAAATTTCCCACTCTGCACAAGTGTCAATGAACTTGTCTCTATCGACATAGAAGTACTCAAATTCTGGGTAGTTTGCTTCAAGCTCTGGCAAGAATGGCTCAATAAATGTGCAGTCCGGGCACCAGTCAGCTGAAAATAGCAATACCGTTAAGTCTTCTTGAATCACTTTTTGTAATTCTTCGTTAGATTCAATTTTTTTCATGTTTCATTCCTCCAGTTTGTATGGTTAAATCTCCGAATTGTATATAGCCTTTCTTTCTCATCCATTCTGATACTACCAAACTAATCACTGCCGGGCCAACGATATGCAAGAGAGCTATCGCCAGAAATACAGATGGATGAAACCCCATGACAGTGAGGGTCATGAGCTGTCCAACAAGCCCGCTCGTTCCCATTCCCGCTCCTGCCGCATTATTGACCATCCCAAAGCCAATAATACCAATTGGCGCGAGAATCAGACCAGCAATCGTCGGCGGAATCAGGATGAGGGGGTTTTTCACAATGTTCGAAAGCTGCAACTTTGACGTCCCAATGCCGACAGCCGCAAGCCCGCCAAAGCGATTTTCTCTAAAACCTGCAGCAGCAAAGCCAACCATTTGGGCACAGCAGCCAATCGTTGCAGCACCAGCAGCTGTTCCGCTTAAGTCAAGCATGAGCGCAAGTGCAGCACTTGAAATCGGAGAACTTAGAGCAAGTCCAACAATGGTCGCTACTAGCATGCCCATGATCAGCGGGCTTTGGTCTGTCCCCCACATGATAAGTCTGCCAAGCCCTGTCATCATCGCCTGAATGCCAGGACCGATGAAAGCAGCAGTGAAAAAGCCAGTGATAATGGTGACAAGCGGCGTTAAAATAATATCAATTCTTGTCTCACCACTAACCAGTTTGCCGAGTTCCACCCCAATTAGAGCAGCCACGAAGCTTCCGGCTGGTCCCCCAAGCTCTGCTCCAGCGGCACCTGAGACAACACTTGCAAAAATGATTAATGGAGAAGCATTTAAGCGATAAGCAACTGCTACACCAATTGCCGGTCCCATCAGACCCATAGCAAGCGTACCCATTTTCACAATGAGAGAAAGTGATAACAGACCACCTGCTGTTTTTAAAATCAGACCTACCACTAATGTAGCAAATAGACCTAAAGCCATATAAGAAAGTGCATCAATGAAATACACCTTTGGCGAAAGGGAGATCCCCTTTCTTTTCAAATAAGTCATCAACGTCGTCTTCCTGCTTTCTCATAGGAAAGACGAAGAGGCCTGTCCTTCCCATTATATGTAGTATTCTTACGATGAAAAATTGTCTCTACCATGAATATCATAATCATATTTTTTTTGCTTTATCAAGCACTTCTTGTGTAACATGAAAAGAAACAGGACAAACCTTTACTAAGTTTGTACAAAAGGAGGAGTTCGTTATGCAATTAACTGTTTATTTAGCTGGAGAAATTCATAGCCAGTGGCGTGATGAAATCAAGGAAAAAAGCCAATCTTTGAAGCTTCCGGTGACATTTGTCGGTCCAATGGAGAATCATGACCGCTCAGATAACATCGGTGAGGATATTTTAGGTGAGCAGCCGAATGCCATTTTCAAAGATGATGCAGCGTCTGATTTGAACAATTTTCGTACTGAAATTTTATTAAACAAAGCAGATGTCGTCATTGCACGCTTTGGTGAGAAATATAAACAGTGGAACACAGCCATGGATGCGTCTGCTGCAATTGCAAAAGGGAAACCTCTTATTTTAATCCGTCCAAAAGAGCTGCACCATCCGCTAAAAGAACTCTCAAACAAAGCAAATATCACTGTGGAAACTGTAAACCAAGCGATCAAGGCGTTATCTTACGTGTTTGAACAGCAATAAGAAAAAAGGCTGCTCTTATTGAAGAAGCAGCCTCAGATTGTTGACAAAGGGCTAAAATGATCTTTATTTTAGCCCTTTGTCTTCTTTTCAGCGTGATAGAAAACCTTTGCAGCCCTAGGAAGGACGAGTACCGGAGCGGAGCGAATTGTACATTCGTGAGCACCGGCACGCAGGACTGACAAAGAATGCGAGGGTTTGTCTACACGCTGAAGCTGCTCTCATTGAAGAAGCAGCCTTTTTCTATTCTATTTATACTTGTTGATAAATAGAATCCACTGTACTTTGATCACAATTTTTCACTAGGCGGACAATTAACTCTTTTGCCGCTGCGTAATCATCCACATGTAACACAGAATGACTTGTATGAATGTAGCGTGCGCATACCCCAATGACAGCAGAAGGCACACCTTGGTTTGAAATATGAACACGTCCAGCGTCCGTACCACCCGGTGATACGAAATATTGATATGGAATGTTGTTTGTCTCAGCAGTATCGAGTACAAAGTCTCTCATTCCGCGGTGCGTAATCATTGTGCGGTCAAAAATACGCAGAAGTGTACCTTTTCCAAGCTGGCCGAACTGTGTTTTATCACCTGTCACATCGTTTGCAGGACTTGCATCTAAAGCGAAGAAAAGATCTGGCTGAATCATGTTTGCAGCTACCTCAGCTCCTCTAAGCCCTACTTCCTCTTGAACAGTTGCTCCTGAATACAACTGGCATGAAAGTGATTCATCTTTTAATTCTTTTAATAATTCAATTGCAAGGCCGCAGCCATAACGGTTATCCCAAGCCTTTGCCAAAATCTTTTTTGGATTCGCCATTGGGGTAAATACCGTTGCAGGAACGATTTGCTGTCCTGGGCGAACGCCAAGCGCTTTTGCCTCTTCTTCACTGTCTGCACCAATATCAATAAGCATATCTGACGGCTTCACAGGTTTGCTTTTTTGTTCTGGCGTCAGAAGATGAGGAGGTGTACTCGAGACGACACCAGGAATTGGCCCGTGATCGGTATGAACGTCCACACGCTGCGCCAGCATGACTTGACTCCACCAGCCGCCAAGGGTTTGAAAACGAATCATTCCGTTTTTCGTAATCGATGAGACCATGAATCCGACTTCATCCATATGACCTGCTACCATAATTTTCGGTGCGTTTTCCGGCCCCTTGCGTACGCCAAACACTCCGCCAAGACGGTCTTGGATGAGTTCATCAGAATATTTCTCAAGTTCTTTTTTCATAAAAGCACGCACATGGTGCTCATTTCCTGGAGTTCCCTGTAATTCTGTTAAATTTCGGAAAAGCGACAATGTTTCTTCGTTCATTCTACAGTTTACCTCGTTTCTATGTAATGACCATATATATTCCTATAAAAATAACACTCACTTTATACTATAAGAATTCTTTCGGTTTTCCAAGTATCTCTCTAAAAATTTTGAATATGCTTTCAAGTATTCGGATTCCTTAACATCAATGGACAAGTTTTGTATAATGGAAAAAACAGCAATACGGAGGTGCAGCACGTTGAAGTTAAAACATGTTCTGATTGGTGCGAGTATTGGCGTAGCCGCTGCAATTGTTGCAAAGAAAGTATTTTTCCCTACGTATATTTCGTCTGAAAAAGCATTAAAAATTGTGAAATCTGCTTTTAAACAGCGCGGCCCGATTGATGGCTCTTGGATTTATACTGTACCAGAACCGTATACCGTAAATGGTGAAACGATTGATGTGTACAAATCTGGTATTACCCGCTCTGCCTTTGGCGAGCTTGAACAGTATGAAGTGATGATTGATGCCAAAACAGGCATGATCGTTGATGTAATTGATTCTGTTGCTTGATCAAGAAAGCTTCGCAAAGACATGTCCTTGCGAAGCTTTTTTTATATGGCTTTGATTTTTTTGTACACAGGATGCCACATCGCGTCCTGCACAGCCTGAATGAGGTCATCAGGCGTTTCTTCTGCTATTCCTTCATCAATTGCTGCCTGCGCCACGCGGACGGCCACTGTTGCTGAAACGGTTCGAAGCTGATCGACACTTGGCAGCATCGCTGCACCCGGCTTCCCCACATTGACCATGCTTGCAATGGCTTCAGCACTCGCAACAAACATACTGTCTGTCATCAACCTGGCTTTTGACACAATCGTGCCTAGACCAAGACCTGGGAAGACAAGGGCATTATTCGCTTGTCCAATTTCATATGTGACGCCTCCATATTCAACAGGATCAAATGGGCTTCCCGTTGTCACAAGTGCGCGTCCTTCAGTCCACTCAATCAGATCTTGCGGCTTTGCTTCTGAAAGAGGTGTCGGATTCGACATCGGTAAAATGGCAGGGCGCTCCACGTGTGACGCCATTTCTTTTACAATTTCCTCTGTAAATGCTCCTCCGACCGTCGAGGTGCCAATTAAGATTGTAGGTTTCGCCTGTTTGACGACCTCTAATAGATCAATCGAATGCTTTGGACCATTACGGGCATAATCCTTTACTTCGTCAGAACGTCTTGCATACGGCTTTTGAAATGGCAGAATGTCAGGTGAATCATCTGTGAGCAGCCCTGTTTTATCAATACACCAGAAATGATCATAGGACTCCTCTTCTTTGACTCCGTCTCTGACGATCGCATCACGGATTTGCTCGGCTATGCCAATACCTGCCGTACCCGCTCCAAAAATGACGATACGGTGATCTTTCAGCGGAACCTTCGAAGCTTTTGCACACGCCAGAACTGCAGCAAGTGAAACGGCGCCAGTTCCTTGAATGTCATCGTTAAATGTACAAATGCGGTCCTTATATTTTTCCAATATCGCACGGGCATTCTTTGTACCAAAGTCTTCCCAGTGAAGGAGCGCGTTTGGGAAAGTAGCACGGGCAAGCTCGACATATTGATCAATGAACTGATCATAGCGCTCTCCTCGAACGCGGGAGTGCTGATTGCCAACATAAAGCGGATCATTTAAGAGACTTTCCTGGTTCGTCCCGGCATCAAGCACTACCGCCAGAACGCGGCTAGGATCAATGCCTGCTGCAGCTGTATAAACAGCAAGTTTCCCGACTGAAATGGCAATCCCGCCAACGCCCCAGTCTCCAATGCCTAAAATGCCTTCTGCATCAGTTGCAACGATTAAATCAATTGATTCATCAACACCATAAGAAGCAAAAATCTCTTCCATGCCTTCCAGATCATCAATCGATAAATAAAGCCCTCTCGGCTTTCGATACTCATGGCTATAACGCTGAATAGCCGTTCCTACAGTCGGCGTGTAGACAATCGGAAGCATTTCCGCCAAGTGCTCATTAAGTAATTTGTAAAAAAGCACTTCGTTTCTATCATGAAGTGATGTTAAATACACATTTTTCCCTAGCTCATCCGGCTGTGCCTTGAACTGCTCATATGCACGCTTTGCTTGATCCTCTAAAGTTAAAACCTTAGGCGGAAGAAATCCCTTTAACCCGAGCTCCTTCCGCTCTTCCTTTGTAAATGCAACCCCTTTGTTTAAATAAGGGACTGACATGACTTCCATCCCTCTTAATGGTGTTTCGATCACATCACCATGTACACGATAAAATTGGTTCACCTGCACTCTTCCTTTCACAAGTTCATTTTGTCGTTATTTTGTGTGAAAGGCGAAAAAAACATACAGATGATCTTTTATCTTCCTGTTTCTCTTTTGATTTCGTGTGTAATCTGCCCGTCTTCGTCCCATTTTACAGCACGATAAATGGCATCATGATAAAACAAATACCACGCATTTTTTTCTTCTGCAAATGCCTGCCACTTTTGCTTGGCTGGAATCGACGTCATTGGGTAATCATCATATGCCAAAACCCAGAGTGGATTTTTATGAGCGTGTGTAGGCATGATATCAGCTAAATGAATCGCTGTTTCGCCCTCACTTGTGAGCGTTAAAATACTATGACCATTGCTATGGCCGCCTGTATGGTGGAGCTCGATGCCTTCTATCACTTCAATACTTTCTTCAAATGTGACCACTTGATCTGCCACAGGCTCCCAGTTTTCTTTCCAATATGTATTTCTTGAGCGAATGTTCGGCGCTCTCATTTCATCCCATTCGATTTTCGATGTGATGATTTTTGCCTGCTGAAAAACAGACACGAGCTTATCGCCTTCACGTTTTGTTAATCCGCTGGCATGATCAAAGTGCAGGTGTGTCATTAATACGTAATCTATATCTGATGGGCGCAGACCAAGGGCCGCTAGAGATTCTTCCAATTTGGTTTCCTCTGTCACGCCGTAATTGCGTTTTTGTTTATCTGTCAGCTTCCCTGACCCGATGCCGGAATCCACTAACAGATGCAGTCCCTTCCACCGAATGAGGATTGGATCACATCGTAATTCAATTTGATTGCGTTCATTAACCGGGTATTTTTTTGACCATAAAGGCTTTGGCACGACACCGAACATTGCACCGCCGTCCATGTGCGTATCTCCCCCGTTTAACCAAAACAGTTCCATTTCACCTATTTTCATTGTCTCCATTGCTGTCATCCCTCCTTTTTCTATCGTAGCAAATACAGCCAAAAATCGCATGCACCAATCTTTTCATAAAAAAAGCTGACTGCAATTTTTTTGCAGCCAGCTTGATGTCACTTGTTATTCTGGGAATTTGACTTCTGATCGATAGATGGGTTGTCCCATAGATGAGAATTTCTCTTCATATTCAGTCATCACGTTTCCTTCTAAGCCGTCCTCATGTAAATCTAGGCTGACATACGTTAAAAGAAGGCCATAGGCAGAAAAACTTTTTAAGGAATATTCAAATAACCCGCGGTTATCAGTTTTAAAATGTAATTCACCGCCTGGACGAAGAATATGTTCATATCGCTCTAAAAAGGTTTTAAACGTCAATCTGCGCTTTTCGTGTCTTGCTTTTGGCCACGGATCAGAGAAATTCAAATACACCCGGTCAATCTCATTTTCCGCAAACACATCTGTCAGCGTCTCAGCATTAATGTTCAAAAGCTTTACATTTTCAACATCTGTCTCTTTGATTTTATCTACTGCCGTCACAATGACACTTTTAAATAATTCAATGCCAATATAGTTGATATCAGGATGAAGCTTGCCCATTCCAGCAATAAAGCTCCCTTTTCCTGTCCCAACTTCGATATGCATTGGATGATCATTTCCAAACAGCTCATGCCATTTCCCTTTATATTGCTCGGGACTTGCTAAAGCAATATGAGCATTCTCAGCTAAGTAATCATCAGCCCATGGTTTATGTCGCATTCTCAATTTGATACACCTCTATTTTCTTTACATTTTATCAAGATACCATGAAACATAAAGACCCGCAAGACAGCATCTTCTATGTCCATATAAAAAGACCAGCCCTTCGCTTGAGCTGGTCTGCCGCATGTATAAATTGGGCGCTGATTGCACAGTTTAACCTCATAAATGACACGCAGGAAAGGAGCATTTGTATGGGTTTAAACCGTCAACATCAGCTTCAATTAATCAAAGATATTTTAACCGATCACCAGCTGGATTGCTGCGGGACTGTTGCAGAATATGAACAGGTGGGACGCGTAATTCAATTAATGCTGGCAAAAGAAGATCTGGATCCCGACATTCGTCAGCTGTTAACAGATATTTATGATTACAGCCAAAAGGGCACCTCTGTCAGTTCAATTGATGCACATATCGAGGAGCATCAATCACATCTGTCTGAGTGGGTCGAAAACATTCCACTGTCTTAATGGATGTTTAACCTTTTTAAGAGTGCATTTAGCTCCGCTTGCACTTCTTTTTGGGCCTTTTCATTCCCTTTTCGTTTATGCCAAACGACAAACGATACGGTTTCAGCGAGCACGTACCACGCCATGCGCTTTCGCAAATTATCCGTCAGCGGGGCGCCGTACATAGAGAGCCAGCTTTCCCAGTTCTCTTCCTCAACATAATGGTATAAAAGCGGTCCAAGATCAATCGCTGGGTCTGCAATCATCGCCCCATCCCAATCGATCAAATAGAGCTGGTTTTCATCTGTCAGCAGCCAATTATTATGATTGAGATCACAATGACAGACGACCTTGTCCTCAAAATGGACAGCCTCCACATGCTTCTCTAAATACTGAATGGCAAGCGTGATGTCTTGTGAAACAATTTGCTCGTTTAAAATGGACTGTTTTAGATGCATCAGAATGGATTCTGGATCTAGAGAGTGCTTCTCTAATCGTTTCAGCATATCGAGCAATTCTTTTGATGTATGAATTTTTCTTAGCTGCTCTGCTACAGGACGATCATTCATGTCCTTTGGCTTCAGCTCTCTACCGCTCAGCCAGTGCTGTGCAGTAATTACATCTCCATTTTCCATCCGTTTTGTCCAGACAAGCTTCGGCACAATGCCTTCAGCTGACAAAACCGCAAGAAACGGTGACGTATTGCGTTTTAAAAATAGCTTTTGGTCATTGTGTGTTGCGAAGTACGCATCTCCCGTAGCGCCTCCAGCCGGAGAGATGTGCCATTCGCTACCTAATATTTGTCCCAACCAGTTCATATCAATTTTCAACCCATCATTTCTTAAAATATTTTAAATCTTGCTTTTTTAGTCGACAAAATTCAGCCGATTGAGGATCAATTGGCTGTTTCTTTTTTTTATTTATATGATCATAAAAACAAAAAGGACAGCTATTGAGAATGAGATGCTAAACAATAGCCGTCCTATAGATTTTATCGTTACCTTCTTATACTCGTCAAGCAAAACTAAAAAATCAGGACAAGAACCTTACGAAAAAGAAGCCTTTTTTCATGGTTCTTTGACTGCGGACATACCGCAAGTTATTTAAGCACGTAATTTTAAGGATCGTTCACTTGCCTTCACAAAGACAGGCGTTGCACCGATCACTTCTCCATCTGCGTGAAATAAGATTTTTTCATCTGCTTCTAAGTACGCTTCCTCATGCTGAAACAGGGTAACCCCCTTCATCCCAAGGTGCTTTCGAAACACCATTGCACTTAGAAACAAGAGGACTTTGAATGGATTCAAATCTGTGACAACGATCGTTTGAAAACCTGGCTGCCTTGCACTCACTTCCGGTGCTGCTTCGAGCCCTCCCCCGTAATACGGGTGATTGCATACGATCACAAACCACACTTGTCGAAAGACTTTCTTCTCATTTTCAATAAATAACGCAAGATCAAATGGCTTAAACGACCATAGAGAATGGAGAAATGACAGCGGGTAGATGATAAAGCCAAGCCCCAGCCGTTTCAGCCACTTTTTTCCTCTAAAATGCACCGTTTTCCTCAGCACATGTGCGTCAAAACCCACACCGATATGATTGAGAAAAAGAACAGATTGCGGACTTTCGGCATGATCTTGAAAGGAGCCGAGAGAAAATGTTTTGGTGAGCATTCTCTTTTGCTTTCTCACTTCTTTTAGGACATCATGACGATGGATACCGAGACCCTTCGCAGCATCATTCCAATGACCAGCAGGGACAAAACTAAGCTGCACATGATCGATTTCCTTTAAGCCATTCAGCACTTCATGAATCGTTCCGTCACCGCCAATAACAATCAATCGCTTCAGCCTGTCATCCTGCATGGCACTGATTTGTCTTGCCAAAACTTCGGCATGGCCTTCATGCTGGGTGAGAAACGATCGATAAGAGACCTCCACCTTTTGTAATTCTTTCTCTATGCTCCTCCATGTGCGGAGTCCTTTTCCATGTCCTGCTTCTGGATTAACGATAAAGTACCATTCATTCATATATTAGCTCCACTCGGGTCTCATTTTTCGTGACCTTCCATCATGCCTTTAATCGAGCCATTCCTGCCTTCTTTTGCTGTCTGTTTCACCATAAGCAAGCAACGCCTTTGTCGCCTTAAATTGCTGATGCTTTGTCGGTGCCGTATTTTTCCGCTGCTTTTCAAACCACTCTTCTGCCTTCTTCTTATCGATAACCTCCATCCCATATGGAACTTCAGGTAAATCAATATAAGAGGTTCGGCTGATGAGGATTTTTTTCACAGGAAGGTCTACACCACTTTGCTGTAAGATCTTTGACACAACGGTGCCAGAACGCAGAAGGCTTGCACAAGGATTTAAGACGGACTGAACAGCTTTCCCGGTCGCCCGTTTTTCCCAAAAACGTTCCTTCGTTCCGATATAGACGCTGTCTGGCTCGGCCTCTAAGAAGGATAAACAGATTACTTCGAGCGGCGTTATGAGTATCGGACATAATTCCATCTCAGCTTTTTGAATGAGCAGCACCGGCTTGTACATCACAAAATAAGAATCTGGAAGCTGCCTCGCAAGCATTCGCAGCTTTTCATCATATCGAATATGATGGGAGACGGTTGAAATATGTGAAATCGTTGAGCTCGCCCATTTTAATTGCACTTCAAAGAGATGATCCTTAAAAAAGTGAATCAGCTTCGTTTCATCGGTAGGGACGTTTCTGAAAACCCCTTGCTCTATATCTGTCGGCTCGTTAAAAAGACTTAGGTCCCGTTCCTTTTTCATATCGGCTTCTTTTTGCTTTCTCTTTAAGGAGAATTTCTTTCTCTTTTCTTCCTCCTGTTCAGGCGCTTGTTGAGGAATTTGGTCAAATGGTTGCTGCGCCTCCTCTTTTGAAGCCTTTTTCAACTCGTCCCATCTTTGTTTTTTCAACCGATTGAATTGATTGATGTAGTGATGCGGGTCTTGTTCATATCGTGATATATAATCTTGAATTTTGATAATTTGCGCCATCTGCTGCTCACTCCAACTTCTAGAATCATTTATGTAATGTAAATTGTTTGATTGCGTGATAACGAGGGGTTTCCTTCGGACGTATTTCAAATAAAGTGATACGCGAAACCTCCATCACATATGGCTCTTTGCGTAAAGGCGCTTGTTCTTCATAAAGGTCATCCGCATTCCATTTGCGTGCAATCGTCATATGCGGATGAAACGGTCTCTTTTCAACAGGGTGTCCTGCTGACAAGACAGCCTCCTTTACCTTTTCTCTTAAATGCATGAGCGGCTCACTTTCATGAGGCTTTGCAAAAAAGACTCTCGGGCGTTCCTTCGCACCAAACTGCCCTACCTCATTCAGCTCTAGTGGAAATGCAGATGCTTCATTTGAAAGGAGGTCAAGCAGCTGGATGATCTTTTTTAAACGCTCTTCTGGAATGGCGCCTAAAAAGACAAGGGTTACATGATAATCATGTGGTGCTGTCCATTTTTGAAAGAACAGTCCGCTCCTTTGATCAATGTCTTGTTTGATTTGATGCGCAAGTTGTTCAGGGATGTGAATCCCTATAAAATAATGACGGTTTTCTGACACAATATCACCTGTCCTTTTTTAACAAACTTTACGAATCCCCATTGATGATAGTATAACTAAAGAAATGCGGAATGAGAAGAAAGGGTGTCATCTGATGAAAGTTGCACAAAATATAGCTGAGCTGATTGGCGATACACCGCTTGTCAAATTACAGCGGCTCCAGCCAGAAAATGCGGCAGCTGTTTACTTAAAGCTGGAATCATTTAATCCTAGCGGAAGTGTCAAAGACCGCGCGGCTTACAATATGATCGTTGAGGCAGAAAAACAAGGGAAACTCACAAAAGGAGCAACCATTATTGAACCTACGAGCGGGAATACAGGGATTGGTTTAGCCATGAATGCTGCCGCAAGAGGCTACAAAGCTATCCTTGTCATGCCTGATACGATGACAAAGGAAAGAATCAATATTTTGAAGGCATACGGGGCGCAGGTCGTCTTAACCCCAGGAGAAGAAAAAATGCCAGGCTGCATCCGCAAGGCGGAAGAACTGGCTGCTCAAATTCCTCACAGCTTTATTCCGATGCAATTTGACAATAGAGCAAACCCAGATGCACATAGAGGAACAACAGCGGTCGAAATCATGGAAGCTGTGAAACAACTTGGACAGCCCCTTGGCGCCTTTGTCGCAACAGCTGGAACTGGCGGTACTATTACAGGAACTGGAGAGGAATTAAAAAAGGCATTCCCTCATTTAACCATCCGTGTAGCAGAACCTAAGGGATCTCCAGTCTTATCTGGCGGGGAACCTGGCAAACATAAGCTCGTTGGCACAAGCCCAGGATTTATCCCCCACATCTTAAACGAGGATGTCTATGATGAGATCGTGCAAGTAAGCGACGAAGATGCGTACCACATCACACGGGAGCTCGCTATGCTTGAAGGCATTTTAGTAGGCCCATCCTCTGGGGCGGCTTGCTATGCAGCCATTGAAACAGCGAAGCAATTGCCGGCAGATCAAATCGTGATCTGTATGACAGCAGATACGGGTGAACGATACTTATCAAGTGATGTTTTTCAAGATTAAAAAAGGAACAGGGTGATGAATCCCTGTTCCTTTTTCTTCTTTCACGGTTAAGATGCTTAGACAGATTTCACCTCAGCCTGCTCCCCTGTGACGAGTAAAGCCTGTTCATCAGTAAGCGGACATAAATCAAGTGTCTGCTGATGCTTCTCCATGATTAGCTCCGCAGCCTCGCCTAAATAGGCATTGTGCATATGCGGTACTGGATAGCGGCTTATTTCATTGAAACCTTGAAATGATGAAAGCTCCGGCGCCTTCTCCTGATCATCCATCATGGAGATATATTCAATGCTCGGCGCCATAATGATACTCCCCGCAGACTCTCCGATGTACAGCTTGCCTTTGTTGATTTCTTCTTTCAACACGTCATCGAGACGATGTTTTCTTAACTCCTGCAATAAATAAAAAGTGTTGCCTCCTGAAACATAGATCACATCATTTTGTTTGATCATCTGTGTGATCTCTTCTACGGATTGTTCATCTACCTGCACAGTCTCAAGCTGCATCCCTAATTTCTGAAAGGCTTCCTTCGCTGCCTCCACATAGTGCGTGACTTCTTCTACAGCACTTGCCGTTGGAAAGAAAGTCACACGCTTTCCTTTTAATGATTCACCTGCAAAGTCAGACAAGAGAGAATAGCTGTCTTTGAATGAAGAACTTAAGAACATTTTTTTCACTATGAATCCCCTCTTCTCTTTTCCAATTTCTATTTTGCTAATTCATACATAGCTTGTGCATAAAGAGCTGCTGCTCTTAGTAAGTCATCAATTTCAATATATTCATCCTTTTGATGGGCGCAGTCTGGTCTGCCAGGAAATAGAGGTCCGAAGGCAACGCCAGCTTCTAAAGATCTCGCATACGTTCCTCCCCCAATGGCAATAAGGGTTGCAGGATCTCCCGTTTGCTCCTCATATACCCGCTGCAAGGTTTTCACAAGCGGATGATCTTTTGAGACGTGATGAGGAGGGCTGTCTTCGAATTTTAGAAGGGACGCCCCTTTGATGCTTTCAATTCCTTTTTTGACGTCCTTGCCGTCTGCAGTTACTGGATAGCGTACATTTAACCCTAGCTTTGCTTCCTCATTCTGTTTATAGCGGATTGTCCCAACATTCAATGTCAAATCTCCACTAATATCATCTTTGCAAGCAATTCCTAGCTTTTTCCCTCTTGTATCCTGATCAAATAAAGCGTTGATTTGGGAAGTAAAGGCGAGTCCCTGCTCATCTAATTCATGTCCGCATAAGAAATTCGCCATATGAATGCCCGCATTTGTCCCATGCGCCGGCTCCATGGCATGAACGGATACCCCTTTTAATGTAAAATGCAGTCCATCCGCTGTGCTTTTTACCTCACCAGATAATTGATGATCAGCAAGATAGGCTTCGAAGGCCGTTTTTAATGATTCAGCATCATGTGCCTGTGCAGCAGTCACAGTAGCAGCTGCCTCATCTGGCACCATATTGAGCCTCATACCCGATGCAAATTGCTTAAGCGTATAGCGCTGATGATTCGCTGTTTGTTGATATGTAAATGACAGGATGGCATCAATAATTCCTTTTTCCGCATGAATAATGGGAAAATCGGCGTCTGGTGCAAATCCGATTTGCGGCATTGCCTCATGCTTGAAATAATGGTCCACACAGCGCCAATCACTTTCTTCATCTGTCCCAATGATCATTCTGATTTTTTTCGACAGCTGCAGACCAGAATCTTTTAAGATCTTCAGCGCATAGAACGCTGCCATGGTTGGGCCTTTGTCATCAATAGCGCCGCGTGCAAAGATTTTATTTTCTCTGATATCCGCTGAAAATGGCGGGGTTGTCCAGCCGTCGCCAGCAGGCACAACGTCCACATGGCACAGCACACCCACGATGTCTTCGCCTTCCCCGTATTCAATATGACCTGCATAGCCATCGACATTCTTGACTGTGAAACCTTCGTCTTCTCCTTTTTTCAGCATATACTTGAGGGCATTATCAACTTTTTCACCAAATGGCTTTCCTTCTTTGCCGCCTTCTTCATCAAGGACACTTTCAATTTGTAAGAAAGATTGTGTGTCCTTGATCAAGTCATCTTTTTTTCGTATTACTTCAGCTTCCCAATTCATTTTTTCCATTCCTCCTTGAAAAAAGGTTGCAATCCACCCTTAAAACGAATATTATATAAATTGTTTTGTAATAATGTTCGTAAATGGAGGATTTTATGTTTCAGTTAAAAGAAAATCAAACCAACATAAAGAAAGAAATCATCGCTGGTATGACGACATTCTTTACCATGGTCTATATTGTTGCCGTCAACCCAGGAATTCTTTCAAAAGCAGGTATTCCTTTTGACCAAGTCTTTACTGCAACAATCATCGCTGCTGTCGTCGGTACGCTCTGGATGGCACTATTTGCAAATTATCCGATTGCCATTGCACCAGGCATGGGGCTGAATGTCTATTTCACCTTTACCGTTGTCGGCGGTGGCGGCATCAGCTATCAAACAGCGTTTAGTGCGGTATTTGTTGCTGGTATACTCTTTATTATTTTATCGTTAACATCCCTTAGAAAACAACTGATTCAAGCCATTCCAGATAATTTAAAGTACGGCATTACAGCAGGAATCGGGCTTTTCATTGCGTTCATCGGCCTCCGCCAGTCTGGAATCATTGCTGCTGATCCAGAAAACCTTGTGAAGCTTGGCAATTTAAGCTCGCCTGTTGTCGTTTTAACGCTTGTCGGCTTAATGATTTCGGTTATATTAATGGTTCTGCAAATAAATGGTGCACTGTTTATCGGCATGTTAGCGACCACATTGATTGCGCTCGCAACAGGCCAGCTTCATTTCCCTAAAATGCTGATGGACGTCCCTGCACTGCCTGAAGGCATGCTGATTACCAATCCAATCGCTGCCTTTGGTGATGTGTTCTCTCATCATTTATATGCTGTCGTCTTCTCCTTCTTACTGGTGACGATTTTTGATACAACAGGCACTATGATCGGCGTTGCCGAACAAGCCGGATTAATGAAAAACGGCCAGCTGCCAAAAGTGCGCAGAGCCCTGCTCGCTGACTCTGCTGCAACAACGGTTGGTTCTATGTTTGGTACAAGTCCAACCACTGCTTATATTGAGTCATCATCAGGAGTTGCTGCTGGCGGAAGAACTGGGCTGACTTCTTTAACAGTCGCTGCACTGTTTATTGTGGCATTATTTTTTGGCCCGCTCGTTCAAGCGATTTCGTCTTTACCATCCATCACATCACCTGTTTTAATCATTGTTGGCTGCTTGATGATGAACTCGGTGTCACGCATTCGCTGGAACGAACTAGACGAGGCATTCCCTGCTTTTCTTGTCATTCTTTCGATGCCGCTGACTTCTAGTATCTCTACAGGAATTTCACTTGGATTTATTTCATATCCGCTTGTGAAATTGGCGAAAGGGAAATGGAGAGAAGTACATGTGCTTGTTCTCATCTTTGCCATCTTATTTTTCATTCAGCTCTTTTTCTTAGAAGGATAACAGAAACAGAAAAGGCACATCCTTACATGGAATGTGCCTTTTTTGCCTTCACTGTATTTTTTATTTTGTAAATTTTCTGAGTTTATTTTTCGAACGTTTGAATGTGACAGCTTCTATCGTATCCCTTATCATTAGTGGGTTGTAACCGGATTCAAATCATGATATATACCATATTTCATTTCATGAAGACAAGTTTAAAAACACGTAAAGTTGACTTTTTGGTGGAACTAGATGCATAATAACGTGTATAATAGAATAAAACATTAAGAAACACGAACATTTACCATTGTTGCATGTCCTTATTTCGCAGTTTTAGTGTAGTAAGTTGTGGTTAGTCAAGTCCATCCGATCTTATTGATAGGGAGTGGTTTTTTGAAACCTTCAACAAACCGTATGATGACTCGAATTAAATCAGTTTATATGTTCATTCAAGAGAAAGGTCTTGTGACGACACAAGAGCTGGTTGATGAATTCGGGATCACACCTAGAACCATTCAAAGAGACTTAAACGTGCTTGCCTATAACGATCTTGTTCATAGTCCAAGCAGAGGCAAATGGGAAACAACGAGAAAAAAAGTAAAAATATCATCTTAAGCGTATAATGAATTGTCCATATAACAAAAAGAACCGGCGATATGCCGGTTCTTTTCTTTTGCAGATTGTTGACAAAGGGCTAAAATGATTTTTATTTTAGCCCTTTGTCTTCTTTTCAGCGTGATAGAAAACCTTTGAAGTCTAGGAAGAACGAGCACTGGCGCGGAGCGAATTTAACATTCGCGAGCACCAGCGCGCAGGACTGACAAAGAATGCGAGGGTTTGTCTACACGCTGAAGAACCGGCGATATGCCGGTTCTTTTCTTTTGTTCTTATGTTATTCACGATTCATTAAGCTGTCTAATTCTTCATCCGTCAATTCACGGTACTCTCCAGGTGCTAGATCTTCATCTAATGAAACAGCCCCCATCGTGAGCCTTTTTAAAAAGATCACTTCATTACCCACCGCTTGGGCCATCAGCTTCACTTGATGGTACTTCCCTTCAGTAATCGTCAATCGGATGCGTGTATCTTCCTCTTCATTCGCATCTACTTCGACCTTCGCCGGCTTCGTGTGATAATCATCTAAGATAACAACACCCTCTTCAAGACGCTTAATGTCTTGATCACCTAAAGGATATTTCAAATGAACTTCATACGTTTTTGGCACATGCTTTTTTGGAGAAAGTAATTGATGAGCAAGCTGTCCATCATTTGTGAGGAGAAGGAGACCGACCGTATCCTTATCCAGTCTCCCCACAGGAAATGGCTCCCTTGCGATATCCTCCGGCTCGAGTAAATCCACAACCGTTTCATCCCGCAGATCTTCAGTTGCTGAAATCACCCCGTCCGGTTTGTTCATCATTAAGTAAATGAATTCTTTATATTCTACACGCTCTCCGTGTACGAGCACTTCATCATTTGATGGATCAACATGATCTTTCACCTGCTTCGCCACTTCCCCATTCACTGTGACCGCCCGGGCCTTGACAAGCTTTTTCACATCTTTTCTTGAACCAAAGCCGCTGTTAGCAAGTAATTTATCAAGCCTCATGAATATCTACCTCTTCTTAACTCTTTTTTCTTAAAAATTTCGGCATACGGCTGCCAAGTACACGCTCTAGTAATCCCACCTTATAAGATAAGAACATATACACACCGCCGCCAGTGATCATGGAAATCAAAATGACGATACCCGCTTGTACTATTCCGCCTTCATAAGAAATCACTTGGCTCACAAGCTGACATGTCACATAAGCCACCACAGCCATGATCGCCGTTAAAATACCAATCAGAATAAAACGTTTGAAAATTCTGCGGAACGAATAGCCAGCATGGCGTTTAATCATGATAAACATATACAAGATAGATGCACTGTAGCCTAATGCCGTTGCCAGTACAGAACCATTTCCTTGCAGCCAGCTGATCAGCGGGATGTTCAGAACCGTTTTAATAATGATCCCTAACAAAAGACTAACGATAGCAAATTTTTGTTTGTTAATCCCTTGCAGAATCGCTGCATTAATGGTGAATAAAGAAAACAATAATGCAACAGGTGCATACCAGAACAAAATGGAGATCCCAATCTCAGGGTGAACTGATGGATAGAAAAACCAATAAACCGGTCCAGCCAATGCTGAGATACCAAATGATGCAGGCAGTACGAAAAATAAAATGATCTGCATCGTCTGGTCAATTTGTCTATTGAGCAGCTTATAATTACGTGCTGTAAATGATTCCGTAATCGTCGGAATCAAGGTTAAGCCAAACGCTGTTGCAAGAGACACAGGAATCATCACAAGCTTCGGTAAATATAACGTCACAATGGACAATACCGCTGTACTTATATCCTGATGCCCTGATGCAATCATGGCTCTGTTAATTGTGTTTGTATCAATATAAGAGTAAATTGGAATCGCAAGTCCAACAAATACATAAGGCGCCGCATAGCTAAACAGCTCTGTAAACATTTGCTTATAAGATAAATCAGAGTGAGCGCCTGTATTCGGCTGCATAGATAAGAGCCGGTCCTTCCGCTTCAGCCAATATAAATAAAGCGTAAATAAACCGCCAAATGCACCGATCAGTGCGGCAAATGTTGCATACCCGACAGCAATGACAAGCCCGCCGTCAAGCACCTTTAAAATAATAAACGTCGCCGTTAATAGGAAGATGATTCTGACAAGTTGTTCAATCACTTGGGAAACAGCTGTTGGTCCCATCATGGAGTGCCCTTGGAAGAAACCCCGTACAAGACTCATGATCGGCACAACCAAAAGGCCTAAGCTGACCATCCGAATCACATATACCACTTGATCGACAGTCAAACCGCCTGTTTCATTTGATCCGCCAAGCTGAATCTTGGCAAAAATCGGTGCGGACAAATATAAAATAGAAAAGGCGATAATCCCGGTGACAAGCATGACCGACATACCCGCCCTGAACATTTTTCTTGTTGTCTCATAATCGCCAATTGCATTATATTTGGAAACAAATTTTGATACCGCTGTTGGAAAACCAAGCGTAGCAATACTTAAAAAGATCGTATACTGATTGTATCCATATTGAAATAGCGCACCACCAGTAGCTCCAACCATTGCGCTAAATGGAATTAAATAAATCATACCAAGAATACGAGAGAGATACGTCCCTATCGTTAAAACCAACGTACCACGAAGCAGTTTATTAGACATGCGCTTAACCACCATTTTTCTAATGAATATTCAACTTAACTATTTTACCACATCAACTCAACACACAGGTAACAAATCCAATACTGAAGTCACAAAACCAATCAATTCATATTTCAGCCTTCCCTAATCTTCGTTATAATAGAAAAATGACTGAAAGTAGAAAGAGGAATGTAACATGAAACATTATGATGTCATTGTCATTGGCGGCGGACCTTCTGGACTGATGGCCGCGATTGCATCAGCAGAGCATGGCGCTACTGTTCTGTTAATTGACAAAGGAAACAAACTTGGCAGAAAGCTGGCCATTTCTGGCGGCGGACGGTGTAACGTCACTAATCGCCTTCCAGTAGAAGAAATCATCAAGCATATTCCCGGAAACGGCCGTTTTCTATATAGTGCATTTTCTGAGTTCAACAACGAGGATATTATTTCATTTTTTGAAAACCTTGGCATTGAACTAAAAGAAGAAGACCATGGACGTATGTTCCCTGTATCAAACAAAGCACAATCTGTTGTGGATGCCCTTCTAGACAGGCTCCGCGCCCTCAATGTCACCATTCGAACGAACGAAAAGATTAAAACGGTTCTGTATCAAGACGGACAAGCAGCTGGAATTGTTACAAATAATGATGAAAAAATTTCAAGTAAGGCTGTCGTCATTGCTGTAGGCGGAAAAAGTGTACCGCATACCGGCTCTACTGGTGACGGCTATGCATGGGCAGAAGCAGCAGGTCATACCATTACAGAGCTTTTCCCAACAGAGGTACCGGTCACATCAGATGAACGATTTATTAAAGAAAAAGTGCTTCAAGGTCTTTCTTTAAGAAGTGTGGCTGTCAGTGTTCTAAATAAAAAAGGGAAACCCGTCGTCACACATGTCATGGATATGATCTTTACTCACTTTGGTTTATCGGGTCCAGCTGTTCTTAGATGCAGCGGATTTGTTGTGAAAGAATTGAAAAAGCAGCCGGCAGTCCGCCTGCAAATTGACTTATATCCGAAGCTGAATGACGAGGAGCTGTTCCAAAAGCTTCATCGTGACCTAAAAGATGAACCGAAGAAAGCCATTAAAAATGTCCTTAAATCTTGGATGCAAGAACGCTATTTATTGTTTCTATTAGAACGGAACGGTATTGATCCACAAGACACATTCTCTGGTCTAGCCAAGGATAAACTGCGTGCATTTGCCCATGATTGCAAACATTTTATTGTGCATGCAAATGGTACCCTATCCTTGGACAAAGCGTTTGTGACAGGAGGCGGCGTTTCTGTGAAGGAAATTGAACCGAAGAAAATGGCGTCTAAAAAAATGCCCGGTCTTTATTTCTGCGGAGAAATTCTAGATATCCATGGCTATACAGGCGGTTACAATATCACGTCAGCACTTGTGACAGGCAGGCTTGCCGGCATGAATGCTGCACTAGAAGCAAAGGAGAGAGTTCAATGATCAGACGTGCACTACCGATTGTTCTTGCGGTCGTTATTAGTTTGACAGCTGCTGTTTTCTTGAAGCTGTCGATTACCCCGTTAAAAGTCGCCATTGTTTTGGCGTTTACCATTTTCGCTGTATGTTTAAAAGAATACGTCTACCGTCTTCGCAAACGAATTGAGGAAAAATCGTCTTCCCATATCGATAGTTGATAAATGGAAGCAAAACATGTTACGGTAAAGTAGAGGTCGAGTGAGAAGCTCGCCTCTTTTTGTTTGAAATAAGTTGAGTTAGGGGATATTAAGCTAAGTCCTCTGCTTAAACGTGTAGAACAACAGGAGAGTGAGATGGTGTGAAAAACGTATCAAGTGTATTTTGGATTGTGATTGCGATCACATTTGTTGCCGTGATGTGGGGAGCGTTTTCTCCAGACACATTGCAAAATGTCACAGATCAAATTCAAACATACATTACAAATGACTTTGGCTGGTATTACTTGTTAGTGGTATCACTGCTTGTCGGCTTTTGTCTATTCTTTATCTTTAGCCCAATCGGTAAGATTACGCTAGGAAAACCGGGGGAAGAGCCTGAATTCGGTCTATTTTCTTGGTTTGCTATGCTATTTAGTGCCGGTATGGGAATTGGTCTTGTTTTTTACGGAGCAGCTGAACCGATCAGCCACTATGCTATTCAGTCACCAACAGGGGAGACTGAAACTGCACAGGCCTTCCGCGATTCCCTTCGCTATACATTTTTCCACTGGGGGCTTCATGCATGGGCTATTTATGCCATTGTTGCACTTTGCATTGCTTATTTTAAATTTAGAAAAGATGCACCTGGCTTAATCAGTGCAACGCTGCAGCCTGTTTTAGGAAATAAAACGAATGGATGGATCGGAAAAACCATCGATTGTATTGCGGTATTTGCAACTGTAGTTGGTGTTGCGACAAGCCTAGGATTAGGTGCAGCACAAATAAACGGTGGGTTGAATTATCTTTTTCATATTCCAATTGCCTTTAGCACACAATTGATCATTATTATCATTGTGACGGTGCTTTTCCTTGCATCTGCTTTGAGCGGAATTGGAAAAGGCATTAAATACTTAAGTAATATCAACATGGTATTAGCAGCTGTTCTGATGTTTTTCTTACTTTTGGTAGGTCCAACTGTTTTTATCTTAAATTCATTTACTGACTCGATTGGACAATACTTATCCAATATCGTTCAAATGAGCTTCCGTCTATCTCCTAATGATCCTGAAAAGAGAGAATGGATTAATGGATGGACGATCTTTTATTGGGCATGGTGGATTTCTTGGGCACCATTTGTCGGGATCTTTATCGCTAGAGTGTCACGCGGGCGAACGATTCGCGAATTTTTAGTGGGTGTCTTAGTCGCTCCTTCTATCCTAGTATTCCTATGGTTCTCGATTTTCGGTGTATCTGCAATGGACTTACAGCAAAAGAATATTGTCGATGTAGCAGGTCTATCAACTGAAACGATGCTCTTCGGTGTGCTTAATGAATATCCGCTGGCGATGATTACATCGATACTAGCACTCATATTAATCGCCGTATTCTTTATTACATCGGCTGATTCAGCTACATTTGTGCTTGGAATGCAGACAACCTACGGATCATTGAATCCTTCTGGCAGTGTCAAAGTCAGCTGGGGCATTATCCAATCTGCTGTTGCTGCTGTGCTTTTATTTTCAGGGGGACTCGAAGCCTTGCAAAATACAGCCAAGCTCGCAGCCTTGCCGTTCTCCGTTGTCATCATATTGATGATTGTCTCGCTGTATAAATCACTAAATGATGAACGAAGAATCATCAAACAAGCCAATCAAGTCAATAAACCAAGAAGTCCAAGAGTAAAAAAAGCATAATCGCAAGCAAGAAAAAGCCGTTCCTCATCCGAACGGCTTTTTTCTATATACACAATTTAAGATTGTCTGGAGCTTGAGGATTCCTTTAAAATAGTATTGAATTATCACTTTCTACATAATGGAGGTTTATATGACGTTACCTACGTTCAAGTACAACCCAGACCCAGTTTTGTTAAACGTGATTAAAAAAGAGCATACGACATGTCCTGTTTGTGAGAAAGAAAGAGATTATGTGTACCATGGCCCTTTTTATGCTGTTGAAGATGTGGAGGGAATTTGTCCTTGGTGCATTAAAGATGGATCAGCGGCTAAAAAATACAATGGAACCTTTCAAGACGATGCGAGCTGTGATGACGTCGATCAAGAGGAATATATCGATGAGCTGATCTTCAGAACGCCAGGCTATCGCGGATGGCAGCAGGAATATTGGTTAAGTCATTGCGGAGATTTTTGTGCAATCGTCCAGTATGTAGGCTGGAAGGAGATTGAACATCTAGAGGAAGAACTCGCCGAGGATATCGAAGACATTTGCAGCGGCGAAGGATTAACGAAAGAGAACCTAAAGCAATGGCTCGTCAACGGAGGAGACTTACAAGGCTACCTCTTCCAATGTATTCACTGCAACAAGCACCGTTTATATATTGATGCCAGCTAACCAAAGAAAAAGGACCCTTCAAGCAGGTCCTTTTTTGATACCGTCTATTTTTTATATAAAATGAGTGCAGAAAAACAGTAGAGTTGTTCCCCTCCCTGCTCACAGATCACCGCTACATTGTACTTGATGTCAATGATTTGGTCGTCATCCATTCCTTTTAAAAAATGATTGATTTCACTCTGCAAATCTTTCTCATGCTCTTCATCAAATACAGCTACCTTTAGCACCTATGCCACTCTCCCTTCTCTCACTACTCTATCTTTATGCACATAGAGAGAGGCATATGAACAAAAAAACCTTTCATCATAGATAAGATGAAAGGCCTTCTGTTTACAGCTTCGGTTTTGTTTCTCCTGTCCAAGCAAGCATCCCACCAACAACATTGGTCGCTTGGTAGCCTTGATCTTCTAGGTAATAGCAGACATTTTCACTACGTTTACCAGAGCGGCAAATAATATAATATTCCTGCGTTTGATCGAATGCATCCAGCTTCTCAGGGATATCGCCCATTCGAATGTGGACTGCTTCCGGAATCATCCCTTCTGCTACCTCTTCATCCTCACGTACATCGACAAGCTGAATGGCGTCTTCCTGCTCCAGCTTTTGTTTTAATTCTTCTATTGAAATTTCTTTCACTGACACGAGTCTCATCTCTCCTTTTCATCACGGTGACACCATTATAGCAGATGGTTCACTTCACTGCGTATTCACCCGCTTCGATTGAAGGAAAGACGGCAGCAGCTTCTTCACTTCGGCTGTCTCGTGCTCACTTTCAAACTCTACCTTTTTAAAGACTTGATAGGCCAGCCACATATGACCGTAGGCAAGTATGCTCACACTAAAAAATGGCACGATTCCCGGTAAATAAGCAAACAGAACAAACAGCACAGCCGAGAAAACAAGCATAGAGAGTGTATATTGCAAATATGACACACCAAGCAGAAGAGAGAATTTCAGATAGAGACGTTTTTTCCAATCGTAATGAGCAAGCAGCGGAAAAATATAAAATAAGCTCACAATAAACAGAAAACCAAAAATATATATAGCAAAGCGAAGTACATGTAAGGGCCAGCTCGTCGGATAGATATAAGCAAGGTCGACATAAATAATCGTTCCAATGATGAACAGCACCACTCCAATCATGTTAGAGCGGACAAACTCCTCCCGGTATACCTTCCAAAAAGTGCGGAATACATTGACCTGCTCATGCCCTTGTATCCACTTTCTCATCACGGAAAATAACGCAGTAGTCGCAGGCATCAAGCCAAAGATCCCAAGCCCTAGGATAGTGAACAAAAGCCATAACAAATTCGTATAGGCGAGTCTCATCACCCACTCACACATCCTCAGCATTCTGCTCATTGAACCATCATGATCCATCTCTTTCCCCTCCTCTCTTTCTCTTTACACCTTCTCTTTATGAAACAATTCATCAATTTCAATTGGGCGTTTTTCTGCGGCAGATCGCCACATGCCTTCCCCTAGAGCAATCGAATAAGCACCAGCCTCTGCACCTGCTAAAATGTCATAGTGAATCAAGGGATCTTTTCCTATAAATAAATCAGCCAAAAGCAGAGGATCTCCTCCTCCATGTCCACCTGGCTGCTTGACGACTTCAATTGTCTCCTTTGATCCAAACATCGGGTAATAAGAAATTGTTTGTTCTGGGAATTGAAAAGGAATTCTTGATGGCACATGAAACTCATTCGTTTCAATACGCCCCTTCGTCCCATTAATAGCCAGACGATAGCCTTCATATGGGGCGGAGAATTGAATCGAATAGCTGAGCAGAGCCCCTTGATCATAAGCGACTGACGCCACATATGTATCCTCAATATCAATTTCCTGATCAAAAATACACGCATCCGGGCGATAATTTGAGTACTGCTGCGTTTGCTCCTGACCGGATTCAATATGGTCGTCCTCCACCTTCGAGCGCTCAACCCGCGGATTCCACCTTGCTTCATAACGACAAATATCCTTCACATGACATGTTCCGCAAAATCTATTTTCCTCCCCGTGCAAGGGATTCCAAGGGCTTTCGCTGCCGTAATAGTTCAGCGCCCCGTAGGCAAATACTTGCTTCGGCTTTTGATCAATCCACCAGTTGACCAGATCAAAATGATGCGTCGACTTATGAATAGACAGTCCGCCAGAAAATTGACGTGTACGGTTCCACCTTTTGAAATAACTAGCACCATGATACGTATCAATCAGCCAGCTCAGTTCAACGGATGTGATCCTTCCAATTTTCCCGTCTAGAATCAGTTCTTTTATCTTTCGATGGAAGGGATTGTAGCGATAATTAAAGGTGACCGTGACCTTTCCTTTACTTTCAGCCTCTTTTTCCATCACTTTTTTGGCGTCTTTTGCTGTTGTCACCATCGGCTTTTCGGTGATGACATCTAGATCATGGTCAAGTGCCTGCATGATATACGCGACATGTGTATCATCCCTGCCTGCCACAATGACGATATCTGGTTTTGCTTTCTTGACCATCTGATCAAATGCATCTTCATGAAAAAACGAAACGCCCCGGAGTGATGGAAAACGCTCCTGACAAAGTGTATACCGCTGATGATCTATATCTAGGAGCCCTGTAATCTTATACTGCTCATTGAAATCCTCTGTAAGCGGTCGAATAAACATATTGAACGCACGATGACTCAGCCCGCAAATCACGACCCGTTTCACATTCCTCACCCCATTTTCTATTGGTTTTCACGAAGCTGTTTCATGAGAGACAGCGCCTCTTTCGTCTTGTCAGCATACACGGGAATAAAAGCGACCATATCTCGATGTAATTGAAAGGTATAACCGTTGAGTTTTTTCTTTCCTTTATTGATTTGTACCGCATAATCGACCGTTTTCCCTGTCTTTTTGTCCTCGACCGTATATGGTCCTGCTGCTTGATCGCCTATTTCCATCTCTTCCAGCAGCTGAAAGCTTTCAGGATCATCATACGTTCTAAACATTTCTTCTGGGACAAGCATCACGTCCCCCTCTTTTGAGGTAATTTCAACAAGAAGCTTTTCAGGAACCGCCGGAAAGATGTGGACGCTATAAGTCTCTTGTTCCGGCTGAAAAGCCTTCTCCACTAATTGATCCTTCATTCCCTTTGACATATCAGAAAAAATCAGGACATTGATACCGTTTGTTTTCCCCTGACAGGCAGATAAACAAAAGGCAGCGATGAAACTGATGAGCCATACGGCGGCTCTTTTTTGCCTTCTCATGCCTTTTGAAAAACAGACAGCTTTTCTAGCTCAGTTAACGCCATAATAAAAGCGCCTGCCCCGTGCAAGTCATTTGTGCTCCGCTCTCTTCCAACGTAATAATCATAAAATCCCGCAGATGTTCCAATACAGATATCGTTGATAGTAAAATCACCATTTTCTTTCTCAGCCGTCTTATGCTGAATCAAGCCTTGATATGCTTTGACCACATGATCAACATAATGGAGACCTACATACCCTTCATTCATCGCCTTTGCCATGGCGTACATGAATAAACACGATCCCGAGCTTTCAAGCCAATTGTCACTGTGATCTCCTTTATCAATGATTTGATGCCAGAGACCTGTCGTTTGATCCTGGTACTTTGCCACACTTTCCAGCATGTCTGTCAGTGTTTCCTTCCACACTTTCCGCATTTCATGCTGCTCGGGCAGGTCCTCGATCATATCCGCTAATGCAAGGACATACCAGCCAAACGATCTCGCCCAAAACTCTGGGGAACAGCCGGTCTTTTGATCAGCCCATGGCATCGTTTTTCGTTCATCCCACGCGTGATAATATAGACCTGTTTGTTCATCTTTCGTATGCTTTCTCATGAGATGCTCTTGATGGATGACCATATCCACAAGTGACTCTTCACCTTTAAGCTGAGCATACTTTAAGGCAAAAGGACCGCCCATGTAGAGACCATCGAGCCACATTTGATAAGCATAATTATCTTTATGCCAAAATCCGCCCTCAGACGTGCGGTTTAGCGTACGATAAAGTCCGCGCAGCTTCTCCGCTGCGAGCACATACCGCTTTTCTCTCGTTCGTTCGTAAAGAGGGAATAAAATGAGCCCTGCTTGTATGGCATCAAGCTCATCCCTGCGAAATAATAGATTTCCGTACTCATCAATAAGTGAGTCCGCATAGTTTTTCACATAATCGAAATAAGCCTCGTTCCCTGTTGCCTCATATAGCTTCATAACGCCGCAAAGGAAAACCCCTTGATGATAATGCCACCTTCCAGCTGGCGGCAGCTCAATCGGTGTATACGCTTTCATAATGGTTTGTGCTAATTTCTCTGCATGCTCAAGCGGTGATCCCTTTTCAATCGATAATGTCATTCTTCCTCATCTCCCTTTTTAATAAATACCTTCTTCCCCGAATTTCTTCGCTAAACGGTTTGCCAGCATGACCAAAATAAGTCCAACGGCTGCTTTAAATAAACCAACAGCGGTACTATAGCTGAATTGTCCTTGCTTAAGACCTGCTGTATAAACGTACGTATCAAAAATCTCCGCTACTTCCCGGTTCGTTGCGTTCAGTAATAGATAGACATGCTCAAAGCCAAGCTCAAGCGTATCACCAATTTTCAAAATAAGCAGAACGACAATGACACTTTTGATGGCAGGAAGTGTGATGTGCCACATTTGTCTCAATCTCCCCGCACCATCCATTTTTGCTGCTTCATATAGCTGCGGATCTACCGCTGTAATCGCCGCAAGGTAAATGATCGTCGACCAGCCTGCTTCCCGCCAAATCACCTGTAAAATGTACATTGGTCTAAACCATTCCTGACTAAGAAGGAAGTTAATCTTTTCCCCTCCAAAGAAAGCAATCAATTCATTAATTAACCCGCCATCTACTGTTAACAAAACAAAAGATAAGGACACGACAATGACCCATGACATGAAGTGAGGGATATAAATCATCGTCTGTACAAACTTCTTAAACAATGCCAATCTCACTTCGTTTAAAAGAAGAGCTAATAAGATCGGAATTGGAAAGAAAATCACAACATTCATGGCAAATAAAATCAGCGTATTTTTTAATAAGATGAAAAATGTTGGTTCTGTAAACAAGCGAATAAAGTGTTTGAAGCCTACCCACTCACTGCCAAGAATACCGAGAAACGGCTGGTAATCTTGAAAGGCAATGATGAGCCCCCACATGGGCACATATTTAAAAACAAGAAAATAAATGAGCCCCGGCAAAATCATTAAATACAAAAACTTTTGACTAAGCAGTTGATTAAGTAAGCGCTTTCTTTTTTCAATTTTCAAAGCTGCCGCAGGCACACCCTTGGCAGTGACATCCTCTGTTTTCATTGATAAAGCCTCCCCTCATGCTGATGCATGTGTTAACTGTATCTTAAGGATGAAAAATCCGTCTACAATCATATCAACAGATCATATTTTCATAGGTGATGCTACTCAAAACGTTACATAAAACATAAGAAAATGATCCTAATCTCAGAAAATGATTATTGACAAACCTACCAGATTTTTGGATTAATAAATTAAGGGGAAAAGATTGTTTGTTTCGTTTGAAATGGGGGGTTTTATGAAAAGAAGGCAGTATAAATTTTATTACAAGCTTGTGACGTTTTTTTTCATACTTAGTACGATTCCTGTTATCATTGTCGGTATTTTTTCTTATCAGCATTCGCAAAAAACAGCACTTGAAAATATCTCAAATGAAAAGCTCGACAGCGTCAAACAAACGCAATCCAATATTGAGCATATTTTAAAAACGGTTGATCATTCTCTCACTCACTATGTCAGTTCGCCACCTCTCCTTCAAACACTGGCAGAACCTTTAAATCCAGACCAATTCCAGCTTTATAATCAAGTACAGCAGGAACTGAACTACCTGCAAACCTTTGACACCGACCTTTCCAATATTACACTCGTCAGTAAAATGGAAGACTGGTACATGAACAATTCGGGGCTTTATCATGTCACAAGCGAAGACCAAGAAAAAGCGCTGACCTCTTACCTCAATATACCAAGTCACTCCAGCTGGGCACTTGAAGAGAATAATCCACTTGTTGCGACTAAAGAAGGTAAAGCATCCTTTTGCAAGTACAATGTGAATTTAATCAAACAACTGCCTATGAACAGCGTTCAAAAAAAGGGAATCGCTGTCGCCAGCATTCCAAGCTGCGTGATTGCTGATAACATGCCTGACTTCTCTCAATCAGATAGCATGTTTGTCATCGACACAAACGGAAAAGTGCTGCTACATAATCGCAAAGAACAAATTGGTGAATCGCTGAAACATCAAGATTTCGTCAAGCATGTGCTCTCACTTGAAAAACGATCAGGACAATTTGATATGAAGATCGACGAACTCAACTATCAAATCACATTTCAAAAATCAGATTATAATGAATGGACGTACCTATCCTTTGTTTCTATTCCAGAACTTAAGCAGCAAACGAAATCAATCGGGTGGATTACCTTTATTATCTGCACTATTTTGTTAGCGCTTTCATTATTATTTTCATGGTTTGGTTCCAGACACTTTTATAAACCCATCCGCTTATTATACGAGTCATTTGCACGCAATGAATCATTTTTGCAAAAACAGCCTTTTCAAAATGAATTTGAGTTAATTGAATCGAGTATTAAACAAATGAAAGATCAAAACAATGATTTAGAGGAACGGATTGAGCAGCAAGTGACACACTTACAGCAATATTTTATGGTACGTCTGCTGCTTGGAAAGCTGACAGATGAAGAAGTAAACAACCGGTTCCAAAGCTTAGGCTTTCCTCAGGGCTGGTCTCAATTGTCCATGCTCGTGACCCAAATCGATACGTTAAAAGGAACTCCTTATGAAAAAAAAGATGCTGATTTGCTTTTATTTGCGATCAATGGACTGATCGAGCAGATTATTCCGCAAGAGGAGCACCTTCAGCCAACCGTTGTCAATGAACATCAAACAACGATTATCCTTAACCACTCAAAGTCAGACGAAGAGTTTACTGAATATTTAAACCAATTAGCAGAAACCATTCAGCAGCGTATCGAAGAAGAGCTTGGTTTATCGATCAGCATTGGGATCAGCCGCCAGTTTAAGGAGCTTACGATGGCAAAACACGCTTACATTGAAGGAAAAGAAGCCTTAAAATACAGACTCAAAGCAGAGAAAAAATCCATTATCTTATATGAGCATATCCAGCAAGGAAAGGCGTTCAAAACCCATTTTCCAAAGCAGCTGCAGCATGATTTATTTGATGCGGTGAAAGCTGGCGATCAAGGCAAGGCGGATCACTATTTACATGTGCTCTTGCAATCCATTTTCTCTAAAAATGCAGGACCGCACGAATACCAGATCGCCCTCGCTCGTTTTTTAAACAATTTAATTGAGCTGATGCATTTGCTAGGTATTGAATTATTTGAGATCGAAGACAACAAAATGCTCTATGATACGATTTTTGAATTTAAAACCTTTGAAGATACAGAAGCATGGCTGAAACATGAGATCATCCGGCCAATTATTGACCAGCTTGCTGCACGTGAAGACTCACAATACAAAAACATCTCAGAAAAAATCATTCATATTATTCATCAAGAATTCGACTCAGATCTCACCTTGGATGAAATCGCCACACGCCTGCATTACAATCCTAATTATTTAAGCAGTATTTTCAGAAAGGAAATGGATATCTCCTTTAGTGAATATCTCTCTTCCTACAGACACCATGTCGCTAAAAACTGGCTTGTAGAAACCGATATGTCCGTCAAAGAAATTTCGGAAAAACTGAAATATAAAAACCCGCAAAATTTCATCCGATCCTTTAAAAAGTTGGAAGGCACAACTCCTGGTAAATACCGTGACCAGAAAAAAGGCACGTAAGACAAAGAGTCCCGCTCTCACACGAAAGCGGGGCTCTTTTATTTAAACTGTTCATTTAAGATGCTGTCTTCCAGCACTGAAAGCGGCTCTCCATACACACGTTCAATATGAGCTGCTCCCCAATCGCATAGCGCATTGAGAATTCTTTCGAGTGACTGTCCGTATTCACTTAATTCATATTCCACTTTAGGCGGCACCTGTTCATAGACAATCCGGTTAATGACGCCATCACTTTCAAGCTCTCGTAGCTGCTGCGTCAGCATTTTTTGTGTGATGTTTGGCATAAGCCGCTTCAATTCGCTCGTACGTTTTTTCCCGTGTGTCAAATGACATAAAATCACACACTTCCACTTCCCGCCTATGACATCAAGCGTTGCTTCCACAGAGATATTATATTTTTTCTTTTCCATCGAATATTCACTCCTCTTTGTACGAACAGGCACTTTTTAGTACCTATATTACAAAAAAGTACGTACTTTTTTTTTCGTCATCTATGTTAGATAATAACTCTTGCCGATCGGCTTCGTCTATCAAAATGTCATCACAGAAGGATGTGAACTTACTGATGAAGAACAAGCAAAACCATTTTGCTCTGCTCGCACTAGCGATTAGTGCTTTTGCTATAGGAACAACTGAGTTCATTAGTGTCGGTCTTTTGCCAATGATCTCAGAGGACTTTGGAGTGAGCGTCAGTCAGGCGGGCTGGACTGTCTCTTTATATGCACTTGGTGTGACATTTGGAGCGCCTATATTGACTTCCCTTACTTCCACGATGAAAAGAAAGACATTGCTTTTGCTCATTATGCTCGTCTTTTTGATTGGTAATACACTTGCCACCATTGCCCCGACCTTTTCAGTGCTGTTAATTGGCCGGGTGATTTCAGCCTTGTCCCATGGAATCTTCATGTCCATTGGCTCTACGATTGCTGCAAGCCTTGTCGTGAAAGAAAAACGGGCAAGCGCCATTGCCTTTATGTTCACGGGTTTAACAGTAGCGACTGTGACAGGTGTGCCATTCGGGACATTTCTTGGTCATGAGTTCGGCTGGCGGACATCATTTGGTGTGATTGTGATCATTGGTCTGATCGCATTGATATCCAACTATTTTCTTGTTCCGTCTCAATTAAAGCAGGGTGTGAAAACATCTTTTAAAGATCAAGCTGTCTTATTAAAAACAAAAAGAATCTTGCTTTTATTTGTCATTACAGCCACAGGGTACGGAGGAACCTTTGTCGTCTTCACATATTTATCTCCTCTCTTGCAGCATGTGACAGGTCTTGCGCCTGGAGCTGTGGCGTTGATCCTGCTTTTATACGGCATCACGATCGCAGCCGGAAATGTCATTGGAGGAAAAGCTGCTAATGCACAGCCAATGAAAGCACTGATCTATATGTTTATTATCCAAAGCATCATCTTGTTTATCCTTAGCTTCACTGCAGGATTCACAGTATTAGGCATTGGAACCGTCATGCTGATGGGGCTGTTTGCTTTCATGAATGTACCTGGACTGCAAGTAGCCGTCGTTGATTTTGCCGAAAGATACACCCCTGGAGCAGTCGACGTCGCATCTGCTATGAATATCGCTGCCTTTAATGCCGGTATTGCCATTGGCTCATTTTTAGGCGGCATCGTGACAGATTCACTTGGTCTTGTGCATACAGGCTGGGTCGGCGGCATCATGGTCCTCATCGCAGCCATTCTTACGATGATCAGTTATCAAATGGAACAAAAAGAACAAATACAAACCAACTAAAGGAGTTTTTATTATGGAACATTTACAAAGTACAAAAACATTAAACAATGGAGTCCGCATGCCAGGCTTTGGCCTTGGTGTATTCAAGGTGGAAGATGGAGCAGAATTAGTTGATGCTGTCAAAACAGCCATTCAATTAGGCTATCGCAGTATTGATACAGCAGCTATTTATGGAAATGAAGAAGGTGTTGGACGAGGCATACAGCTTGGTTTAGCAGAAACAGGACTGCGCCGCGAGGACATTTTTGTCACATCAAAAGTGTGGAATGCCGATTTAGGATATGAATCTACCCTTCATGCACACGAAGAAAGCTTGAAAAAACTTCAGCTTGACTACCTTGATCTGTATTTAATCCATTGGCCGGTTGAAGGAAAATACAAAGAAGCTTGGCGTGCACTGGAAACCTTGTATCGTGAAGGAAAGGTCAGAGCCATCGGAGTGAGCAACTTCCAGCCGCATCACTTAGACGAGCTATTAAAAGATGCAGAGATCAAACCAGCTATCAATCAAGTAGAATTTCATCCAAAGCTAACGCAGGAAACACTCTATACGTATTTGAACTCTCATGGCATTCAAATGGAAGCTTGGTCACCGCTGATGCAGGGTGAACTGCTGCATCACCCGCTGATCACAGAGCTGGCAGACACGTACAGTAAAACACCTGCTCAAATTATTTTGCGCTGGGATGTACAAAAAGGTGTCATCACCATCCCAAAATCAACGAAAGCACATCGTTTAAAAGAAAACGCTGATATATTTGATTTTGTCTTAACTGATGAGGATATGAAACGTCTTTCTGACTTAAATGAAAACAAACGTATCGGTCCAGATCCAGACAACTTCGACTTTTAATCAAAACACCCCCGCTTTTTTGCTTTGCGGGGGTGTTCCTATTGATCATTTTGATTTTTTAAAGGAAGCCTCATATTCTTCTATGATTTTATTCCCACCATTTGATTTCCATTTCTCTACATCTTTCTGAAATTGATCTTCACTGATGTCTCCAAGAATGAACTTATACGTCGCATCATCGATGATTTTCTTCAATTCGTTTCCACGCTCTGATGCTGTTTCTGAATACAGGCTTTCAGCAGGATTGGCAACGATGATGTTTTTATTGTCTTCTTCTAGCTCTTCATATTTAGAACGAACTGCATCCCCTTTATTTTTCAAGTAACGTTTATCAATTCCTACAAGACTGACAAGTGGCTGGACATCTGTCTGCCAGCCTTTCACTTGGCTTTCTTCCCTGACAAATGTATTTCCTTCTTCTTTCTTATAATGCTGGCCATCGATACCGTACGTCATGAGACCATACACATCTTCTTCAGCAATGCGGTCAAAGAAGGCCAAAATCCGCTTTAATTCTGCCTCTGATTTCACGCTTGTTTTAGGGAATGCGAAGATGCCATTATGACCACCTGATGCCCACACACGTTCTTTGCCATCTGGGCCTTTGATTCGGTTGATAATATCTACTTTCATGTTTTTATCTGTCGCATCATCTCGCAGGTTCACGGCATCTACCATATTTCCAACATAGATGCCTGCTTTTCCTTGTGAGAATAATTCCTGCTGCTGTGTTTTGCTTGTCACTGGGAAGTCTTTGTTGATATAGCCATTATCACGCAGCTTTTTCATGTATTTCATTGTATTCATATATTCATCTGTCATAAAGTCTGGCGTGAATTTCCCGTTTTCTTCTTTCCAGTCTGTAGGCATACCTTCATATGAACCAAGTGTTTTAAATGCTCCATAAATTAAATCGTTCCGATCCGTAAAGCCAATTGTATCCGCTTTTCCGTTTTGATTCGGGTCTTTTTCAGTAAAGGCTTTGGCTACTTCATATAGATCATCCAATGTTTTTGGTGTATCCAAATTTAAATTTTCAAGCCAATCCTTTCGAATGACAATCCCTTGTCTTGAAAGTGGTCTTTCTCTATAGATGCCATAAAGCTTGCCGTCTATAGAGGCGTTTTTATTAATCAGTTCGTTCATCTTACTTAAATTTGGATAATCCTTTAAATACGGACCGACTTCCCAGAACATGCCTGATCTGAACGCATTAATCGCAGACGAATTTTTAATGTCTTGAATCGTCACAATTTGCGGCAAATTCCCTGCTGCAAGTGCGGAATTTAACCGATCTTCCTTCACAGCATCAGGCACCCATGTAATATCAAGCTCTGTATTTGTGAGCTTCTCAATCTCTTTTAAAACGGAATTCTTCGGCGGCTGCTGATGATATAAAATCGCCATCCATGTCAGCTTTACCTTTTTGTCTAAATCAACCTTCTCATCTGATGAGTTTGCCCCTTTACTTGAACATGCTGACAAAATACCGCTTGCTGCAAATAACAGGACAAACGCAATCAGCCATAATTTCTTTCTCCCCATAAGATCCCTCCGTTGTTCCATCTTTTTAACCCTTTACAGAACCTAGTAATGCCCCTTTGTTGAAATGCTTTTGAATAAATGGATAGACAAGCAGAACCGGAATGGTCGCCACAACAATGACAGCCATTTTAATCGTTTGGTCTGGCGGTGGTGTGGATGAGCCCATATCCGACATATCTCCCTGCATTCCGCTTGAGACAATGACAATCTGTCTCAGCAGCACCTGAATCGGCCATTTCACTGAATCATTTAAATACAGAATGGCGGTCATATACGTATTCCAATACGTCACGGCATAAAAAAGTGAAATGGTTGCAATGGCTGGCAAAGAAAGTGGCAGCACAATTTTAAAGAAAATCCCTAAATCGTTACAGCCGTCCATCTTCGCTGATTCCTCAAGACTTGCCGGTATGTTTTGAAAAAAGTTTTTCAAAATGATTAAATTGAACGCATTGATTGCAACCGGTAGAATAAGTGACCAATACGTATCAAGCAGACCAAGTGTTTTCACCACAATAAACGTCGGAATCATACCTCCGCTAAACAGCATCGTGAAGACAACGAGAAACATCAGTGTTCTCCGGCCTTTTAGCTCCTGGCGAGACAGCCCGTATGCCATAAGCGAGGACAAAAACATGCTGACAGCTGTTCCAACAAGCGTCACAAAAATGGACACAATGAGACTGCGATACACAATATCTGTAGAAAAAATGTATCGATATGCCTCTAAAGAAAACGTCGTTGGGAACAAGATAAACTTCTTCGTGATGACCTCTTCTACTGTTGCAAAAGAGGCGGCAATGACATGGATGAACGGAAGCACACAAATTAATGCGAACATGAGTAGAAAAGAGTAATTAAATAAATTGAACAATCGGCCTTTAATAGAACGATCTATGTTCATCACGCCCTTTCTTTGAAAGCGTTATCATTTCAACTGAAAGTAAGCTGCAGCCTGTGACGATATCGTGATTAAAATGTAACAAACGAGGGAAGAAAGCGTCTATAATCATCTTGACAGACCAACTGAATAGATCATGTCAGCCGTGCTTTTATACTCATGAAACAAAAGAATAAGATCATTAGCTCTTGACATGATTATGCCCTATGCCTGATCATTTTCTTCGAGTATTTCCGTCGTATTGACATCTGGTTTGTAGCCTAACTCCTGCTTCGTTTTCTCAGTAGACCATGGCTTTCCTTCATTCTCTGATACAGCATAATAGGTCCCAAAGGGAATATCCGATTCAATCGCTGCCTTTGTCATACCTGCAAGATCCTCATGTGACAGCAGTGTTCTTTTTGTTCTTTGTTTTTTGTGTAATGCCTTCATTTCATCTGTTACAACTGTTCCAATCCGTAAATTGATGACAGACATTCCCGTTTGATCGTGGAACAAACGGCCCAGCTGTTCGGATGCAAATTTTAAAATGCCATATACATTTTTAGTCGCAGGCACATCGTCAGTTGTAATCTGCCGTCCAAGTAAGGAGCGTCCATCCTCTTCATAACGATCCGTCACATGGTTGCTGCTTGCAAAAATGACTTTTCGTATGCCAAGCCGCGCGGCTGAACGAAACATATAATAGGTACTCCTCCAAAAAATATCAGTCATTTTTGCAAATTCTTCATGATCCATCACATCATGCGTCATGTCAATGTTTAGAAGATGCAAGATGACATCTGTATCCCGCGGAATTGCCTCATATACATTCTGTTCATTCGCTGCATCGGCTAAAATGACTCCTTCTACACAGCTCGTCAGATCAATAATCGTGACACTGTATTCAGTAGAGAGCGCTTTTGTTAAAAGGCGTCCAATTACACCGCACCCGCCAATGATGGTGATTTTTTTCATCTGTCTCCTCCTTTCTTTTGACGTAGTATGTCCAAGCGTTTTCTTGATTACAGCCACTTTTTCAAAAATCGTGTCGCCTCGTGACGCATAGCGGCTGTTTCAAAATGACCTGCATGAAGATGGGCAAGCTGATATCGTTCTTTCAATGAAGCAGCTTGATAGGTTTGACTCAATACCTTTTGAATCCTTCCAACGCCTTCAGCAGGCGTGAGCTGATCAAGTTTTCCAACTAAGCTTAAATGCGGTCTTGGAAAAATCATTTCTTGAATGTCCGCTGCTGTAAAATACTTTGCTAATCTCGGTACATAGTAATAAAAGCCATGCCTATCCAAATTGTTCGTTTCAATTAATGTATGATGATCCACCTGTGCGCAAAGATCAATACACACACTTACCCTCTCATCAAGTGCAGCCGTCCACCAGGAAAGGAGACCGCCCATTGACATCCCAAAGACAGCTAACCGGTCCGCCAGTACATCAGATCGAGATAGCAAATAATCAATCGCACACATGCTTTCATACAGCATCATGCCCCACATCACTTTTCCTGTTAAAAGCATTTCCTTAAAAATTTCACTTTCTGTTCTTCCCCTTCTCTCACCAAACCCTGCATGATCAATGGCCAGTACACTATATCCTTTTGACGTAAACTCTTTTGCATATGAAGGCGTTTGCAAATAATGAGCACCCTCTAACAGCTCTTCCTTCCCGTTGACATAATTACCGCCATGAGAGTGCTGAAACAGTACTACGGGTCTTTTTTTCACCGTATCCTTCGGTTTCACGAAATAAGCAGGGACTTCCTCTACGCCATTTATGGAGAGAATGAGTGTTTCCACTACATATGATTCACGTTCCTCCATTTTTAACGTATAAGCCTCCACGCGATGACGTTCTGGCATTTCTCCTAACAGACTGAGCAGTTGTTCACGTTTGTTTTCCTTTTCCATTGACGTCACTCCTCATTTTCTTGATCACCTGTTAAAATACGAGACCGATGCAGGAATCACCTTGTTTTCGACAAAATTATGTCCCGGGAAATAAAGAACACCCACCGGTTAAATACCGATGGGTGTCATCATTAGTTCGCAACAATATTGACAAGCTTCCCAGGAACCGCAATCACTTTACGAATGGTTTTCCCTTCCAGCTGTTCTTTTACTCGTGCATCATTTTTCGCAAGCTCTTCTAACTGCTCCCTTGTTGCATCAGCAGGAACGGTTAATTTTGCTTTCACTTTACCGTTAAGCTGTACGACAATTTCTACTTCATCGTCGACAAGCTTTGACTCATCATATTGAGGCCATGCTTCATAAGAAATAGACCCTTCATGACCAAGTTTATTCCAAAGCTCTTCTGCAAGATGCGGTGCAATTGGAGAAAGAAGCTTTACAAAGCCTTCTGCATATTCTTTCGGCAGTGTATCAGCCTTATAGGCATCGTTGATAAACACCATTAATTGTGAAATGCCTGTATTGAAACGCAAGCCTTCATAATGATCAGTTACCTTCATGACGGTTTCATGATAGCTGCGTTCTAATGCGCCGCCAGATTGCTCTGTCACTTTATCACTGAGTGAGCCATCTTCATTTGTAAATAGACGCCATACACGATCAAGGAAACGACGAGCACCATCAAGTCCTGTTTCAGACCAAGCAATTGACGCATCTAAAGGTCCCATGAACATTTCATAAAGTCGTAATGTATCTGCACCATGAGATTCTACGATATCATCCGGGTTGACCACATTTCCTTTTGATTTACTCATTTTTTCATTGTTTTCCCCAAGAATCATGCCTTGGTTGAACAATTTCATGAAAGGTTCTTTTGTTGGAACAACACCGATATCATACAAGAATTTATGCCAGAAGCGTGCATATAGAAGATGCAGTACAGCGTGTTCTGCTCCGCCGATATACACATCAACTGGAAGCCATTTCTTCAGCTTCTCAGGAGATGCAAGCTCTTCTGAGTTATGAGGATCAATATAACGTAAGAAATACCAGCAGCTTCCTGCCCATTGCGGCATTGTATTCGTTTCACGGCGGCCTTTCTTACCTGTTACAGGATCTACAACCTCAACCCAGTCTTTAATATTGGCTAATGGTGATTCACCTGTACCACTTGGCTTAATCTCAGTCGTCTTAGGCAAGATCAGTGGAAGCTCTTCCTCTGAAACAGCTGAAGATGTTCCGTCCTCCCAATGAATGATTGGAATCGGTTCACCCCAGTAGCGCTGGCGGCTAAATAGCCAGTCTCTTAAACGATATGTGACTTTCTTTTCACCCTTTTGATGTTCTTCAAGCCATGCAATCGCTTTTTCAATCGCCTCTTCTTTTCCTAAGCCATTTAGGAAATCAGAGTTAATGTGCTTTCCATCACCTGTGTAGGCTTCTTTTTCGATGTCTCCGCCTTCTACAACTTCTTTGATTGGAAGATCAAAGGTTTTGGCGAATTCATAATCACGTTCATCATGAGCAGGTACGGCCATAATCGCCCCTGTTCCATAAGTGGCTAACACGTAATCTGCAATCCAGATCGGCATTTTTTCACCATTTAACGGATTGATAGCATATGCCCCTGTGAAAATACCCGTTTTCGTTTTGGCAAGATCTGTCCGCTCTAAATCACTCTTCGATTGAATTTCTTTGATATATGCTTCGACTGCTTCTTTTTGAGTAGCTGATGTAATTTTTTCAACTAGTGCATGTTCTGGAGCAAGCACCGCATAAGTTGCACCAAATAGTGTATCAGGACGCGTTGTAAAAACCGTAAACTGTTCGTTATGCCCTTCTACTTCAAAATGAACGTGCGCACCTTCAGAGCGTCCGATCCAGTTACGCTGCATATCTTTGATGCTTTCAGGCCAATCAATGTCCTCTAAATCTTCTAACAGCCTGTCCGCATATGCTGTAATCTTTAGCATCCACTGCTTCATAGGACGTCTTTCAACAGGATGGCCTCCGCGTTCACTTTTTCCATCAATGACTTCTTCGTTTGCAAGCACTGTGCCAAGCGCTGGGCACCAGTTCACTGGTACTTCATCGATATAGGCCAATCCTTTTTCGTACAATTTTAAGAAAATCCATTGTGTCCATTTGTAGTAATTCGGATCTGTCGTGTTGATTTCTCGATCCCAATCATACGAGAACCCTAGTGATTGAATTTGGCGGCGGAAGTTATTGATGTTCTCTTCTGTAAAGGCCGCCGGGTCATTCCCTGTATCAAGTGCATACTGTTCTGCCGGGAGACCAAATGCGTCCCATCCCATTGGATGAAGAACATCATATCCCTGCATACGTTTCATGCGTGATAAAATATCCGTTGCTGTATAGCCCTCAGGGTGCCCGACATGAAGCCCTGCTCCTGATGGATATGGAAACATATCAAGCGCATAAAACTTCGGTTTATCTTCCGAGTCAGATGTGGCGAATGTTTTATGTGTCAGCCAATAATCCTGCCACTTCTTTTCAATTTCCCGATGCTGAAAACTCAATGTGAAAACCTCCTTTAATATGTACGGCTTTATCTGCTTAGATGACCACTGCAAGAATTCAGATTTTTCTAAAATCAACAAAAAACCCTCATCCCTGGAAAGGGACGAGAGATTTTTTGGTTCCCGCGGTACCACCCTTGTTAGCGTAACATGCTGTTCGTACGCTCACTTAATATCTTTAACGCAGACATGCGACAGAAGCTTTAACGCAACTGCAACTCTGAGGCGAGTTCAGAAGCAGATTTGATTGACTTTCACCAGCCGTCAATTCTCTAAAGACAAATACTGCTTTCCTACTACTCCTCTTCACTGTTCTTATCGTAACCGTCATCTAAGTAGTATTTTATAGAATTATGATCATAAGTGCAAGCAGGTTTGTATACAATGGGAATGTACCCTAGACTAGGGTAAAGTAGAGGATATTATTCGTGTGGAGATCGGTTATGACGGCTGGAGTCTGCATCCTGTGAACGCTGATCTCTTACAAAATCAAAGCTTCGCAGAACTGCTTCTCCTCCGTAACCTGAAATAATTGATAAGATGATCAAGTGCAGACTAGATTCGGGATTTGAGGATAAGACAAGCAGTGTAGCGGCAATCATCCCAACGAGCCAATCTTCAATAAACCCTAAGTAAATAAACTTTTTTGTCATTCTGGGCTTCTCTAGCCTGCCTTTTTTCTTTACGTGACCGAGAATGCCCATGACCCCTCCAATGGCGCAAGCAATAATGACTTGTTGCAGCATTTTCATCACCTTCCTAAAGCCCTTAGAATAGTAAAGCGACTTCAGGCTGTCCAGCCCCCTGTAATGCCATTCTGCTGTTCCGTCATAATCCATGTAAAAGGTCTATTCTCTCTAACGAAGAAAAAAAGCTTGTTTCTTCCATTATATGTGAATGACCTAAAAACAATCTTGATGCATTGGAATCATTTTTACCTAATCCATATTAACTATTTTTGTCATTTTATGAATGTTGAGTAATTGATTCCTTCTTTTTCTAATGAAAAGTCTCCTTACTTACTCTATTCTAATGGAGGACAAACTATGATGACAAATTTAACAAAGCGTTTGCAATCGTTGAAACAGAACATATGTTATGTTACGTTTATAAGGATTCATTTGGTTGAAAAGACAACCATTTGATATGTCTTATAGCAGCAAAGGAGGGTAATATGGTCAGCTCGAACATTTTCGGCTTGCAAAAACAGCTTGAACTCATCAAAAAAGCGCTGGATCATGCGCGCATCGGTGTTGTCATTACAGACCCTTCCTTAGAGGATAACCCTATCGTTTATGTGAATCATGGCTTTACACAAATGACTGGATACAAACCAGATGAGATTCTTGGGCGTAATTGTCGATTCCTTCAAGGAAAAGACACGGATCAAAAGCAGCTTGCTTTAATTCGTCATGGAATTCAAAACAAAACACCTATTACCACACAGCTAAAAAATTATAAAAAAGACGGCACTTTTTTTTGGAATGAACTCAATATAGATCCTCTATACATTGAACAAGATGACAAAACATTTTTCATTGGTTTTCAAAAGGATATTACGAAACAGAAAGAATATGAACAGCTCCTAGAAGATTCCTTACAGGAAGTCACCTCTCTTTCGACGCCAATCGTCCCAATCAAAAATGGTGTATCTGCCCTTCCGCTTATCGGGAAATTATCTGAAGAGCGCTTTGATGCCATTGTCGCTAAGTTAACCTGTATATTAGATGATTCAAAGGATGATTATTTAATTGTCGACCTTTCTGGTTTAATAGAAGTCGATGATTCCGTCGCAGCACGCATTTTCAAACTGCATCATCTTCTCAATCTAACGGGAACCGAACTAATCATCACTGGAATCAAACCGCAGCTTGCGATGAAAATGAAAGACCTCGATACAGATTTCCAGAATACGATCACTTATTTGACAGTAAAAGAAGCCATAAAAGGATTACCATTAGCTGAAAACCCTGTGTAAACAGGGTTTTTTTAGTTGAACCGCTTCCCAAAATGGAAAAATGAGGTATGATAGGTGTAAATAGCAATTTAGGGGGGCTGTTAGATATGTTGTTACTCATCATAGGTCTTTTATGTGTCTGTTTTGCCATCGGATATGCCGTCAATTTCTTCTTACTCAAACGCAAGAACGAGCTGATTTTTTCAAAGAAACTATTCTATCCTTTTTTGATCATTGGTCTCTTCTTTTCCATTATGTCATTACCGCTTGCTGCTGCAAATTCACCAAAAGCACAAGCCGATCCATCTTCCGAACAGCTTTTAAAGGATCAAAAGGAGCTCTCAGCTGACATTTCGAGCTTAAAAGCTGATAAAGAGTCGCTTACCTCCTCTTTAGAAGACGCGGAGAAGGAAAAAGAAAAGCTGGAAAAAAAGCTAGAAACGATCACCTCAGAAAAAGAAACGGTCAAACAGCAAGAAAAGACCATTCAATCGCTTGAAAAGAAAATAGACAAGCTTACCTCCAGCAATGAAACACTCAAACAAGAAAACAAGAATAGCAGCAGCGATACGAAGTCTTCCACCGTCCAGCGCTCTGCTCCTAAAGATGAAGGAAAAAACACAGGCGGTCATGAATCACAAAAGGAAACAAAGAAAGAATCAGCTGCCTGTAACATTAAAGGGAGTGTCAACGGTATTTATCACACACCAAGCAGCAGATACTACTCTAGAACAAAAAATGTAACCAAAATGTTCTGCTCCGTAGAAGAAGCAGAGCGTGCCGGATACAGGGCACCTAAGCAATAGCGATGTTTAATTAAGATTAAAAAGAACCTCCTGAGCGCCCAATCGGGTTTCCAGGAGGTTCTTTTTTAAATTTCTCTTCTTAAAGCTGATAATACATTCGTTTTTGTTGCCTTACGTGCCGGGTTCAGCCCTGAGATGATCGCTACCCCTGCGCTGATCACTGTTGCTGTAATCACAAGGCTAAGCGGAATATAGGAAAAAGTAATCGAGAATTGATCGCTTGATCCTCCCTCAGACATGGACGACAAAATGGCTGGGATGATTAAATTAACGGCGAAACTAATCAAATATGAGATGATAATACCGATGATTGATCCGATGACTCCAATATAAGCACTTTCCATTAGGAACATTCGCTTGATAATGGATGGATTCGCGCCAATGGCTTTCATAATCCCAATCTCTTGTGTTCGCTCTGTTACCGCCATGGTCATCGTATTGAAAATACCGATGGCAGAAATAATGACTGCAATACATCCGACAAAAATAAGTCCAATTTTGAAGACTGTAAAGAACATAGCCATTCCTTCTAGCTGATTCGTCACAGAGATGACTTGGTAGCCTTCATCTGTTAGTTTATCCGTGAGTGCACCGACATTGTCGAATTTATCTGCATAAACAGAGGTCATTTTCTCGACATTTCCTGCTTCAGGAGACAGGTCGAGTATTTGGCCAAATTCTTTTTCATAAGCATTCGGAATCAGAATTTTATGATCCTCCTGCCACTCCAAATTCGGCTTTTTCAAAACACCTACTACACGGAAATCAAATGTTTTTTCTTTAACGACTTCATTTTCTTCATTTAGTTTTGGCACTTTGATTTGAATCACTTTATTTAAAATATCCTTCGTGTAGCCTTTAGGCTCCTTCGGTGTTTCTTCACCATTTGACGTCTGGTTTAATTCTTTTTCATAGGCTTCGCGTTCTTTTTTTGTCCACAGTTGCTGCGCCATATGATACCCAACCACAATTTCGTTCGCTGACGTTGGGACTTTTCCTCGGTCTAGTTCAAGCCCTGCTTCTTTTTCTTCTTTCATATCGGTCAAAGCAGCATGTGTTTCACTTGAACGGTCATCGAGCTCGACGTTAACCAATGGAATGATCGATGTTCTTGAGACGACAGATTTCACATGATCATATTTCTTTAAATCATCAATCTTGACGTCTCCTTTTTCTTTTCCTAACACTTTAATTTCTGTGATGATTTGCTGCTTCATAATTTCATCTTGAGCTGATTTTTGCAAACCAAAACCGACAGAAGCTAAAACGATTAAGAAAGAGCATGCCATTGTCGTTGCAAGAATGGTCATAAACACACGCAATCTATTTTTCTTCATATTTCTTCTAATGAATTTGACCTGATCTCTAAATTTCAATGGACTGTTCCCCTTTCTTTAATACACCATCGTGAAGCTGGAACGTTGTGTCTGCGATTGAAGCGACTTCATCGTCATGTGTAATGATGACAAATGTAATTCCTTTTTCACGATTGAGCTGCTGGATAAAGGCTAGAATTTCTCCTTCAGTTTCTGAATCGAGACTCCCTGTAGGTTCATCCGCTAAAATAATAGATGGATTTAAAATCAAGGCTCTTGCAATACTCACACGCTGCTGCTGTCCGCCTGACAGCTCATTTGGGTAATGTCCTGCGTGATGTTCAAGACCTACTCGTTTCAGCATTTCTTTTACTTTCTCTTTTCGTTCAGACGGCTTCACACCTTTTAAAGTGAGCGGAAGTTCAACATTCTCATACGTTGTTAAGCTCCCAATCAACTGAAAGCTTTGAAAGATAAAGCCAAAGTGATCTAAGCGAAAGTCTGCCCATTCTTTTTCATTAAAGCCAGTCACATTGGTGCCATCAATGGTAATTTGTCCACTCGTTGGCGTAATATAACCTGATATTAAGTTCAACAAAGTCGATTTCCCTGAACCACTTCGTCCAACAATACAAGCAATATCGCCTCTTTTAATGGACAGGTCAATCCCTTTTAGTACAGGAATTTCATTTTCCCTGCCTTTTTTACCAATTTTAAATACATGATCTAATGCTTGAATCTGAATCATCTCTACTCCCCTGCTCTCTGTTTATCTTTTTCGATAGATTAAGAAATAACTCGTTAGTGCGCCCACAGCTCCACCGATGAGCATGCCAGCGATATAACCAAATATGGAATTGTCTGAAGAAAATCCAACCCAGCCAAATCCTAGAACTCCGAAGACAATGACCATAATTTGAATTGGTCGATCGATCTTTTGATAAAGAAAGAAGCGGCCATTTCGTTCAATTGGATGTTTTATAAAGCTAATTAAGCCAATTAGATAGAACAGAACCATCATGACAATAGGTATAATGATTTTTTCGCCTGAGAACCAAAGAGGATAATCAGATCGGAAAGGTTCATCTATAATATAGTTGATTGGAGACATAGGCGATATCAAATAAGCGAAGCTCTTATCTAACCAACTTCCACTTGTCTTTATAATAAAATCTAAATGAACAAGCGGTAATCCGATCACTAAAAAGGGTAAAATAGCTGTGCTGAACCCAACGATTGCTTGCGCAATGGAACTTCCGGTTAAAGTACCCGCTGCAAAAAATAAACTATAAAACATCAAGGAGGACACAAGCGAAATGACATAACCGCTATGAAAGCCAGGTGTCTCTAGTGGGTTAAGTCCTAAAATAAGTAAATAAGTAAGAACATAAGAAACGGCATGAACGACTGCAATGATTCCAGCACCTAAGAAAAACTTTGTGTGATAAATTGCACTTCTGCTAAACGGTAAAGATAAGGTAAAGTCCATGTGCCCTTTATTTCTCTCAAATCCCAGCTGAATGACAGCAAAGAAGAGCCCCATTAACCAAGAAAGGGAGAGGAAAGCATCTGTATTAAAGAAATATGAAAAACGCGGTGAATCGACAATACACTCTGTATCGTTTAGACACGTTTGAAAAGAAGAATATTCCATTAAGAATGCGAAGGGTGTCGCAAGCGTAGCAACGAGCATCACTAAAATGAATGTCAGCTCAGACTGCTTCCACTCCTTATATAATAATTGCCGCTTTACCATCTGCGTTTCCCTCCAAACTTCGCAATGAATACTTCTTCTAAATTCACAGGCAGTTCATGCCATACTTTTGGCTTTAGTGACTTCAAGTACTCTTTAGCCTCCACGTCGGTTTTAAGAACAAGCGCTGTATAGAAAACGCCCGCTTGATCCAAAATCGCAACGCCATTTTTACGAATACTTAAGTTCATATCTTCTTCAAAGGCCATTTGGATTTTGACATAGTCATCCTTTAATTCATCTAAATCCATGACACTTGTGAGTTCATTTCCTTCTAAAAATCCGATTCGATTACACATACGCTCAATGTCTTCTAAACGGTGAGATGTAATGAGAATCGATGTTTCACGTTCTGCCACTTCGTCGATCATGAGCTGAAGCACATCATTTCTTGTCACAGCGTCGATTCCATCAGTCGGCTCATCCAATAAAATGACCGCTGGTTTGATCGCAAAGCTTAAAATGAGCGACAGCTGTTTCTTTAATCCTGTCGACAATTCACGATATTTCACTTTTTCCGGGATCTCATACCGGTTCACAAGCTCATTGGCATAAGTTACATCAAATCTCGGATAAATATGCTTTAACAGCTGGACAAGCTGTCCGTAATTGTATCTGTCAAAGAATGGATTCACAACTGGCATAAACACAATATTTTGCTTCACTAGAGGGTGGTCTTTCACCAGCACGTCTTTGAAATAAATCTCTCCTTCATCCGGAAGAAGAATTTGCTGTATCAATCGGAGAAGCGTTGTTTTCCCGGAGCCATTCCGCCCTAACAGACCGAAGATCTCACCTTTTCCTATTTTGAAGGAAACGTCACTGAGGACTTGGCGTCCATTTAAAGTTTTTGATACATTTCTGACCTCAATCAACTTGTTTTCCTCCTTTAAGACTTGAGCCGATCTCTTCTAGCCATTCCTTCAGTTGATGAATATCAATACCGGCATAATGAGCTTCTATGATGAGTTGTCTTAACTGTTCTTTCATCTCGAGCACCTTCCCTTCATTCAGCTTTAACTGAGCACCTTCTGTTACATACGTACCACGGCCTCTTAGCGTTTCAATAATCCCTTCCCGTTCAAGTTCTTTATACGCTTTGCTGACGGTGTTTGGGTTGGCAATAATAATGGTGGCGAGCTCTCTGACAGAGGGCAGTTTGTCACCTGGCTTCATCACGCCTTTTAAACATAAAATTTTGAGCTGCTCAATGATTTGTTCATATATTGGCGCAGCGCTTCTTGGATCTATTTGGATCATGATGGCTCCCTCTTTCCTCATTCATGCTTTTGCAGTCCTATCGCTTGTTCATGTCCTTGCATTAAAGGGACCGAATTGGGTATCAAATCTTTTTGAACTTCAAAACCAATGAAAACGAGAACGAAAAAAAATGTACATGCTAACGCAACAGCCAGCACCATCCACTTCAAATTGATTGGCTTTTTTTCTTTTTTCATGGTTGAACACCTTTCTTCACTTTTTAAGTGTCTGTAGTGTATTAGTTGATGTAGTACACTTAATACAATATAGACACTTAATTGAAAAGTCAAGAGACTCTAGAAAAAAATAGGCTGTTTTCGTAAAGATTGTTGCTCTCTTGATTATACTGTTAAAAGGTTGTTACAGTGGGCATTCGGGAGGCGTTTAAGTATGTGGGAAAATGTTTATGAAGAGTTCAGCAATTTAACCAAATCAGAGCAATTAGCCTTGTTTAACGTAATGAAACAAGACTTGTTTCCAGACGAACCAGATAAAATGACAAAACTACTTAAAAGCATTCGTGAAGCCAGATTTGCTTCTGGTTTATGGTTGTACCCAAAATTGCTGAACGCCTTAAAATACACATTTCCGCCGCATTTTATTGGAGACATAAAATCTTGAACGCATCAGGCAGTTTCGGATTTAATCAACTTTAAGGTATCGTTGAAAGTGATGAAACTTTCTTTCGTGAGTCTATGAAGGGGCGAGAAATCACCCATAGAAAAGCCAAAAAGTGTGGAGAAAAGGACGAAAAGAGAGGTATTTCTAACCTTAAAATGCTGTTGTCGTAGCACAAGACCGTAATGGAAGTGTAATTGCTCGTAAGGCAGGAACAGATCGTGTTAAAGCAGAAGGGTGAGTATATTCACCCTTCTGCTTTGCTATGCACTGAAACAGCAACAAATTATAAAAAGTTCGCAAAGATAACAGGATTACAACATGAACAGTCAATGAGCGTCAAAAACAGCGTGTAAAGAAGTGGATTTACCACATTTAACACGTTAATAATTTTTCATAATCGCCTGTAAAAGTGGATGGAGCGTTCTCAAGGAGTTGCAACAAAATATTTGGACAACTACCTCTACTGGTTCCGATGGCTTGATAAGGAAAAGAATTTAGCATTTGAAAAACGAGTAGAGCAAAGGCTTGTTTTAGCGTGTCAAAAATCTAATTATAGTACAGTTGAGATGTTGAGAAGTGCAATAATAAAAGACCCCAATATTAAGGTCTCTACAAGGTTTTAATTAGATACTATTACTTGGTTTTTGGACTTGCTTTTGAACAGGATTAGCACCCACCATACTAATAAAAATATATAGCCTATAACTGTATAGATAGACCAAACTGCCCCCTGTTGCAATTGACTAAATAAGTGTTCAAATTCATTCATTCCTTCTACTCTACCAATGCTATTTATCAGGCTAATAATCGGAATTGTAACAGTAAATACAATGGTTAGAATGGACAATCCCCTATGTTTATTTTTCACAACACTGAATATTGCAGTTCCAAATGTTGCTAAGAAAAACAAGTAATATAATGCCCAAAACCAATTAGGAAGAGTCTCCAACATTTTTTCTACCCCCTTGATTAAAGATATTTGCAATTTCTTTATATAACATATTTTAACAGAATAAAAACCAATTACAAATATATGTCCAAAAACAACAATCTTTGCGAAAACATCCAAAAAATAAAACAGACCCTTAAAAAAGGATCTGTTCATCAAACATTATCGTAAGAAATTCCTAATATCATTTGGTTTTGCAAGCTCTGAATTTGAACACGCGCCCTGTCTAACCGTTCTCTTTGCTGGTCATTGGCGACATCTTTTAATTTTTCTAATTCGTTGACCGTATTCTCAAGCATGAGCTGTGCTTTAGAAAATTCTTCCTCATTATAATGTTCCTGTCGTGAGCTCAAATCAAATTGCTCACTTGCAAACTCAAGGGTTTCAGTACTTTTTTGGATAAATTCATCGATCGACTGCCTTGTTGCCATCTTACATTCCCTCCATTTCATCATCGCTCCCGCCTATTTTGCCCATATAAAGCTTTTTCACTAAAGAAAATGTTGGACAGATTCAATTGTCCTCCTTCATGATTTTTGTTAAACTTTAAGGATGCCTATTATTACGCAAGGAGGTTACTGACTTGGATCAGCATAACCCTTTTTTATATTCAAACAGCGAAAAACGTTATCACACATGGAACTACCATTTACGTGAACATTTTGGTCATAAAGTATTTAAAGTAGCCTTAGACGGCGGCTTTGACTGCCCAAACCGTGATGGTACCGTAGCCCACGGCGGCTGTACATTTTGCAGTGCCGCTGGTTCTGGTGATTTTGCAGGAAACCGGGCTGATGATCTCATCACTCAATTTAATGAAATCAAAGACCGGATGCATACAAAATGGAAAGACGGAAAATACATGGCGTATTTTCAGGCGTATACAAACACACACGCGCCGCTTCCTGTCCTAAAAGAAAAATATGAAACCGTCATGAACCTGGATGGTGTCGTAGGTCTATCCATTGCAACAAGACCTGACTGTCTGCCTGATGACGTAGTGGAGTATTTAGCCGAATTAAACGAACGCACTTACCTATGGGTAGAGCTCGGTCTTCAAACGGTACATGAACGAACAGCTATGCTCATTAACCGTGCTCATGATTATGAATGCTACGTTGAAGGTGTAGAAAAGCTGAGAAAACACGGAATTCGTGTCTGCTCGCATATTATCAACGGATTGCCTCTTGAAAACCGGGACATGATGATGGAAACAGCAAAAGCTGTTGCGGATTTAGATGTGCAAGGAATTAAAATTCATTTGCTTCACCTTTTAAAAGGGACCCCAATGGTTAAGCAATACGAAAAAGGAAAGCTTGAGTTTTTAAGTCAGGAGGAATATGTTCAGCTTGTTTGTGATCAGCTGGAGATTCTGCCGCCAGAAATGATTATTCATCGTATTACAGGAGACGGCCCAATTGAATTAATGGTTGGTCCAATGTGGAGTGTAAACAAGTGGGAAGTACTAAATGCCATTAATGCTGAGCTCGAAAGACGTAACAGCTACCAAGGGAAACGTTTCGTCAGATTGGAAGAAGCAGCAAAATGATTTTGAAACGCATGCTTCCTTTTAGTAAAGAGCTGTTGGAACGCGCGTGTCAAAAAGGCGACATCGTTATAGATGCAACAATGGGAAACGGCCACGATACACTCTATTTAGCTGACCTTGTAGGAACTGATGGACAAGTGTTTGCATTCGACGTGCAAGAGGAAGCCTTGCAGCAGACAAGCAAAAGGCTTGGCGATCAATATCCTTACGTTCACCTGATCCATGATGGACATGAAAAAATGGCGGAGCATCTGCCGAAGGATGTTTATGGACATATATCTGGTGCAGTGTTTAACCTTGGGTATCTGCCTGGAGGCGATAAAGCCGTTACCACTCAGGCGCATACAACCATTGAAGCGATTAAACAACTCCTCGAATGGCTCAAACCCGGAGGACTGATCGTCCTTGTGATCTACCATGGACATCCCGAAGGTAAAAGAGAAAAAGAAGTGCTTCTCGACTATTGCAGATCACTGTCTCATGAAGAAGTACAAGTTTTATCATATCAATACATGAATATTCAAAACGACCCGCCTTTTGTGGTCGCAATTGAAAAAAAGCTAAAATGATGTGCATTTTAGCTTTTTTTCTTCTTTTCAGCGTGATAGAAAACCTTTGCAGACCTGACACCGAAGGCGAGGGTTTGTCTACACGCTAAAGCTCAAATCTTATTGGATTTGAGCTTTTTATGATGATTTCATCCAAGGCATTTTCTGATAGGTCCGATAGGCTCTTCCGTTAATATAGAAAAAGAACGATGTTTTCCCGCTTGATTTGATCAGCCTTTTTGCCAGCTTGTTCATCTCTTTTTGGGCTGTCACTTTTTCATCGGACAAATAGACCGCCAGTAATCCTCTGTTAATCAATTTGTGAAAGTTCTCATGCGGAATGCCTTTCAGCTGCTCATCCGCTTTTTCGATAAAATGCTGTAGTCTATCCATCATCTCATGATGAGAGTCATAGTATGAGCAAAAGTTCAGATCTCCCCCAAGCCGGTCCTCTTCTTGATCAATTAAATAATCGAGTAATATGTGCAGACCTTGAATATAAGGGAAATAGCTTTCGTAAATTTGCTTCGCCTGCTTTTCTGTAAAATCGGGCTGCAGCGCATACGCCACAAGACAGAATATCCCTAACGTTGATCCAGCACAAGCTGAAAACTCATACCATTCCATCTTCGGCAAATCTTTTTCATATTGGCGGAACCACGACTCTAGCCTTGGCACTCGCTCATGAGGAACAACGTGCTTATGTACTTGCAGATCACTATAGTAATCACACAGCGTATGTAAATATGGCTGAATGATTGGATAATGCTCAACGCGCGTAAGCACGTCTTGACATGTGCGGACAAGCGCATGTAAGTATCCATGATCCTCTTGATCCTCACGGAATTGATAATATGGCTTGAGCTCAGCATGAATATCAAGCGCATCTCTCATCGCTTGATGTAGCATATGAAAATCCTTTGGATCAAGCGACGTGCTGCGGTCACATAGGTTATCTAAGTAATCACTGATGGTTTGATATGCCACGATGAATTCAATACACGTTTCTTTCTCTTCACCTGCTAGAAGTGATAAAATACCTCCGCCTTCACAGTGAAACGTTTTACTAGATATGCTCGCTAGTGCCTGCGTTCTCAGTTCTTCATTTTCAATCATTTCTGCATGAGCCCGCCACTTTTTCAGCTCCTGATGAACAAGCGGAAAAATATCTTTATACACCTTTGTCATCAGTGCAAAAGGACGCTCTGGTACTGACAAATCACTCCACCCCCAACTTAAAGCTCGCAATCAAATATATTGATCGGTAAAGGCTCTTGCCGCCTTAAATACATCTTCTCTTTCCGGTTCATTAAAAATTTCGTGATACAGCTCTTCCCATTCACGGTATGATTTATTGGTTGATTCTATGCCATTGAACCATTTGATCACCCTTGTTTTATCGACGATCTTATCATCGCCAGCCTGCATTAAAAGGAGCGGGATCGATTTAAAGACATTCGTCGGCTGCATCGCTGCATCGATATTTTTGATCAGCTCTCGATACCAGCGAACCGACACCTTTGTCACGTAAAGAGAATCATTTGAGTCTGCCTCAATGACCGCTTGATTTCGTGTCGCTAGTTCAATCGACAGCCCTGACTCTACTTTAAAAGACGGTGCCAGCACATTTAGACCTTTTGACGCAAAATCCATCAGCTTCTTCGGTTTAAATTGCAGACCTAAACAAGGTGATGATAAAATAAGGCCATTCAACTTCGTATGGGTATACTGCTTCATCCACTCAATTGAAATGAGTCCACCCATACTGTGTCCAAGTAAAAATGTAGGAAGCCTGAATGATTTCGCATGTTCGATCCATTCATCGACTGTATCAATGTATTCTTGAAATGAACGAATGTGGCCTCGCGCACGTGTCGATGTGCCTTGCCCAGGCAAGTCACCCATGACGACATGATAGCCTGCATTCCGCCACATTTCAATCAGCCATTTATATCGGCCGTGATATTCACTCGCACCATGTACAATCACAATTGTACCAACTGGTCTTTCAGCATGCCAAGTCCACAAAGTAAACACCTCACAAATGTTGTATTAAGAAAGGAAGTCGAAAAAGTGATTTATCCATATCATCAGTTTACACCTGAGATTCATGAATCGGTCTTTGTCGCAGAAAACGCCACCATTACCGGTGATGTCACAATTGGAGAATATTCGAGCGTGTGGTTCCAAACTGTCATCAGAGGCGATGTCGCACCTGTGAGAATTGGAAAGAACGTCAACATTCAAGATTTATCGTGCCTGCATCAAAGTCCTGGAAAAACACTTCTTATTGAAGATGGTGCTACCATTGGACACCAAGTCACATTACATAGCTCAATCATTCGAAAAAATGCCCTCATTGGCATGGGGTCCATCATTCTCGATGGTGCGGAGATTGGCGAAGGCGCCTTTATCGGTGCAGGAAGTCTTGTCCCTCAAGGCAAGGTCATCCCAAAAGGATCACTCGCTTTTGGCCGTCCAGCCAAAGTCGTTCGGCTGTTAACAGATGAAGACATTCAAGACATGGACCGAATCCGCAGAGAATATGTAGAAAAAGGACAATACTATCGTTCCCTTTTATCTCGTTAACATCATACGTGTATCTTCACTTTATCATGTTTTTTTCAGGATATTAAGCAATAACTATGAACCGCTTGTTATTTTACCCTTTTCCACCGCTTTCTATCATGACAAAAAAGGTTTTCAGCACAAAGCTGAAAACCTTTTTTCATTAACTGAAGATGACTTCTTTTGGTTGATGATTCAATTGCTCTGGATCAATACTGCGCTCCACATAAATGCTGTGCCAAATCATAAAGATCAGAACGGTCCAAATCTTACGGCTATGATCTGCCTTACCAGCACAATGTTCATTTAATAAATCAAGCACATACGCTTTGTTAATATATTCGTCCGTTTGACTGTTTTTAATGATGTCTTTCGCCCAAGCGTTCATCTCATTTTTCAGCCAATGACGAATTGGAACAGGGAAGCCCAGCTTCTTGCGGTTTAACACGTGATCAGGCACAATGCCTTCTGCTGCTTTACGCAATAAATATTTCGTTGTGCCATCTTTTGTTTTCAGCTCTTCTGGAATTTTAGAAGCCGCTTCAAATACGACCTTATCAAGGAATGGAACACGAAGCTCAAGGGAATTCGCCATTGTCATCTTATCTGCTTTCAATAAGATGTCACCGCGCATCCACGTATGAATATCAACATATTGCATTTTGTTAATATCACTGTAGCCTGCACTTTCCTCGAAGTATGTCTTCGTCACATCACGATATGTAATGTTCGGATCATACTGCTTTAAGAGATTTTTCTTTACTGGCTCTTCAAAGATTTTCGCATTACCGATATAACGCTCCTCTAATGGTGTACAGCCGCGGACGATAAAGCTTTTTCCTTTCATTCCTTCTGGCATTAAGCGCGCCAGACGAAGAAGAAGCTTTTTCAGCATAGATGGAACAGATTCAAATGGTTTAAGAGAAAGCGGCTCACGGTAAATATTATATCCACCGAACAGCTCGTCTGCTCCCTCACCAGAAAGAACAACCGTCACTTGTTTCTTCGCTTCCTTTGCCACGAAGTACAATGGAATCGCCGCCGGATCAGCTAAAGGATCATCTAAATGCCAAACAATTTTTGGAAGCTCATTCATATATTCCTCAGGAGAAATCACAGCGCTGAAGTTTTGTAAGCCCAGCTTATCAGCCGTTTCCTTCGCCACATCAACTTCACTAAAGCCATCCTGCTGGAAACCAACAGAAAACGTCTTCAGCTCAGGATGAAATTCCTTTGCGACAGATACGATGAAAGAAGAATCGATACCACCTGATAGGAATGAACCAACAGGAACATCACTTCTCATGTGAATTTTCACAGAATCATAGATTGCATCGCGGACTTCTTCAATCAGCTTTTGTTCTTGTGTTTGTTCAGGCTTGAATTGAACTTTCCAGTAAGTCTTAAATTCAATCTCCTGTCCTGGGCGTAAAGTAAACTGATGACCAGGCTCTACTTTGTGCACCTTTTGATCAAGTGTATTTGGCTCAGGTACGAACTGGAATGACATGTATTGCTGTAAGGATGTCTCATCAAATAAAATGTTCTCGTTCACTGCCATCAAGCTTTTGCGTTCAGACGCAAAGTACACTTGCTCATCCATTTGTGTAAAATAAAGCGGTTTGATGCCAAAAGGATCTCTTGCGCCATATAATAATTGCGCTTCTTTATCCCAAATTAAAAATGCAAACATGCCGCGAAGCTTTGAAGCCGCTTCTTCTTTATAATGACGGTATGTGGCAAGAAGTACTTCCGTATCTGAATCTGTGCTGAATGTATAGCCTTTTTTCACAAGCTCTTCCTTCAGCTCCACATAGTTATAAATTTCTCCGTTGAAAATAATCCAGTACTTTTCATCTTCATAAGAAAGCGGCTGCTTTCCGTGCTCAACATCTATAATACTTAAACGTCTAAATCCAAATCCTACATGCTCATCATGAAAGTAACCCTCATCATCCGGACCGCGATGAACGATGAGACGATTCATTTGTTTAATTAGCTCTTCCTGTTCAGTAGTTTCGGACAATGGACGGTGATTAAATACACCAACAAACCCACACATATTATTGCCTCCACGTTATGTTATTTCTTAAAAGTAGACCTATAATTAGACAGTATTTTGTCCGATTTTGTTTCACATTTTTTCGGTTTTTGTAGATTTTTTTTTAATCAAAAGGAAAACCGCTTAAAATAAGCGGTTTTCTATGTTGTTATTGTTCCAATGCTTCTTTACGAAGTGTTTCGGCTTTATCCGTTTTTTCCCACGGAAGATCTAAGTCGTGACGGCCGAAATGTCCGTATGCAGCTGTTTGTTTGTAGATCGGACGGCGCAGGTCAAGCATTTTAATAATGCCAGCTGGACGAAGATCAAAGTTTGCACGAACCACTTCAATTAATTTTTCTTCAGAAGCTTTTCCTGTTCCGAATGTATCAATTGAAATCGATACAGGCTGTGCAACACCAATTGCATAAGCAAGCTGTACTTCACAAGAATCTGCAAGGCCGGCAGCTACGATGTTTTTCGCTACGTAACGAGCAGCATATGCCGCAGAACGGTCAACCTTCGTTGCATCCTTACCTGAGAAAGCACCGCCGCCATGACGAGCATATCCGCCATACGTATCAACGATGATTTTACGTCCAGTTAAACCAGCATCCCCTTGAGGTCCACCGATCACGAAACGGCCAGTTGGGTTAATAAAGTATTTTGTCTGTTCATCAATCAGTTCACTTGGAACGACAGGGCTGATGACATGCTCTTTTAAGTCACTTTGGATTTGTTCAAGCGTCACTTCTGGTGCATGCTGCGTAGAAATAACCACTGTGTCAATACGAACTGGTTTGTTTTGCTCATCATATTCAACTGTGACTTGTGTTTTTCCGTCTGGACGAAGGTATGCAAGTGTCTCATTCTTGCGTACTTCTGTTAAACGGCGAGATAATTTATGCGCTAGTGAAATCGGCAGCGGCATGAGCTCTTCGGTTTCGTTGTTGGCAAAACCAAACATCAATCCTTGGTCACCTGCACCAATCGCATCAATTTCTTCTTCAGTCATTGTTCCTTCACGTGCTTCAAGCGCTTTGTCTACACCTTGCGCAATATCAGCAGACTGTTCATCAATTGATGTAAGGACCGCACATGTTTCCGCATCAAAACCATATTTCGCACGTGTGTAGCCAATTTCCTTAATTGTGTCACGCACCGTCTTTGGAATATCGACATAAGTAGACGTTGTAATTTCACCGCTTACTAATACGAGACCGGTTGTAACAGAAGTTTCACAGGCAACACGTGCATTTGGATCTTTCTTTAAAATTTCATCCAAAATGCTGTCTGAAATTTGATCACAGATTTTATCCGGATGTCCTTCTGTCACTGATTCTGAAGTAAATAAACGACGATTTTGACTCATAATGGCTATTTCCTCCTGTACAAGACCACATCATCCCAAGATGAGGCCTCCAATATGATACGGAACTCGTTCCCTCTTATATTTAATAACGTTTATATTAGAGATGTTATTGGCAATTTGTTCATATGATATCCCAAAAATAAAAAAACCATTTCCTTCATTGCGAGGAAAGGGTCTGAGATCGCATGCCTTTCACTCTTATCGCTCAAGGTGTTCTTGTACCTTGCATCAGGTTAGCACCTTGGTTTCTCAGCATGTTCATGCCTTTTTCATAAGAAACCGGTTGCTGGGCTTCATCGGGCCTGTCCCTCCACCAACTCGGGATAAGAGTATCCGTTCAATAAGATATCTTATCTTAAACCCTTGCGTCATGTCAATGCTTCATAAGAATTATCTCCCTCTTTTTTCTCCTCACCATTAGCATCACCAAAAAGCATATTTTCATAGCAGAAATGAAAAAACACACACAAAAATTTTTAAATAGTATAGACTATTATTATTAATGTGTTATACTAATCGAAACAAACAAATTCAACGGTAAAGGAAGGGTTTTTTTATGAACTCAGTGGATTTAAAAGAAGATTTGCAGTCATTGCTCTCATTAGAAAATACGCACCAAAATTTATCTGTTCCGAAACTTGTTGAAAAGATTTTGGCACGTAATGAAGGCGTTTTAACATCAACAGGAGCTGTCCGCGCGACAACTGGAGCCTACACAGGACGTTCGCCTAAAGATAAATTTATCGTCAAAGAAGAAAGCTCTGAACATAAAATCGATTGGGGTCAAGTCAACCAGCCGATCTCCAAAGAAGCATTTGACCGTTTATATACAAAGGTTGTGTCATACTTAAAAGAACGTGATGAACTATTCGTCTTTGAAGGGTTTGCAGGCGCTGATGAAAGATATCGTATGCCAATTACAGTTGTAAACGAATTCGCATGGCACAATCTTTTTGCCAAGCAGCTATTTATCAGACCTGACGGGTCAACACCTTCTTCAAATGAAAAACCTTTCACCATCTTATCTGCACCGCACTTCAAAGCAGATCCTGCAACAGATGGCACAAACTCTGAAACGTTTATCATCGTTTCTTTTGAAAAACGCACGATTCTTATCGGTGGAACAGAATATGCAGGAGAAATGAAAAAGTCCATTTTCTCTGTGATGAACTACCTGCTTCCTGAGCAAGATATTTTATCCATGCACTGCTCAGCAAACGTAGGTCAAGAAGGCGATGTAGCCTTATTCTTTGGACTTTCAGGTACTGGGAAAACGACGCTTTCTGCAAGCGCAAGCCGCAAGCTGATCGGAGACGATGAACACGGCTGGTCTGGCACAGGGGTCTTTAATATCGAGGGCGGATGCTATGCGAAATGTGTGAACTTAAGTGAAGAAAAAGAACCACAGATCTACAAAGCGATCAGCTTCGGATCAGTTCTTGAAAACGTTGTGCTTGATGAAGAAACACGTGAAGCGGATTATGATGATACATTCTTTACTGAAAATACACGCGCTGCTTACCCAATCGAAATGATTGATAACATCGTGAAACCAAGTATCGCAGGACATCCATCTGCCATTGTTTTCTTAACAGCTGATGCGTTTGGCGTCTTACCTCCAATCAGCCGTTTAACAAAAGAACAGGCAATGTACCATTTCTTGAGCGGGTACACAAGTAAATTAGCGGGAACTGAGCGCGGTGTCACATCACCAGAAACGACATTCTCAACTTGCTTCGGTTCACCATTCCTCCCGCTTCCAGCTCATGTCTATGCTGAAATGCTTGGCAAAAAGATCGATGAGCACGGTGCTAAAGTATTCCTTGTGAATACAGGCTGGACTGGCGGAGGCTATGGTACAGGCAAACGAATGAATCTCGCTCATACAAGAGCAATGGTGCAGGCAGCAATCGAAGGTGACCTTGACAATGCTGAAATGATCACTGATGACATCTTCGGACTACACATCCCGCTTCATATTCCTGGTGTACCAGATGAAGTGCTTCAACCTGCTAAAACATGGGATGATCAAAAGGCTTATCAAGAAAAAGCACACTTCCTTGCCAATGAATTTAAAAAGAACTTCCAAAAATTCAGTCACGCGGCAAGTGACATTGAAGCCAAAGGCGGACCACTCGTATAACCAACTAAAAAAAGCTGAGGAGATTCAATCCCTCAGCTTTTTTTAGTTTGTTGAATGCAATGACACAAGGCGGTATGTCACCTTCGTGACATTGTCTGTCAGCTCTAGTTTTTCAACATGTGCTGTCCCTGTTTTTTCTCCGTCTTTCGTTTTGCGCACCTCAAGTGGAATATTTAATGGATAAATGCGGTATCCATCCTTCATGAGTTCAAATACATTTTCTTCAATTCTTGTCTCTTTTCCCTTTGTGACAATCATTGTATTAAATTCAACAGGCATTCCCATAATGAAAATCCCCCTACTTTCTATATTTCGTTATAATGCTTATTTTAACACATTTCCGCTTTTTCGGCTGTGCATCCATGTGGTCAGCCTTCTCACAATTTCTCGATTATGCTGCGGCGGGAAATAGTGGTTGTATCCATGGAAATACCACGTCTCCACAGACTTCCCGTGCTGGCGCAGTGCATCTTCTAACAAATATGCATGCTCAATCGATACATTTTGGTCCTCTTCTCCGTGGATGATCAGGACAGGTGCTTCAATTTGATCCACATCATTTAAAGGGGTTCTGTTTTCATATGCCTCTGGCACCTTATGCGGCGGACCGCCAATCACACGTTTCATCATCCGTCTCATATCCACACGCTCTTCATAAGTAAGTTTCATGTCACTGACGCCTCCCCATGTGACAAAGGAAGCCGCCTCCTGTTTCATTTCTACAGCGGTCCAGATGCCCATAATACCGCCTCGCGAAAAACCAAAGATATGAATGCGATCCTTCTTCACTTTTTTGTGCTGCTTTAACAGCTGAAAGGCAGCAAAAGCATCTTTTCGATCTTCTCCGGCAAAATCTTCGTTCCCTTCGCCTCCTTGGTTTCCCCGGTAAAAGGGAGCAAAGACGACAAAACCCTGCGCGGCAAATTGCACAATCCGGCCAGGTCTGACCATCCCCACATTTTTAATGCCGCCTCGTAAGTACAAAAAGCCGTCGTAGAGACCTTCTCCGGCCGGCTCAGCGAGCAGTCCTTTCATCCGAAGTCCATCTGCCTCATAGGTCACTGTATATAAGTGAATATGCGGATGGGGCGACGGAAACCTTCTTTTTTCCACAATCACTCGATTTCTCTCCTTTTCATCTCTGTTTACGTCCATTGCTTCAGCATCGCTTCTGCGACAAGCTGGCCTGATTTTGTCACCATTGGCGTGCCGCCGCCTGGATGACTTGTTCCCCCAACAAACCAAAGTCCTTCAATGTCCTTTGACTGATTATTGATGCGAAAGAACGCCTGTTTGAATGAGTTTGAAGACATGCCATAAATGGCTCCACGATATGCCCCCGTTTTCTGCTGCAGATCGAGCGGGGTTTGAACCGCTTCATATTCGATCAGCTCATCCAAACCAAAAAGACCTTTTTCCATTAATTTGTTTTTTACATGCTGACGATATGTCTCCTTTAGCATGTCCCAATCTTGCTCATTTGTCACATAAGGTGCATTGGCCAGTACAAACAGGTTGCTTCTTTCCGGTCCTCCGCTTAAAGCTGGTTCTGAATGACCTGAATAGCATATGTAAAGCGTCGGGTCTTGAGGCAGTTGTTTTTTCTGAAAAATATCCTTGAATTCTTGCTCATAATCCTCAGGGAAAAACACATTGTGATGAGCCAGCTGCTCATAGACTTTAGGTACACCTAATAAAAGAACAAAGCCAGACAACGACGGTTCAATACCAGCCAGTTTTTGATTTAAAAAACGAGGACGGTCTTTTTCATCTATAAGATGACGGTATACAGTCAGCGCATCTGCTCCTGCAATGACTTGATCTGCCTCATACATCTGCTGATCCGTCTCCACTCCTTTGATCCGCCGACCCTTCACATGAATCTTGTTTACTTGTTCATTGAGGTGAATCTGAACGCCTAATTCTTTTGCCAGTGTCTCAAATGCCTCAACTAAACGATACGTACCGCCTTGTATTCCATAAATCCCTTTCTCCCCTTCTAAATATGCCATCATGTTAAAAATAGCCGGCGCTTCGTAGGGAGAAGAGCCGATATAAGTGGCATACCGTCCAAACATCGCCAATGTATGGGGATGACGGAAATATTGACGCAGCAGGCGCTGAACGGATGTGAACGGTTTGACAGCGAGAAGTGCTTTCATCAGCTTTAAATCCGCCTTATCCTTCCAGCTCAATAACAAACGATTTAAAAACTGCTCCTCTGCCTTTTGAAAAAGCGTCTTTGATTCCTGTAAAAATGCGCGGTATTGCTTCGCATCTTCAGGACTGAATACAGCAATTTGTGACTCCATTTGCTCAATATTCGGCGTAAACTCGACCATATGGCCATCTGAAAAATTATTTTTGGTCAGCGGAGAAATCGGATAAAAGGTCACATAATCCTCCATCCGTCTATGACAGGCTGTAAACACTTCTTCAAAATATGCCTTCATTGTAATGGTACTCGGTCCTAAATCAAAAGAGTAGCCTGCCTCGTGATGGCGCTGCAATTTCCCGCCTAAAGCCGCTTCTTTTTCTAAAATGGTGACCTGAACCCCGCGTGACTGGAGACGGATCGCGGCTGATAATCCGCCAAGTCCGCCTCCGATGATGATCACTTTTTTCATTCGTACCTTCTCCCTTTCCATTCATACCCTTCTTTTTTCAGACCGATTTTCATAGAAGCAAAACCGATAGCAATCAGGCTTAAAATACTGACAGGCAATAAAAAAGCCATCGCAGATGTCCGCCCATTTTCAGTATCTATTGCCGCTTTAATCGACACACCCAGCCCATAGCAAAGAATCGCTAAACATATGCTCAAAACATCCAGCTGAAACAATGCGATCATGAAACAAATGACAGGAACCAAATAAAGGAGGGTGTATAAACAAAAGACACTGCTTAACAAAGCAATGCTTCGATTCACACCTGGGAATAAATTTTTCCGGTAACCTTCCCAAACCTCTTGTCCACTCTCATACATTCTCATATACACAAATGGATGAATGCTTGCAAGTGTGAACGGAAAGCCTTTTTCCTTCACACGTCTAGCCAAGGCCATATCATCAACTAGTGAATCCTTGATCGCTTCATGCCCGCCAATATCGTGATAACAATTCTTTTCAATGGCAATAAAACCACCATGTGCTGCGGCAAAAGCGGGGTTCTTAGATTTCCTTACCCATTTCACTGGCAGATGACAGCCAATGGTAAACATCATCATAGGAACCACAAGATGCTCAAAAAATGTACCTGTTTTCTGTTCTGGAAAACCTGACAGCATGCCCGTTTTTTGCATGCATAACTGCTTGTACACTGATTCAACTGCCCCTTTTTTTAATCGGACATCCGCATCTAAAAATAGCAGCCAGTCAGAAGCAGCAGCTTCCGCGAGCTGAGAACAGGCATATGATTTACCAAGCCAGCCGCGCTTTAATGGTTGACCTGACTGGACACGGATCCACGGGTATCTTTCTGCAAAGCGTTCCACCATCGCTCTTGTCTGATCTGTCGAATGGTCATCAAGAACGATGAGCTCTTTCGGGTAAAGACGTTGATCAACGATCGACTGAAGACAGGCTTCGATCCGATTTTCCTCATTTCGCGCTGGAATCAGAATTGATAACGAAATAGGTTCACCCGGTGGAAAGGATGCTGGCTTTAAAACAGGAAGCTGCCTCATATTCCATATGGTGAAAATAAACTGACAGAGCAAGAGTACACTGATCACAGTTAGGAAGACCGCCATGTTTTCACCCACTTTTTAAAGGAATCAAACGCATCACTTGTTGACTGACTTGTCCTTGTCATCTGTCTAAATTCTTGATTGTTTGAAAAATCAGGATCTGCGATGACCTGTGCTTGATGTGCGTTTAGCTGCGTTTCAAGCAGATCTCTGAGCAGATGCGTCACGTCCTTGCTTCGAAGTGCCCCGCCAGATACTAAGGTATCTTCCCCAAACAAAGCAGATACTGTCGGCTTTTGAAATTGATTAAATGTATAATGCAAGGTCACAGGCTTCACCACGACTTGCTCAAATTGTCTCACTAAAAATGAAGCCCCGCCCTCTAATTCAAGCGGCCGCATGTCCTGATGCATGATTTTCCCCTGTGGAAAAAGCCATACAGCCCCGCCAGCCTGCATGTTTTCTCTAGCCGTCATTAATGCTTGCTTCACACTTTTCAGATTCTCTTTCTGAACCGGAAAGGCACCTAGCTTACGAAAAAAGGCATATTGCTTCAGCTGCTTCTCTTCCATCATCATATAGTGATCGAGTTCGGACGCTTTTTCTGTTAAAAGAAAGAGGATCAGTCCATCCCACCATGAGCTATGATTGGCGAGATAAAGAACAGGCAGCTTCTCGTTTGGGTCCACAGCGCCTTTCATCATCACGCAGCGAAAATGTTTATGAAGTAAATACCGCTCAAGATAAAGAGAAAATATACGTCTAAACGATCGGCTTTTGTCGCTTTCTTTCAAATTGAACCCTTCCTTCACACAAAATAACAATGATCAGTGCTAAATAAAAAATAACCTCGAGCCCGCCCTTTAATGCCAGCACACCAAAAAAGAACACCATTGCCTGATAAATACGGCTCGTCCAGTTCAGAGCCTTTTGATCAATCTGAACAAGCGGGAAGAGAAAGGAAAGTCCTGCTCCAATCATACCCCAGCTCACAAAATTCTCAAAAGGAATACCATAAAAACCACCGCCGTCATACCACACCCAAAATTTCCGTTCAGCTGCTACTGGGTCTAATATGAGGTCAAGCAAGACAATCCATATCCCCGTTTCGACCGCTCGTTTCCACTTCGACTGCTGACTGGATAAAAAAAGACTGTTTAAAAATACTCCAACCCATGCAAAAGCAATGGTTAAAGGCACCCCTGCCACTAGAAAACCTAACGTTGGATAATAGTCATAAGCCCCGAAAGGAAACCCGGTTGTGATCCCAATCCATTCAACCGTAAATGTCAGCACGCCGACAATGGCTGCCCGTTTGATCACAATTCCCCATGAACCATAAATATTTCGCCCAATCTCTATCACACAGCAGGCATACAGCACAAGGAAAATGCCATTTGCAAATTGAAGCCATGCTGGCACCTCAAAAAAGACCATTAATATGAGCCCTATTAAATACCACCCAAGAAATACCCAACTCACTCTATACACGAAACCGCCCCTTTATTTCTTCCAAATTCAAGAAAGTATTCATGCTTCTAGTATAGAAAAAAAGACACGTTCTATAAATAAACAATGCGCTTCTTATTTTCATCTAGGCACTCACCAAAAATCCCTTTTGACATACTTTAATTAGTGATCTAGAACAAAGGAGGCGAATTACTCTTGAATCGTTCCATCAAAGTCAGACTGGCATTCATCGTCGTTGTCCTGCTCTTTATTCCATTTGTCGCCTGTAAAAAAGAACAAGAGCAGACCGTACAAGTAGCCGAGGTGACCCATTCGGTTTTTTATGCTCCGCTATATGTTGCCTTATCTGAGGACTTCTTCAAAGAAGAAGGGCTAGAGGTTGAATTAAAAACGACTTGGGGCGGCGATAAAACGATGACAGCTCTCTTATCCGGTGGTGCAGATATTGCCCTGACCGGTTCTGAATCCTCTATCTATGTAGAGGCTCAAGACTCAAAAGACTCTGTCATCAACTTTGCACAGCTGACACAAACAGACGGTACATTTCTTGTTTCAAGGGAGAAAGTGAGCGAATTCTCTTGGAATCAATTAAAAGGAAAAGACTTTCTTGGACAGCGGAAAGGCGGCATGCCGCAAATGGTCGGTGAATATGTCCTGAAAAAGGAAGGCATTGATGTAAAAAAGGATCTCCGCATGATTCAAAATATTGATTTTGCCAATATTTCAGGTGCTTTCTCCTCTGGAACTGGCGATTTTGTGCAGTTATTCGAACCGACAGCATCCTTAATTGAAAAAGAAGGCAAAGGGTACATCACCGCCTCCTTTGGAGAGGCTTCCGGAAAGGTGCCGTATACCACCTTCATGGCAAAGAAAAGTTACTTAGAGGAAAACAAAGAGACAGCAGAAGCCTTCACTCGTGCCATTTACAAAGCGCAGAAATGGGTGGAAGCCAAGCAGCCGGAGGAGATTGCCAAAACCATTCAATCTCATTTTCCTGACACAGAACTTGATGTCTTATCAACAGCCATTAAACGCTACAAACAGCAGGAATCCTATGCAACAGATCCCCTTCTGAATGAAGAGGAATGGAACAAATTGCAGGAAATTATGAAGGAGAGCGATGAATTGCCGAAATTTATCCCGTACAAACAACTTGTCGATTCATCCATTGCAAAGAAGGTCACAGAACATAAATAGAATAGGAGGTAGCACATGTCTTTCCTTCAAATTGACCATGTGACCCACACGTACTTCTCTTTAAAAGAAAAAACAACGGCCATACAGCACATCAATATGGAGATAGACCAAGGAGAATTTATCTCATTTATTGGTCCCAGCGGTTGCGGAAAAACCACCCTGCTGTCTATCATTGCAGGAATAACGCCGCCTTCTGAAGGCCGAATTTTAATCGAAGGAAAAGAACCGAATCAAAAGGAGCATCAAATCGGCTACATGCTCCAGCAGGATTATTTGTTCCCTTGGAAAACCATCAAGGAAAATATCATTCTCGGATTGAAAATTACCAAACAAGATTCACATGAAGCCACCTCCGCCGCTCTTGGCTTACTGCCTAAGCTTGGCCTTCATGATGTAGAGGAAAAATACCCGAAAGAGCTGTCAGGCGGTATGAGGCAGCGTGCGGCTCTCGCCCGAACGCTTGCAGTGAATCCCGGTCTGCTTTTACTAGACGAACCCTTTTCAGCTCTAGACTACCAAACCAAACTAACATTAGAGGATCTCGTCTTTCATACACTCAAAGACTATCAAAAAACAGCGGTCCTTGTGACACATGACATTGGCGAAGCCATTGCGATGAGTGACCGCATTTTCTTATTCTCAAAGCATCCTGGCTCGATTCAGCGGATTTTTACCGTTCCAGATGATCTGAGGACTCTTTCTCCTTTCGAAGCAAGACAGACCCAGAGTTTCCAAGAGCTCTTTCAAACGATTTGGAAGGAGCTGAAAACCGTTGAAACACAGTGATCTTTTACATGAAGCCTATCGCAAAAAATACCGAATGGAAAAACGCATGACCCGAATCTATCAATTCATTATTTTCGCCAGCTTCTTTTCGCTTTGGGAGCTTGCCAGTCATTTTCGTCTCATCGATCCACTGATATTTAGTTCACCATCTGCGGTCTGCCAATTGTTTGTCCAAAAAATATCCGATGGGTCTTTAGTGAATCATATGAGTATTACATTATTTGAAACGATGCTCGGATTTCTACTTGGTACCTTTTGCGGCATTTTGCTTGCTGCCGCCTTATGGTGGTCCACCCGCCTGGCAAACGTTCTTGATCCTTATTTAGTCATTTTAAATGCCATGCCAAAAGTTGCCCTCGCCCCGATTTTAATTGTTGCCCTTGGGCCTGGCATGATCAGTATCGTTGCCATGGGCGCAATCATTAGTGTGATCATTACGACGATCGTCATTTATACAGCCTTTCAAGAGGTCGATGAGAATTATTTAAAGGTGATGAAAACCTTTGGTGCGAAAAAAAGCGTCGTCTTTCGCGAGGTCATTTTACCAGCTAGTATTCCAACGATGATTTCTGCGATCAAAGTCAATGTCGGCCTTTCTTGGGTTGGGGTTATTGTGGGGGAATTTCTTGTTTCCTCAAAAGGGCTCGGCTACATGATCATTTACGGCTTTCAAGTCTTCAACTTTACACTCGTGTTCTTAAGTCTTTTCATTATTGCTGTGTTTGCGACCATCATGTACCAGCTTGTGGAATGGCTCGAACGCCGTTTTCTTCAAAAATAAAAAAGCACAGGGAATGTCTCCCTGCGCTTTTTTTAACGAATTAAACCGTTTTTTTCTAAATAAGCAAGACTTTGTCTTAACACATCATCTTTCATAATAAAACTGAAATTCTTATTTTTTGCGATGGATCTTGGCAAGTCTGCGAAAAGAACGGGTCCTTTCGTTTCAAAATACGTGTCTTGCTTCACTAGCTTTTCAATATCAGCGAAATAAATATTCTTGACAATGACCTTTTCTCTGCCCAGCACCTGATATTGACCAATATACGTTAATTCACGAACAACAGCACCCGTCTCTTCTTGAATCTCCCGTATAGCAGCTTGGTCTGCTTCTTCATCCGGCTCAACTTTCCCTCCTGGAAACTCATAGCCCCGATCCTCATGTTCAGTGAGCAGCCACTTCCCTTGGTAGCGGCAGATGGCCCAAACATGCTTAGGATGACTTGAAAAAGGCTTCCCCTCAAAAGAGAGCTTGACCGTATTATGATAATAGTCTTTAAATACATGCATGTGAAATCCCTCATATCCTGTCCTTGCTTCTTGTAAAACATCATACCACAGATCACATTTATCTGAAGAATTTTTATCAAAAGTGAAACAAACGAGTGGTTCCAACTCGTCTGTATCTAAAATGAGGTATTGTTGCTAAAACCTTTTTATCATCTCCAACTTCACCCAATTTTAATCATGAAACCTTTTATCCCTATATGACGTAAATGAATCAGTGTTTGTCCTATGACAACAAGGAGGAAATCAGCATGAGTATAAAAAATGGGTCAAAACAAGACGCACCCCATGAGGTGATCAAGAAACACCTCGTGAAAGGGCAAAAGTTAGATTTAACAAAAGACAATCCAGCGGTCGACCAAATTCATATCGGGCTTGGCTGGGACCTGGCCGGTCAGCCAATTGATTTAGATACGCAAGTGTTTCTTTTAAATGAAGAGGACAAACTGTTGTCTCCTAAGCATCTGATCTATTATCACCAGCAGCAAAGCTTAGACGGAGCTGTTCGTCATCTTGGTGATCATCAAGTTGGCGGAGGGTATCGAGACAATGAAATGATTATTATGCAATTAAGCAGAGTCTCACCTGATATTCATAAAATTGTCGTCACAGCCACAATACATGATGCACACGAACGCCAGCATCATTTTGGACAAGTCACTAATGCCTATGTGCGCCTTACTGATCAAATCTCGCAGCAAGAGATTTGTACCTTTCAGTTAACAGAAGATTATTCGTATTGTACATCCATTATATGCGCAGAACTCACGAGAGATCAGGAGGAATGGAAAATCACTGCGACCGGGCAAGGGACTACTCTAGATTTACATGATTTATGCCGCATCTATGGATTCACATCTTGACGCAGGAAAGGAGCCGGCACCCATGGGATTTCATTTCATCACAATAGAAGAACTTACCTTACAAGCAGAAGGCAGCGGAATCTTTTTTGCCAAAAAGGGCGCAATGATTGCCGATCAAGGAAGTTTCCAATACCGCAAGCGATTACTTGGAACGAATAAAGGAAATATGGTCAGCCAAGTATTTAACCATATCAGCAGGAAATTCACAGGTGAAAACCTTGAGATGATGGAAGTGAGTGGACAAGGTACTTGCTATCTGGCTGATTCAAGCGAGCATGTAACAGTGATTAATCTTGAGCCAAGCGGTCCTTGGCAGCATGTAAGTGTAGAAAGTGAAGATTTACTTGCCTTTACTGAGGAATGCCATTACGGCGTCACACCAGTAGGCGTTGGTATTTTATCGCAGAAAGGACTGTTTACATCAAAACTCTCTTATCAAGGGCACGGAGCGCAGGTCGCCATCAAAACGAATGGAAATCCGCTCATTTTAAAAGCCCCCTGCCGCGTAGACCCTGACGCAATTGTCGCTTGGACGGGCAAAGCACCAAAGGTCAAATTAGATGTGAACTGGAAAACTTTCATTGGACAAACATCTGGTGAATCCTATTTATTTGAGTTCCAAGAACAAGACCAAATTGTTATTATTCAGCCATCTGAGCGCACATCTGGCTTACGGGTTGGCTTAGATGATAATCGCTATAAGCCTCAGAGCCAAAGCTCCTCTCATGAATTCACCAATTCACAGCAAGAAAATAGAGGCGGCGGGATCACTGATCTGATCGGAGGCATTTTACAACCGCGAAAATAAAGCATGTAGAGATTCTCTACATGCTTTTTCAATTCATCAAACCATTTGTCTCAATAAAGCTCCTTGTCTCTTCATTGCCGAGCTCATAAATCATTGTGTAAATCTCTTTTCTTTTTCTATCCATTTCATCATTTGGACTATCATAATGATATTCAAGAAAAGGAACATGTGCCCGAAAGAAGCCTTTCCAATCTGTCATATACTGTTCATCGAAATAGTCTCTCAGCTGCAAAATTTGATCATCATCTGCTTCTATTTGAAATTGCCAAGCCGCTGCATCTCTATGCTGCGATATCGATCCATCTTGTACGGATACATAGTAGGTGTGTCTCGCCATCTGAATCATCCTTTTTCCTTTAGTATGACCAGATATAAGGAAATTACGGCTTTTTGCGCAATTTATTTTTCAACATGTCCAATACATCAATAAACAACTGTGGAATGGGAACTCCAAGGGCTCTGGCTGTCGAGACGATTTGGTAAGATTCATAAATAATATAAAAGATGATCGCTAAATCCTTAATCGCCCCATTTGTCTTCAGCATGACATCAAAGAAGTGTGCCATAGATATTAAGGAGACTGTCACAATCTTTCGAACAAGCCGCGTAAAAAACCGCTTCATTGTGAGCTGTCCAGTCAAAGATTCTCTTAGGCTTGAACAAATTAATTCAATAGCCATCAACGTTACTAAAATCATCAGTAAATACCCTGCTCCACCAAACAGAAAGCCCATCGCCGACAAACTCACTGTAACCAACGAAAAGATGCCTAAATCCTTGCTCACTTGGCATCAACATCCTTTCAAAGTGGAACTCCTTACCTCAATAGTATATGCAGGATTTTCGCAATAGCTTGGACGACAAAAAATAAAGGCGCTGTTATGTACGCAGGGATACGAATGAGACCAAAAAAGCCGCCCCATGAGGCGGCTTCTCTTTTTTAGACTCTAACATCAATAAATGAAGCATCTGAATCCTTTGGCTGAACAGCTTGAGGCTGCTGCTGCACTTGATCCAGCATCACCATAGCTTGTGCTGTATTCGTAGCAAGCTGTGAATTCAACAAACTAATATTGAGTGTCTTTTGAATGCTCGCTACTTGCTGACTCATCATTCCTGCAATAGAAGACATCTTCTCCCCTCCCTTCTCTTTTCTCTTCGGCTGAAAGCCCTATGATTTCAATGGGCTGTCTGTCCCGATTCCAATAAAAAAAGAATGTCGATCGATATATGACCGACATTCTTTTCCTATACGTGTATTATCCTAAATATGCTTTAAGCATCCAGTTGTGTTTTTCAATGGATTGATGAATCGCAAGCAGCATATCACCTGTTGTTTCATCGCCAACCTCTGCAGCCAGCTCCATTCCTTTCTTTAATTCCTCAGCGATATTGGAGAAATCATCATATAGATTTTTCACCATTTGCTCCGCTGATTCTTTGCCTTCTGCTTCTTGAATGCTGGAAATTTCTAAGCACTCTTTCATTGTCGCAACAGGCTGTCCATTTAAAGCTAGCATACGCTCAGCCAAATCATCAATATATGTAGCTGTTTCTGTATAGAGTTCCTCAAATTTCTCATGGAGTGTAAAGAAATCTTTCCCCTTTACATACCAATGATAGTTATGTAATTTCACGTAAAGTACAGTCCAATCAGCTACTTGTTTATTGACAACGTTTAATAAATTTTCAGACATGTTTATTCCTCCTTATGTAATTGCGTTTAGTATGAGAATACCCTTTTCTTATTATACTGAAACCTGCCGTCAATTTCTTCTATTTTGACTGCATGAAATATATGTTAATATGGAAATAAGGAGGGAGTTAGATGCTGTTACTTGGGATTATCAGCTTTATCATTATCTCAATCGTTGTCTTTTTATCATTATGGACGACATCGAAGGCTTATGAATATAAGCATAAAGTCGATTCACCACAAGATACTGAACCAAACCAACGTCCTAATCCAAAATGAAACCGCTTTTAATGATGTGAGGTTTTTTCATCTTCAATAGATGAACTCTCTTTCTTCACCTCACCTACGTGGATGTTCGTTTTCGGCATATTATGCTGCTGTTTAGCTGTCACATGGACTTGTATGATATAAAGGCCATCTTTTTTGAAGGCTGTGTGCAATTCGTATACACCTTTGTTTTCTTTCTTTGGCTGAATCATCTTACTGTTATCCTTGTCGCCATCTTTCCACACTTCAAATTGAACATCATCTGCATCATCAACAGGCGTATCACCGTATGTGACAGCTGCTTTTACTATAACGCTTTCATTTTTCTCCACTTGCTCAGGTCCTGTAAGCTTTACTTCTAATAACTCAGGCACTTCCCCTTTTCCGCTGTTTGCTGCAGAGTTTCCACATGCACTTAATAACGTGAGCATCAGAATTATTCCCAACATTTTTCGCATCGTGCGTTTCCCCCTTCTTTTACTGACATGTCCATTTTAACAAATATCCCCTATTTTGACATCACTGTTGGAATTCAAATAAAAAACCGGACATCTAAATGTCCGGTTCATCATTCTTTTAACCAAATACTTTTAAAAGCTCTTCTTGATCCTGAGAAAGCCAGAAACGCATTAAACGTTTTGCTCCTTCAAGATCATGAAGCTTCGCTTGGCCGCATTGCTCTTCGTTTGCAGCAGGAATTTCTGTTACTTCAACTGCATCCTTGAATGTTGCATCAAGAAGTTCAACGATTTCTTTTGGAGTTGGTGCACCACTGACAACTAAATAGTAGCCTGTCTGGCAGCCCATTGGAGAAATATCAATGATATCAAAATGATCATATTTCTCTGAGTGTGTTCTAATATTAAACGCAAGCAAATGCTCTAATGTATGAATCGTATCAGGTTTCATCGCCTGCTTGTTAGGCTGACAAAAACGAATATCAAATTTATTTACTTCTCCATCTGATCCCACTTTATGAACGCCGCAATGACGAACGTATGGCGCTTTTACAGCATTATGATCAAGTTCAAAGCTTTCAACTGAAGGCATAATCACCACTCCTATAATTGCAATTTCCTATATTATAACATATTTCTCCGACCAGTTTAGTTTATAAAACTTTCCTTCCTTGTCCTTTTTTCTTATACTGTGGAAGACAGACAAGGAGGAACCTCTATGAAACAAATTTTTATCGGCATGATACGCTTTTATCAAAAATGTATTTCCCCTCTTACACCGCCAAGCTGCCGGTTTTATCCAACATGCTCAAACTATGGACTAGAGGCGATCAAAACGCATGGCGCGATCAAGGGTGGCTGGCTGACCATAAAGCGAATTTTGAAATGTCATCCGCTTCACCCTGGCGGCATCGATCCTGTTCCGCCTAAAAAGGAAAAGTAACTTACTTTTCTTCATATCCGTTGACAACTAAGTCAAGCTTCCCTGTTCCAGGGTCAATGACAAGCCCATGTACAGGTACATCTGATGGAAGAAGCGGGTGATTTTTTACTACGGACACACTGTCCTTTACGCTCTCTTCAACTGAACTAAAGCTTTTGAGCCACTGTTTAAAATCAATTCCTGAGTATTCCAGTACTTCAATACGCTTTTCTGGAATACCACGCTCAACGGCTTTATTTAAAAGTGTCTGGCTGTCAATTTTGCTCATCCCGCAATCATGATGCCCAATGACATATACCTCGTCAGCATTTAATTCATACACAGCAACTAAAATGCTTCGCATAATACTTCCAAATGGATGAGAAACAAGCGCTCCAGCACTTTTGACAATCTTAATATCGCCATTTTTCATGTTCATTGCACGCGGAAGCAGTTCAACAAGTCTTGTATCCATACACGATAGAATGACAGCTTTTTTCTGTGGAAACTTTGTTGTTGTAAATTCTTCGTATTTCTTTTCTTCAATAAATTGTTGATTATATTCGATGATTTCATCTAAAAGTTTCATACGTTTGTCCATTCCTTTATCTTTTTTTAAAAATAAATATAGCACAATGTAAGAAATTTCGTCACGTTTTGCAGCTTATTTTTTCAGAGGAAACATCTGCTGACGAAAATTTTTTATTTTCCTCTTTTCAAATCGTAATTATTACGATACAATAACTCAGGACATTAAATCGTAATCATTTCTATCTATTAGTTTGAGAGGAGACATTTTCTACATGAAAAAAATCTTTTTTATTTTAACAGCTGCTTTATTCGCGATCGGCCTTGCCGCGTGCTCAAGCAGTGCGGGCACTAATGCTTCAAAAGGAAAGGCAGACGGGAAACTAATCATTTACACCACGATCTTCCCAATTCAAGATTTCACTGAAAAAATAGGCGGCTCTCACGTTCATGCTCAGAGCGTGTATCCTGCCAATGCAGATGCACACAGCTTTGAACCAAGTTCGAAAACGATGGTTGAAATGGCTGAAGGTGATGCCTTTATCTACAGCGGCACAGGGGCTGAAGCATTCGCAGACAAAACTGCTGCCACATTAAAAGACCAAGGTGTGAAAACAGTCAAAGCAGCCGAAGGCATCAAATTGTTATCGACAAATGAAGAACATGCACATGAAGAAGGCGAAGATCACGATCATGAAGGTGAAGACCACGACCATGACGGGCACGATCACGGAGATAAAGACCCTCATGCATGGTTAGACCCAGTTTATGCGCAGCAAATGGCGAAAAACATTAAAGACACACTCGTCTCATTAGATCCAGATCATAAAAAAGAATACACAAAAAACTATGAAAATCTAAAAAAAGATTTACAATCCCTTGATCAAGAATTCAAAACAACGTTATCTAAAGCCAAACATAAAGAAATTCTTGTTTCTCACGCAGCTTATGGTTATTGGGAAAAGCGCTATGGCATTGAGCAAATCAGCGTTTTAGGATTATCTGCTTCCGAAGAGCCTTCACAAAAGCAGCTCGAAAACATTGTACAAAAAGCGGAAAAGCATCACATTCAATACGTTATTTTTGAAAACAACGTCAGCAGCAAAGTATCAGATACAATCCGCAGTGAAATTGGGGCAAAAAGCTTAACCCTTAAAAATCTAGAATCCATTACTGAAGATGATGCCAAAAATGGCGAAAGCTACGTCAGCTTAATGAAACAAAACTTAAAGACCTTAAACACCGCTTTAAATGATTAATGTTTTGAACCCCGGGCTTTATCAGCCGGGGTTTTTTGCTGTAAAAAAGCACACCGTTATCAGGCGTGCTTTTTTGATTACATTTGATATTTTTTCTTAAACAACTCGGCTCTTCCGCCTTTTTCTCCGAATTTTTGACGTCCTGTATAAAAAGGATGCGTATCAGAGCTTGTTTCTACTTTAATGACAGGATACGTTTTCCCATCTTCCCACTCTACTGTCTCATTTGATGTCTTTGTTGATTTACTCAAGAAGCGGTAACCGCTGTTTACGTCCATAAATACAACTTCATGTGAGGTTGGATGAATATCTCTTTTCAATGTCAAAACTCCTTTCGTTATCAAAACGTAATGATTACGCTTTATAATTATATTCTACTCCCTCTTATACAACTTGTCAAAAAACAAGCTTTCTTAGTCAGGAAGAATAATCTAAAAATGGTGGAGAATAATAAGCATCATGAAAAAGAGAAGCGATAAGAAAGGCGGAGAAAAAATTGACTGATCTCGTTTTAGCTAGAAGCCTGTTCGGCACAACCATGGGCTTTCATATTATTTATGCCTCGCTTGGCGTTGGCATCCCGCTAATGATTTTGTTAGCTGAACTCATCTTTCAAAAAACGAAGGACCCGCATTATGCCATCATGGCCAAGCGATGGACAAAAGCACAGGCAGTTCTGTTAGGGGTCGCCATTCCAACAGGTACTATTGCTGGTACGCAGCTTGCCCTTTTATGGCCAGGTTTTATGGAGGTTATCGGAAAAGTCATGTCACTGCCATTCCAGATTGAAATCTATGCGTTCTTTATAGAAGCATTATTTATGTCTATTTATGTGTATGCAGCGGATCGCCTATCAAATGCAATGCGCATCATTACGGTTATTTTTATCGTCATTGGTGCAGCTGCATCAGCGATTCTGATTACAAACGTACATGCTTTTGAAGGGACACCTGCTGGCTTTCAGATGGTGAATGGAGAAATCACAAACATCGAGCCTTGGAAGGCCTTTTTCAATCCAAGCTTTGCTGTGACTGCTACACATGTTGTGCTGTCTGCTTTTACAACAGGTGCTTTTGTCATTGCTTCCGTTGCAGCTTTTAAAATGCTCAAAACTAAAAAAAATGAGAAGCTCTATACATTTCATCGAAAAGCCCTTTTTCTTGGACTCATTGTAGGAGGACTTTTCTCTTTTCTCACAGCCTTAAATGGCCACGAATCTGCTCAGCTTCTGTATGAATATCAGCCTGAAAAGCTGGCTGGAGCTGAAGGTTTATTTGAAACTCAATCACATGCGCCTCTTGCAATAGGTGGTTTTACGGATGCTGATGCGCAGGAAATTAAAGGTGCGATCGAAATTCCTTGGGCGCTTAGTTTTCTTGCAGGAAATAGCTTCGATACGGTGGTCAAAGGGTTAAATGATTTTCCCCGTGACGAGTGGCCACCTTTATTTATACACACATTATTTAACGGCATGGTCATTATTGGATCGGTGCTCATTCTATTTGCGGTATTGGCACTGCTTTACCGTAAAATTTTAAAACGTGAAAAATTTCCGAAGTGGCTTCTTTTTCTTTACTTATTCGGCGGGCCTCTTAGTCTTTTGGCTATTGAATTTGGCTGGATCTTTGCTTGTACAGGCCGTCAGCCATGGGTCATTTATCGAATGCTCAAAACCTCCGAGGTTGTCACATCATCTGGCTCGATCGGGACACTTTTTATCCTTTTTGCCATTGTCTATCTCATCTTAGGCATAGCAACCGTTATTGTGCTGACGTACTACTTTAGAAAACATACGATTGAAGAAGACCTACGGTTAACAGAATCTTAAAAAGGGAGCGATCTTGATGCAAATGGATGTTACAACTGATGCGCTCATTGCAATCACCATCTTATGGGGATTCGTTTTTATCTATGCAGTGATGGCATCAATGGATTTCGGTGCAGGATTTTGGTCGATGATTTATATGAATAGAGAACAAACAAAGGCAGCTAATATCGCGAATAAGTATCTTTCTCCAACATGGGAAGTGACAAACGTTTTTATTGTGGCCATCGTTGTCGCATTGTTCAGCCTGTTTCCAGGTGCGACCTTTGTACTTGGTACCGTTTTATTAATACCCGGCAGCATCATCTTATTGCTTCTTGCACTGCGAAGCGGGTTTCTCGTGTTTTCTCATTCACTGCCTAAGAAGTACCGAAAAGCAGTGACTTATATTTCAGGGATCAGCGGCTTTATCATTCCGTCCATCCTGATCATGGTTCTCCCAATTACCCATGGTGGATTTATTTTTCAGGAGAACAACGTCTACTCATTAGATCTTGGACTGGTCTTTACAAGTGCAAATGTTTATTCTTTTGTCGGCTTTGCCATCTTCAGCACCCTTTTTCTTTCGTCCTTGCTTTTAGCTGATTTCTCTAATGTAGCTAATGAAGATGAAGCTTACAGCATTTATAGAAGAGGGGCGCTCATTACAGGTCCACTTTCACTCATGATGGCCTTTTTTATCATGCTGACATTACGAAGCGAGGCGAATTGGCTGTTCACAAAAATGATGCAGAACATCCCTATTCTTCTTGTATCTCTCCTAATGTTCCTGCTAGCAGGACTAGCTCTATTTTTACCAAACAGCCGTTTTAAGCATCGGAAAGGGAGACCACGCCTTGCCGTCATTGCGATTACCATTCAATATTTCTTAGCAAGCTACGTGTACGGGCGTGCTCACTTGCCTTATATGGCCTATCCAGATATTACAATCATGTCTGGATTTACAGACCCTGTCACATTTAGGGCGTTATTTATCACCTATATTGTAGGTTTTATCATCTTATTTCCTGGGTTCTATTTCTTCTGGAAATTATTTATGAAGGATAAGCGCTATATTCGTCAGGAAGATTAACATGAATGGACGAGCTTCATTTCGGTTACATTATAGATGAAAGACATACTCAAAAGGAGGTCATCTGTATGAGTCAAAAAATCCTTTGTGAAGTCAATAACTGTTCCTATTGGAATACTGGAAACCGCTGTGGTGCAGATGCAATCTATGTCGTCAGCCACACAGGAAATACGGCTGAGAAAAGTGAAGAAACGGATTGTAAAACGTTTAAACCACAAGATCTTTAAGTCTCATTAAAGGAGGCGCTTCAATTTGAAACACGATCGGCTGCTTCAAACGTTTTTTGACGAAATTCATGACGCGGATGAAGCCGCATTCCATCAAGCCGCTCACTCCTTTTTAAACCTTTGGGATTATGAATATGGACATGCAGCAAACATGCCCAATGAAATGCATCAGTATATCGGACAGCTTGCTTATGACAGCGAGCTGGTAGAAGAGTAAGAAAGAGCGGTTCACCGCTCTTTCTTTTTGTTCAGACAGGAAGGAAAAACTTTCCCTCACTATACATCCATTCTATTGGATAAGCAAAAGGTGATTTCTTCGTTTTTATCTCACAAAATCATGTTTTGTAAACACGTCGATTTTATCTGAAAACGAACGGAGCGCTTGGTAATCAACTTCCACGCCCATTCCTGGCGAGCGAGGCACCTCAATAAATCCATTTTCAACCTTAATTTCAGGAAAAATGATATCCTGCTCCCAAAATTTTGACGAAGCTGAAATATCACCGGGAATTGTAAATTGAGGAAGTGAAGCAAGTGCCACGTTCTGCGCGCGGGAAATACCTGTTTCAATCATCCCCCCGCACCATAACGGAATTTGATGCTCCTTACTGAACGTATGAATTTTAAGCGCCTCTGTCAGTCCGCCAACTCGTGAAGGCTTCACATTAATAATTTGACAGCTGCCAAGCTCTACAGCTTTTCTGGCATCATCTAAAGAACAAATACTTTCATCTAAACAAATCGGCGTTTTTAAATGCTTTTGCAAATGGCGATGGTCCACAATATCATCTGCAGCTAAAGGCTGTTCAATCATTAATAAACGAATATCGTCGAGCTGCTTGAGCTTGCTAATATCTTTTAATTCATAAGCAGAGTTTGCATCTGCCATTAATGGCAGCTCAGGAAAAGACTCTCTGATCTTTTGAAGAAGTCCAATATCTTGTCCTGGTTTAATTTTCACCTTCACCCGCTGATAGCCTTGATCAACAAATTGCTGAATTTGCTCAAGCATATCGTCAATAGGGCCTAACCCCGCCACAACACCAGATGGTATTCTATCTTTTGTGCCGCCTAATACATCGCGTAAAGACTTATTCTCACGCTTCGCATAAATATCCCAAACAGCCGCTTCAATGCCTGCTTTGGCCATCCTATTGCCTTTAAATTGATACAGACTGTCCGGTATTTCTGAAGGATGTGTAAAGGTGCGTGTCAGCACGTTCGGGATAAAGAAAGCCCTCAGCATATGATAGCAAGTCTCAATTGTTTCTTCTGTATACCACGGAGAAGAAAAAGCAGATACCTCTCCCCATCCAGTTAGTCCTGTTTGGTCTTTTACTTCAACAATAATAAACTCACGCTCTGAAATGGTTCCAAGACTTGTTGTAAATGGTTGTTTAAGCTTCATCGTGACATGATATAAAATTACTCGTTCAATTTGAATCATTTGAAAACCCCTTTGATCTGAGTCTGTGCCTTTGCAATTTATTCGACGCATTTCTTGGCAGCTCGTTCACAAAGTGAAAAGCGGCGGGCCATTTATATTTGGCTAAATGCGACTCACATAAAGCATAGAGCTCATTCTCCGGTATCTTATCATCTGTTACAAGGAAAGCAGCCGGTACCTCTCCCCATCTATCATCATACATACCCGTTACTCCGGCTTCCTTTACATGCGGATGTGTTAGCAGCACCGCTTCAATTTCCGCAGGATAAATATTTTCTCCGCCAGAAATAATCAAATCTGAACGGCGGTCAAGCACAAATAAGAACCCTTCCTCATCCACATAGCCAATATCACCCGTCTTCAGCCAGCCCTCATGAAAGGCAGCCGCGGTCGCTTCTTCACGGTAAAGGTATCCTTTCATCACATTTGCACCTTTCACCATAATTTCGCCATGCTCAAAAGGACGGCAAATGCGATCATCATCTTGAATTTTCAGCTCACACCCAAAAAGAGGTTTTCCCGCTGACCCAAGCTTCTCTACACTAAATTCAGGTGCAAGCGTCACAATTTGTGAACAGGTTTCCGTCATACCGTACGATTGAAAGACAGGAAAGCCCTTCTCTTTGCTTTCTTGGAGCATCGCATATGGCGCAGGTCCTCCGCCTAATAAAAGACAACGCAAAGAAGACGGACATTCTTCTAGTCTGCTTAATAACCGAGATAACATCGTCTGCACAACAGAAATCATCGTCACACGATGCCGTTCAATAGAATCCTTTACTTCATCAACGTCAAACTTCTGATGAAGCACGACTGTCATTCCATAGATTACAGACTTAAATAAGGCAGATAAACCGCTAATATGAAAAAGAGGCAGGGCAATGAGCCAGCGGTCATCCTCTCTGAGACCCAAATTCAATGCAGAGGAAACAGCACTATGAAAATGATTGCCAAACGTTTGCTCTACACCTTTTGGACGTCCTGTTGTCCCAGATGTATACATGATGGTTGCTGTTTCATTCAAATCAAATTCGCTCTCGATCTTTTTTTCATGGCCTTTCCCTGGTTGAGGTAAAGTTTCCATTGTATAAACGGGTAAATCACCCTTATGATCGCTTGCATAAATAGATTCCGTTAATAACGCCGCTGCTTTTGCATCTTCTAGCTGATAGCGCCTTTCAGCTTTTGTCAGCTTATTATTCAATAGCACAATTTTTAATCCTAATAAAAAACACGCATGTACAAGCATCACCATGTGAGGATGATTGTTCATCAAAAGCGCAACTGTTTCCCCTCTTTTCAATGATGCCTGTGCAAGTCTATTTGAAAGCTCGTCCGCTTCTTGAGCTAATTCGTGAAATGTCCACTCTTTCTCTTGATAAATAAGTGCGACTCGATCTGGTGTTAAATAGGCACGGTGCAGCAGCCAATTAGGTTGCTTCATCATGAGACACCTCCTTTTCGTAAAAGAAAACAGCTTAGTCTGATGCACTAAGCTGTTGTTCATTAATATCATTGAATCAAGGGAAACGCGGGAACTGACCGAAGTCCGGCTTGCGTTTTTCCTTAAAGGAATCGCGTCCTTCTTTTGCTTCATCTGTTGTGTAATAAAGAAGTGTCGCATCTCCTGCAAATTGCTGAATTCCAGCTAATCCATCCGTATCTGCGTTAAATGCAGCCTTCAAGAATCGTAAAGCAGTCGGGCTCTTTTCTAGCATTTCCTCACACCACTTTACTGTTTCCTCTTCAAGCTGATCTAATGGGACAACTGTGTTAACAAGTCCCATATCAAGCGCTTCTTGTGCATTGTATTGACGGCATAAGTACCAGATTTCTCTTGCTTTCTTATGACCTACAATACGTGCAAGGTAGCCTGAACCGTAACCGGCATCAAAGCTGCCTACTTTTGGACCTGTTTGTCCAAAAATCGCATTATCTGCTGCAATTGTCAGATCACATACTATGTGGAGAACGTGTCCGCCTCCGATTGCATAACCTGCAACCATCGCAACAACCGGTTTTGGAATCACACGAATCAAACGCTGTAAGTCTAATACATTTAGACGTGGAATTTGATCGTCTCCTACATAACCGCCATGGCCGCGGACTTTTTGGTCTCCACCAGAACAGAATGCTTTTCCGCCAGCACCTGCAAGTACGATCACACCAACTTCTGAATTATCACGAGCTCGTGAAAATGCATCAATTAATTCACTAACAGTCTTTGGGGTAAACGCGTTATGTACGTGTGGACGATTAATCGTAATCTTTGCGATCCCATTATACGTTTCATATAAAATTTCGTCATACTGACGCTCAGTTTGCCATTCAATAGCCATCAATATTTCCTCCTCTAATCTTGCGCTAAAATAAACTCACTTACTATTTTACCAAAAAAATGTGGTTGTTCCACATGAACTGTATGCCCAGCATGCTCAGCCAATATGAATTGACTTCCCTTCAGCTCCTGCTGCATACATTTGCCGATATGGCAGAACTTTTCATCAAGCGTTCCGCAAATGAGCAAAACAGGTAAATGAATATGCTTTAATGCCTTCCAAATAGACGGCTGTGAACCTGTTCCGATTCCTTCTAAGCTGCGAGCCAGCCCAAGTGGATTGGCTTTCAGTCTTCCCTCTCTCAGTTGAGCCTGCTTTTCCGCCGATAAAGCTTTCTGCGAAGCAAACAAAGGAATGCTCTCCCAAAAATCCACAAACTTCACTAAGCCTTCATGCCTGATTTTTTGGGCAAGCTGATGATCCTGCTTCAGTCTTGCCATCCGCTCTTTAAAAGTGCGAAGCCCTGGAGACGTACTCTCAAGGATCAGTTTGTTGACACGATCTGGATAACGAGCAGCAAATGATAAAGCAATACGCCCTCCCATAGAATATCCGAGAATATTCACTTTGTGAAGCTTTAATTGGTTTAAAATCTCTGCAAGATCTGCCAGCTGCTGAGACATCGCATATCTTCTCACACTTTCTGGCGAGTCCGTACGCCCATGTCCGAGCAAGCTGACCTGAATCAGTCTTGTATTCTCCAAATTAGCATTCAAGAACGTCCAAGACGCTGCACTTCCAGTGAAGCCGTGTAAGCATAATGTGGCATTTGCTGCCGATGGGTTCTGATCCACCACTTCGTACGCTACCCCATCACGCATTCTTATGATGAGAGAAGGCATTCTTTTTTCACTTCTTCCAATATGTCATCCATCATTTGACGATGCTTGTCTACACGGGAATGACGATCTGTTTCAATTTCAATTAAATGAAGCCCAGGTTCATCGATATGCGCCATATACACATCATGCAACTCTTGTTTCGTTGCGGGTTTCGAATAGGTTCCCCCATATAACCTCGATGCATACTCAAAATTCAGTCCTGTCGGCGTTCCAAAGAGCTTTTCATAATACGGTTCATCAGACGCCTGCGGAAGGAAAGAAAAGATACCTCCCCCATCATTGTTTATCAAAACAACTGTCAAAGGAATGTCCATCAGCTTAGCTGCAAGCAGACCGTTCATATCATGGTAAAATGATAAATCTCCAATGACCAAAGTGACAGGCTGCTTCAAAGCTGCATACGTGCCAAGTGCTGTAGACACAACGCCGTCAATGCCATTTGCTCCGCGATTCGCCATCATTCGAAAAGGCTTGGACTGAGTTTCAAAAAATGTATCTACATCACGAATCGGCATACTATTTCCGATAAAAAGGACGCTCTCCTTTGGCAAGAGGTGCTGAAGCTGACGGTACACATTCCCTTCAAAGGACAAATCCTCATCTGAATAGCTGGCTGCATTCGTTCTGAATGAAGAATTAGCATTCTGCCATCGGTTTAAGAAACTTGTCTCTTTACGTTGTACTGCTTGATTTAATACTGCTTCTACAAAAGCAGAGACAGTACTTTCAATGACGTATGAAGCACTTAACCCAGGATCACGGAAACCTCCGGCAGCATCTACAACAATCTGCTTCACTTCCGCATGTTTTTCCAGCCACTTGAATAAAGGCTTAGATACAGGCATCGGTCCAAAACGAATGACCATATCCGGTAAGAGATGCTGCTGTAATGCCTCATCTTTTAATAAAGAATCATACGCATCGATAATGAGATCTTCATTTTCATGCCCGTTGCGCAAAAGAGAAAGCGGGTCAGCTAAAATAGGTAAATGCAGGGCTTTCGAAAGGCGTAAAACCGCCTCTTTTTCTTCCTGTGTATGAAGTTCACCAGCCACAATCAGTCCCTTTTTGGATTCGTTCATGACGGTCGCGATTTCAGACATCACCCGATCATTAGGGAAAGCCTGACCTGATGCTAATACCTTTTTCGTATCCTCTTTTTCTCGCGCGAAAGGATCAATAGACAGATCAGGAAGCAATGGCTCTCTCAGAGGTACATTGACCTGAACAGGCCCCTTTGGCTCCTGCATCGACATGTGATTTGCTCTCGCAGCTGCCGCCTGAACATAACGCAGCATCGTTTGACTGTCCTCCGGCAATGCTAAGTCTGTGAACCATTTAACAAACTTACCGAATAAGAATTGCTGGTCAATCGCTTGAGGTGCCCCAACTTCCCTCAATTCGTGCGGCCGATCAGCAGTTAAAACAATAAGAGGTACACGAGAATAATGCGCCTCTACAACGGCTGGATAAAAGTTAGCAGCTGCCGTACCTGATGTACAAATAAGCAGCACTGGTGATTGACTTGCTTTTGCAAGACCAAGCGCATAAAAAGCAGCAGACCGTTCGTCCACTAAAACATGGACATGGATGTCTTGATGAGCAAGGGCCAGCATCGCAAGCGGAGTTGATCGAGAACCAGGACAGACAACTGCCTCTTTCACACCACCTTGGACGAATTCATCCATCAATCTGCCTATATATGTTGTCATGATGTGATTATTCAATAGGATGACCTCCAAGAGCAGACAGCATTGGTCTTAACTTCACTTGTGTTTCTTCATACTCCTGCTTTGCAAGGGAATCCTCTACAATTCCGCAGCCAGCGAACAAACGAACACGGTCTTCCTCAATAAGACCTGACCGAATGGCTACAGCAAATTCTCCATTATCCTGAGAATCAATCCAGCCTACGGGCGCTGCATACCAGCCGCGCTTGAGCGGTTCGATTTCACGAATCACTTCAACCGCCATTTCCTTTGGATATCCGCCTAGTGCCGGCGTCGGATGGAGCTGCTCAATTAATGAAAAGAGGGAACAGCTGCTTTTAATTTCTCCCACAATCGGTGTAAACAAATGCTGAATGTTTTTTGTTTTATAAAGACTTGGTTGATTTGGTTTATGCACGTGAAGGCAATTCGCTTCAAATGCTTGCTCAATCATATTGACAACAATTTGATGTTCAATCAAATTCTTCTCATCATGCAGCAGTTCCTCGCCTAATGCGTGATCCTCCGCTTCATCTTTTCCGCGAACAATGGAGCCTGCTAAACAGGAGGAAAAGACCTCTCCGCCGCTTTTTTTCACTAAGCGTTCCGGCGTGGCTCCGACAAATGCTTGTCTTCCCTGTTCAACCGCAAATACATAACTCGTTGTTTGATGCTTTAATAATTCCGCTAATAGTGGAGCGAGTTCAATTTGATTTTTATAGTGAAGCAAGACTTCTCTTGCTAAAACAACCTTTTCATATTCGTTTGCACGAATGTGGTCTGTCGCTTCTTCGATCGCCTTCATCCATTCCTTCACATCCAGCTCTTCCACATGAACAAGTTCAGCTTGTCCACCAGTCCGAACTGGCAATGTCTCGAAACGAGAGGCTTTTTGTTCTAATTCCTGAATAAGCTGATGAACGTTCCCATCCACCTGCTTCCACTCATTGATCGTAAGAAAACTGCCTTCTTTTGAGACAGTCAGCATGATCGATGGCACAAAAAAATGAGCCTCGCCAAATGCTTCCCAATGACGCGCCTTCTCTTCATACGGATCAAACGAGAATCCTCCAAATAAAAGCGGACCAACAGCCGCTTGCTTTAACTCCTTTTCATCATGAAAATGGAACATGTGCTGCTTGAGCTGTTCCCATTCTTGATGGACTATATCGAATCGTTCCTTGCCTTGCTCAGATGATTTAATGACGGCCGCTCTGCCAAGTCCAGAAAATATCATTTGGCTTTCTGGATCAGACCAAAAAAAACGCTCGCCTAAAAAATCCGCTTCGCCGCTTTGGAAAAAGGCAAGAGGATCCAGATCGTCAACTCTTCTGGAGTAGCTTATCAAAACAGCATGGTTGACGTTATTCGCTTCTTCTAATGTCGCAAGCGCTTCCTGCCGGAAAGTACTTTGCACTGTTGTCACCATGATACATTCCTCCAAAATCCATGAATTACATAAAAAATAAAAACATAATGAAAAAATACATGAACATTCGAATATGTCGAATGACCTGCTTTTCTATTATAAACCTTAACAGATGAACTTAGTAAAGAAAACAGCTTCTAAAACCTCGAATCCTTATTATATCACGCTTTCAAGATTTTTTCGCTCTTGCTTATTGAAACGAGAGCATCTAAAGCAAAATGGCAGGACCGTTCTAAAATCAAGCTTTCCTTCGATATGGCAACGATTAGCAAACATCTTTTTCCCGATTCATCGCATCAATATATTGACACCTTTTTGAACTTTGCTAAACTGGAATTTGGACGTGTACGTATTTTTTTATTTAAAGGAGTATATTTTATGCAGCATCAATCGATATCAGATCAGCTTTCACCAATAAAGCCTGATAAAAACTGGCGAATTTGGTGGAATTTACTACGACCACATACACTAACAGCGGCATTTATTCCCGTTACTTTAGGAACTGTTTTAGCACTTCCAAGTGGTCAAATACATGTTGGGCTATTTTTAGCCATGCTGTTTGCATCTATGTTTATCCAAATCGCAACAAACATGTTTAATGAGTACTTTGATTATGTTCGCGGGCTGGACAACGAGAAATCTGTCGGCATCGGCGGAGCCATTGTAAGAAACGGTGTGAAGCCAAAGACAGTCCTCAGCCTCGCTTATGCACTATTTGCACTTTCTTTATTACTTGGGGTCTATATTTGCATGATGTCTAGCTGGTGGATTGCATTAATAGGACTTATTTGTATGGCAGCAGGCTATTTCTATACTGGCGGCCCTGTACCAATTGCATATACACCGTTTGGAGAACTTGTTTCAGGTGCTTTTATGGGATTAGGAATCATCCTGATTAGTTTCTATATCCAAACAGGCACTCTGACGTCTAAAGCGGTTCTCATTTCACTACCAATTTCTATTTTAGTGGGTGCCATCTTACTGTCGAACAATATCCGTGATTTAGACGGGGATAAGGAAAATGGACGAAAAACACTTGCCATCCTTGCTGGACGTAAAGCTGCAGTGAACATTTTACTTTCCATGTTTTTGGTATCATATGTACTCATTTTTGTTTATATCTTCACAGATATCGTCGGTCTTTGGAGTCTTCTTGTTTTACTCAGTGTGCCAAAAGCCTATACAGCCATTAAAGAGTTTAAGCAAAAAGAAAAACCGATTGAATTAATGAATGCCATGAAATCTACAGCTCAAACCAATACATTTTTTGGTTTTCTGCTGACGATCGCTTTGATATTACAATACTATATCGCGTAACAAAGAACGCCTGCAGCCGCAGGCGTTTTTTTAATTAGGAATTGCTTCAAATTGGAACTAGTCTTACATACAAAATTGCTCATACTAACAATATGTTTGATATGAAAGGATGATCGCTTTGTTGTCAAAAGACGAATTACATCATTTGAAGCAGCGTCTTCTCGATGAAAAGAAAGAACTTGAAGCCAAAAGCCATGACGATGAACAGAAAATATCCTTTCCTTACGATTCAGTCGGAGAACTGTCTGCCTATGATAACCACCCGGGCGATCAAGGGACAGAGCTGTTCGAGCGTGGGAAAGATATTGCTTTAAACAGCTTGGAACATGAACATATGTTAGATATCGATGAAGCACTTCAAGCCATTGCAGACGGCTCTTATGGACTATGCAAGGTCTGTAAGGCCCCTATTCCAAAGGAACGCTTAGAAGCCTTGCCTACTGCCGTCACATGCACAGAGCACACAAAAGAACAGACCGTTTCACAAAACCGTCCGATTGAAGAGGATTTATTAAGTCCGCCAGCTGGACAATTTGAAAATGAAGAAAGTGCTGCGTACGACGGAGAGGATGCCTACCAAGACGTAGAACGCTACGGAAACTCTGATACCCCGTCTGATATGGAATTCCCACCTTTGACATACGATGATGTGTATACACAATCAGAAGATGAAGATTATGTGGAGGACTACGAAGGATTCGCAGCTGCTGATATTGAAGGAAAAGCAAGCAAGGTGTATCCGAACAAAGCACACGAGGCCTATGAAGAAGCATTAGACGAAGAAGGTGTCATGACGGTATTTGGTGACTTGAAACCGTACGAGGAAGAACCTTATACAGAAGAAAATCATTAGTCCCCTCATATTGGGGGCTTTATGTTTATATCATGTAATGATTGGGAAATCACTTTAAGAGTGAATTTGATTGGAGGAGATTCTTGATGGCTAGAAAAAGTATCATTTGGGCGATTGTCGTCTTCTTTATTACATACGCACTATTCTCTATTGCCGGATTTTTGTTCCCCATCGACAGAGAATGGTATGACGCATTAAATAAACCAGAATGGACACCTGGTGGCGGTGTGATTGGTGCTGTGTGGGCTGTCTTATTTGCACTCATCTCATTGTCCGCAGCGATCATTTATGGAAAATATGGATTCCAAAAAATCACTTTACCATTTTGGATTCTTTTCCTTTTAAATTACGTATTCAATCAAGCCTTTAGCTTTTTTCAATTTACACAAAAGGATTTGTTTGTGGCTACGATCGACTGCCTGCTCGTTGCACTGACAGCACTTGCACTTGTCATCGTCTCACGTAAACTAAGCAAAGTCGTTCCAATTTTACTGATCCCTTATGTCTTATGGGGCTTCTTTGCGACATACTTGTCTTATACGATCTATTCCATGAATATGTAAAAAAAGACCGCCATGATAGCGGTCTTTCGTTTTGAAGAAAACAAAAAAGAGATCTTTGACAAGATCTCTTTTAAAAATGACCCGTACGGGATTCGAACCCGTGTTACCGCCGTGAAAGGGCGGTGTCTTAACCGCTTGACCAACGGGCCAGATCAATGGCGGAGAAGGAGGGATTTGAACCCTCGCGCCGCTTACGCGACCTACACCCTTAGCAGGGGCGCCTCTTCAGCCACTTGAGTACTTCTCCATTTGGCTCCGCAGGTAGGATTCGAACCTACGACCGATCGGTTAACAGCCGATAGCTCTACCACTGAGCTACTGCGGAAGATCATGGTGGGCCTGAGTGGACTCGAACCACCGACCTCACGCTTATCAGGCGTGCGCTCTAACCAGCTGAGCTACAGGCCCATGAACAGATATACAAATGGAGCGGGTGATGGGAATCGAACCCACGACATCAGCTTGGAAGGCTGAGGTTTTACCACTAAACTACACCCGCAAAAATATGTATGGGGCGATTGATGGGAATCGAACCCACGAGTGCCAGAGCCACAATCTGGTGCGTTAACCACTTCGCCACAACCGCCATACTATGAATATTTTTATAAAAGTGGCTCGGGACGGAATCGAACCGCCGACACACGGATTTTCAGTCCGTTGCTCTACCAACTGAGCTACCGAGCCAAGTATTCTTTTGAAAAATGGCGGTCCGGACGGGACTCGAACCCGCGACCTCCTGCGTGACAGGCAGGCATTCTAACCAACTGAACTACCGGACCATTTTGGTTGCGGGGGCAGGATTTGAACCTGCGACCTTCGGGTTATGAGCCCGACGAGCTACCGAACTGCTCCACCCCGCGATGATATGGTTTTTTAAAAAATATGGCGGAGGAAGAGGGATTCGAACCCCCGCGGGCTTTGACACCCCTGTCGGTTTTCAAGACCGATCCCTTCAGCCGGACTTGGGTATTCCTCCGTATAGATGGTGGACCTTGTAGGACTCGAACCTACGACCGGACGGTTATGAGCCGTCTGCTCTAACCAACTGAGCTAAAGGTCCTTTATAGCGGCGGAGGGGATCGAACCCCCGACCTCACGGGTATGAACCGTACGCTCTAGCCAGCTGAGCTACACCGCCATGATCAAAACAATCTTTTAAAAAGTGGAGCCTAGCGGGATCGAACCGCTGACCTCCTGCGTGCAAGGCAGGCGCTCTCCCAGCTGAGCTAAGGCCCCATAAAAGATGGTCGGGAAGACAGGATTCGAACCTGCGACCCCTTGGTCCCAAACCAAGTGCTCTACCAAGCTGAGCTACTTCCCGATCTTAATGGCGCGCCCGAGAGGAGTCGAACCCCTAACCTTTTGATCCGTAGTCAAACGCTCTATCCAATTGAGCTACGGGCGCTTATTTATAATGCCGAGGGCCGGACTTGAACCGGCACGGTAGTCACCTACCGCAGGATTTTAAGTCCTGTGTGTCTGCCAATTCCACCACCCCGGCGTGGATGGTATAAGCGGAAGACGGGATTCGAACCCGCGACCCCCACCTTGGCAAGGTGGTGTTCTACCACTGAACTACTTCCGCATTACAGGATTTCTTTATTTTATTTGGCAATGCGGGTGAAGGGACTTGAACCCCCACGTCATAAAGACACTAGATCCTAAGTCTAGCGCGTCTGCCAATTCCGCCACACCCGCATGAAACATGGTGAGCCATGAAGGACTCGAACCTTCGACCCTCTGATTAAAAGTCAGATGCTCTACCAACTGAGCTAATGGCTCGCTTTAAAAGCGACTTGTCTATCTTACCATATGAAAGTGGTGCCGGCAAGAGGACTTGAACCCCCAACCTACTGATTACAAGTCAGTTGCTCTACCAGTTGAGCTACACCGGCTTTATCTATCCTAACATTATGTAAGAATAAATATGGTGGAGGATGACGGGCTCGAACCGCCGACCCTCTGCTTGTAAGGCAGATGCTCTCCCAGCTGAGCTAATCCTCCACTATGTAAGAATCTCTCGATCCGACAAAGATTATTATATACAGGTTTTAATCATTTGTAAAGGCTATATTAAAAAAATTTTATTTCAATTTTCATTGCGTTATTTTTTAACAAAAGATCGTCATATCACCTATTCATACAGCTGCTGTTCAACGTTCAGCAGGTGAGCTTCTCTTCTCTATATTCTCTTTCAAAACGTTCAATTCCTTTAGAAATATTAGCAGTCTTTCATTTTTATACTTTAATGATATAGGTATCTCTTTAGACATAAAGCATTTATAGAAATCGAATAGGCTTACACATCTTCAATTTAATTAAAGATATATGGAATGCGCCTATATAAGCTCATACTCTGTCTCTCTATTGTTTTGTATAGATAAGGTTTTATGCCATGAACATCTTTAGGTTCAAGTGTTTCACATGCTACGCTTGGACATAAGAAGGTGCGACGATCTTTCATCAAACAAATGGTATAAGATAAAGTATGATGTATGACCCTCAATCAGCACAAAAAAGATCAGTTCCAAATGGAACTGATCCTGATAGAAGCTTGGCGGCGTCCTACTCTCACAGGGGGAAACCCCCAACTACCATCGGCGCTGAAGAGCTTAACTTCCGTGTTCGGTATGGGAACGGGTGTGACCTCTTCGCTATCGCCACCAAACCTGATGGAGAGAATGTTCTCTCAAAACTAGATAACAATGTTCATGCTTCACAATAGAATATAGGTTAAGTCCTCGATCTATTAGTATCTGTCAGCTCCACGTGTCACCACGCTTCCACCTCAGACCTATCAACCTGATCATCTTTCAGGGATCTTACTTCCTTGCGGAATGGGAAATCTCATCTTGAGGGGGGCTTCATGCTTAGATGCTTTCAGCACTTATCCCGTCCGCACATAGCTACCCAGCGATGCCCTTGGCAGAACAACTGGTACACCAGCGGTGCGTCCATCCCGGTCCTCTCGTACTAAGGACAGCTCCTCTCAAATTTCCTGCGCCCGCGACGGATAGGGACCGAACTGTCTCACGACGTTCTGAACCCAGCTCGCGTACCGCTTTAATGGGCGAACAGCCCAACCCTTGGGACCGACTACAGCCCCAGGATGCGATGAGCCGACATCGAGGTGCCAAACCTCCCCGTCGATGTGGACTCTTGGGGGAGATAAGCCTGTTATCCCCGGGGTAGCTTTTATCCGTTGAGCGATGGCCCTTCCATGCGGAACCACCGGATCACTAAGCCCGACTTTCGTCCCTGCTCGACTTGTAGGTCTCGCAGTCAAGCTCCCTTGTGCCTTTACACTCTGCGAATGATTTCCAACCATTCTGAGGGAACCTTTGGGCGCCTCCGTTACATTTTAGGAGGCGACCGCCCCAGTCAAACTGCCCACCTGACACTGTCTCCCTGCCCGATAAGGGCAGCGGGTTAGAAGGTCAATACAGCCAGGGTAGTATCCCACCGATGCCTCCACCGAAGCTAGCGCTCCGGTTTCCAAGGCTCCTACCTATCCTGTACAAGCTGTACCAACATTCAATATCAGGCTGCAGTAAAGCTCCACGGGGTCTTTCCGTCCTGTCGCGGGTAACCTGCATCTTCACAGGTACTATAATTTCACCGAGTCTCTCGTTGAGACAGTGCCCAGATCGTTGCGCCTTTCGTGCGGGTCGGAACTTACCCGACAAGGAATTTCGCTACCTTAGGACCGTTATAGTTACGGCCGCCGTTTACTGGGGCTTCAATTCGCACCTTCGCTTACGCTAAGCGCTCCTCTTAACCTTCCAGCACCGGGCAGGCGTCAGCCCCTATACTTCGCCTTACGGCTTCGCAGAGACCTGTGTTTTTGCTAAACAGTCGCCTGGGCCTATTCACTGCGGCTTCTCGGGGCTTTAACACCCTAAGAAGCACCCCTTCTCCCGAAGTTACGGGGTCATTTTGCCGAGTTCCTTAACGAGAGTTCTCTCGATCACCTTAGGATTCTCTCCTCGCCTACCTGTGTCGGTTTGCGGTACGGGCACCTCTCACCTCGCTAGAGGCTTTTCTTGGCAGTGTGGAATCAGGAACTTCGCTACTAAATTTCGCTCGCCATCACAGCTCAGCCTTTACGGGAAACGGATTTGCCTATTTCCCAGCCTAACTGCTTGGACGCGGATATCCAATACCGCGCTTACCCTATCCTCCTGCGTCCCCCCATTGCTCAAATGGTGAGGAGGTGGTACAGGAATATCAACCTGTTGTCCATCGCCTACGCCTTTCGGCCTCGGCTTAGGTCCCGACTAACCCTGAGCGGACGAGCCTTCCTCAGGAAACCTTAGGCATTCGGTGGACGGGATTCTCACCCGTCTTTCGCTACTCATACCGGCATTCTCACTTCTAAGCGCTCCACCAGTCCTTCCGGTCTGGCTTCACAGCCCTTAGAACGCTCTCCTACCACTGTTCGTAAGAACAGTCCGCAGCTTCGGTGATACGTTTAGCCCCGGTACATTTTCGGCGCAGAGTCACTCGACCAGTGAGCTATTACGCACTCTTTAAATGGTGGCTGCTTCTAAGCCAACATCCTGGTTGTCTAAGCAACTCCACATCCTTTTCCACTTAACGTATACTTTGGGACCTTAGCTGGCGGTCTGGGCTGTTTCCCTTTCGACTACGGATCTTATCACTCGCAGTCTGACTCCCAAGGATAAGTCATCGGCATTCGGAGTTTGACTGAATTCGGTAACCCGGTAGGGGCCCCTAGTCCAATCAGTGCTCTACCTCCGAGACTCTTACCTTGAGGCTAGCCCTAAAGCTATTTCGGAGAGAACCAGCTATCTCCAGGTTCGATTGGCATTTCACCCCTACCCACACCTCATCCCCGCACTTTTCAACGTGCGTGGGTTCGGGCCTCCATTCAGTGTTACCTGAACTTCACCCTGGACATGGGTAGATCACCTGGTTTCGGGTCTACGACCACGTACTCATGCGCCCTATTCAGACTCGCTTTCGCTGCGGCTCCGCATCTTCTGCTTAACCTTGCACGGGATCGTAACTCGCCGGTTCATTCTACAAAAGGCACGCCATCACCCGTTAACGGGCTCTGACTACTTGTAGGCACACGGTTTCAGGATCTATTTCACTCCCCTTCCGGGGTGCTTTTCACCTTTCCCTCACGGTACTGGTTCACTATCGGTCACTAGGGAGTATTTAGCCTTGGGAGATGGTCCTCCCGGATTCCGACGGAATTTCACGTGTTCCGCCGTACTCAGGATCCACTCTGGAGAGAACAACATTTCAGTTACAGGGCTGTTACCTTCTTTGGCGGGCCTTTCCAGACCTCTTCGCTTATATCGTTCCTTTGTAACTCCGTATAGAGTGTCCTACAACCCCAAGAGGCAAGCCTCTTGGTTTGGGCTGTTCCCGTTTCGCTCGCCGCTACTCAGGGAATCGCATTTGCTTTCTCTTCCTCCGGGTACTTAGATGTTTCAGTTCCCCGGGTATGCCTTCTCATACTCTATGTATTCAAGTATGGATACTACTCCATTACGAGCAGTGGGTTTCCCCATTCGGAAATCTCCGGATCAAAGCTTGCTTACAGCTCCCCGAAGCATATCGGTGTTCGTCCCGTCCTTCATCGGCTCCTAGTGCCAAGGCATCCACCGTGCGCCCTTTCTAACTTAACCATTTCTTACTTTAGAAAGAATCACTATGTGTGATGAACTTTGCATTGCATTCAATGTGAATGTATTACTTATTGTTATCTAGTTTTCAAAGAACAATCCTGTCTCGCTAGAGACATGTTTTGAAGGAATGATCCTTCAAAACTAAACAAGACGAAAACGTACGCTGCTCCATATATCCTTAGAAAGGAGGTGATCCAGCCGCACCTTCCGATACGGCTACCTTGTTACGACTTCACCCCAATCATCTGCCCCACCTTCGGCGGCTGGCTCCATAAAGGTTACCTCACCGACTTCGGGTGTTGCAAACTCTCGTGGTGTGACGGGCGGTGTGTACAAGGCCCGGGAACGTATTCACCGCGGCATGCTGATCCGCGATTACTAGCGATTCCAGCTTCACGCAGTCGAGTTGCAGACTGCGATCCGAACTGAGAACAGATTTATGGGATTGGCTAAACCTTGCGGTCTTGCAGCCCTTTGTTCTGTCCATTGTAGCACGTGTGTAGCCCAGGTCATAAGGGGCATGATGATTTGACGTCATCCCCACCTTCCTCCGGTTTGTCACCGGCAGTCACCTTAGAGTGCCCAACTGAATGCTGGCAACTAAGATCAAGGGTTGCGCTCGTTGCGGGACTTAACCCAACATCTCACGACACGAGCTGACGACAACCATGCACCACCTGTCACTCTGTCCCCGAAGGGAAAGCCCTATCTCTAGGGTTGTCAGAGGATGTCAAGACCTGGTAAGGTTCTTCGCGTTGCTTCGAATTAAACCACATGCTCCACCGCTTGTGCGGGCCCCCGTCAATTCCTTTGAGTTTCAGTCTTGCGACCGTACTCCCCAGGCGGAGTGCTTAATGCGTTAGCTGCAGCACTAAGGGGCGGAAACCCCCTAACACTTAGCACTCATCGTTTACGGCGTGGACTACCAGGGTATCTAATCCTGTTCGCTCCCCACGCTTTCGCTCCTCAGCGTCAGTTACAGACCAGAGAGTCGCCTTCGCCACTGGTGTTCCTCCACATCTCTACGCATTTCACCGCTACACGTGGAATTCCACTCTCCTCTTCTGCACTCAAGTTTCCCAGTTTCCAATGACCCTCCCCGGTTGAGCCGGGGGCTTTCACATCAGACTTAAGAAACCGCCTGCGAGCCCTTTACGCCCAATAATTCCGGACAACGCTTGCCACCTACGTATTACCGCGGCTGCTGGCACGTAGTTAGCCGTGGCTTTCTGGTTAGGTACCGTCAAGGTGCGAGCAGTTACTCTCGCACTTGTTCTTCCCTAACAACAGAGCTTTACGATCCGAAAACCTTCATCACTCACGCGGCGTTGCTCCGTCAGACTTTCGTCCATTGCGGAAGATTCCCTACTGCTGCCTCCCGTAGGAGTCTGGGCCGTGTCTCAGTCCCAGTGTGGCCGATCACCCTCTCAGGTCGGCTACGCATCGTCGCCTTGGTGAGCCATTACCCCACCAACTAGCTAATGCGCCGCGGGTCCATCTGTAAGTGACAGCCGAAACCGTCTTTCATCCTTGAACCATGCGGTTCAAGGAACTATCCGGTATTAGCTCCGGTTTCCCGGAGTTATCCCAGTCTTACAGGCAGGTTACCCACGTGTTACTCACCCGTCCGCCGCTAACATCCGGGAGCAAGCTCCCTTCTGTCCGCTCGACTTGCATGTATTAGGCACGCCGCCAGCGTTCGTCCTGAGCCAGGATCAAACTCTCCGAAAAAGTACAAAACCGAAGTTTTGTTTTTCGTCAGCGTTTGACTGACTACCTATGAAGTATCATAGGATTTTTTTATAATAACTCGAATTAACAGGTACGTTTTGTCTTGTTTAGTTTTCAAAGATCATCTTCGTCGTCTCTCAGAGGCGACTTTATTAATATAACATTCTATCAAGATAAAGTCAACAACTTTTTTCTTAATGTTATTTATCAACCGCGCTGTTTCAGCGGCGAATACAAATATAACACCTTTTGAAAGAAGAAACAAGTATTTTTTCTAAATAATTTATTTTTCCTTATCTCTTCCTATATATTGATACAAATGCTGCTTATCTCGGGAATTGCCTATTGTTGATCCTGCAGGTCTTTAGTATATTTATAATAGATTGAAACTAAATAACCGCAGGGGGAGCTTTGTGCTGAGAGTGAACATTCGTTGTTCTGACCCTTTGAACCTGTCAGTTAATACTGAAGTAGGAATGTGGAATCACTTGGATACATATGGTGTATTCAAATCGATATGTTTTTCTATGAATAACATACTCATCCTTACACGGTCTCTCCTTGCTCAATTCATGAAAAAGGAGATTTTTTTATGCAGCAATCAAATCAATTGGTACGACTGATGGAAATCGCGATTATGACTTCACTTGCACTTGTATTAGATTACTTATCAGGTCTCTTTTTAAGAATGCCGAATGGCGGATCTCTTGCTCTGATTATGATTCCCGTTATTCTCATGTCTATTAGATGGGGGATATCTACCGGATTTATCATCGGTGTTTTAATCGCAGGTCTTCAGCTGATGAATAGCCCGATCATCGCTACACCTGTTCAAGGATTCCTCGATTACTTCGTTGCATCTGTTGTCATTTCTTTAAGCGGCTTGTTTTCTGGATTGATCAAAAAAGCCATTCAGGATCAAAAGCGAAAGCAGCAATTTTTCTATATTACCTTAGCCGTTTTTGTTGCTAGTTTCTTCAGGCTGCTGACGTTCTTTATTTCTGGCGTCGTTTTCTTTTCTCAATATGCACCGAAAGGAACACCAGGATGGGTCTACTCTTTAATTTATAACAGCACATATATGGTTCCTTCATTTATTATTTGCAGTATTGTTCTTTGTATACTCATTCCAAGTGCATCCCGTTTGGTTTTTCCTCATCAAAAATAACCGGCTGATGACAGCTGGTTATTTTTTTATGCATAATTTGCTGCTCTATGGAATCTATTAATAATAGAAGATTTCATGCTGGAGGTACGACAATGAGCCCTTACTCCATTATGCTTTGCTGTTATATTCTCAGTCTTGCTTATTTTTTGGCAGGTTTCTATGAAGCTTTAAAAATAGCAGGTGTGAAAGGAAAAGTAGAAGCTTCACCGTTTATTTCTTACATGTTGCTTGCTGTACTTTTCACTTTTTTCTCTCATTATTACTGGAAGCTGACGATTTAATTCGTTTTACATGGTTATTCAATCTAGACAACTCCCATCCATACCCTATTTCATTATGGTTCTCGCCAGCCAGCTCGAACTGGCTGGTAACGACAAAACTAGGTTGAAGCTTTTGATAAAATTGTTTCGCCGAATTTTGTTCAAACACCCATAGCAGCATATTCTGATAACCCTTTTCTATTAAATATTCCACTCCTTTTTCCATTAGAGCAATACCCGCCCCTGATTTCTGTTTCTGTTGGAATAAATAGATGGCATATAGCTCTCCATCATATGTAGAATAACGTTCGTCACGTTGTTTTCCGAAAGAAGCAAAACCAAAAACGCCATCCTCATCTTCCGCGACAAACGTGCCTTCAAGCGGTCTTCTTCTCCAGCTCTCTTCCCGCTCTTCAATGGTTAAACCATCTAAATACTCCTGCGAAATAATCCCTTGATAGGTCGTCTGCCAGCTTTTCACATGAATCTCGGCGATTTTTGGAATATCTTGATGTACAGCATGTCTCACCTTCATCCGCTCCACTCCTTTTAGCTTTTTCCACCTTATCTTCATTATGATAAATTTCTATTACATAGAATTCAATGACTAGCGTTTTGTCAGCACATCTTTCAATGGTTAAATCTTCTTCTATAAAAAAGTGACACCTTCTGGTGGAAGGTGTCTTTTGATTTTATTGTTCTATTTGATCATCAGCTTTTTCGATTTTTCTTGGTTGTTTGATTTCATTTGTCAGTTCTTGAATGCTTTGCTTCACATTGCCTTTGCCAGAAAAGTTCTCAATAATTTCTTTCACATCAATTCCAGAGGATGCTTTCAGACTCTCTTGAAGACTAGACATGAGATTTGTGGCATAGCCTGTAACTTTATTGGCACCGCTGCCTTCACCGTTACCGCCTGTATCCACAACAGTAATTTTATCAATGTTAGAAAGTGGTGCAGATACTTGCTTCGCATATTCAGGAAGCATTTTGACAATCATATCAAGAATCGCTGCCTGACCATACTGTTCGAATGCTTCCGCAATTTTCTCTTTCGCTTCGGCTTCTGCAAGTCCTTTTAGTCTAATGACTTCTGCTTCTGTTTCCCCTTTCGCACGATCCGCTTCCGCTTTGGCAAGCCCGTCAATACGAACTTTCTCAGCTTCTGCTTTTGCCATTGCTTCAATGCTGTATTTCTTCGCATCTGCTTCAGCAAGACGTTTTGCTTTTTCTGCCGCAGCCGACTGCTCAACAGCATAACGGTCCGCATCTGCTTTCTTTTTCACTTCAGAATCATATTGACGTTCACGACGCTGAATCTCTTTTTCTTCTAATTCAATTTGTTTCTGACGCTCAATGATTTTGACTTGCATTTCTTGTTCAGTTACGTGCTGACGGTTACGAGCGGTTTCTAAATCGTACGCTTGGTCAGCACTTGCTTTCGCTGTATCCTGTTCACGTCTGAATTCTGCTCTTTTCAATTCATTAATCTTTTCTGCTTCAGCGATTTCAGTAGCACGCTCAAGCTCTGATTTCTTCGCATCTTTATCTGCCTCGGCACGTTTGATCCGTGTTTCTTTATCTGCTTCAGCTGTTGCAATATCTGCATCGCGTTTTACTTGGGCAATTCTTGGTTTACCTAGAGACTCTAAGTAGCCATTTTTATCACGAACATCTTTGATCGTAAACGAGACAATGACTAGACCCATTTTCGCTAAATCTTGAGAAGCAACGCGTTGTACTTCTTGTGAAAATTTTTCTCTGTTTTTATAAATCTCTTCAACTGTCATTGACCCTAAGATGGAACGAAGGTGACCTTCTAATACTTCTCTCGCTTCGTTTTCACGATCTTCTTTTGTTTTACCTAAAAATTGCTCTGCAGCAGTAGCAATTTCTTCAATCGATCCACCAATTTTTATGATGGCCGTTCCATCCGCCATGACCGGTACACCTTGTTCGGTATAGACTTCAGGGGTTGAAACATCTAGCTTGCTAGATAGTAAGCTGAGCGGCTCTGCTTGTTGAAAGACTGGAAGGACAAAGGTACCGCCGCCTCTTACAATCTTAATCTTGTTTCCACCTTCGTCCACGTGGACATTTTTACTTCCTAGATAACTTCCTGTCACGATTAATGCTTCATCTGGACCTGCTGTCCGGTATTTAGAAACAAATACACCAATAAGTGCAATAAGAATGACAAGCACAATTCCAATGATCACTAAAATAGTTGTTCCTGGCATAGCATTCCCTCCTAGATTTCTTCATTTGGTATAACAGATAAGACGCCTTTGTTCACTTCGACAACTAGCACACGGGTTCCATATGGAATCTCCTCTTTGTCGAAGCTGACAGCTGGCTTTGAGATTTTCCCGCTGTTACTGATTAACAGCACTTCTCCAAACCCGTCTTTTGGAACAGATACAATGATCTCCCCAGTTCTTCCTTTTAAATCGGCCTCCGTATAAGAGAGAGATTCTTCAGCAGAGGAAAGCGGGACTAATACAAATACATTCAAACAGGTCACAAGGATCACTGCGAGGATGGCAGATAATACTGCGCCAAGTCCACTTCCTACAATTGCTGTTTTTTCAGAGATAAACCCTCCAGCCGAGAAAAAGGTAAGAAATGCGAGGATCAATGTTGGTTGAAGGAATGGAACAGGGATCGCTTCAAACCATCCATCAAATACATCGCCGAAAAAGACGAAAACAAGTGTCAGGATTCCTGATATCATCAATATGTATAAATACAGCGTCTGAAGAGGCAGCCCAAACACATCCATCTTCCTCACCCTTTCTTCATGAAATGAACATCTGTTGTTTCATTTAGATCATACTCACCTCCAATGTATTCCTTGTAACAGGTAATACGAACCACTTTTGTAAAGGTTTCATATTTCATCACAATTCTTCAAAGGGATTTTCGGATAGCTCAAGAATGATTGTCATGTACCCTTATGTTAAAATTTGATCTTGAGGTGATGAAGAAAATGAGTTTATTACATGAAGCAAGACAAGAATTGTGGCACGAGCTGCAAGGTTTGAGCGAAGAACAATTGAACCAAAAATTATCTGATGATACTTGGAGTATTCAAGAGGTAGCAGATCATTTAAAGAAAATGGACCTAGTTGCAGCAAAACATCTAGCTGCTGAGGGGAAAAAAGCACCGATCAAAGAATATGAACCAAAGCCGGTGGAAATGGCAGAGGATCGTTCGAAAAAAGCCACTGCGCCTAGTATTGTTGCGCCTGAGCACAAGCATGTGACACCTACACATTTAAAGGATGAGCTCGATACAGCTCGTGAGCAGCTCAATCAAATTTTATCAACATTTACTGAGGAAGATTTCAAACGCGTCATTGCACACCCTGTGTTTAAAGAGCTATCCCTTAAGCAATATCTTGATTTTATCGGCGCACATGAAAAACGCCATATTCATCAAATCAAAGAAATTAAAGAACAACTATAAAACATAAAAAGGACTCCCTTTAGGGAGCCTTTTTTCATTGTTACACTGTTTTAGGTGTTAACTCAAAGCAGCGCGCATAAATCCATTTGTACGCTTTTTCGTTTAGATCTCTTGGGTTTCCAACTGTTTGCGGATCTTTCATCGCTTCTTTAGATAAACGGTCAATCATATCTTTTGATACACCTTGTTCTTCTAATGAAGGAATTTCTAAATCTTCTACTAAATCATACATCCAGTTCACGGCTGCTTTGGCTGCTTCCTCTGTTGTCATTCTGCTTGTATCAACCCCAAACGCTTGCGCAATTCGTGCGAATTTTTCCGGATACCCTTTCCAGTTATATTCCATCACTGGTCCCATCATCGCTGCAACACACTGACCGTGCGCGACAGGAATAATGCCTCCGAGTGTTTGGCTCATCGCATGTGCAGCGCCAGCTGATTCACTTCCATAAGAAAGCCCGGCAAGCATCGCAGCTTGTGCCATTCCATATCTGGCTTCCAAGTCCTCACCATCAGCAAAGGCACGGCGAATATAATGAGCTGCATATTCAATGGCCATGAGTGCTACCGCATCTGTAATCGGCTGAGCAAATTTCATCGTATAGCATTCAATCGCGTGAGCAAGCGCGTCAATTCCAGTCATTGCTGTCACATGAGGCGGCATGGATACATGAAGCTCTGGGTCAATCACTGTAAGATGAGCTGCAATAAGAGGACCACCTGTATTGAATTTGAATTCTCTTTCTTCATCAGTAATGACTGCCCATTGCGTCACTTCTGAACCTGTACCAGCTGTTGTCGGAATAGTGGTTAAAGGCGGGATTCTGTTTTCAAGCGGTTTTTTCCCCTCTGCCGCTTCGTAATCAAGAACTGAGCCTTCATGAGTCGCCTCTACTCCAATTGCCTTGGCTGTATCCATTGAGCTGCCGCCGCCTACTGCGACTAATCCATTACAGCCTTCTTTTTCATATAAAGCAGATCCTTCGTTCACTAGACGGACTGGCGGATTTGGCTCTACTTTATTAAATAGAACAACATCAATTTGCACTTCTTTTAATGAAGCAATTACGGGGTCCACCACGCCCGCTTGATAAATGCCGGGGTCTGTTACAAGCAATACCTTTGAAACGCCGTATGCTTTTACTTCTTCCCCGACATGTTTCACTGCACCAATGCCGTGTTTGATGACAGTCGGAATTTCAAATGTATGGAATTTCTGCATGCTTTCAATTTTCATATTTAGTGTCATATAGAATCTCCTCCAAATGCGTAATTTTTATTTAAACCAATGAACTGCTTCAGGTTTTGTATTTCGATATAAATGCTTCAGCTCGGTATATTCTTCAAGTCCCGTGCGTCCTAATTCACGCCCAATGCCTGATTGCTTGTAGCCACCCCACGGTGCTTGAGCAAAATAAGGATGGAAATCATTGATCCAAACCGTGCCTAATCTTAATTGCCGAGCCACTCTTTCGGCTTTGCTGATATCAGAAGACCACACAGCTCCTGCTAATCCATAAATCGTATCATTTGCCAGCTTGATGACTTCTTCCTCTGTATGGAAGGATTCGACTGTCAGGACAGGTCCAAAGACTTCTTCTTGCACAATCCGCATATCTGACGTGCAGCCTGAGAAAATGGTCGGCAAGTAGAAGAACCCATTTTGCAGCTCCTCTGCGTCAGGTCTTTTTCCACCTGTCTCTAACTTAGCGCCTTCTTCTAAACCGATGCTGACGTATTTTTCTACTTTTTCTCGATGCTCAGCTGAGATGAGCGGCCCGCTCTGGGTGTCTTCATCAAAGCCGTTGCCTAGCTTGATTTTTTTCGTACGCTTCACCAGTTCTTCTAAAAATTCATCATGAATGGATTCTTCCACCAGCAAACGTGACCCTGCTGAACACACTTGCCCTGCATGGAAAAACACAGCATTCATTGCCTGGTCAACCGCTACGTCTAAATCAGCATCTTGAAACACAATATTTGGATTCTTTCCGCCAAGCTCAAGGGCTATTTTTTTCACATTACCGCTGGCTCCCTGCATAATTTTCTTCCCTGTATCAATACCGCCTGTAAATGAAATCAGATCTACTTGATCATTCACAGCAAGCTCGTCTCCAACCGTTGCCCCAGGTCCAAGCACTAGGTTTGCAACGCCTGCCGGAACGCCCGCTTCTTCCATGAGTTTAAATACTTTTATCGTGGTGAGTGGTGTGATTTCACTTGGCTTTAGAACGATTGTATTTCCCGCCGCAAGAGCCGGCGCGATTTTCCAGCTTGCTTGAAGCAATGGATAGTTCCAAGGAGTGATTTGTCCGCATACACCGACAGGCTCTCTGATTAATTCACTTTTCGAGTTTGGAATTGGCGATGCAATGATTTCCCCGCCATCTTTATCAGCCAGACCTGCGTAATATTGGAACACGTTCGCAATATCATCCATATCTGCCTTGCTTTCCTCTAATGTTTTCCCTGTATCAAGCGATTCCAATTTGGCTAGTTCATCAAGATCACGTCTAATCAATTCAGCTATCTTAAACACAATATTTCCTCTTTCAAGTCCAGAAAGATTTGCCCAGTCCCCTTGATCGAAGGCTTTTCTCGCTGCTTTAATGGCTAGCTGCGCGTCATTTCTAGATCCTTCGCTGACTGTCGCGATCACTTCTTGATTGAACGGATTGATGATATCCCGCGTGTCGCTACTTTTAGCGCCAACCCATTGTCCGTCTATAAATAGTGTTTGACTCATAGAAGGAACCTCCTCTGATTCTCTTTGGTAAGTTTGTTAAATAAAAATTTAACGTTTTGAACATAATTAACTTATCATGTTCAAATTTTTCTGTCAAAGGGGAGATATGCTTCATTTATTTTGACTTTTTGTATTCTTTCGTTAACATATAGTCCATAAAGATTTTTTTGAACGTATTGAATTCTCTTAATAGAAAGCAGGGACAAAATGAAAAAGCAGGAACAGCCGCAAGCAGAAGATCGTATTTTAGCTGCTAAAGATCTAGTCATTGATTCCATAGCTGAAACGATGGATCTTTATGGCATTACACGAAGTGCAGGTATTCTATATGGGACGATGTATTTAAACGAGGAAATGACACTCGATGAAATGCGTGAAGAACTGCAAATGAGTAAGCCGAGTATGAGTACGGGTGTGAAAAAGCTGCAAGACATGAATATTGTCAAAAAGACGTTTCACAGAGGCCGAAGAAAACACAGCTTTGTTGCTGAAAAAGACTTTTTTAAGTTTTTCACAAACTTTTTTCCGCAAAAATGGGAACGAGAGGTTGAGGTCAATTTAACAGCAATTGAAGAAGCGCAGGAGCAGCTTCAAGAGGTGGCGCATAATGATCAGCTGGAGGAACATGTAAGAGTGGAAGCGCAGCAGCTCATTGAGCAGCTTGAAAGCTCAAAAGCCTATTATGACTGGCTGAGACGATTAGCCCATTCTGTTCATTCTGGCGAAATCTTTGACTATATTCCAATTGAGCAGAAGGAAAAATAGACATTGTGTTTACATTTTACAGCTTGAATTTCACAGGAGGATTGATTATAATAAATTATGTCGTCATACCTCGGGGCATTAGCTCAGCTGGGAGAGCGCTACGCTGGCAGCGTAGAGGTCAGCGGTTCGATCCCGCTATGCTCCATACGAAAAACCATTCTTGAGAAATCAAGGATGGTTTTTTTATGTACATATCTTCTACAGCTCTGTTTGTTCTTTGTTTTTTCTTAGTCTTAATAACTTTATGATGCGGTATGTAATCACAGAGAGATAAGTTAGGATGAGAATGATTGTATAGGACACAGGAAAATCGCTCGTCATTCCGTGATAAATGAAATAGATGAGTAACGCTGACAGCATGATGATCTGGAACAGTTCTTTTTTCATTTTTCTCTCCTCTCATGATAGTGATTTGGTTGATTGTATCACACATGATGTCATTTTTTGTTAGCTATCAGCAAGGAAGCATTTCCTCACTTGCTGATAGCACTTTTTATAGATCATCACTTCTTCAGCAATTGTTCGATTTTGTTCTTCGTCTTCGGTCCGTAAATTCCGTCTGCTGTTAAGCCGTTCATAAGCTGGAACCGCTTGACTGCATTCGCTGTTTTCGGTCCATAATAGCCATCAATCCCGTTGTTTTTTGCCCCTTTGTCTGGGTAAAAATAGAGGGATGATAAGGCTTTTTGCACGGCTGTGACTTGAGGGCCTTTTGTTAAGGGCTTGGTGACTTTTAAAATGCCAGACGGCAGGTTTGACGATTTCTGTTTGGAAGCGGGTGCTTTGTGGCTCAAGCTTTCTGCCTGAACTGGTTTTCTTGTGCTTTTGCTGCCGGTATGTGCTGTGGCTATGCCAGCTTTAAACTGATCCCATCGTCCGAGAAGTTTCCTTGGACACTCTTTCCCGCTCCAATGTTTATGAGGCACTACATTTGATAAAGGAATACCCAAATCTCCTATCAGCTTGCGAATGAGCCATTGGGCATTTTCGACTGCTTGTTCAAAGTTACCGTCTGCATTTTCACAAATTTCAATTCCAATTGACTTCATATTGCCGGTGCCTCTGCCATCCCCTGCATGCCAGCCGTTTTCGTTTAACGGTAAATGCTGATAAATCACCTGATCATCTACAGTGTAATGCCAGCTGACACCGGTACTTGAACGTGCAACAAACGCTGCATGACTGGCCGCATTAGCACCTTTTGCACTGTTTGACGTATTATGCACTGTAATATAGAGCGGCTTCATCGTGTTTCCTGGTCTGTTGCGATGTTGTTTTGGGATCAATGCTTGAATGATTTTCACCATGTCGTTTCTCCTTCAAGTATTATTTTGTTAGCCCTCTTTGTTTCAGAGCATCTTTTTGTAATTGTCCTTTGTAGGTCACATAATTGTTTTTAAACCAAGCGATAACCGCTGTGACCATAGTAAAAATTGTAGAACCTGCCACATAAAGTGCTTCACCTGCGGTTTTTACTTGCTCCTCACTAATCGGCAGCACCGTCTGTCCAAACATGACAAGCGTTTGATTGATCAGAGCAATAAAAAGAAGCACTGTGCGAATCACAGTGCCTTTGTCGGATGTTTTCATGATCTTTCCTCCTATTTTAAATTTCGTTCTATTTTGTCGAGTTTGTCGATCACGACGTCATACTTTTCACTAAACTTTGCTAGTACATCATTTTGCGCCTCGATTTGCTCATTGAGCTTGTTTTCTCGTTCCTTTGTTGTGTTTAATACGTAAAACAGCACCCAACAAAACAACACCGCAAACGGTCCTTGTGTCATTAAATATTGAGTCAAATCCATTTCCACTGCACTCACCTACTCCCTCACTTTGCCCATCTTTAAAGAAGGCAAAATAAAAACGCCTATTCAGCGTTTGTTGGATATTCTTCTCTTGTTATTTCTTTGTATTGTTTCGGCGTAATCTTCTCAAAACGAACAAATTTTGCTACATCTTCATTTTCATAACACTTCCATTGATAGAACAATGAAATACTACGGAACCAATCCAATTAAATGACCCCCTTTTCATTCAGCAACATGATAAGCTCTGATATTGTTTTTGATTGTTCTTCTACTTTCTTTTCTGACTCTGACAGCTGCTGAAGCAGATCAGCATTTTGCTGTTTTAATAGATCAATTTCTGATGGTGGCAGCGGTTTTGGCTGCAAGCTATCAATGTATTCCTGTGTTGCCGACTCATACCATGCTCTTTTCGTTTCATTGTATTTACCTTTGTACAAACCATCTTGAGGTCTTACATTTGTATATCCTTTTGGGATGTCTGCATCCTCTTCAATTTCTATTTCTTCCCCTGGAAGGTAATTGAATTTTCCGTCGTATTTATATATCCAGTTCACTTTCATCCCTCCTGTGCCGCCATGAATTTAAAGCCGAAAGTAATAAATTCATTTGGGTTTGTTGAATTGGAGACACTTTGTATATACACATTACCATCAGTATCAATATGTGTCCTGTGTGTTTGTGGTGTTGAACCAGCACCGATACTAGATGCTACCCCTATGAAATGCATTCCCTGTATAGGACGATAACCACTTGGCAATGTAAAAACAGGTACTTCAAAACCGATAGTCCCCCCTGTAATAGAACCAATTAACTCTACCTCTCCAAATGGATTCTTATAAAATTGCACTTTTTGAGTGCCGTATTGTTTCCATCCGTTTATTATTGTTGTCGGGGATTTCCATTCTATTTGCTCTGCGCTGGTTAACAAACGTTCCCATTTTGACCATACGCTATTTACAACTGTTTTTCGCCATGTTCGGCCGAGATTATCAAAAGCAATAATAGAACCGTAGTTTCCTGCACTATTACATACCCAAACCCCTCGTAAAGCAACACCTGGTCCGTTAATAGCTGATGTGTCTGAGGTGAAATGAACAAAACCTTTATAACGAGGTAGTATGTCATGAAAATCAACAGAATTGATTATGTGAAATTTTCCAAAACCATCTGGATTGGTAATAGGAAATGCTTGAATAGCATTTAAATCTTTAACTGTGAGCTGCCTTTCCCATTCAGTCCATGTATAGTCAGTCTTCCTGATTCTATAAAAAGAGTTCAGACCATTGACTGCATCATAGATAGCTTGTAGCAGGGTATTCCCATAACTGATAACAATCATAAACGCCCTTTTGATCTCTTTTGGACCATTTAGACCTGCATTATAAACGAGATACATTCCTGTTTCCGTAATTTCGTTATAGTCGGTGGTCTCACTTGTACCTTTATAAAAGGGTTGACCGTTATCCCTTGTTATTTTATGAAGCTGACTGTTGTTCCATTTATCTTTTTCAGCTGCTGTCGGAATTTGAGTCCAAGTGATAGATAAATGGCTAGAATTATAGTAGAAGTAATATGCATTGCCTGATGTATCTATCGCAAAACCTGTTCCAATGTTATTTTGTCCCACTGTCTGTATCCCTCTAATGGCGAATTGTGAAGGGCTATCCTCTATTCCACTGGGCGCATAAAATGTACATGTCCCTTTGTCTTTAATTGAGTCATAAATTTTTGAGCCGACAGGAATATTTAAAAGTTGTACTCCATTATCTCCTGTAATTTTATACAGCTGCGACTCATTCCATTTCTTTTTTTCTACTTCTGAAGAGTGTTGGCTAGAATCATCGATATGAAGAGTTAATTGTTCTGATATACCAGTGTCGTTATAAAGCAATGTTTTCAACATATCGTTGAATAGATCAGCATGAGCTTTATCACTCGTTTCAAAAGAACGAGGAGTTTTTATATCCAATTTGTTCTCTCCTTTGTTTCAATGAGATTGAGAATAATTTATGATTTATTAGTTTTTTAACGCCATCGGAATCACCTTTTTTCCGGCAAAAAAATAAAGCCATTAGGCTTCGTATTTGTCTCCTGTTATGTCTTGATAGTCATCTGCCGAAATCCAGCCAATGCTTACATAAAATGCAATGTCCTCTGGGCCGTAACATTGCCAGTCCCAAAATTGTTTGATATCTGCTACAGTCGGAAACATCATTCTGATTCAGCTCCTTTAAAAATAGCAAATAGCTGCGTTAATTGTTTTGATAACAAAGCATTTTGTTTTTTCAAAAGCTCTATATCATTTGGCGGGAGAGGGGCTGGTTTTAGGCTATCTATATACTCCTGTGTCGCTGATTCATACCATTGTTGTTTTTCCACATCAAAAGCAGCTTTATAAAAAGAAGGATTATTGGGTGGAGCAATTGTTGTGCATTGATCTGGAATGACATAATTACCTTCATCATCCCTTTCGAACACTTCGATAGGTCTGACCAATTCATTTTGATGATTGTATTCATAGGCTTGTATCATCTTTATCACTTCCTTAATTTAATGGGACGACTGTGTCTAAATAGTATCCAGTTACTGCACTGTTATTCACTGCATGTAAACCGGTTAATTTTAGCTCTCCTGTCTTATATATATATAATTTACTATGACCGGTTGTACCCGATACTGGTACTGATACTACTATGCCTTTATCAGGTAATCCATTAATTGGAATTTTACCACAAATAACTTCTCTATTCGCTACTAGATGACCTCTCAACAATAATAAGTTTCCCCATTTAACATATTGAACTGGTCTGTCACCAATAGAAGAACCATTATCTAATGTGACATCTAGCCACTTGACACTTTCAAAATCAGCATCAGTTACTATTTTTTTCCACCCTTTGAAAACACCGTCAGTATGAACAGTACCAAACCAATGAGTGTTGTCATAACTTCTAATGATATGAATAGTCTTTCTACCATTTACAGTTTCTAAGATATCGATATTAAACCAAGAAGAATCATTATCGACAGGCATATTTAAAACATTAGATCCAACAGCAAAGTAAAATCCGGATGGCAGCGTTAAAATATCGGTACCTATTGGCATTGAAAGTCTTAATCCCTTTGAGTTTAATAGGTTATGGTCATTGAGACGTTTCCACCCGCTCCACTCTTGTTGGGTACCTGTTACATCAGTTGTAGAACGGTTAATATAGACATCTCCTGTATTGTTTGCACCGATGACCCAGCCGTAGGTATTTTCACTAAAAACAGACAAAGCCCTCATGGAACTTCTTGTCGGAAGATCTGGATGTGCTTCATGGATGTACCATGAGTGAACTCCAGGCAATTTTATCAATTTATCTAAAATACTAGGATCATCTGCATTAATTCTTTCAAAAGCTTTTCCATCATCAGCAGTGATTTTAGATAATTGTCCCGCATCCCATTTGTTTTTCTCATTTTGAGTCGGCATTTGCACCCAGTTGATTCCAATGTCTTTTACATGATAGGAAAAACAAAATGAGTTGCCTGATGTGTCAATTGCAATTCCTACTCCAATATTATTTTGGCCTACAAATTGAAAGCCTCTTAATGCCGCATTTCCAACAGCAGGAGAATCAACTACTCCAGAACCTCCTGGGGCATAGAATGAGCAAGCACCTAGCGCTTTAATTTCCTCATAGATACTGCCACCAGCAGGGATATTAATCAATTGGGACCCGTTATCATTTGTTAGTTTATATAGCTGTGATTCATTCCATTTCTTCTTTTCTGAACCAGAGACGTGAGGGTTTGTATCTCCCGTATGAAGGTTGAATTGTTCTAATAGTTCCTGATCATTTTCAATCAAAATATTCACTAGATTGTTAAAGAGATCTGCATGAGCCTTATCGCTCGTCCTAAAAGGTTGAGGTGTTTTTATGATCTTTTTCTCCTTTCAAAAAACTATTATTATTTAGACGATGTTATGCATTGAACTTATGTTCTCGTTCCTTTGTTGTATTATGCACATAAAACAGAATCCAGTGGACCTTGTGTCATTAAGTTTTGAACGACAGCTACCTCCGATTTGTTCACACACTTTCAATCCTATCTTAGCTGTGACAAGGTAACATAAGCTCTATTTACCGTAATGGTTCTCCCAGTGTTTTTGGGTGTAATATAAAATGTTAATTTGTCTCCTGCTTTAAACTTTTGTTGAAGGTACAATACACATATACTTGATGAGATAACAGGATTCCAATTACCTAATCGTTGAAATTCTGTACCATTCACATAACATGACAAAATGCTATCTGATCCAACAGGAATGTTATTGCTATTAAGATAAAGCCTAATTAAATACAGACCATTGTTTTTCAGTGTAATTTCAGCGCGCGAACGATTATACTCTCCTAAATCGTCTGATCTTGTATCACCAAAATTCAGTTTTGTTGGAACGTTTTCAACGGCTGATACAGAAGAATTATCGAGATCATACGTATCAACAAAAGAAGTATTATCCATATCCTCCTTTGTTAAAACACGTTTCCAGCCTTGCCACCCCAAATTTAAATCAAGATAGTTTGTATACATGTAATTGTTATAATCTATTGCTATGACCCATCCAAATGTACCTTTTCCATTACTATCTTGAGAAGTAAAATGAAACATACCACGACAAGATCTTATTGTTGGGCTGTTTAATGCTTTACCTGTGGCATAAAATGTACCATGCTTCGGGCCTAAAGAAACAACCTTTTCGAGTAAATCTTCACCATCAGAAACAGATAGAATCACCCCTCCATTATCTGAGGTGATCTTAGATAATTGTCCATCATTCCATTTATTTCTTTCAGCATTTGAAGGGAGCTTTGTCCAGTTAATAGCGGTATCTGCAGCATTATAGTAAAAACTATAAGCATTACCAGCAATATCTACAGCAAAGCCAGTACCAATGTTATCTTGACCTACTGTCTGTAATCCTCTCAATGAAATATTTGCTGGGGAATCTTCTACTCCAGAAGCTGCGTAAAAAGTACACGTTCCTTTCCCTTTTATCGCATCAAAAATCTTAGTATCAGCTGGCACATTAATTAACTGACTTCCATTATCCGCTGTAATCTTATAGCTCTGAGAATCGTTCCATTTCTTCTTTTCTGCTTCAGATGCATGTGGATTTATATCTTTCATATGTTGATTGATTGCTTCTAATAGACCCACATCATTGTCAAGAAAGGCCTCAACCATGTCATTAAATAGATCAGCATGGGCTTTATCAGTTGTTTTAAAAGTGCGTGGTGTCTTAATCTCCATGATCATTCTCCTTTCAAATCTATGCTTGGTTCTATTTCTTTCAGCTGCTCTAAAGTGAGCATCCTTTGCTCATATCCTGCATTTAGATCTTCCATAGAACAATCACCTAATTCAACTGCTTCTTTGACCAATTCAGGTGTCACCCATTGGAAATATAATGCCATGACCCAATAATTCATGTTTCACCCTCTCCTTTACTGAAAAGGATCTCATTTTTTAGCGCTTTTAGTTCGTTTGTTAGAAGATCACATTTGTGTTCAAGTTGTTTCCTCATCAACTTTTCTTTTGCTACTTCTTGCGCTAGATAATCTAGTGGAAGAGGGGGTTGATACCTCGGATTGGTTTGAGATTCCTCCCACCATTTTTTCAACTCTTCTACCGTTGGCTTTGGCACATCTAGATACCACTCATTTATATACGAACCGTCGCCGTCATTTCTTAGTTCAAAATCCTTTTGCGGGTCCGCACTAGGGTATTTATACTTAATGGCTTCATATAAAATCATCAGAACCCTCCTACACTCTCGGGAAATTGCGGCCACCCAATTCTGTAATATCGAAATAGTTGTACCAACCTGAATTATCAGATATATAACGATCGGAATTTCCCGCATAGCCTATATACATGTAGATTTCAATGTAATCTCCTTTATTCGCTGGAACATTCGCAGCTCCATATAAACCTATATCAAGTTTTGCTGTTTCAGAGGGTGTGGCAGGGAGATGTCTATAATGAGATATATTTTTATAATTTTTACCATTTAAAAAGATAGACAGCTCAAAATTTGCATACATTTGAAACGTCTCAATATAAACTCCAGCGTTTACTAGGTACATTCCGTTTTCCGGACAAATAAAACGACTATTTTTTATATCAAAATTATTGTGACTATCTTTGATTTTTCGATTAAAAAGGATTTTTTGTCGCTCAGCATTATTAAGCAGCTGCTTCCCAGTTGTACCAATGTTCGTATGAAGAAAACCAGAGATTTTGTGCCACTCAGTCCACCCAGAAGCGATATACCATTGTCTAAACCAAATACCAGTACTAGTAAAATAACTATTTGTTTCATTACCGTTGCCATAAAAATATTGTACAAAACGATACTCATTCATTTTTTCGTTCTTCACAAGACCTAATTTTGTAGGATATCCGGTATCATTGGCTATAGCCATGAACGTAATCCCATTTGGATATTGCTCACCGCTGACTGATGCATCTTGAATGGCTTGATCACCTGTTAAGATGAGCAAACTTTCATTTGTGATTCCTTCTATCTGTCTACTGAGTGCATGATCATTCTCTACAAGTGTGTCGACCATCTGGTTAAACAAGTTGGCATGGGCTTTGTCAGTGGTTTCAAACGGTAAAGGTGATTTTATGTCCACTTCATTTCCCCTCCATTAATAAATATCATCAATCTCAAAAACGAATTCGATGTCGCCGTCTTTTTGTTTGTCTGTCATGGTGCGGATAGCGGTGAATTTGCCGTCTTCGTCGACAAGTGCTAGTTCGTTGATCACTTCTCCTGCCAGTTCTCCTTCGGCGATCGTGCAGGTGTAGCGAATTTTTGCTGGTTCCATGAAGGTAAATGAATCAATATTTTTTTGGACCAGTTCCTTTTTAAGTGCTTGTTCGGTACCATCGAGAGAGATCGGTTTTCCATCCTTCGTTCCCCCATTTCCAAATGCCATTTTGACGACTTTTGTGAGTTTTGTTCCTTCTGCTCTTGCCTTTGCCATTTGTTGACGTGCATACAGTGTTGTTACGGTTAATTGATCAGCCATTGTGATCCTCCTTATAGCTCTATTTTTTTAGAAGTTGCTGCGAGCATTTTTGATCCGTCCAGCGGAACAGATCCATCAAGAATCCAGTAATGGTCCTTGATTAGTAAGCTTCCACCCTGCTCAGTTTGGACATGTACTGGCAGACGGAATGTCATCTTCTTTTTGGTTTGATGCTGAAGATGATTTTTTGTGCGTAAAGTCAATGCCGCTCCTTGCTTCGTTTCATGTACCGCTCCAGTCATGACATAGTTCATGCGCTGTGCTGTTTCCGACTGATGTTGAAGCCGCATTCTCATGTTTAATGAATGCCGAAAACGAGCAGGCACATCCGTTGTACCTCGTGTTCCACTGAGATAAAACGTACCATTTAAGACAAATTCACCATTGAGTAAAATCGGGATATGATCGAAAAAACCCACCTTGCTTCGCAGTGTGAGCCTCACGTGATGATCATTTTTTTCATGTACGTCGGTATGATGAAAAGCCGTGAACGTATAAGCCAAGTGAGCAGGCTTTAACGTTTCAAGAATTTCTACAATATATCTCGTGTTTTGCAGATCATCAAGGTTCACACGTAAGGCGAAGTGATAACGATTGGTTGTGAGACGGATGACAGCACTTGGATTTTTGAGAAAGCGATTCACTGATTTCTCTAATGAAAGATACGTGATTGGCGGAATATTTGACATCATATTGAGTAAGCGTGCCCTGCGCAGTTCAATTGAATCATCTGATTCCCGCTGCACCTTCAGCATCCTTTCCCATCTATTCAATCCCCATGTCGCTGTTAAAGGAAAGAACTGATCCGTTAAATCGAAAATGGATTCGTCCAATTGCTCAAATTCCGGTGCCTCTGTCTTGAGCAGGTGATCCACTTCATAAATTTCTGTAAAATATGGCGGCAAATAGTTTTTCATTTCATCCTGTTTGCTCAATAACCTTCACCTGCCTAAGACGCGGAATTTCAATGTCCTGTAATACTAAGTTTTTCGACTCGCCATTCAATAACACATCTGCATAATCTGACACACTTTCTGAATGATACAGAATATCATTTAAGGCGGACATTCGAATGGTACTCTTTTCAAATGCGATTGATTTCAACAACGTCTTGACCTTTTCTTCTATTTCTTTCTGAGCTCCTTCAAGGGTCCAGTCCATTTGAAGTTCGACAGTCACTTCTATGTCGATATCCAGCCATTTGGCGCTTTCAACGGTTGCTTTTGAACCGATAGGCGCTTGTCCTTCTCCTTCACCTGGCACTGGGTCGATATATTCCTGTACCCTTTTGACAAGAAGGTCTGATGCAACATCTAGATTGCCATCTGTGATGACGATTTTGACCGTCCCTTCTCCGTTCCAAAGCGGGAACACTTTCGCTCTGCCAACACCGGCTACTTCCTCAGCCCATTTTTTATAATGTGCCCTGTTGGCACTGACAGCCTCTCGCCTCGCACGTATTAAATATCGATCGTATAATGAAGCGTCATCTTCCTCCTCTTGACCAGGTATTACCAGTTCTTTCATCGTAATCGATTCAAGTCCTGGAATTGTATCAAGTGACAGCAGCGGCTGATCTGTTAATTGAACATTGCCTGCTTTACCAGGTGTCTCGCATTCTAGCGTGCCATCCTTCGAATATTGGAAATAAACGTCTTCAATAAAAAAACGTGAGCCAGCTGGAATGTTGATATTCTCTGGCTGAATGGCCGCTGACCAAACCGCTTTAGTGGCTGGTTTTCTTTCAATTCCTACTTCAGCAGCCCGCCGATCTAGAAACTCTCCTTGTGCTGTATCTGCAAAGACCAGCTCAAACACTTGATCAAGCCAAATATAGGATTGGGCCAGTTCAGCAGCAGCAGGTGCCAAGGCATTCCAAATCACGCTGTTTTCTCTTTTATCTATATCATCTGGCAGTCTGTCCAGCATTCTTTCCATTAATGCTTCGTACGTCTGTTCCTCAAACATCGCCCTCCATCACCTCCTCTATTTCTAATGTTCCCTCATCTGTGACAATAGCTAATTTGACATGAAACGAGTCATTTTGCTTTGTGACCTCTAACTCTTCAATATGATCAATCCGCTCGTCAACGAGCAGTGCCTCCTCTAGCAGCCTTGGAATCTCCATTTCTTTGTATTCATCCGTGGCTTCTGTATCCGTCAACAGCTCCTGAATTTCTGTGCCAATGTCGTGGCTGTAGATAGGATGTGCATATCGCTCTGTCCTAAGTGTCATATAAATAAATTGCCGGATTGCTTCAATACCTGAAATGGTTTCGCCTGTCAGTCTGCCAGTTTCAAAATCTATTCGATACGTCGTCGAGGTTTCGACCTCTTCGTCTTCTTCTATTTCCTCGATTTCTTCCTCTGGTGAAAGTGCCACGTTCATCACCTCCTTTACAATTTGTCGATGATGTAAAAGGACTGCCCTCCTGCCATTGCAAGCACCATAATACTGTCTCCTCTTTTCAGCTCATCATCCTCACCCTTATTTAAGCGCTTCGGCCAAATCAGTAATTCTTCTGGAATGGTCAGCTTATGATTTTCATTTAATCGGATGCTCAGCGGGGAAACCGCCGTGACTTCTCCAATGACAAGTTCGATTGGAGATTCCGCGTCTACTGCATTCACTGCCAATCGTTTAATCGCTTCACTTAATCTCACGCTTGATCACCCTTTGGCATTGAATTTTTCTCAACAACATCAATTGTCATGGTGTGTTTCACCCCACTGAATTCATGTTTGTCTTGATCGATCCAGTAAGTTTTTTTTACGTTGATTTCAGGAATTTTCAAATAGATTGGGAGACCGCTTTGCAGCTCAGGAATTCCTAGCGCTTGGATGCTTTTGACTTCTTGTTTGACGCCTTTTTTCTCTGCCAGCCGTACTTTGGCTCTCTTTTGCAGCTGCGGCTGGTTAATTTGCCCCGTGACTGTCTCAACATGCTGTAAAATACCGTATTTATTCTGACCGGCTTTATCCTGTTCGACCACAACAATCTCTGATTTACTGCCTTTTTTCTTATTTTTCCCCTGTTCATCAGCAGACGTACGCATCTTAACACGAGTGGCTGTCTCTTCAATCGAGGTGTTGTATTGATAGCTGATGAGATTGACACCTGATTCAATGACCCATACGTCCTCTGGATCAGGCCAGGCTCTCAGCCCCATCTTGCCTTTAGCAGAATAGATTTGATAGTTTCTTCCCGTTTGCCGCTTCGTTTCTTTCAATGCTTTCAATATCATGTCATACAAACTCGTATCATTTTTAAAGACTAGTGATTTGATGACATGTCCTGTATTGGCGATAGAAGTCATTGGAATTTGAAAGTCAGCTCCAATCCGCCTTAAGATTTGATCTGCTCTTTGATTTGAAAAAACATAGACATCTTGGTTTTTCACCAAATATTGAAGCATATCGTATGCGGTAAAGGTCATCTTCCCTTCAACAGGTGTCCGGGAAAAAACGATGCCTCTAAAAAGCTCTTTTCCTTTCCATTTAAAAAGAACCGTGTCCCCTTCCGAGACACGGTAATATGTTTGACTGCCTTGTTTAGTGATAATATTTGCTTGAATAGAGCGAGGGGCTTGATACCTTTGCCCCTGAAGTGTCACACTCTCTGTGACAAGCTCATACATGGTGCCGCTTCTGATGGCAAAAAGCTCGATCAATGCCAGCCCCCCTATTGTGGTATTTTTAACCTTTGTCCAGGGAAAATCCAATGCCCCGGCTGCTTAATATTACGTCTGCTACGTTTAATCATCGCTAATTTATTTGCATTCCAAATACGCCGCCATTTTGTACTGTCGCCATAAAACCTGCCAGAAATGGCCCATAGCGTATCCCCTTTTTTGACGGTGTACATTTTTGGTGGTGTTTTTGAAGGCCGTTTCTTTTTCGTTTGTTTTGCTTTTTTCTTTCGTTTGATTTTCCTAGGCGATGCAGTTTTATATTCCTTTAACTCGATCGTAAATTCACGATCTCCAATATCATATGACCCTTCCTTGTGGGTGAAGCTTTCAATGCTGCACGTCATGTTGATTTTTGTCCCAGTTACAATCAATCGCACGGATTTCTTAGAACGCATCATTCGTTCAATTTTCGCAATTGCATTCTCTGGTGATGGAATGCCTTTATATTCAGCAATCGGCGAATATTTCTTAGGAAATAATGAGGTGAATGATACTTGTTTAGCCGATGGTACGTCAATAAAAGTCAGTTCTCCAAAAGAGGCAACCTTCACTGTTTCATTTTGTACGTTATTTGTGATTTCGAGTTCGGATGGAAGGACAGGGAATCGCAACTTGTCCTTTCCTTGGGAAATCCACAATTGATATACTGATTTACCCATCGATCACGACCCCCTTCGTTCCTGTATGAAGCTCTACTTCCAGTTCATCTACAAGCATTTGTTTAATTTTTTCGACTAGCGATTGCTGATCTTGTCCATTATGGAAATGCTGATCGCCATTGAATTGAATTGTAATTTGTTTATTACCTGACGATGTTGTACTACCAGCAGACTGAGCTGAGGTGACTTGCTGCATCTGTGCTTCTGGTAAAGGAGCAGATGCATTTGATGGATCATATACTTGCATCCCAAGCGCCTTGGCTGCCTGCGTCAATAAATACCTTCCTCGAATGCCTCTTTCTTCTGGAATAATCCATTCACGTTTGTTTCCTTCACCAACTCTAGCAACCTGCTCCTGAGTAATCAGTCCGCCATTTGCGTAGCCTTTATAAGGACCGCCTCTTCTCATACTTCGTAATCCCGGCGTGTTGAAGACTGTTCCATATCTGCCCTTAATGTAGTTAATGGCTGCTACGGCATTATGAATTGGGTTCCAAATGTCATTCATGCCCTTGCCTTTATTGGCGTTAAACGTCGTTCCAATGGTTTGCATTAAGCCTTTAGAAGGTGTTCCCTTTTTGGCATTGGAATCCCATAAGTTGATCGCTCTCGGATCTCCATGTGACTCATTCTGCGCGATGGTCATCAGACCTGGAAGCCAGCTCATAGATGTACCAGTTGCCATGATAGCCGCCATGAGCCATTGCTTCACATTAAGATTTGAAGCTCCCATGCCGCTGAAGGCTCCAATTAATGAACCAGCCTGATTCTCAGCAAATTTTTTCACATCAACTGAGTCGAGCCCTTTGACGACACCGATTGATGCAAATTTCCCAAGACTCATCATGACGCGTGAAGGGGAGTGAATGTCTAATTCCTCTCTAAACGCCTGCTCTACTTTCTTCGCCATTTCTTTGGCCGCCTGCGTGACTTCGCTTCCTTTGGAACGCATGCCGCTGTTAAAGGCGTCAATCATTCCTGAGCCCCAGCTTGGTGATTCTTGTTTTGCTTGCAGGAATGGTTGTTTGATATGTTGATCTACGTATAAGTTTGTGCCAGTTGATGTAGCATTTTGACCTGCTGCAAAACCTCTCACCGTCCCAGTGCCCCAAGTTGGTGATGTTGTCATTACTTGTTGGTATGGTGTTTTTACACGACTTTGCAAGAAGCTGGCTGTACCTGTTGGTGTCATCTGCTGACCATTTGCAAAGGCTGAAACCGTTTGTTGACCATACTTTCCTGAGTCTGATGTCAATTGACCAAAAGGCTGCTGAATATTCTTTTGTTTCCATTGATCAAGGGAAATTACTTTACGATTTAACCCTTGTTCAAAATCGTCATTAAATTGCTCGCCAATGCTAGAGGCCTGAATGTCCCCAGTCATCGAGACCGATCCGTCTATTGAACCGACAGAAGATGATGCAGCTACTGCTGTAGGAGCTGGAGAGCTTGATACTTGATTTCCAGCTGCTCCACTTGGCATAACAGACATTCCAAGATGAGAAGCGGCCTGAGCAAGCAGCATCTTTCCGCGTCCTCGGTTATTTTGAGTTGGAATAATAAATTCGTTACCTGCTTCACCAACCCATGATAAGGTTGGCTGGGTGATATAGCCGCCTGTGGCTTTTTTATCAGGGGTTCCAAAGACTTGTTTCAATACAAAATCAACCCCACCGCTAGCCTTATTAAACAAATCTTTGACCCAGCCAAACGCTTTAGAAAACCCATCACCAATAGCTTCTGCTACTTTTACAATCGGCTTTTGAATGTTGTCCTCAAACCATTTGGATAACCCATCCCATATATCTGTCACGACTTTATACGCTTCTTCAAACTTTTCCCCGATACCATCTTTAATGGTTCCTACGGTATCTACAAGTGGATTCCACACATTTTCCATAAACCATGTCGATACAGCACCAAAGATTGATTGTATCTTTTTCCATGCATTTGATAATGCTGTCCAAATCCCTGTAGCGACTGTAACAACTGTGCTGCTTAGTGGCGTCCAGACGTTCTCGATAAACCACCCTGCTACTGCACTGAATGTTTCTTGAATCCATGTCCAGGCATTGACTAGGCTTGACCAGATGGTCGTTGCTACCGTAACGACTGTGCTGCTTAGCGGCGTCCAAACGTTCTCGATAAACCACCCTGCTACTGCACTGAATGTTTCTTGGATCCACGTCCAGGCATTGACTAGGCTTGACCAGATGGTCGTTGCTACCGTAACGACTGTACCGCTTAACGGTGTCCAGACGTTTTCAATAAACCACCCTGCAACTGTACTGAATGTTTCTTGGATCCATGTCCAGGCATTGACTAAACTCGACCAGATGGATGATGCTACTGTGACAACCGTGCTGCTTAATGGTGTCCAGACATTTTCTGTGAACCAAGTCGCAACTGTTGACCAAACTTCAACAATTTGGTCTTTGATTTCAATGGCTTTTTGGCCAATCTTTTCAAATCCGCCGCCATCAAACCATTTTCCGATCGTTTCACCGATAGATTCGCCGCCCATACTTCCAGCAATGCCGCCTACAAGACCGCCGATGGCTGTACCTACTCCTGGAACTACGCTTCCAATAGCTGCACCTGCTGCTGCACCTGCCATCCCGCCGGCGATACCACCTCCAGTCGTACCGATCTTTTCACCAGCATTCTCTTTTTTCATACCGATTAAATTTGTTGCACTAAGTAAACCACCTAGAATAGGTACTTTCTTTAATAATTTACCGCTCCCTTTACCGATATTTTTCACCGCATCCCCTAGTCCACTTAACCCCTTGCCACCTTTCATTAGACCCGTAAGGCCACCAACTGAAGCTGCGATACCCGCACCTTTCTTTAGTCCACTAGGGATTTTTCCAAATAACTTACCTGCATTTGTTTTCAGTTTCCCTAATTTACTTGGAGGCCTTCTATTCATTTCGGTTCTTGATGTGGCATTTGGATTTGTTGGTCGTCTCGGTGAACGGCCATTTCTCGCTTTAGTAGATCCTCGGCTGCTTATACCTCTTGCACAACAAGGGCAACAACTACTGCGAAACAAACCTTTTCCACCTCGCGGCTTAGGCTGCGTTTTAGGAGCCGAATTAGATGGTGTTGATGTTGGTGCAGTTGTCGGAGCTGTTGTTGGTGCTGTTGTTGGCGCTGTTGTTGGCGCTGTTGTTGGTGCCGGAGTGGTACTGCTATTTTCACTTGATTGATCACTTGTACCAAAGAGGCGATCTAATCCAGTCTTCACCCATTGATCTAGTTTTTTTTCAGGATTAAATTTAATCTTCTCTTTAATTCTTCCGACCACATCTTGTTTGTACTCTTCCATTTTATTTTCAACCCAAGGAAGCGCTTTTTCATCCCAAAACTTTCTAGGACTCAATTTTTCCTTCACTTTGTCTGCAACGTCACCTGCATATTTTTGAATTTCATTTAATCCTTTATTGGCAAAGTTCTGTAGCAAACTCTGTTTAGGTTCATCCGTTTTAGCTGATGGACTAGCAGCCTCAGGCTCTTTTTTTATGGTTTTTTCTTTCACAACAGACTCTGCCTGATCTCGTTTTTTCAGCTTACTTTTTGCATTGTCTTGAACTGACACTCTGATTTCGTGTTTGGACATCGTCAAGCTTTTGAGTGTCTTTTTGATTCGTTGAATTGCTGCGGTGGCTTGGTCAACCATGTTTAATCGCATATAGTACGTTCTGTTGATGAGCTGAAGGATTGATTTTTTGATTGATGATATTTTACCTGATAATTGATCGTTCAATTTAAACGTCATCATCATGGGACTTGTCCCCACTTGTCTCAAACGATCTATGCTGGTTTTAATGACATCCAGTCCCTTTGCTTGAATGGATATGACCATATAATTCGGTAACATATTTAACTGATTTTTTAATGATTTTAGATCACGATAGATTCCCTGATCCAGCGTCATGGAAACAGCTGAAATTTTCCGGAGTGATAAAGTGAGATTTCTCAGCTTCTTTTCATCCATTTCTAGGCTTATTTTCACCGGTTTTCTAAATGGTTTGAGCTGCTTCTCAAACGTTTGAAACCGTTTTTGAATGCGTAATAGCTTTTTCGACACCCGGTCTTCTAATTCAAATCGCGCTGTAAGTTTCGCCATTTACTTACCTCCTTTCTTTGCTTCTTTTTCTAACATGTCTAGTTTGTAGCTGATCAGTCCGAAAAGGAATGCTTTGAATGGTCTTGGTGATTCGTATAAATCAAGGAGTTCAGATGGGGAGTAGTGAAGTTCGTGCATCGCGTAATATAAAAACACGGCTTCTTTATCCCCATCTTTTATTAGTTTTTTGCTGCTTCTTCTAAATCTTCAATTTCATCTTCGAATCCGTTGATTTCGATCGCTTTGTTTAACCAGTTCGCATATTCACCGCCAACTGACAGGACACGTTTTGCTACTTCAACTGGATCTTGTGTGCTGTAGGCTTCTCTTAATTCCTTTGAACGGAAATCTGGGTAAATCGTCGATTCAATTGCAATACGTGCGTAGAAGCGCTGGCTGTCTAAGTCTTTTACACGTCCTCTGCCTTTGACATTTTTGAAGGTTGTGTTTTCTTTTTCCAGTTCATCAATACGTTCAGTTGTAATAGCTTTAAAGACAAAAGGAATGACATTCCCTTTTTTATCAACAAAACGCTTAGAAATCGGTACTTTGACTTCTTCCGCTTCTACTGTTTGTCCTGGCATAAAAAATGAAAGATCAAATGTTTGTTTTTCACTCATGTTTAAAAACTCCCTTTGTTATGTTTTTTTGAATGCAAAAAAGCACATCCATTTTTTGAATGTGCTTTCCAATCTTTTCATGTATAATTTTAATTGTACAATTGAATGGCTTGCTCAAGGGCGTCTGGCTCATCCCCGATAGGAAGGGGGTGATGCATATGTCAACATTTGAAGCGATTTCCCTCATGTTTTTATTCGGGATGTTTATCCTTACTTTGTTGACGTATATAAACAAAAAATAGACTCCCCTTGAGCTTTGGACGGTTGAAGGGGAAGTCTATCCTAAAAACTATCTAAATTGATTAGCCAGCCCCTTTGAGGGCCTCATTGTACATTGCCGGGATGTTAGAGCATCCTGGCTTTTTTATTGTATGCAAATAGCTTTGCATGTAAACATATTTTAATGAATCGAATACAAGACGCTGCCAGACGAAATTTAGACGGCTTAAAGACGGCTGTATTACAACTGCATTATAGCATATTCAGTTTTTAATTTGCTAATTAATTAGCTGATTTCCTCCACTTTTCTTAGAAAGTATTCTTCAGCTTCTCAGGAAGATCAAAGTCTTCAAACGTGAAAGGAACTTCTTCTTCAAGCGCCTCTGAATCAACATCCAATCCAGCGATTTTAGCTGAATCAAAGTTGACATCAAATAATGTCACACGCTCAGTGCCACGGCCTGATGATTTATCGTCAATGACAGCTTGAAGAGTGAAATATGGATCTTCTCCTTTTTTCACGTAATTGAGCATCAATTGAACGAAACGAGATGTAACTTTATAAAAGGTTGCCGTTCCTGTTCCGTTTGCTCCCGTTGTTTTATGACCAGTCATTCGGCGGCCCATGACGTTCACTTCTGATTTGTTTTTCTCCACGTTTGCTTCGAAGGTTTTGATAAATGCAAGCTCCTCACCTTCTAAGAAAAGACGACCTTCTTTACCTGAAATTGTATTTTGCGCTTTAAAAGCCATCTTACTTCACCTCCACATTGAAATAGAATTTTTCTGCTGCATCTACTGGTTGAACCGCTAAATCGATGATAAATCCATCACGATCTTCATTGAGGCCGATCACGATATCTGTTTCTGAGTTAAAGCCTGTAATGCCGCTGCCATCTTGAAGCTGTGTGAGATACTGGGTAATCAGTGTTTTCACAAGCTGCACACCATCATCTGATGCTGGAATGTCATTGCCATTGGCTTTGCGTAATTTAATCAGATTTTTTAATTCGAAAGTTAAATCATTGTTGATCGCATCAAGCACACGAATGATTTTGTTTTTCGCCATTTGCTGGTTCTTTTCAGCTGTGAAGCTTGTCAAAGAGTTAATATCTTTTTCAACACTCACAGTACGATCTCTCGCATCAAAGGTGAAAATAAACTCCCCTTGTGATAATCGGTATTCTACTTGATCATTGTCAAGGCGTTCTAATGTATCGACTGCTCCTTCGTATTCAACAAAGGTGAGTGACTGATTGAAGTTTGCTCCGGCACTTGCACCTGCGACCCATGCTGTTGTTTGAGCAGGTGTTAGTTCTGTTCCATCTTCGAGTACAACACCGCTTGTCACATTGATGATTCCTTCTTGGTCAGCTGCGTAATTAGCCACAACCCCTTGCACCTTACGTCCTTGCTTATCACGTAAACGCTCGATAAATGAAGCGAAGGTTGCTTTTAATTGCTCACTATTATCGACTGGAAGGGCAATGACATCGAAGTATTCTGTTTCTGCTGCTTCTAGGAAAGCTGTATAATCTGCAACACTTGCCACGCCGTTTTTCCCGCCGCTTAGTGCCACACCAGCTGTGATGACTGCTTCACCTTCACCAGAAAATTGAACGTACTTGTTTTTCACAAGATCTTTGACATCAGTGACAACCTGTTTGTCCACAATATCTGTTCCCAGATAAGTGATAACATCGCGCTTTGTGCTATCAAGTACATTTTCTGCCACTTGTACTGTGATCTCATTTCCTTTTAGGCCGCCATAATTTGCTGTGACCACAAAGTTTTCAGCAATTTCAGCTTTAGCCGGCTCCCCTTCATTTAAGCGGTAAAGCAAGACCGTTTGCGCTTTTTTCTTTGCTTCACGGAAAAGAAGAAGTGACTTATCATCAATGTTAAGTCCAACCTTCTTATTTAAGTCTTCCATATTTGAAACGGAAATAAAGGTTTTTGGTTCTCCCCAGCTCATCACAAGAGGAAGTGCCACCGTACCTCGGTCACCTAAAGTAATTCGCTGCTCTGCTGTTGTTTTAAAATTAAAGTAAATGCCAGGACGCTTTTTCTCTGTACCTGGTGTAAAAGTGCCTCCGTTCATCCTTTAAACCTCCTTGGACAAAAAAGCATCAATGTGCTTTTTTGCTTCTGTTTTTGTAATTGGTTGATCTTTGATATAAAAAAGAGCGCCTTCAAGGATTTCTGGTTTGACCCCAAAAAGATCCTTGCTGTGCTCCTTTAAGGCTTCAAATGAAAAGCCAAATTCTTTTTCTTCGCCGGCTGTTTGAGCGGGCTGTGCATTTTTAGTCTTGCTCACGTTTGATCACCCCATCTGAAAAGTTGATATCTTCAAGGCTTGCCTGTTTGTCCCGGTTGTACCAATAGCTGCTATCCCATGTCAGGACAATCGCTGCTACGCCTTGATCTATCATTCTTGTTTCCACTCTTTTTATGCGGACATAATCATCAAGCACCTCTCCGTCTTCACTCATCATCTGAATGATTTGACGATCAGCAAGCAATGCATCAACGATTGTTTCTGCCGCATCATGTGCTTTTTCTGTATCAATATGAAAGACTTTCACTTGTAGCGAATAAGATTTCATAAAGGTAGAAACCGTATCTGGACCACTGATCACTGTCACAGGCGGCACATAAACAGATGGCACTTGAAAGCGTTCTGGCAAAAGACGATCATACATTGTCACAGGAAAGTGTGTGTAGATATAATGCATGATTGCCCCGACTTCTTGATTCATTCCATCACCTCCCAAAATGTCGATCGAACCAGCTTTGCAGCTTTCGATCCAGCGACTGTTCAAACATTTGCTCATAGAGCATGACAGCATGATCCCAGTAGCCATTGCCATCAATCCATTGAGAGGCAAGCATCATTCCTGTACTTGCATTCGGATCATATTCAAAGCGGCTGCCAATCCATCTGCCAGACACCCATCTTCGCTCTCCACTTGAAGAAGTGGCATGTCCGTCATTGACATAGGAGGCATATTCAAGCTGCGTTCCCACTTCAAGTGTGAGACCGCCTTTTGACATGAGAAAATGATTCTCCTTCTCGCCTAGTGTAAAGGATCTTAGAAGCCGTCCTGTATCAACAGCATTCTCCTTGATTAATTCATCCTGAATGATGTCTAAAAACTGTAGGCCCATGTCCTCCAGCCAATCTTGGTATTCTGTCTTTAAGCCGCCATCACACGCTGTCTGCAGTTGTGAAATCAGCCGTCCAAGTCCATCAATTTTCATAGATTTTCCTTCCTGACTGCCATCACTTCGATGTGATGATTTTTCACCTTTTTAGGCTGCTGTAATTTGAGTGACACGCCATTCCACACCATTTTGTCATGCAAGCGAATATCACTTCCTAAAGGAAAATGGACAAGATAGGATTGATAAATGACTGTATTCGGCTCTTCTTGCACAAGTGACTGGTTCTTTTCTATGACATAACAAGCTAGATCGGTCAGGCTGGGAGCATCGGGATAGGAAAGTGTCATTTGTAAATCATCAGCTGGAATTCCAAATTTCCCGCGCGCAGACTCCTTATGTTCAAGGTGAAAAAGATCACAGCGATCTGTTAATAGAGATTGATAGCTCATAATGATCTCACCTTTAGTTTGGCACTGCCGGCAGTCAATGTTGGTTCAATGTAATCTACAAGCAGGGCATATACATAGGGTCTGCCTTTCACTTGATCAGCTGCCTTTGCATATGAATAATCGCCCATTTTCTCTGACGTAAAGCCTTTCATCATAGATTCGTCATCATTCAGCATGGCAAAATATTGGGCCATTTTTAATAATGCGATTCTTGCTTTTTCAGGGAGAGGCTGATATTTTTCGCTTGAGAAATCGTGACCTACGATCTGAAATACCGCAGCTTCTGCTTCGATAATATCTGCTGTCAGTCTTTCTACAGATCGATTTTTCACACGATCAAATACAGAATAGGCCTGCAGTTCTTCAGCAGAAATGATCATGGTCTGCCGTCACCTACTCTTTCACTTTCATCACTTTTGCTACAGCATCCTCTTCCTCAAATTTGCTGTCTAGCTTCGCTGTGAGGACAATAATAAATTTACGGCTGCGAATATCTTTTTCTACTTCAATTCGAATATTTCGAGAGAAACCTACGATAATATTTTTAGGATGTGTCAGCAAAATATCTGATACGTCTGTTCCCGCTTCGTCATATGGCTGCATATTGGCAAGACCTTTGACCGGCACACCGAATGCAGAAGAAAGTCCGCCTTGAATGGCCGCATCTCCAAGGCCCGTCTGACGGTTTGCTACTTGATCCTTCCACTCAACTTCTAAGCTTGGGGATGTGTAGAAACGGAAATCCTGAGGGACGCGTAAATATTTTGACGGCATCGCTTTATAAGCTTGCTTAAACATTTGGCGGCTAATTTCCGCTCCGTTTGCATCTACGATATGAGATACTGCTTGTTTTCTCACGCCATCCATTTGAGCTAAAAATGGATCTGCTGAAGTCGTATCGCCATTGACGATGAGCTCTTCAATGTCAACGGCTGCTCGTTCAGCGAGCATTTGCATAATCGTCTGTTGAATGCCGTCTTTCTCAATATTGTTTTCAATGCTGTCGTAGGTCATGTGGATCTCTGCGATAACCTCTTTCGCATTTAGCTGGACAGTGCTTGTCGCTGGGACAACACGGTCTTTCGCATCAAGCGCTTTTCCTTCTTCTGCTGAGCGCAAAATACGCTGGCCAAAGCCGATTTTTTCGATTTTTTGTGAATCACTTTCCATTGGAATGATACGTGCATCATTTAAAACGGTTGGTGTATTTTGCATCATTCTAATGAATGTGTTGGATTGGGTTGCGTTCATGAGACCGCCGGTTTTTAAGCTGGCAAGTGTCATTTCGGCCTTGCGAATCAACTCTTGATTTCTCACACTGTTTCCTCCTTATTTAGGCTTATAGTAAGCCATCCCATATGGGCTTTGTACTGTCGTTTTGTGTATCGTGGATTGTTTGTTTTGACATGCCGCGCGCTTTTTCAAGCTTGTGAATTCGCTCTGAAATAGGCAAAAGCTGCTGCTGAAGCACTTGCTCAAGCGCAGCTTTTTCTCTGCTGGCTGATTTCTCTAAAGAAGAAAGCTGATGACGAATTGGTGCTACGGCTTGCTCAAGCACCTTTTGGACAGGTTCTTCCCCAGTTTGATCTGTTTCCTGCTGTTCAGCATGCTGTAAGACGTTTTCGATGGCCATTTTTGCTTTTTCAAGCTCTCGTACTTGCTCCGTCGTCAAAGCGGCGTCTTGTTTTTGTACGGAGGCTGGCCTTTCACCAATCGTTTGAAGCACATCTTCTGTCTTCAAAATCTCCTGCACGATTGGCAGCAATTGCTCAAGCGCTGATCTTACACCCGCCTCATCACCATCACTTGACTGTAAGGTTTCCAGCAGGTGGTCTAAAACGCTCCAAAATTGTTGTGACATGTTTGCACCTTCCTCTTTCAAAAAGAAATTTTTCAGCAAAGAAAAAAGCCCTCTCTCATTCGTGCTTTGAGATAGGAGCTGATCTTGTTCTTCAATTGCTACGATGTCCGCCGTTCCTGCCATTGAATATCCTGTAATGTGGCCTTTCTGAATTTGATCCCAAATCTCTTGAGAAGCCTTTGTTACAAGCACCCAAGATCCTTTTCGAATCAGCTCACCGCCTACTTCAAAATCAGCTGGTGCAATGTATGATTCAACCACTTCTCCAACACCATGTTGAAAATCATGCTGCTTGTCAATGTGGCGGGCATCTTGCATAAAACCATGTGCTGCTCTTTCAATTTCTTTGGCAGACATAAAGTCTTGGTGTGCATCAGGTGTATTCGGTTCATACACGACACCATACACAAGGCGATGAGCATCTTCTGCCTTTGTCAGCACACTCACCTCTTTTTGAAAGTCAGGCTGGCTTTTCTTTGCCTTCATCAAAAAGAATTTCTTTTTGTTTGCGGCTCTGTCCACGTAGGAAACATGCGTAATTTTTGCGTTTTTTAATTCTCTTGGCATATGTTCACCCCCTTTCAAAAAAGCGCACGCGCTTCGGTTTATTCTTTCAACTGATCTGGCTCTCGTTGAGGCTGTTGTTCAGCTGATGTCATGCGGCTTTCTAAAGGTCTGTGATAGAGATCCTCCGGCCATTCCTCTAACGTTTTCCCAAGGATACGTCCCGCCAGATCTCGCAAATCGTTTGGTGACACTGCCCCAGCCTGAATAAATGGTGTCAGAACCTTGGCAATCTCTAATGGGTCTCTAAAGTCAGGACCATTTAATAGGAAACGGACATGCCAAATATCAAGATCCGGCAGGAAAAGGGTATTGAGTTTCCCTGTGATGAGGTGCCGTTCAGGCTGAAATACCTGTTCTTCTGTTGTTTTCCGCGCCGTATCGGCTGTCGCTTTGTTATAGTCTTGAGACTCACCTGTATAAATAGGCGGCAGTCGAAAAGCAGAGCGGATTTTGTTTCTTGTTTTTTCATCGTATTCTAAAAAGAGTGCATCTTCTTGCAAGATCTCTGCTAAGGATTTGAAATTCACTTTGACATTTGAAACATCTTCTTCTCCAGTTAACCCTTTTTCCGTCGGGAGACCTTCGACTTCAAGCAATAGAAACTTATGTGCATGATCAGAGCCTTCAATATCGTCCATATAATCTTGAAGCTGCTGATAGGATGACTCAGACAGCATTCCATTTTCGACAATGATGGCACCAGGTACGTGCCGCCCTTGTTTAAAATAAAGGTAGTTCAGTTCTTCTGCCTTGCGTGCCCCATACATATTGACGATGTTGCCAATCCAGCGGGGAATCCCATACGTTCCACTGCCGATTTTAAAATGAATCACTTCTGTTGCACGCAGCGGCTCTGGGGTGGTGTCATCGTATTTGCCTGTTTCACAATGTAAAATGCGGGGATCACCATACTCCTTGAAGAAGACTTTCTTTTCATTGATCACCTGCACATATTTACGGAATCGCTTCTTTCGATTCATTGTTTTCAATTCGCCGTTTTCTGTATACCGAAACTCGACGTCGACTGGCTCACTCAGCTTGCAAATGCGGATATGGAGCGCATCTAAATACTCGATTCCTGCCGGCTTTCCCTGGCCATCTCGGAGAACTTCTAAAAAACCATTCCCTGTTTTCTCCCGGTCTTCGATGACATAGCCAAGCACCACATCAGCAGACTCATCATAGTTCATGTATTTCGTAAACTCTTCAAGTCTTGTCCATTCCTTCTCTGCTGCCTTCTTTTTTGCCGGTTTCACGCCTTCTGCATTAAAGTCAAAGGCATATTCTACACCAAAACCAAAGCCTAAAATATTGGTCTTATACGCATCAATACATTGCTGAAGAATGGTTGAATATTCTGCCATACTTTTTAATTCATTAATATTGTAAGGCGGGGGAACAATGTCATCCTTTTCGTAGGAAAATTCATCTGCATACATTTGTTTTGTATGATCAGACATGTTTGCCTTCATAATGGTTGCTTTCAATTGTTTCATTGTATGGACCTCCTCTCTCTGTTTGGACGGACACGCTCCGAGGCAGTCTGTTTCAAATCTGTCACTTCATAATCATCCAGCGCATACCAGATGGCTGATAATGTGTGTGGATCGATTTGAAATTCATCTTCCTCTAGACGTCCATCCTTATCTGCCTTATAGGTTAGTGATTGAAGTTCATAGATGGTATATGGACATGCATCAGAACAAATAATTTTCTTAAACCGTTTGATCTTTTTTGTATACTGTAAACGTGAGCCTTGGAACTTATGTGCCGCCACCATTTGAAAGCCGCGCTGCCGAAAATAGTGAATGGTTTTAGGTTCGGCTGCATCGGCTTTAATCAGTTCTTTTGATTCAATGAACTCTTTCAAGTCAAGGGCTGTTTCATCATCTGTTTTCCCGCGGTCGTAATATTCCCAATAAATATATAAGTACTTTTTTTCATGATCGACAGCTAGCCGAATGAGCGCATTGTATGATTCAACAAATCCAAAATCCATGCCTGCTCGTTTCAGCGGTCTGTCAATCTGCTGAATGGCTTCTAATACATCAGAATGGCTTCTCACCTCAAACTGAGGAAAAACCTTTGTGCCATTGATCCCGAAATATCCCTTCCTCGCAATGCGATAGAGGTCTGGATCATACTCTTTCAGCTCATCCAGCTGCTTCACGTAGCTTTTAGGAAGGAATAGATTATCTTCTGCCGTGGAGTGATGGTAATACGTATCCTTGATAACAACGGTTCGCTTTTTGTATAAGGTTTCATCATCTAAAACAAAACGCTTCAGCTGTTCATCTCGAAAAAAATGTCTATACGTCCAATTATCCTGACCAACAGGATTGGTCGATAACATCATATAAAGCGGTAAGGATGGATGCCTTAGCCTTCCAAGCAGCTCTTTAAATCCTTCATAAGAAACCTCTGAACATTCCTCAATCCAAATGATCGAGATGTTGTTGATTGATTTCAATTTTTCAGGTTTGTCCAGCCCTTTAAATAAGATGCTGCTGCCGTTTCGAAACGTCAGTGCAAGCGGCGAACTTCGGCACTTCACCACATGGTCGATGCCGAGGTCGCTGACGATCTCTTGTAATAAAGAAAAGGTTGATTCGCGGTGCGTATCATACACGTCTCGAATGACAAGTGCTGTCCGCTTTTCTTCCAGCAGCTTTAAGACGAGCTTTAAAGCAATGTGATAGCTTTTAGAGGAGCCATAGCCTCCAACTAAAAATTGAAACTTTTGATTCCAATCGAATAGAAAGTGTTCAAAGTGAGGATTGACTTCTTTTTCAATCAATGGCGTCATGAGTCGTCCTCTTTTCGCTTGATCATGATTTGAAGATCTTCCTCTTTTTCTTCACGCACTGCTTTTTTTGTTTTTTCGATCGTCAGTTCAATTTGTTTCAGCCTTAATCTTCGTTCATCCTTCGCATGTGCGAGCTCTTCAAACTGTTTTATTAAACGCCTGAGTTCACCCATTGCACGGGATTGTGCATTTAGAAACGTCGCATGCCGATCCCATGAAAATTGAAACGAATATTCTTCTGAGGTGATGTCTAGTTCTGGCTGAATGCCTTCTCCTGTTTCTTCTAATGAAGAAGGCATGTATGCCGCCTTTTTCAACTCTTTGATCATGTCCTCTTGATCTGCTACATACATGATTCGCTGCGCCCGAATAATGGCTGCATATTGAATTTGAATTTGATCCCAGATTAAATCAAGCGATGTGCGTCCATCCATTTTCTCCATGATTTCAATCGTTTCATCTGAAAGAAATTGATTGAAGATTGAGTGTGCTTGCTTTGACGAAGTTTTTTGTCTTTGCCATCCGTATCGCCTTTTCCACGATTTGACGGTATGGATCGAGACATTGTAATGATCAGCAATTTGCTGGTACGTCATCCCCTTCATATAATCCTGCTTGGCCTCTATCCGTTTATCTTTCATTTACATTCACCTGCCGCCTCCTTTTAATTCGAATGATTCCCTTTGAAGGAATCATTTGTGTAGGGCTAGCAAACATTCGTTTGGTCTTTCTAACTATAGGTGGCAACTGTAAGACAAGCTTTAGCTGATTTATTTTGGATAGAAAAAACGCCTATTCAGCAGCTCTGAATAGGCGTTCTTGTACTTTTTTGGACATCTTCGTCCGCGCTCTTTCCATATGTTTTTGCACAGTTCCTTTTTTGACATCCAGCATGACCGCAATCTCGCTAAACGATAATCCTTGTGTTGTGTGCATAAAGAATACATCCTTTTCTCGATCTGTTAAAACAGACAAAGCTTCATCAATTCGTTTTTTGTCTCTCTCACTGACTTCTCTTTCTTTCTCTTGAATAAGGGTATATTCATGTGATAAAGCCTCTAACACTTCTGGATTTGCAAGAATGGTTCGCTGATAGACTGAACGTCTGTCTAACCCTCTGCGCGCACCTGGCTCTCTTCCGATTTGTAGCCATTCTACTACGTATTCTAGATCGCTCACCATACTGGCGATCATTTTTTTATCATGCTTGTCTTGAACGGACAGCTGATGTTCTTCTTTTTCTTTAAATGGTTCATATTGTTTTCTAGCATTCTTTAAGGCTCTTTTATATTCAATGAGTAAATCTTGCATATTCGCTCTCTCCCTTTTTTAAGAAAATAAAAAACGGACACCAATCAGGTCCCCTTTTAACAGGGTCTTGATCAGTGTCCGCAGGCTTTCCGTCTTGGACGTATTATGATTTGATGTGTTTAGTCAGTTAGCTGATTTTAAAACCAATCTCGTGATCTACTCTTGCAAAATGACCTTTTGCCGTTTGAATAATGGTTTTTCCATGTTCAGGTACATCCATTTGATAAGCCGTTCCTACATTTCCATCTAACACGATGACTTGAATTTTTCCTTTTTCCATCTCACCGACAAATGTTTGGTTATCTTGAATGAATAGTTGTTTTGGCTCGTTCATATGCTTGTCTCCTTTTTTGGTGATGGCCTCGTGCCACTACCTACCGTATTGATAATGATTTCAACTCTTTCACACATACTATAAAACTGGGAAACTCTTAAATCGACAATCTGCAGAGGGACTTGATCAGCTATAGAATGAAGTGCTTCTTGAATATGCTGTAGACTTGGCTGTAAGATGCTGACGTGTATCGGGCGTATCAACCCTTTTTCTGCGTATGTACGCTTTTTTTGGCAGTCAGCAATGTTAAGCGGCATGTGATCAAATAAACGAATTTCAAGTGATAGTGCGCCTTCTAATTTTTGCGGGCATTGTACTTTTGCAGCTGATCGTATTCTTTTCATCAATGTCTCTTTTGTTAACAAATGTTCATGTTCAATGATTAAATGGATGACCATGTTATGATCTCCCGTCATCCTCTGCCCACTGGCGGATGTCTTGTTCGTTTTTACTCGCTTTGAGCAAGCATTTCAAAAATGTCATGATTTGCTTCCATCGTTTCACGTCGCCCTGATTCCTCCTTTTTTGTCATCGACTTAGCTTTCAGGAGGGTCATATATGTCTCTTTCTCTTCTGCTGTGGCAAAAACAAACATCGGTTTCTGTTGATAAAAGGCGATCCAGCCGCCAGCTTGGTCTAAACAAAGCTGCGCTTCTTTTCTAGCATCAAACATCAACTGATGTCTCATCTTCTTCAGATCCCTCCAAACTGTCCTCAATTTCTGTTTGGTATCCATATCGTTTCATGTCATATGACCAGTAGCTTTTTGGATAACCAAAGTCACTCATCTGTGTCACCATTGGATGTTCAATATTCATTCTGCTCGTCTCCCCTTTTCTAAGAACTGATCTCCTTCTAGAGAATTACTCTTTTTGTGTAACTTTTGACCAAAAAAAAGCTCTTGAACACCGGTATTCAGCAGATCTGCAATATGCTTTGCTATTTCTAAGCTTGGCTTCGTTCTGCCCATCTCTATATTCGCATAGCCGCTTGTGTACTTATAACCTAATTTTTTCGCCATATAGGTTTGTGTTTTTCCTTGCAATATGCGCTCTTCTCGTAAATTTTCAAGTTTCATCTTTCCACCTCTTACTCAATATGTGTAAATTATATTCATTATGATAATATACACAAAACGAGTAAGTCAACCATATTTTTATTCTTTTTGTGTATTTATTTATCTTTTCCGTGTAATTCATGATAAAATTTACTCATAACATGAAAAAAGGTGTTTCTGATGGATAATTTGACTGGGAAGATTTTAACTGAATTAAGAGAGAAGCATGGATGGAGCAAGTCAACAGTTGCTAAAAAACTCGGATTAAAGGCGATGTCCACTTATGCAAACTGGGAATATGGCTTGAGAAAGCCCGACGGTGAAATGATTGTGAAAATTGCTGAGTTATATGGGGTCTCAACCGATTATCTTCTCACAGGTAAGGACAAAGACAGACACGATGACGATCTTGCAGACGATCCTGATTTGCAAATTGCGTTTAAAGCCGCCTCAGATTTTTCCGAAGAAGCACGAAGACAAACCATCGATTTTATTAACTACATTAGAGAGAAAGAGAAGCAAAAAGGCCGTCAGCCAAAACAGCGAGACGACCATTAATCACTCTTTCATCTGCTTTACGTTGCTGGGATGAACCCAGCTTTTTTTATACCTCTTTTTTCCCTTAAAAAAGAAAGAGCATATGAATAAAAAATCATGTGTTTTTTTAAATATATGTCTTTCCCGACATAATATGTGACAATTTTCACCATAATTACTCTTTTTTCACACATTTAAATTGACATATAATTCTATTAATATTAATATATGTATATACCAAAAAAAGGAGTGTTACCGATGAAAAAATTCATGAAAGTCTGTACATTGTCTTTAGCTGCTTTAGGTGCTCTTACGTTCTCCCAAACTGAAGGTGCTCATGCAGCTGCACAGCCAAAAGAACCAGTCATAGCAAAAGCTCCTATTATGAATAAAGTAATTACAGTGAACCGTACGCTTTCTGTAGGTTCTTCAATCGCCGTCTCTCTTCCAGCAAGCCAAATTTCTGTGTCGGGTGCAACGTATGCGATTCAATTAGATCAAACGGCTCCAAACTTCACTTGGATTCGTGCCGTACAACGCGGTTCAGTAACCGTTTCTTACTATAATTCACAAGGCGAGCTTGTCATTAACTATATTACGGTTCGATAAGCAATCTAGCTTTACATATCTGAAGGCGATGACATGGAGTCATCGCCTTTTGATGTTTAAAGTTGGTTTCATTTGATTCGTGATTGCCAACACCTCCCCATTATGTTAACTTTTAATAAAAATAAGTTAACATAATAAGGGAGGCATTAATGATGAAAGAGCAACTGTCTTTATCTTGGGAAGCGATAGCGGAGAAGGCCATGAAAAATGAACCGATTACGGTGCAAGAGGCTTTAGACATTCTTGAAGCTGACGATAGTGATTTGTTACCTATTATGCATGCAGCCTATCAAGTACGATTTCATTTTTTTCAAAAAAAGGTGAAATTAAATATGATTTTCAACGCAAAAAGTGGATACTGCCCTGAGAACTGTGGATATTGTTCACAGTCGATGATTTCAAAAGCACCGGTTGAAAGATATACAATGCTTGATCAAAAAACCATTGTGGCAGGGGCGCGTGAGGCTCTCAAAAGAAAAGCCGGGACTTATTGTATTGTGGCAAGCGGGAGAGCGCCTTCTCATAGGGAATTAGATGAAGTTACAGCAGCAGTAAAGGAAATCACTGAAACGATGCCTTTGAAGGTGTGTGCCTGTCTTGGGTTATTAAATGAAGACAAAGCGAAGCGGCTGAAGGAAGCGGGTGTTCATCGGTATAATCACAATATCAATACACATCACGATCATCATGATCACATTACGACAACTCATACATACGATGACCGCGTGTCGACCATTGAGCAGGTCAAACAGTCTGGCATGTCACCTTGCTCAGGGGTCATTATTGGAATGGGTGAAACCAATCAGCAAATCGTTGAAATGGCTTTTGCGCTTAGAGCACTTGATGCGGATTCAATTCCAGTCAACTTTCTTCATGCCATTGAAGGAACACCGCTTGAGCATCAAGAACGGACACATCCGATCAAAGCATTGAAAGTGCTGGCAATGATGAGATTTGTCAATCCAACAAAGGAAATTCGGGTATCCGGAGGCAGAGAGTTTAATTTACGAACACTCCAGCCACTCGCACTTTATGCGGCAAATTCGATTTTCGTTGGTGATTATTTAACAACAAAAGGCCAGCAAGTTCAAACGGATCATCACATCATTGAAGATTTAGGGTTTGAAATAGAAGAATGTGCGTTATAAAAAAAGTCTGCCGATTCACCGGCAGACTTCTAAGATTAGAATCTTTTATGAAAATCGACAGTTCCGCTTCCATCTTCTCGGTCAAAGCTGCCAACAAACGTCCAGTTAATATATCCACCGTCACCATTGTTGACAAACGTACCATCTTCAAATACCCAAATACCAAACGTAATACCGTCATATTCAACACTATCATAGTAGACAACATTGTTCAGACCGCTAAAGTCGTGATCTTGGCTTAAGTTTTGGACAACTACGTTGTAGTTTTGACCTGCTTCATAGAACGCACTGTATGCCGCGTTTTTTACGAATCCATCACGATTTTGAGATGATTTTACTGCTTGTTCAATTTTATCGGCAATGGCTACTGGATCAATTGAGACACTTCCATCAACACCTGTTGTTGTAGCAGCTTCAGCCGTTTGACCAAAAGTCGTAAGAGATAGAGGGGCAGCAATCATTGACGTGGCGATGACAGAACCAACAAACATTTTACTTGTTTTTCTCATATTTTCTAACTCCTCCTTTAATTGGTATGTTTATGTACTACCCCTTTCTCTGTCTCTTAAACACTAATTTATGAAAAAAAATTCTTATTCTACCAATTAAGAGGGTGTTTTTACTGTTTAATTAGGCGAAATAACAAAAAAACTACTCTTTTATAAAGAGTAGTTTACATATTACATGAACAGGATAAATAAAATCACACCTAGGATAATTCGGTATATCGCAAAAGGCACCAGTTTGATTTTATTGATCAGTTTTAGGAAGAATCGAACAACAAAGAGAGCCACAACAAACGCACTCACAAAGCCGACGATAAAGAATGGCAGCATGTCTGTTGTTAAATATTCAGCATTTTTCACAAGGGTTAACAGGCTTGCTCCCGCCATAATTGGCATCGCCATGATAAATGTAAAGTCTGCCGCAGCACGGTGATTCAAACCAAGAATAACCCCGCCTGCGATCGTCGAACCTGAGCGCGAGAAGCCTGGCCATAATGCCAAACATTGAAACAGTCCAATATAAAGCGCCTGTCTGTACGTCATGTTATCGACAGAGCTTGTTTCTGTTTTCCGTTTATTGATCCAGTCAGCGACAAGCATCAGCACTGCCCCTAAAATCAAACCGACAGCGACCGTTCTGACGTCAAATAAGTATTTATCAATATAATCTTCAAATAAGAATCCTAAAATGACGGCTGGAACAAGTCCAACAGCAATTTGGGCGATGGTCAGCTTATGCCCGCTGCGCTTTTGTTCTTCGGTGATATTTTTCTTTAAGCCCAATAAGTTTAAAATACGATCTTTAAACACGATCATGACAGCTAAAATAGAGCCTAACTGAATCACGACTTTAAATGTATTAGCCGCTTCTGGCGTAATAATTTCCTTTGATTTTAGCCAAAGATCATCGACAATGATCATGTGACCTGTAGATGAAACAGGTGCGTACTCTGTTAATCCTTCGACAATTCCTAAAACCAGTGCCACGAATAAATCCCATAGATTCATGATTTTCTTTCCTTTCAATTCTGATCTTTTGAACACGCCAAACATCTATGTCCACATAAAGACAAGCTTCCTTTATCGAAAGCTCGTCTTTATGATACTATATTTTTTTCAAAAAAAGATTATGACATCAAACCTTTTCTTCTTTATACAAATTGGACCGCATTTTAAACCAATCAAACAGGTGGGTTGTGATAACCTTCAGAACGGCATACGTCGGAATAGCGACAATGATGCCGATGACGCTGAACAATTTACCAGCTGTTAATAGAACAAAAATAATCGTAATTGGGTGAATATGAAGGTTTTTCCCCATCACCTGAGGCGAAATAAATTTACCTTCAATGAGCTGAACCACTGTCCAGACAATAATGAGTTTTAAAAGCATCACTGGTGACGTCACAAGTGCAATCACAATCGCTGGTGTAATCGCAATTGTTGGACCAAGGTAAGGTACTACGCTTGTACATGCCGCAATGATAGCAAGCAGCAACGCATAGTCAAGTCCAATGATCATATAACCGATTAACAGAAGAACACCGATACAGAAGCTGACAATAATCTGTCCGCGAATATACGAGCTCAGCCGGTGGTTCATTTCGTGAAGCACGATATGTGTATGTTCTCTCATTTTATTTGGAATGAATTTCAAGAAATAGTCAGGCAGCTTTTTGCCGTCTTTTAATAGATAAAACAGAATGAACGGCACCGTCACGATCGAGATGATAACTTCTGTGAGCGCCCCTAAGAATGTTCCTACACCGGTAAAGGTGCTTTCCAAAATCTTCGTCGCTTGACTAGATGCTTTACTTACCAATTCAGACACATTAAAGTTCATCGTTTTTTGCACTTGATTAATAAAGTTACTTCCCGTTAATTGTCTAATTTGTTCTTCTACTGTATCGACGTATTTCGGAAGATTATGAAATAGACTCATGGTTTGAGCTTGTAAAAAAGGAATAATAGACACGATGGTCACTGTAATAATCCCAATAATGACAAGATATAAAAGCAAAATGGAATAGATCCGCTTGATTCTTGCTTTCTCTAACAAGTTGACAATTGGATTTAATAAATAATACACAACCCCCGTTAAAATAATCGGTAAGGCAATGGTTTTGACGAGTACAATGAGCGGTGTGAAAATAAATGATGTTTTCATGAAAACAAGGATATTCAATCCGATTAATAGCAGGACGAGTAAAAAGAGAACAAACTTGTTATCAAGAAAAAATTTTCTAAATCGACTGCTCCACATTTGCATAGAATTCATATCGTTCCTCCAAACACGGGCTATTTTATGAGTAAATTGTACACTACTTGATCATGATATGGTGATCATTGTTTCAGCTTTTTTTCCCATTTTGCAATAGACATCGCCCATATAATGAGAATCGGCTGTCCAATAAGTCTTATCCATAGCAAAGCTTGTTCTGTATTTTCTTGACCTGGAAATGGTATTCCCTCACGTGCAGCAAATAAGTTTGCCGGGAAAATGAGTACAAGATAGACAGCAATGAATTTTGCCGCTGCAATCCTAGAATTCGGCAAAAGCAGCAGCACGACCAGCAGCCATTCAAGACATGCAGTCACATAGACCATTACATATGGAAATGGCCAGCTTGGCATCATGCGAGCAAAGCCGCCCGGCTCTATTACATGAAAAATACCAGCAACTATGAATAAAAGCGCAAAGGTGTATGTACTTCCTATATGCAGGACGCGCTTCATGTTTCCTCCTCTCCCTTCTATCCTGAGTATTACCCGAAGAAGGAAGAAACTACCCACTTTTCGTACATTTATATCCTTTATGTAAGACGCATCAGCCTATATAAAGGTTTCATCCGCTTTTCAATAAAAAGAATATTCTTTCATACAAACGCTTTCAAAGCATGTATAATCAGAGGAAAGCAGAAGGAGGGAATCACATGATTCGATTTGCTGTCATCGGAACGAACTGGATTACAGATCGGTTCTTACAAGCTGGTGAAGGAATCGCTGACTTTACATGTACAGCCGTCTATTCACGATCCGCTGAAAAAGGACAGGCCTTTGCCGAAAAATACGGGATTGAGACGGTATTTACGAACTTACAACAAATGGCGGAAAGTGATACGTTCGATGCCGTGTATATTGCGAGTCCAAATGCCCTTCATAAAGAGCAAGCTATGTTGATGATGGAGCATCAAAAGCATGTTTTATGCGAAAAACCATTCGCCTCTCATCGAAAAGAAGTGGAAGAAATGATTGCCGCAGCAAAAAAACATCAAGTGTGTTTGATGGAAGCGATGAAAACGACATTTCTGCCAAACTTTCTGCAAATCAAACAGCACCTTGATCAGCTTGGACCTATCAGGCAAGTGGTCGCGCATTACTGTAAATATTCCTCAAGATACGATGCCTATCGAAACGGCGAGCTTCCAAATGCCTTTAAACCGGAGTTATCCAATGGTTCGTTAATGGATATCGGGGTGTACCTCGTTTACCCAGTCATATCCTTATTTGGTCTGCCGAATCAAATCACCGCGAGAGGCTATAAGCTTTCTTCTGGTGTGGATGGAAATGGTTCAGTCCTTTTACAGTATGACGGGCATCAAGCACTTCTTTTTCATTCTAAAATTTCAACGTCTCATTTATCCGCTGAAATTCAAGGCGAGGATGCCACGATGGTGATTGATCAATTCCACCGGCCTTCACGAATCACGATACATCATCGTGACGGACATCAAACTGACATCTCGCTCAAAGATGATCAGCCAGCTATGTCTTATGAAATCAATCATTTTATTGAGTGCATTCAGCAGGGAATGGGGCAGTCTCCGGTCAATACATTTGCTTTATCTGTTCAAACCATGTCCGTCATGGACGAAGCAAGAAGACAAATGGGCGTGATGTATCCTGCCGACAGACAAAATGTATAGGGCATAAAATGATGAACAAAGGGCGAATTATTTTTTGGTTCGCCCTTTGTTTTTTACGTTTCGTGTCAGTCGCTTATTTTGCCGCTAACACATCCGCAAATGCTTTCACATACGGCGGAAGGTCCGGCGGACGTCTGCTGGAGATGAGGTGACCATCTGTGACGACCGCCTCATCGAACCAGTCCGCACCGGCATTTGTCATATCATCTTTAATACCAGGTGTACTTGTCACTTGTCTGCCTTTCAGGATTCCTGCTGAAATCAGCACCCAGCCGGCATGGCAAATCTGTCCGATTGGTTTTGCCTTCGCATCAAATGTACGGACGATGTCTAATACTTTTGGATAACGGCGCAGTTTATCAGGCGCCCATCCGCCAGGGACAAGCACAGCATCATAATCATCAGCTTGAATGGAATAAAAATCTGCATCAGATACCGCCGGCACACCATACTTCCCGATGTACTCATGATTTGCTTTTTCACCTACAAGATGGACAGTCGCCCCTTCTTCTCTTAAACGCAGAACTGGATACCACAGCTCTAAATCTTCAAAATCATCACTGACAAACGCAATGACCTTCTTATCTAATAAACGCATTCTATCTCTCCTCTTCTTTCGATTTCCTCTATTGTACGAGATGTCCTCTTAAAAAGAAAAGCGGTTCCCCTCGAGGAGAACCACTTGACCTTATTCGCTGATCTTGAATTTTTTAATTAAATCGCGTAATTCTTCTGCCATTTGGGAAAGAGTCGTGGATGAAGAACTAATCTCCTCCATCGAAGCAAGCTGTTCTTCTGCTGAAGCTGCGATATCTTGGATACTTGCTGAACTCTCTCTTGATACATCTGCAATTTCATTCACTGCTTTAGAAATTTGCTCAGAACCTTTCGACAGCTCGCGCACTGTTGTATTCATTTCATTCATTCTTGCTGCAATTTCCGCTGTTTGCTCATTTATTTGTGAGAAGCTTTCTTTCGTTTGATCTGTAATAGTAAGACCGTTCTTTACTTCTTCATTCACTGCTTTGAACATATTTTGAGATGTTTCAATTTCAGAGACGATTTCATTCACAAGCTTTTCAATCTCTTTTGCTGAATCTGATGATTGAACCGCTAGTTTACGCACTTCTTCCGCAACAACAGAGAAGCCTCTGCCTGACTCGCCTGCGCGTGCTGCTTCAATAGCGGCATTTAGTGCAAGTAAATTCGTTTGATCCGCTATGCCGTTAATCACGCCTAGGATGTTTGTGATATCTTTTGATTTATGCTCGAGTCCGTTAATCACGCCTTCAGCTTCTTTCACTGAATGGTCAATCGTCTTCATTTGGCCGACAGTTTGCTCCACAAGCTGGCCGCCTGTTTCTGCGACTGTTTTTGATTGAACAGATGACGCTGTGATGACATCAGACGTTTCAGCAACTTCGTTCAGTCCTTCATTCATTTGTTTTAAATGAACTGCGCTTTGCTCCACCATTTCGCTTTGATTTTCATTGCCGTTTGAGAATGTTTCAATAGACGATGTAATATGTTCGGTTGCTTTTGTTGTTTGACCTGCACTTGCCGTCAGTTCTTCAGATGATGAAGCGACATTCTCAACAGATGTTTGTACAGCTTGAATGACATCTCTTAGAGACTCACTCATTTCATTAAAGCTTGTGCCAAGCTGTCCAATTTCATCTTTTGAGTGGACATCAATTTTTTCTGTCAAATCTCCCTGACTGATCTTCTTCGAAGAAGAGACAAGAGTGGAAAGTGGTTTTGTAATGGAACGGATGATAAAGAAGATCAGAATCCCGCCAATGATAAGCGCGCCGGCTAAAATGATGGCGGCCATATTAAAAACTGGCTGTGCAGCTTCTTCTACTTCACTGACAAACATCGTCCCGACAATCTTCCAGCCAGTCGCCTTGTTTGTCGTGAACTCCATTTGCTTTTCTTTCCCTTCAAACATATAACTCATAGATCCGTTATCTTGTGAGTACATTTTTTCTAACCATTCACCAGATAATTTCGTTCCTGCTTTTTTCTTTGGATGTGCCACATATGTGCGGTCCGGACTTCCAATAAAGGCATAGCCTTGTTTCCCAATGTTAATGCTATTGGACTCTTTTACTAGATTCGCAATGTCTAGGTTCATCGCGATGACGCCTGATCCATCCTCTAGTTTTTTAGAAATCGTTACCACCAGCGTACCGGTTGATGCCGTTGCATATGGAGCTGAAATAGACAGCTCACCGTTTTTCGCCCAGCCGTCTTTATACCAATCCCGCTCAGTTGCGACATAATCGGCAGGCATTTTTTGATTAGGATATCTTGAAAACACTTTGCCGTCACTTGAAGCGACAAAAATACCTTCTGTGTCATCATTCATACTCATGAACTGCTCAAAGCGTCCTTGAATATCGGTCGTGCCTTTTTGCTTGAGCTTTTTCTCCGTGATCCATTTGCTAAAGAAATCGGCTGCGTCTGTTTTCACTTTTACAACCTTCGTAATATTTTTATCTAGCTGCTCTACATTTTCCTTTGCGCTTTGCATAATTTGATCATTTAAGGAGGTGCTTGCCGTATGATATGAAGAGAATGCCAATACGATGATTGGGCATAAAAGAATAAATAAGAAAGAGAATACGAGCTTTTTTGATATAGATGGCTTTCTGAAATACTGTATGAATTTCATAAAAAAGAAAACTCCTTTTAGTAAGATAGTATATATATCGGAAGTACTACTAGGTTCTTTACTTTTTTAACTTATTAAAGTCTAAATAAGTCCAAATTACCCAATTTATATGCATTGAATGGAAAAACACCTGACGTTTTGGCGTCAGGTGTTTCGCTACTCTCTTACATTTTAAATTGTTTAATGAGCTCTCTTAGTTCTTCTGCCATCTGAGATAAAGTGGCAGAGGAAGAACTGATCTCTTCCATAGATGCAAGCTGCTCTTCTGCTGAAGCTGCGATATCTTGGAAGCCTGCTGAGCTTTCTCTTGAGAGCTCTTTGATTTGATTCACCGCATGAGAAATATCATTTGAGCCATGTGATAGCTCTTTGGCTGATCCGTTCATTTGTTTCATTTGTTCTGTCATTTCTGATGTTTTATCAGTGATTTTCTCAAAGCTCACTTTTGTTTCATCTGTAATGTTTAATCCAGACTGTACTTCCCCTGCTACTTGTTTAAACATTTTCTGCGATTTTTCTATTTCCTCCACAATTTCGTTCGTCAGGCTTTCAATTTCTTTTGAAGAGCTTCCTGACTGCTCTGCCAGCTTGCGGACTTCTTCTGCGACAACAGAGAAGCCTCTGCCAGCTTCACCTGCTCGTGCAGCTTCGATCGCAGCATTTAAAGCAAGGAGATTCGTTTGATCCGCAATACCGTTGATGACCCCCAGAATATTTGTAATATCCTTTGATTTCTGCTCTAAACCTGCAATGACAAGCTCTGCTTCTTTTACTGCCTGCTCAATGGTTTGCATTTGACCTGCTGTTTTTTGAACGAGTTCTCCTCCAGCCTGAGCGGTTTTGCTCGATTCGATCGACGATTCCATCATATGAGAGGTCGTGTCGACCATATGCGATAGGCTGCGATCCATTTCGTTTAACTGAACTGAGCTTTTTTCGATCATATCATTTTGATGTTCAGTGCTGTTTGAGAACTGTTCAATAGAGGATGTGATATGCTCGGTCGCTTGAGCTGTCTGTCCTGCACTTGCCGTTAATTCTTCAGACGAAGCAGCCACATTTTCAATCGAATTTTGAACAGCTTGAATGACTTGTTTCAGCTTTGCTGACATGTCGTTAAAGCTTTGCGCAAGTTTACCTATTTCATCGTGCGTACGAACTTCAATATGCTGGGTCAAATCACCTTGACTGATTTTCTCAGCCGATTCAGAGAGCTCTATCAGTGGCTTTCGAATCGATTTAATAATAAAATAAACCGCGATTCCGCCAATGACAATCGCAGCCGCAAGGATGATCATTGTTAAGTCGAGCACTGGCTGAGCGGCTTTTTTTACTTCATTCACATACATCGTTCCAGCAAGCTTCCAGCCTGTTGCTTCATTTGTATCAAAAAACATTTGCTTCGGCTGGCCATTGTATTCATATTCAAAGCTGCCTTGTTTTTTATCATACAATTTCGAGATAAAGTCACCAGTCAGCTTTGTCCCAGCCTTATCGGTTTTATGGGCAACATAACGCTGATCTGAGGTGGCGATAAACGCATAGCCTTCTTGGCCAATTTTGATGCTGTTTGTATCTTTTATAACCGTATTTAATCGTACATTTACCCCGATCACACCAGATCCATCTGCTAATTGTTCTGATATTGTGATGATCAGGTCATCAGATGACTTACTTGTAAAAGGATCTGAAATAATGAGTTTCTTATCTCCCATCGATTGCTGAAACCATGGTTCATTTTTTGCGCTCTTTGCATTATCTTTGTGTATCTCGGAATATTCAGTTAGTTTACCATTTTGATCTGCAACAAATACTTCTACTACATCGTCATCTGTTTCCGATAATTGCTCTAATTTCACTTTGAGTAAATCTTTGTTTTTAGCAGCCAATTCACTCTTTTTGACCGATTTGGATAAGTATGAAACAATGTCAATTTTAGGCTGTATATCTTTATTAATGAGTTCATTTAATTGTTGAACACCATTTGCAGCGCTAGACATAATCTCATCATTGAGAGACTTTGATGCCACTTCATAAGAAAATGCGGCCAATACGAGAATTGGCACTAGGAGAATCGCTAAAAATGCAGTAATTAATTTCTTCGACATCGTAAAGTGCTTAAAAAAGTTGATTTTTTTCATAACTCTACTCCTTTTGATTTATGATTTGTGGTCTTTCTCTTCTATTCTTAGGTAATATGAATTATTTTTCAAGGAATAATGTTCAAAAAAACCAAAAAATAAGTACAATTACCTATTTCTTTTTATTCAATAAATAAAAAGAGCCTCTAGTTGGAGGCTCTTTTCTTCATGTCTATTCAACTTTAAACTTGCTAATTAAATCGCGTAATTCTTCTGCCATCGAAGAGAGTGTGGCAGAGGATGAGCTGATTTCTTCCATTGATGCCAGTTGTTCTTCTGCTGAAGCAGCAATGTCTTGAATATTTGCTGAGCTTTCACGTGATACGTCTGCGATCTCACGAACAGCCTCTGACACATGTGCAGAGCCTTTTGAAAGCTGGACAACGGTTTGATTCATTGTTTGAAGCTGGTTAGAAATTTCTTTTGTCATGTCGAAAATATTGTGGAAGCTTACTTTCGTTTGTTCAGTGAAGCTTAGGCCTGATTGAACTTCTCGATTCACCGCAGTGAATACTTCCTGGGATACGTCGATGTCTTGCACGATTTCATTGATCAAATTCTCAATTTCTTTTGCCGAGTTAGCAGATTGAACCGCAAGTTTTCTTACTTCTTCTGCTACAACGGAGAATCCTCTGCCAGATTCACCAGCTCTTGCTGCCTCAATTGCTGCATTTAGTGCAAGTAGATTCGTTTGATCGGCAATTCCATTGATGACACCGAGAATTTGGGTAATGTTTTTAGATTTATTTTCAAGCGCCCTGATGACGTTCTCTGCTTTTTTCACGGACTGATCAATGACATTCATTTGAGAAGCCGTTTTTTCAACAAGCTTTCCGCCTTCTCCTGCGATATCTGTTGATTTGATCGATGAAGCCGTAATAGACTCAGCCGATTCATTCATATTTTGAAGACCACGGTTCATTTCCTCTAACTCGACTGAGCTCAATTCGACTTTATCATTTTGGCTTTCATTTCCGCTGGAGAATTGTTCAATGGCTAGTGTAATATGCTCAGTTGCTTTACTTGTCTGTCCTGCACTGGCAGTCAGTTCTTCTGATGAAGATGCGACATTTTCGACTGAAGTTTGAACGGCTCCAATGAGGGATCTCAATGAATCAATCATCGTATTAAAGCCTTTCCCAACTTGTCCAATTTCGTCATCTGACTGGATCTGAAGCTTATCGCGCAAATCACCATCGCTGACTTTTTTCGAGAAACGGGCAAGATTGGATAATCTTTTTGAAATAGAGCGGACGATAAAGAAAATAAGGGTTCCTGCTACAATGAGTGTGACACTGAATACGATAATGGCAGTATTGAAAACGGGCTTTGCCGCTTCTTCTACTTCAGATACGAGCATCGTTCCACCAATTTTCCAGCCGGTTAATTCATTGGTGACATATGCAACCTTTTTATCTGTTCCTTTGAGGGTATAGCTGCCGCTTCCTTCTTTGTTTTTATAAATAATACTGGCCAGATTTTCATTGACCTGACTTCCTGACTTTTGGGTTGGATCTGCTAAAACCGTTTGATCTTTCTCCATCATGAAAGCATAGCCTTTTTGCCCAATTTTGATTTCTTTTAGTTTTTGGAGCAGGCTGTCAATTTCCATATCAAGACCAATGACACCTGAACCATCTTTCGTTTTTTGGGCAATTGTGATCACCATTTTGCCTGTGGATGCTGCTACATATGGTTTTGTGATGACTTGTTTGCCGTTTTCTTCTTTCAATGCCTCTTGATACCAAGGACGCTCTCTTGGATCGTAGCCATCCGGCATCTTTTGAACTGGGTATTGCATAAACAATCCCTTTTCAGAGCCTGCATAGATCGCAGAAACATCTTTTTCGTTAATTTTTCCAAATTGCTGTAATTCTTTAATGGTCGCATTTCTATTTTTTTCTTGAAGATTAGACGCTTTGAGTGAATCTGAGAACAGTGTCACAGCATCTGATTTGTTTCCAATATTCTCATTGATTAAGGTATCAAATGCATTGACCTGACTCATCGCACTGCCCATAATCTGTTTGTCTAGCTCTGTCTTTGATGTAAAAAACGCACTAATTGTCAGTGCCACGGTCGGCAGGATAAGAACTACCAAGAAGGCAATGATTAATTTTTTTGAAATGGATGGTTTTTTGAACCATTGGATCATTTTTCCCATTTTAACTTTCCCCCTTTACTTCTCTAAAGTTAATATCGGATGAAAGGTGTATTTTTAGAGACTGGAAATGACGTTTAAAAATAAAAAAAATACCCAGACAATTCTGGATATTTTTTCATCATTATTTAATTAATTTTAAATTGACTTGTGAGCTCTTTTAGCTCCTCTGCCATGTTGGCAAGTGTTACAGAAGAAGACGTGATTTCTTCCATAGATGCTAGCTGCTCTTCTGCTGAAGCCGCAATGTCCTGAATGTTTGCTGCGCTTTCTCTTGAGACTTGGCGCATCTCCTGCATCGCTTGTGAAACAAGCTTTGAACCGCTCGATAGGTCAATGGCTGTATCGTTTAATTGTGACAGTTTTTTCGACATTCCTTCTGCCGCCTCATAAATGTGCTGGAAGCTTTCTTTAGCTTCTTCTGTCATACCGAGCCCTGCGTTTACTTCTCGATTGACTGCTTTGAACATATCTTGAGATTTAGCAATTTCTAACACAATTTCTTGGATAAGCTTCTCAATTTCTTTCGCTGAATCTGCGGATTGGACAGCTAGTTTTCGCACTTCTTCGGCAACGACGGAGAAGCCGCGTCCTGATTCACCTGCTCTTGCTGCTTCGATTGCTGCATTAAGCGCAAGTAAGTTTGTTTGATCCGCAATGCCGTTAATGACATTTAAAATACTCGTAATATCTTTAGACTTGTATTCTAATTCTTTCATGACCTGTTCTGCTTCTTGTACGGATGTATCAATATGTTTCATTTGGCTCGCTGTGCTTTCAACAATTCGCCCGCCTTGACCAGCCGCCTCTGTTGATTGAAGTGAGACAGCAGCTACTTCAGATGAGGTTTGTGACATATCTTGTAATCCTTCGTTCATTGCCACAAGCTGATTCGTACTAGATTCTACTTTCTCGTTTTGTGCTTCATTTCCATTTGAAAATTGTTCAATCGACATCGTGATATGCTCTGTTGCTTGACTCGTTTGACTGGCACTTGCCGTCAGCTCCTCTGAAGCCGAAGCCACATTGTCGACAGATTGCTGTACAGCACGAATGACGTCACGAAGAGATTCACTCATCTTGCTGAAACTTCTTGTGAGATCTCCTATTTCATCCTTCGATTTCGTTTCGAGGGTTTCTGTTAAATCCCCTTCACTCACTTTTTCTGAGAAATCAACAAGCCTTCTCAGTCCAATTGTGATCGAGCGAACGATGAAGAAGATAGCGACACCACCAAGGATAAATGAAGAAATTAAAAGAATAATGGCAGAATTCCAAACTGGCTGTGCTGCTTCTTCTGTTTCTGAGACAAACATCGTTCCAGCAATTTTCCAACCTGTTAAATCATTTGTTACAAAAACGAGGCGCTTTTGTTCTCCTTTATTCTCATAAGTTGATGTTCCTTCTTTGCCGCTGTAAAGGATAGATGAAATATTTTCTGTGACCTTAGATCCTGATTTTTCTTCTGGATGGGCTACAATTTGTTTGTTTTTATTTGCAATAATTGGATATCCTTCTCGTCCAATTTTAATATCTTTTATTTTATTTACAATGTCTTGCACATCAATATCGATTCCGATGACTCCCGACCCATCCTTCAGTCGCTGAGCAATCGTGACAACCATGCCGTTTGTTTTGGAAGAGCCCTTTCCGTTTGTTGTGGCAGAAATGTATGGATTGGAGACAACAGGCTCACCTTTTTCATCCTGCATCGCTAGTTGATACCAATCACGTGTTGTTGGATCATAGCCTTTTGGTATGTCTACTTTAGGAAACTGAATGAAATCACGATTTTTACTTGCTGCATAAAAACCTACTACATCATCTTCATTGATTTTGCTGTATATCTCAAAATGCTCATACAGTTCGTCCTGGTTTTTCTTTTTAAAGTCTGCAGCAGTAGATGTTTCAGCAAAGAGTTTCACCGCTTTTTCCTTATTCGAAAGCTTTTGCTCGATCATGTCATTCAGTTCATTGACTCTTGCATTTGCTCCGTACATGATTTCATGATCTAGTTCTTCTTTGGCAATCTGATATGAAATCGTACTGAGTGTAATAATGGGCAAGACGAGAACAAGTGTGAATGAAATAATCAATCTTTTAGAAATCGATGGTTTTTTCAACCATTTTATGACACTTTTCATGTTTTTCCTCCTTTTAAACGTTATTTTATATATCGGACGGCTTGATATTATTTTCATGTTTTTCAAATAAAAAGGATGACTTTTTGTTTATTTTCACAAATTGATTCCTTGCCCAAGCACCCTGCATACGCTAATACTAAAGGGGGCGCTTTTCATATGATTATCCTTTCAGGACAGCCAGTGACTAATGAGCAGCTGGCATCGTTTCAGCTAGAAGGACAAAAGCGGATCATTTTGATGCAGTTACAGGCCTCGAATGGTACGTTCCGCTATAGGCAAGCATCTGATTTGTTATTTGAGGTCACTTTAAGATCAAACATTATGAATGCTGCAAGAGATTTGAATAAAAGCGGTGCCTCATTTGCCATCTTTCAAAGATCGCGTGCAAATGATGCGTTTTGGCGTGTATCGGAAGCAGGAGCATTAGAGCTGCGCTATCAAGTGGAGCCATCTAGAGGCATTAAAGACATTTTTGAAAATGGTTCAAAATATGCATTTGAATGTGCAACGGCGATTGTCATTGTGTTTTATATGGGAGTCTTGCAAACAGTAGGCGAGGAGAAGTTTAATCGAAGACTTCGCAGTTTAACACTGTATGACTGGCACTATGATACTTTGTCAATTTATACAGAGCGCGGAAATGATTTTATCTATGGGGATTGTTTATATTTCGAAAATCCAGAGTTTAGCTATCAGCAGTCGCAATGGCGCGGGGAAAATGTGATTTACTTAGGAGAAGATCAATATTACGGTCATGGGCTTGGAATTTTAACAGCAGCAGAAATTATCGACAAACTGAATAAGAGAAGACGGCCAGGAGCAGTTCAATCCGCTTATTTATTACCTCAGACTACTCGGATGGATGTGATTTATCTCAGGCAAATGTTTGGCAGCTAAAAAAAGCCTCTTGTCTATTGGTTATGACAAGGGGCTTTTGTATGCCTTGCGTTTACGATAATTTTGGAGTGTGCCAAGCAACGTGTTCGCAAGGATTTCCATTTCTTCTAAATCTTTTCTTGTGACCGGTGGATCGTGCCGACTCCATTTCACGTATCGAACAAAATAGTAATGACGAATGGGCGTAAGGACGGCAGGAGAATGAGGAAAATCATCAAACCAAAATTCAATCTGACCTTTTTTTCGGTAGGAATGTTTTAAGATGTCCATCCTGTCACACCACCCGTCATGATTTTATATCTGCGTCAGTTCGTGCATGATGTCTTCAACGGTTAAAATCGAGTGAATACGTCCAACGCCCTGTCCTGCCCACAGAGCCATTTGTTCAGGGTTACCGCCGGCAGCGGCTGCTTTTCGCATCGGTGTTGTCCATACATGCTGAACTGGATAAGGAAGAACCCTATCTTCATGCAGGCTTTCATCCTCCATCCACTGATTCACAATGCCTCTCGCTCTTTTCCCAGAAAAAAGCCTTGTCACCCTTGTTTCACTGCCTTCTGCCTGTAAAATGGCCTTCTTGTATACCTCTGCCGCAGCACTTTCCTGGCTGGCTAAAAACCTTGTGCCAATTTGAACCGCATCTGCTCCAAGCGCCAGCACTGCTTTCACACCTGCTCGGTCCGTGATACCTCCGGCGGCAATCAATGGCACGCGGCAGAGCGGTTTGACATCAGAGATCAGACTGATCAGTCCCAGCAGTGCGTCTCCTTTTGCATGTAAAAATGTGCCGCGATGCCCCCCTGCTTCACTTCCTTGCAGAACAATAGCATCCATTCCTTTTTCCTCTAAAAGCAGTGCTTCCTCTTTTGTTGTGGCCGTTCCGATTAAAAAGATTCCCTTTTGTTTTAAGCGGTGAATCGTTTGTTCTTTTGGACAGGCAAATGTAAAGGAAACAATCGGAACGTCTTCTTCCAGAAGAATGTTGATTTTTTGTTCAAAATCATCCCACAATTCTTCTTCGCTTGGTATCCTATCTGCTGACGGGCGTGCAGGCAGTCTCTTTTCCCAAAATGCCACATCCTCTTTGTTCACTTCTGGAATTGGCTCTGGTACAAACACATTGACCTGAAACAGGCGAGATGTCAGTTGTTTGACCTGTCTAATCTGCTGTCTTAAATGGTCAGGCTGCACATATCCACTTGCCAGGCTGCCAAGCCCTCCGTATTCCGAAACTGCGGCTGCCAGCTGCGGTGTCACAGCTCCTCCTGCCATTGGCGCTTGGATGATTCCATGTTCAATCTGCAGTAACTTTTTGATATCCCCCATTTATTTCCCCCATCTCTTACTCGTTTGACGACACTTGTACATAAAAATGACGATGTCTCGGCCCGTCAAACTCACAGAAATAGATTCCCTGCCACGTGCCAAGTACAAGATCTCCATCATGAATGAGAACATGCTGAGACGCCCCCATATAACTCGCTTTCATATGTGCTGCCGTATTTCCTTCCATATGGCGGTCCTTTGGATGTTCCCACGGGAAGACTTCATCAAGCCGGCGAAGCATATCCCGTTTCACATCTGGATCCGCATTTTCATTAATGGTGATCCCTGCTGTTGTATGTGGACAATAGACGATGACAGTTCCGTTTTGTATGCCTGTTTCCCTGACATATTGGAGAACCTCGTGTGTGACGTCGATCATGTCATCGCGTCTGTCTGTTTGTACATTGATTTTTTTCATATGAGCTGCCCCTTTTTGACGTTTCTATAAATTCATACCCTTTTTATGTGAAACAAATCTTCTTACCTAAAGTTTACCAAGCAAAAAAACCTCGTCAAGCAGTACGAGGTTTTTAAGAAAAATGAACCTTTTTGACTTCAATGGTTCGAATATGGTGGTCTTCAGCATCAATGATCGTAAATTCACAGCCTTCTGCTTCAATCGTATCTCCAATGTCAAAATCAAATTTATGCGTCATCATCCAGCCTGCAATTGTATCAACATCATCATTCTCAATGGCTAAATCCAATAAATCATTTACTTCATCAATCAATGCTTTCCCATCCATCACATAATGGAAATCACCTTTTTTCACGATGTGAGGTGTTTCATCCTGATCATATTCATCTCGAATCTCTCCGACAATTTCCTCTAATATGTCCTCTACTGTGACAAGTCCCGCTGTACCTCCGTATTCGTCTACGAGCACTGACATATGGATTCGTTCCTTTTGCATCAAAATGAGCAATTCCTGAACAGGGGTGCTTTCAATGACCCGGATCACCGGACGCATTAAGTCTTCAATAGATACATCTTGATTTAGGAAGCTCGCTTTAAATACATCTTTGCTATTGATAACTCCAATCACATGATCTTTGTCCTCTTTAATAACAGGGTAGCGTGTGTACCTTTCGTTCAGCATATAATGGGTCACATCTTCTAAGGTCTGTTCAATCTCTATAGCTGAAATTTCTGTACGCGGGATCATGATCTCTCTCGCCACTCGGTTATCAAATTCAAAGATTTTATTCACATATTTGTACTCAGATTGGTTAATCTCACCCTTCTCATAGCTTTCAGATAAAATGAGTCGCAATTCTTCCTCACTGATCGCCACTTCATGTTCTTTGACAGAATGATAACCAAATAATTTCACGATGCTTCGTGCAGCCCCATTTAATGCCTTAATAAACGGGTACATGACTTTATAGAAAAAGATGAGTGGTTTTGCTGTCACAAGGCTGACGGCCTCTGCCTTTTGAATGGCAATTGTTTTAGGCGCGAGTTCTCCAACAACAACATGTAAAAACGTAATGATCACAAATGCGATGATAAACGAAAGGATGTCAGTTAATGCGGAATGAAGCCCGATTTTTTCAAAAAGCGGATGCAGAAAATGCTCCACCGTCGGCTCACCAAGCCACCCTAAGCCTAAAGCTGTGATGGTAATCCCAAGTTGGCAGGCGGACAAATATTCGTCCAGATTTGATATCAGCTTTTGAACATGGATGGCCCTTTTATCACCGCTTTCAATCAGCTGGTTAATTTTAGAGCCTCTAATTTTCACAATCGCAAATTCAGTGACAACAAAAAATGCTGTCGCAGCAATGAGTAATATGACTAAAAATACGTTTAAAATGTACAAAAAAACCCTTACCTAACACTGGTAAGGGCTCACCTCCTCTGGCATCAATTAATCATTACGGCCATTTAGGAAGATCATTACAAAACGGAGCAATTCAAACAGGGAGACAAGGGCCGCTGCTACATACGTAAGAGCCGCAGCATTTAACACCTTGTTCACACCTCTTTCTTCACTGCTTCTAATGATTCCTTCTGAAACAATGATATCCTTTGCACGAGAACTTGCATTAAACTCGACAGGCAATGTCACAAGCTGAAAGAATACAGCTGCTGAGAACAAAATGATCCCAAGCCCGATTAAGTTAAGGCTGCTGAGCAAAATTCCACCAAGGAAAAGAAGCGGAGCAACACCAGATGCAAAGTTCACGACAGGAAAGATCTTATGTCTCAAAACAAGCGCACCATAGGATTCCTGATGCTGCAAGGCATGTCCAACCTCGTGTGATGCGACTGAAATGGCCGAAATGGAGTGGCCGTAGTACACAGGTTCAGATAAACGAACCACACGCTGCGTCGGGTCGTAATGATCAGTCAAAGTTCCTCTTACCGGTTCAACGGGCACATCGTATAACCCGTTGCGATCTAAAATATATCGAGCGGTTTCAGCACCTGTTTTCATACTGGATGCTTCCACCTTTGAATACTTTTCAAAATTATTCTTCACTTTAAATTGTGCCCAAAATGATAATCCCAATGCGGCAAATGTTAAAAAATAAAAAAACAGCATGCTCATCAGCTTCCTTTTTATTTTATATATTTATTTACAATTTTAATGACTTTTATGTACCATGTACAGCAAAAAGCACTAGGTCTTTTTCAGGGGAATGACCGCACCAATGAAAAAGAAGAACACACCTAAGCAAGCTGTATAAAAGGTCACTGTACCATAAAGGTCTTGAAAAAAATGCAGCCATGAAAAATCACTCGTAAAATGATTCACAGCATTTAAATCAAACACGAGTAAGATGACAGCTGATGATAAAAAATGCACACCAATAAAAAGAAGTACGGTCTTTTGAACGAACGACATTCGAATTCCCTCCTTCTTCTCCCTTATTTTAAGATATGGGTTCTATTTCAATACATGACGAAGATGAAAAAATCTTTCCTCAATCGGGCATACTGACATTAGCATTCTCCTGAAAGGAAGAGTCCGATGAAATCAAACCGTATCTTTATCGCTTGGCTAAGGTGGCCGCTTTATCTTCGAATTGCTATTATCATCTGTTTCTTGCTTCTTTTTTTTGGACAATTAATCGTTTTACTAGAACCGAAGCAGTATCATACGATCTTTGATGGGATCTGGTGGGCGCTCATTACAGTCTCTACGGTTGGCTACGGTGATTTTGTGCCACAAACCATGCCAGGGCAGGTGGCGGGTATGGCACTCATTTTTATCGGAGCCAGCTTTGTCACCGCTTATTTCGCCACACTTGCCGCCGCTGTGTTCAGCAAGCAGCACCATTATGTTGAGGGCAAGGTAGCCTTTAAGGGGGAAGGACACCTGATTATCGTCGGCTGGAATGAGAAGACGAACAAACTGCTTCAGTCGTTTCAAACGATTGATCCAGCCATGCCGATTGTGCTGATTGATGACTCCTTGAAAGAGGGACCTCTTTTGGAAAATGTTCATTTTATTAAAGGACATGGGACCGAAGACGGCACACTCCGTAAAGCCAATATTACCGGTGCAGATGCACTGATGATTACAGCAGATCAGCATGAAAATGAAGTGACAGCCGATATGCAGAGTGTTTTAACCTTACTTGCAGCAAAAGGCTTAAACCCTTCGCTATATTGTTTAATCGAAATCTTAACAGATCGTTACGTGAAAAATGCCGAGCGTGCTGGCGCCAATCAAGTCATTCATACCTCAGATGCTGTCAATCATTTAATGGTTGAACATTTTCTAATAAAGGAACAGCTTACGGCGATTAAGAAAAAACGACAGTTGACGTTGCATAAACACGTCACGATCATACCTGTACCAGCTTCATTAGCCGGAGAAACATTCTTAACAGCGCTCCATCACTTTTTAGAGCATCATGTAATCATCGTTGGCGTACAAAAAAAAGAAGGACCCATGATGAATCCTCCCTTTGGCTATGAGCTTCATCCAGAGGATGAACTGATCAGCCTTTAAAGCAGTGCGTCTTCTAATTCCTTGACGAGCGAAAAGCCAATCTCAGCATAAGCCTTTGATACATCTCCATCTTTCTCTTTTGGTTCTTGGAATTGGTTAAAGGATGCGCCCACATTTCCAACCATCGCATGATCATCTAACTTGTCTTGATATACATGCTTTAAGAGAAATGGATGTCCCATTTTCACCACAACACCTGGCTGATCCAGCTGGCCTTTCTCGGCTGTAAAAGGAACTCTGAGAAAGGTATAGCCATCACGGTTATCAATTTTATAATCAAAATATCCGTGATCATAATCCCAGTTGCCATTAATGACATAACCGAGCGGCTTCATTGTTTCTTCTAAATGGTAAAGTGAAAAGCTTTCACCAGGCAGCCTGGATGGTACATGAATCATACGAAACCCTCCTTTTTTATTAGGGTTCGTTAAAGAGAGGAATTCATACATTTCCTCTCGCGATTTGTACATTGTTTGTAAACGCGGCATCAAATAAGCTTTGATTGGTTGATTGATTCGTCTCGTTATCGCTGCCGGAACCTGCTGTTTCCTTCGTAGCACTCTTAGAACAAATGCGTCCGACATTGCCAAAGTTCACGATTGCCTGGCCAGAAATATCATGAATATAGACATGATTCGTCCTCATTTTTCACCCTCCTCCATTTATTATTCTATGTACAGAACATAGGAAAGCTTGCACAGGAACCTGAAGAAAACAAAAAAGGCACACCTTTATGTAAAGGTGTGCTTTTTTGTCTTATGATTGTTTTAAACGGCTTTCAAGCTCTGCTTTTTTCTCTTCGAAGCCCGGTTTGCCTAGTAAAGCAAACATATTCACTTTATAAGCTTCTACTCCAGGCTGATCGAATGGATTGACGCCTAGTAAATATCCAGACATCGCACATGCTTTCTCAAAGAAGTACACAAGGTATCCGAATGTATAAGCATCCATCTCAGGAATTGTCACGATAAGGTTCGGTACTTTTCCATCTGTATGGGCAAGCATCGTTCCTTCAAATGCTTTTTTATTGACGAAATCAACCGTTTTTCCTGCTAGATAGTTCAAGCCATCAAGGTCTTGTTCTTCTGCTTCAATTACAAGCTCATGTCGAGGCTTGTCTACATTGACGATTGTTTCAAACAAGTCTCTTCTTCCTTCTTGAACATATTGGCCAAGTGAATGAAGATCTGTTGAGAAGTTAGCAGATGAAGGATAGATTCCTTTTTCATCTTTCCCTTCACTTTCACCGAATAATTGCTTCCACCATTCTGCGAAATATTGGAGGCCTGGCTCATAGTTAATCAGCATTTCAATCGTTCTGCCTTTATTGTAAAGGACATTGCGGACGACAGCATATTGGTAAGCCGCATTTTCAGAAAGCTCAGATGAAGCGAAGTCTTCGCTTGCTTTTGCCGCACCTTCCATCATCTGATCAATGTCTGCACCGCTCACAGCGATTGGCAAAAGACCGACTGCTGTTAATACAGAATAGCGTCCACCAACATCATCAGGGATGATAAATGATTCGTAGCCTTCTTCAGTTGCTAATGTTTTCAGTGCACCGCGTGCCTTGTCAGTTGTCGCATAAATACGTTTTTTCGCTTCTTCAGCACCGTATTTTTCAATGAGGAGCTTTTTAAAGATGCGGAACGCAATGGCTGGCTCTGTTGTTGTACCAGATTTTGAAATCACATTAATGGAGAAATCTGCATCTTCCAATAGATCCATCACATCTGTTAAATAAGAAGAACTGATGTTGTTTCCAATAAAAATGATTTGTGGTGTCTTGCGCTTGCCTTTTGGCAAAGTGTTATAGAAAGAATGGTTCAAAAACTCAATCGCCGCACGTGCACCTAGATATGACCCGCCGATTCCGACAACAAGCAGGACGTCAGAGTCAGACTTAATTTTATCTGCACTTTTTTTAATGCGAGCAAATTCTTCGCGGTCATATTGCTTCGGCAAGTCCACCCAGCCTAAATAGTCACTGCCTGCACCCGTTTGTTCATGAATATTATGATGGGCCACCTTCACAAAATCTTTTAAATATGTAAGTTCATGTTCTTGAAAGAAAGGTAACGCTTTCGAGTAGTCAAATTGAATATGTGTCATCGCTTGTAAGCCCTCCATTACGTTAGTTCTGTCCCTTTCACTTTAGCGGAACTAGCTTTTGAAATCAAGTGATCGTCACTGGCATAGCAAAAAGCCGCTTCTCATTCGGAGAAGCGGCAATCTGAATTATAAAGAAGCTTTCAAAATCGATAGAATGTCATCACGGTTAAGTTTCATAAAGTTTCCAAAACCACCATATTCCATTTCTTTTGCTGCAATGTCAGCAATTTTGTCCAGCTGATCCTCACCAATGTCATAATCAGCTAAACGGCTTGGTGCACCAAGGCTTGTCCAGAACGCTGACAGTTTGTCGATTCCTTCTAATGCGATGTCACGATCTGACTTTCCTTCTGTTTCGATGTCAAACATGTTCAACATAAGGTTTTTAAAGCGTTCTACATTATGATCGAGTGTGTGGCGCATCCAGTTTGGGAAGAGGATAGCAAGCCCGCCTGCATGCGGAATGTCATAGACAGCCGACACAGCATGCTCAATCGTATGGGACGCCCAGTCGCCAAAGTAACCCATTTGCAGCGTGCCATTTAAAGCAATTGTTCCTGCATAAAGAATGGTTTCACGATGCTCATAGTTTTGTAAGTCCTCCAGCAGTTTTGGTGCTGTCTCGATGACCGTTTGAAGAACAGCAAAACACATCCTATCCTGTAAAGGCGTGTTTTTTACATTATGGAAGTATTGCTCAAAAACGTGGCTCATCATATCGACCATACCATACACTGTCTGGTTTTCTGGTACAGAATACGTATGCTCAGGGTCTAGAATCGAAAAAGCAGGGTGAGTGACTGAGCTGCCCCACACATATTTTTCATTCGTTTCCCAGTTTGTGATGACAGAGTCCGGGTTCATTTCTGAACCAGTTGCCGCAAGTGTCAGCACTGTGCCAAACGGCAAAGCTTTTTGAGCGGTTGTTTTCTTTGAAATAATATCCCACACATCACCGTCATACTCTGCTCCGGCTGCAATTGCTTTTGTACAGTCGATCACACTCCCGCCGCCAACGGCTAATAAGAAATCAATGTTCTCTTTTTGGCAGATATCGATTCCCTTTTTCACTGTTGTGAGTCGCGGGTTTGGTTCAACGCCAGACAGCTCAAACACTTCAGCATCTGCTTCATTTAACGCACGGATGACATTGTCATAAAGACCATTTTTCTTAATGCTGCCGCCGCCATATACAAGTAACACTCGTTTTCCATAACGAGCGAGTTCGCTTTTGAGTCCTTCTAGTTGTCCTTTTCCAAACATCAATTTTGTTGGATTGTAGTAAATAAAATTCTCCATCTGTTGAAACATCTCCTTACAACGAATATATCCAAAAACATGAAAGACTACTGTAACATATGTACACGATGAACTCAAAAAAAGATAACTGCCCGCAAGCAGCTATCTTTTGTTGTTCAATTATAAAGAAGCGTTCAGAATGGCTAAAACATCTTCTTTGTTTAGCTTTTTAAATTGACCAAATTCACCGCGTGCCATTGCACGGTCTGCAATTAAATCAATTTTCTCATCGTTGATATCATAATCCGCTAAACGGCTTGGCGCACCAAGACTTGTCCAGAAAGCTGACAGCTTGTCGATTCCTTCTAAGCCGACTTCTTCATCTGTTTTGCCCGCAGGATCTACATCAAATACACGCACCGCTAATTGTTTAAAACGGCCTGGGTTTTCTTGAATGACATGTTTCATCCAGTTCGGGAACAAGATTGCAAGTCCGCCTGCATGAGGAATATCATAGACAGCAGATACTGCATGCTCAATGTTATGAGATGCCCAGTCACCACGTGCCCCCATTGAAAGCATTCCATTAAGCGCAATTGTACCAGTGAATAAAATGGTTTCACGCAGCTCGTAGTTCTCTAGATCGTCGATCAACTTCGGTGCCGTTTCAATGACAGTGCGAAGAAGTCCTTCACACATACGATCTTGATAAGGTGTATTTTCTGTGTGATGGAAATATTGTTCGAACACATGTGACATCATGTCAACCATGCCATAAATCGTATGGTTTTTAGGCACAGTGAATGTGTTGACTGGATCCAGAATAGAGAATTTCGGGAAAACTGCTGGACTTCCCCAGCCATACTTCTCATTTGTTTCCCAGTTTGTGATAACTGATCCAGAGTTCATTTCAGAGCCTGTTGCGGCAAGTGTCAACACAGTACCGAACGGAATAGCTTCCATAGGAACGTGCTTACGTGTCACGATATCCCAAGCATCTCCATCGTACTTCGCACCAGCTGCGATGGCTTTTGTCGCATCAATGACACTGCCGCCGCCAACTGCCAAAATAAAATCAATATCGTTCTCTTTGCAAAGCTCGACCCCTTTTCTTACTGTTGTTAAGCGCGGGTTTGGCTCTACGCCAGCAAGTTCAGTGATGGCAGCTCCTGATTCTTTTAGGATGCTGACAACTTGGTCATAAAGGCCGTTTCGTTTAATACTGCCTCCACCATATACAAGTAATACGTTTTTTCCGTAGTGTTTGAGTTCATCTGAAAGGGCTGATACTTCTCCCTTTCCAAAAATTAATTTCGTTGGGTTCCAATAAGTAAATCGATCCATGTGATCTCCTCCTCGCGCTACATTATGCGCCTCATTCATTCCAAAAGTAAAGTAATTTGCTTTCATCCATTTTCTTACGCATAGTTTGGCTAAAAATCTGCAAAATATAAATGTATTGATGCTGTAGCGAAAGGAGGAATCACGATGAGTGCTATTCAGCGTATTGCCCTCGTGCTCACGATTATCGGTGCTATTAACTGGGGACTAATCGGCTTTTTTCAATTTGACTTAGTAGCAGCGATCTTTGGCGGACAAGGTTCTGCATTATCACGTATTATTTATGGTCTTGTTGGAATTGCAGGTCTTGTCAACCTTGGTCTGTTGTTCAAGCCAAGCGAAGAAGCTGTTCGCCGTGACGAGCCGAATCCAGAGGTTCGTTAAATAAAAAGGCTGCCTACATGAGGCAGCCTAAGGCACCGTTTGAAGCGGTGCTTTTTTATTATTTCTTGATAAGGTCTTTACGGTTTGATTGCTCAATCCACTCTTCAAGTTTATCTTTAAGCGTATTGAAACCTTGTGGTGCAGCAGCTTCTTCTTTCACTTGCTGTGGTCTTTGTTTCTTTGGTTTGCTTTCTTTTCTTTCAGGTGCTTCTTGTGTCGCACGGATAGAAAGGCTGATTTTACCTGCATTTTCATCAACAGAAAGAACTTTTACTTGTACTTCGTCACCAATTGAAAGGTGCTCGTTGATGTCTTTTACAAAGCCATGTGTTACTTCAGAAATATGCACAAGTCCTTGAGTTTCTTCATCTAATGCAACAAACGCACCATACGCTTGTAATCCTGTTACTTTACCAGTGTAAACACTGCCTACTTCAAACTTTGTCGCCATGATAACAACTCCTAAATAAATGTTTTAATATTCGTTTATACGCAATTAAAAACTATATCACAGAACGGGCAGTTACGCAAAATATTTTTTAAATGGGTTTAGATTAGATCAAAAGGGGGAATACCTGAAAACAAGAATGCTTTCTAGTATTCCCCCCTAATTTGTGAGGCATGAGTCCATTTGGATTGATGCCTTTTTTTATTTTAAAATGGCTGATGCTTCTTCCTTCACTTGTCGAGCCTGCAAAAAGCGCTGAATTCTTGAAAGTGATTCCTGAAGATGATCAAGTGATGAAGCATATGAACAGCGAATATGACCCTCACCGCTCGGTCCGAATACATTCCCAGGAACAACAGCGACTTTTTCACTTAGGAGCAGCTCCTCAGCAAATTGTTCTGATGTCATGCCTGTGCTTTTAATCGATGGGAACGCGTAAAACGCTCCGTTTGGCTGATGGCATGTGAGTCCTAGTTCATTCAGGGAGCCGACAAACAAATTACGGCGTCTTCTATAGCTTTTCTTCATTTTCTCTACATCTTCAAGCCCATTTTTTATTGCTTCTTCTGCCGCATATTGTGCCATCGCCGGCGCGCACATCATAGAATATTGATGTATTTTCAGCATGGCATCGCGCAGTACAGGTGGTGCTGCCACATATCCTAAGCGCCAGCCCGTCATGGCAAACCCTTTAGAAAAGCCTGAAATCAAGATCGTTCTTTCTTTCATATCCTGAATAGCCGCCACGCTTGTAAAAGCTTCATCGTATGTCAGCTCTGCATAAATCTCATCCGTAATAATGAGCAGGTCATGCTCTTTCGCAAATTGAGCAATATCTTCAAGCTCTTCCTTTGAATAAACAGACCCCGTTGGATTTGATGGCGAGCAAAGCAAAATGGCTTTTGTCTTCGGCGTCAGCTTTGTGCGAAGATCAGCAGAATCCGCTTTGAAATCTTTTTCAGCGGATGTACTTAAATAGACAGGCACTCCGCCTGCTAGTGTCGTAAGCGCCCCGTATGCTACGAAACAAGGCTCTGGAATGATCACTTCATCTCCGCTGTTTAAAATCGCACGAAAGGCCAAATCAAGTGCCTGGCTTCCGCCAACTGTGATAATGAGTTCTTCTTCTGGACTGTAGTCAATGTGAAACCGCTTATATAAATAGTGGCTCAGTTCTTTTCGCAAAGAGATTAAACCTGCATTCGCCGTATAGGAGGTCAGTCCTTGTTCTAATGACATAATACTTGCTTCTCTTACATTCCAAGCTGTCACGAAATCTGGCTCTCCGACTCCAAGGGAGATAACTCCCTCCATTGTGGCAGCCAAATCAAAGAATTTCCGAATACCTGACGGCTGAATGCTTTGTACCGTTTCAGATAAATAAGACTTTTTCATTTAAGGAGACACCACGATTCTTTTGTCATCGTCTCCTGTTTCAAACACTTTCCCATCATGTTTATATCTTTTCAAAATAAAGTGGGTAGTTGTTGAAACAACGGAATCAAGTGTCGATAATTTTTCAGATACGAAGCGGGCAATATCAGACATTGATCTTCCGCGGATCACAACGGAAAGATCATAAACACCTGACATGAGATAGACAGACTCCACTTCCTGAAATCGATAAATCCGTTCAGCAATTTCGTCAAATCCGACGCCTCTTTTTGGTGTCACTTTTACATCAATCATTGCTGTAACGCCTTCATGGCCATCCACTTTTCGCCAGTCAATCATAGTTGAATAATCAATAATGACTTTTTGATCTTCAAGTTTTTGAATGATGGCTTCGGCTTCTTCTGTTGTCACGCCTGCCATTTTTGCTATTGTATTTAAATCGGCGCGGCTGTTTTCATCTAAAATCTCTAATATTTCAGTTTCTTTTTCTGTTAGTTTCATTTGATTTCACACCTCAGATTATAAAAGCTAGTTTTAAAAAATCTTCTGAACATTATAGCACGTTTTTCCCATTATGCTAAGCAGGGAAAAGATTCTAATGATAGCTTAAAATCCACTTTTTAGGGTACAATACAGTCACCTAACAGAGAGAGTATCAAGTATCGGAGTGAAGATTGTGGACATTGTTCAGCCAGCTTATATGAAAAGTACATTCGGTTTAGACATCTATTACGAGCACTATCCAAATGAGGGCAAGAAGACATTGATCTTAATTCATGGTCTCTTCTCTTCTACCTTCAGCTATCGAAAACTCATTCCGCTTCTAAAGCAGGACTTCAATTTAATTGCGATAGATCTGCCGCCATTTGGACAGTCTGAGAAGTCGAATACGTTTATTTACAGCTATCGCAACATGGGAAAAATTATTATTGAGCTAGCTGGTTATTTACAGATTCAGCATGCGATTCTAGTAGGCCATTCAATGGGAGGACAGATTGCCTTATACGCTGCCACTGAGCGGCCGGACCTATTTGAAAAGGCGGTTCTTTTGTGCAGCTCTGGATATTTGAATAAGTCAAAAAGATCACTTGTTTACAGCACATATATTCCTTATTTTTATCTGTATCTAAAAAGAAAGCTTTTAAAGCAGGGCATTATGAAAAATTTAACTGCCGTTGTGCATGATCACTCCATCATTGATCAAGAGATGGTCGACGGATATTTAAAACCGTTTTCAGATGATCAAATCTTTCGGGGAATCTTTCGTTTGATTCGGCACCGGGAAGGAGATTTAACCTCGGACGTTTTGAAGAAAATGGAAACACCTGTGCTGCTCATTTGGGGCGAGGAAGATCGAATCGTTCCCATTCAAATAGGCGAAAGACTGCACAAAGATCTGCCGAATTCGACCTTACATGCATTAAAAAAAACCGGACACCTCATTCCTGAGGAAAATCCGGTCTTTGTGTCTGATCAAATCGGACATTTCAGCCTGTCTTAGCGTGAACAGGAGCTGCTGTCTCGCAAGACAAAAAGCTGATTTGCTATATGCTGACAGCTCTCTATCGGAAGAAGCTGTTCAAATGAGTGATGGTAGATGGCTTGAATCTCTTTTGCTAAAGATAACGGGTCTTCTGCGTCGTATAATGCACTGATGACGTCAGCAGGCTCCGTTTCATAAAAATCCTCTCCATAATGAAAAGGGTCCCATGCCTTAATGAATTGAATCATCTCTTCTACAGCTTGACTATCTTTCATCGGTATCACCGCTTATAATAAATTTTGTGATGTTTATTTTAGCACAACCAAGAATGGTTGAAAAACAGCTAGAGGTGGGTTTCATGAATTTCGACGAACAGATCATACGTAAAGGTTCAAAATCAGTGAAATGGGATCAAGCAGAGTCTTTGTTCCTGACAACAGATGCCCTCCCGATGTGGGTGGCCGATATGGATTTTAAAGCGCCGCAGGTCGTCCTTGATGCATTGAAAGAGCGATTAGACCATGGTGTATTTGGCTATGCATTTCAAGATCAGGATACGCAGCAGGCAGTAGCTGGATGGCTCAAAAGAAGACACGGATGGACCATTCAGACAGAAGCGGTCACTTTTACACCAGGCATCGTAACGGCCCTTAGTTTTGCTGTTCAAGCCTTTACAGCACCGCATGACGAAGTAGTTATACAGTCACCAGTGTATACACCTTTTTATCAAATGATTGAGCGAAATGGACGTACAGTCTCAACCAATCCTTTAAAAATAGAAAACAACCGTTATATGATGGATTTTGATGATTTAGAGAAAAAACTGAGCAGACCACAAGCAAAGCTCATGTTCCTATGCCATCCGCATAATCCGTCTGGAAGAGCGTGGACAAAAGAGGAATTAAAGCGAGTTGGAGACCTCTGTGTGAAGCATGGAGTCACAGTCGTTTCAGATGAGATTCATTCTGATTTGATGCTTTATGGGAAGCAGCATGTGCCCTTTGCCAGCCTTTCTGATGACATTGCACATATCACGGTAACGTGTATTGCGCCGAGTAAAACCTTTAATCTAGCGGGGCTCCAGGCATCTGCTATTATCATTTCAGATGAAGAAAAAAGAACCCTTTTCACCAATGAATTGCAAAGAAATGGACTGTCCAAACTGAATGCATTTGCGATTCCAGCGATGGAAGCAGCATACCGCCACGGGGATGAGTGGCTTGATGCCCTTGTTCTTTATCTCGAAGGCAATATGAAGATGGCGATGGACTATATTGACGAATATCTTCCAAATATGCGTTATATGAAACCAGATGCTTCTTATTTATTGTGGTTGGACATTCAGGATTATCAATTCAGTCGAGCGGAATTAAAGCGGAATCTGCTGAAAAAAGGGAAAGTGATCCTAGAGCTTGGCCACGTGTACGGACACGAAGGAGACGGCTTTATTCGGATGAATCTCGGCTGTCCTGCTTCAACAGTCAAAGAAGGACTGAAACGTCTTCATCAAGCGTTCACACCATCAGCTGAATAAGATCTATACGGTAGAAAGAACATCCTAACGGGTGTTCTTTTTAAAGAAAAAAACCCTCCTTTTATCATATCTACTTTGTACATGAAATGATATAATGAGAGGAATTACTATTATTTACGAGGAGAGCATTTAAATGGAAATGTTCAAGGATTTTCTGCTCCATGTATCTTTTATTCTATTTCCAATTTTTTTATATCATGCGCTATGGTTAAGCCGGACCCCTGCTCATTTCCCAAAAACGAATAAACTGCTCATCACAGTATTCGCATCCATCTCTTCAGCACTATGTATTATGTATCCAGTTGGTTCGATTTTAGATTTGCAGACTGGGCTTCAATCTATTCCCCTTGTACTTGCTATTTTATACGGAGGATACATGGCGGGGAGCGTTGCCATCTTGATAAGCATCATTGTCAAATTCGTGATGTATGGCTCTTTCTTATGGATTGGACTCATTGTTGTCCCAATTTACTTTTTCATCCCATTCCTGTTCTACCGAAAATGGCATCAATATTCGAAGCCAAATAAGCTTTTTTATGGAGTGCTTATCGGTTTATCCAAAGGATTCTTTATTTACATTGGACTGCTTGCGGTCAGCTTACTGGAATACAGCCCAGCTTTTATTATGCAGCAAAAGCTCCTTGAGTTATTTTTCTCAACTCTTTACTACATATTCTTTCTTGTGCTCAGTATCTATTGTATTGAATTCGTTAAAGAAAATGCGGAAATGAGAACACAGCTTGTCCAGTCAGAAAAACTGACCATTGTAAGTGAACTTGCTGCAAGTGTCGCCCATGAAGTACGCAATCCGCTGACAGTTGTGAGAGGGTTTATTCAATTGCTCTTTTCGAGTGATCATACGAAAGAGCCGCCTGCCAATAAAGATTATAAAAATCTTGTTCTATCCGAATTAGACCGGGCGCAGGACATTATCACGAGTTATCTTGACATCGCAAAACAAAACTATTATCAAATTGAATCACTCAATCTATCTAAATTACTTGAGGAATGTGCATCACTGATGACATCCTATGCGAATTTTAAATCGGTCACGATTCATCAATCCATTGAACCTGACTTATACATTCAAGGTGACGTAACGAAGATCAAGCAAGTCATGATTAATTTAATCAAAAATGCGATAGAAGCAGCTCCCGAACATGAAGGAAAGGTTGAACTTTTTGCTTCGAAAGAAAATCATAAAATCTGCCTTTATTTCGTTGATAACGGTGTAGGTATGACAGAAAGCCAAATGAAAAAGCTTGGCGAACCGTATTACACCTTGAAAAACAAAGGGACTGGGCTTGGGCTGACAGTGACTTTTTCAATTATTGAAAATCACCATGGTACCATTCGTTTCAAAAGCTCGCTGCAGTCTGGAACAACCGTCACCGTAAAATTTCCTGAAGATACAAGAAGAAAATGATTAATCCATTTTTTTTGTTCTTTTTTCATCTATCCGCTCCTGCTTTTTAGACGCACGCACGATGAGACGAAAACAAATAAACGCAGCAATAAAGAAAATCACCGTGGTGATTGCCGCCGGGATGTACTCCCTTTTATCTTCAGGAAAATATAGTAGAAAAAGTACGATGAATGACATCTCGCCATTCCCCCTTTTGCTCGTTTACTTCACTATATTGGCTAAAAGAAATGAAATACCTTCCTATGAGAAGGAAATGGAGGAATTTCACATGACAGACATTCAAATTGGACAAGTTGTGAAAGGTTTTTATAAAACAGGTGTATACGTTGGGGAAGTGACAGCAGTGAAACCATCGACCTATCTCGTTCAAGTAAAAGCCGTTCTGACACATCCCACTCAAGGCGACCTGCATCATCCGAAAGAAGCAGACGTGCCTTTTTTCCAGGAGAGGCGGGCTTTGGCCTATAGAGAACAGACCAATATCCCTCATCATATGGTGAAACCTTATGATGGCGATATACCTGATTATGAAGAGTCACTGAAAGAAGCTGTAGATAAATTGAAACAAGCACTCCATGCGGATGATTCCAAATGGGCTGAAAAATCAAGAGCGTGCCTATCTTCTCTTGAGAAAGATTATTTTCCAGAAGACGTCCGCTAATCAGCCGAATCAAAAAAATGCGAGAAATCGATCAGCTCACCAATTTTGGTCGTTTGCGGATTTTCCACATAGGCTCTGTCTTTTTCAAAAAGGGTTAACAGCTGATAAGTCGTCATGGCATCATCGAGTGCTTTATGATGCTTACCAGCTCCTTCGCTGCCGTATTCCTTTGCCGCTTTTCGAAGCCCTGTCAGTGTGCGGTCACCAAAAAAGGTTTTATATTCAAAGGCAAGATCCCTCAACTTCCCCTTAAAAGGAAAGCTAATATGATTAAGCATACAATTTTGCTTCAATACCTTCATGTCCATGTTGCCCCACGTAATAATCTCACAATTCTCTCCCCCATCAAGAGTCACGAGCTTCTCGATAAACACCTCAAATGAAATCCCGCTCTCTACATCCTCCTGCGTAATTCCGAGGAATGATTTACAGCGCTTCGTCAGCTTTGGGAACTTTTTCGGTTTGACGTAGCTGGAGAATGTGTCTATGATCGTTTCATCTGCTGCTTTCACTACCCCAGCTTCAATAATTTCAGGAAAAAAGTTTTGTGGATGATATTTTCCATCAGGCATCGTAAATTCAAAATCGACCACAAGCACCGTCTTCTGTTCCACCAGTTTCACCTCACTTTTTCGTCAGTTTTCATTCTCATACCATTATATTAAGGTGGACCTTGAAATCACTTCATTTTCGTGAAAATAATGCAGATTCACTACGCCCAACCTATTCATCTGATGAAAGATCGTTTATTTTCCTTTATAATTATTAAGGAACACGAAATAAATAAAGAAGGTGGTCTCTATCACAAACAGGAAGAAAAACTTGTACATCATGTGGTTTGTGAACTTTTTTGTATCTGCGAGCATTACAATGATCGTCCCTTTTTTATCACTTTACATAGAATCTCTTGATAGCAGCTATTCAAATGAATTTGTTCAAAGATGGAGCGGCTATGTCTTTGGGGTCACGTTTTTAACGGCCTTCCTGATCTCTCCGATTTGGGGGCGGATTGGCGACAGGCATGGCTATAAAAAGATATTATTAATTAACGGTATTGGCATCGCCACAAGCATTCTATTAATGGGGCTTGTGCACACCGTGTATCAGCTATTCGCATTAAGGCTCTTCATGGGGCTTGTCACAGGCTTTATCTCGACTTCCATGGCACTGATTTCTGCACAGACCGAAAAGGCAACAGCCGGTAAAACCCTTGGAACGATGCAGATGAGTAATGTCGCCGGAGGATTGTTTGGCCCATTAATGGGTGGATTCATGGCAGACAGCGTCGGATTTATTTATACGTTTTTCCTCACAGCGGCTGTCATTTATGTGTCAGCTATTGTGATTATCTTCGGAGTGAAGGAACAGCCGATCCGGTCAAAAGAAGCAAAGCGTGTTTCTTACTCACGGAAGGATGTACTCTTTCACATTTTCAAACAGCCTTTACTTATAGTCACGATGCTTTTAACGTTTATTACACAAGTAGGGAACTTTAGCATTCAGCCGCTTTTGGCTTTATACATTCATGATTTACATGGTCCTGTCAATCTCGCTTTTTATGCGGGGCTTGCATTTTCTGCAACTGGACTTGGCAATTTGCTGTTTACTCGAAAATGGGGAGATCTCGGAGATCGAATTGGTCATGACAAGGTGCTGCTTGCCCTTCTCATCCTCTCCTCTATTTTATTCATCCCGCAAGCGATGGCGGATTCGTACGTGATGTTAGTCATTTTCCGTTTCCTATACGGCATGGCACTTGGCGGCATTATTCCGTGTACGACGGCGTATATTCGGATCAAAGCACCTGCTTCTATGCAAGGGGAAGTGCTCGGATACAATGTCAGCTTCCGCTTTCTCGGGAATGTCGTCGGTCCGGTAATCGGCGGCATTGTGGCGAGTCATTACGGGATTCCAGCTGTCTTTTATGTCACTGCCGGCATTTTTCTGTTTGGCGCGTTATTTTTATGGGCGGTCCGCTCGCATGCGAAGACAAAGGAAAGGAGTGTCTGATCATCTTCAGACACTCTTTTTTTCTTGCGGAAAAGCCTTATTCACTAGACTTCACGCCCATTCTTTTCTAAAAATAACCTTCTCGTATTCGCAAAAGAATGGTACGATATGGCTAGAAAATTGAAGAAAGTGAGTGACCTCATGTTTCGTGCAATCATTGGTTGGTTATTACTTGCTGCCCTCATCCCATTATTTGCTCTGACTTTTTATCTATCAAAGGAAGAAGCTGCAAGTGTAAAGCCTGTTAACGAAGTGCTTGATCAAAAAATCAAGCTGGAAAAGATAGATTTTTCCCAAAACAGTTATATGTATGACCGGGATGGTTCTCTTATCTCCGAGATCGTCTCAAACGATGAGAACCGAGTGTTTGTGAAATACGATAAAATTCCTGAACCTGTGAAGGAGCTGTTCCTTCGTTCTGAGGACCGCAACTTTTATGACCATAAAGGAATTGACTTTATGGGTGTGGTTCGTGCCCTTGCTGCAAACGTCAAAAACCATGGCATCAGCCAAGGAGCGAGTACGATCACACAGCAGCTGTCCCGCAACTTATATTTAAGCCATGAACGTTCGTTCAGCCGAAAGTTTACAGAGCTGCTCTATTCCTATGAACTTGAGCGGAAATTCTCGAAAGATGAAATTCTCGAAAGCTATTTAAATACGATTTATTTCAGTAATGGTGTTTACGGTGTCGGTTCTGCGGCTAATTACTATTTTGATAAGCCGCTTAGTTCTTTAACACTCGCACAAATGGCATTTATCTCTGCTATTCCAAACAACCCAACACTGTATGACCCATTAAAACAGTTCAAGCACACAAAGAAACGCCAAGAACGGCTGCTTGGTATTTTGAAGAAAGATGGCGTCATCACCAAAAAGCAATACAAAAAAGCCATTAAAGAAAAAATCAGCCTATCCTTAAGTGAAAAGAAAAACCTTTACCCTGACTATGTGACATATGCCAATGAAGAGTTTACCGATCTTGTGTCTGATCAGGAGGGCTTTACAAAACGATTGAAGAAGGCCAAAACGGCTGAAGCAAAAAAGGCGATTCAAAAAGAATTATCTGAAAAGGTCAGTGCTCTGCTCCAGGATGGCGTGAAGATTTATACGGCGCTTGACCCTTCCTTACAGCAAAGAGCTGTCTATCAGCTCAATGCTCAATTGCCTTACCAAGGGGTCGAAGGCGGATCAGCCGTCATTAATCATGAAACGCATCAAATTGTTGCACTTGCTGGCGGGAAAAACTATAAGAAATTTGATTTCAACTACGCTTATCAAGCGCAAAGACAGCCTGGTTCTGCGATTAAGCCGCTTTTAGACTATGCGCCTTATATTGATCAAACCGGTGCAACGGCTTCAAGCACCATCAGTGCCGGCAAGTTTTGCAGCAGCGGATACTGCCCGCAGAACTATAATCATAAAACGTATGGAACAGTCACACTTGAAACAGCCTTTAAAAATTCTTACAATACCCCTGCGATCCGAATGCTGGATACAGTAGGTGTCAAAAAAGGCTTCAGCTATTTAGAGAAGTTCTCATTCGAGCATATCGTAGCAGATGATTACCGCCTTCCTTCTGCACTTGGCGGATTTACGAAAGGCTTCTCACCGCTAGAAATAACAGATGCGTACACCGTTTTTGGCAACCAAGGAGCCTACACACAAAGTCATTCGATCACAAAAGTGACAGACTTAAACGGCAAGACCCTTTACAAGTGGAAAGAGTCGCCAAAGCAAGTATATTCTCAGCGGACAAATGAAACGATGCGTAAGCTGCTTTCCTCCGTTGTAAAAAGTGGAACAGGGAAAAAAGCGAATTTCAATGCCCCTTACATCGGTGGTAAAACAGGAACTTCCAATGACTATAAAGATATTTGGTTTGTGGGACTGACAGATCAGTACACAATGGGTGTCTGGGTCGGAAGAGATAGAGGAACGGTTGAATCGATTTATCGTTCAAGCCCGCACTTACGTATTTGGAAAAATACGATGCAATACGCCAGATAAACAGGAGGTTTGATTGCGATGCATTCAACACATCCATCCCATTTAATTTTATTTGACGGTGTCTGCAACGTGTGCAGCGGCGCTGTTCAATTTGTGATTAAGCGCGATCCGAAAGAACGGATGATGTTCGCTTCATTACAATCAGATACAGGACAACGTATTTTAAAGGAAAACGGTTTGCCTTTAGAAGAGTTCAATTCATTCATTTATATTGAAAAAGGAACCCTTTATACGAAGTCAACAGGCATCTTAAAAGCCGCGCGGCATTTAAAAGGGATCTACAGATGGAGCTTTTTACTCCTTGCCATACCTCGCCCAATCCGTGATTGGTTTTATGAGCTGATTGCAAAAAATCGCTACAAATGGTTTGGTCAAAAAACATCTTGTATGATGCCTACACCCGATATTCAAAAGCGGTTTCTTTCATAAAAAAAAGCATCCTCCAATGATAGGAGGATGCTTTCTTTGTCTGCTTACGAAGGCAGACTTGCCATCACACTGTTATAAAGCTTAATAAATAAGTACAAAATACCGATCAAAAACGTCGCCCAAAACAGCAGAATAAACATCATAAATCCAATCAAATTCAGCATATTAAGCGATTGATAAATGCGAACCACAACCCAGATAAAATAGACAAGACTTGCTAATGCAAAAAGTCCGACTAGCAGAATGAGCTGCTGCGTCAACAGAAATGCAAGCAAGCTGGCAAATAAATAAACAACGGATGCAATCCGAATTTTCTTTAAGTTCTCCCCTTCAGGGTCCTTAGCGAAAAAGAGTAACGCCAGCTCTAATACCGTATCTGCAATCAGTTTTAAGGCAGATAATATCATAAAATAAACAAGTGCAAAAGCGGCAAAAAGAGCAAGACGGATGCCCTGTTCTGAGAAAAATTCCAGCATTCCTTTTAAAATACCTGCTTGAGTCAAGAAATCAGTTGTGATACCTACTGTAAAAATCGAAAAAGCAGAGCTGAATAGTAAGATTGAAATCAGCGGAAAATATCCAGTCAAATATGTATTTTTCATAAATAGTTCCTTTCTCATAAGCTCACATTTATTATGGCTCACTTAAAACGGATTGACAAGATGCTTTCAAAGTAAACTGACAGCAAAAGCAAATTTATGATTTTGCACGTACATTCCTTCACAAACTTACATTTTCCCGTTAAAGTATTACTGTTACGAAAAAAATCGCGCGTTAGGGGTATACTCGTGAAAAAAACTTTAAGACTGCAAACACGGCTAACGATCTTTGTGTGTATCGTTGTCCTGATCTCCCTTTGTATCACATTCTTTACGATATGGTCGGAAACAGCCAAGAACATTCATCAACAGGAGCGTGACATTGCTCTCTCTACTGCCAAAATGGTCGCAGAGGCACCGATCACAGCACAATCATTAGAAGATCATTCATATTCAGCATTACGAAAATATACAACAAATGTTCAGCAAATCACCAAAACCGAATTCGTTGTCGTCATGGATATGAAAGGTATCCGCAAAACACACCCGAATCCGCAGAAGATTGGGAAACGGTTTGCCGGCGGTGATGAAAAAGCAGCATTACAGGGAAAAGAACATATTAGTACGGCTTCTGGAACACTCGGCAGATCCATGCGTGCTTTTGTTCCTGTTTATGATCAAAATGGTAAGCAGCTCGGGGCTGTAGCCGTAGGGATTACGTTAAAGGAAATTGACTTGATTATTCATCAAAGCTTACTTCCACTCTACTTCGTCACATCACTCAGCCTCCTATCTGGCATCATCGGGGCACTCATTGTGGCAAGAAAAGTGAAGAAGATTATGTTTGGACTTGAGCCGGATGAGATTGCCACATTGCTAAAAGAACGAAGTGCCATGCTAGAATCAACAAAAGAAGGGATTCTTGCCGTCGATCAGCACGGTAAAATCAAGCTGGCCAATGCAGAGGCAAAACGACTCTTTCATAATATGGGCATTATGGTTGATCCTAGAGAACAAGATGTTCAAACTCTCCTCCCTTCAAGCGGCTTAAAACAGGTCATTGAAACACGCAAGCCACTGCTTGATCGTGACGTGAGAATGAATGGACTGGAGCTCGTTTTTAATGAAGTACCAATTACAGTAAATGATGAGATTGTCGGGGCCATCGCCACCTTCCGTGACAAAACAGAAGTCAAACACCTGGCTGAGCAGCTTAGCGGGGTCAAAATGTATGCGAATGCCCTCCGTGCCCAGTCACATGAATTTATGAACAAGCTTCATGTCATTTTAGGTTTGGTCCAGCTCAAAAACTACGATGACCTTGGCACCTACATCAAAGATATTGCCATTTATCAGCAAACGGAAACAAATGAAATCATCAACCATGTGAAAAACTCTGTTTTAGCAGGATTTTTACTAGGAAAACAAAGCTATATCAGGGAACAAGGCGCTTCCTTGGAGGTTATTTGCAGCACACAAGTGCCAAATACAGAGGACCCGGCAGTGACGCATGACCTCATTACCGTGATTGGCAACCTGTTAAATAATGCACTCGATGCGGTTTCACATACTGAGACGAAAAACATCTCGATCTCCTTCAGATACGTTCAAGAGCAGCTTCACATTGAAATCACGGACACAGGTGTTGGTCTCACAAAAGAAGAACAAGACATCATGTTTGATCAAGGCTTTTCAACTAAAGGAGAAGACCGAGGTTTCGGACTCTACTTCGTTGACCAAAGCATCAAGAAATTGAATGGACATATGATTGTCACGAGTGAAAAAGGAGAAGGAACGACCTTTAGTCTCCGCATTCCGTATAAACAAAAGGAGGATTCACATGATTAATGTGTTAATAGTAGAAGATGATCCAATGGTTGGGGAGCTGAACAAACGCTACCTGACCCAAATCGATGGCTTTGAGTTAAAGGGGATTGCCACCTCTTTTCAGCAGGCGCTTGAAGTGTTAAAAACAGAAGTCATTCACCTCGTACTGCTCGATATTTATATGCCAGGTCAAAATGGGCTGGCATTACTAACAGAAATTCGCCAGCAAAATCATGCCGTTGATGTCATTGTCATTTCGGCTGCAAATGAAGTGGACGTTGTTCAGCAAACGATGCGAAACGGAGCGGTTGATTATTTAATCAAACCTTTTGAGTTCGAACGATTCCAATCAGCACTGGCAGAGTATAAACGGAAACACGCCCTGTATCAATCCATGAACAGCATTTCGCAAAATGATTTAGATGCGAAGCTTTTTCATAAAAAAGCAGAGGCGGAAAAAGTCCTCCTGCCAAAAGGCCTGACCAAAAGCACACTCAAACTCATCTGGACAAGCATTCAATCATTTGGACAGCAGGCTTTCACGACCGAAGACCTAGCCAATCATACAGAAATCTCTCAAGTCTCCATTAGAAAATATTTGAAATTCCTTGAGGACATCGAAGTGGTGGATGTTGAAATGGCTTATGGGACAATTGGACGTCCTGTTTTCCAATATAAACTGAACACGAGCAATATGAATTTGATTCAGCAATATCTTTAAACTGTTACATCTGACCTTCACGAAAGGCCAGATGTTTTTTTATGGCATACGATGTAACAAACCCCTTGATATCAGTGGTTCTACTGTAATAGAGCACATCACAAAAGCGGCATTATATCATATTTCGGCAGATAAAAAGACATCAAATAAAGCCATTTAACATTTTTTTAAAAATAAAACAAATTTCTATTTATTTATTCGATGGGAAATGATAAATTATGATTGATTAGTTCAACGAGATATAAGTCTGATGTCTTACATCTTCTCTCCTGCCCTCCATAAGTTTCATGAGAAAGCAGGATAAAATACCCTCTTTAGGGTGAGAAGAAGATAGATCGGTCTTTTTTCGCGAGACTTTTCTGAAACTTTTAAATTTTATAGGGGGTTATGTTTTGAAGAAGCGCAAAATTGGACTAGCATTGTCCTTAGTCGTAGCAGCAGGAACCATCCTTGGAGCATGCGGCAACTCTGGCTCAAACAGCGGTGAAAGCAAAAAAGATAAAGATCAATTCACTGTTGCAATGGTAACTGATGTCGGTGGTGTCGATGACAAATCGTTTAACCAATCAGCTTGGGAAGGTTTACAAGCATTTGGGAAAGACAACAATCTAAAAAAAGGTAAAAACGGCTTTGATTACTTACAATCTAAATCAGATGCTGACTATACAACAAACTTAAACACACTTGCTCGTGAGAAATTCGATCTGATTTACGGAATTGGTTTCTTAATGGAAGATGCTATTTCTGAAATTGCGGATCAACGTAAGAAAAACCACTTTGCTATCGTTGATGCAGTCGTGAAGAAAGACAACGTAGCCAGCATCGTGTTTAACGAAAACGAAGGATCATTCCTTGTGGGTGTTGCGGCTGCTCTTACAACAAAATCAAACAAAATTGGTTTTGTCGGCGGCGTTGATTCTGAATTAGTCAGAAAATTCGAAGTCGGTTTCCGCGCTGGTGTTGAAGCAGCGAACCCAAAAGCAAAAGTTGAAGTGAAATATGCTGGTGCATTCGATAAGGCTGACATCGGTAAAGCAACAGCTGAAAGCATGTACAAATCTGGCGTAGACATCATCTATCATGCTGCTGGCGGCACTGGAACTGGTGTCTTCACAGAAGCGAAAAACCTGAAAAAAGCAGATCCTAACCGTAAAGTTTGGGTCATCGGTGTAGATAAAGACCAGTATGACGAAGGAAAAGTACCTGGAACAAAACAAAGTGTCACTCTTACTTCTATGGTTAAGAAAGTAGACACAGCGGTACAAGACTTAACAACAAAAGCAAAAGATGGTAAGTTCCCTGGCGGCGAAGTGATCACATACGGTCTGAAAGAAGGCGCTCTTGACATCTCTCCATCTAAGGAAAACCTTGATAAAGATGTATTAAAGAAAGTGGAAGAATGGAAACAAAAAATCATCAAGGGCGAAATCAAAATCCCTGCAACACGTGATGAATTAAAAGATTTTAAAGCTTAATTTGAGCATCGGGATAAGCGCGCCTTATCCCCTTGCCTCTCCTTTACCTCCTCTTTATTCGTAAAAGGTGGTAAAAGAAAAGCTGCAGCCTCGTTTTGCAGCTTTTCTTTTGCTAGTTTTTATCTTCATCAGCACCCTAAAAAAGGAGCGGTTAAACCTGTGGATTATGTCATTGAAATGTTGAATATACGCAAAGAATTCCCTGGCATTGTAGCAAACGACAACATTACGCTGCAGCTAAAAAAGGGCGAAATTCATGCGCTGCTTGGTGAAAACGGCGCTGGAAAATCAACGCTCATGAACGTGCTTTTCGGACTGTACCAGCCTGAAAAAGGTGAAATCAAGGTACACGGAAAACCCGTGACCATCTCTAGTCCAAATGATGCTAGTGATTTAGGCATCGGAATGGTGCATCAGCACTTTATGCTTGTCGATACCTTCACTGTCGCTGAAAACATCATTTTAGGTAAAGAGCCAAAGAAGTTTGGAAAGATTGACAAAGAGCAAGCCATACAGCAAGTACAAGAACTTTCTGACCGCTATGGTTTGAAAATAGATCCTGCCGCAAAAGTATCTGACATCTCTGTCGGTATGCAGCAACGTGCAGAAATCTTAAAAACACTTTACCGCGGCGCTGACATTTTGATCTTCGACGAACCAACGGCCGTTTTAACACCTCAAGAAATCAAAGAACTCATACAAATCATGAAAAACTTAATTAATGAAGGCAAATCCATTATTTTAATCACCCATAAGCTGAAAGAAATTATGGATGCCTGTCATCGCGTGACCATTATCCGAAAAGGTCAAGGCATTCGTACACTTGATGTGGAAAGCACAAATAAAGACGAACTTGCAAGCCTCATGGTTGGTCGTGAAGTGTCATTTAAAACAGACAAAAAAGCTGCTTCTCCTGCTGAGGAAGTTCTTCAAATTCAAGACCTCACAGTAAAAGACGCCAGAGGAATTGAAGCGGTCAAACAGTTAAACCTGTCAGTGAAGGCTGGCGAAATTGTTGGAATTGCTGGAGTAGACGGCAATGGCCAGTCTGAATTAATTGAAGCCATTACTGGTCTAAAAAAATCAGAATCTGGCACGATCATGCTAAACGGGAAAGCCATTCAAAATCTCCCGCCTCGTAAAGTGACCGAATCTGGGATTGGACATATTCCTCAGGACCGTCATAAACATGGACTTGTACTCGATTTTTCAATTGGAGAAAACATTTCCTTACAAACGTATTATCAGCGTCCTTATTCAAAATTCGGCTTATTGAATATGAAGAATATTTATCAAAAGGCAAAACGAATCATTGCGGAATATGACGTCAGAACACCGAGTGAATATACAGAAGCGCGCGCCCTGTCAGGCGGTAACCAGCAAAAAGCCATTATCGGCCGTGAAGTGGACCGCAATCCTGATTTATTAATTGCCGCTCAGCCGACACGAGGACTTGATGTTGGTGCGATTGAATTTGTTCATAAACGTCTCATTGAGCAAAGAGACTCTGGCAAAGCTGTTTTGCTCATCTCCTTTGAGCTTGATGAAATTATCAATGTCAGTGATAAGATCGCTGTCATTTTCGAAGGCAGCATTGTGGCCATAGTTGATCCAAAAGAAACAACAGAGCAAGAGCTTGGCCTATTAATGGCTGGAAGTACGCAACAGGAAGTGGGGAAAGAAGCAAATGTCTAATCGCTTAACAAATCTGCTGATTCCGCTTATAGCCATTGTACTTGGTCTTTTGGTTGGGGCCATTATTATGCTGGCAAGCGGTTATAGTGTCATCGAAGGCTATGGCGCCCTTTGGAATGGCGTTTTCGGTGAAACCTATTATATGGGAGAAACCATCAGGCAAGTGACACCTTATATTTTATCAGGTCTTGCTGTTGCCTTTGCATTTCGGACAGGCCTGTTTAATATCGGTGTCGAAGGTCAAATGCTTGTTGGCTGGGTAGCTGCTGTATGGATTGGAACAACTGTCCATGCACCTATGTATATTCATCTGCCGCTTGCACTCATCACCGCAGCTGCTGCAGGTGCTTTATGGGGCTTTATTCCCGGATTTTTAAAAGCTCGTTTTTATGTGCATGAGGTCATCGTCACCATCATGATGAACTACATTGCCCTTCATGTCACAAACTATTTAATCTCAAATGTCTTAACAGATAATAAAGATAAAACAGATAAAATCGATGCCACTGCCTCTCTTCGCTCTGGATTTTTTGAGCAGATCACTGATTTCTCCCGGATGCATAACGGTATTTTTGTTGCCATTATTGCGGCGGTCGTGATGTGGGTCATTATTCAAAAAACTTCTAAAGGGTTTGAATTACGGGCTGTTGGAATGAATCAGCAGGCATCACAGTATGCTGGCATGAACGTTCGCCGCAATATCATTTATGCGATGCTCATTTCAGGTGCTTTTGCAGGTCTTGCAGGCGCTATGGAAGGTCTTGGTACATTTGAATATGCCTCTATTAAAGGCTCGTTTACAGGCGTAGGTTTTGATGGAATTGCCGTCGCTTTATTAGGTGGAAATACGGCTGTTGGTGTTGTCCTTGCTGCATTATTGCTTGGTGGATTGAAGGTCGGTGCATTAAATATGCCGCTTGAATCAGGCGTACCGACTGAGGTTGTTGATATTGTCATTGCGATCATCATTCTTTTCGTCGCCTCAAGCTATATTATTCGTCTTGTGATTCAACAAATGAAGAAAAAGGGGGGAAAATAAGTGGGATTTCTGCAAATACTTGAAATCATCGTCCCAGCTACACTTGTTTATGCTGCACCACTTATTTTAACCGCTCTTGGAGGCGTCTTTTCAGAAAGATCAGGTGTTGTCAATATCGGTCTTGAAGGTTTGATGGTCGTCGGAGCATTTTCCAGTATTATCTTTAACTTATTTTTTGCTGATACGTTTGGAGCCTTGACCCCGTGGCTTGGGCTTCTCGTTGGAATGGCCGTTGGCGGATTGTTCTCACTGATTCATGCAGTTGCGACCATTACCTTCCGAGCTGATCAAACGGTCAGTGGTGTGGCCATTAACATGCTGGCACTTGGCGCTACATTGTTTGTCGTAAAACTGATTTACGGAAAAGCACAAACTGATAAAATTACAGAACCTTTCTATAAAGGAGATATTCCCCTTTTAAGTGACATTCCGATCATTGGTGATATTTTCTTTAAAGATGTTTATTATACGTCCATACTTGCTTTAGCCCTTGCGGTGGTTGCATGGTTTGTTTTATTTAAAATGCCATTTGGTCTTCGTCTTCGTGCAGTTGGAGAGCATCCAATGGCAGCTGATACAATGGGAATCAAAGTGTACCGGATGCGTTATATCGCTGTCTTCATTAGTGGACTGTTTGGCGGTCTGGGCGGGGCTGTTTATGCCTCAACGATCGCGCTTGATTTCTCCCATGCCACCATTACTGGACAAGGCTTTATCGCACTAGCTGCGCTTGTATTCGGTAAATGGCATCCATTCGGCGCAATGGGAGCTGCTTTATTCTTTGGATTTGCTCAAAGCTTAAGCATCATTGGTTCTCTCCTGCCGCTGTTCCAAGATATACCGAATGTTTATATGCTCATAGCACCATATGTGCTCACCATTTTAGCACTTACTGGCTTCATCGGACGTGCCGATGCACCGAAAGCACTTGGTACACCTTATTTAAAAGGAAAACGATAAATACGATGTATGATCAATCCCCTGAAGGACAAACTATCTTCAGGGGATTTTTGTATGATAAAAAACTCAAAAACTCCTGTTTATTTTACTTTTATTACACTTATTTTAGTTTAATAAATAGATGAGTGTCACAGAATCTTCTACAATTGAGACAAATAGCATTTGGGGGTGTTTATGTGGCTAATGCACAACAATTGAAATCGATTACAGACGATTCTGACAATAATAAAAGCGTTTTCCGTAAGATCATGTCTTGGAAAATTGGTGTTATTGATCTACCTGTGTATTTAGTACTTGCAGCGATTATTTTAACTGCCGCTTATTTCAATAAAATTCCAGCAAATATGCTTGGTGGTTTCGCTGTTATTATGATTTTGGGGATTTTCCTTGGAGATGTAGGACAACGTATTCCAATCTTAAAAGATATTGGTGGACCGGCGATTCTTTCTTTATTCGTACCATCGTTCCTGGTCTTTTTTAATGTTCTGAATCCGAACTCATTGGAAGCGGTTACGTCTCTTATGAAAACGTCGAACTTCCTTTACTTCTATATTTCTGCTCTTGTAGTAGGTAGTATTCTTGGGATGCAGCGGACTGTTTTAGTACAAGGCCTTATTCGTATGTTTGTCCCTCTAGTTGCAGGTACAATTGCAGCTGTGAGTGCTGGTATCCTTGTTGGCCTTTTAGTTGGTTACACACCGCATCATTCATTCTTCTTTATTATTGTACCGATTATTGCCGGTGGTGTTGGAGAAGGAATTTTGCCATTATCTATCGCTTATTCACAAATTCTTGATGTATCAGCAGAGTCATTAATTTCTCAATTAATTCCTGCGGCTGTCATTGGGAACGTCATTGCCATTATCTGCGCTGGCGCAATGAAGAAGCTTGGTGAGAAACGTCCTGAACTGAACGGGAATGGCCGTCTTGTGAAATCTAAAGAAGCAAACGAAATTTTCGAGCAGCCAGATATGGATGCAAAAGTTGATTTCGGTTTAATGGGTGCTGGTGTACTCGTTGCTTGTACAACCTTCATCTTTGGTGGTTTGTTAGAAAGCTTCGTTCATATTCCAGGTCCAATCCTAATGATTGTTCTTGCTGCTTTAATCAAATACTTAAACGTGATGCCTCAGCATCTTCAAAATGGCTCACAGCAGTTCTACAAGTTTGTATCAAGAAGTTTTACATGGCCGCTAATGGTTGGTCTTGGTATTCTATACATTCCACTTGATGATGTAGCAACTGTCATCTCAATTCCATTCGTATGCGTATGTATCGCTGTTGTACTCGCAATGGTTGGTTCTGGTTACTTCGTTGGAAAACTAATGAACATGTATCCAGTCGAATCTGCTATTGTCACTGGCTGTCACAGTGGACTTGGCGGTACTGGTGATGTTGCAATTCTTTCAGCTTCTGGAAGAATGGGTCTTATGCCTTTCGCACAAGTATCTACACGACTTGGCGGAGCAGCAACTGTTATCTGTGCAACGATCTTACTCAGAATGTTTAGTTAAACTACCACACATAAAAAGCATGAGCTCTCACATGGGCCCATGCTTTTTTTATATTTCTTTTCTCCTATAGGATCTTATTCATCAGCTAATACAATTCGTAAATATTCCCTGGGCTGAAAAGGATACAGCTTGGTTTCTTGATAGCTCATGTGAAGAAGATGCTCAGAAAATAGCGGCCATTCACTCCCGGCCTGCCACCTTTTTTGATCATTTCGGTCAATCAAGAATGCTCCTCCTAAAATCGTGCAGAATAGGCTTAAGCTGATGGCGATCTTTCGTTTCATTTGATCAGCTCCTTTAAGAAAAGCATGTACGAAAAACAAAACAATATACAATGAGTGTCATTTTTGATAAAATTATTTTTGTGGTCAAAAGAACCTAAAACAAATACAGTTTGCTTGAAATCGTTTCAAACCAATGCACTATGGCTGTATTTACGCTATAATTTTAATTACCAGTTCTTTAGAACGTGAATTTATATTGATCAAAGGAGGTTCATTTTCTTGCAGCTTATTCACTTCGCCATCCTATCACCTTTTTTACTCGCTTTTGTTGTACCTTTCCTTTACAAATATGTGAAGCGTATACATACAGGATGGTTTGTTCTCATCTTGCCGATTCTTTTATTTACCTATTTCATCCAAATGTTACATATCACTTCGAATGGACGAACGCTTTTCTCACAGGCTGAATGGATTCCATCTTTAGGGATGAATTTCACTGTGTATGTCGATGGTCTCAGCCTGTTATTTGCTTTATTAATTACAGGTATCGGCGCACTTGTGGTACTGTACAGTATTTTCTACTTATCAAAGGAAAAAGAACAGCTTGGCTCTTTCTACACGTATTTGCTCATGTTTATGACCGCGATGCTGGGTGTCGTTCTTTCTGACAACATGGTGGTTCTATACTTGTTTTGGGAGTTAACGAGTATCTCTTCCTTCCTCTTAATTGGGTATTGGTATAAGCGTGAGCGCTCTAGGTATGGGGCAACGAAATCACTGCTTATTACTGTTTTTGGCGGATTAGCTATGCTTGGTGGCTTCATCCTCATTTACCTGATTACTGATTCATTCAGTATTCGTGAAGCAGTCAATCAGCTTCAACTCATTATGGCATCACCTTACTTTATCCCTGCCATGATCCTAATCTTAATAGGTGCCTTTACGAAATCAGCCCAGTTCCCATTCTATATCTGGCTGCCTGATGCAATGGAAGCACCGACCCCTGTGAGCAGTTATCTGCATTCTGCTACGATGGTGAAAGCCGGTATTTATCTTGTTGCCCGCTTCAGTCCAATCTTTGCTATATCAGAGGTATGGTTCTGGACCATTTCCATTGTTGGACTTGTCACATTATTCTGGGGATCATTCCACGCCGTCCGGCAAAACGATTTGAAAGCCATTCTGGCCTATTCGACAGTGAGTCAGCTCGGTATGATTATGCTCATGCTTGGCGTCGGCGCAGCTGCGATTCATGAAAACAATCCTGCCTTTTTTGGCGCAGCCATTCTTGCAGCTATTTTTCACCTCATTAACCATGCTACGTTTAAAGGAAGTCTCTTTATGGCAGCTGGTATTATCGATCATGAAACAGGAACTCGTGACATTCGAAAATTAGGCGGATTAATGACGATCATGCCGATTACCTTCACAATTACGTTAATCGGTACATTTTCAATGGCCGGATTACCGCCATTTAACGGTTTCTTAAGTAAAGAGCTATTTTTCACAAGTATGATACGAATTTCTGACATCAGCTTTACGGACGTTTCAACATGGGGTGCTATCATCCCAGCACTTGCTTGGCTCGCTAGTGTCTTTACGTTCATTTATAGTATGATGCTCCTCTTTAAAACTTTTAGAGGCCGTCTGAATATAGACCAATTGGAGAAAAAACCGCATGAAGCACCGATCGGCATGCTCATTCCGCCAATCATTCTCGCTGCACTTGTGGTCACCTTCTTCTTTTTCCCTAATATTCTTGCCTATTCTGTCATCGAACCCGCAATTGCGGCGATCATTCCTGAAGCGATTGAAACAGGAAGCCGTTTTTCTGTGAAGATTGAAGCATGGCATGGCTTCCAGCCAGAGCTCTATATGACAATAGGTGTTGTTGTACTCGGAACAATCGGCTACTTGACGCTTTCAAAATGGCGTCCAATGTACAACATCTTTAAGGAAAAATGGTCATTTAACGCTTTATACGACCGCTCTCTTATCGGTTTGGAAAAAGGGTCATACCGCCTGACAAACAGTTATATGACTGGTTTTCTTCGTGACTATCTTGTCTATGTGTTTGGGTTCATGATTATCGTCATTGGCGGCGTGATGTTTTATCAGCAGGCCTTTTCATTTCAAACAGATCAGGCTGCCTCAATTGGCACGTATGAGGTGATTCTTTCACTTGTGATGGTGGCGGCGACGATTGCAACAGTATTCGCAAGCTCACGATTAACAGCTATTATTGCTCTAGGTGTCATGGGCTACACGCTGTCATTATTCTTCGTGATTTTCAGAGCACCTGACCTTGCGCTGACGCAGCTGATTATTGAAACGATTTCTGTCGCACTGTTTTTGCTTTGCTTCTATCATTTGCCGAAGCTGAGCTTAAAGCAAAAAACGAGAAGATTCAAAATGACCAATTTCATCATTTCATTAGGTGTTGGGGTTGTTGTCACTTGTCTAGCTTTCGCTTCCACAAGTCAGCAGTCACTTGATACCATCTCAACTTACTTTATTGAAAACAGCTACAAACTTGCTGGCGGTGACAATATTGTCAATGTCATTCTTGTCGATTTCAGGGGCTTTGATACCCTTTTTGAAATTACTGTGCTCGCCATTGCGGCACTTGGTATTTATGGGTTATTAAAAACACAAGCAAAACGGAAGAGAGGTGTGCGGCGATGAGAAAGATTGATACGAATGATATGCTTTTGCAAGTCACAACAAAAATCACAGCATTCATCATCTTGCTCTTCTCCCTTCACCTATTTCTTGCGGGGCATAACAATCCTGGCGGCGGATTCATCGGCGGCCTGATGAGTTCTGCGGCTGTCGTTCTTCTGCTTTTAGCCTATGATCTGAAAACAGTAAGACGCATTTTGCCTTTTGACTTTATTTATGTAGCTGGAGCCGGTTTGCTCGTTGCGATCCTGACAGGTATGGGATCCTTTCTATTCGGTGCACCTTTTCTATCACATGCATTTGATTATTTCCAATTACCGTTTTTAGGAAAAACAGAACTAGCGACAGCCGTCCTGTTTGATATCGGGGTGTATTTGGTCGTTGTTGGTGTCACCATGACCATTATTCAAATGATTGGAGAGAAGGAATAATGGAATTTCTAATGTCTATTATCGTCGGAATTATTTTTATGGCGGCGACCTATTTGATGCTGTCAAAAAGCCTTCTGCGGGTCATCGTCGGTACTGCTGTTTTGAGTCACGGCGTCCACTTGCTTCTTTTAACAATGGGCGGCTTAAAAAAGGGAGCGCCTCCCGTTCTAAAAGAGGGGCTCACATCCTATGTAGATCCATTGCCGCAAGCATTAATTTTAACAGCCATTGTCATTGCTTTTGGTGTGACATCCTTATTACTTGTCATGGCCTTCCGAGCCTTCCAAGAGCTGCGAACAGATGACATGGATCAAATGAGAGGAAATGATCAGCATGAATAATCTCGTGATCCTGCCTATTTTAATTCCATTACTAGCTGCTACACTATTGATCTTTATGAATAAAAACATCATGCTGTCAAGAGTTTTTAGTGTCTTGGCATCTCTCTCAGCCATTATATGTAATGCATATTTGGTTCAAACGATTTTCACAAATGGGATACAAACCCTTTATTTAGGCGGCTGGAAAGCGCCATTTGGGATTGCCCTTGTGGCCGATCAATTTGCTGCACTCCTTGTGCTGACCGCTTCCGTTGTCGGGCTTGTGACAGTCCTCTTCTCCTTTCAAACGATTGGGAAAGAAAGAGAGCGGCTCTTCTATTATTCTGGCGTGCAGTTTTTGTTAGCTGGCGTGAGCGGAGCCTTTTTAACGGGAGATATATTCAACCTGTTTGTCTTCTTTGAATTACTGCTGATGGCATCTTATATGCTCATTGTATTAGGCGGGTCAAAGCCTCAGCTTCGTGAATCACTCAAATATATTGTGTTTAATATCATCTCGTCGGCATTATTTATTGTCGGAGTTGCCTGTTTATATGCAGTGACGGGTACGCTCAATATGGCTGATTTAAGTGTGAAAATAGCTGAATCAGGGCAAACAGGGTTAATCACTGTTATTTCCATCCTGTTCCTCATTGTATTCGGCTTAAAAGCTGGGATCTTCCCGCTTTATTTCTGGCTGCCAGGATCGTATCATGCGCCGCCAGCAGCGATTTCAGCTCTTTTTGGGGCTTTGCTCACAAAGGTTGGCTTATATGCGATTGCCAGAGTCTTTACATTAATTTTTATACATGATACAGGCTTCACCCATACACTCATGGCGTGGCTTGCCGCACTGACGGTGATATTCGGTGTGATTGGCTCGATCGCCTATTCTGATGTGCAGAAGATCGTGATTTATAACATTGTCACAGCAGTTGGGGTCATTTTGTTTGGATTTGCAGCCAACACACCTGCATCACTCCAAGGAGCCATTTATTATCTTATTCACGACATGGTGATCAAAGGGGCTTTATTTATGCTGGCAGGTGCCCTCTTTGTATACGCTGGCACAAACCAACTGAAAAAAATGGGCGGACTGATTCAATCCCAGCCTCTATTGGGATGGATGTTTTTCATATCGGCTTTATCGCTTGCAGGAATTCCGCCGCTGAGCGGCTTTGTTGGGAAACTAAAAATTGTGGAAGGTGGATTTTCTGCTGGACACATGACGTTTTCTATCCTGGTCTTACTGTCAAGTCTTCTTGTCCTCTACTCTATTATGAAGATTTTCATGTCCGCATTTTGGGGCGAGGAACAGGATATGCGAAGAAGAAAGCCGTCAATTAAAGGAATGGTGTACCCTGGCGTACTGCTTGTCGTCTTATCGCTCGCCATTGGGTTAGGGACAGAGTTCATTGCCCCTTATATCAATCAAGCAGCGGAAATGCTCTCTACACCAGAAAAATATATTCAAGCTGTGCTGAAGGAGTAGATGAACATGGCCTTTCAAATATTACTAAACGCTCTCCTCGCCTTTACATGGATGTTTATGAATGATACATACAGAGCCGCAGACTTTGTATCAGGGTTTGCATTAGGGATGATCGCCATTTTTATGCTGCGTCGATTTTTCCCGCAGCGTTTTTACGGCTATGCCCTTTATGCGATTTTCAAGCTTATCATCATTTTTATTCGCGAGCTGCTTCTTGCCAATTTAAGTGTATTAAAGACCGTATTATCTCCAAAGCTCAAGATTAAGCCCGGTATTTTCGCCTTTCGTACGGATTTGAAAACAGATTGGGAAATCACCATACTGGCTAATATGATTACATTGACACCAGGTACACTAGTGATTGATATTTCCGACGATCGTTCCATTTTATACATTCATGCGATGGATATTGAAGATGCTGAAAAAGCCATTCACGATATCCGGGTTTCATTTGAAAAAGCGATTCAGGAGGTGAGCGGTAAGTAATGGAACTCATTTTGCAAATTTCACTTGGCATTCTTGCGCTGTCTACCTTGCTTTTTGTGATACGAGTGATCAAAGGTCCGTCTATTCCTGATCGTGTGAGTGCGCTTGATGCGATAGGAATCAATTTAATTGGGATGACAGCCATCGTTTCAATTTTACTGAAAACCACTGCATTCTTTGAGATTATTTTACTGCTCGGTATCCTTGCCTTTATCGGTACTGTCGCTTTTTCCAAATTCCTTGAGAAAGGGGAAGTGATTGAAAATGATCGTCATCGCTAAAGCCATCGTCATTTTCTTTATCCTGCTAGGCGCTATCCTCTGTTTGATTTCAGCCATTGGTGTCCTTCGCCTGCCGGATGTTTACACACGTATGCATGCTGCATCAAAAGCATCGACACTTGGCGTTGTTCTGATTTTAGTAGGTGTGTTTTTTCATGAATGGTTTCTTGCAGGCGTTATTTCTGCAAAAATCCTTCTCGGCATCGTATTCATCTTCCTGACAGCACCAGTCGGCGCACACTTAATCGGAAGAGCCGCCTACAATACTGGTGTTAAGCTCGACAAACGCAGTGTCCAAGATGATTATGGCGGTTTCCGTAACTTTGTGATTAAGCGGAAAGAAGATTCTTATTTATAAACAGCGAAAAAAAATGGCCTGACATGTTAGGCCATTCTTTTTTTATCGCTCAACGTGCATATAAAAAAAGCTTCCGCTGCACCGGGAGCTTTTTTATATGCGATCAATGACAGCAAGTGTGCATCTTGACGTACAGATGTGCCGGTCTCGATCATCTTTTATATCGATTTGAAATACCATTGTACGCCGTCCTACATGCACAGGAACAGCTGTCGCTGTCACAACTCCATCGCGTACAGATTTTAAATGATTGGCATTGATTTCAATACCTGAGCAAACTTGCTGCGTTAAGTCTAAATGAGCCGCAGCCCCCATGCTCGCCACTGTTTCTGCTAGAGCAGCAGATGCTCCTCCGTGCAGCAGTCCAAATGGCTGTTTTGTTCTGTGATCGACTGGCATTGTTGCAACGCATCGTGATTCATTGCACTCTACTATTTCAATGCCTAGTGCCTCAAGCAGTGTATTTGATCCGCTCACATTCATTAAGGCCCTCTCCCTTCACACGTTTACAGCACACTTTCAGACTTGGCAATTAACACCGCTTCTGTACGAGATCCAACATTCAGCTTATTAAAGATGGATGTCAAACTGTACTCAATTGACCGTTTGCTCAAATGAAGCACATCGGCAATCTCCTGGTTCGTGTATCCTTTTTCCACTTCTCTAAGGATCAAACACTCCCGTTCCGTTAAGAGATCGTGGTCAGTCTGCTGCGCCTGTTCTGGCTTTTCTTGCTGCTGTGAAATTAATTTCTTTAAATAGGACAGCTGAATGACAACTTCTCCTTGCAATGTCCGGTGTATGTATTCAATAATTTTGTCTTTCGTCTCTGTTTTACTAATTGCACCGTGTAATCCAGCCCGAATAGCCTCTTCAAAATAATCATCTACTTCATACCCTGTATAAATGATAATTTTCACTTGATGGTTGGTTTCTAAAATTTGTTTCGCTATGTCCATTCCATTGATATCCCCGAGATTTAAATCCATTAAAATCACATCATAGATGGAAAAGTCATGCGTCTTTAAAAAGGCGGCTTCTGCATCAGGACTTAAACAATCGACTGATAGCTGCTGGTCTGATTCTAATATGCTTTTTGTCCCTTCCATGACAGCCGGATGATCATCAATGACCAATATCTTCTTCATGTCTTCCTCCCTTTAAATCACTCACTTCCATTTTATATAAAAGACTTGGCTGATGCCAAGTCTTAATCCTTAATAAATGGTTACAATTCCATTTCAATTTTCACCTTGAGCCCTTTCCCCGGGGCTGTGTGAATTTGAAGCTTTCCATTTAATGCTTTCACTCGTTCTCTAATTCCCGAAAGCCCCATGCTCATTGTGTGCTGATCAAGATGACTTGCATCAAAACCGACTCCATCATCCTCATAGTGAAGAACAACCTGATCTTTAATACAAATTAGCATAACTAACACTTGAGTGGCCTTAGAGTGCTTCAGGGCATTAGATAACAGTTCCTGAACAATGCGGTAAATATTCAGCTGTGAATCAATATCAATGTCCAATTCTTTATCAAAGCGTGTCGTATTCAGCCTAATATGAAACGGTGCTTCCTCCTGAATTTGAGAAGTTAGCTTCGATATCGCCTTTACTAAACCTAAATCATACAGCAGCTGAGGCCGAAGCTCATGACATGTTTCTCTCGTCGTTTGAATCACTTTAGACATTTGATCGTTCCATGAGATAAGCGAATTTTCAATAGATGTCGGGCATTGATTGCTTTGGAAATTCGTTAAAAACATCTCCGACTGCCTTTTTAGTGATATCAAGTCCTGGAGTACGGAATCATGAAGATCTCTCGCTAAATCTGAACGCTGCTTCTCTTCCATAGCAAACATGATTTTCTTCAGCCACGCAGGATTGGCCTCACGCTGTTTCAAATCGTCAAGATGCTCCATCAACTCTTCGATTTTGACGACATTTTCTAAACTGACACTGGTGTAAAATGCCAATGTTTTCAACCAAGAAATCTCATCGCGTGTCAATTTCGGTGTCTGTATATTGGATAAGCAGCAAATCATAAACGAGTGACCGCCCCGCTCGCCAATTTTCATCATAAACCCTTTATCAAGCTCGATGATTTTACCAACTTCACCTAAAATATCTTGAAATTGATCCACGTATTCTTTCCATAGCTTACTATCATTTGTTGATTCATCAATTTCAATAATTTGTCCGTCAGCCTTCACCTCAAGCACAAAGGCTTTATTCACAACAAGCACTTCTAAAATGGTGTATTTCAAATGATACAGCACTTGATGAAGTGATGATGCCTCACGAATAAGCTGCGTGAATTTAAACACGCTGTCCTGGTAATTATGCTTCTCTGAAAAACGCTTCAGACGAAAACGGAAATCTAGAATTTCTTTGAAATAGAAAACAGCCAGCATGAGTGTATAGGTAATTATTGCGAGCTTCAGTGTGTACTTCAAATCTTCTGGTTTTTGCAGAATATAAAACGTGACAACAACAAAAATGGTCGGTGTAATGGCAAGAAATCCATAGTATTTCAGTCTACTAATCAAAAAATCCATATTGTAAAGTTTGTTCGTCATGAATTGATACACGAGTGAAAAAGGAATGAGCAAGACAAAAGAAGTTAAGAAAAAGGGATCTACGACATAAATACGAAACAAAACATATGGAATTGCAAATAAAAAGATAAATGGACAAAATGCTATGATATTTATCATGACAAAAAACTTTAAAACAGACCCCTGCTCTGTCTCTTTATATTTCCGCATTCCATTGATAATCACTTTGAATGACATGATAATAGAAGCGAAAAAGAATAAAAGATTTAAACTTGGCATGTATCTGGCTATCACCGAATCAATTGGAACAATTAACTCTATTACTAGATTAATTATAGGAAGACTATATAAAAAGCGAATCGTTTTTTGAGTCGTTAAATGCAGGTCAAACTCTTTGAAATATTGATAAATGAAATGAATATAAAAGATAAATACACTTGATAAACAAAATGTGATGACATAATGGCTAAATCTATCACCAATACCTGAAGTACCTGCACTAAGATATCCGATACAAATCGTTAATAAAAATAAAATTAAAAGGAATGCTGATTTTCGTTGGGCCTCTTTGTTAATTCGAATGATAAAGAAGATACAAAATAAACAAATTGAATACAGAATGAGAGGAATTAAATAGACAAATAAACTTTCTTGACCAATCAATGTCTTATTTTTTAGAGTGATCATTTGGTTGCCTCTTTGAATATCAATTCTTTGCACATTCCTAAGCTCACCATTGATCAAATGATCTTTGTTGTTAGCAGGTTCCCCATTGATTTTAAGTATAATATCTCCTTCTTCTAATCCTGATGTGTAGGCTAAAGAAAGATATTCAACTTTGACAACTTCTGCTTGACCGTTCTTGTTCTCCGCTACACGTGCTCCATTAAAAATATCAAATACATAAATATATGAAACATAGATCACAAATAAAAAAGACAGAAAAACCAAAAAAGCAGATAGTTTCGTATAAGTTATCTTCATGTATAAAACATCCTTAACTGGAGAACTTTTAAATCATTTTTTAAATGAATAGTATCATTTATAGTACCATATATAATCTGCAGACATTTGCCCTTTTTTAATGCCTTGAATAATTACTTTCATGGTTTGCTCATCTGTGTGAATTAAACTTGCATTCCCTAAGTCCAATTCATTCACAACACCAGGATTTTTCACTAAATATGCAATAACATTTTGAATGTTCAACCATTGCCCTCCTTTGTCATAAATGCACATAATTGTTCCTTCTTCTTCCCAGGTAAATCAAGTTGTTCCATTCCTCGCTTCATTTTTAACAGCATAATCTCTCTCATCGATACCATGTACTGAGTCAAACCAGCTTCAAGTAACTTCTGCTTCAGTTGAAACGGCTTTTGCTCAGACTCATCCAGCCGGTTAGAAAAGAAGGAAAGAAGCTCTTGACTGGCATCGTTAAAACGTCTTTGTAAATAACTGAATGCCAGCGTTTGTTTTTTTTGAAAATCTCCGTTTGATTTTGAAAATAACGCAAAAAAATCGTTACTGATCTGTTCAGCAACACCATAATATATCGAATAAGATTCCACAGTGGCGTTTATTTTTCCTGTCGCTAAATAAACACCCAGTACGCTAGAAAGAGCTGTTAAAGATCCTGATTTTTTCCTTAAAACCTCTACACACTCTTCTTCTGTTCCATGCAAATGACGCAAATCCTCGTGCTGCCCTTCCATTGACATTTTGATGAAATGGAACAATTTCTCTATTAGCTGAGAATTATTTTCACATATAGATGTGATGAATTGGATACTCACCGTATACAAATACGTAGATGCATTGATGGCCACTCCTTGGTCGACGTTCATCCAAGGATACGAGTCATTGTCCTGATCTTCAATATCATCTAATATATCGGCAGATAAAATGAGAAGTTCAATCCCCGCTGCCAGTTTTGTAATCGCTTGCTTGTCTTGTCCGCCAAATGCCTCATAATGCTGGTAAGCCAGTTGACCAAGAGGAAATTCTTTTTTTCTATCTGTAAATTTCAGAAGCAGCTTTTGTAAATCATTCTGCCTGACTGCATGTTGAATAAAATCAGACATATTCTGCTTGATTTTTGTATTCTCTAGATAGTTTAGCATACTCGATCTTGTACCTCACCCTTTCGTCTTTTATTTTACTAAAAAGACATGAGCAAATGTCCACTGACATCGCTATTTAACAATTATATAATAATATATCCTTTTTTTGTATGTATTTGGATAAAAAAAAGACTTGATGATTATCAAGTCTTTAAGAAATTTTCACATATTCATATTTGTCGTATTGATCAATGCTTTTGTTAATGTTATGAAGAGAAGCCGTTGTTTCTCTGATTTCGTTTTCAAGTTTCCATAATAATTGTTTAAGTTCTTCGATTTCATACTTTTCCATCGATTCCACTCTCCTTTTTTGGAAGATCAATGTATTTGTGTATGGTGATTGGGTCATAAGTATTTGATCTGTTACTAACAGTGTAAATGTAATTGAGTATTTTTTCACCGAAAAGTATGCACAAAACGTGTGCGCGATACCGCAAAATTCAATAGGTCTTTTTTCATCATTTTCTGACTTTTCAAATCATACTTTTATCTCAATTTCAAAGGAATTGCGTCATTTTTGCGACAGGAATAGGCATCATTCGTCACAATTCTCTCCTAACAGAACGTACGATCCCCTCTATATCTTCGGTTTTGCGTGTCATAGGTCAGACGACAGACGCTATTGTGGACACCGCAATTTTTTGGCGACATTCACCGAAATTGACCGCAAAAGTACCTATTTTTATGCTGGAATTACAAAGATAGAAAGATCATTTTGATTCTTTATTCTGATTTTCTACATACATTTAGAACAGATATCCGTCCAATTTCACGCCAATGAGAGAAGAGGTGACCATGTGTTTTACTATGTACCTTATCCTGCTTTGCAGGTTCCCGCAATGAGCAACGCATACCCGACGCGCACACCAATGACTTTTCCTCCAGTTGATGCCCACTCATTTCAACGAGCCGGAAAGGAATCAGCCCGTCTCGTTGCTGATGCTTCACTCATCACGCAGCAAATTTCCAGCTCCCTTCCGTTTGCGCAGCGCATCATGGAGGCTGCTGAGCGCTCTGATTCGACAAGTGTTATCCGAATGCTGAAGCAAATCGGGGTGAAAAGCGGCATTGATATCCGCTTTAGTCCAGAAGGCATTCGAATCTACTTGTCTCTTGCCTCCAGCAGACTTTTCCTTCTTTTACAGTGGGCATGACAAAGAAAAAGCCGCTCTCACGCGAGCGGCTTTTCTTAAGATTCAAACATTTTATGGCACCATTCAATGGCTTCTATATAACAGCCATAGGCTTCCTGTTTCGGGAGATTTCCATCGAACATTTCATCATCCCATTCATTTCGTTCAATACGTTTGGCCACACCTAGCACAAAAGAATAATCATTTTCATAGCCAAGCAGTGCCTCGCCAACTTCATCAGAAAGCGGCAGCTCCTTCACAAGTTCTGTAATATCTGCCCTGACAAGTGTATCAATGAGAGAAAACATGCCTGTCAGCATATAAGAGGCAGGGTGCTCTCGTTCAGTCCGATAGGCAATCAGTTCACACGTTTTGGCACGAATGAATGACATTTTGATAATTTCTTTTTGGCTTGAGTTAGCTTGGACATTCAGTTCTTTAAATGAAAGGATAAAGATCCAGCGCCGAATTTCATTAAACCCAAGCAGGATAATCGCCTGCCGGATACTCTTAATTTGATATAGACGTCTCATGCCGCCTGAATTCAGCATTTTTAATAATTGATATGATAGCGAAAGGTCACTTTCAATAAAATGAGTCACGGTCTGGATATTCGGCTGGTCCTTGCTTAACTCATTTAAAAGCTGATGGTACGCATGGAAGCTGGTCGATAATGCTCGTCCTGATATCACATGCGGCTCACTAAAGAAATACCCTTGAAACAGGTGAAAACCCGCTTCTAGCGCTTCTTCATATTCTCTTCTCGTTTCTACTTTTTCTGCTAGAAATCGAAGGCGATACTTTTTATACGTATTCAGAATAGCTCTTCGTTCTTGCGTTGTCGTTTTCAGAAAGTCAATTTTTAAAATATCAATGCAATAGAGGAGTTCCTCAAGCAGCTTGTCACTATAATGTGTTCCGTTTAGGAAGAAATCATCGAGTGCAATCGTATATCCCCATTTTTTTAACTGCTTACATCTCATAATAAGTGCCGGGGTAATCGGTACATTTTCTAATATCTCGATCACAAGCTGATGCGGATCAAAATAGGTGAGCAGATCAGATGAAAGCAAGCTTTCGGTGAAATTAATGTAGCATCGTTTTCCTTCTGTCAGTGTTTCGATGCCGATATTTAGAAAACTGTTGATAATGAGGTCCGTTGTCGCTTGATCACCGTCTTCAGCGCTATATGTATTGGTTTCACTATCTCTATAAAGCAGCTCATATGATACGACTTGTTCTTTTCTGTTAAAAATAGGCTGTCTCGCAACAAACACCCTCAACTGCTCCAATCCTCCTTTATGCCATGACAAACAAGATGTGCTTTCAGTATACCAAATGATTGCGCTTTTAGTTCATTTTCAATCGGTCAAAATTAAAAAAAGAGACCATCTGGCTTGATGATCTCCCTTTCTTCTAATCATTCGCTTTCATAAAGCTCTTTTTTGATTTTATTTTTCACATCATGGATAAACTGCATTTTATTATCCCAGCATTTTTGACTCAAATCGACTGGATATTCTTCTGGTTTGCTGATTCGTTTGTATTCCTCCCAGAAGAGTCCAAGACTGTCCTGCACGTAGGCTTGAATCGTTTGAATATCTGGATTGTCATACACAAGTTTACCTTGTTCAAAAATCGGTACGTGAAGATCTTTCGCCACAAAGTTTGTCACGAATTTACTAATAAATGTATGCACGGGATGGAACATTTTTAGTTTATCCTCACTATGAACATCTTCCTCTTCAAGTGCAATGTAGTCACCTTCAGAATGATGGTTCAATTGATTAATAATGCGGTACACCCGTTTACGGCCTGGTGTTGTCACTTTCTCTGGGTTAGATGAAATTTTGATGGTATCATTCATTTTGCCGTTTTCTTCAATGGACACCAGCTTATACACTGCACCGAGGGCTGGCTGATCGAATGCTGTGATCAGTTTTGTCCCAACACCCCACACATCAATTTTGGCGCCCTGTGCTTTTAAATTCATAATGGTGTGTTCATCAAGATCGCTTGATGCAATGACTTTTGCCTCATGGAATCCTGCTTCATCCAGCATTGTTCTAGCTTTTTTAGACAAGTATGCAAGGTCCCCGCTATCAAGTCTGACACCAATGAAGTTGATTTTGTCTCCAAATTCTTTCGCTACCTTAATCGCATTCGGTATACCTGATCTGACAGTATCATACGTATCGACTAAAAAGACACAGTCTGTATGTGTTTCAGCATATTTTTTAAATGCTGTATATTCATCACGGTATGCTTGTACAAGTGCGTGAGCATGTGTTCCTGATACAGGGATGTTGAAGCGTTTCCCAGCACGAACATTACTTGTTGCCTGGAAGCCGCCGATGAGTGCCGCTCTTGCTCCCCACATCGCCGCATCCATTTCATGTGCACGTCTTGTTCCGAATTCTAAAGCTGTCTCATCTTCAATGATTCCTTTAATCCGAGCCGCTTTTGTTGCAATCAGCGTCTGGAAATTCACGATATTGAGCAATGCCGTTTCGATTAACTGAGCTTCAACAAGCGTTGCCTCGATGCGCATAATCGGTTCATTCGCAAAGACAATTTCCCCTTCTCGCATTGAATGAAGTGTACCTGTAAAGGATAATCCGCTTAAATAGTCAATGAAATCGCTTTTATAACCAAGTTCATCTTTTAAATACGCGAGATCGCTTTCAGTAAAGGAAAAGTCCGATAAATATTCAATCGCTTTCTCTAAGCCAGCAAATACAGCGAAGCCATTGTCAAATGGAAGCTTTCTAAAGAAGAGTTCAAAGACTGCCTTCTTCTCATGTATGCCGTCTCTCCAATACGTTTCTGCCATGTTAATTTGATAAAGATCTGTATGTAGTGATAAACTGTCGTCATTAAACCGATGCTCCAACTTCCATTCTCCTTCCCTTACTTAACCACTTTCGCACCAAGCGACTGCTCAAAGTGAGAAAGTGCCCACTCGTGCCCCGCTTCATTAAAACTCGCCACAGCATTCTGGTGAATCACAAGTTCAAAGCCTTTATTGTACGCATCAACAGCTGTATGAAGTACACAAATATCGGTACATACGCCGGCTAAGTGAAGTTCCGTGATGCCGCGCTCGCGCAGTTTCATTTCTAATTGAGTGCCTGCAAAAGCAGAGTATCTTGTTTTTTCCATATAGTAGACATGTTTTAAATGTTTTGACGTGTGAAATAGTGAACTTAGTTGTCCATAAAGTTCAATACCCTCTGTTCCGCGAATATTATGGGGCGGAAATAACTTTGTCTCTGGATGATAAGGGTCCTCTTCTTCATGATGATCGACAGCAAAGACGACAAAGTGGCCTTCATCAATAAATGAAGAAGTGATCTCTGTGATCTTAGACTCAATCGCCTGTCCAGGCTTTCCGCATGTCAGTTTTCCATCGTCTGCAACAAAATCAACTGTATAATCAATACAAATCAACGCTTTGCCCATCCGCATCTCTCCCATATGCTCTTTTGAATCATTATATCTTATTCATTTCACTAGGGAAACCTATTCAACAGATTCATGAGAAAAAGCTTTTTGAAACAGTTCATCCTCTATATAGATGTGCTCCTGATTCACCGCAATTGGCATCTCTATGACAAGACCAAATGGAGAGTGCGCTTCATGATGATTCACCACTTTAAACGAACATCCAGCGGCATTTGCCATTTTGACATATTGAGAATAAGAAGCATAGGACAGTTCACCATTTAAAAGAAGGGATGCCTGTCGATTGGCCTTCAATACTTGCTCCACCTCATGATACGGTTTATTTCTTGATACCTGTCCCTTTGTCAGGGCGAGAAGCGCTCGTTCCCTTAATGAACCAAGAAACATTCTTCGTTCATCAGGTTTTGTTTCAGCATGTCCAAATATCCCCTGCTGCAAATAAAAGTCTACGGATTCTTCTTTCATCGCTGTTTTCACTCCTGGTTTCTAAATTTACATTTCTGTGACCCAGTGCACAATCTTGAGTGCGAGGTCACGGGCTTCGTCTGTTTCTACTCTTTCCATTAAAGATTGTTCAAGCGTATGGATGAGCTGCTCTTTTTCGTCCTCATACGCAATGGAAATACTCCATTCAATGTCAGGTACGGCTACAAGCGTTTTATATTCTTTTTTATTTTCATGTAAATATACATTGTAGGTCTTTGGTTGTCCGCTTGTGATGTGTGCTTTTCTAATTTTCATTTGACTCTGTTCACACCTCTTTTTTCTTCTTATATCCATTGTACCATAAAAAAAGACAGCTTCTGAAAAGGAATTCCCTTTCAAAGCTGGCTACGCATTAAAGCTCTTTTGCTGGCTGATCAGGTCTATATCCCACACAAAAGTGACATTTGGACTGTTAAAAAATTGGACAAGATCTCCTGCATTATAAGTCCCTGAACCACCGGCAGAGTGATCGACACTTTTTGGCGAAATGGCAAAAACATCACCGAAATGTGCTGCCCCATTTCCGTACACACGATCAATATGAATAGGCCCAACAATCGCTGGCATCTTTCCACCACCTTTTCTTACCTCATCATATGCCCAGCCTAAAATTACGTGTATGAAAAATAAAAAAGACAGCTGATCTGTAATCATCAGCTGTCTTTCTATGCGTTAAATGATTGAGGCTGGCCAAACAATGTAAAGTCCCAAAGCATTGTCGCATTCGGATCACTTGTAAGTGACATATAATCACCTGAATTAAAGGCTCCTGCCCCGCCAGTAGAGTGGTCTACAGCCAAAGGGGCAATGGCCAGGACATCACCGAAAGTAGCTGCACCGTTTCCTCCTAACGACTCGATATGAATAGGTCCAACGATTGCAGGCATCAGAATCTCCCCCTATCTGCTTATCACAATCATCTTATGCAAGAAGGGAAAAAGTGTGCATCTGTCCTAGACGTTTAAATGCTGTTCCTTACGAGATCGCTGACGCAGCTGCACCAATCTGACAATATTCAAGGTGATGGCTTTGAGCAGTGCATAGACAGGGACCGCAAAGATCATACCAAGGATTCCGCCAAAGCTTCCTGCCCCAATTAATAGCAGGATAATGGTCAAAGGATGTGTGTTGAGGCGTTTCCCAATAATCAATGGAGAAATAACATTTCCATCAACTTGCTGAACGACAAGAATCACAATCACTGTCACCACAGCTTTTCCAGGCGAATCAAGAAACGCAATAAGCACAGCTGGTGCCGCGCCAAGATATGGCCCAAGGTAAGGAATCACATTCGTGACCGCAATGATAATACCGAGAATGAGCGCATATTTCACACCAATTAATAAGTACCCGATAAAACAAGCCACTCCAACAAATAAACAGACGACAATCTGCCCTTGTATGTAAGCCGCAAGCGTATCGTTTAATTCTTTAAAGATTTTTAATCCTTCTTTACGGTAAGGCATTGGCAAAAATTGAACGAGCTTGTCCGGAAACTTATGTCCGTCTTTCAACATATAAAACAAAATGAACGGAACTGTGATCACAGCTAAAGCAATATTGGCAATCACACCAAACACAGCAGACATACTTGAAGCAATATTTTCCGGCAAATCTTTTAATGTCGAAACAATTGTCTGTTCAAACTTCGAGACGGAGACATAATCTTGGTTCATCATCCAAGTAAATGTTTTAGAATGCGAGAAGTCATTCATAAATTTCTGCATATCCGTCACATAACCAGGGAAGCTTTTGACAAGTCCACCGACCTGCGTGACAATAATCGGTCCCGCAGCATTCACAATGAACGTGATGAGTCCGATGAACAAAAGATAAATGATCAGGATAGCCAGTGTCCTAGGAATTTTCTTGGACAAAAATCGAACAATTGGATTAAAGATGAAAAAGAGAATTCCAGCCAGCAAGATGGGAACAAACAAGGTTGAAGCAAATAAAATAATCGGCTGAAATAAAAACGAAACCTTTGTTGATACATAAACAATGAGTAAAACAAGTAATATTTGGAATGTCCAGAAATGAACTTTAGATTTTAACAAAGATGCTCCTCCTGTTACGTATTGATCTTATTAAAAAACTACTATTCAACCCACCTTCTGTCAACTGCTTCTTGTTTTAGAACCTTATTTTTTGTAAAAAAAAGAACAATTGGTATATCATGCACTTTTTCCAGATATACATTCTGTAAGCATGAAAAAAGCAGACACCTTTGCGTCTGCTTGTTACACTCTTTCACTGTGATCAGGCATCACCGATACAATTTGCTGGATCCGCACATAAAAAACTGATTTCGCCCCCGCCTCAATGACAATATGATCCGGCATGACTTCCTTCAATTTTCCACGCACCGTATCTTTCACTGTTTGAACAATTAATCTCATACCGATTACTTTCTGCAATGTTTGATAAACATATGGATCAACTAATGAAACAAGCTGTGGACTTCCTTGTTGTGCCATCCTACCTGCCCCTTTACTTGTGTATTTACCCACAGCGTATGCAATGACCCATGTGAATGTCACTCAGGGCAAACCCACAACATAAATACCACATTTTAACATTTTATGTTATTTTACATCTTTTGGAAGTATAATAGATTGGTGCTGCCAACAACTTAAATCATTTGAAGAGGTGAATGATCTTGAAAAAACTCATCTGTCTCGCTGCTGTCATGCTCTTTTTTTCCTTTGCAAGTTATGCGTATGCAGGATCAATTGGAGATGAACCTGGGACACCGGGGAAGTGGTTTAAAGGAGAAGCGCCAGTTCAAAAAGACGAGTCAAAACCGCCACTTGTTTTTGTTCACGGCATTAACAGCTCCTCCTCCACATGGTTCGACCGAAACGACATGGCAAAGCAAGCTGTTCTGAACGGATACGAAAGCGCATTCATAGATTTGTATCCAGATCAGGATACGAAAAAGAATGGCAAACTATTAGCAGAAAAGCTAAAAGAAATCTATGATGTGTTCGGTCGAAAACTCATTGTGATTGGTCATAGTAAAGGCGGGGTGGATACACAGTCCGCACTCGTGTATCACAATGCCCATCCATATGTAGAGAAGGTCATCACACTTGGCTCCCCTCATTACGGGACGCCGCTGGCAGATTTAGCGTATAGCAAGGGCGGAAGCTGGCTCGCGGAAATTCTTGGACAAAAAAGCGATGCGCTCTATTCTTTGCAAACGGGGCTCATGGCGGCTTTTCGAAGTGAAACCGACAAGCTGGAGAAGTTTCCTCAAAAATACATCACTTATTCGGGATCGGAATGGGGAACATTTGGCGGGGTGCTGTACTTAGGCGGCATGTATTTAAAGAGCTTTGGTGCAAACGATGGCGCCGTCACGGTAAGCAGCACAAGACTATCATATGCAAACAATATTTTAACAGGGAAATGGGATCACAACTCCATTAAAAACGGCACAAGCATGTTTCCTGTGTTCCAGCATCAGCTGCTGGCAAATGCCGCAAGCACTGGAAAAGAAAATATAGAGAGCCCGAACTCTACTGAGCTGAATACAGATGTTTATGTGAAAGGCGGAGAAAGTGAAAAGGATAAAACAGAAGCGTTCTATGTAGAGGAAGGAACGAATGGCTTATCGATTCAGTGGTTAAATGAAAGGCGTGAGGCGCGGCCGGAAATCATCGCCCCAAATGGAGACGTCTTAACAAATCTGAAGACATCGGAAGCATCTTTCCCATATGAAGGCGCATTTTCGCACCATGTGCAAATCAATAAACCCGTTCCTGGAAAATGGACAATTCGATCAAATTCAGGAAAAAAGACTCCTTATTTGCTGCTCGTATCCTTTGATTCACCATTAAATGAAGAAATCAAAGCAGAGGCAGCGAAATTAGGGGATGATGCATCGACCCATTCAAGCGGTCTGATTAAACGATTAAGCAAGAAAGTAGAAACCTTTTACTTTAAGGATGCTCAAAAAGATCATCCTCTCAAAACAACTTCTTCATCAGCTGTTCAATTGAAAAAAGAAGGTGCTTATTCTGTCACGGTTCATTACACTGGACTCACTGCATCAGGTACATCAGCATTTAACCGTACCGTTATTCGCACATTGTATGTCGATCAGCATGGAAATATTCATGGTGACATTCCATACTAAACAGAACGTTTCATGGGCTGAAGTGCCTGTTGCACTTTCTGATCCAATTCCGTGATTTTTTTCATTGCAAGTGATTCGTCTATTTGTCTGTAATGGTGATGCCCGCCAGGCTCTTCATCCATTTCATCTGCTTTCTTAACGATTTGCTGGAGTGTGTCCTTATGAAGGTCGCCCTCTGGCAAATATGAATCCGTATGAAGCAGAATTGCAAGCGCAATATCTTTGGCTGCCTTTGGTTCCTCACCGAGGCGTATGAGCAGTTTGTGAGCACGCTCTGCGCCTTTAATGGCATGAATATCATTCCGTCTATATGTCTCGTAATCCCATTCTCCGCCAGCTGTATACCATTCATAGTGGCCGATGTCATGCAAGAGGGCTGCTTTCACAGCGAGATCTGGATTAATCCCTGCCTGCACCGCCAGTTTGAATGCGTGATAAGCACAAGCAATCGCATGGGCTTTACCTGAACGATTTAAATATTTTTGAGCGACTGGATGGGTGTAAACATCCATTAATGTAACCTTTCTCATGGAAACCCCTCCTTATCTATATTTTTAGCATCCTAACATATTCTGAAAAGAAACTCAAATGTTCTGTTATATTTTCTATGAGTCTCAAAAATAGCTTATGTCAAATGAGCTGTTTTTGCTTGTACAATACGAAAAAAGCAGTCGTTATGACTGCTTTTTTTCTTCTTTTCAGCGTGATATGAAAACCCTTGAAGTCTAGGAAGGCCGAGTACTGGCGCGGAGCGAATTTGACATTCGTGAGCACCAGCACGCAAGCCTGACACCGAATGCGAGGGTTTGCCTTACGCTGTAGCTGTCGTTATGACTGCTTTTTCACATACTCACGTGCATCGTAGACAGATCCGCCAGCTGGATCATCTCCTAAAAGATCGAGCAAAATCCCTGCGACTTCATCTGGACTCTTCAGTGTGCCTGTTTCATATAATTGCTGAAAACGGTCTATTTGTTCAAAGTCTTGTTTTGATGACTTCCGAATTTCCCCCTGCATATCTGTATCGATCGTGCCGGGTGAAAAGGAAAACGTGTTGATCGGATGCGCCTCGTCCTGCTGTTCCTCATGAAAAGTCCTCATAAACATATCGAGTCCTGCCTTTGAACTGCAATACGCACTCCAGCCTTTGTATGGGTTTTTCGCCGCTCCAGAAGAGAGATGAACGATCGTTTTCTTTCCGTTAAAAGATTGAGTCTGTTTGGCAAACACATGGCTCAGCAAAACAGGAATGACAAGATTCAACTTGTAATGCTGATGAAGCGTATCCTGTCCGCCTTGTCCAACGCGTTTGATAGGTGTAACCATTCCTGCGTTATTGACGAATAAGATGTCATCAGCATCTACCAGAGTTTGCGGCATGAGACTATGTTGAAGCCATTTGGCCGCTGCTTCTTCATCCGTCAGATCGACCTGAGTATGTGTGAGCTTTGGATGGGATATCGGCGATGCACTTCTTGCTGCTGTGTACACATGATCCCCGCGTGAAAGCAGCCTGTTCACAAGTGCTAGGCCAAAACCTTTTGATCCGCCTGTAACGATTGAAATTCGAATGACAATCTCCTCCCTTGATATCACTATTTTACGTAGTGAAACGGTGGGACATCAAGCAATCTGCATAAAGAAAAGCCTGCCTCTTTTAAAAGAGACAGACTATTTCTTTTCAGCCTTCGCATTCACCTTTGGAATCAGGATAATCATCACGACGAGACCAAGGGCTATCAAGAAACCAAAGATAATCGGAAGCAGTGCTGATGTCTGCTTCTCATGTTCATCCTCAGAAGGTGCTGATACAGCCGAATCACTAAAAGAGATATTCTTCTCTTTCATCATGTGAGCTGGTGTTTTGGGTGGGTTCTCTTTTAGATCACTGAAAAGCTGCGGAGAAAGAGATCCACCCGGGGCTTTAGGCGGTTCAGCAAAATGAATGTCTGTTTTGACCTTTGACGTTGTTTTACTTTGTTCATATTTCGTTTGATCCCTCAATATACTCGAGTTAATATTGAGCTCCTTTTCCTGATATTCATTCGGCTTGACATTCGTATCCGTATCTTCACCAGCAGCAAAAGCGGCAGGGATGAGCAGAAAAAGGGAAACGGCAGCGAGTGCCGCCCCTTTCACGAATAGATTAAGCTTCATGAGTCACATCACGTTCCTCTGTTTTATCTTTCCATAGCTTTTTCACAAGCGGTACGACCATGAAAAGGACAGTTAAAATCACTAACCCTGTGACGCCCATTCCAAAGGTGTCTCCATTTCCATATTGGATCGACAGGTACACGTCTGTCACTGGATTGGTAAAGTGGAAATTCGGCATCACCAAATCAATTAACGGTGCGACAAAGAAGAAAATAAGCGCCGTTGCTGCCATCCATCCGGCAATGGAACCGAAAAGGAAGGCCGTGCGAATAAAGGCAGAGCACGCCACTAATAACAAAATGGTGAAGATCGACCATTGAATGGCTTGATCATCTGCAAGTTTGTAAATGTTCAGTCCAAACAAACTGATCATGAGTCCGACTAATAGATTCAAGATGCCAAACAGTGCACCTTTGACCAGCATCGGAGCTGACGCATAATACGAGCTGAAAAAGCCAATTAACAAACTGCTGATCATCACAATGACCAAAATGACGACCGGCGGTACAGTCTGCGTTTTTTCTTCCGGCACATCGCCGCTGATTTTCAGCGGATTGGCTAAATGGTTATACACATAGTTGCTGTTGCCTTGATCACTTAATGTATTTCCTAAAATACCCTTTAAATCTTGCTGAACAAGTTTTGTAGAGTCGACATTCTTGCTCCAGTTTTCATTCAGCGTATCTGCTTTTTCTTGTACTGTTGTGACACTCTCTTCAATGTTATTCGTATAATCCGCCACCCCTTTTTGGCGGTCGGTTAACGAACTCATATTTTCAGAAAGACGAAGCACTTCCTGACCAATTGAATCCTGTGCACTGACAACAATTGAACTGCCTGCAAGGTCTGCTGTATATACCGCATCTCCTTGATCAGCCATTTGCTCAGCTACATTGTCCGCACTTTCAGCAATTGTCTGTAATTCCTGTTCCATGCTTGCCTGCTGAGTCGTGATGTACTCTGCATAACCATCTGAAAACTTCTGCATCTCATCAATAAAAGTAGACACATCATCGTTTGATGTCAGCATCTGGTTTTTGAGCTTATCCCAGTTTTCTGTTTCTTCTTTTTTGATGGAGAGGATGGACTGGATTTCTTCTCCTTTTGTGTCATATAGAGAAGAGTTATTAGATGGTTGATAGACATTTGCGATCATCAGCTCTAGCTGAGAGAGTTGATTTGAATAGTCCATTAATTTTTTAGTTCTTGTTGATTTCGTTTCAAATTTTTTCTCAAAAAGATTATCGCTAAAGACATTACTAATCGGTGAATTTCTGCGCTTCAGCTCTTTTACTTTGCTGACAATGGATGATTCCTGATTTTTGATTTCATTTGGAATGACATTATATCGATCTTGTAACGATAGAATCATCTTTTCAAGTTTATCTACTTTTTTCGTCAGACTCTCAAGCTCTTTACTCATTTGACTCACTTTATCTTTCAATTCGTCATTATGAGCAGCAGCTTTTTCTTGAATTTTCTTTTTCACTTCATCTAAGCGAGTTGAGAGTGCTTTTAGGTCATCCTGCGATGAATTCTTACTGCTAGTATCTGGCTGAGCAGGATTTTCACCGCTTTCACCTTGTTCCCCATCTTCAGTCGAAGGCGGTGTTTCCGGTTCTCCTAATTGATCCGCGAGTTCGTTCATCTCTATTGAAATTTGTGAGAGTTCATTTGTTTCTTCATCTAAGTTAATCCCAATCTCTTCTGGGTTTTCATTATCTTGGTCTGATGGCCCGTCATCATCAGAATCAACTGGCGGTTCCGGCTCGTCCATTAACTCTTGCCTTTTTGCTAATAGCTTTGTCTGCAGGGCTGATATTTTATTTCGATAATCTTCTAAGTAACGCTCTTCATACTTTTTAATCAGTTCTTCCTGAGACGCTTTCACAAGTTCCGTTAATCCCGTTGATTGCTTAGGAATAGCCTCTTCTCTCGACTTTTGAACAGATTGGATAGCGCTGTCAGTTGTTTTCAGCTGACTTTGTACCCCGTTGATGTCTGTTTTGAGTCCGCCCATTTGATCACTAAAGCTGCGGGCATTTTGGTTTTGAATGTCAGCGAGCTGCTTAAGCCCTTGCTGAATTTGCTTTTGGTTTGTTGATTGCGCTTTGATCAAGAGATCCTTTTGTTTGTCTTGATACTGCTGGTATTGATCGACTACTTTCACAAAGTCCTTTAACTGGTTCTTTGCTTCTTCTGTTGTACTCAAGCCGTCTTTATATTGTTTCTGTGAATCGGCCATTGCATTTTTTAATTCTTCTATTTGTTTCTTCTGCTGCTGTACGGCATCTGATAATTTGTTCGAGTTCGGTTTATAGAAGTTGTACATCGTATTTTGGAATTCGACTTCTTTGCCGACAATATGCTCAAACTCTTCTCTCACATTGCCAATTTCCTGTGATACAAAACTCCAGTATAGCGTTGACATCTGTTCATTCATTTTCTTTTGCGCATTTTCCAGCTCTCTTTGCACTTTCTCTTTATTGACTGCATTGAGCTGATCTTGAATCGAAAATTGAATGGATGCCTTTTCCGGATGGTCTTTATCATAGCTCAGCACATTTTTAGAGAAGTCAGACGGAATATAAAGGACAGCGTCATACTTTCTGTTTTTCAGTCCATTTTCCGCCGCGCTGCGATTCACTACAGTCCATGTATAATCAGGACGCTCTGACAATGCTGCCACAACATCCTGTCCGAAACGAGCCGTGTTTTCACTTTCACTCGCCCCCATATCCTCATTGACCACCGCAATATTTCGTGTGGCATTCTTCTTCTGTTTTGCCGGATCATCTCCAATCAGGTGGAAAAATAAAACCGGCAGCACAAGAATTAATATCATGGTGGATATGATTTTGATGGAGCTTTTTTGCTGCTCTGTCATTGAACACTCTTCCTTTCTACCGCACATAAAGGAACCTGGATTTTCTTCTCTTTCCCGTTTTCAACCAAATAGCCGAAGCCTGGCTGAATGTCTGGTTCTTGTCTTGCATACGGAAGCGGTATGATGTTTTGCTCTGATTTTTTCATGAGTAACATGGCATGACGAACTTGTTTGATTTCGTTTGTGAGTGCATCATAGCCCTTGCTGAACTCGGTATGATTCCCTGATGCAATCAGGCTGAAGCCTAAGTGCGCATATGACTTCATGAAATCAGCCAATTGATCTTGAAGACGCGGATCGATCGTCTGCTGAAAACGCGTAATGCCATCAATCACAAGCACAATTTGAGGAAATGACAGCTGATCGGTCTCCCCTCGGCGTACAGCTTCGACATACATCTCTTCTCGCACCTTGAATAAGCGGTCCATTTCTTCTGCCCATTCCGTGATATCATCCTTTGTTTCAAGGTAATCAATGTTCTCTTCTTTTGCATAATGGGATAGACCTCGATCAATTGAATCAAAGACAGCCAGTTTTTCAGGCTTTGCCACTAAAAGCTGATCAAGCATTAGTTTTGTCACATTTGTTTTCCCGCGCTGCGTTTGACCGATGATGAGGCAATGTTTATTCTTTTTCAAGTCAAAATAAACAGGTGCCACAGATTCCTCATCTAATCCGACTGGAATGTCATAAGGCGGTTTTTGTTCATCTAAACGACTCTCAAGCTCCCAAACTGTCAGCTTATCAGGAAGCATTGGCACAGGCTTTGGTTTTTCGGCTGCTTCAAAGCGGTCATGAAGAAGCTGTATCTCTTGTTTCAGATGCTCAAACAATTCGAGATCGTTCTCTCCTTCCACTGGCAGAAACATTTGCGCAAAATAAAGCTCTTCTTTGTTGATAATCACTCGTCCTGGGATCGGCTCTAAACTGAATTTCGGTCTGCCAATAATCGAGTACGCCTCTCCTTGATCCATTAAGTAATGGACAATCTTAGTTTTCAAATTGTTCATCAACGATTGACGCACTGCATTTACCCGAGTCGCCGTAATCAAGAAATAAATACCTAGTGATTGTCCGTCACGGCTCAGCTGAATAAATTCAGATTCGAGGTCATGCATTTCGTCTTTGACAATGTCAAAGTTATCAATCACGATAAAAATGAACGGAAGCTTTTTCTCATTTAAGGCATTGTACATTTTGATATGACTCATTTCTTGCTGTCTGAATAACCGCTTGCGATATTCAACCTCTTCCCGCAGACGCTTCATTGATTTTTGAATCTTTCTCATCTGATCCATTAAGAAATAATCCGCCGTATGTGGCAGTTTGGCTAACGGAAGCAATGTTCCGTTTCCGAAATCATAAATATATGCGTGCCATTCTTCAGGTGAATACCTCTCCGCAAAGCTCATCAATAGTGTTGTAGCAGCAAGTGATTTGCCGTAGCCGGAGGAACCAAAGATGCCAATGTTCCCATCTTCCATCATTTGATAAGAAAGTGGATGCTGGCTTTGCTGATCTGGTTCATCGACAAGCGCAAAATGGAAGACATGCTCTTCACTCGACGCATAACGTGTTTTAGGGATCCGCTCTTCAAGCGGTGGAAGCCATGGACTTGGCAGCTTCTCAATTCCAAGCTCTTGCTGCATACGTTCAATTTCATCCACAACAGCAGAAATTTCCGTCACTGTCTCTTTTTTCACTGCTGGCTCTGTGCTTACTCCTGATAACGGAATAAGACCGGTATCTGTCACAATGGCAATATCATCTTCTGACCCGTAGCCATCTTCCATATATGGTGCACCGCTCCAAGCTGATTGGAACAATTCATAAATTTCATTGTTGCCCACTTGTAAATAGCCTCGGCCTGTAACGGTAATGGACGCTGCATCACTATTTTTCAAAATTTCCTTACTATCTGACGCATCTTGCACTTTTAGTGCGACCTTAAAGCGGGAGTTACTCCAAATCTGGTCATCAATGACCCCGCCTGGCTTTTGGGTAGCTAAGATCAGATGGACCCCGAGGCTTCGGCCGATACGTGCAGCACTGACAAGCTCCCTAATAAAGTCTGGCTCTTCACTTTTTAATTCAGCAAACTCATCAGAGATTAAGAACAAGTGAGGCATTGCCTGCTCAGCCTTTTTCTCCTTGTAGAGCTTCGTATAATCATTGATGTGATTCACATGATACTGATCAAACAGCCGCTGTCTTTTCTTCAATTCACTTTTAATTGAGGCAAGCGCTCTTTCACTAAAGTTCTTGCTGCCTTCAATATTGGTGATCGTTCCAAGTAAATGAGGAATATTTCGGAACGGCTGCGCCATTCCGCCTCCTTTGTAGTCAATCAACAGGAAAGCAACTTCGTGCGGATGAAAATGTACAGCGAGCGATAAAATATACGTCTGTAAAAATTCACTTTTCCCTGATCCCGTTGTTCCCGCCAATAGTCCGTGCGGGCCGTGTGCTTTTTCATGCAGGTTCAGATCGACAATGTCGTTTTTCCCTTTATAACCGATTGGCACTGATAATGATTTGGCCGTTTCTGAAGTCAGCCATTTTTCACGAATGCCAATGTCATCTACCTGTTTGGCATGGAAAAGATCAAGGAATGAGACCGTCTCAGGAATCGAATTGGTCATACCCACTTGATGATCTAATGTTCTCAGGGTTCTGGCAAACAGTTCATTGTCCCCGCGCTGATGTGTATCAAGCTGAAACGGAATTCTTACTGCCTTCTTGTGCTGAATGAGAATATCCCCTTCTTCTTCGTTAATATAACGGACAAGCGTCGAAATATTTTCAGCTAAACTTTCCTTTGTTTCTGCTGCAAAGATGATGGAAATGCCAAGATCTGTCCGGCTGCCTTCTAAGTATTCTAAAATCACATGCTCGGCAATGAGCTCATGATTTGTCACGATGAACACAAAATGAGGCGTAAAGATTTTCTTCTCTTTTTCTTCTTCTAAATCACGCTCACGTAAAATTTCATAGATTGAGGACAACAGCTGATCGCGTGTTTGTTCGTTGTAAATAAACCCTTTGCCATATGTATGAGGCAGCTGGAAGTGCGGAAGCCATTTCATCCATTCCCAGTTCTCATACTCCTGCTCATGAAAGATAAAGACAAATCTCAAATCGTGATAGCTGTGCGAGAAAGCAAGCTGCCCGACAAGCTGATGAAGCTCATTTTTCACAATCGCAGGCTTCCCAATTAATCCTGTTGGACCATCCGCAAGACCGAATGTAATCGGGACATTCTTCACTTCACGATATACTTTTTGCATGTGCTGCGTTTGTTCCATTAAGTCATCAACATCCCGGTTGGCCATATCGCCGCCGCTCATCGATAATTCATAGCTTGATGGAACTGCGCCCGTTCCAAGACGCAGATGCAAGAAGTCGTCACTCACAAGCGTCTTTTCCCAAATGCGGCCGCTGATTTCTGATGTTAAATATTTCATTTGTTCAAATGACGGATAATGATACGTCAAAATATATTGCTGGCGGTCATACAGCTCTTGCAGCTCTTTCCGCTTATTTTCTAAATAAAGAGAATAGACTCGCTGCCGCTTCTCTTCTCGTCTTTTGCGCTGTGATTTTTCTTTAAAGTATTGAACGGACGATGTAATTAACGTCATGATAAACATCGCCATCGACACGACAATAAAGATTCCGCGCGGCTGGATAAGGGCGACAATCCCCATCACAAGGAGCATGACAAGCGGCGGAAGGACAACAAGCCAAAGCCCTCTGCTGTTATTTTCACTCTCCTGCGAAGGAAAGCTAAAGGATACCCGGTCATCTGGTAAATCATAAATCAAACGCGGTGTACGTCTGTATGAAGGGTATTTTTGTTTTGTTTCTGTGCTTGGCGGTCTTGTTTTTTCCAAGCGTGTTTGAAAAGGTTCGCAAGCTGTCACCTGTAATAAATCATCATCTATAAATGTCACCGTCAGAAAGTTCCAGAACAGCTCATCTCCGGCATAAACCTTCTCTGGACCGTTGATTTTCTTTCCGTTCACGTAAATCGTCTCGTCCTGAGGCATGACATACCATGTTCCTTCGATTTTCTCTAAAGTGAACTGGCTGGCCTCTTGAAACATGGAATGAGCTTGTTCTTTCCACACATCAATCTCATCTTTCTCCTCACGTGAAAAAGACAGCTCAACTCTATTTCCTAGGTAATAAATATGCTGATCATGATGTGCATCCATTAAAATAAGTGTAAGTGAACCAAGCTGATATGGTTCATGTGGAAGTAATTTGCCTTTCTTCTCATCCCCCTGATAAATAGTAAAACCATCATTCGGTTCATCAGGAGATAAACGAATTGTCCCTTCATCAAATGAAAGTGAAGGGATTGTCACCGTATGCTCTATTTCAGGTCCAATCAGAGCTTCTCGATTGAACTGCTCATCTAAACGGACGGTTTGATAATCCTCCTCATAAAAAACCCAAAGAAGACTCAAACGCTCCACCTCCTCATCGGACAGCACCAACTGTCAGTTGTATCGAAAGAATTATTTTTTCTCATCTTTTTTTGTCTGAGAGGTTTTCTTTTTCGCTTCAGATTCTTTCTCTTTTTTCTCTTGATCAGCTTTTGACTGCTCTTTTTGTTCAGCTGTTTCATCTGTTTGGCTTGCGCCCGAGGAGTCACTTGTGTTTGTCTCGGTTGTTTCTTTTTCTTCATATTTCGCCATTTCTTTAATGATTGGATCCAGTTGTTTTTGTTTTTCTTCAGCAGAAAGGCTGTCATCGTTTTGAATTTCATTGCGGTAGGCGACGAGTGCCGTGAATATGTACCTGTCGTCTCCAAGCACCCGTGCAATATCAAGTGCTTCCTTGCTATTGCCTTGTCCAATATGAATCCAGAATAGGAAGTATTGCGGATCTGTCTGTAATGTGTACGTTTCTGTGATTTCTTTTTTATGCTGATCAAGTAAGAGGCTGCCTTGATTCGTTTGTACATACGAAATGGCCAGTTCATATTGAAGAGAGACTGGCATTTTATTGGCTGGATACTTCTCTAACGTATCCACCACTTGACTGTACTGCTTGTTGAGATAATATTTGTTTGCCTCGACGTATGCCTCTTGTTTTGGCATGGCAAAAAAGAAGGTGTAAATGGTGTACACCAATGCAGGGATTAACAGAACAAGCAGACCTAGTCCGATGTATCGCTCTATCTTCCATTTCTTTTTAGGGATGGTTAATAGCGTTTTTTCTTTCGTATCGATTGCTTTGATCTTTTGCTCAATCAAAGCTGACAATTCTTCCAGCGACTTCGTTTCACTAATTTCTTTTGCCAGCTCAGATAATTTCAACGTTTCATTGTAAGCCACATATTCTTGAAATTGATATTCATGGTCAACCACTCGAAGAACGACGGCCTTGACCTCTTTTAACAGGCGATGCTCATCAGTTTCATATGGCGGGATGCTTTCTTTGACTCCATAATGCAAAAACGCAGGAGCTAAGCCTTGATGAAAAACAATGTTTTCAGGAGAAACAATAGGATGCAGCCGCTTCACGTCGTGTTTAAGAACTGCATCGACAAGCTGGTATGAAAAAATCCATTTGCTTTTTTCATCCTTTGCATGGATGAAACGAAATTCCTGATAGGCAGGAGGCGGTTGAATAGAAATGATAACCTCATCTTCAGTTAATTGAATCTCTTTCTGAAATGAAGGATTGATATCTTTGATCGGAGCCGCTTCTAAACCGTCTAAGAGTTTAATTGTCTCTTTTTGAAAAATAAAGGTATAGGTGCCTCCCTCTTTTTTCATGACTGCTTCTAATTGTTCTTCTAAATAGGAACTCTTTTTATCTGCCATTTACAAAAGTCCTTTCATAGTATTTCCAGCCTGTCTCCTGTGGTAATTCCACAGTCTGACAGCTTATATTCGCCTGAAAACACAGCTTTCTTATTGACTACTCGCACCCATCCGCCTTCCCGCTTTGGAAGCGAGATTTGTTTTGCCTGCCAGGCGATATGGATGACTTGTTTAATATGTAAATAATTTGATAGTCTCAAATCAAACACACTGCCATCATAATTTTTTAAGTCGATGGTAATATCGATATACACAAATTTCCACCTCACAAAATAGAAAGAGCGCCGGCATCCATTGACAGACTCGGCGCTGTTTCTGCTTTTCACACTTAGAAAGGAAATCCCCTTGATTAGCCGCGGATTTGGCTTGCGATGTCTTGGTCAGTGCTTTCAAGTGTATTTGCCGTTTGATCAAGCTGATTGCTGACATCTGTTAATAGATCAGACATTTTGATAAATGAAGGCTTAAGCTGTTCGTATTGATCAGCAAATGCTTCACTAGAAGCACCTTCCCACATTCCTTTTAAATCAGAGATCATTCTATTTAGACGATCAACTTGGTTTAACACTTCTTGACTTTCAACACCATATTGCTTAGCGGTCGCTCTTAGTTCTTCTGGGGTTACGCGAATAATTCCTGACATATTCCTCATTACCTCCCGTGCATAGCCGCCATATAATGGGCTAATCCACTTATTTTTTGACGTTATTATTATAAAAACAGAAATGATACACAGTCAAACAAATCTGTTTTTATTTTACAAAATGAGTCTATAGAATTACTGGTTTTTCGCTTTTTATCTAGTATTTAACAGTTTTTTGGTCATATATTCTTAATAAGTATCCACCGACTTTGGTGGACCTTTCCGCCTATTGATTTTTTACTACGTTATTATTGTACTATTTCTTTTTCATCGTGCTTCAACATCCACTTGCTTGCTTCTCACACTTTTTGTTTTTTTAAGTTTATGGCAGTTTTTTGTTGATTTACGTACCTCATTCTCTTCATAATGTAAGTACGTGAAATATTCGAAAAAGCAGGGGTTTTTTATGACAAAAAAGACAGATCCGTTTAAGTATAGTCTTGATCGTTTAGAGGATGTGGCAGACCAAATAAGTGATGTGCTCAATTGCCCTATTACTATAGAAGATACTCATCATCGATTATTGGCATATAGCACACACAATGATTTTACTGATCCCGCCAGAACTTCAACCATTATCTCCCGCCGGGTACCAGAAAAAGTCATCAATCGGCTTTGGAAGGACGGCATCATTCCTACACTCCTTAAAACAGACGAACCGCTTCGTGTCCCTCAAATTGCAGAGGTGGGTTTATCTAGCAGGGTCGCCATTTCCATTTGGAAGGACAAAGAAGTGCTCGGATTTATTTGGGCGATTGAATCTACGCAGCCATTTTCAGAAGAAGAAATGGACCTTCTCAAAATGGCAGCACATACCGTGAAAAACAAATTACTCAATTTACAAATTCGAAAAACGAAAACAGAGGAACGCAATCAGGAGCTTTTCTGGAAAATGCTCACGGGTCATATTCATGAAAAGGATGAGATGCTTGACCTTTTTTTAAGACTTGGCATCAGATGTCCAGACACATATGCCATCATCATCTTCCGTCTTCGTGACGAACTCACAGAGGAGACAGAAAAAAAGCTGTCCTATCTGCTTGAAACAACACAGCAAGTACAGGTATTGTTAACGACTGTTGATTTTCACGAATTCATTATTCTTGTCTCACCAAAAACAGAACATCCGCTTCAAGATATTAAACAATTCACAAGCGGCATGCTGCAGCAGCTTGCGGACCGGTATCATATTCAGCATGTTCAGGCAGCAATTGGAGGAATTTACGATAACATCTCTCAAATTCAGCCTTCCTATAAAGAAGCACTGGCTGTATTAAAAACGAAAGAACGCTTTCCAGTTGAAACAGAACGTTTAAACAGCTTTTCTGAACTAGGCATTTATCAATACCTTGATGTGCTTGCTGAGAAGCGAAAGGGCTCTTCTTACTCCAGTTACTCTTTATCGAAGCTGGAGGATTACGACCTGAGGCATCATTCCAACCTTGTCGAAACACTTGAACGGTTTATTGACTGTGACAGCAATGCCAATATTGCCGCAAAGCAATTAAATATCCACATCAATACCTTAAATTATCGATTAAAACGGATTACAGACATCGCAGAAATTGATTTAAAAAACATGAATGAGAAAATGACCATATACCTTGATATGAAGCTAAAAAACGTCCATTTGTGAAATTTCACAAAGAGGCGTTTTTTTATTTTTTATTTCAACCGAAGAATTTTCTAAACTTTCAGGATACACTAGACATACAATATCAATAGATAAGCATAGGAGGAATAAACATGATCATCGGCATTCCGAAAGAAATTAAGAACAATGAAAACCGAGTGGCATTAACACCAGGAGCAGCTTCTCAATTGCTTTCAGCTGGACATCAGATTTTAATTGAAACAAACGCTGGTTTTGGAAGCGGATTCACTGATGACGATTATGTATCTGTTGGTGCAGAGATTCTTGATCAGGCGAAAGATGTATGGGCATCTTCTGATATGATCATGAAAGTAAAAGAACCATTACCTGAGGAATATCCTTATTTCAGAGAAGGACTCATCTTATTTACGTACCTGCATCTAGCCGCAGAGCCCTCCTTGGCTGAAGCATTAAAACAAAAAGGCGTTACAGCCATTGCTTATGAAACCGTAACGGACGGAAAATCACTCCCTCTTCTCACACCTATGTCTGAAGTAGCAGGCAGAATGGCCGCTCAAATTGGTGCACAATTTTTAGAAAAGCCAAAAGGCGGAAAGGGTATTTTACTTGCAGGTGTACCAGGGGTATCAAGAGGAAAGGTCACCATTATTGGCGGCGGAGTTGTTGGAACAAACGCAGCGAAAATGGCAATCGGACTTGGCGCAGATGTCACCCTGATTGATGTAAATGCAGAACGCCTGCGTCAGCTGGACGACCAATTTGGCCATCAAATGAAAACGTTAATGTCCAACCCTGTCAACATTGCAGATTCAGTCAGTGAAGCAGATCTTCTCATTTGTGCTGTGCTGATTCCTGGTGCCAAAGCACCGACACTTGTGACAGAAGAAATGGTGAAACAAATGAAACCTGGTTCTGTCATTGTAGATGTAGCGATTGATCAAGGCGGCATTGTCGAAACCATTGATCATATCACAACCCATGACCAGCCTACTTATGAAAAACACGGCATATTGCATTATGCTGTCGCCAACATGCCAGGTGCGGTTCCGCGGACATCAACTGTTGCGTTAACGAATGTCACTGTTCCATATGCACTGCAAATTGCGAATAAAGGCGCTGCAAAAGCTATTAGAGAAAACAAAGCCATCGCAGAAGGTGTCAATGTCATGAACGGACATATCACGTACGAAGCGGTTGCTCGTGATCTCGGCTATGATTACGTACCTGTCAGCAAAGCCATCGATGCCACTTTTATGACCGAAGCTTAATCTACTCCCCGCCCTCTTGATGGGCGGGTTTTATTGTTAACCTTAAATAAAAAAAAGTTGACAAATTTTCTTCTTCCCCTTAATCTATTTGTACAGATAAGACAGGGGGAAACATCATGCAAAAGAAGACACGAACTGCTGACTTTGTGCTAGTCGGAATGTTTGCTGCACTCATGGCTATCGGGGCCAATATTACATCCATTGTGCCGTTTTTACAGGTCGGCGGAATTCCACTTACGATGCAGCCGTTTTTTTGTGTGCTTGCCGGTCTCTTACTCGGCAGACGGCTCGGGGCATTAGCTATGATTGTCTATGCCTTGGTTGGAATTGCTGGTGCACCAGTATTTGCTCAGTTCTCTGCGGGCTTTGGGGTCATTTTAGGCAAAAGCGGCGGCTTTGTATTATCATACATCCCTGCTGCCTGGCTTGCCGGATTCATTCTGGAAAAAAGAAAAAGCCCTGGCTTTGGCCGATTTTTGCTTGCAGCCATTGCTGGTACGACCGTGATGTATGTGATTGGAACGACCTATACATACCTCGCATTAAATGTATGGCTCAATGCACCGATTTCCTATCAAACCACATGGTTCTTTATGATCTGGTTTATGGTAAAAGACTATGCATTGACTATATTACTTGCGATGCTGGCACCTAAAATTTATCGCTCTGTATCCAAAGCCACATCCTTTCGAAAACAAGAAGCTGTATCATAGAAAAAAGAGCCTGTCATCATTCAGGCTCTTTTTTCATCATTACTCAGCGTATTGATCTATGATTTGTTCTAGCATTCCTTCAAGCACTTCTACATTTTCAAGATCTGATGGACTGAAGCGGTAGCGCGCAAGCTGTTCTCCTTCATTATACATCTCTTCGAGCCATCCTCTCAGGCCTCTTGCTCTGCGGTCGACTTCAAAAACAATGTCTAAGCCGCCTTCATCTATCAGAAAAATCAGCTCTAGCTCATCAAGCATATAGCGATAGTAGTCTGATGTCGGAATGAACTCGAATTCTTGGACGAATGGCAGGCGCCGCTGAAAGTAAGGTGCTTGCTCACAGTCTGCTTCATTTAGGTGGAAGCCAAGATTTCTAGTGGCCTCCAGTACATTTCTCACCCAAGGGTGTGCTTCAACGAAAATGCGGTCATAGTCAGATTTATCGATTCCGCCTTGGATATCAAGGTCTGTCATTACTGCAATTTCTACTTTTCCGATCGTCATCGGGGTATCGATAGGAAGAATAAATGAAAACGGAAATTCATGCTTTTCTCCAGGCTGGATGGTAAAAGAATCCGTCACCCGTAAAGTAAAGATATTCGCATATTTTCTTTGCTCTTCATCATCTTTCACAATCACATACTGTGTTTGAATCTTGACATTGATATAGCGGATGTCCTGAGCAATTTTCCCGCCCTTTACATGGACAGTTCCCTTTACTTCTTGTCCTGGATAATAAGCGTTTTTCTCTAAAATGGTATCTACTTTTGCTGCACCAATCCCAGCACTTGCCGCTAGCTTTTTAAAAAATGACATATCCCATCTTCCCCTTTTCATTTTTATCAGCATATATACGTAAGATAGAGGAAGAAAGATTCATTTAATTCATACTTTTGTCCTAATTATTTTTTCATCTACGAACAACAAAAAAGCTTATAGAAAAAACATCATCGTTTTCTCTACAAGCTTTTCATTTTACAGAATAATCGCCGCCAGCCAGCCGAACAGAACAAGCGGAATATTATAATAGATAAAAGTCGGGACACAAGTTCCCCAAATGTGGTGATGCTGTCCATCCATATTCAATCCAGATGTTGGTCCAAGCGTACTGTCACTTGCAGGTGAACCTGCATCTCCAACAGCCGCAGCAGAGCCAATAATGGCAATGGTGGCCATTGGACTAAATCCTAAGTGTAAGCAAAGTGGAACAAAGATGGTTGTAATAATCGGAATCGTTGCAAATGATGATCCGATCCCCATTGTCACAAGCAGGCCGACAAGCAGCATTAAAATCGCTGCAAGGCTCTGGCTGTTGCCGATAAATTGGGAAGATGCTTTGACAAGAGATTCAATGTCTCCTGTTTTTGTTAAAACGTTGGCAAACCCAGCGGCAACAAGCATAACAAAACCGATAAATGCCATCATATTCATTCCAGATGTAATGAGTTCATCTGCTTCATCGCGTTTCATCATTCCAGTCACAAACAAGACAAGCAGTCCTGCGAGTGCACCGAAGATCATTCCTTCCACACCAAGGCTTTGCGATAGATAAAGCTGGACAATCAACGAAACGAGAATAGCAAGACCGGCAAAGAATAAGCTTTTTTTCGTATAAGCCGATTTCTCTACATCTGTAATTTCACGATTCTCATATACCTTCGGCTTTCGATATACAAAAATGGAAACAATCAAGCCAAGAACCATTCCTGCTACAGGAATCAGCATCGCATACGGAATATCTGCAAGGTTTACGGTCAGACCCGCTTCCTTCATATTGTCACGAAGCATTCCGTGGAAAATCTGTCCAAAACCGACTGGAAGTAATATATATGGTGCAGTGAGTCCGAAGGTAATGACACACGCTAGCAGTCTGCGGTCAATCTGAAGCTCGTTAAACACCTTTAATAACGGCGGAATGAGGACTGGGATAAAGGCAATGTGAACAGGAACGACGTTCTGTGAAAAACAGGACACGATCAAAATGACAAGAACGATGAGCACTTTTGATAGTGTTTTCCGTCTTGAATCGCCTTCTTTTCCTAGAAGCTTCACTGCTCCTTCAACCATGGCATCTGGAAGACCTGTTTTCGTCAGCGCCGCAGCAAATGCCCCTAATAACGCATAACTAATCGCCACGGTTGCATTTCCTCCGAGTCCATCCGTAAAGGCGTCCACTGTTCCTCCCAAGCCTAATCCACCTGCAAGTCCGCCAGCTAAAGCGCCTATTGCTAGCGCAATCACGACATTGACCCGCAGCAAGCTTAATATCAACATTAAAACAACCGCTAAAACAACTGCATTCATGGTGAAACCCCCGAAATCCTTTAGTTTACTAATGTAGTAGATAATTAAAGTACCAACGTATGTTACCATAGAAAAAAAACTTCGTCAAATGGCGTATGTCCTACATAAAAAAAGCTCTGCCATCCGGCAGAGCCTTATCCCTTATTTTGTTCCTTCAAATCGTTCCACAAATGTAGCAAGTGATCTTACCATCACACCTGTTGCCCCTGTTGGCCCAAAGCATGAAGGTTTTTCTGTTGTTGCAGTTCCTGCAATATCTAAGTGAACCCAAGGCGTATCCTCTGCGAATTCACCAATGAAAGCCCCTGCCATGATCGCATGACCATCACGGCCTGGTGAGTTATTGAGATCAGCCATTTTGCTGTTTCGTACTCGTTTCTTATCTTTTTCCGTGATTGGCAGCTGCCAGATCATTTCACCGCATTCTTCTGATGCTTCTTTAAACTGAGCGTACAGCTCATCGTTATTGGTCATTACGCCTGTTGTCTCATTTCCAAGCGCCACAATGACACCGCCTGTTAATGTGGCCACATCTACAAGGACAGAGGCACCGTGCTGCTTCGCATATGTCACCCCATCTGCTAAAACAAGACGGCCTTCTGCATCTGTATTGAGCACTTCGATTGTTTTCCCGCTTAGTGACACAATGACGTCATCCGGCTTCATAGCGTCTGCGGAAATCATATTATCCGTTGAGGCGATGACCGCAATGACATTTTGCTCTGGGCGAAGTTCTCCGATGATTTCCATTGCGCCTAAAACAGAGGCTGAGCCGCCCATATCTGTTTTCATGCCAACCATACTCGCTCTTGGCTTTAAAGAGTAGCCGCCGGTATCATACGTGATGCCTTTACCAACAAGGCCGATGACGTCTGTCCATTCTTCCTTGCCTTGGTATTTCAGCACGATGAGTTTTGGCGGTTCGGTTGAGCCTCTATTGACGGCTAAAATACCGCCCATTCCGAGCTCTTCCATTTGTTCTTTATCTAAAATTTCAATCTCAAATTCATATTTATATGCAAGCTCTGCCGCATACGAAGCGAGATCAGAGGATGTGAGCATGTTCGGCGGCATATTCACAAGGGTACGGGCCGAATTGACTGACTGTCCGTACACTTCGCCGACTTTCAGACTCGCCTGAATTTCAGCTTGATCATGCTCCGTCGTTGCATAAACAAACTCGATAAAGCGATCTGGTTCATTTGTTTTATGTTTAAAATCCTGTAATTCATATGTAGCTAAAAGGCAGCTTTCAGACAGGGCATGGGCTGCATCTTGAGCAGGCAGATCCTTTCCAATAAACGTATCCAGCAAGACAGAAACCGCTTGCTTTTTATCTTGATGAAGCTTTTTAAATAAATGGGCAAACACTTCTTTTGCCTCTTCAAACGTGTAATCTGATTCCTTCCCAAGCCCGACAAAATAAATGCGTTTGATGCCTGTTTCAGGGGATGGGAAAAACTTCGAAAGCTGATTTCGTTTGGATGAAATATCGCCTTCTTTTAATAATTCAGTGATTCTTCCTTCAAGTAATTCATCCATTTCTTTTGCTTTTCCTGATAATTGGCTCTTTTGAAAAAGTCCGATCGCCAGTGTATCTTTATGCTGCAATTCATTTGTCGAGAAAAACATATTTATCACACGCTCCTTAATGAACTCCATTTTTCACATTGGAACTTCTATTATATCAAAATTTGCGTGCCTATACGATCATTGCCAGTCTGTCTTTACTTGATGAACATTTATATTTTCACACGTGGAAGGGCATCATGAAAAAGCGCCGAAAACCTAAGCAGCCTGTCCGTGTTCTCCTCGTTCCACATCTAGTTTCTTTAATGTTATAATGAACATGGACTTGGCAGCATTTTTTACTGCTATCATTTTTTCATCATACTAGGATTTTTAGTTCATCATTTCGCACGATATTTTTTCTTAAAGAGAGGATGTTTCTTGTTCATGAGCGTACTGACGAATTTTCCGCTGCTTGCCAGCCTAGCAGCCATCTTTTTTGCACAATTTGTAAAAGTACCGATTCAATTTATTATTTCTAGACGACTAGATTGGTCGCTCATTACAAGCACAGGCGGAATGCCAAGTTCACACTCCGCAGCAGTAACAGCACTCTCCACAGCAGTGGCTTTAGAGCACGGGCTAGATACATCTATCTTTGCCATTTCCGCCATCTTTGCCATTATTACTATGTTTGATGCGACAGGCGTTCGCAGACAGGCAGGAGAACAGGCGACTGTTCTCAACAAGCTCGTAACAGATTTTAACCGATTTGTTTCCGAAGCAAAGAATTTCCCAAATGCGGAAGAAAAAGAAAAGCAAAAGAAATTAAAAGAGCTTCTTGGTCATAAGCCGATTGAAGTCTTCTTCGGCGGTTTAACAGGGATCTTGCTGACACTCATCTTAGATTATTACTTCATGTAGAAGCGAAAAAGCTTTGGACCTTAAATGGCCCAAAGCTTTTTTATTCTTTATTGGCTTGAAACTGCTGACGGAATACTTGCATCGATTCTGCTTCATTGAGCTGATTTAAGTCTTTTTCCGTTAACGTCCCTTCACCCTTTTTGATGATATACACATCGAGCACTTTTTTACCCCATTCTCTATACACATCATCAACGGTTTCATAGTATAAATCAAGCTTATGACCTTTAATCGCTTTCCCGGTATCTGCAACGACACCGTAGCCATAGTTTGGGATAAACAGCACCGTTCCAATCGGAAAAACGGATGGGTCGGCTGCCACTGTTGAATATAAATCACGTTTCACTTTGACGCCTGAATATGTAATGCCATATGCATGATGTTCCTTCGTTTTGCCTGTTGATTCCACACCTGCTGTATAGCCGGTTGCCACAACCTTCTGCTTCGGGTAATCGTTCCAATTAAACGCCTCTTCGAGAGAAACAGATCGCATGTCTTCACTTTTGAGTGCCATCGTTTCCCTTTTTGGCTGCTGAAAAAAAGAAGATACTTGCTTGCCCGCATCGGTCTCTTTCACCCACGCAGCTAAATCACTTGGTTCGACTCCAGATATGCCCGTAAAGCTTGTCAAAAGTGCAATCATGAATAGCGCTGTCATGAACAATCGTTTCATCCATGTTTTCATCTCTATTTGTCACTCCTCTACCCATCTATTTGTTTCCAAACAAAATGGAAACTATGCAAAGGAGAAACAAAAAAACCCACTTGCGTGTCCACAAGTGAGTTAAAACATTTGATACCCTCTTTTTCGAAGTGCATTAATGACAAAACCTGATGCAATCGCACCAATCAGGCCGCTTAATAAGATGATGATATCTGCCGCAGCGAGTGAGACGATCCGGTCTCCTATTCCTGAAAAAGCAGTGCCAGGCTCTCTTACATAAGCGATCATCTTTTGATTGTTAATAATGAAAAGGCATACAATTGGATATAAAATAGCCATAATCCATGACATTCTCAGCAGCATATTGAGCAAAAAACCAATGCCAAAGAATAACACGAAAAATAAAATAACTGAAATGATAACGACTGGTAAACTGATCACTTCATCTCCACCCCCAAATATCCCATCATTAGTTTAACTTGGAAATAGAGATGAAGTCAATCAATGGAAAAAGCAGAACGATTAACGCTTCTTTCCTGTCCCTTTACATTCCTCACACGTTTCAGATCCGCCGAGCAATAGCTGAAAATACCCTTTTCCTGAACAATATTGACAGGCTGATGTTTTTTCCTTTGTTTGTGCATTCATATTGCTCACTCCTTAATCTAAATTTTCTGATAATTCATCATAACATATTTTTCTGTCCAGTACCAAGTGAGAAAATATTCCGTCAAACATGAAAAAACGTGTACCACAGGGATACACGTTTTTGTCTATATCGGTTTAGAAGAACTTGAATTTTCCTTTTTTCAGAACAAGTCCTGGTCCGCCAACCATGAATAATGAACGGTTGTCGATGATTTTTTTCATTGCAGAAGCTTTTGTTCCTTGAAGTTTTTTACCAAACGCAACACCTACAGCGTCGTGTTCACCAAGAGAAGCAACTGTTCCTTTGATGTCTGGCTTAAAGCTTTCAAGAGAACCGCCTTTTACTAGTGCTGCAAGGTTTTTCGCTACTGTTTCACCTTGCTGCATAGCGATTTGTGCAGTTGGTGGGTATGGACGGTTGATTTCTTCATTGATAATCAATGAACAGTCACCAATGATGAAGACATCATCATTTTCTGGTACACGAAGATCTGGAGAAACTTTTACGCGGCCGCGCATGTTTTCAAAACCAGCTTCTTCAACGATTGGGTTACCGCGTACACCTGCAGCCCAAACAACAGTTGCAGCTTTGATTTCTTCTGTATCATCGTCTTTTCCAACAATGATACCTTCAGGCGTACATTCTTTGATCGCTGTACCGATTTTGAACTCAACACCTTTACCTTGAAGGTAGTTCATCGCATAGTCGATCAATTCTGGATCGAATCCAGGAAGAGCTGTTGGCGCAGCTTCTACACAGATGATACGCACGTCTTTTTGATCAATGTCATACTCTTTGCAAAGCTCAGGCACACGGTTTCCAAGCTCACCAAGGAACTCAATACCTGTGAATCCAGCGCCTCCGACAACGATCGTCAAACGCTCTGGACGTTTTTCAGCATCCGTATTATACGTAGCAAATTGAAGCTCGATGTGCTCACGAAGCTGACGAGCAGAGTTGATGTTAGAGATTGAGAATGCGTATTCTTTCAGTCCTGCAATACCAAATGTTTCAGGAACAGCACCAAGTGCAACAACAAGGTAATCATAAGAAAGTTCGCCATCTGATGTCACAACTTTCTTCGCTTCCTTATCAATGCTTTCAACTGTTGCTTGTACAAAGTTGACACGGGAACTGTTAATCACATCTTTGATTTGATAACGACAGCGGTCATGATGAAGTGTACCTGCACTTGCTTCATGTAACCATGTTGTTTCGTAATGATAATTATGCTTGTTCACAAGAGTAATATCCGCATCATTTGTGCCAAGCTGTTTTGTTAATCTTGTTACAGTCATTAATCCGCCATAACCTGCACCTAATACAACGATTTTCGGTTTATTCACTGGAATCACATCCACCTTTTTTAAATTTGCTGTAAAACGGATAAAGAATTACATATCGTTATTCTCAACCGCTTTGCGGCATTTTATGAAATTTAAACAAAAAAATAAGTATGTGAAAATCTGAACTTTCACCTACATAAAACGAAAGCATTTGACCGTATCCGACAAAAATTCATAAAAAATTAATATTTAGTTCCCTTAACAATAATAGCGAGTTCTGCTCCAATTTTCAAGGCTTTAAACTGAAAATCCTTATGATAAACGGTCTTTCTCACTTTTTCCTCCTTTTCAAAGCTTCAGCATCAAAAAACGACAAGTTTTTCAAAACAAGTCAAACGACGATATGTGGTATGATATGATATAGTGATAACAATTTTCATTTGGGAGGATTAAAGGAATGCAAGAAGATTCTAAGGTATATGACATTACCGTTATCGGGGGCGGCCCAGTTGGATTGTTTACTGCGTTTTACGGAGGCATGAGACAGGCAAGTGTGAAAATCATTGAAAGCCTTCCTCAGCTCGGCGGTCAACTATCCGCTCTTTACCCTGAAAAATATATTTATGATGTGGCTGGTTTCCCAAAAATCCGCGCACAAGAATTAGTTGATAACTTAAAGGAACAAATGGATAAATTTGATCAAACCATTTGCTTAGAGCAGGCAGTTGAAACAGTTGAAAAGCAGGCAGATGGGATCTTTAAACTTGTCACAAATCAAGAGGTTCATTATTCTAAAACAATCATCATCACAGCTGGTAACGGTGCATTTCAACCGAGAAAGCTTGAATTGGATACAGCAGAATCATTTGAAGGAAGCAATCTGCACTACTTCATTAATGACCTGAACCAATTTGCCGGTAGACGCGTGGCCGTTCTTGGCGGCGGAGACTCTGCGGTGGACTGGGCACTCATGCTTGAGCCAATCGCAAAAGAAGTATCCATCATTCACCGCCGCGATAAATTCCGCGCACATGAGCACAGTGTAGAAAACTTGCACAACTCGAAGGTCAATGTGCTGACTCCATTTGTGCCAACTGAGCTCATTGGTGAAGACCGCATTGAACAGATCGTGCTCGAAGAAGTCAAAGGCGACAAAAAACAAGTGCTTGATGTGGACGATGTGATCGTCAACTTCGGTTTTGTTTCCTCCCTTGGACCAATCAAACAATGGGGCCTTGAAATCGAAAAGAACTCCATCGTAGTGAAATCTACAATGGAAACAAACATCGAAGGCTTCTATGCGGCAGGAGATATCTGCACGTATGAAGGAAAAGTCAAATTGATTGCAAGCGGATTTGGTGAAGCACCAACTGCTGTCAACAATGCGAAAGCCTACATGGACCCGAAAGCCCGTGTACAGCCTCTCCATTCCACAAGCTTATTTGAAAACAAATAAGAACGGATCAAAAAAGGAGTTCCCACTCGCGGAACTCCTTTTTCGTTTATTTAAAAACCCCAATATAGGCATTTGCCATTCCAAGTACCATTGCAGCAAGCAGCACCACAACAATCCCTGCCACAACCAAAATCACCCGATCCTTCACACGTTCCTTTTTCGGAAGCGGCTTCTCAATCCCGCAAGCTGGACACGTTTTGGAACGATACGGAATCAATTCATGACAGTTCCTGCAATTGATTTGTTCACTCAAACCTCAGCAACCTCTTTTCTCACTACAGTTTATGTTTGGTTTTCATGATACTCTTTTCGAGTGGAAATAGCCAGTTGTTCGGGCCAGCTGTAACAAAATTGAGCGATTTGTGAAGTGCGAAGATGAAAGATGCTGAGTGTTATATGATCACTTTTTGCTTGTTACTCATTATCGGTGAGACTGTTGTATTATTTGCAAAAAATTTAAGAAACATGATAATGAATTTGCAGCAAAACTGTGATAAACGCTCTTGTCATTTACAGAATTTCTTTATTTATCAATCCTTACACTTATTCTAGACCTACAACTACAGAAAAAGATGATAAGCTATTATGTAATATGGAATGTATTAAAGATACCTTTAAAACCGCATTCCACCAGAATTTTCTTATAATTTTCAACTTGATGTGAATCATAATCATTAAAATACCAAATAACTTTCTCCGTCTTTAACATAGTACATATCTCTTCTAAGTAAATTTTATCAACTTCACTAAATGAAAAACCATATGAGTAAATTCTGCTGATGTTACATTCTTCTAAGTTGGAGAAGAATTCAGAATTATCTTCAAGAGCTATTTCTGTTTTTTTTCTAAGTTGATAATAAATATCATTCAGTCCATTTTCAGAACCTATATTTTGCTGCATATAGATTTCAGTATTATCTTCTAAATTTCCATGTCCAAAATGAATTTCCTCGCCCTGTCTTCCATGTATATAGCAAATATTACTATCACAAACATCATACACTACTTCTAAAGTATCTGTATAATTAAATACTAAAAATTGATCGTTTTCTTTCAAGAGTGACTTAAAATCTTTCTTAGGGTCAGCACAATTTATTTCAATAGAATTAACCCATTCAGAGAAATATCCTTGAATTGCTGTTGCTGGCACAATTAGATTTTCAATTAGATTTTCATTTCTAGCTGCTGTTTTCCAATAGTCTATATCTCCATCTTTATCAAATATATCCTCATGATAATCATAGATTTGACTAAAATTTAAATGCCCTAATGAATTTTCTATATCTCTCCACTTAATTTCTATATCTGATATGTTACCCTCTTCTTCGTCTATAAGATAAAATAGCATTGATAAAACATCATTCTCATCATAATCAATTCCACCATCACTTAATTCAATTCCTTCAGGTATTATCAATTCATCCATAATAATATTGGGATAACTTAAAAGTAAAAATTTCTTAAAGTCATCATAAGAAGTTTTTAAATAATGAGATAAGTCAAAACCATTACCTATGATAAATAAATTAGCCATTTTTCCCCTCCAACAATCCTGTAAATCTTGAAAATCCCATAATATAGTCTCATAATAAATTCAAAGATTAAAAAGTGATTAGCATCCACAGCTTAAATTTTAGATAAGAAGTAGCAATTTTTACACATTTTCCGCCAACTATGTTCCGCTTTCAGCCATCTATTTTTATTACACTTAGGACATTGCACCTTTATCTTATTTTTTTTCCACTTTAACTCCACCTTGTCAAACTCATATTTCTCTTGAGAGTTAGAAGGATCGGGATTTTCCTTCAATAAAAAATCAGCTAAACAGGCTTTACAGTATAGATTATTATCGTGTTTTAACAACTCTATTTTAGAGAAACACCCTTTTATATCACCTTCAACTACATTACAACAATTACAAAATCTACCCTGTTTTATGTTTTCAATTAACTTTAACCTATTCTCACACCTACTTTTATTGTAATTATTAAAAAATGGAACATCAATTATTAGATACGAACAGGCATAACATACTAAATCTTTTTTAGTTTGAGGATATGAAAAGTTGTAATCACCTAAATTATTTTTATCAATAGAGTATTCCCAAAAGTCCGCTTCAACCTCTAAACTATTATTAAAATTGCATTTTGGACATTTTACATCAAATGATTTTGTTCTACATTCTTTGCATTCACATGGTTTCCCCCAATCACAATTAGGCATAATTAATTACCTTCCTCCAATTAAATTAATTTCTAAAAAAGCCTCTTGAACAGTTAGTTTTTTAAAATTAACTATCCAAGAGGCGTATACCTGCATTTTTTAAGTTTATATATTTATCAAAAACTCATCTGTATTAAATAGTGCTTATTAACACTCTTCAGGCGTACCGGTATTCGTTGCTGTTCTGAAAGAAGAACCGCACCCGCATGATGCGATGGCGTTTGGATTGTCAATCGTGAAACCGCCGCCCATTAGTGATTGTTTGAAATCAATGATGGTTCCGTTCATGATATCAAGGCTTTCGGAGTCGACAAGGACATTGATGCCGTGCTGCTCGAACTGCGTGTCTTTCTCTGAGACTTCATGGTCAAAGCCCATGCCGTATGAAAGACCGCTGCAGCCGCCGCCTTTTACGCCCACTCGCAGGAACGCATTTTCTTCTTCATGTTCTTTCATCATATCTTTAATCTGCAGTGCAGCAGCTTCTGTAATGGTTACTGGTGTACTCATGATCATCCCTCCTTTTGACTGGATGTTTCTTTTTCAATTATAAACGTGATGATGCCTTTTCTCAAATAAATGGTTTAGAGATAAAATGTCCCGTCACAAATGGTCTCCGCAGGTCCTGTCATAAGCACGTGGTCATTGTCTTTCCAGCGAATGATGAGGTCTCCGCCTGCTAAATGAACTGTCATGTCTGTTTCTTTTTTCGCCTGCCCATTCACAATTGTGGATACAGCCGCAGCACAAGCCCCTGTTCCACAAGCCTGTGTAATGCCTGAGCCTCTTTCCCACACACGAAAATGCAGCTCTGTTTCACTGACAACTTCAACAAATTCTACATTGACGCCTTCTGGAAACATATCGTGTTTTTCAATGATCGGCCCAAGTGTATGAAGAGGCGCTTTTTCAATGTCTTCTAAATAAAAAACGATGTGCGGATTTCCCATTGAAACGGCTGTTCCATTTAAATTCGCAGTGCCAAAATCAAGCGGCTCATTAATTGTTGTGCTGGCCGGTTCACCACGCATCGGCATCGCTTCTCTTTCAAAACGCGGTTTTCCCATATCTACTGTGACTAGCTGAACATGACCATCCTGAGCGTGAACGGTAGCTTCAACAAGTCCTGACAATGTCTCAATCTGGAACGTTGTGTCCGTCACAATTTGATGCTCATACACATACTTTGCAACGCAGCGCAGCCCGTTACCGCAGTTTTTGCCCTCTGAACCATCATTGTTGAAAATGCGCATCTTCACAGGTGCAACATCTGATGGGCAAATCAGGATCATCCCGTCAGAACCGATTCCTGTATAAACAGAAGAAACGCGAATCGCTATCTCTGATAGCTGCTCTTCTGGAAGCTGTTCCTTCATCTGATTAACGTAAATATAATTATTTCCTAATCCGTGCATTTTCGTGAATTGAAATGATGTCATGAGCTTCCTCCAAAAATGTTGTTTCTTTATAGTATAAAAGGAGTCGATTCAGGAGACAATCTTATCATCCCCCGTTTTTCATACATAGAAGCTCTTTGCTGCCATGGCAAAGGGCTTTTATTATGCATATGCCTCTTTTTCTCTCGTGTGATGTTTCATATTGATGATATTTTATTAGCATAACATATTGAATACGCTTTCCATTCATTCTCCTTAAAAATGGAAGGTGGAAGAGTGAAAAAAATGCACCTCATGACCCATGTGGTGCATTTAAAACATGTCGTTTTCCTCTATAAAAGCATAAATACGCTCGACTAGCTGCTCTGCATTTTCTCCTGAAACAAATTCTCCATTCACAAGTGCAAATGGGGAGTCCATACATTTGCCGCAATAGCTTAAACAGCCGTATTCCATTACGTCTAGGTTTGGGTCTTTTTCAAGCTTCTCTTTTGCTTCTTGAGACCCTTGTGCAAGATTACTTACACAAAATTCGATCAGTGGAAACACTGTGCTTCACCTCACATTGCCTTACCATCCTACCGAAATTCCTTGTATTAGTCAAAATATGAGCTTCATCTGTATCGTTACGCCTATTCCTCGTAAAATGTTTTACTATTTAGGACTAACTGATGAATATGTAGGTTATTTTGAAACAATTATTGTGGTTTCACAGTAAATTCGATATAATTTTATTTGGTATTTTAACTTAAAGTTTTTTAGTATAAGTGTTTTTCAATGTCTACGGGGAAAAGGAGAATCGTCATGAAAAATTTAGTCTTGATCGGCGGAGGTTACGGGAATATGCGGGTTCTCCACCGCTTATTGCCAAATCAATTACCTGATGATGTCACTATCACATTAATTGATCGAAATCCTTACCACTGTTTAAAAACAGAATATTATGCACTTGCTGCTGGAACGATCTCTGATCATCACATTCGAGTATCTTTTCCAGAGCATCCGAAGCTGGATATTCAATACGGGGAAGTAGAAAAAATTGATATTGAAAACAAACAGATCTTATTCAGCGACCGTGAACCGATTCCGTATGATGATACTGTGATTGGACTCGGCTGTGAGGACAAGTATCATAATGTCCCTGGTGCAAAAGAACATACATACAGCATTCAAACCATTGATCAGTCAAGACATGCGTATAACAAATTAAACAATTTGAGCGCAGGTGCAACGGTTGGCATCGTCGGTGCTGGACTTAGCGGGGTAGAGCTGGCCAGTGAACTAAGAGAAAGCCGTGCTGATTTAAACATTATTCTTTTTGACCGCGGAGAGTTGATACTATCAAGCTTCCCAAAAAGATTAAGTTTGTATGTGCAAAAGTGGTTTGAAGAAAATGACGTAAAGATCATTAACTGTGCCAATATTACAAAGGTTGAAGAAGGTGTCGTTTACAACCATGATGACGCAATTGAAGCAGATGTCATCGTGTGGACAGCAGGAATACAGCCAAGCAAAGTGGTACGAGAGATGGATGTTGAAAAAGACGCACAAGGCCGCGTCGTATTAACTCCTCATCATAATCTTCCAGGGGATGAGCATGTATATGTCGTAGGTGACTGCGCAAGTCTGCCTCATGCCCCAAGTGCACAGCTTGCTGAGGCGCAGGCAGAACAAATTGTCCAATCTCTGCAAAAACGCTGGAAAAATGAGCCGCTTCCTGAGGCTTATCCACAGTTTAAGCTAAAAGGTGTTTTAGGTTCTTTAGGGAAAAAAGCCGGCTTTGGCTTAGTGGCTGATCGTCCACTTGTTGGCCGGGTGCCAAGACTCCTGAAATCTGGACTCCTTTGGATGTACAAGCATCACAACGGCTAAAATCATGTGAATTTTTTCTCAAAGCTCCTTCGTGACGAGGGAGCTTTTTTCTATGAAACGGCATGTGCCGATGAGTTGGTCCATTTGATCGGAGCAAGGGCAAGAATGCAGTCTTTACGAAAGGTTCTCATCGTCTTCTTCGATAAACAATACGCTTGGATAAGCTGATCTGTTTGACGGTGTACAATGATTTTTCTCTTCGTGCACTCTCCATTTTTCTTCATATAAATCATCTCAATCGGTACTTGCTGATGAAGAGATTGTTTCAGTAAATAATTCATGATGCTCACGCTCCTTTCATTTCATTATAAACGAACAAACGTTCTTTTTCAACACAAAAAGGAACATTTGTTCGTTTTATTCTTCAAAAAAAGAACAGCTTATTCACTGTTCTCCTTGTACCCGTATTTCTCCATTTCTTGATAAATGTCTTTTAATTTCGGATTGCCCTCTCCAACGATTTGATCCTCTACTAAGACAAGTGGATAAAAAAATTCATCATCAAGAATTCGTTCAGACAATTCCTTTTGTTGTTCGTTTTCTGGCGGGTGCTCAATATCAATATATGTGATGCGAAATGGCTGATTCGGATATTTTCGTTTTAATGCTGCATCTAACCATTCAAATGTATCTTTTGAAGAAGGCAGATTCACGCAGCTAGCGCACAGTACATCTCTTCCATATACATAAAGATCGACAGTTTTGTTCATTTGACAAGCCCCCTATTCTTTCTTCATTTTAGCTGAATTTTCTGGATGAAAAAAGTCAAAATCACTTTTTGTTTCAAGGTGAGATTGTGCTATAATGAGAAGGAAACTTTGAAACCAATCAATAGATTTTTATCGTCCAGATGAATATAATGGTGATATGTTGTGAAAGGAGCGATTATATCTAATGACTGAAGTCGAAATGAAAGACCAAGTACAGGAAGTACTGGACAAACTTCGTCCATTTCTATTACGTGATGGTGGAGACTGTGAGCTTGTAGACATTGAAGATGGCATTGTGAAATTACGTCTTCTTGGTGCATGCGGCAGCTGCCCAAGTTCAACCATTACATTGAAAGCCGGTATTGAGCGCGCATTATTAGAAGAAGTGCCTGGCGTTGTAGAAGTTGAACAGGTTTTCTAATTCATATATGACATGAAAACGACCCAATTAGGGTCGTTTTTTTCATGATTGACAAAGGCTTTAGCCCTTTGTCTTCTTTTCAGCGTGATAAGAAAAGGACGAGTACTGGCGCGGAGCGAATTTTCTATTCGTGAGCACCAGCACGCAGGACTGATACCGAATGCGAGGGTTTGTCAGCACGCTGAAGGGTCGTTTTTTATTAGGCTAGCTTTTCTCTAAACCATTCCTTTATAAAGGTCAGTCTTTGAATGCGCTGTCCCGGGTGTCCGCTTCTGGACAAATCATGAGATGCCTTCGGGAATTTGACCAATCTTGTGTCTTTCCCAAGCTCCTTCAATGCCACAAAAAGCTGTTCTGCTTGATCAACTGGGCAGCGATAATCTTCATCGCTGTGCAGGATGAGAAGCGGCGTGTTCATCTGCTTCACATATTTTAGCGGCGAACGATCCCATAGCTTATCGACAGAATCATAAATATCCCCATCAATCTGCCACCTTGTAAAGAAATAACCGATATCACTAATGCCATAAAAGCTAATCCAGTTTGAAATGGAGCGCTGTGTGACAGCTGCGCGGAAGCGGTCGGTCTGACCGACAATCCAGTTGGTCATAAAACCGCCATAGCTCCCGCCAGTCACGCCGAGTCTTGTTTCATCAAGGAAATCATAGGCTTTGAGCACATGATCAACAGCCTGCATAACATCGTCATAATCAACGTCACCATAACTTCCTCTCACACGGTCGGTAAACATCTGTCCGTATCCATGACTTCCGTGCGGATTGATATACACGATGGCATAGCCTTCAGAAGCAAGCATTTGAAATTCATGAAAATACGTATAACCATACATCGCATGCGGTCCGCCATGAACCTCTAGAATAAGCGGATATTTCTCCCCCTCTTCCATCTTGGAAGGCTTCATAAACCAGCCATGCACCTCGTCGCCATCTTTTGACTGAAAAGAAAATGGTTCAGGTTCGGATACGACATACTCCTTTAGAAAATCATGATGCTCAAACGTGATTTGCTTCAGTTCTGTCTCCCCTAATGTCAGCTCATATAGCTCGCTTGGTGAAACAGGTGAAAGCCGGCTGAGCAGCAGTTTGGATTCATCTGGATGAAGGCTGAAATTGGTGATATGTTCCGCCTCTAGTCGAACTGGATAGGCTAAACCTTCAATAGAGAAATAATAAATCCCTGTACTGCCTTGATCAGAAACAAGCGTATAAAATCCTTGGCTGTCTTTTGTCCACTGTGGAACTTGATAGGCCTCTCCCATCACGCTATCTCCTGCCATACAGTTTCCAACATACATATCGAGCATTTCTGATAGCTGAACCGCCTTGTCTTCTTTCAGATCATACAGCCATAATGATGGGAAGGTGGCATTTTGGAATTCACGCTCATGTCCAATATACAAAAGACTCTCTCCATTTGGAGAAAAAGATACGGTGGAATAAGCGCCGTTTGCTTGTGTGATCTTTTTTGTCTGACCATCTTCTAATGACAGAAGACACACGTCACTTATGTAAGGTATCTGTGGATTTAATTGAATAAAGGCAAGCCATTTTCCACACGGGGAAACGGTATGATTCATATGATGAACCTGCTCGCTCGTGATAGGCTCTACCTCTCCTGAACGGATATCCACTTTCACGATCTGTGTGACACGCCCATCTAAAAAGCCTCTTCCATCTGCTTTATAGGTCAAATCATCATATACCGCTGGAGCAAATTCATCTTGCTCTTCCTTTTTTTCATCATGAACAGATTCTGATTGTTTCAATGACACAGCCGCATAAATGAATGCTCCGTCGGGAGAAAAGACAGGGTGAGATACTCCGTATGGAATCTTCGTTAAAGTACGCACGCCGCCTCCTTCGCTCTTTATGAGTGCGAGCTGAGGGACTTCCTTTGGCTTTTGCAAAATAAAAGCAAGCTGCCTGCCGTCCTTTGACCAAACTGGTTGATGATGCTTTCCATCCTCAAATGTCCATTGTGCCAGCTCCTCTGTCTCTTCATCTCGAACCCATAAATGGATATTGTAATCGTCCTTTTTCTCATTCACAGTGACTTTTGTAAAGACTGCCTTTTTTCCATCTGGTGAATAAACCGGATGAGAAACAGAAACAATCTTCGTTAAATCTTCTGCCGTCATCAATTTCTTCATGAATGAATCTCCCCCTTATATGCATAAAAAATAGTTCGATCCTCTAAATAATAATCCCTGCTTCTTCCCATAAAAACAAGCATAAAAAAGAACGTGCAGATTCACAGCACGTTCTCAGATTGCTGAAAAAGGGCTAAAATGATCTTTATTTTAGCTCTTTTTCTTCTTTTCAGCGTGATTGAAAACCCTTGAAGTCTAGGAAGAACGAGCACTGGCGCGGAGCGAATTGAACATTCGTGAGCACCAGCGCGCAGGACTGACAAAGAATGCGAGGGTTTGTCTACACGCTGGGAACGTGCAGATTCACAGCACGTTCTTTACTTGATTAACAGGATGATGCTGCACGACAACACCTTCTACAGGTACCGTCAGCAAATCGACTTCGCAATGCGGGAAGTTTTGGGCAAGCTGTTCTTTCAGTGCTTCTCCCTTCCCTTTTTCCACTAATGTGAGGATCGTCGGTCCAGCACCGCTCAAAGCCGTTCCATACGCTCCTTTGAGCGAAGCGACATGCTCTACCTTCGACAGCTCTGGAACGAGCATTGTGCGGTAAGGCTGATGAAATAAATCCTTATTCATCATTTCTCCAACAAGCGGCCAGTTTTGCGTCATTAAAGCGGCAACAAGGACGTTGCTTACAGCACTCGCACTAACAGCATGCTTATAGGAAAAATCCTCTGGCAGGACATCACGGGCATCCTTTGTGAGCACTTCATAAAAAGGAATGACCACGACAACATCTACATCCACATGCTGCACTTTAACGGCATGGGTTTTGTCTTCTTCATGAAGACCGATCAGTAAACCACCGAATAAAGAGGCACCCGCATTATCTGGATGACCTTCTACCTCACTTGCATAAAAGAGCTTCTGATCATCTGTCATATTTAATTCAAGAAGCTGATTGGCGAGTTCAATGGCGGCAACGATGGCAGCAGCACTGCTGCCAAGCCCCCGTGCCAATGGAATATCACTCCACACTTTGACATGAACAGGCGGGAGTGTTTTTCCAAAGTCATCTGCGACCTTTTTGGCTGTTTGATAAATCAGGTTGTCGGTGCCTGATGGAATTCCAGCTACGACATCTGTTTCTGCTTCAAACAGCCAGCTATCATGGTCATAGACCGATAGCTTTAAATAGCGGCTGAGTGCCATTCCAACTGAATCAAAGCCTGGTCCTAAATTGGCAGTGCTTCCCGGTACTGTGATTGAAAAAAGCATGGAGGCTTCACTCATACGCGTGCGGCCTTTTCTAAGTGTTCAAGAATTTGATCTTCATCTGCATCGAGTGTGACCGGCTTAATTTGCGAAATATCAATAGCCGTATTTGGATCTTTCAGTCCGTTACCTGTTAGTACCGCAACAACTTTACTGCCTGGCTTGATTTCACCAGATTTCACCTGCTTTAACACGCCCGCAATCGATGCACATGAGCCCGGTTCTGCAAACACACCTTCTTCACGTGCGATCAATTGATACGCATGAAGAATTTCCTCATCAGTCACTTCATCAATCTTTCCGTTTGATTCATCTGCGGCTGCCACAGCTTGTTTCCAGCTCGCTGGATTTCCGATACGGATAGCTGTTGCCACTGTTTCTGGCTGCTCAATCACTTCATTTCGAACGATTGCCGCTGCACCTTCTGCTTCAAAACCACGCATGACAGGCAGTCCAGTTCTTTTTTTCTCGTGATATTCCTTGAAGCCTTTCCAGTAGGCTGTGATGTTCCCGGCATTTCCAACAGGAATCGCCAGTACGTCCGGAGCAGAGCCTAGCTGCTCACAGATTTCAAATGCTGCTGTCTTTTGTCCTTCAATTCGATAAGGATTGACGGAGTTCACAAGGGCGATCGGCGCTTTTTCACAGATACTGCGGACGATTTTCAGTGCATCATCAAAGTTGCCGTCAATGGCAATGATCTCTGCTCCGTACATGACAGCCTGTGCAAGCTTACCGAAGGCAATTTTCCCGTCTGGAATGATGACAATACATTTCATATCAGCACGGGCTGCATATGCCGCTGCTGCTGCAGAAGTATTCCCTGTTGAAGCGCACATGATTGTATCATTGCCTTCTTCTTTTGCCTTAGCAACGGCCATGACCATTCCTCGATCCTTGAAAGAACCTGTTGGATTCACGCCTTCTGTTTTCACATGAAGCTCGATTCCCAGCTTTTCTGAAAGCTTGGCGAGATGGATCAGCGGTGTATTCCCTTCATTTAATGTTAGTTTAGGTGTAGATTCGTTTACTGGTAAGAATTCTTGAAATTCTTCAATGAGTCCATTCCATTTCATTAGCTTAAACCGTTCCCTTCTACTCGGTACGTGCTCTTCACTTGAACCACCACGTCGAGGTCGTTTAATTTTTGCAGGATATTTGAGAAATCTTCTTGTGAGGTCTGATGTGTAATAATTACAATTTCAGCCAGCTCATCGTGTCCTTTCACAGGAAGCTGAAGGATCTTTTCAAAGCTGATGCCTCTTTCAGAAAAAATAGATGTAATGCGGGAGAATGCCCCGACTTGATCTCTGACATGAATTCTTAAGAATTGCTGAGCAAATACTTCTGATGACGATTTGATCTTCTTCTCAAACTGCGGTGCGATAAATCCGCTTCCGTTCACGCCAAGGCGCATGTTTTTCATTACTGCGACTAAGTCTGATACAACAGCTGTTGCCGTTGGCAGACTTCCTGCTCCAGGTCCGTAAAACATCGTTTCTCCTACAGCACTTCCGTAGACATACACCGCATTAAATTCATTGTTAACGGATGATAATGGATGATGATCAGGAAGTAAGGTTGGCTGAACGCTGACCTCTACTTTCTCTCCGTCCCGCTGAGCAATTCCAATCAGCTTCATTGTATAGCCAAACCGCTTACTGAAATTAATATCCTCATCAGAGATATCAGAAATACCTTTCACCTTGACGTCCTCTAAATCTACATTCATGGAAAAGCCGAGTCTTGCAAGAATCGCCATTTTCCTTGCTGCATCCAGTCCTTCTACATCAGCTGTCGGATCCGCTTCTGCAAAGCCAAGATCCTGTGCTTCTTTTAAGACATCCTCATATGCGCTTTTATCGACATTCATTTTCGTTAAAATAAAATTCGTTGTACCGTTCACAATCCCCATCATCTTGGTGATTCGGTCAGAGGCGAGCCCTTCCTCCAGCGTGCGCAAAATCGGAATTCCTCCGGCAACACTTGCTTCATAATAAAGATCACAGCCATTTTCTTTCGCTACATGTAAAAGCTCCGTACCGTAAAGCGCCATTAAATCTTTATTGGCTGTAATGACATGCTTCTTCTCATTCAACGCATCTATTAAATATTGTTTTGTCTCTTCAATGCCGCCCATCACTTCAATGATGACGTCGACCTCTGGATCTCTAATCACATCGTATACTTCAGTTGTGAAGACCTCTCTTGCGACATCCACATCTCTTTTTTTATCGGGATTGCTCACAAGCACTTTTTGTATTAATACCGGACAGCCGATTTGGTGCATTAATTTATCCTGATGGTCTTGGATAATTTTTACGACACCGCTCCCCACTGTTCCTAATCCTAATAGCCCAACTCGAATTGCCTTCACCTGAAATTCCACCTTTCTCCGTAAATGTCCTCTCTAAAAAGACATTTGTTAACCTTACACAGACATTCAATGTACACACATTATAAAGGGGTATCCTCATTTTGACAAGGTAATAAAATAAGAGATTGTCAGAATGAAACCGCTTAACAGCTATTTATATCAAGATTCTATATTTTCAAAATATTTTTGTCAGAAAAGCTCCCGAACACCGGGAAGCTTTATATTATGAACGAACCGGCGTTTTGGCTGGCTTGTCTTGTAAGACAAGTGCAATATTCTCAGCACATAAACGCATCATCGTTTTTCTCGTTTCGACACTAGCACTTCCAATATGAGGGAGGACTGTGACGTTAGGTAATGTCGTTAATGGATGAGATGGACTGACAGGCTCTTGTCTAAATACATCTAGACCTGCTCCGGCAATTTTTCCTGTCGTGACAGCCTCGTATAAAGCATCCTCATCCACAGTCTGTCCTCTTGATACGTTAATGAAATAAGCAGAGTTCTTCATCAGATCAAATGCTTGTTCATTAAACATGTCTTTTGTTTCCGGGGTTAACGGCGTCAGACAGACGATGAAATCAGACTGTTTGAGCAGTTCCTCAAAATCCGCATATGTCACACCAAGCTGCGCTTCTGCCTCGGGTTTTCTGGAACGATTATGATAAAGGATATTCATATTAAAGCCTTTGGCCCGCTTGGCTAGTGCTGTTCCAATGCTACCCATTCCGACAATCCCGAGCGTTTTGTGATGAACATCCGCACCGGCAAGAAGAAGCGGCCCCCAGCCTGTCCAATTTCCATCCTTAATCCAATCACTCGCCTCAACAATGCGTCTAGCTGACGCCATCAGTAGGGCAAAGGCTAAATCAGCCGTCGATTCTGTTAAGACATCTGGTGTATGACATACGGTGATTTCGCGCTTTTTGGCTGCTTCAACATCAATATTGTCATAGCCAACAGCAAGGTTTGCGACCACCTTGACATTAGGGGCCTTTGATAAAAGGGGCTCATCTATTTGATCTGACAGCATGGTGAGAAGCGCATCCGCTTTAGCAGCCTGTGTTTCTAACTCTTCTCTTGGACACGGCTCATCCTCGCTTGGCCACATCTCAACATGAGCGACTTCTTTTAATGGTGTAAGTGATGCTTCATCAAGCTTTCTTGTGATATAGACATAAGGTTTCGTCAAGAAGAACACTCCTTTAATCGATTTCTTTAAGCATAACGAAAAACGTCTCAAGAGAAAAGAGACGTTTCGTCTGTTCACTGAAACTTCAAATCAGCTGCAGGCTGAATCCAGCCAATAGCCGGAATGGGGCTACCACCGCTTCGCATGGCGCTCATTTCTTGAAAAACCTTTAGAAAGTATTCATAACGATTGGCATCATTTAAAACGTAATCTAACCTCTCTTCATAATATGCTTTTTCATTTTCTCCAGACATGTAGTAGCCCTCTACAATTTCAAAATAATGAAGCGGGAACAGCAGACGGCTGTATAATAAACGCTTTGAAAAGGAGGAAAGAGGTGTCACCTGTTCATATTGCTGAAGAAAGGAAAAGCCCTCTTCAATTAAATCTTCCTTATGCTGCACAAAAGTCTCTCTTAAGTATTCGGCAATATCGCGGGTTGGATGATCAAAGACCCAATCCACAGGTATACGAAGCGGCTGCTCATGCGGCCATGTCATACGTGAAAAGCGCTGATGACAGACAGTGCCTGAGTCACCTTCTTTCGGTTCATCATCGAGCTCAGTATCGACTAAATATTGAATGGCATTCTCCGTTAATCCAAGATAATACGGAAACGATTCAATGAATTTTTGTTCAAACCGTTCCAGCGGTTTTTGATGCATTTGCTGCATCCAAAAGCCTTCAAGCTGATCTAATCGTTTTGCCCATAATTCCTTCCAGGCACCGACACGTTTTGTTTCGGATACTTCATATGGAAAGCCTCTTCCCCTAACATGAAAGGCCGCCAGCTCTGACGCTTGCTGAAACGAGCGGCTTGAGATCGGAGGCGCTGCTTTTAATAAAGCGTACTGCTCCTTCCCATGAGTAAAGGTGGGCTTTTCTTCATTTGTTAATTCAAACACAGCGACGTATGGGTCTCCAGCATTCAGTAAATACTGACTGATATGATACATCTCTGCGAGTTCTTCTTCTCGCAAATGAGACACAGGAACAATGAGGAAGAGAGCCTCCGCCGTTTGAAAGCTCTGATAACTGCCATATGGCATAAACTGACGAACATCAATACCAAATGTGTGATAAATGGTTTCTTTCATGTTTTCACCTGCGTTCCTATGATCAATCTCTTATCATATCGTAGTCGCAGGTTGAGGGATTTATGAATACTATTTACTATCCGAAGCTTTTTACACGTTGTGGACAAATTAAGAGGATTGGGTGAGGAATACATGCGGCATCATCATGAGATGAACGAAGTAGAAAAAACAGCAAGACGCCGTTTACAAGAACGAGGCGTAACCATTCAAGATATAGCAGACCTTGTCTACTTTTTACAGGAAAAATATCATCCTGGCTTAGACATGACAGAGTGCATCCACAATGTGGAGCGTGTCATCGCAAAACGTGAAGTCCAAAATGCGATTTTAACGGGCGTCGAACTAGACGTACTCGCCGAGCAAAAGAAGCTGACTGAGCCGCTTCAATCAATACTTGAAACGGACGAAAGCCTGTATGGCGTTGATGAAATTTTATCCTTTGCTATCGTCAATATTTATGGTTCGATCGGCTTTACGAATTACGGATATATCGATAAAGAAAAACCGGGAATTCTCGGAAAACTCAACGATAAATCCACAGGCGAATGCCACACCTTTTTAGATGACATCGTCGGCGCTATTGCTGCTGCCGCATCAAGCAGGCTGGCACATAGTGCGAGAAATGCAGAATAAAGAAAAAGAGGACGCGCGCGTAACGCTTGTCCTCTTTTTTTATGATAATCGCTCAATCCACTCGGATAATGAATCAATGACATAGGTTGGCTGCTTTTCATACTGCTGAAGCAGCTCTTTTGTTGTCACACCTGTATGGACGAGTAATGTGTCCATCCCTGCATTCATTCCTGCCATAATATCCGTATCATAGTTATCACCCACCATGAGCGTCTCAGACACATCTGTTCCAAGCACACGCATCGCTTGTTCCATAATAATGGATTCTGGCTTTCCGATAAATGTCGGCTGAACTGTTGTTGTCACGGTCAGTACAGATGTTAATGAACCGTTCCCTGGCAAAAGCCCTCTTTCTGTTGGGATAGCAATATCTCCATTTGTTGAGACAAATTGTGCGCCTTGACGGATGGCAATCGCACCTACTGCTAATTTTTCATATGTAATGCCCCGATCAATTCCAACAACAACAAAATCTGCGTCTTCCTGACCAAACGTCAGCCCTTTTTCTTCAATCGCCTGCTTGATTCCTTCTTCACCGATCACGTAAACTGACGCATCTTTCTTTTGCTCAGCAATATAATTGGCCGTCGCCATACTTGTTGTGAAAACTTGTTCTTCTGTGGCTGGAATATCGAAGGAAACGAGTTTTTCCGCTACCTGCTTTGGCGTGCGTGATGAGTTATTCGTGACAAACAAGTAAGGGATGTTCAACTCATTTAACTTCTGAACAAATTGACCTGCTTCTTCGATCTTTTCTGTTCCTTTATACATTGTCCCGTCTAAATCAATTAAATAGCCTTTGTATTTCATGATGCTCACAACTCCAATGGTTTATTTAAACGCTGATACTGGGCCAAGCTCCTGCTCCAAGTAGGTACGGATGCGGCTTGGAAAGACCTCTAGCGCCTGCTCTACTTCGCTGATGACCTGCAATAAGTCATGATGATCCACTTCCTGATATTGCTGCACAAGTGTTTTGCGGGATGAGACAAGCTTTTTCAGCTGACTGCCTTCACCTTCTGGTACGACCTTTTCATCAACAAGGATATCCATGATGTCATCATAGCTTCCTGGGTCACGCATAATAAAGCCATCAATCATGTCATTTCCAGTATCAAGAATACATTCGACGAGCAAATGAACAATTCGTTCCAGTGCTTTTTTTTCTAAAGGGCTTGTCCATGTTTGATGACTTTGCATCAACTCATATTGCTCCTCGAAAAAACGTAATGTCTCTTCAATCTTTTTTCTGTCTACGAAATACATTATGACGCTCCCCTTTGCGTTATTTTCTGATTCGTTTTAAGACAAAATAGGCACAGCCAAAATTACAGTATTCATAAATGTATTCATCGAGTGTGCTGATTTTAGTATCAAATGTGGCCTTTTGGTTTTGGTCATCAAAGAACCCTTTCAGCCTGAGCTGATTATAGCCCCAGTCCCCCACAATATAATCATACTTATTTAAAATATCTGAGTACCTTGCTTTAAACGCTTCTTCATTAAAGCCGTCTTTGATATCTCTTACAAGATCAAAGGTAGCATTCTGAATGACGATCATCTTCTCACCTCTTTTTAAACGATCCATCTTTAATGATAATTCATTGGAAGAACTCCATCAATTGCTAAAGCATGTTTTTTCCGATTTAGCCGAAGCTAAAGGAAAAAGGAGGTCACATTTATGAAGAAACAACTGACAGCCGCGATTCTCCTCAGCATACTTTTAGGCGGGTGCGGCTTTCAATCAGGTATGAACCGGCAAGTGGATGAAGATTCTTCAAGTAAAACCATCCGTCTGTCGGATCGTCATGAAGGAAATAATTCCAACATGCCAGAAGCAGACACAAACAAAGCAGGATATGTTCGTTATCAGCGCCAGCAAGTAACGGATCAGAAAGAAAGAACCCCTGCTTTAAATCGTGAGCATCTTGCCCACGTGATTACAAGTTTAACGGTGCAGCTGCCAAACATCAAAGATGCAGCGACACTTGTGACAGATGAGGATGCACTCATCGTGTATCGAACAGGAAACAAAAACCGTGATGAATCTGCCGATCAAGTAAAGAAAACGGCGGTTTCTGTTCTCCCTCGTTATTATCATGTATACGTCTCTGATAATCCAGAGCACTTTCAATCCATTGCCAATTTTTCACGTCTTCAAACCAATTCACGTGATTTTGACCAGATTTTAACCAAAACGATTCAGCAAATGAAGTATTCCCCTCAAGGTGGAGATATTTCAACGAAAGAAGATGCAAATGGGATGACGAATTCCGACCGTACGATGAGAAGAAACACCCCTTATGGCCAAAATTAATATGAGAAAAAACGCCAGAGAGCTCTGGCGTTTTCTTTGTTATGCTTGCGCCTGACGCTTTTTAGACGCTTCGTTTACTTGTTCATCTGCATGGTAGGAAGAGCGCACAAGCGGCCCAGCTTCACAGTGGCTAAAGCCTTTTGACATCGCAATTTCCTTCAGCTCTGCAAACTCATCCGGATGATAGTATTTTTGAACTTTCAAATGCTTTTTCGAAGGCTGTAAGTACTGCCCAATCGCCATAATGTCCACGTTATTGGCAAGAAGATCATCCATGACTTCAATGATTTCTTCCTTCGTTTCACCGAGTCCAATCATAATGCTTGATTTTGTTGGAATGTCAGGCTGCATTTCTTTTGCACGACGCAAGAATTCTAATGAACGATCGTATGTAGCACGCGCACGAACTCTTGGCGTTAATCTGCGCACTGTTTCAATGTTGTGATTTAAAATGTCAGGACGAGTGTCCATTAACGTCTTCAAGTTATCATAATTACCGCCCATGTCTGAAGGGAGAACTTCAATTGTCGTGAATGGGCTTTTTCTTCTAATCGCACGAACGGTTTCAGCGAACACACCTGCTCCGCCATCCTTTTGATCATCCCTTGCAACCGCTGTTATGACAGCATGCTTTAAGTTCATTAATGCTACTGAATCTGCCACGCGTTCTGGCTCTTGTAGGTCAAGCTCAGTTGGAAGTCCAGTTTTCACCGCACAGAAACGGCATGCGCGCGTACAAACAGATCCAAGGATCATAAATGTAGCGGTTCTTCTCACTGCCCAGCATTCATGAATATTCGGACATTTTGCTTCCTCACAAACGGTATGCAGGTTGTTTTCCCGCATCATTTTCTTCAAACCGGTATAGTTTTCATTCGTATTCAGCTTAATTTTAAGCCAGTCCGGTTTTCTTACGTGCTCTTCCTTCTTTGCCAATTCCATCATCTCCATATGAATTCGTTAAAGGTGCATCTACAAAAATCTTCCTGCTATATACGATGGATGCAGCCAAGAAGCTGCAAAAAATTGAATCTTCGGCCTAAAGCCTTTTCTTTAGACACTTTAACATAGTACAGATTGAACAACAAGGGAATGAGCTGCAAAAATACCCAAAAGCCTCCTAAAAAAACCGAAGAAAATTACTAACATTTTCTTCTTATGAAATAGAGTGATCTAACCACACTAAACGGTAGAAGACGATGCTCGATGAAAGGAGATGGACGTTTGTGAAAGTGGTTTTAGCCATCATGATTGCTCTTTCAATGCTCCCTTTACCTGTTCATGCAGAAGGGACCGGCAAGCAGCCAGATGAATTGAAGCAGAGAATGGCCCTATATGAAAAAGTCTCCATCACAACACAGGTTCCATGGTATGTACTTGCTGCAGTTGATCAGTATGAACACAATATTCGAAAAAGCAGAAGAGATTTACCGAAACAAAAAGGCGTCATTGGCATCTACATTCCCCGGGAAATGTGGATTGGACCAGAAAACCCGAATAAACAGGATACCTCTCCTTTAAGCATTAAAGTGTTTGATGGAATTGGGCTTGATGGGAATGGGGATGGCAAAGCAAGCAGCGATGACGATGAGGATGTATTATTCACGTTTGCTCAATACTTGCTTCACTACGGCAGCAGCATTGATCAATTAAAAATTGGCTTATGGGACTATTATGGACGTGATCAAACCGTTGGAATCATTTCATCTTTTATGAAGCTATATAAGCACTACGGCCATCTTGATCTTGGAAAGCATGCTTTTCCTCTACCAGTTGGAGCTGACTACAGCTACCGAAGTACATGGGGAGATGCGAGAGGATTTGGAGGAAGAAGAATTCATGAGGGAACCGATTTATTTGCCCATTATGGACTTCCCGTTCGTGCGACATCGTATGGCGTGATTGAAATGAAAGGCTGGAACCGCTTTGGCGGCTGGCGGATAGGCATTCGAGATATTCATAATCATTATCATTACTTCGCTCACTTAAATGGCTTTGCAAAAGGACTTAAGACAGGTCAAATAGTTGAACCAGGTCAGGTGATTGGATCTGTCGGAAGCTCCGGTTACGGCCCTCCAGGCACCGCAGGAAAATTTCCGCCGCATCTTCACTATGGCATGTACAAAGACAACGGCAGAACGGAATGGTCATTTGACCCATACCCTCATTTGAGGGCGTGGGAAAGAGCTGAACGGAAACGAAAATCGTAAAAAAACAGCCCAATCATTGTTGGGCTGTTATTCCTTTTTCTCCTTTTTCTCTGGGAGAACAATTGGTGGAGCACCTGAGTTTGTTCCGCTGCCATTATAATAATCTGGTACGTCTCCTTGAACGGCTTGTATGGAGACAGGAACAGAGTTTTTGACTACGATTGTTTCAGAAGCAAATGGGATAATGACTCTTACCTTAACCTCGATCAGAACACTAATATCAATCAACGCATTGTTGATGCCATAAGGCTTAATGTTTTTCTCAACGTCCGTGTGCGGATCACCAATCACACTAAAGCGTACAGGTACTTTTGGTCCGAGGTTGGCGATGAGTGCATTTCCGGATGCCTGACCGAGCGGAATGTTATATATAATGCCGTCATGTCCATCTGCTTGATCCTTTAACGCTTCTTTTGCCTCTTTTTGAAAGTTCCCCTTTTCAATGTCCTCTAAATTTTTCTGAAGATGACGTGATAGGTCAGCCATGGCTTTCGATGTTGCTTGCGCATTAAAATCGATGGTCGTCACTTTTCCGTTCTCACTTGTATTCATGACCACCATATCCTTCATATTCTCCTGATCGTCTGCAAAGTCTTGCACTGAATATTGTATGAGGTGATTGGCGATGCGCTCTGTTTCTAGTTCAGCAATGTGAATAAGGGTTGGTTTAATGGATCGGTTGATAAAAAACAAACTAATCACGGTTGAGAGCACAAAGAATACGATGGCAAGCAGCATGACGTAACGAAATGGCAAAGGGCCCTTTTTGTAGGGGCGATAACGGCGGTTCATTCTCAATAAAAAATCCCCCCTTCTCCATTACATGTGTATGCAGACAGGCGGGGGGATAGGAATCATCTCTCTATTTTATTTCACCATTTTTAATAATGCATCTCTTCCAATTGTTCCAGCTGAGATGCCTAGCGCTTCTGCGGCGTATGTCACAGATTCTAAAGGAGCATCGAGCAATTGCTCAATGGTTCTTACACCAACTGCTCTTCCTGCAATAATTCCTCTATCTGCAAGCTTTTCATTCAAGAGCCCGACATCAAGTGCACCGCACATGATATACCCGTGTTCATTTGTTACTGCCATGAAATTTGTCTTCGGCAGTTTGACGGTGACCGCTGTAAAGGAATGGCCATCAATTGTAATAGGTGTTAAATTCACCAAATCCCTTCACTCCTCTCATCACAATCTATGTGAAAAGAGGGCGCGTGTTGTTAGGCTGAAGCGGATTTCATGTGGCTTCCTTCAAGCGCCATGTCAGAACATCACGTAAAAATTCAGGCATGAAATATTCAATGTGTTCGTGATCACGGATATGCGGAAAAAGAGAGCCTAATGTATACATATCGACTGTGCCAACTGTATAGGAGGCGTCTTTTTTGATCAATTGACCATGTACAAAGACATCCTTCACCCGTTTGGCCTCGCCTTTTTCTAACGTATAGCTGAGTCCGCTATATAGCATTTTCCCCATCAGCTCACCTCTAAAGCCGAAGCCTTTAATGCGCAGCTGTTCCATTTTTTCTTCACAGCCCCGCCGAACCGTTTCGATGAGCTGTTGACCGGTAAGCGTCACCCGAATGGGATTAATAGGATGCGGACATATCCGGTGGATTTCTTCTCTTGTGACGATCCCTGCCTCTAATGAATCAAGCACCATACCTGCATTCATCATGCCAATATCTGCTCCGCACCAATCTTTAATGGCATCTGTTAAGAGCTGCGGAAGCGGAGATTCGTCGAACCACTTCGTTTCTAGCTTCGACTCAATTGTTGTGACTTTTTCCTGCATGAGTGCTTTCGCTCTTCTTTCTGCCTGCTGTAAGGTGGTGATGGCTTCATCTGATTCACTGATGAGCTGATCCACTGACTGCACTGTCGCCTTTTTCTCTATCAGCTCTTTGCGCGCTGTATCGATTGTCAGCTCGACGCAGCCAATATAATGCCCATACTTTTCAGCGCATGCAAGAAGCACCCCATTGTCCATTTCGCCCTGTTCTAACAGATGATGCGTGTGTGATCCTAGGATGACGTCGATTTCAGGGAAATCACGAGCGACCTCCCGATCATGGATAATACCGAGATGGGATAAGAGCACAATGACATCTGCCTGCCCCTTCACTTCCTGCAGCATGTCCCGTATGCTGTCAAATGGATCAGTAATGTTCCAGCCCAGCTTTTCATAAACAGGTGTATACGCAATGGTCACGCCTAAGAGACATATTCTCAGTCCGTTTTCCATTGTGATCATATGATAGGGCTTTGCCCATGATGGCCTTTTGCCTTTCTCAAATAGATTAGACAGGACCACAGGAAATTGTGCATTCTCATATAGGTGATCCAGCTGATCATGAGGCAGCGTAATGCCTTCATTATTCCCGATCGTAACTCCATCATAGCCAAGCTGATTGAGGAGCTTGACATTTACCTTTCCATAATCAGCTTCGGATACGAGGTTCACTCGATCCATATGGTCGCCAATATCAAACAAGAGCATCTGATCGTGAACTTGACGCTTTTCTTCAATATAAGCTGCAATTTTTGGCCAGTTCTCAAAGTGGCTGTGCAAGTCGTTTGTATGATATAACCATAGCTTCTGCAGCATGTTGATCTCTCCCTCAAGTTGTCACTGACCGTCTCATTCAGGTTGAAAGCTTCAGTCAGCTCTCGGTTAACTAAATAAATCTAACTGCTTCGGAGACAGGCTTGAATACGTGATATCCAGCAAATCAATCATCTGCTGTCCATTTGCCGCTGCATCTCCGCCGGAGTTATTATTAAACACGACATAGACATCTTTCGATTGCTGATGCAGGATGTCGAGATTCTTTTTCCACTCTTTTAATTCAGCTTCATTATATAAATATAAGTATCTCACTTCACGCCAATTCTCATGGTCTGCCGGGTGAAGCCAGCCCTGTTTATTCCTCCCGTGAAATCGGACCAATGTTTTATCACGGTGTGTAGCTTGTATGACTGGCGGAATGGAGCCTTCTCCGACTTGCGGTTCATCACAGACGGAATGAATCCATCCTTCCTTTTCCATAAAGGATAAAGTCTGCTCATAAAATTCCTCTGAAAACCATGTACGGTTTCGGAATTCGAGAGCACAAGGAATATCACCCATCTTCTCCTTACACCATCTTAAATAGTGGACGTGCTCTTTTTTGCAATCAAACCAAGGTGGAAATTGAAAGAGCACCATGGCGAGTTTCCCTTCACGAATGAGCGGAGTCAGCGAAAGAATAAATGCATCAAACATGTCCTCCTTCGAAGCAAACGGAATCTCCCCCCTTTGATGTCCAGTCATCCCTTGGTATGCTTTCACAACAAACTGAAAGTCATCCGGAGTATCCTTTATCCATTTTTCATGATTACGCTCAGGCTGAACCGCATAAAAGCTGGCATCTAGTTCCACAATGGGAAACGTTGATGCGTAGTGAAACAGCTTTTGCGCGCTGCCAATTTTCGGCGGATAAAGACTGTCATGATCTCCCCAGCCAGTTAATCCGATATAAATCATGTTTCTCACCTCTTGCCACTCTCATGTATAGACGGCTTCCTCACATCAAAGCCTTTGTTCCTTGTGATACCCATATTTCTGAAAGAAATTCTTCTGTCTACAACATATCATATTTGCTCGTAATTCTGAATGAAGATGACTGGCGGCACGTGATTTTATCCTGACGCTCTGTTTGTTTGTCATATTAATTAACAACTTTCTATCTAAAATGATTTTAGCTGATAACATAAAATGCATATCAGAGATGTTGACAGTGATTGTCCATTTTTTTATTCATCTTCACCAATAAAGGAGATTGAGTGGATATGAACATAGACGATAACCAGTTTGACATATTACAAAAAATAGCCAGAAATATTCACGAGCCTGTCTATTTGTTTAACCAGTATGGACGTATACTGTATACCTCGAACTCCATGACGACGAGCCCAGAATGGATGCACATTCTCCCCTTTTTTCGAAGCAGGACAACTCATTCTTTTTCGATGATACATGCTAAACAAACCTTTTCCATCTTCCCGATTGATTTAAACGAACAAACATGTGATTACCTCGTCATCCTTTCTTTCATTCACCCGCAGAATAAAGCATTGCATGGGATGCTTGCAAAAGCAGTGAACGAAATGTCGATTGCTCGTATGAGACAATATGCCGCCCTGCAAACGGCCAAGCGTGCTAGAAATGAAGGTTTTCGCAGATGGATAGAGAGGGCATCGTTTTCCCAGCAAGATCATTTACATTTCGCTCAATCGTTTGGATTAAGCGCCGAATGCCGCTATCTATGTATGATCTGTCAGCTTGACCAGCGTAGTGATACCACATGTTTTATGGAGCAGCAAATGGTTTTAGATCATGTGATTGATCTGCTCGAAAGTGCACTTCTAACCTGCCCATTTCCTGCCTTTCTGTTTGTCAAAGGTGATATGGGTGTTGTATTGATGGAGGAGACTGGCAGTTGGCCGGAGGTTAGCGGCAGTCTCATCTCTTTTTTAAAACAATTGCAGCTGCTTGTTAAACTGCAATTGAATTACACCATTTCTTTTGGGGTGAGTTTGACCGCCTGCCTAATCCACCATCTGTCTGAGGGCTACAATGAAGCATTAGAGGCTCTTCAAACCGGACATCTCTCATCGCGAACTGATTATATTCAATTTTATCAGGCGAAGGATGTACCAGATTTACTAAGGCTTATTCCAAGAAAGGATATGATCACGTTTCACCAGCTGCACCTACACCCGTTATCTGAACCATCACAAGTCGATCAAAGTCTTCTTCACACCTTGTCTGTCTATTTAGAAACCCATTGCCACATTTCAGAAACAGCCAAACGATTGTCTATTCATCGCAACACGGTCATTTATCGCCTTGAGAAGTGTGAAGAATTGCTTCGAATCAGCTTAAAAGATCCTGACGCAACATTGCGGCTGCGCTTAGCCTTCCGTATTCAAAGGTTTCTCACATCCCATCCTGATTGAATTTTTTCTTCCGAAGCTTCATATAGTTTGGAAGAGAAAAATGAGTCTCGAGGAGGGATGACAAATGGATGATGAGCTCCGTCACATCCCGCAGCCCATTCGAAAGGATGGCGCGGGTGCCACCGACTTAGGCCCGCGTGATGTCCTTCGAGATATAGAGAACCCAGATATGCTCGTTCCCCCTAAAACCGATGCCGGAACCATTCCTAATTTAAAATTTTCATTTTCTGATACACACATGCATTTGAATCACGGCGGCTGGTCGAGGGAAATTACGAAGCGGGAACTGCCTGTTTCAACAACGATTGCAGGTGTCAACATGCGGCTCACACGCGGAGGTGTTCGTGAGCTTCATTGGCATAAACAGGCGGAATGGGCGTATATGATTTTAGGCAAAGCCCGCATCACATCTGTAGATGAAGAAGGGCGAAATATGATCGCTGATATAGAAGAAGGTGATTTGTGGTATTTTCCACCTGGTATCCCGCACTCCATCCAAGGGCTTGAGGATGGATGTGAGTTCCTTCTTGTATTTGATGATGGCGATTTTTCTGAATTTGATACATTCACGATCACAGACTGGTTTGCCCATACACCGAAAGAGATTCTATCCGCCAATTTTGGTGTTCCTAAGAAATTGTTTGACCGTATACCGAATAAGCAGCGCTATATGTTTCAAGGCTCACCGCCGGCATCTTTAGAAAGCCAAATGGTATCTGATCCATACGGGAGCATTAAGCCGCCATTTACGCACCAGCTTCTTCGTCAAAAGCCGCTAACGACCTCAGGCGGAACCGTCCGAATTGTCGACTCACAGAATTTCCCGATTTCAAAAACGATTGCGGCTGCACTTGTCGAAGTAAAACCTGGCGGCATGAGAGAAATGCACTGGCACCCTAATAATGATGAGTGGCAATACTATTTAACCGGCACGGCCAAAATGACGGTCTTTGGAGCAGGAGGTACTGCCCGCACCTTTAATTACAGAGCAGGTGATGTTGGATATGTTCCTTTTGGTATGGGGCATTACATCCAAAATATCGGCCAAACGAGCCTTTGGTTTTTAGAAATTTTTAAAAGTGACCGGTTTGCAGATATTTCGTTGAATCAGTGGATGGCCTTAATCCCGCCTCAATTAGTGAAAGAGCATTTACACGTAGATGATGCGATGATTCGTGCGCTTCATAAAGAAAAATCACCTGTCGTGAAATATGAGAGATGATGCGATTGTATTGATAAAAAAACCGATCATTTTTTAGATGATCGGTTTTTTATCATGGCTACCCTTATCGATACCATGCTTTTGCTAAATTGTTTTTAAAGTTACTATCTTTGAAAGGTACGTTTGCACTACCAAAGTCTGTTGTATTCAATGCATGTCTTGCTGCCGGCGTTAGATCATCCCAGCCAATTAAAGGCTGCATCCCTTTACCGCTCACATTGCCGCTTACATCCAGCTCGTGGTTCAATGGCCAGTTGCTATCATAACCAACCAAAGGATTTGTTCCTAAAATACTTGCGGCACTCGGTGCTGCTTTCTTATATTGCCCATGACCTGAGTAAGCTATCGATTGAACACGCGGGCTCGCTACAGCTGGGTTGTCAATCCAAACGACAATGGATTCCCAGTCATGACGGTGACCGAAGCCTGGTGAAGGATTATCTTTTGGGAAATACCAAGCATACATAATTGCCCAGCTGCCATTGTACCAATCTGAACGTGAATATACTTGACCGATATTACTGCTGCATCCACCATTATGTGAACCGCTCGTTTTTAACCCTCTACTTGTGTTTCCAGCAGCATCTACAGCTGGGAATGGTACACATCCATGCCATACTTTCAAATAAGGCTGAAATTTTTTCGCCGCTTTTTGTGTAACAGTTGTTGGATTGACTTCTCTAAAACCAACTACCTTGTCATGATCAATTTCTGCCGCATGAACTGCTGATGGCACTGCTGTACTAAACATGGTGACGATAAAAAATATAATGGCAAACATAAACTTCTTCATTTTCTATCCCCTTTTCTCTTGATTATCTCAGTTACCTCATGCTGTCGAGATTGATGTTACCATTGCGGAAAAAACCAATCAATCACTTTTTACACAAAATGTATATTTTAGTATTTTATTAACAAGTTTTTATTGATCTCAAAGACCTAAATTTATGGATTTCTTCTCAGTAAAAGGTGTAAATATTGATAAACTATACTATTCATTTAGATAAAATATAAAACATATACTATTTCTAATTGGAATTTTTCTAAATGTATTTCATTCAATAAAAAAAGATTGTAGATCAACTACAATCTTCCTTGCGCTGCATGAGCATGCTGCACTTTTTCCCCCACACGATGGATGCAGCGAAGCTGACGCAAAGCACCAGTGTTCCAAACATAAAAGGAAACTCAATATTCACATCAAATAATATTCCCGCAAGACTCGGTCCGACGATATTGGCAAGGCTCATAAAGGATGTATTGAGACCGCCTGCTATCCCTTGCTGATTGCCTGCCATCTTGGACAGCAATGTATTGAGGGCTGGTCTGACAAATGACGTAGCCGATAAAAATAAAATCGAACCTGTAAAGATCAACCAAAAGGAAGGCGCATAACGGCAGGCGATCAGCATGAAAGCCGCACCTAACAGCGCATAACGCACGACTCTCATCTCTCCAAATCGTTTCACACAGGCATTCACTAACGCACCTTGGACAAGCACCCCAGCGAGACCCGCAACCGTAATCACAAAGGCAATATCCTTCGGTGAAAATCCGTGTTTTTGGTCTACATATAAGCCGAAAATCGATTCAAAGTGAATGATCCCGAAATTGAGGACAAAGGCCAATATAAACAAAAAACCGTATGATGTCTTTAGAGCCTCGATCATTTGTACAAAAGGATTGAAATGAATGTCCTTGTTGAGCCGCGCCTCTTCCTGCTTTTCCTTTGTTAATGTTTCAGGTAAGAATAGGATGGATAACAAAGTAGAAAGGGCAGCAAAGGAACCGGCAATGAGAAATGGAAATGCGATCCCGTACTCAGCCAAATAGCCGCCTACGCCCGGCCCAATGACAAAACCTAGTGTCATCGCTGCACTGAATAGACCCATTCCTTTCCCTCGGTCCTTTTCACTTGTGATATCAGCGATGTATGCAAACATGGCCGGCATGAGCAAAGCCCCGGCAGCACCGCCTAAAAACCGAGACACAAACAGCATCCAAAGCTGATCAGCAAAAGCAAAAATAAACTGAGCAATCGTAAAGCCGGCAATCCCGGCAATGATCAATTTTCTTCGTCCAAATCGATCGGTCAGTGCGCCGGCGATCGGCGATAACGCAAATTGTGTGAGGCCTGTTGCAGCGACAAGAAAACCGAGTGTTTTTCCTGTTGCGCCAAAGGCTTCGATGTAACTCGGCATAACAGGTACAATGAGGCCAAAACCAAGCATGGCAATAAAAATATTGAGCATCAAAATGTATAATCTGCCCATCTTCTTCATACAAAAAACCTCTTTCTGCAAAATAAATGAAAATGATGACAAAAAGGATGAGAACTTCTCCAGTATAGCGATAACCTTATCTATAAGTCTAGTTTTTCAAAAATTAGCGTTCTTTTCCAAATAAAAAAATACCCGCCAGTGGCGAGTATGATGTATCTATTCAGCATGTTCATAGATAGAAAGAGCCGCCTGAAGCCCTGCTCCGCAATGGATAGATGCACCGTGTTTGATGAGAATCGCTTCCAGCCCTGCTAACACAAACAGCACATTTTCCTTTCGGCAGCTGTAGCCCATTGTCCCAATTCTCCATATACGGCCGGCAAGCGGTCCAAAGGAGCTTGCAATCTCAATTCCAAAATGATGAAGCAGGTCGAAACGGACCGCTTCTCCGTCAATACCCTTTGGAATGACAACACAGGTCACAACCGGCATTTTACAATCTGGATCACCAAACAATTCAAGCCCCATCGCTTCAAGACCTTTCATCAAGGCTTTTTCATGATACGTGTGTCTTTGAAAACGTTCAGACAGCCCTTCTTCCAGCACAAGACGAACCCCTTCTCGCAGTGCATAGAGCATCGTTGTCGCTTCTGTATGATGATTTAATCGTCTTGGGCTCCAATAATCCTGAAGCTGGCTTAAATCAAAATAATTGCTTTTGATTGGAGAAATATCGATCTGTTTTTGTAATTCATCCTGTGTCGCTATCCCTTTTTCTACTTTCTTTCTCGATTCAATGACAGCTGCGACTCGGTCATTATATGTAATAGGTGACATGCCTGATGGAACAGATAAACATTTCTGCGTGCCGCCAATCGCCGCATCAATTTCCCATTCGTCCACTTTTACCTCGACACCGCCAATGGTCGCCACAGCGTCTACAATGAACAGCGCATCAAGAACCCGGCATGCTTCACCGATTTGCTTGAGCGGCTGCAACCGTCCGGTGGATGTTTCACCATGAACCATGGCAACGATTTTAGGCTTGACCTGCTTTATTTCTTGGATGATGTCGGCAGGATCAAAAACCGTCCCCCATTCACATTCCATAGTATGTACCTCAGCACCGTAGCGCTGCCCTATTTCAATGAGCAGGTGACCGAAGCGTCCAAAGACAGGCACAAGCATCGAATCTCCCGGCTCAATCACACTGGCGAGCACAGCTTCAAGCCCTGAACGGGACGTACCGTCAATTGGATAAGCCCATTTGTTTTCTGTTTGAAAAAGTGACCGCAATAAGGTCATTGTTTCGTTCATTATGTGTGTAAATGCTGGATCAAATTGACCGAGAATAGGGGTGCTCATCACACGGAGCACTCTCGGGTCTACTTCTACGGGCCCCGGTGTCATTATCGTTCTCGAAGGTGTTTGCAGTTCTTTCACGTTATCCATCCTCTCCCTTGCTGTCCATCCTTATAAGCCCACTTATACAGGAATGCTCCTAAAATAGCAATCTCTTTTCCTACGAACTCATTACATAAAATTTACGAGAAATCCATTTATTTCTTCATGACAATATGATAGAAATAAAGAGAATACATTCCCTATCAAGGAGGAAATCGAATGAAAAGAACTTTATTTGGAACTGTGGCCGCCGGAATCATGATATTCGGCACATTCGCCGCCCCGCTGCCTCCAGCTGCAAACGCTCAAGGTTTCAATCTGAATGAACCTAGTCAAACGATCACCTTTTCCCCGTTACAGCTTCAAAACGAAACATCTGCACAACAAACGCAAACTGCCGCCACAAGTCAAATCGATTCCTATTACCAATCTGCTGCTGGCAAATCAGGACCCGCTCTTAAAAAGGCTTTACACGATATCATTGATGATCATACGCAGCTATCCTACAGCCAGGTTTGGGATGCATTAAAGAAAACAGATGAAGACCCCAATAACCCAAACAATGTGCTGCTGCTTTATAGTGGTGCCTCCCGCTCAAAGCAAGCGAATGGCGGGAATGTGGGCCAGTGGAACAGAGAGCATGTCTGGGCAAAGTCTCATGGCAATTTTGGGACAAGTCAGGGGCCTGGGACAGATCTCCACCACCTTCGTGCGACAGATGTGCAAACGAACAGCACACGTGGAAATTTAGATTTTGATACAGGCGGTAATGAATACAAAGGGGCGCCGGGCAATTTCTACGATAGCGACTCCTTCGAACCTCACAGCCGGGTCAAAGGAGATGTTGCGAGAATGCTCTTTTATATGGCGGTTCGCTACGAAGGTGATGACCGCTTTCCAGATTTAGAATTAAACGACAAAGTGAATAATGGAAGCTCGCCTCTTCACGGCAAAATGTCTGTGCTTCTCAAATGGCACAAGCAGGACCCAGTCGATCAAATCGAACGGAACCGCAATGAGATCATATATCAAACGTATCAGCACAACCGCAATCCTTTTATTGATCATCCTGAATGGGTAAGTGAGATTTGGGAATAAAAAAAGGCACTGCTATAAACAAGCAGTGCCTTTCTTTTGTTCAAGAGGACAAACAAGACAATAATCAAGACTCTCTGATTTTTTCTCAAGCTTATAATACATACAGCAGGTTTTCCGGTTGGATGTTTCAAGTAAGCCGTCGTCTAGGTTTAAACTGTGCTGAAATGGATTTTGCTGAGCTCTAAATACATCCCCAGCCGCCTGCTTTAGATACAGATAATCCTCCCGCACGCGCTGCTTCACCGCAGGTTCTTCCGCTTCCCGCATCATGCTTCGATAAAGAGAGTTGATTCGAACGGCTACATTTTCCCATAAAATACGATAAGAGAGTTTTGATGTGCGGTTCAGCACGTCTAAAAGAGGCGTGACACACTCCGTAAACAGCGCACGTACAACCTTCTCTCTCCATTCATGCCGATCTCCTTCTAGTGGAACAAATGAACACGCCGCCTCATCAACTTCAATTTTCCGATCCTCTCTAAATGCACATGCTGCTGGTGAAAACTGATAGACACCGTCATACAGCGTCATCAAATATAAAGAGGAACTGACGGCTAAATAGGCATACCGCTTTGAAAACATAGAAGCTGCTACCGCAAGATTGGGTGCATGCATCGCTTCCTTTTCAGCTTCTAATAAACGTATGACGGCTGCTTCTGAAAAAAGCGCAGCAAGTGTGCGATCAGATGTCATTGGTCCATTTGTGATGTGTACCCCGAAATCAAGTAATTCTCTCTCAACCCACTCTGGCCTCATATCAAAACCCCCATCTTCTATTTATCGATTGCGCTGTTGATATAACAAATAAATAAAGAACGGTGCACCAATAGCTGCCGTAAATACACCTGCTGGGACATCTAACGGTAGAAATGCGGTTCTAGCCACAAGATCAGCCAGCATCACAAGAATACTTCCAACAAGCGCAGATGCTGGGACAAGTGCTATGAATGAACGTCCAATGATCATCCGTGCAACGTGCGGCGCCATGAGTCCAACAAATTCAATGCCGCCTGCAAATGCGACTGCAACACCAGCCAATGTCACACTCATCAGGAGAAAGAATAATCGTTTCGCCTGCACTTTTACCCCGAGACCTGTTGCAAGATCATCTCCAAGTTCTTTTACATTCATCGTTCTTGCTAACACCATGACAATCGGTAAAATAATCATCACCCAAGGAAGCATCGCCGTGACGTCTTTCATCGTAGAACCATATAAGCTGCCCGTCAGCCAAATATATGACTTTGTCGTTGTCATCGTATCACTAAGAACAAGCGTAAACGTCACACATGCCTTCATAATGGCAGAAATTCCTATTCCCATTAGGACAAGTGTGATCGGTTTGACCCCTTTTTTCCATGACAGCAGATAGATCAGGCACGATACCGCAAAAGCACCTGCAATCGCCCATAAGGATTGATAAGCAATAGGCACAGTGCCCATCCAAAAGACGATGAACATAATCGCACCAAACGAAGCACCACTCGTAATCCCAATAATGTCAGGTGAGGCCAGCGGGTTGCGAATCAATCCTTGCAAAATAAGCCCTGATACCGCAAGGGAGGCTCCGACTAAGACAGCCAGCAGCGTTCGTGGAATCCTCAGCGTATTTAACACAAAGGAATTGCCCTCTCCCTGACCGATTAAATGAAGCAGCACATCCACCGGCTGAATGAACCGGCTTCCCATACTGAGACTGAGAATAAATAAACCAAAGGCAATGGCCGTCAATAAAAGTAAAATCAAAAACGTCCGCTTTGAAAATTGAAATGAAATGCGCCCGCCTTTAGAACGCACTGTATATGTTTTAGCCACCTGTCTTCAACCCCTTGCGCACGAGATAAACAAATAGAGGCGCTCCTGCTACCGCCGTCATGACACCAATCGGCACTTCCTGCGGCATGATCAGAAAACGAGCCGCCAGATCCGCGGCAAGTAAAAGCGACGCCCCCACAACGGCACAATACGGCAGTACCCAGCGGTGGTCAGGTCCGACAAGCTTTTTCACAATATGCGGCACAAGAAAACCAACAAAACCAATTGAACCGGCAACAGCGACCGAACCACCTGCTAAAAAGACGACGAGTACACCCATCGTGATTTTCAGCAGCAGTGTACGCTGGCCAAGTCCTTTGGCAATATCATCTCCTGACAAAAGAACATTAATAGAACGTCCTAGAAGCAGCGCCACAATCGTCGCACCTAAAATATAAGGCAAAACAGGGATTAACATATCAATGCTTCTTCCAGACACTGAACCCGCCATCCAGAACAAAATACTTTGAATCGACTGCTCATTCACGATTAAAAGACCTTGTGTAAAAGACGCAAACAGTGCAGATATCGCCGCTCCTGCAAGGACAATTTTGACCGGCGTCAATCCATCTCTTCCAATGGAACCCAATAGAAAAACGAGCATCCCTGCAATCGCTGCGCCTAGAAAGGCTGTCCACATATAGCTTGTTAACGACTCTGTTGAAAAGAAAACAATCGAAATCACGATAAAAAAGAGTCCACCTGCATTAATTCCTAATAAATCAGGCGCCGCAAGCGGATTTCTCGTCAATGCCTGCATGAGTGCACCTGAAATCGCCAGGCTAGATCCAACGACCGTTGCGATTAAAGCTCTTGATAATCTGGATGTCATGACAATGACACTGTTTGGATCCGATTCATCAAATTGAAGAAAAGCATGGATGGTGGCTTTGAGGGAAATTGAGGTTTGCCCAAGGGAAATACTGAGCATAAAAAAGACCAACATCAACAAAATGAATCCAGCAAAAAGCAGTGCCTTGCTTGAATCCTTTTTTAATAAACTTCTCATCTGATTCCCGCTTTCAATCTGTTATGGAAAAAAGGAGAAAATGGTATGTTCACATTTTCTCCTCTGTTATGACTTATTTATCAATTCCTAGACGATCATAAATATCATCAAGCATCATGTTTGCAGCGATAATACCGCCGCCCATGTTCCAAGTGATTTCATCTACTTTATGCACTTGTTTCGCTTTCACTGCGTCAAGCTGCTTCCATAAAGGATGACTCGTCCACTCTTTATATGCTTTCTCAACCGCCTTATCTTGATCATCCATGAAGTAATAGATCACATCTGCATCCATTTGCGGAATGCTCTCTTTGTCTGTCAGTGTAATAATGTCTTGCTTTTTATCTTTGACATTCTTAGGTCCTTTAAAGCCTAACTCTGTTAAAATCGACCCTGCGAAACCAGTTTGATAGATTCTAGCATGGTCTGCACGGAAGTTCACCACAGACACACTCATTGGCCAGTTTTTGATGTCTTTTTTCGCTTTTTCTTTGAAGTCAGCGACGCGGTCATCCCACTTCGTCAGCAATTCTTTTGATTTGTCTTCCTGATTTAACGCTTCACCCATCAACTTCACTGTATCTTTAAAGGTGAACACTGTTTCTGTTGCAACAGTTGGAGCGATTTCTTGCAGCTGATCAAAAATTTGCTCGTGGCGGATTTTTGATGCAATGATCAAATCAGGCTTAAGCTTTTCAATTTCCTCTAAGTTTGGCTGTGTTTCCTGCCCAACAATTTTAACATCCTTTAAGTCATCTCTTAAATATTTATACGTAGGTGCTTCAAGCCAAGATTCTACAACACCCACTGGTTTAATGCCCATAGCGACTGCTGCATCCGTTGCTCCTTGGTACAGCGTCACAATACGCTTTGGTTTATCCTTAATATTGTCAGTTGAACCGATAGCGCTTTCAACAGTCCTTGTTTTCTCTTTATTACCTGACTTGCCGTCACTGCTATTGCTGCCGCAAGCTGCAAGTAAAACGATGGAGAGCACAACTAATAGCGACCAAAAAGATTTCTTGAACATGTACCTCACCTATCCATTCTATATGTAGTCATATCGTTTGATAACGATTCTCATTATCACATTATGATTTTATCATAGAAAAGGATGGTGTCAATGTAAATTTTTAATTAAATGGGAGAGTATTGACTAGTTGTTCATACTAAATAGAAGGATTCCACATTTGGATCGTCCTGCCAATCTGTTTTCCCGCTTCTAATAAAATCGACAAATGGGTATGTCCTTCCAGCACTTGATAGACTGATTGTTTTTTGATTGATTCCTTCGGCAGCTCATGATAGGCGAGAAATGTCTCGACGTCATACAGCTCATCCTTGCTGCCTACAAACATGCCATACGGCCGATCCACCTTCGCAAATTGTTTTTTAGGTGCAGATGGGGTTAAGGCAAGAGATAGATTGACGGTGATAGCCGTCAATAGAAGCGGATCCTGCTCAACTGCCCATGCAGGATAATGAAAACGTACCGCTTCAGAATGACTCATCAGACTCCCTTTTGTCATCGCAGACAGAATGAATTTCCATACTTGAACGGTGGCAAAGGGAATTTGATCAGCCCTTGCAGTACCTGATTTATAGCCAAATTCAGGTGCGATGAAAAAGTAACCGTCCACTTCTCTTTTTTTTGGCCAAGACAAGTAGTTAAGCAGCAGGCCTGCTCCCGAAGAATGCCCACAAAGGTAGATGGCACCTTTATGATCCTGTTTAATGGCATCCACAACCTGCGACATATCTTTCCATACATCCGTGACACTAGGTGTATCCCCTTTTTTTCCTTGTGAATGGCCATGGCCTCTTAGATCAAGTAAAAATACATTTACGTGAAAATCATGTTGCAGTGTGTAAGCGATATGCTCATAACCAGCCAAACTATGAGCACCACCGCCATGAATCAAGATCACATTGGCCTGCGTGTTCTTTTCTGATAAAAATGGATAATACGCAAGGCTTGTACCATCATGTGATGAAATGAATTGTCTTTCTGGAATATGTACAGGGGCTGCCTGCTGCATACTTGTAAACGAGAATGCTTCTGTCTTGGTGTGTGTCAATTGATTTCGCTCCTTTAGCCAGAAATGAGAATGACTAAACCGAATTAGTCATCCTCCTCTGCATCCTATTCATTCATATCTTGCAGAGGGAAGGCCTTACTTTTTCTAAAGCATACCATAAGAACATGTCAATGAAGTCGGTGCTTTGTCAAACGCCTTTCATCATACTGTACATCTCTTTATGAATGAACAAAAGACGAACGTCCATCGTTCGTCTTCTTTCCTTACTTCACTTCCTCATGCTCTTGAGCAGCATCTCTTTTGCTCGCGATAAAGAGTGCACAGGTCATAGCAAGAATGGCCAGCGCCCACCAGAAGGTCGATACCGCCTCTTCATGATCAATGATAATTAAACGGATGACTGCTGTGATCCCTATATAAATAAAATAGCGAAGCGGAAAATGAAAGTTAGATTTAAAGTATTTAATAATTAAGGCAATAAACTCAAAGTACATAAAGAAGATCAGCAGTTCCCCAAGCATTCCATAATAGCTTTCTCCTTTATTGAACAGTGTCTTATAAACAAATTGGACAATGTACCATGTTTCACTGATTAAGAGAACACTTAAAGCGATGGCCAAAAAGAACAGACAGATATTGAGAAGGCCTTGTAAGAGATCAGGTATCTTTTGGAAGTTGTTGAATCGTTTCATTGAGTTGTCTCTCCATTCCAGTATATTCATTTGTTTTCTACATTTTGATGTTCCAAAATCGCAGCACGATGTAGTAAACATCGTTCCTTTCTATACTTTCAAACTGCCCGTGCATGCGGGACATCATTCGTTTGATGCTTCGTTCACCAAGTCCAGTACTTTCCTGCGTGTCATTTGTCTCGTTTATCGCATTGCTGATATGGATCTCAAAGATTTCTTGATCGGATAAAAACGTGAGGTTGATATCCTTTTTAGGATCTGCGTATTTCCTTAAATTGGACATCACATTATCAAATACTCGGCCAAGCAGCTCGACATTCACATTGATATAGCTGTCAGGCAGCTCTCCTAAAAGATGAACCTTAAAGTTCTCTTGATGCAGAATGGCCACTTGATCTGACAGGAGATCGTAAATCACCTCTTTGACTGCAACGGTCTCAAGCTCAGATTCATGTTCTTTATCCAGCAGAAAATAGGCAAACAGATTGTCAGACAGATTTTTTAATTGCAGTGCTTTCCCGTAGGCACTCGCTATATATTGATCTTTTTGGGTATCCGCTCCAGTCTCTTCTTTTTTCGCAAACTCCAGATTCATCATCAACGACGTCAGCGGTGTCCTCATATCATGGGACATTTCGGTGACCAAGCTGCGGCTCTCTTCTTGCAGGTCATCAATGGCTTGAAGCTTGTCCAAAAAGGCTTTTCGCAGATCCTCAATACTTTTGGCAATCATCGCTAATTCATCATGCCCTTTTACCGTCATCTCATAGTCCAGCTCTCCGCCTTCAAGAATGTGAATCTCTTGATGAATCGTTTGCAGGTAGCGCAGACTTTTGCGAATGCCAAGAAGAACTATGAGGAGAAATATAAGCGTCGCCCCGAGCAGCTCGAGTGTAAAGGCAAGATCGTGGTAACGAGATGAATAGAAACCATCCACCATGACGCGGCCATTACCGTCGCTAAACTGAACCCGATACGAATGATGCTTAGCGTACTGGGTCATCCTTTCTTTTCCGTACGCCGATTCATCGGCAGCGGAATAAATAGAGTCATATTGCAGCACTTGATCCTTGAAAATGGTCAAATTAATGTAATTCTCTTTTTTCACCCACTCACCAAACGCTTTTCGATCCGTTGAAGACAGCTCATTCTCAGACACGTAGCGGCTGAATTTTTGTATATACTTGGCTGACTCCTGCTCGTAATACTCGTCTGAACTCAAATATCCATCGATCAAATCATTGGTGATCTTTTGCAGTGTCAAAAAGACAATACCACTTACGATTGCAGCCGCCAAAATCAACAGTGCCAGCTTTTTGGCCAGTGTATATTTACGATGTGGATGTGCCAAATCGATATCCTCTTCCCCATTCAGTTTTGATATATTCAGGACGTGCAGGATCATCTTCAATTTTGGCACGAAGCTTTCGAATATGCACCATCACCGTATTATTGGAACAATAGAAATAGGGCTGCCCCCACACGCTTTCATAAATATTTTGAGCAGAAAATATTTTGTTTCGCCTGCTCATGAGCAGCTTTAACATCCGATATTCTAGATCAGACAGCTTAATTTGCTGGTTTTCTTTCCATACTTCATTAAATTCTTCACTTACCCTCAGCTTACCCCCAACTAGAAAAGTCTCTTCCTGCTCTTTCTTTTCCTGATAGACGGTATACCTGCGTAATTGTGCAATGACTCTAGCATGAAGCTCCTCTTCTGAGAAGGGCTTTGTCATATAATCATCCCCACCGGCAAGTAATCCTTCAGTTTTATCGAATGTACTCGACTTGGCTGTCAGAAATAGAATCGGAACGTTAGATGAGGATCTTATGTGCTGGCATGTTTCGATGCCTGAGAGCCCTGGCATCATCACATCTAAAATCACCAAATCGAGCGAATCATCCACAAGCTTCAATGCTTGCTCGCCATTCATCGCTCTTAGCACCTCATATCCTGCACGTGTAAGGGATTCCTGCAGAAGTTCACCAATATCCTGATCATCTTCTACGACTAATATTCGATGGGTCATGTCTCTCACCTCATGAAATGTGATGCTCTTTCTTTTATGTCTTTACTATATATCATCTAGCTATGTGAAAAGATACAGCATAAACCTTAACAGTTTATGAAGTTGAACATACGCCATCAATTTGTCACATTTATTTTCAAAAAATTGGATCTTCATAAATCGTTAAGAATTGGGCCGTATATTGATTCATAATAAGGATCAATGAATTGATCCGAATGACATTTATCATAACAAGAAAAGGGGCACGGATATGAATGCAAACAAAGTAGCACACGGACAACCGATGAGTCTGCGAGAAAGGGTTCATTTCTTGGACATCGTACGAGGATTCGCCTTAATGGGGATTATTCTAGTCAATTACTTTTTGATCGTGGATTCGGCCAAGGGATTTGACATGGAGTCAAATGATGTCTTTCACAATGTGGTGAATTGGTTTGCCTCGGGGAAATTCATTACACTGTTTTCCTTTCTATTCGGGGTTGGTTTTATGATTTTTATGGACCGAGCTGCTCAGAAGGTGGACAGCCCAACCAAGCTGTTTGCACGCAGGTTAACCATTCTCTTAGGATTTGGCCTTCTGCATCTGACCTTTGTTTGGATTGGTGACATTTTGGCCTATTATGCAGTCGCTGGCTTTTTATTGCTTTTCTTTTACAAACGAACAGCCAAAATCATCCTATACTGGCTGATCACACTCTTTGTGATTCAATTGCTCACACCTATTTTCACGATGCTGTTCAATACCATGAACACAGCATCAGGCAAGCAAGATTTTGCTGATTTCGAGCTGACCAGCCACAACAGCCTGACTTATTTAGCATCTATTGGTGATCGGTGGACAGATATGGTCACAATGGCTTCCAGTTCTTTTTCTACCGTCTATTCTATGTTCTTCATGTTTTTACTTGGTGTTTATTTTGTGAAAATGGAGTTTTTCAAAAACATGGAGGCGAAAAAAGCGATTTGGAATCGCATTTGGATCATTTGTACAATCGCGTTTCTCATCACACAAGGCAGTACGATCATTACAGCGGTCAATCCTTTTGAAAATACGCTCTGGATGAATATTGCCTCTGCCCTTGAACAAAACGGCGGATTAACTGGCAGTATGTTCTATATGAGTACACTTGCAATGCTGTTTCTGCACGTTCCTCAGCTGCGAGGTGCTTTGATGATCTTTACCAAAGTTGGACGGATGTCGTTGACCTGTTATTTGCTTCACTCCATCATTGGCACAATGCTATTTCTGAGATACGGAGCCGGACTTGCCAATCATCTTCAGCCAGCTGGCACGTTTATGATTGGGCTGGGGGTTTATGTCTTCCTAGTGCTCTTCAGTACGCTATGGTTAAAGCGGTTTAAATATGGCCCGATGGAGTTTATTTGGCGTCAGCTGACGTATGGGAAGGTCGATGATAAATCGAAAACAAGCACGATGCATGTGGCGAAGTAACTGACATCATAGTAGTTAAAAAGAGTGAGAAAAGGCGAACTTTAATGGTTCGCCTTTTCTGTAGTATATTAGTTTTTTGTGATTTAATACTGGTCAATCACTTCTCGCAATTGATTCAAATAACTTTCTTTCAATTCATCTGGGTATTCAATTTTCACATGTTTCCCGAATGACATCAAATAGTGTGTCATATATGATAATTCTTCTTGATTGTACCCACCCACAATATAAGGAATATGATCAACGATCTCCAATTTCATATTCGGGTAATGATGCTTCAAAAACTTTTCTTTTCCTTGTTCCGTTAATCGACATTTAAAAGAGATATCATGATAAGTTTTTTCGTACGCGAGTTGCAGTTCTTTTAATTCTTCCTTCGTAAATGTATCTCTGATTTCTTCTTCAATCACCATGTCCTTCATAAAGTCACATCTATAGATGCCCCACTTTTTATTTTGAACATCATATGATTGAGAAAACCAAATTCCATTTCGATAAAACAACTCAAGAAATTGCAGCCTGATCCTTTTATTTTCATATTGAGTGTACGTCATCTTCACGATTTGATCTTCCATCATCGCCTGTAAAATCAATTCCAAATGATTTTGTTCACTAACTGGTGCGACATTATAGTAATGAATCACATCCAAAGTCTCCGTAATCATTTGCTTTCTCTCATCAGACATTGTGGCAAACAGCTTTTGGCGAATTTGTGAGTAGGATTTTTTAAATGGTGTTGCTGACACCAGGTCTAGCGCTTTAAGAGCGAAAAAAATAGCTTGGACTTCTTCTATATTGAAATAAATAGGAACCAATGGAGATTGATTAACCAATCGATATCCTCCGTGTCTGCCATTTTCAACGTAAAAAGCTAAGCCCATTGACTCTAGCTCTTCTATATCCCTTAAAGCCGTCCTTTTAGAAATGCCAAATTCGGATTGTAAATCCTTTAACTGAAAAGAGTGTTTATCACTTAAAAAAATAAGTTCTTGGTTTAATCGTTCTGATTTTTTCATTTGTATTCCCTCTTAAAAAGGTGACTTATTTTGTCACCTTTATCATTTATACTCAGCTTATCAAAAGAAAAGGAGCATGTACATGCAAACATTAATCATTAACGCACACCCAGATTTCACTCATCGAGAAAGTTATTCAAACAAACTGCAAACACTATTTTTAGAACAGTTTAAAGAAAGGTTTCCTCATGAAGAACCAACCATTTTGCATTTATATGGAACTGAAATTCCTCGTATCGAAAAAGAACAGCTGCTAGGTATTTGGGATAAGCAAGCATCCGAACAAACATTAACGGCTACCGAAGAAAAAATCGCCGCTGCGTCATCTGCTTTATTGGCTCAATTCAAAGCACATCATCGAATTGTGATCGTGTCACCTGTTCATAATTTCAATGTGACTTCACGAATGAAAGATTATATAGATAATGTCTTTATTGCGAGAGAAACGTTCAAATATACAGAAAATGGTTCTGTTGGTCTGATGACTAACGATTATCGTGTACTTTTGCTTCAAGCAAGCGGCTCAATTTTCACAAATAACGATCGATATACACCTCTGGAATTTTCGCATCATTACCTAAAAGAAATATTCCAAAACTTGATGGGCTTTCAACAATTTCATATTGTCCGAGCACAAGGAACAGCCATTTTAGAGCAAGATGCGATCTTACAATCTGCATCTGATGATATGACGAAAACCTTAGAGGAGTTTTATGCACCTAGTTAACTTCTATTTAATCAAAAAGACCCAAAACGAAAAATCGTGCATTTTTTGATAAAAATCACCTTTTTCGTTTTAGGGTGCTATAAAATCTTTCAGTTGATGTACATCGGCGAGACCCCAAGCACTGCGACTTCATTTCAATTACGACATACTTTATTTATCCCACATTCTCAACTGCTAGTAAGACTATTTTTTATAACCAATACTGCCGTTTCACGCGGATGGCTAAGAGGAAAATGATGGCCATACGGAACTAAATCAACCTTACCAAGATGCGATGGAGCAGAATAGCCTTTGTCATACTCCCCCCAAATCATGTGAAGATTATGCTTTGTTGCTTCATTGAAATCACCGTGATCGTTTTTCAATAGTAAATGGCTAAGCTGAACCGTCGTATTTAAAATTCTAGGAGAAGTAAAGCTGTTTCTGATTTTTTCAATATAATGTTCCGGGATGCTCTCCGTGCTTTCAAACAAACCGTTACTTAATAAATAACGCTCTATCATTTTAGAAGTTGCTAATTTTAATGTCCATTTGTTCATCCATTGTGGAACATTTAGCGATTTAGCATTTTCTTTAGCAACAGGCGGCTGAAGTAAAGTGATTGAATACTTCTTATCTATGTACCCTTGTCCCAATGCTTCCAGTAAGATAAACGCACCGAATGAATGACCAATGAGATGTGCACCATTTGTCGCTTTCTCCAATAACTTTTTCACTACATTTAAATAGATATCTAGAAGATGTTTCTCTCGTTTAAAAGGGGAACGCCCTAAACCAGGAAGATCCAAGATCCATATAGGCTGACCCGTTTTTTCATGAAGCTCTTCTGCTAAAGGGAATAAATCCTCTCCATCACTCAATAAACCATGTAATAAAATAAACGGTTTCCCCTCTCCGTGTAATTGGTAAACCGTAGTGTTATCGCATAATGTTCGCTCAAATAAATGATGCTGCTCACCATGTTGATCCATCATTCGATAATCCAGATCAGCTACTACGGCAGGTAAAAATTTCATGACGCTCGTCTTCTTAAACCAATTCCCTCCCATTATGTTTTTCACTGAAGCATTTGAAAATGTTCGTTTAGTCATAAAATTGAGCCCATCAGAAGGAATGTTTGTTATTTTACTTACTCCACTTTTCATCATTGCTTTCATAAACGGCATTGGGACAGAGATTTTTGGTGCTCTCATATTCATACTTTCTGACATCACACTTAATAATTCAGCAATGTTCGGATCGTTCTCTTTGTCGTCAACAAGTGTATATGTTTGAATAGTGGGCTGTTCGATCCTGAGAACCTGCACAATAAATTTTGCAAACTCATCGTTTGAAATCAGTGGCAGTCTATATCTTTTACCTCCAGGAATCACCGGCATGAGTCCTCTTCGTATACTTGTCACAAGCAAACCTAATCCTGCTATCTGCTCTGTACTCCCTGTTTTACTACTGCCGACGACAGTTGGCGGATTAATGACAGACAGCGGATAACCTAGTGCTGTTGCCTGTTGACGGATATAAAGGTCTGCTAAAAATTTTGTTCTCTCATATGGATTTTTGATTTTCAAATAATTGTTTCCTTCTTTAAACACATCAATGACAATCTTGCTATTCTCATCATCAAAGGGACTCATATAACCGACAACATGAATAAATTGCTGCAAGCCCTTCAATTGATGAATATTTTTAGCTAATTCACCAATATATTTGGCGCCATTTAAAAAGACAGAAGCTGCCTCGTTACTTGTCGCTTGAATATCCATGGGGCCTCCTGCGTGAATCAGCACATCCGTTTTCAACACCATCTCCATATCTTTAGCACTTAGACCTAAATCTATTTTCGTCAAATCACCTTCAATAAAGTGCATCACTTCCTGTTTTAAGATGCCCCTTTCTTGAAAAATGCGTGTCGCTTTACTTTTCGACCTCACTAAAAGAAGAATGTTCACATCCTCTTTGGCTAATTCTTCGACTAATTGCTTTCCAATAAAGCCTGTTCCACCTGTTAAAAATACTGTTTTCATATAAAGTCTCCCTTTTAGTACTAATTAGTACTAATTTGATGTAAAAAAAATGCTTCTTTATCGAAGCAAGTTAAATAAATGATCTGCTGTTTTTGTAATGACAGTGGCATCCTTCAATGTTTCTGAAATAAATAACGCTCCTTCAAGATTTGTAATAAAAAGTGACGCCACCTCATCAATATGAATCGTATTTCTGAATTCTCCATTCTCTACCCCTTGTTTCAGCAATAGAGAAACTTTCTTTTGTAATCCTGTGAAAAAAAGACCTATTTTTTCTTTTATTTGCGTGGCCTGTGCAGGACTTTGAATATAAAGAGTAATAAATGGACAGCCGCCCTTATACTCTCTCGACTGAACTCCTTCTGATAATTGCTTTAAAAACAATTGGATACGATCTTCAACTGAAAATTGGGTCTGAGACATTACGTCGTCTATTGCAGCTTGATACATGTCAATCCAATAATCAACGACCCCTGCTAATAATTCCTCCTTATTAGAAAAGTGATAATACACATTCGACTTTGATACTTTGCTTACACGAACTAATTCATCCATACTTGTATAAGCAAACCCTTTTTCCAAAAATAATGTTGCAGCTACTTCAAGCACACGTTTTTGATTCATTAATTTTACCTTTGTCATAATTAGAACTATACAGTACTAATTTAAATGTTGCAAGTATTTATTTTGAATAGTGTAATAGGTTGGACTCAAACTTTTTTCAAATCCAACCTATTAGCTCAGCCCTGCCTTTTCGCTATTTTACACATGCAATTACTTCTACTTCTACTAAAACTCCTTTGGGTAACTGCTTTGCAGCAACACAAGAACGGGCAGGATTAGATACAAAATAATTCCCATAAATTTCGTTGAATTCCGCAAAGTTCGCCATATCAGTTAGAAAACAAGTTGTTTTAACGACTTCTTCTAAAGAAGAATTTGCAGCTTCAAGTACTGCACCTACATTTTTCAAGACTTGTTTAGTTTGTGCATTGATTTCCTTTCCCACAACTTCCCCAGTCAATGGATCTAAAGGAATTTGCCCCGATAGATAAGCCATTCCGTTTACCACCTTTGCTTGGGAGTAAGGTCCAATTGCTGCAGGAGCCTGTTCTGTACTAATTGTTTTCATAAGTAAAACCACCATTCTATTAGTATGACTATTCCGAAAACAATCAATATTCTGAAATATTAATTGTTTATAGAATATAGTTTTTATGACTATATTTTATCTAATGAAATATAGTTTAGTCAATGTATATTATTTTATTTGTTGGTATTTTTTATTGAATAATATTTTTTAGTCAGATCAATTATTTGTTAAGAGTTTGCTACATCTTTAAGTATTACATTCGGATCGTTTTTTAAACGCTCTGAAACATCTACATATTTTTCATCAGGGTAAATTTTTAGCATTTTAAATTTTGTAATTGCAAAGATCATGATAATTATAGGTGTAATATACACGATCACAAGATATGGAATGAACTCTCCCGCTGAAACTCCAAGAACTGATGCGGCGAAAACGGTATTAACATTCCATGGGAAAAATAATGCACCATATGTTCCGCCCGCCTCGACATCTCTGCAACACACTAATAATTTGAGGTTATATTTTTTGTATACCGGAGACATTAAAGTTCCTGTCATGACAATAGCAAAGTTCTGGCTTAACGCTATTGCGTTTCCAAGGAATCCCATGAAAAGATTTAAAAATGTGAGACCTACAGTTGTACGTACACGTTTTACCATTGCCTCTGCAAGCTTCTCTAATACCTTAATGTGTTCCAACATCCCGGAAACTGCGAAACCGAACAAGGTGATTCCTGCCAATGACCACATGCTTTCAATGCCTCCGCGATTTAAGAGAGTTTCCATCACTTGGCTTTGAGTTTGAAAACTATATCCACTATAAAATGTATTAAATGCACGAGCCACTGGAACACCCTGATAAAAAATAGCAATAAAAATTGCTGAGACTGAACCTGATAATATCGAAATCAAAGCAGGCTGCTTTTTAGCCAGGAAAATACCTGTGACCACTAATGGAATAAGCGTAGGAAGTCCAAGGTGGAAGTTAGTTTGTATCCCTTCTACCATCTCCTTTGTAGTAGATGAATTTATGCTTCCCCCATACTTGAAACCGATTACAAGAAAGAAAATAACGGAAATAAGATATGCTGGGACTTGATCATACAACGCAAATTTAATATATTTAAAAATATTTACTCCTGTAGTTGCAGAAGCAAGAACTGTCGTATCCGCCATTGGAGACAATCTATTTCCAAAAAAAGCTCCACAAATCACAGCACCAGCAGTGATTGCCGGTGGAACCCCAAGACCTCCACCAATACCCATCATTGCAATTCCAACTGTCCCAATTGTTCCAGCAGCAGATCCAGTAAACAAAGAAAGGGCAGAAGCTAATAGCAATGTTGTAACAAGGAAAAAATTAGGGTTAATAAATTGAATCCCGTAATAGATAACTGCCGGAGTTGTACCAGCGGCAATCCACGTTCCTATAAGTGATCCAGCTGCAAGCAAAATAAATACAGCAGGAAGAGATTTTTGTACAAAATTAAAAGAAGCCTTCATCAGATCATTGCTATTGTATCCAAAAAATGTTCCAATTGGGATCAGGAATAGCCAACAAATAAAAAACATGGATCCCATATCGCCATTAAACACGACCTTTTGTACAGCAATAGCTGCACTGAGTAATAAGAATATTAAAAGAGCCACACCGGCAGAAATCTCGCGTTTTTTATTTTGATTTTTGTTTTCTTCCATATAAAGTTGACACCCACCTTTTATTTAATTTAATGATTATCCCTTTTACTTAGAATGATATATTTCAAGAATAAATGTTTAGCAATAATGGATACTACTAATTGTTCTTGAAAGGGAGTTTAGTATTTTCAGCTACCAACAAATGATCCTCATTTCTTTCCAAAAAAAGTTCTCAACAGAAGGAGCTTGTCATGATCACCTCTTTTCATTGAAGTGGTCTAGCGGCTATTGCCTGTGAAAAGTGTGGCCACGATTGGTCTTTTGTGAAAAAATTGAATTCACTTATAAAATCGCTTGTCTTAAGCATCATAAAATTAGACAAGCGATTTTTCATTTTAAATACTACATAATATCATTTCAAAGCGATACACCATACTTTTTCTGCAATAGTTTGCCGAACTCTTCCATGGTTGCTTCACACTCAGGTACTTCACCCACATATTTAGAAGTAATTGTCGTATCTTTTACCCCGCTTGCTGTTATCAGCATCACAACTTTCTCCCCTCTCTTTATTTGTCCAGATGCAAGTAAATTCTTTACACCAACCAAAGTTGTCGCAGACGCAGATTCGCAGTAAAGACCTTCCTTTTGGGCAAGCTCTAACTGAGCTGAAGAAATTTGTTCATTATTATTCATAACAGCTGTTAATCCATTGTAATTGCGCACGGTATAAAGAGAATGATAAGTTCCATAAACAGTTGACATAGATGATGCAATACTTCCCCATGATTCAGTAGGATGAATGATTTTAGAATTTTCCTTTACCGCATTATGGACTGGGCCATAATCTTCTACAGCAACCATCTGTGGTAATTTTTCAATAAATCCCATGTTCTTTAATTCTTCAAAACCTTTATTTATACCGAATAATGCATCTCCAAAACAAATAGGCACTACAATTTTATCTGGTAGCTCTTCCATCTCAAGAAAGAGTTCATAAGCAATAATTTTGTAACCTTCAATAGCCCAAGGATTACTACCTACGATTGGAACTGTATAATTAGTTGCAGGGTACCATCCAAACTTATCAACACATTCTTTTAAGATGTTCCATCGTTCTGAAGTAGTTTTTACTCCAATTACACAAGCTCCATATGCCTGCATAAAAGTTTCCAACGTCTTATTAACACCTTTTACAGTTAAAACAATGCATGGCATACCTGCTTTTGCTGCATAAGCTGCGCCAGATGCTCCGTTATTGCCAGTAGATGCATAAATTACTCCTGGCGCCTTATGTTCAAGTGCTTTATTAATAAGAATCGCATTTAGACGATCCTTATGTCCCCAGGTTGGATTTCTTGTTTCATCTTTCGCATATAACTTGATATTCAATTCGTTGCTGATTGAATTCAAGTATGTAAGAGGTGTATTGCCTTCATTTAAGGTAATTAAATTTGTGCCGCTCTTAAATGGTAATACTGGAAGATATTTTTGAATTCCTTTACCTGAAAAAATATGATTAAATTCCTCCATTGTTCCATTTGTTTTGGGTAACTCATAAATAGGTGTTATATTAGAGACAAAAGAGTCAGTTTTGCAGAATGGGCATCCATCAAATATGGATTCATCCTCGAATACGTGCCCACACTTCAAACATTTTGATTTTCCTGTATACATATAAATTCCTCCTTGATATTTCTTACATCTACTTTCAAGCAATTGCCTCTATTTCTATATGTGCTCCCTTCGGAATTGCTTCTACCTGAACTCAAAATCGTGCTTCATTTACTTCCACAAAATCCTTTAAATCTGCTACAAAATAGTGGTTTTTACGTTCTTATTTATCTCCGTTTAGGCTTCTTTTAAAATAACTGAAATATTGTCCATGTATCGCCTTATCAAATTCCCAATATTACCATACGATAAATCCCGCGTTGTTGGATTTATATGGTCCAATTGCTGCAGAAGCCTGTTCTATACTAAGAGTTTTTATGATTATAACCACCCTTCCATTAGCGTTATTATTCAGAAAACAACTAATTTTCTGAAATATGAACTGTTAATGGGATAAGTTTTTATAACTATATTTTATTGCTGAAATATTGTTCTGTCAATGTATTTTATTTTACTTAAAGGCATTTTTTTTATTGAATAATATTTTTTTTAGTCTTTTCATAAAAATGAACTCTAGATTGTCAAAATCTAGAGTTCATTTCTTAAATTCGATTTAAAGCGTAACTATTTTTGCTTTGAGTCAGATGAATTAATTGCTCTTAAATGCATATATACTGTATTTTTCGAAATACCTAGAATATTTGCAATTTTAACTACGGCGTCTTTGAATTGGAAAATACCTTGATGATAAAGCATTGTAACAATTACTTTATTTTTCAATAAATGTGAAACACTTTCATCCATTTCAACCTCTTTCTGCACCTGACTCACTGCTTGGGAGATCAATTCTTCTACATTTTCTACAAATGTCTCTGATGCATATGTTTCTGCCGAGTCGCTGGAGTTACTTAAGTTTGAAATTAGCTCTGACAGTGGTGTATTTAAATAAAAGTTGATACATAAAAGCCCAATATTTTTATTATTATCACCTTTTATAAGAATAGTTGTTGCTTTTAGTGGCTCGCCTTTTTTATTTTTAACATTATATGAGATGTATCCTTTTTCGCCATCTCGTTGTAATTTTGAAAGCATGGATAATGCCAAATCTGTTACAGGAGCTCCTATTTGTCTGCCTGTATGATGTCCATTTATTATTTTAACAACAGATTCATTAAGATTTTCAAGACTGTGCAAGACAAATTCATAACCGCTGCCCAAATAATTTGCTAAACCTTCAATCATCATTTTGTATGATTCTAAAATAGCTCTATCATTTTCTGTAAAGGTAACATTCATTTCTTCCACTCTATCACCTAAATCATATTTTCTAATGAAATATTTTTCATTGCATTAAGTATAGCAATCAAATAAATTATTTACAAGTAGGTTCCTATTTTGGTTATAATTTTATCTATATGAATCAGCATAGTTTAGCTCAATAAGAAAGGCTGCTTGAGATGACAGCTAAGATAAAGAAAAACCCTTGGTATATTGTACCAAGGGTTTCTTAATATTAACCAATAGAACCTTCCATCTCAAACTTAATCAAGCGGTTCATTTCAACGGCGTATTCCATTGGCAGTTCTTTTGTGAATGGCTCGATGAAGCCCATGACGATCATTTCTGTTGCTTCTTCTTCAGAAATTCCGCGGCTCATCAAGTAGAATAGCTGTTCTTCTGATACTTTCGATACTTTCGCTTCGTGCTCTAATGAAATGTTGTCGTTTAAGATTTCATTGTAAGGGATCGTATCAGATGTTGATTTGTTATCCATGATGAGTGTGTCACACTCGATGTTTGAGCGTGCACCTTCTGCTTTGCGTCCGAAGTGAACGATTCCGCGGTACGTTACTTTACCGCCTTGTTTCGAAATTGATTTCGATACGATCGTTGAAGATGTGTTTGGTGCAAGGTGAATCATTTTCGCACCTGCATCTTGGTGCTGACCTTTACCTGCAAGGGCAATACTTAATGTCATACCACGAGCGCCTTCACCTTTTAGGATGACTGCTGGGTATTTCATTGTCAGCTTAGAACCGATGTTTCCATCAATCCATTCCATTGTTGCATTCTCTTCACAAATCGTACGTTTTGTCACAAGGTTGAAGACGTTGTTTGCCCAGTTTTGAATCGTTGTATAACGGCAGTAGCCGCCTTTTTTGACGATGATTTCAACAACCGCACTGTGAAGTGAGTTTGTTGTGTAAACTGGAGCTGTACAGCCTTCTACGTAATGCACATGTGCGCCTTCGTCAACGATGATCAGTGTACGCTCGAACTGACCCATGTTTTCAGAGTTGATACGGAAGTATGCTTGAAGTGGAGTATCTACTTTTACGCCTTTTGGTACGTAGATAAATGAACCACCAGACCATACAGCCGAGTTAAGCGCAGCAAATTTGTTGTCAGTCGGAGGAATGACTTTTGCCCAGTGCTCACGGAAGATGTCTTCGTTCTCTTTTAATGCGCTGTCTGTATCTTTAAACACAATGCCTAGATCTTCAAGATCTTGTTTCATGTTGTGATACACAACTTCAGATTCATACTGAGCAGATACACCTGCTAAATATTTTTGCTCTGCTTCTGGGATACCAAGCTTATCAAAGGTTTGTTTGATTTCTTCTGGTACTTCATCCCAAGAACGCTCAGAGCGCTCTGATGGCTTTACGTAGTACGTAATTTCATCAAAGTTTAATGCATTTAAATCTCCGCCCCATTGTGGCATCGGCATGTTGTAAAAGTGCTCAAGAGATTTCAAACGGAAGTCGAGCATCCACTGAGGCTCTTCTTTCATACGAGAAATTTCTTCAACGATCTCTTTTGTCAGTCCGCGCTCTGAACGGAAAATGGAAACGTCTTTATCAGAAAAGCCGTATTTATATTCACCAACATCTGGCATTTTTTTAGCCATCCATTTTCACTCCAATCTTATGATTTGCCGTTATCTTCGGCAGATGCGCCTTTTTCAAGCGCCTTCCAGGATAATGTTGCACATTTGATGCGAGCTGGGAATTTTGCCACTCCCTGCAGCGCTTCAATGTCACCAAGATCAATGGAATCGTCGTATTCTTTTCCTTGCATCATATCGGAGAAAATCCGAGACATTTTCAAAGCAGTTTCAATATCTTTCCCTTTAATCGCCTGCGTCATCATTGAGGCAGATGCCATCGAAATCGAGCATCCTTCTCCTTCAAATTTCGCATCAGTGACTTTTTCGTCTTCGATTTTCATCGTAAGACGAATACGGTCACCACACGTTGGGTTGTTCATATCGACGACAATACTGTCGTTTAACACACCTTTGTTTCTCGGATTTTTATAATGATCCATAATCACTTGTCTGTACAGTGTGTCTAAGTTTACATTAAAAGACATTCGTAAAATACTCCTTTGTCTTACGGAGCGCTGCAATAAGTTGGTCAATCTCTTCTTCTGTATTATACAGATAAAAGCTTGCTCTTGCAGTCGCTGATACACCAAGCCATTTCATGAGCGGCTGTGCACAGTGGTGTCCAGCACGAATGGCGACACCTTCCGTATCCAGAACAGTTGACGCATCATGCGGATGGACGTCGTCTAAGTTAAACGTCACAAGCCCAGCTCGGTGCTGCGGTCCATAAACAGTCGCACCTTCAAGCTCCTTAAAGCGCTCAAGCGCGTAAGTGGCAAGCTGATGCTCGTAACGGCTGACTTCCTCCATACCAATGTCATTTAAGAAGTCAATTGCTTTTCCTAGTCCAACTGCTCCAGCAATAATCGGTGTTCCCGCTTCAAATTTCCACGGCAGCTCTTTCCATGTGGAATCATACAGATCCACAAAGTCGATCATTTCACCGCCAAACTCAGCAGGCTCCATATTATTCAACAGGTCCTTCTTCCCGTAAAGCACACCGATGCCAGTCGGTCCACACATTTTATGCCCAGAGAATGCGAAAAAGTCACAATCTAGATCCTGAACATCAATTTGCATGTGCGGAGTGCTTTGTGCACCGTCGACGACAATGATTGCCCCATGTTCGTGGGCAATTTTGGCGATCTCTTTAATCGGGTTGATGGTTCCTAATACGTTTGAGACATGTGTGACAGCGACGATTTTCGTTTGATGTGTGATCGTTTGCTTCACATCTTCAAGCGATAGCGTGCCGTCTTCCTGTAACGGAATGTATTTCAATGTGGCGCCAGTTGCTTTCGCTGCTTGCTGCCAAGGGATGATATTCGCATGATGCTCCATATGCGTAATGACAATCTCATCGCCTTCTTTGAGGTTGGCTCTAGCATAGCTGATCGCCACTGTGTTTAGTGCAGTCGTTGTACCTCTAGTAAAAATAATCTCCTGGACAGATGAAGCACGGATGAATGCACGAACTTTCTCTCTCGCACCCTCGTATGCGTCCGTTGCTCTTGTGCCAAGGGTATGAACACCCCTGTGGACGTTCGAGTTGTAAGACCGGTAATACTCATTCATTGCATCAATGACCACTCTTGGTTTTTGAGAAGTCGCTGCACTGTCCAAATACACCAAATCATGTCCGTTCACTTGCTGATGAAGGATTGGAAATTGCTCACGAACGTCTTTGATATTCATTATTTTACTTTCCTTTCAATTACAGAAATCAGCTGCTTTTTAACTCCTTCAATCGGCAGTTCTTTCACAACTGGATTTAAGAAGCCGTAAATCACAAGTCTTTCTGCATCTTCTTTGGAAATTCCACGGCTCATGAGGTAGTACAATTGAATTGGATCGACACGTCCAACAGAAGCAGCGTGCCCTGCTGTCACATCATCTTCATCAATTAATAGAATTGGGTTTGCGTCACCGCGTGCTTTCTCACTCAGCATGAGGACACGTGATTCCTGCTCTGCATTTGACTTTGTTGCGCCATGCTCGATTTTGCCAATTCCGTTAAAGATAGAGGATGCTTGATCCTTCATCACACCATGCTTCAAAATATATCCTTCAGAGTTTTTACCGAAGTGGATGATGCTTGTTGTGAAGTTTTCAGTTTGGTTTCCTCGGCCGACAACAACTGATTTCGTATCACCGAATGTACCGTCGCCCATCAGTTTTGTGATGTTTTCAGACACAACGTCTCCATCATTCATCAGGCCAAGCGCCCATTCGATTTTACTGTCACGGCCATTTGCCATACCACGTCTGTTCACATATACTGTGACACCTTCTGCAAGGTTATCTACAGCGCCGTATGTGACGCGGGCGTTTGCGCCTGTGAATACTTCAGAAACGATATTGAAGATTGCTTCTTCTGGTTTTGCTGTACTGATGTAGTTTTCTACATATGTCACAGCACTATGATCGTCTGCTACGACGATGACATGGTTGAACAATGTCGTTTCGTCATTTTCATGAAGATAAACAGCTTGAATTGGTGCTTCAAGCTCAACGTTTTTCGGAACATAGAGGAAAGCTCCGCCATTGACTAAAGCAGCGTGTAAAGCTGTTAGTTTATGCTCATCCACTTTCACTGCATCTGTCATGAAGTATTGTTTCACTAAATCTCCATGCTCACGAATCGCTGTATGAAGATCAGTGAAGATCACACCTTTGTCTTTCGCTTCAGCTGAAAGAGACAAATAGGCCGGCGTTTGATCACGCTGAATGTAAACTGTCTTATCTGTGTCCTCTAAATCAATAAGAGATTTCACTTCTTCTGGAAGCTCTTCTAATGATCCAAATGGTGCACTTTCGACTGTATGCTGTTTGAAATTCGTTAAATTCCATTTTGAAATATTCGTTTTGTCAGGCTTTGGCATTGGGAGGTCTTCTGCTTTTTCAAGAGCCTGTAAGCGAAGGGAGCTCATCCATGCCGGTTCCTGATGCTTCTCGGAGAAGCTTTTGACATAATCTTGATCTACTGATAATTTCGTTTCTAATGTCATCAATAATCCTCCTAACGCTTACGCTTCTTGACCAACAGTTTCGTCTTCAATTCCTAACTCTTTTTTAATCCAATCATAGCCTTCTGCTTCTAGACGCTGCGCGAGTTCTGGTCCGCCAGATTTCACGATACGACCTTGCATCATAACATGAACGTGATCTGGTGTGATGTAGTTCAGTAGACGCTGATAGTGAGTGATCATTAAGCAGCCGAAGCTTTCGCCGCGCATTTTGTTAATTCCTTTAGAAACAACTTTCAGGGCATCGATATCAAGACCAGAATCGATTTCGTCAAGGATGGCGATCTTTGGTTCAATCATCATTAATTGAAGAATTTCGTTGCGTTTTTTCTCCCCGCCTGAGAAACCTTCGTTTAAGTAGCGCTGTGCCATATCTGGGTCCATTTCAAGGAACTCCATGTTTTCGTCCATTTTGCGGATGAATTTCATAAGAGAGATTTCATCGCCTTCTTCTCTGCGTGCGTTAATAGCAGAACGAAGGAAGTCAGCATTTGTGACACCGCTGATTTCAGATGGGTATTGCATCGCAAGGAAAAGACCAGCTTGAGCGCGCTCATCTACTTCCATTTCAAGGACATCTTCGCCATCAAGCAAGATGCTGCCTTTTGTTACTTCATATTTAGGGTGACCCATAATTGCAGCAGATAAAGTAGATTTACCTGTTCCGTTTGGTCCCATTACTGCGTGGAATTCTCCACCTTTTATCTCGAGGTTTACACCCTTTAAGATTTCTTTCCCTTCAATCTCAACGTGCAAGTCCTTAATTGTTAATGTCGAAGCAGTCATATATCGATACCTCCAAAATAATCATTATTCTCAATTTATTCTCATTCTAATTTTATAACAAATTAAAACTGAATACAACACATTCACGATAAGCGTGAGAGGATGCTCTCAAAATTCTAACAAAAAAAGCAGGTAGATAAAAGGATTTATGTCGAAAAGACTGTTTTCATAAAGAAAGGGCGGGAAACTGTTCTCCCCGCCCCTCAGCTATTATTAGCCTCTTATATTCATTTTTGCGAGCTGTCTTTTCTCATCTCGATAGGACTGCTCTCGTTTATATTCCACTTTCATCCTTAAGTCATGGTCTCTTTCGTACTCTGCATAGCTCATGCCATGAGCTTGATGCATGGCCTTTTCCATCTCGGCGGTATAATCCAATCCCAGTGTACTATGGTCCGAACAAATAATAAACCATTCCCTTCCTTGAGTGTAGCTTTATTGTAGCAAACGTATGCGGCTTCACTCAAAAGGGATATGACGCTCTATGACGGCATATTTTCTCACACATTCGGATGAGAAGTACTCAACTCCTTGATATGGAAAAATACCTTGTTTTCCTTCTTTTAATGCGTCTGTCCTCCAAATTCATCAATACATTGCTGAACGACAGTGATTCCTTGGCTTAGTGCTGCCCCGCCGCCAAAAGCTGCCGCCACGCTCACAACCTCTAGCAGATTCTCTTCTGTCGCCCCTTGATCGAGCGCTCCCTTTGTATGATAAATCATGCAGTATTCATCCTGCGCATGAATACTGATGCCGAGGGCAATCATTTGTTTTTCCTTTTGCGTTAATGAATCGCTTTGAAAGCACTGCTCCGTAAATTCATTGAATTTCTTTCCAAACACCGGCATTTTCTTCTGGAATTCACCCATTGCGGTTTTATAATCAGTCAGTGATTGCTGCATGGATCCGCTCATATGCTGTTCATTCATTTTGATTCCATCCCTTCAGGTCATTTGTACGTTTTTATTATGAGCGAGATTTGAAAAAATACACAAAAAACCTCGCTTTGAAAGAAGCGAGGTTGCAGATTGTTGACAAAGGGCTAAAATGATCTTTATTTTAGCCCTTTGTCTTCCTTTCAGCGTGATAGAAAACCTTTGCATTCTAGGAAGGGCGAGTACCGGAGCAGAGCGAATTTGACATCCGTGAGCACCGGAGCGCAGAACTGACAAAGAATGCGAGGGTTTGTCTACATGCTGAAACCTCGCTTTGAAAGAAGCGAGGTCGAAATGTTGTTATTCAGATACAGGCAATACTGCACCGTCATATTTTTTGTCGATGAATTCTTTGATTTTATCAGAGTGAAGAACTTCCATTAATGCCTTGATCTTATCTGATTTTTCGTCACCTTTGCGAACCGCAACGATGTTTGCATATGGGTTGTTCTTTGTTTGCTCAAGTTCGATTGAATCTTTTTTCGGATTCAATTTATTTTGGATCGCATAGTTGACGTTGATAAATACAGCATCGCCTTCACTGTTTTCATAAGCTTTCGCAGTTAATTCAGGCGCGATTTTTTTGAATTTTAGGTTCTTTGGGTTTTCTTTAATGTTCTTTACTGTTGCGTTGATTGTATCAACCTTTGGATCAAGTTTGATGACACCAGCATTTTGCAGAAGGGCAAGCATACGGCCTTGTTCAGCTACGTTGTTTGTCATGATGATTGTGCCGCCGTTTGGAATATCTTTTACTGATTTGTATTTCTTAGAGTAGATACCGAAAGGCTCAAGGTGAACCGCACCAGCACTCACTAGGTTATAATCTTTGTTTGATTTATTTTCTTCGTTTAAGTAAGGGATATGTTGGAAAAAGTTCGCATCCACTTCTTTTTCAGCTAACGCTTTGTTGTACATTTTATAATCGCTAAGCACTTTCACTTTTAAATCGTAGCCTTTTTCTTTTAGAAGTGGTTTTGCTTCTTCAAGAATTTCGGCATGCGGCGTTTTTGATGCGGCAACCGTAATGGTTTTGCTTTCACTTGCGTTATTAGATGAACCGCACGCAGCTAAAATACCTGCAAATGCTAGAAATAGTGCACTTAAAATCAATTTCTTCATGAATAAATCCTCCCTTAACGTTTATCAATTTTATTTGTAATCAAATCACCGATTATTTGAATAATAAAGACGATGATCAGAATAAACACAGTGGCTACAAGTGTGACATCTGTATTACCAGATTGGTACCCTTCCACATAGGCGAGGTCACCAAGTCCGCCTGCTCCAATTGCACCTGCAATCGCAGTAGAGCCAATTAGAGCAATCGCTGTTACGGTAATACCTGAAATAAGGGCTGGCAATGATTCTGGCAGCAATACTTTGAAAATGATTGTCGACGTTTTCGCTCCCATTGATCGTGCTGCTTCAATGACTCCTTTGTCTACCTCACGCAGTGCAATTTCGACAAGACGTGCATAGAATGGAGCTGACCCTATGACAAGGGCAGGGAGTGCTGCATTTGGACCAAGAATCGTATGCATTAAGAATTTCGTGAACCCTAGTAAAAGAATAATTAAAATGATAAAAGGAATCGATCTGAAAATGTTGACGACAGCGCCGATGACAGCATTAATCGGTTTATTTTCCCAAAGACCGCCTTTTCCTGTAAGGAAGAGCAGGAGCCCTAGGATAATCCCGATGACAAAGGCAAATGCCAATGAAATCAGTGTCATATACACCGTTTCACCTGTTGCACTCCAGATGACGTCTAAATCAACGTTCGGAAACCATTTCTCAAACATGTGTCATCACCTCGATTTCAACCTGTTTGCTTTGGATATAGGCGATGGCTTTTTCTACCTCAGTCTCTTCTCCATTAATGTGGATAAAGAGTGTTCCAAACGCGCCTTCCTGCGTTTGAGAAATCTTCCCTTGAAGGATATTCACATCGACATTGAAGGATCGAATGATTTCAGTGATCAGCGGCTGCTCGGCAGAGTCTCCAATAAAGGACAACCGTACGACCTGACCTTCTTTTACTCGTTCTAAGACGTGCTCGATTGTTTCTTTCGCTTCCTCTGGTTCCGCAAGCTGTTTCACAAATCGCTTCGTCATTTCTTCCTTTGGCTGTCTGAAGACGCGTAATACTTCGCCTTCTTCAACAATACGTCCATTTTCCATGACTGCGACGCGATGACAAATTTTGCGAATGACGTGCATTTCGTGTGTAATGAGCACAATCGTGAGCCCTAGTCGTTTATTAATATCGGCCAAAAGCTCAAGGATTGAATCGGTCGTTTGCGGATCTAGCGCAGATGTCGCTTCGTCACATAGAAGAACCTTTGGATCATTCGCTAATGCTCTCGCAATGCCTACACGCTGTTTTTGCCCGCCGCTAAGCTGAGACGGATACGCATTTTCTTTTCCTTCTAAACCGACCAATTTAATCAGTTCATTCGCACGCTCTCTCCGTTTCGATGTCGGTACACCTGCGATCTCAAGCGGGAACATAATGTTTTGTCTCACCGTTCTTGACCAAAGTAAATTAAAGTGCTGGAAGATCATGCTGATTTCTTGTCTTGCTTTCCGAAGTTTCGCATTCGATACTTCATTGATCCGGTTGCCTGCCACTTCAACAATTCCTTCTGTTGGCAGCTCCAGACCGTTTAATAGGCGAATAAGCGAGCTTTTTCCTGCACCGCTATACCCGATAATTCCGAATATTTCACCTTTATCAATATCCAAGTTGACGTCTTTCACGGCATCAACATTTCCGCTTTTTGAATGATACGTTTTTGATACATTCTGTAAATGAATCACAGTCTGATCACCTGCTTTCTTGCTGAATCTATAGGTTTCCATCACATACGTTATTTATTCTTCTTTCTGTCATGACTCTAGCCTGACGTCAGGTCAGTAAAAAAGACCTAACTGCAACGCAAGCAGAAAGGCCTTTTATGTCAATTACGCCTTTCTCTCATCTTTCAAAGCGCTGCGGCTTTGAGTGAATTGGCACCAATTTCAGCTATGCTGACGGTTGCCGGGTTTCATAGGGCACGTCCCTCCACCTCTCTTAATAAGAGAAAATATGTTGTTTTATGTGATGTTCATGTTTTTACTAACGTAGAATATCATGCTATCTCAGATATGTCAACGCTGTAAATCGCTAATTTCCAAGTAAACAACTACGTTATCATTTTTCGAAAAAAACCGTTCGTCAGCCAAAGCACTGCCTCTAGTCTAAGGAGCGCACGGAATGACCCTTTGACTTTGACTTGTCCTCTGCTGATTAACTGCTGTAAGGACATATCTCCATCTAATAATTGTAGAATCTCTTTCCTCTCACCATAAAAGATGAGATCCGATAACTCAATTGCAGGTAGTTTCTTCACTTCACCACGTTCATCCACAATCAATGTACAAGAGTCAGTTTCCGCCTCAAATGTAATCTTCAAGGATGATGATGAGAGCAGCGGTTTTAATAGTAAACGCTGCCCTGTGTTACCATGGGCTTTCACATTTTCCACATGTATAACCTCCCTGTCATTTGGTTATACATAACATTTCTCTACAAACATCTTCTTGTCCTTTATAAATAACTCGACAAATTTTCAAATGAATTTCTTGAAATATGACAAAAAACCGCTTTATTTAGCGGTTTCAATCATTTCATGAAGATATGGAACTGAGTGAAAGGCATAGCCTTTTTGCACCAATTCTCCTTTTTTAAACAGTAGAAAGCAAGGAACACTCTCGATCTCAAATGCTTTTGCAAAGCCTGGTGAGTAGTTTAAATTGTTTTCGTAAAATGGTACATCCGGCTGCATGGCGTCTACGACTGCCAGCATTTTCTTTGCCAGCTGGCATGTTCCGCAAAACGGTGTATATAAGTATAAAAGAAATAAATCGTCCTCTATCTCTTTGAATTCGTGTTCTTCAATCTCTTTCATAATACGTCCACCCTCATAAATATTTCGAATGAACATCAATGTTTGCAGCTAATAGGATAGATGCAATGTGGGCTGACGGTGAAGCGGCCACTTCGCGGTACGTTCTGTCGACAAAAAGATGAAGTGCTTCAGGGAATTCTTTTCGAAATTGCTTCCGCAGTTTGTCGCCTGCATCGTCACTGTCTGCTAATATGTAAACGTCTTTCCCCACTAAATCGTCCACAAGCTGGTCCAGCTTCGATGTACTGATCGTGCCATTGGTGCAAATGATGGTAACAGGTTCACTTATGACTTCTTTCAGCTTTTGTTTGTCTGTTTTACCTTCTACAATGATGACCTTTTCTATCTCGACATTCATCACGATCACCCGGCCCTTTTGACGTTGATTCACTTCTTCCTTAGATTACAATCTTTCATTCAGGTTGTAAAGATTGGGCGCCTCGTCATCAAAAAGACTGCAGTTTTTGTTCACTGCAGTCTCCTCTGTGATTAGCACCACCCATTTTCATCGTCACAGTCTACATATTTTTCTGTCCCATCGGTCAATGTATCCGTTAGACGATAAAAACGATTTTGATCATAGGAATATCCCGATTTCAGCTCATATTGGTTTTCACTAATCATTGTGCCAATCTCTTCATTTTGATGATAAAGCACCATGCCGCTTTCTTTGAATCGTCCAGTGACATGCTCTGTTATATCCACCTGTTCTTTTTGAAAAGACAAATTGGACACCCCCCATAAAGGTAGAGTGTCCAATTTCACATGAATTAGTCTTCTTTTGTCATTTCTTCATATTGCTCAGCAGTCATTAAGTTCTCGATTTCAGATGCATCAGCTGGTTCTACAACGATCATCCATGCTTTTTCATATGGAGAGTCGTTGACGAATTCTGGGCTGTCATCCAGCTCATCGTTCACTTCGACGATTGTGCCATTGATCGGTGCATAAAGTTCAGAAACTGTTTTCACTGATTCTACACTTCCGAAAGGCTCGTCCGCTGTGATTTTGTCTCCTACTTCAGGAAGCTCAACGAACACGATATCGCCAAGCTCAGATTGAGCAAAATGCGTAATACCGATACGCACCTTATCTCCTTCTACTTTGACCCATTCATGTTCTTCTGAATAACGTAAATCTTTTGGTGTGCTCATTCAATACCCCTCCAGTCTTTTCTTACAATCTATATTGAAGATACCACAATCTGAATGAAAGTTACATCATTTCCAGACGCTTTTAAATGTATCTTCGTTAAATCCAACTGTCACTCGTTTACCGTCTGTTGTAATCGGGCGCTTGATCAGCATTCCGTTAGACGCGAGTAATTCTAGCTGCTCGTCCTCTGACATTGCAGGAAGTTGATCTTTCAGCTGCAGCTCCCGGTATTTTTGTCCGCTTGTATTAAAGAATTTCTTCAGCTCTAAACCGCTTTTTTCGTAAAGGGCTTTTAATGTTTCTTTATCAGGCGTCTCTTCGACGATATGTATGCTGTTGATGTCTTTATTGTGTGCTTCCAGCCACTTTTTTGCTTTTCGGCATGTACCGCAAGATGGGTATTCGTAAAAATCTAAAGCCACCATTTTCACCTCCTGCAAATTGTGACAACATTTTATCACAAAATATTTTAAAAACCTAAATGTATGCTTACAAAAAGGTGCGGAGTGATATCCGCACCTTTTAAGCCATCCTTATACGATATATTTCTCTGCTTCAAAGATTCGTTTTGCCACTTCACGCTTTTTGGCGATGACATTGATTGGAGTAAATCTTGTCAGCTTGCGAAGGGCTGACAGGCTCATGCGGAGTGAATCTCCTTCCTCCATCGCAATCAAGGATTCTTTTGCATGGGCTTCAATCTTTAAGAAAGCCTCCTGCGTGAAAATTTGTGTGTAAGCCAGCTTTTGAGCGTTCTTTTCTGCGCCTGATGCAGCGATTGCCTTTTCCGTACGCAGAATTGCTGATTCAGCAGCAAAAATTTCATTGACGATATCGGCTATGTTCACAAGAATTTCTTGCTCTTTGTCTAAGGATTTCCCGTATTTCATGGCTGCCATACCAGCTACCATTAAGGCGACCTTTTTCGCATGGACGAGCAAATATTTTTCTTGATCGAGCGGCTGATCGCCTGGCTCTTCCGGCATCATCATCATCAGCTCTTCCTGTAAGGTCTGCGCTTTTTGAAGCAGCGGAAGCTCTCCTTTCATCGCTTTCTTCAAGAATGTACCTGGTACAAGCAAACGGTTGATTTCGTTTGTCCCTTCAAAGATCCGGTTAATTCGTGAGTCGCGATAGGCTCTTTCGACCTCGTATTCTTGCATGAATCCATATCCGCCGTGAATCTGCACGCCTTCATCCACAATATAATCTAACGTTTCAGAGCCAAGGACTTTACAGAGAGAGCATTCAATCGCATATTCCGCAATGGATTGAGCAATTTGTTTGCCGTCTTTTTGCTCTTCGTCACTTAATAGACCCATCCGCTGTTCAAATAATCCAACCGTGCGGTAAACAGCACTTTCCATCGCATAGAGCTTTGCTGACATATTGGCTGCTTTTTCACCAATTAAGCTGAATTGAGAAATTGGTGTTTTGAACTGCTTACGCTGGTTCGCATATTCGGCCGACAATTGAATGACGCGCTTTGATGCACCGATTGTGCCGACTGCAAGCTTATAGCGTCCGATATTTAAAATGTTAAAGGCAATCACATGTCCTCTGCCGGCTTCACCAAGCAAATTCTCCTTCGGTACTTGGGCATCTTCAAGAATTAATGTTCTTGTCGATGACCCTTTAATGCCCATCTTTTTCTCTTCAGGTCCCGTTTTGACACCTGGAAAATCCTTTTCGACAATAAAAGCAGAGAAGTGTTCACCATCAATCTTCGCATACACAACAAAGACATCGGCAAATGCGGAGTTTGTGATCCACTGCTTTTCTCCATTGAGGACATAATGGGTACCTGCTTCATTCAGAACCGCAGTTGTTTTTGCTCCAAGAGCGTCAGAGCCTGATCCTGGCTCAGTGAGTGCGTACGCCGCAATGGTTTCACCAGAGGCGAGTCCTGGCAGGTACGTTTCCTTTTGCGCTTGATTTCCGAAGAGCACGATCGGCAGAGAACCAATACCGACATGAGCGCCATAGGAAAGTGAGAAGCTGCCTGCTCTAGCGAATTTTTCAGTAATGATAGCTGAACTGATTTTATCCAATCCAAGCCCGCCGAATTCTTCAGGTACATCGGCTCCTAAAAGTCCAAGCTCACCAGCCTTTTTGAGAAGCCTGACCGAATGCTCGAACTCATGATTTTCAATTTGATCTATATGCGGAACCACATCTTGTAAAATATAATCCTCTGTGGTCTTTCCAATCATTTGATGTTCATCAGAGAAATCCTCCGGTGTAAAGATATGCTCATAATTCGTCTCATCAATTAAAAAGCTTCCACCCTTTTTTACATCTTCCAATGCTTTCATCCTGATTTCCCCCTTTAGATCAATTCAAAAATTCCTGCTGCTCCCATGCCCCCGCCGATACACATTGTGACAATACCAAATTGCTCGTTTCGCCGTTTCATTTCATGAATAAGTGACAGCGTTAGTTTTGTTCCTGTACAGCCGAGCGGATGTCCGAGCGCAATTGCCCCGCCGTTGACATTCACTTTTTCTTCATCAATTCCTAAATGGCGAATGACTTGAATTGCCTGAGAGGCAAACGCTTCGTTTAATTCAAACAGTCCAATATCCTTCAGCTCAAGTCCAGCAATCTTCAGCGCACGCGGTATGGCTTCAACCGGACCGATCCCCATCACCTCAGGCGGTACACCGCCAACAGCAAATGCTCTGAATTTAGCGAGCGGCTGAAGAGAAAGTGATGATGCTTTCTCGCGGTCCATCATCATCACACACGCAGCCCCGTCACTTGTTTGAGACGAGTTCCCTGCGGTCACCGTGCCTTTTGTCGAAAAGGCTGGACGCAAAGTGGAAAGAATCTCTTCCGTTGTGCCTGCTCTCACACCTTCATCCTGTGAGAACGTGAATTGATGCTCTTCTAATTGATATTGCTCTCCTACCCGTCGCTCTGTTACATCAACGGGCACAATTTCATCAGAAAACTTCCCTTCTTGAAGTGCCTTTGCTGCCTTTTGATGACTCCTCACCGCAAAGGCGTCCTGATCTTGACGTGTGACCTGATACTTTTGCGCCACTTGCTCTGCCGTGTGCCCCATGCTCATGTAGTATTCAGGTGCTTGCTCTGCCAAGAGAGCATTCGGACGAATGGAATGCCCCATCATCGGCACCTGCGACATCGATTCGACTCCTCCGGCTAAAATCGTGTCTGCCTGACCGAGCATAATTCGTTCACCCGCATAAGCGATAGACTGAAGACCTGACGAGCAGTAACGGTTTATGGTGATGGCAGGTACCGTATAAGGCAGTCCCGCTAGTGCTCCAATATTTCGGGCTACATTTAACCCCTGCTCTGCTTCTGGCGTTGCACAGCCGATGATCAAATCATCTATTTGACCGTCGTATTCACCGGCACGCTTTAACGTTTCTTTTACACATAATGCGCCCATATCATCAGGCCGGACATGTTTTAACGATCCCTTTTTCGCCTTCCCTACTGGTGTTCTTGCGCCAGCGACAATGACTGCTTCTCTCATTTTGACTCCCCCTTAGTTACGTAAAGGTTTTCCTTTGACGAGCATGTGCTGCATACGTGCCTGTGATTTCACTTCTCCTACAAGACTTAAAAAGGCTTCTCTTTCAAGCTCTAATAAGTATTGCTCTTCTACCTCTGTTCCAAATGGCAGTTTCCCGCCGGAAATGACATGAGCTAATTTTTTTACGATGGTCATGTCATGCTCTGAAATGTATCCTGACAGTCTCATATTTTCAGCAGCCAAAATCATCGCTGCATAGCCTGTTTCTCCCATGACCGGCACCTTTTGCTTGAGCGGCGCACGATAACCGGCTTCATCAAGAGAGAGCACCAGTTGTTTTGCATCATAGATCAGGTGATCCCCGTTCATACTAATCCGGTCGCTCACGCGGAGCATGTTCATATCCCGCGCTTCCTCAGCTGAAGTTGACACTTTTGCCATTGCAATTGTTTCAAATGTTTTTAGCGTGGCATCCTGTATAGCCGTCTGCGACGGCTTCGCTGATCCTTGCAGGTGACGAAGATATAATTCTTTATTTCCACCGCCCCCTGGAATCAGTCCAACTCCCGCTTCCACAAGTCCCATGTAAGTTTCGCTGGACGCCTGTATAGCCGCTGCCGGCAGACAAACCTCCGTACCGCCTCCTAATGTCATCCCAAACGGTGCGGCTACAACTGGGCGGTCGCTATATTTCACCTTCATCATCGCCTGCTGGAAGCGCCTGATCACAAAGTCAATTTCAAAGAAATTGTCGTCCTGTGCTTCCATTAAAATCAGGGCAAGGTTGGCGCCAACACAGAAGTTCTTCCCTTGGTTTCCGATGATAAGCCCTTTGTAATTCTTTTCCGTCTCATCAACAGCGCGATTGATCATATCAATGACATCTAGTCCAATGGCATTGCTTTTAGAGTGAAATTCGAGCAAGGCGACATCATCACCAATATCAATCAGGCTCGCACCAGAATTTTTGAAGATGACGTCCTGTTTCTTTTTCAATCTAGCTAAAGAAATATGTTTGTCGTTCCCTTTTTCCTGTACGTAAGCCCCATCCTGATAAAACGCACGCTCTCCATCAGCATTCTCTTGATAGAATGTGTCGTGTCCTTTTGACAGCATGTCTTGCACCCATGCTGGGATGCTGTGGCCTTCTGCTTCCATGCGCTCGGCGGCTTTTTTGACGCCTATTGCATCCCACAGCTCAAATGGGCCGTGCTGCCAGCCGAATCCCCATTTCATTGCGTTATCGATGGACTGAATATCATCCGCAATTTCGCCTTTTAGATGCGCTGAATAAAGAAGTACGGGCGCTGTCATATTCCAAAGCAATTGCCCTGCACGGCCATCTTGATAAATAAGCGCTTTCAACTTTGCTTTTGTACCCTTTTGCTGTTTCGCCATCTCAATGCCTGGATCTTTAAGCTTTGTGCGCTCTCCATATGTGAGCGTCACTGGATCAAGCTCTAAAATGACCTTGCCATTTTTTTGATAAAATCCTTGTCCTGCCTTGCTGCCAATCCATCCTTTTTCGAGCATTCTTTCAATAAACTCAGGCAGCTGGAAAATCTCTTTTTCCTTTCCTTCTACCTGTTCATAGACGTTTCGTGCCACATGAGAAAATGTGTCAAGCCCCACTACATCAAGTGTACGGAAGGTCGCACTTTTCGGTCTTCCAATGAGAGGTCCTGTGACAGAATCCACTTCTCCAATGGTGTATTTGTTCTCAAGCATTTCACGCACTGTGACAAGAAGCCCATACGTGCCAATGCGGTTTGCAATAAAGTTCGGTGTGTCTTTAGCTTCAACCACACCTTTGCCGAGTACATCCTCGCCAAACGTTTTCATAAATGACAGTACTTCTGGATCTGTTTCTTGAATAGGAATGATTTCTAAGAGCTTTAAATAACGAGCTGGGTTAAAAAAATGTGTGCCTAAAAAGTGGCGTTTAAAATCATCTGATCGGCCTTCTGCCATTTTTTCAACCGAAATACCAGATGTATTGCTCGAAACGATGCTTCCTTCTTTGCGGTGTTCGTCGATGAGAGAGAATACGTGTTGTTTGATGCTGAGCTTTTCAGTGACGACTTCAATGATCCAGTCAGCATCGTGTAATAAGGAAAGGTGGTCTGTGAGATTTCCCGGTGTGATGTATGATAGGTTTTTTGCTGAAGTAAGAGGTGCTGGCTTTTGCTTTAACAATTTTTTCATCGCTTCTTGACTTAATCGATTCCGAACACTAGGGTGATCAAGCGTTCGCTTTTTCGCCGTTTCTTCTTTTGTCAGTTCATTTGGCACAATATCTAGCAGTGTTACTGGTATCCCGATATTGGCTAGATGCGCAGCAATGCCTGAGCCCATGACACCTGAACCAATGACAGCCGCCTTGCGAATATGTTTGCCCATAAATATCCCCCTAAACATTTTGAATGAACAGTCATTCATTTTTTGTCCAAAAAAAAGCAATGCCTCTTTCTTTATCTTAAAAGATTTTCCGAAACAGTTCAATAGCGGATTTCAAAAATTTACACATTCTCATGTGCCTTATTTTGCGGTGTATGAATTAAAGATCAAAGGGAATTGTAAGAATGGAGGTGATGTCCACATGTCTCGTTTGAAGAAAAACCCATCGAAAGCTGGCGTAAGCGCTGCAAGTGTAAAAGGAAACGCAGGTCCATCACAGGAAGCAGACCTAGGCGGGAAAAAAACCAGTCAAAATCAGCAATATAAAAAGAATCAGTAAGGAAACAAAATCGTAAGGAGGAACACATGTTGAACAATCAGCCAATGAATATGCCCCCAGAAGTCATTTCAGTGAAGGATTCCTTGTACTTAGAGGATATGCTCAACTGGAACTTGATCGCCATGAAAAAGGCTCATTTTATGGCCGAGCATTGCCAGGATCAAACATTGAAACAAGAATTAAATCAAGTTGGCCAAATGCATCATCAGCATTACACACAAATTCTTCAGCATTTAGGCAGCTCAGGGCAAGGCCAGTCTACTGGCTTTATGCAATAGGAGGAAAAAACATGGAACAGCAAAACCAACAAAAAATCGGGAATCCACAAACCCCGGTTCCCACAACTACAAACATGAACGATCGTGATTTCGTTACAGATCTCTTGTCTACTGAAAAATACATGACAAGTGGATACAACACAGCGCTCAATGAATTCAGTCATGAATCTCTTTACCAGGATATTCAGCGAATTGCGCTGGAAACACAGAAAACACAAAGACATTTATATGATGTCATGTTCCGATATGGCTGGTATTCTGTTGAAGCGGCTGATCAGCAAAAGCTCCAGCAGACACACCAGAAATTCCAGCAAACACTGACAGATCAATCTCCGTACGGATCATCACAAATGTCATAAGAAAAAAACTGCCAGTCTGATGCTGGCAGTTTTTTAACGGTCTTTATTGGCGCGATGAGCTTCGTTCAACTGTTTGATTCGTTGAATCGTGTGTTTGATTTCTTCTTTTGCTTCCGGATACGTTTCATTGAAATGCTTTGCTAGCGGCGGCATGCTTTTGGCAATATGAGAGTAGATCACCCATTGTTTCACATCTTGTTTCAGCTCGTCTGTTGATTCACCGAGCAGCAGCTCTGTATATTTATCAAGCAAGCCTTCCAGCTTTTCTTCTAATTCTTTTCCCATTGACATTCCGCTCCTTTTTCAGAAAAAAGCCTGACTCTGTGAGACACAGATGTCAGGCTTTTGACATACGATTATCTTGCAGCAAGAAATGTTTCAGCTTGCGCTTGCTGCACAATACAGCGTCCTCTACCGTGCGGAATACATAATGGTGTTCCAAATAGAGGATCTGTTGTCACTTGGCAATTCATATCAAAGACATTTTTCACGAGATCACAATTAATCACTGTTTCTGGTCTGCCTTCTGCATAAATTGACTTGTCTTTAATCGCGACAAGATGATGAGCATATCTGCATGCGAGATTGAGATCATGAAGAACCATCACAATCGTGCGCTGCTCTTTCTCATTTAAATCAAACAGAAGGTCCAAAATTTCGATTTGATGCGTCATGTCTAAATATGTCGTCGGCTCATCTAACAAAATAATATCGGTCTCTTGGGCCAGCGTCATCGCAATCCATGCACGCTGCCTTTGTCCACCTGATAATGAATCAACGGTCCGATCAGCAAGATCTTCCATCTTTGTTGACTTCAATGCGCGATTCACTGCTTCTTCATCTTGCTTCGACCACTGCTTCAGCCAATTTTGATAAGGATATCTGCCTTGCTTCACTAACTGATGCACAGTTAATCCTTCTGGCGCTTCTGGTCCTTGTGGAAGAATAGCGAGCTGTTTCGCTACTTCTTTTGTTGGTAATTTTGCAATGGAATGACCTTCAAGCAGGACAGAACCACCCATTGGCTTCATGAGACGGGCCAAAGAGCGAAGTAGCGTGGATTTACCGCATCCATTACTGCCAATAAATACTGTGATTTCACCCTTAGGGATTGATACATTTAGTTCATCGATGATCATTGTTTCTCCGTAGCCTAAGCTTAAACCTTCAGTAGAAATGGCACTCATTCCGCTCAAACGCTCCTTTTCTCATCCAAATTTTTATATGAAATATCGTCTATGTACAGACGTAAAAGATCACTTATCTCAATTTAGTGTATCAGATTTAAGTGATCTTGAAAATCATTTTCAATTAAAAAATGAGAAAGTCTCGTTTATTTCTTCCTTTGGAATGTACGTTTGGTCCCATCCTCGAGCTTCAGATCGATCTGAATCCGCTGATAATCATCATCTAAATTAAAAGCAGCTAATAGTTCATTTACATACGCTTCATTGATCTTTGCACTAGGAATCGACATATCATTCAGCTTCATCTTCATCTCACGCAAGGCTTCTTCCCCTTCATAGCGGACCCCATTCATATGATCACGAATGATTGCCTCCTCTTTGCCTCTTGCCTGACGGTAGGTCGCTTCGTATAATTCGTTTTTCTGTCCATATTGTACATGCAGATGCAGATGCTGAAATGGCAGTTCCTTCATTTGAACAGCTGACAGACTTTCTGCCTCTGCTTCATGTGTTTGTTGTAATGGTTCAATTGATTGACAGCCGGACAGCATAAAGAGCAGCACTCCTATTTGTCCCGCCTTCTTCCAACACATCATGTGTTTCCTCCTATTTCATAGCATCGCTTTTTATTCTTCTCCAGGCTCCTTTTTGTTATTCAATAAAACATCTCACTATGATAAATTTAAACAAAAAGGAGAACCGGATGATGAAAAAAACAGCCATTGTAACTGGTGCCAATAGCGGCTTTGGCAAGCTCATCACGATGCATCTCGCCAAGCAGGGCTATACAGTGATTGCCGGCGTCAGACAGGAAACCAATGCAAAAAAGCTCGCTGAAGAAATCGAGCAAGCCTCTTTATCCGGCATGATACATATTGAAGCGTTAGATGTGACGGATACGCAGTCGATCCAAGCATTTCAGAAGAAACTTCATGCCTATGCACCTATTACCCTGCTTGTGAACAATGCGGGAACAGCCTTTGCTGGTTTTGCGGAGGAGGTTCCTGTTGACACGTACCGCCAGCAATTTGAAGTGAATGTCTTCGGTGTGATGGAAATGACCCAAGCAGTGCTGCCGTTTATGGCGAGCGGCGCAAAGATTTTCAATATGAGCAGTATCAGCGGATTAATGGGAATGCCTGCACTTTCTCCATATGTATCCTCTAAGTTTGCGTTGGAAGGCTATACAGAAAGCCTACGGATTGAACTAGCTTCGTTCGGTATCCAGGCGGCCTTAATTGAGCCGGGCTCTTTCCAAACAAATATTTGGAATACCTCCATGAACGAGCAAATGATTCAGCCAGCAGAGGGATCGAAATACATAAAACTCTATCAAAAGATGATGGCCCATATTGATACCCAGAAATCCAACTATGGAGATCCTCATGAAGTGGCAGCGCTTGTTGTTCGATTAGCAGAGAAGAAGCGGCTGAAACGGCTAAGATATCTTGTTGGAAAAGGCGTACGACTTTCATTCACAGCAAAACAGCTTCTGCCGTGGAACATGTGGGAACACCTCATACTGCGTACACTCTCTTCAAAAAAATAAGCACAAAAAAACAGGTGGATATGTTGACATCCACCTGTTTTTTTCATTTATTCGCTCTCTGACTGCCCAAGGGTAATATCTAGATTTTTGTTCTTTCCTTCACGGATGACAGTCATTGTGGTTTTATCGCCGACTTTTGTTTCTTTGTAAAGAATTTCTTTCAGCTGAGAGCTGTTCACTACATCTTTCCCTTTGAACTTGATGATGACATCTCCAGATTTCAAGCCTGCTTTTTGAGCAGGTGAACCTTTTGAAACATCCTTTACGTAAATGCCTTTGCCGATTTGTTTATCAAATAAGCCGAGCGTATTTTCCTGATACGTCTCAGGCACTTGCTCAAGGTCAATCATTTGTACGCCAAGGTATGGACGTTCAACTTTTCCATTTTTCAACAGCTCATCTACAATCGGTTTGACATCGTTACTTGGGATGGCAAATCCGAGTGATTCCACACCGCTTTCGCTGATTTTCAAGCTGTTAATACCAATGACTTGACCATCTGTATTGATCAGTGGCCCCCCACTGTTTCCTGGGTTAATGGCTGCATCTGTTTGCAGCACATTCATCTCCACTGTACCAGATGACGTATTTGCTTCAACAGTACGATCAAGACCACTAATGATTCCTTCTGTCACAGTACCTGAGAACTGTGCACCGAGCGGGTTCCCAATGGCGATTACTTTATCTCCAGCACGCAGCTTAGAAGAATCACCAAAGCTCGCCACTTTATCAATGCCGTCAGCATTGATTTCAACAACGGCTAAATCTGTCATGACATCACTGCCGACAAGCTTTGCATCTTTTGTTTTACCATCGTATAGTGTGACCTTTAATTTATTGGCACCTTCGACAACGTGGTTATTTGTAATAATGTACGCTTTTTTACCATCTTTTTTGAAAATGACACCAGAACCTGTTCCAGCTTCAGCTTCTGTTTGATCACCGCTCAGGCCAAATGAATTTTGTGTAGATTGATAGTTTGAGACCCCTACAATGGTGGGCTCTAAATCTTCTACCATATCAGCAACATTTGTCGCATTGGTGATTTGTTTTGTCGAGAAATTATCTGAGGCTGCCGGCTCACTTGATGCGGTTTGCGTTTGCGTGTTGGCAGCTGTATCCTGTGACTGCGGCAAAAGCGGTGTAATGCCAAGTACAAGACCCCCGCCAATAATTCCTCCAAGAATCGGGCTGAGCCATGCCGCCTTCCGCTTTTTCTCCTTTTTTGACGCACGGTCATCCACCATTTGAGGAGAATGATTTGTCACACTCTCCTGCGCGGCAGATGCTTCGTTTTCATGCTGGTGTAAAACGAGTTCCTTCTCTTTTTCTGGTGCGTCTATTTGTTTCTCATTCTCTTGATGGGTATCTTCTTGATGGTTCATTTCATTGTCTTGATTCGTGTTTTCTGGATGATTCATCTTATTCTCTTCATCTTCTCTTCGGAAATCCATCGCTTGCACTCCTTTACATCATGTTTCATTTCATATGTCTAGATAGGACTCATGTCCTCTTAATGGAAAGATCATTGAAAAATACTTTATGGCAATATGTCAAATTATATAATACTTATTCATAGAAAAAAAGCAAGGTGCGCACATTGATGAAAAGCACCTATTCATCCGCCTTTTGTCTATGCCCTTTTTTCCCTTGACCTTATCATAATCAAACATTATGGGATAATGATGAGAAGAATATGTGAAATTGTGAAAAAAGCGTGTGATTGTTGACATGCCGCCTTTGTATCCCGTTATAATGACGTTGAGAGGATGTGGAAGACTTTGTCGTACACCATTTATTTAGTTGAAGATGAACAAAACTTAAATGAACTGTTAACCAAATATTTAGAGAGTGAGGATTGGAATGTCTCCTCTTTTTTAACCGGAGAAGCGGCACGCGAGGCAATGAACAAGCCGCCGCATCTATGGATTTTAGATATCATGCTGCCTGATACAGACGGCTACACCCTCATTAAAGAAATCAAAGCCGCATCACCTGACGTACCGGTCATTTTCATTTCAGCACGTGATGCCGATATCGACCGTGTCCTCGGTTTAGAGCTGGGAAGCAGTGATTATATTGCGAAGCCGTTTCTTCCGCGTGAGCTGATCATTCGGGTACAAAAGCTGCTGGAGCTTGTGTATAAAAACAGTGATACCCCGCAGCAGCAAAGTGTCACAACCGTTTCTTCTTATGTCATTCATGAGGATGTAAGAGAGGTGTATGAAGAGGGTCAGCTCATTAACTTAACTTCTAAGGAATTTGACTTGCTGCTTTTATTTACACATCACCAAGGACATGCTTTTTCTCGTGAAGATATCCTCGTCAAAATTTGGGGACACGATTACTTCGGGACAGATCGTGTAGTCGATGACCTTGTTAGACGGCTGCGCAAAAAAATGCCCGACTTAAAGGTCGAGACCATCTATGGATTCGGTTATAGGATGCTGAAAGGATGAAGAACAAACCGCTCGCTTTTCAAATTTGGGTTGTGATCTCTGGCATTTTGCTCGCCATTTCCATTGTCCTGATCATTCTATTTTCTAATACATTACGTGACTTCTTCACAAATGAAATTTATAAAAATATTGAAAATGAACAGCAAGTGCTGACAGAATATCCATTAAACCGAGACGGCTCGCCAAAGTCGACACCGGAAAACCGCTCCGTGCAGCACATTTTGATTCCGTCAAATGAATTAGATCAAATGGCGCAGTTTTTTCCGCATGCCTTTATTGAGAAAATCCAATCGTTTGTGAAAAAACAAAAAAGCGCAACGAAACGGTATTCTGAAGAGGTGAACGGCCAGCATATCTTTTTTGTCATCAAAAAGGTATCATCAGGCAATACACCATATATTCTTCTATCCTATGCACCAGATTCTTATCGAGACGACCTGTCCTTTACGCTGTTTAAACAGCTGATCTTTATCTTAGGCACCGTTATTTTACTAAGTTGGATTCCATCGATTTGGCTTGCCCGCTATTTATCCCGACCAATCGTTGCGTTTGAAAAGCACGTCAAACGGATTGCACAAGAGGACTGGGACGATCCTGTCATCGTTGACCGGCAAGATGAAATTGGCAAGCTTGGTCATACCATTGAAGAAATGAGACAAAAACTCATTCAAAAGGATGAAACAGAACGGACACTTTTGCAGAATATTTCACATGACTTAAAAACACCTGTCATGGTCATCCGCGGCTACACGCAGTCCATTAAAGATGGTATTTTTCCTAAGGGAGATCTTGAACAAACGGTGGAAGTCATTGAAGGTGAAGCGGAAAAGCTTGAGAAGAAAATCAAGGATCTGCTGTACTTAACAAAGCTTGATTATTTATCAAAACAACATCCCGCACATTCTTCCTTCCTAATCAGTAATACGATGCTAGAAGTGGTCGACCGAATACGCTGGTCGAAAAATGAATTGCAGTGGAACGTGGACTTAGATGATGAGGCTGCTCTTGAAGGCGATCCAGAACAATGGAGCAAATTATTTGAGAATGTACTAGAAAATCAACTTCGCTACGCAAAAAGTAAGATTGATATTCAGATGAAACAGGAAGAGGATCAAATCCGCATTGTTATTCGAAATGACGGTCCTCCAATTGAAGAACATATGCTGTCCAACCTATACGAACCTTTTAGTAAGGGAAAAAAGGGCGAATTCGGTATTGGATTAAGCATTGTCAAAAGAATCCTTTCAATGCATCAAGCGTCCATATCTATTGAAAATGATGATCTAGGTGTACGTTATACAATCATAGTTCCAAAGAAGAGACTGTAGGTTTTTGACCGCAGTCTTTTTTAGATGAATGAATACCCATTGAAATCACGGTATGTGGCTTTGATCTTTTTGCCAGCTTGATACATCCATTTCTTTTCAATTGTTGTCTCTTTCGGCATTTTGACTTTTTCTACTTGAATCCCTTTTGTTCGCAAGCGTCTAATCATATCATCAATTTCTCTCATGGAACATCATCCTTTCACATATTTTGACCAGTTGGTCACCTTACTTTATAATATAAAGAATTACACTGTAAAAAACAAGTTACAATCTGATTAATTTTTGAAAACTTTCGTCGTTTATGACCGATAAGTCATATCTCTTTGCGCACGTTTCCTAAGACATTTGTCTCTCGGTAAGAAAGGATGACATTCATATTGAAAAAGAAAGAAAAAATGATCATTGAGGCTGGCATGAAATTATTTGCCAGCAAAGGCTACAACACAACGTCTGTTCAGGAAATTGCGGATGAATGCCACATGTCAAAGGGTGCTTTTTATCTTTATTTTAAATCAAAGGAAGCATTGCTCATTTCGATCCTTCATTACTATTACGATAAGGTATTTACCCGGATTCATGAGGTTCAAACAGAGGGCGGCACACCAAAAGAAGCCTACCGAAAACAGCTCACTGTCTATTACGATAATATTTTGCAGCAAAAGGATTTTATTAAAATGCAGCTGAGCGACAGGGCGCTTCCACTGAATGAAGAAACGCAGCAGCTCGCAAAACAAATTAGGCTTGCGACCATCCAGCTTCACATTGATAACATTAAACAAGTATATGGAGATGCTGCAATTCCTTATATGGCTGATTTATGTTTGACGATTGAGGGCATGAGCCACGTTTATTTCGAGCTGGCGATTTTATATGATTTTCAGCTGGAAGCAGAAGAACTTGCCACAACCATGATTCATCGTATCGATGATTTGATGGGCGGTATGATGAAGCGAAATGACCTTCCTCTCATTTCTGTAGATCAAGCGAGCGATTGGTTTGGCCCGATTTATGAACGGTCATTCGATCCGCTCACAGAATCTCTTTTAAAGGAATTAAGAGAGATTGCTGAATCACAATATGAAGTGAAGAACGAACCTGAATTATTTGAAGCGCTTGGCATACTAGAAAATGAATTAAACAAACAAAAACCAAGACAAGTCATCGTGAAAGGCATGCTGTACCAATTAAAATTATACGCACCGCTTCAAACCAACTCTGAGTCACTTTTGCGTATTTTGAAAGAGGATCATTTGTAAACACATCACTTTTAATGAAAAAAACCAGGGGCAGCCGCCCCTGGTTTCTTATTTTGCTTTCGGTGTCACCATTTCTTCTGGTTTCACAAATTGCTCGAACTGCTCCTCTGTTAGCAGCTCTAATTGAAGTGCTGCTTCTTTAAGTGTTAATCCTTCTTTGTGAGCAAGCTTCGCAATTTTCGCTGCATTTTCATATCCGATGTGCGGGTTAAGTGCCGTCACAAGCATCAATGAATTGTTCAAGTTTTTCTCAATTGTTTCTAGGTTTGGTTCGATTCCAACTGCACACTTGTCATGGAATGAGTTCATGCCGTCAGCAAGTAGTTCAACTGATTGCAGGAAGTTATAAATGATGACTGGCTTGAATACGTTCAGCTCAAAGTTTCCTTGGCTTGCCGCAAAACCGATTGTGGCATCATTCCCCATGATTTGTGCTGCAATCATAGTTAAAGCTTCACTTTGAGTTGGGTTGACTTTTCCTGGCATAATAGAGCTTCCCGGCTCATTTTCAGGAATGATCAATTCGCCAATTCCACAGCGTGGGCCACTTGCAAGCCATCTCACATCATTGGCAATTTTCATTAAATCAGCTGCAAGTGCTTTTAAGGCACCATGCGCATACGTAATTTCATCATGGCTTGTCAGCGCATGGAATTTGTTTGGTGAAGAATTGAATGTTTGACCTGTCAGCTGGCTGATTTCCTCAGCAACATATTGACCGAACTCAGGATGTGCGTTAATGCCTGTACCAACAGCAGTTCCGCCAATGGCTAATTCTCTCATTTTTTCAGTTGATTCTAGAATCATTTCTTTTGAACGGTCCAGCATGTATACCCAGCCGCTAATTTCTTGGCCTACTGTCAGCGGTGTTGCATCCTGCAAGTGCGTACGGCCGATTTTCACAATCTCTTGATACGCTTTTGCTTTCTCATCAAGAGTTGTTCTTAACTGGTCAATAGCAGGCAGCAATTTTTTGTACACAGCTAAAACAGCTGCCACGTGCATAGCCGTTGGGAATGTATCGTTTGAGCTTTGGCTACGGTTAACGTCATCATTCGGGTGAATGCTGAACTCACTATTTTTATCTTTCAAATAAGCAGTTGCTCTATTTGCAACGACTTCGTTCATGTTCATGTTACTTTGTGTTCCACTACCTGTCTGCCAAACAACAAGCGGGAAATGCTCGTCATACTTTCCGCTGATGATGTCATCACATACAGCAGCAATTGCTTCTGCTTTTTCGCTTTCAAGGTTGCCAAGACGCTCGTTGGCAATCGCTGTGCTACGTTTCAAAATTGCAAACGCATTCACAACTTCCTTTGGCATTTTCTCAGAACCGATTTTGAAATTTTCTTTGCTTCGTTGTGTTTGTGCACCCCAGAACTTGTCCTTCGGCACTTTGATTTCGCCCATTGTATCTTTTTCGATTCTAAATTCCGTCATTATGTATCCCTCCATAGCTTCTCATCACTCAACTCTATTCTATACAAAAAACGAAAATCCTTTAAGCGTTTTCAATTAAAATTTTATCTTTATTTTAATTTTAGTTCAATATAAACGCGAACATCCTTCGAATATTTGTATTTTGGGTTCGTTTTTCCGTAGTCCTTTGATGTATATGTCACCTCATAATGCTTGTCAAACGACTGTAGAATACGGTCGATCTCCTCTTTTGTTCCTGCTAAACGAATCTGTGCCATCTTGTTTCCTCCAAAACCCTCATTCTTTCTTTTACCACAAAATAATGTAACACAGAATATTGTTTTTTCAAGCAGGTAATGCTAAGAAAAAGATTTGAGGCGGGTGATCCGAATGAATCAAACTCCATTAAAAGAGCACTTATACGATAACCTCTCCGTCATCCTTCCACAATTAAAAGAAATGGACGACTTGGTTCATGAGAAAAAAACGTTGCCTCACGGACAGGTTGTTTACTATTTATACATAAAAGAAATGAACGAAACGATGGAGATTCAAACCTTTTTAAAGCTGCTTCTCCAAGATCATACGTCTCTCACAAAAGAGAAGCTGGAATCCAATTTATCGATGATGACCACCCGTTCGGTGAAGACTTCTGAGGAATTGGTCGCTGCGATTTTTGATGGGCATTGCGTGGTACTGATTAACGGTTTTCAGCATGCGTACATTTTAGAAACGCATGGAACGAAGAAACGCAGTATAGGGGATGCTACCTCTGAAACAGTTGTGAGAGGACCGAAAATTGGCTTTATTGAAGATTTAGATACGAACTTAGCTCTTGTAAGACAGCGCTTGAAAAACCCCGATCTCAAAACGGTTGATATGAAGATTGGACAAAAGAAGTACACCCAAGTGACCATCATGTACATAGATGGCATGGCTCAATCGTCTGTTTTAAAAGAAGTGAAAAAACGACTCAAGCAAGTCACCATTGATGATATACAAGATTCTGGTGTTCTTGAGGAACTGATTGAAGACAATGTGTACTCGCCTTTCCCGCAAGTCCAAAACACAGAACGGCCGGATAAAGTGGCATCTGCTTTAAATAATGGACGTGTCGCCATTTTTGTCGATCATTCACCTTTTGTGTTAATTGTACCTGCTTCTCTCGCGACGATTATGCAATCACCTGATGATTATTATGAAAGGTGGATCGCCGCCTCTCTCATTCGGATGCTGCGGTTTACCTCTATCTTTCTGACCTTATTTTTATCAGCTATTTATATTGCGCTTGTGTCCTTCCATCAAGGACTTTTACCAACAACACTGGCTATTTCGATCTCAAGTACAAGAGAAAATGTCCCATTTCCTCCTATTGTGGAGGCACTCATTATGGAAATAACGATTGAGCTGCTGCGGGAAGCGGGTTTAAGGCTGCCAAATCCGCTCGGTCAAACGATTGGACTTGTAGGTGGAGTTGTCATCGGACAGGCGGCCGTTCAGGCTCATATTGTGAGCTCAATCATGGTGATTATCGTCAGTGTGATTGCCCTTGCGTCCTTTACTGTTCCTCAATACGGGATGGGCATGTCGTTCCGCGTGCTCCGCTTTGTGTCTATGTTTACGGCAGCTACTTTGGGTTTATATGGGATTGTGCTGTTCATGCTCGTTCTCCTTACTCATTTAACACGGCAAAAAAGTTTTGGTACGCCTTATTTTTCACCAGATTTTGTGTTCAGCTATAAAAATGAAGACAATTCCATCATTCGATTGCCTTTGAAAAATCAAAAGAAAGGAGAACGATATGGTCAATCATAAAGAGTCGATCACCAGCTATCAGGCAAGTGCCATTATTGCCAATACAACATTAGGTGCAAGTATGATGATTCTGCCAAGAGCAATGGCTCAAGCTGCAGCTACACCTGACGGCTGGATTGCGCTCTTGCTCATGAGTGCCATTTACATTATATTTATTTTTGCAAATGTCCTTATGATGAAAAAAGTCCCCTTCTCCTCTTACTATGATTATACAAATGAGGGTCTTGGAAAGTACATTGGCGCTCTTGCTAACATATTGATTATTATTTATTTTCTTGGCGTTGCCAGCTATGAAGTACGAGCGATGTCGGAAATGGTGAAGTTTTTTTTGCTTCAAAACACACCTGTAGCAGTGACAATGATCAGCTTTATTTTGGTTGGCCTTTATCTCGTAGTCGGTGGGATTGGTGATTTTGCCAGACTGTGCCCCTTTTTCCTCATTGTCACCTTGATTATCTTATTTGTTGCATACGGACTCAGTGTTCAAGAATTTAAGTTAGATAACCTCCGGCCTGTTTTAGGAGAGGGATTCTCCCCTGTCTTCAAATCCCTTAACGCATCAGCCATTTCGTTTGTTGGCATTGAAATGATACTGTTTATGCCTGTCTATATGAAAACGCAAAAACACACCTTTGCTTATGGCGCAGTCGGCTTTTTGATTCCTGCGATCATCTATATTTTCACCTATATTCTTGTCGTTGGTGCGTTCACGGTGAAAGAAACAGCGACTTTGACTTGGCCGACGATTGCCTTATTTCAATCGTTTGATATACAAGGAATCTTTATTGAGCGAATCGAATCCTTTTTGCTCATCGTTTGGCTTGTTCAACTTTATACGAGCTTTGTAGGATATACGTTTTTTGCTGCAATGGGGTTATCAAAACTCACAAAATTCCCTAAAAAGATCGTGCTCGCGCTGATGGGAATTGTCATCTACTTTGCCGCCATTTTCCCAAAGGATGTTGATACAGTGCGCAATTATTTAACGTATGTAAACCATTTATTTTTCCTTTTATTCGGTATCCTCCCGTTTCTCTTATTTATCATCGTGTTTTTGAAAAGGAGGCGGAAAACAGCATGAAAAAGAAGAAGGTCTTTGCATTACTCGCCCTTGTTCTATTAAGTGGATGCTGGGATAGTACCAATATTGAGGAGCTCAACATGGCGATTGGTTATGGCTTAGATAAAGGAGATAACGGTCATAAGCTGAAAATATCTATGCAAGTCCTTGTTCCTCAAAAAATTGAACAGGAATCCAGCGTAAAAGACCCAACAAAGATTATTGAAACTAGCGGTGATTCCGTGCATCAAATATTCCGAACAACGACTCTCAAAAGCCATCGGATTTTCGCCCAGCAGCTGAGGGTGTATTTATTTTCTGAGGAGCTTATCAATGAAAATAATTTCGACCTCGTCATCAATCAATTTATTCGCGACAATGAAACGCGGAGAGGAAGCCTTGTCTTTATGACCGCTGAAAAGCCTGGAGACTTGCTGAAAATCAATGATGATGGGCAGCCTGCTTCTTCTACATTATATGATATTTCGGGGAATACAAAATCGACCATCCGTATGTTAAAGCCTGTTTCATTAGGAGATATTTCTACTGCTATGCAAAACAACGTATCTTTTGCTGTTCCAAAAGTCAGTGTGGATCAAGGGAAATTAATACTCGACGGTGCCTCTATTATTAAAAACAAACGATTTCTCACCGACATCTCTCCGTTAGCCGTGCAGTCATACAACCTATTGACAGGGGAAGGAAAAGGTGGAGTCATTGAATTTAAATATGACCACAGCATCTATTCTTATGAAATATTTAAACTGAAACACAACATTGAAACGAAGAAAAAAGCCAGCGGAAGATATCAATTTGATGTATCAGTAGAGCTTGATGGAAGATTATCTGAGGATTGGAATGAGCGTGAGAATGCATTTAATGAGAAGTATCTTCAAGAGATTGAGGGTGCAGTGGAGCGTCAATTAAAGAAAACTGTAAAAGATTTCATTGGGGAATTACAGCATGAGATCAAAGCAGATATTTGCGGGTTTTCTCAAAAAGCCAGTATTGCGTATCCGAAGGACTTTCGAAAAGAAGCGAAGCATTGGGATGAGATTTTTAGTGAATCGGACATTCGTTACAAGGCAAATGTGAAAATCCGTGACTTCGGGACTAAGGGCGCAACACAATCTTTATAGAGTATGTTAAAATGGTAAGAAAAAAAGGGTGTCAATCATGAAACGAGCTTTACTTTCGGCCGGCATTCTATTTTTGATTCTAGGGATACTTCTGTTAATCGTTGTATTCATGCAATCAAAAGAAGATTTCTTCATTGAAGCCGACAGCTTTTCAAGCACATTTTTGATCGTGGTTTATTATGGACAAACCCCTGCGCTCCTTCTATTGGGAGGCGGATTATTCGTCGGACTTTCACAGATCATTGATTTGCAGGAAAAAAAAGCGGCAGCAGCAAAGGAGAGCGTAAAGCTTTTATCCGAAATGAAGAAAACCCTGGAAGAAAAATCGGCCAAGGAGCAGGAGGCTTTTCCAGTTCCTGAGCTCCATCAACTATCCGAACGTCCGATCACAGGACAGAAGGACTAATTTTACGCATGTTCTAGCAGCTTTCACTTGAAAGCTGTTTTTTTATTGAATCAGCTTATGGCGGTGGGCATACACAGCCGCTTGCGTTCGATCTTCCACATCAAGTTTGGAAAGAATGTTGGTAATATGGGTCTTCACCGTTTTAATTGTAATAAATAATTCCTCAGCAATGACCTTATTCGATTTCCCATCCGCAATCAGCTTCAAAATCTCCATTTCTCTTGCTGTTAATGAATCGTGAAGGATAGACCCATTTGATGAATGACGGAGTTTATTCATGACCTTTCCTGCCACTTTCGATTCAAGTCTTGGTTCGCCGATACTTGCAGATCTGATGGCATCCGCAATTTCTCCTGCCTTGGATGTTTTTAATAAATAGCTTAAAGCACCCGCCTCAATCACTGGATAGACTTTATCATCGTCAATAAAGCTCGTCAGAACAATGATCTTGGCATCTTCAATTTCCTGACAAATTCTTTTCGTTGCTTCTATGCCATCCATCCCTTCCATGACGAGATCCATTAAAATCACATCTGGCCTTAATTCAACGGCTAGCTCTACACCTTTTTGTCCATCTGACGCTTCACCAATGACTTCAATATCAGCCTGCGCCTCTAAAAAGGCCGCAAGCCCCATTCTCACCATTTCGTGATCGTCGATTAAAAGCACTCGAATCATCGAACGTTCTCTCCTTTTCCTTCATCAAAAATGGGAACCTTCACATCAATTTGTGTGCCTTTTCCCTCAAATGACATAATCTCCGCGACACCGCCTACCTCACTTGTTCTTTCTCGAATCGATTCCAGTCCGTAGGAGGCCGTCTTCACATGGTCTGTTTGAAAGCCAATACCATTATCAATAATCTTTAGCTGCACTTGCCGGTTTCTTATGAGCAGACGCACTGTCACTTTTGTCGCCTTTGCATGCCTAAACACATTCGACAGTGCTTCTTGCACAATTCGGAAGAGGTGGTCCTCTACTCCTTTAGATAACGGAACATCATCTTCGATTTCCCAATCAATATCAATCGGCTGCTTTGCTTGAAATTCATTTAGCAGCTCAATTAAGCCTTTTTTCAGGTCTTTTCCTTCTAGAGTGATCGGTCTCAAATGAAGCAGAAGAGCACGCATCTCATTTTGTGCATCGCCAGACATTCGTTCGACAAGCTGCATTTGTTTTAAAATCTTTTCGTCCTTTTCCTTCATGCCTTCAAGAATAGCTGAGGTCATCATCGAAATCGCAAATAACTGCTGGCTGACCGCATCATGGAGCTCTCGTGCCAGCCGCTGACGCTCTTCTGAGACAACCGATTTCTTCATTTGAACCTGCCATTCAGCCCGTTCATTCGAAAGCTTTTGCAAAGAGGCTACTTGCCCTTCCACCCGCTTCGCCATTTCGTTTAATTGATCGGCGGCTAAGCCAATTTCATCATCGCCAAGCGACGGCAGTCTGTATGCAAAGTTTCCATTTTCGAACTTCAAAATCGACTCTACAAGCTGGTCGAGCCTCTTCTTATGCTGATAGCCAAATACACTCGCGGCAGAAATCCCAATCGCAAGACTAACGATGAGTAAAATACAAAAAAACGGTATGCCAAACCAGCGGGTAGAAAGCAGGATCATTGGATCAAGCTGATAATAAAAAAACATCAGCAGTGTCGTCATCGTTACAACACCGAGCGAGACGCCGACTCCAAGACGAACAGATTGCCACTGGATACCTAAATGCAATTTCCTCATAAGTATCTCACATCCACATCTCCGATCAGTAGAGAGATGGAGATTTTCACTTTTCGTTTGCTCTCATCATAATCGTTGGTCATCACATACACTTTACTGCCGAAGCCGCTTCTTTTTTCATCTATGATTTTCATATCACCAATCGCGGCGGAAGCACTCACACATACTTCAATATCCTGCGGTACGTAAATATCCACATCGCCGATCAGTCCGCTAATCACGATTGTGCTCTCTTCTTCTGCAATGATCGCCTTTGATAAATCGATTTTAACATCGCCAATAAAACCTGAAATCGTCAAATCACTTAATTGAAACGGCTTTTTCATCAGCCTGACTTCACCGATAAAAAAGTCATGCTCTTTGCGCGGCTTTGTCTGGCTTTTTGTTTTCTTCTGATCGCCCTCTTTTTCAAGATTGACTTTCAGTGAAGGCTTCCCATCGTCTGATGTTTCCTTTTTATCGACATCAAAAACAGGTTTATTTTTCAATAAGCGATAGCCCGCATAAATCAAAAAGGCCGCAAATAAGTAACCTGTTAAACTAAATGTAATATTGAGCAGAAATTTTAAGAAGAGAAAGCCGGCAAAAATATAGGAAACTGAACCGAGCCAACGTTTGGATCGTGAGTGCAGCCAATAACCCGCCAGCGCAAAAAACACAGGCCAAAACAGATCTGCTCCGATCCCAATAATTTTGAGAAATAAATTAATACCAAAAATCACAACAATGATGCCTAATATTTGATTCCTTGTAAAACGCAGTTGACTCGCCTCCTTCCTTTTCTTTCATTCATTACCGCAGCTTGAGGTTACCACTTGTCATTTCAATATCGACTAAATGTGTCCCTTTTCCCTGCGTACCTGTAAAGCCTCGACCTTCATTATCCACTTGATCAAAGTCATACGAGTGATCGACGCTTCCACTTGTTTTTTTCACCTGAACGTTGAAATCTCCGTCATCTGGCAAATTAAATTTCGCGCTCCCTGATGTCATCTGAAAGGAGACAGGTGACTTAATTGTATCAAAACTTGCCGTCATTCGGCCGCTTGTCATGCCCAATTGCAGTTTGCCTTTGACATCATTAATATCGGCACGCCCTGAAGTTGCCCCAATATCACTATCCTTCGCATCGATATGCGACACTGCCATCCTGCCAGAGGTTGCTTTGATTTCTACATTTTTTGCTGAAAAATTCTCGGCTGTGAGGTTTCCACTCGTTGATTTGAGTATCACATCTTGAAGGGACAGCTTTCCTCCTCCATCAATCTCACTGACGCCGCTTCCACCTGTAATCTTCACATTTTTATGATAATCTGTTGGAATTTTAACCAAAAGCTCTCCTTTTTCAAATTGAGTGAAAAACAAGAAGCTTTTATTTTCAGCACGAATTTTGAAGGTACCACCTGTTTGCTCCGCATACATTTTCCCTTTTCCATTGACAGCAGTTACGGAAATATCGGAACGATTTTCAGGTTTTACCTTCACGCGAAACCCAGAAAGAGAAATATCTAATTGATCAATCTCCTCTGTTTTTGCTGAAGCTGTTGTCACTGGTTTTTCACGGGAAAAACTTAAATGAAAGAGACCTTCATTTTTGAAAAGCATGCCAATCATTAAAAAGATACCTACAAGTATACAAATTAGACCGATTAATCGCTTCATTCATACCATCCCTTTATCTTCTGACCTTTTCATTATAAGGAAAAGCGAAACAGAAAGAAATCAAATATCGGAAGAAAAAGCCTGCTTTTCTTCCGATGTGATCTCTATACGTTTGCTTGCTGCTGTTCAGGCTTTTTCTCGAGCTTCAGTTTCTGCCATTCTTTTTCAACCTCATCGGCATAGTCTAAATGAGCATATGCCCCTTGATCCGCAAATTGTGCATAGCTGCCTGCTTTTGTTTCCATTTCTTCAATACGGTTCTCCATTCGAAGAAATTCTTTATATGCACTTTCACTGTCTACTTTATTGATGGAATCATTCATATGCTGCTTTGCCTGTGCGGCATTGGCTCTTGCAATCAGTGCCTGTTTCTTGTCTTTTATATCACGCAGCTTCGTTTCTAAGTGCTGTAATTGCTCTTTCAGCTCTTTCAATTGTTTCACAGACTGCTGGTACGCTTCCTGATATTCGTTGTGCTTTTCTTCAAAATACTTCATTTCTGTGAGCGCTTTTCGTGCAAGCTCCTCTTCTCCCGCATGATATGCCAGCTCCGCCTGCTTCTTTCGCTTTTCAGCAAATGCTTCCGTCTCTTCTGCTTTTCGCAGGAATCCTTGCTGAATCGTTTGCTGTTTGATGATGGCATGTTTCGCTTTCGCAACATCATCCTCCATATCACGTACGTATTGATTCAGCATGACACGCGGATTCTCCAATTTATCTAACCCTTCATTGACAGTTGCAACAAACATATCTCTTACTCTTCTTAATACCATTTGATGTTCCTCCTTTTATTTTTTCTTTAAAAAGTCTTCCCATTCTTGATCAAATGACGTGTGAATCGGTTCCTCCGTATTGGGTGCCGTGTTTGGCTCCATATAGGCTCTGCTTGATGATTTTTTGGTAGATTCACCACTAATCATCGACCAGCCAAAATAAAGAAGTACCCCTGCAAATGCAATGCCGAGTAAAAACGGCAGGAATTGCACGACAATCAGTACACCAATGACTGCTAGAATGATCCCTGAGGTTTTACTGCCTTTTTCATATTTTTTAACACCTACATAGATGAGCCATGCCCCAATCAAAACCGGAATCAGTCCACCTAATGAACCACCAAAGAAGATGGATAAACCGACAAACAATAAAATTGAACCGATAATGGTTTTACTTGTTATTTTCATCTTCATGCCTCCTTTCTTGCTCCTTGCTTTAACTATAGTCAAAAAAGAAAGCCAGCAAAACGTGTTACAGATTGATCTTTGATTGCGACTAGAGTCGTAACAATGCTCAGACTGAACGGTTGAATCAAACAAAAAACACTCATCGGAAAGAAGAGTGGTGTTAAACGTATGGTAGAATCACAGAATAAGTTGTATCTAAATCAAGTCAGAGGCAGGTGTCGTATATTGATAAATAAAGATCAACTAGCTGATCTATTTGCTAGTCATTCTTTTCACATACAAGAAATCTATCGTTTAGTCATCCAGCCCCATAGTACATTAAGGGAGTTTAAGACAGAAAGTGCTGGCTTTCTTTTCAGTATTCGCGGGGAAGCTAGGCTGAATGTTAATGGAAAGAGCTACGATTTGCAGCCAGGGTCCGTCATCCATGTAACACCAGGATGCCAGCTTGCCCTGCAGGTGATCAGTCAATCAGAATACGAGTACCATTCACTTTTCTATCATTTGAATTGTGATAAAGAATCTGACTGTGACACTGTTTTCAAGCTGGAAACGGGAGCAAATCCGAGAATCATTGAATTACTCACCATGCTCCATCAGAATGTCCATACACCTGGCGGAATGGGGAAACTTCGAGTCAAAGAATTATTTTTACGCATCCTATATCAAATACTAATGGGCTGTAAGCAGGAAGAGAGCTCTCCTCATGAAAGGGTCATTGAGGAAGCCATCGCTTATATTAGAGGACAATATATGATTCCATTAACACTTCAGGATCTCGCTGAACTGTTCGATATGAATCCTAAAAGCTTCTCATACTTTTTCCATAAATATACCGGACTTCACCCAATTGACTATGTCATCCAGTATCGTATGGAAAGAGCGCTTGAAATACTAAAGGCAGGCAATATTTCGATTCGTGACGTTGCTATGACTGTCGGCTATCCCAATCCGCTATATTTTAGCAGACTATTTAAAAAGAAATTCGGAGTGCCGCCTAGCGCATATACCGCGAAATAAATCTGTCGTATTTCTTCTCAAAACGATAGACGCCAGCCTCATTCCTTAAAGGAATTCCACAGCTCTCTATGAAATAACCAGCCTAACTGCCTCATAAATTGAAGTCGATCAAGATCATCGCTCTTCTGTCAGTCCAGATTAGATAATAATGCATATGATATTCGCTATTTGTGTATTCGCATTTCACGAGGTCCTTGCTATACTATTCAATGATAATGATTATCAATATCGATTATTACTGACTAATAATCAGCAACGACAGGGAGGCAGATGATGTGAACAAAAAAAGGCAGCTTTGTATCGGATTGTCCTTGTCAGCGACCTGGTTGAAGGGAAAAGGCTGGCAGCATCCGAGCAGCATGGTAGAACACTTATTTTCAACCAACTTTTACGTTGAGCTTGCAAAGAGAGCAGAGATGGCCAAGCTTGACTTTCTTTTTAAGCCGGATGCACTGACACTCCACATAGAGTCATTGGATCACTCCCCTGGCTTTGGCGGTCTTGATCCAACGGTTTTGCTTGCTTCGATTGCTCATGAGACGGATCGAATCGGACTTGTTTCAACTGCCTCGACTACGTTCAATCCTCCCTATGTAGTGGCGAGACAGCTTCAGTCCTTGCACTCGATCAGCAATGGGCGTGCCGGCTGGAATATTGTCACTTCGATCGACGGAGCCGATAATTTTAGCCATTCACCCATGCCAACCTCAGAAGAACGATATAAGAAGGCGATGGAATTTACGGATGTTGTACGCAAGCTTTGGGAGAGCTACCCAAATGAGGCGCTGCTCATCAATCGAGCGACAGGACAGTTTGCTGACAAGGAGAGAATTTCTTCTATTCAACATGAGGGTCATTTCTTTCAAATTAAGGGGCCGCTTAATGTGCCGGCTCATCCGTCAGGAACTATTCCTTTGTTTCAGGCAGGTGCTTCGGAAACGGGGCGGGATTTTGCCGCTTCAACCGCAGATGCGATGTTTGCAGCAACCCCTGATATGGCCTCAGGCATTGAATTACGGAAAGACATGAGGAGAAGAGCATGCAAGCATGGCCGCCAGCCTGATGAGATCCGTGTGTTGCCTGGCTTGTACTTTTTTATAGGAAAAACACGTGACGAGGCGCATGAAATGTATCGAGAGGCGCATTCCCATTTAAGCACTGCACAAGGTTATGCATCGATACAATCGATTCTAGGTCTCGATATTCGTCACCTTCCCTTAGATCAACCCGTTCCTGCCGATATGCTGCAAGGATTGGATGAGCAGGTACGCAGTCAGACTCATGCTGATTTGCTGTGCAGGTTGATTGTACAAACGCAGCCTACCATAAGAGAACTACTCTCCAGACCAGAGGTCATTGGATCGGCACACTGGGTCATCGTGGGAACAGCTGAGGATGCACAGAGAGAAATAACCAGATGGTTTGAAGCAGGCGCTTTAGACGGTTTCATTGCTCTTCCGGGCTCAGTACAATCACTAGAATTATTTTTTGACGAATTGGTCCCCTTACTCGTCCAACATGGCTTATTTAAAAGTGAATATACAGGATCCACCTTACGGGAGCAACTGGGGATGAAATAAAGCACGACTACAATAGACAGTTTGAGAGGAGTTTTAAAAAGATGAATAAGAAATTAATGATCATCGGCTTCATTTCCTTATTGATGCTGATCATGGCGGCATGCGGCGGAGGAGACAAGCCTAAGCAATCAACTACAGCCTCCGGAAGCAAAAATGCCGGAATTGAAAATTCAGGTGATGCTGCTACGAAAACAATAGAGTATCTTGGGAAAAAGTATACCATCCCGAAAAAAGCCGAAAAAATCGTCATTACTGGAGCAATGGAAGCGATGGAAGATGCCGTTGTACTTGATGTTCATCCGGCAGGGGCAATATCAGTAGGAGGAAAGTTTCCGAAAATATTTGCTTCAATCACAAGCGATTCCGAATCAATCGGTGAAAAACAGCAGCCAAATTTTGAGAAAATATTAAGTTTGAAGCCTGATGTTATTTTAGGCTCCTCTAAATTTCAACAAGTCGTACTGAACAAGTTAGAGAAAATTGCGCCGACCATTCCAATCTCCCATATCGCGACAAATTGGGAGGCTAATTTAGAGCTAATGGCCGAATTAACAGGAAAACAAACGAAAGCAGAGAAAATCCTCACTCAATACAAAACAGATGTCAAAGACGCAAAAGCTTCGTTAAAGGAAAAGCTCAAGGATAAAAAAGTAGCCATCATTCGCATTCGGGGAGCACAAGCCTTCGTATATCCAGAAGATGTGTATTTCAATCCTGTCTTGTATAACGAATTGGGTCTCGCCGTTCCTCAGCCGATTAGTTTGGCAAAGACACAAGAAGCAATTTCTGTCGAGCAGCTAGGGGAAATAAATCCGGATTATCTGTTTGTACAATTTTCTACGGATGAAAATCAAGAGGCAAGGCAGGCATTTGATGACATGAAAAAGAATCCTGTTATTCGAAACATGACGGCCTTTAAAAAGGATCAGGTTTATATCAATGTGGTACATCCACTCCTTGAAGGAGGACCTGCTTATAGCCGAATCCAGTTTTTAGAAGCCTTGCAGCAGCAATTAGAAAATAAATGAGACTGCATGAATCAGCTATGAAATCATGACTATGGTCATTTTTAAAAATAAATGAAGCAAAAGAAGTGGGGAGAATTGTACGATGCAGGATATGGAAGTTTATGATGTAACCATTATTGGCGGCGGACCTGCTGGATTGTTTTCCGCCTTTTATAGTGGATTGCGTGAAATGAAAACGAAACTGATTGAATTCCAGCCTTTCCTTGGAGGAAAGGTTCATGTTTATCCAGAAAAGATGATCTGGGATATAGGAGGATTAACGCCAGTTCCAGGCTCGCAGCTGATTGAACAAATTGTTACTCAAGGACTGACCTTTGATCCAAAGGTCGTACTCGGAGAAAAGGTGATCTCTATTTCTCAAGACGAAACAGGTCAATTTGTTCTCCACACCGCGTCCAATCAAAAACATTACTCCAAAACCGTCATTTTAGCTGTTGGAGGAGGTATCCTCAAGCCGATTAAATTAGATATTGAGGGTGCAGAACGATTTGAGGTTCAAAATTTGCATTATACGGTCAAATCCCTTGCACGTTTTAAAGATAAAACCGTGTTGATCTCAGGAGGTGGTAATTCAGCCATTGACTGGGCGAATGAGCTGGAGCCGATTGCCAAGCAAGTGTATTTAACCTACCGGAAAGATGCTTTAAAAGGCCATGAAGCCGAAATATCAAGACTTAATAACAGCTCTGTCCAATGTCTGCTTCATACCTCGATTGAAAAGCTCATCGCAGCAGACGATCATGAGCGGATTGAAACGGTTGTCCTCAAAAATAATCAGGACAATACTTTATTTAAGCTAGCCATAGATGAAGTCATTATCAATCATGGATACGAACGAGACAAAGAATTACTTTCGAATAGTACCATTAAACTAGAGCAGAAGGATTACTGGATTGCAGGAACTCCACTGAGTGAGACGTCAGTCCGGGGCATTTATGCAGCAGGCGATATTTTGCATCATGAAGGAAAATTACATTTAATTGCTGGGGCTTTCCAGGATGCTGCGAATGCGGTAAACCAAGCGAAGCAATACGTAATGCCTGATGCAAGCGCTCGTGGAATGGTTTCTTCGCACAATGACATATTTATTCAAAAAAACAAAGAGCTAATGAAGCATTTGTATACGAAATAAAGTGTCCATTGCACAAGCAAGACCTGGAATCCCTTTTGTGCTTATAGAACGAAGACGTTTTAGCACTCTTCTCATTCGAAGAGTGCTTTTTCTTATTTAGAACGAAACACGTCTGCACTTCGTTCATATTCAACATCAGCTTCACCAAGCCGATGATTCACGATTCGGGCGGCAGCAAATAAATAATCGGATAGACGGTTTACATATGTGAGCGCAACGGATGGAATCTCCTCCTGTTTCGCAAGCGTCACAATATGCCGCTCTGCTCTTCTGACGACTGTCCGCGCCACATGTAAGAGAGCAGCGCCTTCCTGACCGCCCGGTAAAATAAACTTGGTGAGCGGCGCAGCTTCTTCTACATAGACATCCATTCTTTCCTCAAGGACTGCCACAGAGGCTTCTGTTAATTTGCCTACTTTACGTGGTTTCACTGCTGCCAAATCACCGCCGCAGTCAAACAGCTCATGCTGTATAACGATCAGCTCTGACAAAAGGTCCTGAAACAATTCGCCATGCTGCCGTAATTTTGCATGGGCGAGTCCAATGAAGCTATTCGCCTCATCTAATGTGCCGTACGCTTCAACTCTCACGTCATCTTTATCGGCTCTTCCTCCGATCAAGCCTGTTTGTCCCTGATCCCCGGTTTTCGTATAAAGTTTCAACGGTATTCCCCCTTTTTTACTGCTTTGTCTCTTTAGTATAACCCGAACTAAATAGGATGTAGATGTTTTACTAAAACATGGTGAATGAATGTCATCAATGCAACAGAAAAGTGAACCATTTGTCCATTAGAAGGCCAACCATCCTTATTATTTCCTTATAAAATAATGATTGAAGATATAGTTTAGAGTGTCTAAAATGTGATTAAGACAAAATGAAGGAGGATGGTATGAGTAAATTTAGTTTATTTAACAAGTTTTTGGTGCAAGAAGGCGAAAAAGAAAAAATGGTTGATATTCTGTTACAAGCAGCAGAATCAATGAAGAATTTGGATGAATGTGAAATATATCTTGTGAATATTTCCGAGAATGAACCAAATTCTGTTTATGTTTATGAAGTGTGGGCAAATGAAGATGCCCATCAAGCGTCTCTAGGTCTTGAAGCTACCCAAACTTTAATAAGTCGTGCGAAACCAATTATTACTGGTATGGAAAGAATCAATACTTTAATAACACAAGGCGGAAAGGGCATTTCATCTAATTAGAATTCAACCGTCTTAGATATAAAATTAGAACTGGCTGACATTGTGGCAGCATTTTTTCTTATTTAAAGCAGAGATTAAGAACAATTGTAAGGACTACACATTTTAGATATGTGTAGTCCTTACAATATCAACAGTTTTATTCAACTAACCTAAATATAACTGTACGTTCACTTTTGAATGACTTTCAACTTATGAAGAAGCCCATACACCTTTTGTCCTAATCTTTCGTGTAGAAGGTCAACATCTTCCGTTTCCTGCGTATTGGGTGCAGCAATACAAAGATGATGGATTGGAATGCTTGTTTCTTGCTTTACGATGTGCATAAGCTGACCTATGAGCTGAACAGCTGCGCCGTCTGATAAAGATCGTTTCAGGATAAGCCAAATAGTCAACGTTTCCTGCTGAAGCATACCGTAAAGGATCAAATCGTCTTCGGCGTCTTCTTCGGCGTATTTCGCTAATCCTTTAGCTTGCTCGAAAAACAGCATATCTTCAGTTGGCTCTAACTGATGATGAAGCGTCTTCGTTCCCGTTCCAATCGACCTTTTCCAAAAGAACCCGCCGTTTTCCTTATGTGAGGTAAGGATGCGAAGAGGCTGATTAATGGAAAATGTCATTCCTTCTGAGCCATATGTCCTCCAGCCATCCGCTATGTTTACAATTGATGCATTAGAAGAAACCGCAGGTTCAACCATCAACTGAGGGTTTGCCCTAAATGGATGCTGGAGCGGTGTCACATTTGTTTCATACACACGGTTGATTCGTTCGGTGGTCAAAACGTGATGCGGCAGTCCTAACATGTCAGTCTTTCCTTCATGAAGCAGCAGCAGCCGATCACAATATAAACTAGCAATGTTCACATCATGGAATACGCCAATGACCGTTAACCTAGAGGAAGTCGTTTCTTCTTTAATTAAATCAAGCAAATCTTTTTGATAGGCTAAGTCAAGGAAACTGGTTGGTTCATCCAGCAATAAATATTCAGGTTGCTGCGCCAATGCCTGTGCCAAATACACACGCTGCTGTTCTCCTCCGCTTAACTCATGGATGGGTTGATCCTTAAACTGTGCAACACCCGTTTGTTCCATTACTTTTCTGACGACCTGCACATCTTCTTGCGTGACAGATTGCAGCCACCCTTTTTGATATGGATAACGGCCGAATTGGACGGTTTCTTCCACCGTAAATGAAAAAACTTGATCCGTTTTCTGCGGCAGAACTGCCATCTTTTGCGCAAGCGCCTTTGGCTGATAGGATTGAACAAGGTGACCGCCGAGGCGCACTTCACCGCTCTCAGGGGCTAAAATTCCTGCCATCATTTTAAGCAGGGTCGTCTTCCCGCTCCCGTTTGGGCCGAGTATACCGAGAAATTCTCCTTGCTTTACTTCAAGGCTAATGCCACGAATGATCTCTTTCTCTCCATAGCCACCTCTGATTTCCTTCACTTGAATCATACGTGCGTCCCCCCTCTATATTGACGAATGAGGATGATGCCAAATACAGGTGCACCAATTAACGCAGTAATGATGCCAATCGGTAATTCAGTCGGCTCAATGATGGTACGGGATAACACATCTGCTAATACGAGAAAGGAAGCACCGTTCAACATAGACAAAGGCAGCAGATGCCGATGATCCGTGATAGTTAAGAGGCGGATAAAATGCGGAATCACAAGTCCTACAAAACCGATCGTCCCTGATACCGCTACTGCACTTCCGGTCAGAATTGAGCCCGCCAGCAGCACAATATATTTGCTCCTTTTCACATGGACACCTAATAGCTTTGCTTTCTCCTCTCCATACGTCATGACATTCAAATCTCGCCCCATCAACATTAACGTAAAGGTCCCAATAAGAAAGAAAGGAAGAAAAAGCACAATATAACGCCAGCCCCTCATGGACACACTGCCAAGCAGCCAATGAATGATCTCTTTTAGATCATCACCTGTTAAAGCAATCATCAATGAAATGAGCGCACCTAAAAAAGAGCTAAAAATCACTCCTGTCAAAATTAAAGAAGAAATGCTCATCCCCCGATGAACAAGACGCGCAAAAAAGAGAACGAGACACAAGGTCACAAGCGCCGTTGTCATACTGAATAATGGCAGTGTGAAACTGCCAACAAGCGGGAGCTGCAAGCTAAAAAACAGAGTCGCTACGGCTCCAACTGATGCCCCTTGAGATACCCCCAGCGTATAAGGGTCAGCGAGAGGATTTTTTAATAAACCTTGAAAAGCTGCACCAGATAGCGCCAGTGATGCTCCGACTAATGCCGCTAATATGACTCTTGGCAGCCGAATGTTCATCATAATATTGCGATCGATGGAATCAATGGTTCCAAACTGTACTCCGAATAGTTCATGAACAAATATACGAAGAATAGAAGGAATGGGAATCCCTAAGCTTCCAAAGGAGATTCCCATTCCAATGCTCATCACAAGAAGTAAAGCACTTAGTGTATATGCGATGATCAATTTATTTGAACGTGTCAGGATAGACGCTTTTCGCAAGAGCCTCGACTCCTTCAACCAATCGCGGTCCCGGTCTTGATGCGAGATCCGTATTCAATTGAAAGACTTGTTTTTCTTTCACTGCTTTCATTGCATTCCAGCCGTCTCTTTTTTTCAAATCAGCTAAGCTGGAACCATCAATTGTCACGATGACATCAGGATTTCGTTTGATGATCGATTCTTCTGTCATTTGCACCCAGCCAGTTTGATCGCCAGCAGCATTTTTGGCATGGATAACAGAAAGCATTTCATCCATAAATGTATTTTTACCTGTTGTATAAATTTCAGGAGCACCTGACACTTCGACAAAGACAGTTTTTTGTTTGTCTTTTGAAATCGCCCCTGCTTGTTTCTTGATGTCATTCAATTTTGTTTTCATCTCGTCTACAAGTTTTGTTGATGCTTCTTTCACGCCAGCTGCTTCACCGATCATATGGATTGATTTGTACACATCCTTAAAGGAGGTTGCATCATTTACAGTCAGAACTTTTATCCCTGCCTCTTCAAGCTGTTTAAATCCTTCTTTTGATCCCATTTGAGATGCATGCGCTAACACAAGATCTGGCTTTAAGGAAATGACCTTCTCAACATTAAATTCAAGTCCGCCAATCTTCTCTACCTTTTCGACTTCCTTTGGATAATTATCAAAGTCTGATCGTCCAACCATTTTATCTCCAAGACCGAGTGCATAGGCAACTTCTGTATTACTTGGAATTAACGAAACAATTCGTTTAGGCTGTTCTTTGATTTCGACTGTTTTGCCAGCTGCATCTTTAATCGATACTGGAAATGCCGCAGTGACCGTTTCTTTATTTTGTGACCCTGTTGCTTTATGATCTGTCTCAGCGCCTGCACATCCTGCTAAAACACCCATCACAAGCAATAACGATAGCCAAATAGCTGTTAACTTTTTCATGAGTGAACCCCCTGGTTTATGTACTGCTTAACGAAATCTCTTTCGTCAATTCTTTTCTAATTTCGGGAATATTATACTACAGTGCAGATAGGTTGTATATGTGATTTCTAAAAGCGTCTTTTCTGTTCATAAAACAAAAAAACAGCCTCTAAAAAGACTGTTTTTCACTCTTCTATTGATTGATTGGTTCTCCATTGATAACGACTTTCTGAAAATCAGGAGAAACTGCATGCTCTAAAGATAAGGGATACGCCACTTCATCTATGACACAATCTTTCATTTTAAAATGAGTAACAGGAGAATGTGCGTATGCGGCTATTTTCACACCATATCGTCCGCCGCTGCTTTTGAGTCCTTCTACTTCAATATGACGTACAACAGGACGATGCGGACCAGCATCTCCTTCCTCATACATCATGTCGATACAGATCACTTCATGATTTAGACTTTTGACTGTATTGTTTTTAAAATAAATATGTTCAATCGTACCGCCTCTGACAGAGTTGGTTTTAATACGCAGTGCCCGATCAAGGTTTGGACTGTCCATTACGTTATCTTCTGCATAAACAAACTTTACCCCGCCAGAAATCTCGCTCCCGATCGTCACACCGCCGTGTCCATCCCTCATCTCATTTCTACGAATGACGATGTTTTCAGATGGAACCCCTATTCTCCGTCCATCCTCGTTTCTGCCCGATTTGATGGCAATACAATCATCTCCGTTATCAAAGTAACAATCTTCAATGAGCACATTCCGGCAAGACTCCGGATTGACACCATCTGTGTTTGGTCCATGCCCAATGATTTTAACGCCGCGGACGATGACGTGACTACTTAATACAGGATGAATTTGCCACATCGGTGAATCCTTCACTGTCACTCCTTCGATTAGAACTTGCTGACATTGGTATGGCTGAATAAAGCTCGATCTTAAATAATGGCCTTCTCCAAACACCCTTTCTTCTACCGGTATTCTCTTTTCCGCCATTTCAAACAAAAGCTGACGATCCCGATCCTGAGAGGGCTGGCCATTTGTCCCATACTTCCAAGGCCACCAATGATGCTCATCCCCTCTGCCATCAAGCGTTCCTGCTCCTGTAATAGCGATATTTTCTGCATGGTGTGCATAAATGAGAGGTGAATAATTATAAAGCTCAACCCCTTCATATCTTGTCAGTACAAGAGGCAGGTAATCCTTTGGGTCTTGGCTGAATGTTACATAGGCTTTCTCATGCAGATGAAGTTCTACATTGCTTTTCAATTCTAAAGCACCTGTCACAAACGTCCCTGCTGGGATCAGCACACGTCCCCCTTTCAACCGATGCGCATCATCGATGGCAGACTGAATGGCATTTGTAGATAACTCTTTCCCTTCCGCATCTGCTCCATAATGAACCACATTCAATTCACGATCTGGGAAATGCGGCGCTTTTATCTGCTTTAACACTTGATCGATCCCGTTTGCTTTTTTATCTTTCTTCCCTTGCTTTGCTAAACGAGCAATTCCGACTCCAGTTAGTACCGTTCCTGCTGTGATATACATCAAATTCCGTTTTTTAGACACTTTCTCATCCCCCAGTCGCCTTAAAGTGTGACACCTGTTTTGAAAATAGCCAGCTCTCTAAAATTGTTTTTTTCATGATTTAACAGCTTCCCACTCGCCACATCAATAACCGTTGAAATGAATTTTTCTAACACAACATCTTCCGGTACATCTTCAACCAGTTCTCCAGCATTAAAATCAATCCAATGCTTTTTTGTTTCATATAAAGCTGTGTTGGTCGAGATCTTCATTGTTGGCACAAACGTACCAAATGGTGTCCCCCTGCCTGTTGTAAAAAGCACCATTTGACAACCGGAAGCAGCAAGAGCAGATGAAGCAACCAAATCATTACCAGGTGCACTTAATAAGTTCAATCCCTTTTGTTTCAGCAGCTCCCCATATTTCAATACATCTTTAATATCAGAAGTGCCTGCTTTTTGTGTACAGCCAAGAGACTTATCCTCTAATGTCGAAATTCCACCAGCTTTATTTCCCGGGGAAGGATTTTCATATACCGGCTGTCGATGATCCAAGAAGTATTGTTTAAAGTCATTGATCATTTGCACAATATTGTCGAAAGTCGCTTCTGATGCTGCTCTCTCCATTAAAATCGTTTCAGCACCAAACATTTCGGGCACTTCTGTCAGCACCGTCGTTCCGCCTTGTGCGACAATAAAATCGGACAGTCTGCCTAAAAGCGGATTTGCAGTAATACCAGAAAATCCATCTGATCCTCCACACTTCAAGCCAATTTTCAGCTCAGATAACGGAATGTCTTCACGATGATCTTCTTTCGCCGCATCATAAATTTCCTTGAGTAAAGCGACTCCCGTCTCAATCTCATCTCCTACTTCTTGACTTCTTAAAAATTTCACTCTCGTACGGTCATATTCACCTAATGTGGACTGAAAATCCTCAATATCATTGTTTTCACACCCAAGTCCAAGAACAAGTACTCCTCCAGCGTTAGGGTGCTTCACCACATTTTGTAAAATGGTTTTCGTATTTTCATGATCGTCCCCAAGCTGTGAGCATCCATAATTGTGCTTTAATACGAGGGCTGTTTCAAAAGGATGGATGTTTCCACCCATTTCAGCGGTGAATATTTGGATCATTTGATCGGCGATGCCATTCACACATCCAACGGTAGGAACAATCCAAAGTTCATTGCGGATTCCGCTTTCGCCATTTTTTCGTTTATATCCTTTAAATGTAAGATTCGTTTTTTCATAGGGGTTTTCTGATAATGAAGGCTGGTATTCGTATTCTAGCTTGCCAGATAAATTGGTTTTAATATTATGCGTATGCACCCATTCTCCAGCAGAAATGGCAGTCACTGCATGACCAATGGGATAGCCATATTTGATAATATTCTCTCTTTGCTTGATATCAGCCAATGCAAACTTATGACCTTTGCCAACGGTCTCTTTTAAGATAATCGTCTGTCCTTGATGCTGCAGCTCTTCCCCTTGCTCCAATCCTTTTAAAGCAATACCGACATTATCTGAAGGTCGGATGACAATAAAGTCTTTCATGCCTTCTCCCCCTGGTTTTCATATTGATGAAGCATCATTTGGTGAACAGCCGCACTCATCCCGTGCTTCTGTATGAGGGTAAGCTGATCAGCTACAGCTTGACTCAATCCATTTACATCGGTTAAATCTCTGCCCCATAATGATTCGTATGAAAGGATCCTCGCTGCAACCGTTTCATTGGAACGGTTTTCCCAAGCTTCCTTCATGAGCGTGAGCACAGTTTCATCATCCTTTACCCTTCCTGCATGTGCTCTGTAGAAATAAATGAGACTGCTAAGTGAAAACACAAGTTTCATTGGCAGCTGTTTCTTTTGCTCGACATAATCAAGCAATGACGGAAGATTACGGGTTCGGAATTTGGATACCCCATTCAGTGCAATATCCAGCAATTGATGCTTTACAAATGGATTGCAAAAACGATCCCAAACGGATTGTGTATAAAGAAGAAGCTCATCTTGAGGAAGTTCAAGTCCTGGAAGTACTTCCTCCTCCAGCATACGCCGGATGAACGGACCAACATGCTCATCATCCACAGCTTCTTTTACAGTTTCTATACCGCATGAGTAAGCAATCGGCACCATCGCTGTATGTGCACCATTTAAAATTCGTACCTTGCTCATACGATAAGGCGCAATATCCTCTACAAAAAGAACATTTAACCCTGCTTCTTGAAAGGGGAGCTCCTTTTGTACGAAGGCAGGTGCTTCAATGACAAAAAGATGATAATATTCTGCCGTGACAAGCAATTCGTCAATATACCCTTCTTCCTTTTCTACGATTTCAGCCGCTTCCTTAGAGAATCCAGGGACAATCCGGTCCACAAGCGTATTACAAAACGTGTTGGCCTCTTTTATCCATGTCATAAACGCAGGCGGCAATTCCCACTCAGCTGCCATACTGATCACATATTCCTTCAATCGATCACCATTTTGTTCAACCAATTCACAAGGTAGAATGATCAGACCTTTCCGCTCATCTCCAGCAAAAGCTTTAAACCGGTGATACAAGAACGCTGTCAGCTTTCCTGGAAAACTGGCTTGTGGCCGATCCTCCAAACGATCCTCCTTTTTGAGCACAAGTCCTGCCTCCGTCGTGTTTGAGAAGACAAAGCGGAGATCCGGGTTTTCCGCTACGTGTAAAAACTCCTCGTAATCCGTATACGTACTAATTCCTCTGCTAATCGATTGGATGATCATACGTTCATTCATTTCTTGCCGGTCATGATATCCCTGAATACATAATGTGTACAAGCCATCTTGTTCATTTAAGGCTGACACTGATCCTTTTCGAGGAGGGACAACAACCGCTCTTCCTTTAAAATCTGTGCAGTCGTTCAGCTTCTGGATGTGCCAATTGATAAATCCTCGCATAAAATTTCCTTCGCCAATCTGCAAAATCGTTTCCGGATACTCAGGTGCCGGGTAAATGGCTTTTGATAATCGTTTCAAATGGATTCCCCTCTCCAAGTAAGATGCACACGTGAACATTTTTCTAAAAAGGTGCTGATTACTGCACCTTTTTAACTGAACCTCTGATCATCAGCTCTGTGTGAACATACACTTTTTCCATATGATCTTCTTCTTGCTCTTCACCGTTTATTACTGAAAGGATGGCTTCTGCTCCAAGTGCACACATTTTTTCAATCGGCTTTTTCACCGTTGTCAATGCAGGTGTGGTATAGGATGAAAATGCAATATCATCAAAACCAATAATAGAAATATCATTTGGACACGTTTTGCCTTTTGCAAATAAAGCATTCATTGCACCGATCGCCATGTCATCATTTGAGCAAAAGAGCGCTGTTGGTGGTTCATCAAGGGCCAGCAGCGATTCCATTGATTCATAGCCGCTTTTCATGTGATAATCGCCTTTCATCATATATTCTTTCTTCATAGGTATTTGGTGATCAATTAACGCTTGCAGGAAACCAGCTTTTCTTTCTTGAGTTGATTTAAAGCCTTCTTTCCCTTCAATGATGGCGATTTGTTCATGACCTTGCTGAATGAAATGGTGTGCAGCCTGGTAAGCTCCTTGACTATCATCTGCTAATATATTCATGACTTCATGACTTTCTACACGGCGATTCAGCACAATGATGGGAATGCCCTGTTTCTTCACATGATGGATAAACGCCTCATCGTGCTCGCTTTGACTCATGAGCAAAATGCCATCATAGCGTTGTTTATGAATGGTTGTATAATCGTGAAAGTCATCAATTCCTCTTACAAAGAGATTATAATACTCTGTCATGACGCTATTGACACCTTTTAACGCATCCACAAAGAAGCTTGAAGATGTGCCCTCTGTTAAACTCGTAAAAAACAGACCGATTGTAAATGATTTTTGTGATACAAGGCCTCTCGCATGGACATTCGGTGAATAATTCAGCTGTTTTGCAATCGACAAAATCTTTTGTTTTGTCTTCTCTTTAATAAAAGGACTGTTATTCAAAGCCCTTGATACCGTGGTATGAGAGACGTTTGCCAATTTTGCTATGTCTTTAATTGTGACTGTCATGCTATTCCGCCTTTTATGATTTTTTACCATCTTATCATAAAATCGCTTTCATTTTCTTCATGTCATTTTGTTCGGATGCTGGAGCTGCTTCGCCCGGTCAAATTGGAAATACTGTCTGGCATTTTCATAGCTGATTCCCTTCACGATTCCCCCTAACAGATCAAGATCATATGGAGCTTCCCCTTTTTCTACCCAATCTCCGATGATATCGCAAAGCAGTCTTCGAAAATATTCATGCCTTGTATACGACAAAAAGCTTCTTGAATCTGTCAGCATCCCAATGAAACGGCTGATCAGTCCAATACTGGATAGAGCCATCATCTGCTCTGTCATCCCTTGTTTCGTATCGTTAAACCACCAAGCTGTACCGTGCTGAATCTTCCCAGGTGCCGTTCCGTCTTGAAAGCTTCCAGCCAATGTGGCAATCACAACATTATCCCTTGGATTCAAGGAATATAAAATGGTTTTTGGCAGTGCCTGTTCTTGTTCTAAACGATCCAATATTCGGCAAAGCGGCTTGGCAATGTCTTCATCATTCATCGCATCATACCCTGTATCTGGCCCAAACCGCTCAAACATTTTCGTATTGTTGTTCCTAAGCGCATTGATATGAAGCTGCATCGCCCAGCCCCGCTCATAGTAAGCCTGACCAAGCTTAATGAATGTTTGTGTTTTAAATTTAATCTTCTCTTTTTCCGTCAATGCATGCCCAGACATTCTTTTATGAAAGATGGTTTCCACTTCTTCTTCCGTCGTTTCTTCAAACGTCATTTCGTTAATAGCATGATCTGAGATCAGGCAGCCCTGTTCATGGAAAAAATCAATTCTTGCACGGAGTGCTGTTAAAAAGTCTTGATAGGATTGGATTGGAGTAGATGAAGCCTCTGCCAGTTCGTGAACATACGCTGTAAATAGTTGATTCGTTATATCAAGTGCCTTATCAGGCCGAAATCCGGGCAGCACTTGCACAGTGAATCCTTCTTCCCGCAGTTTTTGATGATAGCAAAGCGAATCGACTGGATCATCTGTCGTCACGACTGTTTCAACATTCGATTTCACAATGAAGTCTCTTGCACCAAAACCCTCTCCTTGCAGCTTTTCATTTACTTTTTGCCAGATGATGTGTGCGGTTTTTTCGTTTAAAAGTTCCTCAACTCCAAAATATCGTCTCAATTCTAAATGAGTCCAGTGATAGAGCGGGTTTCCAAGGGTCATGGGAACAGTCTTCGCCCACGCCAGAAATTTCTCATAGTCTGAGGCATCCCCTGTGACGTGTGATTCTGGTATGCCGTTTGCTCTCATGGCACGCCATTTGTAATGATCTCCGTAGAGCCATGCTTCGGTGATATTATGGAAGGTTTTATTTTCATAGATTTCTTTGGGGCTTAAATGACAATGGTAATCTATAATTGGAAGGTCCTTAGCAAACTCATGATATAGCTTTTCTGCCGTTTGACTGTTGAGTAAAAACTGATCATCTAAAAAGGCTTTCATCAAACTCCCCCATCTCTCTTATAAATAAAAATGATTTGTTCACGTTAACAATTTTATTGTAATCGTTTACAAAATTGATTTCAATCCTAAAACAGGAAAAAACGATCTCCTTTAGAAAAGAAAATCGTTTTTTGGCTATTTTACAGGTGATGATTTTTTTAGGATAATCGCAATAGTTGTTCCAGAGCCTAGTTCACTTTCAACTTGAATATCACCGTCATGCAGCAAGACGAGCTCTTTTGCTATCGCAAGCCCGAGACCAGTTCCGTTCGTTGGATCATTTGTATTTGTCCCTCTGTAGTAGCGGTTAAATAGGTGATCCACCGTTTCCTGTGCCATTCCGCGGCCATTGTCTTTCATTTCGATCCGAACTTCTTCATCTGTTTCAGATAAAACAGCTGTAATATGAGTGCCTTTTTCGTTATGCTTCACTGCATTCGCCAGCAGGTTCTCAATCACTCGTCTGAACCAGGCTTTATCGATCTCAAATATGACACCATCTGTTTGATCTTCAAAGGTGGATGGATAATCCTCTGATGAGGAGCTTCTTGAGAACTCGTCCATAATGGAAGCTAAAAATTCACTGAGTTCAACCGGTTTCCGATTAATAGGCAGGGCGCCATTCTTCAATCGATACGTGAGGTTTAAATCCTCAATCAGTGTCGACATGTATTCTGATTTCTCACGAATCACTTGTCCCATTTCCATGACTTCTTCCTTGGACCATTGATATTGATCGGACTCAAGCATGAGTCCATAGCCGTAAATCGTACTTAAAGGCGTTTTCAAATCATGAGACAATCCTGCAATCCATTCTTCCCTTGTGGTTTGAATTTTTCTTCGGTTTGCTTCATTCTCTTTTAACGTATGTGTGAGCTGATCCATTGTTTTTAGGATATCCTCAAATAAACGGTATTCCCGCTTAATACGGCCTTTTTTATTTTTACTGACGGGAATTCCCTTTCTATTTGTTGGTTCCTGCAATTTATTTTTTGATAAGAAAATCAGCCAGCGAATAATGTGATAAATTGGCAGCCCATAGCGATACGAATACCATAATGTCATGACAATGATAATAGTGAGCGCAAGACCTGCAATTAAGATGGTTGTATATTGATTTAAAGCGTCTGTCTCTTTATCGTATAGCTCGTCTGGGCTGTATACTTTATTTGGTACCGAAACGATGATATACAGGTTTTTATTCACCTTCATATAAGTGAGGTCACTTCTAAACTCCCAGGGCTTTGATTGATACTTGAGCAATTCAACATCTGTTACGTTATGTTTCAAACTGGTGTTGGTTCGAATGCCTTTTAAATATTTTCCTTCTTCATTAAACAGATGAACTGATCCGTTCATTCTCTTCAGGAATTCTTTCGTTTCAACCGAATATTGAGATAATGCAGCCAAATTTTTCTCGTGCTGTTTCAGATAATTGGCTACCTTTGTGCTGTTCGTTTTGAACCCATATAACACAATAAAGCTTTCTTGATCAATCTCAACTGGCCAGAAGTACATCTTGTAATCTTTAAATTCTTTTTTTTCAAAGATCTTGATCATTTCATCCTTTTGATAGGATGTTGGAATGGATTTAGGGCGGTGATAGCTATAAACAGTATTCTTTTTTGAATCAATCACTTGCAGCCAGCCGTCTCGTTTTTTCACTGCTTGCTTGAGCTGATCGTCGGCTTCCATTTTCCCATCCTCGTTAAAATAAAGCCAGCTCATGAGTGTATCTCCATCAGCTTTTGTTAAACCGGTTTCAGCCATGTTCTCGTAGTGCTTTGTTAAATATAAATTATCAGAGAACGTCTGTCCGATCGTCAGAATGGCAATCACAATAAACATTTGTCCGACAAAGTGAAAGAAAAGTTTTGATCGTAAATTCATAAATTATTGAAGAACCTTTGCAGGGTGTGGTATAAATTTATATCCCATACCACGGATCGTCACAATATATTCTGGCTGACTCGGATCTAATTCGATCTTTTCTCTCAACTTTCGTATATGAACCATGACAGTGTTGTTATCACCATATGATGGGACGCCCCATACTTTCTCATAGATTTGATCTTTTGAAAGAACCACATTCGGATGATCACAAAAGTACTTCAGCAAAGAAAGAAGCTGAGCAGAGCATGCCGTCACCTCTCCTCTTACTTTCAATTCGGCTGCATGAGGATGATAGGAGAAATGGGCATAATGATATTGGCTTTGAGTGTCTTCTTGTTCCTCCTGTAAGGAGATATATGTTCGGTTTAGGTGAGCCTTAATTCTAGCCACTAACTCAAGTGGATTAAATGGCTTCGTGATATAATCGTCTGCCCCCTGCGCAAAGCCCGTCAGTTTATCGACATCAGACGTTCTTGCAGTTAAATAAAAAATAGGCGCTTTCGTTACTTTTCTGATTTCAGGTAGAACGTCAAAGCCAGATTTACCGGGCATCATCACATCTAGAAGTAAGAGGTGGATGTCCTCGTTTTTGACAACATCTAATGCTTCATCTGCATGGTAGGCTTTATAAATATGCTTGAATCCTTCTTTTTTTAATACGCGTTCAACCATTTTCACAATTGCTTCTTCGTCATCTGCAATCAATATTTTTGCTGTTTCCACGCATCTCTTTCCTTTCTAGCTATGATCTCTAACCGTATATTACCATTGTCTAAAGTAAAAAAGTACCTCTTTTCTGCATAAAAGCGAAAAAAATCAACTGGAGAAAATAGCAGCACTAGGAAGTTTCAAACACGCAAAAAAACCCGGCATCTGCACCGAGTTCCTTTACATCTATTATCCATTTACAGCTTCTAGCTTTCGTTCATGATTCATTAAATCATATGTTAAACAAATCGGCTTATTCGTTCTAGGATCAAGCACAATTTCTGCATCAATATGGAATACCTGACTGAGTACCTCTTTGGTCATGACCTCATGAGGCGTACCGTCTTTTATGACTTTCCCTTGATTGAGGGCAATCATGTAATGTGAAAAACGCGCCGCATGATTCAAATCATGGATGACCATCAACACAGTTCGCCCCTGCTCTCTATTTAAGCGTTCTAACAGCTGAAGAATCTCGAGCTGATGTGCAAGATCCAAATACGTCGTAGGTTCATCCAATAGGAGCAGCTCTGTTTCCTGGGCAAGTGCCATCGCAATCCATACTCGCTGGCGCTGTCCGCCGGAAAGTGCTTCAATTGGTCGATCATGAAAAGCGATCATTCCCGTTTCCTCAAGTGCCCATCTGATGATTCGTTTATCTTCATTTGATAAGCGACCAAACCCATTTTGATGTGGGAAACGTCCATATGACACAAGCTCATACACTGTCAGTCCACTAGGTGCTTCGGGTGTTTGCGGTAAGATCGCCATTTGTTTTGAAATTTCTTTTGTCGGCGTCTCATGGATAGCCTGGCCATTTAAATAAACAGCTCCTCGATTGGCCTTCATAATACGAGACATCGTTTTTAAAATGGTTGATTTCCCGCAGCCATTCGGTCCAATCAGTGTTGTCACCTTGCCTTTTGGGATACTGACATTCAAATCTTCTACAATCAAACGGTCTTGATAACCGATACAAAGCTTTTCTGTTTCGAGCGATTTCATATGTTGTCTCTCCTTCCTCATTAGTTCGATTTCATCAATAAGTAAATGAAGTAAGGTGCGCCTAAAGCAGAAACGACAAGGCCAACTGGCACTTCTGATGGTGCAAGTATGACGCGGCCAAGTGTATCCGCCAATAATAATAACAGCGCCCCAATTAACGCGGAGGCCGGTATCATTCCTTGATGCTTTGGCCCAACAAGCTTTCTCGCCAAGTGCGGTGCGGCTAACCCTAGGAAAGAAATACTCCCTGCAACAGCAACACTCGCACCAGCTAATGCAACGGCAATCAGCATGAACAAGCTTCTTTCTTTATGAACTGAAATGCCCAATCCATAGGATAGCTGATCACCCAAATTCATGATATTTAAATAGCGTGATCTGACAATCGCGAATATAAGGAAAATCACCATCCATGGTAGAACAGACAGGACATACGTCCAGCTCGAGCCATAAATACTTCCAGATAACCACACGATGGCTTGGTTAAAATCATTTGGGCTCATTTTTAACTGAATGACCACAATCGCTGCTGAAAATGCAGCATTCACACCAATACCAGTTAAAATCAATCGGAAAGGTGTGATGCCTTTTTTCCACGCTAACACATAGATAAGAAATGCAGCAAAGCCTGCACCTACGAACGCGAAAAGCGGCAGTACAAAAATCGTAAAGTCACCTAAATTCGCCATCGTGCCTTGAAATGCAAAAATAAATAGCACAACGGCAAAGCCAGCGCCGGCATTGACGCCGAGAATACCTGGGTCAGCTAAACCATTTTGAGAAACGCCTTGCCAAATCGCGCCTGATACAGCGATAGAAGCACCGACAAGTAAAGCGATGACCATTCTTGGAAGTCGGAATTCGAATAATACGAGCTCATCCATCTCACTTCCGAATCCAAAAAGTGTTTTCAATGTATCCATCGGAGAGATCCGAATTTCTCCGGTATTTAAACTAATAAGGAACACAGCTACGATCGCGAAAAAGATCATGAGCATCGTTCGTTGATATTTCTTTTTCTTTGCTTGCTGCACCATTTCCATTTAGATTCCGCTCCTTTCACGTCTAGCTAAATATAAGAAGAAAGGAACGCCTATAATCGCCGTGATGGCACCGACTGGCGTTTCAAACGGAGCGTTGACCAGCCTCGCAGCAATGTCTGCATAAATTAACAAAGTGGCCCCTAAAATAGCGGAGCATGGGATAATCCAGCGGTAGTCCACTCCAACCAAGAATCGAGTGACATGAGGGATCACAAGCCCGATAAAACCAATAGAGCCCGCTACCGACACGGCAGCACCCGTTAAAAGAATAACAACCAATACGCCAAGCACCTTGACCGTTTTCGTATACTGTCCAAGTCCTTTCGCCAATTCTTCACCTAAGCTCAGAACCGTGATCGAACGGGCAAGGATCATTGCAATGATTAGTCCTGCAATGGCAACTGGAATGATGATATGAATGTTGCTCCAATTCACACCTGCCACTCCGCCAGCATACCAAAAGCTCATATCTTGAGCGACGTCAAAACGAATGGCAATGGCTGAAGAAATTGAGCTCAAAAGTGCTCCAACCGCTGTACCAGCTAGTGCGAGTTTAACCGGAGTCAGTCCCCCTTTTGACATAGTACCGACACCAAATACAATAGAGGCACCGAGTGCGGCTCCAACAAATGACCAAAGAATTAATGTGAAAGAAGATTGGCCAGGGAAAAATGCTAATGCAATGGCAATCGCAAATGCGGAGCCATTTGTCACACCCATAATCTCCGGTGACGCCAGCGCATTTCTTGTCATTCCTTGCATAATGGCACCTGATACGGCTAAAAAGGCACCGACGAGCGCGGCTCCAACTGTGCGCGGCAGCCTCAATTCCCGAATGATTTGATGTGAAGTTTCTTGTGGATCAAAATGAAAAACGGCTTCCCATACAGTCTGTAGATGAATGTTTGCCGCTCCTAATGATACCGATAAAAAAAGACCAAATGATAAAGCGATGATTCCTATGATGATAACAGCTGCTGTTCCAAAAGGCTTCGTGACAATATCGATCGTATCATCGCTGGCTGGCAGCTGTTTATTCGATTGTGAGCCCAAAACCAGTCTCTTCCTTTCCGTTCATGTTTATTCTTTATTAGTGATAATGATTATCAATCTCGAAGTCTAGTATATCACTTTCTTTTCTTTTTGAAATCATTGTTCTGATAAATTTCTTTATTTTCATCAAAAAACTGTGAGAATTTCATCATTTTTCTTTAGGCCTAAATTAGCCAATGCATTTTTGTTCCTATCATGTTACGATAAAAAATGAAATTGAGAATCATTATCAAGGAAAAATGAATAGGAGAGAACTTTTGTGAAAAAACGAACTGGATTTCTTTTGATTTCTTTATCGATTCTTATGATCTTTACAGCCGCTTGCGGCAGCACTTCAAATAAACAATCTGCAGCGAAAAAGAATGACATGATGACATATCAGGATGCAAAAGGTGAAGTGAAGCTTCCGAAAAATCCGAAACGAATAGTGCTTCTTGCAGAAAGCTATTACGGGGACCTCGTCACACTCGGCAAAACTCCGGTTGCTACAACATCACCCATCTTTAAAAACCCTTTTTATAAAGGGAAAACAGATGGAGTGGAAAATCTCGGAAGGACCCCATCGGTCGAAAAAGTAGCCGCTTCGAAGCCAGATATGATTATTGCTTGGGGGGAAGATGAGAAGTTTGATCAATACAAAAAAATCGCCCCAACTGTAGCGGTAAAATACAATCAATATTCTTTCAAAGACCAGCTAAAAGAATTCGGTAAAATGACAGGTACACCAAAAAAAGCAACAGAATGGATCACAAAATGGGATACCAAAATTGCTGAGGTGAAACCAAAGGTAACCAAAGCTGTTGGCAGCAAAACGGTCTCGATCGTATCGCCATTTGATAAAGGCATTTATATCTTCGGAAACACCTTTGCCCGCGGGGGCGAAATCATTTATGACGAGCTGAAATTAAAAGCACCGAAGGCTGTCAAAAAAGAAGCGATCGACAGCGGTGTTGGCTATGCGAATATTTCTCTTGAGAAGTTGCCAGAATTCGCAGGCGACTATATTTTCACAGGTCCATGGAGCGGCTCAAAAAGTAAAGGTGACCAAGTGTATCAAAGCAGCATTTGGACATCACTTCCTGCCGTCAAAAATAAACATGTATTCGAAATAGATCCAGTCGGTTTCTTCTTTAATGACCCAGTGTCACTAGAAGGTCAGCTAGAGTTTATTGTGGATCGATTGACATCTGCATCATAAAAAAACGTTTCTCCAGAGATGGAGAAACGTCTTCCTTATACCGTTCCTTTGGCAAATCCTTTTGACATGAATGGATAAAGCAAAATACCTACTAAGAATAGACCGATTCCAAGACCAAAGGTTTTCAAGTCGGCTGTTCCTGAAATAATGACCCAAGCTGAATACCCCATGGCAACAAGTGCAATGATGCCGTCTCTCGTTCGATTTCCTTTTTGAAGCTCATACGTGTCACCTTGCATAATGACCTTAAAGCTGTAGATGGAAGACACAATATACGGAATAAGATACGCAAGTGTCGCTGATGTAGTTAAAAAGGTAAAAGCTTCATTAATCGTACGTGACATCACAGAGAAGATAAACAGCTGTGACATAATATTTGTAACAGTCAAAGCGAAAGCAGGGCTTCCTTTTTTGTTTGTTTTTGCAAATACTGCTGGAAAATCACCAGCCTTTGCTGCTTGATACGGTACTTCTGAACCAAGTAAAATCCACCCAAGCATCGAACCAAACAAGCAAATAATCGCCAGCAGAGCCATGACAATTCCGCCAGCTGGCCCAATAATAAGCTGAAGCACGTCTACGAATGGTTTGTCAGAGCCTTGCAATTGATCGTGCGGTAGAACGCCCATTGTAATCAACGTGATAATCATGTAGATCGAAAGTGCGATTAAAAGACCTGTAATGGTCGCACGCTTCACATCACGCTGTGAGGATGCTCTTCCTGATAAAATGACAGCTGATTCAATTCCAATAAATGCCCATAGTGTGGAAATAGCCGCATGATGAATTTGACCTCCAAGGCCAAGCACTCCTTCGCTGCCTGTTTCAACCGGGAAGTAGTAATGTTCAAATAATGCCGTTTGAAATGCAAATAATCCCGCAACAATAAAAAGGACAAATCCAAGCACCTTTGAAAAGGTCGTAATAAAATTCAATTTACTAGCAGCACTTAAGCTTGTAATTAAAATGGTATGTGTTCCCCATAGAAGAAGGGTACATACGATAAACGTCATGAGCTGACCAAGCGTGACCGATTCTTTTCCAAAGGTAAAAACTTCAGTCTTCACGGTGAGAATCGGGAAAAAAGTCGTTAAATAACCAGCAAGACTTGTAATAATTGCGACATTACTAATCCAGCTTGCCACCCAATATCCCCAAACCATTGTAAATCCAGCCGCTTTCCCTTTTTTCGGATCTTTAAAAAGCGCCCTTGCATAACTTTGTGGTCCAGCCGTCAGCTGCGGCTTATGAATGGACAAATGCCCAAATACAAGCGCAATCATCAGCACACCGCCGCCTGTGACAAGCCATGCCATCGTCACACCTAAAGGACTTGCGTGCTGGGCAAGCGTACTTGGCAGCATAAAGATGCCTGAACCTACCATATTTCCGACGACAAAAGCCGTCAATAACCAAAAACCCCATTTTTTTGTCTGTTCCATTTCCGTACCTCCGTTTTATTCACTTTGGACCAGACCCGGCAGTATCTTCATTGATATATTTGTGAAGCAATGACTTGCATTCTTTATGTTCATAATGGATTACTTTTTAACAGCATACCCTTATTTTTGTGACTCAGAACATAAAAAAAAGCCTGAACAAAAGTCCATGCTTTTCAAAACATACACCTTGATCTCCGGATAGCCCTCCACGCTTCAAAGACGTGGCAGTCCTGCATTTATTCAATGCAGACCCAGCATAAAGAAAGTTGGAGCTCTCTCTACACTTCGGCGCTGATGCCTTTTTTCTCATGATCTACGATTCCATCTCTCCTATGAGTGACTCATCATCCGCGCAACCTCTACCTCACTGAGACATAGCGTGAGGATTTCTATTCATTTTTACTACACGAAGGTTATCAAACATTCTCACATCTGTCAAAGGGAAAAACATAGAAAAAAGGCAGAGAACTGTTTCTCTGCCCTATACCTTGCTTATTGATCGTTGTTTTTCTTCTTTTGTACAGCTTCCTGAAGCGGATCGCCTGCTAGCTCTTTACTTGCTTCCTCTAACAGTTGATCTACCTGCTGATGGTTTTTCTCACTTTTCGCTTTTTTATCCTTTTGGAAAAATGACATCGCTGTTTCCTCCCTTTTCATATAATGCGGTTGCCTGTTTAATTTGTGCTACAGCGCTCAGCATTATACAAGGGAAGAGGCTCAATCATCATGAAAGGTCTGTCTCATTTTTTGCAGGTACGACAGAAAGGTTTTTAAATCATCCTTTGTGAAGTCTGACATCATATGCTGAATTACCTTTCCGAAAAGACGTGTATGCTTTTCATAAATGGCCATTCCTTTTTCCGTGACTTCTAAACGGACAAGTGATGAATCGTCCTTGTCCCGTTCTCTTTGAATATAACCCTGCTCACATAATTTATTGAGTGCAATAGAGGCTGCACCAGGGTTTAAAGAGAGTCTTTGCTTCAGCTCTTCGGCATGTGATACTTTGCCTTGTATCAAAATAGAAAGAGCATATATCTGTGGGGGCGTGATGTCTTTCTCTAACTCAAGTAACTTGCGGTTTAATTTACGGCTGACTTCATAATGTACAAGAACAATTTCTTTTAAAATGTCTGCATTACCCATCCGAATCGCATCCTTATCGTTAGTATCAACATGACTTCCCCCTTATTATAGAATGTTTTTCCATTCAGCCAACCCTTTTGGCCTCTTTTTCTTTAGAAATAAGCCTTGCTGAATGAATCTACCCTTGATATAGTGAGTACTTGAACTAAAGATAGAACAGGAGTACGCATCATGACAGGAAAAACACACATCATGGGCGGAATTGCCGCCTCCACAGCCGTTGCCTACTATTATGGATTCGACCCAGTGAAGATGGCTGCTGCTGGATCAGCAGGTGCTCTGATCCCTGATCTTTGCCATACAAAAAGTAAAATCGGCAGAAAATTCCCGCTGCTCTCGACACTGATCAGCAGTGTGTTCGGTCATCGCACGTTTACACACAGTTTATTATTTTTGCTGATCATTTATTTTCTAGCAACAACATACATTCCAAATGACAGCTTAAGTATCGGTTTACTAGTCGGGATGGCAAGCCATCTCATTCTGGATGCAGGAACAGTGAATGGGATTAAATTTTTATTTCCGGCTTCCATTAAAGTGCGTCTTCCCTTCTATGTCAAAACAGGCAGCACAGGAGAACAAGTCGTACTAGCTGCTCTCACCGTCGTTACCTGCTATTACATCGCTGTCCTCTGCGGCATCTCCATCCCATTCTAATGAATCAGAAAGAGTTTTCCGAAAAACACAGGATATGAATTGATCATTCCTCATTTTTTTAGTAGGTTTAAGATAAGTGTTTTTGCCTTGCAGCTGAATACAGAATGGTGAGGAGCTACATAAATGAAAGCGTTTTTCAAAAATCACTGGTTTTTAGTGTACTCCATCCTCTTCATGTGGATGAAAACATACATCATTTATCAATTCGGATTTCACATACGAACGGCCAATCTGTTTCATGAATGGCTGCTTTTGATCAATCCACTTAGCTTTTTGCTCCCTTTGTTTGGGATTGCTCTTTTTTTAAATGAAAAGAAGCAAAAGGTATTTTTATTAACCGCAAATTTGATTTTGACGGCGATTCTCATATCGAATACGATCTTTTATGGATTTTATATTGATTTCATTACAATCCCTGTATTATTCCAAGCGAAAAACATGGGAGATATGGGCAGCAGTATGACAGAATTATTTCACCCGCTGTTTTTACTGATGCTCATTGATTTCGTGGTGCTGGCGTGGCTTTTAAAGCGCAAACCTTTACCGCCAAAAGCCTCCTTTAAAACGATCAAAACATATTATGCGGTGTGCTGCAGCTTTCTATTGTTTCATGTCAGTTCAGCCATGATGGATCACCCTCGCTTTCTGACAAGCTCTTATGATCGAGAAGTGATTGTACGAAACCTTGGGCTGTTCCAGTTCCACCTATATGACGGGGCTGCCCAAACAGCGCGTATTGGACAAAAAGCCTTTGCAGATGAAGATACACTTTCAACCGTAGCAAACTACACAAAGGCTGATTACAGTGCACCAAACGAAGAGTACTTTGGACTTGCTAAAGGTAAGAACGTTGTGTTCATTTCACTCGAATCAACACAGCAATTTGTCGTTGATCAAAAGGTAAATGGACAATACATCACCCCCTTTTTAAATCAACTCGCTAAAAAGAGTTTTTATTTTGATGAATTTTATCAGCAGACTGAGCAAGGAAAGACATCGGATTCAGAGTTTATTGTCGCAAATTCCCTCTACCCATCTAGCAGCGGCGCAGTCTTTTTCACAGCGAGTGACAACGAATACGACACGTTATACAAGCAGTTGAAAAAAGAGAACTATCAATCCGTCCAATTCCATGCGAATAATAAAACGTTTTGGAATCGTGATGTCATGTATGAATCGTTTGGGATTGACCGTTTTTATGATGTCGATTCGTATCAGGTCAATGAACAGAATTCAACTGGCTGGGGCTTAAAGGATATTGACTTCTTTGACCAATCCATTGATTATTTAAAAAAGTTGAAGGCGCCTTATTACAGCACGTTTATTACCTTGACCAATCACTTTCCATTTGAAATCGATCCAAAGGATCAATTGATTGATGAATATGATTCGTCCAGCACCATTTTAAACCGCTATGTGACGACCGTCCGCTATCAGGATGAAGCCATTAAGACATTTTTTGACCGCATGAAAGAAGAAGGACTGTATGACAATACGATGTTTGTCCTCATGGGGGATCACTATGGTATCTCCGAGGCACACCACCAGGCAATGGCAGAGCTGCTCAAAAAAGATGAAATCACACCGTTTGATGCTGTGAAATTGCAGCGGGTGCCCTTTTTAATTTACATTCCGGGGGTCACAGATCAAGCACCGCAGACAATTTCTGAAACAGCTGGGCAAATCGACGTGAAACCGACACTCCTGCACTTACTCGGTATTGAAACGAAGGATGCCATTCAATTTGGCAATGACTTATTTTCAAACGAACGGACGCCTTTTGCTGTTTTGAGAAACGGGAACTTTATTACAGATGATTATCTCTATACAAAGAACACCTGCTATGATCAAAAAACAAAAGAACCTGTTGAACAGGATGAGGTGTGTCAGCCTTATATCGAAAAAGCCAATAAAGAACTTTCCTTATCAGACAAAGTGATCAATGGGAATTTGCTGCGTTTTTATCAGCATTAAAAAGTCGCCATCTGGCGGCTTTTTCTTTTCTCTTTTTACTGAAAGCCTATGAATGGTCAAATAAGTTTGCTTATAATAAAGAATACATATGATATTGAATAATAAGAGGTGTGAACATGAAGTATGCGTTCTTCGCCTTCATCGCCATCTGCTTGCTCCTGAGCGGGTGTCAAACAGAGATGAAGTCATCGGATACAAGCAAAAAAACAGAGCTTGTCATTTCAGCAGCGGCAAGTCTTCAGGATGCACTAAAGGAAATTGAATCCGCCTTTAATGATGAGCACCCGAATGTGACATTAACAAATAATTTCGGGTCATCCGGCGCATTGAAGCAGCAAATCGCGCAAGGGGCAAAAGCGGATCTCTTTTTCTCAGCAGCTGAAGCGCCCTTTGATGAGCTTGTGCAATCTGGAGATATCGATCAACATTTTATCAAGGATGCCATCCAAAATGAGCTTGTACTCATTGTGCCAAATGATCATTCTTCCTCTCTTAAAAGCTTTCAAGACGCCCAGCACATAAAAGGGAAGATTGCTCTTGGCACACCAGAATCCGTTCCTGCTGGTAAATACGGCAAAGAGATTTTCACAAAGCTGAACATCTGGGATCAAGTGAAAAAGAACGCTGTATACGGCAAGGATGTGCGGCAAGTTTTAAGCTACGTAGAAACAGGAAATGTGGAAGCTGGTGTTGTGTATAAGACAGATGCCCTCGTTTCCAAAAAAGTAAAGATTGCGGCTGAAGCCAATCAGGACATGCACTCCCCGATCATTTACCCAGTTGGAATCGTCAAAGGGACAGAACATGTAGAGGAAGCCAAGTCCTTTTTTCAATTTCTTCAATCAGAAACAGCCAAATCAATTTTTAAAAAGTACGGCTTTCAAGTGAATTAATGCCTATGATGACTGAAGAATTTCTATCTCCTATTTGGCTGTCCGTTCAGGTTGCTTTTGTGAGCGGGCTGCTTGCCACTGTTTTTGGCACAACGATTGGCTTTTGGATGGCACGAAGCTCGTTTAAAGGAAAAATGATTGTGGAAACGCTGTTGATGCTTCCGCTTGTCCTCCCACCAACGGTTGTAGGTTTTTTATTGCTCGTCATATTCGGAAGGCATAGCATGATCGGGGGCGCGATTGAATGGATCTTTCACCAGCCGATCATTTTCACATGGTGGGCGGCAGTTATTGCATCAACAGTTGTGGCATTCCCGCTTATGTATCAATCTGCAAAGGCTGGATTTTCTACGATTGAGTCAGACATTGAAGGGGCTGCAAAAGTAGATGGTGCTCATTCATTTCAAGTCTTTGCCTATATTACAGTACCACTTGCCCTGCCTTCCCTCTTATCAGGCAGCATCCTCAGCTTTGCCAGAGCCCTTGGAGAATTTGGGGCGACCTTAATGTTTGCCGGCAACATCCCAGGAAAAACGCAAACACTCCCAACCGCTATCTATGTGGCGATTGATTCCGGACGAATGGAGCTTGCTTGGGCGTGGACAATTTGTATTGTGATCCTATCTTTTATCATGCTGTTGGCTGTGCGCCGAAGCAGTACGTAAAAAATCCCCTTTCTCACATGAGAAAGAGGATTTTTTTATTTATTCAAACCCAACCGTCATCGTCTCTGGATTCGAGCCGACGCGTTCGTTATTGTTTAATGCATCGATTTTTTCCATGTCTTCTTTAGAAAGCTCAAAGTCAAAGATGTCTGCATTTTGTTTAATACGTTCTTCATTGATTGATTTAGGAATTGTCACGACACCGCTTTGCAGATCCCAGCGCAAGATGACTTGAGCAACAGATTTGTTGTAGCGTGCAGCAATGTCTTTCAAAACGTCATGATCTAATAGCTTCCCTTGCATCAGCGGAGACCATGCCTCAATTTGAATGCCTTTTTCCTTTGCATATTGACGCAGTTCAACAAGTGTCAGTTTCGGGTGAAACTCCACTTGGTTCACAGCTGGAACAACCTCAGCATCTTTTAACAGCTCTTCTAAATGCTGAATATAGAAGTTGCTGACTCCAATGGCTCTGACTTTCCCGTCTTTATAAAGCTTCTCAAGTGCGCGCCATGTGTCTTTAAATGTATCTGCTTTTGGTCCAGGCCAATGAATCAAATAGAGGTCTAAGTAATCAAGACCTAATCGGTTTAAGCTTGCGTCAAACGCCTCAAGCGCTTTATCATAGCCTTGATCTGTGTTCCATACTTTAGACGTAATGAATAAATCTTCTCGTTTCACACCAGATTCTTTAATCGCTTTTCCTACGCCTGTCTCATTTTTATAAACAGCTGCCGTATCAATGCTGCGATATCCGTTCCGTATGGCTGCTTTTACGGCATCTACCACTTGATTGCCGTCCTCCACTTTGAATACACCTAAACCAAACCAAGGCATTTCGACTCCGTTATTCAGTGTTACGGTATCATTCAAGCTTTTGACCATTTTAACAACCACCTTTTTTATAGATTCCATCTCTTTCATTATCTCATGTTGCGCTTCAAAACTCTATTATCAGGCGTTTCTCTTCGCTTCGATAGCTAAGAGCAGCGCACCTGTCATGCCAGCCTTGTCCTCAAGTTTAGGGGAGACAATGTATGTATCAAGCGGCGGCAGGTCCACATAATCATTGACATAAGCAGCTAGCTTCTCTCGAATGAGTGGGAAAAGCTGCTTTTGCTTCATGACGCCTCCGCCCATGATGATGCGCTCTGGGCTTAAAATGAGCGAGTATTGCATAAGCGCCTGCGCTAAATAATCCGCTTCAAGTGCCCAAACCGCTTCATCCTGCGTCAACTCTTTGGCAGGTTTCCCCCACCTTTTCTCAATCGCTGGTCCAGCTGCCAGTCCTTCTAAGCAATTTCCATGTGTCGGGCAGACACCTGCAAATGGGTCAGATTCATGCTGCCTGACAAGGATATGCCCCATCTCAGGATGTGAATGACCGTGTAGAAGCTCATTTTTCACAACAGCCCCCGCACCAATGCCTGTCCCGACCGTGATATACAAACAGCTGCTTAGCCCTTTGGCTGCCCCTTTTGTTAATTCACCTAGTGCTGCGGCATTGACATCGGTTGTAAAAGATACGGGGACACCTAATTGCTTCTCAAGCTCAGGAATGAACGGGTATTGCTTCCACTCCACTTTCGGTGTGTTCATGATATAGCCGTATGAAGGATCGTCCTGTTGAACACAAATGGGTCCAAAGGAGCCAACCCCTAATGCTGCAATGTCATGCTGCTTCAAAAATGGAATGATCTTTTGTATTGTTTGATCCGGGTGCTCTGTCGGAATCGTCATTTCCTCTAAGATGTCTCCATGCTCATTACCGATTGCACAACAAAATTTTGTACCCCCAGCTTCAATTGCTCCATAATAGGCCATCATTGATCTCCCCCTGCTCGTTCTCTTTCTTCATCATAAAACACGGGGGAGAAGATGACAACATCACGTATTGGTAAGCAGAACAGCTTCCATGTCATTGATATACTCTCTTAAATGATGGGCAATATCACGGTTGATCTCACCATCTTCATATAAGGTTTGTATTTCATTTCGAATCGTCTGTACAGCTTGGAAGTTAAGCTCTTTTTTCTTCCGGTCAAATGAACGGTCTTTTTGCTGGAAGAAGCTTGGACCGTGTTCACATCGGAAAATGACTTGGTTGTAAAAACCAATGACTTGATGACACGTTTGCTGGTTTTCATCTGTCATATGCTGTTTGATCGAGTCTACCGCAGCTTCAGCCGTTTTCTTACGGATTTGTTTATACGAGTCCTCTTTTTCTAAAATACCGCTTGAAATGTGCTGATTCGGCCGCCATAATTGCAGCCATTGAAGCAAACGCAGAAACTTCACTTTTGAAAAACGAATTTTGAAGGAGTTTGAATACAGCATTTCCAGCTCATGAAATCTCTCTTGCAGCTCATAAGCTTCTTCCTTGTCAATTTTCTCTTCATCAATTAATTGTTGAAGTTTCATCTGTTCTGCTTTGATACCGTGCAGTCTGATTTTCCGCTCTTGTCTTCTCATCCCGAATTGGTATGGTTCACGCTGGATATTTCTCAGCTTCATTCGGTAATCATTGATGAGTGCAAGGGATACTTCCCTGTTGTCCTCATTCATCCCTTCTTTTAACGTTTTAATAGCACTTCTGAGCAGCTTCCGTTTTGCATGCTGAATCTTTGTATCCAAGTCCACGTCGACCTGCTTGTCTTTTTTCTCAGATAAAAGAGGCAGTAACACACTAGCTAAAATGAGTGTACATAGGATCACGCCTGCTGCGAGGAAAATAATCAAGTGCCGCTCAGGAAATGGTGATCCGTCCGCAAGCGTAAATGGTATTGAAAAGGCACCTGCTAATGTCACAGCCCCGCGGACACCAGAGAATGTCATCAGCATCGAGGCGCGAAACTTCGGCTTTTTCACATTTTGCTTTTTTGTTGCACTCCATTTTCCTGCCCAGAACAGCCATACCCATAAGAACCGCAGCACCATGAGACACAGTGTAATAATTAAGATGTAACCAATCACCTGCATGTTGTTAAAGGATTCATCTTGGAAAATGACTGTAGAAACATCCGGAATCTGCAATCCAAGTAAGACGAAAACAAGTCCGTTTAAAATAAATAAAATAATATTCCATGTGTTTGATGAAGCAATTTGCAGTTTGGCTAAATTCGCTTCCATTCGATCTTGCTCAATGGCATGCGTCACACCACCGGCCACAACGGCTAAAATTCCGGATACACCAATTTCTTCTGCTGCTAAATAAATCACAAATGGTGTAAGGATTTGCAGGATGATATGCATCGTGACATCGTCCATTCCTAAACGGCGGAGAAAATAGCGAAAACGAATGATAAAGAAGGATAGAATAAATCCAGTTAATAAACCACCTGCGGCAATGAGGACAAAGCTAAAGGATGCCTGAGCAATTGAAAAGGCTCCCGTCACTGTTGCGGCAATGGCAAATTTAAAGGCGACAAGTCCTGATGCATCGTTCATCAGCCCTTCGCCTTCCAGCAGTCTCATGATGCCCTTTGGCATATTCACACGGCTGGATAAAGCACTTACTGCCACGACATCTGTCGGTGATAAAATCGCTGCAAGCGCAAATGCGGCTGGAAGCGGTATGCTTGGAATCATCCAATGAATGGTATATCCCGCTACAATCACGGTCGCAAACACTAAACCAAGTGCTAAAAGAAGAATAGGTGCTCTTAATTTCCAAAGCTCGTCCCTTGGGGTACGCTTCCCGTCATTAAATAACAGCGGCGCAATAAATAGAACGAAGAAGAGTTCAGGATTTAAAGAAATATGTAAACCTGAAGGAAAAGCTGCCACCAATATTCCTAAGCCCACTTGAATTAACGGAACAGGAATAAAGGGGACAAAACGATTGATAATATTAGATGCTGCAATGAGTGCCAGTAGTACGAGCACTGCCAAAAAAATCTCCACTAGTACATGTCCCTCCTATGTATATTTTTCGTCAAGTTTTGCTTACATGCAAAGATGTGTTCATTTCATCCATCCGTCCGATCAGAAGTGCTTCTTTAGTATTCCGCAAAAAGTGAAACCAACACATAACAATCCATCTAGGCAAAAAAAGGCTGAATCCAGATATTCAGCCTGCTGACAAAATTTTCATCATATGTATTGTTCAAATGATGAACAATAGACCTACTTTTATTTTACACGAAAACTCCAACATCTGCTGACAATCAGCTCTTATTAAACACAAAAAAAGAGCGAAATCGCCCTTTTTTCGTTTCACCCTTTATTTAAAAAATAAGACCTGGCAGGAAGACGCCATTTGAATAAGTAGGAACAAACCCTGCATACGACGAGGATGACAAACAGCAGATATAAAGCTAGCTCGCCTTGCGCTAAGCCGAGTCCGACGAATAAGCCGCCAAAAGCTGCCCATACGGCGTAAATTTCTGCTTTTAGCACAAGCGGCTTTCGTCCTGCTAATAAATCACGTACAATTCCGCCGCCGCTTCCAGTCAAAATGGCTGCCACAATGACCGCACTGAGCGGGAGTTCTCTTTGCACAGCAAATAGTGCGCCTTGAATCGCAAACGCTGCTAAACCGATCGCATCCGAGAAATTTCCCCAAGTGCTCCAGTGTTTGAGCAAAAGCTTTGGAAAAAGAAACACAATCGTAATAGATACAAGGGCAATCGTAAACATTTTGCCCTGTGACCATAAAGCAGACACCGGAAGACCAATTAATAGATTCCGAATCGCTCCACCGCCAAATGCTGTTACAATCCCTAAAATGTACACACCAAGAATATCGTACTCTTCCTCCATTGCCACAATCGCACCACTAATGGCGAATGCGACAATGCCAATGATACTTAAGACTTCCCATGCCATTTTCCGCTTATCTCCTTACCATTATCTAATCATCTAATACTACTCCCTTAATGTATATCTGACACAGGCGAAAAGCAATACAAATTTTCTTTAAATTTTATCTTTTTGCAAAAATAAAAAATAGCCCGCTTTAGTAGCAGGCTATCTCTTTCAATCTTCTTTTGCATTTAACAGCAGCATACTAATGATGATGAGAATAAATGCAATAAGGGCTAGTAGTGGAATCGTGATAAAACCAAACCAGTTCAAATAATCAACAGAACAAGGAATACCGCTCAGGCAAGGGCGAATCGATGCAAAGCCAGGTATCTTTTGTTCCATATAATGATAAATAGAAAAACAAGCGCCTATCACAGCCAAAGGCAGGACATAATATTTTATTTTGACATCGCCTCTGAATGTCGCAATTCCAAGTAAAAGCACAAGCGGGTACATGAAAATGCGCTGAAACCAGCACATATCGCATGGGATAAACTTTTTTACTTCACTTAAATACAGGCTGCTCATCGTCGCAACGATAGAGACGATCCAAGCACTGTATAAGTAAACAAGCTTATTCTTCATGATTTTTTCCCTTTGAGCTCTTGATCAATTAATTCTTTGATTTCATCATAGTCATAAAAGTTTTGGACTTGTTTATTGTTAATGAAAAGAGTTGGTGTTGCATTCACTTTATATTGGTTCACAAGCTGATCGTCTGTGTTCAGCTGCGGCTGATATGTTTTCTTCGATAGGTTATCTTTAAGCTTGTCCGTATCTACTTTTGTTGTCTTTTTCGCTAGCTCCGTCAGCTTAGCAGGCGTGACCCATTCTGCTTCACTATCTGGCTGTGCTTGATAGACAGCTTCATGAAATGCCCAAAAGTTTTTCGGATCTTCCTTCCACACTTCTTCAGAAGCTAGTGCTGCTAATACAGCGCCATCTCCATGAACAGGAAGTGGCAAGTTAATAAACGAAAATGATACATCGCCTTTATCTATGTAGTCCGCTTTCAGTTTTGGGAAAATGTCTGTTTCAAATGATTTACATGAAGGACATTTATAATCCCCAAACTCGACAATTTGCACGGCTGCGTTTTTATCTCCCATGACAGGCTGTCCTTTAATAGAAGGCTTACTGTCAACCGTTTGTGCTTCTTTGCTGTTGTTGTTCCCAATGACGACGAATAATCCGATGAGAAGAGCTGCGATAATGGTTAAAATAACAGCAAATTTAATGGATGAAGATTGATTATTTTTTTTACTCACATAAGCACCTACCTTATCTTTTTCATTCCTTCAAAAGAAAAAGGATAATAGCTTAGAATAATGCCATTATCCAACTTCTTCTATTTTAACAAGAGGGGATTCATTATGAAAGATGGTATTAATGAATTTTTCCTTACAATTTTATTTCATCACCCTCATGGCATTTAAAACAGCTAGTACGGTCACACCGACATCCGAGAAGACGGCTTCCCACATGGTCGCAATACCAAATGCACCGAGTAATAGGAAAACCCCTTTAACCCCAAGAGCAAATGCAATGTTCTGCCAGACAATCCTTCTTGTTCGTTTAGCGACAGCGATGGCTTCTGCAACTTTTGACGGCTGGTCTGTCATAATGACGATATCAGCCGCTTCTACCGCTGCATCTGAACCAAGTCCGCCCATCGCAATACCTATGTCTGCTCTTGCTAATACCGGTGTATCATTAATGCCATCCCCAACAAATAATAATTTTTCTTGAGGCGCTTTTTTCTGATCAATTTCTTCTAATTTTGTTACTTTATCCTGCGGTAATAATTCTGCATGTACTTCATCTATGCCAATTTGCTGGGCGACCGCTGTTCCGACTTGTTTGGCATCACCAGTCAGCATGACAGTTTGAATGCCAGACGCTTTTAGAGCGGAGACAGCTTCAATTGCATCATCCTTTAATTCATCTGCAATCAAGATCGATCCGGCAAACTCACCGTTAATCGCCATGTACACAACCGTTCCGCTTCGTTTTTCTTTTTCATATGAAATGCCTTCTCGTTCCATCAAACGGTGATTTCCCGCTAAGACTTGTGAACCACTGATGGTCGCTTTAATTCCATGTCCTGCAATATCCTCATATGCTTCAATCTGGCTTTCATCAAGCGGCGAACCATATGCTGCTTTAATTGATTCAGCAATCGGATGTGAAGAATGAGCTTCTGCTAAAGCTGCAAAAGAAAGCAGCTCCTCTTCTGACCACTTTTCACTAGTTGTCACGATATTGGTCACTGTAAAGTTTCCTTTTGTGAGTGTGCCCGTCTTATCAAATACAGCATAGCTCACAGAGTTCAGTGCTTCTAAATAGTTACTGCCTTTTACAAGGATGCCTCGTTTAGAAGCTGCCCCAATTCCCCCGAAGAATCCTAATGGGATGGACACGACAAGCGCACATGGACATGAAATAACAAGGAAAACAAGTGCTCGGTAAACCCAGTCAGACAATTGTGCTGATGGAATGAGAAGCGGCGGCACAAAGGCAAGCAGTAATGCCAATACAACAACAGCCGGTGTGTAGTATTTTGCAAACTTTGTGATAAAGTTTTCTGTCTGCGCTTTTCGGCTGCTCGCATTCTCAACCAAGTCTAAAATTTTCGTCACTGCCGATTCGCTAAGTCCTTTTTGTACTTCAATTTCAAGAATCCCGTTTTGATTCACAAATCCTGCAAGAACTTCCTTCCCTGCTTCTACATCCCGCGGCACTGACTCCCCTGTTAATGCGGAGGTATCCACGAGTGAAAAGCCTTCAATGACGAGGCCATCGAGTGGAATTTTTTCGCCCGGTTTCACGACGATACGATCACCGACTTTTACTTCTTCCGGCTTCACTTTTTTCGTTTCATTTCCTACTTTGAGATTCGCATATTCAGGGCGAATATTCATTAATTCACTAATGGATCGTCTTGAACGATTCACTGCTGCCCCTTGGAACAGCTCTCCAATTTGGTAAAACAGCATCACTGCCAGTGCCTCTGGATATTGCTGAATCACAAAAGCGCCAGCTGTTGCAATGGTCATTAAGAAGTTCTCATCAAATACTTGGCCGCGCACGATATTTTTCAGCGCTTTAAAAACAACATCACCGCCGACTAGTAAATAGGCTGCGAAAAACGTGATGAATTTTAGTAAGCCATCTTCTGGTATGAAATAAGCCGCTGTTCCAATGACTGCACCGCCAATTAATTTCAGCACAATCGCTTTTAAATTCTTTGTCCCATGATCATGATCGTGATGATGGCCTTCTTCTTTTGGTGATACACTCACATGAGGTTCGATGGACTGAACCGTTTTTTCAATACGCTTTGACATCGTTTCTTGCTTATCTGCATGTGTGACAGTCAATGTCCCTGTCGCAAAATTAACGGAACAAGCTTCAACGCCATCCATTTTGCTGACACCTGTTTCAATTTTACGTGCACAGTTTCCACAATCAAGACCGTTTAATACGTATTCATCCTTCATTTTTTTCATGTTCTCACCTTTTTTCTATATGATAAGTAACGTTCCCTGGATCGATTAAACCTATTAAAAATCAAAAACTTTATATATGAGCATATATTCATATATTGGATTACCTTTATTATATGAGGAGTTCTTGTCTTCTGTCAATCATTTATGAAGAAATAATTGGTTTTTTTGTGTCCGATTCTGTCATACGGATTTTCAATAAACCAAGCTCATGTCCCCTGCTCCCCGCATAACATAAAAACGATCGTTTTCAGTTTTTCTCTTTACAAAAGAAGGACAGACGCTTAGAATAAAATAAAAGTTTCCCTAAGGAAACAAATTAGCATTAGAGAATCATTTCATCCTTTAGTCAAAATTATTTATTTTATGCATATATCTTTAGGAAGTGCAATCATGATTGAAAGGGGCCGCAAGAGATGTCAAATGCTTTAACAATCGACCGTCTTCATGTCTCATATCACGGACAAGATGCATTAGAGAACGTCTCTCTTTCCATACAGGAAGGGACAATGACAGGAATCATCGGTCCAAATGGTGCTGGTAAATCGACGTTACTCAAGGCATGTTTGGATTTAATTGAAAAAGATCAAGGGGATATTCGTTTTTTTGAACAGCCCTTTAAACAAGTGAGAAAACAGATCGCCTATGTACCGCAGAGAAATGATTTAGATTGGACGTTTCCCATTCATGTACTGGATACCGTACTACTTGGAACATATCCGAAGCTCGGACTAATGAAACGTCCAAAAAAAGAAGACCGGGCATATGCGTATCACTGTTTAGAAAAAGTCGGAATGCAAGACTTTGCCAAAAGACAAATCGGTGAGTTATCCGGCGGGCAGCAGCAGCGTGTCTTCCTTGCAAGGGCTCTTGCTCAAAACGCACAGCTCTTCTGTTTGGATGAACCGTTTGTCGGGATTGATATGGCAAGTGAAGAAACGATGGTGCGCATTTTGAAGGAATTACGAGATGAAGGAAAAACCATTTTGGTTGTCCATCACGATTTGAGTAAGGCAGATGATTATTTCAGCCATCTTGTTCTGTTAAATAAAAAACTCATCAAAGCAGGGTCTGTACACGACATCCTTCGCCCAGAGATCATGCTGGAAGCATATGAAACACAGCTGCCATTCTTAAAATCAGCAGGAGGAGACGTGTAATGGAATTTTTAACCGGACTCTTTGAATATGCTTTTTTACAAAAAGCGCTATTTACATCCGTTATGGTAGGCATCATTTGCGGCGTTATCGGCTGCTTTATCATTTTACGCGGCATGGCCTTGATGGGAGACGCCATTTCACACGCCGTACTGCCAGGTGTCGCCATTTCTTATATGCTTGGAATTAACTTTTTCTTCGGTGCCGTTTTAACTGGCGTGTTAACAGCGATTGGAATCGGTTACGTGAGTCAAAACAGCCGCATAAAAAATGATTCAGCCATCGGCATTGTCTTTACAGCCTTTTTCTCAATCGGGATTATTTTGATCACATTTTTGAAAAGTTCGAGTGATCTATATCATATTCTATTTGGAAACGTACTAGCTGTTCGATCAGCTGATATGTGGATTACACTTGGCATCGGCATTTTTATTTTGCTAGCCGTCATCGTTTTCTACAAGGAACTGCTCATTAGTTCATTTGATCCGGTGATTTCTTCGGTTTACGGTTTGCCGAATCGTATGATTCATTATTTTCTCATGACCTTATTGACCCTTGTAACCGTTGCATCACTGCAAACCGTTGGGATTATTCTTGTCGTTGCCATGCTGATCACGCCGGCAGCCACCGCTTATCTCTTGACAGACCGGCTCTGGATCATGATTTATTTATCTGCTTTTTTCGGTGCTGTATCTGCTGTCGTAGGCCTAGGGCTTAGCTTTACGTATAACTTATCGTCTGGTGCTTCCATCGTGCTGGTCGCCACCATTTTATTCGGCAGTGCCTTTATCTTTTCACCAAAGCAAGGCATTCTATGGAGATCATTAAAATCTAAACGAAAACGAACGCACTTAAAAAAGGAAGCGTCTATGTAAAAGGAGGACATATATGAAGAAGGTATTTGCAATCCGTTTGACCGCAGTATTCATTGCCCTTATGATCATCGCAGGCTGTTCGACCCAGCAAAGTAATTCCGGTAAAGATGACGGCACATTAAAAGTTGTCACGACCTACTCCATTCTTTATGACATTGTGAAGGAAGTAGGCGGGCAGCATGTCTCTATTCACAGCATTGTTCCCATTGGTACAGACCCACACGAATTTGACCCACTGCCAAAGGATGTTCAATATACGACGGATGCAGACCTTGTTCTATATAATGGCTTGAACCTTGAAACAGGAAACGGCTGGTTTCAAAAGCTGCTTGAATCGAGCGGCAAGGACGGGGATGATGCACCTGTAGCCGAGCTGAGTAAAGGCGTCAAAGTGAAGCATTTGTCTTCAAAAGGGCTCGAAAGCCAGCAGGACCCCCACGCATGGCTGAATGTTGAAAATGGGATCCTTTATGCCCAAAATGCCCGAGATGCGCTTATTCAAGCGGACCCTGAGCATAAAGAGGATTACGAAAAAAATGCAGAAGCCTATATCAAAAAGCTTAAAGCGCTTCACGATGAAGCAAAAGACAAGTTTGATCAGCTGCCAAAAGACAAAAAGCTCCTAGTCACAAGTGAAGGAGCATTCAAGTATTTTGCAGAGGCGTATGGACTGAAAGCCGGCTACATTTGGGAGATCAACACAGAAAGTGAAGGAACACCAGGACAAATGAAGCGCATCATTCATTTTGTCAAAGATCATCAAGTTCCTGCTCTCTTTCTTGAAACAAGCGTTGATAAACGAAGCCTTGAAAGCCTCTCTGAGGAAACCGGGGTTCCAATCAAAGGAAAAGTCTTCACTGACTCTATTGGAAAAAAAGGTGAAGATGGAGACAGCTACTATAAGATGATGAAATGGAATATTGACACCATTTACAAAGGGTTGTCATCATAAGGAAAGACAGGTGGAGTGAATCCGCCTGTCTTATTTGTCAGCCTGCTATATTTTCCGGATGTTTTTTCGGCCAAATGACGTAGCTGATGCTAATGACAAAATCAATGGCTAGGATCATTCCCCATGTATTGACAAGCTGCATCAGCGCTTCCGTCCGCTCTGGTGCTTGGATGAGATAGGTCAAACCATATAACAGCCCCGCTCCGATGACATAAGAAATGACATGCCGAGCCCAGCCGACCATTTCATACATAGACCGCTCTTTACCGTACTTTGGTTTTCCCTTTGGCTTAGGGCCACCTGCAAAACGATAAGCAAACTTAGCATCTGCCCATTTCACCATTTGATGTCCAAAGGCCAGACTCACACCAATATAAACAGCCGCAAGCCCGTGGATGACAGTCGCCACAGCCCCCTGTCTTAAATCTATATAAGTAGCCGCAAGAAGGATGAGATCTAAAACCGGCGTACAGACAAGAAAGAAAGCACCCCACTTTTTCTGTTTAAACACATAACGAAGCGTTAAACCCATTAAAATAAACAGCCAAAAACCAATTTCACATGCCACAATCAGTAACCCGACCAATTTCCCCACATCCTTTTTAACACAATTGTATTAAATAAAAAATAACACAGATGTGTTAAAAAAACAACAGCTATGCTAAAATCAATGTATGCCAAAAATCGTTGATCACCATAAACAAAAACAAAAGGTCGCTCAAGCTGCAATGAGAGTGATTAAACAAGAAGGTTTGGAAAGCGCTTCTGTACGAAAAATAGCAGTAGAAGCTGGAATTTCAGCCGGCTCTATGCGTCATTATTTTTCCACACAGCAAGAGTTGTTTCTATTCTCCATGAATTTAATTCAGGAAAGAGTCAAGGAGCGGATTACAGGGCTTCCATTAAACGGTTCAACGGAGGAAAATGTCATCAATTTATTGGAGCAGGTTCTTCCACTTGATGAAGAACGAAAATTTGAAATGGAGGTGTGGCAGGCTTTTTCCGTCAAGGCACTGACTGAACCAGATCTACAGCCGCTCAATGCAAAGATGTATGACGAACTTTTCCAAACCGCCCAATATTGTTTAATGAAATTGAAAGAGGATGGGCTGCTGCTAGATGATATCGATCTTTTATTAGAAACTGAGCGGCTTTATGCGGTCATTAATGGGCTTGCATTGAATGGAATTGTACAGCCTCATCGGTTACCGCCTCAGCTCATACGCTCCGTGCTGCAAATGCACCTGCAATCCATCACAAAAAAAGACATGTCTCCCTAATTGGAGAGCATGTCTTTTTTTAATCTTCCATAAAAATACGTTTTGCTTCGTAGTAAAGCACCTGCACAAATTTCTTCACATTGATACGGGTGTGTTCTTCTCTTCCGCTCATCTCTTTCGTCAATTCACTCATTTTCTTTCGCACGATGGTGAAATCGAAAAATTTTGATGCGTAATTTTCAAATGTTGGATGGGAAAAGTCGGTTAGCCCAAGTGATGCGATATGTTTCAATGATTGGTTGATCGCACGTCTTACCCGCTGCTCGGCTGCCTTTGCTTCTCTTGCGATGTCTGCCGATGTGTAGGGCTCACTTAATTTATCCTCCGTAATCCCAGTGAAAATGATCTTTAAAGAAGGAAAGGAATCATGATGATCAGCATGCAGCGCTAAATACTGGTCTGTAAACAGGATCATATCTAATAAATCTTTAGACCCCTTCTCACCAACAATACCAAGCTCCGCCAGCAAAAACTGCCCTGCCTCTGCAAGACTTTTCCCCCGCTGCTTCGTTTTCGTCTGACCGCGCTGCTGAAATTGCATGACCGATTTAAGTGAGTGCTGAATATTTTCAATTGAATGCTCTAAATGAAGGCGTTCAATCATGAGATGGAGAACGCTTAAGACCTCTACACGATTGATCGGCTTTGTCACATAATACTCAACGCCAAGTGTATACGCCTGTCCGATTAATTCCTTTGTTTCAACCTGTGACAGCATTAAATATTTCCCGTGAAACTCATCCTTGATTGCTCGAATCGTTTCAAGCCCGTCTCTTTCCGGCATCAATAGATCAATACATAAAATATCAATGTGCAAATCATTTAAGTAGCTGGCTGTTAACTCTGCGCCATCCTCTGCTTCTCCGGCCACAATACCAAGCTCTTCATCTTCAATGAGCTGAGCCAGTGAAGAACGAACGGCTTCATCATCATCAACAATAAAAAATCTCATCTCCCAATCCCCTCTTTTCTACTGACTTGATCTACTGGTATCGTTAATGTGAAAATCGTTTGTTTATTTGGGATACTCTTCATCTCAACACTCCCACCAAGCTTCTCCGCTGTATCCTTTACATACGCAAGCCCGATACCGCTCGATGGATTCCCAACCTGGTCGTATTTTAAAGTGAAGCCTGGTTTAAAAATAACATGATGATTACGTTCTTTTATGCCAGGCCCGTTGTCGCTGATTTGAAAAATCACCTGGTTTTCTTTCTTTGAAATAGAAAGTGACACCTCTCCATCTACAGGAATGGCTTCAACAGCGTTGGATACGATGTTATTTAACAAAGATAGAATGGTATACACGTGATAGGCGGGGTGCTGCCCATCTTCATCATAATGAAAGACGATGTTTTTTTTAAGAGATTCAGCATAATTTTCATGTATGCGAATGACAAGCCCAGCGATATGAGAAGGACTCTCATAAGCCTGGAAATTTTCCTCATGAATCAGCTTTGATAAGGCAGAAAAAATCCGCTGGTTATCCTTTTTGATTTCATGCACCTCTCCTGCAATTTGCAAGGCGGTTTTACCGAGCTTTTTCAAATCCAATGATTCTGCATCCTTTGCGTGGTGAAGAGATTGATACAATTGATAGGATGTAGCCGTAATGTGCTCAGCATGTGCGAGTGTTTTATGAAAATATGTAGATTCCGTGTAAAGGTTAGACAGGAGCATCAGCAGATGTTCCTTTTCCTTTTTCATCTGACGCTCTCTCGCCTGCTCTTCATATAAGCGAATCATTGTATAACAAGCTAACACGAAAAAGCTTCTGAAAATCGCCAAAACAAATAATTGAAACAGCGTCCGCCCCGTTAAAATTTCATCCATGGTGCCTCGAAGTGCAATGATCTCAACAACGCTTGCGCACAGCTCCATGATGATGCCTGTTGCTCCAATCAGCCAAGGCCGATCACGGAAACGTCTGACCTTCAATAAATAAAAGAGTGTGCCATAGACGACATAATAAAGCAGGGAAGGAAATCTTAATGAAACCGCCTCTTCCAGCGGAAGATGCCCTGTCACGGCTGTATCAAGCAGCACGCGAAACGCAAAAACAGATATCCCAGCGATGATGCCGCTTGCCCATGCAGGAAATCTTTTCATTTGAAGCAGGATAAAGAAAAAGACAACGGTTCCAAAGCTGACCCGAAAGCTGTCCTCAAATGGATAAAATTTAAACTCTCCGCCAATCGGCGTCAGTACAATGAGCAGCACAATTAAATAAGGCTCTGTATTCAGCCATTTTTTCAGTAGATTCAAACGCAGTCACATCCCTAATAATTGACGATAGTATACTATGTGAGCTAAAGAAAAACAAACCTCCATGAAAAAGCGCACACCGGAACTTTGCCGGTGTGCGCTTCTCATGATGCCGCTTAATCTTCTAAACGATCTTTTTCTAAAAGTGATGCGCCAGCAATACCTGGTTTTGTCATTTCAAAAGGATTTAAGATGACATCAAGCTCTTCCTCTGTTAACACATCATTTTGCAGACAAAGCTCACGTACAGATGCGCCTGTAAGAATGGCTTCTCTTGCAATTCGTGCAGCCGCTTCATAACCAATATGCGGGTTCACCGCCGTCATGACACCGGCACTCTTTTCTACATATTCTTTTAATCTAGATTCATCTGCTTTTAGGTCACGCAAGCAGTTGTCCACGAAGGACTCGAATACATTTTTCATCATGCTGAGAGATTGAAGCAGGTTGAACACCAACACTGGTTCCATAACGTTCAGTTCAAGCTGGCCAGCCTCTGATGCAAGACAGATTGTGTGATCGTTCCCAATGACTTGGAAAGCCACTTGGTTCATGACCTCAGGCATAACTGGATTGACTTTCCCTGGCATGATAGATGAACCTGGCTGTCTCGGCGGCAAGTGAAGCTCACCAAAGCCTGCTCTTGGACCAGAAGCCATCAGACGAATATCGTTCGCCATTTTGGACATATTCATCATACATACTTTAAGCGCAGCAGATACTTCTGTATAAGCATCTGTATTTTGCGTTGCATCGACTAAGTCTTCAGCACCAACTAACGGTAATCCGCTAATATCAGATAGATAGCCAACCACATGGCGAATATATTTAGGATCTGCATTCAATCCAGTTCCGACTGCTGTTGCACCCATATTGACTTCATATAAATGCTGTCTAGACTGCTTGATACGTTTAATATCACGAGCAAGAACTTTTGCATACGCACTAAACTCTTGTCCAAGTCTGATTGGAACAGCGTCCTGAAGATGCGTACGTCCCATTTTGATGACATGATCGAATTCCTGCGCTTTTTCGGTCATGACTTGATGCATGTTTTCCATCGTATAAAGTAGTTTTTCAATCATATTCAATGTTGAAATATGAATCGCTGTTGGGAAAACGTCGTTTGTTGACTGCGACATGTTCACATGCGTGTTTGGACTTAGCTCAGTATAAGCGCCTTTTTCCTTTCCTAGTAGTTCAAGCGCTCTGTTTGCAATGACTTCATTGGCATTCATATTCATTGAAGTGCCAGCCCCGCCTTGAACTGGATCGACAATAAATTGATTGTTCCATTTTCCTTCGATGACCTCATCTGCGGCTTCAACAATTTTTTCTCCAAGGCCAGAATATAGTCGCTGTGTATCCATATTTGCAAGTGCGGCTGCCTTTTTGACAATCCCTAATGCTTTGATGAGTTCCTCATGAATACGGTAGCCTGTAATTGGAAAGTTCTCCACTGCACGTAATGTTTGAATTCCATAATATGCTTGAGTGTCTACTTCCTTTTCACCTAGAAAGTCTCGTTCGATTCGAACTTGCTTGTCCTGTAGCTTCGTCATTTGAAAAGATCTCCTTTTTTACGCTGCTTTTGTTTGTTGTTTCAATTCCTCAATATACTTCTTCGATTTCTCTTGATCAAATACTTTTTCCCACTTAGACATGACAATGGCTGCAAGTGAGTTACCAAATACGTTCACTGTTGTACGAACCATGTCAAGAAGTCGGTCGATCCCAACGATGAAGGCAAGTCCTTCAAGTGGCAGTCCCATAGCACCAAGAGTTGTGATGACAACAACGATCGATGCACCTGGTACACCAGCCATTCCTTTAGATGTCAGCATTAAAATTAATAGTAACGTAATTTGCTCATAGATGGAAAGCGGCATGCCGTACATTTGTGCAACAAATATCGCAGCAATGGATTGATAGATGGCACTTCCATCTAGGTTAAAGGTATAGCCTGTTGGAATAACGAACGACGTGATCGCTTTCGGGCAGCCGAACTTCTCCATTTTGTCCATTAATCTAGGCAGTACAGCTTCTGAACTTGCTGTTGAGAATGCAAGAATGATTTCTTCTTTTAATACTCTAAATAGTGTAAAGACGCTTGTTCCAGCCATTTTAGCAATAATGCCAAGTACAACAATGACGAAGAATGCCATTGTACCGTAAACGACAAGTACCAGTTTACCTAGCGGGAGAAGCGCTCCGACCCCGAATTTGATCACCGTCACACTGATGAGCGCGAATACACCAAATGGTGCAAACTTCATCACTTTATTGGTCACCCAGAACATGGCTTCGAGTATACCCTCAAAGAATCCTAATACTGGTTTTCCTTTGTCTCCTACTGCGGCAATTCCTAATCCGAATAAGACTGTAAAGAAGATGGTTGGTAATAGATCACCTTCTGCAATAGATTGGAAAACGTTTGTTGGTACAAGATGAACCAACGTTTCAGAGAAAGTCGCTTTTTCAGAAGAAGCCTTAGATGTCTCTTCATATTTAGAGATATCGCCTTTCTCCATGTTGCTCATATCAATTCCTGTACCAGGATGGAAGACGTTTGCTGCAAGCAGTCCAACTGCTAATGCAATCGTTGTCACAATCTCGAAGTAAAGAATGGTCTTTCCGCCGAGTCTTCCGATCGTTTTCATATCGCCTACACCTGCAACTGCTACAATCAATGCAGCAATAACAATTGGAAGAACGATCATTTTAATTAAATGGATGAATATATCGCCAATCGGCGTTAACACATTAATAACGGTTTCATTTTGATAAAACAGCGCTCCCACGACAACACCCAGAACAAGTGCAATGAGTATTTGAGAAGCTAACCCTAACTTTTTCATACGTGAACCCCCTTTTTTTGATAACGCTTTCTTTGTTGCTTAATCGCATCTTAACGACGAACCTACAAAAAACGACAAAAAGGAACAAAAAGAAGTGAATTTTTTATGAAAAATCTTTAAAAAGGTGGGTTTTTCCACAATATTGTTAAAAAAAGACTTCGCTTTTGGCGAAGTCTTAGAATATAGACAACGTGCTAAAATGATTTTGTTTTAGCACGTTGTCTTCTTTTCAGCGTGATAGAAAATCTTTGAAGTCTAGGAAGGGCGAGTACCAGCGCGGAGCAAATGGACATTCGTGAGCACTGGCGCACAGACCTGACAAAGAATGCGAGGGTTTGTCTACACGCTGGGACTTCGCTTTTGGCGAAGTCTTAATGATTTTGCATCTGTTCACTTGGTGTATCTTGTTGTGTAGAAAATCTATCGTACATCGCATATCCAATGAGGACAAGAACAACGTAGAACAATGCACTAATCGTCCAAATCCATTTGACATTCAGCTTCATTCTGCCACTCCTTCTCTGACTGGCTTCAATCGCTGCAATCTGAGTGCATTCAGCACAACGGACACTGAGCTAAAGGCCATTGCCGCTCCTGCAAGCCATGGCGCAAGGAAACCAAATGCAGCGATCGGTATCCCAATACAGTTATAGGCAAGCGCCCAAAATAAATTTTGCTTAATGTTCCTCATTGTTTTTTGACTAAATTCCAGCGCATCTGCAATCGCATGGAGATCTCCTGTCATGAGCGTAATATCTGCTGCTTCCATGGCAACGTCTGTCCCTGTTCCCACAGCCATCCCAATATTCGCTGTTGCAAGAGCTGGGGCATCATTGATACCGTCTCCGACCATGGCGACTTTTTTTCCTTGTTTCTGAAGCGCTGCAATGTGCGCTGCCTTTTCCTCAGGCAGAACTTCAGAAATGACATGATCAATGCCCGCCTGTTCCGCAATCGCCTCTGCTGTTAGTTTATTATCACCTGTCATCATCACAACGTGAATCCCCTGCTCTTTCAGACGAGCGATGGCTTGAGGAGAGGATGATTTGATCGTATCTGCGACCGCGACAATGCCAGCGACTTCGCCGTCAATCGCGACAAGCATAGCCGTTTTTCCTTGCTCCTCCAGCGTTGTGACGGATGATTCGACTTGATTATATGGGATATGATGTTTCTGTAAAAGCTTCCGTGTGCCAATGAAAAGCTTGTGCCCTGCGGCCTTTGCTTCAATTCCATGACCTGGATCTGCTTGGAAGGCTTCAACTCCGACTGCTTCAAGACCTTGTTCCTTCATTCCATCTGTGATCGCTCGGGCAAGCGGGTGTTCCGACTGCTGTTCTGCCGATCCTGCTAGTTGCAGCACCGCATCTTCTGTCCAATTCGCATATGCCAACACATCTGTCAGACTCGGCTCCCCTTTTGTCACAGTTCCTGTTTTATCTAACACCACCGTGTCGAGTGATTGAGTCACTTCTAAATGCTCTCCGCCTTTAAACAGAATGCCTGATTCAGCCGCACGGCCGCTGCCAGCCATAATAGAGGTAGGTGTAGCAAGTCCGAGCGCACATGGACATGCGATAACAATGACGGCTATAAAGGTTTCAAGTGCTGACGTCACATTCCCAGGGTCGACAAAGAAAAACCATATGAGGAATGTGAGCACAGCAATTCCTACAACGATGGGCACAAATATCCCTGATATTTGATCTGCCATTCTTTGAATCGGTGCTTTTGAGCCCTGCGCTTGTTCTACAACTCGGATAATCTGGGAAAGCGCCGTCTCTTTCCCGACTTTAGTCGCTTTTATTTTCATAAATCCATTTTTATTGATCGTTGCTCCGATGACCATATCTCCTGCGGTTTTATCAACTGGCAGGCTTTCTCCTGTAATCATGGACTCATCTATTGCGGTTGTCCCCTCTATGATCTCTCCATCTACCGGCACTTTTTCACCTGGTTTGACAAACACAAGATCATTCACTTTCACGTCCGAAATAGGCACAGTCATCTGTTTGCCATCTCGCTCGATAACCGCTTCTTTCGCTTGTAAGCCCATCAGTTTTTGAATCGCTTCTGATGATCTTCCTTTTGCTCTTGCTTCCATTAATTTTCCGAGCACGATCAACGTAATGAGGACAGCACTTGTTTCATAATAGAGGGCTGCCTCATGTGTGCCTCGAATCGCTGACTGGATGCTTTCATATAAACTATAGAAAAACGCGGCAGATGTCCCAAGTGCGACAAGAACATCCATATTGGCGCTTTTATTTCTTAAAGCCTTATACGCGCCTACATAAAATGGCCAGCCGACAATAAACTGCACAGGCGCTGCTAACGCCAGCTGAACCCATGGATTCATGAACGCTTCAGGCAGCCAAATAAAGGATGTGAAAGAAAAATGGCTGACCATTGCCCAAAGAAGCGGCAGTGACAAAATCATTGAGAATAAAAAGCGTGCCGTCTGCTTCTCTATTGCTGCTTGGCGGTGATCTTTTTTTCCTCCCTCTGCTTGATCTACGTCTGGTTCAATTAAGGAATACCCTATAGACTGCACTGCATTTTTTATATCATTTGTAGACGTTTGGCCCGGATGATATGTGACCTGAAGTGTCTCTAGCGCAAAGTTTACAGACCCGTGATCGACACCGTCCATTCGGTTAATTTTTTTCTCGATTCGGTTTGCACAAGCCGCACAAGTCATTCCCTCTATATCAAATTCTGCTTTCTCTATCACCACATCGTAACCAAGAGATTGGACTTTTCGCTTCAAATCATCTGGTGTTAACTGCTCTGATTCGTAGATGATATGGGAAGTTTCAAGCGCCAAATTCACACTGGCATCCTCCACACCTTCCAGCCTGTTCAATCCCTTTTCGATGCGGCCTGCACAGGCAGCACAGGTCATCCCCGTAATTTGAAAGTCAATTTCCTTTTTCATTGATCTCACCTCTCCATATACTCCATGGGGGTATTATATTTTGAAAAAAAGACGTGCTGTCATGCAGCACGTATGTTCATTTATACGACATCATATCCCTGTTCTTCAATCACATCAGAGATACGGTGTAATGTGACTTGATCCGGGTGAAATGAAACCTCCACCTGTCCTTTGTCTAAATGGACTTTCACAGATTCAACACCTGCTAATTCTCCTACATTTCCTTCGACTGCTTTCACGCAATGTCCGCAAGACATGCCCTGCACTTGAAGTGTTGCTTGTTCCACTTCTCATCGCCTCCATCAATCATTTTCTATAACTTACTATACCCTAGTAGGGTATCAATGTAAACATAAATGCTACGATTTTGTCAGTTTCGTAAAGACCGTCATTAACTCTTCAATGGCTTCATCCCCATTGCCGCTCTTGATAGCATCTGCTACGCAATGATGTGTATGCTTTTCCATCAAATGCAGACTGACTTTTTTCAAAGCCGCATTGACTGCGGAAATTTGATTCACAACATCTATACAGTAACGATCGTTTTCAATCATTTGCTGAATCCCGCGAACTTGTCCTTCCACTCGTTTCAAGCGATTGATCAATTGATCTTTTTCCTTCTCGGCTCTTGGCGAAGCCATATGTCGTTCTTCATGTTCTGTCATGTGATCACCTTTTTTCTATTATGACTTTTCATTACCTAAATTAAAGCATATCTCCACCGGAAAAGGCAAAGATATGCTGAGCATCGCATATAAAGCTATGTTTGTCCTAATTTGTTAATTGTTCGATATCCTGCAAAAGATTGACGGATTGTTGAAGCTGTTTCATCAATCCCTGCTGATCCTCCAGTATGGAGGCAGCATCAATATCGCCTGCTTTCAATTGCTGTAAATACGTTTGGATTTCCTCTGACAGCACTTTATTTTTTTCAATGATTTGTGCATGCAGGTCTTCTGCTATTTTTGGCGCTGTGACTTCATTAAAATCTTGAATATCTGCCTTCAATGATTCAAGCTGCTGCGTTAATTCTGCTTTTTTGGCGGCATTTTGCACAGCTTCTTCAGCGAGTTTTGGAAAGTCCTCTATAAATTGCTGAATGTCTGTCACATAGTCATTTGCCTCAGTGACATATGTCGTTGTATCGTTGACTTGATCAAGCAAGCCGGAGCACCCGCTTAATACAAGCGTTCCGGAAAATAGGAAAGCCATCACATATTTTTTCAAGATCGATCATCCTTTCATCTGTAGGATTAAAAGCATCATTTGTTCCGCTTCCCTCTATATCACACAGATGCAAAAAGACCTTAAAAATAGCCAGACCTTTGCCTCATGTGTGATAGGCAAAGGTCTGGCTAACATTGTTCATGCCGGAATGACCGAGAAACAACGAATGTTTCTGTAATGACGACCAGACCGTAAAAGCTACTCCCCTTTTAGGAAACCGTTCAAATGTTATGTTTATCATATCGAATGTCGGGACAACAGTCAATTCGGGAGGTCCTGCTCATGATACAGCACATGGCCCTTACCAGTTGATGCATAAATCCGGTTCCGTCCTTGGCGTTTTGACATATACAAGGCCTGATCCGCTTCAAATAGAAGTGTTTCTAATACACAAGGATCATTGGCTGTATGAGCAATTCCAAAGCTCGCTGTCACTCGCACTTTTTCCTCATCATTCGTAAAGAAACTCGCTTCAAACGAATGTCTTATTTGTTCCGCGATATGACATGCCTCTTTAAATGACTGATGCGGCAGACAAATGGCAAACTCTTCTCCCCCATATCGTCCAAATAAATCATCCATTTGTAAATGCTCCTGACAAATAGAGACAACATGACGCAGTGCTTCATCTCCAATATGATGTCCGTGTGTGTCATTAATTTGTTTAAAGAAATCAATATCAAACAGCATAACCGCCGTATCCTGCGCATCCTCTTCCAAAATCAGCTGCGTTCGTTCGATGAAAGAAGAACGATTGAAAATATTCGTCAAACCATCGATATACGCACGACGCTCCAGCTCTTCCTGCAGCAAACGCTGCTCTGTTACATCACTGATCACTATTTGCCTGCCCTCGATCTCTCCTCTTTTATTAAATAGAGACGAAGCGGTCAGATGATAATAGCAGGACTGGTCTTTTTCCTTTTTCCACATTAGATCATATTGCGAATGATCCTGCGGAGAGCGCAGCCACTGAATGAACGCTGAATCTTTGATGATTCCAGAGAAAATATCGTCGACTTTATAGCCAATTCCCTTTTTATTCGCAAGTGTCGGAATGATCGATGCTGCAGCGGGGTTGTAATCAATGAGTGTCCGATATCGATCTAAAATCAGAACCCCTTCAGACATATGCTCAAACACACGCTCCATTGCAATGGGAGAGATTTTAAAGAGCTGGAACGACATAATCGCCCATAAATAGAGTGCGTTAGTCAGAAACATCACCACAGGGACCGGATCAATATGAAAAGGAGTGACGCCTAATAAATAGATAAAAGAAGTCATAATGGGTAATAACATTCCCACTAACAGTATCAGAATCTGCTTTAAATATTCTTTTTTTGTGACACGTAAAAACCAAACCAGCATAAAAATAGCGAGCATCGAACAGCCAAACGTATAAACGCCATGGATGATATACCAATAGCCAATCGTAAAATCAGCCAATAAAAAACCATCTACTGGATTTATCGTGATGTCTCGATAAAAGAGCGAATGTAAAGAGTTGGTGAACACCAAAATGGTTGTGAGAGTTGGAATCAATAAGATGAGAAGCACGCGGCGCTTTGTGAAATATTGATGGAATCCCGTAAATTGCAGCACAATCAGCAGACTGAGCGGTGCGATAAACGGAAGACCTATGTATTGAAAACAAACCCAGAACATGATTTCTCCAGGGGTACGAGCCAATAATTCAAACGTATGCCCAAAGATATAAATCGCAGTTGCTCCAGACATGTACATAAACAATTGACAGCCAATATACCGATGGCGGTTTGCATGAGCAATGATTGATAATATCACGGACAGAATGCCAGAAACACTCATGATCACAATAAAATGTAAAACAATCGAATCCATGTAAACGCCCCAATTTCAGTCATTTAGAACTAGTCTAATCTTACTATATATGAGGACGTCACAAATGGGAAGATGTGATTTTGAATTGGTTGGAGGTTTTTTGTAAATTTTCAGGCGTTACCTGTTCGTGCCCCCTTATATTTTCACTACTTTTTGCTTAATTTGAGGGAGAAGTATGTTGCGCCCAGAAAAATATATGTACAATGTGGGGATCAATGGAGAGGAGACTCGAAAGGAGAAAGGAATATGACTTTTTGGATGATCATGATGGGGCTGTTTATGCTGATTCTTTTGGAAAAACCGTTTGAAAAGAGAAGTTCTGGATTATTATTTTTGATCAGTTACTTGCTGCTGATTGCGATTTATGTGATTCAGACAACATTTGTGGAACTTGTGTCAGATGAATTTTTGATGATGATTGCGGTGGTTGTGGTTTTTCCTTTGTTTGTTCGGTTGGTGGTGTCTTCTATGAGAAAGGGTACATAAGAAAAGAGATGCCAAATCTGGCATCTCTTTTTCTGTTGTGATCCAAGTTCGGTGTATCTCCCTTAAAAAGTTTCAGCATCATTTTTTAAAATCAAGATTTTGATTTGTCCTTTGGTGTATCTTTAGCTTTCTCATCTTCAATTTTACTAACTTCTGTTTTTGCAAGAACCATCTCTTCTAATGCTTTCTTCATTCTAGAATCTATGAAATTCAAATCATCATCAACGACCTTATCTTGCTTTGTAACCTTTATGATATCTTTGAAAACCGGTTCTAATTTGTCATCTGTTTTTACTAAGTAACTATTTACTTTTTTATACGTATCTGGAACTTTGTTTTCGTTTTCTTTGGCTTCGCTAAGTAATTCTCGCAGGCTATCAATTTTCTTCTCAAGTTCACTAGCCCATTCTTTATCATAAACATTATCCATTGGAACTAATGAAAAAAAGAAAGGCATAATTCTATCTTCAAAACGTTTTAAATACCCCTTATACCATGCAGCATATTCTTTATCGGTCATCTTTTCAATTTTTTCTTGTTTTGCCGGCGTTTTATTTGACGATGAACCGTTTGCTGCTTCATTTTTACCGCATGCTGTGCTCATAATCAATGTAAATACTAGAAGAAATACTGAAATCATTGTCCTTTTATTTGTCTTCATGTGTGAATTACTCCTTATCCTTTGAGACTTTTTCTACTTCGTCATCGGCTTTGGCTGTTTGATCGTATGCTTTGTCGAGACTTTTCGAAATGTTATCCAATGATTCAAGATCAAGATTTTCAAGTGCTTTCGGTGTTTCTTCTACGGCATATTGATATCCTTTGTTTGCTTTTAGCAAATACTCATGTGCTTTTTTATAAGCACCAGGAACGTTTTTCTTTTCATTACCTTCATCAATGACTTTTTGTACATCAAAAAGTGACTTCTCGACAGATCCAAGCCATTCATCATTACCTGCATCAATGGCCACCATCTTTTTAGCAAACACGAGCATTGTGTCTTCGATATCACTTCTGTAGTTCTCATACCACTCGGCATATTCTTTTTCTGCTTTTTGGTTGCTGCACGCTGTACCGAATACCATCAGCACAGCAAGCATGATCATCGTTGCGAATAGTGATTTAGTCTTTACTTTGTTCACTAAGATAAACTCCTTCTGCATTCCTGCTGTTATTTTCAAGCTTTAAATTTAATGAAATTGCCACTTGTATATGGTGTAACATTCCTACATTTCATCGGTTAAATAGTGGTTATATTTAGCTATTCATTCAATTTATTAGTAAATAGATTCTCATTTGACTTTTCTGTTAAAAAATTATAAAAAGCATAAAAAAAAGACGCTATCAATAGCGTCTTCTTGTATTTAATCTCAATTTTCATGTTGCCAGCCCCACATCAAGGGCTTTCAAACCCTTTATACATGCTGCAAAGGATGATGATACAGTCAATCAGATAGCTGTATTTTGGAAAGTTCCTTATATAGATGAAGAAGAAACAGTGGCTAAATTCTTGAACGAACGTTCGGGGGGAACAAATGAAAATTACCGATAAAGTATCTTCTTTAATATGACCCTTCAAGTTGAAGGGTTTTTATTATCTTTTTGTAGAAGGGTACGACGTGACGGATCTTGAAAGGAAGTTATACCGAATCATTTATAATATGAGCCGATTTCGCAAGAACCCTTCGATGGATGACCTTAAAAAAAACTAGTAAAGATGAACTCGCGATCCGTAAGGCTGTTAAAAACCTGATGTCTAGAAATGAAATAGAATAGGATAAAGAGAAGCATGAGTGGAAGTTCAGTAATTTAAAAAAGCCGCCCAGGTGGACGGCCAATTTTACATATTAATCTTATTCATATTGAGCAGGAGCAATTTTGGCTACTGGCGCACCACAAAACAGCATGAATACAAATAACACGCTCGGCTTAATTGCAAGGCCCATACCGCCTAAGTATACTGCCACTGTCATCCAATCTCCCTTATCTATTGCTTTTTGCAGATGCTTTAAAGTACCTTTAGCGATGCCAACTGCATCCTCGACACAGCGAGTTACCGTGTTACTTTTCGTGGTCGCTTCCTGATTCATTAATTTTGCGAAAGCGATCATTCCATTTTTTTCTGCATCTGTATAAGGTGATTTTGCAAGCTCTTCTTTATTAATGGTGTAGCCTTTTTCTTTATCAGAAATGATAATCTTTGTGAAAATGTATTCAATTTCTTTTAAAGACTTCTCAATTTGCTCTTCTGTCAAACCTTCTAATCCCTTTGTGCTTTGTGTCTTTGCAGCAGCAGCTGGAGCAAAGGCAGTCACAGCCAGAACTAATGCTAACATTAAAAAAACCAATCTTTTCATATTAACTCCCCCTTTTTTCAACTCAAAATTACCTTATCATACATTTATGTAAAATAAAGGGTTTTAAGAGAGAGTTAAACCCATTAGTCATAATCAGACATACATCGACATATTACGCCCACAAGTTTAAAGATAAAAACGAGAGAAAATAAATTACCATGCCTAACATTACAAAAAATTTAAGGAAATTTTCGTACTTTGTGAGAGGTCGCTCTTTTTTTGTTTTGATTAGTTTCCAATAAAGAGCGTATCCAGAGAAGAAAAGAATTAATTGACCAAGTCTTGAAGCGTCCTCTAATATATCTATTCCATTCATTATAGTTCACCTCCCAAATCACAGAAAAATCAAACATTCTACACATCTATTTTTCATGTATATCCAAGGTAATTTCAATTCATTATCTCAAATTTCCTTTCACCTTCCAACATTTATGTAAAAATAAGTAATAAGAAGCATTAGACAAGATAGATGTATCCCTCCTTTCTTTAAATGTTTTTTTGATATTCCAAAAATACGAATGATAAATAGGTGGACTTGAAGTAAAGAATTAACACAAAAAAGCCCCTCCAAAAAAAATGGAAGAGTTCTCAATTTACATATTTTAATGAAGCAGTGATGTATAATCCTGATCTAATTTTAAACATTTTCGATCCGTTACCGGTCACCTAATCAAGCGTAAATGCTTCACCAAACTTTATTTCTTTGTGTTTCGCTGACCAATTGGGCTTATCATAAAACATGCCTAATATTTAATAAATTATGGCCTCAGATGTTGCAGAAACACTAAAAAATTATAGCCACATATACCCTTCCAAACAAAAGGAAGTTGTAGCTTTTATGAAAGAAGTAGTTTTCTAAAATGTTGCCAGAATGATGCCAGCCTCACATCAAGGGTTTTCAAACCCTTGATACGACTGCATTCTAAAAGTTTTGATGGAGACGGTGGGAGTCGAACCCACGTCCAGAGACATCGATTACTTAAGCGTCTACGAGCGTAGTCAACATATTTTGTGTTCACTCATCCTCATGCCTGCTGACGGGCGCTTGGAGAGCTAGTCTGATGGATCTCTTCTTACGTCCTCAGACGGAAACGTAAGCGTAGCCTACTTCATTGGGCTCCTCACAGACACATAGGCGATGTCAGGAAGAGCTCGCTGCGCTTATTAGGCAGCTAGTGCTAAGTTTTGGTTAAAACTTTTAGTTTTGCCAGTTACATTTAAGTGCGTGTTAACGAGATCGCCTCTCGGCTCGCAGCCTAAGCTCGAACCATCCCTGTCGAATCCGTAACGTCCCCTTGTAAAAGGGATATACGGGATGGAAGTTCAGCTTAACTGCTTCCGTATATAACTATTATAACAATCTCATCGCTCGAAACAACTGGTGGTTTCTGTAAAAAAACGATGATTGTTTTCTGCATAACATATTGTAGCATAATGCTTCCGCTCTCAGCAAGCCATCTGCATCGGGCTAGAATTGCTTTTGACGATCGCGGAAGGCACGTTCGATTTCACGTTTTGCATCTTTTTTCTTCAGATCTTCACGCTTATCGTATTTCTTCTTCCCTTTTCCGATTCCGATCAGCACTTTGGCAAAGCCATTTTTCAAATATAGTTTCAGAGGCACAAGTGAGTAGCCTTCTTCCTTTGTCGCACCAATCAATTTGCTGATTTGTTTGCGATGAAGCAGCAGCTTTCTCGTTCTCAGCGGATCATGGTTATAACGGTTCCCCTGTTCGTATGGGCTCACGTGCATGTTGTGAAGAAACACTTCTCCTCGCTCGATTTTGGCAAAGGAATCTTTTAAATTCACTTTTCCAGCACGAATCGATTTGATTTCAGTTCCTTGTAATACAAGGCCGGCTTCGTAAGTTTCTTCTATAAAGTAATCATGATTTGCTTTTTTGTTTTGGGAAACAACCTTTCCCTCTCCCTTTGGCATTGGCGTACACCCTCCTTTTGACACAGACACGGTCCAAATCGTACGGATTATTTTATCAAACAATCCACCTTTCGACAATGCTGACGCCATGTGGTCAAAAAGCAAATAGAGCGTGATGCCCTATTTGCTTTTTGGCACGTTACTTTTTCTTTTTGCGTTTTTGTTTCGGTGCGTTTTCAAATACACGTTTTTTCTTTTTCTTCTTCTTACGGCTTGTGAACCAGTCACTTCCGCTTTTATCCTCTTTGCCTTTTTCCCCAGAGGCTTTTTGACCTCCACGCCCTTTTTTCGCTGGTGGATCTGTCCGTTTTTTGAACTTGAAATCTTTTGGTGATTTACGGCGAGTGCCCTTCATACCGACGATTTCAAAATCAATCGAGTGCTCATCTTTATTGACATTCACAACTTTGACAGTGATTTCATCACCGATTCGGTAGACATTTCCTGTACGTTCACCGATCATGGCAAAGTGCTGCTCATCAAAGCGATAATAGTCGTCAGTCATGTAGCTGACATGGACAAGACCTTCTATCGTATTTGGCAGTTCAACGAATAGTCCGAAGTTCGTCACGGAACTAATCATGCCATCAAACTCTTCACCGATTTTATCTAGCATAAACTCTGCCTTCTTCAGATCATCTGTTTCACGCTCTGCATCGACTGAGCGGCGCTCCATCGTAGATGCATGATCTGCGATTTCAGGCAGCAGCTGGCCCCACTTTTCTAAGGTCGCTTCATCTGTCTTTTTCTGAATCAAATAGGTTCTAATCAGTCTATGCACGATTAAATCCGGGTAACGTCGGATCGGTGATGTGAAATGTGTATAGAATTCCGTTGATAATCCAAAATGGCCAATGCTTTCTGGATCATACTTCGCCTGTTTCATAGAGCGAAGCATCACAGTTTGAATGACGACTTCTTCTGGTTGATCCCTGACAGCATCGAGGACACTTTGAAGTGCGCGCGGGTGAATATTCGTTGACGTTCCTTTTACAATGTAACCAAACGTCGTCACGAACTCTAAAAAGCGCTGAAGTTTCTCAGGATTTGGTTCTTCGTGAATTCGGTAAATGAACGGAACATTCATCCAGTGGAAATGCTCTGCAACTGTTTCGTTTGCAACAAGCATGAATTCTTCAATTAATTTCTCTGCAACGGAACGCTCACGAATGACAACATCTTTCGCTGCGCCTTCATCATCTACAAGTACTTTTGCTTCCTTGAAATCAAAGTCTACAGCTCCGCGCTCCATTCGTTTGTCACGTAGAATCTCTGCAAGCTTCTCCATCTCTTGGAACATCGGAACAAGCGGCTCATATTTGTTTAGAAGCTCTTCGTCTTGGTCGACTAAAATCTTATTTACATCGGAATAGGTCATTCTCTCTGTCGTTTTGATCACACTTTGGAAAATCTCGTGTTTGACGACTTTCCCGTTACGATCAATGACCATTTCACAAGACAGGGTGAGACGATCGACCTTTGGATTTAATGAACAAATACCGTTTGACAAACGATGCGGAATCATCGGAATGACGCGATCGACGAGATACACACTCGTTCCACGTTCATAAGCTTCCTGATCAATCGGCGAATTCTCTGTGACATAATGAGAAACGTCTGCAATGTGCACGCCGAGCTTATATTTGCCATCATCCAGCTTTTGCACGGTTACGGCATCATCTAAGTCCTTCGCATCTGCACCGTCAATTGTCACGATCGTTTCATTGCGCAGATCACGTCTGCCTTCAAGGTCCTTTTCATCAATCGTTTCCGGTGTGTCCGCTGCCTGCTGAAGTGCTTCTTCTGGGAACTCACCTGGCAGACCGTGTTTATGAATGATCGACAAAATATCAATGCCAGGGTCATTTTTATGACCAAGAATTTCAGTCACTTCACCCTCTGCACTCATTCTTCCTTCAGGGTAGCTTGTCAGCGTCACAACGACTTTATGACCTTCAACCGCTCCGTTTTTAGCGGATTTCGGAATGAAGATATCGTTTGTGATTTTTTTATCATCAGGAATAACAAAGCCAAAGCTTTTCGTTTCAGTATAGGTACCGACAACCGTCTGAGTATTGCGCTCCAGAATGCGGATGACAGTTCCTTCTTTTTTCGTGCCGTTTGATTTGTGGCTGACACGAACCATGACGGTATCGCCATTCATCGCTGTGCCTAACTCATTTGGGGGAATGAAAATATCATCCTGTCCAAACTCTTCTGGCGTTACAAATGCAAATCCTTTTGCATGAGCAGACAGCTTTCCTTTTACTAAATTCATTTTTTCTGGTACACCGTAACGGTCGCTGCGCGTGCGAACGATGAGTCCTTGATCTTCCAGCGTCACAAGTGCTTTGACGAGCTCTTTATAATCATCAGGATTGGTAATCTCCATCATGACTTCCAGCTCTTGAACTGTTAACGGTTTATACGCTTCTTCTTTCATAAAAGCGAGTAATTCATCCATAAATTCTTCTTTTTGCACACTCTAACCCCCTATATATTTAAATTGACCAATCAAGTGATTCTAAGAATGCATAGACATCCTGATGAACCTTCTCCCGCTCTTTATCAAGCGTGATGACATGGCCTGATTCTTCATACCATTTCAGATGCTTATCATCTGTCTCTACTTCGTTATAAATGATATTCGCACTGTCTGTATTAATCATATGATCGTGACGTGCCTGCACAACAAAAGTAGGTGAATAGATCATGTCGACATTGTTTCTGACATCTGCAATCAGTTCTTGCAGGCTCTTGAGAGTATCCATTGGTGTCTTCTTGAACGCTTCCATTTCTTGTTCAATTTGGTCCTCTGACTTACCCTCAAATTTCTTATAGTTACGGGCATAATCTAGTACACCCTGGTACATGACTTCTTCACTTTTTATGTACATAGGTGCACACATAGGTACAATTCCCTTTACAGGTACAGTGTAACCTAATTTCAATGAAAAAACTCCTCCGAGGGATAGTCCGCAAACCGCAATCTCTTCATAGCCCTCATCTTTTAAGAATTGATAGCCTTCTTCTACATCTTTCCACCAGTCAGACGGGCCTGTATGGACAAGCTCTTCTGGCGGCACACCGTGTCCTTTATATTGAGGTGCATGGCATGTATATCCTCTTTCGTTCAAATAACGGCCAAGCATTCGAACATCGGCTGTATTCCCAGTAAAACCGTGAAGAAGAAGCACCGCCTTTTCTCCACCTTTAAACGTAAATGGTTTTGGTGTAACAACTTTCATGATGTGACTTCCTTTCCTTCTGATATGGTTTATATTTTCCACTTGTATGTATGAAACAAACACAAAAGAGTGCTGATAATAAAAAAAGGTCTGAAAAAAGATCAGACCTTCTGTTACTCGCGCTTTACACGCCTAAATATGCCAATGCAAGTGTTAAGATGAAGAAAAGCACTGACAAAATAACCGTTAATCGGTGAAGAATCAAGTCAAGGCCTCTCGCTTTTTGTTTACCGAAAAGCTGCTCGGCTCCACCTGAAATAGCGCCTGACAGTCCAGCACTTTTACTTGATTGTAGTAATACAACGATAATAAGTGCGATACTGACAATTACGAGTAATGTGATAACAAATGCGTGCATGAAAACACCTCCAGACAAACTGGTACACATAACTTTATTTTACATGAAAACAAGGTGCATGTCACGAAACATCAAAATAAAGATTTCCTATATATTGTCGACTTGATTCGTTATTTTGATACAATTTCGTTCCAAATTGCTGGTTGCAGCATTTTTATATGCAATTTTTCGGTTAAAAACTCATTTTTAATGAGTTGCTTCTTCCTTCAATAGCTGTTTTAATTCTTCTAACAAACGTTCAGCTCCTTCAGGACTCAGCATCACGCTTCCATTTCCATAGCTTTTGTTGTACTTCGTCACTTGTCCCGTCAGTAGGCAGCTCTTATCTGCATCATATTTTTTCAGCATAATGGTTTGATCTTCAATGAAAATTTCTAACAGCTGCTCTTCTTTAATATTGAGTACCTTGCGCATTTCTGACGGCAGAACAATTCTGCCGAGAGAATCAATGTGTCTGACCATCCCAGTCCTTTTCAATGACATTTCCTCCTTGGTGATGATATCGTCTATTGACTTTTGTCAACATTTTCATAGTAAAATAGATCTTCAAATTTTTTATCAAAGTAATGAATCATTTTGCCAATGACAAGCTGTCCTGGTTTTCGGTGACCATTTAATACCCTGCTAAGAGTGGCAGGAGAGATGCCAATTTCATCAGCGAGCTGATTTAAAGACATATCGTTCTCGATCATATACTGCATGACAAAAGCCCGCCTGATCTGAATCTTTTCGACCATCATTACAACCTCCTATGGAATCAATATGTACAACATGTAAGGCTCTCACATCAAGCAGATTCATTAACTTATGTCAACACTTTTGCTCCTCTGCTATTTCCTTTGGTCAATGATCATACTAAAATAAGTCATATACTGAAATGTGAGGTTCGATGTCATGAATCACTTTGGTGAACAATTACGCATTTTAAGAGAAAATAGAAAAATGTCGGTCAATCAACTTGCCATGTATTCAGGTGTAAGCGCTGCTGGTATTTCTCGTATTGAAAATGGAAAGCGCGGTGTGCCAAAGCCTTTAACCATAAAAAAATTAGCACACGCCTTGAAGGTGCCTTATGAGGATTTAATGCTGCTTGCCGGTCATATTGAACAGGAACAAGTTCATGAAATGAAACCGAAATATGAGTCCATGTTAAAAATCTATCAAACGGCGCTTCAAAAGGATGTAGAACATCTTCCCATTTTTGACGGGGACAAATGGGAAAGCCTCTCCGCACAAGACATCAGCCAGCTGAATGAATACTTTCTCACGCTCATCAACCAAAAAAAGGCGAACAAATAGCGGGGCATAAACCTAATGTACATCCACCATTAACTAATGTCAATATTTTCATGGTGTACTTATTGCCAATAGTCAACAAATCAAGTAAAATAGACATATCGAATCTATAACCATGTGAGGTTTTGCGTTGATGAACTTTGGTGCATATTTAAGAGCATTACGTGAAGAAAAGAAGCTGTCAGTGAACCAATTAGCGATGTATTCTGAGGTCAGCGCTGCCGGTATTTCTCGTATTGAAAACGGGAAACGCGGCATTCCGAAACCTCCTACGATTAAAAAGCTAGCTGGTGCGTTAAAGGTACCTTATGAAGACATGATGCAGGCTGCGGGCTATATTGAGGAAGTCTCTCCTGTCCATCAGATCAAGGAAGAGGATCTGGCTTTATCCAAAATAAAGGAAGCCTCAGCGAAATATGAACTTGATGATCTCGAAATATTTGATGGTGACATATGGTCGACCCTTTCGAAAAAAGAAATAGAGGACCTCAACCGCTATTTGTTATTTATGTTAAACAGCCGATCATCCTCATAAATGTTTTCATCATTAACAAGCTTTTTGCGCCGATTTATGACAGATTTACGGTATAATGGGTTCAGATTGGAGTGAAGGAAGATGAATCAATCTGACATGTGCCCGCGGTTTGAAAAAGCAGTTGAGTTATTGAGCAAACGCTGGGTGGCACTGATTGTTTTTCAGCTTCTCTCAGGTCAGCAGCGCTTTAGTGAAATTGAGGCAGCCCTGACAAATTTAAGCGGTAGAGTATTATCTGAGAGATTAAAAGAGCTGGAGGCAGCAGGTATTGTAAAACGGGAGGTTTTTGCTGAAACACCCGTGCGCATAGAGTATTCTTTAACAGATATGGGGCGTTCACTTGCACCCGTTTTTGAAGAAATTGCGAAGTGGTCCTCTGAATGGATCACGCTTGAATCATAAAATACATGCATGTGAACTGCCTGATCATCATAAAACAACCTCCCTTACAGATGTAAGGGAGGTTTTGTCTTTTCAACCGCTTAAGCAGATGTGATGTTTTTTTCAGCTAACGCTTTTCTTTCTTTTTTCTTGTTTGTCGGGCTTAAATAACGTTCGAGCCAGCCCATGACAAGGTCAGCAACGATAGCCATGAGTGCAGTTGGAATCGCACCTGCTAAAATGATGGCTGTTCCGTTTGTGGCGTTTGATCCTCTGATAATGATATCACCAAGACCTCCCGCGCCCACAAATGTTCCAATCGCTGTAATACCGATGGCGATGACCAGTGCGGTTCTTAAACCTGCCATAATGACTGATAAAGCAAGCGGTAATTCAACCATTCTCAGCACTTGCCATTTCGTCATGCCCATCGCTTTACCTGATTCTAAATACGCATGTTCAATGCTGACAATGCCTGTGTATGTGTTTCGGATGATCGGCAGAAGCGAATACAGAAAGAGTGATAGGATGACTGTATTTGCGCCAAGTCCTAATACAAGCATCAACACGGAAAGCATCGCTAATGCCGGTATCGTTTGAATGACGTTGGTAATGGCGAAGACCCAATTGCTCAGCTTGCGGTAATGCGCCACAAAGATGCCTACTGGAATCCCGACAATCGCCGCAAACAACACCCCGTACGCCGACATGAGAAAATGCCGATAAAATTCTTCTAACACATATGAACCGTTCTGCTGATAATACGTCCATAATTGCTGCAGTGTGTCCATCAGCCGTGACACCTCCCAATCTTACTCAAAGTAATTGTGTTTTTTCAGGAAATTCTTTGCAACGGTTGCTGGTTCTTGAAGCTCGCCGTCGACTTGGTAGTTCAGCTCTTGCATTTGTTCTGTATCGATTTTTCCGATCAGCCTGTTGATTACCTTATTAAGCCCTGGATTTTCTTTTAAAACTTTCTCCGGGACTACTGGCGATGCATCATAAGGCGGGAAGAACCGCTTATCATCTTTTAAGATTTTAAGGTTATAGGCCTTGATTCGTCCATCTGTAGAATAGGCAAGCACAATATCCATTTTTTCATTTTTTAATGCATCATAGACTAAACCAATTTGCATCGGATATGTGCTGCCAAATTTTATTCCGTATGTTTTCACAAATCCTTCATAGCCGTCGCCTTTCTTTTTGAGCCATACGTTATCGACACCAAAACGGTAATTGTTCGCATTCTTTTTTAAATCAGAAACCGTTTCTAACTTGTTTTCCTTCGCCATCTTCTGCGTCACGGCAAAGGCATACGTATTATCAAATCCATAAGAATCAAACCATTTGTAATCATATCGTTTCTTAAATTCTTTTTGGACGATCTCCATCGCACGCTCTGGGTCTTTTTCTGCATCCATTCCAAGCGTACTTGTTAAATCCGTGCCTGAATATCTTGTGGCAGAGATGTCAACGTCTCCGTTTTCCATTGCTTTCTGCTGCACAGTGTTGGAGCCTAGGTTTTTCACAATGGTCGTCTTTTTATCTGTGTAATGTTCGATCATATCGCCAACCATATAGGCCATAATTTCTGATTCGGTAAAGTTTTGTGCTCCGATTCGCAGCGTGCCCCCTGAGGAGCCGGCTAGTCCAGGAAGTGAACAGCCGCTTATCAATAGCAAGCATCCGGCAAGCAGTGCACTGATCCATTTTGTTTTTCGATTCTTCACATAAGCCAACTCCTTATGAAACTTCCTTCAATCCTTTTAAGCCTTCTGGTGTTACTTTTTTCTCCAGCTTCATTAATGATAGGTCGATGATGACTGCTAAAATCGTGACTGGGATCGCACCTGCAATAATAAATTCCGGCTGATACAGCTGAAGTCCAATCAAAATGTAGTCACCTAGACCGCCTCCACCGATAAAGGCTGCAAGTGTTGTCCAGCCAATCAAATAAATCGTTGACGTTCTGACACCTGCCATAATGACCGGTACAGCAAGCGGGAGTTCAACAAGACGAATTTGTTCCCATGTTGTCATCCCGATTCCTTTACCGGATTCAAGCAAGTTTTTGTTCACTCCTTGGACCCCGGCATACGTATTTCTTAAAATAGGTAAAACCGAATAGAAAAAGAGAGCAACGATTGCAGGTATTTTCCCAACCCCCAAAATAGGAATAAAAAAGGCAAGAATCGCTAAACTAGGGAGTGTTTGAAAGATATTCACGATACCGATGATAAAACCTGCGCCTCGTTTCATTCGTGTGAGAACCACACCTAAAGGAACGGCAACGATAATACCAAGCACAACAGCAATTAAGGAAATATATAAATGCTCCCACATTTTCGTAAGGAGTTCCCCACCATTTTTCTCTAGAAAGTCGATGATTTGATCCATGTGTACACCTCCCTTAATTCATTTCAGTGACAGCCGCCGGCGTATCGTCTCCCCAAATGGAGTCGTACACAACATCTACAAGACTTGCACGTGTCACAATGCCTTTTAAGTGCCCTTCTGCATCCACAACCGGTACATATTTAATGCCGCGTATTAAGATTTTCCGGACAGTGTCTCTTAGAAGTGCGCCTTCTTGTACGGTATAGAACTCTGTATTTAAAATATCACCAACGAAAGCTGCTTTTCTGCGGTTCGCATCGATTGTTTCAATGTCGATATAGCCTTTTAGCACATGATGTTCATCTACTACAAGCAAGGAATCGACCCGCTTTTCTCTCATGATGTAGATGGCATCTGTTAATGTTTTTTCAACTGTAATGGTGACTGGTGACGTGTTCATCATTTGTTCTACACGTTCCATATTCGGATTTGATTGAAGCAGACGTTCTTTTCCAATGAATTCTTCTACAAATTCATTGGCAGGGTTCCGCAGAATATCGTCAGGCGTACCTACTTGGACAATCTCTCCATCTTTTAAAATCACAATTCGATCAGCTAGTTTAATGGCTTCGTCCATGTCATGTGTGACGAATACGATGGTTTTATTTAACGTTTTTTGCAGTTTCTTAAATTCTTCCTGCAATGAATCTCGTGTGATTGGATCAAGTGCTCCGAATGGTTCATCCATGAGGATCAGAGGGGGTTCCGCTGCTAGTGCGCGAAGAACACCGATGCGCTGCTGCTGTCCTCCGCTGAGTTCATGAGGGTAGCGTTCTAAATATTCTGGTCCCATGTCGACAAGCTTCAGCAGTTCACGTGCCCGTTCTTTTCGTTTTTCTTCCGGCCATTTTAACAGCTTTGGAACAAGTGAAATGTTTTGTGCGATGGTCATATGGGGGAACAGTCCAATTTGCTGAATCACATAACCAATTTCTCTTCTTAATTGAACTGGATCTTTTTTCATAATATTTTCTCCCTCGATGAAGATGTTTCCTGAGGAAGGTTCGATGAGTCGGTTGATCATCTTCATGGTTGTTGTCTTACCACAGCCACTCGGTCCAATAAAACAAATAAATTCTCCTTTTGCTATTTCTAAATCAATATTTTTGACAGCTTTTTTTCCGCCTTTATACGTCTTAGATACATTCTCTAGTTTCAGCAAATGAGACACCTCCAATTAGTCGGATCAATATTTTCAGAAAATTTACACCTTATTTATTATAGTGCAAACTTTATAAAATAAAAAGTTTACGATGTGTTTGTATTGCATAACATTTATTTAAAATTTTCAGTTAACGGCCTGCTAGATAGAGATCTCTCCTTTTTCCTCCAAATTACGAGCAAATACTCAATATTTATTGTTTTCATCAACAAACAGGTATATGATATATTGTGTTACAAATTGTCAGTCGTGAAGGGATGAATCGGGGAGTGGACAAGCAAGCGTTAGGCGCCATTCAAAAAGCACAGGATCATTATATTGAAAAAGCTGCCGAGAACATGAATGCCTTTGGTCTTTCTTCTACAGTAGGTAGAGTGCTTGGTATCATTCACATGAACCGTAAACCAATGACGCTTGGAGAGCTATCAGAGGCGACAGGCATGAGCAAAACGAGAATGAGTCAAGTCGTTCGAGAAATGCTCGATTTGAATATTGCGGAAAAGGTTTATGAAAAAGGAATACGTAAAGATCTATATGACGTTGAGCAAGATCAATACCAAACGTTTATTTCCTTGTTTGCAGCCAATTGGTCTCGAGTTGTTAGCAAAAACCGCAAAGCACATAAGAAAACGTGCAAGGAATTGCTGGAATTGCTTGAACAGGACGACCTGCCAGAAGAGACAGAGGATAAAATCAATCTGCTTCTTTCAGAAATCAAGGAAAGTCTTGATTACTATGATTGGATTAGCCGCTTAATTGAATTCTTTGAGAGTGAAGAAGTGTTTAAGCATGTGCCGAAACCTTAAAAAAAGCTGTTTTATTTTACATCATTGTAGAAAAAAACAGCTTTTTTATATACACTTATGACATAAACATCGGAAACATCCCTTTTAAGCCCGCACCAATCATTTCAACTGCCACTACAGCAAGAATTAATCCCATTAAGCGCGTCACGACATTCATCTCTGTTTTCCCCATTTTTCGCATAATGAAACTTGAATAATGAAAAGCATAAAAGGTCATCGCCAGTACGATGACAATGCCGATTAAAATCGCAAACATGTGAAGCATCACTTGACTTCCCGGGGTTAAGCTCATCACTGTAGCGATTGTACCGGGACCAGCGATGATCGGAATCGCCAGCGGCGTAACGGAGACATCCGCCTTTTCTTTGCTTTCTGCCTTTTCCTCAGAATGAGGATTTTGGACATGTGACTCCTTTGCATTCAGTAAATTGTAAGCGATACCAAAAATGAAAATACCTCCGGCGATGCGGAGAGCATGAATATCGATCCCAAACAATTTGAAAATGAGCCTCCCTGCCAATAGAAAAGCAACCAAAATAATGAAAGAGACCACAATGGCTTTTTTGGCTGTTTGGGAGCGTTCTTTCTCTGTATATCCCTCTGTTAAGGTAATAAAAAGAGGCACGTTTCCAATAGGGTTTGATACAGCAAATAATGAGACCACGACATGAATCATAAAGGAAATCAACAGACACCCTCCTTTTTTCATAGTGTCTGCCAATCTGATGTGAATATTCCCTTGTGATGTTAAAACCTGTATATATTTAACCGATGATAATAAAGGTTTAAAGAAAGGGGAATGACACATGAAGAAAACGATCACCATCATCCTTCTATGCGCTGTGGTTTTAGGAGCAGCCGGCTGGATTGTTTGGCAGCAGCAGTCCATCCAAGCAGCAGAGGAAAAACATCAGCAAGAAAGCAAAACGAACACTGAGCAGCTTTCGAAGTTAAAATCAAATCAAGCAGATTTGAAGCATAAAAACGAAGATCAAAAAAAGAAACTGTCTACCATCACGAAAAAGCTCAAAAAAGAAAAGAAAGCCTATCAAAAAGAAGTCAAACAGCGTAAAGCGCTTGAGGCAAAAATCGACCAGCTTCAAAAAGAGCTGACAGCAGCGAAAGCCACTGTTCAAGCGAATAAACAGACTTCACAGACTACAAGGAAAACAACTGTCAAAAAAGACCCAAATGTCACCCACAATCCGCCTTCACAATGGGTACAGGATCAATATGATTGGGGTGTGAAACAAGGATATATTAAAGAATAGAAAGGATGAAAAACATGATACAAATTCGGCCATTGTCAGGTGATCATTCTGTCCCTATGGATCTTTTACTCTTAGCTGATCCTTCAAAGGAAAAGGTACTTGAATATGTGCAATCCGGTTCTTGTTATGCCGCTTATCATGAACAGGACGTGATTGGTATCTATGTGCTTTTATCTCTGTCTCAGCAGACAGTCGAAATTATCAACGTCGCCGTGAAGGAATCATGGCAAGGAAAAGGAATTGGAAAGCAGCTGATCCGCCATGCCATTTCTGAAGCGAAAGCCTCCGGCTTTCACACGATTGAAATCGGCACAGGTAACTCGAGTATCCAGCAGCTCGCACTTTATCAGAAATGCGGCTTCCGCATGACATCTATTGACCACGATTTCTTTCTTAAACATTATGATGAACCGATTTTTGAAAATGGCATTCAGTGTATGGATATGGTACGGCTCTCACTCACTTTGCAAGCAGACTGATGTTTTGTTCCGTCTGCTTTTTTTTATGTTCTGCGCTTTTTCACCACATGCTTCACATATTGAATAAAAAAATAGAGCACGGCGCCAGCTAAAAAGCAGACCACACATCCAAAGAGCGTCGCCTCTGAACTGAATTGATACTCTTCAATTTTCATGATATAAAATGGCATGCCAAACATTGATGGACTTGATTCAACATGATTGACCTCTAGCAGCAGTAAAAAAACAGGGGTCATAAACACAGCAAATACATACAGCATCGCAAGTGTTAAACCGCTGGAAAACGAATGAAATACTTTAATCATCTCTTTCTCTCCTTCATCTCTTTTAAACTGGCTGTGATATTTTTCCCGTCTGGGCAAGCTGGATGCAGCATCACCGTATTTAGTAAAGAAAAAAACAGCAGTTGATGACTTACCGGATGTTTCCATATCATAAAAAGCACAATCGAACAAAGCACCGGAAAGAGCGGGCCTGCAAGTGCCACCATCATATTGAAGCTCGGCCGGACAAATTTCTCATGGACGACCGCCACATGCTTCCAATCAATCGTTATCACAAAATCAAAGAGCGGTCTTTTTTCAATTTTGTTACACACCATGATCATCAGCATATGACCGAGTTCATGTATCAGCACAACCGCTAGGAAACTACACACAAGCTCTATCATCGCAAGACAGGCCTCTTTAACATGACCGCATAAATACAGCTAAAAAATGCAAGTGAACCTAGCAGATAGGCGGTGGCGAGAAGATACACATCTGTTGAAAGCCACTTCAATAAAAGCATATCGATGAAGCTGAATACAGCAATCATCATTACGATGACAAACAGTTTATTAAACTCACTGATCTTCACGATAAATCCGGTACAGGCCGCCATGACAGTGATCAACAAAATGGACAAACTTGCAAGGACATGGCCTTCACTTTCAATGCCTATCACCATAGATGCAAACCCAATAAACACAAAATATATCAACAAATTAATAGCGTAATAAAATAAAATTCTCGACAACAAATAAGCGCCCTTTGATGTATTTAACATAAAGATGGCCCTTTGATTCATATGATATTCTCTGCCAATCATCAGCGGAAGCATGATCAATATTTCCTTTAACGCATACTGAACAATAAAGGCATACAGCCAGCCGATTTCTACCGGTGTAAAAACAAATGGCAGCCCCGCCGTTAAACAAACGAGAAATAAAAACAAAATGCCCTGTTCTTTAAAAACAGCTGACCGGCTGAAATAGACCAATTCCTGCCGCAGGTGCGTTAGAAAGGAAGATTGCGTTCTGATTTTCTTATAAGAAAACGACTTCACCTCTGTTTTCAGCTGCAAAAACATCCAATGGACATAAGAAGCCGCTAACCCCTTCAGCCATAGCCAGCCAGCGCTTAAAAGGATCATTAGAAATATGAGATAGACTGATGGCCATACGCGGATCATCTCCATTGCTTTTTGCAAAAGGAGAAACACCAATAGATTCAGCACCGCAAAGCCAAGCGTTTGCAGCAGCAAATGCTCTTTTGTTTTTGATACGAAATGGCTCACAGCAATCCGCATTAACATCCAAGAAGCAAGCGCAAGCAGCGCCAGTACACAGCAAGTCATGCACACAACCGTTATCCAATAAAGAGATGGCGTAACACCGCTGATCAAAAGGCCTAATACAATCGGTAAAAAAAGCAGTCCAACCACGAGGAAACAAAAGAGCATCGGAAAGAAATATACACAAAGGACAAATGGCAAACTTTGTACCGCACTATTCAAAAAGTAGAATTGATATTCCTGGCGCTTTAATTTATTGCGGGATAACACAATACCTGCACTTAAAAGTAAAAGCGTCATTTTCATCAATTGGAGGTATAGAGCAGTTGGCTCGCTTTCTCCTGCCTGCATGAAAAAGCGCAGGCTGATAACGACGTATATCGCATACATGAGCAAGAAAAAAGCCGCGGCTGCGAGAAGCTGTATAGGGTACTTTTTTGCGAGCTGCTTGACTTTCGCTGTAAGCATCCCCCATTCTATTTTATGAAGAACGTGTCGTGTCCAGATCATTGAGTAACCTCTCCACCTGCATATAGTAATCTCGGTTCACTTCTTTATAAATCTCTTCAAGTGCCTGATGAGGAAATGTCTGATTCGTTTCTTGGCGGGACATATCCAGTTTGACGTCACCATTTCTCAAGATCATGAGATGGTCATAAAGCGTATCACCAAAACTCAAATGATGGGTTGAAATGAGAATGCCAGCGCCTTGCTCTCTCAGCTTCGTGAGCACCTTTTTTAAGATGATCATCATATCTGGATCAAGTCCGTTTGTTGGCTCATCGAACACATAATAATCACATGGCCTGAGGAGCTGGGAAATGATCTGTGTTTTCTTTTGATTGCCATGAGACAGCTGAGCGATAGGCTGATCCATATACGCCCCCAGCTCAAACAGATCAATAAACGTCTCTTCCCGTGTGACATCTTGCTCATTTGGCAGCTGAAGTAATTGAAAGTATTCCCTCGGCGATAAATAATCGAACAACGAATGGTCATCAGGAATATAGGAAACATGTTTTTTCAACAAGGAGATATGTTCTGAGGATTGAAGGTTCAGCTGTTTACCATGTAAAGTGACGCATCCTATAAATGGCGTCAGCCCAAACATGGATTGGATCATCGTTGTCTTTCCCGCACCATTATGCCCCAAAAGCAGCAGCATCTGCCCTTTCTCGACACTTATTTGAATATTGCGGAGAGAGAAGGTGCGGCTATATGTTTTTTCTTTTAATTGTAATGTCAGCATCATATCCCTCCGTTTGATTCAGATAGAACAGATGACCATGCATCTGTTCTCATCCCTGTTAATAACCACACTGGATTTTAACGTACATGCCTAATAATTTGAACTCTCCTAAAAATTTCGAGCCCTGTCCAAAGGTCTTGCATGCCCAAATCAATGCTCCAAGTGAAATAATGCCCAATATAGCGGCAAGGACATAAATCCAAAATGCGTTTTTCTGTACATTCTTAGAAGTTAGAATTCGTTGCTTCCTTTCATCATATGCCGCCAACAGGTGAAGGACATACATATACACACCTACTGGAAAACGAAGGCTAAAAGGATTCAGCATCTCATCACCCCCTAATATATGTAAAATGATACCACCCCCTTACAGAAAGCATAAGTTCATTTCAGATCATATTTTTAGACGAATTTTCATGATTTAGTGCTTATAAATGGAGGGGGTTTTGACTTCTTCTCTAACTGAAGGAGGAGGTTTTACAGAAATAGGATAAGTCAAATGAATTAGCCAGCGGATTTCGCTCAACAAAAAAAACGCTGCGTCCCGCTCTCATGAAAGAGTGGGACGCAGCGCATAGCTGACATTATTTATTCAAGTTATAGAATGTTGCAATGCCGTGATATTGTGCTGTTTCAGCCAATTGATCTTCGATGCGAAGTAATTGGTTGTATTTCGCCACACGGTCCGTACGAGACGGAGCACCTGTTTTGATTTGTCCAGCGTTTGTTGCAACAGCGATGTCTGCAATTGTGCTGTCTTCAGTTTCACCAGAACGGTGAGAGATGACTGCTGTGTATCCTGCGCGTTTTGCCATTTCGATTGCATCAAATGTTTCAGTTAATGTACCGATTTGGTTTACTTTGATCAGGATTGAGTTACCAACGCCGTTTTTGATTCCTTCAGAAAGCTTCTTCGTATTTGTAACGAACAAGTCGTCTCCTACTAACTGAACCTTGCTGCCAAGGCGCTCAGTTAATAGTTTGTGACCTTCCCAGTCGTTTTCATCAAGGCCGTCTTCGATAGAGATGATTGGGTATTTCGATACCATATCTTCATACCAGTCAACCATTTCAGCAGATGTTTTCACAACACCTTCGCCTGATAAATGATATTTACCGTCTTCTTTGTTGTAGAACTCAGAAGATGCAGCATCCATTGCAAGTTTCACTTCTTCACCTGGTTTGAAGCCAGCTTTTTCGATCGCTTCAACGATTGTTTGAAGTGCTTCTTCGTTAGAACCAAGGTTTGGAGCGAATCCACCTTCGTCACCTACAGCTGTGTTTAAGCCTTTTGCGCTTAATACAGATTTCAGGCTATGGAAGATTTGAGCGCCCATGCGAAGTGCTTCACGGAAGTTTGGAGCACCTACAGGCATAATCATGAATTCTTGAATGTCTACGTTGTTATCCGCATGCTCTCCACCGTTGACGATGTTCATCATCGGTACTGGAAGCGTTTTGGAGTTGAATCCACCAAGGTATTGATAAAGTGGAATTTGTAAGAAATCAGCAGCCGCACGTGCTACAGCGATAGATACGCCAAGGATTGCGTTTGCGCCTAATTTCCCTTTGTTTTCTGTTCCGTCAAGTTCGATTAACATTTTGTCGATCGCTACTTGTTCTGTTACATCAAAGCCTAAAAGCTCTGGTGCAATGATTTCGTTTACGTTGTTTACAGCTGTCAGAACACCTTTTCCAAGGTAACGGTCTTTGTCTCCATCACGTAGTTCTACTGCTTCATATTCACCAGTAGAAGCACCACTTGGAACAAGCGCACGGCCAAAGCCGCCAGATTCTGTGTAAACTTCTACTTCAACTGTTGGGTTACCGCGAGAGTCTAATACTTCGCGTGCATATACGTCAACAATGTATGGCATTTTTAATTTCTCTCCTTTTGAATCAATTTGTTATTTTTGAATCAATGATGTTCCTGTCATCTCTTTTGGTTTTTCAAGGCCAAGTAAGTCTAAAAGCGTTGGAGATAGATCGGCTAAAATGCCGCCTTCTCTAAGCGTCGCACCTTTTTTCGTCACGATGACTGGCACAGGATTCGTTGTATGTGCAGTATGCGGCTTTCCTTCTTCGGTAATTAGCACGTCTGCGTTACCGTGGTCTGCCGTGATGATGGCATGTCCGCCTTTTGCCAGGATTGCGTCGACTACAGCTCCTAAGCACTCATCTACTGCTTCAATGGCTTTGATTGTTGGCTCAAGCATACCTGAATGACCAACCATATCCGGGTTAGCAAAGTTCAGAATGATCGCATCATGCTTGTCAGCATTGATGTCTGCAACAAGTGCATCCTTTACCTCATAAGCGCTCATTTCCGGCTTGAGGTCATAGGTTGCCACATCTGGTGAATTGATTAAGATGCGGTCTTCACCAGGAAATTCTTCTTCACGGCCACCGCTCATAAAGAACGTCACGTGAGGATATTTCTCTGTTTCAGCAATCCGCAGCTGTTTCAATCCGTTTTGAGCAAGCACTTCTCCTACTGTGTTATCCAAATTCACTGGTTTGAAGGCAACATAGCCGTCAACCGTTTCACTGAAGTGTGTGAAGCAGACGAAGTGTAAATTCTTCGGATGAGCTTCTCCGCGGTCAAACGAGCGGAAATCTGCATTTGTGAAAGTGTTCGAGATTTGGATGGCACGGTCTGGACGGAAGTTATAGAAAATCACAGAGTCGCCGTCGTTTACTTTGGCAACCGGCTCACCATTTTCTCTCGTAATGACAGATGGAATAACGAATTCATCGTAGATTCCATTTTCATAGGAGTCATCAACGACATCATAGATGTTTTGATAACTTGGGCCTTCACCATACGCCATCGCGCGGTACGCTTTCTCCACACGATCCCAGCGTTTGTCACGGTCCATTGAGTAATAGCGTCCAGAAAGTGTTGCCACTTCACCGACACCGATTTCTTTGATTTGTTCTTCCAGCTGTTTTAAGTACACTTTGGCTGTCTTCTGACCAACGTCACGTCCGTCCAAGAAGCCATGAATGTATACCTTTGTTAAGCCTTCTTTTTTCGCCAGCTTCAGCAGGGCAAAAAGATGCTGGATGTGACTGTGCACACCGCCGTCTGACAAGAGACCAAATAAATGAAGCGCCTTGTCATTCTCTTTTGCATAAGTCATTGCATCTAGGAACGTTTCGTTTTTCTCAAATTCCCCATCACGAATGGCAACATTCACTCTTGTTAAGCTTTGATACACAATGCGTCCTGCACCGATGTTCAAATGCCCCACTTCAGAGTTCCCCATTTGACCTTCCGGGAGACCTACTGCCTCACCTGAAGCCGTTAAGGTTTGATGCGGAAATTCGTTCCAGTAGCGGTCAAAGTTCGGTTTTTTTGCTTGTGCGACAGCGTTACCGACTGTTTCGCCTCTTAAACCGAACCCGTCTAAGATGATTAATGCAGCTGGTTTCTTACTCATATTGACCTTCCTCCAATAATTGAACGAAAGACTGAGGTTCTAAGCTTGCGCCGCCTACCAAAGCACCGTCAATATCGGATTCTGCCATATATTCTTTAATATTTGCCGGCTTCACGCTTCCGCCATATTGAATGCGAAGGCTGTCTGCCGCTTCTTGACCAAATTCGCTTGCAACGGTTTGGCGGATGTGTGCGCAAACGTCGTTTGCATCTTTCGCTGTAGAAGATTTTCCTGTACCGATAGCCCAGATTGGCTCATAGGCAATCACAGATTCAGCCACTTGCTGCTTCGTTAAACCAGCTAGTGCTTTCTTCACTTGATCAGCGACAAGTTCATTTGTTTTGCCAGCTTCACGCTCTTCAAGCGTTTCACCTACACAAATAATTGGAACGATGCCATGCTTGAATGCAGCATGTGCTTTTTTGTTCACTGTTTCATCTGTTTCTGCAAAGAATTCACGGCGCTCTGAATGCCCAATCACTGAATAGCCAATGCCTAGATCTTTTAGAGCAGCAGGGCTGATTTCACCAGTGAATGCACCATTTTCTTCAAAGTGCATGTTTTGTGCACCAATTTTAAGGTCTGTTCCGTTTGATAGGCTGTTTAGCTTTTCAAGGAAAAGAGCTGGCGCACAGACAATGGATTCCACTTTGTCAGGAGATGGAATAGATGACTTAACTTCTTCAACAAAGCTGACTGCTTCGCCAAGTGTTTTGTTCATTTTCCAGTTCCCAGCTATAATTGGTTTTCTCATGATTGACACTTCCTTATAGCAGTTTTGGTCTTATTTATCGTTTAATGCAGTAACACCAGGAAGTTCTTTGCCTTCCATAAATTCAAGTGAAGCGCCGCCGCCTGTAGAAATATGGCTCATCTGATCGGCAAGACCAAATTTCTCAACAGCTGCTGCTGAATCTCCACCGCCAATGACAGAATATGTATCTTTTGCTTCTGCCAGTGCTTCTGCGATTGCTTTTGTTCCTTTAGCGAATGCATCGATTTCAAATACACCCATTGGTCCATTCCAGACAACAAGTTTGCTGTTTTTAATAACGTCAGCATACTTTTCTCTTGTCTCTGTTCCAATATCAAGTGCTTCTAGATCACTTGGAATTTCAGAGATTGGCACAATGCTTGTATTCGCATCATTTGAAAAGTCGTCGGCTACCAGAACATCTGTTGGAATCAGGAAGTTCACGCCTTTTTCTTTTGCACGGTCCATAAAGGATTTCGCTAAATCTACTTTGTCTTCTTCTAATAGAGATTTCCCTACCTCGTGGCCAAGTGCTTTCACAAATGTGTAAGCAAGTCCGCCGCCGATGATGAGGTTGTCTACTTTATCAAGAAGACTTTCAATCACACCGATTTTATCCTTTACTTTTGCGCCGCCGATAATCGCTGTAAATGGGCGATCAGGATTTGAAATGGCTTTTCCTAACACCTCAAGCTCTTTTTGCATGAGGAAGCCTGAAACAGCCGGAAGATAAGCTGCAATTCCTGCTGTCGATGCATGTGCACGGTGTGCAGCACCGAACGCATCATTGACATACACATCGGCTAAATCAGCAAATGCTTTTGATAATTCAGGATCGTTCTTTTCTTCACCAGGATAGAAACGAACGTTTTCAAGCACTAGCACATCTCCTTCTTTTAAGTCAGAGATTTGCTTTTTCACGTTGTCGCCGTAAGCTTCATCTGCTTTTTTCACTTCTTTTCCAAGAAGCTCTTGCAGACGTTTTGCCACAGGTGTCAGACGCAGTTCTTCAGTAACTTGACCCTTCGGACGACCCAAATGACTAGCTAGCAGTACCTTTGCGCCTTGTCCTGTTAAATACTCAATCGTTGGTAATGCTGCGCGGATACGAGTATCATCCGTCACTTCTCCGTCCTTCATTGGAACGTTAAAATCTACGCGGCAGAACACAACTTTACCTTTTACGTCAATGTCTTTTACTGATTTCTTATTCATGCTCGTCAGGAGATCCTCCTTTATTCTGGTTTCCTTACGCATTGGACAAGACTCTCTTTATCCTTTTCCCATTTTGCCCTCATCAAAACGAGAAATCGTGCAGAACGGATAAAAACAGAGAAAAAGGGAAAGGGATGCTTCCCCTTCCCTTGTCCGTCTTCATTATATCGTGTCTCTAGGAAAGAACCAAGTGAGTTCCTTCAGTGTGAGAAATTAAAGACCTTGTTTTGCAATGTAAGCTGCAAGGTCAACAACGCGGTGAGAATATCCACTCTCGTTATCGTACCAAGAGATCACTTTCACCATGCTGCCTTCCATCACCATTGTAGAAAGAGCATCGATTGTTGAAGAGTTTGCATTACCATTGTAGTCACCAGATACTAATGGCTCTTCGCTGTAGCCAAGGATTCCTTTAAGTTCTCCTTCAGCTGCTTCTTTAAGTGCTGCATTTACGTCTTCAGCTGTTACATCTTGGTTTAATTCAGCAACAAGGTCAACTAAAGAAACGTTAGGTGTTGGAACACGCATAGCGCCACCGTTTAATTTACCTTTAAGTTCAGGCAATACAAGTGAAACAGCTTTCGCAGCACCTGTAGAAGTTGGGATGATGTTTTCCGCAGCTGCACGAGCACGACGGTAGTCTTTGTGCGGAAGGTCAAGAATTTGCTGGTCATTTGTGTATGAGTGAACAGTTGTCATCATACCGCGTTTGATACCAAATTTATCGTTAAGTACTTTTGCAAATGGTGCTAAGCAGTTTGTCGTACAAGATGCATTAGAGATGACATCGTGGCTAGCTGCATCGTATTTGTCTTCGTTTACACCCATAACGATTGTGATATCTTCTTCGTTAGCAGGAGCAGAGATGATGACTTTTTTAGCGCCAGCTTCTAAGTGTTTCGCAGCGTCTGCACGTTTTGTGAAGAATCCAGTAGATTCAACAACGATTTCTACGCCTTGTTTACCCCAGCTTAATTTCGCAGGGTCACGCTCAGCTGATACTTCGATTGTTTTACCGTTCACTACTAAGTTTGTACCGTCTACAGAAACCTCTGCATCTAGTTTTCCGTGAACAGAGTCATATTGTAAAAGGTGTGCAAGCATGTTAGCATCTGTTAGATCGTTAACCGCTACTACCTCAACTTCAGGATTATTTAATGCTGCACGAAATACGTTACGTCCAATACGTCCAAATCCGTTAATACCGACTTTTACTGCCATGATGTTTCCTCCTTTTATAGGTCACAATGTTTTATATTGAGGGATCAATTGACTCCCTTAATAACTCTTTTGCGGCTCCTTCGTCTGTGACGAGAACCGTTCGGCGTGGTTTTTTGAAATAAGCTTCAATCGCCCCCGCCTTTGATGATCCACCTGCAACAGCAATGATGTGTGGAATGCTTTCTAGATCATCTAGCTGCATGCCGACGGAGTGCACTTTGTGTACGACCTCACCATCACGATTAAAGTAATAGCCAAAGGCCTCTGTCACTGCGTCATGCTCATCAATCTTTTTTAAATCTTCAGCTGGTGTATTTCGTCTCATCGCCATTGTTTTTGCTTCACCAATACCATGAATGAGCATCGTGGACGATTTAATCGTTTGAAGCACTTCTTTGACGGACGGCTCTTCAATAATGGAAGAGTAAGCACCTTCTGACAGCTGTCCTGGAACAAACAGCAGTTTGTAAGTACCGGAAGCTTTTTCAGCCATGTGGGCACAAATGGTGTTTGCCTGATTTTTTACATTCTCCCCAAGACCGCCTCTCGCAGGGACAAACATCATATCGCGGTTTTTGGCATCAGGGGTCATCATTTCGGCAACGGCTTCCATCGTCGTTCCGCCAGTGACGGCGACGATATTATTTCCAGTAAACCTTTTTTTCATACATTGGACAGCAGCTCTTCCCATTTCTTGCTTCACCCACGGGGATTCGTCACTGTCACCAGAAACGATAATGACTTCTTCCAGGCCTAACTTTCTCTTTAGTGTATTTTCCAAAAAGGTTAAACCTAAAACGTCCTTCATCATTCCTTCAAGCATTTCAAGCAAAGCGTGACCCTCACTCGTCAGCATCATGCCGCTCGTTTTGACATCCAGCAGATTTTGTTCTTTTAGAAACTGAACTTCAGCACGTAAGATGCGCTCACTGAGACCAAGACTCGTCGCAAGACTTCTGCGGCCAATTGGTTCAGCTAATCTGATGTACTGCAAAATGTCGTAGCGTTTTTGCATAACAATGAGAAGATCTGGCAATAATTTTTTTTGAGCTTCCAATAAACGATTCATGGCTAACGACCCTTTCTTTTCACGTTGGACTAAAAACGTCCCACTGTGACAAAAAACGTCCCGCCACAGCCAAAAAAAATCAATCCCTGCTTTCTTTAATTATTTTAACAGGATAATCTTGCATTTTCAACTCTTAGAAACACATTTAGACAAAAAATAGACACATTTTCACCGAAAGCCTGCTTGTCATCAAGGTTCTTGCGATGATATTTCTTTTCAAAATATTTATTTCCCTTTATATAGAATGAATACACGATTGAAAATGTGCATGCTGGTGATATCAGCATGCACATTTTTTTCAGGACCTGCTTATGTTTTTGTGATGGTTCCAAACTGTTTTGCCTCTTCCTTCGGTTTGATTTTAAGATAATAAATGATGTAGCAGGCGGCCATGAACGGGATTCCGCAATAAAGGCCGATCCGCTGATCCTCGATAAAAAATAAGCTGATGAGGACGATGCCAAATGCGATAAAGCCTGCTAATGGAACAAATGGATAGAGCGGTGTTCGGAAGACGAGATCCTTTACATCTCCGCCCTCCTTTATGAATTGTTTTCTAAAGAAATACTGAGACAAGCAAATGGACATCCACACCACAACAAGGACCATACCAGAAATCGAAATGAGCCACACATACACCGTTTTTGGTGCTACAACACTTGTAAGCAGAGATAGTGCAGATACACCCATTGTCACCAATAATGCATTGATCGGAATTTTACGCTTGGACAGTTTTTTCGTAAAGTTGGGTCCTTTTCCGTCTTTCGAGAGCGCCCAGAGCATACGTGATGATGCATATAACCCAGAGTTTGCTACAGATAAGACGGCTGTGATGATGATAAAATTCATGATATCTGCAGCATATGGTATGCCGACCTTGTCCAGCACGACGACAAACGGACTGTCGACGGTGCCTGCTGTCTGCCACGGAAGAAGAGCGGCCAGAACCGCAATGGATAAAACGAAGAAGACCATCGTTCTCCAAATAATATTTCGTATAGATCGCGGCAATGTTTTTTCAGGGCTTTCACTCTCTCCTGCGGCAATCCCTACAAGTTCTGTTCCTTGAAAGGAGAAATTGACCGTGACCATGGTTAATAAAATAGCAAAAACACCGTTAGGAAATAGTCCGCCATGATCCGTCAAATGACGAAATAGAGGGGCTGGTTCTCCATCTTTCAGATGAATCATTCCGAAAATTGCGCCAATTCCAATGATAATAAATAATAGGATGGCAGCGACCTTAATGGCTGAAAACCAAAACTCGGTTTCAGCGAAGCTGCGAGCTGAGATGGCATTCACGGCAAATAAAATCACACTAAATGCAAGACACCACAGCCAAACAGGGATATCTGGGAACCACCTTTGGAGCAAAATGCCTGCTGACGTAAACTCCAGTCCAATTGTACATGCCCAACTAAACCAATAAAGCCAGCCGATCATAAAGCCTGTGGACGGGCCTATATATTTGGTTGCATACTCTTGAAAGGAACCCGCTGTCGGCATCGCCACTGCTAATTCTCCAAGACAGAGCATCACCAAATACATTAACAATCCGCCAATGATAAAGGAGAGAATGGCTCCCCCGGGTCCAGCCTGATGGATAATGAGTCCTGATCCAAGGAAAAGACCAGTACCAATGACGCCGCCTAAGGCAATCATAAAGAGATGCCTGCTTTTCATGGAACGTTCTAGTTCATTATGCTGTTCTTGCTTCAAATCCGCTTCCCCACTTTCACTCTTCTATTCATCATCCTTTGACAAAATTCGCTGTTCGTGGAAAGAGAAAGGGAGAAAGTGATGGTTCTCCCCCTTTGACATTTATGCTTGAAATAATGCTTCAATATGACCAATCGCCCAGTCTAAATCTTCTTTAGAAATAGTGAGAGGCGGTGCAAAGCGGATGACGGTCTCATGGGTTTCCTTACATAACAGTCCTGCTTGTTTCAGCTTCTCACAATAAGGTCTCGCAGCCTCTGTCAGCTCCATGCCGATAAATAATCCGCGGCCGCGCACTTCCTTGATAACAGGACTTTGAATGCGAGACAGTTTGTCTTTTAAGTATTCGCCAAGCTCCATAGAACGCGCTGCAAGGTTTTCGTCGATTAAGACATCTAGTGCAGCCAGCGACACCGCACACGCAAGAGGATTGCCGCCAAAGGTAGAGCCGTGAGACCCGGGGTTAAACACGCCTAATATATCGCGGTTTGCTACTACACACGAGATTGGGAATACACCGCCGCCTAAAGCTTTCCCAAGAATCAGCATATCTGGCTCAATGTCTTCCCAGTCGCATGCAAACATCTTGCCTGTTCGCGCTAATCCGACCTGAATTTCATCTGCAATGAACAGCACATGTTCCTGTTCACAAAGCGCCTTCGCTTCCTTCAAGAAGCCCTCTGGCGGCATGACAATTCCCGCTTCCCCTTGAATAGGCTCAATCAGAAAAGCCGCTGTTTGTGGTGTGATGGCTTCACGTAACGCTTCAATATCTCCGTAAGGAATCAGTTTGATGCCTGGAAGCATTGGACCGAAACCTCTTTGATATTCTGCTTCAGAAGAAAGGGAAACAGCCGTCATTGTTCTGCCATGGAAATTTCCGACGCACGCAATGATTTCTGCGCGATTGTCTTCGATTCCCTTGACGTCATAGCCCCAGCGTCGTGCTGCTTTTACAGCTGTTTCTACAGCCTCAGCTCCAGTATTCATAGGGAGTGCCATCTCTTTATTCGTCAGTTGACAAATTTTCTCATACCATGGTCCAAGCTGATCATTGTGAAAAGCTCTTGAAGTCAGTGTCACACGGTCTGCCTGTTTTTTGAGCGCCTCAATAATGCGGGGATGGCGATGGCCTTGGTTCACTGCGGAATACGCACTCAGCATATCCATATATCGATTGCCTTCAGGGTCTGTCACCCAAACTCCTTCAGCCTCTGAAATCACAATTGGCAGCGGATGATAGTTTGCCGCACCGTATTGTTCCGTTTGTTGAATCAATTCATTTGTCTGTGTCATCGTCTATTCCTCCTTCTATAAGCTAGCCTTTTTTAAATTAGGTTCATCTACACACATATGATATGCAAGGATCGTGCCAACTTTCTGCCTGCATCATGGCGCTGATTGTAAAGGCTATTCATGCAAAATATATTTGCACCTGCAAATTTTTTTAGAGGAAACCGCAAAATTTTTCATGTAAAATAGAGGTAACGTCTGGAGGTGCCGCAATGAAAGAAGATTCGTATACTGCAAAGCTGGCAAATGAGATTGATCTGTATAAGCAAATGCTCGATTTAATAGATGTCGGGGTTCATGCAATTGACGAGAATGGCAATACTGTTGTTTATAATAAAAAAATGATGGAGATTGAGTCTTTGAAACGCTCTGATGTTCTCCATAAAAATGTATTAGACCTCTTCGTCTTCCAAGACGAAATGCACAGTACGCTCGTCCAAGCGCTGCGCACTGGGAAACAAACCGTTCATGCAAAGCAGACGTATCATAATTACAATGGAAAAGAAATCACAACGATTAATCATACATACCCGCTCGTTCGAGATGGCCTCATCCAAGGAGCGGTTGAAATTTCGAATGATGTGACCAAGCTGGAACGGCTGATTCACCACAATATGAAGAAAAAAGGAAGCACACGCTTTACCTTTGATTCCATTATTGGACAAAGCCCTGCGTTTTTAGAGGTGATTGAGCATGCAAAACGAGCAACACGCACCTCTTCCTATGTGCTCATTGTAGGAGAAACAGGAACAGGAAAAGAACTATTTGCTCAAAGCATTCATAACGGCAGCAGCCGGTCATCTGGACCATTTATTACCCAGAATTGCGCGGCACTGCCTGATAATCTCATTGAAAGTCTGCTCTTTGGCACACAAAAAGGGGCTTTTACCGGCGCAACTGATCAGCCCGGTTTATTTGAACAGGCGCAGGGTGGTACACTTCTGCTTGATGAGATCAACTCATTAAATCCTGGTCTTCAAGCAAAACTGCTGCGCGTATTACAGGAGAAGCGGGTGAGAAGGTTAGGCAGCACAAAAGAAATCGCTGTTGATGTAAGAGTCATTGCTAATATGAATGAGGACCCTGTTGATGCGATCGCAGGCGGACGCATGCGCAAGGATTTATTTTATCGGCTAGGTATTGTCACCTTATTTATTCCGCCGCTTTCTGAGCGAAAAGAAGATATTCCTACGTTTGTCAGTCATTTTATTCAAAAATATAATGAGCTGTTTCAAATGGAGGTGAAGGCGGCTGATGAAGAGGTACTAGCCCTTTTTCAAGCGTATGATTGGCCGGGGAATGTACGGGAACTGGAGCATGTGATTGAAGCGGGGATGAATATGATGATGGATGAGGATTACTTAAGCATGCATCACCTTCCATATCATTTTAGATTTAAACAACATAGGGAAAGCCGTCCTGCAGCGCAATTACAGACGAATCCTTTGCAGCATACCGCAGCAGCTGACACGTTTATTTATACAAGCCCAGAACATACGACTGATTTTCAAACCCAGATGGAACGATTCGAAAAACAATACATCGTCCATTACTTAGAAAAAATGGACGATAATATTTCACAGACTGCAAAGATATTGGGCATGAGCAGGCAAAGTCTGCAATATCGCATGAAGAAACTGCATATTTCTCGTTCATAATAGAGCTGTGCCCTCATTCGGCACAGCTTACTGTGGTTCTGACTGTCCTGCCGGTTCTTGACTCACATCACTCAGCAGTTTTTCTACATTTTTTAAATGCGTGAGCATCGCCCTTTCTGCTTCTTCTGGCTGTCTTGCCATAACAGCTTTGTAAATGTGTTCATGTTCTTTGTAAAGCTGCCGAATGGAGGCTTTCTTTGAAAACAAGACGACTTTTCTCGTTTCCCGCATTGTTTCTACCAGCAAGGTGGAGACCTGATTCATTAACGCCTTTAATAAATCATTCTTTGAGGCTTTGGCTAAAGCGAGATGGAAGGAGAGGTCTGCCTCTTCACCAATTTCTTTATGCGCTTCTGCTAGTTTCATTTGTTCGAGTGCCTCACGCAGCTGATGAAGGTCATCGTCCGTTCGCAAAAGCGCTGCCTTTTTGACAGCACCCGTCTCAATAATGGTTCTTAATTCAAGGAGTTGCGTGATATCATGCTGCTTCATTAAAAATGCAGGAGACAGACTAAATGTGAGCTGCTCAGGATCGAACTGCTTCACATACGTGCCTTCCCCTTGTTTCATCTCTATTAATCCGATCGCTTTAAGAGCAGACAGTGCCTCTCTTACAGCGGAACGGCTGACTTGAAAGCTTTCTGAGAGCGCTTGAACCGAATCTAATTTTTCCCCTGGAAGAAGCTCACCTGTACGAATGGATTCAATTAATGCATCCGCAATTTCTTCATATATTTTTTTCGTTTTGATTTGTTTATATTTCAATTGGTCTCACCTCATCACTGTTGTCTATCCCTATCGGCTCATGCCCTATCTTATACTTTACCCCAAAATTTCAGATCACACGTCTCCCCTCTTTAATTTTCAAGAAATCTTCGGGCTGCCTTGCTTTCAACAAAAAAAGAAGCACGTGCCATGTTCTGGCAAGTACTTCTTTTTAATCGTAGCGCTTCCTCAGCGTTGAGGCTGGGAGATTCATTTGTTCGCGATATTTTGCAATGGTTCTGCGCGACACGCGGATGCCAAAGGTTTGCTGAAGCAGCGTCATGATTTGCTGATCTGAATACGGCTTTTTCTTATTTTCCGTTTGAATGAGCTCTGCAATATGCGTTTTGACTGTGTAGCTGGACGCCTCTTCTAGCGAATGCCCTTCTAATTTTGCTTGGAAAAATTGTTTCATTTCCATGAGACCATAAGGGGTTTGCACCATTTTCCCTTTTACAGTACGGCTGACTGTTGACTCATGGACTTGCAGTATATCTGCGATCCGCTTCATAGTAAGCGGTTTCATTTTATGTTTCCCTGTTAGGAAAAAATCCGTCTGATGTGAGATAATCTCTCGAACGACATGAGTCATCGTTTGCTTTCTTTGCCTCAGCGCTTGGACAAGCCAATTGTACTGCTGCTCTTTTTCCTTTAAATACGTGTATGCTTCGTGCCGCTTTTGGTCTTGAATCATGGCGAAGTAGCCTTCATTCATTTCAACGTCTGGAAAAGCGCGCTGATTTAGCTCAAATGTGATGTGATCCTGCACCACAGTAATCGTCACATCAGGCTCGATATACACATGCTCTTCATCAGATGAGAAATGAAGGCCTGGTCTTGGTTCAAGCTGAGACACTTCATCTTGTACCGCTTGGAGTGTTTTCATTGAAACACCTGTTTTCGCCGCAATTTCCTTCCAAGCCTTTCTGGCAAAAAGAAAGAAATGCTCTTCGATGATCAGCTCAGCTTCATACCAGCGCTCCTTTTTTCTTCGCAGCTGAAGGAGAATGCATTCCTGCAATGATCTTGCGCCAATCCCGGCAGGCTCTAGTGATTGCAGCTGATGAAGGATGGCTTCTACTTCTTCAGCTGGCACCTTTAAGACAGCTGCCATTGCGTCGATCGGTTCATTTAGATAGCCATTGGAATCAATGGACTCAATCATAAAATGAAAGATTCTTTGATTCTTTTCACTTAAATTCAAATCAATCGCCTGTCTTTTTAAAAACATTTGCAGGCTTTCTTTTTGATGCGTTCGATACGGCTCTGTCATTCGTTCTTGTGATTTTTTATGATAAACTGGTTGATAGCTGTCCGTGTCTTTCCGCTCAATCAGAGGGTTCTCAAGCGCTAACTGGTCAAGATACTCGCCGAGCTCTGCGCAATTCAGCTGCAGCAGCGTAATGGCCTGCCTGAGTTCTTGTGTGAGCACCTGCTTTAATACCTGTTCTTGTTGCAGTTTAAGGCTCATTGTCTCCCCTCCCTCTCATCATTTTACATGAAGATTGACGGACCGTATATACGAAATAGGAGTGATTTCTATGTCTGAACTTTTTTCCGTTCCATACTTTGTCGACAACTTGAAACAGCACATCGCCATGAACCAAAATGAAGACAAAGTTCATGCGATGAATGCCTATTACCGCTCAGTGGTGTCAACGCTTGTTCAAGACCAGCTGACCAAAAATGCGGTTGTATTGAAGCGAATTCAGCATCTTGATGAAGCCTATCAAAAGGTGAAAAAAGAAAGCGAATGAACGAAAAAGAACACCCTTTTGTCAAGATGACAAAGGGTGTTTATCATATGCAAAAAGCTTCTGATCCAGCCTCGATTTATACATCATTAAAAAGCCAGACCGCCCTACAGTATAGATAATAAAGGCAAACCATAGGCCATGATTGTGCCAAATGGGCGTGACCACGGTTTGAACGACGATAAACAAAATCATTGCAAACAGCATCGAATTTCTAACAGGGGCAATTTCTGTCGCACCTGTAAATACGCCGTAAATGACCAAACCGAAACAAGCCGCAAACGGATAAAGTACAAGCCAGTCCGCATAGCGTAATGTCACGTCAAGCAGCTGAGGGAGATTTGTAAACAGGCTCAATATCGGCTCTTTTAATAGAAAATAAACCGCCGCAATGACACATGCCATAACAAGTGCCCACTGCCTTGAAAGGGTTAAAGTTTTTTCATAAAGAGAACGGTCATTTGCACCAACTGACCGCCCAACAAGGATGCTGGACGCATTGGCAAAACCATCGAACAAATAAGCCATGATGTAGTGAATTTGAAATAAGATAGCATTAGCTGCCAGCAGCTCCGTACCAAAAGAAGCCCCTTTTGCCGTAAACATGTTGATGACCACTAGCAGACAGATCGTCCGGATAAACAAATCTTTATTTACATGAAACATTTTCTGCACTGCCTGTGTATCCATGATCTTCTTAATGGAAGGCATCTGGAAACCGTTTGACGAATGCTTCATGATGATCCATGCCCCTAACACAAAAGCGGTTAGTTCAGACATCAATGTCGCAGCCGCAACTCCTTTGACCGCAAACGAAAACACATGAACAAGCAGAAATGCAAGCGCCATATTCATGACATTGATCAAGATTTGTAAAGTAAGGGCTTCTTTCATTTTTGCCATCCCCATCAGCCAGCCCAATATGACATAATTCATTAAAGTAAATGGCGCTCCCCAAATGCGAATATGAAAATAGTCTGCGGCAAATTGACGGACATCAGCATCAGGAGAGATCACTAGAAAAGCAGATTGAATAATTGGCCATTGCAGGGCAATAAAACAAAGTCCGACGATGATGGCGACGAAAAAAGGTCTTAGAAAAGCAAGAACACCCTGCTCCTCATTCTGCGCCCCGTTTGCCTGAGCAGCAAAAGCAGATGTACTTACCCGCAAAAAACCAAACAGCCAATATAATGTACTGAAAATGAGACTGCCGACCGCAACGCCTCCAATATAAGCAGGATTTGCGAGCTGACCGACAACCGCTGTATCAACAGCTCCAAGTAAAGGAGTGGTCATCGTTGAAATCGTTAAAGGAATGGCCAAAGCTAAATACGCTCGATGGTTCACGACGCCACCTGCCTTTCATGAAAAATAGCCTCTTCTACAAGAGGCGTTGATAATAAAGCTTTACCGAACCGGTCTGCCAATCGTTCTTGACAAAGGATGGTCTGCAAGCATTGCATCTCTCATTTTCCGCACCGCTTCCTCTTCTGATGAAAAGAATTCATCCTTTGATTGAAATTGGGCCACAAGCTCGCCTTGATCAAGAATCGCCAATTGATCACTTAAGTGATAGGCTGCTGTCATATCATGTGTAATAAATAAGTAAGACACACCCAGCTCCTTCTTTAATTCTGCTAATAAATCTAAAATGACCGTCTGGGTAACCATATCTAAGCTGCTCACAGATTCATCAAGTACAATAAGCTTTGGCTGCAGCAATAAGGCTCTAGCGATGTTGATCCTTTGCAGCTGGCCGCCGCTGAATTGGTGCGGATATTTAGACAAATCCTTTTCACCGAGCCCGACTCTTTCAAGCCAGTGAATCAGCACGTTTTTACGTTCCTTTCGGCTCATGGTTTCATAGTTTTCAAGCGGTTCAGATAAAATTTGTTCAACTGTCCATCTTGGATTAACCGCCGAATAGGAATCCTGAAATACCGCTTGCACATGCCTGCGAAAATGCTTACGTGTTTGCTGATCTGCACGATAGACATCCTGACCTTCAAAAAGAACCTGTCCAGCTCTTGGTTTCTCTAAACCAAGTATGATGCGGCCAAGTGTACTTTTCCCTGCGCCGCTTTGTCCCAGCAGCCCAAGGCATGTGCCTTCTTCAATGTTCAAATCGACGCTTTTCAGGACAGGGGCTGCGCCTTTATTTCTTATTAGAAACGACCGGCTGTTGTATGCATGACTGACTGCTTTTACTTCTAATAAATGCAAGGGCCTTCTCACCTCAAATCGGGCAAACAGCTGGGATGGATGGACGAGCTGCTAGTAGTTTTTTTGTATAATCATGCTTTGGTTGTTCAAAAAGTTCAAGAACTCCTGCCTTTTCCACAATTTCTCCTTGTTTCATGACGACAACTTGATCTGCCATTTCAGCAATGACACCAAGATCGTGGGTAATGAGTAAAATGGCCGTTCCATAGTCATGACGAATTTGGTTCAGATGCTGAAGCACCCGTTTCTGATTGTGTACATCTAAAGCAGTTGTCGGCTCATCTGCAATGATGAGGGGCGGGTGCATACAGGCAGCCATGGCGATCATGACACGCTGCAGCATCCCTCCGCTTAATTCAAAGGGGTATTTGTTGAACAGTTCGTCTGGCTGCGGCAGATTCATTTGTGCTAATGCATCTATTGCCTGTGCTCGTGCCTGCTTTTTACTAACAGCAGTATGCCGGCGGATGGTTTCAACCAGCTGATGGCCGATTGTCCATACCGGCGTAAAGCTGTTCATTGGATTTTGCATAATATATGAGATGTCTTTGCCTCGAATGGACCGCATATTCTTTTCACTTATACCGATCAATTCTCGTCCCTGTAATGTGATACTGCCAGTGACTTCAGTTGTTTTTCGATCAAGCATACGTAAGATCGACATACTTGTCACTGTTTTCCCGCAGCCGCTCTCACCAATTAATCCAAGGATTTGACCGCGCTCTACTTCAAACGATACTTCTTGAATAAGAGGAGTTGTCCCTTGAGGTGTTTTCGTATGCACATGCAGGTTCTCTATTTTTAAAATGGGCTCTTGCACATTGATCATTCCTTTACACACGGCGTTTGATACCATATTTCTCTGAAAGGGCTTCTCCTAGTAAATTAAACAGAATCACCACAGTCATGATCACAAGACCCGGGTACAGCATCAATTGAGGATTCGTTTGAATATACGATTTCCCTTCATGAATCATTGCTCCCCATTCAGGCATAGGAGGCTGAACCCCTAATCCGAGGAAAGACATCGCAGAAATGTCCATAATCGCCCAGCCCATTTCGAGTGTTCCAATGACTGCTAATGGCGGCAGGACATTGGGAATCATATGCTTTCTCATGATGTTCCAGTGCGAGGTCCCACTGATTTTTGCAGCTGCAATAAAGTTCTGTTCTTTTAAACTGAGCACCATTCCTCGGAAGACGCGGGCATAATACACCCATTGCACAAGCATCAAGGCAAGTACGACTTGAGAAAGTCCCGGACCGAAAATGCCGACTAATCCAAGGATCAGCACCAGGTTTGGAAATGCCATGACACCGTCACAGATTCTCATCAAAACATGATCAATCCAGCCGCCTTTGTATCCTGAAAACAGGCCGACAATTAAACCAATGAATAACGAAGAAAGAAAGATTAATAACGCACAGCCAAGCGAAACACGCGCACCATATAAAATACGAGATAAATTGCACCGCCCTAATTGATCTGTTCCAAGAGGATACTCCCACGAAGATCCCTTTAGCTTCATCGCTAGATTAACAGCTGCCGGATCATGCGGAGCGATCCATGGCGCACATATTGTCACAATCAGCAGGAGACCGAGCAGCAGGGCGCAGATCGAGATCATCTTTTGATGAGAGAAGAGATGTTTTACTTTTGTCATCATTGCTGGCGGCCTTCCTTTCTAGAAATACGAGGGTCAATGATCAATTGAATCAAGTCAACCATCAAGCTGCTCAAGATAAAAATACAGGCTGACATGAGGACATAAAATTGAATGACTGGCAGATCCCTGTTAAAGATCGCTTCAATAAAAAATCGGCCAAACCCTGGCCATGAGAAAACGGCCTCTACAATAATGGTTCCGGTTAACAGCTTGCCGAGGTTCACCCCAAGTCCGGTCAACATCGGCGATATCGCAATTCTGAACACATGCTTGAACATGATCGATTGTTCCTTCAATCCTCTCATTCTCGCATATTGAACGAAAGGTTCTTGAAGCGCCTCACTCACACTTGACCGTAAAAGCCTTGTATACGTAGCAATTAAAGGGACTGCCAGTGTGATCGACGGCAGAATGAGATGCTCCCATGTGCCGATCCCTTCAACGGGTAAGAGGTCAAGATTCACTGAAAAAAAGAAGATGAGCAAATACCCCAAGACAAACGTCGGGATAGATGCTCCTAAGAAAGAAATGAGCCGGCTCACATGATCAACGGCACCATTTTTCCTCATGCCGCTGAAAAAGCCGAGCGGAATGCTGACACAAATAGCGATCAGCAGACTGGTCAGTGCCAATTGAATCGTTGCCGGTATTCGATACATCACCTCATCAACGACAGGCTGATTGGACATATACGACCGGCCGAAATCAAGATGAATGACTTTTTCAATGGTATGAAGATACTGCATATAAAATGGCTCATCTAAGCCGAATTCACTTCGTTTTTGCGCTAATATTTCATCCGTAGGTTGGATATGAGCCGCTGCTAAATATGCCTCAGCCGGGTCAACTGGCGAAAGGTGAATCATACCAGTTGTGAGCAGTGTGGCTAATAAAAATACAGGAATAATTGATAGCAATCGTTTGACGATATAGCGGCCCATTTCCTTACCTTCCTTCTGTTACTTCAGCTTAATGCCTGTGAAAGGTTGTTCATCACGATTCGCAGGGAATTCAAAGTCTTTCACAGCTTTTTGATAAACGGCTGTCTTTTTAAAATAAGAGATTGGCACAATTGCCCCTTGATCCTGTAAAGAGGATAAGACAGACGAATACAGTGCTTTACGTTTCTTTTCATTTGTTGTTGATGGAATTTCCGTCATTTCTTTGATCAGCTTTTCCTTATTTGGGTAGGCTGAAATGGCTTCTTTGAATCCAAATCCATCTGATGAGAGAACGTTCATAAACGTATGCGGATCATACGGCGCTCCGTAGTTGCTAAAGAAGTTCATATCAAACTTATTGGCTTTAAAGCGCTGAACCTGTGTGGCTAAATCCACACCCTCAAGCTTGACGCCGACACCAACGGCTGCCCATTCTGCTTGCAGCGTTTCTGCCATCGCTTTTTGAATCGATTCTGCTGAATCATACATCATGCTGAACTCAAGCTTTTTCCCATCTTTTTCACGAACGGATTTTCCTTTTGGAAGTGTCCAGCCCGCTTCATCCAGCAATGCTTTGGCTTTATCCACATCATATTTGAAAGACTTCACCTGAATGTTTGACGTATACGGCATGTTTGTCGGTAAGATGTGATCTGCTTCATCCTCTAAACCAGAGGTGACCCCTTCTACCATTGATTTTTTATTGAAGGCATATTGAAGGGCATGACGCACTTTCTCATCTGACAGCTGATCCACTTTTGTGTTCATGACAAGCTGTCTCGTTGCAACAGGCTCTGACATTTTCGTTTCATACTTGCCGCTTGCCTCTAGCTGTTTGTAGGAATCAAGGCTAATGGTTCCTTCTCCGTAAAGTAGATCCACATCACCTTTTTCAAATGCCATGACTCTCGTTTCCGCATCTGGGATAACCTTTACCTTGATTTCTTTTACCTTTGGTTTTTCTCCCCAATAATGATCGTTTCGTTCGAAAATAGCATAATCATCTTTCTTATATGTTTTTAAAACCCAAGGGCCTGTCCCCACTGGTTTTTCAATTCCTTTTGACGTATCTCCATTTTTAGGGAAGCCTGCTTCACCTAAGAAACGAACTGGACGAACAACGGCTAATTCTTGAACAGTTGGATAATATGGTGCTGTTAATGTGAGTTTAAATGTCTTTTTATCAACGGCTTCTGTCTTTTTGATTTTCTTAATGACACCTAACCAGCTATGTAAATCTTTATTTTTTAAAATCGTATCAAAGTTCTTTTTAACAATATCCGCATTAAATTCAGAGCCATCTGAGAATGTTACTCCGTCTCTTAAATGGAACGTATACACCTTGCCATCCTTTGAAACATCCCATGATTTCGCTAATTCTGGTTTCAGCTTTCCATTCTTTTGATAGCTCACCAACGGCTCATAAATCATTGATTGTGCAAACAATTGTGATGGGTTGTATACGTGTGGATTCATTTCACCAATATCTCTTGGCCACGCCATAGTGATCATGTCAGGGTGATCCTTGTTTCCATCCGCTCCATTGTTTGTTTGAGAGCATCCTACTAATAAAAAGAGAATAAGCAGGAAGGGTAACACAGTATTTATTTTAATTTTCGGAAAATTATTCCAAATAGTCATAAGTTGCTCCTCCTAATTGATGCTGATAATCATTTTCATTTTAAGGAGGAAGGGAGCCCTTGTCAATATCATATTTGAAACGACATGACAATACTTATTCCTAATTATTCCACAAATTGAGGAATTTGATAGAAAGAGAGGCAGGCTGCTTACGAATGAGCAGCCTGTGAAGAGGTAAATGTTTTTTCTCGCAGCATGTCATGAAGTATATGGATGATACGCTCCTGATCTGCATCTGTCATGCTCGTTCCAGACGGGAGACAAAGCCCCCTCTCAAATAACAGCTCGGATACAGGCGTCCCTTTTTCCGCAGTATAAAAAGGGCAATGGCGAAAGAGCGGCTGCTGGTGCAGCGGCTTCCATACATGCCTTGCTTCGATTTGTTCTTTTTCTAAAGCAAGAATGATATCTGCTGGAGACAATTTTGTATCACGATCAATGGTCAATGCCGTCAGCCAGCGGTTGGATTTCGTTTCTTGATATTCTGGCATCAAATGAAGACCCTCCGCTTCTGATAAAGCGTCCTGATAACGCTGGAAAATGCGGCGCTTTTGATCAACACGCTCGTCCAGCACTTCCATTTGAGCAATCCCGACCCCTGCTAAGAGGTTGCTCATGCGATAGTTGTAGCCCATCTCTTGATGCTCATAGTGCATGGCTTGTTCTCTGGCCTGTGACGCAAGAAAGCGGCATCGTTCAATCGCAGCTTCATCATCACTCACAAGCATTCCGCCCCCTGATGTTGTAATGATTTTATTTCCATTAAAAGAATAGATACCGAACCTGCCCATTGAGCCGCTTTTTCTTCCTTTATACAGCGCACCTAACGATTCAGCCGCATCCTCAATGACGGGTACATCATATGCTTCACACAGAGCCATGATCTCGTCCATTTTTGCACTTTGCCCATATAAATGGACGACAATGACCGCGCGAGGTTTTTTACCAAGACGTTTTGATTCAACAAAGGCTTTCTCTAAAGCGAGCGGGCACATATTCCACGTCTCCCTTTCAGAATCAATAAAAACGGGCGACGCTTGTTCATATAAAATCGGATTTGCCGTTGCAACAAACGTGAGGGTGGAACAAAAGACAATGTCTTCTTTTTGTACACCTATCAGCTTTAAAGCAAGGTGAATCGCCGCTGTTCCTGAGGATAAAGCCGCTCCTGACTTCACTCCTGCATAGTCCGCTACTGTCTGCTCAAATTCATTCACAAGCGGTCCAAGCGGCGCAATCCAGTTGCTCTTGAAGGCTTCCTCTATTTTGAGATCCTCTTTTCCGCTCATATGCGGAGGAGATAAGTAAATTCGCTTCCTTTCTTTCATGACTTCCCACCTTCTTTCCGATCTTTGATTTCCATTGCAGGAATTCCTACCGCGACCTTCTGATCATGTATATCTCTTGTCACTGCCGCTCCAGCCCCAATGACCGTCCAGCTTCCAATCGTTGTACCCGGTGTCACGACGGCACCTGCCCCAATATGTGCACCCTCCCGCACGGAAACACCGCCAGTCAGAACCGCGCCTGGTGACAGGTGCACAAACGATTCGAGTATGCAGTCATGCTCCACGATAGATCCTGTATTCATAATCGCATGCTCACCGATGGCTGCATCTGCTTGTACCACTGCCCTTGCCATCACGACAGTCCCCCTTCCAATGACAGCTGACGGACTTATGACCGCCTCTGGATGAATGAGTGTGGCGTACGCTGTATTTTCAAATGAGAGGCGTTCCTTCATGAGCAGTCTGATCTCATTTTGCCCGATTGCAATCAGCCATTTCATATGTGGCATGGTCTTTCTCAGCTGCTCACTCATGGAGATCGGTCCATACAAAATCCCGCTTTGAGTGACCACCTCTTCAAATTGATCATCTAACACCGCACATAATGAGTAATCGGAATGTGCAAAAATGAGATCTTGGATGACTTTGCTATGTCCTCCAGCCCCAATTAAACCAATGGTTTGCTTTTTACATATCGGTTCCTTTGAATTTTTCAGCTGTGGCATGATCCGGCTGCTGCACCCCCTCTGTTTTCATGACTTTCAGCAAGGTCATCCATAGAATTTTCATATCGAGCCAAAACGATTGATGCTCGACATACCAAAGGTCATAGGTGAATTTCTCCTCCCAAGAAAGCGTGTTTCGGCCGTTCACCTGTGCCCATCCTGTTATGCCGGGCTTCACAAGATGACGCCTTGCTTGTTCCTCTGTATACATAGGCAAATACTCCATCAAAAGCGGTCTTGGCCCGACGAGACTGAGCTCTCCTTTGAGTACATTGACAAGCTGCGGCAATTCATCAAGACTAAGCTTTCGAATCAAGGCGCCGGTTTTTGTTAAACGCAGATGATCTGGCAGCAGCTCCCCATGTTCGTCGCGTTCATCGGTCATTGTCCGAAATTTATAGAGCATAAAAGGCCTGCCATACAGACCAGGCCGCTTCTGCCGAAACACCACAGGCGTTCCAATTTTCCATCTAATCAGTCCATAGATGAGAAGAAAAAGAAGACTGCCTGCGATGAGCAGCGTCAATGCCACCATCACATCGATCATTCTTTTCATCATTGCATCTCCTTTTCATATTAGCGGGAGACCGCATGTTTTACCTTACGCATCAGCTGCATCCGCTCTCGTTTCGTTCCTGCAAACACATACAAGTAGCCTATATAGAGAATGAAACAAAGCCCGCCAATACAAAACAGCTCCCACCATGAAGTCACGTTATATACCACTTGAATTCCTGCGCAGACGCCCCAAATAAATAGCGCTCCTGCAAGCGGAACCAGCGTATGCTTGTAAAAGATGGTGCGTTTCTGATTCGTGATGCTAGCCGTATAAAATGGCAGAAACACAATATTTTTGATCAATAAAACCATTGCCCCCGCGGATGCAATGCCATATAAACCGAGCTGCAGCATATGAGTCAATCCATAGGCAAAAAGCACATTAGACACACCTAATATAAGGGTGACAACCGCAGGAACTTTAAAACGATTAAACACGGTTGGCACATATGTGAGCGGTAAAAACATCAAGGTCAAACATAAATAAGCCGCATGAATCATGAGAAGCCATTTCAGCTCCTCAAAAGCAGGGCCAAGCCATAGAAGCATGAGCGGACCAGCGAGACCTCCTAAAAGCGCGGCTGGGAACGCAACAAATAAGCCGCTCCACTTAATAGCGTTTGCAGCATATTGAATGAGCCCCTCTTTGTCGTGATTCGAATAAAATTTCGTGATTGTTGGTGCAAACACAACGGCCAGTGTCCCTGCCAGTGTGCGTAATAATAATGGAAACTGTAAAATCGCCGCATATTTGCCTGTCGCTTCAGCTCCAATGAGCAAGTTGGTCATCAATAAATCAATTTGTAAAAACAACAAAATCCCCATTTGCTCAAATGAATGCCAGACCCCTGATCGAACAAGAGTGAGACTAGACGATAATGAGACATGCCGCCACTTAAACGAAAACCAAGGGATGAGTTTTTTAAAATAATAGATACCGATTCCCATAGCCGCTAAGCTTCCAATGACGGCCGCAAGTGGAATATGCCAAATGGCTGGTGTCGTCCATGTAAACAGGATGACAATCATCAGTGCTCTCAGAAACATTTGAATTGCCTGTCCAACACTTGATACATAGAGCTTATTCGCATAAAACGGTGCAGCCCCAATGCCAGACATGACGAAATTGAGCATAAATAAAAGACCCCCTAAAATAAAGGCGGTCTGTGTGTCTTTTGCGAGATGATCGGGCACATGAAGCCACTCAACCAGCTGATGAGATATGAAAAGACAAAGCAAAAAGAGACTAATAGATAGTAAAAACGAACTGACGAAATAGGAAGCGAGATAGCGCTGCGCCCTCTCCATCTCTCCTTTATGAGCCGCCACAGAAAAAAAACGCACAACAACCGCACTTAACGAAGCGGTAATGACCGATAAATAGTTGATCATATTTTGCGTCAGATGGATTAAGCCGAATGCTTCCACTCCAAGTGTATGAACAATATAAGGTGTTAAACAGACAGACATGAGCATCATCAGGACAAATGTGATTAAGTTCGCACTGGCATTATAAAGAAACGCTCGATTCATTGTGCTTTCACGCAGCGTTTAAGAGCCCTCATCCAGCTTCCTCTCCCTTTTGACCACTTGTTTTCATCAGCTGATGAACGGCCTCTTTCACAGCGGCCTCATTTGGTTCTTTTAAAAGGGTCATAAACGGAAGGTGAGCCACCCATTCAAATCCTTCCATTACCTTATGATCAAACGATCTCAGGACAACACACGGTGTATGAGTGATCGCACAAAAGATCATGCCATGCAGACGATCTGTCACGACGACCTGTGCTTGTTTTAACTCCGTCCATAAAGCCGTTAATTCATCTAAGCGAGTTGTTCGATCGACCCGTCTGCCAATTGTCGTTGTGATTAAACCGACTTGATCATATGTCTCTTGAATATACTGCTGTAGCTGTTGGCGCTCCTCCTTTGTGAGATATGCTTCTTGATCCTCACGCAGACAAAGCAAAACCCCTTCACGTGTTTCATCCTTTGATGATTCGTCTAATGACAGCACCATATCAGGCTGTTTCCACACATCTTGATCAGGAAAATGCTGCTTCATCCATTCATAGGTTGTTTGATCTCTTGCCATGAGGAGCAGTCTTGGGTGCTGCTTATACGTGTGTATGGCGCGTCGCTCCTCCCGTTTCCCTTTCTTTGTTTCTGTAAAATGAACAGTAGCAGGCAGCTGGATCATAGGATAGGACTTGAAGGTCTTGATGATAAATTGTCTCGTCCATTCTTCGTATCGGTATAAATCACCCATATTGCCCCCACCGATCATACAAACGATGTCTTCTGGGTGCCGGCTGCGCTTTAGCGGACGAGCGAGGCGATAGATCTCTTTCATGTCCACTTCTATGATGTCATAGGCTGGAAAGTGTTTCTTTAAAAAACAATAACTCGCATAGGCAATCGCATGATCCCCCAAATTATCATGTCCCGGCAGCAGCGTGAGAATGATTTTCTTCTGATGACTCAGCTCTGGCAGTCTTTGGCGGCTCAGTCTATACTCAAGCGGATATTTGACCTTTAAGAGCAGCCACTCTGCGGCGTTTGCCTTCAATTGCTGCAATGTCAATCCCATCACCCCTATTTCCTTGTCTGATATTCGATCCATTTTTGATAGCTAGAAGCCGCAGCAGAAAGCGGATAAATCAATCGGCACTTAGCAAGAAATAAGATCATACGCTTTCGAACTGTGAGCTTCGATGGTTCCACTTGTTTGACGGCATGCTGGAATGCATCGTGTGTCACCATTTCCCGCATGTGATCAAGCTTTTCCTGAATGGAGAGGTCATTTTGGCTCTTCCATTCGTTGAGCATACAATGAAGCGTATGATTGACGATAAAAAAGTCTAATGCTTTCTCATATAGAGAGATGTCATCATGCTCTTTTAAAAACGAGCGCTGTGCATGATAATAGGTCAGTCCATGATGAAAATACTGCTTCTGATATCGTTGCACAATAGATGACAGATGAACTCTGTAGTAATAAAGGGGCTCATGAACAAAAGCAATGCTGCGTGATAAAGAAAAACAGCGCAGCGTCACATATTGATCTTCAATGTTCTCAAGCTCCCCCCGCAGCGGAAATCGAATGTGATGTTCTTCCATGAAGGCACGCCGATACAGCTTATTCCATGAGAATCCAGTTAAGTTTCCATGTAATAACGCTTTGATTAAATCCGTTTTTTCAGCTGACCGCTTGTCTAACAGCGTCGTTGGTATCGTTCGCTTTGACTGTTCAAATTGAATCCAATACTCACTCACAACAAGATCTGCCCCGGTCATTTCGGCTTTTTCGTACATGGCTTCACAGTAATGAGGAGCGAGAATATCATCTGAATCCACAAAGGCGAGGTACGTCCCTTTCGCTTCCTCGATGCCCCTGTTTCTCACAGCGCCTAACCCTTGATTGGATTGATGAATCACCCGGAAACGCTCATCACGCTCAGCAAATGCTTCAAGCCATTCACCGCTGCGGTCGGTCGATCCATCATTGATAAGAATGACTTCTATATCGGAAAAGCTTTGATCTGCAATTGATTGAAGACATTGCTCCACATATTGACTCGTATTGTAAACTGCGACCAATAGACTGATAGCTGGCATTACAGCATGCCCCACCTTTCTTCAAATCTATTTATTAAATATCGTTCTATACGGCAAAACCGAAGAATCGAACGGCATCAGCATGATGCTGTACAGAATATAGCAAACAGCAATCCCTACATACATAAACACATTAGACCGCTGATCAAAAATGCGTGTGAAATATGGCAGTAAAATGAGCTGATACAAGCCAAAGTAAATATGAAATCTTGCATAAATGACATCTTTCGTTGCAAGGATGCCAAACAAGAAACCAAGCAAACAAAAATTCACAACGTAATCACTCTCAGGTGTCAGCTCACGAAGTCGTTTTCGATAAAAGAAAGCGAGCAGAAGCGGCAAAATCAAGACACCGATTTTTGTCACATTCATTCCATTCGTATTCGTTGTGAGCCATTCCTCGTAATGACCATATGAACTTCCTTGCAGCATCACGACAAACACTGAGACAAAACGGTCATAAAGCGCGGTTAAGCCTAAGAAAATCAGGCATAAGAACAGCATCATCCAAGACCAAGCCTTTGTCCTCACAATAAAATACACAGGAATCATGATGAGAGCCGATGAATGAAACAATGAACATACAAGGACGAGCGGAAAATACAATTTCCACTGACCATTGATCACCAACCGGATGGCATAAAAAAGAATCGCTGCCACCATATACTGACGCATGCCATTAAATGACGCATAATAATGAAAGGTCCCAAGAAAAAGCAGCATACTGAGCTCAAATGGACGGCCATATTGAATAAGCGTCTTGATAATAAAAAAATAAGTAATGGCTCCGACTGAGATATACATGATTTGCGGATCATGAGTCAGTTGATTAAGCATCCATAAAATAAACGTAAACCCTGGATCCGTTGCGGCTTTATCCACACCGAATCCAAATATATGCCAAGGCTTTTCATAGTTAATGGAGAACTCATACATCTGTCCATATGTGACAAAATCGGTTCCTACTTTATACCGAATACCAGACACGATACAAAGAAACAAAAACGGAAAAAACACAAGAAGCTTGTTAGGCCGCCATCCGCTTTGAATGGTATCATCACGTCTGCCGTAAAATGCGGCAAAGCTCGACCATAAATAGACCATGATCATGTTCACCAAATAAACCGCCATCTGCCATTCCTTCCTTACAGTCCATATAGATTCATCACACGTGTAATATTCTGTTTCACATCAAATCCTCTTTGTTCAAGCTGTGAGGTAATGGTCTCTTGAAGAGGAGGTTCTGCATGATATGCTTCAAGCACCGCCTTCATCCATTCATGCGCGGAATCTCGCAGCGACATCCTTTTCACAAGCCCGCAGCCTAAATCTACTTCCTCTGTAATATGATCTGAAATCACACAAGGCAGCCCAGATGCCTGTGCTTCCACTAATACAAGCGGAAGACCTTCAAACAAGGAAGGCATCACAAAAATATCAAATGCTTTCATATACTGTGGAACGTCTGATACGACGCCTGTAAAGACAATGTCCTCCATCAGGCCTGCCTTCTCCGCATACGATTCGACTACTTGCTTCAGCGGTCCATCTCCTACGAGGACAAGCTGAAATGAAACGCCTTGCTTCTTTAAGGTCTGGGCCAGCTCCATAAAAAAAACATGATTTTTTTGCTCATGGAACCGCCCAATATGACCGATGACCATGTTTTTTTCGCGAAGATGGAGCTGCTTTTTGATCTCCGCCTTTTCGTCTGGATCAGGCTGAAAAAAAAGGGATAAATCAATCCCATTTGGCAGCACCTCAACTTGCCCGTTCTGCATTTTTTTCTGTCCAAATAAAAAGACTCCGGCATCCTCGCCGCATGCAACAAGCTGTGTAGAGAATGCAAAGATCAGCTGGCGAAACCCTTTGAGCATCATATGATCCAGCCAGTTTGGCGACTGCTTCCACGCTGTATTATGCGAATGGCAAATGCGCACCTTCACACCCGCTAGTTTTGCAGCAAATGCGGAGAAGCCTGTCTGAAAATCCGTATGTGCATGCACGGCCTGATAGGGTCCTGTTTGCCTAATTGTCTTTGTCAATGTTTTCACAAAAGCAACCGGAGAGGACGCCCCAATACTCGGGACATAAAAGATGCGTCCCCCAAGCTCGCGAATTTCCTCATCATAATCACAGACGTCCTGCCGGTGGGTAATGAAATCAAATTGAAGGACATTCCTGTCGAGTGCACGATAGATATTCATAATCATCGTTTCAGCTCCGCCGCGGTTCATCCCGCCCACAATATGAAGCACGCGCTTTGGCTCACTCATCCCGAACAGCCCTTCTCTTCAGCATAGACGTCGCCAGCTTCCGGCGATGATAAAGCTTCATGACCTTCGGTGACAAGCAGGCACGGACCACCGGCTTTAGAGCAAATAAATAGTCAAGCGGTGATAGCTTTAATAGCCAGCATGCTTTCAAAACGAGCCAGGCATTATCCATCGAATATCGAAACTTTCGCCGCTGAAAGGCTGCTTCATCCTCTCTCACAAGATATAACGGCTCTTGTAAATTAAAGCCTTTCCTCCCAGCAGCAAAAAAGCGGATCCAAAGATCGATATCTTCCATCCGCCTTGTTGTTTTCACAGAGCGATATCCATTTAAAGCTTTGTAAGCAGAAGCCCTCATCATAATGGTCCCATGACAAAAAGGAGTTCCTCTTGCCATCACCTTCCGATCAGGCTCTGAAACAAGTGCCCGCACACCCCTTGTTCCCGTTTCATCAAAAACTGTCATCGCCGTACCGACCACATCGTATTCAGGATATGTATCGAGGAAATGAACCTGTTTTTCTAAACGAACAGGCACCGATAGATCATCGCCATCCTGCCTTGCAATCAACTCCCCCCTCGCTTCAGCCAGACAGCGATTAAGACTGGCAGCGAGCCTTTGATTTTGTTGATTACGGATCAGGCGAATTCTTTCAGGATGTCGTTTTGTATAAGACAGCACCTTCTCATAAGTGCCATCTGTTGATGCGTCATCACATATGATGAGCTCCCAGTTTTCATATGTTTGATGAAGAATGGATTCAATACTTTCTTCTACTGTCTCTTGGCAATTGTAGACGCCCATGATAATTGACACCTTTGGTTTACGCATGCTGTATCACCTTCTCTGCTTGATCCATATAAATTGTATAAATTTCTTCCATTGCACTGACCGTCTGCTCCTGTGCAAATGCATGAGCGATAGAGCGTCCCGCTTTTCCCATGAGAAGCAGCTGATCCTTTTTGTCATAGAGCTGCTGCAAGTAATCAGCTAAACCATTCACATCCTGCGGTTTAACTAAAAAACCATTGACGCCATGTTTGACAAGCTCACAATGCCCTCTATTCTCCGTTGCAATCACGGGTTTTTCTGCCGACATCGCTTCAAGCAGGTTCATGCCGAGCCCTTCTCTCAAGCTGGTGGAAACACACACATCGCTCAAATGCATCCATTCCTCCATTTGTTTGCAAAACCCAGCAAAGTGAACATGCTTTTCAAGCTGGAGCTGGCGGGTAAGCTTTTCATAGTTTGGTCTCATTGTCCCTTCCCCGGCAAACACGATCTTTATATTTGGTATTTTCCTAGACAGTTGTGCACATGCTTTGATGAGCATTCCTTGATTTTTATTCATGTTTAATTCGCCAGCACACAGTACGATAAAATCTTCCGCAGAAAAGCCGTAGGCTGCGCGGAGACGCTGTTTCTCTTTTTCATCAACTGGTGCGAACCGTTTCATATCCACACCCATACCGGGCACATAATAAACAGATGTCCGCTCTTTTGATAGACGGTCTGCTCTTTTAAAATCCTCCCCATTAATGGTGATCAGTGCGTCTGTATAGCGGGCAAGAAATCTCTCAATTGGATAATAGAGCAGCCAGTTTTGAAGCGGCGCCCCCTGCCAAAAGTGAAAGCCATGTGCCGTGTAAAGAACCTTCGTTCCTTTTTTGCGCGCGCCCTTGGCTGCAAGCCTGCCAATGACACTTCCCATTGGTGTGTGGCAATGGATGAAATCATAGTGCTCTTTCGCTAACAGCTTCTTCAGTTCTACATACGCAAGCCGGTTGCGGACATGAAAAGGAGAGCGCTGAATCGGAATCGAGTGAGCTTGATTCACATAGGGCAGCTCCAGCTGGCCATTTGCCGCTGTATGCACTTCCCATCCTTTTTCCTGAAACCACTGGAAATATGGAAGGTGAAAGGCTTTAAAGTGATAATCAACCGTTGCGCAAAACAAGACTTTTTTCTTCATTGGCAAGCGGCTCCTCCTCTCGTTTCATCTGTTCGGACAACATATCATGCGACTCAATGGCCGCAAATAATGCTTGTCTCATTTGCTCTTCACTCATCATGTCAAATTCATGGATAAAGCGGTTCAGCACATATGGGTCACCATCCAGCGCATGGCCGATATGAATTTTCGGGAAGATTTGTTCCTGTGCTTTTTCATGCTGGTTCAGTAGTTCTTCGTACATTTTCTCCCCAGGACGAATGCCTGTGAAAGTGATCGGAATCTGGTCTGTGGTGTAGCCTGAGAGGTGAATGAGGTTTTCTGCGAGGTCTACGATTTTCACTGGCTCCCCCATATCTAAAACAAAAATCTGTCTTCCTTCTGCCAGTGCACCTGCCTGAATCACAAGCCTTGATGCTTCTGGGATGGTCATAAAATATCTTGTCATGGCTGGGTGCGTGACTGTCACCGGCCCGCCTTGCTCGATTTGTTTCTTAAAAATAGGGATGACGCTCCCTCTGCTTCCAAGTACATTTCCAAATCGAACGGCGACAAATTTTGTTTCGCTGCTTGCCCCCATTTGCATAATCAACATTTCAGCAAACCGCTTAGTGGCTCCCATCACATTGGCAGGGTTGACTGCTTTGTCAGATGAGATGAGGACGAATGTTTCAATGCCGTGCTCATGCGCGGCTTCTGCGACATTTTTTGTGCCGATAATATTGTTTTTCACGGCTTCTTTCGGACTGATCTCCATGAGCGGAACATGCTTATGTGCCGCGGCATGATAAATCATATCCGGTTGAAACTGACCAACGATTTCACTCATTTTCTGTTTATCTTGAATATCCGCAATTTGTGGATAGAGTCTGATGCTGTCTCCATATAATTCTTTCAGCTCTAGTAAAATAGAATGAATGCTAAATTCTCCATGTCCCACAAGTACAATCGCTTGAGGAGCAAACACACAAATTTGACGGCAGATTTCTGACCCAATTGATCCGCCTGCCCCTGTGACCATGATCGTTTTTCCTTTTAAATGTACAGATAGACGGCTCGTATCTAATTGAATCGGTTCTCTCCCTAGTAAATCCTCTGGCTGTACATCCCGTAATTGATTCAGCGCATGGGTTCCCTTTAGAATCTGATCCATTTCCGGCATGATCTGTGTTTTGACTCCAGTCGCTACACATTCCTTATACAGCCCTTTTAAGGTGTGGCTGCTTTTGGACGGAATGGCAATGATGATCTTCTGAATATCCATCATCACGACAGCTGTTTGAATTTGTTCTTTTCCTCCTATGACAGGCAGACCCATAATTTCAAGCCTATGTTTCGTCTTGTCATCATCGATGAAGGCGACTGGCTCAATATGTACATCACTCGATTGCTGTAGCTGACGAACGAGCATGGTCCCCGCTGATCCGGCGCCAATGATTAATGCCCGCTCCTTTTCTGCCTGAAGCCGCTTTGCTCCGTCATGAAATAGCCTGGAAGCCATCCGAGAGGCACCGATGAATAAGATATGAAAAAGCCACACGATGAATAAAAACCGAAATGGCCATGTCTGCACGAAAAGGTACAGCATCGTCATCGAAAATAAAAAAGAACACACAAAGGTCTTCATTAAAGAAAATAACTCTCTTACTCCTGTATAAGCCCATACTTGCTTGTACACATGAAATATGCAGGCAAATAGATGGTGCCCAATGAGCAGACTGAGTGAAGAAATGGCGAGCATTTCAAATGTATAAACGGTTAAAGCCGCCTCTTGGACAAATTGAAAACCAAAAAAGACGGCAACTAAGATGAGATATGAATCTAGTGCTACGATGATTGATAATCTTTGGGCGTAAGTCAACGCTCCTCCCCCTTTTTAAAGCATCACTATTCTTACGTAACATGGGCATCAAACCCGTCCTCACATCCCACTACTGATGACGAGCATCTAAGGCACCGGTTGTGCCCACAGCAGGATCGAGTGCCTCCATTGTTAAAGATTAGGAGACATCACCTATCAATCTTTTTAATACATGTACAGCCTGCCCTTTTTCTCTTTCTTGCCATTTAGCATAGCTCCAAGCAGTTTACTTGTTGTTCCCTCTAATACTTCTTTTGATTTCTTCACAGCAGCAATCTTTGTTTTGCCGCTTAAGACAACGAGAATGCTCCCATCCGTCCGGTTCGCCAAGATCTTTGCATCTGCAACTGGCAGAAGCGGCGTGGAATCAACAATCACCATGTCATATTGCTGTTCAATCTCATAAAATAGCTGCTTCATCACAGAAGAGGAGAGCAGCTCTGCTGGATTCGGCGGAATGGTTCCGCTCGGAAGCAGCTCTAAATGCTCAATCGGTGTAGGTAAAATAGCTTCTTCCAAGCTGCAATTATTTAATAGCACATTTGTCAAACCGGTGTGATGACTCAGGTCAAAATATTCATGAACGGCCGGCTTTCGCAAATCAGCGTCCATGAGCAGCACCCGCTTGTTCTGCTGTGCAAAAACAGCTGCTAAGTTTGCAGCCGTAAATGATTTCCCTTCCTTCGGCAAGGAGGAGGTCACTAATATCGATTTCAGCCTTGTTTGGATCGATGTGAATTCGATGTTTGTTCGGATCGTACGGAATTGTTCCGCAATGACAGAGTGAGGATTTAATACAGAAATACAGGATAAATCTCTCTTTTCTCTCTTCTTCCTCTTAAAGATCAATGTTCTGTCCTCCCGTTATGACGGACTGCTTGTCTTTTTTGGCCCTCCTGTCTGCCTGCATCTGATAGACACTGCCAAGGGACGGCAATCCGATCTCTTCTCTTATTTGATGTGTTCGTTTTACAGTATCATCGAGTAAATTCATTAAGAAAATGAGTGTCATTCCCCCTAATAAAGAGGCGCCTAGTGCCAGAACGATATGAACGAATTTCCTCGAATTCATCAGAATCGTGTTGGACAGCTTGGCTTCAGACAAAACATTAATGCGATCCATATTCATTGTTTTTTTGATTTCTTCTTGCAGCACCTCTGTTGCAGTATTCGCAATGGCGACTGCCTTCGCGCGATCCTCATCTTGTACAGAAATATTGATGACCTCAGACTCATTTTCTGTACTTGTGGCAATTTTGTGTTTTAATCCTTCTGCTGATTCTGTGAGATGGAGTGTTTCTTTTACTTTTTCAATGACGATTGGGCTTTTTAATAAAACTTGAAAGGTACGTGTATATTGAAGGTTCATCTGAATATCGTTTAAATCTGCTTGTGCGTCATTGCTGCGTTTATGAACAAGAATTTGAGTGGTTGCCTGATATACAGGAGTCGAGACATAGAACTGATAATAGGCTGAAATGCCCGTTACGATCAGGACAATCAGGATCAGAAGGGCCATTTTCTCTTTAATGACAGAAAACAGCTGCTTAAAACCTATATTCTCATTCATAGATACCTCCCGATTTCATCATAAAAAGGTTATATATGGTTTCTTTTTGTTAATGATTGGATTATAAAAGATAATACCCGCAAAGAAAAATGTCATAATAGGTCTTATAGTTCTTTTTAAAGAACGAAATCGTTCGTTTTCTTTTGTTTACTTCCTGATTCTTACGTTTTTGAATTTTATAAAGAACAATTTATTTCTTATAATGAACGAAAAGGTCGCAGAACTATTCGCCGGGGAGAAGGGAGATCATTGATCGAATGATAGGCAAGGTGATACGCATTTACCGAAAGAGAAAAGGATACTCGATTCAGCAGCTGGCTGAGGATGCTCATGTCTCTAAGTCATATTTGAGCAAAATTGAGCGTGGTGTCCACAGGAATCCATCTGTCCAGTTCTTAAAAAAGGTATCCTCTTCATTAGAGATTGATTTACAAGAGCTGTTTGATGCAGAGACGATGATGTTTCATTACACTGAGGGTGATGAACACGAATGGCGGGAGCATATCGTCAATGCCGTCCAAGCCGGCATGCCTAAAGAAGAGCTCTATCAGCTGCTCCAAACGTATCGAAAGGAGCAGGAAGAAAAGTCGATACATGTCACCCATAGAAAGCTGACTGACTCAAATATTGCAGAATGGAAGCGTCTAATGAGTGAAGCGAAGGCAATTGGCTTAAGCATTGAGGAAGTAAAAGCTTTCCTCAACAACATGGGAGAACGCCGGGCGTAAGCCTTTCAGGAAGAATGATTGCGGGGAGAGGCGTTTGACGCTTCGATGAAAAAGAGCCTTTGATTCATGAAAGGCTCTTTTTTCTCTTATTCTTCTTTTTTTGTTCGTGCTTTTTTCGTTATATCATTGTTTTTCCAATAGGCCCATAGTGATGTAATCCCTAGAAAGGCCAGCGTGATGAATTGCTGAACGCCTTCTTCATCAATAGGAATTGGGCTTTTTCCCGCAGCGGTTAGCGCACTGTTAACAAGCGCCAGTAAAAGCAGCACAAGCCTTGCAATTGTACCTGCACTAATTTTTTGAACCTTCAACTGTAACCCCTCCCTTTCCTCTTCTCACGGGCGGTATTGCTCGTTCTCTCTCATATGTATGCAGCGGCCGAATGAATAGAAGAACGAATCAAAAAAAGAGACATCATTCCTATACGCGGAATGATGTCTGATTTCATTTGCTATTTATTTAGAAAACATCTCTTTTGCTTCATCCAATGCCATTTTATTGCCTAGAGCTGAGTAATCGAGCCATGGCTGATCGGCAATCGGATAGACTTGGTTTTTCTTCACTGCTTTTAGACCCTTCCAAATTGGAGTCTTTTCTAATTGCTTGAATGCCTGCTGCGCTTTATCATCACGGTTGACGACAACAAAGATCGCATCAGCATCATAATCAGGAAGAACCTCTTGAGAAATCACTTCAAATGGGCGCTTGCTGTCCAGCTTTTTCACACCATCGACAGGTGTCAGGCCTAAATCATCGTATAAAATAGGACCCATTGGGCGCTTCATGCTAAATACGCGAAGCTCCTTTGCTGTCACACGGATCGCCATGACTTTTCCGTTTCCAATCTTTTTCTTGATGAGCGATTTGACTTCTTTTGCTTCTTGATTGTAATTCTTAATATATTGGTCCGCTTCTTTTTCTTTATTGACGTGTTTGGCGATTTTTTTCAAGTGATCCCGCCATGTGCCATCATTTAAATTAAACACTTCTGTTTTGGCGATCTTCTTATATTTCGATAAGTCTTGTCCGGCTAATTCTTCATCAACATAAATGACATCTGGTTGTAACGCAAGCAGTGATTCCATATCTGGATCAGCTGCAATGCCGAGCTTCTTTGTCTGACTCAGCTGCTTTTTCGCATGTGGAAGGAAATCTTTTAAGTCTCCTCCTACAACAGAGCCCGCTGGTTTGATACCGAGTGCTAACAAGTCATTTGTTAAATGAATGGACAAGGAAGCAATCTTTGGTGTTCCATTGGTCTTTTCATTTGTTGTATTCTTTGTTTCCTGTTGTCCGCAAGCGGCAAGCAGCAAGAAACAGAGCGTTAATCCAAACACTAGTAGTTTTTTCATGATGAGTTCCTCTTTCATGTTTATTTCGTTTTAGTTAATAAATAGAGAAAATACGGGGCACCGATAAAGGCCACGACCACACCCGCTGGTATGGCATTTGGAGCAAAGATGGACCGCCCGATTGTATCGGCACTGACCAAAATCAACAAGCCAAGCAGCGCACTCACTGGTAAAAAATACTGATGCAGTGACCCGACCAGCCGCCTGGCCAAATGCGGGGCGACGAGGCCAATAAAGCCAATACCGCCTGTCATCGAAACACTTGCACTCGCGAGGCCAACCGCTAAGGTCAGCAAGAGGAGGCGTTTACGCTGGACTCGCACACCTACACTTGAGGCGACAGCATCTCCTAATGTCAATGCATTGAGCGTGTTTGACTGCATCAGCGTAAGCGGCACAAGGCATACAATCCAAGGCAGAAGTGCCAGTACATGAATCCAGTCTCTCCCCCAGACATTGCCCACAAGCCATCTCGAAGCAAACGTGTATGTATCTTCATCCAGCTTCAATGACAAATATAAGGTGAGTGCACTAAATCCCGCAGCAACCGCAATGCCAACTAAGATCAGACGGATAGGAACAAGCCCTTCATGCCGGTCATATGCAAGAAGCACAATAACCGCTGCCGCAAGCAGTCCGCCGCCAAACGTAAAGAGCGGAATAAGAAGAGACGGATTGCCTTCAAGTGCATGAAAATATGTCACAAACACAATTAAGCCAAATGCTGCCCCTGCATTCAGTCCAATGATTCCAGGATCGGCCAGAGGGTTACGGGATAAGCTCTGCAAAATGCCGCCAGCAATGCCAAGACCAATACCAGCTAACATCGTCACCACGATTCGAGGCAGACGATAGTCAAACAGCACCGTTTCACTTTGGAAATCTCCAAAGCCAAATAACGTTTTGACGACCATAACAGGACTGAGTTTCAGCGTACCGGTATTTAAACTATACAGAACAACAGCCGCACTCAGGCAAAGCAAAACGACTGTCACGGCAAGAGCACGCTGTTTCTCTCTCATGACAAGTTCCTCCCTTCTTTTCTGGCAATGTATAAGAAGAAAGGAACACCAACAAGTGCCACCATCACGCCAATGGCAAGCTCTCTTGGCGGATTGACTGTACGGCTGGCAAGGTCTGCAAAGACAAGCAGCATTGCGCCTAATATCGCTGACATCGGAATAACGAAACGATAATCTACACCAACAAGCTTTCGTGCAATATGCGGGATGACGAGACCGACAAACCCAATCGACCCGACTGCTGATACAGAAACCCCTGCTAATAACACAGCAGCGGTCATGCCTAGTATTCGCACTTGTCGGGTTTTCACCCCTAAATTCGCCGCTGTATCTTCACCGAGCGATAGTAAGGAAAGTGACCGGCCTAATAGTATTGCCCATACGATCACAATCAGAATGACCGGAGCAAGAATCGTCAGCTGCGGCCATTTCACACCAGCTACCCCGCCTGCATACCAAAAAGCCAGATCCTGACTCAGATCAAAATAAATCGCGATCCCAGAGCTGAGCGCATGAAGCAATGCGGCGACAACCGCTCCTGCTACAGTGAGACGCAGCGGTGTCAATACGCCGCCAGCCGCCCCAATCGCAAAGATCAGTAGCGTACTGAGCACAGCACCAATAAAGGAGAAAAACATCAGTGCCGAATAAGGCATTCCTGGGAAAAAAGCAAAACAGAGAGCGACCACAAACATCGCACCGCCATTAATACCCAAAATCCCCGCATCTGCCAGTGGATTTCTTGTGATGCCCTGCATAAGAGCACCCGCTACGGCAAACGCCGCTCCCACTAGAGCTGCCCCTAAAACACGTGGAAGTCTTAATTCATGGATGATCTGCTGCTCTGTGACATTTGACTGATAGTCAAATACAGCTGTCCAAACCGTTTGCAGAGACAATGTTTTTGCACCGTATGACACAGCAAAAAACATGGCAGCCGCTAAACCAATAACGGCGAGAAAAAATATTAAAAAGAACAGAATATGTGATGATCGCTTTTGTTGAGGTTTTCGCTTATCCTGCAAAATCGGTGTCATCCTTTTCTTCATTAAAAGTCAGTTTGAAAATGAGAATCATAATCAACAAAATTATAGCCGCCAGCCTCTAAAAAATCAATGTACACCCTATTTTTTAATTAATGAAGGTATGTGCGGAGTAGAGAAAGGCGGGGTTCTTTTTGCCTCACAGAACGACCTATCATGTTTTCTCATATTTTAATAGGAAAATAGTTGACATTTTGCATGAATATCCACTAAAATTACAAAAGTAAGTCAAATGTTATAAAAATATTACAAACAGATGTCAAAATAATAAAGAATGACCCGTCATGAGAGGAGATTTGAAAGTTGTGTCAGTAAAGGGAAAATGGAGTATCGTCCTATTTGCGCTTGCAGTCGTCATTGGAGCAGTTGCTTTCTTTCAAAATCAACAAGCAAGCGGTACAGAGAAGAAAAATGTAAAGCAAGATACGAACTATAAAAACGTGGAAATTGTCACTCTCGTAAATGACGGGAAATTTATGAGATATGCAGTCAACTATCCTCTTTTTCATCAAAAAGAGCTAGATGACAAGATTCAAAGCTATGCCAATTCAGCATTAGAGCATTTCAAAAAAACATTCAGCGAAGCAAAGGATATCGATGAACATAAACGCTATGAACTGAATATTGATTATGAAATGGTGCATTATGCAAAGCAGTCTGCTGCCATTCGCTTTACGACCTATACGTATACTGGCCAGCAAAATGGAACCACCAATCATCTCACGATTAACTTTGATTTTCAGAAAAAAACCTTTCTTGACACAAAAGATCTATTTCTGCCTAAAACCAATTATTTAAAGAAATTATCCTATATTACATATTCGGAGCTTCGAAAGGATAAAACCTTATCTAAGGATCAGCCTCTCCTTCAGAAAGGAACAGCCCCTGATGCTCAAAACTTCAGTCAATTTGCCTTGAAAGACAAATATGTAGAATTTTATTTCCCTGCATCTCAAGTAGCCGCAGAGGATCTTGGTCCGCAAACACTCGCAATCAAAAAGACATTGCTGAAGGACATATTAAAGCCAGAATATATGGATAAAATCAAAAATAAAAATGAAATGAAAGAACCGAACCCAAAAAGAAAAGCCGTCAAGCTTCCGCAAAAATCAAAGCTTGACCCGAATAAAAAAGCCATCGCACTCACATTTGATGATGGACCGAATCCAGCGACAACCTCAAAAATTTTAGATGCGCTGAAGAAAAATAAAGGACATGCCACCTTTTTCGTCTTAGGCAGCAGGGTGCAGTATTATCCTGGAATGCTTGCCGACATTCTAAAAGGCGGGAATGAGATCGGAAACCATTCCTACAATCACCCTTTATTAACAAGACTGCCTTTAGAAGAAGCCGTGAAACAAGTGAAGGACACCCAGCAGCTGATTGAGAAAGCAAGCGGATATACACCTACGCACTTTAGACCGCCATATGGCGGTACAAATCAAGACATCAATGAGGCGATTGGGATGAAGGTCACTTTGTGGGATGTTGATCCTGAGGATTGGAAAATCCGCAACAGCCAGCAGATCACAAACCGCGTTCTCTCACATGCAGCAGATGGCAGAACAGTGTTAATGCACGATATTTATGAAAGCTCAGCTCAAGCAGCAGTAAAGATCATCCGTGAACTCACCAAACAAGGCTACCAGCTCGTCACAGTGAGTGAACTTGAACAATTAAAAAAAGAACGACATGAACAAACCCCTGTAAAGTAAACAGGGGTTTTTGTTTTATGACTCCAAAGACTTTTTTTGCTTCAATAATGCTTGAAATCTCTCTTCAAGCTCTTGCGACGGCTCAATACTTAAACGGCTGAGCACTTCAGACAGCTCCATATCAATTAACAGAAGCTCCTCATCTCTATTTGTCACAGCTGGTTTTTCTTCCTTTTGTTTATATGCTTCATATGTGCCATCAAATCCTTCAATACGTTCCTCATGAATATGGAAAATACGAGTGGCAACTTCCTCTATCAGCCTGCGATCGTGGGAAACAAACACAACGGTACCTGGATAATCCTTCAAGAGACCTTCAAGTGCTTCAACTGCGGCCAGATCTAAAAAGTTCGTCGGTTCATCCAGCATGAGAACATTGGCATCACTGACGAGTAAGGACGCAAGCATCGTTTTCACCCGTTCTCCCCCGCTTAATACGCCAACAGGCTTATGCACATCATCCCCTCTAAATCCTAGTCTCGCCAAAACCGTTCGAACCACTGTCTCTTCTTGAACCGCCTCTTTCAGCGCATTTTGTAAAATCGATTCATCTACCTTCAGTCCTGAAAGATCCTGACGGAAGTACGCTAGCTTGACGGCCTCTGAACGAGTAACTCCGGGATATCCATTCACTAACATACGGAGAAATGTCGTTTTGCCGCTCCCGTTCTTTCCGATAATAGCAACCTTGTCTCCGCCCCTCACTTCCACATTCGCCTGCTTCCAAAGCACTTTATCGCCCGCCTTGCCATCTACATTTTCCACGCGCAAAATGGTACGGCTAGCTACTTCCTTCATCGTATGCTGAGTCATTTGGATCGGCTGAATGTCCTTTACCTTCTCAACCTTTTCTAATTTCTCCATCCTGGTTTCAATGGATTTGGCTGTTTTTTGCAGCTTTTTTTGCTTATTTGCATAGTAGGGCTTTGCAATTTTAGGTCCTGAGGATTTCACCTTTTGGGATGGCTTTGTCGCTTTGTCCGCCTTTTTCTTTTTCTTTTCCAGGGCATGCTCTAATTGTTTTTTCTTTTGTGTATAGGCTTCGTATGCTTCCACCTGCTGACGATGTGCCAGCTCTTTTTGCTGTGCAAAATGTGTGTAGTTGCCTTTGTAATGATGAAGCTTCCCATGATCCAGCTCCCAAATCTCCGTACATATTGCATCTAAAAAAGCACGATCATGTGAAACAACAATGAGAGCTCCCTGATAATGAAGCAGCTTATCTTCCAGCCACTCAATATGCTCTGTATCCAAATGAGTTGTCGGTTCATCTGCTAATAAAAGGGCTGACGGCCGGCTTAATGCTCTTTCAATATAAGTCTGGGTCATTTCACCGCCACTCTGTCTGCCATCTCCTTGTTTCAATTGTGGAAGCAGTATACAAGTCGCTGTGGCGGCCACCGTGCCGCTGTCTGGTGTTTCCTGCCCCGCCAGCACATGCAGTAAAGTTGTTTTGCCGCTGCCATTTGTCCCTACAAGACCAATGCGATCATCTTGATGAATGGCTAGTTCCTCAATATCAAATAACAAGCGATCTTTTCGAAATACTTTTAACTGATTGGCTTTTAATAACATCCAATCCTCTCCTTTCGTATCAGGAGACATGAAAAAGCCTCCCATTCTCAGAATAGGAGGCAAAATGGTGTACAAAAATAAGCGGATTGATCCAGTATGGTGTGCCGTTCCAATTTGAACACACACATCCCACGTATCAATCACCTCATTCTTTGATTCCCAAGCTGTACCATCCTATTCCGAAGCTAAAAAATGAAAACGCAGCAAACATGGCAAACCGATCGTTTGCTAACTGCCTTCGTTCATTCATTTTGCTTACAGGTCATAGGATTAGTACTTCATTGCATTGGGTCACCCTTCCGTCGTTTGTTACGTATACGATAAAAGATTGGTTATTTTTTGTCAAGCTGAAAAGGCATAAGTGAGTCGATTAACTGGAGTGTAAATGGATGGGACACTTCAAACAGTTCGTCCTTTTTGCATTCTTCCACTAGGCTTCCTTCATGTAAAAATAGGAGACGGTCACATAGATACACCGCTGCTTCTACATCATGAGTAATGAGAAGGATGGTCATGTCTAGCTCTTGTTTTAATGTCTCAAGCAGCTCCAATATTTGTACTTGAACAGAGACATCCAGTGAGCTCAAGACTTCATCTAGTATGAGAATGGATGGGTGCGTTGATATGGCTCGTGCGATGCACACTCGCTGGAGCTGACCGCCGCTTAGCTGATGAGCATATTGATTCAGTACAGACGAGGGCATTCTGACTTGCTGAAGTAATGACAAAACTTTCTGATCCAGATTCTGATTCTGCTTTAACAAACGCATCGGTTCTGCTACGATCTCTTTCACCGTAAAGGAGGGATGAACAGAAGATAGATAATCCTGAAAGACAACACTCATTTTCCCCCGATTTACTCTCCGCCACTTGTCAGCTGGCATACCATCAATCTGTACCTCGCCTCCATCTATTTTTTCTAAACCGAGCAGGATACGTGCCAATGTACTTTTGCCACTGCCGCTCTCACCGACTAATCCGGCACATTGTCCTTTTTCAATTTGAAACGAAACGTTTGATATGCGTTCTTTTGATTTCTTTTGATGTGAAAAAAGACCTTTCTTCTCGCCCTGTTTGACTAGATTTAAAGCTGTGATCAACATGGAAACGCCTCCACTCTCTTCTGCTGCCGCAGTGCTTTAATAGGAGCAGATAATCGAAGCCTCGTCTCCAGTAAATGCTTTGTTTGGGGATGCTCGGGTGATGTGAACACTTCCTTGGCTGACCCATGCTCAAGCATTACTCCTTGGTGCATGACCATCAACTCATCGGCGATTGCCTGAACGACGCCTAAATCATGCGTTATGACGATCAAGGTAACACCGGTTTCTTCCTTTAGCCTGTGTAATTGTCTGATGACTTCACGCCGATTAAAGGCATCAAGCGATGCAGTTGGCTCATCTGCAATGATCACGTTAGGAGAAAGCATCATCGTGATGCCAATCATCACACGCTGAAGCATTCCTCCAGACAGTTCATACGGGTATTTTTTCATCAAATCATATGGATTTTTTAAATGAACACGTGCAAGCCCAGCCATAGCATGTGCTTTTGCTTCTTTCCCGCGTAAGCCCAAATGCTGCTGAAATGTTTCCAATATTTGATGACCAATCGTTTCGATGGGATTGAATGCATTCATAGCATCTTGTGAGATGAAACCTATTCGTTTCCCCCGCCATTGATGTGCTTCTTGATTGGTCAATGTTTTGCCGTCAAAAATGATCGTTCCTTCCACTTCTAGCGAAGGGGCGACAAGGTCAATTAACGCTTTTGCGAGAGTTGATTTTCCACTGCCACTTTCTCCAATGACGGCTAAACAGCGTTGTTGGTGTAAAGAAAATGTGATATTCGTCACTATATTCTTTTGCTGCTGTGGATCATGTACGGACAGATTTTTTACGTCGATTAAAGGCAAATGGCCTCCCCCCTTTCTTTCTGGTATGATGCATGGCAGGATTCGCGGCATGCTGAAGGCTGTCTCCTAAAAAGTTCAACGCCATGACCACAAACAAGATGGCAAGTCCAGGCGCAAGCATATGGGCAGGATGTGTCACCATGACATTCTTCGCCTCGTTGAGCATCATACCCCATTCTGGTGTAGGTGCACTCACACCTAACCCAAGAAAAGACAGTGCTGATATATTTAAGATTACCCAGCCCGCATCAAGTGTCGCAAAAACAGCAATTTCTCCTGAGATACGAGGAATTAGATGTCTCCTCAATATGTAAAAGGGTGTGCCGCCAGACACCTTCGCAAACTGAACAGAAGGTTCATTCGCATATTGAAGGACAGATGAACGAATCATTCTTGTATACCAGGCCCATTTCGCTAGAACATTCGCCAAAATAATATTGAATAGTCCAGGTCCGAGGATTCCCACAACCGCAAGGATCATCACCTCTGCTGGAAAGGAAAGCATGACATCACACAGCCTCATCAAAACCCCATCCACCTTTCCTCGAAAGAATCCTGCCATGAGTCCAAGTACACTGCCAATGAGCATCGTGATACACATCGTCAGCATGGCCGCAAGCATTGTTGTCCGAATGCCATATAAAAGCCGAGACAATACACATCTCCCTAGATGATCCGTTCCTAATGGATAAGTAAGACTGATACCGGCATATTTTTGAAGAATGTTCGTATTTGTTGGGTCATGTGGTGCTAACACTGGTGCAAACAGTCCAGCTAATGCAACCAGTGCTAACAGCCAGATTGAAAGAATCGCCATACGGTCTTTTCTTAATTGATGCCACCCTATCATCGTTGTCAGACCTCCTTTCGCAACTGCGGATTCATGGTCATTTGGATCACATCAGCGATGAGATTGCACATAACAAACAGGAACCCCATCACAAATAAATAGGCTTGAATAATAGGGAAATCAGCATGGAAAATAGCTGTTACACACAACCGGCCAACCCCTGGCCAAGCAAAAAGGTTCTCAATAATAACAGTTCCCGCAATGAGCTTTGGAATAGACATGCCAAGTGCTGTCACCGCTAATTGCAGGGCATGCCTCATGACTTTCAGTTGAACGGTTCGTTCCTTTAAACCACGTGCTCTTGCGTAAAAAACAAAGGGCTCGTGCTGAAATTTTAGAATTTGATTGCGTATCAGTCTCACATAGGTCGATAAGTAGCCAAATGATAATGTGACAGCTGGAAGAAGAATCGATTTGAACCCTTCCATTCCACTCGTATTGACCCAATTGAATTTGACAGAAAAAAGCCAAATCAACAATATCCCCAGCCAAAAACTAGGCATTGAAGCGGCGATAAACACAAAGGCTCTCAAGATCCGGTCCACCCAGGAATGATCAGCATATGCACAAATCACCCCGAACAACAAACTGAGCAATATGATCAAAAAGAGCGCTGCTCCTGCAAGCTGCAATGTAGCAGGCAGCGCCTCCATGATAAGATTAAAAACCGGCTCCTGTGTGACATAGCTCTTACCAAAATCACCTGTTAATCCATCTTTAAGCCATGTGGCATAGCGGATGAAAAACGGCTGGTCTAAGCCTAATTCCTGACGCATCGATTCAATCATTTCTTCTGTTGGTGTGACTTGATTCACCCGCAAAGCGACCTCAGCTGGATCACTTGCCCGCATCGTCAGCAGGACAAAAGCAAAGAAGGTGATGAAGATCATAAGCGGAAAAAGCATCAGTATTCGTTTTAAGAGATAGCGAGTCATGTCTCTACCTCGTTTTATGACGCAAAATACATACGGTCAAATGGGATTTCATACTGAGACACATGAAAACCTACGCCTTTCAGGCGCTTATTATAAACGGCCTTTGTCACAGAATAAGAGATTGGGATGTAGACATTTTCATCATGGATATACGTCAATATTTCTTGATACATTTGTTTCCGCTTTTGCTCATCTGGTTCTACTAATACTTCCGTAATCGTCTCATCCAGCCACTTTTTCTTTTTCAGTCCTAATTGGGCTTGATAATCAGCATGGGATGCTACACGGAATGAAGAGACATAAGTTTGTGGATCATATGGGAGTCCCCAAGACAGCGAGTACATCAGATCGAACTTTCCTGTTTTTTGGCGATCTAAAAATGCCTGTTTTTCTTCTCCTCTAATATCCAGCTTGATCCCCACCTGCTTGAAATCTTGTTGAATCGATTCACTGATCGTTCTTTCCCCTGCATTATCGGAATTATAGTAAATAGCCACACTCAGCAGTTTGCCATTTTGATAGCGATACCCGTCTTCTTTCATCCTCCAGCCTGCCTCATCCAATATTGCCTCTGCTTTCTTCTTTTGATAAGTTTTCTTTTTCAATGGAATATTTGCGTAAGGGACAGAAGGGGCAAGCAATGTGTGTGCCACCTTTTCCGTTCCATTTAAAATGCCTTCTGTGATCATGTCCTTTTGAATGGCGTATTGAAACGCTTCTCTTACTTTCGGATCTTTTGTGATTGGCTGGTTTGAATTAATGACTATCGATCTTGAACCAACAGGAGGACTCACGGTTACACCATATTGACCTGCTTCTTTTAAAGCCTGGAATGAGTCTCCATCGATCATGTCACCATCTGCTCCAAATAAAAGATCTATCTCTCCTTTTTGGAGCGCAAGTAAGATGGTCTGGTGATCCGGCATGACTTTCCATTTCACGGTTGAAATTTTCGGCTTTTTCCCCCAATAGTGGTCATTCATTTCAAAAACGGCATATTGATTTTTCTTATGTTCCTTTAGAACATAAGGACCTGTACCTGCATAGCTTTTGACTCCTTTTGCAGTCGTTCCATCAATGAAGCTTTTTGGAGAAATAAAACGGAAGGGGCGTGTTAAGCCCAGCTCTTCTAACGTAGGATAATAAGGCTCTTTCAACGTGAGAACAAATGTATCGTCATCTAACGCCTTTGTGGATTTGATTTCGGATACGAGATTAAGCCAAGCGTTCTTTTCAATATTTTTGACGACAGCATCTATGTTCAACTTAACTGCCTTTGCATTAAAAGGCTCACCATCTGAAAAAGTCACACCTTTTCGAAGATGAAAGGTGTAGGTTTTTCCATCTTTTGAAATGTCCCAGCTTTTCGCTAAAGCAGGCTGAACGCCCTTCTCTGTATTGACGACAAGCGATTCAAACACCATATTTTGAGCAGCCATCTCTCCGCCGTATAGATGGGGATTGATGTCCCTGATATCTTTTGTACTTGCATACACGAGCTCATCTTCTTCTCTATCATTCATGCTGGAAGATGCTTTGTTTCCAGAGCATGAGGCCAATAAAAAACAAGCCATCACTGAAAACAGCATCATGGTGTATGTCACATAGAGATGCTTTTTCTCATATTTCTTCTTTATGTAAACAGGTTGATCACTCATATGTACTTCCTCCAATTCAACATTATCGTAATCATTACGATTATTAATCGAAATGATTACGAATTGAATACTAGCATACAGAAATGGGAAATACAACATCTTTTCATAAAAAAACAGACTCATGATTGAGTCTGTTTCAGATTGTTGACAAAGGGCTAAAATGATCTTGATTTTAGCCCTTTGTCTTCTTTTCAGCGTGATAGAAAACCTTTGCAGTCTAGGAAGGACGAGTACCGGAGCGGAGCGAATTTAACATTCGTGAGCACCGGAGCGCAGGACTGACAACGAATGCGGGGGTTTGGCTACACGCTGAAACAGACTCATGATTGAGTCTGTTTCGCTTGTATGAATTGATCGATCACCCTTAATGCTTTTTCTGTTCCACCTGCTGCTTGGAAGCTTTCTTCAATTTTCTCAATCCCCGCCCGGTACGTATCACTGCCTAAAACCGTCTCAACGGTCTCTCTTAGCTGCTCTGCTGTCAGCTGATCTTTATCAAGTGCGCAGGCAGCAGATAATTCGGTAAGTCTTTGTGCCACCATCGGCTGATCTTTGTCGACTGGAATGACGACCATCGGAACGTGGTAATGAATACCTTCATTGACACTATTCATCCCGCCGTGCGTTATAAACACATCTGTCAGTTCGAGCACTTCAAGCTGCGGCACATAAGGCTCGATCAGAAAATGAGCAGGCGCCTCTTTTAAGAGAGAACGATCTACTTTTTCACCTGTTGCGATAATTACTTTTCCGTCAAAGTCTGCGAAGGCATCTATACACATATTAAAAAATGCTTCTGTATCCCCAAGAACGGTGCCCATGGAAATAAAAACGACTTTTTCTTGCTCAAGTGCTTCCAGCGGGAAATCATGCTGGTCGGCTCTTTTTAGAAAGCTCGGTCCAATGAAGACAAACGAATCGTTTAATGAATCAACAGAAGGCTGGAAATATTCACTTGTATAGACGATATTCAGTTCTCCACGGTTTTTCATAAATTGCATCAAACGCGTTGGCTGAACGCTAAAACGCTCTTGTATTTTTTCTAACAGATGCTCAGCTTTCTCATCCTTCCTGTATAGCGGTGTATCAAAATGCGCCTCTTGCAGCACAAAAGATGGGTTGGATCCAATGCTCGGAATGCGCAAGTAATCTCGAACAAGCTCTCCCGCCCCAAACATATCGTAGTAGACCAAATCAAATGAATGCTTATCGGAAAGTGTTTCCACTACCTCTAAAATATCATATGATGTTTGCAGCATGGCATGAAAGAACGGCTGCATGGAATCTAAATCTCCTTCTTCCACATGTAATGTCCGAATATAGTCTGGATTTATATGTACGTGAGCGCCTAAGCGTTTGATTCGTTCCTCATAATGTACAGTTGTGACCGCATGCACTTCATCGCCTCGATCCGCCCATGCTTTAATCATTCCTAACATAGGGTTCACATGTCCTTCAGCTGGAAACGTAATCAATAAAATCTTCGCCACAAGAAATCCCTCCTCATTGTCAATTCCCTTCCATGTTAATCATATACAGCAAGCCGGCTCAACAAATACGCCTGAAAAGGGAAGAAATGAGTCTTATGTCCAGTATTTCATGGAGAGACATGAACCTGATAAGATTGTTACAAAGCATATAATGCACTTCTCATACGAACATCTAACATAACCCTTTATTATTCATTTTTGTATAATTAGTATATTATTTATAGATTCATATTGGAGGGATATTTTGTGAAAGTCTTGGAGAAATACAGTTATTTAATCATCATTCTTTGTCTGGTGGCAATGATCGTGACAAACTTCACTGTGAATGACAATACAATAAAAAATACTGTATCCGTGATTGGATTTATCATTGTTCTTCTTACAATTATACCTGCGGCTATTTACAGGAAAGGCCAAAAAGGCAGGTAACCCCTTTATAGCAATAACCCCCATCCTTATGTTAAGAGTGGGGGTTATTTTATTATATTCGGATAGATGTTGCTGTTTTGCAACAAGATCGTTTTTTCACTTGCTTACCCTAGCTTTATTAGAAGAGAACGATAAATCCGATTGAACATACAAAACCCCTCTTCTAAATGAAGAGGGGTTCATGAATGACCTTTATCATCGTAAACAAGGTCAATTACGCGCTCGGAGGGATTCGAACCCCCGGCAGACGTGGTACCGGAAACCTATTGCGGAATTTATTACGATTCTTACTACGAAAGCCTTACGTACACTTATTTCGGATAACGGTCCGTATTATTTCGGACACGAATCCGGAATGTAATCAATGCGATTATACACCGGATAATATAGCTGGTCAATATTAACTGTCGCAATTTGAGACGGTTGAGTTACGATTCAAGAAACGCCTCGAACGCCTCTAATTTACCACGCATTTTCCTACGTTTTGCCTCGCTTGCTGCACGTTGGAACGAAATATACACGTAGTCATCAAAACGGTTAATTTCGTTCAATTTCGCTTTGAGTATCGTCTTATGCCACGCATCTACGAATGGCTCCGAATCATGCTCGATCATTAGCGTAGGATCTACGGAAGCCTTAGCACGTAATAACAATCCGTAATATTTATAGATTTCTGCTGCGTCAAAGTAGCGACTCATAGCGTTATAGATTTCCGTTGGCAACGAGTTTTTCAGCGCTTCAGCCGGCACCGCAGCCGTATCTTTAACGTGCTTTTGATTTAATTGATTAATAGAATCCGATGGTTCATTTTCGATTTTCGGCGTCTCAACCGTTGGCACATCGGCGTTTTCCGGCGCTGGTCGAGTGGACATTGTCGACTGGTCATTCGCAGCTAACGGTAAGATGACGATGATGTTTGCGCCCTTGCCTCCGTTGATTTTACGAGTCGTTGCGACTTTCTTTATGATGTTCAGCGCAGCCAATTGATTAAGAACGCGACGCGCCGTCTTGACTGATTTACCGATTAGGTCTGCCAAGGTTTCCGCTTTGAGATGCGCTGCGCCTGCGAACTTAACCGCATAGCGTGCGATCTGTTTAAGTGCGGTCCGCGCCGTATCGGATAGGTCGTATGAGTTTCGTTTGATGTGTTCGTAGACGGCCGTGTTTAGGGCCTGCGTTGATGAGAACGTTTGGTGTTCCGCTAAGTAATGCATATCGATTCCGCCTTTCGTAATTTACTGTTAACGTAATTATAGTTACGGAAAACAGAATTGTCAATTACGTATTGCGTAATAAACGAAAAAAGATTATACTTAGCGTAATGAATATCGGAGGTGGCTTACGTTGAGGCTTCGCATTAACGAGTTATTGCAAAAGCACGGATACACCCAGCAGAAGGATTTCGCGGAAAAGACCGGACTATCAACACGCACTGTAAGCGAAATGTGTTCCGGAAAGATGAAGAGATACCCGAAGGATGTTCTCGAGAAGGTAATAAAAGAGTTCGGACTAACTGATGCGAATGAATTGTTTGATATTTCCGATTGATAAACGAACACACATTCGGTTATAATTTAACCGGAGGTGTCGCCGATGTGGGACGAACGGAAGGATCAGAACCGCTGGCAAATGAAGTTTATACTGCCGGAACACAACGAGGCTTTGCGTCAATTACGCCTCGCGAAGCAGAAGATAGAACGGCCGGCATTAAGCGAAGAACAATTCGCCGAATTTGAGTTTGTTATTTCTTCGGCAATGAGCGAAGACTTGCCGCTGGATTTTGAGTTATATGATGACGGCTTTGTTCGTGAAGTAAATGGTCGCGTTGTGTACGTGGATCATTTACGGAAGGAATTTCGTGTGAAGGATAATCGAGGCGATACTAATTTCGTTAGGTTTTCGGATATACTAAACGTAAAAAACGCCCCATCCAGTTAGGGACGGGGCTTTTCGTTATTGATTAAACGTATATTCGCGAGAAAATGAAGTCGAGTCAGAGACGTCCTTTCCGGCCATTTCGTAAATTTTCCACGATAAACTAACGCTAGTTACTTCGTTTGGAGACGTATTTGACATAGGCCATGCGTAAAAGAAGTCGAGCCTATCGCCTTTGTTCTTCAGTTTAGACGTGCCTTCTTCCGATACTTTAATTAATTCTTCCGGACCGAGTTCTTCACCGGTATTTAACTTAATCGTTTCGGATGCCGGGAATGCTTCGAAGGAAGAATGTCCGATATTTTCGATCGAACCTTTTATCGCGATATGAGCGCTTGAGGGCGAAATGAGAATTCGATCAACCTTTATATTCAGTCCGTCGATATTATCCTCGTCATTAATCTCCGAGCTATACGCCCACAGATCGCTGTCCTCACGCAAATTATCGTTTCCTTCGGTTTCTTTTGCTTGTACTTCTTCGTCTTTATTGCTCGGCTGAGTATTCGACGAACACCCCGCAATTATCAGTAAGGCTATTACTATAGAAAAAAGTAGTCTGACACGCTTCATTTAACCACGACCTTTTTCTTTTAATTATACGTTATTGTTATGTAAGACGGCTACCTACGTTTTTATACGTAAGCAACCGCCGAAAGTTCCGCTTATTTCTTGCCGACTTCATCCAACGCTTTTCTTTCGCGCGCCTTCTTTGTCACGTCGTTGTTTTTCCAGTACGCTAATAGCGAAGTTGCCCCGAGGAACAGTAGCGCAATAAAGTCGGACACTGCCGCTTCATCTACCGGAATAGTCTGCACACCAAACATCGTTAGCCCGCTGTTTACGAGAGCCAACGCAAGCAGAATAAATCGAGTCACCGTTCCTACGCTAATATTCGTCTTCATACGCTATACCCCGCTTTCTTTAGTGCCGCCACCAGTTTGGCGCGTGTTGCCGGTCCATAGATGCCGTCGTTTGCAATTCCGGACTGTGTCGATTGGAATCGTTTGACTGCGTTTGCCGTTTTCGGACCGTAGATGCCGTCGATACCGTTATTCTTGGCGCCTTTGTCCGGATAGAAATAAACGGCTGCTAGTGCGTTTTGAAGTTGTGTAACGGCTGACCCGCGAGCACCTGGACGGATTACACCGGTAGGTACCGTTAGTTTTTTAGCCGACGCCTTTGGTTTAGACGTTTTCACCGGCTTAGTCGCTGCGCCCGTTTTAGACGGCGCTTTGCTTCCGTTTAGAGCCGCAAGTTCCTTCGCGATTGCCGCTTTAACTGCGCCCCATCGACCTTCGTCTAGCACGCGGTGTGGGCAATGCTTTCCGCTCCAATCTTCGTGCTTCTTGACGCGATCGACGCCCCAGCCGCGTTCTTTTAGAAGCTGCGCAATAAATTTGATCGCTAGTGCTTCCGCTTTTTTGTACCGTTCGCCTCCGGATTCAGAGTAGCAAACCTCGACGCCGATTGACGTTCTGTTTCCGCTATTCGCGCCACTTCCATCTCCGCAGTGCCAAGCGTTTCTATTAACCGGAATTCCTTGACGCACTTCTACGTCATCTACTGCGAAGTGGAACGATACCTGATTGCTGTTACCGTTCATATACGAAATCTCGTTTTTGGCCGAGGCATCATTCGCAGTATTGTGGAACGTGATATATTTTGCGTCCATTGAATTCGGACATTTAATACCGTATTTACTCGGGGATACAAGATCCTGCGTCACTTTAATCGTCATATAATCGTCTCCCTTTTCGTTTTATTTAGAAGTAATAACGGAACAGGACCGGCACCAACGCCAGCATTACCGGGACCGCAATCCCGATAAGCCAACGCCGGTCACCTTTAACCTGGTCGCGGTATTCTCGTAGATCGTCGCGGGCAGTTTTAGCAATACGTAGGGCTTCGCTCGCCTTGTCGTCAGCCGTGTCTGCCCTAGATAGCGCCGTTGCCGCCATTTCTCGGAACTCTTCGAAGATGCGTGTCTGATGTTGTTGTGTTGCGATGATGGTGGCGATGTCGACCTGTATCTTCGCGATCTTTTCATTAAGTTCGTGCGTAGTCGGTTGAGTCACCGCAAATCCTCCTTAAGTGCAAAATAAAAAGCCTACGCTTCTACGTAAGGCTCACCCGCAATTTCTTCGTATTGTTCCGGCGTAATTTTCCCCTTGACGACCGCCGCAGCGACTTGTTCCTTCGTCCAATCTCCGTCTGCATAAAACTTCTTGATGATCGCGAACCAATCCATTAAATCACCCCTCCCATCATTAGCGTAAAAACCAACTCGGCGTGCTGTTGTCGTAGAACTTCGATTTCAGTCGGCGGCGCTTTCGGAAAAAGACTGTCAATATACTCTTGCGTAGCCCCTTCGAACCACTCTCCTTTATCCGGATCAAACGTCGCAATAAACAAGCCGCCTTGCGGTTTAACTGGCGTGTATCCTTCGGGAATTTCTTCGCCGTTTTCTATGTCTAATAAGATATCCGCCGACGGAAGATAAATAAAATCGTCGTCATATTTATAAACCCATATCATCTAAACACCTCCTAGACCTTCGCTCTAAAACGGAAGCCAAACGTGATGAATTCGTTTGGATTTGCAGTATTAGAGCACGATTGAACACAAACTCTTCCATCCGTGCTGATGTAAGTTCGGTGATATTGCGGTACACCAGGCGTTCCGACACTAGAAGCCACGCCAATAAAATGCATTGATTGTGCTGGGAAGTACTCAGGGAGTAGCGTAAATGCGGTAACGTTAGCGCCGATAGCACCTCCGGATATTGAACCTAGAATTTCCACGACCCCTCCAGCATCCTTTGTGTATCGGAGTGTATGAGTCGATCCGTCCGTCGAAGCATATTGAACCCAACCGTTGCCTGGAGTCGGGTACTTCCACGTAACGTTAGCATCCGCATCTGTTATGACGCGTCGCCATCCACTCCATACGTTATTGTTTAAATAGTTGGTATATATGTTATTGGCGTAATCCGTTGCATACACCCATCCGTAAGTTGCTTTACCGTTAGAAGCGTCAGTCATATGGTACATTCCTCTAAAGGATCGAGTATTCGGTAAGTCTCGCGAACTAGCTATTGCGTAAAACGTTCCCTGCCCTAATCCGTTATTTGTTATCGACTCTAGAATACTTCCGGAAGTATCTTTTAGAGAAATTAACGGGAGACCCGTGTCTTCAGTAATTCTTCTTTTTTGGTAATTACTTACGTATTCTTTCGCTTGCCGCAGTGCTTCGTCCGACTTCAACTGCGCCCCTGACGTAGTTTCCTTCGAGTTCCATGCCGATCGTTCTTCGTTAGTTACGTGTTTCACTGTATCATTTGCGTGTGCGGTTACCTTCGCTTGGGCACCTGCCGTCGACTCCTTCGCGTCCCATTCCGCTTTCTCCTCAGTCGTGACGTGAACATCCGTGTTTCCGGCATGCGCATCGACTTTTTCCTGCGCACCCGCCTTCGTCTCTACGTTATCTAAGTCCTCGAACTTCGCTTCGATTTCCGCAACGGTTGCAACAACGTCATCGTAAAGATCGTTAATTTGACCGCGCAGTGTTTCAAAGTCATCGATGTAGTACTCCGCGACGGGGACGATGTCTTGATCGATGAGTGACTGCTCGATGTTGAAGCCGAATTTATGAATCGAAAGCGCCTGCCCGTTCGTGTAATACAGAACCAGCTCGGCTTTTACCGCGCCGTAATGTCGGATCTCATCCGCAGCTAAAATATATTCGGCTAGTCCTTCCGGTTTATTTACTAGTGTGACCGGTCGAATAAAACGGCTCCCATCCGCCATCGAAAGGACTAATTTACCTACGACCGCAGACAACGGCAACGGCACGCCGTCTTTCGTGAGTTTAAAGGACAGGCGTGCCGTGTTTATATCTTGCGTGCTAAATTGTATGGCGGCATTGATAGGCCGCTTTGTTTGCGCATTGACGTCGAAAGACAAAGCGCCATCTTTTGCTAACATCCGTTTTCCTCCCTTTAAATAACGTTCGCAGTCGAAGTAATCGGGTCAATGCTGTTATCGTTATAGCTATCGTCAGAACCGGCACCCTTTACGTAGTTTCCATACGTGGATATTTGCGAGCAAGTATTCGTTAAATAAATCCCGTGGCGCATGGTCGTACCGGTTACGTCATTAAATGCGCACATAGATCGCTCAACGCCGGTCAAAAAGATGATGCCGTCGTACCCGTCGCTTTCCGTCGTTCGTGTACCAACGTCTACGAGCGTATTAAAAAAGACGCGCACTCTTTGTGACGACCCTGATACTGAGATTCCGGAAAAGCCGACTTCTTTCAAAATGTTATTTGCGACAGTGACGTTATTGCATCCGCCCTCTTCAACCCTAACTCCGTTACCTTTAATGCCTCGTAAAACATTCGCCGTTACGGATCCGTACATGCTTCGAGTAATTAAAATGCCGTGGTGACCGGTTCCATCGAGAACATTGCTGGAAATGGTAAAGTTATAGACGTCTGATACATGGATCCCATGTCGTTCTACTACGTTATCAATGACGTTATTGGCGATTGTCACATCATCGATCGTCTGATAGCCTTTCCTACCGTACACTTGAATTGCGTGATTCTTCGATATGTTCGTGATTGTATTGTCTGTAATAACGTGATGCTTCGTTTTGTTTATACGACCAGTCGGATTACCGTTCGCATCTTGTGTATATTGAGACGTTATGGTTGGTAGTAGAATACGGATGCCGGAAGCGCAGTTGTTTAGCTTGTTGCCGCTGATTCGCGTATCGTACCATTTGTTTCCGCTGATCGCGTACTCAGTCGTGTCTTCAATAACGTTATCTAAGATGCGGATTACCGAATACCAAACGCCGTCCGTACTCGTATGTGAATCGACCGCACGCGCCCAACCACCGAGGTTGTTTGATTTTCCGAAATAGTTCCCGCGAATGACGATGTTTCTTGTGACGGTTTGATCGTACGAACCGAAAGCGCCGAAGTTTGCAGAAGAACGCATTAAGTCTATCTGAATGGCCGCCGAGAACCATCGGTCGCCTACGTAGTCAGCGTAACCCTTGAATTTTACATTCTCGATCAGGACGTTTTGGTTGCCTGCGCAGTCAAACGCATGCCCACCTACAACGTCAAGTACGGTAATATCGCGAATGATAATTCCGTCTGCATGTGCGAATCCGAAAACGGAACACTGCTGCTTAATGACGGTTCCGTTACTATCGAAGGTACCACCGCCTTCAATTACGATGTTTCCATGCCCGTTATAGCCGCTAAAATTATCAGTTTCCAGTCCGTTGACTAGCATTGAACCAACGAAGTTCCGTTTGATAACTGCGCCGCCCTGAACGATGAGCCGCGTGTTTCTGAAAATACGAAGCGTTCGTGTCTGCGTATAATTACCAGGCGGAACCACAAGCGTAATGGGCGTTGATTTCGATAAGTCCAGTGCTGCTTGCATTGCGTCATCAAAGTTGCCGTATTTCTCTAAGTACGGACGCAACGAAACAAATACGGCCATGTCTTCGATCTTCTTCATTAGCTTAGCGAAGTCATAATCGAAGCGATCTTTCGCTGTTGGATGCGTAGATGCATCGAGTGCTACCCTAAGATCGACGACTTCTTTGACGTCTTCGCCATCGTGATTAACGACGAGGTTCGCAAAGCGAGCGTTCAAGTTATCTAGGCGATTGGCAGCAGTAAAAAGCCCGTGCTGAATTTGCTCGGACTTGTGTGCGGGCGATGCGTTTTTGTGGGCGTTTAGCTCAGCCGTGACCTTCGTAAAACCTTGCTCGATATTCGAAAAGTTATCGTTTAGGTTATTCCGCGCAATACGATCCCACGCCGTTGCTATTCGCTTTAAAAATACGTTAGCCATTTAGTGCCTCCTTTATTTTGATTCCAGCGCGTCTACTCTCGCAGTAAGCGCCGTTAGGTCCGTTACTAGTTTATTAAGATCAACGTTGGCTCCCGAAGAACTGACGATGATCTTCGATAGTTTTATGAAATCCGCCGAAGACATTAGGCCGGCTTTTGATGCGCTTGCCATGTCTACTTGCGGCTTACCATCCGGACCAACGACGATGCTTTGTAGCTTCTGAAAATCGCCCGACGTCATTAAGCCGTCAGAAACCGCAGTCGCCGGCCCGTATTTCGGAATAGTTGTCGGGTCATAGCCGTCGTCAAAGTTGGCGTCACTTCCGATGCGTATTCCGGCTCCGATGGTCGTTCCTTTTACCTTTCCGGCCGCATCGAACAGTTTAGATACGCGCTTCTCCGTCTTACGGAAACCTTTCATATCCGTTTTAATATCGCGCTTCAGCTTTCCGAATGTGTAGACCGGAGATTTATTCGGATCGGAATAGCGCTCGACACCGACAACTTTAATCCTCTTGTTAATTCCGAAAGGATCGATCATGCACCATACGTAGTCGCCTTTACGTATATCTTGGACTCCGAAATGCCGAAGCTCCGTATAGGTTAACGTTAGTGATAGTTCGATCGTATCCGTTAGCTCTTCTTGCAGGCGGATTTCTAACTCGTCAGCATTAGCCGAAGTATAAGCATCGTCGCGAATAGGTGCTGCGTGCTTGATTCCGTATATTTCCGCCAAAGGGCTCGTATACTCAAGTTCGACCGCGTAGGCCTGCGTCTTGTCGTTCTGCTTGCCAAAACCGCGTATATACGTCTTCAGCGAACTTGTATCGATCTCAACCGATTCGTCGCGCGAATTGAATTTATATCGAATCTGATAGTCGGTATCGCGAGCCAATTCCTTCGCAATGACTACTTTTTTGCCGTCGAAGGTGTATTCCGCTTTGTACTTATCGAGAATATCCCGCAGTAAATCGTTAGAGAAACCGTCGCCGAAATCTTCGAGTTCGAACGTAGCGTCTAGTCCCTCCGGTGATATGTCATAGGAGTACCCCGATCCTTCGAGCGCGATCGTAACCATGTCGTCAATGGTCATTTTCCGCTTCTTTCCGCTTTTGCTATAAACGTAGTTGTCTGCGAGGTCGATTAACGGCTTATAAACTCCGGACGCTTCAATCTTTATGGTTTCATTTACCGTGACTGGACGCGTCTTCTTGATGACGTACTCTTCGCCGTCGCAGACGAGTATGTTTTCGTTCTCGATCAATCCGAAAGAATGATCGTTGTTCCTCGTACTTAAAACCGACACATCTAGCGACTTCTCATTCTCGGACGTCTCCCGTACCGTGCAGTCGTAGTCGGTAAGCGCCTCGACTTCGCCTCTTACCGTTTTTATAAGTAGCTCCATCGCGCCACCTCCTAGAAATAATAGAATCGGAAATCGAATTTGATTTCGAAGGACCCGCTCGTTCCCGATAGTACAAATTCGTTCCAGCCCGGCTCGAGCCGAATCGTCTGCCGGTTTGTATCTCCGAAAATGCTCACGCCCTCTTTTCGTGCCTTCACACCGTCTAATACGATCGTCTCTTTAGCCGTCGAATCTCCGGTATATTGCCACGCATCGCCCGTCGTTTTGTTCGTGATCTTCAACTTAGACGAAGCGCCCTTATACGAAATGACGAACGGTAATTCTAACGGATCAATACGAATAGCCCCCGCATTGTAAATACGAAAGCTCTTTGACGTATGTTTATAGACCGGAATAGTATCTTCTAAGTTTTCTCCGAACTGCCAAAGACTCGCGTCAAATGTGAACGGGTCCTGCGTCGTTCCGACCGATTCGCAATAAGGAGACGCACTCTCGAACGTTAGCGAAAAATCGGCCACGCTTCCGCTTCTTTCCGGATCAAAAGAATCGCTCAGCTCCACTCGCCATCGTTTCTTCGGATTGCCTTCCGCGACTAGATAAAACTCGGATTCTTGGTAGAGAGCGTTATATATTTCGTCACGCAGCAGGTAGAAGTCGGCTGCGTCTTCGGCGTACATTGTACAGTCGGCTGTGATTCGTCGATTTCCGAAGTCTTTACCTGTACGATAAGAACCGTTTTTTCCTGGTATGTTTTCGTAGGTGATATTCGGAGACGGAGCCGAAATAACCAAGCTACGTACTAAAACCGATAGATCCCTCGCCATATCAATAATCGTTCCATTGCGATACTGTATTCGGAAGTTTGCATCCGAACGCGGAATCGCTGAAGATCGCCCGAAAACAATATCCGGCGAGAACGCATCTTCATTAAAGTTTTCGTCTATATCAACTACGGACGGTTCCGGCTTTGGTTGCGCTGACTTATCAACATCGGTACTCGTATCCGTTGTCTTCTTCGTATCGTACTTCGTCAGGTTATGCGTCGCGATAATATTGTTCAGTTTCGTCGCGTACGCTGGGTCCGTTGCATATCCGGCATTTACGAGCGCCTTCGTTGCTTTCCTATAGTTCGTTTGACCGACGACTGCTTTGTAGTGATTCGGGTCCCAACTCGTTCCGTTAATGTATAACTTCGCGAGATCCTGCATCGACTCGTACCATGACGGATACTTACGGAAGTCGGCGTAGACCTGAACGTTACGACCGTTATAAACCTCCCACGTAAGCATCCGAATTGACTCGCCTTTGTACGACCCTTTGACGCCGAATAGGTTTTTCCCTTTCGTAGCCAAGCCCGAATTACCATAGCCGGACTCCAAGCATCCCTGCGCAATGATAAGCGACGCGAGTATGTTGTAATTCCGGTATATTTTCTGCGCGTCCGGCGCTATCGCTTTGATAAAACTAGCGTTGCTCAACCGCTCACCTCCTCACTAATAACTGCTTCGATCTATTTCGTCCATCTGCCGCCTGCTTACGTGTGGCTCGACTAGGCGTCCGACCACTTCGCCCTCCATAACCACCGAAAGCCCTTTAAGAGAATCGATAGCAGTTGCGAGACTGGATAGGTGCGCCTGTATTTGCGGACTGTTGCCGCCTGCTGCCGAAGTTATTCGTGCTGTGTGACCCGCGTCGATCATACGGAAAAGATTCGCTTGCTGCGCTTCTGTCAAGACCATCTCGTTCCTTAATGCACGGATATCAACTTCTCGGCTCATTGGATTTCCGAATTTGGACGCCATGCCACCTGAGTGCAGCTTTCCGGCTGGTTTACCGACGATGCCTCCGACATGGTAAGTACCTTCGTTTCCGCGCCCACGGCTGACGGCTCGTTCCGTTTTACGTGTGACGTCCGTCGTGATAATCGTGATGCGCTTACTAAGATCCTTGCTTAGTTCTGCGTTCATAGTCGATGCTTGACCGGTGATTTCGATAACCTTGTTCTTAGTCCGCTCTAACTGCGATAGCTCGCTCTCAATTGCGGCTAGGGACTCTCGGTACTCGGCCGTCTTTTTGTCCGCTTCGGTCGTATTGTTGATTAAGTTTGCACGAGCATCTCGAAGTTTACTTATCTCTCTATCTAGGACTGCGACCCCTTGCCCTTTTTTCGCAGTAAGGCCGACTTGTCGAAGCTCTAATTGGACCATTTTTTGGTTAACTTGATCGAGTTTCGAAAGCTCCTTTTGTGTTTCCGCTAGGCTGGCACGTTTTTTCTGTAAAGACTCCGTACTCTTTACTAATTCGGTTTGCTTTGCCTCCAAAATACGCTTCTCTTGCGCGAGATTGACTTCAAGCATATTAGCTGTTGCCTTATCCCCGTTTTGCTTGGCTTGCGCGATTTTCTGTTCGATACTTTCAACGACAGCTAATTGATTGGCGACCGCCTGTTCTTTGCCTGCGCGCTGTTCTGTGATTCCGTTAATCTCCTGCTTAAGCTGCTTTTCCTTCTGCAATTGACCGTCCATATTTCGTTCAGCAATCGTTTTCTGCTTCTCTAATTCCAAGCGCAACTCTTCCGCTTTCTCAGCACTCAATCGTTTCATCGCCTCGGTGTTCTTCGCGATTGCATTCCCTTGCGCCGAGAAAGCCGCTTCTGTTTCCGGTGACTTCTTGATGATCTGATCGTTCAGTTGTAAGAACCGGTCGAACTCCTCATTCGTAAGCCCCGAGTTTTTACGGAGGTCGTCTTGTTCAGCGTTTAGCTTTTTAATCGCAGTCGAATCTTTTTCGTTAGCCAGCGCGTCTTTGTTGTCTAAGTAGCGAAGAAGCTCATCGTTCGTCAGCTTCATTTTCGCCTGAAGTCCGTCGTATTCTTTGATCGTCTTATTGATTCCGTCGACTTCCTTTTGCTTCGCATTTGCCGCTTCGAGACTGACCGTATTCATCGCTTTATAACCTGCGGAAACCCCTACTAACAAACCGCCAAGTATCGAAAGACCTGTTATGACCCAACCGGCTGGACCCATCGCTGCGAAAAGACCTCGCAATGCAAAGCCGAGTTTGACCGCTGATGCAGCCGTTAGTGCGATCGCCGCCGACGTACCAGCCATTGCGAATCCTGTCGCAACCACGCTAGGATTAATCGAACTGAAAGCCCGAACCAAGTCGGCTCCAATGTCGACTATTTTTCGTAGGTGTGGCAAGAACTCGTTTCCGAGCTTAATACCGAGCGTCTCGACTGCGCCGCTAAGTTCTTCTACTGATCCGAGGAAGTTGTCGAGCTTTACTTTCGATACTTCCGCCGCCGTTACTTTCGACATGGCCGCCGCCATATCTTCAACGCCTTTTGCGCCTTCTTTATAGAACACCGTACCAGCACGAACCGCATCTGAACCGAATAACGTCTGTAGCGATGATTGCCGCTGCTGATCCGTTAGCCCCTTGAATGCGTTTTGAAGAATGCCGGAAATAGACGCCAAGTCTTTCAGTGAGCCGGCTTGGTCGAAGAACTTATTCGTTCCGTCTGCCGTTATAAGGCCGAGTTCCATCATCTCTTCGTGTTGCTGCTTCGTCTGCGGCTCTAACCGCGATAGCATCGTTTTAAGCGACGTGCCGGCATCCGAGCCTTTGATTCCGTTCTGCGCAAATACCGCAAGTGCCGTCGCCGTGTCTTTAAACGACATTCCGATTCCGGACGCGACTGCCGATACCTGCGCCAAGCCGAACTTCATTTCGCCTACGTCCGTCGCCGATGCGTTGGCTGCGCCTGCGAGAATGTCGGCCGCTTCAGATACCGATAAGCTATCGGCCTTGAACGCGTTAAGTGCAGTACTGGCAATCTCGGCCGCATCCGCAAGATTTAAGTTGCCCGCCGCTGCTAGATCGAGCGCGCCCGCTAGGCCTCCGTTTATAATGTCCTTAGTCGTTACACCGGCCTTTACGAGTTCCTCGGTCGCCTGCGCAGTTTCGGTCGCACTGAACGATGTCGATTCGCCTAGCTTGATTGCGAGGTCGGTCAACGTTTTCATTTCGCCAGCCGTAGCGCCCGATACCGCTTTGACGGCGCTCATTTGCTGCTCGAAGTTCGCCGCCGCTTTTGCAGACGCCCCGATGCCGACCACGACTGCGCCGCCCACCGCTAGGGCCGCTTTCTGCACGAGACCCATTTGCGAGCTTAACGACTTAGCCGAATTGCCCATCTGTTGCATCTGCGCCTGGGCTTGCGCTACGCCTGCCGTAAATTGGTTCGATTGTAGCGTCAGCGTCGCTGTGATTTCGCCTACTGATACACCCGCCAATAGATTTCCTCCTTTCCTCCGTTATTTAAAGAAGTTCCGCAATTGCTCGAACTTTTCACGGTCAAATTCTTCGCGATCAACATAGCCGGCCTGTTTACGTAAGTCTTTTACGAGACGTTGGTATTCGCGATCATCCATGGCTCGCCCCTCAGAACCTACAAGCAACGAAATCATCGACAGGCGATCTATCGCATTAGCCTTCGTCTTGGAGCGTAAGATTTTCGGAATATCAACCATGTAATAATCGTTTTCTATTTGCCGCTGCGTGACGCCGAGCAGAACCGCCGCATCTATTAAGTAGTCATCGATTGTGTACTCGCCTTCATCCGTTTGCTTTACTCCGCTACTTTCGGAAGAAGGCTTTTCAGGTTTTTTGCTACGGATTGCAGACGGTTCTTCTCAACTACCGCGATTAAAAACTCGACAATCTCGTCAGTGCCTACGTTTTCGTGCACGTAGTCTTTGTCTAGTCCGGAAAGGACAGCGACAATCTTTACGACTTCATCCATCGCTAGATTAATAGCCGCAACTAGGGTCGCTGCGAAGTCTTCTTGGCCGTTCGTGCTCAAAACCGTAAAGAATAAGTGTGGCAGGCGATCGACTACTTCGAATAGTTCCTTCCATTTGACCGGCGTTAGTTTCGGTACTTGGACCGTTTTGTCGCCGAGTGTAAGTTCGCTTGATACCTTTTTCGTGCCGATACCAAATAAGCTCATTGCGTAACCTCCTTTCAAAATAAAAAGACACCGCCGCTAAGCGATGCCTTTCGTTGTTATTCCGCTGTTTCGTCACCCATGATAAATAGGTCACCGTCGTTGTCCGTATCCGGATATGCTTTAAACGTTAGATTCGCGATACGCTCATCGTCTGAGTTGTACGTGTATTCCGGATCTGACATAGCACCCGCAAGTGGGATCGTGATATAGTCATTTGGCGTTGTGCCTGTAGCCGTCGGTTTAATGACGAGCTTTTTGGCAGCCGCTAACATATCGAATCCTGCTTTACCGGAAACGACTAACTTCATCTTCGCCGGGTCCGTACTATCTTTCACGAGTCGGCTATTCGGCATTGCTGCGGCTAATCTTTCTAAATCATGAAGCGCAAAAGGCACCGTTACTTCCGCATTACGGCCTTTCATCGTCGACTTGACGGGGGTGTCCCCATACTGGTCGACCGTCGTATCTTGAATTGACGTCTCCGCCTTGAAGACGATGCCGCCTTTCGTGATATCAAACGTAACTAGCTCGGAACCTTCGCCAAATTCGACGATTGCCGGACCGATAGGAACGTTAATTCCTCTAATTCCTGCCGCCATCTATTTTCCTCCTTTTATATTTGCGCAAAATAAAAAGCGCCCCCTAAGGACGCTCTACGCAATCGAAATTTAATGAATATATTGGACGATCGGATTCGTCGTCTCCTAAATACAACGGCGCCGAGTTATTACAGCGTATCTGTACGATTGAGCTTTCGCCGATCTGAACTTCGGACAGATTCGTAAGCGCATCGTATAACTCAAACGCTTTGTCTTCCGCCCCTGCCCCGTCTCTTGATTCGCCGCGGACGAGTATTTGGAAAGACGGTCGCTTTAGTCCGGTGTACTTAGACGTCGGGAAGCCGCCCGTTAATTTAACGGATATTTCCGCTCCTGTTCCGTCTATTGAAAACTTATTTGCGTAGTAATCACCGTCGACTCGCGCCTTGATAAAGTTAATTAATTCGACTATACGCATTAGGTCAGCCCTCCACGTGCACCATCGGCAATCCAACGGACGTACTTCTCGGCGTTTCCTTTTAGAGGCCTTTCGAGGTATTTGTTTCCGACCTCGTAACCGTCAATTTCGCCAGCACCCGCCGACGTCGGTCCAAGTTTGTAGTCCATTTCGTGCGTCCAAATTGCGTAGTTAAAACCGTCCTCGACCGCTCTGAATGAGACGTCGACCGATGCTTTTCCTGCCGTCAATTTAAACTTCTTCGTGACGCTGCTCCGTAACGTTCCTTTGTCGATCGGCGCGATGTTCTGCGCAACCCTTGCGAGGTCGTCACCCGAATCACCAAGCGCCTGTGCCGCGCCTTCAAGTGCACCTCGACTGGCTGTGCTGATCCCGCTGATAAAGTTACTCGCATCAAACGTAAAACTCATAGAAGCACCTCCGTCAGAATCGCTTTACCGCCGATATGTCTCTTAACGTTGATTTCCTTCGGTCTCTTTTCCATCGTTTCTCCGAGTTCATTCGTATAAGAGATAACGTCGGTGTAGCGCACGTCTGCCAGGCGATCTAGTAGAATACGAGCCGATGCGACTGTTTCCTCGGACTTAGTGACGCCATTGTTTCGCGACTTGACCGCGGTAGAGCCTTCGTCGATGCGGCATTTTAGCGTTAACTCTTCGGCTTCGGCGATCGGATTTCCCCAAACGTCTCGTTCAGAAGATAGGCGCTTCACCGTAATAGTTTGGCGCATAGGAAAGATCGCCATTTACAGCACCGTCCTTCTGATACGTTTGCCTCCGATTTGAACGCCGTTTTCTTCTTCGATCGCGCTGATTGACTCGCGTGGAATCAAGTCTTCGTCTTCGCTCCGCAGCGTATCCTTGTAGTTAAACGCAGCGACGCCCGTGATTGAATACGAGGAAATTCCGTGTTTGTTCAACCGGTTCGTATCGTTGTACGCGATTGCCAGTACATTGATAAATTCGTAGATTGCTTTATCCGGTATAACGTACGTAGGAAAAACACGAGTAAGAGTCGTAGAAGCTCGGTTAAATAGGCGTGTCTGCGTCTTTTCATCCGCCGCATTCCAGTCCTCGATATCTACTAAAAACGTATTGATATATTCGTTTGCACCTTCGACCGTAGCCGCCATTCGCCCCACCTCCTGTTATTTTGTGGAGGATTTCTTGGCGGGCTTTTTAGCTGGCGCCGGCTTCGGTTTATCCTCCGTTTTTGGTTCGTCTTTAGCCGTGCAAACAGCATCGACGAGTGCGGTTAATACCTCGATCTCTTCCGGATCTGTAGTCGCGTAGATTCCATCCGAAAACTTACGAGGCGCGCCGCCTACATAAAACGTTAATTCTTTGTATCGTGACTCAAACGTTGCCAAGTCCGCATTACCTCCGTTCTATCAAAAAAGTAAAGCCCGCGCTTGCGGGCCGTTATTACTTAGCGCCTTTAATACGTGCGTGAGCTGGCTCCTGTTGGAACTCTAGCGTGTACTCACCGACTAGCATGCCTTGGAAGTAGTCGCCTTTCTTGCCGAGGTACTCATGGCTCATATCGCGCGTCTGTAAAGGGCGAATTTTGATGCGGTTTTTATCGACGATAAGTACTTCGTCCGCTGCCAAGTTATCGTTAATAGATACCGGAAACTCTCCGAAGTCAGTCGTCAAGAAGTTAACAACAGTTCCTCGGCTCTCTTCGCCCTGGTTTACTCTGACAAGCGACTTATCAAATTTAGAAACGATGCGTTTTTGTTTCGCAGGTACGATGATTTCGTACTGACCGCCGGACTTGAAGCCGCCTTTAGTGTAGATTGACTGAACAGCGTCGTTGATAGCTTCTAGCGAAAGTTCTTGACCGGCAAGATCAGTCACGTTAGTTTTAATGAAGCTGCGAACTCCGTCCATTTGACGTACTAATCCGTTCTCGTAGCGAATGCCGCCAATGAACGCTTTTTCCATTTGAAGCGCTAATTCAAGCTGTTTCTTTTGCTTTTCGTACTCGTACATATCCGTGATGCCGTAATTGGCGACAGCCGCAGCAGTACCGGAAATTTCAACAGTTTCGTCAAAGATTTGCGTAATGTTCGATACGCGTTTACGTGGCTTGTAGCGACCTTGTCTAGCGTCAGCACCTTCCGAACCTTCTACGAACTGAACCTCAACTTTCTCGTTCGCAGTAATTGCAGCCGCAGTAGTATTGGCGTAGCCACGGACTACTGTTAGTTCCTTCGCTGACTTATTAACCGCAGTAACAAGCGCTAGTTCTTCGCCAAGTTTAATGACATGCCCGTTACGGAAAGGTTCTACAGAAGATACTTTTAGAACAGTTGCGTCGGCAGCAGCCGCGTCAGTAACGTTGCCTTCATACGCAAACATCTCGTCCTCGAACCATTGGTGCTCGGTTTGTGTTACTGGTTTAGAAAAACCAAGCATCGCAAGCAACGGAGTTTGGTGCGGATTTAAAAGTAGTAATTCGTCTTGTACCGATTCTGTTTTACCAATCAAATCATTAGAGAAAATCTGTGACATAAAAATATGTCCCCCTTTTTGTTTGTATTAAAAAAGACCCCTAATTAAAGGAGTCTCATTTTCTTAACTGTCTTTTTAATTGAGCAACCGCAGCGCGATCTTCTGTACGACCGCTCTTACGTGCTTTTTCCTCGGCTTCTTTAATAAGCTGATCCGGCGTTTTGTCGATCTTATCCGTCCCCGAATTCGTACTCTGACCGATTGGCTTCGGCTTCTGCGCAATAAGGAATGGCTTTTCTTCAACCAACGCCTTTACTACGTCCTCGACGCCGACTACTTTTCCGTCTTCTACCGAAACGCTGCTTAAATCAGCCAAGCGCAATGCATCGTCAAGGTAAGCGATATTTTCCGACGTTGCCGCCTTGATGAATGCGTTCGTAATCTTTTCTTGTTCGCCCGCTTTTTTGAGGTCCTCGATCTGCTGCGTAAGTGATTGCTCAACTTCCGACTTTGCTTCGAGTTCCTTTTTGATGCGGTCGAGTTCCGTTAGCTCTGCATCTGCCTTTTCTTGCTCCGCTTTTTCGTACGCGCTCAGCTTCTCTTTTAAAGCGTCATAATCTGCGTATTTAGAGACCGCGCGTTTAATGCGAGACGTAATCTTCTCGTCAAACTCTTCCTGCGTGAGTTCAAGTTTCTTCGGCTGATCATCGTTTGGTTGCTGCGTCACTTGATCTTCGACTTGGCCTCCGCCTGCTTGATCATCTGCGTCAAATAACGGCATAAATCGTTTTACAAACATATCGTCCTCCAACCGTTTTAAGGCCGTCGCCTATTAGATAAAACAGCCGTTTAGTTTAACGTCTTAACGTTCGGACAATAAACCGACATCTCTAATCGGTGAAAATACGTGCTTACAACGCGGATGAAATATCTCACCCGTCGCCTGTAGTTCTTCATAGGTTTTAAAATCGCCAGGCGCTTCCGGCGTCAACTTTATGATCTCGCCTTCATGACCGCGACAGGCGTCTTTCGCCCCGTGTGACGATATTTGCGCATACAAAACGCCGCGATCAACGGCTTCGTTAGTCGTTGCTTCACGGTATGTCTGCATCATTTTCGTACGAGTCACCATGTCGGCGTATACTTCCGGCTTCCAGCGACGTCCTTTTGCGTCGACGATTCCGGTCACGACCGATTCTTTGAGGCGCTTTTTGATATCGTCTCGTATCGTCCGTCGTCCGTTTGTACCTGACGCCATGTTGTACTTGATAGAATCAGAAACGGCACGGCGAACCGCGGCTTTTGTTTTCCGATCTACGTTCTGCGTGACGGCTAAAAGGTCCGCTTGCGTATCCGCAATAGCAGCCGCGACCATTGCTTCGTTTAGCTCATTGAACTTTACGATAAGAGCCGCTTGCTCAACTGTCTCAGCGACTTTAAGCGCAACAAGCGTATTGATTACGCCTTCGTTTGCGGCAATAGGTACGTTTTCACTAACCCACCGCGCTGACTTCGTATCAAGATCGGATAAAATGCGGCTGATTGACTGAAGCGTTGCGAGCGCATTGGCTCGTCGGAAATCCGTAATATCAACGCGATCAAGCTCGGCGAGAATGTCTTTGATGGCGGAACGATAATAGCCGGCAAGTTGCTTCGTCTGATAATCGTAATTAGGTGCCGGTACTTTCGTCATTACTCATCGTCCTCAGTTTCAGGTGGCGCTTCCGGTTCATTAAAGATCGACGCATCTACGAAGCCATTTGCGGATGTTTCGTCTTCTTCAATGCGGCGCATGATTTCGTCTGCCTTTTCGTCGTCAACGTCATCCATCGCCTTGATTGCGCTTTTCACATCGAGAGTCGGCTTACCTGCCGTTCTAATCTGCATGATCTCCGCCCATTCTTTCTCATTCTGCGGAATACCGTCGTTCCACACAGCCCTCGGATAAACAGCCGCATCAATCTTAATCCGTTTGACGGCCTTCTCCAAGAGCATACACGTCCACAACGCATCTCTAATCGCTTTATCATAGTGCGCCCGTATTCGCTTAACTTTTGATAGAATCGGCATGAACCGCGCTTTAATTGCGGCGCCGTCGGTGTGGGACGTTCCTGTTCCGCCCGAATTATCTCCCGACAAAACAGTTCCGAATAACCACTGCGGCGTCTCCGAGTTCATAAATACACTGCTAAACAATACATCTAACTGCTTAAAGGCCGCGTCTAGTTGCGCTTGCCACACCATATATCCAGGCGTTACGTCTTCTTTTCCGACTGGAATGTAAGCCCCACCGAACTGAACCGTGTTTCCGTCGTCTTGAATTTCCGGTCCGTACGCAGTAGGGTCGCTATGCTTCCATAGGATATAGTCGATCTGCATTAGACGATCGTTAATTGCAGCAAATACCGTTTCTAACTTCTCTAAACCGCCGATGCCAAAGAACTCATCGTCGATCGACTTATACGGAACATGAAATACCGGAATATGCGGCAAATGAGTTTCTTCGATATCTTCTTCGCGACCTGTCGGTAATTGTTCGCCGATTCTATATACGGATACGTGCGTACCTGTTGAGGTATCAACTCCGTTTTCGTACAAACGATATCGCGAATATAGGATGTAGCCCGGTACGTGACGTTCAACGTTTAAAAACGGAATCTCCGTTTTCTCCGTTTCGATCCATTCAACTTGCGCAATATTGACCGCCTTTAGTTTTTTTATGTTCCCGACACTAAACTCCGGAAAGACTGCGCCAGCACTAACATGTTCAATGATCGCTTCCATCTCGGCATCTGCCGGCACTGGTAAGCCGAGTTTCTCAACTTCCGAAAAGTCTTGACGGTATCCATATCGAACCTTAAACCACGAATCGCCGCGGAAGCCGTTTGCCGTTGCGCTTTCGTGGAGAAGCTGATTAATATCGTTTTCCTCTACGTAGCGATTGAGCGCTTTTTGTTCTTCGCTGTCATCGGGAAGGCCACTTTCGAATTGAACCGGTTCGCCTACGAGAAGGTCGGCCGGCTTCGTTACGAGAATGTCGGCAAGATTGACCGCGATATATAGCTTCTTTAATTGCTCGGCTTGCGGTGAATCCTTCAGAACGTCGGTCGCACGCTCGTAGACGTCTCGTTGCTTTCCTTCAAACAGCTTTTTCATGCGCCGATATTTCGCTAGTCGTTCGATCGAATCAGCCGGAGGAAACTGCGCGCCGGGTCGGATGATGCTATACGTTTTAGTATGCGATCCGTCGTCGGGCTCGTGGTTGCGGTGCTTAAAAAAGTCCGTAAAACCCATCGCTTATTCCTCCTTCAAAAGATCGTCTAATTCGTTTGTTAGCGCGTTTATGTCCTCGATTGTTTGATTATCCGATGTGTTGTCGGTGATAATCTGTCTATCCGCTAACTTACCGATTAATTTCGTGTAAATTTCGATAGCCTTCATCGAAGGTTGTTTTCCTCGTATCGACCGCATCAATTGACCATAAACTTCCGCTTGGTGACTCGCTAACATCTCGTCAGCTAATAGACCCATATATTCGATGAACACGGGGTCTTGAGTTCGCCAACGATACAATCCCATACGCGACATGCCTAGTTCTTCAGCTAATTCCGCTTGCGTTTTCTTTGCGCCGTCTTCCGGCATTATTTCATTCATGGCACATGCAAGGGCTGCTTTCCTTTTTTCATACGACAGCTTTGCTTCTAGTTTCTTTTTTAGCGACATTTAACGTCCTCCTTTCGTTACATATACTTCGGCTTCGCTTTAATCACCGTTTTGGCTCGTTTACTGACACTCACCGCCATCTCGAGCGCATCCGGTAGATCATCGTGCCAGTTCGAGCCGTACCGTTCAAACTGTTCGAGTAAAAGCGCTTGACTGCGATGAAATTCGATCTCACCTTTTTCAATCTGCGGCATAAGCGCCTCGATACGTAATGCTTTCCGGGACCTCTGATTGATCTTAGAAACACGTGTAGTTGATGGATATCCTTTTAACGCTAATTCACGTTTGAGGGTGTCAACGAACCATTCTTGTGCGTTTTGAGATTCCGCAGCGATACGGTCCGGCTGATACTCCATGACTTTCTCGACAATTACCTCGAGAAATTTGTCCGGGTGTAGCCGTTCACCATAAGCATCAATAACGTATATTTTTCCAGTCTTTTTATGTTTGGCTACTGTAGCAATCGCGGAAAAGTCGCCTTTCTCTTTCCCCATCGCAAAGTCAATTCCCATATAAATGGCGTATTCTTTATGATTGAGTTTAAAATCCGTCCAATACGAAAAGGACTCCGGTTTAAATATCTGCGAATCCTCGTCAATTGGGTTATTCATAAATTCGGTATTGAACGCTTTTGTACCGATATTGACTTTTTCGATCATCAGCGCAGGCAAAGGGAAGCGTCTAGGCCACAAAACCTCGGCACCTTCGTCCATTTCCTCTTTGTGTTCTTCGTAGAAGCGCATTGCAGCGCGCGCATTCGGGGTAGACATTGTGTCTTCTGATTCCGCCTGCATCATTTCTTCGACTTCTTCGTCGCTTGGTACGTACTCTTTGTAAATACGTTCGAACTCCGCCCACAAGTCGTTTCGTTTCGGCGGCTTGAGGATCGCCGGAAAACTATTCTTAATAAAATCGCGACGTTCGTTCAGTACGTAGTTCAGCAAAGAGTCGAAGTGTACAAGTGTCCCCATGAAAATAAACGCTGTTTTCGTGGGATCACCCGCTGGCATAAGGTCTTGGTTAAGCCAATCCTTCGCCTTTTGGCGCAATTCAGGAGTATTGTTCGAATCAAGCGACTCCAAGTCGTCCAATAAAATTAAATCCGGTCGCTGCGAGCCATTACGGAAACCACGAATCTGTGTTCCGAGGGACGTCGCTTCCATTTTGATTCCAGTAGTTGTAATAAAAGCCGTTTCGGAATCCTTTTCGTTGCGCGTTTTCTGTTCGTACAGGACTTCGCCGAAGTCTTCCCGTAGCTTTTGGTTGTATTTAAGCTGGCCGGCGACCCACTTGATAAATTTGATCGATCCGGCGTTCGTTTCCGAGATAATCAATATCATTCGTCGCTTTTTATAGACGATTTCATGCACCGGAAATCCATTCGATAAGTACGCTGACTTTGCGTGTCCCCTTGAAGCCGCCCATGCGATACGTGCCGTTTTATTACGGTTAGATACTGAGTCGAGAATGGACGATAGCTTCCGGTGAAATTCGGGCGCGTCGTCCATGTCTACTGCGGTCGTCGGTACGAGGTTATCAGGATTGCCGGGGTTCCGAGCTTCCGAAAAGTATTCGTAGAAGAAATACAGCATATCGGTTTCGGCGCGATGAACCCGTTTTAGTTTGATTAATTCGTCGCGATCCTTCCGCATAAGATCGACGTGATATTCGGTATGCTTGCCCGCCTGGATAATATCGCGCAGTTTCTTCAGCCGTTCCGTTACGGCCTCTATCCGCGCTTGCCTTTCTTCACGTTCTAAAAACTTGCCGTTAATAAACGCCAAACTACCACCTCCTTCCCGTCTATTTGCCGTTGACTTACCGAGTTCGATAACGTATAATGAATGTAACTTAAAAATAATTAAAGTACATTGGAGTGAAGACGTATGGCTAACGAAGTTAATCCGATTAAAAGTAAACGCGATTTCAATAAACTAAAAAACGCCCTCAAACCGGGGCGCGACCGTCTGTTATTGCAACTAGGAACGGCTTTTGGACTTCGTATTTCCGACTTACTTTCGCTTAAGATCGGCGATCTTCGCGGCCAAACGTCTCTTAAAATAACCGAGGCCAAGCGCAAGAAAACGCGTGTCATTACGTTCTCGGCATCCGTCATAAAGCTCGTCAATGAACTCGAAGGTGCTGACGATGACTACGTATTTGCCAGCCGAAAGGGCGCTAAGCCGATCAGCCGCGTTCAGGCCTACCGCATTCTTAACGAAGCCGCCGAGCGTGCCGGAATCGCTCAAAAGATCGGCAACATCGGCACTCACACGCTTAGAAAAACGTTCGGCTATCGTCTGTACGAAATGAATATCGCAGTCGACCGGATCATGGCGATTCTCGGTCATTCATCCGAAAAAGATACGCTGAAATACATCGGTATCACAGCCGACGAGATTTCGGTCGCATACGAGAGCATCGCGATTTAAGTCGTGGTGCTTTTTATTTATCTCATTACCTTGGCTGACGTGATTGCGACGCCATCAATAACTATCAACGATTCTTTATCCACATCGACTGTCTCAATCGTTATTAGGCTTAGAGGCGATGGGAATCCGGGCAGCCTGATACCGGGTTCTTTAAATACGATCTTTCCGTTTAATTCGTTCTCTGACGGTTTTTCGTCTAATCCTTCTAAATAAACAACGTCGTCAAACGTTTCAGCTAATGCCCGCAGCGAAGTGGTAACGCCAGCGCATCGTCTGAACATCAATGGACCCGCGTATCTTGTTTCATATGCGCGATAGATAATATCGTTTGTCATCGCTCTTTCGCCGGATCTTTCACCGACCTCATCTTCAATACGTTTGATGTATTCGTTGTATTTACTGCCGTAATTCGAAGCAGCCGCGTCTTGACTACGTAGTTCTGCTAGAGAGCGTACCGTCTCTTTTACTTCGCGCTGTACCGCTTTGAGTCCTTTGATAGCCTCCGAAACATCTACGTCTACCTTTACGTTTAAATCGCCGACTGATTCGCGTTTGTTATCCGCCATTCACGTCATCCCCTTTGTCCGTTTTATTGCTGCGCGTTTAACGCAAGCACAAAAAGACCTCCGGCGCTGACCGGAAGCCTCGTTCTGATTGCGACAATATTACACGCTTTCCGGTACGTATTTTACGTCCCCACCGGCGGAGAATCCTTAGTCGCGTCAGGATATGCGGACGAGGATTTGCACCTCGTATGATCGACATTTCTTCACAACGGGCAGCAGCTTACCTGACTTCCCCTTTACGGTTCCCACGGGTTTAAAACCTCGCCGAGTCGTATTCGATCTTATGTCTAAGCGTCTACCTATTCCGCCACCGCATCCGTTTACTTACCGAAAATGTACTTTAATACTTTTAAGGCCATTCGTATTTTCCGACTGAAAGTTACGCTCGACCCTGCGCAATAAATTACGTGGTCCGTGATATGAAACGCCGTTTTAGACGACTTATCCGTTTTCAAGTCAAAAGCTACGCTGTCTTTCGTTAAAATCAAGTCGCCGTTTCCTGCGATTTTGACAACACCGGATTCTCTCGTATCAATAATCATCTTCCGAACCTCCTTCGAAATCCCACGAAATCAGCGTTTTTCACCGTCCACCCTTACGAATACCCTAGTCGGCTACCAAAACGTCTAATTTCGTGCATTTTACATGTTAAAATCGTTATGCTAGTCCGTACCGTTCACGCAATACTTTCATATCGGCGGTTATTTCCGCTTTGAGTGCGTCGATTGCCGCCGGATCCGCCCCGTCCGTAAGTCGTAGTTGTTTCAGCGTCTCGATTTTCGTCCTTAACGCACTGTTCGTGATCGCGGTTGGGTAATGCGTACCGCAGACGATACAGTCAAAGTACGTTTCGACGACGCCTTTTCGTACGGACCGTTCTTTTAATACGACGGCGGTGCGCTGAGTACATGCGTCGCAGGCGGCGAAGGTCATGGTCGTCCCTCCGTTTCCCATACGACGATATACGCAGCTCCGTCTTCCCCGATACAGAGAGGCGCTCGCTGCGACAGTATTTCCTTATCTCCCGAATCGACCCGATACGTATAAACGACTAATAAGTCGGGGCCCGGTCCTTTTATCGCGATCCTATCCGGTACATATTTCGCGTGCAGGTCCGCTAAAAACTCCGCGGCATTATCTCCGAAGGATTTCCGAAATGAATCGCTAAAAGTGTCCGTTACAAAAACGTTCTCTTCGAGTTGAATACATTCGTCAATATTTGGCGCCATGTGAACGCCTCCTCTCCGTTTAATTAGTGTATTAACCCTCTAGCCCTTCCGAGAAACTTCGGATGATTAACGTACGTCTACGTAGGGTCAGACGATTAACACCCCGAGTTTAAAAAATTGTGCGCAAGTTTAAAGCGTCAGATCCGGCGGTTTTGGCCGGGGCGCTTGGGGGCGGTCGGCTTTCGTTTATTTTTCGCGATTATTATTGAATAACGCATTCATAACGTTGCATAACGAAAGTAACAAAAAGACTTTCTGTTACATTCGTGTTGACCACAAACGTTGGTGTGTCGCCGTTGGTAGTCGTTCGACCAACGCAACTAAACGAATGAACTTTATGCATCGTACCAGCCTCGCCATGCCGCCGTTCGTGCGGGCTACCTATGCCGGCCGTCATGCATACGATCGTGCATAAACGGATTGGCTTCGGCTTTCAACCCCCCCCCCCTGAGTTTTCGGAGGCCTCGTCCGCGGGCGGCGCTTGCTTGATTGCGGAGTTCCTTTCCGGTATATCCACGTCACCCTACCGACCGCCTTCGTACTATATTATATAGACCATCTGTGCCTGCCGTTACATAGCGCCTGTATGACGGTACCCTAAACGCTACCTATCGTCTGCTTACCGTTAGTATGTTACGTAGCGTTACGTCTCTCTATAACGTAAGACAGCATATCCGTATGTTGCACAAGTATATCTACGCAATCCTTAACGATTAGCGACCGGTTATATGTCCGTCCTATTAACGCTATCCTTTCCGTATGTATTTAAGTACAGCGCCCTCGGCTCCGCCTCGTCCGCAAATAAAGACCCGCCGTCCTTCTATATGTATTCTATTGCGTTATCTGCGGAACGGAGTGACGCTAGGTCTTTCCCTAAGAATAAGACAACGTTAACGCCTAAAAACGGCTGTATCCCACGTGGCTCTAAGCGTCAAGGCGGTTTTAGCGTGTTCTGTTTTCGCCACACTGAAAGGCCGTTTTGTTCTGTTTTCGCCACACTGAAACGTCGGCTCCCCGTTTTTAGACGCAAAAAAAAGAGACGCTCGCCCTGAACGTCCCTACTTTTCGTCGCTACCGTCCTCTATTTCGAATAGATCCTCGTACTTCCATCCGCCTGCTTTCATGAGCGCGACGACCTGCCAATCCTCGTGTCGCCCATTCGAATCGAACCGCGAGATAGAACCTTGCGGAACGCCTGACGCTTCCGACAGCCTTGTTTGCGTCCAGCCATCCGCCTTCATTAATTCCTTCAGACGCGGCCGTACGTTTATGCGCTTGCTCATCCGCACCACCTCCGTATTTATATAAGTAATTATACGATATCGAATATTATTTCGCAATATACGTTGACATACGTTATACGATATCGTATAATAAAGGTACAGAAAGGAGGTGCACACGATTGATTGAACTAGCTACTAAAATATCCGTCTTGCTTGCGTCGTGGTTGGCGATCATCAAAACCGCGATGGAAATCAAGGCAATGAAAAAGCGACGGTCTCCCTCCAAGAAGAAACGTCGCAAGTAAACGGACGGGGCGCTAAGCCCCGGTTCAATCAATTATACCACACATGCGCAAAATTAATACGCTTGATACGTTGCTCATTATCGTTTTGATCGCCTGGATAGCGTTCACGGATCACGGTTCAATGCAGCCGATAGACTGCGCAGCCATTGCAACGCTACTGATTTTCGGCTTTACGGTCGCCTTAAAATCGCTAATGAAATAAGACGTCGAGCAGCCGTCCCTGCCTATGACCCTAAGACGCAACTAAGACGGCTCTGACGTACTAAAATCGTGGAGGAATCGCCCAATATGATCGAGTATAACTGCCCGGACTGCTCATTCGCCCGGCTAGACGTAGAAATCGAAACGGCCGCTAAATGTCCGAATTGCGGCGGCCTTCTGAATATCGAGGAGGAGATCGCTTAGTGGACGTAAAATTGACGGCTTTAGGCGATACACAAGCGGCAGTCGATCCGCTACAGCGAGCCGCCGAACTATTTAAAAGAGAACGCGACGATGCGCCAGCCGGTTTTGACTTCGGCTTTAGACTCGCTCTGATAGCGTTCGGATACGATATAAAACTCGAAGGAGATGTTGAATAATGAAACGTTTTATCACGATAACAATCGCGGTGGCACTTATGACGATCGGCTTAACAACGCCGGCCAGCGCAGCATCCATTACGGTTAAGGTTGACGCTCCATACTACACGCCCAAGGCGACTTCAGTAGACGTTGTGGCGTCGAAAAGCGGCGGTAGCCGTGTATATTACACGATGACTTTGCAGCAACAGTACACCGACGGATGGAAGTCGAAGCAATCGTTAAGGGGCGAGTTCGTTAAAAGCACGCCGACCAAACGCTTCTATACAGCAACTATGACAAACGGCCAATATCGAATCAAATTAACGGCTTATAGCAACGCAGCCAAGACGAAGAAAATCGGTACTTACCTATCGAAAGACTTCGCAGTGACTCGGTGGTAGGCGTCTAAAATACGAAGGAGGACGACGATATGAATTTCCGCAGATTCTTGTACGGATGGGCACGTTTCTTAGGCGACGTGAACGCGGTGAAAAAGAACGACGTAGGCGGCCGTATCATGCGACGCAGCGTCGGAAGAGCTTTCGGAAGATTGTTTAAATAAGCGCATAGATACGTTATAATACGAAGGTTGTGAGGTGAAAGACGTGAATAGACCGCAGCCAGGTGATTATGACGTATCTGTCGTTTATGATGTTCGCGAGCTGCCCGACGTTAAGAGCGGACGGTGCGACAATTGCGATACGTCGAAGTTTAACAGTTCGATCAAAGGCGGAGTTTTCCTCCGCAGGTGTTCGAAGTGCGGAATGACTAAACGAATATAGACGCAAAAATAAAGACGCCCTCGTAGGCGTCCTTTTTCGTTTATTTAACGCGCCTTCTTGGCGTGATCATCGAATAACTTTCGCACGGCTACCGTCCATTCCGTTTTAAAGCCTTCGGGTTGGCGGAACAGTAAATCCGGATGCACTAAGTAGCGTACCTCGTTGCGTGTTCCGGTGACTAATACGGCTCCTACGCCTTGCAGACGCCCCATGATTTTCGAAACGGTCGATGCATCGTGTCCGATTAGGTCAGCCAACGTTTCGCGTCCGATATATTCAATGTCCGTCTTTTCTGCGTTAGGATCAGCGCAAAGGTAATATTCGCTATAATGAAAGAACGGAATGATCTTATACAGCATGCCGATTTCGTTTAGGCGCAGATTAGCGATGGTCTGCCGCGCTTTAACCGTATAGACTTTCGTAAATACTTCGTTTTTGATGCGTCCACCCATCGTATGAAAGCGGCTGCTAACGTAAATGCCATCGTCTTTTAGCTCGATCAGTCCGAGTTCAGCCAAGCGGCCGACCAACGCATTAGCATTCGAGCGGCTTCGATCAAGCAAACGCGCTATGTCCGACTTATTCATCGGGTCTCCGGCTGCACCTTTTACGAGCTTGCCGTCGCTTTTGATACGTAGCTGAAGCATGATTTTAACCATCGCGCCGGCTTCCGTAAGTGATAGGTCGCGAATAATAGCGCTGAGTGTATCGTTATAAGATACGATGTAATTGCGACCATGATGAAAACGTTTCTTTGGCGCTAATGTCGCTCGCAAGCGTGCCTTTTCGAGTTCTTCCGGCGTTCTAATGACGGCTTTTATGGTATCCGGTACAAATACGCCGAGTTCTCCGTCCTCATTTACTACGCGATCATACTTCATCATACCGCCCCTTTTCGTATTTATCGCAAAACAAAAGACGCCTATTGAGCGTCTGACCTTACCGTTTTGATGCCGGTTGCTATATTTACGGTGAACTGCCCGCTTGACTTTCCGTTGACGAAATCGTTGTATCGTTTGCGAGCCGTTTTATTACGCGCTTTTGCGAGACGGTCCGTGAATAGATTATCGTACGGTGACCGAGTGCGTCGTTTAGGTACTCCGCGATTAGTGCCGGTGATGTCGTATTCTTCGGCCATCTTGTCGGATGCTTCGCCAGTCTTGCGTGTCTTTTCCATACGCTCAGACATGATCGGATATTCTTCGGCTGTCATTTTATTGCGGCGTGTGTCCGAAAGTTCTTCGTATAAGATTAAGTCGGATAGCCGTTCCAGTGCGTTTTCAGGCGGTGTGCCGTCGTATTTCGCGATCAAAGCGCTAATTGCTGCGATACGTTCTTCTCGCTCTAAAGCACCGGTTTTTGTGTGTTCATATAGAGCCGTAATGGCTTCGTGTAGTTCTTCCTTCGTCAATTAGGCGCCCTCCCTTTTCGGTATTAAGATGTAGCCGCATTTTTCACAGCCGTATACTACCTTATTAGACCGATCCTCCAATTCGGCGATGGCTATCGGGTAGTAATGATGCGCGCATAGAAGCTGTTTCGTACGGGACGCGATACTGACCTTAAGCATCAAACCGCCCCTTTCACAGTTCCGTATCCTTCGCCGTGTGACGCCCAATAATAGTAGATATCGACGATCTTATTTACCGCAGCATTAATCGCATAATCTACGGCCTGCTGCGTAATGCCGAGCGCCGCGCCCGCCTGTGTTTGCGATAGGTCATCGAAATAGACCAGACGCAGGGCTTCGTATTGCTTTCCGGTCAGTGCCGCCAATTCAATAGCGCGGTTCAGGTCGATTAGAATATCGCAAGCAGCCATGTCGCCTAAGAATCTCCGCTGTCTGAGCGTTGTATAATCGGCTAGTAGCGCTTTGACGCCGTCAGATCCGTCGAGCTTGTACTGCGTTTCATAGCGCAGATGTTGGTCGGGCTTGTTCGTTGATGCGCCCAATAAAACCGCCTCCTCCGTTTGCTTTCCGTTGGTATATCGTCTATAATGGTCTTATAAAATAAGCGAGGTGTATCTGCATGGCCTTAGAATGGATTTCCGCGGTAAATAATACCGCCTACATAACGTTGGATAGTCAGAAGCGTATCTTCGTCAATAAAGGCGCGAAGGAGTTAATCGGTATCCCGCCGAATAGTCCCTTCCAGCTAACGATTGGTTACGACGCAGAAGCTAAGTGCTTAGTCGCGGCCAAGCCGGAAATGGTAAGAGCCGACGTGAAGCCGTTCAAATTTAGTAAAGACGCCTATAGTTGGTCGGCAGCCCGTGTTTTACAGCACGCCGGCCTAGACGATCAAGAACTTCCGTTGCGTTTCTTTTTGATCGGTGATGGCGAGGCGTCTAAGCAGCCGCATCTAGCCTATCCGAAAGGTACCTACGCGTTCTCTTTAAGTTGATCGGCCATAATCTCGTCTAGTCGCGCATATAGGTCGTCGAGCGAACCGTCATTTACGATTTCATAATCGACTTCAAAGCCGTCAAGCGCCGTTTCTGTCGGATGGTTTAAGTCGGCTGCCTTGAACTTGTCACCGCGTCGTTTGGCGCGATCAATGCGTGTTTCGCACGGTGCCGTAATGCGGAGAATCTTAAACCCTTCCGCCTTGGCTCGTTCGTATTCAGCCGGCTTCCGAATGTCCGTGATCAATATGCGGCTATCTCGGCAGCAGCGCAGCTTATCGTGGTCTTCAATGCGGCGGAACAAATAATCGACCCATACGTCTTTAGCGCCAGGTACGTCTAATTCGGTGATTCCGTTAATGAAATCACGCATAGGCTGGCGCTGTTTGGCGTCGCCACGTAATTCCGGAAACAGTTCGTAGAAGAGCGCCTTACCTTTTGCGGAAAACGTGAACGGAAAGAATTCGTACATGGCTACGAGATAATCGACGGCTACGTCCTTACCGGCGCCTAGCTTACCCGTGATTGCGAGTTTCATAGGTCGGCCTTCTTTAAGGCGATGATGACTTCCGCGATAAAGGCACCGGATAGCTCCGTTTTACCACCGATATCTGCCGCCACCTTTGCGATCTGTTCGCCTAGACGGACTTTATCTTCGTGGAGGGCGTTGATTTCCGCTTGATGGCGGGCTACGGTACGTTTTAATTCCGCCACCTCTGCGCCTAGATTGGCAAGGACGGTGATGACGTCTGATTCTTGCGGTTCCTCTTCCTCGCGATCATCGGTGACTGGCGTTAGTTTGTACGTTACGCCTCCACCGGAAATAATAGGAACATGCGACGCAGTCCACGGCTCGATATTGACAGGGTTCCCGCCGATTTCCATAGTGAATTTAATCGCGTCCTTTTCCGGATCTTCTAAACGGTAGCGCTCACCGTCAATGTGGACGATGTCGGTCGGTTCGAGTACGTGGTAATTTTCGTGGTTAATTAGCCAGATTTCGTTATCAATGTTGCTTTCAAATCTAGCGCGTGCGCAGTTGCCGCCTAAACAATGGACAACACCATACTCATCTTTCCGGTAAAAACCGCCCCCGTCTACTAATGTATAAATCTTCTCGCCAACCTCCGCGTTTCTATCCACCGCAACATATTCACGATCAACGCCGAGCTTTTCGTCCTTTAATACGTGCATCATTCTGCCGCCTCCCTTTTATCTCCGTAAATTACGTCTTTTCTAACGTTGACTAATTTCGCCTTACAACATCGGGTTTTACACCGCTCATGCTTCTGTAATACCGACATTGTTTCCGTGTAGGCGCTTTTTCCGCATTTTTCGCAATTAAACCGAACGATAGGTCCATATAAAATCGGAACTCCTGTTGAACTGACGCCGTGCTTTTTCAGCTCCGCTTCAAACTCTACACACCCGTCTCTGTAAGGTCGTCCTGATGAATAAAGCGCGTAGTGTATTAATTCGTGGTGTAAAACGTCGATAACTTCCGATCTGCTAGCATAATCCATCAACTTTCCATTAATTTCGATGTCTAAGGCGCCTTCCTTAACGCTGCTTTGAAACCAGCCGAGTGTATTTCGTAATCGATTATTGCGTTTAATTGGAATACCGAGTTTCATGTCGTAGTTCTCCGCTAGAAACCGTTCCGCTTCCGTTATTAGTTCCTCGACTGATACCGCCATAGATAGCGCCTCCCTATTTCGTAATGATCTCCGCTTTCAGCCGTTGACGCCCGAAGCTACGCGCCTCGGCAATGCCCGCAACGTACAGGTCGATATGTCCTTCCGTAATTGCGCCGCCTCGGTCCTCGCAAGTCCTGACGCCGATGCCTTCGATGTTCAGCCGTGTCCCAAACGCCATTGAAGGCGGGCAAGCAATCGTATGGCCGGTCTTGGTGCGTGTGCCGCTTGCCGTGATGCCATAGTCGGGGTCGCCGGCTGACTTGCCCGTAGACTCGGCACCGTTTGTGTACGCAGTCACTTCGTATGTTTGCGCTAGTTTTGGCGCTTTCTGCTTGCGTTTAACTACGTGCTTCGTCGGCTTCTTAAGCGACTTTACTTCGCCCTCTAACGTCTTGATGCGTTGGTTAGCTCGTTGTAAGGCCGCTTGATCAGCCGTTAAAATGGGCGCTGGATTTTCCGCCGCTGGTTGCTGCGTACATAATAAGCCGCACGCGATCGTAAGTTCCGTTATGAATCCGATACAAACACCTCCAGGAAAGTCGAATATCAATAGGTAACGTAGGATACTAGAGCGTCTAGAAACGATTCATTTAATTCACGCATCCGATACATTATCCAATCTATACCTACACCTCTCCTATATAGTTTTAAAAATTTATAGAAATCATCATCCGATAGCTCCAATCGGTACTTGTTCGCACAATCTCTGACTTTTTCAAACTCCCATTGAGACTTACCGCCTGTTACGTATTCTTCCGCAATATGGTCGTACGGTATTACGTATTTCATCACGACACACCCTCGAAGAATTGCGCAGTCCACGGCTCGACTTCGGTTACGGCACGGCGTAAGGCTTCGGCTAGATCGGCGATTTCCGCCTGTGCGCCGTTACCTTTCCGTCTTTTAGCGTAGAAGTCTAGTAGAGCGCGTAGGTTGACGGTCATTACGAGATTGGTAGACGCGGCTTGCGGTAGGACGGCTCTCGCATCTTCTGCCGGAATTCCAAACTTTCTAAGTTCGTCATACATGCGTTGAATTTCCTGCATAGCGACCTTGAACGCATCTTCTGCGGTACATAAATCCTCATCCGCAAAATACGATAACTTTTTCGAGCAGGACTTAACCTTTTCCGGAACGACGTAATCGAATCCGCCCGACCTATCATCGCTCCCTAATCGTACATAACGCTGTGATTGGACGCTGAAGCTAAAGCCGGCGCGGTGCCGTGTTAACTGCGCCAATAAAGCGCGGCTGACGCCTTCGATCGCAAAGGTGAACGTTAGGTGTTCGAGGGTCGACGTATGTTTCGATGCGACGATCTGTCGGAATAGTCGGTCGGCGTCAGTGCCTAAGCCGCCGTCTGATGCGCTGTTGCCGAAATACTTGGCGCCTTCTTTGGCTACGATTTCGGACGGTTTGTTTGCGCTGTAGCACGTTCTAATCGAAGATAAGGCGACCGCTTGGCCGTCGGTTGCTTCGTAATCATCGAAATGGTTGCCGTCACATCGACCGAGAATAGCATCGTAGTTTCCGTGGTCTAGTGATCGATAGAATTTATCGCTTAGTTGCGTATGTGCGAGTAACTTCACGTTCATTTTGGTTTCCGCCATTTATTCGTCCTCCATTCGTTTCAAGGCTTCGTAGTTATTTACGAGGGTCTCTTTTAACATTACTTCGCGCATTTTCTCAACCGTCGTCACTCGGAATGTCGCTTCATCTTTTCCGTACATTTCGCAATAAACGACCCAATCACGAAATAAGTCGTTTATATAGGGAAGATCGCCTTTTCCGTAAAGTTTTCCGTTTAAGAAGCACGCGTAGATTTGCGTCATTTATTGGCCGCCTCCTTGACCGTCTTCGCAATCCTTCTATACTTCCGCTTTGCTTCGTTTCTACTAACGTTTTCGTAATATACGATCATTTCGGCGACGGCTCGTTCTAATGAATCGTATTCCTCTTCGTTTATCCATCCGAGGTTTACCCATAATCCGCTAACGTTTTTATTAGCCCAACGTAAGGTCGTCTTGATCGGCGTTCTATAAACGATTGCACGTAACGCAATGAAATCGACTGCGTATTCCGAAATCAGTTCGAAACGTTCGGTATGAACAAACGTCTTCCCGCTTTTTCTCAGTGGCAACTTCGTCATTTCCCGACCCCGCTACTCCCGAAGCCGCCCGCACCTCGTTCCGTTTCTTCCAACGCATCCACAACCGTAAAGGTCGCTTGCTCTACTGGTTTAATGACCGCTTGGGCAATGCGATCTCCTTTGCGGATCTTAATTATGGCGTTATTATTGAAAACGCCAAGTTTCGAAGCTGATCCGTCTATATGTGTAATAGGGTACGTTTTATCAACGTCCACAACGCCTCTATCTGCGGTGTTTTTCGCAATATTATCCACGATCACGCCGACCTCACCCGCGTATCCGCTATCTACCGTACCTAATTGAACGCGTAGATGCGTCTTCAGCGTAATACCCGAACGCGGCCTAATCTGCATTTCGTAGCCGGGCGGAATCTCGAACGCGAGGCCAGTTGGCACAAGCGCCGTCTCGCCCGGCTCGATAATAACGTCTTCCGCCGCGTATAGATCGAAGCAGGCGTCCGTCGAATGTGCGTATGTTGGCGTAGTTGCGTCGGCTGATAGCCGTTTAATATTTACGTTCACTGCGATTCCTCCAATTGTTCGAAATCGACTGATTCCGAGTAATGTCCGTTTGATGATCCGAACCAACGAATGGTAACGTCGCCTTTGATGGTCGCAAACTTATAAAAAGTCCACGTATATGATCCGTGATGATCTTCTTCCGGCGGCTCTTCTTCGCTTGTTACTTCCTCCGCCATCAGCAACGGATGACCGATTAAATCGGAAAGGTCTCCGCAAATATCGTTTATATGGACGTCCTCGCAACAGTTCTGATAATGATACATGCGGTACTCTTTTCCGCATTCTGTATCGAAAAATATTTCGTCGTCTCCGCTCTGCGTGACCTCAACAAGCGTCTTACCGAGTAGGTCGGATACTTCTGCATCAATAGCGCTCATCTACTCGCCCTCCTTTTGGAAACTTGCACCGGCTAGAATTCCGGCGAACAACGTAAGAAGAACGAGGATAGACTCGATGATTGACGGTTTAGCTATGTCTAGATACTGCGCGAATAATACTACGACAGCTATCGAAGTTTGTGCCTTCATCTACTCGCCCCCCCCTTTTTTTTTCGTATAACCACACGTCCGAATGCCTAACTACCCGGGTCTCTCGTTTATTCACGCTACCGAACGGAATTAAAACAATATTCCCGCCCGCATTGTACCCGACTACTGCGTACAATTTACCGCCCTCATACGGACATCTGACTAATTGACCTCGATTAAACTTTGTCAACTTTTCTCCGCCTTCTTACCGTCCTCAAACGGTAGCGTCATTACGTATAGTAAGAACGGCACACCCGCCGCCACGAACCACCAAAAGCCCGCTGCATGTGCGTACCAAAAGGCCGGCACGATTGACGCTATAAGCAAAGCGCCTCGGTTAATCGTCTGTCGCATACGATCAGCTCCTTCGCGTTGTATCTACGTAATAATACCCGCGGCTTAGAATAGCCGCGCAATATAAGCCGAATTTATTCTGCTTTCATTAATAACTGCGTATAAACTTTTCGTATTGGACATTAATCGGCAGGAAAATAAAAATCTTCGTCTTTAAGTTCCTCGACCGTCGCCTTTTTATATCCGTTCCCTTGCATTGAGAAGAAGTCATGTGCCTTCGTCTTCGTACTCAACCCGTTAATCACGATCGGATTGACCAGTTCATCCGGAAAATACGCCTCAAAACCGAGATTCATAAGCGCCTTATTCGCGTTGTATCGAACGAATGCCTTAACGTCATGCGCCAATCCGACCGCTCCATATACATCGTCTGTATATGCGACCTCGTTTTCGTATAGATCCGATAACAAACCGACAGCCCACTCGTGTAAGCCCGCTTTCACGCCGTCTGTTTGACGATTATAAATTTCCTGCGCAAGCAAACCGACATAGACGCCGTGGATCGCTTCATCACGAATAATTAAGTTGATGATCTCACCGCTCTGCATCATACGGCCCTGCCCGTAGAAATACAACGGATAATAAAAACCGCTATAGAATAGGAAACTTTCGAGGTACACCGAAGCCACCATCGCTTTGTACAACGAAATGTCGTCGCCTTCCTTAATACCGCGATAAAGGTCGGTGATCAGCTTCGCTTTGCGCTGCAAATACCGATTCTCTTTAACCCATTCGAAGACGGCCGTAATCGTTTCCGAAGGCGCCAGCGTTAGAAAGATATTCGAATAGGACTTCGCATGGACTGCGTTCTCCATCATCGCCATGAAATTAAGGACGGCCTTGCGTTGGTGACCGTCTACGTGCGCCATGATCGCAGGCATTCCGGTATTTCCTTGCTCCGTATCTAGCAGCGTCAGGCCGGCGAGTACTTTCATATACGTATCGCGTTCGGCTGGTTTTAGTTCGTGCCATGCGAGAAGATCGCCATTAAGCGAAATCTCCTCCGGCAGCCAAAACTGCTTAACGTTCTGATCGTAGAACATGGCCGTGAAATTATCGTCTGATTGCGACCAGTTAGCCGCTGTGAATGTCGTCAATTATTCGTCCTCCTTTTTTTGGTTTAAACAAAATAGACAAAGTTGTATAATGTTCTCAGGTATTAACTAATCTTGGAATTGGAGTTGGTATTGATGATTACAAATGCATTTCCAGCCACTACACCCTGTAATTACACTTTTTTATATCCGCCTGCTATTAGTTCGGACGCGATCCAAAAGAGCCAACATGCGGTCACAATGATATATAGTCCGCTGTCAAACAAAGCGTACATTGCGATCACAAAAGAGAAGGGGATCGGGTTCACGTTTCCGGTAAGCGGCGACCCAATGACAATTGCGCAGAAGTTCGGCGAAATCCCTTGGGAAGAAGTAGAGATTGCAAATGACAACGGGATATTCACTTACAAAAAAGCGCCTTCTTACAACGAGATGGTAAATTACTTCTCAGACAGCGCAACTTAAACACCCTTCCTGCCCAGTATCTTTAGTGCGCGCATAATACAGCGTCTTAATGCCTTTGTGGTGCGCGTATAGGTCAATCCGATTCAGATCACGCGTCGTCATCGTATCTTTTAAAAACAGCGTAAATGAGATGCCTTGGTCGACGTGCTGCTGAATCGTTGCGATCATATCGACCACTTTAAACATGTCCATATCGTATGCTTCTTTATAGAAGAACCAGTTTTGCGCTGAAAGACCCGGCATTGGATAGTACGTCTTCGAGTTTCCGTAAGTCCGCTCCTCAATACGCTCCATAATCGGCATGACCGAAGCTGTCGCCGATTGCACATACGAAATAGATCCGTTAGGCGCAATCGCAAGTCTATAGGCGTGGTAAAGGCCGTGTATATTTACGTTATCGCGTAAGACTTCCCATTCGAGTGGCGTTGGAATCACGACGTCTTTAAACAACGCCCGCACTTTATCCGTTTTTGGTCGGTAATCCCCTTCGAAATACTTCTCGAAATACTCACCGCTCGCATACGTTGATCCTTCGTATCCTTCAAACGTTGATCCCGTTTCCTGCGCCAATTCATTCGAACGCACCAGCGTCCAGTAATTAACCGTCGCGAAGAATACGTTAGCAAAGTCACGCGCTTCTTCCGATTCGTAGGCGATGCCATTTTGCGCTAGATAGCCGTGGAGGTTCATTGCGCCGAGTCCGATAGAACGCATTTCACGGTTAGCCTTTGCGACGGCTGGCGCGTTTTTAATATTCGTAGATTCAGAGACGACCGTAAGCGCATCGACGGCCAATTTGACGGCGTTCTCGATCGAGCCGCCCGCCATTACATTCGCGATATTAAGAGAGCCGAGATTGCACGAAATATCTAAGCCGATATCGTCCGGTTCGCCGTAGTCGGTGTACTGCGATACTTTACTGCTCTGAAGCACCTCAGAACAGAGATTAGAGAATTTAACACGGCTAATATGATTCAACGCATGTTCACGGTTAACGTTATCTTGAAACATCATATACGGATACCCCGACTCGGAACGCAGCACGGCCATTTTTTCGAGCAACTGACGCGGGTTAATCCGTTCTTTACGTACCGCCGGATTATTTACGAGTTCATCGTACATTGCGCCGATATCCATCTCGTCAAGATGCGTGCCGTATGCTTTGTAGACCGTGTGTGGGTAGAAAACGTAAGTCGGACGATCTTCTCGCGCTAATTCAATGAACTTATCTGGCACAACGACACCGATAGATAGCGTTTTGACGCGGACGTCTTCATCAGCCGAGATTTTCTTCGTATCTAAGAAATCGTTTATGTCCGCGTGGAATACGTTTAGATACGCAGCACCCGCACCTTGCCGCTGGCCCATCTGATCCGCATATCGGAACGCATTATCGAGCAGCTTCATTACGCCAACTACGCCTTTTGTCGCTCCGGCAACGTCCTTGATCGCCTCGCCTTTTGCGCGAATCTTCGAGAGGTTAAGCGATACGCCTCCGCCCGACTTCGATAACTGCATTGAAATGTCGATTGCGCGCGAGATATCGTTCAGCGAATCGTTAACTTCGAGCAGGAAACACGACACCATCTCGCCTCTACGTTTGCGTCCGGCGTTTAGGAACGTAGGAGTCGCCGGCTGGTATTCCTGGCGGATCATTAGTTTCGCAAACTCTATCGCTTTGGCTCCGTCACCTTTTCCGAAGTACAGCGCACAGCAAGCGATGCGATCTTCGTAGCGTTCGAGAATCTTTTTGCGGTCGTTCGTCTTCAGCGCGTAGTCATTGTAAAACTTAAACGCGCTCATGAACGAAGGGAATCGGAACTTGGCGGCATAGGCCGTTTTATAGACCGCTTTGATTTCCTCGAATGTATAAGCGTCTAGGAACTCCGTCTCGTAGTAATCGTTATCGCGTAGGTAGTCGAGCTTCTCGCGTAAGTCGTGGAAAAATACGGTGTTTTGATTTACGTAGTCTATAAAATAAGCACGGACGGCTTCTCCGTCTTTCTCGAATTGAAACCGTCCGTCTTTTTGAATCATAATTTCGTTATTTAACTCGATGTGTCTCTTCAAAGCGCCTTCACCCTTTCCGTGAATAATCTAACGTCCTCTTCCGTCCCTGCTAATTCGAATTTGCCGATCACCGGCACGTCGTAAAGCGTCGCAATAACGTCGGCAGCCGCGCCAAAGCCGTCTCCCCAAGCACGATTGCCTGACGCAGCCACTCCGACCATCCAATCGCCGTTATCCTTAAGCCATTCGCTTACCGTTGCGGGCGGCTGTCCGAAGTCGTAAGTCGGCGTTACGAGCACGAACGGTTCCTCGACGACCTCGCCCGTCTTGACTTCGCGTGCCTGACCGCCTAGTCCGGTCTTAGCGATGAACCGCCGCACGTTCCCCGTCAGCGAGTAGAAATATACGTTCACGGCTGAACTCCGGTCGCGTACGCTAATAGCACCGCAGTAGGAATGATCAATAAAACGAGGCCGGCGATTTTCGTCGTGATTTCTTCGAACGTCTTCGCCTTTGTGCCGCCTACAAATATAATGAGAATCGCGAGGCTGAATAGCGCTACGTACGTAATCATTCGTCTTCACCAGCCTCGACGTCTAATGCCGCCAATTCAGATTCGAGAGCATCGACTTTTTCGTTCAGATAGTTGAGCTCGCCTTCTAAGTCGTCGATTTTATTTTCGGTAACCTCAACCAAGTCGTATAATTCGAAAAGTTCCGCTTCCATATCTTCGTATTTTCTCATCCGCGAGCACCCTTTCTGATATCGTCCATACTCCGCCCTAACTTATTTAACTGCCGTTCAACCTCTGCGCTTCCTTCCTCGCCAAAGTATGCCGGATCTGCGCCGAAAACTTTAGTCGCTGCTTCCATCGCCTTGGCAAAAATAGCATCGTTAATATCCGTCATCCGCGTCCACCTCTCCGTTCAATTTCCGCTTCTAATTCCGCAATCCTAGCCACCGTCCGGTCACGTTCGATTTCCGTTTCAACACGTTTCAGTTCAAGCCGACTCAGTGTGTATTCATGGTCGCCTAGATCCGATTCAAGACGCCGCTTCATGTCGAGTAAATTTGCGATTGGTGCAACGAAAATGTCTCCGTATTCCATCGTTATTTACCTCCGATCGTGTCGAGGATTTCTTTGATTGCGTAGTATTCCGGATTGAGAACCGCTTTGATTCCACTTGAAGCGATGATAATCGAAAGAACTAACAAAACCACACCGATAATAATGCCCCACACAATACCGTCAAATATCTCGTTTGTTACTTTGTTATCGGTTCTTTTCAATACCCGAATAATAATTATCGAAATTGCTACGGCCACAAGCGCAAATATAACTGCGACTCCTATCTTTGTAGCACCCTCAACTACCGCCTGCTTAACGAGCACCCCGTAAACATGTTCCGCCGCCACTCCGAGCTTTGCGGCCAATTTGTCGATGTAAGCCATCGCTTTATCCATTTGCGCCCGCCTCCTTAGTTTCTCGGATAAATGAGAAATCATTATCGCGAAGAAGTGCGTGTAGAACCGAAGCAACTCGGTTGACTACGTCTTCATCTTGCGTCATAAAACCGGCTTCATTAAATACTGCGTGTGTCAATTCGTGGATTAAAACGTTATTCGTTCGTGTAGGTGATAACTCTTTTTCGATCTGAATACTCGTATCTTGATAGGTAACCTGGCCCCATAACTGATGAAGTCTATGCAGTTCGGGTACTAATTCAACGGAGTAATCAACGCCGCCAACACGAAATACCTTACCGTCTATCATCTACTTCGCCTCCTTCGTTGCACTCTCGATCGCTTTCCGAACCGCCAATCCGTTAAGTACGTGCGTAAATTCAATCGAGTTCTTATGGTCGCCTGTATAGTGGTTATACATGACTCCGAGAGCCGTGCTTGCAGCCGTAAAGAATTCCGTTAAGTCGACGTTCTTTAATTCCGCAATAAAATGCTCGGATTCTTCGTGGAAAACTTCCTCCAATGCGCCTGCAATTTTGATTGCGTACTCGTCGTGCTTATCCATCCGAATCACTCCATATCGATTTTATAGTCGGTCGTAATCGTGTTTTCCGGTAAGTTAATTAGCCCCCTGTACACACGGCTAAGTAGTAAGGAATCCGTCGTAAATTAACGCAAAAAGCATCGCGAATGAACCGATAAATACTCCTGATAAAACGGCAACCGCATAATCTTGAAAATTATCGAAAGCATATCCGAATGATCTGCACAGTACAAATCCGCCAACTATCGAAAGCACAATAACCGCAACAATTGATCCTGCGTCCATCTATTCCGCCCCTTTCCGTTTCTCAATTACGCCTTCACGAACTAGATACGAAAGTCCAACCGCCACCGCATCCGATTCATCATCCGTACGAAACGTAAAGTCATCCGATAACGCAAGCATCCGCCTTACCCCCGCCTCTACTTCGTCCTTTGATGCGCTGCCTTTTCCAGTCACATCCCTCTTAACTGTGGTCGGCGGTATCTCTACATCGGCCTTGTATCCATATTTACCAAGCGCCATATCAATGACCGACCATGCTCCGAACACTGTTTGCGTCGACCTCTTATTTCGCCCACCCGTGAAATGTTCGCGGACAACTACGTCAAATGGTCCGTATTCGTGCAGAACCATTGTCGTTGCGGCTTCGATATAAGAGTAGCGATGGCTATCCGGCGATTGGCTTGTCGTGCTGACAGATGCTACGTGAACGAGGTTGATACGCGGCCCTGACTTTAGGTGCTTAACTTCGAGGACTGCGAAGCCTGGATTCGTGGATATGTCCAGCGCAAGGATGCGAATAGGCTTGGCGGCGGTCATCCTAACCACCGATAGAATTCGATTTTCTCCGTCTTTAACGCCTCTGCCGCAAGTTTTTCCGGGTTATCTGCACCATTTGCGATTGCCTTTAAAACCTCCGTATACAATTCGTCTTCCATGCCGTGAGCCGTCTCGTCATCTTCAGCTTCGGCTACTTGTCGGATATCTTCGACACGTTTCATAACGTCATCTACCGTCATCAAACCGCCTCCCCTTCTCGTACTCTCTCGATAAATGCGAGCGCCTCTGCGTACTGCTGCTTTGTGCTTGCGTACATTCCCGACCTACGAACCTGCGCTACTTTCTCGCGGATGGTTTGTAGTTCCTCGTCCGTCAGCGACTTAGCAATCGTAGTTTTATAGTTGTTGAACGTCCATGCTCCGAGATCAAGCGCCGGCGGCGTGCCTGCATCGACAGCATTTCGGATTTCTACGAATCTATCAAGAATCGCGTCAATGTCATGCGGCTTAATTTCGATACCGAACGCTCGGATGTCCGGCGACTTCTCGAACTCACCTTCCGGATAGACCCACGATTTCTTGGACGCATTGACGTAGAGAATAACGTAATAATCGACGCCATACATCGGTCCGTAAGTCACGCATTGTGCTACGTGCTTTGCTTCCGGTTCACGCATCGAGTGTAGCGATGTCTTGGCTGCGGTCGTTTGCTTCGACTTGATTTCGAGGCCAACCCGTAAGATTTCGCCATCCGCCGTCACGTACCGCAGAATACCGTCGCAAGTCCCGTATAGATAAAATGTCTGACCGCCGCGCTCGATCTTATGATTCCGTTTGGCGAAGTCCTCAAATACCGGCGTACCGTCTTCGTTGCGTTCGAAGTCAAACGGACATACACGGCCTGTCTTTTTGCCGAAGTGCTTCGCCATAAACAAAATATCGCGCTGGATCATGTCGCCGATCGCCGTTCCCAGGCGCGTCCATCGTCCTTGATATGGCGGCTTGGCTTCGACGTCCTTTTTCGCGTTCAGTGCCTTGTGATATAGTTCGCGCGGACATGCGTTTGCTGCCGACGGTGAGTAATACGGCCGCTTCGGAAATACGTTTGGCGCGTTCGCATACCATCGGTGAATATCTGCGTCTAGTTGGTTATCCCACGTCTCAGGCAGCGAGTGCCATTCGTTAAGATACGATACAAGTTCATCCGCGATTGATTGCGCAAATGATGGCTCGGAAGAACCGTCGTTACTAAGTAATTGAGCCGCTAATTTTCGTTTGTCTGCCGTCAATTAATCACGTCCTTTTTAGGTTTACAATTCTCGAAGTCCCAATCATCCGGACTGTATTCGTCCATCCAACACGGCTCAATTACCGTGTCACAACCTAACGGAAGTACGAGCGTAAATGTGTTCGTCATAATATCGTCAAATAGCTCGACTGCTTCTTCTGTTAGTTGCTCGTTTGGAGTAGCCGTCTTTAACTCATCGTGAAGCGTCAACGGAAATTCCCAGCCGCGCTCTAAAACACACTCGTAATAAACGCGTATCATGCACATCTGTAAGATATTTGCGCCCGACCCCTGAATCGTGTGGTTAAATGCAGCGCGTTCGCAGCCGCCAGTAAATCGCATCAAGTCCCAAAACTCCGATCGGTCTTCCCATCGTAATTTATTCGTTTTCTTGCCGAGGTCCGGATCGTTTTTGTCCGTAATTCCGCATTTGCGCATCAGTTGGCAAAGTCGTTTGTACTTTTCGACATAGCCCGGAAAGCGCCGCTTCTGCTTAAAGATTGTCGCCGTCCATCCGTGCTTACGTAGGTGTTCGAATGTAGACTCAACCATCCCCTTGAATCCCGGAAGAATCTCGTCAAACTTCTCGTAAGCGACTAACGCCTGATCCTTACCGATCCCAAATGGTATAACGCCTTTATAAAACATATCGAATGCCTGACCGTAGCCAATCGCGAGAAACATCTGCTTCATAGCTTTACGGTAGGCCGGGACGGAATCGTCGGTCCCTTTTACGGATTTATAATAATCCTCCGTACAGATTTCACGCGGGACATCGAATAAGATAGAAGCGAATTCAACGTAAGGGTCTAACCCACGTCGGTACATATCCGCAAATATCTCATCGTTAAATTCTGTCGCCATTCTATGCGCTTGTATTCTCGGTTCAATTGACGATAAATCTGATCCAATGAACGTATAGCCTTCCGGTGGTTTAAACGCCATTCGTACGCGCTGACCTTTTTCAGTTCGCGACGGAATGTTTTGAATGTTCCGCCCCTTTTCCGTCTTCTTTGGCGCATCTACTAATAGACGCATGTATTCTAGAAAATTCTTATCGTTGATATCGTTTCTGTAAATCTCGTTATCTTTTCCTGTGTACTTTTTCGAACTGTAGCGCCCCGTCGATACAGTTTGTAATTGCGTATGAAGACGCCCATCTACATCCTTAACGTTAGGAATTCGATTGATGAACGTTCCTAATAACGTAGATAGTTCCGAAAATGTCGCAAGTGGCTTCAAGCGTGCGTCTTCTTTAAAATACAGCGCGAGAACGTCCTTACTTACGGCGCGTGTTTTTTTCTTGTCGATAATTTTCGTCTTATCTTCAATTCCGAGAACGTCGTAGATTAAATACTGTAGGTGTTGGTCGGAGTCTAGGTTAAATTCGTGTATGAAATCGGGTGCATTCTCCGGAATAGCAGACGCGAGTGGCTCTGTTTTGTATTTCCGGATACGCTCTTTAAGCTGCGTGTATTTCTTGGTTGTCGGATTCGCTTTCTGTAGTTCCGCCTCACATTTCGCAAGCATATCTTTCTGCTTCGCAATTTGCTTTTCGCGGTTTTCTTGCCATGCTCGGATTTTATCTCCTTTTATGTGCATCGACATTGAACGTAAGAACTCGGCATCGATTCCGTATGCTTCGTTAATATCATCTATCGCTTTCTGTAACTGCGGTTCATACTCCGATTTAAGGCGCAACAATTCAGCATCATCGATTACAAAGCCAGTTCGCTCGATCGTCGTGTTAACCTCGTATAGATATTGACGGATCTCAAAGTACGGATAGTATAAGTCGTCGATTTTCAACATCATATCGATCTGCCAACGAGTTAGATACCAGCCTTTTTCAACGTCCTTTATCGCGTAAATGCCTACGATCTCAGGCGAATAGATCATCGGAGAACCTTTTCCGAATAGATCCTCGAAAGTGTATCCGTCTAAATGCGTCGTTCCCGTATGTTCTTTGTATTTCGTATCTAGTTCCTTCAGGCCAAACGACGGCTCGTGTTCGTTCATTAATCGAGCAGCATCAAGTGAGTCGTATCGGAATCCTTTCGGTTTCAGCCCGTCATTCAAGAACATAGCGTAGTCAAAGGGCGTATTGTGGAACGATTTTATGTGTCGTGCGTCTTCGATAAATACTCGGCAGATATCAAGCGCAGCCGATCGCGTACATTGTTCATCTTCGGTTAAATGACCGTACGCGACGTAGTAACCTTCGTTTAAGCACGGGAGCCAAAACGAATAGCCGCCCGACATATCCATAAACGTATCTGTACCGGATGTCTCCGTATCCCATTCCGTAAATGAAACGGCCAAAGGAACTTCGATGCCACGCTCGGCTAATTTGCTGCGAATATGCGTATTGTTGAATAGATCGAATACTTTTCGGAACCACGGATCTAGTTGCTGCGCCTGAACTTCGGCTCGTAATCGTTCGATCATAGGCGCCAGGTCGGCGTCCTTTGTAATAATGTAGTAGTTATCAGGCTTCGTTCTTAGCGTCTCCTGCATACGTTCGTGTCGCAAAGATTCGTTTTCTTTTTCAAGGTGACGGCGTCCGATTGCGCATGCTTCAGTTTTAGTCAGCTTCGTATTTTTAGTACGTACTAGCTCGCCGGCTTTCTGCGCTCGCCATGCCGCTTCAAATTCGCGACGTTCTTTATCGGAGAATTTACACGTTCTCTTCAAGCGATCGAATGCTTCGTCTAACGTTTCCTCTGACTTGGCCGCTTGCTTACGTTTAGCAACGTCGACCGCCGGCGCCGCCTTACTCGCAGTTACGTTTAGTTTTAACGGCCTGATTTCCACGTCGCGTCCTCCCTCCCGTTTAAAATTCGATGGTTTCCGTCCACTTCCGTTTATGAACCGTCTCAATTTCCGCATAAAACTCCGACCAGCAGTCACCGTCGCAACAATACACTTCGTAAAGTGAATCGTAAACGGCGGACTGGCCTTCGTTAATAGGCGCTTGGCAGGCGGTGCATTTAGCTGCGATCAAAACGTGCCTCGACCGGAGTGATTAGCGTGAGTCTTGATGTAGGTAAGAAGTATTCTTCTAGAGCACCCCTGTAGTCTATCGCGCCGATTTTCGGGCCTCTATAACACTCTGAATCTACGATAACTTCTCCGATACCCTCATTCATAAATAAAACTGGATCATCATACGCAACAATATCGCCGACTTTATACTCGTCAACTTTGCGGTCGATCTTCGCCCATTTCGCTTCGATAGAACGTTTTGCTTCCGCTTCTTTGGCGGCTGCGACTTCGTCTTCGGTTGCGAGGACTATATCGGATTCTTGCGCCCAAAAGTAGTCGCCGGCTCCTTTACCCGTAATAACGTCGCATCTAAAAGGAATATTACCGCGATCATCTTCCGTAATCTTAACGATATCTCCTGTAATAGAGATTTCTCCCTCATCGACCACCTTCGCATAATCACCGACTTTTAGTCGTGTATACTTTTTTCGGAAAGCTACACCTTTTTCAATGCTTTGCGTGTATGATGCGTTACCTATAGAGGCTGTCGGAATTACGATGCCGCCCTCTTCGTGTTTTTTAGTCGAATAAAAAGCGCCGGCTGCTCCGCCGATAACGAAATGCCCTTCCTTTAGTAAGAACAAATCGCCCGCCTCAACGGGACTTTCCGTCTTCTCATACTCCGCACCTTCATACGCAACTTTTGTGATTTCTCCGTCCACCATATCGAGCGTCTTTACGCCTTTTAATGCCGCCATCGTTTCGTCCTCCTTTGATTGACCGTCCGACCCGGTAAGGTCAAACCGCCTCCGCTTCGTTTTCTAGGGCCGCCAAGAATGCGCGGTCCAAGTTCAGTTTGAGTTCGTGCCATGCTCGGACGCCTTCGTTCTTACGCGGCATCCAATAGTCCGTAATATTGCGACATTCGAACATATACGCTTTGGTCTCGTGGTCTTCGATTAGCACGCCGATAAAATAATCCGTATCAGATTTCGTATAAGCCTGACCGGTGTTCTTCCGTCCACTGACCGTTAAGCACCCGCGGCTGTCCCGACGGTCACGAATCGTCTTGACCTGAATACGTTTGATTGCGCCCGTAATCGGCTCGGCCGCGAGAATATCATACGGTTCTTCGGTTTCCGGCTTACTAACGCCTGACCAGCCGGCCGCCATTAAGGCAGCGCGAGCGATCAGTTCGGCGAATTTGCCAATCGTTTCTTCTTTGTGCGCCATACTCAGTCCTCCTTCACGCCGTGTGAGGCGAGGATCTCGTCGATATTTCTAGCGATTAATGCCCCGTTCGCTTCCGTATCTCTTAGATATCCGAAATCTTCATTCCAGTGGGTCGACAATCTCCTTCTTAAATCACCGATAATTACCTCACAAGCCGAGGCCGATAACACGATCAACTCCGCCAACGAAACTTCTACGGTGACCTTTTTCGATAAATCTAACGTCTGCGCTTCCGTTTTAACTTCCCGCATCTATACGCCCTCCTTAAAATGGCAAGTCTTCTTCGGCTGGTAGTTCGTCGTCTGCTGCGCTGCCGTCAAGCGATTCTTCGATCAGCGCCAAGTTAAAGCCCGCCGCGACAAGGTTTTCGAGCATTTCCTTTTCGTCTGCTTCGTAAATTAAGCCGTCAAATAACGTCATATCGAATTCCTTACCGTTTTGATCGGTAAAATGCTTGCGTTCAGCTTCCGTCAAGTCTTCTTCCATATCGATAAGAGGTGTTAATGAAACGACTGTGTTCGTACCTGAACCGGACTTCTCCAATTCAAACGCGATACGGCCTAGCTTCTTTTCCTGCTTTTTAATGACCGCGTGAACCGTCGTAGCTTGCGTTTTAGAAAGGTCGACGATGATCGGCAGCCCCGTTTCAAGGTTAATAAAACCGAGCGCATATCGTTCTTTGACGCGATACTTAGCCGCCTCTTGCTTAGCTGCCTCTTCCGCTTTGGCGTCGCCTCGATCAGCCGCCGCTTTCTTTTGGTCTTGGTAATACTTCCACGCGCGATCCCATGACGTTAGATTCGACTCAGGAAAGCCGTTTTTGTTTAGCGTGCTCGGATTAGCCGCCGAGAACGAATTTACTTTCTTATAGATTCCGTATGAAAAGAAGCGAATTAGATCGAAAGCACTCATAACGCGTACCTTATAAACCGTTCCCGTCTTAAAGCTCGCAAACTCGGCGCTATTACCTCCGCCGCCTCCTTCATTTGTTGCGTTCAATGCGTTTAGAGCGTCAGCTCCGCTAGTGTACTTTGTCATCCGATTACCTCCGTTAATTTGTTTTAGGGTTTGACCCTCGCAAAACACCGGTATCTGCGCCCGAGACGCCGCCAGCGCATGGCATAGCGACGCGACAGTTTTACTTAACGAACGCCCCGGTATTCTCCGAGCGTCGGCGGTCATTCGCCGCCTTTAGTCCGTCTTTCTTCGCGTACAAGCGACCAGTACATGCCGCCGATTATGAATGTCGAGATGCTGCCTACGAATGCGAAATACATTAGGAAATCGTCAAACATACGCAGCCACTCCTCTCGCATAGCGTGTTACCTTGCGCTTGAGTTCGAGTGATTCGGTAGGCAGTTCATCGACGCGCATTTGAACGGCATTAATTCGAGCCTGTAGCGCCATTCTTTTAGCTTTCGAACGAGTACGTTTGAGTTCTTCGCCTAGCCAACGCAGTTCTTCGTCTAATTCCTCCGAGAACGTTTCTGTTTTACTAAGCGCCTCGTTTGCGTTCTTTTGTACGATATTATAGGCGTCAATAAGTAAACGCTTGGCGATTGATCCGGCGTTATCTTTTTCTTTATAAACGGTAATAACGACGTTTGAGTCTACCGCAAAATGAATAACTACGCCTTTACTCGCGTACATACGTGCCTCTTTTCCGGATTCATCTACGGTGATTCCGAGATACCGGGCGTGCTCCATTTTCTGCGCGATCCAATTACGTGCGGCATAATGATTGTCGATACCAAACCGCTCTCTAAACCGCTTCTTTGCGTGGTGGGTTATGGTTATTTCGGAAGGTTTCATCCGACGCGCACCGCCTTGATCGTATTCGGTCGGTAATAGTCCGCCGGATCATCTTCGCGGTTTAGTGCGCCTTCGTATTGTAATTCCGTTAATTTTTGGATGTTTACTACGGGTGGGAAATCGTTTGTAGGTTGTTTCATAGTACGTTAGTCTCCTTTTCGATTAGGTTAAACGTACTAGACGGAGGGTTGTTCGCATGGTGTTCGCTTGAAATTCGATTCTCAATCGATTATCATTAAAATACGTAGCGAAGCCCTCGTGCCTAGATACGTGATTATGGCGTGTTATACAGACAGGTAAGCGTTACGCTCGCCGTATTTTGATGCGTCGTAGTTTTCCGCTAATCCTTTAATAACGCGCTCAACTTTCTTATAGTGAACGCCCACTTTTTTTCCGATTGATGAGTAGGTTGGTCGTTCGCTCGCAAGATGCTCGGTAACGATTGCTCTCGTTATTGAGTCAGTATTTTCTGTGAGGGCCTTGATAAGTTGCCGCTTATCATGGTCCGTTTTTGTTTCCCCAAAAGTATGTGAAATTACGTACTCCTCAAGATTGAAGTGCTCATCGGATTCAAATGTTGCCGCATTTTCCTCCGAAGTTGTACCAACTGGTATTCTTCTACTAACGTAAGTCATTTGTTTCCCTCTTGTGAAATCTATGGCGCATCTAAATAATTGGACTTTCAGGTGGCCTTCAATATCAATGCTTCTTGATGAGTCGAAGTTATCGATACAAAACCATAATCTCTCGTTGAGGACGCTAACCATGTCATCGAAAAGAAGTCGACAATTTCTAGTATATTTCGAAGCAACCCCTTTGATTAGATATTGAAAGTGTTCAAAGACTTGATTAAATAATTGAGGGTCTTTTGTAGATTGATAAGTCTGTATGACCGCTATTAAGTTTTTGTTTTTCTTCAACTAAATCACCTCTCACTTATAACTGCGTAATCAGAACAAAGGACGGACACGAGTTTGTGTTTTTTTTATAATTTTTCTTCCATGACCATATAGTACCAAAAACAATTATGTAATCTTTGAAAGTTGAAAAACTAAAAAAAGATTTTGATTTTAAACTAGATTCTATTTTTAGGCAAAAAAAAGAAGCCTAATGGCCTCGTTATCCTCCTGGACGTATATCTGCTGTTTTATACGGTTGATCTGCTTCTAAAGCGCCTTCCGTCCCTTTGTTAAGCTGTACAGTTGATACCGCGATTACTGAAATCAATAAAACACTCAATAAAATTTTCTTCAAAATAAAGCATCCCCTTTTTCGTGTAGTTGTAGTTTGAAAACGTATCAATTAGGTACTTAGGCACCCCAGCGTCTTTGAAATCTCTCATTACTAACGCTGAAAAGAAAAAGTCTGAGTTGAAAAGGAATTGACGATGGCACTCAAATAACCCTTCGACACTACCTGTTTTATATTTTTCAAGGTATATGTAAAAGTCGTCTTTTCTCTCTTCGTATATCACCTCCTTTAATTGAGCTAATAATGCCGAAAGTTTATCAGGGTCTTTTCTATTAACATACGCCTCAGCGAGAAGGAAGTTGTTTTTTGCGTTTGTAATAACGAAATCAACACCCGTTCTATAAGCATATTTATAGCTCTCTTCGAACAAAGACATTGCGTCCCGCTTCCCTTTTGACATCGCAATCATCCCCAAAATATAGTTCGCGTCGGAAACGGACTTATTAGAGATATTTCCATTCTTTATAATAGTTGCGTAGTGTTTGGCTGCGCTTAGATTATTCAAACGTAAGAATACGGGCGACATTAACTCTGCATAACGATGAACGTAGCACTCTTTAATGAAGAGTTTCTTTTTGCCCCCTAGCGATTTGATGTTATCGCCGATTGAAGGTGCTTTGTCTAGGATTGAATGAATTTCACCTTTTCCATAATAACCATAACACATATAAATAGAAGATAATATTCGCAATTCTTTATGCCTACTTTTTGAGAAGAAGCTCATCTCCTCTACCATACTGTCAATACTTATTTCTGCGTTGATGTACTTCAATATAGTTCGGTAAATCTGCACATGATCTTCTAGACCGAAAGTCTTCGCGTGAGTATTGATTAGTTCTGTTAGTAAATCTGTATTCCTTGTGACTGCTGCGTACTCCATCATTTGTTTTAAGTAATCATTATTATCAGTCTTTTGAATCGACAAACACCATTCGGTAATTTTTTTATTGGAGTTATTCGGAAATAGGAAATGTGCGAGGATTACAAGTGACCTAAAACTAATTGTCCCATTGTTCCGGAAGTGTGTCATGGTTGATTTATCTGCTCGAATGATTTTTGCGATCTCTTTATACTTTAAATCACTATCTTCAATCAAACTACATAATTCTCGTCTAATCGATTCCAAAAGCTCTGACCCCCTTCATTGTTCCTTGTCTTTTTATATAAGTTGAGTATAATTGAAGTATACTATATATGTTCGCGTACGTAAACATATATTTTTAATATTTTCCATAAATTATTGGAGGTGTATGAATTGGTTGATTTCTCCCCGCTCTTTGACACTTTGAGAGAGCAAGGTAAATCCAAAAGTTATTTGCGCAATTTTATGTCGTCATCTACTCAGGCTAAAATTACGAAAGAGCCTGCGATGAACGGCGCTAACTTAGAGTTCCGCGTAATAGAACGTATTTGCCTCGAATTGGACGTACCTATCGAAAAGGTTGTCCGAATTCTACCAAATCCGCCCGAATGACGATGGAATCGGCGCGGTTATGTGGTATAATTTCCTTCGTAAAGCACGCATTTTGCTTTGCGGAGGTGTTTATCTCGCAGTATTCGGTCGTCGATTGCCGGATAAAGGAGCTGTGTTATAAACGCGGTTATACTCTTATTCAACTCGCAGAAATGGTCGGAATCTCAAAAACGCAGCTTTCCGATTATATAGCGCTTAGAAACGTCCCTAACGTTGAAATGGCGTATTCTATTGCGCGCTGCCTCGACTGCCCGGTCGAAGACTTATATAATTGGCGTCCTTTATCCGGTAGCAACACGGAGGGTTAAGACAACCTCCGCCGACCGAAAGTTCGGATATTCCCGAACCTTACGTTAATACTTACCGCCTCCGCACGATCAACAACTCGCTTAAGAGCGCCCTCACCTTCCGCCATCAATAATTCATTCGCATCTTTGTACCCTTTCGTTATATAACCGTGCGCAAGCCTGACTTTGCCGCGCATCTTTAGCTCGACCTCCTCCCGCAATTTCTCACCGGCTTCGTCGTTGTCAGATACTACTATTAAATATTCGATCGGTGACTGCGCAATTATGTCCGCCTTTCGATCGGAAAATTTACTGCCGCCTGTCGCAATGCCGCAAAAGCCTGCCGTACGCCACGAAAGCGCATCGATTTCAGCCTCGGCAAGAACGGCTACTTTGGCGCGATCAGCATAAACGGTGTCTATGCCGTAGATTAATTCACGGATCGGCCATCCGCCTTTTGCGTACCAAAACGCTTTATTACGGGTCGATCGGTACTTCACGTTTGCTAGGCGTTTATCAGGCAGCCGCCACGGAATCACCACCGTTTGTCCGACTATACCTACGCCTGCTTCGCGCTGGACTTCTTCGCTTATGCCGCGATTAGTTAAGTACGCATTCGGACCGATTTTAACCTCGTCCAGTAAAGTCTCGGCTAATGGACGCCTAGGCTCAACGATTTTTAAACGAGGAACACGGAGTTTTAGTCGCGTTTCGCCTTCGCCAGTACCGTAAGTCTCGGTGAGATAATAAGCCGTCTCTTCCTCGGTTTCTTCACGTAGGAACGCAAGTAATTTAATGAAGCCGCCGCGTTCGCCCGTGCCGCTATCCCCGAAATAGCCGGCTTTTGCGGTCGGAGTGTCTTCGTAGTAAACGTAAAAACTAGGAGTCCGATCGTCGCGAAAAGGGCTTGCCGCTGTTAAACGGTCAGAATGCCAAGTCGGCCTATCCCATTCGAATCGCTCTAATTCTTCGCGTATGTCGACGTCCGTCGGGACGCCATTGATCGTAATGATCGACATGTATATACGACTCCTTTCGTTATATTACACTATTCTCATCGACATTGTAGTCGTAATTTGTCGAAAAGATTCAGATATTTACGGTGTAATTCATGGTAGGCGTTCCAATTTCTAGAATCCGAAAGCCGCTAAATCCGTTTCCTCAGCCGCTACTTGCTTAATTAAGCCGACTTGCGGCAAATAAACGATCTCAACGACTTCATCCTCGCCACCGTCGCGGCCTTTGTTGACGCCAACCAAGCCCCGACCTTCTCTTGCGTTCGTATCAACCGGAATTAATACCGCAGCATCTTCTAGTAAGGACGAGGTTTTCTTGACGTCTTTACGCTTCGGCAACTTGATCTCACGATTACCTAAGTCGTCTTCAGTCGCGTCATCTTCTCCGGCTTGTGTAATGGCGAAAATAACAACGTCCATCGTTCCGGCTAAACGGCGCATCTTTTTGGACGTATCGGCAGCCGCACCGCCTGTCGTTTTATTCGAGTTAGATTCGTAGTCAAGGTAGTAAAACGGGTCGATCATAACCACGTCTGCATTCGTTTGTTCGATATCCGCTTTGAGGTCTTTTAGCGAACGAGAATCGAAGTCTTTGTCATCTACGGCACGGACCGTAATAGATCCAGCTATTAGCGTATTCAACGTCGCGATGAATTCCATAAAGCCTGCCTCGAACTCTTCTGATAACTTGCCCTGGCGAACGTCCCTCGAATCAAAGCCGGCTTCCATTTGTTGACCGTCGATTTCGCTTAAAGCGACGCCTTGGTCTCCGGAAAGTGATACGTAGATACGTACGAGGACCTCAAACCATCCCATCTCCATCGACCAAATAAGAACGTTAGCGCCTTGGATTGCGCAATGAATGACTTCTTCGAGTGTGATCGCCGACTTGCCGCGCCCTGGCTTTCCGTACACAACGTACATGTTCGAGCTAACGTATCCGCCGATCGCCTTATTAAGCGCCGGAAACTTACTGTTCCATATGCGGAAAGACTCGCCAGCCTTGCGTTTTTCGTATTCGGCTCGGAACTTATCGACGTCTGTCACGACGTTTGTTCCCACCGATTTACGAACGCTTGTTCTTATTTTACTCCGTTCCGCGACTTCGGTCAACCAATCAAAAAATTCCTGCGGATTACCTCCTTCCTGTACACGGTTGAATCGCTGAATAAATTCCGAATCGGCTTTTTTGACTCCGTTGGCGTCGTACTTATCGTTGAATATTTCGGTAAAGTCGTTTAACGCAGCCGTTTCCTTCGCCTTCTGCGCCAGGTACTCGAACGTTGCGTCGATGCTGAATTCCGGCTGGAATGTCGGTACCTCGGTCGCTACCATCTCGGCGGTCGGCGCTTGGTTGCCGTTCTTTTCCGCGTAGGCACTAATATATTCGAAGGCTGCCCGTTCGCCATCCGTTTGGAAATCCTTGCGTGTCAAGCCATAGCGCAATAAAGCCGACGGATCGTTTGCTTCGATTACTTTCGATAGTAGAGAAGATCCGAAACTCATCGGCGTTCAGCTCCCTCGCCAGCCAATTGCGCCATAGTTTCGTCCATCTTCGCCTTAAACGTTACCTCACCCGTCTTTTCATACTGCGCCTTATTCCAGTTATAAATGTCGAGTAGGTTATCGGTTTGTGCCGCCGCATCTTTACGTTCCTGCTTACGTTTTTCCGCTTCAATCGCGCTGAGCTGTCTCGGTGTCTTCGGCTGTTCTTTTGCCGCCATTTCCTCCGCCTCCGTTTCGTAGTTTATTAGATAAACGGTACTTCTAGCTGGCGGATAGTCTTCAAGGTTGAAGTCCGCCAAGTAATCCTCCGCAACGAGCGCGTTAGCTAATAACGTTATGTCCGCCTCGAACGCTTCTAACCATTCGCCGTTGATCGCCTCGTACAGATCGTATTCAATAAAGTTAAAGACGGCCTCTTTCGACGTTTCCTCGATATAGCGTGCGCAGTCAATATAAAAGACGCGTCCTTTATAGCCTTCGACGGAAACTAGGTCGCCAGTTTTATAGACCGGCGTATGGTCCGCAAATTCAAGCGCATCTAGTTTATCGAAAATAGCGAGTTTTGATGCGCCCTCTCCGTTAGCCAACGAATCCGCAACGAGTAGGTCGCGTAGGTACTGAATTTCCGTCAATGATAATCCGCCCATTTACAGCCGCCTCCTTTTTGATTCGCCCGCGAAGACGATTTCTTTGCACTGGTCAGCGATACGGTCCGCCAGTCGCGCTTCCTCGAAAACTTCCGGCAGGTTTTCTATTTTAATATTCGACGTATAAACGGTCGGCAAACGGTTCGTCACGCGGTAGTTGATTATCGTGTGTAAATCGCCGCGAAATCCGTCCGTTACGTCTCTCATGCCTATTTCGTCCAGCACTGCGAAAGGCGCTCGTTTTGCTGCTTCTAGCGCGGTATAATATCGTTTGGCTGCCGGCTCTGCGATTGCGTCGGGTACTCGCGGTCTATTAAACTCGTTGTATTCGTTTTGCCACGCATTAACATCGAGGAAATAAGCCGGACGCTGGTCGGGTTGTATGCCGAGCTTCAAGGCGCCGATGTAATGGACTGTTAGATATTCGTTTAAAAGAGCCGCTGCCGTCGTAGTTTTGCCTGTTCCTGATTTCGCGCTATATAAATACAGCGATTTAATGCGGTCGGCTTCGGCGTCAAATTGACGCTCAAACGTCTGCGCATAAGTATCCGCCGCCTTATAAGCTCCGGGCTGATCGCCGCGTGCCGGCGAGTTGCTCAGCGTCACTAGCCGATAGTCTTCCGCCAATCCAGCCGCGCCTGACCGTCCGCCTCCGCCGTCTAAGCCATGCAAGCCGAGGTATAGTTCGCAGTGTTTCGTACAATTAACGCCGCCGGCTTGGGCGCATTTTCTTGCGAGTAGGCAACGCGATTCATTCGTCATTCATAGCCACCTCCTTTCGGTCAATTTTTAGGAAAGAATAGATGCGGAACAATGTATGGTTCTTTTCCGTCGTCACTGTCCGTTACCGACATTACCATTTCTTTAATTCGGTGATGCTTCGGTATTTCTTCAAATAGTGCCTCATATCCGTTTAACGTCTCCGAAATTTCGATCGTCTCATCCGTATAATATTTACCGCTAGTTTTGAAGTATCGTACATTCACCGTTTTCATTCGCCCTCACCCTCTCTCGTATCGTCGATCGTTTTCGGATCAGTTGCGAGCAATCCGATTCGTCTAGCATGGGCTAAGTAAAAGTCCACATACGGTTCGTTACTGTACACTATGCCGTTCTCGATGCGGTGTACCGTGGTCACATACTTGGCCCCTTTCATACCCGTAAATTCTACCACGTCACCCACACGCACTTCTGTCGGCTGCGGCACGTTAAGGTACTCCGCAGGAACCGACCACCCTAACGCACGTCTTAGCGCAATAGCCTTACCGATGTGTGCGTTGAAGCAGTCGGTAGGGGCGCACTTGGCAATTCCTCTTCGGACTATATTTGTACACCCTTTTATTTTTCTCAGGTCAACGACTGTTCTTTTAGCAGTGTTTACGATAAATTCGTGGTCATGTCCGTAGTCACTCTCAAGCAATCGCCTAACGTCTTCCTTCGCTTTCGCAACGATATCATCCCGTTTCTGCTGATCGGACTTTTCATACGTACCATGCGTCGCCTCAATTTCCGCATCAAAACGTCCTTGATCGTAGCCGTTCTTATATGAGCGTGTTCTTAGCGCCTTCATTGCGTCCTCAACTAGCGCAATTAATTCGTCACAGTCCATTTCGTCTAGGTTCGGTGCTGGCTTGTGTTCTCCGACGATGACTTCGTATTCATGATCGTAGATAAGCCGACCCTTTTTATCGTGTACCACCCGCCCTTGAGAATCTATAACATCTAGCACCGCGCCATTTTCATACCGCGTTTCATTCACATCTACATTCGTAATCAAAATACGCTCGCCAACGTTTTCCTTACGTTTCTCCGTCTTACACTTCGTCATACTAAAACAACTCCCCGTAGTTTATTTGCGACTGTGCAGCCGCCCTTTGATCGTCTTCTTCCGACTGTTTAGCCGTCTTTTGCTTTACGAGTAACGGCGGCAGATGCCGGTCTCGCATATACGAAAACATAAAGCCGAAGTTGCAGCCGGGCCACTGAGACGTCGGTTTCTTATGCGCGAAACACGCGTCGATAAAGTCCCGTACAATAGCCGCCCCATGTTCGCCAATCATCGTCTTTAGGTTCCGCGCTTCCATGCCGCGATTATTGGCGACGTACTTAATGCCGTAGACTTCGAGGTGTCGTTCGTGTAGATAGACGATGAAGTCGCGTGCCGTCCATTTTTCGATAGGCTTATTTATTTCGGGCATTATCCCGTTCCTCCTTACGCTTGGCGTCCGGGTTGCATTCGAGTTGTAATCGGCATAGACCACGCGTTGAAATGGTGACTTCTCCGTGGCGATCCCGATAAAATTCGTTCCAAGTCGCACCAAACGTTATGAAGTCGCGGCTCATTAAACGTTCGGCACCCACCGTCTTCAGTCGTTTGAACTCCTCCTCTGTCGTATAGTACGAAAAGTCGCCACCTACTCGATATGAACCTTTTACGATATATAACGGTTTATCGTACATTACGCATTCACCCCTTCGATTTTGATGCCGAGATGTTCGAGGGTTCGTTTAATTCCTTGCGAAACACCTGTCGTGTAATGGTCTTCCCCGCTAAACGGCTTCGACTTTTCGTGTTTGGCGTAATTAGATTCGTAGTAATCTCGTACCTTCTCCTCCGGTGTCATTACGATTTCATATCCGTTGATTAACGCAGCCGCTAATGAAACACGACTTAAATTGTTCAGTACCGCGCAATGTCTGACATATACGCCAAAGTGACTCAAAATATATTCGTCGTCCCTACCGAGTCCTCTTAAATACGTTATAGCTTCCGCCTGCTCTTTAGTGATTTCCGGCTTCATTTTAACGCCTCCTTTTTATGTCCGCGACCAATTCATCTATTACATAATCCTTGTCGACGATAAACTCTAACTCGCTACACTCCGGAATAGATGCGTAAATACCCTCGGTATTTCTTACGATAGTTTCTCCGGTAGATAGTTTAACTTTAAAACTGCCATACTCAGATGGTCTCGTGTCGTGAACGATTCGGAGGCACTCGACGTACGTCTCATTCTCCGCAATAAGCTCCGCCATTGCCTGACGTAATTCTGCGATTTCTTCATCCTTCGTCTTCTTCATACTTTGACAACTCCTCGAAGTGATTTTCGGCGGGTTGTTCCGGGAATCCCCTACGTAGATATGCAAATCCCCCGTCAACGAATACTTTTCCGCAGGAACATCTTCGGAAATCGTGCGTTGATTTTGATTCGATTATCTCGGCGCAGTGCTTGCATTTGATTGCGTTACGAAGTATCTTTTTAGTCACGATTTAACCGCCTCCTAACCGTTTTATTTGTCGGTAGTATTAGCGCCCTCGATCGTCAGTGCCGCCGCTAATTCCGTGCGAAATTCACGTACCATTTGCGCTATCTCGGCTAAAGACGTCGCATCCGACGTTTTGATTTTCCGATTCATGACGTCCAAGACGGCGCGATCAACCGTAGCGTGATATGAAACTTCTCGCCAGCGTTCGACCGGCGTTGGGTCGGCGTCAGGGTTCTCGGCTAGTTTCTTCGCCCAGCCCGGCGCTTTGGTCGGGTCGGTGAAATAGCGTTCATTTACGATGATGTTGTGGACGTCGGATGTTAGTCGGTAATCGGGTGAGATCGGAATTTCAATCGCCATGATTATCGGACTCCTTTTCGTTTATTGATTCGCGATTCAAGAATCTTTCGTGCCTTACCTAGTTCCTCTATTTCGTACTGAGTGGGACGTAGATTAACCGGGTCAAGTGCGAGTATCTCCTCCGCCTGTTCTTCGGAAATCGTCGATTCTCTTTCGTTTATTAATCGCAATACTTTGTCGCTTAAATCGCCCACCTTTAGTTTTACGCCGTCTTTAAATTGCGACTGAGTGCTCGGGCCTAGTTCGGTAAGCGCTTCGTATATAGTAACGAGTTCATGTTTCGTAAACATAACGCACCTCTTTCCGTTTTATTTAAAACCGTAGCAATTCGTTCGCTTACGCTCACTCTTTGCAAATAACTTTTATCGCGATAGATATATCTTTTAAAGTAATTATTTGCGCGAAAGGTTTTGATTGAGCGCTATTATTTATCTAGTTATTAATGGTTCTAGTTAAAAGATGGTTCTAGTTAGTGTAAAGCCGAGCCGTGTACGGGTCAGCCGTATATGGGTAGACGATACACGGCGTTTATAATTCCTCCGTATCTCCGTCAAAAATAGCGAGTTGACTAATCGGAAGTATCGTATAGCGAGTGTTCTCCCACCGCTGAGTCTTTCCTTCGCGCCCTTGTTTCTTAACGACGAGAGGTCGTCCCTGCCATCGGTATTCACATAGCGATTGTATCCGCTTATTTGCTGCAACTCGGCTTAAATTTAGCGCTTCCCCGATTTGATCCTGCGTCGGATAGCATTCGCCGTTTGCGTTCATAAACGATGATAGTACGCAAAGCGTCTGCCAACGTTCAGGCCCGATATCCGCGATCAAGCCTTTCTTGACGGCATCGACGTACATCTTAACGAAGATACGCGTTTCAGACTTTCCGGACGTTAAGTTATATTCCGACTGAGTTTCTACGGAGACGAGCCGTTGGTGTTCGTTTGTCACGCTACCACCTCGCCCGTCTTTAAGCAGTTAGAGATAAAAACGTCAATTTCATCGTACAGGTCGAATCTACCTAACAATTTCAGGTCTCTTTTAAAATATTCAACACTGAGTAAAGTTACTCGAGTGTCGGAGTTATGCATCGGCTTATCTATGGCGTATATGATAGTTAACTTGTCTGTATGTTTTAAGTATTTTGTAATCGTAGAACATCGTCTGTTAAACACAGTATTTTTGTTCAGTTTAGCGTCAACCCACCCAATACTATCAACAATGAAATCAGGTATACTGTCGTCAACACGAACTTGGTAGTTAACTTCTCCAGGATAAAGAGCATCTAGGATACGTTTCACAAGATTCTCGAACTTCCTCCCATTTAAAATTGAAGCCGATCGACTGCCGCAATCGGTTAATAGGTTTATATCTAGTCCGCAATCTATACAAATATTGCGTATATTACCATTGTAAAATTTATTTATATAATGTTTGATGTGGTATTTCCCCTTTTTTTCTAAAGTAGAGTAGAGCAATCCGTGAGGAAATGCGGCTCTCACATACGAATCTAAAGCCTCTCGTTGAGCCTTAATCCATGCTTCACCTTTTATGCGTTTGAAATCAATGTCTGATAAGTTACACAGTGCTTTCAGGTACGAGATAACATAATTGTTTTCAACCACTCGATAATCTCCGTCTACCGAAAAACATCTATTAAGTTCTATCTCGCTTGGAACGGCTGTAGAATCAAATAGACCATACGCTATTAATGATTCTTTAAGACCTCCAAACGCCCTATATAATCGTTTTCTATCAGCGTTGAATTTCTTGGTAGATAATTCCTTGCGAAGTTTAGTGAGATCAACACCTGACTCAACCAAGTCATCCAGAACCTCTAGTGCTTTTTCTTGTTGAGCATTAAACAAACGCAACACCGCCCCCTCCATCTAAAACGTACAAAATTCACAATGCTATTTTCGCTTTCATAATTAACTGCGTATAAACTTCTCACGTTAGACATATTTTTTCAAAAAAAAAATAACCCCGCCTATTTAGACGAGGTTTTCTTTTACACTTCGAGAGTGTCGTTTTTATTCGCTTTATTAAATTGCTCCACGACGACATCATCAACATAGTCGAGATATACTTGCGTAGATTCTAAGTCAGCGTGGCCAAGTATCTTTTGTAGCGAACGGATATCTCCGCCATTTCGTAGATAGTTGATCGCAAACGTATGACGTAGGCTATGGATACTTGCGCGGCATTCTCCTTTAAGGTTCGCCATTCCAGCGTACTTGGCAGCGCGCTTCCGTAAATGTTCCTTCGCCATCTCGTCTCCGTACTGATTTACGAATACCTTTTGCGCAACTCCGAAATAGTCTTCCGTTTCTAATAGAAGTTGGTGGAGATTATCGGCAACTTTTTCGGTCATCGGGACCATACGGTTTTTACGATTCTTGTTGATTGCGCCCGGCAACATAAGAACTTTATTATCGAAATCGACGTCGGTCGGCTCGAGGCCTTCTAGTTCATTCGACCTTAATCCGCATTTTAATGAAAGATAAAACGCCACGTAGTCTCTGAATCCCGCAAAAGTATCCTTATCGATGACGCTGAAGAATCGCTTTACCTGCGAATCAGTAAGACTTTTAACAACGGTCTGATCGGTACGTAGCTTTGTCACACGACCGCAAGGACTCTCGTTAATAAGGCCGCGCTCTACCATCTTACTGAATAACGATTTAATACCGCCTAACCGAATGTTAATCGTTACCGGCGATAGACCGCGCTTCTTTAACATTATCGTAATATAAGTATGGAAATGATCTTCGGTGACCGCCGTAATTGGCATCGCAGGATCTAACGCAGTCTCGTCCAAAAATTCGCCGAAATGGGCACAGTAGTCACCAATGGTTCTTTCTCTAAAATTCTGCGCAGTCATAACGGTAACTACCGTATCTAATGCGTCTTTTATTGTCGTGAATGAGGACCGAATTCGATCGCTACCTACATCGCGCCTATTACGCACGCCTTGCCGTCTTCTTATATTCGCCATAATAAAAGCCTCCCGGAAATTATTCCGCAAGGCTTCGTAGAGAATCGGTCTAGTTTGTCCGCTAAGACACGAAATCGGATAAAAAACGAATGTCCGTTTCTTCCTAGATCGCGCCCTTCCGTACACTTATCGCATTAACGGACCGTTGGAAAACGTTGATATAACGGCGTTAAAACGTTGTTACGCGCTCGGAGGGATTCGAACCCCCGGCAGACGTGGTACCGGAAACCACCGCTCTATCCAACTGAGCTACGAGCGCACGATATGTTTTTTGAACGTCAGCATATCAAATTATAAGGGAAATACTGCGAGAAAGCAATGATTAATCATTCGTCATGATGATGTATTTTCTTACTTTGGATACATAAACTATTATGATGGTTTGAAGTGGAATGATTTTGGGGAAAATGGATAGGGGTATTTGAATTTAGGTCAGCGTTTTGTTTGACCTTTATTGACCAAAAATGTATCATTGAATTAAGAATTACATACTTACCTAAAAGGTGAAGGAGGAACATTATGAATTTAATACCTACAGTCATTGAGCAAACAAATCGTGGGGAAAGAGCTTACGACATTTATTCTCGTCTTTTAAAAGACCGTATTATCATGCTTGGTTCTGCGATCGATGACAATGTTGCCAACTCCATCGTGTCACAGCTGCTTTTCTTAGAAGCTGAAGATCCAGAAAAAGATATTTCTATCTACATTAACAGCCCTGGCGGTTCAATCACAGCTGGTATGGCCATTTACGATACGATGCAATTTATTAAACCAAAGGTATCAACTATTTGTATTGGTATGGCTGCATCTATGGGTGCGTTCCTGCTTGCTGCTGGTGAAAAAGGTAAGCGTTATGCTCTTCCAAACAGTGAAGTCATGATTCACCAACCACTAGGCGGAGCCCAAGGTCAAGCAACAGAAATTGAAATTGCGGCAAAACGAATCCTTTCTTTACGCGATAAACTGAACCAAGTACTTGCTGAACGTACTGGTCAGCCAATTGAAGTCATTGAGCGCGATACAGATCGTGACAACTTCAAAACAGCGGAAGAAGCACTTCAATACGGACTCATTGACAAAGTCTTGACCCGTAATACAGAAGACCAAAAATAATGATCACAACACAAACCGTCTGTTCCTTGAACAGACGGTTTTTTGTCATTTAAACATATACTTTAAGACAGCTCCGTCCATTTCTGCTGAAGAGACGGTGTTTGATAAGAAGCCATCTGCGTGATTAATTCCTCCGGTTCGCTCGAAGCATGTAACAATTGAAGGTGTGATTCATTTGAAAAGCCTTCCTGTACACTAAACTTCACCATGTCCATAAGCGGGTTGAAATAGTCATTCACTTGATACAATCCAATCGGCTTTTGATGGATGCCGATTTGTGCCCAGCACAGCACCTCAAATAATTCTTCATATGTACCAAAGCCACCTGGCATCGCAATAAACCCATCGGCCAGCTCGCTCATTTTCGCTTTTCGTTCATGCATGCCTGTTACCTCAATTAACTCTGTCAGCTCTTGATGCACGACTTCTCCTCTAAAAAGCCCCTTAGGCATGACACCGATCACTTGCCCGCCATGTCTCATGACCTCATCGGCAATCGCGCCCATTAACCCAATACGCGATCCGCCGTAAACAAGACGAATGCCCTGCTTCGCCATATAAGCCCCCAGCTCTACAGCCTTTTGTTTGTAGACATCGTTTACACCTGGATTTGAACCAGCAAACACACAAATCGTTTTCATCAAAACAGCTCCATCTCTCTCTATGATTTCTTCACTCATTCTACTATAATGATTTGTAAAAAAACAGCCGTTTCTTCTATATATAGTGTAAAATCAAAAGAGTGAACACCATATAAGGAGCTGTATAGAGAGAATGCAAACAACTGAAATGGAGAAGTGGATCAAGGATTTTTATCAAATGAGAAATTGGACAGAATATGGACCGTTTATCCGGTTAGGCTTCTTAATGGAAGAAACGGGAGAACTCGCTCGTGCTGTTAGAGCAATAGAAATTGGACGAGACCGGCCTGATGAGCAGAGACAGGAATCATCTGAGCTGAAGAAAGAACTCATTGAAGAAATGGGAGATGTCTTAGCAAACCTCCTCATTTTAGCGGATCTCTATGACGTCACAGTAGAAGAGGTCTTCAGCGCTCATCAACAGAAACTCACAAAACGTTTTTCTGGAGAAAAAGAGTCAGTAAAAAACACGTGACCAAGCTGTCACGTGTTTTTCTAAGCCTTAAAGATGCTGTGGTGAGATGTCATCTGTTCGTTCAAAGAAATGCTGCTTTCCGATATGATGGAAAAGACCTGTTCGATGCAAAAGCTCCTTAGGCTGTGATTGAAGCCCAACGATCATCAGCTTTCCATTATGATGCTTTAACCGATTGGAGATATTCATGAGAACCGCTTCTGCCGACGTGTCCATATAATTGACTTTATTCATAAGCAGAATGAGTGTTTTCGGTTTTGTTTGAACATGGTCCAAAATCGAATTTTCCAATGAATCTGTTGTTCCGAAAAAGAGCGGACCTTCGATGGAATACATACTGATCCCTTTCTCGTCTACCTGTTTTTCTAAAGCAGCTGCTGTTTCCATTTGAGGAACAGCGACATTTGTATGGATATTGGTCGTCTGGCTCATTTTTTTGATAAAAGCGATAAACGCTAAAATGAGACCAGCGGTAACGCCAATAATCAAATCACCGATCACTGTGAGCAGGAAGGTCACGACAAGTACAAGCGAATCGGCATTTTTCACTTTCACAATATTGATAAATTCTTTTCTCTCACTCATATTCCAAGCAACAAACATTAAAATTGGTGCCATTGCAGCAAGTGGAATCATTGACGCATATGGCGCAAATACCATTAGAATTAACAAAACGACAACGCCATGCACAACACCAGAAATCGGACTTGCTCCGCCATTTTTTATGTTCGTTGCCGTTCGGGCAATAGCTCCGGTCGCTGGAATTCCTCCGAAAAGCGGTGCCGCCATATTGGCAATTCCTTGTCCAACAAGCTCTTTATTGCTGTCATGCTTAGAGCCTTTCATATTATCAGCAACCATTGCGGACAAAATCGATTCCACGCCGCCTAAAAGTGCAATGATAATTGCTGGAGGCAGGAGGTATATCATTTTTTCAATCGTCAATTCAGGAAAAGCGAAGGTTGGCAGCTGACGAGGGATTTCACCATATGCAGAGCCAATCGTTTCAACTTGTCCTTGAAAGAAGAGAACAGCGAGAAACGTAGAAGCCAATAGACCTAATAGAGCACCAGGTATTTTGGGAATGTATTTTTGTGCCGCCAAAATCACAATGAGCCCGGTGACGGCTGTGATGATGGCGAGACTGTTTGTGGTACCGAGATGGACCACGATTTCTCTCATATTGAGGAAAAAACTTTCATGTTTTTCAACACCCTTTAATCCGAGGAAGTTGGCAATCTGTCCTGAAAAAATAATGACAGCAATGCCAGCAGTAAAACCGATGATAACCGGACGAGGAATAAACTTCATGAGCTTTCCTAGTTTGAATATTCCGAATAATACAAGCATACAGCCTGCCATAAAACCGGCAATAAGCAAGTTTTCAATACCGTACTGGCTGACAATCCCGAATAAAATTGGAACAAACGCCCCAGTCGGCCCGCCGATCTGATACTTTGAACCACCAAACAATGAAATCAAAATGCCGGCAACGATGACTGTGTATAATCCATATTCTGGTCCGACACCAGATGCAATGGCAAATGCCATGCCTAAAGGAATTGCCACAACCCCCACGACAAGCCCAGCGATTAAATCGCGTCTAAACTTTGATGAATTGTACCCTTCAAATCTTCCATAAAAACGCATGGTATGTGTTGGCCTCCTTTAAGTATGTGTAGATGATTTAGGTATACTGCGGGTCAATCAGTTTATCTTTCACAACGACATCCAGCTTTCCTGTTGCTGGATGAATCACCAGTCCATGAACAGCCACATCACTTGGCATCAGTGGATGTTCTTTCACTAATTTCACACTTTGGGCCACGCTCTCTTCAACTGAATCAAAGCCTGTCAGCCAGCCCTTTAAATCGACTCCTGAGTTTTTCACAATGCTTAAGCATTTCTCTTCGATTCCACGTGCTTTCGCCTTTTCAAGTAAAGGATCCGCCGCAAGACCTGCCATTCCGCATTCATGATGACCTACAATGCATACTTCCTCTGCCTTTAGCTCATAGATAGCTAGCAGGATACTCCGCATCACACTGCCGAACGGATGTGTCACGATGGCGCCCGCATTCTTAATGATCTTTGCATCCCCATTGCGCAGTCCCATAGATTGCGGCAATAATTCCAAAAGACGGGTATCCATGCACGTTAAAATGACCAGTTTTTTCTCAGGAAATTTCCCCGCTTTGTAAGGCTCATAATGTCTCTCATTCACAAACTCTGAATTGTGCTGAAGAATCTGTTCTAATTTTGATCCCATTTTGCCATCTCCCATCTTTTTTTAAGTAACGTAAGCTCGTGCCCGTCCCCCTTTTCCTTCTCGTGTTCTCAAGAATAGAGAAGAAAAATGATAGAAAAAAAAGAAAAAAATGAGAAAACGATGAGAAGAAATATCGTTATTTTCTCTATTTTACGCTGCATCCCAGCGGATTCGCGGGTTTGTTTTCAATCTATTGTTCTCATCACACTAAAAGACAATAAAATGGTTTAGTAGAAAATGACCATCCCGTTTAATACATTTCAAATATAATAAATTTTCTATCAAAAAGTCTCGATCTATTTTCCAGTTTGTCAGATAATCTCTCGTAAAATCTTGCAAATTCACATGTCTCCTCTACCATCCAATTATTTTTATATAGATAAAAAATGCATCAGATGGCATATGAATCTACTTTTTCACTAAGAAAATGTCTTTCTTTACCGTTATTTTAGTATATTAAATATTGAGCTGCTAACATTCAAACGTGTTCTGCCGAAATGGTTGCTTTATAATAAAAGGAGTAAGATGACCATGTGAAAGGAGCGAATTGACTGTGATACCACACATTTTTGTCGCCAAACCCTTACCTGCTTCTTTTGAGGAAATGCTAAAGGAACATTGTACATACGAGGTTTGGCAATCTAAAGACCCTATTCCAAGAGACATTTTGTTTGAGAAGCTGCAGCACGCTGATGGTCTTTTAACGTCTGGAACGAAAATCGATCAAGAGCTGTTAGATCACGCACCAAAACTCAAGGTAGTGAGTAATAACTCTGTCGGCTATGACAATTTCGATATAGAAGCGATGAGGCAAAGAGGCGTGATTGGTACGCACACCCCTTATACGCTCGATCATACCGTGGCTGACCTTGCCTTTTCGCTCATTCTCTCCTCTGCGCGAAGAATCGCCGAGCTTGATCGTTTTATCCGTGAAGGAAAATGGACAAAATTCGTACAGGAAGAAGAGATCTTTGGCATCGATGTACATCACCAAACGCTCGGTATTATTGGCATGGGACGTATTGGAGAACAAGTTGCCAAACGGGCAGCACATGGTTTTGATATGAATGTTCTTTATCATAACCGAAGCCGGAATGAAAAGGCTGAATCGGCGTATGGCGCTGTCTATTGTGCACTTGATGATCTTTTAAAACAAGCTGATATCATTGTGTTGATTACACCGCTGACCGAGGAAACGTATCATATGATTGGGGAACGAGAATTGAAGTTAATGAAGCAAACGACTTTATTTGTAAACATTTCCCGCGGGAAAACAGTGGATGAAAAAAGCCTCATTCAAGCACTTCAGAAGGGATGGATCAAAGGCGCTGGTCTTGATGTGTATGAGCAGGAACCGCTTCAAGAGGATCATCCTTTCAAAGAGATGAACAATGTCACCCTAGCCCCTCACATCGGTTCCGCTACTGAAACAACAAGGGATCTCATGCTGAAACGAGCCATTCATAATGTGATTCACGGAATAGATGGGAAGGCGCCTGTTGATGTTGTAAAGGAGCTTACTTCCTCTTGATCAAATAAGACGCAGGGAACTGAACTGCGTCTTTTTATTTATTTCTTTAGGAGACATCAGGAGAAAAGACTCATTTTAGCAAAGATCCTGATTCTTTACATTTCCTTCATGTTCGGGTGCTATAATATGAGCTAGACAAGCATCAAGAGGACGGCATCCGATTTCCTTAATAGGAGGATGAAGATGAAAAGATTAAGTTCGGTTTTGACTATGTTCGCTCTGATCGCTGCTATTCTGTTTTCTGGATTTATCCCGCAGCAAGTTCATGCAGAAACACCTCTTACACCAACAGCCACAACTGAAAATGCTTCTATTCAGCTCACGCCAGATGTACGTACCCTTGCCGTCATTAATACGTTTGATGGTGTAGCAGATTATTTAATTCGCTACAAACGACTGCCTGATAACTACATTACGAAATCACAAGCAAGTGCTCTCGGATGGGTGGCATCTAAGGGAAATCTAGCAGAAGTGGCGCCAGGTAAAAGCATCGGTGGAGATATTTTCTCAAACCGGGAAGGACGTCTTCCTTCAGCAAGCGGCCGCACATGGCGTGAGGCAGACATCAACTACGTTTCAGGCTTCCGCAATGCTGACCGTCTTGTGTATTCAAGCGACTGGCTCATTTACAAAACAACAGACCATTATGCGACTTTCACACGTATTCGATAATCAATACAAAAGACAGCCCTGTTTCATCTGGGGCTGTCTTTTAGTATGGTTTACGGTATAAGCTTTTTCACATAATCCTCAAAAGGAACCGGAAGCGGCTTTTTCGACACTTCTTCATGTTCATGTGTGGTGACATGATCCTCAGTAACGACCACACGTCCTGTTGGCGTGAGCTTTGACGCAAGCAGTCTTTTGTTAAAAGGAGAGGATTCATTTTCATAAATCTCGTGTCTCAATTGGACCAATGCAGCCTCGTCCACCTCGTTCAATGTGAAAGCATAGCCTGTTTCAGCACCATCTCCCTTATCTAACTGAAGCAGATGTGTCCCTTTTTCGGTTTCCTTTGCTTTGACGCGAAACCGAATAGACGCTCCTTCCACCCAATCTTCTGTAAAAGGCACAGGCTGAAGAGGTAAATTCACACCAAATCCCGCATCAATGAGAAAGCGTTCGTTATGATGCTTCAACATGATGGCTACATGCGTGCCATCAATGGCCCACGTGTCCGCTTCTTTGATATACACTGTCCCTTGAAGAAGCTGTACAGAGAGCCCTGCCTCTTTTAACACATAGTATAAGAGAGGATTGAGATCGTAACAAAGACCTCCTCTGTTTTCTTCAAGAAGATGCTGCTTCAACCCTTCTTGATTCAAAGCGTAGGATTGTTTGTTCAGAACAGATCTATTTTCGAATGGAAAGGTATAGGCCATTTTTTTTAATAATACAGGTAAGTCATTAAAGGTGATGGACTGACCTTCATATCCGATCTTCTGTAAAAAAGCTGATTGAATCATGACATTCCCTCCTAAAAAAACTGAGCCTTTGTAGAGACTCAGTTTTCTTGATTGATAAAATCTGTTAACGCCTCAATGGCTTCTTGTTCGTCCGCACCATCTGCAATCAGTGTGACAGTAACCCCAGAGCTGATCGCTAGACTCATGAGACCCATAATGCTTTTCGCATTGACTTTTTTCCCATCTTTCTCTAGAAAAATCTCAGCTCCAAAGCGATTAGCCTCTTGTACGAACAAAGCAGCTGGACGTGCCTGCAAGCCTGTTTTCAGCTGGATGGTGACCGTTTTTTCCACCATATGATCTGCCTCCCTTTTTCATTCTCCTATTTGAGTGTAACAGCTTGTCCGTTTCGTAATTGTTCTGCGATTTGATCTAGCTTTCTTAAACGGTGGTTAATCCCTGACTTGCTGATCTTGCCGCTTTCCACCATTTCTCCAAGTTCCTTCAGCGTGACCTCTTGATAGTCGACTCGCAGTTTAGCAATTTCACGAAGCTTTTCCGGCAGGGCATCAAGTCCAATTTTTTCATCAATAAATTGAATGTTCTCGACCTGACGCAGTGATGCACCAATCGTTTTATTCAAGTTTGCTGTTTCACAATTGACGAGCCGGTTGACGGAGTTCCTCATGTCTCGGACGATTCGCACATCTTCAAAGCGAAGCAGTGAGTTATGAGCGCCCACAACACTTAAAAATTCCGTGATTTTTTCTGCTTCCTTCATGTAAGTAATGTACCCTTTTTTGCGCTCAAGTGTTTTACTATTGAGATGAAATTGATTCATCAGCTCACAAAGGGCATCATTATGTTCTTTATATAGTGAAAAAATCTCAAGGTGATAGGAGGACGTTTCTGGGTTATTCACAGAACCGCCTGCTAAAAAAGCACCTCTCATATAGGAGCGCTTGCAGCATCTTTTCTTCACGAGCTCTTCTGAAATATTGCGCTCAAATACAAATTGCTCACCTAATATTTTTAAATCCTCTAAAATGGTTTTCGCTCGTTCTACCAGTCTGACAATATACACGTTATTCTTTTTCAATCTCATTTTTTTACGGACGAGCAGCTCGACTGTCACATCGTATTTCTTTTTAAGCAGCGTATAAATACGTCTTGCAATGGCTGCGTTCTCTGTCTGTATATCTAAAATCAATTTTCGATTAGAGAAAGATAATGAACCGTTCATACGGATGAGGGCAGAAAGCTCTGCTTTTGTGCAGCAGTCCTTCACGTCCAGATTAGTCAGCTCTTTTTTTGTTTCGGATGCAAATGACATCCTTGCCACCCCCATTCCTATTTTTTCTGATGCAGCAGATCGACAAGCAGCGAGGCTACTTTTAGCGTGTCATGACGAATGACATGCTGGTCGTATGTAATGATTTCTCCAGGAATCACTTCTAGTCCCATTGCTTTCAGTGCATCTGTGTCGAATTGGACAGGCTGTGCCTGTTCTTCTGCATATTTTGCTTTGATTTCTTCTGGAATTTCTTTATTGTTCACAAAAATCGTATCGATAAATGGACGATCCATATGATCATTTAATGCCTGAACATGATCAGCTGCACTGTAGGAAAGCGTTTCCCCCGGCTGCGTCATGACATTGCAAATATACACTTTTTTCGCCTTTGAGCGAATCACTTCTTCTCCAATATGCGGGACAAGCAAGTTTGGCAAAATACTCGTATACAGACTGCCAGGCCCAATGACGATCAAATCCGCCTCACGAATGACTTGAATAGATTCTGGCAGCGGTTCAATCGTATCGGGTGTGAGGAACACTCGTTTAATTCGCTCACCATAGGTGGGAATTTTCGATTCTCCTGTCACCATTTGCCCATTTTCTAATTCCGCATGAAGAACAACACTTGAATTTGCTGCTGGCAATACTTTTCCTCTCACATTTAAAACCTTGCTCATTTCAGTGACGGCATGAAAAAAATCACCGGTTATATTTGTCATGGCCGCAAGAATGAGGTTGCCGAGTGAGTGGCCTGTTAAGTCATTCCCTTTGTTAAAACGGTGCTGAAATAAATCTTCTACAAGCGGTTCAACATCAGAGAGAGCTGCAAGGACATTTCGAATATCACCTGGAGGGGGAATATTCAAATCATGCCGCAGTCTGCCTGAGCTGCCTCCGTCGTCAGCAACCGTTACTATAGCGGTAATGTCCACTGGCTTCGTTTTTAGCCCTCTGAGCAAAACAGATAAGCCAGTGCCGCCGCCAAGAATGACCACCTTTGGTAGTGTCGTCATCTATTTTCTGCTTCTCTTTTCAATGTCCCGGTGAGTGACATGTGTATAGTAATCGTTTTTAAAATACTCCGATAAATAGTTGGCCAGCGTCACAGATCGATGCTGCCCGCCTGTACAGCCGATGGCGATCACAAGCTGACTTTTTCCTTCCCTCTTATACGACGGAAGCATAAAGCTGAGAAGATCGATTAATTTCTCTGTGAATTTTTGCGTTTCACTCCATTTCATCACATAGGAGCGCACTTCTTCATCGTTTCCAGTCTGTGGACGCATACTCTCAATATAGTAAGGATTCGGCAGGAATCTCACGTCAAAGACAAGATCAGCATCAATCGGCAGACCGTATTTAAAGCCAAAGGACATCACGTTTACTGTAAACACCTGACCTTGGTTTGTGGCAAAGTGCGTGACGATTTTTTCTCGCAGCTGTTTTGGTTTTAAATCCGATGTATCAAAAATCATTTGAGACCGGCCTTTTAACTCCTCTAACAGCTCGCGCTCCATTGCAATTCCTTCAAGCGGCAAACCTGTTGTCGCAAGGGGGTGCGAACGTCTCGTTTCTTTGTATCTTGAGACAAGCACCTTATCATTTGCATCTAAAAATAGAATCCTTGGCGTGATCCAGTCAAGATCACTCATTTCATCTAATGCCGCAATTAAGCTGTCAAAAAATTCGCGTCCGCGCAAATCCATCACAAGAGCGACCTTGCTCATCTTGGAATTCGATTCCTTCATGAGCTCTAGGAACTTCGGTAAAAGTGATGGCGGCAGGTTATCAACACAAAAGTAGCCTAAATCTTCAAAGCTTTGAATGGCGACGGTTTTCCCCGCACCTGACATTCCTGTAATAATCACAAGCTGAATATCTTCTTGTTTGTGTGTATTCATGCCTGCTTCCTCTCCTTCTTTATGAAAACGGTTCATGTATTATTCTCCCTGAGGATCTAACCGATAAGCAATCAGCTCAAAATCGGGTGTATACGTAAAAGTGCCGTGCAGAAGTCCTTTTCCTTTGAGCATGAAATCAAGAATATGGGAATCTCCTGGAGCCATCGGCAAATGAGGCACATCCTTTACGTCATGCCATTTTAAAATGCCTTCCTCTGACTCTGTTACGTTTTTTCCGGTAAATGAATCTGCCATAAAGGTGAACATCATCCACTCTTGAACGATTTGATCGCCTTCTTTTATGATAAAGGTAAAAACACCTTTCAGTTGCGGATTTAAAATATAAATACCTGTTTCTTCTCTATATTCTCGAACGACTGAATCTTTGACCGATTCTCCGCTTTCCATTTTGCCGCCCGGTGCTACCCACCAGCCCCGTCTTGGCTTTTGCAGCAAGAGAACTTGATCTTCGTGATGCAGCACACAATTGGTTACTCGTTGCATCAGCTGTCACCTACTCTTTTATGTCTTTAACTTATTATACAGGTTCAACCTGACTCCCACAATGAACATGCCCGTTCTTCCCCGAAAACAGACCGGTTTTCGTTTGAATGATGTAACGAGCCATTTCTCTACTCTTTATTTTACAGCATCTAACGGTTCTCCATGCGTCATTTGTGAACATCTGGTGAATTTCTGATTTCAGGCAAAAAAAAGGACACGGATTCACATCCGTGCCAAACATGTATTCCTTATAAAAGGGGGTCAATTACTAGTTTTATCATAACGGAAAATTATTTCACCCGTGTTACATTCCAGTTAAAAGCCCATGACGCTATATTAAGGATTTACGACAGCCATTTATTTCGTTGCTTTGAGTTTTTCAGCAAGCTCTTCTACATAATGCTGTGCGCTTTGTGCTGCAATACTTCCGTCTCCTGTTGCTGTGACAATTTGACGAAGTGTTTTTTCACGAATGTCACCCGCTGCGAAAATACCTTCCACTCTCGTTTCCATTCTTTCGTTTGTCTCGATGTAGCCTTCTTTATTTGTAATGCCGAGATTTTCAAATGGTTTAGACAGTGGCAGCATTCCGATATAGATAAAGGCGCCGTCTGTTTTAAACTCTTCTTCTTCACCAGTCACCGTATCAACCAATGTCACACTGCCGACTTTCCCGTTTTCTTCATTGATCTGTTTCACGGTTTTGTTCCACATGAAGTCAATTTTTTCATTATCAAAGGCACGCGCTTGTAAAATGCTTTGTGCACGAAGTTTATCGCGTCTATGGATAATCGTTACTTTAGAAGCGAAGCGTGTGAGATACACACCCTCTTCTACAGCAGAATCTCCGCCGCCAATGACGACAAGCTCTTTGTTTTTAAAGAATGCTCCGTCACATACTGCACAATATGATACGCCGCGGCCGCCAAGTTCTTTTTCACCTGGTGCACCGATTTTTTTGTATTCAGCCCCTGCCGCGATAATGACAGAGCGTCCTTTGTATTCTTTTGAGCCGGCTTTGACGATTTTGTATTCTTCACCGTTCACGATTTCTTTGATATCGCCATACGCATACTCTGCACCGAATTTCTTCGCATGCTCAAACATTTTATTTGAAAGTTCCGGCCCCAAAATGCTTTCAAAGCCAGGATAGTTCTCGACATCTTCCGTATTCGCCATTTGTCCGCCTGGAATTCCTCTTTCAATCATTAATGTTGAAAGATTTCCCCGTGATGTATAAACAGCGGCTGTCATTCCGGCAGGACCCGCTCCAATGATGATCGTATCGTAGATTTTTTCTTCTGACACAACTGTCACTCCCTCTTCAATTGCTGCTCGCATTTCTTATTAGAATGCCCTTGGGTGATGCTTCCATTCATGACAGAGAGCATCATTTCCACTCTTAGCTTTTATTCCTTACCCATATCCTATTAAATCTGCGGGGAATAAGCGAATCATTTGCTCATATCTTCAAAAAAAGAAAAAGCTTCCTTAAACTGCTGTTTAAGGAAGCCTGTTTACGGTTATATAAAAAGTAATGATTTATTCAACGACTCTTCTTACAACGCCTTTGAATGCTTTTTTCCAGTATACGTTGCTCATTGAGTCAACTGAAACACCGCGAGAGCTGTTATCGTTCAAGAATGTACCGTTTCCTAAGTAAATACCAACGTGTCCATTTACTTTATACGTATCAAAGAACACAAGGTCTCCGCGTTTCATGTCAGATGCACTTACAGCTCTTCCTTTACCTACAAGCGAATCTGTTGTTGTACCGCCAACTGGTCCAAGGTTGATACCTGCTGATGCAAATGCCCAGCGAACGAATGAAGAACAGTCAAAACGACGTGCGTCAATATCGGCTTGTGATCTGCCGCCGCCCCATTTATATGGAGATTGTCCAACAATAGTAGAACCTGTGCTGATTGCACCTTCAATTCCGCCTACGTTACTGCTGACAGGTGATCCACCGCCAGTAGATGGCTTCTTGCTTGGTGAACTGCTGTTGCTGTTATTATTGTTATTGTTGTTATTAGATGACCCGCTGTTACTTGAAGACGGGCTGCTATCGTTATTTGAGCTGTTGTCTTCCGCTTGAACACTAGCTTGACGCTGCTGCTGTTGTCTTTGCGCTTTTTCTTCTTTTGCTTTTTGAGCTGCTTCTCTAGCTTCTTTTTCAGCTTGTTTTTGGGCAGCTACTGTTGCATCCTTTTCAGATGCAATGCTGTTAGCCTCACTGTTTAACTCGCTGATTTCAGAAAAAGCACTTCCTTTTTGCTTTTTCACTTGCTTGAATAGCTTGTCTTTTTCATCAAGCTGTTTATTCAAGTCTGATTGAAGTGTTTCAAGCTTTGCAAGTGTGCTTTGCACATTTTCAAGCTTTGTGTTTAATTCGTTCTCAGACTTTTGAAGCTCTGCTTTGTCTTTTTCCTGCTCTTTAATGATTTCACTGTCTGCGTTGATCAATGTAGAAACTGCACCTGCACGGCTGATGAAATCGCTAAAGCTTTTTGCTCCTAGTAATACATCTATGTATTTCGTCGAACCACCGCTCTCTTGAAGGGCACGTACACGCTTTTTCAAGAACTCGTTTCTTTCTTCAATACGTTTTTCTGTATCAGCAATTTCTTTTTTCAGTGCTTTGATTTCTTTTTTTGTTTTTTCATTTTCTTTTTGTTTTTCTTCGATTTGATCACTTGTTTTTAAAGCTTTCTCATCAATATCTTTAAGCTTTTGTGCAAGTGCCTCTTGTTTTGCTTCAAGCTTTGAAAGCTCTTCTTTTTTCTTTTGAAGATTCTTGTTTACCTCAGATTGCTTGCTGTCTAGTTCTTGTTTCTTTTGTTCAAAGTTCTGTGCGTTTGCTTCATGTGTAAATGGAATAAATAAACCGCTCGCTCCGATCACCGAAGCTAAACCGAAAGTAATAAACTTTTTCACAAATAGTTCCTCCTTTGACAATTTCCCAAGCGACATTAGAAAGCAGCAAATTCTCTGCGACCAATCTGTGCTCTCTATGTCTTTCTTCCTGATTGTTCAGTCAGATGTTGACCAGATTGTTTCATCACTGGGTGTTTCATTATGTATAGTAAAATATTTAAATATCTATCTTTGTTTTAATCCACGATTTTCATTATACATGAGACATCGACAAAATGAGCTAATATTTTTATTACATTTATGTTTCAAAAACATGTCGTGATTGTCATACTTCGCCAATTCCTTGCAAATCCCACCTTTTTATCCAAGAAAAAAGCATGACCTTTTCGGCCATGCTGGGATGTTCTGAATCTATTTACCTATTTAATCAATTAACGTACAGATTTCTCGTTCGTATTTTGACAGTGTTTGAACACTGATTTGAAAAGCAGACGCAATGTCTTTTTTGCTGACAGCTGATTCTTCTTGTTCATTCATCCATAGATAATAAGATGCTGCTGCCCAGGCAGGCGCATTTTTCTTATCAATACCAGAAGCACGTGCCTGCTGAATAATATGGAATAACCAAAAATAAGGCATATGGCTGTCAGGCTGAACGGCTTCCTCTAAACTGGATGCCGCCTGTTTTGCAAAAACTGCATCTTCTGAAAAAGACTTTTCTTTCATTTCATCTTCATACAAAAGCAGTTCTATGAATTGCTGTTCAAAGGCCGTTTTCGCTGCACGTGCATCAAGGACAGACTGCAGAACGTCACGTTCTCCTTTTTGTTTGCTGACATAGTACGCAGTCAGACGTTCCTCAATCGAGACCATTGGCTCAGTCTCCTCAGGTTTATCCTGCCACGGCTTGATCTCATCTGCGTCGATATCTTCTTCGACCATCTTATCCCAAACCGTTTGGGCGAGCGTTTTGTGGCCTGTATGATAGGCTGCGCTTGCAAGCCAGTATAAAAATGTACTATCTCCCTGAAAACCTGTTTTGTACAAAGAATAAAGCCATTTAAAGGCCCATTCAAATTCTCCTACAAGGGCAAATGTTGCACCAAGCTTATAACGCTGTTCACTTAGTATTGGATACACGTGCGTTAATTGCTTCGCTAACTTGTTGACCTTCTCTTCTTCTTTTTCATAATGGTAGAAGACTAGCTGATTGCAAAGGGCATGCAGATTACCGGGATTTTCATGAAGGACCCGGTTCAACATTTCTTTCGCCTGATGGATTCGGCCAGAATAAAAATAGGCCAAAGCGAGATTGTTATACGCTGACCAAAATTCTGGATACTCAACAATCATCTGTTCCAGCATCTCAATGGCTTCATCGAGTCTGCCGCTTTCAAGCAAATGGTTTGCTTGATCCTGCTTCACAATCAGGTCATCCTGATCATAAGGAAAATCTTCGTCCTCTTCGTCGCTCATATCGAGCAGGTCCAAGAGATCGTCATTTTCATCCGCAAATTCCCCGTTCTCTTCCAGTGCGGCATAAGCAGTAGCTGATTTATATGCCTCTTGAAATAGTCCGAGATTGGCATAATTATTGGCTTTAAAGTAGTGACACTCAGACATGTTTTCATCGATGTGTTCGAGGATGAAATCAAGCAGTTCGTTTGATTGCTGGTAATGACCCATTTCAGTATAAATAATGGCAAGCTGTGACAGCATTTCTACATTTTCAGGCTCAAGTACGATGGCCCGCTGTATTAGCTTACTTGCCCTAGACAAATTTCTTTCTCTATATGCTTTAAGACCTTTATGAAAAAAGTAATGCCCATCTTGAAAAAGCTGGACGACTTGTGTGTGATTATTTTGAGAAGTGTATTTACTCACCGATACCCTCCATTTCGAACAGTGTACCGTGTGTAGTATAACATACTTCACCAGTCGTCACATAGAACAAAAGGAAAGGAAGGATTTGTTTTTCATTTAAAAATAAAAAGCCTGGGATATCCCCCGGCTTTTCATTCACCTTGATGACGCTTTTTTAATACCTTTAATACATCATCAAGCGGTAATTGCTGTTCACGTAATAGCACAAGAAGATGATAGAGGAGGTCCGCTGTTTCCCATTTCAATTCTTCTTGATCCCGGTTTTTCGCTGCAATGATCACCTCAGACGCTTCTTCCCCTACCTTTTTCAGGATTTTATCGACCCCTTTTTCAAATAGATAGGTAGTATAAGCACCTTCAGGCATTTCCGCCTGACGCTTTGCAATGACCTGTTCAAGTTCATTTAATATCGCAAAACGATCCTGCTCTTCGCTTTGACGCTTTACGCCTTCTTCCGAAAAACAGCTATAGCTGCCAGTATGACAGGCTGGGCCGCTTGGCGCGACAAGGACAAGCAAAGCGTCCTTGTCGCAGTCATATCGGATAGAACTCACTTGCTGGGTATGTCCGGAGGTGGCGCCTTTGTGCCAAAGCTCGTTTCTCGACCGGCTATAAAACCATGTTTCACCTGTCTCCAGCGTTTTTTCATAGGATTCTTGATTCATATATGCCAGCGTCAGTACTTCCTTACTTTGAGCATCCTGTACAATCGCAGGAATCAGGCCTGCTTCATTAAAAGTTAATTCATTTGCCTGTTTCATCTGACCTTCACCCCGTGTTCTCTCAAATATGTCTTTACCTCGTGAATGGAGGTTTCTTTGTAATGGAAAATGGAGGCTGCTAATGCTGCATCAGCTTCTCCTTTTGTAAATGCCTCCAGCATATGCTGGGCATTGCCAGCGCCGCCAGAAGCGATAACTGGCACAGTGACTGCCTCTGATACAAGCTTTGTCAATCGATGATCAAAGCCTGTCTTTTCACCATCGGCATCCATACTTGTCAGTAAAATCTCTCCTGCACCTCTTTGCACAGCTTCCTTCGCCCAGTCGCTAACCTCTAAATCTGTTTGACGGCGTCCCCCGTGTGTATAGACCATATATGCTTTTTTCTCTTCATCGTATTTTGCATCAATTGCGACAACGATACACTGGGAGCCAAAAAAGTCAGCACCTTCTGAAATCAGTTCTGGCCTTAACACAGCTGCTGTATTGACAGATACTTTGTCTGCACCCGCTCTTAATATACGCTTCATGTCATCAAGGTGGTTAATCCCGCCTCCTACCGTAAATGGTATGGCAAGAGTGGACGCGACTTGTTTAACCACATCCACCATCGTTTTCCGGCCTTCATGCGACGCAGAAATATCTAGAAAGACAAGTTCATCCGCCCCTGCCTCATCATAGATCTGCGCTAATTCTACCGGATCACCAGCATCCTTTAAGCCTAGGAATTGCACTCCTTTGACAACACGCCCTTCCTTCACATCAAGACATGGGATGATTCGTTTTGTCATCATATGCGGTCAAGCCCTTCAAATGCTTCCGCTAAAGTAAACTGCTTCGTGTAAAGTGCTTTTCCAATGATCGCACCAGACACACCAGTTTCTTTTTGCGCTGACAGCTTTTGAAGATCAGCTACCGCGCTGACACCGCCTGAAGCAATCACTTGTTTGCCGGTTGCTTCTGCTAAGCGAACCGTGCTTTCCACATTGGGACCAGACAGCATGCCATCCATTTGAATATCGGTGAAAATAAAGACCTCTGCGCCTTCCTTTGCCAATTCCCTGCCGAGCTCCTCTGCCTTCACTTTAGACGTTTCAAGCCACCCTTCAGTCGATACAAAGCCATTTCGCGCATCAATCCCAATTGCGATTTTCTCTCCATATTGCGCCAGCATTTTTTTCACAAAGGCTGGGTTAGATACAGCTGAGCTGCCAAGTATCACTCTATCGACGCCGCTCTTTAAATAAAAAGCAACGTCTTCTTCTGTCCGAATACCGCCGCCGATTTGTACCTTCACATCTAAAGAAGATGCAATCGCCAGCACATGCTCATGATTGACACGTTTCCCTGCTTTTGCACCATCTAGATCCACAAGATGAATCCACGTTGCTCCATCCTTCGCAAATTTCGCGGCCATGTCGAGCGGTGAATCTCCATAAATGGTTTCTTGATCATAATCACCTTGTACAAGACGTACACATTTGCCATTTCTCATATCAATCGCTGGATATAATGTAAACTCACTCATTTGCTCACCCTCTGTTCGTTTGCTAATTGAATAAATTGTTTGAGCAGCGCCATTCCCGTTGTACTGCTTTTTTCAGGGTGAAACTGTGCACCAAGCACATTTCCCTTGCCAACGATTGCTGGTACTTGAACACCATAGTCCGCGCTTGCTAATTGCTCATCTGGGTTCATATCACTCACATAATAAGAGTGAACAAAGTATGCAAATCCTTCTGGTACACCGTCAAACAATGGGGAGGGCTGATGAAATGTGAGCTCATTCCACCCCATATGAGGTACCTTCAGCCTTTTCCCGTCCTGATCACGATCTTTTAAAAGAACGACACGCCCTTTTAACAGCCCCAATCCTTTTGTGCGGCCTGCCTCTTCGCTTTCTTCAAATAACAGCTGCATGCCAAGGCAAATGCCGAATAACAGCTTTCCTTCCTGCACAACTTGATGAATAAACGCCTCAAGTCCAGTCTCTTTTAACAGCTGCATTGCATCACGAAACGAACCAACTCCGGGCAAAATATAAGCATCTGCTTTTTTCAGCTCCTCCACATCAGAGGAAACGATATAACGGGCACCTGCTCGTTCCAGTGCTTTTGATACGCTGAACAAATTTCCCATTCCGTAATCAATGACTCCGATCATTAGAGCATCCCCTTTGTCGAAGGAATTCCTTTCACACGTGGATCAATGGTTGTTGCTTCATCTAAGGCACGTGCCATCGCTTTAAAAATGGCTTCAATCATATGGTGTGTATTCGTTCCGTAGTGAACAATGACATGAAGGTTGATCCGGGCTTCAAGTGCAAATTTCCACAGAAACTCATGTACTAGCTCTGTATCAAAGGTACCTACCTTTTGACTTGGAAAGGCCGCTCTCATTTCCAAATGAGGACGATTGCTTAAATCGACCACGACCTGGGCAAGAGTTTCGTCCATCGGAACAAAGCTTGAACCATACCGCTTAATTCCCTTTTTATCGCCTAACGCTTCCTTAAACATTTGCCCGAGCACAATGCCGATATCTTCTGTTGTGTGGTGATCATCAACATCCGTATCTCCTTTCGCATCGACGGTCAAATTAAAGTGTCCATGCTTCGTAAATAAATCAAGCATGTGCGTCATAAAAGGGACGTCTGTTTGAATATCCGCTTTTCCTTCTCCATCAATTTCTAGCGCTAATGAAATGTTCGTTTCATTTGTTTTTCTCGCTGTTTTCGCCTGTCTCATTACGATTCCTCCCGCTTTCTCGCTTCAATCGACCTTGCATGTGCTTCAAGCCCTTCTAATCTGGCAAAAGCGGCAATGCTTTCCCGGTGTGTTTCAAAGGCCTCTTGACTATATGAAATAATGCTCGTTTTCTTTTGAAAATCAGTCACACCAAGCGGGCTGGAGAATCGAGCTGTTCCGTTTGTTGGCAGCACATGATTCGGCCCTGCAAAATAATCGCCCACCGGCTCTGGACTATAGCGTCCTAAGAAAATCGCACCCGCATGCTTGATTTGACCAAGAAGTGATTCTGGATATGCTGTCAGCACCTCTAAGTGCTCTGGTGCTAATTGATTGACGACGTCTACTGCACGATCAATTGATTCTGTCACGTAAATATGGCCATGATCTTGAATGGATTGTGCTGCGATTGATTTTCTCGGCAAAGTATCAAGCTGCTTTCTGACTTCAGCCTGCACGCTTTCAGCAAGTGTCTTAGACGGTGTTACCAAAATACTAGATGCAAGGGCATCATGCTCTGCCTGCGAAAGTAAATCCGCCGCTACCTCATGCGCGACTGCTGTTTCGTCTGCTAGAACTGCAATTTCACTTGGACCTGCAATCATATCAATATCTACCTGACCAAATACTTCCCTCTTTGCCAGCGCTACATAAATGTTCCCTGGACCTGTGATTTTATCAACAGGCTTGATGCTTTCCGTTCCATAGGCAAGTGCCGCAATTGCCTGTGCACCGCCCATTTTATACATCTCAGAAATACCAAGCTCCTTCGCCGCAGCTAAGACAGCGTCAGAGAGACGTCCATCTTTCCCAGGGGGTGTCACAAGAACGATTCGTTCAACGCCAGCGACTAGCGCAGGGATTACATTCATTAAGACGGATGATGGATAGGCAGCTGTTCCGCCCGGGACATACACACCTACCGCATCAAGCGGTGTCACCTTTTGACCAAGCATTGAGCCGTCCTTTTGGTGATAAAACCAAGAAGAGGTCAGCTGGCGCTCATGGTATGTGCGAATATGCTTGATAGCCGTTTGGATAATCTGAACCATCTCTTTATCCAAGCGGTCACAGGCTTTTGCCATTTCATCCTCTGTAACAAGCGGATCTTCAATCAACACCCCGTCAAATTGCTTTGTAAAAGACCGTACAGCTTCATCACCATTTGTTCTCACTTCTTGTATAATGCGCTGAACAGTCTGACGCTGCTCTTCTGTTCCTGTATCTAAAGTCCGTTTGAGTGAGAGAGTATCTGTCTCACCTTCTTGTATGCAGGTGATGTTCATGATGATTCCTCCTCTTCACCTTCAATAATTCTTGCAAGACGCTGTGCCATTTCATCGATCACCGTATCCTTCATCCTGTAGCTCACAGGATTGACAATAAAACGTGACGTGATATCACAAATATGCTCTGTTTCCACAAGTCCATTTTCCTTTAGTGTTTGACCTGTAGAGACAATGTCAACAATGCGATCGGCAAGCCCAATGAGCGGTGCTAATTCAATGGAACCATTCAGCTTAATGATCTCCACCTGCTCCCCTTGCTCTCTAAAATAGGACGATGCGACATTTGGGTACTTTGTTGCCACACGCGGTGCGACACCACCCCAGCTCGCTCCTGGCAAGCCAGCAACAGCTAAATGACATTTACTGATGTTTAAATCGAGCACTTCATACACATCACGAGCTTCTTCGAGCATGACATCCTTCCCTGCAATGCCAACATCCGCCACACCGTGCTCTACGTAAGTGGTCACATCCATTGGCTTGGCTAAAATAAAGCGGAGGTTTTCTTCTGGTACATCAATGATTAATTTTCTTGAATCCTCGAATTCCTCTGGCAGCTGGTACCCCGCCTGTCTTAACAGCCCGGCTGCTTCTTCAAATATCCGGCCCTTTGGCATTGCCATCGTCAACACTTTACCCATTTCGCTCTTCCTTTCTAGCGCCGATAAAATAAGTCACCTGTTCAAATGCCTTGGTCATCGCGTCAATATTTTCAATCCCCGCTAAGTCTTGCAGGACGATCTTTTTCCCTTTTGACCGCTCCTTTTCTGCAAAAGCAAAAGCTTCAAGTCTTTGTTCTTTGCTAAAAATCACAGCTTCCTGCGGCTCATTGATCTCTTTCGCATCCAGCGCTTCAAGAAGACGGTCTAGTCGAAGCCCGAACCCTGTAGCTGGTGCGGGTGCATTAAAATGAGCAAGTAATTGATCATATCTACCGCCACTTCCGATGACCGATCCAACATGATCAGCAAATACTTCAAACAAAATACCCGTATAATAGCTCATATGACTCACCATGCTTAAATCTAAACGGATATATTCTGTACAGCCGTAATCTTCAAGTGTCTCCCATAGCGACTTTAGCTGTGCGAGCACCTCTTTTCCTTCTTGTGAAACGACGATTTCCTCTGCCCGCTCTATCACTTCTTGGCCGCCTCTTAACTCTAAAAGCTGTAACAGCCTCATTTTATCGATGGAGGAAAGCGGTAATTGTTTCACATGCTGACGGTATCCTACATAATTCTTTTCATATAAGAAGCGGCGAAGGACGTTTGCACGCTCTGTATTTCCGAGTACATCGACAAATAACGTCTCTGCTAAAGCGACATGCCCAATCGCGATTTTGAAGGACCTTAGCCCGGCATTTTTTAAGGCAAATACGGCAAGTGCGATGACTTCAGCATCTGCACTAATTGAACCATCACCAATCAATTCAATTCCGACCTGCTCAAATTCCGAAGGCCTTCCGCCTTCTCTTTCCTGCGCACGAAACACACTCGCTGCATACCCGACACGAAGCGGATACGCCTGTTCATGAAGCTTAGAAGCCGCCACCCTTGCAATCGGACCTGTCATATCAGGTCTCAGTACAAGGGTTTGCCCGTTTTGATCAAGAAGTTTAAAAAGTTGTGTATCAGTAATCGCCGATTGCACACCGACTGTATCGTAAAATTCAAGCGTTGGTGTCTCCATTAAACGGAAACCCCAACCATTCATAACATCTGTTAAAGAATGTCTCACTTTTTTCTTCGTCTCATACAATCCAGGTAATGAATCCCGCATACCATATGGTTTCTCAAACATAAACATGTTCTTCCGCACCTCCAACACATTAAAACAAAAAATTCCGAATCCTTTAGTTCGCTAATATGATAATATGCTAACAAAATAAAGTTATTAAATCAATCATTTTTATTTCTCTCTATTTTCATCAACATATTCTGGAATTATTACATTCAAGTGACACCTGTGCCTTTTCTGCATGTTCGGTGAAGGAACGTGCTATAATACTTAAAAATATTGAATAACACAGGAGATTAACAGTGAAGTTCATCCAGACATTAATCTTAACTTTGTTGTGCGCATGTCTTGTTTATTTCGGCTTTATATACGTTTCACAAATCGACCAAGTCAAGAAAACAGCTTCGCCGCAAGAAGCAGCAAAAAAAGAAAACGATACGGCACTCGCGGCTGAAGAAACTCGTTCAACAAAAAAAGCAGAAACCACACATCATTCACTAAAAGGAAGCAAAAAAGCCATGGACGTCATTCTCTACAATCAAATGGATGCACCAAGGCTTTATAATGGATGCGAAGTCACGAGCTTAGCGATGCTGCTTCATTACAGCGGCTATGAGCACGTAACGAAAAACGCATTGGCAAATGAAATCAAACGTGTTCCGCTCAATTATGAAAATGGCTTAAAAGGTGACCCTCATGACGGATTTGTAGGCGATATGGAGAATGGACCGGGTCTTGGGGTTTACCACGAACCGATTTATCAGCTTGCGAAAAAATACGCGGGCGATCAAGTTGTCGACTTAACCGGAAAGCCTGTTAAAAAGGCCATCTATCAGTCACTTGAAAAGGGCTATCCTGTCTGGGTGATTACGACATCCACCTTCGACAAAACCGATAACATCGAAACTTGGAATACACCAAATGGCAAAATAGATGTAAGCTTTAATGTGCATAGCGTAGTCATCACAGGCTATGACAAGGAGCATGTCTACTTGAATAACCCATATGGAGAAAAGAATCAAAAGGTCGACCGTGATCAATTTGAAGATTCTTGGAAACAGATGGGCAGTCAGGCGATTATCATTAAAGCGTAAAAAAACAACCTCTATCCGCATAGAGGTTGTTTTTAAATGATTTATTTTTCTAGTAATTCCTTCAGGCGGTCTTCAAGCTTTTCAGCCGTCATTGCACCTCCGCCCAAGCTGAAGTATTCATCCCCTCTTTTTAATAAAAGTGTAGGATAGCCATTCACATGAAGTTGATGAACCTTCGCAAAGTCAGCATATGCATCATTGATCGCTTCTTTTGTTTTCATACGTTCAATGACTGCGTCAGGATCAAGATGATGCGCCAAAGCGATCTCCCGATACGTTTCCTCATCACTCAGACTTTTTCCGTCTTGATAAAAAGCCTTTTGCATCGATGAAGCCAAGTACAATGAACGCTCAGGTGCGATGTATCTTAATGCAGAAAAACCAATGGCCGCAGCCTCAGAGTCTAAAAGAAACGTTCCGTTTGCTAGCAGCTTTTGATAACGTTCACCAAACTCGACACCAGTCAGCTGACTAATACGTTGATTTGCTTCTGGGATGTGTGGATAATCCTTTATCGGAAGACTCCTTTCCCCTACAAATAAACCACCCGACACAAGTGTTAGTGATATCTCTGGATGATTTTCATGTAAAGTGCGGATACTGTTTGAAAATCCATAACACCAGCCACAATATGCATCCCATACATAGATGAAAGACAATTCTTGCTCGTTCATACGTTAGACTCCCCATTTATCATTTTTAGGCGGCCATGAACCTGCTTATTCAGCTTCAGATACGACGGTAAAACGTTCTCCAACATGGGCTGCCTGCTCCACTTCATCAACCAGTGCAATGGCGTAGTCAGCATAGCTTACATAGCTGTCACCTTTAGAATTGACAATCAGATTGTCTTTCCCTTTCACGTATGAACCTGTACGTTTGCCAGCTGGATTAAAGAATGCGGCTGGGCTGAGGAATGTCCATTTTAATCCCTCTGACTGTTGAAGATCTTTTAGATTTTCTCCTTGCTGAGAAGCAGTAGGCACATACTCCTTCGGAAATTCTGGTGTGTCCACAAGTCTTGTTGTTTTCGCCTCATCTACAAATAGACTTCCTGCTCCGCCCACAACGATTAAACGAGTCTCAGGTGTTTCTTTTAAAATATCAATCAGCTTTTTCCCTGCTTCTACGTGAAGATGCTCCTGTCCAGGAGGTGCGCCAAATGCATTCACAATCACATCAAATCCTTTGATGTCATCTGCTTGCAAGTGAAACACATCCTTCTCAAGAACAGCTAGTGATGAATCAGTCACTTTTTGTGCATCGCGGACGATTGCCGTTACTTCATGTCCTCTTGATTGAGCCTCTTTCACAATTTCTTGTCCCGCTTTTCCTGTTGCGCCAATAATTCCAATTTTCATGTTAACTCCTCCTGCAATATGGTTTTATGTTGATAAAGAAAGGTGTAACTATTTCGGTTACAACAGAGGTAAAAAAAATTGAATTGATCATCCAATTTTTTTGATTAGCACATGCGTTAGTTCACTTAATTTGATCTCAGCAAGTACTTGCTCCATCGCACTTTGAGCGCGGCATAAAATTAATTCAAGCACCGCTTGAATATTTGCACCGATCGGACAGTCAGGATTTGGGCTTTCATGAATTTGAAACAATTCACCCTCATCTACGACTTCAACCGCTTTATACACATCGAGCAATGTGATGTCGTCTTCACTGCGGTTCAGCTGCGAACCACCTTTGCCAAGACTCGTTGAGATTAGGCCTGCTTTTTTCAATTTACTCATAATGCGGCGGATGACCACTGGGTTTGTATTCACACTTCCTGCGATATCCTCCGATGTCTGTAAAGATCCTTTTTCAAGTGATAGCAAGGCCAGAATATGGACAGCGACAGTAAATCTGCTGCTGATTTTCATGTTTTCTCACCTCTGTTGTAATCATTATAGTTACACCATGTCACATTGTCAACAAAAAAGTCTGCCGAGCTACTCAGCAGACTTAGATTGACGTGCTTCCATTTCTTCCTTCGTATAAATCATGCGCATTGGATTTCCTCCAACAAATGAGCCTGCTGGCACATCCTTATGAACAAGTGTACCAGCCGATACTATCGCTCCATCCCCAATGGTCACACCAGGTAAAATAGTGGAATTAGCTCCAATTAAGACTTCATCACCAATATAGACTTCCCCAAGTCTGTACTCTTTAATCAAATACTCATGGGATAAGATGGTCGTGTTATAACCGATTACACTATTTCGTCCGACGGTGATTTTCTCAGGAAACATCAGATCAACCATTACCATTAAGGCAAACGCCGTATCCTCGCCGACCTTCATACGAAGAAAAGTTCGGTATATCCAATTTTTCATTCCCATAAACGGCGTGTACCTTGCCATTTGAATAAAAATGAAATTTTTCACGACTTTGAAAAAGGGAACTGTCCGATAGACTTGCCGCAGCGAATTGACCCCTTTTACTGGATATCGATCTGTTTTTCTCAACTTAATCAGCTCCAACAATCGCCAGGAGATCACTCATTTTCTTCAGCATGAAGTCAGGGCGATGCTTTAAAAGGGCCTCTTCTCCTTTAATAGACCAAGCCACACCTGCCGTTTTTGTCCCTGCCGCTTGACCAGACAAAATGTCATGATAATTATCACCAACCATCACCGCTTCATGCGGATCACTGCCAAGCTTTGATAATGCAAGCTGAACAGGCTCCGGATGCGGCTTCTCATTTTGTACATCATCGAGCGTCACAATGACCTCAAAGAACGGCTCTAAACCGGTCAGCTTCAATCCCATTAAAACCGTATCCCGTATCTTCGTTGTGACAATACCGAGCTTAAATCCTCGATCCTGCAGGACTTTCAATGTGTCTAAAACGGTCTCATATTCAGTCACAAGCAGATCATGCTGCTTATGATTAAACGTGCGGTACATCTGAATCATGTCATCCGTCAACTCAGGATCCATCGCAGAGAATGTATCAAACAAGGACGGACCAATGAAATGAAGAATATCCTCACGGCTGTACTGACCAGGGTAATAATGGTCCAGCGTATGCTGAAATGAAGCAATAATTAATTCATTTGTATTGATTAATGTGCCATCTAAATCAAATAGCACTGTGTTGATCGTCGATTCGTTCATATGGCTTCCTTTCTAACAGCTGCATGTTCCCGCTTCCGCCAAATATAGCTAATGGCAGCTGTCAATAAAATTGCAGAAATCAGGCGGATCACAAGAAGCGGCCATACTGGAATACCAAGTGGAATAAAAACCAGCGTATCTTCGACCACCGCATGGCAGGCAACGAGGAAAATAAAAGCTAGGGTTAAGTCCTTTTTACTCACACCGTCCTCTTCCACTGCCTTCATCATCACGCCGGCTCCATACGCCAGACCAATCGTTAATCCAGCCACCATTGTCATAGACGTATTTTCTTTCATCCCAAGCATTCTAGTAAAAGGTGACAGCCACTTAGACAGTGTATGAAGCCAGCCTAAATCTCTCATGAATTGAATGATGATCATGAGCGGGATAACGATACAGGCAAGCTGCAGCACACCGAGTACTGCTTTTTGTATAGCAAGAAGAACGATCATGTACCAGCTGGAAGGCACATCAGCCGCCTGAGCTGCACTCAAAAGTCCATATTGCGCCGGCTCCTCGCCTCCCTGCCAAACGAGATGAATGACAATAGCAGAAATAACAGCAAGACTGATTCTAACCAGCAAAATCACAGATACTCTCAGTCCAACCTTTGCCGCCACTGTCGATTCGATGATCAGGTTATGGCAAAAGGACAGCATCACTGCCAAAATAAACACTTCCTTCACAGGAAGCTCTAATGTCAAAATGGCTGCAATTCCCGCATACAAATTCAGCATGTTTCCTAATACAAGCGGAATCGCTGCTTCCCCCGAAAGACCAAACAGCCCCATAAATGGCTGAATGAATCGAATGATCCAATCCATGACAGGCGTATGCTGCAAGATACTGACGAGAATAGTTACTGGAAAGATAACTTTGCCAAGAGTCCAAGTTGTCGATAGCCCTGCTTTCAAGCCGTTTTTCCATGTCTCTCTCATCTCTTCTCATCCCCCCTGCTTAATTCGATGAATTGTTCTCTTTATACGGAATTGATGCGTACCCTTTCATTCTTCTAAAGAAAATCAGTAGAACAGCCACTGCGAATATCGCAATCGAAATCATCTGTGCGATTCGAAGATGCTCTGTCAGCATTAAGCTGTCTGTTCTCATCCCTTCAATGAAGAAACGGCCGATTGAATACCAAATTAAATAAGACAAGAAGATTTCGCCTCTGCGCAGCGAAGTTCTCCGTAATAAAATCAATATGACAACACCGGCAAGATTCCATAATGATTCGTATAAGAACGTCGGGTGATAATAGGTACCATCAATATACATTTGATTAATGATAAACTCAGGCAGATGCAAATTTTCTAAAAAGGCTCTTGAAACTGCCTCACCATGCGCTTCTTGGTTAATAAAATTCCCCCAGCGCCCAATTGCCTGCCCTAGTAAAATACTAGGGGCTGCGACATCAGCTATTTTCCAAAACGATACCTTTCTCACTTTTGTAAAAACGATGGCTGTCAGCACAGCACCAATCAGCCCGCCGTGAATCGCAATTCCACCATTCCAGATTTTAATGATTTCGTTTGGATGCTGCTGATAGTAATCCCATTCGAAGGATACATAATAAATTCGGGCACAAATAATCGCGATTGGAATGGCAAATAAGATTAAGTCAATAAATAGATCTTTATTGATTCCTCTTTTTTCACATTCTCTCAGTGCGAGCCAGAGTCCAAGCAAGGCTCCGACCCCAATAATCACACCATACCAATGAACCGAAATAGGTCCGAGCTGAAAAGCGATCGGATCAATTGGCTGAATTGCTTCGTTCATATAGTCAACTCCTATTCATCTTGGCCATTGTCTTCAATGACATCGGCAAGTTTACTTGTAAATTGTTCTGCTGCATTATGCCCCATACGTTTCAGCCTGAAGTTCATCGCAGCCACTTCAATGATAACCGCTAAGTTTCGACCTGGCCGCACAGGGATCGTCAGCTTCGGCACATCTGTATCAATAATTCTCATTTTCTCTTCTTCAAGTCCTAAACGATCATACTGTTTGCCTTGTTCCCAAAGCTCCAGATTCATCACAATCGTAATTCTCTTATAACTTCTGACAGCGCCTGCTCCAAATAAGGTCATCACATTAATAATGCCTAACCCGCGGATTTCTAAAAGATGTTCAATCAGCTCTGGTGCACTTCCGACTAACGTATCCTGATCCTCTTGACGGATTTCCACGCAATCGTCTGCAACGAGGCGATGTCCCCTCTTCACTAATTCTAAGGCTGTTTCACTTTTTCCTACTCCGCTTTTCCCAATTAATAATACACCTACACCATATACATCGACGAGCACACCATGAATGGCAGTTGTTGGTGCCAGCTTACTTTCTAAAAAGTTGGTCAATCGACTCGAAAGTCTTGTCGTTTTTAGACTAGATCGTAAAACGGGCACACCATTTTCATTTGATGCTTCGATTAATTCCTTCGGCACATCACGATCTCGAGACAAAATAATGGCAGGGGTAATATCTGTACAAAGAGACATCATTCTCTGCTTTCGTTCGCGTTCTGGGAGCTGTTCAAAAAAAGAAAGCTCTGTTTTCCCTAAAAGTTGAACTCTTTCTTTTGGGTAATATGTAAAATAACCAGCCATTTCAATACCTGGTCTGGAAAGATCACTGATTGTAATGGGACGATTAATCCCTTCTTCCCCACTTACCAGTTCAAGATGAAATTGTTCCATTATGTCCTTCGTACGAACTTTCGGCACGCTTCTTCCTCCTTTTATCACAGGCGATTCAGAAATACAGCTCTATTTTATCACTTTCAATGATGAACCCAAAACAGTATTTTATCCTGTTCCTGTTTCACCGTCCTCACTGGTATAGACAACTATACTTAAAAAGAGTAAACTTAAATGAAAGATAACGAATAAGGGGGCTCAAACATGAGCGGTTCTTTATTGCTCTCCAATATTCATATTGTGACAAAGACAAAGATCATTGAAAACGGTTTTGTCGGTTTACGCGATGGCAAGATTGACTATATTTCAACATCACCACCGACAGGAAATTATGAAAAAGTATATATTTCCCGGGAAAACTTTTATTTACTCCCTGGAATGATTGATATTCACATCCATGGTGGATATGGTGCAGACATGATGGATGCGACAGCAGAAGCGATGAATACACTCGCTGACAACCTTCCATCAGAAGGAACGACAAGTTTTTTAGCGACAACCATTACACAAAACCATCATGAGATTGAGCAGGCACTTAAAAATGTCGCTCAGTGGAAACAAAGTAATGAAGAACAAGCAGGAAGTCAGGCGCAATGTCTAGGAATCCACCTAGAAGGTCCATTTATTTCTAAAGATAAGGCAGGGGCACAGCCTGTTCAATGGATTAAACAGCCCGATATTCCGCTTTTTAAAAAATGGCTGGATGCATCTGAACAGCTAATTCGAATTGTCACGTTTGCGCCTGAGGAAGACACAGATTTTGCTTTTCTGTCCCTGTTACAGGAAAAGAACATGATCCCTTCTATTGGACATACGAATGCCCATCATGACATGATAAATTTAGCAGCTAAGCATGGTGCACGCCATGTAACGCATCTTTATAATGCAATAAGTTCGTTTCAGCATCGTGAACCGAACGCTGTAGGTGCTGCTCTTACGAATGAGAACCTTTATACCGAGCTGATCACAGACGGGATTCACTCCCATCCTCTTTCCATCAAGCTAGCGTATTTGGCAAAGGGAAGTGATCGTTTAATCATGATCACAGACTCGATGCGTGCAAAAGGGCTTGGTAATGGAACATACGAATTTGGCGGTCAGACGGTCACAGTCAGCGGCGAAAAAGCATTGCTGGAAGATGGTATACTTGCAGGATCGATTTTGCGAATGAAAGATGGCGTCAAACGGATGAAACAGCTCACAAATTGTGAGTGGACAGAGATTGCGAAGATGACCTCAACCAATGCAGCCGCTCAGCTGGGACTTGATCAACAGCTCGGTTCCATCGAAATTGGAAAACTAGCAGATTTGGTGATTTGGGATGAATCTGGTGAACTGATGATGACGATCTGCCGTGGACAAATCGTCTTTGAAAAAAAGGAGGCTAACCACTAATGAACATCATCGAATTTGAAAGCAAGGAGCAATTAGGAAAAGAAGCAGCCGCCATTATTGCACATGCAATAGCTGCTAAACCTGATGCCGTACTCGGCCTAGCAACGGGCGGTACACCTATTGATACTTACAAAGAGTTAATTCAACTTCATCAAGCACATCAATTGTCTTTCAAGCAAACAAAAACAATCAATTTAGATGAATATGCAGGACTTGATCCAGAACACGAAAATAGTTATATGACCTACATGAAACGTCATTTATTTAACCATATTGATCTACCTCAGGGTCAGTATTTTCTTCCAAATGGCAATGCAGCTCACTTAGAAAAGGAATGCTTAAGATATGACCAGCTTATTGAGGATGTAGGCGGCATCGATCTTCAGCTCCTTGGAATCGGTCAAAATGGACATATCGGTTTTAACGAACCTGGTACCCCTTTCAACTCAAAGACTCATGTCGTGCAATTAGATGAGAACACGAGACAGGCTAACGCAAGATACTTTTCTTCTATTGATGAGGTACCTACTCATGCGATCACAATGGGAATTGCGAGCATTCTTTCAAGTAAAAAGATTCTCCTTCTTGCTTCGGGAAAATCGAAAGCGAAAGTGATACAATATTTAGAACAGGCAGAGATTCATCCAGACTTCCCAGCATCTGCACTGAAACTCCATGAAGATGTAACAGTTTTGATTGATCGAGAAGCTGGATCACTACGCTAAAAACGAGAGGATTTTCACATGTTTATTGATAAGCAGTCACCTATTCCGATGTACCATCAGATTATGGAGAACTTGAAAAAGCAGATTGAGGATGGAACATTAGCACCTGATACACTCATTCCTTCTGAAAGAGAATATGCCGAACGCTTTGGTATTAGTCGAATGACTGTCAGACAAGCCTTATCGAATCTTGTGAACGAAGGATATTTGTATCGACAAAAAGGTAAAGGCACCTTTGTTAGCCGAAAAAAATTTGAACAGCCGCTTCAAGGCTTAACAAGCTTTTCAGAGGATATGCGGCAGCGAGGGCTCAAAGCATCAAGCCAGCTGATTGACTTCAAAAAAACCGTATGTCCAGAGCACTTGCTGCCAGCCCTACAACTGTCAAATAGTGATGATGTTTTTGAACTAAAACGGATACGCCTTGCAAATGATGAACCGATGGCGATTGAAACGAGCTATATACCTGAAAGATTTGCAGGAGATTTAACAAAGGAACATTTAACTGGCTCTTTATATGAATATATAGAAACTCACACTGGTCATGTCATTGCTCATGCCAAACAGGAGCTTGAAGCCAATGTTGCCTCAAAGGAAGAAGCATACTTGCTGTCTATTTCAACAGGCGATCCTGTGCTTTCCATAACAAGAACGACTTTTTTTCAACAAGAAGTTCCATTTGAGTATGTTGTTTCCGTTTATAGAGGGGATCGTTACAAGCTCATTCATACAATGGAAAGATAAACAGTGCCCCTGACACGGAGCACTGTTTTTTTATTTCCTAAGAAATTTTGTTTCATCATCATTTTTTGTATGAATTTTCCATATTGGTGAAATGGCTTTTCCTTGGAAACGATCTTTTGCTACAGTGTACCAATAATAATCTTCATTTGGCTTTAAGCCCTTCCACTCAAAGCTCGCTTTTTTGCCGCTTTTTACGCCGCGCGCTTCTCCTAGAAGAACATTCGTATACACATTGAGTTCAAAATAATTGGTTTTGACAGATTTCATTTTCGGTGTCAAATCCACATCGATTGAAAATTCATCTTGATCTCCATACGTTTTTGGATCGTAAAAATGCTCTTTATTCAAGTATGGTGAATATGTTGTAAAATGAAGCTGATTTTTTTCTTGATCGGCTGTTATGACCCTCATAAACCCTTGCCCACCTTCAGGTCCTGACTGATAATCGGCGAGTATTTGATATACTTTCCTGTCTGCTTTTCCATCATGGTCATCATCAAGCTCATCTACTTTCCTGCTGGCTCCATGGTAGTGGCCGCTAAATACTGCCACAATATTAGGATGGCGTTTCACCACTTGATGGAAGATGAGATCGCCAATCGGGCTTCGATTGCCGCTCACTAACAAATACTCATGGAAATTTAAAATGACAATACGATCTGGATGCTCAGAAATCACGCGGTTTAACCAATCAATTTCATCTTGCTTAATCCCCCAGCCCATGTACACCATCATATAATCATTGCCGCCGGCAGAGATGAGATCATAATGACCTTTATTGTTTCGATAGGATTCACCATAGTAAGGCTTATCAGCAAAGCGTTTTTCCCCGAAATATTTCCCGTATTCCGCATATAAACCGTCCTTGTGTCTAACATCATGATTTCCTGCTAAAACACCATAGGGAATGTGATTCTCATCTAATACACGCATAAATGTATCAGCACGGTGCCATTGCTTATCCTTTGAATCATCCACAATATCGCCTGTATGGAACACATATTGAATGTTTAATTTCTCCCTCTGATCTCTGATCCATTCGACCATTTGTTTAAAGATATGAGGATAGCTCTTTGCATAATATTGAGTGTCAGACATCCACACCATCTTATATGGCTTTTGTGATTTGCTGATTTCATCCTGTACTAGCAAATCAAACGTTTGATTCTTCATGTACTGTCTCACTGACAGCAGCCCTTTTAGGTAAAATTCCTTTTGATCCTTGGCAAAGTGATGAGTGATTTTATCCCACTTTTCCTGCTGGTGATTCCATGCGTACATTGTCACCTTTCTCCCCGACAATGAACTCCCTTTCCATACAGCTTCGACGACATCCTTTTCGCGCACATCATGATGAACCTTAATTTGAAAACGATGATAAGGAAAACGCTGTAAATCCTTCGTTTCAACTGCCTTCCCATCAACAAATGCAATGCGGTTCCTTTCTTGATCAGAAAAAATCATTTCTCCTTTTTGAAGAAAACTCTTTGGCGGCTCTGTCTCTGCTGCATACTTAAAAATCTTCATTGAAGGATGCAGCGATGTATATTGATAGGCACGATAAAAAGAGTAATCTAACTTATCATTGGTTGGATCCTTGGTTAGCACAGTTTGCTTTGATGATTTCATTTTCGTCTTATCTGCTACCCGTTCTGGTGTTTCTGGATGCTCATGTACCGTCTTGAACTCTTTTTTCAACGTCGACATGTTCCCAGCAGCATCTTTTGCTTTGACCATAAACGTGTGCTTCCCAGGCTTTAATTCACTAGAGGACGTCTGATATGGCAAAGAAACTGGTTTGCCATCTACATACGCCTTCAACTCTTCTATATCACTCCAACGATCCGTTACTTTTGCTTTTAATGTAAAGGCACCTTTATATTGATCCTTTGCTTGTACGTTGGTCTTAATTCTCGGCCCAGTGTTATCAACTTTCACACGTACTGAAGCATGCTCGTCTGAGGTTTTGGCCTCAATTAGGTGCGGCCCTTCTTTCAGCCTTTTTGTATCCCACTTTATATAGGTTGAGACATAAGCCTCTTTTGGAATCTCAAATTGAAACGTTCTAACCTTTTTTGCGTTCCCGCTGTCTCCCATTCTCCATTCTTTTTGCGGCTTCGCATTGATTGGATGAATTTGTGTTCCATTAGATAAGATCATCCTGACGTTTTTCAATTCAAAATCATCATGATTCTCTCCAGGGAGCCTGTCTATCGGAGAAGACTTTGTGCCAGCGTGGAATGAGATCGTTTGGAGACCTGCCTTTTTTATCTCTTCTTCTGGTATTGGCATTGTATAGGTACGATACACTTTTGTCGAATCATCAAAAACAGAAAGTAAACGCTTACCTATAGATACCCCATTTTTAAAATATAAATTTGTTCCTTTGACATCAAATGCGATATATGGATCTGCTTCAAGGGCAGCGGATACTTGCTGATTCCGTTTTCCATCTATCCGTAATTCGATGCTTTTTTTCTGATCAGACGTTGCCTTTAATGAAAATAACCCTGAAACCGTATCTCCCTCTTCTACATTGAATCGGAGACCGTGGGCTTTACTAACCTGCTCCACATCAACCGTTTTTTTCAACGTCTTGGTTTCATTTTCGCCATCTGACGCTTCAAGCTGATATTCCAATTGTTCCTTCCCAATCAACTCAGGTGAATAAATAATATGATGAAATAACCGGTCATTTTGGTCTTTTTGCAGCAGTATTTCCTTGAACGCTTCTTTTCGATTCGTTCGATAACGCAGCTTGACGGTTTTCACGGCCTGATCATCCTGGACATCTGCTTTAATCTCTACGCTTTCAGTTGGTTTCACCGGTTTCCTTATCGTCATATCTTCAATCACAGGTTTATGGATATCTTGAGAAATTTCCTTTTTCTCAGATGGAATTTGTGCTTTTAGCACATTACCTGGAGTGGGCTCTTCCTCAATTTTCGAAATCAGCTTCGTCTGCGTCGTACCATCCATTGGATACTTAAACAGCAAGGATTTATGCTCGCTAAACCACGATGGCTTCAAACGAAATGCGGCAGAAGAAATCTCTTCACCTATATTTGTTGTGATCGAAACAAGACGAGATTTAGAGTTGGACAGCCCTTTGCTCTCGATAATGGTTAGATGCTCGCCCTCTTTTAATTGGCTTTTGTACATGGCATTAAAGTCCGCTACAGTTAAATGCTCCTGCCCTTTTTTTCTCAGCCAAAAAACATAAGGTTTTCCAGGTGAAATGGTGATTGGATTTTTATGAAAGGAATATACATCATCCAATTCGATACCCTGCGTGGGATTGCGGTAGCGGAGCTGATAATGTTTAAGTGAGATAGGCGCATGTGTCGTGTTATACACTTCGATAAACTCAAAAGCATCTTTGCCTTTTCGGTTTTTTGAATTAACGACAATTTCTGTGATGAATAAGTCCGGAATATGCGAAAGATCCTCTTCAAATCCATTTAAATGAACCGATTTCTCTGCTGTTTTGATCACTGATTTTTGCGTAAGGAACTCTGTATAGTAATGAACGGTTGGATTCCATAATTGTTCTGGCGGAATTTTCGCTGTAAATTCTGGCTTCATTCCGGGCAGCCGTTCCATTGGAATCAAGCGATACCCCAGTTCATCACTTTGTTTATAATACAAGTTCGCAGACAAAATCTGTTCTTGGTCACTAATGGACGCACGAAACTGAAGGTCATGGCTTTTTCCTTGAACCGGGCGGACATCCACATGAAATTGATCAAAGATAAAAGGCGAAAAAGGCTTGTCCGGTACATTCACTTCTGTTTGAATAAAAGGCCCTGCTGAAGCAGGCTGACTAAAACAAAAAAGAATGATAAAAAAACATAAAAGCATGATTTGTCTGCTCACGTTCACCATCTTGCACCGCCTCCCTTCGGATATTGTGTCTCCTGAAGGTGGTTTTTATGTCAGATGGAACGGAGAAACGATACAAATTTGCACAAAAAAACCGTTAGCTTTTTTTCGCTAACGGCTCTACGATTCCTTTTTGTATCAACAGATGGAAAATGGACAAAATGACAGCCATCCAAATGGCCGTTCCGAATCCATCAATGTTAAAGCTATCTCCCATAAAGCTCGATGTCATCATGAGTGTAATGGCATTGATGACAAATAAGAACAATCCTAGTGAAAGGACGGTGACTGGAAGCGTTAAAATGATCAAAAACGGCTTCACTAAAATATTGAGCAAGGACAAAATGATACTTGCCACAATGGCTGCGCCAAATCCTTCAATATACACGCTCCCGAGCCCAGGCAAAATGCCTGAATCAAAATATCCAGCAATGACGATTAAAAGTAATGCATTTACTAAAATACTGACGATCCATCTAAGCATTTATTTAGTGCCTTCTTCCGGAACAACAAAATACCAGATGAAGTAGATCAGGAAGATCGGCATAAATGCTGTCAAAAATCCGATGATGACGGTTAAAATGCGAAGCAGCGATGCATCAACACTTAAATATTCCGCAAGTCCACCAACAACACCCGCTATTTTTTTATCTGTTGCTGAACGATAAAGTTTCTTCATGTAGAATCACTCCTTGTCTGATTGGTGCTTTACTTGTATTGAGCCTGTTTTTGTTTCTGCAAAAATGGATATACTGTGCGCCGCTTGTTGATTGGCTTTGATCATTTTCTCTTTTTGTAATGTTTCATTTTTTTCTTTAATCATCTCTGCATCAAGTAAATCGTGAGAGATAGACCCAAGATTGCTTTTCAGCTCAGCGGTCACTGCACATGCGCGCGGGATCTGAACGTCCACACTGCCTGTTGTCGTTTTCGCATAGATGGAACGGCACTTTTCATCTGACAGCTGAACCGCAATATTTCCGTTAAAGCTCTGGGCATCAATTGATTCACTTTTCCCGCGCAGGTCTATGAGCCCATTGATGGTTTCTACTTCAATCATACCACACTCGTGATCTGCCAGTTTGATTTGTCCGTTTGCTGTTTCAATTCCGACTTTTTCTGCCTGTAACGAGGCAAAAGAGACAACACCATTTGTGGTTTTCGCGGCAAGTTCTTTTGTCTTTAGCTTTTCCCCGCGAATCGGCCCATTAAACAGCTTGACCTTGATCTTATTGTATTGGATACGCGGTACGTATAAAGTAACATTGACTTTCATCGTCTTCTTTTCGGTTCGAATAAAAAATTTATCCCCTTCAAGCCCGCAGTCCAATTGATTGAGAAATTGCTGTCTTGCCTGCTCTCCATCCTCTGCACGGTAGATTTTCGCATGACATTCTGCTCGAATATCTCGATCGTCCCAAGGCATCACGTTGAGGCTGCCGTTCGCTAATTGAATATCTAAATGAGAGAGCGATGCGTCTTTGAACTGAAAAATATGCTCAACATCAACGGACTGTCCAAAGTTCAAATCAAGATCCACGTCTTTTACCTTTTTCACCGCAGTATCTAGCCAGCCAAACAGCTTTGCCCCAAGATTTTCGGTGCCATTTCCTTTACTCTCTGCTCCAGCTTTTTCTTCATGAAAGGTGTGATCAGCCGTAGATTTTTCTAATGAGACGGACTGACCTTCTTCTAATTTTTCTAGCAGCGTAATTGCTTCTTTTGCTGATAATACCCCGTCTTCTACTAATTTTAAAATTCGTTCTTTTTCATTCATACAAAGCCCTCCTAAGATTTGATGGATTGAAGTACTTTAATACCTTGAATGATATTCCAAATGACAGAGATCAAAAAGCCAATGGCTACTAAAAAAGACAAGATGAACACCGTCATGACTGGAATGAGCGAGTCGCCTGCCTGTGTCGCCAATAAAAACGGGATAGACCCAAAAACCAATAGAATGCACGCTGCGACCGGCAAAAGATGTGACCATAATGCCCGCATCGCATGCCGTTTCGTTTCCTTTTGGTCTACTACAAAAACCGCCACGATCGGTACGATAAACGGCATAAAAAATACACTAAAGTAACAAATAGAAGCAATAATCGACTGATCTCTATTCATATATATTCGCTCCTTCATAACGAAAATTCCTTTCTAACTCATACGTTTATTGCGTATAAAAAGTTTCAAAATCATTCGATTTACATATGACCTTAGACACAAATTATTTCTTTTTGCACCTAAGAGTAGATTCTTCACAGATTACCCTTTAAAATATGTTGAAAAGATGGTGATTATCATTATAGGGGGTAATTATTTTGACAGATCATCATAATTCAAACCACACGGCTCAAACGCTTTTAGACCTTATACAGAAACAGAAAAGCATGAACAGCGATATGATCAAGGAGCTTGAGACCATTCATCCGTCTCATCCAAAGTATGGTGATATCCGTTATTTAAAGGTACTGCTCGATAGCAGCAGCACGCATATTTTAAAGGATTTAACGCACCTCAGTAATTTAATGCCGAAGGAAGATGTCCAATAAAAGAAAAACCCCTCTTATCGAGGGGTTTTCTTTATGAAGAAGTCACACTTTCTGTTTCTTTGACCAGCTGTTTCATACGCTTACGGTCACGCTCTAAAATAGGCTTCAAGTATTGGCCTGTGTAAGATGCTTCTTCTTTTGCAATGTCCTCAGGAGTGCCAGAGGCAATGATCGTTCCGCCGCCTGCACCGCCTTCTGGTCCGAGATCAACGAGGTAATCAGCAGCCTTGATAATGTCAAGGTTGTGCTCAATGACCAGCACCGTATCACCGTTCTCAACCAAACGCTGAAGCACTTTTAATAAACGGGCAATATCATCCACATGCAGACCTGTTGTCGGCTCGTCCAAAATGTAAAGAGACCTTCCGTTTGAACGGCGGTGAAGCTCAGATGCCAATTTCACGCGCTGCGCCTCTCCTCCGGACAATGTCGTTGCAGGCTGTCCAAGTGTAATGTATCCAAGCCCCACATCATAAATCGTTTGAAGCTTCCGCTTAATTTTCGGGATATTCTCGAAAAATTGGAGTGCGTCCTCCACCGTCATTTCCAGCACATCAGCAATGTTCTTCCCTTTATATGTGACCTCAAGAGTTTCACGGTTATAACGTTTCCCGTGACACACTTCACAAGGTACATACACATCTGGCAAAAAGTGCATTTCAATTTTAATGATGCCATCCCCGCGGCACGCCTCACAGCGCCCGCCTTTGACGTTAAAACTGAATCTGCCTTTTTTATAACCTCTTACCTTTGCTTCGTTGGTTTGTGCAAACACATCCCGCACATCATCAAAGACACCTGTATACGTGGCAGGGTTCGATCTCGGTGTACGGCCAATTGGAGATTGATCAATATCAATGACCTTATCCAAATGATCCATTCCTTTGATTTCTTTGTGCTGCCCTGGCTTCGCCTTCGCTCTGTGCAATTTTTGTGAAAGTGATTTTAATAGAATTTCATTCACAAGCGTACTTTTCCCTGAGCCGGATACTCCAGTCACAGCTGTAAAGACGCCAAGAGGAAACTTCGCATTCACGTTTTTCAGGTTGTTTTCTTTTGCACCTTTTATCTCAATATAGCGGCCGTCAGGCTTTCTTCTCTCGATTGGCAGCGGAATAAATTTCTCACCTGATAAATATTGTCCTGTTAATGATTTCGGATCCTTCATGACTTCTTCTGGCGTTCCAGCTGAAATCACTTCTCCTCCATGAACTCCTGCTCCAGGTCCAATATCTATTAAATAATCAGCGGCAAGCATGGTATCTTCATCATGCTCGACGACAATCAGTGTGTTCCCGATGTCGCGCATGTTTTTCAACGTCCCAATCAACCGGTCATTATCGCGCTGATGCAGACCAATGGATGGTTCATCTAATATATAAAGAACACCTGTCAGCCTTGACCCGATTTGAGTGGCCAGACGAATCCGCTGCGCTTCTCCACCTGATAGTGTGCCAGCTGACCGGCTCAAATTCAGATAATCTAATCCCACATTATTTAAGAAAGACAAGCGCTCTTTGATTTCACGCAAAATGAGCTGGGCAATCTGCAAATCTTTCTCAGACAACTCGATTTTTTCATAGAAATCAAGGGCATCAGAGACAGACAAATCGGTGATTTCTCCGATATGCTTGCCATTGATGAGAACCGCCAGCGTTTCTTTTTTCAGACGATATCCTTTACATGTCGGACATGGCTGATTCGCCATATATTTTTCCATTTGCTCACGAATATAATCAGAGCTGGTTTCTTTATAGCGTCGTTCAATATTACGAAGAACACCTTCAAACTCAATTTCATTTTCACGTACCTGTCCAAAATCATTTTCGTATTTAAAATAAATCCGTTCAGATCCGCTTCCATATAAAATTTTATCGAATAAATGCGATGGGATATCTTTCACAGGAATGTCCATGTCGATGCCATAATGTGTACATACGGCCTCAAGAAGCTGAGGATAGTATTGCGAGCTTTGCGGCTCCCATGGTGCAATGGCATGCTGACGTAAAGTCAGATCCTTATTAGGAATGACAAGCTCAGGGTCGACTTCTAGTTTGGAACCGAGCCCATCACAGCTCGGGCAGGCACCAAAAGGACTATTAAATGAAAACATTCTCGGCTCAAGTTCACCAATAGAGAACCCGCAATGCGGACAAGCATGATGTTCGCTGAATAACAGCTCTTCTTGTCCAATCACATCAATCATCACTCGGCCTTCACCTAGCCGCAGCGCGGTTTCAAGTGAGTCAGACAGACGAGCAGCCACGCCTTCCTTCACCACGATACGATCAATAACCACTTCAATGGAATGCTTCTTGTTCTTTTCAAGCTCGATATCTTCTGAAAGGTCTTCCATCTCTCCATCGACTCTCACTCGCACATAGCCCTGCTTCCGAATTTGATCAAGTACTTTCACATGTGTTCCTTTGCGGCCGGAAACAACTGGGGCAAGCACTTGTAATTTCGTTCTTTCAGGATAATCTAAAATACGATCTGTCATCTGCTCAATCGTTTGTGACGTAATTTCAATCCCATGTATAGGACAAATCGGTTTTCCGACTCGAGCATACAAGAGACGCAAATAATCATAAATTTCAGTAACAGTACCAACTGTTGATCTAGGGTTTCGGCTCGTCGTTTTCTGATCAATACTAATCGCCGGAGAAAGACCTTCAATGGCATCTACATCCGGTTTATCCATTTGCCCAAGAAATTGGCGTGCGTACGCTGAAAGAGATTCAACGTACCTGCGCTGACCTTCTGCATAAATGGTATCAAAGGCAAGCGACGATTTTCCTGAACCAGATAACCCCGTAATGACCACTAGCTGGTCACGCGGGATATTCACATCAATATTTTTAAGGTTGTGGGCTCTAGCACCTTTCACCTCTATTCGTTCCATAGCCATCAGGCAATCATCCTTCCGCTTTTAGCTCTAGCAATAGATCTCTTAATTCTGCTGCTTTTTCAAAATCAAGCGCTTTTGCTGCATCTTTCATTTCCATCTCGACTTTTTCGATCACTTTTTCTCTTTCTTTTTTGCTCATTTTCGAAAGCTTTGGTGCTGCTTTTGTTTCGTATTCTTCCGAATCCTCATGTATCTTTGTTGCCTTAATAACATCTCGAATTTTCTTATGGATGGTTTGTGGGGTAATCCCAAATTTCTCGTTATATGCTTCTTGCTGTTCTCGTCTTCGCTTCGTTTCTTGAATCGCAATGTCCATCGATTTCGTCATATTGTCTGCATACATAATGACCCGGCCTTCTGCATTTCTCGCTGCACGGCCAATCGTCTGGATGAGGGATCTTTCAGAGCGCAAAAAGCCTTCTTTATCCGCATCTAAAATGGCCACGAGCGACACCTCTGGAATATCCAGTCCTTCACGAAGAAGGTTGATTCCAACAAGCACATCATATTTACCGAGACGCAAATCACGGATAATCTCAATCCGCTCAAGGGTCTTAATTTCTGAATGCAGGTAATTCACCTTGATTCCGATTTCTTTTAAGTAATCTGTGAGATCCTCAGACATTTTCTTCGTTAGTGTGGTCACAAGCACACGCTCATTTTTCTCAATTCGTGCATGAATTTCTCCAATTAAGTCATCAATTTGTCCTTCAATTGGGCGCACCTCAATAATTGGATCAAGTAATCCTGTTGGACGAATAATTTGTTCCACAACCTCAGGCGTTTTCTCAAGCTCGTATGGACCAGGCGTTGCTGATACATGCACAATATGATTGATATGCTTTTCAAACTCATCAAAGGTGAGCGGTCTGTTATCAAGTGCTGATGGCAGGCGGAATCCGTGATCAACCAACACTTGCTTTCTCGCTTGGTCCCCGTTGTACATGGCACGGATTTGCGGAATCGTCACATGCGATTCATCGACAACAATCATAAAGTCATCTGGGAAATAATCAAGCAGTGTGTAAGGTGTTGAACCAGGAGGACGCAAGGTCAGATGTCTTGAATAATTCTCGATTCCTGAACAAAAGCCCATCTCTCTCATCATCTCAAGGTCATATCTTGTCCGCTGCTCAAGGCGCTGCGCTTCAAGCAATTTTCCATTTTCACGAAGCTTTTCAAGCTGTTCTTCTAGCTCTTGTTCAATATTGATAATGGCTTTTTCCATTTTTTCTTCTCTTGTGACGAAGTGAGATGCTGGGAAAATAGCCACATGATCACGATCACCAAGTATTTCTCCAGTCAACGCATCCACTTCACGAATACGTTCAATTTCATCACCGAAAAACTCCACTCTGATACAATGCTCATCTCGTGAAGCAGGAAAAATCTCAACGACGTCTCCTCTGACTCGGAAGGTTCCGCGCTGAAAATCTATATCATTACGAGAATACTGAATATCCACCAGCTTACGAAGGAGCTGATTGCGTTCAATCTCCATTTCAGTGCGCAAAGACAGCACAAGCTCTCTGTATTCCTCTGGCGAACCTAAGCCATAAATACAGGACACACTGGCAATGATGATGACATCCCTTCTCTCAAATAACGAGGACGTAGCCGAGTGTCTCAGCTTATCAATCTCATCATTGATGCTGGCATCTTTCTCAATAAATGTATCGGTCTGAGGTACATATGCCTCTGGCTGATAATAATCATAGTAACTCACAAAATATTCAACAGCATTATTCGGGAAAAATTCCTTGAATTCACTGTATAACTGACCGGCAAGTGTCTTATTATGCGCAATGACAAGCGTCGGTTTGTTCACTTCTTTGATCAGGTTGGAGACAGTAAAGGTCTTTCCCGTACCTGTAGCACCTAACAGCGTTTGATGCTGTTTCCCCTGATGGATCCCCTCAACAAGCTTTTCAATCGCCTTTGGCTGATCTCCTTGGGGCTGATAGTTAGAAACTAATTCAAAGCGGTCACTCACATCAAAGCCTCCGTTTCGTTACGAAATCTATCTAATGAATATATTATCATAAAAGAACACAAAAATACGAACTAAAGTTCGGCTCTCGCTTGATTTTTATTTCCAATACAGTCATACCCTCTCTCCCTTGGCAAATAACCCTCTTAAGAAAACCTTCCTTTCAGTATGGAACATTTTGGAGTGAGATATTCGATGAGCAGAAAAAGAAAGCTGTGCTTACTAGAAATCGTAAGCACAGCTCTTGTTTAAAACATGTCAGCTTTCAGCATTAAGATAACATCATTGATGTTTTTCAGCTTTTTCTCTCTTTTCGATTTCTTTTTTAGCCATAAACAAAGCCCCAGCTACTAAAGAAATAATATCTAATCCCACAATAAAGTAGGTTTCTGTATAGCCTTTCATATACGAAGCAAATAAAAGCGCTGCTGTTAACGCAATGCCTACGTAATGATTATAAGTAACCTTTGAAAATAAAATAACGAGCAGGAAAGGAAAAACTAGTGCAAATATGGCTTTTGTAATCACAAAAACCCTCCCTCTTCATGGTCTACTTCCTTGATTATAGTAAAGATTGGCATATTGAACAATTCACAGTTTTCAATTTTGCCTTTTTTCTTCATGTTCGGAGACTTTTGTTTTAGAAATAGCAGAAAATTAGTGAGATTGTCCCCTTTGTAAAGATAGGTCTTTCCGTCTTTGACAATAACATCCAATCAATTCTATGATTAAAATGATAGTGCGCACTATCATTTTGAAAAATAGAGAGACATACAAATCATTGGCTATTTGGATAAGGGGGCATTCCCATGTATTCAGTTTTATTTCATGCGGCTGAAGAATCCGCATCACTCGCAGGGGCAAAAGGCCTGAATTTAATCAAATTAAACAATCACGGCCTGCCAGTACCAGATGGATTTATTATTAAAACCAACAGCTTTGAAAGCTTTCTTTCATATCACAATCTGCAGCCAGCAGAACAAAACCTTTCTCAAAAAATCAAAGAAGCATCGTTTCCTTCACAAATGGAAGCAGAGCTGATTTCGTCCTTTCAATCCTTGCGGAAGACTTATCCCTCAGTTGCAGTACGATCCTCTTCTGTTGCTGAAGATCTCGAAGGCGCCTCGTTTGCAGGACAGTACGAGACCTATTTAAATATCAAAACAAATGAAGAATTTTTACAGGCGGTCAAAGAATGCTGGTCTTCTTATTTTGCAGCGAGAGTCACAGAATATAAGGAAGAGATGAATGAAAACGAGGAAGATATGCCGCTTATGGCCGTTGTCGTTCAAGGATTGATCCATTCTGACGTCTCCGGTGTCATCTTTAGTGAGAACCCCATATCGGGAAAACCAAATGAAATGATGCTGACCGCAAGCTACGGATTGGGAGAAGCAATTGTCTCCGGTCTTGTGACACCAGACACGTTTATTGTAGATAAAGAGAACTTTTCGATTGAAAAAACACTTGGGGCGAAAGAGCTACAAATTGTTCCTTTCCAAGAGGGTGTCATCGAGGAACCAGTAGCGGAGGAAATGGCTGACCAGTTTTGCTTAAACGATGATCAATTGATAGAAATCGCACAAATCACAAAACAAGTAGAAGAACTTTACGGACATGGAGTCGATATCGAATTTGGAATTGCAGATGGGTCGTTTTATTTACTTCAAGCGAGGCCGATTACTACAGCTCTCCCAAAAGCAGTAAATGAAACAGCGGGTGCTTCTTTTCAAATGAAGCCAGATGAGCTGCAGGATTTCTGGATTTCAATGGATGATCATATGCCTGGCCCAACGAGCCCTCTTTTCTCAAGCCTGATCATACCAGCCTTAAAAAGCGGGATGAAGAAAAATGGAGAAAAGTATCAAGTACCTGATATGAACATCAAAGATATTAAGCTTTACAGAGGCCACTTATACTCAGCACCGGCACTGCCAGAAGCGCAAGAGGGAGCTGCACCCGTTTTTGATGAACGTATATTTGAGCTATTTCCGCATTTAAGTGAACGGATGTATGAAATTCTAGAGAAAAATTTCTTTCCATTTTACGAAAAACTCGATCGCCAAATGAATGAACCTATGACCATTGAAAAAGCCATCATTGGCTTTGAAGAATTAAAGGATTTTTATATCCAAGCATATGATGATCATTTTGATATCGTCACACCGCAAGTCATACTATCATCCATCATTGAAGACATGCTTGTAACATATACCGGTGATCAAACACAAGTCGTCTTGATGCACGAAATGATGATAGGCGTGATGAACAAATCTCTTGAAACAGACAAGCTGCTATCTGATATAGCAAAGGATGTCCTTCAAGATCCAGAACTTCATCAGGCATTTATTCATCATGAAAAGAACGCGGACCTGTTATATGCACTCAATCACTCCGAAAAAGGGAAACATTTCATTTCGAAATTGAAGGATTTTCTCCAAGTTTACGGCTGGCGATCTGTTAAAAGTCATGACCTTACGGATGAGACTTGGGTAGAAAACCCGGAGTTTATATTAGATATCATCAGAAATAACATCCAGTCCCAATGTGATTTTGATGAAGAATTTGCAAAAGCAGTGATTAAAAGACAAGAGACGTATAAACATTTTATGAGTCAAGTGAAGGATGAGTCGTTTAAAACAAAATTTGAGACGCTGTATCAATTTGCCCTTCAAGCAGCGAATATCCGAGATGACCACCACTTCTACATTGATGCAATGTTAGATGCAAAAGCCCGGGTATATCTATTAAAAATTGGTGAGCTTCTCGCAAAAAAAGGAGCGATTCCTCATCAAGAAGATCTTTGGTATCTCTACGATGAAGAGGTACAAAAAGCGCTCACAACGTCTATCTCATTCGATTCGGTTATCCAGCAAAGAAAAATGGAAATGAAAGAAAATGAAGCCATTCAACCACCAGCTTACACCGGCACTCCAACTGAAGCTGAATTGCAGCAAGTGGAAAGAATGCTTGGTTCATTAAGAGAAAATGAACACAACACACACGATGTGATCCATGGAATTGGTGCATCCAGCGGTATTGTTTCTGGAAGAGTAAAAGTCATTACATGTGCTGATGAATTCTCACAATTTCAAAAGGATGATATTTTAGTTTGTAAAACGACCACACCTTTATGGACGAGCTTATTTAGAGATGCGAAAGCAGTCATCACCGATGCTGGAGGCATTTTATCTCATTCAGCTATTATTGCAAGAGAGTATATGATGCCAGCTGTCTTAGGTACTAGAATAGCAACTGAAACACTTCAATCCGGTGATCTTGTGACAGTAGATGGCAGCAATGGGCGCATTCAAATATTAAAGCAGCATTCGCGTTCATAAACTTATCATTTGGATGATATTGGCGCTCATAGGTTTTATCGGTATACTTACTTTGTTGCAAACACATTCATAACCTGAGGTGAGTATGCTTGTTAAAATCTACAAATCAACGAATCATTCGCGCAACAATGGATTTATTAACTGAAAAGGGCTATCAAAAAACAACAACCAAAGAAATAGCAACAAAAGCGAATGTGAGTGAAGCAACTATTTTTCGCAACTTTAAAAACAAACGCGGCGTCATTGCTGCCATTATGAAAATGAAATCAACACCGACAAAAACCCTAGAAGCAGAATTTAAAGGCGATTTATACACCGATTTAAAGTTTCTCGGCACCTATTTCCTTGAAGATTTGACTTCAAAAAAAGAATTTATTTATATCAGCATGCGAGAACCAGCTATGTTTAAGGATTTAACCAGTCATGAAAAGATTTATCCTCAAGAACTAAGAGAAATGCTGATACAATATTTCAAAAAGATGGGTGCCGAGCATCTTGTATTAAAAGGAAAAGAAGACATTTATGCAGACATCTTCATTAGTACGTATTTTGGATTTTTCATTCAGCAGCTAGAGCAAGATCTACAACTCGTGCTCACACAAAAAGAAGATTTTATTGAGACATGCACACACATTTTCATGAGAGGAATTTCTCCCGCTTAAAGGGTGAAATTCTTCTTTTTTACAAAAGGTGGTATACACATTGAGGTTAAAAAAAGAGAGTTTGGTCATCTATTCTTTGTTGCTTGGAGCTATACTAGTTCCAGTCAACTCAACGATGATCGCTGTCGCTCTATCATCCATTTCAACTTATTATAATCAATCCCTTTCAAACATCACTTGGGTTGTCACAATTTATCTTATTGTCATGGCAGTCACTCAGCCTATCGCTGGTAAGTTAGGAGATATATATGGACACAGGCGAATGTATTTAATTGGGGTCATGCTCTTTTTAATTGGCTCGATTGGATGTGCTTTAGCACCTAATCTAGCTTTTCTTATCACTTTTCGTTCCATTCAAGCAGCTGGTGGTGCTATTTTAACACCGAATAGCATTGCATTGATTCGTGCAACAGTATCCCCCGAAAAACTGTCTAAAACAATGGGATACTTTGGGTTTGGAGCCGGTATTGGTGCCGCACTTGGACCTTTTATTGGTTCGATTCTTATTCAGAGTTTTGATTGGCACTCTATATTCTTTGTAAATATCCCATTCTTGTTCCTTACACTTGTGACCGGCGTAATACTCATTCCAAAAATAAACCATACACGCTTACAAGCAAATGTGGACATCATTGGTTCATTGTACTTAACCATCGGGATTGCCACACTCATTCTATGCACAAAAAGCCATTTGCTAAATGAATACTTGATCTATGGAATTCTAGCGTTGATCGTCATTCCATTATTCTTTATACATGTACGGAAAGTAAAGAATCCGATCATCGATTTATCGCTTTTTAAAAACAGTTCATTTACAAATGCAAACCTGTCGATCATGCTAAGTAATTTTGTCATGTATGCCATCCTTCTAATTATGCCGCTGTTTATGGAACAACAACTTTCACTGTCTCATACACAAAGTGGTATCATTCTATCGGTATTTTCTCTTTGCATGTCTATTAGTGGCTTGCTAGGGGCAAGACTCCATCCGAAAAAAGGCGCGAAAAAAATGATTGGCTTTTCATTTATCTGTCTCACTTTATCAGGGATCATGTTAATCACACTCAGTCAGTACCCTACCTTACCACTGCTTATCGTGACACTTATCGCAGGTGGAATTTCATCAGGGATTGGAATGACTAGTATGCAGATGGCTTCTTTAACGTCTGTTGATCAAAGCTTATCCGGTTCAGCATCTGGTATTTTCTCTACCTTTCGATATTTTGGCAGTATCATTTCGTCTACATTGATTGGGATCATGAGTGGTTTTCAATCTTTATTTATTGTATTAATGGGTGCAGGCATTCTTGGTTTCTTTTTATCTCAACGTGTAAAAACAAAATCAACCTCCCCATCATCTGAACATTCCGCCTAATGGCTCCCTTGCTCTATGTCTATTTAGAGCGGGGGAGTTTTTCATCATTTGTATCACTGTAAGCTATAGCAAGTGCATCCATCAAATCCTGAAAATCATCTTTTTAAAAAGGAAAAATGGCATATGCCCCGACAAAAAAGGAACTTCAGGTGCAAATTGTCTCCCCTCACTCACCTAAAAACTCTTTTTCATTCTTTTCAGCATAAATAACTTCAATTTTTTTTCACAATTTTTGTGGTATGATTTTGAAAATAGAGAACGCAAAGGAGCGGAAGAATGGAACGTATGAAATATGTTTTAATCTGTTTATCAGCTCTACTTTTATTCTTGACAGGCTGTGGAAAAGAACAGCAATTTACACCGCCAGGCAGCTCTCAATCGATCGCTGTCATCTCTCAATTAAAAAAAGCCTCCTTTTCAATAGTTGATATACAAAAAAATAAAATGCTCTCTTCTGTGGATTTAAAACACCCACTTACTGATCTTATTCAAATCAATAAAGACGTCATCATCGCTACAAGTAAAGAGGGAGAATCCCTTATCGAAATCAATCTAAAAAATGGGACAGCAACAGATTATATGAATGTTGATAAAGGGCTGACTTCCCTTACATATGATGCAGCTTCTCATACATTAATTGCTGCAAATTCGCAGAAAAATGTCGTTTATTTTATTGATACGAAGAGTAAAAAAATAAAATCAACTGTGAAAACCGGAAAATTACCTTCTTCTATGACACTTTCTTCATCAGGTGTTTTATTTGTTTTAAATGCAGAAAGTCATACTGTCTCAGTCATAGATATTAAAAAGGAAAAAAATATACGTACGTTTTCTGTACTTGAACGGCCTTCTGGGATTCATTTTGATGGACAGTCCATTTGGATCGGCGGCCATGGTAAACAAGGTACCTTAAATAAAAGTATTCTTGCTTATGACCCTAAAACAGGCAAAAAACAGCGAGAAATAAAGCTAGGCGTTATGCCTGTTGCATTTTTTCCAGAGAAAAATTCTTCTACTTTATATGTACTATGTCATGGAGATCATACGCTATACAAAGTAGATACCAAAACAAATAAGCAGCTTGCTTCTGTTGAAACTGGTCAAAATCCGAATTATATCACCGCTGATACGACATCAATTTATGTGAGTAACTTGGATGACAACTCAGTATCCATCATCGATAAACACTCACTTATTATGAAAAATCAACTAAATGTCCCCTCAGGACCTTATGCTATCGTGTTGGAGGAAAAGAAATGAAGGAACAAATGCGTATTTTAATCGTAGATGATGAGCTTGATATGCTTGAGTTAATCGGGTCTTTTTTAAAGAGACATGGATTTCACATTACTACTGCGAATAATGGAAAAGATGCCTTGCATCAGCTTGAAAAGGAATCTATTGACCTTGTTGTATTAGATATCATGATGCCTGACATGGATGGATTTGAAGTCTGTCAGCGTATTCGACAAACATCTCAAATTCCAATTTTATTTTTAACAGCAAGAAGTTATGAGGAGGACCGAATTAGAGGACTTGAAATTGGAGCAGATGACTACATCATGAAACCTTTCAGTCTGCGTGAGCTTGCAGCAAGAATTGAAACAACCCTGAGACGAATTAGAGGTCTTTCGCTAAAGCGCAGCCGAATACAGATTGGTGACATGGAGATTGATCAAGATGGCAGACAAGTTTACCTCCATCAACAGCCCGTTAATTTAACAAGAAGAGAATTTGATTTACTCATGTTTCTTTTGCTCAACCAAGGACAAGTGTTTTCAAGAGAACACCTTTATCAAAAATTGTGGGAATCACATTCAACGAGCGGCTCTTTAAGAACAGTCGATACACATATCAAAACGCTGCGACTGAAATTAAAGGAAGCAGAACGATATATTAAAACCGTTTGGGGTGTCGGCTATAAGTTTGAGGAGGAAGAATGAAGCCATTATCGATTAAAAAGAAAGTACTCTTCTTAATCCTTGCAGTGATCGGAATCGTTGCAGCCTCAGCGCTTGCCCTTACTTTTTACTTATACCAGCATTTATATATTGATAAACAGATCGATTCCTTAAGTTTGCAAGGTAAGAAGCTGGCAGAAATCTATCACACACACGGGAAAGACAAGTATTTTACCGACAGAATGAAATGGGCAAATGACTCAAGTCAGGCGAACGTTATTTTTACAGATGATCCAATGGAACTTTCAAGTGGACTTCCTTTTGATACGGACACAAATGACAATCTCATTACGTTCAAGGAACGCCAAAAGCTCCTTCAAGGTGAAACCGTCGTGTTAATTAGAGAACACCCAAAGTTTCACCAAGATATTCTTGGCATCGCCATTCCTGTTTTCTCAATCAATGATGATCTATCGGGGACTATTTTCCTCTCCATGCCCTTATCAGATGTATATGAACCCTTTGTTCAAATTAGATTGACGCTTGGTATATCCATCTTATTGATTATGCTCCTGATATTCTTGATCGGATATAAGAGCTCCAATAAAATTGTGCAGACCATTAATAAAATGAAAGAAATTGCAATAGAAATGGAATCTGGTGATTTTTCAAAACGAATGGCCGTAACCAAAAAAGGAGATGAGTTAAACCAGCTTAGCCGCTCCTTTAATAAACTGTCTTCAACTCTCGAAAAAGTTGAACAGCACCGTAGAGAATTTCTTGCGAATGTCTCTCACGAACTTAGAACGCCTTTAAGTTATATGAAAGGCTATGCAGAAGGAATTGAAGAAGGGATCATTGATCAAAAGAAAGGGATGCAAATCATCCAAGATGAGGCCACACGTTTAAGCCGTCTTGTGCACGATCTTTTAGACCTTGCACAGTTAGAAGGAGACTCTTATCCACTAACGATGGAGCCAATTGTCTTTGCACAGCTGATCCACGATGTTCTTGATCAAATGGCATTCGTCGCTGATAAGAAAAGCATTACTTTCAAACGAACGCTTGAAGAGGATTGTATTGTTTATGGTGATAGCGACCGTCTCCAACAAGTGATACGTAATTTACTGGACAATGCCATTCATTACACGCCATCTGGGAAATCAATATCGATTGAATTACAAGCTCACCAAAGTGTTGCTCAATTGAGAGTGACTGACGAAGGCAATGGTATTCCAAAAGAAGATCTTCCACATGTTTCTGAGCGATTTTATCGTGTAAATAAAGCACGAACAAGAAAAGATGGCGGCTCTGGCCTTGGATTAGCCATTGTCTATCAAATCATCAAAAAACACCATGGGACATTCAACATTCAATCTGAGCCTGGCTTTGGTACAACAGCCATCATTCAACTTCCCAATGCTCCATTCAATGAGAGCTCACCTACTCTATAGCTACTCACATATTTTACTCTCATTGGAATCACTATTTTATCTGATAAATTCAGTATCCATAGAACTTTCTACAACTTGAACAGCTCTTTTCATTAAGAGCTGTTTTTATTTCTAAAAAATAAAAAAATGGCCTTTTTTTATTAACATTTTATTCATATTTGCTTGTTACACTTTTTTCAAGTGAAGAAAAAGGAGTGACATGCTTTTGATCAGACGTTTTCAGAAATTTGATATTTATTTATTTTTCATATTGATCATATCTGCCATCTTAAACATTTATAACATTTGGGAAGATGATACGGTGAATGCGTATTATACTGCGGCTGTCACAAGTATGATGCAAAGCTGGCATAATTTCTTCTTTGCTTCATTTGATCCAGCAGGATATGTCACGGTGGATAAACCCCCGCTCACCTTCTGGCTGCAAACGATGAGTGCCAAAATTTTTGGTCTCCATGGATGGAGCGTCATCTTGCCTCAAGCTTTAGCAGGCATTGGATCTGTTTATCTGATCTATCGTCTTGTCAAACCAACTTTTGGTCAAGCAGCGGCAAGATTAGCGGCACTTATCATGGCGTGTACACCTATTGCGGTTGCTGTATCTCGAACAAATAATATTGACAGCTTACTTGTCTTTATACTTTTACTAGCAACAGGAATGATGTTCAAGGCTGTAAAACAGCAAAAGGTTCTTTGGGCGATTGTTTCGTTTGCGATGATTGGCGTCGGCTTTAATACAAAAATGCTACAAGCCTATATGATCGTACCAGCACTCATTCTTTTTTACATCATTGCCTACCGAACGACATGGAAGAAAAAGTTGTTATCACTGATGATTTCAATGATTGTTCTTTTAGGTGTATCTGCTTCTTGGTCTATCGCTGTTGATCTCACTTATAAAGACAATCGCCCTTATATGGGATCAAGTCAATCGAACTCAGCACTAGAATTAGCCTTTGGTTACAACGGTCTTCAGCGGTTGACTGGTCAACAGTCTGGCGGGGGAGGTGGCACAAATCAGGGTGAGGGACAGCCACCTTCACAGCAGGGTGATCAGCAAAATGACAATGATTCATCCACCATGCCTCAGCCGCCATCTAATGGAAATCAAAACAACTCAGACAATTCAAACCAATCATCCAGTCAGGAACAGCCTTCAATGCAAGGACCACCAAGCAGTGCAAACGGCACAACACCACCTGATATGCCATTTGGCGGTAATGGTGATGGGCCGCCAAATGGCGTGGGCGGAAAAATGGGAAATGGCTCCGGCATGTTTGGTACAGGAACCAAAGGACCGCTACGTCTGTTCCAATCTGAACTATCCGATCAAATCAGCTGGCTGCTTCCATTTGCAATCTTCGGTGCGATTGGTATCTTCTTCTCGACTGCCTTTGAAAGAAGACGTCTCAATACAAAACAAAAAGAAACTCTATTTTGGTTAGCTTGGCTTATACCTGTTGCTGCATTTTTCAGTGTAGCAGGATTTTTCCATCATTATTATTTGATCATGCTGGCACCACCAATTGCTGTATTAGCAGGAGCCGGATGGGTTTCGATGACACAATTATTTCAAACAGGAACTGGGTTTAAAAAATGGCTGCTTCCAATTGCGATATTCGTTACAACAGCATTTGAAACCTTTATCCTATCCACTTTTACAAGCACGATCGGTCTTGGACTAAGCATTGCAGTCGGTATCATTGGTGTTGGAACAATCCTTTCTCTGCTTTTGATAAAAGGAAAAGAAAAACGAAAACAATTCGTGTCTCTCATCGCCATCCTTGGCATGCTGGTTGCACCACTATACTGGGCAAGCACACCTCTTCTTTATGGAGGAAATAGTATGCTTCCAGAGGCTGGTCCTCAGCTTGCCACTTCAAGTGGCAGCATGAGTTCACAAGTCAATGAAAAGTTGATCAGCTATCTTGAGAAAAACAATACGGGAGAAGAATTCCTATTCGGAACAACAGATGCAACCACTGCTTCACCTTACATTATTAAAACTGGAAAAGCTGTTATGGCATTAGGTGGATTTAGTGGATCTGATAACATTCTCACTCTTAGTGAATTCAAACAGCTCGTCAAAGACGGCAAAATCAAATACTTCTATCTTTCTGGTATGAGAGGCGGCAGCTCTGACATTCTAACTTGGATTCAAAAAAATGGAAAAGAAGTATCTGCTTCTAAATGGCAGAACAGCTCTACATCCAAAGTGAACCAACAAACAGACAGCCAACAATCAGAACAAAATGATCAGTCAAATGGACGAATGGGCGGAATGGAGAGCGGCACTCTTTATGAACTATCCGTTGATTAATTCATCTATTAAAAGGGAGGAACGATGACTGATGGAAAAGAACATACAATATTCTATTGTAGTCCCAGTCTATAATGAAGAGCTTGTGATCCATGAATCCTATCAGCGACTGAAAACAGTCATGGATTCGACGGGAGAAGCATACGAGCTTCTCTTCGTCAATGACGGTAGTATGGATCGAACAGCTGAACTAATTAAAGGGTATTCCCAAAACGATCCAAAGGTAAGACTCATTGATTTCTCACGTAACTTCGGACACCAAATTGCAATTACAGCTGGGGTGGATTATGCAAAGGGAGAAGCTGTCATCGTGATAGATGCAGACCTACAAGATCCGCCTGAATTGATATTAGAGATGATCGCAAAATGGAAAGAAGGCTATGAAGTCGTATACGCCGTGCGCACCAAACGAAAAGGTGAATCTTTTTTCAAAAAGCAAACCGCTTCCCTTTTCTATCGCGTTTTACGTCAGATCACCGAAGTAGATATCCCAATCGACACCGGTGACTTCAGGTTAATGGATCGTAGAGTGTGCCATGAAATGAGAAAAATACGAGAAAAAAATCCATTTGTTCGCGGTCTAGTCAGCTGGGTAGGTTTCAAACAGATTGCAGTAGAGTACGTTCGAGATGAACGTCTAGCAGGAGAAACCAAATATCCGCTCAAAAAGATGCTTAAGCTCTCGATGGATGGAATCACTTCCTTTTCCTATAAACCTTTGAAGCTAGCGAGTATAGCAGGAATTGCCCTTTCCGCTATCGGATTCATTTCAATGTTTCTTGTACTTTACTTAAAGCTTTTTACAAACAGCACCATTACAGGATGGAGTTCATTAATTGTCATACAGCTGTTCTTTAGCGGCATTATCCTCTTTATGCTGGGAATGATTGGGGAATACATCGGCCGAATCTACGACGAGGCAAAAGATCGACCACTTTACATCGTAAGAGAGAGTTACGGGCTTCAGTCAAAGCCACATCCTGTTCAACCCCCTGTTCATTTCAAGCAATACAAACAGCATTAAAAAAGCGTGTGAGACCTGTTTCAAGGTCCCGCACGCTTTTTGTATTAAGCAGCAGTTTCAAACCGCTTTCTGTTAATGAAGAAAGAAAGAGTAATCATCAGATAAATGCCCATTGTGACCATTGTTTGGACAATTGGAGTTGTTGACACAACGCCGATGAAAATGGCAATGATCGCAATCACAGAAAACCATGTTGTAAAAGGATACAGCTTCACACGATATCCTCCTGGTTCTGCTACACTTCGAGATTTTAAATGCCCGACAGCAATAATAAACCAGATGAATAAGACCGTATAGCTTAAAGATCCCATTAAATAATTAAAGGTTTGACTTCCTACAAAAAGAGAAATCAATACAGCGGCATACAATGTAGATGTACACACTAGGATTGCTCTAACAGGCACCTGCTGTTTTGATAGCTTTGAGAAGCCCTTCCATACACGTCCATCCATCGCTTGCGTATAAAGTACCCTTGAGGATGCGTACAGTCCAGAGTTCATAGAAGACAAGATCGCTAGTAAAATGATACCGTTCATGATATCACTTGCGTATGGCACGCCAATTGTTGCAAACACGGTGACGAATGGACTCACTTGCTCATTGTTTACTTGATTCCAAGGAATCAAGCTGACGATGATGAAGAACGGCAGTACATAGAAACCGATGATTCGTACAAATGTACTTTGAATAGCCTTTGGAATGACTTTTTCAGGGTTTTTTGTTTCTGCTAATGTGACCCCAATCATTTCCGTCCCGCCATATGAATACACCACAACAAGCATAGCCGCAATTAAGCCGCCCGTTCCATTCGGGAAAAATCCTCCATGGCCGGTTAAGTTGGATAATCCCGGTGCTGCATGCTGACCAAATGAGACAAAAAGCATGGTTAACCCAATGATAATAAATAAAATAATGACAGCAATTTTAATAGAAGCTAACCAGTACTCCGTCTCAGCAAACATTTTAACGGAACAAACATTGATCAATGTCACAACAAGTGAAATGATTAACACAAGTATCCAAATCGGCACCTGTGGGAACCAGTACTGAATAAAGATCGCAGATACGATCGCTTCTGCTGCAATGTTCAGCACCCACATTTTCCAGTATATCCAATCTAAGAAATAGGCCGGATATTTGCCTAACACAGGTTCAATTAAATCACGAAATGTTCTTGCACCAGGTCGTGCAACCGTCATTTCAGCAAGTCCTTGCATAATAAATAATAAAATAAGACCACCAATCATATATGCCAAAATGACAGCAGGACCTGCGATATCAATAGCAGAGCTGCTTCCTTTAAAAAGACCAGCACCAATTGCACCGCCAAGTGCGAGCATCATAATATGCCTTGACGTCATTGTTCGTTTTAACTGCACATGTTCCTTTTCCATTTTCTTTAGCTCCTTTAAATTTGAATCTTCAGACAAATATAAGATAAAAGCATATAAAAAGGCCAGTCATCTCCTGAAGAGACGACTGACCTTGCAACCGCGTTACCACTCTAATTGATTCAACCCTAGCTGAATCCAACTTAAAACCCGTTAACGGAGGTCACACGTAAAGACTTACTATTCATTCAGTCTTACCGCTCTTTGAGCGAGTTCAATGATTCGTTTTACTGCGTTGCACCAACCCGCAGCTCTCTTAAAAAACGGATGTTCATCTACTATTCTCAAGTCAAAGCGTTTATAGTCAATTTGTATATTCATCAAAGATTTTATTTTTTAAATATACTGACTAACCACGCAATTGTCAACATCCTTTTTCAGACATTCTCTTTTAACGAATCCAAACAGCTACTTCATCCATCGGACGGCGCGTTTTGCCGCGCTTCGGCTCGGTCACACGATAACCAAAGGCTGCCATGACAGAAATATCATACTGACCATCCTCAAGCAGCCCTTCTTCATCTAGAATGCGATGAATCTCATCGTAGCTGAATCCCTCGACTGGACATGAATCAATACCAATTTGCGCAGCGGCTGTCATCATGTTTCCAAGGGCAATATACGTTTGTTTTGAAGCCCAATCAAAGAGCGTACGTTCATTTTCTAACAAATGAAGATCATTCTCTTGGAATTCTTGGTAGCGTCCCTTCACCATCTCGAACGTTTCGTCTGTCATTCCTTTGATTTGCTTGTTGATGTATTCTGCATATGCTGAATCATAACGGGCGTCTGTTCTTGCCAAGATGATCACAAAATGGCTCGCAGTCGGAAGCTGCTTTTGCGCTCCCCATGTATACTCTTTTAATTTTTCTCTAAATGCTTCATTTTGAACAACGAGGAACTTCCAAGGTTCAAACCCTACAGAGCTTGGGGAAAGTCTTCCTGTTTCTAAAATAAACGCAAAATCATCTTCTGATATTTTTTTCGCTGGATCAAACTCTTTTGTCGCATGGCGGAACTCATACGCCTCAATGATTTCTTTTTTTAATTGTTCTTTGTCTCGCATTGTATTCATCCTTTCTATTAACCAATTAGGGTGTGTGTTTCATCAATCCAATTTCTTTCCATTCACATATAGAAATTGTTATGATAAGAAAACAAACAGCCCGAATGTGTGATGTGATATCTCTATGGTATAAGAAAAGCTTCGGGTGATTCAAGTACGCACATTTTTGTTCGTTAGTTACCATCTTGTTCGTATATCACCAAATTTGCCTTAGAAAGGAGTCTTAAGATGAGTGCACCATCCAATCCAGTCAGTATTGTCAATCATGGCTGTCCCGTTTCAGTGACGACAAGTGTCATCGGAGGGAAATGGAAAGGAGTGATCCTTTATCATTTGACTTGCGGACCAAAACGCTACAATGAATTGCGCCGGCTTCTGCCAAGAATTTCTCAGCGTGTCCTCACACTGCAATTGCGTGAGCTTGAACAAGACGGCGTTGTTCATAGAGAAGTCTATGAGGAGGTCCCCCCTCGTGTCGAATATTCACTCACTTCTCTCGGAAATACCTTAAAGCCTATCATCTTCGCCATGCGTGAATGGGGCGAATCCTACGGGAAAGAAGCGCGCCCAAAAGAAAAAAGCTGCCATCTCTAGCAGCTTTTTTTAAGATGAAATTGCCGTTGGTTCTTGCTGTGGATCATCCTTTACAAACAGGATGCCAAGCTGATGATGCTCCCCTTCATAAGAAGCCCGTTTCTCAAATCTTGTCTGACCATTTAAGCCAATGATCTCGAGCTTTGTTAGAGCACGATTGGTTTGAAGGGCTTCATAAAATTCCGAAACGGTTTTTACCTCAATTCCATTCACTTTTGTAATGACCTCTCCGATCTCAAGCTTTAAATCAGCCGCTGGTGTATTTGGAATAATTCCTAGCACCATCAGCCCTTGATTACGCTTAGAGAAGTAGAACGGGGCAGCATTGTCATTGACCCTCTGCTTCCATGAGAGAAAGGCTCTTCCTATCACCGCAATCAATACAGCTCCCCAAGCAATCGGTTCAAACCAAATACTTGCAGCACCTAATAAGGCGACAGCGAGTCCGAGCATGAGAATACGCCGCGCTGTAATTTGAATACTAACAATTGGCAGTGAGCCTTGAATTCTCTGACCGAATCCGATGATATAAGGAATCAAAATAAATGAAAAGCTTTGATCATGCACTTGAAGCACCGGCCACCATGGCAGAGAAGAAGTGAATTCACCTGCTGGCATCAGCAAAACAAGCGGTAAAAGCCACAGACGGTTTGCCCGCTGCTGACCAATTAAAAGTCCTCTCGCACTCATCACCATAGCAGGCGATGTACGTAAATGCGCCGTTCGATAGGCTAGGATCCCCTCGGTCATTAATAAAAGTCCTAGCAGAATGACAACGGCTGATGCATTCATCATTGAGAGCTGCGGCAGCCAAGAATGACTCACTTGGAAATGCATCAGTCCAAGTGCCGCAATAAAACTGAAACCGAGTGTGTATGCAGACGAAAGCGCACTCGCCTTAAAGAATAAAGAGAAAACGATGGTCATCGCTGCAATCAGCACGATGAATCCAGGGGGGAGGGCAATCCCTAAGCCTACTGAAATGACGGATAGGCATATCCCTAGAATCCATCCCTTTGAATATGTAAATTTAAGTTCATCGTATACATCTTCTATTCTTGTTTGAAACGCTTTTCTCTCCCGCTTTACGCGGATGTAGCCATGCAATAGGCTGATTAATATCATGAAATAAAAAAGAGGATGGATTAAAAACAGACCGACCGCTTTTAATCCGGCTCCCATCCACTCCGAGCTCATTATCGTTCACCGCCCAAGTCAAGCATTTTCTCTTATTCTATCAAATAAATCGATGCTTGACATCAGGTTTATTTCTCCTGATTCATCCAAAGTGTGACATTCGACAGTGAAAAATCTTTTAAGTAGTGATTGACATCTACATCTAGTATGCCGCCGAGCAGCTGCATCGACCTCTTGATGTCGGTTAAGTTTATACCAAGTCTCTTATGATTATCCATTAAATAATTGAAGTATATCTCAGCACAGTCTTCATCGATTTCGTCGACTGATTCTACCGTTGTGTAATTGACCAAGTACCTGCTTAACAGCATGAGCAGACTTAATGCCTTTGTAGCGGAAAACGTCACATCTTTCGAACGACTCTTAAGTTCCTCTACCAACTCGTAATATTTTTTCTCTCTCACAATACTTGCCCTTTTCAATTGTGTACCCCCATTTACTAGTTCTTTTAAGAAAAGCGCAAACCTCGGTACAGCTTAATGCTCAAGCTGAATATCCGCAAAAAATAAAATATTTAAAATGAGTGCTACTTTTTATTGTAAGAATTATTTATGTAACATACAACTTTCAAAAGTTTCATTTTCATGACATGTTTAAATCAACAGAAAGTCTCTTATATACATATGTTATCGGGTAAAATCGAAGGAATGTTATGTTTTTTGTAAAATAAATGAATATATTTCTCGATATAATTTATTTTTAATCATAAATTATTACATGTTCATGACACTTATGAACCAAAAAAAAGAGGCTATTATTCGCCTCTTTATTTTTTAAGATATAGTGCTTTTAGTGCAGTCTGTAATTGAAGGTCATTTTTTTCGTATGATTTCACTTCATCCACCATTTTGTTCATCATTTCCGCTGTTTTCAAATCAATGACACCTGATTTATCGAGATTGTATGTGCTTTGGAAGGCAAGTACGGCCTTTTTCGTTTCTTCATCAAAATATCCATCTACTCTGCCAGGGTCAAATGACAATCCCTTTAACAGCGTCTGGGCTTGTCTCACTTCTTCATTGTTCATATCAAGCTGAAGCGGTTCTTTTAGCTGAAGCGGACCTGCGGTAAAGTAATCTGGCTGATGAATAGCAATTGTCGGTACGACGCCTTTTTTGTGTATCCAATTGCCTTTTGGGGTGAGCCATTTATACAGCGTTAATTTAATATTACTTCCATCTCCCATCGGAACCGCCTGCTGCACAGTTCCTTTTCCAAATGAGACATCACCGACGACTTCATACTTTCCGGCTTCTTTCATGGCTCCAGCAAGTATTTCCGAAGCGGAAGCACTGCCTTTATCAATTAAGACGTTAACTGGGTAAGGCTTTTGTTCTTTCAGTTTTGAAAAATATCGCTTCCGGTCGCCATTCCGTTCTGCGATTTGAATATAGGGCTGATCCTTCGTAATAAAATGCTTCAAAATATCTTCCACACTTTGCAGATAGCCGCCAGGGTTTCCTCTCACATCCAGTACAAGGCCTTCTATGCCCTTTTTCTCGAGCTGTTTCAGGCTTGACGTGAAATCCTTCGCCGTATCTTCAGAGAAGCTGGAGATCGCAATATAGCCTGTTTTATGCCCATTGACCTCTTTTACAGAGGAAGTCACTGTTTCAAGCGGGATTTCCTCTCGTTTGATATGGAACGTTAGCTCTTTTTCAATCCCATTTCGTTTGATTGTTAAGGCGACAGAAGTTCCTTTTTTCCCTCTTATTTTCAGCACAGCATCGTTTAAGCTTTTTTCTTTCATCGGTTCACCGTCAATGCTGATGACTTCATCTTTCGGCTTTAGACCCGCTTTTGCCGCAGGGGATTTTTTAAAGGCTGAGACGATAATGATCTTTCCTTCATCCATCCCCACTTCTGCCCCAATTCCCTCAAAGGAAGAATCAAGCGAATCAGAAAATTGCTTTGCGGTTTGCTTGTCCATGTATACTGAATATGGATCGTTTAACGTCGAAAGCATTCCTTGGATCGCGCCTTCAAGCAGCTTTTGCCGATCCACTTCCTCTACATATTCATTCGAAATAAGGTCATAGGCTTTCTCGATCTTTTCCATCCCATTCTCTTTCGCCTTATCACTTGATTGAGCTTGTCCAGCCATTGCAGCAGCTGCTTGCGGTGACTCCGCATGAGTTCCTTCTTTATGCGTCATCACACCTGCACTTATTAAGAGAACGACACTTGCCATAATAGATGCGATTTGTTTTTTCATATTTGGCCTCCTTCTTCAACTCTTCCTGATGACCTGAGTTATTATATGCCAGAAGAAGGGATTTCATGTAAAGACATTCTCCCGTGAAGGCTTGACGAATCATTTTATTAGGTGTAATTTTTATTTTGTTATGATTGAGAAGGAGTCTTGGCTATGTATATTATCTTGACGATGCTTTTATTAGGAATTTTATTAGGTTTTGTAGGAGCAGGCGGGGCGGGATTTGTCATCGCATTGCTTACATTAATTTTTGATATCCCTATCCATACAGCACTCGGGACGTCATTAGCCGCTATGGCATTTACGACACTATCAGGTGCATACAGCCACTACAGGGAAGGGAACATTCAGTTAAAATCTGGTTTGATTGTCGGGGCTCTGGCTTGTATTGCTTCTTTTGCCGGGGCTAAGGTCGCTCCTTTTATTCCAGAAGAGAGTCTGCACTATTTAACAGCAGGGATGCTTTTTTTATCCGCTGTTTTTATGATGATCAAACTATTTGTTCTTAATGAAGAGGCTGAGCAGCAACCGCTTTCTTCACGTCAGCTGATGACAAGAGGCATTATTTTAGGCCTTGTGTCTGGAATGCTGTCAGGCATGTTTGGTATCGGGTCTGCACCATTTATTCAAGTAGGACTTTTGATTTTACTGAAGCTGTCGATTCGGCAAGCCGTTGGCACGACGATGCTTGTCATTATTCCGATTTCCATCGGCGGTGGAATTGGATATATTTCAGAGGGCTATGTTGATTTTATCTTGCTGATCCAAATATTAATCGGAACCGTCTTAGGCGCATTTATCGGCGCGAAATTCACACGCCTTGCACCGAAGCTCTTATTGAAATCAGCTGTTCTGTTAACACCTATTATTGCCGGGTTACTGCTGTTATTTTAATTCTATCTAGACAAAGAAAAGCCGATAACGTCATGTTATCGGCTTTTTGATTAGCGGATATATTGCGCTGGATTGACTGCATTTGATTTCGCGCCATTCCATAATCCTTTATGAATTTCAAAATGAAGATGCTGACCATGCGATTGGCCGGTATTTCCCATATAGCCAAGGAATTGTCCTTGTTCAACTCTCTGTCCTGTTGACACACTTCTTGTAGACAGGTGGGCGTATACAGTTTGATATGTCTGTCCATTGATATTGTGCGTAATGAACACAACATTTCCGTAGCTCGATGAGTAGCTTGAGTTTGTGACGGTTCCAGATGCTGCTGCATAGACAGGAACTGTGCCTTTTGCTGCAATATCTAATCCGAAGTGGTTTCCGCCAGAACGTCCGCCAAAGCCAGATGAGAAACGCCCTGCAGCTGGTTTAATAAAGCCTGAGCTGCTTGCTGGTGTATCAGATACTTGATCTGAGCCGCCGCTACGAGGTGCAGGTGCATTTTTTTCAGCTGCTTGCTTTGCTTTCGCCGCTTCTTCCTTTTGACGGTGAGCTTCCTCAGACTTCACAGCCGCTTTTTGGTTCGCAAGAATTTCTTGTTCATTCTCAAGCTTGCCTAGTTCATCATGTGCATGATTTTTTTTATCTGTCACATCACCTAAAATGTGTTCTTTTTCTTTATGCTTCTTAGATAAATCTTTTTTCAGTGCTTCTAGCTCTTTCAGAGATGTTTCAAGTCCACTTAGCTGATTATTTAGCTCTGCTTCTTTTTGCTCCACCAGCTTTAAATCATTTTCATGTTCTGTAATCATGTCTTTGTCTGCTTCAACAATCGTTGTGACAGCCCCAACACGACCGACAAAATCACTAAAGCTGCGAGCACCTAGCAGCACATCTAAATAGTTGATCGTACCGCCGCTTTTTTGCATAGAACGAATTCGGTCTTTGAAAATGGCTTTTCTTTTTTCAATTCGCTCATTGATGACTTGAATGTCTTTTTTTAGCTTCTTGATCTCTTGCTTCGTTTTTTTAACTTCTTTCTCTTTTTCAGCGACTTTTTCAGTTGCAGTACTTACCTTTTGGTCAATTTGTTCAATTTCTTTCTTGAGCTTTGATTCTTTCTTTTCAAGCTTTGCCAGCTCTGACTTCTTCTTCTTCAAGTTTGATTCAGTCTTCGATGTTTTCTCTTCGATTTGTTGACGTTTTTGATCTAGGTCTTCGTATGCAGATGCACGATTCTCGTTCCCTGGAATGTATAGCCACGTTGTTCCAATAAACGCTGCCATTCCAGCCATCATCAGCTTTCTTTTCAAAACGATATTCCCCTCCCATGACAACTGTCGACATGAAGAGCCGACCGGATGAATCGGATCAACCGGTCACATCTTCTATAGAATTCTCGAATGCTGCCATCAAAATATATTTATACTTTTAAGAATTTACGGATAGACGTTAAGCTTCCCCATACCCCAATGATTGCACCGATCACTAGCAGGATCAGTGATACTTGATAGACAAACGGGTTGTATGGAAGCATTGAAATAAATGAGCCTTGTACTCTCGGTGCGACCCAGCCCACTGCATATTGATACGTGCCAAGCAATAGGGCAATAGGTATAATGGAACCAAATACACCAAGCAATAATCCTTCAATGAAGAATGGCCAGCGGATAAACCAGTTCGTTGCACCTACCAGCTTCATAATCTCAATTTCTTTACGTCTAGCAAAGATCGTAATTTTGATCGTATTGGAGATTAAGAACATAGCTGTAAATAACAGCCCAATAATGAGCACAATGCCGACATTACGCGCTACTCCGACTACATTAAAGAGTCGGCTGACCTCTTCTTTCCCATAGGTTACCTTATATGTACCCTTTAGGTTTTCTAATTTCTTCGCTACTTTTGGTGTATCGTGAGGATCTGTTGTTTTCACAATGAACGCATCGTTTAATGGATTTTCTTGATCAACAAGTCCCATGGATTGTCCATTTTCTCCAAAGCTTTTAATCAGTGCTTTCAGTTCGTCATCCTTAGATGAGTACTTCACATTACTGATTTCAGGAATCTTTTCAATTTCTGCTTTTAATTCATCCTGCTGCTTTTGATTCGCCGTTAATTCGATTAATACTTTTACTTCTACTTCTTTTTCAGCGTTCGATGCCATGTTATTCAAGTTGAGCATAATCACAAGGAAAACCCCAACTAAAATCAATGTGACAGTAACCGCACTAATTGATGCAAAAGTCATCCACGTGTTTCTTCCTAGTGAACGGAAGCTCTCACGTAAATGCCGCGAGAGAGTTTTAATCATAAATTCCGTACTCCCCTCTTGCTTCGTCACGCACAATCATTCCATCTTCGATTGCGATGACGCGTTTCTTCATGGTGTTTACAATTTCTTTGTTGTGTGTCGCCATAACCACTGTTGTTCCGCGGTTATTAATCTCTTCGAGCGTCTTCATGATTTCCCAGGAAGTGTCTGGATCAAGGTTTCCTGTCGGCTCATCTGCAATGACGACCTCAGGGCTATTGACGATCGACCGAGCGATAGATACACGCTGCTGTTCACCGCCGGACAGCTGGTCAGGAAATTGGCGCGCTCTGTGTTTTAGCTGGACCAGATCGAGAACGTCAAGCACTTTTTTCTTAATGATATGAGGCTGTTCACCAATCACTTCAAGAGCAAATGCAACATTCTCAAACACAGTAAGAGTTGGAAGCAGCTTGAAATCTTGGAATACTACGCCAATTTCTCTTCTTACGTAAGGAATTTCTTTTTCCTTCATTGAACCTAAATCTTTGTTATTAATTAAGATTTGCCCTTTGGTTGGCTTCTCTTCACGATACATCATTTTGATGAAAGTGGATTTACCAGCACCACTGGGACCAACAACATACACAAACTCTCCTGGATGGATAGAGACATTGATTCCATTGATCGCCTTTACGCCATTAGGATAGATCTTGTAGACTTCCTTCATTTGAATCATGTAATCACCTAATCTTTTCTTATTCGCTGACTAACAGCTATCATGATGTTTTGACACTTCTCGTCAAAAAACGTTATGTATGGTTACGCACATACCCTTCGATACTTACTAGCAATTTATGTCCTTTTCATCCAAAAAGATGAAAAAATTGAATCGTCTCATTTTCAACAACTCCAATTATACGTCATGAATCGACGCAATGGTATTACATTTATATTTCAAAACTTATAAATAAAAGGTAAATAGAACAACCAAAACCGAAAAACGTGCCTTTATACCCTTATTTTTTAAATAAAATTTAATATAATGCGTTTTCATACTATCCAAAAGTCTTTTTCTACATATAAAAAACAAAAAAACCTTGTCGATTAGACAAAGGTTTTATTTTTTCTCTGCAAGCCATTTTGCTACTTCTTTTGCTTGCTTCTCATCTACCATTCCGCTTGGCATAGAGCCTTTACCGTTTTGCGCAATATCTGCGATTTGGCTTTCATTATATTTCTTCCCTACTTCTTTCAGGCTTGGTCCGCCTCCGCCAGATAGGTCTTTCCCATGACAGCCAATACAGTTTTGCTGATAGATCTCCTCACCACTGCTCACAGATGAAGCACTTTTGCTGCCTTCTTTTTCGCTGCTGCTTGAATTTCCTCCACAAGCCGCGAGAACAAGAAGCATTGCTGCAAATAGCATCGTTAATCCGCTTTTTTTCATCTATTTCCCTCCCTTACAATCATTTGGTCAACGCTATTATATCCTTGTTTATGCCCTTTTAAAACCCTCACCAAGCACCTCTTTTGCATCCATTACAATGACAAAAGCTGATGCATCGATTGCTTTCACCACTTGTTTCAACTTTGTGAATTGTGACTGCCCAACGACACACATCAAAATTGGGCGGTCATGATCGGTATATCCTCCGACTGCTGAGATCTTCGTCACACCGCGGTCAATTTGATCAAAAACCGCCTGTCTGACCTCATCTTCATGCCCTGTAATGATCATCGCCATTTTCGAATGACTGAAGCCAGCCTGTACCACATCAATCGTTTTACTCGAAATAAACACACCAATAACCGCGTACAGCCCCTCTTCGATTCCAAAGACCGTCATTGCAGCCAGAACAATCAAACCATCCATCATCGCTAAGCATGTGCCTAGCGTGAGTCCGGTGTACTTATTGATGATTTTGGCAGCGAGTGCCGTTCCACCTGTTGATCCATTCCCAAGGAACACAAGCCCTATACCGATTCCAATGACCACACCGCCAAAAATAGCTGCCAGCAGCGCTTCATGTGTGACAGGTGCAATATGTCTTGTGACAAACACCATGAAAGGTAAAAAAATCGAACCAACGAGTGTTTTCACTCCAAATGTACCACCTAATAAATAAAAGCCAGCGATAAACAGCGGAATATTGAGCCCCCATTGCACATACGCTGCTTCAAAGCCGAATGACTGCATAATGGTACTAATTCCGCTCACACCGCCTGCTGCAATCTGATTCGGTAATAATAACGTATTAAATCCAATCGCCACAATGGCAGATCCGATTAAAATGAACAAATAATTTTTCACTTCGATCCAAAATTGTGAATGTCCCTGCTTCATGTCTTTCTTCCTCCGTTACTTCTGAATGCACACCTATTTTAAGCCCTCTTAAAACGATTGTAAATAACAGCCAAATGCAGTGCTAATGGATTAATACTTTATCACACAGACGGATCAGCGTACTTGCCGGTTGGCATAGGAGTAAATGATGGTATATTTAATATGTACATGAGAAAGAAGGGGCATGCGATGAAGAAAATACTGAAGATAACAGGTATGACATTACTTGCACTGATCATCTTAGCTTTTGGTGCTTTCTATACATGGAGCCGCTTTACATACGGACCATCAGAAGCATTAAAAAAACAGGTGAACATGGAGCAAGTGGAACATAAAAACGATGTTTATACATTTGAAGCATCAAAAAGTGATACTGGCATCATTCTCTATCCTGGGGCAAAGGTGGAACCACTTGCGTATGCCTATATTGGGGATACGCTGATGAAAAAGGGCTACTCTGTCTTTATCCCTGACATGCCATTTTCCTTTGCGATCTTCAATCCAAACAAAGCGCAAGACATCATCAAAGACCATCAAACGATCAAACACTGGTATATTGGTGGACATTCACTTGGCGGGGCAGCTGCCGCTATGTTTGCAGAAAAAAATCAGAGCAAGCTAGATGGACTTTTTTTCCTAGCATCTTATCCAGCATCAGATGACCTGAAACAATCGTCACTAAAAGTCCTCTCTATTTCAGGTGAAAAGGATGGGCTGGCAACACAAGAGAAAATCAAAAAATCGAAAGCAAATCTGCCGTCTCAAACCGTTTATCATGAAATAAAAGGCGGGAATCATGCGCAATTTGGCATGTATGGCAAACAAAAAGGGGATCAGACGGCGGACATTCCAGCCCTGTCGCAGCAAAATGATCTCATTCAGACAATGCTGGATTGGCTGAAGCCAGCAAAAAAGCTCCCATAATGGGAGCTTTTCATTTTTATTTTTTCGTCACTTCTAAAAATTCTTCAGCATCTGCTACAGCCAAACGAATGGCTTCTTCCCAAAATGCTTTTTGGGTAAGATCAACGCCTAGATGCTTTTTAGCTAAATCTTCCACTGTCATTGAAGCAGTATCTTTTAATAATGCAATGTATTTCTCTTCAAACGATGTACCAGCCTGCAATGCTTTTGCATAAATCCCCAACGAGAACATGTATCCAAAGGTGTATGGGAAATTATAAAATGGAACATTCGTGATATGGAAATGCAGCTTAGACGCCCAGAAATGAGGATGGTATTCATCTAATGAGTCACCAAACGCTTCCTTCTGCGCTTCGACCATCAATTCATTCAATCGGTCAGCTGGCACTTCTCCTTGTTTACGCTCTTCATAAAACCGCTGTTCAAATAAGAAACGAGATTGAATGTTCATGAAGAATGCTACACTTCGCTGCAGCTTATCCTCTAACAAGCTGAGACGCTCCTCTTCATTTGCCGCTTCTTTTAATGAAGCATCAGCTACAATCATTTCTGCGAAGGTGGACGCTGTTTCAGCTACATTCATTGCGTATTTGCGATTCAGAATGCGAACATCCTGCATCACGTCCTGATGGAACGAATGACCAAGCTCATGCGCTAGTGTCGCCACATTGGATGGACTACCTGAGAAGGTCATAAAAATGCGTGATTCTCCGCTGTCAGGGAAATTTGTACAAAAGCCGCCTACCCGTTTGTTTGGACGGTCCTCAGCTTCTACCCAGCGTTCGTTAAAGGCTTTTTCTGTAAAAGCAGCGAGCTCTTCTCCAAATCCAGCGAAGTGTTTCACAATAAAAGCAGCTGCTTCTTGATAAGGATAGATTTTGGTCTCACTGCCGATAGGAGCCCCAACATCAAACCAGCTCAGCTTATCCACTCCAAGCATCTCAGCTTTTCGATGTAAATAATCAATGAATGGCTGCTTATGTTCATCAATCACAGACCACATTGTATCAAGGGTTTCTTGTTTCATACGACAAATTTCAAGCGGCTCTTTTAAAATGTGATCCCAGCCTCTTGCTTCATACACTTGCAAACGAAAGCCAGCAAGGTGGTTGAGCGTACTAGCAAATAAATGTTCATCCTGTGTCCATGCATGCTCTAGGTTGTGGTAAACAGCCTTTCTGACTTCACGATCGGAATCATCCATTGCATTTTCCGCTTGGCCTACAGAGATCATCTGCGTTTCACCATGCTGTTCAAACGGAATGGTAATTTTATTCACTAAGCTGGAATAAAGCTCATCCCACGCATGGTACCCATCTACAGCCAGCTTTTGGATCAGTGTTTCTTGTTCAACAGGTAATTGATCCTTCACACGGTCTCTTCGCTCATTTAATATGTAGCGGACATCTGAAAAGACTGCTGAATTCATCAGTTCTTCCCACTTGTTTGCAGGAATAGCAGCAAGCGCTTGATCAAACAGTGCAAGGATGGTTCCTAAATCCGCTTCTAGCTTGGCAATCGTACCTCGAAGGCTGCCTGCTTTCATATCCTTCGTATTTTGAGCTTGGAGGCAGGATACAAATGAACCTGCTTGAGACAATTTTTTATATGTAGTTTCATACGTGTCAAGGACAGACGTTAATTTGCTTTCAATGTGTGTATCTTCTTTTGAAAAGGCATCCACCTTTTGTCGTAATTCATCTAATAGCTGCTGAATGGTTTGCAGGTATGTCTTAAATTCTGGTGAAGAACTGCCTCCTTTAAAAAAGGCATCTAAATCCCACGTTTCTTGCAATGGTGTTAATCCCAAAATATTTCCCCCTTTATTTGCTAATTTCATCATACAAAGGATATAGAATCAGTATGTCGTAAGTATTCCTTTATATTCATTATATTTTCTCACAATTAAAAAAACCCGGCAAGAAGCCGAGTTTTTATGATAATTTCGAACGTAGGTATGCATCGATAAATGAATCTAAATCTCCATCCATCACCGCTTGAACATTTCCCATCTCCGTATTGGTTCGATGGTCTTTCACAAGAGAATAAGGGTGGAATACATAAGAGCGAATCTGGCTGCCCCAGCCAATTTCTTTCTGCTCTCCTCTGATTTCATCCAATTCTGCCTGCTGTTCTTCGATCCGTTTTTGATAAAGTTTCGATTTCAACATTTTCATCGCACGTTCTCTGTTTTTGATTTGTGATCTTTCTGTTTGGCACGTCACGACGACATTGGTTGGAATGTGTGTAATACGAACAGCAGAGTCCGTCGTATTAACGTGCTGTCCGCCTGCTCCACTTGCACGATACGTATCTACCTTGATATCCTCTGTGCGAATATCAATATCAATTTCTTCATTGAATTCCGGCATAACATCACATGAAACGAAGGATGTATGTCTACGGCCAGATGAATCAAAAGGAGAAATACGGACCAAACGATGGACACCTTTTTCTGCTTTTAAATAACCGTACGCATTATGCCCTTTGATCAGCAATGTCACCGACTTAATTCCTGCCTCATCACCTGGAAGGTAATCAAGCGTTTCAACCTTAAAGCCTCTGCGCTCTGCCCAGCGAGTGTACATTCTCAAAAGCATTGAACCCCAGTCCTGTGATTCGGTACCGCCTGCACCTGGGTGAAGCTCCAGAATGGCATTGTTTTTATCATAAGGTTCGCTTAAGAGAAGCTGCAGCTCAAATTCGTTAAATTGCTTCGTTAAGTTCTTCAGCTCTTTTTCAAGCTCTGCATGAAGCTCTTCGTCATAATCTTCCTTTAATAAGTCATGCGTCATTTGCAGCTCTTCATGCGATTCACTGAGCTCATGATAGGAATTCACAGAATCCTTCAGTGCATTGGCTTCATTGATAACGCCTTGAGCCTTTTGCTGATCATTCCAAAAATCAGCCTCTGACATCGTCGCTTCAAGCTCTGCGATTTTGGCTTCTTTTGTTTCTAAGTCAAAGAGACCCCCTAAAATCAGCTAGCCTGCTAGCCATATTTTCAAGCTCTTGTCTAATTTCTACTAATTCCATATCCTTCACCTCATAGATGTATGGGGGCTGACATGAATAGAAAGAGGTTTTCACCTCTTTCCATTACTTATTCTGTCTTCCCATGACAATTTTTATATTTCTTGCCGCTTCCGCAGTGACATGGAGAGTTTCGTCCAATGTCTACGACTTTACGTACCGGCTTTTTCTTCACTGTCTTCTCCTCATCGCCCTCTTGTGGCTGATGAGCCGTTGTTTGACCTTGAACCACTTCTTCGCGTTCTAGGTTGTTTTGGATTTCTGATTTCAAGACATACTTGGCCACATCATCTTCAATTGAAGCAACCATATGCTCAAACATCGCAAATCCTTCCATTTGGTATTCACGAAGCGGATTCGTTTGTGCATACGCACGTAAATGAATACCTTGACGCAGCTGATCCATTGCATCGATATGGTCCATCCACTTCGAATCCACCGCACGAAGAACGATGACTTTTTCAAATTCACGCATTTGTTCTTCGCCGAATGTTTCTTCTTTTGCATCGTATTTTTCTTTAATACGATCCATGATGAAGTCTGTGATTTCATCTGCTTCTTTACCGAAGATATCTTTGACCGTGATGGCACCTTCGTCTAAATAGTTCGTGTTGATTAATTCAACAAGACCATCTAGTTTCCATTCTTCAGGCAGCTCTTCTTTTGGCGTATAAGATCCCACAGCACGCTCAATTGAAGATTGGATCATATTGATGACAATTGATTTTAAGTTGTCGGAATCGATGACTTCAAAACGCTGTTTGTAGATCACTTCACGCTGTTGACGAAGCACATCGTCATATTGCAGAAGCTGCTTACGGGAATCAAAGTTGTTCCCCTCTACACGTTTTTGTGATGATTCAACGGCTTTAGACACCATTTTACTTTGTATTGGTGTAGAGTCATCCATGCCAAAGCGGTCAAGCATCGCCATCGTCCGCTCTGCACCAAATCGGCGCATCAATTCATCTTCCATGGATAGATAGAATTGGGTAATCCCTGGGTCTCCTTGACGTCCAGAACGTCCGCGAAGCTGGTTATCAATCCGGCGGGATTCATGACGCTCTGTCCCGATAACAGCCAGACCTCCAAGTTCTTTTACACCTTCGCCAAGCTTGATATCTGTACCACGTCCTGCCATGTTTGTCGCAATGGTCACAGCACCTTTTTGACCAGCCTCTTCAATAATTTGTGCTTCACGCTCATGGTTTTTCGCGTTTAACACTTGATGAGGAATGCCTTTATTTTTAAGCAGCTTAGAAATAAGCTCAGATGTCTCAACTGCTACTGTTCCGACAAGAACTGGCTGTCCTGTCATATAGCGCTGCGCAACATCCTCAGCCACTGCTTTAAATTTACCATCCATTGTGCGGTAAATTAAATCAGGTCGGTCATCACGAACTACTGGTTGATTGGTCGGGATTGACACAACCTGCATGTTGTAAATGTTACGGAATTCTTCTTCTTCCGTTTTTGCTGTACCAGTCATACCAGATAACTTTTCATACATACGGAAGTAGTTCTGGAACGTAATTGTTGCTAGTGTCATGCTTTCGTTCTGCACTTCAAGACCTTCTTTTGCTTCGATGGCTTGATGCAGACCTTCACTATAACGGCGTCCTTTCATTAAACGTCCTGTGAAGGAGTCTACGATGACTACTTGGCCTTCTTCTACCACATAATCCACGTCTTTTTGCATCGCAACATGTGCTTTCAGTGCCTGAGCGATGTGATGGTTGAGCGCGACATGTTTGACATCAAACAGGTTCTCGATGCCGAATGCTTTTTCCGCTTTCGTCATTCCGCTTTCAGTCAGCTGCACACTTTTTGTTTTAATATCATACGTGAAATCATCTTCGATTTTTAATGTACGGACAAATGCATTGGCTTGTACGTAAAGCTTTGTTGATTTCGCAGCTTGTCCAGAAATAATAAGAGGTGTTCTCGCTTCATCAATTAAAATGGAGTCAACCTCATCGATCACAGCATAATGAAGTGGTCTCTGAACCATCTGCTCTTTATAAAGCACCATGTTATCTCGTAAATAGTCAAAGCCGAGTTCATTGTTTGTTGAATACGTGATATCAGCGGCGTACGCTTCTCTTTTTTCATCTTTGTCTAAGCTGTTTAAGTTTAAGCCGACCGTTAAACCAAGGAATTCAAAAATTTTGCCCATTTCCTGCGCATCACGGCTTGCCAAATATTCGTTGACTGTCACGATGTGGACGCCTTTTCCAGAAAGAGCATTTAAGTAAACAGGCATTGTGGATGTCAATGTTTTACCTTCACCTGTTTTCATTTCAGCGATATTGCCTTCGTGAAGTGCGATCCCCCCCATGAGCTGCACCTTAAATGGGAACATTCCTGTTACGCGGCGGGAAGCCTCGCGAACCGTAGCAAATGCTTCAACCAACAGGTCATCCACGGATTGTCCTTTTTCAAGTTTTTCTTTAAATTCAATCGTTTTATTTCGTAAAGCCTCGTCAGATAATTTTTCAAAATCTTGAGCGAGAGCTTCGATTTCATTTGCCTTTTTTTCATATCGGCTGATCGTACGTTTCGTAGGATCAAACACTTTGTTTAAGATTCCAAGCATATAATAACGCTCCTCTATTTCATGCAATTTTTCGGCATGTCCAAAAGTTTGACAGGTCCATATTTACCTGCATTTATCATACCATACCTTCTTTCATTTCCAAAGAATTTGCCATAATTTCGCACAAAAAACCCGCCCCTTATGAAAGGAACGGGTTTACTTTATTTAGGTTGTTTTTGAATCAGCATCTACTGATATTTAAGCGTTTGGCTCAATGAGTCCATATTTACCGTCATTTCGGCGATAAACCACATTGGTCAAATTTGTCTCAGCATTTGTGAAAACGAAGAAACTATGACCTAACATGTTCATTTGGAGAATGGCCTCTTCGCTATCCATCGGCTTTAAGTTGAAACGTTTTTGTCTGACGATTTCTGTTTCATCAATCTCTTCGTCATCTTGAACTGCTACTTCAGCCGTACCATTTCCTCCAGCAAATAAGTGCTTTTTGGCACCTTGCTCGCGGAATTTACGGTTTACTTTTGTTTTGTGCTTTCTAATTTGACGTTCTAATTTACTGGCTGCTAGGTCTACTGCATTGTACATATCCTCATTATGCACCTCAGCTCGAAGTGCTAGATCAGTCATTGGAATGGTAACCTCAACTTTAGATTCTTGATCATTGTAAAACTTCAAGTTCACGTTGACTGAAGCATCAACATCTGTCTCAAAATAACGCTCCAGCTTTCCAATTTTTTTCTCGACATGATCTCTTAGTGCAGGTGTTACGTCGATGTTTTCTCCTCTGACATTGTAATTCATGTAAAGAACGCCTCCTTTAAAATTAAGGATATGTAAACCTATTTCTACTTTTCCCTCCTTTTCTCCTGCTCAAACGTAAAAAAAATGTGAATATTTATTGAAATTTGTCGAATTTTGCGGTGCTTCAACTGTTGCTTGCTAGGTGATGAATATATATTCGGCTGATTCTTGAAAAAGACCAGCTCACATTAAATGGTAAAAGATGAAATCGATGTTTTCAGCGATTGAGACAAGGATTTTAAATCCTCCGCAGCGGCTTTCATCTCTTCATTGGCCGCTAATGATTCTTCAACAGCAGCAGACATATACTCTGTTTCTTCTGAGTTTCGTTTCGCACCTTCTTCAATGACACCAACCGTTTGAGAAATTTCCTCTGTACTAGCAGAAATTTGTTCTGCAGTGGCTGACAGTTCTTCGGCTTTCATTGAAATATCACGAATAGATTCCAGGATTTCATGGAAGCTCTGTTCAGATAATTGTGATACTTTTACACCCTCTGCTACATCCCGCTCAACCTTCGTCATCGATTGCGATGACCTTTCTGTATCTTTGTTCACGTTCTCTAGTAATTGACTAATTTGATCTGTCAGCTGACTAGATTCTTCTGCCAGCTTCCTCACTTCATCTGCTACAACTGCAAAACCTCTTCCATGTTCTCCCGCTCTTGCTGCTTCTATGGCTGCGTTTAAAGCAAGTAAATTCGTCTGGTCAGCAATGGCATGGATATGACCTAACAGACCTTGAATGCCTGTAAACTGCGCTTGTACATTGGCCATTGTGGAATGGTGTTCATTCACAGACTCTTTAATAGAACTCATTTGTTTCACAAATTGTTGAATAAGAGCGGCACCCTCTTCAGCCTTTTCAGTCACTGAAATTGAGTGACCCGAAACATCGGACGTGTGTACAGCTGCATTTTGCATGCCAGTCGATACTTCTTGAATGGCAGAGGCGACTTTTCCGACCGCATCTGATTGTTCACGTGAAGCTTCACTGACCTGTTCGATCGAACTAGATGTCTGCTCACTAGCCGATATCGTTTGACTGATGGTTTCCTCAAATTGAGCAGCAGAATCAGCAAGCTGTCTTGATCCGCTTTGCACCTGCAAAATAAGCTGACGCAAATGAGCCGTCATTTGATTAAAGGCTGTGCCAAGCTGACCAATCTCATTTTTAGAGGTCACTTCAATCTCTTCAAGGGTCAGGTCACCATCTGCCATCCTTCTTGCGGCATTTGTGACAGAAACAATTGGTTTTGTCATGCGATGAACGAATCTGACACCAATCACCAGAAAGCCAACAATAATCGCTGCACTGACCAAAATGAGTGTAAGCAATAATTGATTACTATCTTGATTGAGCTGATTGATTTTTTGATCACGTTGTTTTAACTGGTTTTGAGCGAATTCTTTTGTAAAGGTATGTATTTCTTGTTCGATAGGTTGTAATTCTTGAGTGAGGCGGGTGTTGAATTCTTTTTGATTTTGCATATTTAATGAATTAAATAATCGATTCGTTGAGGTGTAGTAGAGATAATTTTTTTCTGAGATTTGATCTAATAGATTTTTTGCTTGTTTGACCGTACTTAATTTTGAAGCTTCTGTTGTTTTCTTATTAATATCTTCATATGTTTGCTCAATTTTCTGCAAATTTTCAGCATCTTGGACGACGACATATGTTTTGATCTGTGCTTCCTGCTTTTGCAGAAGCGCCTCTAATTCCAGCGAGGTCTGATAAAGCTTCACTTCCTTGCTTAATAACGCTTTATAGGATTGATCTGTTTTGTAATAGAGAAAGCTTGAGAATCCTAACATACTGACAAACAATACACATATGACAATAAGCCCAAATAAAAATTGATTTTTTAGTCTCATAATTTCCTCCGAATGGTCTGAATTGGACAAAAATTAATGAATGACATACGGCCTCATACAGGCATGTATTTCATCCATCCACTTTCTATATTCAGGTATAAAATATGATTTCAGGAATGATTGGAAGTGATTTGAAGGGAATGTATAGAAAGCTAGTATATCAAAACTTAAAAATATTTGATCAAACGAACGAATCGTTTTGGCAAAGTGTTCATTTTCAATAATTGAAAGCAGAAGGGGGTGTGTTGTGTCTAAATGAAAGAAGGCATGGATCAGATCATTAAAGATCCGATCCCCTTCTGTTTTGTCAAAATCCTTCTCAATTTCATCTAAATATTTTAGACTCTCTTCTATCGTGTATAGAAGTTCATAATATGTGGTTAATAAAATATAGTCATTTGAACGATACGCCACAGGTCTCACCTATTTATTTCCGTTTATCGTAATATACGCCGTCACTTGTTATGGGCTGGTATGGATTTTGATAATTCAGCTGTTTTGTTTTCTTTTTTTGAATGGCTTGAATATCTGCTTTTATCCCATTTTGGATAACCGTTAATTGCTTCGCCATCTCTTGATCTGTTTGTATGATTTCTCGGATTTTCTCTTTTTCTTGATCCGTCAATTCATGCTGTATATCTCTCATTAATTCGTCTCTCTCGATTAAAAAGGCGTCAAAGTCTTCAACCAGTGTCTCACTTTGCGGATTTTCCGCTATCTCTGCTGCCATTTTTAATGTTTGATCATGCAGCTGGTCCACAATACTCATAGAGAGCCCCCAATAGAGTGGTGGCGGCCTTTTCGATCGGTTTGAATGACTTCCTTCCACGCATCACGGAAATCAGTTACGTACTGTTCTACTTCATTCAATATCTCTTCGTCATTTTGAAGATTGGCTTCTATCAGCCTGCGATAAATGTAATCATACATACTTGCCATACTCTTTGATACGTCATAGGAACGATTTAAGGTGACATTTAATTCTTGAATTATGTTTTGAGCCTTTTTCAGGTTCAAGTTTCTCGTTTCTGCATCCTCTTTTTGAATGGCATGCTTCGCTAGTCTGATGAACTTTAAGCAGCCTTCATAAAGCATAAGCGTCAACTCGGCAGGTGTTGCGGTCTCAATAGAATTTTTCTGATAGGCGGCATAAGGGTTCTGTATTGCCATATGTTATAAACCTCCAATTATTGTCCAAGCAGTTGAGAAAGGTAGCCAGATTGGTTGTTTAGCTTTTGAATTGCACTATCCATCGCATTAAACTTTTTGTAGTAACGGGCTTCAACCATTTTTAAGCGATCTTGGAATGTACTCATTCGTTTTGTCAAGGAATCAAGGTCCTTACCAAGTCCATATTCCTTTGATTCCATTGTTGTGCTGCCAGCCTTTTTTTGAATACTTTTCGTTAAGGCTGATAAGGAATTTTTGACACGATAAATGATTCCTTGTTCTTGATATTGCTGCTGCGCTTTGTCTTTATCTTTTGAATCCACATTTAAACTACCCGAGATGAACATTTGTCTGACCTTCTCCGGGTCTTCTTCAATGGCTTTTTTTAATATCTCTACTCCATCACTACCCTTAATAAATTCAAGCTTCCCGCCATCTTTATAACTGGATGATGTCGAAATACCGATTTGTGTGAGTTGGATTTTTTCCCCATCACTTGTCGTAATATTAGCATACAAATCACTTCTTATTTTAGAGGCACCAGATCGTAAAATGGAATCACTTCTCAGCAAGCCAGACTTCGCGGTCGTTTCCCATAGCTCTATTTCTTTTTCAGACATCGCTTTTTTCTCTTCAGCCGTTAATGGATGATAGTCTCTGTTTTTCTTTTCATTGACTTTTCCATTAATCTGCTCAACGAGTTCGTTATATTTATCAACAAATTGTTTAATTTTATCATATATGGCATCAACATCTGTTGAAACGTTTAAGCTGACGGGCTTATCTGTGGTTGCTTTAAGCTCGTACGTAATATCAGCCTGTGTGAATGTATTGTTGTTATTCTCCATTTTCAGACCATTAATCTCGTATTGCGCCTTCTGTCCTTGAGTGGTCGCAACTAATTTGTTATCTCCATCTACTTGGAATCCTAATTGCGTTAAAAATGAAGCCGAATTGCCATCAGCTGCTTTAATACTGACGCCTTCACCCGTTGTCCGAGAAGTAAGAGCAATTGTATCCACGTAGTTAGTGCCATCAGAGATTTGGCCTTTGTAAGCCGTCACACCTAATTGTGCGCTGTTCAGCTTTTTCACGATGTCATCAATTGTGTCGGTATCAGAAGTATTGATTGTCACCATTTTTGGTTTTGTCGAATCTGGTGTCGTCACTTCAAACGTAAACGTTCCGTTTGTTGGTGTAAATCCAGATGTACCAGAAGATTTGAAGACGGAAGCTGTCGCTAGCTGAGTGACATGAATAGAGCCAGAGGTCGCATTTGTTGATCCAGTTGCTGTGACAGCAGATTCATTAGAGCTTGTCACCTTTTTGGCACCATATGTGCTTGGAAGATTTAACTTTAAACTGTTGATCAAATCATCTAATTCTTTAATTTTCGAGTTAACCTCGCGATAGCTGTCTCTTTGCCATTCAAGTGTTTGTTTTTGGCGCGTCATTGTATCAAGTGGTGCCTGCTCCGTTTTCATCAGCTTTGATACGATTTCATCAATATCGAACACATTTGAAAATCCAGTAATACGATTGACCATTGTTTATGTTCTCCCTTCATTTACATCCTTTTATCTACAAATAAACCGACAATTTCTGTCATTGCCGCATAGAAATCAAGCCATTCCTTGGAAGGAATTTCTCTAATAACTTCTTCTGTTTGGTTATCTACGACTTTGACATAATATTCATTGAGTTTTTCATGTAATTCAAATTGAAGATGAAATTGAGTAGGCTCAATCAGCTTGTTTGCGCCTTGAAGCGTTTTTTCAATTTCTTCTTTTGAAACAGCCCTGCCATTTGCTTGTGAGTCAGAGTTTACATTGTCATTCTGGTTATTAGAAACACGGGTTTGAAATGCATCGATAATTGGCTCTAGCGATGTCAACTTACCAACAGACATAGTTATTCAGCTCCTGTGCTTTAATCTATCTTTTATATCGGCTTTGAATTTGCAAATTAAATATAGATGGACCGATTTGTTAAAGTTTCCTATAGATCATGAACATCTGTATCGAACACTTTCACACGGAGAAGGACAGCTGAATGCAATAAAAAAATCCTCACTTTTTTTGTGAGGATAATTGAGAGAGGAGATCTAAGGATAAGCTCGCAGCACGATTGTTCTCTTCTTGAATAGACAGGTACACTTCTTTCCTGTGAATATCAATGTGCTTAGGAGCCTCAATCCCGACTTTCACTTGATCGCCCTCGATTGAAATAATCTTGACTTCAATATCATCGCCTATTTGAATTGACTGGTTTAATTTACGAGACAGCACTAACATGAGGATGCCACCTCTAACAAATGTTTTGTATGATAGGCTGAATCATGCAAAATCACCTGCTTGGCTTTCATGTTTTTCCGGTTCACAATAATAGGCGCTCTTAAATTAGCTGTTGTTTTTTCAATAGATGATTCCATTGTTAAAATAACCATTACTTCCACATCATTGGCATCTTCTACTTCCAGTATGTCTACAACCGTTTCGTCTAAATCAAATTCGTATTGATTGAAGAATAAAAACGGACTGCTGACGATAAAGCCTAATGCTGCGTTTTTCAATGATTGAAGAACTAAAAACGGAGATTCTTCTGATAAAGGCAAAATGACAAACTGTTTTTGATCAAGAAATCCTGGTATCCCGTTAGAGAAGTTGATGATTTGCTCCTCTTTGATTGTCACTTCACCATGGTATTTTGTTTGAATGATCATAATTCACGACCTTTTTCGTTTTTCTTAACTATACCTTATCACCATTTTGGCCCGTTTCGTCAACTTCTATTTTTAATTCTGGGTATTGTAACATATCAATATTGACCTTACCTGGCTGGTAGTTAACGATTGGTTTATGAGGTGTTGCCTCTATGACAGCTTTTTGCGGCTCCACATCAATTTGAAGCTCAGAAGGCTGATAGTGAATTTTCACACTAAAGAATGAAGGTATCACACCAATGGTGAATTGTTTTGCTGGAGGACTGCCGTTGATCTTGGCAAATTCAGCAATCACATTTCCACCATTCTCGATCTTGATAAGTTCACTTCCTTCTTCCGCTCTTCGGCCCATTCCTTCTCCAACAGCACGCTTCCCCTCAGCTGCCCATTCCTCAGAACGTCTAAAAATCGACTTGATGTCCATATCGGCAAATGCCTCGGTTTGATCAATGGTTAATTTCGATGGTGTCCTTTTGATATCCATGACAGCTCGCGGCTGCTGAATCTCAAGGTCCGCTCGTGGCTGCTCTACTTCTTGCCGGGAAGGAGTTGTCGACATTTGAAGCTTTGCATAGGTTTGCTGCATTAATAATCTAGGGATTTGCATATGTTCACCTCCATGATGCAAAAAAGCACCCATCGGATGCTTTTTATTATCTTAAGAAATCAACAAGGGATGGCTGAATGACTTTAGCTGTTGTCGCTAAAGCAGCTCTATTCACCGTCTCTTGTTGAAGAAGATCAAGAATTGCCTTTTCACTTTCAACATCTTCATTATCTGATTTAGCATTTTTCAATACTTGGTATTGTGAAGTTAAACGACTTCCTACTAAGTCAACACGATTCGAACGCGCTCCTAGGTCAGATCGCTCAGCACTCATCACTTCTTTAAACTGATCGATACTTCCTAATGCATCATCAGAATTCGCGAATGTTCCATTTTTCAATGAATTTTCTAAATCAGTCAGCATTTCAATGACATTTTGACCGTTGGCCTGTCCACCAAACGCTGAAATTGGATTTGAGTTTACATTTAAAGTAATCCCATCAGAAATATTCGCTTGAACAACATTCGCATCTGTATAATTTTCGAAGTTAAATGTATACGTTCCGTCTGCATTCTCAACAACTGGTTTAACATTTGTATTTGTCCCATTAAATACGAACTTACCTAGCATTTGAGTGTTCATTGCATCGATGATTTGATTCTTCATCTGACCAATTTCCACTCCGATAGCTGCTAAATCTTCTGGCTGCTTTGTTCCGTTTGCCGCATCAAGCACTTTATCTCGTATATTTGACATAATATCAATAATTTCAGTGACACTTGTTTCAGATGTATCAATCCAGTTTTGTGCTTCATTTAAGTTATTTTTATACTGTTCATTTCGAAACAAGGCAGTACTATATTGAAGGCTTTTTACTGCTGCAACAGGATCATCAGACGTATTCGTGAAACGTCTTCCTGTTTGTGCCTGCTCATTAATTTTAGAAAGTTTTTCGTAACTTTTACTAATATTTCGAAGTGAGTTTTGAGAAATCATACCTTGTGTGACTCGCATCCGTTATCCCTACCTTCCTACGACACCCATGCCGTTTATTACCTTATCCAGTACTTCATCTTGTAATGTCATAATTCTCGCAGCCGCATTATATGCATGCTGGAATTGGATCATATTCGTCATTTCTTCATCGATGGAGACAGCGCTAGTCGACATTCTACGTTCATTGGCTGAATTGACAAGAGCAGCTGAACTGCTTTCAAGCGTCATGTTCTTTTTCCCTTGTACCCCCATCTCAGCAATAACATTTTGGTAATAATCCTGAATGGTCGTTGTATTTCCGCCGATTGGTAATTTTAAGTCTTGTATATTAGCTAATTTCGTAGCATTCGAACCGTCACCTTGAGTTTGATTGAGAGATGCTGCAATATTATCTGTTGATGCTAAAATGACATCGCTCACTTTAATACGAGCTGCCAAACCTTTATTCAACTCATTGTTATTCTCGATATCAAAAAAGTCTTGTCCACTTGCACCAGTTAACGTGTACCCCTGCTTATGTACATCGTTAAATGTATCCATGAATACTTTTGCTACTTCATCCAGTTCTGCAAGCATATCTGGATACATGCCTTTTTCAGCACCGTTTGACATGTAGCCATAAGCCTCAACAAGTGCTTTTACTTTACCGTTTACTTGTAATTGATCCGCTGCAATAGTTGTTGTTCCGAATTGAAGTGAGTTAACAAGTCCCGTAGTATTATCGTAAGAGATTTGCAGTTCAGACTTTTCATTTGTAATACCATTCAAAATGTTTCCAGCAGATTGTCCATTTGCACCGATAATGTCGATATTGACAGTTCCTTCAGCAATTTTAAGTGCATTACCGCCAGGTGGATTGTAGCTGACCTTAATATCAACAAGTGAGGATAATTGATCTACCAAAGTATCACGTGTATCATAAAGATCATTTGGAAGATATCCATTTGGCTCAACTGCTGCAATCTGTTTGTTCACTTCATCTATTTGAGATAATAGAGTGTTCACATCTTTGGCTGTTGAATCGAGTTCCGTTTTCAAATTCTTTTGTACCGTTGTTAAAGAAGAATTGAGCAGACGGAATTGGTCAACTAGAGCCTGTGCACTTGTTTTAACAACTGTACGTGCAGAAGCTGTATCAGCATTTTTTGTTTCTGATAAGACCTGTAATGATTTCCATAGGTTATCAAAAGCTCTGTTCAAGCCTTCATCCGTCAAATCATTCATAACCCCTTCCATCTGTGAAAGGGCATCTGACTTCGTTGAGTAGTAAGACAAGTTGTTGTTATGATCTCTATATTGTAGATCTAAAAAGCTATCTCGAATTCTTTCAACCGTTCCAACTTGTACACCTGTCCCCATTTGACCATACGTCTTTCCATCATAAACAGAAAGGACTGGATAAGGATTTTCTGCTTTAAAGGTCACTCTTTGTCTTGAGTAGCCTTCCGTATTTGCATTGGAGACGTTGTTTGATGTGACATAAAGCCCTGCACGCTGGGCTGTGATTCCTCTTTTTGCCGTTTCTAGTCCCATGAATGTAGAACCCATTGGTATCCTCCTTGTTTACGCCTTTGAATCAAACAAAGCCCTTTGCTGTTTAGGCTTTGAACTCTCAAGACCATTTTGTCCGTAATTCATATTTTCTTTATTGGGGTTAACGAGATCGAATGTCAGTGAAATAAATTGAAGTGACTGCTGAATAAGCTGCTTGTTCAGTTCATTTACATCTTTTAGTTCCACCATGATGTCATTTAGTTTCTCATATAATGAAATGAGCTCTTCTTGATCTGTACCTTCAGCCTTTTCGATACATGCAGTGATGGTTGGTGATTGATCACTTTGTAAAAATTGAACGGTCGCTTCAATTCGTTTTTCTTCTAATTGAGAAATGGCCTGAATATACTTTTGCTCTAAATTCAGAACCTCTGAAAGAGCATCAATCTCATTGCTTTTCAGCATTTCTGTTTTATCCTTAGACAACTTTAATAGCTGTTCATGCAATCCATAGAGACGATGCAGTTCTTCAATAATTATTTTAACTGACATTCACGCTGCTCCCTTTTGTTATTGTTGTTTATAAAAATTCAGCATTTTATCTGCAATGCCTTTTGTATCTACTTGATATGTTCCGGCTTCAATGCTTTTTTTAATTTGGTCAATTTTATCTTGACGTTCTCTCATAATATTCGGCACCTTTTGCATTTCGATTGCCTTTTTAGAAATTTCGACTTTATCAGTTGATTTCGCTTGATTCGATTGCAACGTTTGTTTCTCATATGTTTTCTTGTAAGGATTTACTGGTTGTGTTCCATATCGATTAATTTTCACGGGATTCCTCTCGCTTTCCGTTACAGTCTGTCTTGATTCTATCCATTTTATCGACCAAACTGCAACTTAGTTTAGGGAATCAGTCGTTTTTAGGATTAATGGCATAATAGGTGTCTTTTTTCCTAGATTCAATCTCCCTTTTACGCTCTTCTTCTTGGTTCATTTGGCTGATTTGCGAATGAATATCCTGTTCACATTGGCTACATAGCTTGTTTTTCCTGATCGCTTTGCCACATCTTTCACAAGGATAATTAATATTCGGAAATTGACTAATTTGCAGTCTTTTCAAACGAATAAATTTCAAGATTAATTCTTCATCAACCTCAGTTGCATCTACTATTTCAGCGATGGTTGATTGTCTATTACTTTGTTTTCTTAAGAATTTATATACGATATCAAAAGAACGTTCTTCTTCTTCATAGCATTTGTTACAAACCGTTTGGATGGTGGTTTTTAAAAATAGCTGATTACATTGTGGACAGTTTGCCAATTGATTCATAACCAAAACCCCTTACGTTATTTTCTTTTCTTATTATCGGTTAATTATCATGATTTTTAACTACGTATCAACGTAAAAGAAGAAACACTTTTGGCACCTGCGTCTTTTAAAATTCTTGCTGCATCATAAATGGTTGCTCCCGTTGTATAGATATCATCAACTAATATAATATCCCTTTGAACAATCACATCTGTATGCTTTATTTGAAACAATCCTTTTTGATCTAGGCGTTCATTTTTCTTTTTTTTGGACTGCTTACTTTGATGTATTTTCACGAGTGGCTGCAATATTGGCTTACCTATCAAGGAAGCGATGATGACGGACTGATTAAATCCTCTTTCTGTTAGTCTTTCATGACTTAAAGGGATCGGAATCAGCAGTGGTTCTTTTATGCTGAAGGAATGTTTAAATGCTGCTTGTACATCTCGTTTAAACAGCTCAACTAAAGCCGTATCACCCCGAAATTTAAAGCGGGCAAGGACATCTTTCATCAACTCATTGTAAGTATAAACTGACCTATTTTTCACAAGAACTTTAGTAGAATCAGGGCGTTCATTCCATCTATCGCAGTCCTGGCACATTTGGTCATTTGACTGCGCCCTTCCACACGTTGGACAAATAGGACGCTCAATCTTTACTAAGTCATTCTTACATGCTACACAAAGACGATCATCATTTAATAGTAGGAATGATTTCCAGGTAAAAGCCGGCACAAAATGTCCCTCACAAATTTGGCAATTCAATTGTTTTTCTTGTTCAGCAGCAGACGATTTTCACACCTTGGAAATGCGGAGACCTTGGAAGCTGCTTCTGTCAGAATAACTAGCATAGCAGTATTCTTCTGTTTATCCACCATCTCAGATTTACTGTAAGATATTTTATCGATGTCTGTTATATATTGTGGTTTCACTTGATTCAGTGAAATTGCTAATACATCTTCCATACACTTTTCACAATGACAAATCATGTTTAATTGGTTGAGATATTGATAGAGAATTTCCTTGAGTAGTATTTCTTTTGCATTGAGTAGCATATTTTGTCTCTCCTGCCATTTGTGTATTGTGAATATAATGTACCATGATTTAGTTGAACCCACACTGTTTTTCAGAAAACTCATTTGCAGCCGTATCATTCATTTTAACGATATGCTTCTTTGCTTGTTTCATACTTCTCGTTAAACCAAAATGAAAAAGGAAAACGTCTCCTGTACAATAATCCGGGTGTCTGCCTACTCTTCCAGAAATCTGAACAAGTGCACTCTCTGTAAAAATAGTAGATTCCGAACCTAATACCCCCACTTGAACATTTGGAATGGTTACGCCTCTTTCTAGAATAGTGGTTGTAACTAGTACATCGTATACGTAATCTCTAAAGTGCTGAACCTTTTGTTTCCTATCTGGATCATCGGCAGACACTCCCTCCACGTTTAAGGAGTGTTCTCGAAGAATTTTCGTTACCTTCTTCATGGTAGCAATTGAAGGAACAAAAAGTAATACTCTTCTTTTATTTGCAATATGTCTCTGCATCCAATTCATCACTTTACGGGGCAGCTGATTCTTTTTTAATTTCTTTTTCCAATGTCCAATCCAATGAAAGGTCGGTACGGGTAATGGTTGTTTATGAAAACGCAGAGGAATTTTTATCGCTTCCAGTTTTCCACTAGAAACCTCTCTCGTCATTTTTTTAGAGGGTGTCGCACTTAAATAAATCCTAACCCCTCCGTTCTTTCTCATCGCCTTTAGAACAGCAAATTGGAGACGTTCATCCATTGAATAAGGAAAGGCATCGACTTCATCTACAATGACCACATGAAATGCATTTTTGTACCTCATCAGCTGATGGGTTGTGGCGATCACTAGCGGTGCAATCTGAAACCTTTGAGAACTGCCTCCATAAAGTACGGCTATTGTCATCCCTTGAAATGCTTTTCTAAGTCGTGGTTCGAGTTCAAGCACAACATCTGTTCTAGGGGTCGCAATACAGACACTCATTCCTTGATTTAACGCATATTCGATTCCGTGAAAAAGCACCTCCGTTTTCCCTGCCCCGCAAACCGCCCAAACAAGCAGATCAAATTTGCTTTTGATAGCTTCAATCATTTTTTCTGACGCTCTTTTTTGTCCTTTAGACAGCTCTCCCTGCCATGTTAATTCAGCTCGATATGTTTCTACTTTTTGTGGACCTGTCCATTCATAAAGAAACCCACATTCAGTTGCTTTTCCCATCATGATGCATGATCTACAGTACACACAATCCTTTTGACACACTTCACATGGAGAGTGAGCAAAGTACCGCTTGTGTGATACACCGCACCGGCAGCATGTAAAACCATTTGCTTTCCTCTCAATCGCAGGTGTTCGATTGACTAAGCCCTTCTCCTCCAGCCAATCCAATTTGTACTGTGGGCACCTTGTTTCGGCGGTGAGCAAATGGCGTGAATGCAGCTGCCGCATTAGTTCCATTGCTTTGTCCATATTCAACTTAACCAAACACCTTTCAATTGATGTTTGCCTATTATGCGCAAAGACATGACCTTTCGTCCAACGGGTAAAATAGAAAAACAAAACCCCTTTTCCATAAGAAAAGAGGTTTTTTAGGAATTATCTAATCACCCAGCCAAGAGCTAAAGAGCCTTCACCTAGATGGGTGCCGATCACGGCACCAAAGTAGCTTTTATAAAATTCAACATGAGGATATTTTTCTGATAAGTGCGCAATTAATTCTTCTGCTTCTTCTTCTCTATTACCATGTATCAGTGTTGCTCTCATCGGAACACCACGTGATGCATCTTCATCAAATAATTCAAAAATACGTGAAATGGCTTTTTTACGTGTGCGAATCTTCTCAAAAGGGACAATTAGCTTGTTGTCAAAATGCAGAATAGGCTTTACCTTTAAGAGGCTTCCAATAAAAGCCTGTGCACCATTTAATCTGCCGCCTCTTTGCAAATGAGTTAAATCATCTACCATAAAATACGCCCGCTGACTTTCTTTCAGGTAATTTAGATGTGCTAACACTTCTTCTAAAGAAGCACCTTCTTGGATTTTTTCAGCAGCTTCTAACACATAAAAACCTTGTGCCATACAGCTTGTTTCTGTATCAAACGGGTAAATATCAATCCCTTCAACTAGATCATTCGCTGAAGCAGCACTATTATACGTTCCACTAATTCCACTTGAAAGGTGAATACTAATCACGGCGTCGTATGTTTCACTTAGTTTTTCATATAAGGCTATTAATTCACCAAAAGCAGGCTGAGAGGTTGTTGGAAGATCTTTGTGTTTTTTGATTTCTTCATAATATGTCTTCCAGTCCATTTCTATTTCTTCACGGTATGATTCACTGCCAAAGATGACGTTGAGGGGGATCATATGAATATTATATTTATCACGTAGCTCTTGTGGTAGATAAGCAGTACTGTCTGTTACAACGGCTATTTTCATTCTTAAATACCTTCCTTATTCGTTAAGTTACTCTTTTTTATTTTAAAAGAATGATCATTTTTTCATTAGATTTATAATAGTAATCAAAAAAGCCTGCCTAATCAATAGGCAAGCCCGCTATATCCGAAAAAGACTCCTTACCCTGTCTATCATTTCCCTCCAACTAAAATGTGAGAGAACAAAAAACAGGCGAAAAAGGAGTACTTGTCCGGAACATTATCTCATTTCTACCCAGCCGTTTTTAATTGCTACAACAACAGCTTGTGTACGGTCGTTTACATTCATTTTTTGCAAAATGTTACTCACGTGGTTTTTGACTGTTTTCTCACTAATAAAGAGCGATTCACCAATTCCTCTGTTGCTCTTTCCGTCAGCTAACATTTGAAGAACTTCGCATTCACGTCTAGTTAAGATATGAAGTGGTCTGCGAATTTCAGGATATACCTCGTGTTGTGGATGTGCTGAAACGCCGCTAGTTGCTAGGCGTCGGAATTCATTTACTAAATTATGAGTGACTTTCGGATGTAAATAAGAGCCTCCGTCAGCTACAACTTTCACTGCTTCGATGAGTGTGTCTGCATCCATTTCTTTTAACAGGTAGCCTCTCGCTCCTGTTTTCAATGCATGTGTTACATAGTTTTCATCATCATGAATAGATAGAATAATGACTTTTGATTCGGGATAAAGCTCAACAAGCTGCTTTGTAGCTTCAACACCATTTACATTCGGCATATTAATGTCCATAATGACAACATCCGGATGATAGTGTTCTACGATACGTGCAGCTTCGTCACCGTCGTCTCCTTCTGCAACTACTTCAAAAGTAGGTTCAAAATCTAAAATCCGTTTGACACCTTCACGGAATAATTGGTGGTCATCAATAATTACAATATTTACTTTAGTCACAAGCTACGCCTCCCCATGTTTATTGTTCTACACCTGAACTTTATGGTCAATATGTCTTTTGACTCTATTTTACAATTTTATTTTGCAATGTTAGTGGCACGCGAATCATGATGAATGTCCCTAGACCTATTTTTGAGTCTATGGTCATTTTACCTTCCAGTAAGTCTACGCGTTCTTTCATGCCAAGTAAACCGAAGGATTTGTTTTTGTTTGTTTTCACATCTTTCATATCAAAGCCTTTTCCATCGTCTTTAATAATTAAGGTCACAAAGTCTTTCGTTACTTCTACTTTGACAGAGATTTCTTCGGCTTCTGAATGCTTTAATGAATTTGTGACAGCTTCTTGGGCTAGTCTAAACAGTGCTACTTCAAATTGAGAAGCAATTCTTTCGCTTTCTGTATCACCTAGGCATTGGAACGTAATTTTGGTTTTCCCATCATATTCTTCAATTGTGTTTAAGTATTTTCTTAGTGTTGGAATCAGACCCAAATCATCTAAAGCCATCGGTCTTAAATCATAAATGATTCTTCTTACTTCGTACAGTGCATTTCGCACATTTTGTCTGAGACTTCTAATTTCTTTAAAGCCTTCTTCTGTACCGCGGTCTCTAAAAATCCGTTCAATTAATTCGGAACGCATCATCACGTTTGCCAGCATTTGAGCAGGGCCGTCATGAATTTCCCGAGACACTCTTTTGCGTTCTTCTTCTTGGGCTTCAATAATTCTGAGCCCAAAATCTTGTTTTGCCTGAGCATCTTCAAGTAAAACGCCGACCTGGCGTAAATCCTGGTTGAGATAGTTGAGAACAACTGTAATCTGACTCACAAGGGTTTCAGAGCGTTCTATGACGTCTTGCAAGCTTAGTAATCGTCTTTCCAGATCGTCTCTTCTTTCTCTCAGCTGCTTCTCGCGCTGCTGAATCATGGTGAGTTCCACCTGCAAGTTATGTGCTTTTTCGTAGGCCTCCCGTATTTCTTCTTCGCTGAATTTGTTGAAGTTTCTGCTGACCTCAGATAAGCGATTTCTAGCATGTCTTGTATGGACTTCCAGCTTATCCCCAAAATCAATTACTTCGTTTACTTGCTGCTTGATTTGCTTCAGCTCTTCTACTAGGCTTTCATATTGTTGACGGGACTGTTCGCCTATTCTAAATACTTCGTCCTTGCTGCCATCAACTGTACTTAGCATTTTCATGATGATTGAATCCAATAATTTTGGATCCATTTTGGGTGTTGTCATGGCTTTTCCCTCCCGTAACAGTGATGTCATCTTTTTTTATTATAAATGTCATTGATCTGCATTTTATGTCGAATTATAATGAAAGAATGCGTATAAATCTTGAAGTTTTTATGACGACCCTTTTTCCGCTCCTATCATCATAACAAAATACGCTGTAAAATTCTAAAACCAATGCAAATTTTCACTAGTCTTACAATTTGCTTGTCAGGAGGGTGTGTCTTTTGCTGAATCGCTATCTTACAGTAAAAAGTCGTGGCGAGCATGAGATCGTCATTGAAAAATCACGTTTTATTTGTCATATACAGCGTGCTGTCTCAGAAGAAGAAGCACAAGCATTTATACAATCCATTAAAAAACAACATTGGAATGCCACACATAATTGTTCAGCCTATCTCATTGGTGAACATGACCTCATTCAAAAAGCGAATGATGATGGTGAACCAAGTGGTACAGCAGGTGTGCCAATGCTTGAAGTGCTAAAAAAACGGAAGCTGAAAGATACAGTCGTTGTGGTCACTCGTTATTTCGGCGGTATCAAGCTAGGTGCCGGTGGATTGATTCGTGCCTACGGAAAATCTGTATCAGAAGCTATCAACCATGTTGGAATGGTAGAGCGCTGTTTAATGCGTACAATGCACACAACAATAGATTATACATGGCTTGGAAAGGTAGAGAATGAGCTTAGAGCCTCATCTTTTCAGCTAAAAGAAATCCATTATGCAGAAGATGTTATTTTTGAGACATATGTCGAAGAAACACAAACAGAGCAGTTCATTGAGTGGATGACTGAGCTGACAAATGGAAAGAGTGTTACAAAAGAAGGCGAATTGATTTATTTAGAAAAGGACATTGGTCCGATAAAGGAGACAGATGAATGGCACAACGAGTAAAAGTGCGTGTACGAAAGAAAAAGAGTAAGAAGAAGAGAATTATCAAACGTATTCTGGTCTTATTTTTGCTACTTATCATCTGCATGGGCGGATTCGCAGTATATAAAATCGTCAATACTCTTCAAGCTGCTGACAAAACATATGATGAACTAAACCGTGGAGAGAAATCGAATCTTCGTGATGCTGTCATTGATATTAAGAAAAAACCTTTCTCTGTATTATTTGTCGGAATTGAGGATTATGCCACAAAGGGTGATCATGGCCGTTCAGATTCACTCATTGTCGCAACGATTAACCCTCAAGACAAAACGATGAAAATGGTTAGTATTCCTCGTGACACACGCGTACAGCTTGCAAGTGATACAACAGGAAGTAAAGAAAAGATTAATGCAGCATTTGCTAAAGGTGGTAAAGACGAAACGATCGAAACTGTCGAACAATTCTTGCATATTCCGATTGATAAGTATGCAACCGTTGATTTCGACGGATTCAAGGATGTCATTGATGAAGTCGGCGGAATTGATATCGATGTTCCATTTGACTTCAATGAAAAAAGTGATGTTAAAAAATCGAAAAAGATTTACTTCAAAAAAGGCAATATGCATTTAAACGGGGAAGAAGCACTTGCTTACGCACGGATGAGAAAACAAGATCCACGCGGTGATTTCGGACGTAACGATCGTCAGAAACAAATTTTACGTGCAATGATTGATCAAATGGCGAAGCCAAATAACATTGCGAACGTCGATAACATCGCTAAAGAGGTCAGTGATCACATTACGACCAATTTCCGTATCACAGAAGGTCTTGCGCTTCAGCAAATCTACAGCGGATTTAAAGGAGACGACACAGAAACACTTTCTATTAAGGGATCAGACCTTTATTTAGGGCCAAATCGCACGTATTACTTTGAGCCAGATCCGACCAATTTAGCTAACGTCCAAAATGAATTACGGACGCATTTAAAGCTTCCTACTGAATCTTCAACTGAAACAGATTCACAAACCAATCCATCCTCTGGTGAAACAGGGTCAAGTGATACAACTAACTCATCGACCAGCACACCTGGACAATAATAAAAACAGCCCAGTTCCTAGGAACGGGCTGTTTTTTACTGCCTTTTGACCATTCGTTTATAAAATTTCGTAAATGGTTTAAATTCTTCATTCACTAAGCCTGTGACTTCTGCAATCACTTGCATGAACATGACCAGTAAAAAGATAATGATCAGTGATAACCAAATGGTGGCGCTTGTCAGCAAAATTGCACTTAGACTAAAGACTAATCCAATCATATAAATCACGATGACAGCCATGCGATGGGACAAGCCAAAGGCCATCAGTCTATGGTGAATATGAGATTTGTCGGGTGCTGAGATCGGCTGTTTGTTTAATATTCGCCTAATAATGGCAAAGGTGGTATCGAAAATAGGGACACCTAAGATGATCACTGGAACAACAACACTAAACAAAGTGACACTTTTGTATAGCCCTAATAGTGACAGTACCGAAATCATATAGCCTAAAAAAAGCGAACCGGTGTCACCCATAAAAATTTTCGCCGGATGAAAGTTGTAAAAAAGAAAGCCGATGGTACTACCAATGACAACAAGGGATAAAGAAAGAATCAAAATTTTATCAGCTGAAAATGCCATCACGGCAATGGTTGATAAACCGATGACAGAAATACCGGCAGCCAGTCCATCAAGGCCGTCAATTAAATTAATGGCATTTGTGATTCCGACAATCCATAACACGGTTAGGGGATATGCCATCCAGCCTAACTCAATTCGATCTGTTAAGAAAGGAACAGAGAAAAAGTCCATTTTTAAGCCTGTGCTTACAATCAGACAAGCAACAAGAACTTGTACGAGAAATTTGAATTTTGCACTTAAATTATATTTATCATCAAATATACCTAGAATGACGATAAGTACGGCACCAACTGAAATTGCTGTAATTTTATTATGTAGAAACAGCCCGCCTGCTAATGCTCCAGCCGCTACCCCAATAAAAATTGCCAAACCGCCCATTCGAGGCATTACTTTATCATGAACTTTTCGTTTATTCGGCTGGTCCACTGCACCAATCTTAATTGCAAACTTTTTGACGATTGGTGTCACAATTAAAACTGTAGCCAGAGAGACAAAAAACGCTAATAAGGCGCGTTCGTAATCCATAGGTCAGTCTCCTTCTAAATTGAAATCTGTATTTTGTATATTGGCCGCTCTTTCCATTATACAATTGAATAGAGGATGATCACAAGCTTCCCCTGTGAAGAAGAAACAAATAAAAACGCACAATCCCTGATGAATTATGCGTTTTCTTTAATATTCGTTAGTTCCACCATGTTTGTGAACAGCGCGTGCCAATCTTTTTTCTTCGCACGGCTTTGTCTTAGATGTCTATAATCCATATCGTCTTTTTTGCTGATCACTTTTTGGCAGGCTTCTACGAAGAGTGCAGGATCTTCGCCCTCTAAATATTCATACACATCATTCTCTTTTAGCCTTTCCGTTGACGGAAGATTTAAACCGACAACCGGTATTCCTGCGGCTAAAAATTCATATAGCTTGAGCGGGAACACGGCTTGATTGTAAGGAGATTGTTTGTATGGCATCATGCCTACATCAATCAGCTTCATATACGCAGGCACTTCTTCTGGTGCAACAGCACCTGTCCAAATCACATTTGGCAGTTTAAGTGCATGCTGAAAAGATGGATCACCATTTGTTCCATCCGGACCGACAAATAAAAATGTCCAATCAGGCTGCATGCGGGCAGCTTCTGCTATCATGTCAAAATCCAGCTTCGGCTTGATGCCTCCAATAAAACCAAGAACAGTTCCTTCTCTTCCTCCCAGCACATCCTCCTTACATGGAAGATTGCTTTTGGCAAACACATCGTACTCAACGCCATTTTCCACTGTAAAGACATCTTTCGGTTCACCCATGAGACGTTTTTTAATTTGATCGTGCAAGTATTGAGAAGAGCATGTAATGCTGTGTGCGTATTTGATGATTCGATTTTCTGCTTTCACAATGACACGCTGCCTCATATAAGAAAGCAAATTATTTTTGCCGCTTATCGGCTCTCCCCACAGGTCACTGCAGTCATAGACAATATGTTTCCATTCAAATAAAGAAGATAAGAGCGGAAAGCCCGGAAACGTATACCATAAGCAAACAGCGATTCCCTTCTTTTCCTCCTGCCGTAAATGCTCAAGAAGTGGGGACAATTTATGAATATAGAACATGTCTTGATATCGGCCAAAGCGAAAAAATTTGCTCTTAAGCACATCAGGAATGGTCAATTGCTTCATTCGATCGGTTATGGGCTGAAAGGGAGCTTTATGACGGGATACAGATGGGCATACCCAGATGACCTCTTTCGTTTCTGGATCAGATGCTAGAAATTCCGCCAGTCGATGCCGTCTGTACCTCAAGCCGTCCTGTCCCCATTCTCCCGTCGCTACGATAACATGTATGATCGAGTCTGCTTTCACCTTTATCACCTTTTTTCCCTTCTGTTTTATAAGCGCTTCTTCACAGCATTTGTCGCATAGTGCATAAAACACCAAGATGCTTTGACAAAATGAAGCTGCTCAATTTCTCTGTAGACGAACCACGTTTTTTTCGCTGCTTTCCACTTGTTACTAGAGATCGAGTTCCCAACGATGCGGTATTCACTGAGCGGTTCACTCATACCATAGGCTGTAAATCCTCTTTTTAATATGGACAGCCACGTTGCTAAATCCTGTCTTGTGCGGATGTTCGGCATTTCTATATGTCCGATCTTCTGTACATCAAGCATCACCGTTAAACAGCCGATAATGGTATTTTTCAAAGCTTCATCATAAGTTAATCTTGCTGGTGCAGTGACGGTTTTTTCTAATGGTTCTCCATTTTCTGCGATAATATCATATGCCGTGAATGTAAAGGCATAATCGTTTGTCAGCATGAAGTCTACCTGCTTTTCGAGCTTCGTCTCTTTCCACTTATCATCGCTGTCTAAAAAAGCAATAAAGCGGCCTTTTGCCTTTTTGATGGCTGTATTTCTAGCGATGGCGGCTCCCCCATTTTTCTCTAAATAAATGACGTTGATTCTGTCGTCTGCTTCACTTAAGTCCCCAAGCAGCTTCCTTGTTTCATCTGTTGAACAATCATCTGCGATGATCAGTTCCCAATTGGAATAGGTTTGGGCAAGGACGGAATGAACTGTATCCGTTAAATAACGTTCCGCATTATAGGCCGGTGTAATGATTGATACTAACGGTTGATTGTTCACCTAAGACTCATCTCCAGTTCATCATTAAGATTCTTTGAACACTTCGGGCAAGACCACAAACATGAGCGAGATACTAAAGCCAATGACAAGTCCAAGCAGTGCACGTTTTTTCGCTGACATGCCTTTATTGCCTTCATCAAGAACTTGAGCAGGATCCACAATCTTCGCCTGCTTCATTCCAAGCTTTATAGACTCCAATTCATATAGGAATCGTTCTTTATCTACTTTGGAATCGTTGCTGACAGATTCGTCTTTTAAAGCAGATAATCTACTTTCAATCACCTGCTGCCTTTTTGTAAATAATGCTTTGTCTTGCTTCAGAAATGTATCTGACACCTGCTTCACGACAGCTAAAGCATGATCCTTCTCAGCATCTGTGAAGGACAGCTGTAATTGTGTATCTGATTGATTGGTGAGGATGAGGCGGCTTTTCACATCCTGCCTTTCTTCTTCTTTGATGTCACTGAGTGCTTCATTCAGAAATGCATCGCTTTTTAATAGAGATGTCACTTCAGCTATATTGTTATACACTCCGTCATCATATTTACCAAGCGTGAGAGTAACAGCAGCTGTGTAACTAGACTGCTGCGTTGTTCCTTTGGCAAAAAAGAATCCAAAAGCGCCTAATACGACAGGCAGCAGTACGAGCCATACGATATACTTTTTGATTCGCTTCCCTATTCTAGATATGAAACCAGACATGTTCATTCTCCCAACATTGACGTATTTGCTTTTTCACTAGTGTAGCCATACCAGCGCAGCATCACACACGGTTTACCAAGTCTTAAACCGCTGTTTGTTTTTCAACATATTCACCGCTGCGATCACGAGGCCTAAAAAGACCCAGTGGAAATATAAATTCGAGACAGAACTAGGACTGATACTTGAAACGAGAAAGCTCAGCATGGCAGCGAACAAACCTTCAATGATCATTTTTGCTGATCTTGTGTCAGCCCATTGGTATTGTTTATACAGTGTGAACATGAGATAAGCGTAGACGGAGATATAGCCCAGCATGACCGCAAATCCAAAGTTCGTCATCACTTCCAGCAGCCAATTGTGCACTTCAACCACTTGATCTGTATCAAAGATTGAAAAGTGGGCTAAGTAGTAAGACACATTCCCCGCTCCGACACCAAATCCGTATGAATCCGTAAAGAAATGCCATGCATTTTTGATCAAATTCGCTCTCGCAATGTTGGATGGGAGTGGTTCACTAAAAGAATGCGCGACCTGAGAAGCGAGAAACAAGTCATAAAAGACTGAATAAATCTTGGCTGAAAAAACAGTGATACAGATGACACCAAGTCCACCTGCTGCGATGAGTGACCACTTTTTGAGAAAGCGCGGCATGAGCAGCCACACATAGATGGCGACTCCTGCAAATATGCCAAGCAGGCTCGCGCGGGATTCTGTTAACAAAATGAGATACAGTGCTGCAATGGCGCCAAATAATCCAAATGCTTTGAGATAACCATTTTTCATTTGTCGCATACACGCTAAATATAAGAAAAAGCTAATCGATAAAAACGTCGCAAAATCATTTTGATTAAAAAAGACAGCTGTAGGATAGTGCTGTTTATACGCCGGCCCAAGATATAATGAAGTATTCGGTAAATGGTTCAAAGTAAAGTGATTATAAAACCCTATCCCCATGACAAATACAGTCATGATGAGCCAAATGCTATAAAAGGTGACCACTTGATCCATTCGCTGGATGTACATGACCACAAGGAAGACAAACCCCATCCCCATAGCAAGCAGGGACATATATTTGAGACCGTCTGTCACCGAATGAGCCCACAGCAGTGAGATGAGCCCATAAAGAAACCATGCAGCGAAAAAACCAAGAATCCCTTTTACACGAATCTGCTGCCACTGCGATATGTACGTCCCCTTATCTCTAATCCGCCATATGAATAATGCAAAGGCAGCAATGAGCATAATACGGTAGAGAAAAAGACTAAAGAACCCAGCACTAATTGAAAAGAAAGCGTTGTTGAGAAAGGTCATTGCAATTAAAAGATAAATGGCTGACATGAACACTTGCTCACCGTTCATGTATAGCTTCATTAACACGAGAAAAGCCGTCAGGATCAAAAGCAGGACCGGAATAGCGACGATCTTTTTTAACCCGATGGGCTGCGCAGACGCCATTTGTACAAGTCCTAGCCCTGCTGCAAATAATATACATCCGATCATGATTTGCCATGCTGTTTGTTTCACGCTCATACCCATTTTCCTCCTAAGCAACCCATCCGATTTGAGGGATTAAGCCTTGACTTCCTGTTTATAGTAGGAAATGGTACGAGCCAAACCTTCCTGTAAACTCACAACAGGCTCCCAAGCTAAGACTTGTTTCGTTTCCTCATTTGCTAATGTACTATGCACGATATCTCCTGCACGCTGCGGTTTGTAAATCGGTTCAAGCTGTGATCTCGTTACCCGTTTCATCGTTTGAAACAGTTCATTCACAGTGATGGAATGACCACACGAAATATTTAAACAAACGTTTGATTGGGCTGTTAATGCCGCAACATTCGCTGCCGCTAGATCACCCACATAGATAAAGTCTCTTGTTTGTTCCCCATCTCCAAAGATAAAAGGGGCCTCATCCTTTGCAAACTTATCAGAGAAAATAGAGACAACACCACCTTCGCCAAGTGCGTCTTGGCGCGGACCATATACATTGCTGTACCTGAGAATACAATAGTCCACATCATAAAGTGATTTTGCCATTTCTAAATACCGCTCTACTGTCAGTTTTGCTAAGCCATAAGGTGAACCAGGCTTCAGCCGGTGAGCGGTGTCTACTGGCAGATACACCGGGTCTCCATAGACAGCTGCTGATGAGGCAAAGATGACTTTTTCCACCCCTGCTTCAGCCGCAGCTTTCATGACGTGCAGAGATCCTTTGATATTGACCTCTTCGTCATAAACGAAATCCTGAACGGAAATGGCTACACTTACTTGTGCTGCAAGATGAATGATATAATCCGGTGCGATTTGTTTGATCAAATCAATCGTCGCTGGCTTTGTGACATCTGCCTCTATGCATTGCACGGAAAGATGGGCAATATTTTCTCGAGATCCAGTTGAAAAGTTATCAAGAATGATGGGCTCATAGCCTTTTTCTAGTAAAGCCTCTACCGTATGTGATCCAATAAATCCGCTTCCCCCAGTAACCAATACTTTCTTCATCCAAGCTCCCCCTGTTATTGTGCCTTCGATACCAATTCTGCTTCCCATACACTTGGGCGGCCGATAGACTGGTAAATAAATCCTCTCTCTTTCATTTCTGCTGGATCAAACAAATTCCTTCCATCAATTACAATTGGCGAACGAAGCAGCTGCTTGATCTGGTCTTTATCCATCTTCTGTACGTCATCCCATTCTGTTAGGATGAGACAGGCATCGGTATCTTTTACTGTTTCATACAGGTCATTGCTGAAAACCGCCTGCGGACCAAGCTCCCGCTCAGCTTCCATATAAGCAATCGGATCATAGGCTTTTACAAAAGCACCTAGCTCTCTCAGCATTGGGATAATATCTAATGCAGGTGCGGAACGCATATCATTCGTATTCGGTTTGAATGCAAGACCTAAGACAGAAATGGTTTTTCCTTTAATATCACCGAACACACTCATCAGTTTGCTGACAAGGTGGGCTCTTTGGTTGTTGTTCGTTTCAATGACAGATTCGATCAGCTTGAACCGATACCCGGATGTTTCGGCAATTTTGAGAAGAGCCATTGTGTCTTTCGGAAAACAAGAACCCCCAAATCCAATGCCTGCTTTTAAAAATTTATGCCCGATGCGGCTGTCTAATCCAACTCCTTCACTGACTTTTTCAACGTCAGCGCCTACCCTTTCGCAAATATTTGCAATGTCATTAATGAAAGAGATTTTTGTGGCAAGCATGGCATTTGCAGCATACTTAATCATTTCAGCACTTTCTAAGTTGGTCTCCACAACCTCTGTTTGAAACGGATCATGCAGCCTTTTGATGGTAGTGGAAGCATGAGTGCTTGTTGAACCAATGACCGCCCGCTCCATATTCATCGTGTCTTGAATTGCAGAGCCTTCTCGGAGAAACTCTGGATTGGATACGACGTCAAAGGGATATTTGCTGCGCGATGCCTTTTCCACAATGGCTTGAACGAGACGGCCTGTTCCAACGGGCACTGTGCTTTTATTGACGATGATTTTATAGCCATTCAGGTGTTCACCGATCGTTTGAGCGACGGCTTTCACATACGTTAAATCTGCTTCCCCTTGTGGTGTCATCGGTGTCCCTACAGCAATATAGATAATCTCTGATTCCCTAATAGCGGCAGGAATATTCGTTGTAAAAAACAGTCTTCCTTCTTCTGTATTCTTTTCAATCAATTCCTTTAAACCTGGTTCATAAATGGGAACGACACCACTTTTTAAGCTGTTGATTTTTGATTCATCGATGTCACAGCAGATGACACGATTTCCGATATCAGCAAAACAAGTACCCGATACTAACCCGACATACCCTGTTCCAATCACAGCAATTTTCTTCAACATTTTTCATCCTCTCAGTAAAAGCATATTGTCCGTTCCAAGCTGTTTATCTATCTATCATTCTTTGCACATTTCATCTTGTTTAAACGATGGATGTTGATTGATTGAGCACCTTCTCATATTGCTGAATGAGGTGCTTCGCATTATGTTCTGATGAATATTCTGTATGAACCATTTCATGAAGATCGCTTTTCACTTGCTCATTCCATCTGTTTTCATAAAGGCAGGCGTGAATCGCCTCTTTCAACTGACTCGCCGAACGTGGTTCAACGAGCAGGTGTTGATAGGTAGAAAATAAGGATGGGAGACCGCCAACCCGTGTTGCAATGACAGGTACTTTTAAAGCGAGCGCTTCTAGAACGACGGTTGGCATTCCTTCACTGTAGGAAGGGAGTGCAAACAGATCAGCTGCCATTAAGTAGTCTCTTACCTGCTCATTCGGCACCTGCCCTGGAAGTATGATAGATGCTCCCGCCCGTTCCGTGAGCTCCTTTGCAAGGGGGCCTTTTCCGACAAAGACTGCTTTCACACCATCCATGCTGCTGACAGCATCAGCTAATTCAAGCAAGCCCTTCTCTTTCACTAAACGCCCGACGAAAACAACGAGCTTATCTTGAAGCGGTAAACCTAAGTGCTTTCTGATGCCTTTTTGATCTTCTTCCGTTCTTGAAAATGATTGGAGCGGTATACCAAGCGGAAGACATTTTGCTTCTACCTTCGTCATATCATTTGTCTTTTTAGCGAGCTCCTCACTCACCGTCAGAACAACAGACGCCTGCTTCACCGCCGTTTCAAAGGCTGCCTGTGCCCCTTTGCTATAGCTCGGATATACGTTCACATCACTGCCGTGTAAGGTCAGAAGATAAGGGATTTGCGTTTCTTTCTGAATGACAGCCGCCGCTCCGCCAGACGGCATGGCAAAGTGCGCATGGATGAAATCTGGTGACAGCTGATGATGCTGCATTGCCCGGAGAACGGAAGCCGCTATTCGTTTACTCGGCTGTGCCCATTTCAGCTGTCCAGGGAGCGCTCGATAAGACGGTCTGTAAACTGTCACTCCGTTCCGCACTTCCTGTTCAGGCAGCTCTTTTTTCTGCCTATAGGATGCCTTGAGCATCCGTAAAACCGGCGGATTCTCTGGATTAGGACAAATGACAGTCACTTCTATTCCTTGTTTGAGCAGCTCCTGGACTTGCGTTTCATGAAATACGCCCTCACTCGGATGTTTTTCACTAGGATATACACTTGTCAGCCATAGTACCTTCATGACGAACGACCTCTTCTCAATAATTTGCCTGCAGCCTGGGGATACATTTTGATGAGCAACAAGCCATACAATGCAGCACTGACACAAACAGTCAGAAGTAATTGAAGTGAAATATCTGCTGATGTCAGCTTCATTCCTTGATGTAAAGCTATCGCACAGATCGCCATAAGCAGTGTCATGATAGCAGGCTTTCCAAGTGATTTTAAATACACCTTCATATCAAGCTGAATGACATATGCCATGAGCCATCTACCGACAATAAAGTTGAGCAGGCTGACACCTGAGTAAATCCAAGCTACTGTGAGCAGACTGCCTGTCATGACACCTGCATATAATGCGTAGCCATACACGATGAGCATCCCCGTATCCCAATAAAAGGCTAAGTCCGCTCTCCCTTTTGCAAGAAGTATGGAACCGTTTGGATTCATCAACACACGCAGCAGGCCGACAATGCACAATATATTTAAAACCGGAACCGCTACTAGCCATTTCTCTCCAAACACGACTTCTATAAAACTGTCTGATACGGCAGCAAGGCCGATTAATAATGGAAAACTAACCAATGCGAGCATATTTGTCATACTGAGGAAGCCCTCACGCAGCATGGAGTGATCACGCTGACTTTTTGCGAAAACTGGGAAAGCCACTCTCGTCACAATCGGATTTATCTTCAGTACGGGTATCGTCACAATTTGATACGCCAAGCTGTAAATACCTAACGCCTCCGCTCCAAGAAATCGGCCGATTAAAATCATGTCGATGTTTGATCCTGCTCGGTTGACCAGTCTGGATGCGAGCTGGAATGCACCGAATGAGAAAAATTCCTTCACCTCTCCTAATGCAAAAACAGGTGCTGGACGCCACTTCTTCCAATAAGCCGCTGCATACATGAGACCTTTTCCTGATTGCAGCAGCACTTGAGAAATGACATAGGCGATAATCGGATTCATGAAGAAGGCGAAAACGAGTAAAACGAGCAGCGATATGATGGTCGCAATAGCTTCAATGGTGCTTAATGTTTTAAAGGCTAAGTCTTTTTGCATCATATACTGGTACTGCTGGCCAATCGGTGCAATCAGAAACATGATCGATAATAGCTTGAGCAGACCCTCTAGCTCTGGCCGGTTATAAAAAGCGGCTATCATTGGGCTTAGCAGGATGAGCAGACAAAACAAGATAATCCCTGTGAGCAAGTTGATCCAATATAATGTAGATAATTGACGTTCTGTCGTTTGTTCCTTTTGAATGATCGCTGCCCCAATTCCTAGATCAAGTAAAATCTGCGTAAATATTGTGACAGTTGTGATCATGCCAACGAGTCCAAATTCCTTGAGTGACATCACATTCCCTAAAAAGGCGAACTGTGCAATTTGGATGATGGTGATGATCAATGCGGACAAGCTTGTCCATTTTGCCCCGCCTAGCATGCGTTTTTTTATACTTGCCATTTCTCTTCCCTACTTTACTTATCTGGCTCCGTCACCAGTCATGATGACTTTTAACGTTTTTACCATAATCTTCGTGTCGAGAGAAAATGTCAAGTTTTGAATATACTGTAAGTCATGTGTTAATTTTTCACTTGGACTCATTTCATATCCGCCATTTACTTGAGCAAGACCTGTCAGCCCCGGCTTTACTGCCAATCTTTTTGTGAAGCCTGGAATCGTCCGATTAAATTCTGCGGTAAACATCGGTCTTTCCGGACGAGGACCTACGATACTCATTTCTCCTTTTAACACGTTGATAAATTGCGGAAGTTCATCAATTCTTGTTTTACGGATGAATGCCCCCACTTTGGTGATACGCGGGTCATTTTTTTGAGCCCATTTTGCTCCTCCGCTTTCTGCGTCAGTTCTCATCGATCTGAGCTTCCATAATTTAAAGTAAACACCGTCTTTCCCGACCCTTTCCTGCATATAAAAGGCTGGCCCTGGTGTTTCCAGCTTAATCAAAAGAGCAAACAGCAAAATGATTGGCGTACTCAACATCAATCCGATGAACGAGAACATTAAATCTATGAAACGTTTTGCAAATAAATAACGAACCATATGTTCTGTTAAGGCAAAAGAGTGATTTCGTCTCACTTCATATTCTCTGTAAAGATTCATCGCTTTCTCTGCACTCACTGACCTGCACCTCACCATTCAAAGTAGTTGTTGTGTAAAGAGATGTTCTATGAAAGTCAGTTTAGCAGAGCAACATTAAGCAAATGTAAATGGGTTGTTAAGTCTTGTAAAACTGTGTTAAGAATGTGCACTTATATCAAGTTATGCCCTTTTCAACGTAAAAAAGACCCGCAATTCTGCGGGTCTCCGGGTCTTTTCTTTATTTTGCTTTTACAGATTCGATCGTTTTCAATCGAAGTGTTCCATTTGCATCTTTTGTATAGGTTACTTTTACTTTTGATTCTTCTTTTAAGCTGTTCACTTGTTTAGAAAAGGTATTTCCGAATTGAATCGCTACTTCTTTTCCATCAATGTTGACAGCAATTGTATGTCCATCAGCCAAACCGACATATGTGCCTTCTTTGGTGACTTCATTTTTCTTACTAGTTGTTGATTCTTTCTTTGTTTTAGAGTCAGATTTTGAGTCAGTTTTTGATTGGTCTTTAGCAGGTTCTTCTTTTGTAATTTCTTTGCTTGAGCTGTCTTTTGCTTCTTCATCAGATTGACCTGCTGGTTCTTCTGTTTGAGCAGCTGTTTCTTTGCTTTGATCATCTGATTTTTCATTTTTTGATGATTGATCATCTTCTGATTTTTCGTCTGCAGCCTTATCTTTGTTTTGATCGGTTGCTTCAGTTGTTTCTTTTTGACTGTCATCCTTTTTGTTATCGCTTGATTGATTTGTTGTGCCGCACGCTGTGAGCAATACTCCTAGAAGCAATACTAGAAACGGCATTGTGATTAATTTTTTCAAGATCGTCACCTCTTCATGATTTGTCGGTTTGCTGAAGATTTATGCGTAAACCATTCACCTTCTATGTTTCAATTATAACAAACATAGCCAAAAATGAAATGTATTTTTAACTTGACAATGTTTCTTCGTGGACTTTTAAAAAAAGGCTGCCGAGTTCTTACTCGAGCAGCCTAAGAGGAGTAACTGAGGCACCCCTCAGGTTTGTGTTTTCTTATCTAAAATAACCTGACACACCGCTTGAAATACCTGACGCTAAACGATCTTTATACGTAGCAGATTTCAAGATGTTTGAATCAACTGGACTAGAAACAAAACCAGTTTCTAAAAGAACACTCGGCATCTTAGAATATTTAATGACGTAGAAGCCAGCTGTTTTCACACCACGGTCTCTTGTCCCTAGTGCACTAACCATTTTTGGCTGGATGTTTTGCGCCAGCTTCAGGCTGTTTGCAGCCGCATATGTTTTGTCATAGTATGTTTCTGTTCCATTTGCACTGCTGTTATCATTTGAGTTCGCATGGACACTAATGAAGATATCCGCTTTCGCATTGGCACCTTTGCTCACTCGTGTTTGAAGACTATCAAATGTGTCTGATGTTCTTGACATGGTCACAAGTGCACCAGCGTTGTTTAATTTCGTATTTAAACGCTTTGCTACGTCTAAATTCAAATTCTTTTCATATAATCCGTAACCTACAGCTCCTGAATCATGCGCGCCATGACCTGGATCAATGAATACTTTTTTCCCAACAGCCGGGTTTTTCAGCTGGTTTACAACAGTTGGAGTGACAGTATTTGTACTGCCTACAACAGTAAATTTAGTGATTTTCTTGCTGCTCACTGTTGCTCTTGTTACTTTTGGCAGCGTCTTTTCATTCGTTAGAAGCAATGCTTTGTTTTGCTTCGCCGCAATGCCAGCAGCAGAAGATGAAGTGGCATAGCCAAATCCTCTTCCTACATAGGTATTATTGACGCTCATATTGTATTTTTTCACAATATTTGCCGCGACATCATAACGAGTCGATCCTTTGATTCGTGTTGGAGACTTCAATTGGTTATAAGCTGCTTTTGTGACGTAGTTCTCTCCGCCGACTACAATGGTTTGTTTGACATTGCTTGCTTTTGCAACAGAAGCGATTTCAGAACGAAGTCCCTTTTTATCTGTGTATAGAATCGGGAATCCTTTTTGAGCGGCTACAGGTGCAATTGCAATCCCATGTGCATAGAAAGAACCCTCAACGACAACGACGCCTGCTGGCTTTTTCATTTTTTTCGCGATATTAGCAGATAGCTCATATCGGTTTTTTCCTGAAATACGCTGTGTGGAGATGCCCATTTTCTTCACTTGGTTGACCACGTTGTTTGACACACTTGATGTGCTGCCTAAAACGATCACCGTTTTTGTTTTTAATGAAGTTAAGGCTTTCTTTGTATCACCCGAAAGGCTTTTACTGTTTGTGTAAAGAACTGGTCCATTTTTTTGATGTGCAAGTGGAATTCCTGCTGTTGCATCTGCATACGCAGTTTTCCCTACTAAAACGACTGTACTTGCAGTTCCCCATCCTTTTTTCGCTACGTTTGCCGCTACAGCATATCTGCTACCGCCATCAATTCGTGAGACTGAATTGTCTGCCAAAGCTGTTGGAACGATAACGAAAATAGCGATGAGGCTGAGGATGGCTGTTTTCATCAATGAGCGCATCTTCTATGTCCTCCTTTTACCCTTTAATAGTTTGTTAGTTTTGTACCTGGATAGTAGAACGAGAGTATGGAAGAATATGAGTTTCCAGATTCAGCTCTCGCTTTGGCTCCGTATTGGCTCATACCAATGCCGTGGCCATATCCTTTTCCTGAAATCGTGAAGTCATTTGTGTTGTTTTTGACTGACGCAAACGTGCTTTTCACTTTTGTTGCGCCCATGACTGATCGAAACTCGGTCATCTTCATACTTGCCGTTGTGCTTTTGTTCACCGAATATGTGCCTGTTTTGTTTTTCAGATGGTATGTCAGTTTGATCGATACCGTCTTCGCACGCTGGCCTTTTGTTTTCCCTGAGAACGTCAGGCTTGAGATGGATGCGATTTTCATATCAGATGCAGCAGTTTCTTTGTTTTTAAGCAGCCATGATTTCAGGCCAGCAAGGTCAGCTGCATTTGTCTCTTTTGCCTTAGACCATTGAGATGCTGCTGTGCTAGCAGTCAATGTCGTGCTCAGTTGTTTTTTAGAGAGTTTCAGTGTCCATGGATTGACTGGATCTTTTGGATCCTTTTTGGCCACTAAGTATGGCAGTGCATTTCCCCATACTTCTTCACTTGCCTCTGTATAACCGCCATTGCTAGAGTAATAGGTTGCTGAAATGAGTTGATTGTTGTATTTCAGAACCTTTCCTTTTGTGGCATCGACAGCTTTTGTCGAATTTGTGTACCAGTTATATCCTCCATAGACTTGGAAGGCTGTTGTATCAGGGACGACTTTTCCAATACTTTTCACAGAATACGTTCTAGCGGCAACTGCCTGTGCTTTTAACGCTTCAACATTCCAGCTTGCAGGCATTTCATTAGGCACTACGCCTTTTAGATAGTCTTCAAATGGAATATTTTCGAGAGTCGGCCTGATATACCCTGATTCAATTGCAAAGTTTACGCTGCCTAAATACGGCTTTCCTGCAATTTGAAGGACATTTTTTGTTGAATATTTCTCAGGAACAACTCTTACTGTGCTATACGTTTTTATGCCTTTTAATGAAATTTTTCCGTTAGAAATATTCAATTGGTAGTTTTGATTTTTTTTCAGATAAACTTGTTTGGCTAAGGAATTTTTCAAGCTATCTTTAATCGCACTTGTGCTGCCCGCAAGATGATAAGCATATGTACCTTTTTCCTTCAACAGTGCTTTTAAAGACGCTGTGACAGAATCGGGTTTCACATACACAACGGTACTGTTAGATTTTGCAGCCAATTGCGACAGCGGCATAGCATAAATATAGCTCGAAGCTTTCGCCAAATAAACTTTATCTGCATTAATATTTAATTTCTTTATAATATTCACAGATAATTCATAGCGATTGGCACCGCTGATTCTTGTCACCTGTGAGGTTTTTTTGATTTGATTTTCAACTTTTTGTCCAGTACTTTTCGTACTGCCGATGATGATCACTTTACTTGGCATTCTATAAGACGGAATGGAATCTTTTTTTGTTAACAGGATAGGGTATCCCTTTCTCGATGCATAGGATGCAATGGCAATCCCATTCATAAATGAGTTCCCGCCGACAACGACAGCTTGCTTATAGTTACCCATTTCTTTAGCGATTTTTTGGGAGATTTCAAACTTGTCTTTTCCACTAATACGTCTGACTTTGCCATACTTTTTAATAGATTTCTCAGCAGCTGTTGAAATGCTTTTCGTATTTCCGACAATCAGAATGTTATCCGGCTTCATTTTCTTCAGCTGGTTTTCTGTTGTTTTCGTCAGTTTTTCAATATTCGTATACAAAATAGGTGCGCCCAATTTGTATGCTAACGGTGATACAGAAATAGCATGATCAAATGCATCACGACTGACAATGACAACAGTTGAAGGATTTTTCCAGCCAGCAGATGCAATGCTATTGGCTACTTCATAGCGATTTTTGCCGTCATATCTTTTCGTCACAGCAACATTTGATCCTGATAGCTTGTATTCCCCAGTTGTTGAGATATCCATGCTTGTTTTGTTTCCGATATAATTAGACAATTTCACTGAAATTGCCGAGCTTGCCATGGCAGACTGAAAGGGTGCGACTAGTAGAGTCAGTATCATGAGAACGATTAGTGTAACGCCTGTTTTCTTCAATTTTGTTCATCCCGCCCATCTTTTTTACTTCTGTTTTTCAATCTTCTGGATTTCCTTTTGACCACTGTCATTAATAAAGTAAGAGATTTCTACTGTGTCTCCTGGTTTAAATTCATTTAACACATCTTTAAAATTATCCGTAAATTCATAACTTAAGGTTGTATTCACTTTTTTCACTTCGACTGTATGTGCATCAGCCATTCCAATAAATTCAGCTTTCTCTTCCAGCACCTGAGGAGTTGAACTGCTTGTCTTGTTTTCTCCTGTGGACTGCTCAGCCGTTCCACATGCAGTGAGCACGATACCTAGTAGCAGTATTAAGAACGGTAAAACGACGATTTTCTTCATTTTTTTCACCTCATGTCTTTGTATCGTCTTATAACTTATTATTTTAAGGTAAATTTAAGGTTTTTTGAAACCTTTTTTTTGTTACAACGTCTATATCTAGGTTCAGAGTAAAAAAATAACTTGTTTATCAAGATTCGTAAACCTATAATCATGGAAGAATCATAGAAAAGGTGAGGGACATTATGAGAGCTGAAAGAAAAAGAAAGAAGAAAAAGGTTCTTTGGATTGTTTTATCGATTATTGGCTTATTCGTATTAGCAACTGGCGGATACGCATATCATCTTTGGAACACAGCAGCATCGACCGTCGCAGGCATTCAGGAGAATTTAAAGAAGTCAGATAAGCGTGACAAAGATGTCGATTTAAATAAGAAAGACCCGATTTCTATTTTAGTCATGGGTGTCGATGAACGAAAAAATGACCGAGGCCGTGCAGATACATTAATATACATGACAGTAAATCCGAAAACGAAAACGACCGAGATGGTGAGTATCCCGCGTGATACGTATACGAAAATTGTCGGAAAAGGCACAATGGATAAAATCAACCATTCCTACGCATTCGGCGGTACACAAATGGCAGCAGATACTGTAGAGGAACTGCTTGATGTACCTGTTGATTACTTCGTTAAAGTCAATATGGAAAGCTTTAAGGATATTGTCGATACACTTGGCGGCATTACGGTGAACAGCACGTTTGCATTTAGCTATGATGGCCACTCATTTGGTACAGGAGAGATTAACCTGAACGGGGATCAAGCCCTTGCCTATACGAGAATGAGAAAGCAAGATCCAAAAGGTGATTTCGGACGTCAGCAAAGACAGCGCCAAGTTATTGAAGGCATCATTGCAAAAGGTGCCAACATTTCATCTATTACGAAATTCGGCGATATGTTCAAAGTCGTGGAAAATAATATGAAGACAAACATGTCATTTGACGATATGTGGACGATGATGAATGATTATCGTGATGCAAGACAGCATGTGGAGCAGCACGAGTTGAAAGGATCAGGCGCACGTATCAATAACATTTATTACTACCAGCTTGATGACAGCAGTCTGGCTAAAGTGAAGAAGGAATTGAAGGAAAGTCTAGAGCAGTAAAAAGAAGACTACAGAAATGTAGTCTTCTTTTTTTATGATTGAAATGGAACTGGTTTTTCTTCGCTTAATCCAAAACGATGGAGAAGCTCTTCGACAATTCGTTTTGACGCTTGTCCATCACCATATGGATTAGACGCCTTCGACATGTTGTCGTACTCTTTCTGATCGACTAGCAGCTGTTTTGCCATATTGTAGATGGTCTCTTCATCTGTACCCGCGAGCTTAAGCGTACCAGCTTTCACACCTTCAGGGCGTTCTGTTGTATCGCGCAGCACTAGTACTGGCTTCCCTAGAGAAGGCGCCTCCTCTTGTACACCGCCAGAATCCGTTAATATAAAGTGTGAGGCAGCAGCGAAGTTATGGAAATCAACAACTTCAAGCGGCTCAATTAAGTGCACACGATCAAGATCACTGAATTCTGTCTGAGCCGCATCACGAACAGCAGGGTTTAAATGTACAGGATATACAACCTGAACATCTTCAAACTCTTCTACAATACGTCTAATCGCTCTAAACATGTTTTTCATCGGCTGGCCGAGATTTTCTCTGCGATGAGCCGTTAACAAAATCATTTTATCTGTTCCTATTTTCTCTAAAATAGGGTGTTGATACTGCTCTGTAACCGTTGTTTGCAATGCATCAATCGCTGTATTCCCCGTCACACAAATCGTCTCTTCTTTTTTATTTTCAATTAAAAGATTCTGTTTCGCCTCATTTGTTGGAGCAAAATGAATATCGGCAATCGTGCCTGTCATTTGTCGGTTCAATTCCTCAGGGAACGGCGAGTATTTATTGTGTGTTCTTAAACCCGCTTCAACGTGACCGACAGAAATTTGGTGGTAGAATGCGGCCAAGCTTCCTGCAAAGGTTGTAGTGGTGTCTCCATGAACAAGGACAATATCAGGCTTTTCCTCTTGGAATAATTGATCTAGTTTCAAAAGTGCATTTGATGTGATTTCAGATAATGTCTGGCGTTCTTTCATAATATTTAAATCATGATCTGGTTGAATGTTAAAGGCTTTCAACACTTGATCAAGCATTTGCCGATGCTGTGCAGTCACAGTGACTGAGGATTTGATTTGCGGATGTCTTTTTAGCTCAAGGACAAGGGGTGCCATTTTAATCGCTTCAGGCCTCGTCCCGAATACAGTCATTACATGTAATGTTTTCAATAGTCGATGCCTCTTTCCTTCTCATTTATCATAAGTGTATTATACAAAAGAATAGAAACGAATCCTAATCATTCTATTTTCAATTTTTACATCGCCTTTACTCTTTTCAACATAAAAATTTACACAAACTCTTTACAATAGATATTGAATCAGATCATGCATTTATCGTAAATCATTTGTCATTTCTATCATTTGTAAGTTACACTTTATGAAAGATGAAAAATGAAGTCAAATCATTTTTTCTATATGTAAGGAAGGTGCAAAGTTCATTGAAAAAAGTACGTAAAGCCATTATACCAGCTGCAGGTCTCGGAACACGTTTCCTCCCTGCAACAAAAGCAATGCCTAAAGAAATGCTTCCAATCGTTGATAAACCTACCATTCAATATATTATTGAAGAAGCTGTTGAATCAGGAATCGAAGACATTATTATCGTCACTGGAAAAGGGAAAAGAGCCATTGAGGATCATTTTGATTTTGCACCAGAGTTAGAGCGCAATCTTGAGGAAAAGGGAAAGAGTGAGCTTTTAGAGAAAGTGAGAAAATCCTCTAACATTGCTGACATCCATTACATACGTCAAAAAGAGCCAAAAGGACTCGGTCACGCCGTTTGGTGCGCACGTAACTTTATCGGTGATGAGCCTTTTGCTGTTTTATTAGGTGATGACATTGTTCAAGCCGAAACACCTGGGCTTCGCCAGCTGATGGATGAATACGAAAAAACCCTTTCATCTGTCATCGGGGTTCAGCAGGTAGCAGACAGCGATACGCATCGCTACGGGATCATCGACCCTCTAACACAAGAAGGGCGCCGCTATCAAGTCAAAAACTTTGTTGAAAAGCCGCCGCAAGGAACAGCACCATCGAACCTAGCCATCTTAGGGCGCTATATTTTCACACCAGAGATCTTTATGTACCTCGATCAGCAAGAAATTGGTGCAGGCGGAGAAATTCAGCTGACAGATGCCATTCAAAAGCTGAATGACATCCAGCGCGTATTTGCCTATGATTTCGAAGGGAAACGATACGATGTCGGCGAGAAGCAAGGCTTCATTGAAACAACGCTTGAGTTTGCTCTTCAGGATGAAGAATTAAAAAAGAAACTCATTCCATTTATGAAACAGCTTCTCGAAAAAGAAGAAGTGAACTAAAAAAGCTGCCGACATCGGCAGCTTTTTTAATTCATGACTGAAATAGTCAGTGTATGCTGTTCATTATCAATGACAAACAGATTGTTTTCGCCCTTCACTGCGAATTTCGTTTGTTTCTCATTCATCCAGACATTCTGTTCTGTCAGCCCAAGTGTGGAAGGAGAGATCGGCATAATCTCGCGAAACACAATGGTGTTTGCCTGACCATTTTGAATGACATAGTCAGTTTTCTCTGTGGTCAATCGTTCAATCGTATCTCCTTGATCACTTTTGATCGAGCTCAGCGTCTGCATTCTTTGCTTTAGCACAGATTCTTCTTTTCCAAGGAAAGAAAGTAGATACTCATATGAACCTGCTGATGCAGGCGATACATATGAATTAAACTGTCCTGGTCCAATGGATAATGACTTTAAATCCTCTGCATTTTGAAGGGCATCAGGTTTAACAAAATACGTTTCTGATGCTGTTTTAATTTGAACGGTTTTTTTATTTTCAGCCACAGCCTGTACTGCTTGTCCAAATGGCAAAGTGACATCAGCCTTTTTTTTCATGGCTTGGTCTTTGTAAACCTTGAGTGGGTCAGCCGTGACAATCATCTGTTGATCCACCTTTTTCATATCGGGCGCCCCCTTCGTCTGCGGGTTCTTTGACTGAGGCGCTTCTGCCTTATCTGATGAAATTGCACCAAATGTCGCAAGTGTACGAAGCGGGCGATCCGAAAACATTGATAAGGCAAGCAAAATCGTTAAGGCCGCTAAAACTGTCACTTGAAATGCGGGTCCGAACAATGAGCGCCGTTTTCCGTTCTCTTGATAACGAGACACCTTTTCTGTCTTTTGTACGCCTTTTCTGCCTTCCTTATGTTCCATTTGATATTTTTGTTTCTCTTTCTTGGAAAGCTTGTTAAACCAATCAACAAACTCCTTATACTCTTTCACGACCTTTTTCGTATCATCAAACATACGAAGTTCACCATAATGCATCCAAGCCACCCGATCACAAATTTTTTGGATTTGGCTAATAGAATGACTGACAAAAAAGATCGTCTTTCCTTGTTCTTTGAATTCTGTAATGCGGTCCACACATTTTTGATAGAAGGTTTGGTCTCCAACAGACAGTGCTTCATCAATAATAAGGATATCTGGATCGATATGTGCTGAAATGGCAAAACCAAGACGGGATTTCATTCCGCTTGAATAGCTCTTTACAGGCTGGTCAATAAAGTCACCAATATCCGCAAACTCTACGATTTTTTCATAAAGTTCGTCTATCTCTTTATTCGTCAGTCCCATCATTAAGCACTTTAAACGAATGTTGTCTTTTCCGCTTAATTGGTTGTTCAGCCCTGCTGCAATGGCAATTAGCGATGGCTGGCCGTCCATATCAATTTCACCACTTGTCGGTGGAATGATTTTCGCTAGAAGGTTCGACATTGTCGATTTCCCAGATCCGTTAATCCCCACAAAACCAATGGTCTCGCCTTCATATACATCAAAGGACACATCACGAACAGCAAAGAAACCTTTTTCATTTTTATTAGGTAAAAACAGTCCTTTAATCTTATCCGACTGTTTTTTATATAGGACGTATTGCTTGGATACGTTTCGAAACGAAACCTTTAGTTTCATCGTATAATCTCCTTACTTTTTAAAGAAAATCGACAAATTTATCCCTAAATTTCATATGAAGCAATGAACCGACTGTTAAAAGAAGAAGCGTAATCAGCCAAAAATAAAGTGTGTATTTGACATCATGGAAGAACCATTCTCCCTTTAACAAACTATTTCTAAAACCATCAATAATGTAGAAAAGAGGATTCAATCTTAATATGTCCCCAATCCACGCTTTGTCTCCAGTGAGCTTTTCTGAGATATTCCAAAAAATCGGCAGCAAAAAGAAAAGTAATCTTGTCACAGATTGTAAAAGAAATTGATAGTCTCTCACGAGTACACTAATCGTGGAATTAAACAAACTAAACGAAAACATAAACGCGATCATACAAATAAGATAGTATATATATTGCAGCCAATGCGCGTCAGGGTATATGCCATAGGAAATCAGCACAATCAGATAGACACCCATCATAACAAAGTAGCTGAACAAGTTGGACATAATCACCACAGAAGGCAGCGCACTAATCGGAAAATTCATTTTCGATACCATATTAATGCGTTTAAACACACTGTTTGATCCATCAAGAATCGTCGGACTAATGAAGAACCAAGGGATTAAACCGGCAAGCATCCAGATGATAAATGGAACCTCCATGTCTCCAATGGCAATTGGCTGTCCTCCGCGAATACCCATACCGAAAACAAACCAGTATGCCAGCATCTGCATTAATGGATTTAAAAACTGCCATAAAACACCCAAATAATTCATCTGATATTTTGATTTTGTTTCATAAACAGCAAGTCGCATAATCAGCGGAAGTGAGCTGATCTGCTCTCTTAATATTGTAAACAATGCGTTCATTCTAATCTTCCTTAGATATTAGTTTTTGGGATTGCCTCTTTAAAAAAATCACCGCTCATAATTGTAACAGATGTTGAGAAATATTTCACTTTTCAAATCGAATGAGTATATTAAATAGTAGGGAAATTTGATCAAAACAAACACTGGTATATTCAGCTATTCTAGGTTACTAATTACCTTATTATATCATTGCTTTATAATTGCCATTAGAATATAATTATCAGGATAATTGCATTTCCAAAATAAATATCATTTTCCTATTATATATATTACATGAAGGGGCTTAACATTAATGAGAATCAAGCAATTCAAAAAAATCGTTACAAGAAAGATTAAATTTATTTTAGATCCACTAATTGAATTTTCCAGAGATTCGCGACTTCGTATTAGAAGTAAATACACCTCCTATTTAGAGAAAAACCCAGTAAGAAGTAATTATATTCTATATGAAGCTTATCATGGCAAAAGTATTTCTGGAAATTGTTATGCAATTTTTCTAGGCTTGATGAAAGATAGTACTTTTAAAGATTTACATCATGTTTGGGTCATTAATGATTTTAATGATCCAATGATTGCAGAATTAAAGCAGAAAACTTCTAATATTTCCTTTGTTAAAGTTGATAGTAACGAATATCTAAAATATTTAGCAACTTCTAAATATTTAGTTAATGATACGTCATTTCCTTTTTATTTTATTAAAAGAGACGAGCAAGTTTATATTAATACATGGCATGGAACTCCTTTAAAAACTTTAGGGAAGGATCTTAATAAAAGATCAATGTCTGGTCATAAAAATATCCAAAGAAATTTGCTTCATTGTGATTACCTTATTAGCCCGAATACTTTTACGTATGAAAAGTTACTAAAATCAAATGATGTATTTGGGATATTTGCCGGGAAAATTGCAAATATCGGTTATCCTAGAGTAGATTTAACATTAAACACTAGCAGTGAAAATGTGAAAGAAAGATTAGACTTACCTTTTAATAAAAAAATTGTACTTTATGCTCCAACATGGAGAGGAACAATAGGTGCCGAAGAGGATACTTGCTATACATTGCATAGTGAAGTTGTAAAAATTCAGCAGGCGCTTGGTGATGATTACTTAGTACTTTTAAAATCCCATTACTTTTCTTATAAATTTTTTAAACAGAGCGGTCTTGAACATCTTTGTGTTCCAAACTGGATTGATACAAATGAACTTTTATCGGCTATAGACATTTTAATTACAGATTATTCAAGTATCTTTTTCGATTTCCTACCTTTAAAAAGACCTGTCTTTTTCTATATGCCTGACTTACGTGAATATGAATCAGAGAGAGGTTTTTATATAGATATAACCAAACTTCCAGGACCTATCTGTGAAAGTATAGTTGATTTAATTGACAGCCTAGGCCAACTAAACAGTTTAAATAACTTCAATAAACAATTTGAAAGTCAATACAATGAGTTTTTAGATGAATACTGCTCTTATGATGACGGAAATGCTACTGATCGACTCATTGACATAATATTCAAAGGGAAAAATCAAGATGAATTAATCAAGGTTGAAAGCAATAAACAAAAATTACTTTTTTATTGTGGGGGCTTCTACAATAATGGTATAACCGTTTCAGCGACTAATTTATTTGATCAGATTGATTACAACAAATATGAAGTTGTCGTCATTGATAACTCAAATTATCATAAGGATAAATGGATGAACATACAAAAGCTTCATCCTAATGTTCATATTATTTATAGACCAGGTTTTGTTAATAGAACATTAATAGAAACATATAAACAGAATCTAATTTTCCGCCGTGGTATATACAATAACAAAATGTTAAAATACACTCCAGTAAACTCATACAAAAGAGAATTAAAGAGGATTATTGGTAATACGAAGTTTGATGTGGGAATAGACTTTGGAGGATATAACAAATTTTGGACCCTTCTCTTAGCATTCGGAGATTTTAAAGTCAAAAGTATTTTCCTACATGCTGACATGATGAAAGAGTATAACAAGAAAGTGAACCACAAATATAAACATCGCGGTAACCTAAAAGTAATTTTCTCACTGTACAAGTTCTTCGATAGAATTGTTTCAGTTGCCGAATCGACTAACATAGAAAATCACTTGAATTTAAGCCCTTATATTCCTAATGCTTTAGAGAAAATGGTTTTTGTTAATAATGTAATCTCGCCTAACAAAGTACTTCAAATGAAAGAAAATAAAGAGATTATAGAATTTAATAATGAGAGATATTTAATTACTTATCAAAATGATAAAAACGAATCCATCGGTCTTAATTTATCCGGGATACCACTTCCAAATAAGGAGTATATCAACTTTATAACAATAGGAAGATTATCTCCTGAAAAAGGGCAAAAGAAATTAATTTCTGCTTTTTCACAATTACACAAACAATACCCAAAAGCTGTATTGTATATAGTGGGTGAAGGGCCTTTAAAAAGAGAATTAAAAGATCACACAAAAAAATTACATCTAGAACATTGCGTGTTTTTTGTTGGACAACTCGAAAATCCATTTTCTTTACTAGATGAATGTGATTGTTTTGTCTTATCATCAGATTATGAAGGACAAGGTTTGGTTCTCATGGAAGCAATGATTCTAAAAAAACCAATTATAGCTACCGATGTAACTGGAGTACATTCCGTCTTAGAGGGTGGATACGGATTATTAGTTGATAATAATGAAACTGCGCTATTTAATGGTATGTCTGATTTTATCCAGAATAGTATGGAACAAAAATCCTTTGATTATGAAAAATATAATAGCGAGGCGCTAGACCTCTTCTACAAAAATGTCTGTACAAAAACTAATTAACCACTTATATACAGAATAAATTATATGTATTTAAAAACACCTTTGGATAATGGTCAAGTATTGAACTTGATACCTTCCAAAGGTGTTTTTCTATCTATAAGAAAACAATTAAAAGCGTTCCGAATTAAAAACTACTTCAACCACCCGCTTCGATGACTCTCCGCTCTCTAAGTAACAGAATTTCTCATAAAACGGTGCAAATGATTCTGGTAGTGTAAAGGTCGGCTGTTCTGTTTCTCTTATCCAGTCAATAACACTTGCTGTCTCTTTCACAAGCGGTCCAGGTGCTTCTTGTTCAAAGTCGAAGTAGAAGCCTCTGAGCTTGTCACGATAGGTTTCAATGTCTGGCACATAGAACAGCATCGGACGTTTAAGGTTTGCATAATCAAAGAACACAGATGAGTAATCTGTGATAAGCAGATCTGAAATCATATAAAGGTCTCTAATGTCTTCGTAATGAGAGAAGTCATAGGCAAAGCCTTCATATGGTCCTAAATCAAAGTTTTCAGCAACTAGATAGTGCATACGCAGAATGATAATATATTCATCTCCGATAGCAGCTCTCAGCTCATGCAGATCAAGGTCTAAATCAAATTTGTACTGCCCTTTTTTATAAAATTGATCGTCTCTCCATGTCGGTGCGTATAAGATCAATTTTTTATCGAGCGGCAGGTTCATTTTTTGTTTCAGTGCTCTCATCGTTTCTTCATTGTTTTGATTGTGAAGGAAGTCATTTCTCGGATATCCTGACTCAATCATGGTCTTTTGAAATTGGAACGCACGTGTAAAGATTTCAGTCGAGTAGGCATTAGGAGAGATGAGATAATCCCAATTCGATGCTTCTTTCGTGAAATTCTTTTTGTATTTCTTCGTATTTGTTCCAGGCATATGCACCTCGTCCATGTCCATTGCCAGTCGTTTTAACGGAGTACCATGCCAAGTCTGCAAGTATGTTGTGTGATCTGGCTTTGGAACCCATAGCGGCAGACGGCTGTTTACGACCCAGTACTCGGCTCTTGCCATCGCAAAAATCCATTTCAATGACAGACGATTGATATAATAGATGCCTTTTTCCTTAAACGGTGCTTCATGACCCTTTTTAACGCTCCAGATCAGCGTATATTCAGGGTGATTTTCTTTCATATACTCATAAATACCACGCGGATTACAACTGAATTGTTTTCCGTTAAAGCTTTCAAAAACAACGGTTTTCTTTTTCACAGACAGCTTACTCGCCAGTTTAAAGGTCGTTTTAAACGTTCTTGTCACAAGGCGGTTACGGACTTTTTTGATTTTACCGATCTTCTTTTTGAATTTCTTCCACTTGCTTTTGACGTAATACTTGGCACGTGTTTTCATGGTGTAGTCATTAATACGGATGCCAAGCGTTTGTCTTTTTTTCTTTCGGTACACTTCATATCGAATCGGTACATCGTTTCGCTTATGAATTTGAACAAGTCCTTTGAGTTTGTTCGAGCGGTCTCCAAGCACTAAAGAAGTGGTTGTTAATGTTTCCTCTACTCCGTTCACATCGCAGATAAATTCAAGATAGAAGCGATATACAAGGCGTCTGTTCAAGGAATAGGTCAATTCCTCTAAAGGAACTTCTGCTAAAAATTGATAAAGCTGTGGTACCTGTTGATCATCACGGTATTCGATCACTTCATCTTTTATATGGGTGATATTGACCGGAAAACGATGTTCAATTGGTTCTTCACCATTTTTCTTCAATAGAAGTTTTGCTTCTTTGATCTCATATGGATGTTCTGCACTTAGAACACCTGCATACCCGGATAAAGATAACATACATCCTTTGTTGAGCTCGATTTGATTGAATTTTACAACCTTTAGCTCACGCTTGATTTTCAAAGAAGCATTCCCTTTGTCTGTGCGGTATGGAATGATATACAGCATGGCGTCTTTATTTTCTAAAAAAGTCAGCTCAGGCTTTTCTACTTCCATTTTCAAACGGCGTTTATAGTTTGACGTTTTCTCTTCAGATTCATTATCTGTATTGATATCTGCTTCTTTTACTTCTTCTTCCTCTTCTTCGGAATCAGAATCATAAGCTGAGTCCTCAAGCTCGTCCTCATCCTCTTCTTGGTTTGTGCTTAAATAGTCCGTGACATACAAGTTATATGTCTGGCCTTGCTCTAACGCAAGCGGCAGCGATGATTCACTCAATACCAATTTGAATAGATTCTCTTCTTGATGAACAAGCGGAAGGAAAAGCTCTTGTTTTGATACTCTTTCCCTCATAAACAAATAAAATTCCCTATCTGTTAATGGCATGTCATCATCGATGCGAATCAGCATTTCTAATTTCTCATGGTGATTTTTTAACCCTTCAACAACACTCTTCTTCTTATGAATTCCCTCTTCAATCATTAATCGTTAATCTCCTCTGTTCAGAAATCTTACCGTTATATGGCTATTTCACTTTCCAAGAATAGTTTCCTTGCTTCGTTTGATATGACCATCCATCGATGGACGATGGTTTATTCGTAAGCAGCTCGCCTTCTATTTCTAGACGCTGCAACACCTCTTGAAGTTCTTCTGTTTTAAAACGAATGTAAAAATCCACAAATTTCGTTTGGTTGATTTCAATGTTTTTCTTTGTTTGAAAATGGCCAATTGGGAAGCTGACTAAAAGGTTTTCATCGATTGTTTGAGAAATGATTTCAGCTCCATTCACTCGATCATATCCTGCAAAATCGATTTGCACATGATTCGCATGACTCATTTCATCTTTTAACTCAAGCTGAAGATGAAGAACGTGGTTCTCAGAGCTCAGATCACGCAAGATCCATTTTGTACAATCCACAATCCTTCTTAGTTCATCTTTACGCTCACGATTTTCGAGCATATGATGAAGTGCTGTATTCCAAACCGACATTTTATCAGAAGGTATCATATAAAAATAGGCTTGTTCTCCTAAAATCTTCTCGACATCTTCTTTATGCTTAGTATCCCCAAAGAACACGGCATCCACTTGCTGTTTTCTTATTTGTTTAAACAATTCTTCATATTGGGGTTTCAGCTGATGCTGCTCTTCCTCATAATGTGAGTCATGCACAAATGCAGCATAATAAGTTGTTTCAAGCTGCTCAATTTTAAACAAGTGGCGGTCTTGATCCCGGTCTTCTGTAATCATCAATTTCAAACGGTCATTTTGTGATTGAATGCTGGATAGCCATAATTGTTTAATATCCGTCTTCTTTGTAAATGTTTGAATTCCTGTTTTTTTATACCAATTAATATGCCGAACTGGATTCTTTTTTACATCTCCATGGTAGAGGAACTCCATATAAATACTGCCATCGTCATTGATCAATTCCTCCAAGTATAGTGCACCTGTATGGGGAACAAAACTTTGTACTCTGCATAAAACGCCCTGCCAATTATATTCTTCCCTTTTCACCAATTGCCGCTCTTCATTATACTGTTCAATATAACAAATGGGAGAAGAAGACCGTTCATATCTCGTCACCTGAATCTTGGATTCTTCTGCTGGAATTACGGCTTCATTGATCGAATGCGATGATTCACCGACAATAAATTCCGAGTAACGTCTTTTACTTCCGCTTTCCGGTAGAATATAGTGTTCATACACATTCAAGATCTCAACCTCAGGAGAAAAAATTTCTTCCATGCGGTGAATACGTTCCTTCATATTTACATCATAATTCAAAGTTAAAATTGCAGTACGTTTATGTGGATCAACTAATGGTTCTATTCTTGCCTTTAAAGACTTCGTTAAGCTCTCATCCTGTTTTGGTACATCGCCCATAATAAAGTAGTAGTCCATATCAGGCATGTCCACTGAGGCCATTGTTTCATGTTGTTCAGGTTGATCAAATGTGTCTTCAACTTTTTTCTTCATCCAATTTTGAAACAAAGGAAGCTCTCCTTCATAATATTGTTGACTTACTCATTGTATTTTACATGAAAAAGTACTTCTTACCAAAAGATAAGAAGTACTTTTTTGATCTATTAAAGTCCAGCAATTTCTTCTTTAATTTGGGTTGTCGAGATGCCTTCGGTTCTCTTCAAGTAAACGACTTCGCAATGTTCTTTTAAGAAATCGAACTTGCCTTCCCAGTCATCTCCCATCACAAACACATCAATATCATGCTCTTGCACATCATGGACTTTTTGATCCCAGCTGTTTTCTGGAATAACTTCGTCTACATAACGAATGGTTTCAAGAATCAGCTTTCTATGCTCGTAACTGTGATAAGCTTTTTTTGATTTTTGTAAATTAAACTCGTCTGTAGAGATGGCCACCACTAAGTAATCTCCAAGCTGCTTTGCACGTTCTAGCAGCTTAATGTGCCCCCAGTGTAATAAATCAAATGTACCGTAAGTAATAACTTTCTTCATTGCAAACATAAACTCCTTTCTTTCATCCTTATTCGTCTGCTTTAGGGCAGTAATGTTTATCCGTAATCCTATTATCATCGATCATTTTCTCGCTCTTCGGAACTTCATTATATCACAACGCCTATAAAAGGTTAAGAAAATGTAAAGACAAACTATTTCCAATTTATTGGGCGCAGGAGGAAAAGTCCGAGGAATCAATGTTTCACAGAGGATCGTCCATTTGAATTGATGAAAATGTCATGAAATTTAAAGGTTTGTAAAGTTATTGTTAATATTTCATGGAGCATCTGTGATAAAATGATGAGTAGGCGAAGAATGAATTTACAATGAACGTTCATAGATAACAAGTTAAAAAGGAGGTCTAAACAATGCAAACAGAAGTGGTCTCTAACCTTTCTTATGTAAACGGCGACTTAGATGAATTTATCAGCTATATGAACCAGCATCATATTTCTCAGAAAAGAGGCGCCATGATTGCAACTGTCAATCCAGAGATAGGCTATGCCGTCATGAAGGATCATGCGTACCATCAAGTCGTCTCATCTGCGGATTATGTACTGCCGGATGGCGTAGGCGTCGTGTTGATGTCTCGCATGACCCAAAGTCCGCTTAAGTCAAGAATTGCCGGCTTTGATGTCTTCATGTCTATGCTTGATCTAGCAAACAAGCAGTCTAAAAGAATCTTTTTATATGGTGCGAAAAAAGAAGTGCTTGAGGCTGTGAAACAGCGAATTGATACGGAATATCCAAATGTGGTCCTTGCCGGAAGCTGTGACGGCTATCAAGCTGATAAACGTTTCGTAGCGAAGCAAATCGCGCGCTCGAAACCTGATATGGTGTTCGTTGCATTAGGTTATCCAAACCAGGAGAACTTTATTTACGAATACCGCCATTTATTCCCGCAGGCTGTTTGCATCGGTTTAGGCGGAAGCTTTGATGTATTTAGCGGAACGGTGAAGCGTGCACCACGCTGGATGATTAAGACAAATACAGAATGGCTGTATAGATTGATTGTGAATCCATGGAGATGGAAACGAATGCTGAATATTCCTAAGTACGCTTTTGCCGTATTGAAGGAAAGCAAAGGGAAAAAACGTTACTATCCTGAGCAGGTAAAGGATCAGACGAAGCAGCTGTAAGAGACTGACAAATGATGAATATACGCTCAATGATGATTTCATGTTACGCAGCTTTTATTTCTTTCATTGGATGGCTGATGAGCGGCGTGAAACCGCGTGAAAACCAGGTGACGCTGCTTGTTTCGTTCCAAGAGAATGCGGCTGCTCTCATTCATACTTATCAACAACAGGCGAACATGACAATGAAGCTTACTGTCCTCTATACGAAGCATGCTTCTGCGATAGAAAAGGACGGGCCTCATCTGTCATTTCGCTATTTTCATGAAAAAAATCCTCTCCATCTCATTCAATGTATGTATACGATGTTTAAAAGCAAGGTTGTCGTGACGGATAATTACTTTCTCATGACGAGTGTGCTTAGAAAACGGCCTTCTACCACCTGTATTCAAGTATGGCATGCCAATGGCGCTTTGAAAAAGTTCGGGCTTGAAGATGCTTCAAATTCTGAACGAAGTCCCCGTGACATCGAGCGCTTCAAACGTGTCTATGCGTCTTTCGACTATATCGTAACAGGCTCAGATCACATGCGTGAGATTTTCAAGACCTCGTTTGGAGCCAATGATGAACGCTTTTTACCAACTGGTGTACCACTGACGGATCTGTACTATGAACAGCATCAGCCTTCCTTAAAGCTGAATGATATCCCAAAAGGGAAAAAGATCCTGCTCTATACACCGACCTATCGAGACTTTGCAATGGACAGTCTTGTCCTGCCTTTTTCAAAAGAGCAATTGCAAACTGAGCTGAATGGCGATTATATTCTGCTCGTCAAGCTTCATCCTGCAGTCAAACATTTAGCGAAAGCAGAAACAGACGGTGAATGGATATTTGATGTGTCCGATCAGCCGCTCTATCCATTGCTTTGTGATTGTGATGTCCTAGTGACAGATTATTCGTCGATTGTGTTTGAATATGCACTGCTCGAAAAGCCTGTCTTGTTCTTCACTTATGACTTAGACACTTATCGGGAGAAACGCGGCTTAGTTGATCGGTATGAAGACATCATTCCTGGAAAGGCTTGCGTCACACAGGACATGCTCTTGCAGGAGCTTTTACACCTAAACGGATCAACCAATAAAGAACGAATCAAAACCTTTGCTGAGGAATGGAACCAATATTCAAAGGGACAATCAAGTCAGCAGCTCCTTTCATTCATTGAACAGCAGCTGCTCTTACAAAAAAAACGTCCGGCTTCTCAATAGGAAGCACGGACGTTTTTTTATTTGTTATACACTGGGATATCGTAATACAGCGTATAGTCATCAAGCAGGTTATACAAACTATACATACGAGTGACTTGCTTAGAAGCCCAGCCAATATCTGTTGCATATTGATGAGTTGCTGTAGCAGACCAGCGCATTTTATAAATCGTATCTTGTTTGTATGTCGCATTATTGATGTAGCTGTTGCCAATGAATTTTGCCCCGCCAATAATCGCAGCCTCTGGTGTGAACCATTGCTGTTCATACGCATACTTTGCACCGAGATAATTCGGATTGCTGTCATATGCACCAATGCCATACATGTTATATACTTTCTTTCCATTAAACATTGTACCATTCGCTAGAATGGAACTTCCGTTACCCGTTTCAAGCAACGCATGAGAAATAAGATAAATTTCGTTGATATGATACGTTTTTGCTGCTGTAATAAAGGCTTGTCCTTTACCAGCAAGAATTCCTTTGCCTGCTAAAATCTTTGTATTGACCTCTGCCGGATTGAGATTCGCAGCTTCAGAGAGTTTCAGAAATTGAAAATAAGATTGCGTGCCTTCTGCAATATTGGCTGGATCGACATATTTTTGCACCTCTGCTGCACTTGCATTTCTCCAGCCGAGGTTGATCCTGATCCAGTTTCCTTCTTTTCCAAGCTGTTTCACTTTTGCTCCTTTATTCAGCTGTGCCACAATGTTGCTTGCAGAGCTCGAATCAGGTGTAGAACGGACATTTAAGCCATCCGTATTCACTGTCGATGTTGCTTGGTCTACATATGATGCATAGACATAGGCCGCACCATCTGTCTGTGGTGACACCTTCATTTGTTTGTTTACCATCTCATTGACAGTGAGGTTGTAGTTCGTTTGCATGACCATTGGGCCATTTTTAATTTTTACGGCTGTGGCAGTCCAGCCATATTGGCTTTTCACAAATGCAATGGCTTCATTTACAGTTGGTAATCCTGTAAATTGCTGCGTAATGTTGATTTTGTAAGTTGGTTTCGTTGTTGTTGTATACGCAGCGGTTTCATTCCGTTTTTTGAAAAATGCCATGCCTTGGTCACGCAGTGCAGCTGTTGAGATGGCACCTGTTTTGATCTGATATTGAGCATAATCGACTGCGCCTGTTTTTTGTGCAGCAGCCTTCATTTTTTGTTTCGTCAAATAGCTGAGTGCTTGATTCAGTTTTGTCTGATTCACTGTCGGCTCTGTCGTGATACGGTATTGCTTGACCACTTCTGTCAGCGTTTTTGTACTGCTGGCAATACCATTTTTCTTGATGATCTCTTGAGCCTGCTTCACTTTAGTTTGTTCATATACAGGTGTTGTCTTAAGACTATATGTTTTGCTGACAGCCTGTCCCTTGCTTGTCTTGATGCTGCTTGTCACCTTCTGCGTTTTTAAGTATGCGGCACCTTTATTCACTTTCGCTTGGTCCACTGCTTGATTGACGACGAGTCGATATGTGCTGTCTGATACCTTGCCTGTTTTTTTTGTTGTTGCAGATACTTTTTTCTTTTGGAAGAAAGCCGCTGCTTTTTTCGCTTGGTCATCTCCTAAAAGATTCCCTGTCACTACTTGATATGGCTGTGTAGAAGAAATCTTTTTGGACGTGTAGCGCCATTTCTTTTTCTTGAAAAAAGCTATCGTTTTTGCGTAAGCTGTATCGTTCAATTGATTGAGCTTTACGATATAATTTTTTGTTTTTCCCACTCGCTGCACAGTACCTGCAGCACCGGTTTGCTTCTTAATTTGAGCCGCAGCTGAAGCTGCTTGTTTGTTGTCTTTGAAATAGCCTGATTCCAAGCTGTAGACATTTTTTAAGGCTCCTGTCTTTTGAATCTTCCCGCTGATTTTTGCTTCTTTTTGCAGCTGAGTAAGGAGTGTCTGTGCTTTCGACTGGTTCGCTTGTGCAGCGGATGTGACGATGTAATACGGCTTACCCGCTGTTACCGTTTGAAGCACTGGTTTTAAACCGGATGCCTTCTGAAAACCTTGCAGAATCGTATTCGCCTTACTTTGTCCAACAATACCGCTTGAAATCAGCTGATATACAGTGCCAGCTTTGTTTTCGGTTTGGTATGTACTGGTGACGCCTGCCTGCTTTTGCAACTCGGTTTGAATATTTTTCACTTTCGTTTCAGAATCAATGGTTCCTGATATGACCTGATAAGAAGGCCTACTTTGATTGATAACTTCATAGGAGCTATTGAGCCCAGATGTTTTTGTTAGCTCAAGTGAGAGCTTTTTCGCCTGATTTTCATCGTTAACTGGGTCAGATACGACCTTTTGTAAAGGAAGGCGGTCACCTACTGGAGACACCGTACCGCTCATGCCCACCTCTTTTTTTAATGCAGCTGCACTTGCACTCGCTGCTGCTTGTGACTCATATCCTGAGGCAGTGAGCTGATAGCTCGACGTATTTCCTGAGGTTTGATAAGTGGCTGTCCACTTTTTGTCCTTCTTCAGTGTTTCCACTGCTTTTTTCACTTCTGCTTCTGTTGTAAATACCTTTGTGGTGTTCATCGTATAAATGGATTGGTCGACATAGGAGGCTGCTTGCGCTTCTTTACCCGTGTGTAATGTCATACCAAAGGCAGCTGCGAGTAACATAATCTTGATGGTTTTTTTCACGTTCCCTGTCCCTCTCTTAACTTTGCATAATAGTCTACTAATCTCTTTATCGACAAAAACAAGTACTCTTTCAAGTCATTTATGCAATAGAAAAATAGAGGACCCTCTTGAAGTCCTCTTTGCCTTATATATGCGACACAATCAGTTCACAAGATCCTTCAATTGAGAAGCTTCCTGTTTCAGCCGGCAGAATAAAATGAGCGCCCTTTGGCAGTGGATATGTGTTTCCGTCATGCTCTAAAGACCCTTCTCCATCAATCACACTGCATAGCAAAAACGGATAATCCTGAGAAAGCTCTACTTTTTGATCAATTTCCCATTTATACACAGAGAAGTATTCTGCTTCAACAAATGTACGAATGGTCACTCCTCGGCGTGTTTCAACTGATTCATCTGCATAACCGTCTACATGAGGAACCGTCGTGACATCAATTGCTTGTGCAAAATGAAGTTCACGTTCGTTGCCATCCTGGTCTTTTCGTTCATAATCATATACGCGATAGGTTGTATCTGAGCTTTGCTGCGTTTCAAGGACAAGCGTTCCTTCGCAAAGTGCATGAATGGTACCGCTTGGCACATAATAAAAATCACCAGGCTTAATTTTCACCCGCCGCAAAAGACCTTCCCAATCTCCGCTATTCATCATGGTGACAAGCTCAGTTCTTGTTCTTGCATTGTGCCCATAGATCATTTCCGCTCCTTCTTTGCAGTCAATGATATACCAGCACTCTGTTTTTCCAAGCTCGCCATTTTCATGTCTTTCCGCATAATCATCATCTGGATGTACTTGAACAGACAAGTCTTGGTTTGCATCTAAAATTTTGGTTAACAGTGGGAAGCGATCGCCTTCTATCCCCCCGAACAATTCTCTATGATTGTCCCAAAGTTCGATCAGCGTTTTCCCTTTATATGGACCGTCTTGCACGACACTTGGTCCGTTTGGATGAGCAGAAATTGCCCAGCATTCTCCCGTTTGATCAGAAGGAATATCGTAGCCAAATTGATCCCTTAAGGCTGTACCTCCCCATATTCTTTCCTTCAATTCAGGCAGTAAAAAAATTGGTGACTGCTTCATTCAGGATGACTCCTCCCTTTGCTACCCTTTGATAATCCTTACCTAGCTTGATGAAAACTAGTAAGTCTCAACTTTTATTATGACGCTATCTAAAGAGAAGTCAATCCTTTCAGTACACCGAATGAAAACGATAACACAAAAATTGTTTTACCCTTTGACAGAGCCTGCAAGAAGCCCTTTGACAAAGTATTTTCCAAGAAGAATATAGACGAGTAGTGTCGGCAGCGCAGCCAATATCGCTCCTGCCATTTGGACGTTCCACTGCACAATTTGACTGCCTGATAGATTTTGCAAGGCAACCATCACCGGCTGATGCTCCGCAGTGGTCATCGTGACTGCAAATAAAAATTCATTCCACACATTTGTGAACTGCCAAATGGCGACCACAACAAACCCTGTGATCGAAAGCGGAAGAATCATATGTCTGAAAATCCCGATAAACCCTGCGCCATCCATTTTCGCCGATTCAATCATTTCATCTGGGATGCTCACATAGAAATTTCGGAACATGAGTGTTGTGATCGGAAGTCCATACACGACATGGACAAGCACAAGCCCTGGAATTGAATTATACAATCCGACTTCACGCAAAAATTGAATAAGTGGAATTAGAATACTTTGATATGGAATAAACATCCCAAAGAGCATCAGCGTAAAGACGACTTCTGATCCTTTGAAACGCCATTTTGATAATACATAGCCATTCATTGCACCTAATACAGCTGACAATAAAGTAGCAGGAATGACTAGATAAAGAGAATTCATTAAATTGGGTGCCAGCTTTTCAAACGCGATTTGATAGCTTGAAAAATCGATTGTGGATGGCAGCGACCACATTCGTTCAAGGGTGACTTCACCTAATGGCTTCAAGCTTGTGACGAGCATGACATAAACTGGCATCAAAAAAAATAGACTGCACAAAATCAATAAAGCATAAAGAACTGGACGGACAAACTGTCTGGCTGTCATGATGAAGCCCCCTTCCGGCTCGACAGGAGGTATGGCACGATAAAGACCGCAACAGAGATCAGCATGACAATCGCAATGGCGGCACCACCTGCATAATGGTTTCCTCTAAAGGTCATTTCAAACATATACACGCCCGGGACATCGGTGACAAAGTTCGCACCCGGTCCTGTCATCGAGTAAATCAAATCGAAAATCTTTAATGAAATATGAGCCATGATGATAACAACACTTGCAGTAATCGGTTTTAAAAGAGGAAAAATGATTTTCCAGTAAATCTGCCACTCCGATGCACCATCCATTCTAGCAGCCTCTCTTACTTCCTCTGGAATTCCTCGCAGACCCGCCAAATACATCGCCAGAGAGAAGCCTGTCATTTGCCAAACAGCTGCAATTACGACGGCAATCATGGCCGCAGGTACACCAAACTCAATTTTCCCCCAGACAAATCCGGCCAAAATGTTCGTATCCGTGTACCATTTAGGTTGGATACCGAGCGTTTTCAAAAATAAATTCACCCCTGTTGACGGGTTTAAAATCCATTGCCATACAACCCCTGTGACAACGAAGGAAAGGGCCATCGGAAAGAAGAATAAATTCCGAAAAAGAGATTCCCCCTTGATCTTCTGATCTAGTAAAATCGCAAGTGCAAGACCAGAGACAATGACAGCCCCAATAAAAAATAGAGTAAAAAAGACCGTGTTTCGAAGATCTGACTGAAAGCGGAAATCTTGAAACAGCATGGCATAATTGCGAAGACCTGCGAAAGAGAAATCAGGAACAAGCGTGGTCCAGTTTGATAATGACACATATCCTGTCCAGCCAATAAAGCCGTAAACAAAGATGAATAATAAAACCGCTGACGGGGCTAAAAAGAGCAGCGCCAGCAGCTGATCTCCATTCCATTTTTTCCGCATACGTTTGACCTTGGGCATAGATGTTTTTGTCATCGGCGATGTGTCCATGCGCATGAAGCTACACTCCTTTTAAAAAAGAGGCGGTGCCTAGCCGCCGCCTCTTTCGTCTTTATTTCATTGCATCTTTTAAAGATGATACAAACTGGCTGCTGTCTTTTTGTGTCACGAAGATATTGACGGCTTGATTCGCTTTCGTCACAAACCCTTCTTCAGCAGCTGAGCCATGAGCAAGAGACGGCGCCAGCTTAGCCTCTTTAAATGCCTTCATCGCCGATTTTCCGTATTCATCATATTTTGATACGTCTGCATCCACACGTGCTGGAATCGATCCTTTTAGCGGATTAAACGCATCCTGTCCTTCCACAGATCCTAAAACAGATAAGAATTTCTTCACGTTTTCTGGCTGTTTCACACCCTTTGGCAGTCCGAATGTATCGGTGATCACCATAAAGCTTCCTTCCGTTCCAGGAGTCGCCGTGTATCCAAAGTCTTGATTCACCTTCAAATCAAGATCATTCACAAAGTACCCCTTCGCCCAGTCACCCATGACATTCATTGCAGCTTCGCCTTTTGCCACGAGCTGTGAGGCATCCTGCCAGTTACGTGAGCTGTGATCATCATTGACGTATTCGAGCATGCGCCCAAAGATGTCTGCCGCTTCCTTCACTTTCGGGTCATCCATTTTCATGTCGCCAGCCCAAAGTTTTTGATAACCATCTGCCCCTAATACACCAAGCAAAACACTTTCAAACAAATGAGTCGCTGCCCAAGGCTCCTTATCTCCAAGCGCAAGTGGCGTGATCCCTTTTTTCTTTAATGCATCTGCTGTTTTGAAAAATTCATCAAATGTCGCTGGCGGCTCTAAGCCTGCATCATCAAATACCTTCTTGTTATACCAAAGCACATTGCCCCTGTGAATGTTCACTGGCACGGAATAGATTTTTCCATCTTTGCTGACAAGATCAATCAGTGATTCTGGAAATTTGTCTTTCCAGCCTTCTTTTTCATATAAATCATCCAGCGGCTCCATTTTGCCTGCCGCGACCCAGCTCTCATTCAGCTCCGCCCCGCCATGCACTTGAAACGTAGCAGGCGGATCATTCCCCTGCATACGGCTAGTCAGAACAGCCTTTGCATTCGTACCAGCACCACCTGCGACAGCTGCATTTTCAATTGGAATATCTTTATTCTTCTCTTCAAACAACTGGATGAGTGCCTTTAGCCCGTCTTCCTCACCCGCTCCTGTCCACCAAGAGAAAATTTCGAGCTTTTCCGTTCCGCCTTCTTTTTTTGCCTCTGAGTTCGTCGATGAACTGCAGGCAGTAACGATCAGCATACAGAGTGCAAGCAGTGTAAAGCCTAATTTGACCTTCATGATTGATCCCCCATCCCTATTTTGTAAGCGTTATCAAAATAAGTATAATGGCAGATCCTTGCTTTTTTTCAGGCAAACTTCTGCACTTTTTTATGAAATTCTTCATTTTTTTACGGCCTGTTTTCGATATTCCTTCGGTGAACAGCCGACCATCTTCTTAAACACACGGCTGACGTAATTAGGATCTGTATATCCTGCTTGATAGGTAATTTCTTTTAAGCTAAGCGAGCTGTCCTTGAGGAGCTTTTTGATTTTATCCAGCCGGCAGTTTGTCACATACTCTTTAAATGTCAGACCCGTCTCGTCTTTAAAACGTTTTGTGAAATAGGTTGGACTTAAATCAACATAAGCGGCTGTTTGCTCAAGTGTGATCTGTTCACAATAATGCGTTTTGATGTAACGTTTTGCCCGCTCAATGTCATTGATGGTCTGGGTTCTCGCTTCATACACGTCAAATAGGTGTTCACAGCACTGACGGCATTCAGCTGCGGTGCTGATTGTCAATATCGATAGATCTGTACGGAGACGTGATTTGAAGAGAATCAGCAGTTCCTTTACTTGTGAAATCGTCGCCCCCTCTAATTGAAAGGCATCAAATAAAGCCAGCGCATCCTCTCTTCTCCCTTCCTCGAGCGCCTGCATCATGCTATCCGCAAGGTCTGGCAGATGAATCAATGGACCGGGCTTTATGTCTGTTTGGTAAAAGCCATAACGAACAACGCTGCCACTCTTTTTTCGCTGATAATAGGAAAGCTTCGCCTCTGCTGCACTTTTCTGAAGATGAAGCGGGTTTGAGACTGGGTGCCCTATGCCAACGACAGGTGAAGGCTGACCGTTTGTCATGGCAGCTCGAATGGCTTGCAGCACCTCTGCCTTAAGCTGACCTGGTCCTTGCTGACTATAAATAAAGCATGTAAACAGTTCACCCCCCATCTGAATAGGCACCGTATGAAATTGTGCAGATTTCTGTAAATCGTTCAACAGTTGATTCCCGCCCGTCCGCTGCACCGCGATGATAAGACCTGCTTCATATTCTGAAAATAGCTGTTGAAACTCCATGGAGGTATAGGATTGACCGTTCATGATATGGACTTCAAGCCACTTTGACTGCTGATCGGCCGCTGCCGCCTGCCGCTGAGACGCCTCCTGCTTTATTTCTGCTGCTACAAATCGAATGGCTGCGATGGTTTCGTCTTTATCAGCTGGTTTGACAAGGTATTGTTTCACCCCTTCTTGCATCGCTTGCTTGGCGTAATCGAATGTATCGTAGGCTGTCAGCATAATGAATTTTGTATGAGGACTGCTTGCTTTGATCTGTTTGATCGCCGCCAGTCCATCCATGCCAGGCATCTGGATATCCATGAGCACAAGATGAATGGGCTCAGATCGCACGAATTCAACCGCCTTCTTTCCATTTTCCGCTTCTCCTGCTATATGACACTCTGGAACCCATTCGGTTAAGAACTTCCGCATCGCTAGTCGTTCTATTTTTTCATCATCGACAATCAGCACGTTCAGCATGCCGGTCCCTCCTTCATCGGAATAGCCAATTGTATGGTGGTGCCTTCGTTTGGCTTTGAATCAATTTGAAGGGCATTTTGCACCCCGTAAAACAAACGCAGTCTTGACATCACATTTCGAAGACCAATTCCTGTCGAGTGGCCTTTACTCAGGATGTTCGGATCTTCCTCTTCTTTTTCTGATAGCAATCTTCTTTTCTCCAATTCATTGATGCCCATCCCATTGTCCCGAATCCGAATCATCACATAGCCGCCTTCTTGATAGATTGAGAGCTCAACAAGTCCCTCTTCCTCCTTTGGTTCGACGCCATGAATGAAGGCATTTTCGACAAGCGGCTGTAAGGTGAGACTTGGGATATGTACAGATAAACACGACTCATCGATGGACGTTTTGCACGTAATACGGTCGGCAAATCTCGTTTCTTGTATATGAAAATACTCTTTTACCACTTTCACTTCTTGTTCCAATGTAACGGATGTACTCAGAGCAGACAGCGAATACCGCATCAGCGTGGAAACGGATTGAATCAATCTCGATGTGGCTTCCGCTGATTCTAAGTAAGCCATCCGCGAAACGATGTTTAATGTGTTAAATAAAAAATGCGGGTTCATTTGGTTTTGCAGCGTTTTTAGCTTCATGTCTTTGATTTTTTGATCCAATGCTGCCTTTTGTTTGATCTCTTCAATCATCATTTTCATCTCTTGCCGCATTCGCTGAAAGGCTTCATTTAAAACAGAAATTTCATCCTTTGAGGTGACATGCAAATTCGCTCCATCAAAATTTCCTTCTGATACTTCTTTTACGCTTCGGGACAGATGAACAATGGGTCTTGATATCCCGCCAGCAATCATATAAGCCATCCATAATGCGACCCCGATTGATAACGTAAACAGGCACAAGGTAAAGAGCGCATAGGTATGATGCCTTTTTTGAAGAGATTGATAGAGTACTTGATATTCAGATAATTCATCATCAAGCAGGGTCATCGTCTGCTCTTGTATATAGGAGGAGACGGTTCTCACTTCCTTCACACTTGCAGCATATTCTTCGATTTTCCCTTCTTTTACATGTGTCATGGTCGCATCACTTTCATTGATGAGCGTCCGTATCATATATTGATATTTTTCAATCGATGGAATCGCAGCATGAAGCCCGGCATCCTTTCGCAGCGCTTGATCGTAGGATTTCATTTTTTGTTTTGACGTAAGGTATTCTTTGGCAAACTTCCGATCCTTTTCAATGGCATAGGCATTGACTTTTTCATACATCGTTTTTGCTTCTGTCGATATATCATTGAGCAGCAGAAAAGAACGGAAGCTCCGGCTATATTCTGATGTGATTTTTGAACTGCTCCAGTAGACAAAAAAAGCGGCTACGTTGCCAAGAAGCACAAGGATTAAAAATGCCAATAACAGCTTACTTCGAATTTTTCTCATGGCTGCATCCCCTGCTTTCTGTCTGTTTGCTGAAGAGGCAGATCCCCGCGCCGGATCACACTCGTTCCCGTGTACTGAAGCGGTTCTTCTTTTTCACCTTTTTGCAAACGAACAAGCGATTCAACCGCTTGATAGCCCATTTCATAAGGATGCTGCACGACCACGGCATCAATCGTTCCATCATCAAGCGCCTGAATCGTATCAGGCAATGTGTCAAATGCAAGCACATAAAAATCAGTGGATGATTGATACTGTGCGATTGCTTGAATGATGCCTGCACCATCTAATGCACTTGTGCCATAAAATGCGGTGAGCTTCGCATGATCGTTTAATAGTTTATAAGCGGCACCTGAGGCACCTGACTTCGTAATGGCTGATTCTTCTATTCCAGCAATATGAATGCGTTTTTCAGCGGAGACGGCATCTCGAAAGCCTTTGACGCGCAGCTTTTGATGAATGGCATCCAGCCTGCCTGTGACAATTCCTACATACTGTTCACCTTTTGTATCTGCGATGAGTGCCTGCCCTGCGATAAAGCCTGAATAGTAATTGTCCGTTCCTACATACACTTGACGTTTGCTCCCTTCTGCATCCGTATCGACGGTGACGACATCAATTCCTTTTTCCCTCGCCTTCTGAAAAAGCGGTTTGTATTTTTTTGCATCAAGTCCCTGCGTCATAATGCCATCAACATGCCCAGCGATCGCCATATCAATGGTTTTCAGATGATCGTCGACATCCGCTTGCTTTGGGCCCAAATATTCTAGATACACGTGATGAACGTCTGCCGCATCAGCAGCTCCTTTTTGTACAAGCTGCCAATATTCGTTATCAAGTTCCTCCGGTACAAGGACAAAATGGTATTGATATGTTGACGCTGTTTTATCGGAAGCGCTTTCAATTTTAAATAAATCTTGACCTAATAACGTTAAAAAAATGACAGATACCGCACAAAATGTGAGAAATGCGCTCATTCCAATCCACTTAGATAATTTCACCTTGTCCTCCTCCTTTCACTATTTCAGCATAAAAAAAGAGCTGCTTATAAGCATACTCTCTCGACCTCTATAATTCCTTTGTCATAAATAAACTGTTTGGATCTTCTTGATATGTACCAAAAGGCGGGCCATACTGAAACCCAGCGCTTTCATATAGTTTTCTTGCTGGTTCAAAGAAAGCCATTGCCCCTGTCTCTAAGCTGACACGTGTATACCCGCGCCGTTTTGCCTCTTGGAGAAGATGATTCAGCATATACCTCGCTACACCTTTCCGCATATGGAGGGCTGCAGTTCTCATCGATTTGATTTCCCCATGTTCACTTGACAGCTCCTTTAACGCTCCGCAGCCAAGAAGCTCCTCTCCATCTCGCACACTCCACACGGTGACATCTTGTTTTTTTAAATCAGTTAATGGAAGGGCATGAATGCTTTCGGGCGGCGAATGCTCCTTCATTTCTTCTATATGTGCAGTAATCAGCTGATCAATTCGTCCATCCGTAAGTTCATCTTGTAGAATATACATTTCCATCACTCCTTCACGATCATTGTACGTGAAGAGTTGAATGGTTATCTGCTGTTATGTGAGATAAACGAACAAACAACTGGCATCTACAAGCCAATTGTTTGTTCGTTTTACAAGTATTTATGAGGAAAGAACGGCTTGTAATTCCTCTGCTGTACTGTTTTCAAGCTGACTTCCGACACCGACAGCCACCGCGCCTGCTTGAAGCCACTTCGGAACATCAGCTGGATGAATGCCACCCGTAGGAATAAATTCAATCTCTGGAAATGGACCTTGCAGGTTTTTCATATAGGATAAACCGAAGGAGCCGCTTGGAAAAAGCTTGAGCAAGCTGTAGCCATCTGCTTTCGCCTGCATGATTTCACTTGGGGTGAGAACCCCTGGTACATAGAGTGTGTCGTAAAATGAGAGATGTTCTCCAATCATAGGAAGATACCCTGGGCTGACGATAAACTGTGAGCCTGCCTCAATGGCTGATTGTGCCTGCTCCAATGTCGTAATCGTTCCCGCTCCTACTATGAGGTCTTGTTCATGCTGAAAGGATGCGATAATGCGTTCAGCATTTGGCGTGGTATACGTCACTTCAATGGCACGGACCCCTTTTTTCTTTAAACGCTCAATCATTTCAATGCCTTCTGTTTCACTACCCGCTCTCACCACTGCGATCAATTTACAAGACGCGAGCTGCTTTTTAACGTTCAAACTTGCTGACTTTCCCATATCTCTCATCCCCTTTCATGTAATCCCGCCTTTGATATCGTTTGGCTTCTTTCATAAAAGATTGAAGCTCCTCCCGAGTAGGCAGTCCATCCTTATCGCCAGGAGACATCACTGCAAGTGCCCCAACCGCATTACCTCTTGTCACGGATTTTTCATTTGATAAGCCGTCAAGTAAGCCGCTGATGACCCCCACTGCAAATCCATCACCAGCTCCGACTGTATCTACGACATCCTGCACATAAAATCCATTCACCATTCCTTGTCCGGCTGCACTTTTATAAAAGGCACCTTCTGCCCCTAGCTTAATGACCACTAGCTTGACGCCTTTTTGCAAATAAACATCTGCAATTTCTTCTGGCTCGTGACAACCCGTGAGCCTTTGCCCTTCTGCAAGCCCTGGAAAAAACCAATCCACTTGCGAGGCGATTTGATTCACCGTCTGAATCATGTCCTCCTCCTCTTCCCATAGCTGAAGCCGAAGATTTGGATCAAATGAAATGGTTTTGCCCGCTGCTTTCATTTCTTGAAGGGCACGAAGAGAAAACGCTCTCATTTCACTGGATAAGGCAGGCGGAATACCAGTCATATGAAGGTGGCCTGCCTGTTTGAAATAGGTGGCGGGAAAGTCGCTTGGACTCATTGTGCTCGCAGCAGAGCCTTTCCGATAATACGTGACGTCAGGGTCTCCATCGATCACTTTTGATTTAAGTAAGATGCCCGTTTGAGACCCATCATTTGAACGGAGCACTGCACTTGTATCGACCCCTTCTTTTTGAAGCTCTTCTAAAATAAATGTACCAAGTGAATCTGCTCCGACTTTGCTCATCCAGCCCACATGAAAGCCCAGCCTCGCCAAACCGACAGCCACGTTACTTTCTGCACCAGCAAGCGCCTTTTGGAATGTATGCACTTGATGAAGCTCCCCAACTTCCTTTGCATAAAACATCGCCATTGATTCCCCAAATGTGACCGCATCCAATGCTTTCACTCATTTCTCCCCTTTCTTGGTACCGGTTTCAAATCAGTTGAAAAAGAGAGAGCATGCACGTCTGTATACTCTTCTCTGCCTATCATTTATAAAGATTTCCTTACAATGATTTCACCATCAAGCTGAATCGTTTGGGGCGCACTTTCATCCCCTTCAAGCCGTGTCTTGATTTTTTGCATGGCTGCTTTCCCCATTTCATGAGAAGGCTGGGCAACTGTAGTGATTCCAGGTCCAATCAGCTTATACCATTCTGTATCATCAAACCCTGCAATGCCGATCTCATCAGGAATCTTCATCCCAAGCTCTACAAGTTCACTAATCAGCTTCAGCATGAGTAATCCATTGCCTGCTAAAATCGCTTTTTTCTGTTCGTTTGATTGTAGAAAACGGACAATCTCTTCGCGCATTTGTTCCTTTTGCTTTAAATCAATTTCTGCAATGATTGGCTTCTTATGTTTACTCAAAGCTGTCTGTTCATATGCTTCCTTTCGTTCTTCACGAGGACTGATTCCATCGACGGGCTCAGTAAAGAATGCGATGTGATCATAGCCTTTCTCATACATTTGTTGAAGCAGCCGGATTGTGATATCACGGTTGTTCGTGGTCACTGTGTCGACTTTTAGTTCAGGCAATTTCCGGTCCACAAGAACAATCGGCACACCGTTTTTCTTAAACTCCTCCAGAATGTCATTGTTCTGTCCTGTTGTATTGATGATGAGCCCTTCAATATAATGTGCATTCAGCTTAAGGAGCATTTCCCGTTCTTTTTCTGGACGATTATCTGTGTTGCACACCATGATACTGTATCCATATTCATCACAAATCTCTTCAACTCCGCGAAGTGTTGCCACAGAGAATGGATTCGTAATGTCGGCTACAATAAACCCAATGACCTTGCTTTTTCTGACTTTTAGTCCTTGAGCAAGCTGACTCGGGCGATAGTGGAGTTCCTCAATGGCTTTCTTGATTTTTTTTACCTTTTCTGAAGAAATTTCATTTGTTCTGCCATTGATATATCTGGATACAGTTGATTTTGAGACCCCTGCATAAGCTGCTACTTCATTAATGGTCACTTTCGTTTGCTTTTTCTCTTTCATTCAAAAAACTCCCACAATTGATCTTCTCATTTGGTTCGAAACCGATTTCAAATAAACTTAAAAAGAGCATATCATAATTGATGGCATTTCAGAAGATTTTTTTGCATGAAGATGGCAAAAATTTGTCTAATTAGAGAAAAAGAAAGCGATTTCAAAATAACGGTTGACGGCACTCTCTTTTTCCTCTAGAATTTCCCTTGAAACCGATACCAAATAAATATCAATATTTGTTTCAGATGGAAAGGGAGGCTTATCCAAATGGAAAATCGTTATGCTGTACATCCTGAACAGGTCAAACGTTTTACAACAGAGGAACTTCGTCGTCATTTTCATATTCCTACGCTATTTGTCAATGGTGAATTAAAGCTCTATTACTCTCATGAGGACCGTGTGGTGATTGGCGGAGCCATGCCGGCGGCAGAGCCGATCACACTAGATGCTGGGGACTTTTTACGGACGGAGTATTTTCTTGAAAGACGTGAAATCGGGATTGTGAATGTCGGCGGACAAGGAACGGTCACTGTTGATGGTGAGGCCTTTGTGCTGGAGCATAAAGATTTCTTATATATTGGTCTTGGTCACGAAGATGTACAGTTTGCTAGTTCATCAGGAGAGCAGGCCAAGTTCTATCTAGTTTCAGCCACGGCTCATAGAGCGTACCCTACGCAAAAAGCAGCCATCGCTGAATTAACACCAAACCACTTAGGGGAAGCAGCTGCCTCCAACGTACGAAACCTGTATCAAGTCATCCATGCAGACGGCATCCAAAGCTGTCAGCTCATGATGGGAATCACTCAACTGGAAACCAATAACACGTGGAACACGATGCCTGCACATATTCACGATCGCCGGATGGAAGTATACTTATACCTTGATATCGAAGAGGATGCACGCGTCTTTCATTTTATGGGGGAGCCAACTGAAACAAGACATCTTGTTGTGGCAAATGAGGAAGCAGTCATTTCACCTGCCTGGTCCATCCATTCAGGCTCAGGCACAGCGAATTATTCATTTATTTGGGCAATGGCGGGCGAAAACTATACGTTCAAAGATATGGACTTTGTCCCAATGGATCAGTTGAGGTAACAAGGATGATGACAACATCATATGCAGCGTCCCTCTTTTCCCTTGAAGGAAAAACAGCCCTTGTGACAGGTCCTGGAACCGGCATTGGGCAAGGCATTGCCGTGGCGCTTGCCCAATCAGGTGCAGATATCATCGGCACTTATCACCACACACCGCTTGAAGAAACAAAGGCACTTGTCGAACAGGCAGGCCGATCATTTCATGCGGTTCAGGTTGACTTTTCCGATCCTCAAACTGCAAAACAGGATGTCGACGCCATATTAAAGAAGCACACGATTGATATTTTAATCAATAATGCTGGAACGATTAAAAGAGAGCAAGCGGCTCACTATTCAGAGGAAGATTGGCATACGGTCATGGATGTGAATATCAACAGTCTTTTTTTCCTCACGCAAAAGGTTGGACAGCAAATGCTGAAAAACGGGCAAGGGAAAATTGTCAATATCGCCTCCCTTCTATCGTTTCAAGGTGGCGTCTTTGTCCCCGCCTATACAGCAAGCAAGCATGCTGTCGCAGGGCTGACGAAAGCTTTTGCCAACGAATGGGCGAGCCAGCATATTCAAGTGAATGCGATTGCGCCTGGGTATATTGCGACCAATAACACACAAGCCATTCGGGACGATGAAAATCGAAATGAAGAGATTCTCAAACGAATTCCCGCCGGGCGCTGGGGAAAACCTGAGGATCTAGCAGGTGCTGCTGTTTTCCTTAGTTCACCAGCTTCTGATTATATGAACGGTCATATTTTAGCCGTTGATGGCGGCTGGCTTGCAAGATAAAAAGACGAGAGAATTCCTATCCGGGATTCTCTTTTTTCTACTTGTATAATTCTCCACCTTCCGAGTCACTCTATAAAAAACATGTGATGAGGGTGAGGTATTATGAAAAGTCGTATTGAACAAGATATAGCGTCCGTCATTAAGCGTGTCAAAAGCTTTGCCGGAAGAAGTGATGATATCGTGTTCCACTCTTTTTCATTTGGTCCTTCCACTATGTCTGCATGTCTCGTGTACATTGAAGGACTCACAGAATTTGAGATGCTTTCTAAGCAAATCATTTCACCAATGCAAAAGGAACTGGACCTCACTGAGGTTGATTCTACTACACTTCCCTCCCTTTCAAAAACGTTCTTTGGCATTCAAAGTGATGTGCTGGATGATATGAACCTTGCCATCGAGCAGTTATATAGCGGCAGGGCTATTTTATTTGTAGATGGAGCGGCTCAAGCACTTGCACTCCATACAAATCTTTTTCAATTTAGGGAAGTAGAAGAGCCGCAATCTGAAGTTCTTGTAAGAGGACCACGGATCGGATTTATTGAGAATCTTGAAAAAAACACGGCTTTACTCCGTGAACGGGCAAACGACCCAAATCTTGTGATTCAAAAGGTGAGTATCGGTACTCGCAATAAAAAATCCGCTGCTCTTGTGTATGTTCGTGATATTGCTGATCCTAAACTAGTAGAAGATGTTCTATCACGCATGGCCGAAATCAAAATGGATGACATCCCTGAAACCGGCTATATTGAACAGTTGATTGAGGACAGTCACATCTCTATTTTCCCACAGATTCAAAACACAGAACGTCCTGACCGGGTGATTGCATCTGTGCTTGAAGGCAAAGTCTCGATTTTGCTCGATGGGACTCCTTTTGCCCTCATTTTACCAATGACACTTACAGCTTTGATGCAATCACCAGAGGATTATTATCAGAGGTGGACAAGCGCGACTCTTTTGCGTTTACTTCGTTATATTGCCGTGCTGCTCACGATTTTTTTACCCGGGCTTTACATTGCACTTGTCTCTTATCATCCCGGTTTATTACCGACAAGAATGGCACTCACCATCGCAGGCAGCCGGCAGAATGTTCCCTTCCCTCCTGTTGTCGAAGCCATTCTCATGTCTTTTACGATAGAGCTGCTGCGGGAAGCTGGACTACGGCTTCCAAGAGCCATCGGACAGACAATTGGGCTCATTGGCGGGGTTATTATTGGTCAGGCAGCTGTCCAAGCCAATATTGTCAGTGCCTTAATGGTGATTATTGTGTCGCTGACCGCACTGGCTGACTTCACGGCACCGTCATATGACTTTAGTTTCCCACTGCGTATTTTGCGGTTTATGGCCATTTTTAGTTCGGCATTGTTTGGATTATACGGTTTAATCATGTGTTATTTATTTGTGCTTTGTCACTTGATGCAGTTAAAGACCTTTGGTTTTGACTATTTCACACCTGTGTTGTCTTCACCGTTTTCAGATTTAAAGGATACGTACGTTCGTTTACCAATCGGGCTATTTAAATCCAGACCAAAAACAGCAAAAATAAAAAACCTCAGAAGACAAGGAGATTAAACGATGTACAGACCTGAAAAGCTATCATTGTTACAAGTCACCATTCTGTGCAGTTCTACAATGATAGGCGCTGGAATTTTAACCATTCCACGCAGTTCTGCCAATTCAGGATTCCCTGATGGCTGGATCATTGTATTATTACAGGGCGTCATCTTTGCTTTCGTTGCTTTTTTGTTGGGCTGGATTGCCGAAAAGAATGCACCAGACACCATTTTCGAGTCAAATACAAAAGGAGCAGGCGCATTCTTTGGCACAATCTTTAATTTAATGCTGATCGCCTATTTATTAGGCATTGTCGGCTTTGAGGCGCGTGTCCTTGGGGAAGTGGTTCAGTTTTTCCTGCTGCAATCGACTCCCATGACCGTGATTGTGATGATTTTTTTACTCGTTGCGATCTATCATTTGAAAAGCGGTATCTTTCCAGTCGTCAAAATGGTGACCTATATTTATCCGATCACCATGGTCATTTACATAGCGCTCATGCTGTTTTGTTTAAAAATATTTGATTTTGATTATTTGCGCCCTGTGATGGCGCATGGTTTTAAAGATTTTAGTAACCTTTTCTCTCAAACCTTTATTCAATTTACAGGGTTTGAAGTGATTTTGTTTGTTGTCCCGCTCATTTATAAAGACAAATGGTCTAAGGCAAAATGGGCGGCTGCGATCGGGGTTGGAATTACTTCTCTTGTATATTCCCTCACGCTCTTTATAGTGATTGGCTCCATGACCGTTGGTGAAACGAAATCTCTCACTTGGCCAACAGTTTCCCTCATTCAAGCGCTTGAACTTGAAGGAGTGTTTATCGAACGATTTGATATTTTCTTACTGACGATCTGGACGTGCCAGCAGTTCATTTGTATGCTGGGCTTTTTCCAGTTTGCGATTAAAGGCTGCTTCACTGTTTTTAAAACAACCAATATAACGAGACTGTTATGGCTGTTATTTTTGATTACATCAGCACTCTCACTTTTCCCTAGAAATATCAATGAAGTCTTTTACTACTCAACTTTACTCGGCTACGCATTGTTTGCGGTTTTAGCCATTCCTTTTATTACTGCTATCCTGCTGATGATACGTAAAAAATGGGGAGGTCGTTCTACATGAGAGGCAGGCGTATACTGTTATTCTTTTTTTCCTGCTGTCTTTTCCTTCTATCAGCAGGCTGCTGGGACTTAAAGGATATTGAAAAACTATCGTTTGTACGCGGTGTTGGTATTGATGAGGATGATGACAATGGAGTTAAGCTGACCTACCAAAACCTTGTACCGAAAACAAGCGGAACACAAGAGGCCGATTCTCCCGGCTATGTGAATGTTGTCTCAAAGGGAAAAAATGTGCTTGAGGCTGTCAGTAATGTCGCCTTGAAGGACCCGCCGATCTATAGTGATCACCTAAAAATCTTCTTGTTCGGCAAAACCCAGGCGGAGCATCACGATATTCAAGGAACACTTAATCATTTCATTCGAGATGATGAGGTTCGGCGCAGCAGCTATCTCCTCGTGTCACGAGGAGATGCGTCAAAAGTCATCAATCAAAAGTTAAAGTCTCAACAGAAGGTACCGGTTGAGCATATCTTTGAAACATCCAAAAACCGAAGCTTTAACGGAAAGATCGCACCACCAACACGTATTGGCCGGTCGTCTGATTACTTTCAGATGGGCGTTAGCTTCCTCGTACAAAGTGTAGATGTGATCGACAGTGAAATTATTTATGATGGGGCAGGAATCATACATGGGAAAACGCGTAAACTGATTGATTTTATTCCAGCAAAAGATGTCCAATCTTTAAACTGGGTAATGGGCCGTATCACTGGCGGCGTTGTACCTGCCACCTACAAAGGTTATCCGATCACGTATGAAATAAAAAAAGCAAAAACCAAGGTCAAGCCCTATCTGAAAGACGGAAAGGTATCCTTTAAAATTAGCATACAAACAAATGGAAAATTGTCTGAGGATCAATATCCTCCTGAAAACTCATTCGATGAGCAGTACATTAAACGTTTTGAGCGTATCTTTGCTCATAAAATTAAAGAACGCATTCAAAAAGCAGTAAATCATGTGCAAAAAGAAGTCGGCGTTGATCCCATATTTTTAAACCAGCAGTTCCGTATGAAATATCCCGACTATTGGGATCAGCACGGTACCGAGTGGGATAGGCTATTCCAAGAAGCAGCCATCGATTACGATGTCAAAGTCAGCATTTTGAACTTTGGTGCAGAAGGCGCAACAAAAAGCTTTAAATGGTAATGCCAAAAGGCGGTATCCCAATGGGGAGCCGCCCTCATACTGTTGACAAAGGGCTAAAATGATCTTGATTTTAGCCCTTTGTCTTCTTTTCAGCGTGATAGAAAACCTTTGCAGCCCTAGGAAGGACGAGCACCGGAGCGCTGACCTGACACCGAATGCGAGGGTTTGGCTACACGCTGAAGCGGTTATCCCGGTGGGGAGCCGCCTTTTTTACGTACGACAATGAGAAGCTGATACAAAGTCACTTGGTCAGACAACGATTTTGTTTGAAAGCCAAGTGATGCTCCTATTCTTGCCACCTCATCAAAAAACAATTGAACGTTTTGATCAATCTGTACATTGACCCGCTGCTCGATCACACGTTCAAACAATTGGTCTGGGAAAAGCGCACGCATGGTGTTTGGTGTGAAGAACCGCATATGGGTTCGATCTAAAATTCCTACATCTTGATACGTAAAGTCCCCTGTCATCAAAGGAAGAAGCACCTCTGCATGCATCATGTTAGGCAGGCAGCAAATGATGACACCGCCTGGCTTTAAAGATGCGTGCGCTTGTTCAATGATGTGCCAAGGGTCTGACACATGCTCTAAAACATCTGAAAAAATGACCGCATCAAAAAAGGCCTCTTTCTCTGACCATGGGTATTCATCCACATTTGCCTCAATCACTTCTTCGTAATACGCCTTTGCGACCGCTGCTTTTAATGCATCCTCCTCTACCCCGTACATGGTTACAGACTGCCGGTTCATCAATTCAAGCCCGGTTGCCCCTGCGCCGCATCCAACATCCAGCACACATGCAGCTTCCTCAGGGAGCAATTCCGTAAAATACGGATGAGGGGTGATCAAATTTAGATCTATGCCCCACTTATCTAAAAATCGAAGTCTGTTCTCAGTAAACAGTGTAGAGATGTTCGTTTCTTGATTGGCATTGAAGGTAGCATGACCATGATGATGCACAAAGGAATCATGCACAATTTGCAGCTGATACCCTTGCAGTAATGAACGTAAGCAAAGATCGTCATCCTCAAATGATCCATATACAAACCGCTCATCAAATAACCCCACATCCTCGATCAGCTTTCTTTTCACTAGCAAGCAAAACCCTACAAGCCGGTGCACATAAGTTCTCTGACCTTTTCTCTTAGACGTATATTCCTTAGCAAAGGCTGGGAGCTCCTTCACATCTGTATACGACGGCTGAACCATCTGAGGGCCGCTCACATAATTGGAGACTGGCCCCACCATCCCAATCTGTTCTGATGCGAATAGCGCCTCTTTTAATGGAGGAAGCCAATTTTCCGTCACGATCGTGTCATTATTTAAAAAGAGAATGCTGTCTCCTGAAGCTTCTTTTGCCCCTTGATTACATCCCTTTGCAAAGCCTTCATTCTTTTCATTATCAATGAAAATCACATCATCCAGCTCTCTTACATATTCCTTCGTGCCGTCAGTTGACGCATTATCAACGATGATGAGTTCATATTGGTCGCTGCTCGTATGCTGTTTAATGCTTTGGATACATGTTTTCGTTAAATGCAGTTCGTTGTACGTCAGCATGACAATGCTTGTTTTCCCTTTCATCTCATTTCCACCTTTCGCCCGCCTGTTCCATATGTATGTCATATGGAGCACGTTCAGAAGATGAGGGAATGTCCTTTCTTGATTAAACGTTTGTTTAACATAGAAAAACCAGCTGCATACGGCAGCTGGTCATTGTTCACACTGTTTTCCCTTCGTCACCTGCGACGGCACGATTTCTCTTTTTTAAATCTTCTTCAATTTCTTCAAGACTTTTCCCCTTCGTTTCGGTCACCAAGTACCTCACAAATAAGAAGGCGCCTACACCGATGACCGCATAGATGAGGAAGAGATTACTGATACCAATCGCGCTTAATAAAGCTGGGAATGTAAGCGAGATGATTAAATTTCCTGTATGAAGAAGGAAAGTTGAAACGCCTGTACCGATTCCTCGGACATGTACCGGGAACAGCTCAGGAAGCATTACCCAAACGACTGGCCCCCAGCTGACAGCAAAGATGACGATAAAGAGACCTAAACAAATAACGGTTGTCCATCCTGCAGCTGTTGACCCTTCGAAAAATCGGTTGACCACTGACAGGACAATTAAACTAAGGACCATTCCTGCATTCCCAAATAGGAGCAGCGCTTTCCTCCCTACACGGTCAATGATTTTGATGGCAACAAACGTCATGATGACATTCACTGCACCAATTCCGACAGTTCCTAAAATCGCCGCAGAATTCCCAAAGCCAACACTTGTGAATGTTTTTGGTGCATAGTAGATGATCGTATTTGTACCGATAAACTGCTGCAGAAAGGCTAAGCCGACACCGGCAATCAATGCTGGGCGTACCCATGGCTCAAATAATTCCTTAAAACCGCCTTTTTCTTCACTTTCCGCCTTTTGAATATCCGAAATTTCTTCTTCCACTTCTTGCTTACTTTTTCTGAGTTTAGATAATATCTCCTTCGCACGATCAGCCTGTCCGTGGACAAACAGCCAGCGGGGACTTTCCGGCATAAACAAAATCCCACATAACAAAAGAACAGAAGGAACAACCGCAATTCCAAGCATCAAGCGCCATGCCTCTGCATCCGCTAAAGCGTAGTTCACAATATAGGCTAGAAGAATACCAAATGTGATCATGAGTTGGTTTAATGAGGATAGTGCCCCCCGTGATTCCTTTGGCGCAAGTTCAGATAAATATAATGGAACAATCGTTGTCGAGCACCCGACAGCGAGCCCTAGTACAATTCGGAATAAAACCATCACTTCCGTATTCGGGGCAAGAGCTGTACCAAATCCGCCGATAATAAACAAAATCGCTGCGGCGATGATGGCTTTTTTCCGCCCAAATTGGTCTGTCAGCTTTCCAGAAAGAGAGGAACCGAGCATCGCCCCTATTAAAATCGAGCTGACGACAAGCCCCTCTGTAAACGCATTTAAACCTAAATCCTCTTTCATAAATAAGATGGCGCCAGAGATGACACCTGTATCATAGCCATATAAAGCACCGCCAAGGGCGCCGAAGAAATAAAGCCATCCATTCCGATTTTTCATGTTCATAACCCCACTTTTGTCTCTGTACTCTATGAAAAATCATTTTCCTCACTTCCTGTCATTTCAAACATTTCGATGTTTTATGACAAATATATTTCATTTGTATATCTTTGAAACTTTTTACGAGAAGGATACGTCAATTAAGCGTTAGTGAAAAAAATGTCGCACTATATCCCGTTTTAAGGTATATTTGTTTTAGTTTGTAAGCATAAAGAAGGACATCTTTACTATAAAATCATAGCGAGGGTTTAAAATATATGGATCAATCACGAAGTAAGCGCAAAGGGAAAAAGCGTTTAAAACCATGGGTGAAAGTCACTCTTTTTATATTTGGTATTCTTTTACTGACGACCGCTTCTGTTACTGGCTACGCCTACTACAAAGTAACAAATGCTGCCAAAAAGGCTCAAGTATCTCTTGATCGCGGCGCACAATCTGTGAAACGGATTGAAGCATTCGATCCAGGAAAAGACAGCTTTTCTGTCTTGCTGCTTGGAATTGATAGCAGACCGGGCGAAACAGTGAAACAAGCACGAAGTGACGCAATGGTGTTGGCAACCATTAACCGCACAAATAAAACCGTTAAATTATTAAGCATTCCTAGGGACTCATACGTTAATATTCCAGGCCACGGTTTTGATAAAATTACTCACGCACACGCATTTGGCGGTGCAGATTTAACAGTGAGTACAGTTGAAGATTTACTAGATATTCCGGTCGATTTTGTCATCCAAAGTAATTTTGTAGCATTTAAAGAAATCGTCAATGAATTAAACGGTGTGTCTATTAACATCAAGGATGATTACCTTGTGAAACAGATTAAAAAAGATACAAAAGGCAAAGTTGTGCTTCAAACTGGAACTCATACACTAGATGGGGATCAAGCGCTCGCATATGTGAGAACAAGAAAAGCAGATAGTGATTTAATGCGTGGACAGCGTCAAATGGAAGTGTTAAAAGCCATTTTTGATAAATCAAAATCATTAACATCTATCCCGTCATACGACAATATCATTGATACACTCGGCGATAATGTGTCAACCACCCTTTCTATGAAGGAGTTAGTCGGTCTTTTCCCGCTTCTGACTTCATTGAAATCGGTTGATACCATCCAGCTTAAAGGATCTGATTACCAGCCAAACGGGGTTTATTATTACCAATTGGATCAAAACCAGCTGAACGAAGTGAAGACTGAATTGAAGAAGCAGCTTGAATTATCATAAATAGAAGCGTCCCTTTGGGGCGCTTTTTCTTATTTCCTTGATCATTCGCTCATTTTTGTTTAGCCTTGATAGTGAGGAAACAACCATCCTTTTTTTATGAGAATGAAGGAAATCGTACATACTTTGAAGAGGCTATTGCATGAATGAAGGAGGATTTGACAGCGATGAGAAAAATGATTGCGATTGATCTAGACGGTACACTTTTAAATACAAAAAGTGAAATATCCGCTCAAAACCGAGAGGCATTGATTCGTGCGAAGGAAGCTGGATATATTGTGACCATCTGTACAGGACGGGCAACTTTTGATGTAAAGGAGCTGCTTGGCGATTTGGACATCCCCATTATTGCGGCAAACGGCGGGACTGTCCATACAGAAGGATACGAGCTCTTCAGCCGAATCACATTGGACCAAGAAGCGGGCAAGCGGGCTGCTAAGGCATTAGTGGAACGAAACATTTACTTTGAAGTCTATACAGACGATGCTCTCCTCTCCCCTTACGATGGAAAAGAGAAGCTGAAAGCAGAATTCGATCTGATCGAAAGCGCAAACCCAAATGAGGATCTCGCTGATCTATGGGAAGGAGCCATGACCCAATTTAAACAATTTGGCATCAAACCAGTAGATGATATCCGTCAGATTTTTGAGTCGAATGAACCGACCTATAAATTACTCTGCTTCTCGTTTGATATGAACAAACTGACCGAAGCACGAAATCTTCTGGCAGACATGCCCGAGCTTTCATTGACCTCGTCTGGAAAACATATTATTGAGGTGCTGCCAAAAGAGTCTGGAAAAGGACATGCCCTGAAAAAACTCGCAGCCCATTATGGTGTAGACCGCTCACATATTTATGCAATTGGTGACAGCCCAAACGACCTTTCTATGTTCGAAGAAGCAGGTCACCGCATTGCAATGGGGAATGCGGTTGATGTCATTAAAGAAAAGAGCACTTACATCACAAAAGGGAATCATGAAGATGGTGTCGCTTATTTTATTGATCTTCTTTTACAAAATCAATTCCATGAAAAAAAGACGCTTGTCTGATCAGCGCCTATAGAGAAGTCGAGAAGTCCGATCCAAGTATTGATCGGGCTTTTTCTTTATTTTTTGATTCTAACAGCCGTTTCATATTTGTCCTTCCAGTACGTACTTGTTTTCATATTGGTTAAGACAACACCGTTTGAGACAGTCACATGAATGACTTGATTTGATCCTGCATAAATTGCCGGCATCAATGATGTCCCGCTGAAGAAGACAAGATCTCCCGGCTGAAGCTCAGAACGTTTCACAGGCGCACCTGCTTTGAGTTGACCTGATGCATAGCGGGGCAGCTCAATGCCAAGCACTTCTTGATACACGTACTGCGTAAACCCTGCTGTATCAAATCCTTGTTTTGGGTTCGTACCGCCTTTGACATAAGGGACTTCGCCAATATACGTAGCAGCTTTTGATACGATAGGGTCCTCTTTTGAAAGCTCCAGATCTGTTAATCGTTTCGCACCTGTCCATTTTTCCCGCCAATACGATTCAGACAAATAAGAAATTGTCACACTTTCAGAACGGCTCGCATGAATAAAGCGGTCGCCTCCAATATACATACCTACATGAGAAATTCCGGGTTTATATGTGTTGCTAAAAAAGACAAAATCCCCAGGGCGAATATCGTCTAATGCCACTTTTTCTCCAACAGCCCACTGCTGTTCAGCACTTCGAGGTAAATAAATTCCAAGTGATTTTTCAAATAAATACTGTAAAAATCCTGAGCAGTCGAATCCAGTCTTTGGATCGGTTCCTCCAAATACATAAGGAATACCTAAATAGGTCATCGCATCTTTCACAAGAGGGTCATCAGAAATGTCTTGTGTGCCGGGCAAGCGTTTGACCGCATAAAATCGATCAGTCCAATATTTGCTTTTGCTGACATCCGTTTTCACCACACCTTGACTAAGCGTGATATGGATGACCTGATCGTTCCCCGCGTACAACGCCACATGTGTTGGGATATCCTTCGTTTCTTCAAGACTTCGGAAATACACAAGGTCACCGGGCTGCGCCTTATCCCATGATACCTTTTTTCCAATCTGATATTGGTCAATTACCTTCCGCGGCAAATCAAATGTTTCGGATGTCTTGTACACATATTGAATAAACCCAGATGCATCAAAGCCCGTTTTTGGATCGGTTCCTCCTTTATGATAAGGTGTTCCAATCAGCTTTTCCGCTTGCTCCAAAAGAGATGGTGTTTGAGCAGATACCGCTGGTTGAGACATGAACATCAGCCCTACAAGCGCACACCCTCCGATCAACATTCCTTTCCATTTCATGATCCTTTCCCTCCTATCTTCTATAGTTTCGGCATGACACCATTCATTTTACACCCTTTTTCGACAAAAAAAGAACACGCGATGTGCGTGCCCTTTCTCCTATTTAGGTTATTTACCTGCTTCCGCTTTTGACTGCTTTTGCTGTTCAATTTTCTGCATTTCAACCGAAATCTTTTGTTTTTCGTGATCTGTCAGACTGTCACTAAATTTAAAAGCAGACATAAAGACAAAGACTAAAATTAACGCAACAAACGGCCAGCTTGCTTTTAGGAATTTCATTTCTTCTCTTTCCCTCCGTTTTCTTTTAAGTTTTTAACTTTATCAGCGTGATCTACTTCAAAGAAAATGTGTCCGTCTTTTTCTTTCCAATCCGCATTCGTTCCATTGGTCAGCATACGGATAATGGCTTTTGATTCAAGAGATCCTGCTTTTACTGGAGCAGGTGTTGCTTCTTTGATGTACATTGGGACAACTTCAAATGTCGCTTTTCCATCTTCATTCAGATGATACTGAACAAGTGCAGAATCACGTGTTCTTGACCAGCCTTGGTCAAAAATAAAGTTGCCTAGGCTATAGAAAATCGCCGTTCCGTTATAGACTTCCATTGGTTCAAGGACGTGTGGGTGAGCACCGATAATGATATCAGCACCGGCCTTAGACATCGCTCTTGCCAATTCTCTTTGCCTGTCGTTTACTTCATTGTTGTACTCCTGTCCCCAGTGAGCATGAACAACGACAATATCTGCCTTTTCAGCAGCCTGCGAAATCATCGGAATAAAGATAGATGGATCGGCTGGCAGAATACCCGCCTGGCGATTCGTTGCTTTGAAATCTTTCCCATACACATCTGTAAAACCAAGCGTTGCAATTTTGACACCATTTACTTCTTTGTATGAAATGTTCTGCTTCGCATCTTGGAGGTTACGACCTGCACCTGTATAATCCATGTCAGTTTGTTCAAAGGCATCGATTGTATTATTCAGCCCTTTTTCACCATAGTCTGCCGCATGGTTATTCGCAAAGTTTAAGACAGAGAAATTTAAATCCTTCAATGCTTGGACAGAATCTTCATCTGTTTTTAAATGAATATTCTTTTGGGCTGCCTGTTCTTTATCTGATGCGACTGGATGCTCAAAGTTGCCTGTCACATAATCTGACACATCAAAATATGGCTTGGCATAGCGAAAGAGATGCTCTTTACCATAACGTTCTGTTACTTTCTCTACGTTTCTTCCAAACATAATGTCACCGACAAACGAAGCGGTCAGGATGTTTTCTGGATTCTTTTGTACAGTTGGCACTTGTGCTTTTCCGATAAACGTAAATAGAAATGTACAAGCTATGACGATCGGTAAAGCAATGAGTACGTGTTTATTCGTCTTTTTCTTTTGGTTCTTTGTGATTTTCAGCAGCTTTTCCTGAAAGCTCAATTTTTTATTCATCATTGGACACACCTTATCTTAAAATAGATAGTAAACATACATGATGGCAAATGTTGCACCACTTAGAAGTAACGTGCTTCCAAGGGTAATTGTAAGACCTTGCTTTTGAATCGTATTCGCAATCAATCCAGGAACGATGATTCCAATTCCGCGGAATTCTGCTATTTCAAATGGGACGACTGGATAGAAGAAATCAAATATCAGTTTTAAGGCAATCCCTGTAATGAGCATCGCAGCAAACTTTCTGCGTCCGTATAAAATCATGAATTTTGATAAGCCAAAACGAACGATCACATACGTAAGCAAGCTGACAGATAAGACGACTAAAATGAAGACTGGCTGATTAAATACGAGCGCCAGATAACCTGGGACAACAAGTCCAGCTGGTACGATTCCTGTTTTTTCTGCAAAGATTAAACTGAGTAGAACTCCTAAAATTAACGAGATATAAAGATCTGATCCGAACATTTTCTATATTTCCTCCTAGCTGACAAGCTGCTTAATTTTGTATTCTTGAATTTTTTCGATTAAAGGTTCAGCGGCACCATGGATATTGCCGACTCCATAAACCACTCGATTATGAAGCTTTTTCTCAAGCATATTCATAATTTGTTCTGTAGATTGATATTCAAGGTTGTGTAAGTGGTCAGCCGGAATTTTCCCTTCCTCATATGCCTTCACAATTGGATCTGTTGTTTCACCAATTAAAACAAGGTCACTTGCTTCAATATAAGGAAGTACATCCTCCGCAAACTGGATCGTTCTATCTACTCGATCCGCACGGCAGTTCATAATAATAATCGGTTCATCTGTTGGATATCCAATTTCTTTCACACGCTTCCAAATGTTCAATGTAGAGGATGCGTCATTTGCCGCAAATCCATTTACAAAGTGTCCAGGTGTTTTCGCGTCCATTAATGGAAGAATTCTCATCGCTCCTGGATCAGGTGGCGCATTTAACATTCCTCTGAATGCCGTATCTTCATCAATCCCTAATGCTTGGGCAACACCAAGTGCCAGTGAAGCATTATCTGGGAAAACCATGTACTCAAATTTCCTCAAAAACTCATCGGAAATCTTGGAATTATCTGCAACAATGACTTCTGTGTTGCGTTTTTTCGCAATCTCTTTAAAGAAATCCGTATATTCACTATCCGTAATAACCAAGTGTCCATTGTAAGGAATTGTCGCTGTAAAGGCTTCTGCTATTTCATCAAGTGTTGGCCCCATGACGTCCATATGATCTTCAAGAACGTTTACGATTACGCCAATGTTTGCTTGAAGCAGCTCTTCCTGAAAGATAATTTGGTAATCTGGATTTACCGCCATACATTCACTGACGATGGCATTTGCTCCTCTTTCAACTGTTTCTCTCATAACTTCCTTCTGCTCTCCGATATTCGGTCCTTGCGGTTTCCTTTTAATCGGTTTCTCCTCTGGCGTATCCCAATAAATCATTCTTGCATCCGTTCCCGTTGTTTTACCGACAGTTTTATAACCTGCCTCCATTAAGATACCGGTTGTCAATCTTGTGACGGTAGACTTTCCGCGAATACCATTAATATTGACGCGCACCGGCAGGGCATCGATATTTTTCTGATGACGCTTCTTTTCAATAAAGCCAATCCCTAACATGATGACACAGGCTATAACGATTAACCACATCGCTATCTACATCTCCTTTTTTTATGAGTGTGATATGTAAATTCAATCAACAGTATATCTGTTCAGCATAAAATCACAATCGGTATTATGTAACATAATCTTTCACTTCCTCGTATGCCAAATTCCTCTAATCAAAAGGCTTTTTTGCCTACCTATCCTTTAAATGAAAAGGCCAAAAGACGGACAAAAATCAGTCTGAATTTCTGCTGAATTCATGAGAAAGCGTTAACATCAATGATCCGAAAATCTTTTGTCCTTTTCTCCCTAAATTTTTCGACAATTATTAAGATGTATTTTGAATCAATGTTTTAAAGTCTGTTATTCTCTATAACATCAGTCATATCAGCGCTTTAAATGAATAGTGCGTGTTTTGGAATGTTTTATATTTTTGAATGAACAGGTTAGAAAGTCATTCTCCTTGGTCAGATTGCTGTGTGTTGACCTATGACAAAGGTCACCTCTAAAAAAATCAAGTCATCTGCTTATTTTTAGGTCACAAAAAATTGGGATAAGATGTAAAACTTTGATCATTTCGGTGTACCTTCTCTTTACGAGATTCGCACCTTATGACCTAAACAATGAAACATTATTCATTTGTTTTTATCAAGATTCATCATTTCTTAACATTTTTAATATGAATTTAGTTGAAAGTTGTCAGCTCATGTCATGCTTTCCCCAAAGGTGACGAATAAAATTCGCTTCTCCGCTTACACTATGGTTAAAAAATCTGTGAGAGGAGGCTCAAGATGCCAAACTCCAATGAGCAAACACGCCTGCATTTTTTATCAGGAAGCTTTGAGGAAAAAATCCGGATCCTGAAAAAAACATTTCAGCAAAGCGGCGATTTTGAATACCGAGAATTAATGGTGAATGAAACGAAATCTGCGCTGTTTTTTATAAAAACAAGAATAGATGAAGGAAAACTAAATGATTTCATCATCGGCAACTTGTTAGGCCCTCCTGGAAAGCAGGATTATACAAAATCTCTTAGCACACTTGAAACAGGCGACTTGACGCTGATCACAGACAGTATTATTGCAGGAAGTATTGCCTTTCTTGATGAAAACTCCTCACAAATTAAGCTATTTGCTGTTGGACAGCCTCCGCTGCGCTCTATTTCTGAACCTTCTTCGGAAAGTATTATCGCAGGCGCACATGATGGATTTGTTGAAAGTCTTGATACCAATATCTACTTACTGCGTTCCCATTTAAATGATCGGAAGCTCGCCATTCAATATCATAAGATCGGTACAAAATCGGAAACAAAGCTTGCAACGGTTTATATATCTGATATTGCCAATCAAGAAAAGGTCGAAGAGGTCAACAGACGGATTTCTTCTATTAAAGTAGACACACTGTTAAGTCCTGGCTCTATCGTTGAGGCAATTGAGGAGGATTCATTTTCTATTTTCCCGCAGCTGATTGATACAGAACGTCCGGACAAGGTGAGATCTGCGATCCTTGAAGGCAGAATAGTCGTACTCATGGATGGTAGTCCAATGGCCATCATTCTGCCTATCACGTTCTTTAGCTTCTTTCAGTCACCAGATGATTATAACAGCCGCTGGATTCCTGCTACGTTTATTCGAATTTTGCGTTATCTTGCCTGCATCATCGCAGTTATATTGCCATCTTTTTACATTGCTGTTATTGCGTTTCATTATGAGGTTGTCCCAGATGAACTAGCCATTACCATGAAGAACTCTATTATCGGAATTCCCTTTCCTCCATTAATAGAGGCTATTTTGATGGAGATCACGATTGAACTCATACGTGAGGCTGGAGTGCGTCTGCCTAAACCAATCGGGCAGACCATTGGAATCGTAGGTGGTTTGGTTATTGGGGATGCGGTTGTACAGGCAGGACTTATTTCGAATGTCCAAGTGATTGTAGTCGCTGTAACAGCTGTCGCTTCATTTGTACTTCCGTCGTTTGAAATGACGTCCACCATCAGGATGCTTCGTTTCCCGCTCATGTTTATGGCATCAATGTTTGGATTTATTGGCATTTCATTTGGGCTCGCCATTATGCTCATGAATTTATGCCGCTTAGAATCACTAGGGGTACCATATTTATCACCTGTTGCTCCATTTAACTGGCAGGACTTAAAAGATACTGTGGTTCGACTCCCAATGTGGATGTACAAAAATCGACCTGTTTATTTAAATCCGCAAAAGAGCAAACAAATTGAACAACTGAGAGGATGGAAAAAGAAAGATGAAAAATAAAATATCTCCACCTCAAGCTGTTTTTTTTATTATCCAATCTCAAATTGGTGTTGGAATTTTAGCTCTCCCCCATTTGCTGATGAAAGACATAGGACACGATGGCTGGATGGCGATTATTTTAGCGTGTTTTTTTATACAGATCATCAATACGATTTTTCTTTATATCATCTACAAGTATCCTGAAACGTCATTTTTCCAAGTGCTGATTGAGGTTTTTGGAAAATGGATTGGACGCATCTTGGTCACGCTCTATACGGTATACTTTGCCTCGGTTTGTATCGTTGTGCTTTCAATATTCACAAGGATTCTTGGCATATGGGTGCTCCCGCTTACACCAAACTGGGTCATTAACCTATTACTCATGATATGCATTATCTATATCGCAAAGGAGCAAATTACAGCCATTGTCAGATTCAACTTTATCTTAACGCCCTTTTTGCTCATGCTCTCTCTATTGATGTTCTATGCATTGAAAGGAACCAATATTGATTATCTCATGCCTTTTTTCCAAACGGATGTTTCTCAACTCCAAATTGGATTGAAGGATGTGGTGTTGTCAATGAATGGATTTGAGATGATTCTGGTCATCTCCCCACTAATGAAGGGCTCCATTAAGGAACGATATAAAGTGATGACCATTTCAAATATATGTACGACACTTTACTACCTATTTATTACATTAATTTGTTTTATGTTTTTCAGCCCGGCTGAGCTTAATGTCATCCCGAATCCTGTTTTGTACCTTTTAAAAACCATTACGTTCGGTGTCATTGAGCGGACGGATTTAATTTTTCTAAGCTTTTGGGTCTTTGTCATTCTAGCTACACTGAGTAATTATCTGTACTTTTGTGCAAATGGTGTATCCAGTATGCTTAAGAAAAAAAATCACAAAAAATATGTCTACTATTTTGCCATTTTGATTTATGCTGTCAGCTGTTATCTTTCAACTGATAACTTTAGAATTCAGCGCTTTAATGACTTTACCACTGTTGCACAATATTCATTTATTTACACACTTCCGATCATGATGGCCGTTATTATCTTGATCAAACACCGCAAAAAGAAGGTGAAATCACATGCATCATAAGTACATGTTGACACTGCTTATGTGTGTTTCTCTCATTTTCATGCCAGGCTGCTGGGATCAAAACCTATTAAAAGACATCTCTCTTGTTTTAACTTCAGCTGTTGATCAAGGAGAGGATGACAATGCGAGATATTCGATTACCTATCGAAAGGTGCAGCAGTCTCAAAGTATGCAGCAAGGGAATACCGGCAGTTATTTAACCACTGTTCTCACAACCGATGCACCTACTTTAAGAAAAGCAAGAAGCAACTTTAGCCGGAGTGTAGACCAAAAAATCGATATGTCGAAAATGCGTGTGCTGCTGATCGGTGATGAATTTGCCCAAAACCGGCTGCTCCCTTACTTAGATATGTTTTACCGCGATCCCAAAAGCCCTTTACTCGCAAACTTGGCAGTGGTGCAAGGCGGGAGCTGTGTAGATTTAATCAATCAACTGCTCAAGGAAAAACTTATTGTGAGCGACTATTTAAACAACCTGATCACTTCTGCATCACGCTCCTCACAAGTTTCACCTAAGAACATTCAAAATATCCGGTCCAAAATGCTGCAAACCGGTGAGGATTTCACACTGCCGTTACTCTACTACGATAAGTCAAAAAAGTTAACGAGTGTGAGGGGGGTTGCCTTATTTGATAATGAGAAAAAGAAAGGTGAACTCTATGCCCAGGATGCCATTCTGCTCACCATTATGGATGGAAAAATGGGCAGCTATGCAAACTTCACGAAAAAAGTAAGAAGTGATATGAAATTAAAAGAGAACAATTACATCACCGTTCAAGTAACCGATTCAAATAGAGACATTAAAATCGTCAATCCTGATCACCGAAACTTAACCTTCTCTCTTGAGTTTGAATTCACCACCTCTGTTATTGAATACCCGAAAGACAATTTAGATACAGATAAAAAAATTGAAATGTTAAATAAAAGGCTATCAGCTATTTTCACAAAAGACGCTGAAAAAGTCATTGCCGCCCTGCAAGAAGCGAATTCTGACGTTCTCAGCCTTGGCAGAAAATATCGGGTAAGACACTATGATGAGTATATGAAAATGAACTGGGTCACCGATTATCCGAAGGTGAAAATCATTCCAAAAGTGAAAGTGAACATTACACAAACAGGTATTATTAGTTAAGAAAAGGAAGAAGTCATCTTTCTTTTCTTTTTTTATTTTTTTTAGATTGTCATTTTGATGCTTTCGTGATAATCTATGTGTGTAAACGGTTACACACTCATGAAGGGAGGCTCTCCATTGGCTACCATTAAAGATGTTGCAAAAGCTGCACAAGTGTCTGTTGCCACTGTTTCACGCGTGCTCAATGATACTGGATACGTCCATTCAGATACGAAAACCCGCGTGACACAAGCGATGCAGGAGTTGAACTACTTTCCCAATGAAGTGGCTAGATCCCTTTTCAAAAGAGAATCACGCTTAATCGGCTTAATCTTGCCTGATATCACAAACCCCTTCTTTCCTCAACTAGCTAGAGGTGTTGAGGATGAGATTCATGCGCACGGTTTTCGGTTATTATTCGGGAACAGTGATGAGGATCGAGAGAAGGAAATGGCCTACTTACAAACCTTTAAACAAAATCAAGTGGTCGGTGTCATCGCAGTCACAAATGAACCTGAATCAGATATATACAACGATGATGATTTACCTGTTGTGTTTTTAGATCGAACCGTTCCACATGCACCTTCTGTTTTTGCAGATGCTGCAGCTGGCGGGAAAATGGCCGCAATGGAATTAATTAGACGCGGCAGCCGGCAGATCACACTGCTAAAAGGACCTGCCCACCTACAAACAGCTCGGCAGCGCTTCAAGGGCGCACTCGATGTTCTCACGGATACAGGTGTCGACTTTCATGTGATGTCTAATGCTTCCTTTTCCTTTCAAGAAGCCCGAAAAAGCGCCAAAGCCCTCTTCCAGCTGTACCCTGAAACAGATGGGATCATTGCCAGCAATGACATCGTCGCAACAGCGGTCATCCATGAAGCGCTTCGTATCGGAAAAGCCATTCCAGGAGACGTTCAAATCATTGGATTTGATGATATTCCGCAAAGCGAGCTGCTTTTCCCTTCCTTATCGACCATTAGGCAGCCCGCCTATGAGATGGGGAAAGAAGCGGCACAGCTGTTAATCAAAGCGATTCAGAAACAACCGATAGATCAGCCAGTTATTCAAATGCCCGTCTCTTTTATTGAACGAGAGACCACAAGAAAGGTGGATTCACAATGAGTCATATTGTTGTAGTAGGAAGCTGTTCAATGGATTTAGTCGTCACATCAGATAAACGGCCAAATGCCGGGGAAACGGTTTTAGGCGAATCGTTTAAAACGGTCCCAGGCGGAAAAGGTGCCAATCAAGCAGTCGCAAGTGCCAGACTCGGTGCAGATGTATATATGGTCGGCCGAGTTGGTGATGACGCTTATGGTCAGGAAATTCTCAGTAATTTACAAACACAAGGTGTCCGCATCTCACATATGAAACCGGTTACCGAAATGGAGAGCGGCACAGCTCATATCATTTTAGCAGAAGGTGATAACAGCATTGTCGTGGTCAAAGGGGCAAATAATGAGGTCACTCCTGACTATGTAAATGATGCTCTTTCTACAATTGATGATATCGGGATGGTTCTTATCCAGCAGGAAATACCTGAAGAAACGGTCGAAGCGGTCTGCTCCATTTGCAGTGAAAAAGAAATCCCTGTGATTTTAAACCCTGCACCAGCCCGCAAAGTATCGCAGCAGGTTTTAAATCAGGCTGCTTACATTACACCGAATGAACACGAAGCTGTTCTTATGTTCGATGGTCTGCCAATTGAAGATGCCTTGCGTCAATACCCTAACAAATTACTAGTCACAGAAGGGAAAAATGGGGTTCGATATTTTGATGGATCGAAAGAAGTATTAGTTCCAGGTGTACCTGTAGAAGCAGTCGATACAACAGGAGCTGGCGATACCTTTAACGGAGCCTTGGCTGTCGCCTTAACAGAAGGCAAATCCCTCTATGATGCACTTGCCTTTGCCAATCTTGCAGCATCAATGTCTGTCACAAAGTTTGGCGCACAAGGCGGCATGCCAACAAGAGAAGAATTGGAGAAAAAGAAATGAAAAAAAACGGCATCCTAAACAGCCATATCGCCAAGGTGCTTGCTGACCTTGGCCATACAGATACAATCGTCATCGCAGACTGTGGTCTCCCTATTCCAGAAGGTCCAGCCAAAATCGACCTGGCATTATCAATCGGCACACCGTCCTTTCAGGAGGTCACCTCCCTCCTTCTTCAAGAAATGGCTGTTGAAAACATGACTGTGGCTAGTGAAATCAAAGAGGCCAATGAACGAGATCATTTATTTCTTAAGAAAGCGTTCTCAAAACCATTACATGAAGTAGACCACGAGACGTTCAAAGACATGACCAAACAGGCAAAAGCAGTCATTCGAACGGGTGAAGCCACCCCATACGCAAACTGCATTCTTCATGCCGGTGTCATCTTTTAAAAGGAGGAGCCAGATATGAACATAGAGATGCATAACATCCATAAGGCTTTTGGGAAAAACACCGTTCTCTCCGGGGTCTCCTTTGACCTCGTCACAGGCGAAGTCCACGCACTCATGGGTGAAAATGGTGCAGGAAAATCAACTTTAATGAACCTGCTTACAGGTCTTTATTCTTTAGATCAAGGAACGATACAAATCGACGGAAAAGAAACCGCTTTCAAAAATCCAAAAGAAGCGGAACAGCACGGCATCGCCTTCATCCATCAAGAGCTCAACATATGGCCGGATATGACCGTCTTGGAGAACCTATTCATCGGGAAAGAAATCTATACGAAGCTTGGGCTGCTAGACACAAAGAAAATGAAGGCCCTCGCCCAAACGCAACTGGACCGATTGTCTGTGAATCTCTCGCTTGATCAAGAGGCAGGCAGCTGTTCTGTTGGACAAAAACAAATGATTGAGATTGCAAAGGCATTAATGACCGATGCGAAAGTCATCATCATGGATGAGCCGACAGCAGCTCTAACGGAACGTGAAATCGAAAAGCTCTTCCAGGTCATTGAATCTCTCAAAAAAGAAGGCGTTTCTATCGTCTATATTTCTCACCGTATGGAGGAAATCTTTGCAATCTGTGACCGAATTACGATCATGCGTGATGGGAAAACGGTCGATACGAAAGCCATACCTGAAACGAATTTCCATGAAGTCGTCAAAAAAATGGTCGGTCGTGAATTGACAGATCGATATCCCGAGCGTACGCCTTCTACAGGAGATATTGTCCTTGAGGTGAAAAAAGCAACGAAAAAAGGACAATTTCAAGATATCAGTTTCTCAGTTAAAGCTGGAGAAATCGTCGGTGTTGCAGGCTTAATGGGGGCTGGCCGGACCGAAATGATGCGATCACTCTTTGGCCTTGATCCTCTTGACCAAGGAGAAATCTGGGTTCATGGAAAAAAGGCTGTTATTAAAAAACCAAGTGATGCTGTCAAGCTCGGTATCGGCTTTATCACGGAGGATCGTAAGGATGAAGGGCTCATGCTTGATGCATCCATCCGAGAAAACATCGGTCTGCCAAACTTAAAAAGCTTCTCTCCAAAGGGACTGATTGATAAAAAAAATGAACAGGATTTTGTCGATCTGCTCATCAAACGACTGACGATTAAAACGGCTTCCTCTGACATTTCTGCCCGAAGCCTGTCTGGTGGAAATCAGCAAAAAGTCGTAATCGCCAAATGGATCGGCATACAGCCAAAGGTCTTGATTTTAGATGAACCGACACGAGGTGTCGACGTCGGAGCGAAACGAGAAATCTATCAGTTAATGAACGAACTGACCGATCGGGGCGTTGCCATTTTAATGGTCTCCTCTGAACTCCCAGAGATACTCGGGATGAGCGATCGAGTACTCGTCATCCATGAAGGTACCATCAGCGGAGAATTAGACAAAACAGAAGCAACACAAGAACGAATTATGACACTAGCTACAGGAGGGAAGTAACATGAAACCACTTACTTCAAATGGACGATTTGATAACATCATGCAAAAGCTTGGGCCATTCTTAGGACTCATCATCCTTGTCGCCATTGTTTCTATTTTAAACCCGGCCTTTTTAGAACCTTTAAACATCTTAAACTTACTGAGACAAATCTCCATTAATGCCCTCATTGCCTTTGGGATGACGTTTGTGATTTTAACTGGAGGTATTGATTTATCAGTTGGTGCCATTCTTGCACTATCCAGTGCCCTGACTGCCGGCTTTATCGTTTCTGGCATGGACCCGATTTTAGCCATTATCGTTGGCTGTATCATCGGTGCCGTTCTTGGGATGATTAACGGTCTATTAATCACAAAAGGAAAAATGGCTCCTTTTATCGCAACACTTGCGACGATGACGATTTTCAGAGGTTTGACACTCGTTTATACAGATGGAAACCCAATTACTGGGCTTGGCTCTAACTATGCCTTTCAGTTATTCGGGCGAGGATATTTCTTAGGCATTCCTGTTCCAGCAATCACGATGCTTCTCACCTTTATCGTCCTTTGGGTACTGCTTCATAAAACGCCTTTCGGCAGAAGAACATATGCGATCGGCGGGAATGAAAAAGCTGCGCTCATTTCAGGAATCAAAGTACCGCGCGTGAAAATTATGATCTATTCATTAGCAGGCTTCATGTCTGCCTTAGCAGGTGCGATCTTAACATCTCGTCTGAATTCTGCACAGCCAACAGCTGGCACGTCCTATGAGCTTGACGCCATTGCTGCCGTCGTACTTGGCGGGACAAGCCTGTCCGGCGGAAGAGGACGAATTGTCGGCACACTCATCGGGGTACTCATTATCGGTGTCCTGAACAATGGTATGAACTTACTTGGTGTTTCATCATTCTATCAATCTGTTGTGAAAGGGATTGTCATCTTGATTGCAGTCCTGCTAGACAGAAAGAAATCTGCTTAAGGAGGCAGCTGCTATGAAAAAATATCTTATTCTCATCCTGACTCTCTCATTGTTCATGCTTTCTGCCTGCTCACTTGAACCACCTGAGTGGGCCAAGTCATCAAAAGATGGCAAGAAAAAAGACATCAAGATTGGGCTGTCAATCTCGACATTAAATAACCCATTCTTCGTTTCTTTGAAAAACGGTGTGACAAAAGAAGCGAAAAAGCTAGGCATTGACGTCGTGATTGCAGATGCACAAAATGATTCAGCTAAACAAACAAGTGATGTAGAAGATTTAATTCAGCAAGGTGTCGACGCATTGCTCATCAACCCAGCGGATTCATCTGCCATATCAACCGCTGTCGAATCAGCGAACGCTTCTGATATACCTGTCATCACATTAGACCGCTCAGCCGAAAGTGGAAAGGTAGAAGCACTTGTCGCCTCAGATAACGTCAAAGGCGGAGAAATGGCAGCTAACTTTATCATCGACAAGCTCGGCAAAGGAGCAAAAGTCGCTGAATTAGAAGGCGTACCAGGCGCTTCCGCTACACGTGAGCGTGGAAAAGGATTCCATCAAATAGCAGATAAAGACTTAAAAGTGACAGCGAAACAAGCTGCTGACTTCGACCGGACAAAAGGACTGAATGTCATGGAAAACCTCCTTCAAGGAAACCCTGACATCAAAGCCGTTTTTGCCCACAATGATGAAATGGCACTTGGCGCGCTAGAGGCAATTCAAAGCTCCGGAAAAGACATTCTCGTCGTTGGTTTTGACGGGAACGAAGATGCACTCAGCTCAATCAAAGCAGGAAAACTCTCTGCAACGGTTGCGCAGCAGCCAGAGCTGATCGGTCAACTGGCAGTCGGTGCTGCAAACGACGTATTAAAAGGGAAAAAAGTACAAAAGAACATCGCAGCTCCACTGAAATTAGAACAGAAGAAATAAACAGAACCCCCGAGCATCACTCGGGGGTTTTTTGATTACTGTGGTCTTTTCAGCACAAATGACGTGCCTAAATGGGCATAATCATTACCTGCTAGTCGCGCGACTGGTTTCAGTTCATTAGTAGAAACATAGCCTTTTTCTACATCATAAACACCCTCATCTAAATGTGCACATACAACCCGGCCAATGATATGATCGACCGTGATCTCCCCTTCATCATTTTGAAAGGTGAGATGCTTTTCCAGCTGACATTCAAAACGAATGCGCGCTTCCTTGATCCCCGGCACTGAAATGACATGACTCTCTACTTGATGAAGACCGGTTCGATCCAGCTCACTCTCTTCCTGCGGCAGCGTAGCAGCTGTTTCATTAATATCTTCTATTATGGCTTCATCACTCACATGAATGACAAACTCTTCCCTATCGATAATATGCTGCGCAGTATCTTTCATCTGACCTTCACGTCGACCGATAGAAACGGCAATGAGCGGTGGGTGTCCACTGATGACATTAAAGAAACTAAATGGTGCGGCATTGACGACATTTTCTTTAGATAGACTTGTAATAAACGCTATCGGTCTTGGAACGATAGAACCAGATAATAATTTATATGCCTCTTTTCGTGACAGCTGATCCATTTGCAATGTAATCAATTCAGGTACGCCTCCTTTTAATGTAACGACATCATACCATAACCCGTTCCCTATACCTCTAATTCCAGCTCGGTGCGATGCAGGATATGGTGGACAAGATGAAATAAAGCAGGATTATGATTTTCCCGTCTATAGGAAATCGTCCATTCCGCCAGAAGCTGTTCACCCTCAATGGCCCGATAAACAACATCCAGATTAAATAGACGCCGGGCTGATTTCGGAATCACCGCAATACCGATCCCTGCTGTGACAAGGCCAATGATCATTTGATATTCCGCCGCTTCCTGCACGATATTTGGAGAAAATCCGTACTTTTCACATAGCAGGACAAAGTGCTGATAAAGGGACGGCCACGATTCCTGTGATAAAGAAATAATCGGTTCATGACGGATATCTTCAATCGTGACAGTCTCTTGTTGAGCCAATCGATGATTTTTTGGAATCGCAAAAATACATTCACTTTGCTTCATCAAACGACTGACTAGTTCTTCATGCGGCGCTGTAGGATGTAAGAAACCGATATCAATCTCACCATTTAACAATGCCTCTAGCTGCTGCGAAACAGAAAGCTGCTGCAGCTCGATACTGACAGAGGGATACAGCTCCCTGAATTCACGTACAACGGGCGGCAGAATATCATACGTCGCCGTTCCAACAAAACCTATGATGATTTTCCCCAGCTCTCCTCTTGCTGTGTGACGGGCATGATCAACCGCTTTATCAAGCTGTTGCAACACTCCCCGAATCTCATGTAAAAAGACCTTTCCAGCAGCTGTTAGCTCCACCACCCGTTTCGACCGGTGAAATAAAGGAAAACCCAATTCTTCCTCAAACTGCTTAATTTGCTGACTAAGTGGAGGCTGTGTCATATTCAACCGTGCGGCTGCTCTGCCGAAATGCAGCTCCTCCGCTACTGTGACAAAATACTGCAAATGTCTCAGTTCCATCCTTTCACTCCTCACACACTTATTCGTGAAACATATCAAAACTGCGTTAAACATATATTGGAAATTTTATTTTATGAAATGTATAGTAAATCATATCATGAAAATATATTTTCATAAAAAATTTTACTTGCCGAAAGGAGTGCGGGGTAAATGAAATCTCAAGCACAACCCCTAACAAGACGAGGAGCAGAGTTGATTGTCGATACGCTGATTGCTCAAGGTGTGACCCATGTTTTTGCCATTCCAGGTGCAAAAATTGACGCTGTATTTGATGTATTAAAAGACAGAGGTCCAGAGCTTGTCCTATGCAGACACGAACAAAATGCAGCCTTTATGGCAGCTGCTGTCGGACGTTTAACTGGCAAACCAGGTGTTTGTCTCGTCACATCAGGTCCTGGAGCATCTAATTTAGCAACAGGTCTATTAACAGCCAATACAGAAGGTGATCCTGTTGTCGCAATCGCTGGAAACGTCATTCGTGCAGATCGTCTGAAACGAACACATCAATCACTCGACAATGCGGCATTATTCAAACCAGTCACCAAATATAGTGTTGAAGTACAAGACGTTCATAATATACCAGAAGCATTAACAAATGCTTTTCGCGCGGCACAAAAAGGGCAGGCTGGAGCAGCATTTATCAGCTTTCCACAAGATGTCGTGACAGAACACACCACACAAACAGCAGTGTCTGCTCACCCTTCTCCAGAATTAGGTCCTGCACCGGATGCTCTCATCAGTTCGGCTATCGCCAAAATTCAAAATGCACACTTACCTATTGCGATTGTGGGAATGAAAGCCAGTCGTCCAGCTGCTGCAAATGCCACAAGAGCATTATTAAAAACACTTGGTATCCCATTTGTTGAAACGTATCAAGGAGCCGGCGTTCTCTCAAGAGAGCTCGAGTCTCAATATGTAGGCAGAATCGGCTTATTCCGTAATCAGCCGGGTGACCTTCTCATTGAACAAGCAGATGTCCTTTTGACCATTGGCTTTGATCCAATCGAGTATGATCCGAAGCATTGGAATCTTCAGCCGCAGCAGCGCCAAATCATCCATGTTGATGACATGCAGGCAGATATTGACCATTTTTATGAGCCAGCGCTTGAACTTGTAGGCAATATTTCTGAAACCGTCAAACATCTAGCGCATGACAGTGTTCCTCTTTCTCTATGCAAAGAGAACATAGAATTAGTCACTGAATTACAGGAGCTATTAAGCGACATTGAAAAGGTACCAGAAAGAGAAAGTCATCGATCTCACCCGCTGGATGTCATTCATACATTGAGACGTCTGATTCCTGATGACACAAAGGTCACATGTGATATCGGATCTCACGCGATTTGGATGTCCCGTCACTTCCGCGCCTATGAACCGAACTCATTCTTGGTGAGTAACGGCATGCAAACATTAGGCGTCGCATTACCATGGGCAATTGCGGCTTCTATATTGAATCCAGATGAAAAGATTATTTCGGTTTCGGGTGATGGCGGTTTTCTCTTCTCCGCAATGGAGTTAGAAACAGCTGTCCGCAAAAAGACAAACCTCGTTCACCTTGTTTGGAACGACAGCACATATGACATGGTTGCGTTCCAGCAGGAAATGAAATATGACCGTACATCCTGCGTTGAATTCGGACAGATCGATTTAGTGAAATATGCGGAAAGCTTTGGAGCGACTGGATTACGGGTCAACTCACCTGAGGAGCTTTCAACCGTCCTTCAAAAGGGTATAAACATAGAAGGACCCGTGATCATTGATATTCCGATTGACTATCAAGATAACCCTGACCTCGCCAGTCAAAAATGGCCAGAAGTCTATCGCAAAAAACACACAGCGAACGTCAGATAAGACTTCGATACATTACATTAAAGGAGTGAGCGGATATGGGTATGATGCACCCAATGAATCAACAGAATGACACAAGACAGCATGACAAACAGCAAGAGGTCTATCAAGTATCGACGATGACCTCCTTGCTTGAAGCCGTATATGATGGAGATTTCTCCCTCGCACATATTCCTGAACACGGTGATTTCGGCATCGGTACATTTAATCAATTAGATGGGGAGCTGATCGGCTTTGACGGTGCATTCTACCGGCTGCGCTCGGATGGAACAGCGACACCAGTCACCGATCAAGATTATTCACCATTCTGCTCTCTAGCTTTCTTTGAAACAGATATCGTTCATCGAATTGATGCACCTATGACGTCCAAAGAGCTGGAAGAAGAAATTGACCGCATTTTACCAAGTAAAAATATCTTTTATGCGGTACGCATTGATGGATCATTCAAAAAGGTTCAAACACGTACGGTTGAAAAACAGGAAAAACCTTACGTTCCGATGGTAGAAGCAGTCAAGTCTCAGCCTATTTTCGACTTTGAGGATATTCAAGGTACGATCGCAGGGTTCCGTACACCGCAGTATGCACACGGCATTGCGGTAAGTGGATATCACCTTCATTTTATTGATGAAGATCGAAGTGTTGGCGGACACGTATTTGATTACACCGTTGATCAAGTCACCATCCGCATATCTCAAAAACGTCATATGAATTTACACCTGCCGAATACGCAGGAATTCTTCCAAGCAGACATTGATCGAGCTGACCTTGCACAGCAAATTGCCAGTGCAGAAAGCAACCCGGATCAATAAATGAAGACACCCCGATGAGCTCGGGGTGTTTTTTATGCATAAAGATGTTTTTTCACCCGTAACGTTTTCGTTTCGATAGCAAATGAGAAATCAATCATTCTATACGTAATGAAATATGATAGAATCAACAGAAGAAAGGTGGTTATATGGTGTCAAAAGACTATAGCATTCCGAACTTAACATTAGACGAAAGAGATAAACAAATTTTATCCCTATTACACGAGGACGGGCGCATGTCTTACACAGATCTCGGCAAACAGGTCGGTCTGTCACGTGTTGCCGTACAAGCCCGCATTCAGCAGCTCATTGAAGCAGGAGTCATTGAACGTTTCACCGCTGTGATTAACCCCGCGAAGGTCGGCATTCATGTCTCTGTCTTCTTTAATGTAGAGGTAGAGCCAAAATTTTTAGAAGCGGTTGCCCTTCAGCTTGAACAGGAAACAGCTGTCACGAGTCTTTATCATATGACAGGACCAAGCAAGCTGCATATGCATGGCATTTTTCAGGATGAACAGGAAATGGAGACATTTCTGACAAAAAAACTATACCCGCTAGAAGGCGTTGTCAGTGTGGACTGCCAAATGCTCATTAAACGATACAAAAGCCGTATGGGTATGAAATTGTAGACAGGAGTTGAACCACTTGCAATCATATATCGAACTCATTATCGCTATGGTGCGAACCGGGATTCTCGGTTTTGGCGGAGGCCCTTCCGTGATACCGCTTATTCGCCATGAAGCGGTGGTGAAATATCAATGGATCAACGATGACGAATTCGGAGAAACACTCGCCATCGCCAATGCATTACCAGGCCCGATCGCAACCAAAATGTCAGCATACCTCGGCTATCGATTAAAAGGCGTATCTGGCGCAATTGTCGCAACAGCTGCACATATTTTACCGACATGTCTCGCCATGGTAGCCCTTGTCACACTTGTCAGCGTCTTAAGCTCCTCACAAATCATTCAAAATATGATTGGTGCTGTGACCCCTGTCATTGCCGTTCTGTTAGGCATCATGGCATATGAGTTTGGACAAAAAACGCTGAAAGGCTTCGGCATGATCTTCGGGATCACTCTATTCCTTCTTGCCTTTGTCGGACTGCAAGTGCTCTCCATTCATCCAGGAATCATTGTGATGATCTTTTTATTTTATGGCGCTTTTCATTTTAAGCTGAAAAATCGCTGGCATCGGTCAAATAAAGAGAAAGGAGTGTCTTCATGATACTGATTCTCTTTTTATTCTGGGCTTTCTTTTTATCTAATCTATTAGGATATGGCGGAGGCCCTGCATCCATCCCGCTCAATTATGAAGAAATCGTCAATCATTTTCATTGGATGACGAACGAAGGATTTTCCAATATGCTGGCTTTAGCCAATGCACTGCCGGGGCCAATCGCTACGAAGATTGCAGCATATGTCGGCTATGACGTCATGGGCTGGCCAGGTTTTATCGTGGCACTGCTTGCAACTGTCCTGCCTTCCGCTGCCGGACTCATTTTATTGCTCAAGCTCATTGACCGTTTTCGCCAATCTCCCGTCGTCAAAGGCATGACCTTATCCGTACAGCCTGTCATTGCGATGATGATGCTTTTACTAACATGGGAAATCGGCGGAGATGCAGTGAAAGCCATCGGCTGGACACAATCTCTCGCCATTGCCGCGATCTCCTTTTTCTTGATGACCAAATTCAAGCTGCACCCTGCCTTTCTTATTGTGGCTGCATTTTTATATGGTGGATTCATTCTGCCGCATTCATAAAAACCGATAACATTCACTGTTATCGGTTTTCTTTTACATATAAATTGGAGAAACTGATCTGCGCCCAATCGAATGATACTCGACCCCTGCTTCTTCTGCCGCTTCAAGTGTATGACAGTTTCGTCCATCGAAAATAAGCGGCTGCTTCATCCATTTTTTGTAGGACGCGAGTGGAAACGACTGAATATCCGCCCACTCTGTTAATAGACAGACCGCATCGGCATCCTTGATCGCTTCTTCAACCGTTTGAGCAAATAAGACTTGATCCGGCAGTTCACGAGCTGCACGCCGGGCAGCAACAGGATCATATGCCACAAGCTCCGCACCTAATTGATGGAGCTCATGAGCGATCGGAATAGACGGTGCCTCCCTCATATCGTCTGTATTCGGTTTAAAGGACAGACCAAGAAGCGCAATTCGCTTCCCTTCAAGCGATGCTCCCAGCCGCTCCTGGATATTTCGGATAAAACCTGCCCTTTGCTCATTATTTACTTTGATGACAGCCTTTAATAGCTCAAAATCATGGGACACATGCCCTGCAATTTGGACAAGTGCATTTGTATCCTTTGGAAAACAAGAACCCCCGTAGCCAATGCCCGCTCTGAGAAAGGAAGAACCGATCCGCTGATCAAGCCCCATTCCCTGCGCCACCCATTCAACATCAGCTCCTGTTTTTTCACAAATGGAGGCAATCTCATTCATAAAGCTGATCTTTGTCGCAAGAAATGCATTTGATGCATACTTGATCATTTCAGCACTTTTACGGTCTGTTTTCACCAATGGAAGGTGGAAATCAGCATACATCTCCTCTAACTGGTCTAATACGGCTTTTGTTTCAGCTCCAATCACAAGCCGGTCCGCCCTCAATGTATCTGAAATGCCAGAGCCTTCCCGTAAAAATTCTGGGTTAGATGCAATCGCTAATGGCTCCTTCCGTCCTAATTCTTGATGGATTAACTGATCGATTTGATCACCCGTTCCGACAGGCACCGTACTTTTCACCACAAGAATCGCACCTGATTTTGCTTTTATCCCCATCTCTTTCGCAGCTTGAAACACAAACTGTAAATCAGCTTGGCCATCTGCCTGCTGCGGGGTGCCGACCGCGATCATTAATACATCTGCCTTCGTGTAGGCTTCTGCTCCATTTATGTGAAAATGAATTCGTCCCTGCTCAAGATTGCGTTTCAATAGCTCTTTTAACCCGGGCTCATACATTGGTGGAGTTCCCTGTTTCAGCTGCATGACCTTTCGGCGGTCAATATCAATACACGCCACATCATGACCTGCCTCCGCTAAACACACACCTGTCACAAGCCCCACATACCCACAGCCTGCAATCGCAATATTCATGACACCATCAGCTCCCCATACTCCTTATGCTTGTAATGACATCGTATGCCGGGAGCTTTCATTCCATTCTTAAAAGCATACAAAAACCCCCTGCCATCACTAGCAGGGGGTCACTTTTATGAAACAAGACCATTTCGAATATGAGCAATCAGATTTTCAAGCATTTCTTTTGTTGTGACATCATTTGAATTTTCACCAATATCATGAGCGTACATCAAAATCTTTAAAAACTCTTCTTGATTTAAACCCTTATTATCCATGTCTGTATCCTTTCGATTCCACTAATTTCATTATTATATGCTGTAAGGTTGGTTTATGCAATACTCTATTACATCATTCGACAGCTTTTGAAATTTATGACCATTTTCATGAAAAACTTTTTTATAAACCCCCATTGAGCTATAATAAGAGAATTGGAATCTTTTACTTGGTTAGGAGCGGATCAAATGCTTCAGCACAACATCAATGAAGAAGAAATCAAACAAACAGCCGAACAGATCAAAGAACTTCTTCCTGCAACAGATGAAAACAAACAACTCATCAAAAAAGCATTGATTACTTATAGACAGGACAGCGTATATCGGCTCAAGCAAGAGTCTGATACTGAATGGTCAGCTTATGTACATGATGTCGTGGCAGCAAGAGTCCACCTTCATGTGCTGTTTCCTGTGAGAAGCAGCTGCTCATGTCCAGCAGATGGACTTTGTAAACACATTCTCGCTGTCTTCTTTTCGCTATACGCTCAAGTAGAGAGTGTGACCGGATTTACAGAAAATTGGTCAGAAAAGGATGAATTACAGCGCAGCAAAGAACTGATTCGCCAGCACTTCCAAGTGAAGCGCCCAGACGAACAATCGCTTCAAAGCTGGCTGACTTTTTTCCAAGAGGAATTTAACCTCTGGCTGAAACGGACACCGAAGCACCAGCAAACACCGCAGCATTTGTATTACGGCTATTTATCGATCCTAAAAAAACACGCACCTGCTTCACCTGAATTCAAGAGCTTGTATGCGATTCATTCGTCGATCGATGTATGGCTGAGGCTTCATGAACTGATCGACCTCGGCCGGCTTGATGCCGAAAAAGACTTTTATTCCATGAATCCATATGTAGAACAGCTCATGAACACCATTTTCGATTCAGTGGATCATTTGAAGACATACGCCCTTTCCTTTTCCCTCGATCCGTTTCTTGAAAACACACCAACTGCCGTTCGCACACTTCTTCAAATCAAGGGACCTTTCCAGCATGAACGAGTAGCGGTCTTTATGGAGATTTGGGGCACCATATTAAATAGAGGGAAATGGTTCAAAAAAGAAACAGAATTACTAAAGAACGCCCAGAAAAAAGAACAAACGGTTGAACGTACCATCGGACTGATGCACATGGATTATTTACTGAAAGAAGATGAAAGCCTCTTTCAGCAATTACAGCTGCTCAATGCCGATATGCTGCCAAATGTGCTCAATTGGCTGAAGGATCTCACAAACCGAAAGGACTGGAAGCGGCTCAAGCTCTGGTATCACGAAATCACCTATATATTAGAGGAATATTGCCAGCTCGACCTTTCCTACAGAGAACTGCGGGGAGCCGTCAGTGATTTCTTCTTTTATTTAGATGCATATTTTAAGCAGACGAAGGATCATCATTTATATGAACGCTACCTTCAAATCTGTATGCCCTATGCGTTTACCGAATACAGTCAGCTATTGTATGCACAGCAGCGTTATGCGGAATGGATTGAGATTCACAGCCTTGTTGGTTTCTCCATTAGTGAACTGGAGAAGGATCTGATCAAACAGATTGCAAAAGAGGAGCCAGAAGCCCTCATTCCATCGTACCACCGTGAAATCTCACTGCTTCTCGATCAAAAGAATCGAAGTGCTTATCGAGAGTCTGTGAAAATGCTGAAGAAACTGCGCACGCTTTATCATAAAACGAAAAAAACCGCGATTTGGGAAAGGTATGTAAAGCAGCTGCAAGATTCAACAAAACGGCTGCGTGCGTTCCAAGAGGAAATGAAGAAAGGAAAATTGATTGATGACACGCCATAAACAAATTGTCATTCATGCAGAACAAACAGAAGATTTCTCTTTCACCATTTCAGCGCAAGCAGAGGACGGACATCCTGTTCCGCTTAATGAAATGAAGAGGCAGCTTTTCCAATGGCACGAATCTTCTTTCTACGGAACATTCTTAGAAGATGTCAGCTTTATTGGAACACCTGCCTTCCTGTTAAGCCCTTGGATGACCGTTGAATTGCTAGGAAAAAATTCATTTAATACGTTTAGTCATGTGACATTAACGGATGAAACGGAGCCCCTGATGAAAACAGCCTCCACGATTTACGAATTTATCGAGGACGAAGATTTCGTTCCCGATTACGAGGCATGGACAAAAGGCGAGCTTCGGTTTAAAGACAAAGAAGGTTTATTAGATGGTTATACGGCTGATTGGTTCTCCTTTGCTGTACAGGATTATATTCAGTATGATGATGCCTTGCAGCACAAATGGGAACGCATGAACGCACAATCTCCGGCACTTTCAACCTTCCAAGGACATTTTCTAGATGAGCAGGATTTCTTGGAGACGATTGGCTGGATAGATGACGAGACGCCGTTCACTGTCGGCTTGCGCTTAAATGAGCCGGATTTTGACGGAGATGATTGGAAAATCGAATTGTTTTTGCGAGATAAGAAAAACAGTGACCTTCACTTTTTTGAAGGCATCCGTTCATTGAAAAGGTCTTGGCATCCGTATCAAGATAAAATTTCAAGAGAGCTGGAACGATTCAGTCAAATTGTCCCTTGGCTTTCTTTCACATCTGGCACCACACTCATGTCAGAAGAAGAGGCGTGGCTCTTCCTATCTGAAGCGAGTGAAACCCTTGTTAATATGGGTATTGAGATTCTGCTCCCATCGTGGTGGCAAATTGTTAAAGACAGCACGATGATGTTAAAAGCAAGGATCTCTTCTACACCGCGAGGCGAATCGCATGTCGGAATGGACGCATTAATGGACTTTAATTGGCGCTTTGCTACAAACGGCATTGAACTGACAGAAGATGAGTTCAACGAGCTTGTCCAAAGCAAACGACGCCTTGTCAACATTCGAGGACAATGGATCAAAATAGATCCGACCTTCATCCAGCAAATGAAAAAGTGGATGGAGCGTGCCGAAAACGAAGGACTTCACATGTCTGATATTTTGTCACGTGAACTGGCAGATCAAGAAGCCTCCTCTGAATCGATTCCAGAGCTATTGGACAGTTCAGCATTTGCCCATATTCAATTTGAACTTTCATCGCAATTAAGAGGGCTTGTCCACCAATTAAATGATACGCACGAGCTGCCTTCCTACGAAATGAGTGAGTCCTTTAAAGGCACACTGCGTCCGTATCAGCAGCATGGCGTGAACTGGCTTTTATTTTTAAGATCGCATGGATTTGGGGCTTGTTTAGCAGATGATATGGGCCTTGGAAAAACGATTCAAATGATTGCGTATTTCACCTATTTGAAGGAGCAGGAGCAAAATGCCGCTCCATCTCTCATCATTGCGCCAACCTCTGTTTTAGGAAACTGGCAGCGAGAGCTTGAAACATTCGCACCACATTTGAAGGTTGCCCTGCATTATGGCCCATCGCGTCCACAGGGAGAGGACTTCACAAAAGCATACGAGTCAACAGATATTGTTCTGACGTCTTATGGACTCTCACATTCTGATCGTGATGAATTAACGGCAGCAAAGTGGAATACCATTTGCTTAGACGAAGCCCAAAACATCAAGAACGCCCATACGAAACAATCGAGAGCGATTAGACAGCTCAAAGGACAGCATCACATTGCCCTCAGCGGGACACCAATGGAAAACCGTTTGACAGAGCTTTGGTCCATATTCGACTTCGTCAACAAAGGATATCTCGGCAGCCTGACCGGCTTCCATAAGAAGTTCGTCCTTCCGATTGAAAAAGACCGTGAAGAAAAAAGAATTGAACAGCTGCAGCAGCTGATCAAACCATTTTTATTAAGACGAACAAAACAAGATGAAGAAGTCGCTCTGAACCTGCCTGAGAAACTCGAAGAAAAAGAATTCATTCCGCTATCCGCTGAGCAGGCGTCTTTATATGAACAGCTCGTGAAGGATACATTTGAACATATGGCATCATTAACAGGGATGCAGCGAAAGGCCATTATTTTAAGTATGCTTGGCAGACTCAAACAGATTTGCGATCACCCTGCTCTCTATTTAAAAGAGAGTGGAACAGAAGTGAAACTGCTGAAACGTTCGTTAAAAATGGATAAACTCGCAGAGCTGTTAAAAGTGATACATGAGCAAGGAGAAAGCTGCCTCATCTTTACGCAGTATATTGAAATGGGCAACATGATCAAGCAGCTGGCAGAAAAGATGTTTGGAGAACCGGTCCAATTTTTAAATGGCAGCCTCTCAAAACAGGAGCGGGACAAAATGGTGGACCGCTTCCAGAAGAAAGAATTCAACATTTTAATTCTTTCTTTAAAGGCAGGAGGAACAGGACTCAACCTAACCGCCGCAAACCATGTCATTCACTACGATAGATGGTGGAATCCTGCTGTGGAAAACCAAGCGACAGACCGAGCTTATCGGATTGGACAAAAACGATTTGTTCACGTCCATAAGATGATCACAACGGGCACAATAGAGGAAAAAATCGATCAAATGCTCGAAACAAAACAAACATTAAATGATCAAATTATCCAAAGCGAGAGCTGGATTACAGAGCTATCGACAAACGAACTAGAAGACTTATTTACCTTAAGTGCCGCCGCTCAATCATCTTAATCACAGCAAAAAGAGGACTTTTCTCAAGTTTCATGAAAAGTCCTCTTTTTTATTAGATATAAACGTAAGCTAAATGTTCAGTTTTTTCAATGCAGATTTCACATTCATATACGTATTTAATTCACGGAAGTCCTCTCTCATTTCTCCCATTTTCATTGCAAGATTCGGTTTAATTCCTGTCACAATGAGTTCAGTACCCGTCATTAAAATCAAATCGTTCAGCTTAAAGATCGCATCTGCCACAAATGAATCCACTTCTAATAATCCGGACAGATCGACAATAAAATAATCATCCTTGGATTGAGAGATATAGGTGGAGACCGTTGAAATGATCTTATCAAATCTTGGCGCTGTTAACGTACCAATGATCGGTAACACAGAGATCCCATCTTTCACAGGAACGATTGGGACAGAAATATTCAGCACTTCATCAATTGATTGCTCAAGAAGCTCCTGCTGTTCCTTCTCTTTCGTAACATCCTTTTGCAGACCAACGAAATAAAGACGTTTCCCTTCATTTTCGTCAATCCAAAGAGGAGCGACACTTAACTCGTTCCAAAACATTTGTCCAGATTTTTTATAATTTTTCAGCTGAACAGTGACAGCCTCTTTGTTCTCAATGGCTGTTCTAATTTGTTTGAGAGCGATTTGTTCAGTTTCATCTCCCTGAAGGAAACGACAATTCCTCCCCAATACATCGATTTCTTGATAGCCTGTCATATCTAAAAAGCCCTTGTTCACATATATTAAAGGATTATCAGGTAAAGACGGGTCCGTCACCGTCAGGCCAACCTGAGTATAGTCCAAGGCTTCCTTGATTAAATGCAGATTTTCGGACTTATAAGATTCCAGCGCCATTCGTTTACTCTCCTTATTTTCCTTACAAGCGGGTTATATTCATAATTAAATTATATGATGTTCCACATCATGTGTAAATAGAAGTGGTTCTGAATTCCTCTTTTGTAGAATGCGCTTCATCCTATGTGATTTATACCACGACATCTGATTCATCTATTTCAAAAGGTGCCGGATCATATGCGCCACACCATGTTCATCGTTTGATAACGTGACGTGATCAGCGATTTCTTTTATATCCTGCCTCGCATTCCCCATCGCAACCCCAACACCAGCAGCTTGAAGCATCGATTCATCATTTAAACTGTCTCCTACAGCCGCTGCCCTGCTTAAAGGAATACCTAGTCTTTCTGCCAGCCTTGTTAATGCCTGCCCTTTAGACGCGTGCTTTGAACCAATTTCAAAGTTATGATCAGCCGAACTGACCAATGTTAAATCTGAATCATCACCAAACATATCCCATCCGGCTTTCAATCTGTCCTGAAAGAAAGAAAAACCTAAGATGTTGTAAAATGAAAGCTCTCGATCCTCACGAAACAATTCTTTATATGTATCAATATAAGAAAAACCAGACTGGCTGTATTGAACTTCTGCCGCTTGCTTTAAGACATTTTGATCCGTTTCTGGATTTGCACTTTTTAAACGGTCCATTTCAATCGCAAGAAGCTCTCTGCCGCGATTCGGTGTGAAAATGGCTTCGTTTGTAAAGACTTCATAATAATAATCATGTTCTTTCAGCCATGACAATATGTGTTTAGCCTTTTCTTCTTGTAAAGCAGCTGAATGGTACACTTGTCCAGTTGGATCATGAATCACAGCTCCATTGGCACTAATCACCCATGTATTCATACCAAGCTGGTCAAAAATAGACTTCACATCAAAATACGCTCTCCCTGTTGAAACGACAACCTCAATTCCATTCGCAGCTGCTTCCTTTAATGCCTGCTCGTTTTCCTGACTCACTTTGTGTTCACTGTTCAATAAAGTGCCATCTAAATCCGTTGCGATTAATTGAATGTTTGTCATCATTCTCTCCTTTTTGTCTTTATTTTCAACCGATATCCCGTTAACAAAATCCATCATCATTATGTAATGAGTATCCACCATTTGCAAGAGCTGATCGGTTAAACAGTGAATAAAAGGGTATCCGGCCACGCATTATGACCGGATACACACAAAGGGGATTCATAAGGGGACACATGACCTATACAAAGAAGCATTGGTTCTATTACGCAGTGTTCATATGCACAAGGCAGCATCTATCAGCTTTAGCTAGAGGGGGGCTGTCAGATGATAGACGTTACCTTTTGATCGGGACTTGCCTCCTTTCCTTTCAGCTACCCCTAGTCTACGGAGAAAGGCCTGATGTGACAAAACGTGAAAATAGCAAAATAGGCCTTCAAATTCTCTATATCCTCATTAATTTCTGTTTTTTACCGCTTGCGTATAAAACATCATCTTGTTTTGTTTGATGAAATACTTATTTTTCATAAATTGATAAAAAATATCTGAATGAATCCAATTACTAGAAGGCATGTGAATATAATCAGATCCGTCCCACGCAAACCAATAAAAACAAAGCCGGCCATCATGAACCGACAGCTGAAACTCAAAGCAGTCCATTTGATCCTCAGTAACATATTGAAACGTGAGTGACTCTCCTTCTTCCATATAGACATCACAAAATGAAAGAATGTCTCCCCACGAATAAACACGTATATCACTCTTTGCCTTCTCCTCGCCAATATGAATATTTCTCAATTGATAGGACTCCATAAAACATCTCCTTTCACTCATGTGCAGCTAGTTCTAAGCAGGTAGCGGTTTCATTTATACAGATGTTGTATGCTATAATAATACTTACGAATAATGAACGCTTGTGAGGTGATAAATATGAAAACCTTTAGGCTGATTGATTTAAAAATTGAACTTGATCCACAGCAAGATAAAATGTCCAGCATTCCCCTTCGTGACGGTTTAATCATTAATAAAGAAGACGGTGAAAATCACTGGATGATCGAGGCACTCATTCCAAAGAAACATAGACAGGTGTTTGAGGTACTCTTTCAGCAGCACACAGAAGTGAAGATTCTTGTAACGATCACTAAAGAAAACAACCGCCCTGTTCACCTATCTGTCCAAGTCAAAAACATCGTTGCCTTAGAAGAAAACATTTCTGTATTACTCGATGGTAAAATGATTACAAATCGTTACAGAACAGAAACTGAAGAAGTATTAAAAGACCTCGTCAAAGAGGGGCTTTCAGGAGAAAAACTACTGGATGCTTTTAAACAAAACACATAAAAAAAGAGCGGGATCAGCCGCTCTTAGATTGTTGACAAAGGGCTAAAATGAACTTGATTTTAGCCCTTTGTCTTCTTTTCAGCGTGTTTGAAAACCTTTGAAGTCTAGGAAGGGCGAGCACTGGAACGGAGCGAATTTAACATTCGTGAGTACCGGAGCGCAGACCTGACACCGAATGCAAGGGTTTGTCTACACGCTGAGAGCGGGATCAGCCGCTCTTTTTCTATTGCACATCTTTAGACTGGCTTTGATTTTTCAATAGATCTCTAATTTCAGTTAGCAAAACTTCCGTTTGATCCGGCGTTTCCACAACCTCTTCTTCCTCGACCTTTTTCCGTTTTAACTTATTCAAATAACGAATAAAGATAAAAATGGAAAACGAGATAATTAAGAAATCAACCACTGTTTGAATTAAGTTTCCATATAAAATTTGAGCAGCTCCGATTTTAATGGATAAACCGCTAAAGTCATGCCCTCCAATAATAATACCAACAAGCGGCATGATTAAATCATTTACAAGAGAAGTGACAATTTTGCCAAATGCTCCCCCAATGATGACACCTACAGCCAAGTCAATGACATTGCCCTTGACGGCAAACTCTCTAAATTCTTTCAGCATCCTTTATCACCTTCATCTTTTTTTGTCTAATATGACGTTTTTTTGTCAAAATTGCAAGTCCTTATCCGTTCTAACTGAACGTTTCTAAATAAAAAAGCGATTCATGCTTGATGAACCGCCAGGAAAATCATGATACTTTAGGACCGATAGAAAATGTCAGTTCTGCTTCACATGCAACTTCGCCATCTACTGTCGCTACTGCTTTTCCTTTTGCAACCGGTCCGCGGAGGCGCGTCACTTCAACCTCTAAACGAAGCTGGTCTCCAGGCTTGACCTGTCTTTTAAAGCGGCAGGCGTCAATCCCTGCAAACAAACCAATTTTCCCTTTGTTTTCTTCCTTGCCTAACATAATCACACCAAAAACCTGTGCGAGTGCTTCTACAATAAGCACCCCCGGCATGACTGGGTATCCTGGGAAATGGCCATTAAAAAATTCTTCATTTACTGTGACATTTTTAATCCCAACCGCTCTTTTTTCTCCATCAACCTCTAAAATACGGTCGACCAATAAGAATGGATAACGGTGTGGAATAATGTCTTGAATTTGCTGAGCATCAAGCATATCTTGATCTCTCCTTCTTTTCTATATCGCTGAGCTTCATTTGATTCCTATAGAAGTATATTATGAATGCTGGCATTTTTCAATATTCTCCTCGCGTATATGGTAAAAAATAGAATCTACCATTACCAATTGTCATCAAATATAATCCACACTACACTCATTGTTTTTTCACAAATATGGTAATATATATTACATCATTGATTAAATAAGAGGGTAAAAATGAATTTTATGAGCGATAAATCCATAAAAAAACTTCTCCATTCCTGGTATACAATGCTGAAGCATCGACATTTTTCGAAGGCTGAAGAAATCAAAAAAACACTACTAAAATATAAACGTAAATTATCAAGAAAACAGGAGCTCTATTTCCATTATCAGCTGATGCTTTTTCGTCATCAGCTCTGGATGAATCAAACAGAGGACTTAGAAAAACTCAAACACGAACTGCTGCCACACAAAGATGAAATGAATGAAGAACTACAATATTATTTTTACTTCTTTCTCGGATTATATGAATCTTTAAAAAGTGATCAAAATGATGCGATTCATTATCTCGAAAAGGCAGAGGAACGACTTCCATTGCTTAACGATGAGCTGGAAGAAGCAGAGTTCCATTTCCGTACAAGCGGTGTTTATTATAACAACCGTTACTCGTTGTTATCGATTCGTCATGTTCAAAAAGCCATGGATATTTTTGCAAAGCACGAAGACATCCACAGCATCTATCGGTGTAAAATTGTACTCGCTCTTAACTATAGCGACCAAAAAAAATATGAGGAAGCAGAAGCTATTTTCATTGAGATTATTGATTACGTGAAAAAGATTGATGATCAAGAGCTGCTCGGTATCGTTTATTATGACGCTGGCTTTATTCAGTCGAGACAAAATCGTCACAAGGAAGCACTGGACTACTTTAAAAAAGCGCTTCGTCTCCCAGCATACCGAAAGTCAGCACACTCCTATGTATCGTGCCTATACGAAACTGTGCGTTCCTGCTTTAAAGAAAATTTAACCGATGAAGGGATGAAGTATATTCAAAAAGGGCTGAAAGAAGCCGTTGCTTCGCAGTTTGATATATTAAGAATGAAGTTTCAAATCTTATCTCTTCTCTACAGCCAAACGCCAAAGGCAGATGAGCAGATCGCCACGCTCGTCACATGTCTTGAACGAAAAGAAGCCTGGATTGATCTTGAGGATCTGCTTGCTGATGTCTCAGATTTTTATAAAAAAAAGGGCGACTTTGAGCGAGCCGCCTTTTTTATCATGAGAGGCTGATACGAGCCTGCTGATTATCGAATTGTATTAATTAATCCCAGCATCTGATCGCCCATCGTAATAGATCTTGAGTTCAACTGATAGGAACGCTGCGTTGTCATGAGGTCTGTTAATTCTTTCGACATGTCCACATTTGACGTTTCCAGCGCACCTTGCTGAAGCTGAATCGCCTCTCGGTTTGCACCATTTAGAGCTGTTAATGCGCCTTGATAGGTTCCATCAACTGAGAATAAATTATCTCCTTCAGAGACAAGTGCTGACGAATTGTTGACTCGTACAACGCCTAGATTCACTTGCTGATTCGGTTGATTATCTCTTGAAATCGCCGTAAGCCGTCCATTTTTATCGATTGAAATATCACGGAAATTCGCATTTAAGACGATTGCATTCCCATTTTCATCAAGAATCGGATAGCCTTCGCTCGTGACAAGCTGTACTTGGTTACGGTTATTGCCCGGCTGTAAGTAAAGTGAACCATCTCTTGTATAACGGATATTACCGCCGGCGTTGACCTGCAAATACTGCGACGGCGCTCCGAATGCAACATCAAGATCACGTCCAGTTTCTTTAATTGAGCCTTGCAGCGAGTTAATGGACGCATTGACCATTGTCCCCGTACCAAGCCTTAACCCAGCAGGTGTCAGACGACTGTTTGCCACCTGATCATTTTTTTCATCTACCTGATTAAACTGCTGTCTGATCAGCTCTGAGAAACGGGTGTTTTTCGCGCGGTACCCTGTTGTCTCACTGTTCGCGATGTTGTTGCTGATGATGTCAAGCTGCTTTTGCACTTCATTCATCGATACAGCTGCGTTTATCATCGTTCTAAGCATAAGTATCCTCCTTTCTTTTTATTTCTTGATTAGTACACTCTTCCAATTTCATTCACTGCTTTTTCTAAGCTTTTATCATATGCCTGAACCACTTTTTGGTTTGTTTCAAATGCTCGGTAGGCTGTTGTCATATCTGTATATGATTTCGTCACATCGACGTTCGACAGCTCCGATACCCCTTGGCTTAACGTATAGGACATTTGACCGTTATTGACTGCACTTGGGAGGGGTTGATTATCAGCTGTACGATATAAATCATTTCCTTCACGCGCTAGGTTTCTTGTATCCATCGCAACTCGTACATCGATTTGACCAAGATTTTGGCCATTTTCAGTGACAGTACCATCTGCATTCACTTTGAAATTCTCACTCTGAACCGTAATCGGCTGACCCGTCACGGAAAGAAGAGCACGGCCATTAATGGTCAACTGATTTTGTGCGTTCAATGTAATGGAGCTGCTTTTCGTATAACGAACGCCTTCTGGTGTGTTGACCGCATAAAATAGCGCTGATTTCTGATTGGTCTCAGGATTGATCGGCACATTATTTTCAACTAGTGCTACATCTGTTGTTTGATCTGTTGTTTTTAAAGTTCCCTGTGTAAATTGAGGGATTAATTCCTGCATATATGTCCCAGTATTGATTCCACCAATCGGCGATTGCAGTGGAACACTAAAGCCTTTGCCTGAGGATGTTTGGAAACGTCCTGATTCCATTCGGCTCAGCAGCATTTCTGGAAATGCACGCATTGCCCCTTCATCTGCTTTATAGCCTGGCGTATTCGCATTTGCGATATTATTTGAAAGCATTTCTGTCCGCCGCTCTTGAGCGATCATGGCAGATGTTGCGGTGTATAGTCCTTTTAACACGTGCTCACCTCATTCAAATTCTTTCACATGACCTAAACACAATCTTCTATGAAATATATCGGCTAATTAGCAGGGTTCTTTAATAAAAATCCCCCATTCTTTCTAAAAAGAATGAGGGAAATCATTAGCTGAGTTTACGCTTTGGCAGCTTGTCCATATTATCAAGCATCACGCCAGTACCAACTGCTACACAGTCCATTGGATTTTCAGCAACGAAAACCGGTACTTTCAGCTCTTCAGCAAGCAATTGATCAAGCCCGTTTAGAAGAGCTCCGCCACCTGTAATAATGACGCCGCGATCGATAATATCAGCTGATAATTCAGGCGGTGTTCTCTCAAGAACTTGTTTCGCAGCCTGAACAATCGCAGATACAGATTCACGCAATGCTTCTTCTACTTCTTTGCTTGTGACGGTAATCGTTCTTGGTAATCCTGTCACCATGTCTCGACCACGAATTGAAATCTCTTCGTGACGTGCGTCTGGGAATACCGTTGCAACTTGGATCTTAATATCCTCAGCCGTGCGCTCACCGATCAACAGCTTGTACTCTTTTTTAATGTAGTTTAGAATTTCCAGATCAAATTTGTCTCCAGCCATTTTAATAGAAGAGGCGGTTACAATGTCACCCATTGAGATGACAGCGATATCTGTCGTTCCGCCTCCAATATCTACGACCATGTTTCCACTTGGCTGAAAAATATCCATACCAGCGCCAATGGCTGCTACTTTTGGCTCTTCTTCAAGAAATACATGCTTACCACCGCTTTTTTCAGCAGCTTCTTTGATCGCCTTCTGCTCAACAGATGTAATGTTTGTCGGGCAGCAGATGAGCATACGCGGCTTAGAGAATAGCCCTTTCACATTTAATTTGTTAATAAAATGCTTGAGCATCGCTTCAGTTACTTCAAAATCAGCAATTACGCCATCTTTTAATGGACGAATCGCAACAATATTCCCAGGCGTACGTCCAACCATACGTCTAGCCTCTTCTCCAACAGCCAAAACTTTCCCGCTGTTTTTGTCAAGAGCTACCACAGATGGTTCATTTAACACAATTCCTTTTCCTTTGACATGAATCAGTACATTGGCAGTACCAAGATCAATTCCAATATCCCTAGCAAACATCTATATATATCCTCCTTGAAAATCTGTTTCCATAGCAAATACCACATTCTGCCCTAATTATATATTCTATCATAATTTGCAGAAAAAAAGATATTTCTTTACAAAAGTCTTTACAAAATTTGTGGTTAGAAACTACCGATATGAGGAAGATATATATATCATGTTTATGAACAAAGAACTAAGCTTACTGTTTCACAGGCTCGCCTTCTAAAATTTCTTCTTTTTTATACTTTAACTTGGTGGCTTCTCCTCCTCGCAAGTGGCGGATTGATTTATGATAATCCAGTATCTCCTTCACTTCATTAGCCAGATCTGGATTAATTTCTGGCAGTCTTTCTGTTAGATCCTTGTGTACAGTACTTTTAGAGACTCCAAATTCTTTCGCAATAACACGAACGGTTTTCTTTGTCTCCACGATATACTTTCCTATCTTGATTGTTCGCTCTTTGATGTAATCGTGCACACCACTCGACCTCCCTAAAATGGATGTGAGAAGTGTGAAATGAGATCCGTATGAAGATTATCCATTTTCAGCGGCGCTTGTTCGTCGTAATTTCTCATCCATTAGGTAGTAAATGCCAAACACGATCCCTCACCTCAAACACTCTCTTTGTCAGGTTTGTAACAGTGTATTAGCATTGAATAGGGAATATGCTAAAAATGAAGATGGGACAAGGGATTTATCAGAAAAGGCAAAACAAAAAATCATTTCGGGGCGCGAAAATTTTCACTTTACAAGAAAGGATTCAGCACGTAAAATAGAAAAGGTGAATTTATTTACCTAGCTAAATATTTAAAAAAGGTGAGCATATGGATACGTTAAATAGAGAGTGTTTACATCAAATACATCAAGGCGCACGACTGCTGTCTAAAAAGGCGAACGAAGCGCTTGCTGCTTATGACTTGTACATGTCCCAGTGGACTGTGCTTTTTTGTTTGGATACATTCGGCCCGAAAACCCAAAAAGATATCTGGACATATTTGAACGTCGAAGCACCGACGATCACCAGAACCGTCACCCGTTTAGAAGCAAACGGCTGGGTAAAACGTGTACAAGGAAAAGACAAACGTGAGAATCTGATCGTGATGACAGATGATGCAAAAGCCCGATTTGAAGAAATCAAACGCACGATGGAACAATTTGAAGAAGAATGTCTTTCAGATTTTACCTACGAAGAAAAACAACTCCTCCATACACTTTTACACAAATTATCAACTGAATAGGAAGTGACATACATCATGAACGAACGTATTTGGACAAAAGACTTTATTATGATTGTCCTGGTGAATTTATTTACGTTCACCTCTTTTTATGCCCTTTTGACATTACTGCCCATTTACACAATGGATGAACTAAATGGAACAGAATCACAGGGCGGCCTGCTTGTGACGGTCTTCTTATTATCTGCCATTGTGACAAGACCTTTCTCGGGCGCCATTATTGAGAAATTCGGCAAAAAACAGATGGCGATTTTCTCTTCTACGGCCTTTGCCTTACTCACTTATTTATACATCCCAATTGATCAATTCCAAACGCTTCTTATACTGCGTTTCGTACAAGGGATCTTTTTTAGTATTTTGACGACAGTAGCCAGTGCCATTGCGGCTGATATGATCCCGAAACATAAACGCGGGGAAGGACTCGGATACTTTGTGATGTCCATGAACCTCGCTGTTGTCATCGGTCCATTTATCGCACTGAATCAAGTAGGAAAAATAGGATTTCATTCCTTATTTCTTCTCTTTTCCATTATCGTAACGATCGGAGCCGCTTTTACGATGCTGATTAGACAGCCAGAGCCTGAAAACGGTGGAAGTATCGTCTTCCGATTCACGTTTTCTCACCTGTTTGAAAAAGGCGCATTAAAAACAGCGGCCGTCGGCATCATTATTTCCTTCTGTTATTCGCCGATTATTTCATTTATTTCAGTTTATGCCAATTCACTCCATTTGATGGGTGCAAGCAGTTATTTCTTTATTGTGTTTGCGGCTGCAATGCTTGGATCACGTCCATTTACAGGCAGACTTTTTGACCGAGTTGGAGCTCACGTTGTGATCTATCCTTCGATTGCCCTTTTTGCCATTGGTTTATGGATGCTGACAGCGACACATTCAGCCACAATGCTTCTTCTATCAGGCGCTGTGATTGGACTTGGCTACGGATCGCTCGTGCCATGTTTACAAACTCTTGCGATTCAGCACTCACCAGCTCACCGTACAGGATATGCGACGGCCACTTTCTTCACCCTGTATGATACGGGTATTGCTGCTGGCTCATTTGTCTTTGGACTCCTTGTCAGCTTCACAGACTTTTCAAATGTGTACCTCATTGCGGGTATTGTGGTCTTACTGAGTATGGGCGTTTTTTATTGGAGCGAACGAAAACCCCAGGAAGCAAAAGCACAAAAGGTCTCCCTTTCAGAATAAAAGGATACTATTTTAAACTTCACCGGAAACATGCTAAAATATAGGATATTTCAAATAGAGCATACAGGCTTTTTTGAAAAATAGTTGGCATTAAGCGAAAGTATAGGTGATGTTTTGAATTACGAATTGTTTAAAGTCATACACGGGATGGCTCACCATTCTGAGTTTTTAGATCAGGCCATGATATTCATTACGAAAAAGGCCATTCTTGTGTATGCCCTTGTCTTATTGATTTGCTGGTTTTTAGGGAATCACAAATTTAAGAAGCATGTCTTCTTTTCCGGTGTAACAGGCATTGCAGCACTTATCGTCAACTTTGCCATTACATTGTTTCATTATGAAGAGCGGCCGTTTGTGGCGCATAAAGTCGACACACTCATCCCGCACTCAGCAGACGCTTCCTTCCCAAGTGACCATACAACAGGTGCACTGGCTCTTTCATTAGCCATTCGATCCCGTAATAAAAAGCTCGGCAACATCTTGCTCGTCTTTGGATTACTCACAGGATTCTCCCGCATCTGGGTTGGTCATCATTATCCATTTGATGTTTTAGGCAGCTTAGTCGTATCAATTGTGGTTGTCTTTATCATGAATAAATTATGGAAGTTCTTTGACTCTCCTATTGATCGTATCGTGACATTTTATGAGACAATTGTGGGGAAAATTTTCAGAAGGAAGACAAAGGATCAGGGCTCAGACCTGTCCAACTCTTAAGCGGCCTTGCGATAACGTGATGAAGATTCTTCTCTCACTTATCGTGCCGCTTTTTTTATTGGCTGTCTCCCTCTAACCATACTTGAAAAATATAGACTGACACCAATGCCAATAAGAGAAATGATGATCAACGTCCAGCCTAATTGCGCAAAATGAGAACCAGCAATTTCATCCCCAAAGAGCATGCCAAGCACAGCAGATGACAGAATGGAACCAAGGTAGCGGCATGTTTGAAAAAGTCCAGAGGACGTGCCAATCATTTGCTGAGGACTTGCCTTGAGCATCGCAGCTTGAAGCGCAACATTCCCAATTCCATAACTGAGTCCAAGCAGCGCTAGAACCAATCCTTTCCCCCATAATGGCGCAGGAATAAAAAAGAAAGTCATTGCAGACGCTCCAGCCAGCATCAATACTGCACTCGCTAAAACTGGATGGCGTTCATCCCCGCGATCTACCCACTTTCCTGTCAGAGGCGACACAATAATGCTCACCCCTGACATACACAGCATAAAAAGACCCGTCATCTCCACACGCCAGCCTAACTCATCTTGAAAATAACTCGGCAAACCAAAAAAGAGACAATAGAAAAAGATATTTAAGATGATAAATTGCACATACACAAGTGACAGCCGCTGCTCTTCTCTGAACATCCGTATTTGAATAAACGGTTCATCCACCTGATACTCCCACCAAATAAAAGCGCCTGCACTCAGGAGACAAAGAATGCCTTGAACATATTGAATGCCATCACCGAGTGATAATAAAAATGAAAGCAGGAGAACAATGCAGACAGTAAAAAGAAGCATCCCTGGCAAATCGAGTGTTCGCACGGTTTCGCCTATGCGCAGCTTTCTCTTCTTCTGCTCCTTCGGAAACAACAATAGACCGAGAAAGAAACTGATCAAAATAAACGGCAGATTCACTAAAAAGATAGCCGGCCAGCCGCCAATGGTCATCAAAAATCCGCCAAGCGTCGGCCCAAGTGCCGTCATCGCTGAAGCAAAAATGGATAATACCGCTAACGCAGAAGCCTGTCTTTCTTGAATATGATCCCGAATGAGTCCGACCCCAGAGGGATAAATGGCACTGCTTCCAATCGCCTGTAACAGACGGATCACAATCAGCACCGCAAACGTCGGAGCAAACGGCGCGCAGATGGCTGAGACTGCGACAAGAACGAGACCGAATAAAAATAAGGTTCTCCGGCTCATGACATGATCCCCAATCCGGCCGCTCACTGGCTGCGTCACTGCACTGGCTAAATAAAAAGAAGAAATAAGCCAAGATACAGTCGTAAACGACAAACCGAATTCATGCTGAATTTGATGCAAGGCTAAAGCAATCATTGATGAATTCAGCGGATTCAACATCGTTCCAAAGGCAATAGCGGTTAAAAAAACTTTTCGATTGTCTTTCCACTTGTGCATACACTACTCCTCTTTCTGGCATGTTCTTTGCCCATCCTCCCGTTATTATGAGATTCAATTCCCTTTTTTACCCTGATCAAATCGAGTTCTCTCTCGGAAAAGCTAGACATACATTTTAAAAAGGGCGGCTTTTGGAAAAGCACATATAAAATTGAGAATATGAGGTAGAGATGGTAATATTCATTTCATATTTAAAAGCCTACTTTCTCCTTACAGGGAGAACGGCTGAAAAGGAGGAGAAGCTTATTATTAAAAAAAGACGGTTTTGGGTCCCAGCCCTTTTCTCGGTTGCAGTATTACTTCTGTCTTCGTGTGGTTCAAATGAAACAAATGGGAACGGAGATAAACGTAATTCTACAGCGAAAGGGTCGCCAATTTTGGAGGATGGAAAATTTATTTTTGCAGCATCAGGTGAATTTCATCCGTTTAGTTACATGGATGGAAATCAGATGTCCGGCTTTGATATCGACGTAGGCAATGCGATTAGTGACAAACTAGGCCTCGAACCTATACAGAAAAAATATAAATTCGCAGGCATTGTCGAAGGTGTGAAAGCAGGTAAATTTGATGCGGCAGTTGCAAGTCATACCATCAATGAGGAACGAAAAAAACACGTCCTTTTTTCTAAGCCCTATTACTACTCTGGTCCGCAAATTTTCACAAGACCTGGAGCAGACATTCAACATGCTGATGACTTAAAAAACAAAGAAATTGCTGTATCAAAAGGATCGTCCTACGCTGATATTGCAAAGGAACATAGCGGGAAAGAACCAAAATATTATGATAGTGATGTCGTCGCCTTAGAAGCACTAGCCAACGGAAAACACGATGCAGTCGTGACAGATTTCGCCACAGGTGCAGAAGCGATGAAGAAAAAATTGAAAATCACAGCGCAGGAAAGACTCGGACAAAGCGAGCAGGCAATTGCTGTATCAAAAGAAAATAAACAGCTCATAGAAGAGATCAACGATGCGATTGATGCATTAAAAAAAGACGGAACATTAAAACAAATTAGCGAAAAGTACTTTGATGAAGACATCACGGTCAAACAAGATTAAAACCACGATTGTGCGCCTTTTTATAGGCGCACTTTCTTCAAATGGAGATGATTGTTTTGCCTACCTTAGCACACTTTTTTCAGACACTCATTGATTCTAGAGGCATTTTCTTAGAAGGAATGCTGATCACCTTACAGCTCACGGTGATCAGCATCTTCATCGGTATGTTCATCGGGCTCTTCTTTGCTTTATTGAAAATATCCCGCATAGCCGTTTTCGGTTATATTGCCAATGCTTATATCTTTCTTGTACGCGGAACACCACTTATTGTTCAAATTTTCATCCTATATTTCGGTCTCACAGAATTGAATATACCCGACTTCTGGGCTGCTTCCATTGCGCTCGCCTTTCATAATGGCGCCTATATAGCCGAAATATTTAGAGGCGCCATCCAATCCATCGATCAGGGGCAAAAAGAGGCAGGACGCTCTCTTGGCATGGGTCGTTTTTTAACCATGAGGCGCATCATTCTCCCGCAAGCGATGCGGCGCGCCCTCCCCCCTCTTGGCAACCAGTTCATTATCGGTTTAAAAGATTCATCACTCGCCGCCTTTATTAGTGTGAATGAACTATTTAACATCGCCACCACGCAAGGCTCCAACAGCTTTGATAATATGACGTATTTACTTGTTGTAGCCGTCTATTACTTAGTTCTTGTCCTGCTGTTAACATTCGCTGTCCAAACCTTTGAGAAGAAATTATCAGCCAGTGACCAATAGGAGGAGTAGTATGACAGAATCAAAGGAAGTCATTCGTGTTGAAAAACTCAATAAATACTTTGGAGAGCTTCATGTTTTAAAAGATATCGATCTCACCGTTTATGAAAATGATGTAGTCGTCTTAATTGGCGCAAGCGGTTCTGGAAAAAGCACCTTGCTCCGCTGTATGAACTTTTTAGAAATAAAAAATGACGGAGATATCATCATCGATGGCAGTCCTGTTCATCCAAAGCGCGACCAATTAAACGAAATGAGACAAAAAATAGGAATGGTGTTTCAACATTTTAATCTTTTTCCGCACAAAACTGTTCTTGAAAATATCATCGAAGCGCCTGTCATGGTGAAAAAAACAAAAAAAGCGCAAGCCATCGCCGAAGCCATCACCTTGTTAGAAAAAGTCGGACTTGCAGATAAAGCCAACGTATATCCTTCTAAACTATCAGGCGGTCAAAAACAGCGTGTAGCCATCGCCAGATCTCTCGCTATGAAGCCTGATGTCATGTTATTTGACGAACCTACGTCTGCCCTTGATCCAGAGCTTGTAGGCGAGGTGCTGCAAACGATGAAAAGCCTCGCAAAAGAAGGCATGACCATGGTCATTGTCACACATGAAATGGGCTTTGCGAAAGAAGTTGCTGATCGTGTCGTCTACATGCACGAGGGCCGCATCGTCGAAGAAGGCGTCCCTTCGGAATTGTTTGATTCTCCTAGGGAGGAACGTACAAAACTGTTTCTCAGCTCCATTTTATAGGTCAAACGCCCTTCATTTTTAGTGCTTAACTGACGTTTTTGCTCATTTTTTACGAACTTTTCATCCATTTATATTGAACTTAACCAAAAAACCATGTTAGATAAACTTACATGTATATGTTATATATGACTTTTCTCTCTATAATGAAGAATTAAGAAAACAATAATTCTGAATGATTCGGGGGAATGCAGCATGCAAATGGGTGATACAGTATTTATGTTCTTCTGCGCACTACTCGTGTGGTTAATGACACCGGGTTTAGCTTTATTCTACGGAGGACTCGTGAGAAGTAAAAACGTGTTAAGCACAACCATGCACAGCTTAACGTCACTAGCGATCGTTTCAATCGTATGGATCGTATTCGGTTATTCCTTAGCTTTTGCACCAGGCAATGCATGGATCGGAGGATTAGACTGGGTTGGCCTGAAAGGCGTAGGCTTTGAGCCCGGTTCCTATAGCGAGACCATTCCACATTCATTGTTCATGATGTTCCAAATGACCTTTGCCGTCTTAACAACAGCCATCATCTCAGGTGCCTTCGCTGAACGGATTCGCTACTCAGCAGTCGTTGTATTTACACTCCTTTGGGTCACATTTGTATACGCTCCAGTCGCACACTGGGTATGGGGCGGCGGTTGGATTGGCGAGATGGGTGCGCTTGACTTCGCAGGCGGAAACGTGGTTCACATCTCATCCGGTGTTGCGGGTCTTGTCGTGGCGATTGTGCTCGGGAAGCGTAAAGACGCAGCAAGCTCTTCTCCGCATAACTTGATCTACACTCTTCTCGGCGGAGCTGTCATCTGGTTTGGCTGGTTTGGTTTTAACGTGGGGAGTGCTCTTACATTAGACAGCGTGGCCATGTTTGCCTTTATTAACACCAATACAGCCGCTGCTGCAGGAATCATCGGCTGGCTGTTAGTAGAGTGGATGATCAACAAAAAACCGACTATGCTCGGCGCGATCTCTGGAGCCATCGCAGGTCTTGTCGCCATTACACCTGCCGCAGGCTTTGTTACACCGTTTGCTTCTATTATAATAGGATTCATTGGCGGGATCGTCTGTTTCTGGGGCGTCTTTTCTCTCAAAGCCAAATTTGGCTATGATGACGCACTAGACGCATTCGGCCTTCACGGAATTGGCGGTACTTGGGGAGGAATTGCAACAGGACTTTTCGCCACAACTTCTGTCAATGACGGTGGAGCCAATGGCTTATTTTACGGAGATCCCAGCTTACTTTGGAAGCAAGTGGTCGCGATTGTTGCCACGTACGCTTTTGTTGCCGTTGTGACATACGTGATCATCAAGTTGGTCAATGTCTTCTTCAAAATTCGTGCAACCGAAGAAGAAGAATCCGTGGGTCTTGATTTAACCATGCACGGTGAAAAAGCTTATCAAGATTAAAGAAAAAGGGGTGTCTCTATGAGCAAAATGTATAAAGTGGAGATTGTCACACGTCCAGCTAATTTTGAAACATTAAAGGTGGAGCTTGGAAAGATTGGTGTCACCTCGATTACCTTTTCAAATGTACACGGCTGCGGCTTACAAAAGGGACATACAGAGCTATACCGCGGTGTCAAAAGAGAAAGCAACGTGTACGAACGATTAAAGATCGAAATCGTCCTAAGCAAAGTACCTGTCGAACAGGTCGTTGAAACAGCTCAAAAGGTACTTCGTACAGGCGAACCAGGGGATGGGAAAATTTTTATATATGAGATAGCGAATACAATCAACATTCGGACAGGTGAAGAAGGACCTGCCGCCCTATAGTTTATCCTCCGCCGAGTGGCGGAGGATCTTTTTAAGCAGAAAAAAACCTCTGCATATTTTTATATACACAGAGGACCTTGAAGACATTAAGATTGTTTTGTTTCTTCTGACTGACTGCTGTCTTTAGAGGAATCAGAAGACTTTTCTTGATCAGAGGATTTCCCCTTCTCATCAGACTTTTCTTCTGATTTTTCTCCAGCTGGCTCTTTGGCTTTATCTTCAGCAGCAGGTTCCTTCGTTTTTTCCTCAGTCTTTGGCTGAGCAGGTTCTTTTGCTTGTTCCGTCACTTCTTGCGCTGCTTTTTCAATCGTAGAAACAGGCTTGTCAATGAAGCTAAGCGGATTAAGCGCTAAACCTTCCATACGAATTTCAAAATGCACATGGTTGCCGCTTTCAGCGCCATATAGGTTTTTACCAGAAGCACCGATGACATCATTCTGCTTCACTTCATCGCCTTCTTTAACACTCACTTGTGACAACGATTGATAGACAGTTGATAATCCATCTTCATGTTCAATTTCAACGACATGACCAAGAACTGGATCTTTTTTCGCTTGAACCACTGTTCCACTAAGAGCAGCTGTGACATCAAACACTTTGCCATCTTTATCTGCAAGATCAATACCTTTGCTCAAGGTATAGGTGTTATTATAGTTTACAAGTGCTGCTTCTTTTTCTTTTTGGTCAGCATCTGCTTCATAGAACTTTTTCACGACAGAAACATTATCAGAATTCTGGACCGGCATTGCGACATTTTCAATTGGCTTTCCAACTTCAACAGCATCATCGCGCTGTTCTTGCCCTGTTTGATTTCCATCAGATAGTTGGTCTTTCACATCTTTTGATACAGCTTGATACCAAAGAACGGCTGTTAACACGACCGCTGCGCTGACCAAGTAAATAGCAGGGAATACCCAGCGCTTACGGAAAAATTGCTGAACTTTTGTGATTTTGGAAGTACGTTTCTTTTCTTCCTCTCTCATTTTTCATCACCTCAGCAACATTCTGAACACTTTTCAAAAAATATATACACACGAAATCATTTTTCTTTTTATTTTGCGCAATCGCATCAATAATATGTATGATAAATGAAAAAAAGATGGGGGACTTAATTGTGAAAACTTTCAACCGCATAGCAACAGAAGATGACCTCAAAGCGATCGTTGATATCTACAATTCAACCATTGCTTCAAGAGAAGTGACCGCTGATACAGAACCAGTTTCTGTTGAGGACCGCCGGCAATGGTTTTTGAATCATTCCGAAAAAAGACCTCTCTATGTGAAAACAGATGAGGATGGAATTATCTACGGCTGGCTGAGCTTTGAAACATTTTACGGTAGACCTGCATACAACGGGACCGTTGAAATGAGTATCTATTTGAACCAAGACTATCGAGGAAAAGGCTTAGGCTCACTTTTCTTACAAGAAGCCATTGATTTAGCACCTTCATTAGGCATTCGAACGTTACTTGCCTTTATTTTCGGGCACAACGAAGCCAGCATTCGACTATTTAAAAAGCACGGCTTTGAGACATGGGGCCACCTGCCACGCATCGCAGAAATGGACGGCAGCAGATACGATTTAGATATCCTAGGAAAAGAATTATAAAATGAGCGTCTCCCTGACAAAGAGACGCTTTTTTATGACGCATGTAACAGCTGTTCAAACTGTTTCGCATTTTGAAGAGATTTTCTTTGCAGAATGATACCATGTTCATCAATGAGAATTGCTTGTGGAACAACCGTTACCCCATACAACTCCATAATTTGTGAAGAACGCGTATACACAGCTTGGGACGGAAGCAATTCAAGGATCGGCGTATCATCCGCCTGCTCATCTCCATTAATAATAATGAATTGAGTATCATCGCCAGCGATTTGCTGCTGCAGATCTGCCAAAATACTTTTGCACGTCATACAAGTAGAATTTACAAATAACAGCATCACAGCACTCCCACTTTGAAAATATTCCTTCAAAATGACCTTCTTCCCTAAATGGGAATAGCTTCGAAATAACGGTGCAGGATCCCCCACATCCGCTTCCTTTAATTCAATTCCATCAAGGGTTTTAATTTTATTCATAAATTTTCCGATAAAACGGGCGAGCAAAAATATCACAGCCAGCTGAGCAATGACAATGAATAACACAATAATCAATAGAATATCTGTCATTTCACATCGTCTCCTTCTATAAATAATTCAAATTGATTGATCCATTTTCTTTTAAACATTAAGACTTCTTGACCCACCGCTATCATGAAAGAGACAGCCACGGCAATGAGAAAACAAATAATGTTATATTGCCATGGAATGGTTTCTACATAGGAATGCACATAAAACAATCCGATCACAAGAGCCAGCATCGACACATTGCGAATCACAATTCCCCAGTGAAGGCGTTCATTATCAAGCAGTCCACCACAACCGCAAGAAATATCACGATGTCCTCTCAATAAATTGAAGGTCACCGCTCCAGTATAAATACATAAAAGTGCTGTAAGACCAATCGCCGGTACAAGAGTCATGTGCCATATGAACAAATAACCAGTACAAACCAATTCAGCAGTTAAAAACAAATAAAACATGGGTGCCGTGAAAGAAGGAGGCAACAGCCGATAAGCATCCATCTGCTGCATATGTGCCGTCTGTTTTTTCACTTTATCAAACCATGCACCCGCAAAAATGATCCCTAGTAAATAGACACCTATATAATAAAAGACACTCACCTTACGCCATCTCCTTTTGTTGAAATAATTGAGATTGTGCCTCGTAAAGCCTTTTATACTCTCCGTTCAACACCATCAGTTCATTATGGTTCCCCTCTTCAACGAAAGCACCATCTTTCATTACGATTATACGGTCTGCTAAACGGGCCGCTCCCATTCGATGTGTGATAAACAAGACACCCTGATCCTGCGTGTGATCGAATAGCTTTCGAATGAGTGAAATTTCCGAGAGTGGATCAAGAGCAGAAGTCGGTTCATCTAAAATGATAAAATCACTCTCTCTAAAGAAGGTTCTAGCCATCGCGAGCTTTTGCCATTGTCCGCCAGACAGTTCATGGCCTTCTTCAAAAAACCGGCCAAGCTGTGCATCATATTTTTCTTCCATTTGATGAATTCTTTTCTCTATGCCTGCTTGCCTTGCAGCTGAGATCATCCGCTCTTCCTCGTCTATATGATCAATACGGCCAAACCCGATGTTTTCTTTCACAGTCAACTCGTACTTCATAAAATCTTGAAAAAGAACAGCCATTCTCGCATGATATGACTTTTTTTGAATAGTAGAAATAGACTCACCGTTGACTTTTTGCATATTCGGCTGATCTGGATCATATAAACCGGTCAAACATTTGATCAAGGTGGTTTTACCTGATCCGTTATCCCCCACCAATGCAATACGTTCACCTTTATTGATATGAAAATGTATATGCTCAATGGCAGGTGTTTTCATATTCGGATAAGTAAATGAGAGATTTTCAAGTGTAATGGACTGAATAGACTCGATCTTCCGAAGCGATGCCCCCTCTTCTACCTGCTCATGAATTTCTTCTTCTCTCTTTTGAAAAACTCTCATTTCATCAACATAAAGACTTGTTTCATATAAACTAGAACATTCTCTTGTTAAGTCCTGAAAACCACTTTGGATGTTTTGCACCGCTTGCAGCACAGCGACAAATGTCCCAGCAGCTAATTTTTTTTGAAAAATAAGAAAGACAATAAAAAGACCGCAGCATACATAGGAAAATGTCATAAGCAATCCGCCCGCCATCTCCCAGCGAACTTGCCGCTTAAGCAGTTTATATTTTTCATCTGCACTTTTTACATAATGACCTTTCCATTTCTGAAGAAGATAATCCCCGATTCCATATAAACGGATCTCCTTCAATGAATCTCGTTGCGCGACAAGATCGGACACATACATTTCTCTGCGGTCATTGGCAGTTAACATGCGGTTTAATTGATAACGCGCTCCTCCAAAGAAAAGCTCAATCCACAAGACAGGTAGGGTAAACACGATCAGAATGACCGCCAAGCCCCAATGGATTCCGATCATATAGATAAGAAGTGATACAACAGTAATCAATGCGCTCATGATTGTAAAGATACTTCTAACCATACTCAGAACATGCTGATGACTGTTCATCACACGTTGACTTTCATTGTAAAAAGAAGGGTGTTCAAATGTAATAAACGGCAGCCTAATCGCCTTTTGAAGTAATTCACCCTTCAAATGCAGACCAATCAAATTTGTCGCTTTCTGCTGGCTAAGCTGAAGAACGAATTGAAGCCCATATCCTAAAACCACAATGACCATTTGCAGTCCAAATAACCACAAAACCTTTTGAATGTCTCCTGAAGACGTCATGAATAAAATAATTTCATTAATCAAAGTTTGAATAATCCAAACACTAGCCAAAGGCATAAAACCAACGATTACTTGGATCAATAAGGTAAGAAGAAGATAAGATCGACTTCTTTTCCAAGTATAGGAGATTGCATATAGACAATGGTTCACTGTACTCATCAAACGCTCCACCTTACACCATTTAGTATAATTGACATATTTTTGATATTTGTATTATGATAGCTTTGCGTAACTTCACTCTGAGAGGACGATATACGATGAATGCAATCTTACTTTTACAGCTCACTCTTATTCTTTGCAGCCTATTATTAACGATCGGAGTCATCATCTATTTAAAACAACAAATGGAACTGATCATCTTACCGATACAGCATGTTGGACAAAAACTAGTGCATCCGCTGCTTGAAAAACCAGCACCTATTCCAGTGAATGATTTACTGCAAACCAACAGTAAGCATCAGCTGCTTATTTTCACTGATACATCATGTCCGCATTGCATTCCATCACTTGAACAATTCCTAGAAACGAAAAAGCAGCGTAAATTAGACATTTCATTTAGTATTTTGCTAAAGAATGGGCAAAAAGAGGATCAAGAATTATATCGTGATAATAAAACCAACATGCGAATTATCCCAGTGGACGAACAAATGATAGACACATTCCAAATTGAAGAATTTCCGTATTACATCATGGTAGAAGAAGATGAAATCATCTCATATGCAGCACCTTTTCCGGATGGTCTTTATTCAAGGGTATCTGCAAAATAAAGATAAATGAGGCATGTGAAGAATATCAAACACATGCCTCATTTTTTTATTGTGGATCTGAGTGAACATCTAGATCTTTTTCCCCTGCAGCAGCTTCACTTGCTTCATCTGAAGCCTGTTCCTCGGCTTGTTCAAACTCACTCCGTGCCTCATTTGAAATGTCTACTTGGTCACCATGCTGATTCACAGTAACAGACGAAGAAGACGTCTCTTTTTGAGCCTCTTTCTCTAGTTCCTTTAATTTAGAAACATGAAGTTCCAAATCTTTACCTTGCTGAACTAAAGTAAGTTGTTGAAATAATGCCTTTCTCTCTTCTGGAGAATGGTCACCTTGAACAATTTGAGCCGCTTGGGTTAAAAAAGAATTTGATGATTGACCCGCTTGACGCCTATTTGACGTCTGCATAGCATTTGTTAAGAATGAAATTGAAGATATGCTCATGCGTTCACATCCTATTAAATAAGATCCTTAAATTTAGCAGCCACATCTAACGCGTTCTTGACTAGTACAAATCTCACCTGTGTCACGATCCACGTAGTAACGGAAAGTTCCAACACCTTGAAGGAAACAAGTCGGTGCTGATTTGCATGAAGTGACTAATTTTTGCAAAATACATCTTGCAGCTGCAGGTTGAACATTGGTCATTTTGTTTAAGAAACGATCTAACATATGAATTCCACCTTCCAATTTTTATGGTAATACAACACAATAATAACCAATTACAAGACAACTAACAACATATTTTGATAAATTTACTAATTATTTTTTACTATCAATCTTGTTTATGACATAATTTGTCGATAATTTTAATAGTAAATGTTACTTTTTTCTTATTTGAAAATAATTTATTTATCCATAAATAGTGAAGTGAAGATAGAAACATTTTCATTAATCAACATTCACTCTTCCTAAAGCACTACTTACTCAAGTATGATAAAGAGTGAATACATAAAGGAGTGAACACCAATGCAACAAACTGAGAAAATCATTCAATCTCTTCATTCAATCGTAAAGTGGGGAAAGGTTGGTAGTATCTTTCTCTATATTTCAGGCGGTCTGGCTATTCTTATTGGTTTTTGGCTTGTTCTTCCTGCAGCCCTTGGCGTCTTCCTCATTATGATGGGAATCCATGTACAAAAATCTGTAAAAGCAGCTGAACAATTGATTCAGGCTCCTGATACTTCTTACGAAGAATTATTAGAACAATACGCTAAGATGATGAAAATGCAGACACTGTTTGCCATTTCAAGTATTGCCGCAGTTATTCTTTCATTCATTGCCATTGTTTTGATGCTTATACTAGGCGGGTTAGCCTTCCTCCAAGAAATTCCTTATGATGTCCAGCAATATGAAGGTGATTACGAACAAGAACTCGGTGACTTTTATTAATGGAGTGGGGTATCAATGGTCGTTCGATACCCCTTTTGTTTTTATCATTTGGATTGGATTATCCTCCTATGCTTGACATTCAGTTTTATTCATTTTAAAATACAAATCGTAACTATTACGAATTAAAGGAGGACCCTATAACTTATGCGCGTGAAAATTACGTTGGCCTGTACTGAAACAGGTGACAGAAACTACATCACAACAAAAAATAAAAGAACGAATCCCGACCGATTGGAGTTAAAAAAATATTCTCCTCGATTAAAGAAATACACCCTTCATAGAGAAACAAAATAATTTTTTAGATTATAAATCGTAATGATTACTTTTTAAGTGAGGCGGAAAACAAAATGATCGTTTTCAAAAGGACAAAAACAAATGAATAAGCGTATACCTGTTACAGTATTAAGCGGCTTTTTAGGAGCAGGAAAAACAACGATATTAAATCATGTTCTTCAAAATCGCAAAGGATTAAAAGTGGCTGTGATCGTCAATGACATGAGCGAAATTAATATTGATGCAGAACTAGTCAAACAAGGCGGTGAGCTTTCTCGATCAGATGAGAAACTAGTTGAATTATCTAACGGTTGTATTTGCTGCACTTTGAGAGAAGACTTGTTAATCGAAGTAGAACGCCTTTGTAAGGCAGGTAATATCAATTATATTGTCATTGAATCAACTGGAATTAGTGAACCTATTCCCGTCGCTCAAACGTTTTCTTATATTGATGAAGAAATGGGCATAGATTTGACCCGCTTTTGCCGTCTAGATACGATGGTCACAGTAGTAGATGCAAATCGCTTCTGGACTGATTTCCAGTCAGGAGAGAGTTTATTAGATCGTAAAGAAGCGGTTTCCGATGACGACGAACGAGAAATTTCAGATTTACTCATTGATCAAATTGAATTTTGTGACGTGCTCATTATCAATAAATGTGATCTAGTATCATCCTCAGAGTTAGATCGACTTGAGCATGTGCTGAACAAACTACAACCAGAAGCATCTATCATCAGAACCTCACAAGGTAAAGTACAGCCAGATGACATATTGAATACTGGTTTATTTGACTTTGAAAAATCAAGTGCTTCTGCTGGATGGATCAAAGAGATCAACGCAGGACATGCTCAGCATACGCCGGAAACAGAAGAATACCAAATTTCATCCTTTGTTTACGAAAGAAGACTCCCTTTTCATACAGGCAGGCTGAATAATTGGTTAGATCAAATGCCTGAGCAGATCGTTCGTGCGAAAGGTTTTACTTGGCTTGCCACACATCATGATTTAACCATTTTAATTTCACAAGCTGGGAAATCTGTTGCGATTGAACCAATTGCATACTGGATTGCTGCTCTGTCTGAGCAAGAAAAAACACGGATATTAAATCAGGAACCAGAGCTTCTAGATGAGTGGGACGCAGAGTTTGGTGATCGTCATACAAAACTTGTGTTTATCGGTGTGGATTTGCCTAAAGCAGAAATTATTCGCACTCTTGATCAATGCTTGCTCACACCTGAGGAATTTGATCAAGATTGGACTACATTTGAGGACCCCTTTCAATGGAAAATACAAAATTAGGCCAGGAGGGTTTTAATTGGCAAAGAAATCTAAGATTGCTAAAGAAAAAAAACGGCAGCAGCTTGTATTGAAGTATGCAGAATTAAGGAAAGAGTTAAAAGAAAAAGGTGACTATGAAGCTTTACGGAAATTACCTAGAGACTCTTCCCCTACCCGCTTAAAAAACCGTTGTGAATTAACCGGCCGTCCAAGAGGTTACTTAAGGAAATTCAAAATGTCTAGGATTGCTTTTCGTGAGCTTGCCTATAAGGGTCATATCCCTGGGGTGAAAAAATCGAGCTGGTAAAGAATGATTTGATCTTATCACAGCACTCGGAAAAGTAAAGCGGCACAAAACGATGAAAAATCTATTTTCAAGTCTTATCTCATGCTTTTTGAAGTTCAAAATAGGCATTTAAAAACCAGCAGAATCTCTGCTGGTTTTTTATAATGAATGAGTTCATAAGATAAAATAACCTGTTCGCAAAAAAGGATTTTCAACAATGATTACGCCATTTTTCCTTCTTTTCAAAAATACCTGATCATGATACTTTGTTGTCATTATCCACCGATGTATGACATTTCAACCTTTTTCTGATCTTTTTTCTGCTCTCTCTCAGCTGAATATTGATCAAGTCTATTCGACCATAGTTCCTTTAACAAGTTTGCTAACTCTTCATTATCTTTTGTCGTACGAATCATCCGTTTCAGATCAAAACCCGATGATGCAAACAGACATGTAAACAATTCCCCTCGTGCAGATAGCCTTGCTCTGTTACATGTTCCACAAAAAGCATCTGAAACGGAAGAAATAATGCCTATCTCACCTGAACCATCTTTGTAAAAAAATCGGTTGGCAACTTCACCTGTATATTGAGGAGGTTCTGGTTTGATAGGATATGTTGAATCAATTAATTCAATTATTTCATTCTTTGTCATGACATGTTCTAGATTCCATTTATTCGTATTACCGACATCCATAAACTCGATAAACCTGAGAACGTGCCCTTCTTTTTTAAAGTAAGCCGCCATTGGTAAGACATCCTGATCATTCACACCTTTTTGAACAACCATATTAATCTTGATAGCAAGTCCAGCCTTTTTTGCCGCCTCAATGCCATCAAACACTTTTTGGATAGAAATGTGCCTTCCGTTCATTTGCTTAAAACGATCGGGATTTAATGAATCTAAACTAATGGTGACTCTATTAAGACCAGCTCTCTTTAACTGATCAGCATATAAAGGTAAAAGCGTTCCATTGGTTGTCATCGCAATGTCTTCAATCCCTGGAATTTTTGCGAGCTTTTCTATTAAGACAGGCAGATCCTTCCGCATTAAAGGTTCCCCGCCCGTGATGCGTATTTTTACCACACCTAGATTCTTTACAAAAAGGGTAGCAAGTCGTTCAATTTCTTCGAAACTAAGCAGTTCTTCTTTTTTCAAGAAAGGATAATCTGGTCCAAAAATTTCAGCAGGCATACAGTACGTACATCTAAAGTTACAGCGATCAGTTACTGATATTCTTAAATCGCGCAATGGTCGATGTCTTTTATCTAAAATACTGTCCATACTTTGCCTCCTATTCTGTAATACGCTGAGGATGAGTGTAAATATTAAAGGATTTCCCTCTGACGAATCCAACTGTCGTAATATTTAATTCTTCTGCCATTTGAAGCGCTAGCTCAGTAGGTGCCGATTTTGAAATGACGATAGAGACTCCTAGTTTTGCTGCCTTCAATAGAACTTCTGACGATATCCGGCCGCTAAACACAAGAATTTTATCTCTAAGTGGGATTCGCTGGAGTAAACAATATCCATAAATTTTATCTAAAGCATTATGTCTTCCTATATCAGTTCTAGTGATGAATAGCTTCTCTGTGTCACACAGTCCAGCATTATGCACCCCGCCAGTATGTTGAAATAATTGACTTTCTTCTTGCAAACATTTCATGAGATGCATACAGGTTTCAGCAGAAATACTAATTCGATCAATGGCTGTTTTTGCCGTCTTCACATCTTGAAGAAAATAAAAGTGTCTTCCTTTCCCGCAGCATGAACCAATCACTCGTTTTGTAAAATCTGATGAATCAAATCCACTTGAGTGAACTAAATCAACATAGGCAAAACCCAGACTTTCATCTATTGTAAACCTTTTAATCTCATTTTCAAATCGAATGACCCCTTCTGAAGCCAAAAAACCGATAACCAATTCTTTCAGGTGCTCTGGTGAACAAACAAGTGTCACAAATTCTTCTCCATTCACCATCACAGTTAAAGGAAATTCTTCTACAATTTCATCAGATTTGCATGTAAACTGGCCTTCACGGTATTGGTGTATGACTCGTTTCTTTTTAACAGAAGGATTCATTGTATGATCTTCCTTTCAATGCAAATTTAGTTATATGATCCAATCAAATTGTGATATTATTTTAAAAAGTCATGAAAATGTAACATATTTCTATCTTATCAAACTTCTTGATTGCTTTATATGGGGGGAACAAAATGAACAAATCGAAAAATCGCTGGCTCATTGCAACAAGTGCTGTAGGAATTCATTTATCTATTGGGTCTGTTTATGCTTGGAGTGTTTTTACGAATCCTTTACATGAAGCCTTTCAGTGGTCATTAACAGAAATCAGTCTCACCTTCAGTATTGCTATTTTATTTTTAGGTTTATCTGCTGCTTTCATGGGACATTTCGTTGAAAGGTATGGTCCAAAGGCATCGGGGCTCTTCTCAGCTATTTTCTTCGGCATCGGAATGACTGGATCAGGATTCGCTGTCCACATGTCCTCACTGCCCCTTCTCTATTTATTTTATGGTGTACTTGCTGGAATAGGTTTAGGTGTAGGCTATATTGCACCTGTATCAACTCTAGTCAAATGGTTTCCGGATCGAAGAGGGCTTGCAACCGGCTTAGCCATTATGGGGTTTGGATTTGCTTCTCTTATTTGCAGCCCAATTATTCAATTTCTCATTGAAAAAGTGAATATCGCAAATACTTTTTATATTCTTGGAATCTCCTATTTTATCATCATGGTGATCTCATCTCTTTATTTATCACCACCAACACCTGATGACGTCAAGCAATTTGACGCATTCAAAACAAAGCAAGGAAAAATTCCTCAAGATTTATCACAGCTTACTGCAAATGAAGCGATCAAGACAAGACGTTTTTATTATTTGTGGCTTATGCTTTTTATTAATATCACATGCGGAATTGCTATTATTTCAGTAGCGTCACCTCTTGCTCAAGAAAGTGTTGGGTTCACTGCAGGTGCTGCAGCTACTCTTGTGGGCATTTTAGGTGCTTTTAATGGGTTAGGACGAATTGGCTGGGCATCGTTCTCAGATTATATAGGAAGACCGAATACGTACACGATTTTTTTCAGTATCCAGCTCATTGCTTTTCCTTTACTCCCCTATTTAAAAGAACCGCTCATCTTTTCAATCGTCATGGCGATCATTTATACGTGCTATGGAGGAGGATTTGCTTCAATTCCAGCTTATATTGGGGATTTGTTTGGTACAAAGCAACTTGGTGCCATACACGGTTATATTCTGACGGCTTGGGCCGCTGCGGGTTTAGCAGGACCCCTATTTTCATCCTTCATCCGAGATATAACAGGTAATTACACACAGAGTCTTATGGTGTTCTCTGGCTTATTTTTCATCGCTTTTATCATATCACTTCTTATTCGGAAGGATATTCAGCAGCTGAGAGAAACAAGCCCACCTGCTGCTTCCTCTGTCTCAGCCCGACCTTAATTTGAATTTGACAGAATCACAATCTAAAGGTAATTTTTAGATATGAAAACGCTTTACAAAGTAATAGGAGGGTGATGATCTCATGGGGAAAACTAAACATAAGGGGCCTGTTAAACTCAATAAAAAACCCTCACCAAAGCTATGGGCCTCTTTTGCACCAATGGGGCTTGGCAAAGTGAAACCGAAACACATTCGAGATACGATGAAAGTGGCATGGGAGAACAAAGATAACCTTCCCTACGCGTACCGTATTTTAACGCAGGGCGTTTGTGACGGCTGTGCCCTTGGCGTCTCAGGACTGTATGATCAAACGCTCACAGGACCCCATATATGCACTACAAGACTAAATGTACTTCGTCTTAACACAATGCCAGCTATTGATCCAAAATGGTTTGAAGATATTCATCAGCTAAAGCAAATGGACAGCACCTCTCTTCGCAAGCTTGGGCGAATTCCTTATCCATTGCTCCGAAAAAAAGGTGACAATGCCTTTACACGTATTTCTTGGGATAATGCACTAGATCAAATCGCAGCTAAAATTCAATCAATTGATAAACGGCAGCTTGCTTTCTATTTAACCGCCAGAGGAATTACAAATGAAGTTTATTATACCGCTGCAAAGGCAGCTCGATTTATAGGGACGAATCATATTGATAATGCTTCTCGCATTTGCCATTCACCAAGTAAAACCGCTCTTAAACGGTCCCTTGGCATCGGCGCTTCCAGCTGTAATTACAGTGATTGGATTGGAACGGATGTATTAATTTTTTGGGGATCTGTCGCAGCAAACAATCAGCCTGTTTCCACTAAATATATGTACGCTGCTAAAAAGAAAGGGACAAAAATTATCGTCATCAATCCATATAAAGAGCCTGCCATGGAAAAGTACTGGGTTCCTTCTATTCCAGAGAGTGCTTTATTCGGGACAAAAATTGCGGATGATTTTTACCAAGTCAATATAGGCGGAGATATTGCGTTTATGAACGGCGTCATCAAGCATTGGTTTGACATGGAGCAGCATGCTCCCCATTCAGCTCTTGATCACGAATTTATTCAAAACCATACAACAGGCATACAGGATTTAAAGCAGCATGTCGCACAGTTGAAGTGGGAGGACCTAGAAGCATCATCAGGTTTATCAAAAGAAAGAATGAAGGATTTTGCAACACTGCTTGCCAATGCTAATTCAGGTGTTTTTATTTGGAGTATGGGCCTTACTCAGCACCGCTTTGCAACTGATAATATATCACAGGTTGCCAACCTTGCCATGCTGCGAGGATTCATTGGCAGAAAACATTGTGGTGTCATGCCAATTCGGGGACATAGCGGCGTCCAAGGTTCCGGTGAAATGGGCGCTGATCCATTCGTTTTGCCGGGTAGTGATTTTGATGAAGAGAATATTGAAAGAATCGAACATATATGGGGATTTGACATTCCTAAATGGCATGGTGACACCATTGGGCAATCCTTTGAGAAGATGGCTCTCCCAAAAGATCATCCACAAAAACTCAAAATGCTGTTTACGAGTGGTGGAAACTTTTTAGAAACGATGCCAAACCCAGAAGCGATTGAAAAAGCATTATCTGAACTTGAACTCCGTGTCCACCAAGATATCATTTTGAATACCTCTACGCTGGTAGACGCTGAAGAGGCGGTAATTGTGCTGCCTGCTATGACAAGATATGAACAACCAGGCGGCGGCACATCAACCAGTACAGAACGCATGGTATATTTCAGTCCAGAAATTGAAGGACCTCGTATTGAGGAAGCCAGAGCTGAATGGGACATTTATGTTGATCTTGCGAAAAGGGTCCGGCCAGAAGATGCCGAGCTGATTCATTTTGAAACACCTGAAGACATTCGTCGTGAGATAGCGATCGCCAATCGAAACTATGATGGCATCCAGCATTTACGTCATAAGGGAGACGTTTTTCAATGGGGAGGCGCTTGGCTTTGTGAAGATGGCGTATGTCCAACACCAGACGGAAAGGGGCATCTGCTTCCTGCTCAGCTGCCTCAATATCGAAAAACTGAAGGACATTTCAATATCACGACAAGAAGAGGAAAGCAATTCAACTCCATGATTTACAGTGAAAAGGATGCCTTTAATGGTGGAAAACGTCATTCTATCCTGATGAATGAAGAAGATGCAAAAGAGCTTTATGTCCAAGAAGGTGATCCAGTTGTTCTCTTTAATCAATATGGATCCTATCAAGGAGTGGCTCAATTCGGAGAGTTAAGACGTGGCAATATCGCAGTTTATTGGCCGGAAGGGAACGTTTTAATTCCTAAAGGTGTGTATGAGAGTTACTCACAGATTCCCGAGTATAATACGGCTGCCATATTAGAAAAAGCCGAAACCTTCCATGCAAGAAAGGATCAGCATTACGTGGAGAAACGAATTGATGAATTAGAAACGACCTTGAATTAATCGTCAACTTAAAAACAGCTGGGGTTGTTTCCCCAGCTGCCATTCACTCTCTACTGACCAAAAGCGCTCGCTTCTTGTTGAAGAATGCGGTTCAATTCTTCGGCATTTGCAGCCGGTTGATAATGTCCTCCACCCGCTTTTGCAACAGATTTTAAACTTTTTGCTTCTTTTTCATTTACGTCGAAGCCAATGATATTGACGATTGTATCTATTCCTTCTTCATGTAATTCCTTTGCTGCTTGTGAAGGGCTTCCACCACAAGTTTCTTCACCATCACTGACAACATAAACAATATTTTTCCCTTCAGCCTGGTGATCTTCAAAATCTTGTTTCGTATCAGTTAATGCTTTTGCAAGTGGTGTCCAGCCGGTTGGCTTATACACATTTAGTGCTTGCTGAAATGTTGATGGCTCATATGATCCAAATCCGTAAACAGCTTCAGAACTTGAACAAGAAACGGCTTTCCCTGCATTTTTATTGGTTCCTTCATGACCAAACACACGAAGCAAAACTTGTGTATCTTCTGATAAAATGCCCGCAAAGCTTTGAATAGACCGTTTGGCGATATCGATTTTCTTTTCACCTTCAACTGATTGTGCCATGCTACCGCTTAAATCGAGTAATATCACTACATGAGCAGGCGGCTCTTGTTTTGTTACAGCATGAGCTGGTGAAGAAAGAAGCAGGACAAGACTAGCCAAAATGGTTAATATGATATTTCTTTTCATCAATAAAAACCTCCATTTTTTACTTTTGTACAGAAAAAGAGAAACGAAAGCATGAATCAATCGTTTCCCTTTTGTTCAGCAAGTTATTCGTGTAGTTTTAATGATTCTGCTGATAAGATAGAACCCATTTCTTTACCAGTGCTTGCTTGGTAGTAATGGCCTTTACCAGCTTTGGCTACTTGCTTCAATTGACCTTCATAGCCATCGTTAAAGTCTAACCCGATCACATTTACAACAGTTGATCCTTTTGAGTTATGCAATTCTTTTGCTACTTTTACTGGATCTCCGCCACAAGTTTCTTCACCATCAGTGATTAAGTACACAATATGCTTTGTTCCTTCAGTAAGCTGCTCATCCGCTTGCTTTGCATTTTCAAGTGCACGTGCAATTGGTGTCCAGCCATTTGGTCCAAGTCCGTTTAAAGAATTTTCAAAGCTGTCTTTTTCATAAGGCTGTACGCCGTAAACGCCTCTAATGACTTCACATGATTGAGCTTTACCTGAATTTTTGTTGTTTCCTTCAGAACCAAACAAGCTCATACGAATTTTAGCGTCTTTTGGAAGTGATTGAGCAAATTTAAATACCTCTTGTTTGGCGAGATCAAATTTGCGCTCTCCCTCAACTTTTCTTGCCATACTTCCACTTGCATCAAGTAAGATTGTGACTCTTACATCTTTATTATGTTTTTTGACTGTAGATGCTTCTGCAAATACTGGTGAAGAGATTGACATAGATAATGTCAATACAGCTAAGGTTACGAGTGAGAATACTTTTTTCAACATAATTTTCCTTCCTCCTTATGTATTTAATTGAAACATCTTAATCGTAAAATATTCTGTCTTGGAATGGTATAGGACTCGGTCCCTTTTTCTCTTTCATCAAAATCACTAAAATTCTGTCAGATGTCTAGATATTTTCACCTAACAGACCCTTTATCCTCTCGATTTCTCCTCCTTTTGAGGGGCTTTGTATCGGCCATCAGTTCTTATCGGGACATAAATGTTTAAGTTTTCCTTCGGTGCGTCTTAAGTCGCAATTTGTCACATTCTGTTCAAACCTCTTTGACCACACAAAAAAATGCCCCATTTCTGAGGCACCTTTGCTTTATTTTTTAGCCATATACGTGTTGAGAAAACGATCGGCTGATTCGATTTGAATTCCTTTATAATAATGTTTCACGATGGCATCTACTTTTTTGCCAGCCTGCGCCATATAATGCGCACCATATTGACTCATGCCTACACCATGACCATATCCTTTTGTTGTAATGACAATCTGCTGGCCCTGGCGTTCCCATGTGAAGTCCGCTGAATGAAGGCCTAGTGATTCTCGAATGTCTCGTCCTGACAGTGTTTTACCGTTGATCACGGCTTTCGCTACTTGGTTTCCTGGTGTCCGTTCTACTATCTGTCCGACCTGAGCCTGCTGAGTGAGCGTCACACCTAATTTTTGCTGAAATTCACTTACCGAGATGGTTTTCTTGTTTTGAAATTTTGGCGATTTTTCGTCCCATTTACTTGAGACACTTTTCAAATAAGGGATTTCGTTTTTCCAATAGGCTTCGGCATTTTCCGTTTTTCCGTTACTTGTTGAAAAGAATGAAGCATCAATTGGTTTCTCGTCATAAGTCAGCACTTTTCCTTGTGTGCTGGCGACAGCTTCCGTGACCTTTTTTAATTTCCAATTGTACGCTTTCCCCCAAATTTTCTTGAGTTCCTGTTTGTTTTTGTACACCTGGAACATTTGGGTATCATCTACAAGCGAGCCCTTAGGTGATTTGACGGTCTTATCACTGATCATTTGTCTGACGATATACGTTCTTGCTGCGAGCGCCTGTGCCTTGAGTGCTTCCATTTCAAAATCAGCTGGCATTTCAGATGCTACGACACCAATCACATACTCTTCTAAGGGGATGTTTTCTACCTGCTGATGAGCAGAGCGATAGACGGGGATAGCGACGGGTGATTGCTTCAATTTGACTGAACCCTTCACTTCTTTTTTAACTGATGGTTCCGCTGCTACGTGCTGGCTGGCCGCCGGCTTCCCTTGGAATGTCGGCAACACAAGTAATGTTGGAATCATTAAAATGATGATGCATATTCCTGCGATTGTCCATATCATTGGTTTCATATTTGGCTGCCCCCATTTGTCATTGAATCTCTTTTATCCTATGGGCAGGGACAAGCTAATATGACAGCTTCTTTCATTTAGTGGACAAGTCTTTTATCGAGGTATGAGGCTGTTCTTCAAATGGATTTTACTGTTCGTCTGTATGAATAAAATTTAAGATGGTTGGATACACTAATGATAAGCTTCGTGAAATGAGGCATTCTATGAATCTAAAAAAATCAGCATGCCCAATGGACACACTGATTTCTTTATGATTACGCGTTCAGATCTGATACAACTTGTTCTTGTGTCACATCTGCTGATTCATCGTTTACTCTTTCAATATCTGCACCGATTGCTGCAAGCTTTTGGTGGAAGTTCACATAACCACGGTCAATATGCTTCAACTCTGTGACACGTGTATGACCTTCTGCCACTAATCCAGCAAGTACAAGTGCTGCTCCTGCTCTTAAATCAGTCGCTGCCACTTCAGCACCTTGAAGTTGAACCGGCCCATTGATAATGACAGAGCGACCCTCAATTTTAATATCGCCATTCATGCGGCGGAATTCTTCAGCATGCATAAAGCGGTTTTCAAACACCGTTTCTGTGATCATGCTTGTTCCGTTCGCACGAAGCAATAGCGCCATCATCTGAGATTGCATATCCGTTGGGAACCCAGGATGCGGCATTGTTTTTAGATCGATTGGCTTGAGCTCAGATGGTCCAATGACTCTTAAACCTTCTTCTTCTTCAATGATCTGAATACCCATTTCTTCCATTTTTGCAACAAGTGATGTCATGTGCTCTGGCACTGCGCCTTTTACAAGAACATTTCCTTCTGTAATGGCTGCTGCCACCATGAAAGTACCTGCTTCAATTCTGTCAGGGATGATGTTGTGTTTTGCACCGTGAAGTGTTTCCACACCTTCGATTTTGATTGTACCAGTACCAGCACCGCGAACCTTACCGCCCATGGCATTGATGTAGTTTGCTAAATCAACAATTTCAGGTTCTTTTGCTACGTTTTCTAAAATTGTTGTTCCTTCTGCTAATGCTGCTGCCATGATGATGTTTTCAGTTGCCCCTACACTTGGGAAATCCAAATAGATTTTTGCACCTTTTAAACGGCCTTTTACTTCAGCCTCGATGAAACCATTACCTACTTGAATTTTAGCTCCCATCGCTTCAAAGCCTTTTAAATGCTGATCAATTGGTCTTGAACCAATTGCACAGCCTCCAGGTAATGCAACTCTTGCATGACCTGTTCTTGCTAAAAGTGGTCCCATGACAAGCACGGATGCTCTCATTTTACGGACATACTCAAACGGAGCCTCAGTTTCTAGTGCATGAGATGCATCAACTGATACTTCGTTATTTTCAAAATGTACTTCTGCTCCTAAATGACGTAACACTTCATTGATTGTATATACATCGGAGAGCGTAGGTACATCACAAATTACGCTTTTTTCTGTACTTGCTAACAAAGATGCAGCGATAACTGGTAAAACGGCATTTTTTGCGCCTTCTACTTTAACTGTGCCGTTTAACTTTTGACCGCCGCGGACGATGATTTTTTCCAAGGTCTTCCCCTCCGCGTCCCAAATTCTCTATATTAATATTCAGTCGTTACGATTGGTGTGCCAACCGTAATCGTATGATTTTCGTTCATTTCCGAACTTCTGATGGCAATTTGAACATTCATTTTATCATTTGAAGTCATAATGAACTGTTCCCACTTCTCTGTGTAAGCGGAAAGCGACACAAAATTAGACTCAACGAGATACTCAACTGGTTTTGCTTGAAATTCATTTGCTAACGTTTCAGCTTTTTTTTGCAAAACAACATCCATCATACCATTTACATGACCATCGAGACAAGTAAAAATTACAATTTTCTCTTGTAATATGCTTTTTGCATGACGTACGAACTGATCATATGTATGCTCCCAGGTATTCAGTGGGCGAGCACCTTTTTGCTCATATAATAAATACGACTTTTGATTTGATTTTGTGTCGGTCTTTACGAGTAAAATTTTCGATTCTGTATCATTTTTTTCATCTTTGTAAATTCCTGTGACTTTGGTGACATGTTGTTCTTTTTTTTCGGTCCACTCATACTGTCGTAGTTCGTCTTTCAAACGTTTCACTTTTTTTGAAAATTGTTCGGATGAAATATCTACATTTGTTTTGGCATGAAGGGTCCATCCATCGACTTCGATTTGCTGGTTTTTCAAACCTTCTGCTATTTGAGCGAGCGGAGAAGATTCTTCCGCACAAGCACCTTGAATCATCAGAACAAAAAAAAGAATAAACGCAAATAATGGCCAACCTTTCAAATACTTTCTCACCTGTCATTCCCCCTTGCTACAAGTGTTGCCGCAAGGAGGTCAATGCATACGTGGAAAAGTCAACAAAAGGCGAGCCTTTTGACCCTTTTTTTTACGTTCCCGCAGAAGCCCGTGACCAAACCTTTTATGTTAGAACATATAAGGAATTTGTCTGGATAAATTTAAGTAATCAAGGAAAAAATTGCTGACCGCAGATGCGATGGCAATCGTAATGAGCATCATCAGCAGCCTTGCTTGAACGATTTTCCCTTTTTTAATGAGTGGATCAATATTTACAGCAAGCAGTGCCCACCATGTAACCGCGATAAAAAATAGGTGAATCACAATGCCCACGATTGCTTGTTGTCCAACGTCTTCCATACAATTGAATCCTCCTTTTATTAATTTCTGTAAAGGAAAACTCCCTTTCATTATATCCTCGAAAATCGGAAAGATGAATCATTTGGAAAAAAGAGCTACATTTAGTGTGAATCCCCTCTTATCCTGATGCCAAGGAGATGATATACTGCGTGTGGAAGGAGCTGAACACATTGAAAGATTCTTTTCCTGACTTTGTTGATTTGTACGGAGAATTGGTTCCCTCATTTGATCATGAATGGGAGGCCATTGCTTTCTACTTTGATTATAGACAGACACAGCTAGAAGAATTAGCACAATTGTGTCATTTTCATAACATTTCTTTGGATTACTCTGAGGAAAGCCTGTATCAGTTAGAATCACTATACTTTGATGCATTGACCAAGCAGCTGTTCGCTGAGTGGAAAATGCCAATAGATGCATTAGAAGCGATGATGAGTGTGTATTTAGGAGAGGTTGTCATCCGTCATCATTCAGATGCTGACTGGGTAGTGCGGCCTTATATGGACTCTTCGCACCAATATACGCTTGGCTTACGCAGAAACAATAAAACATGGCATTGCAGTACGCAATTTTGCGAGCAGTTATATTTAGAAAAGCAAGCAACTCATCCTTATGTGTCGATGTATCAATCTCTCATGTCATCCTAAAAAAAATCCTTCTTATCACTGTGATAAGAAGGATTTTCTGTTTTATTTCCCTGCTACATTTAAACGGTTTAACGCCCGTTTTAATGCGAGTTCCGCCCGGCGTACATCACTTTCATTCGGGTGGTTCAAATGCTCTTCAGCACGCTGTTTCGCTGATTTAGCGCGATCAACATCAACTTTGTCTGATGTTTCAGCGGCCTGAGCAAGAATCGTTACTTGTTCAGGGCGGACTTCAACAAATCCGCCACTTACTGCAACCAATTCAGTTGATCCACTATGTTTTAAGCGAACTGCACCGATTTTTAGCGGAGCAACCATTGGAACGTGGCCAGCTAAAATACCAAGCTCACCGCTTTCTGCTCTTACACTGACCATTTCCACATCCGCTTGATACACTGGGCCGTCGGGAGTAACGATATTGACTTGAACGGTCTTCATGCTTTTACCCTCCTAAGGACCAGATTAGGCCTCTACACCCATCTCTTTGGCTTTTTCAACCACTTCTTCAATGCGTCCAACTAAGCGGAATGCATCTTCTGGAAGGTGATCGTATTTACCAGATAAGATTTCCTTGAAACCTTTAACAGTTTCTTTCAATGGCACATAAGAACCCTTTTGGCCAGTGAACTGCTCTGCTACGTGGAAGTTTTGAGATAGGAAGAATTGAACACGACGCGCTCTGTGTACCACAAGCTTATCGTCCTCAGATAATTCATCCATACCTAAAATGGCAATAATATCTTGTAGCTCTTTATAACGCTGCAATGTTTGCTGCACTTCACGCGCAATCGCATAATGCTCTTCGCCAACGATCTCAGGTGCAAGTGCACGAGATGTTGAAGCAAGAGGATCAACCGCTGGGTAAATACCCATTTCAGTCAGCTTACGCTCAAGGTTTGTCGTTGCATCAAGGTGAGCGAACGTAGTTGCTGGAGCTGGATCCGTATAGTCATCCGCAGGTACATAGATCGCTTGAATCGATGTAACAGATCCTACGTTTGTAGACGTGATACGCTCTTGCAGCTGACCCATTTCTGTTGCAAGTGTCGGCTGATAACCTACCGCTGAAGGCATACGTCCAAGAAGGGCTGAAACTTCAGAACCTGCTTGTGTAAAACGATAGATGTTATCGATGAAGAACAATACGTCTTGACCTTGTTCATCACGGAAATGCTCTGCCATTGTCAAACCAGTTAGGGCAACACGCATACGTGCACCCGGCGGCTCGTTCATTTGGCCGAAGACCATGGCTGTTTTTTCGATAACGCCAGAATCTTTCATTTCGTAGTAAAGGTCGTTTCCTTCACGTGTACGCTCTCCAACACCAGCGAATACAGAAATACCGCCGTGTTCTTGTGCGATGTTGTTGATCAATTCTTGAATCAGAACGGTTTTACCTACACCGGCTCCACCGAATAGACCGATCTTTCCACCTTTGATGTAAGGAGCAAGCAGGTCAACAACTTTGATACCTGTTTCAAGAATTTCAACTTCTGTAGAAAGTTGATCAAAAGAAGGCGCTTGTCTGTGGATTGGATCTCTTTGAGCTTCCACACCAAGTGGCTCATCTAAGTCAATGTTATCTCCCAGTACGTTGAATACACGTCCAAGTGTTACGTTACCAACTGGTACTGAAATTGGTTTTCCAAGGTCTACAGCTTCCATACCGCGTTTCACACCGTCTGTTGATGCCATCGCGATGGTTCTCACTGTATCATCACCTAAATGTAGTGCTACTTCTAAAGTTAAGTCGATATCAACTTCACTTTCGCTTTCCGCTTTATGCGAAACTTTGATCGCATTATAAATCTCAGGCAAGTGACCGTCTTCAAAACGAACGTCTACGACTGGTCCCATGATCTGACTGATGCGTCCTGTTTTCATTGCATTCCCTCCTGACAATTATTTCTATTCTAAGGCAGCTGCTCCGCCGACAATTTCTGTAATCTCTTGTGTAATCGCTGCTTGACGAGCACGGTTGTAAGAGAGTGTCAGGCTGTCGATCAATTCTTTTGCGTTGTCTGTTGCACTCTTCATTGCTGTCATTCTTGCAGCATGTTCACTTGCTTTGCTGTCAAGAAGCGCACCGAAAATCAAACTCTCTGCATATTGAGGAAGGAGAACTTCAAGAATTTCTTCTTCAGAAGGCTCAAACTCATAAGATGCGGAACGTTTATTTGGTGTCGCTGCGGCCGAAAGGTCCGTTAGCGGCAATAATTTCTTCTCTGTTACTTCTTGTGAAATCGCACTGACAAAGTGGTTGTAGAACATGTAAAGTTCGTCAAACGCTTCATCAGAGAACATTTGAACTGTGCTGCTTGCTAATTCTTTAATATCAGCAAACGCTACTTCGTCTCCAAGCCCTGTTACTTCAGAAATAACTGGAATACCACGCTTTTTGAAGAAGTCGCGTCCGATTTTACCAATGACAATCACCGCATATTCATCTGCGGATTGATGACGAGATTGAATGGTTTGGTAAGCGGCACGCAAAATCGAGCTGTTAAAAGGTCCTGCAAGCCCTCGATCAGATGTAATGACGAGATACCCTGTTTTCTTGACAGGTCTTGAAAGAAGCATTGGGTGCTTAGCACTTGTTCCAGTTGCGATTGCAGCAACCACTTCCTGGATTTTCTCCATGTAAGGAACAAAAGACTTCGCATTGTTTTCAGCACGATTCAGTTTCGCAGCTGATACCATTTGCATCGCTTTTGTGATCTGACTCGATTTTTTCGTTGACGTGATCCTTGACTTTATATCGCGTAATGAGGCCAAAGATTTCACCACCTTTTTTCAGGAATCCGTGTTCATTTACGTGAAAAGAGAGAAAAAGAGAATCTTTTTCTCTCGGAAAGATTACTAATTAGTTGCTTGGTGCAAACGTACGTTTAAAGCCTTCGATTGCTGTCTTCCACTCTTCATCAGCAGGCATATTTCCTGTTTGAGAGATTGTGTCAAACAAGCCTTTATGGTTTTCTTCAATGTACATGAATAACTCAGCTTCAAAACGTTTAACATCAGCAATGGCAACATCGTCTAAGTATCCTCTTGTTAGTGCGTAAAGAATCGCTACTTGTTTTTCAACTTTAAGCGGTTTGTTCAAGTCTTGTTTTAAGACTTCAACAGTTCTTGCACCACGGTTTAATTTCGCTTGAGTCGCTTGGTCTAGATCAGATCCAAACTGAGCGAACGCTTCAAGCTCACGATAAGAAGCAAGATCCAGACGAAGTGTACCTGCTACCTTTTTCATCGCTTTGATTTGTGCAGAACCACCTACACGAGATACAGACAATCCTGCGTTTACCGCTGGACGTACGCCTGAGAAGAAGAGGTCAGATTGTAAGAAAATCTGTCCATCTGTGATGGAAATAACGTTTGTTGGGATATATGCAGAAATATCGCCAGCTTGCGTTTCTACGAAAGGCAATGCTGTGATAGAACCGCCACCCTTTTCGTCACTAAGCTTCGCTGCACGTTCTAATAAACGAGAGTGAAGATAGAAAACATCACCAGGGAATGCCTCACGACCTGGAGGACGACGAAGCAATAATGAAAGCTCACGGTAAGCTGCCGCTTGTTTAGAAAGGTCATCATAGACAACAAGTACGTGCTTGCCGTTATACATGAATTCCTCACCCATCGTTACACCTGCATAAGGAGCAAGGTAAAGAAGTGGAGCTGGCTGTGATGCAGAAGCTGTGACAACGATTGTGTAGTCAAGCGCACCATGCTTACGAAGTGTTTCAACAACACCACGAACCGTTGATTCTTTTTGTCCGATGGCTACATAAATACAGATCATGTCTTGATCTTTTTGGTTTAGAATCGTATCGATTGCAACAGATGTTTTACCTGTTTGACGGTCACCAATGATCAATTCACGCTGTCCGCGGCCGATTGGAATCAAGGCATCAATTGCTTTAATTCCTGTTTGAAGCGGCTCATGTACAGATTTACGATCCATAACGCCAGGTGCTTCACTTTCGATTGGACGTGTTTTGCTTGTTAAGATTGGACCTAGTCCATCAACAGGCTGACCAAGCGGGTTCACAATACGTCCGATTAACTCTTCACCTACTGGAACCTCCATGATACGACCTGTACGTTTTACGTCGTCACCTTCGCGGATATCTTTGTAAGGTCCTAAAATAACGATACCTACGTTAGACTCCTCAAGGTTTTGAGCCATACCCATTACACCGTTAGAGAACTCAACCAGCTCTCCTGCCATAATGTTGTCAAGGCCATGTACACGCGCGATACCGTCCCCTACTTGAATGACTGTACCGACATCTTTTACTTCAATTTCTGATTGATAGTTTTGGATTTGCTGCTTTATCAGCGCGCTAATCTCTTCAGCTTTGATACTCACTAAGGTTTCACCCCTTCTAACGATTTTCGCCTGCAAGCTGACGTTCAATGCGGGAAAGCTTTCCGCTGACACTGCCGTCATAAATGCGGTTTCCGATACGGATTTTCACTCCGCCTATTAGATCCTTGTCAATCACATTTTCAACACGCAGTGATGTGACTCCGGCTTTTTTGGCAAATACTTCAGATAAAGATTGAATTTCAGCACCGCTCAGCGGTTTCACTGAATACACGACCGCATCGTCTATTTGTTTCGTGCGGTTTGCAAGTTTCACAAACTCAGACGTCATTTCAGAGAAAATATTTGTGCGTCCGCGGTCAATCAGTAAATACATTGTGTGCAACACATAAGTAGAAACACCTTTGAAAGCTTCAGCAATCAACTGTTTCTTTTTGTCTGCCGTAATCTTTGGATGAACAAGGAAGTCATTGAGTTCTTGATCAGCCTTTAGAACTTTTTTGATCTCATTCAGCTCTTTTTCAGTTTCGTCTACTGCCGAAGAAGCAAGAACGATGTCAAAAAGAGCAGAAGCGTAACGCTTAGAGACAATAGTTACGCTCATCGGCTTTCGCCTGCCTCTTTAAGGTACTCTTGAATCAATTTCTCTTGTGCCTGCTCATCAAGTTCTTTTTCAATCACTTTAGATGCAATCAGCACAGATAGTGATGCAACCTGCTCACGCAGTGCAGCCACAGCTTGTTCTTTTTCTTTCACGATTTCAGTTCTAGCAGACTCTTTCAAGCGCTCTGATTCTTGACGTGCTGCTTGAATGATCTCTTCTTTTTGTTTCTCACCAATCTTTTTCGCATTTTCGATGAGTGTATGTGATTCTTCGCGTGCTTCTTTCAATAAGACACGTTGTTCTTCAAGAAGCTTTTCAGCTTGAACGTGCTTTTCTTCAGCACTTGAAATTTCATTTCCTATATAATCTTCACGCTGCTTCATAATACCTAATAAAGGTTTAAGCGCAAATTTCTTTAAAAGTGCAAGCAAAATGAGCATAGCGATAAGCTGGAATAACATATCACCGGCGTTGAAGCTTAAGCCCCCTGCTCCTAAAACCACTGGTAACTGAGACATTTAGTACGGCAACTCCCTTCTTTAAATAATATGTTAAGAAACAAAACATAAAGGAATGGCGAAGTTTCGAACTAATCTGATCTTCGCCATTAAAATTCATATTAGAACGCTTCTCACATATTAACCAAAGAATGCCAAGAATGCGATAACGACAGCGATAATTGGAAGTGCCTCAACTAAAGCGACCCCGATGAACATAAGTGTTCTTAGTTCTCTACCAGCTTCTGGCTGACGAGCGATTCCTTCAACTGTTTTAGATACGATTAGACCGTTACCAATACCTGCTCCTAGTGCTCCTAAACCGATTGCAATTGCTGCTGCTATTAAATTCATTAAAAAGCTCCTCCTTTAAAATAACGTCCTTTTTGGACTCTCAATTTTTTTAGTGTTCGTCGCTGACTTTATGGGAAATGTACACCATTGTCAGCATGGTGAAGATAAATGCCTGGATTGTTCCGACAAACAAACTGAATGCCTGCCATACAATCATTGGCACGATAGCACCTAATGTACCAACGATACCAAGCGCAATGTTTTGCGAGTAGAAATTAGTCGCAAGTCCTGCAAGTAAACCAAGAAGAATCTCTCCAGCGAAAATATTTCCGTAAAGACGCAAACCAAGTGTTAGCGTGTTTGCAAATTCTTCAATAAGTTTCAATGGTACTAAAAGCGGAATTGGTCTAAAGTAGTCTTTCGTATATTCCTTGACTCCTTTTGCCTTGACACCGTAGAAGTGTGTAAGTCCCATGACCATAATTGCTAGTGTCATTGTGATTGCAGGATCAGCAGTTGGTGATTTCCACCACAAGTTGTGATCGACCGTAATCGAGAATGGCAGTCCAAGCATGTTTGAAACAAATATGTACATGAGTAATGTAACGCCAAGCGCTAGAAATGGGGCTCCTGTTTTCATGTCCATCGAACTACCTATGATATTTCGAACAAAATCAACGATCCATTCCATGAAGTTCTGCGCCTTAGTCGGACGAATAGACAGAACACGAGTAGTCAGCACCGCTATGAGAAGAACGATGATACTAGCAATCGTAATCATGAGAACATTGGATAAGTTGAACGTTAACCCTAAAAATTCTGTAGTTTTTGAACTGTGACCCAAAGAGTATTCACCTCTCTTCCATAGTAGAACGTTTAAGTTGAATGAAGGAATCTATCATAATGACAGGATATATTGTCATTAATCCTATAACAACACCTGCCAGATGAACTTCATTAGGGTAACGCCAAGCAATCGCTACTGCGAGAATCGCGTTGGCCCACCTGGCTGTACTTCCCATTGAACGAATGGATTTTCCTTTTTTAACCGCTCGATCAAAAGCGTGCATTCTCCGTATAAGTAGGAATAAATTAAAGAAAGCAAAAATTGTGCCGATAATGAAACCAAGAAACAGTGGTTTAAAACCAGGCATGGCATAGCCAAACACAAAAATTGCCAATAGATAGACCATGTATTTACTCTGTCTGCGGAAAATCGCGTTTGGATCGTTCATTCATCTGACTCCCGATGAAAAATATTGTAAAAAAGGTGATAAATGGTGATGAAAACTGCGTAGAAGACGCTTATGATAAGCCGTCCTATTCGAAAAAAATCAATCACCCATCGGTCTAATTGCACAATCAGACTTGAAATCTTTAGATCTATGGGATGCTGCTTCATTCGTTGATACAAACCCTGATTATTAAAGGGTTCACAATGAGGATTAGTAGAGTGCTATAGGCTATGAAAACCTTACCATAATACCCTCGTTTAGCATACAATAGCGTCTATGATGTGTCAATCGGTTGAAAGTTAAAAAACTTTTCTATAGTGATAGAGCACACAAAATGTTCACAATTTCATCAAACTTTAGGAGAGATGTGACATTCATTGAAAAAAACAGCCAATGTTCAGTATACAATGATTTTTCTAAGAACGGTATCAACCGTTTGTCATATATTTCAAAAAGCCCACATGCACGTTTTGCATGTGGGCTTTTATTAAGACTTTCTTATTTCGTTCCATACATACGGTCACCAGCATCACCAAGACCTGGGATGATGTAACCTTTTTCGTTTAGTTTCTCATCTAATGCTGCAATGTAGATATCAACATCTGGATGATGCTTTTGCATTTCTTCTACACCTTCAGGGGCAGCAATCAGACACATGAAACGAATGTTTTTCGCACCGCGTTTTTTCAAGCTGTTTAACGCTTCGACTGCTGAGCCGCCAGTTGCAAGCATTGGATCTACTACGATAAATTCACGCTCTTCCACATCAGATGGAAGCTTCACATAATATTCAACAGGCTTTAATGTTTTCGGATCGCGGTATAAACCAACATGTCCCACTTTAGCAGCTGGAATGAGTTTCAAAATCCCGTCTACCATTCCAAGACCTGCTCTTAAAATTGGCACAACACCGAGTTTTTTACCTGAGATCACGTTTGATTTCGCTACTTGTACAGGTGTTTCTACATCTACCTCTTCAAGCGGTAAATCTCTTGTGATTTCAAATGCCATTAATGTTGCGACTTCATCCACTAGCTCTCTAAATTCTTTAGTTCCTGTATGAACGTCACGAATATATGTAAGTTTGTGCTGAATAAGCGGGTGATCAAATACATAAACCTTTGCCATAGCTTGCTACAACTCCTTTTCTGTCATCTTCCGGTGAACTTTGCACACTTCCTACAATTCTACATAAAAAGACATCATCTTTCAATATGATTCGCAAATCCTACAAAAAAAACCCACATGCCAAAAATAGGCAAATGGGTCTGTTTTTTAATAATCTAATTCGTTATATAGAGGGAAACGAGCCGTAAGATCAGATACACGCTTTTTCGCCTCTTCTAATTTCGCTTCATCTTCATGATGTTTTAGCGCAAGTGCAATAATGGAACCGACTTCTTTCATCGCTTCTTGATCGAAACCGCGGCTTGTTACTGCTGCTGTCCCTACACGTACACCACTTGTGACAAATGGTTTTTCTGGATCATAAGGAATTGCATTTTTGTTCACCGTAATACCGATTTCATCAAGAACGTTTTCTGCAATTTTTCCTGTGATGCCAAGAGAACGCAAGTCGATGAGAACAAGATGGTTATCTGTTCCGCCAGATACAAGCTGAATATCTTCAGATAAAAGAGTTTCAGCTAGTTGTTTTGCATTATCAATGACGTTTTGTGCATATGTTTTGAAATCTCCGTTCAATACTTCACCGAAAGAAACAGCTTTTGCAGAGATGACATGCATGAGTGGTCCACCTTGAATACCAGGGAAGATCGATTTGTCGATCTTTTTACCAAACTCTTCACGGCAAAGAATCATTCCGCCGCGAGGTCCGCGTAATGTTTTGTGAGTTGTCGTTGTCACAAAATCTGCGTAAGGAACTGGATTTGGATGAAGACCTGCTGCAACAAGACCAGCAATGTGAGCCATGTCGACCATAAAGTAAGCACCGACTTCATCAGCAATCTCACGGAACTTTTTGAAATCAATTTGACGTGGGTATGCACTTGCACCCGCAACGATCAGTTTCGGCTTATGTTCACGTGCTTTTTCAAGTACATCTTGATAGTCGATATGCTGAGTTTCTTTATCTACACCATATTCTACAAAGTTGTACTGTACACCACTAAAGTTTACAGGGCTTCCGTGTGTTAAATGCCCGCCATGTGATAAGTTCATGCCCAGCACTGTATCGCCATGCTCAAGAATAGTAAAGTAAACAGCCATGTTCGCTTGAGCACCTGAGTGAGGCTGTACGTTCACATACTCAGCGCCAAAAATTTCTTTTGCGCGGTCACGTGCGATATCTTCCACAACGTCTACATGTTCACAGCCGCCATAGTAGCGTTTACCAGGATAACCCTCAGCGTATTTATTTGTTAATACAGAGCCCTGTGCTTCCATGACTGCTTCGCTTACGAAGTTTTCTGATGCAATTAATTCGATTTTGTCCTGCTGGCGTTTCCGCTCTAGTTGAATTGCTTTGAATACTTGTGCGTCTTGCTCAGGTAAATGTTTCATCAGCGAAATCCTCTCCAATCTATTTCCATTCGATGTTTTCACCATCTCATTGTACACGGTTTTTGAGTAAAATGTAAAAGTTTTTTTTGGAAAATCGACTTCTTTTTTATGAAAACCCGAATATTCAAGTGGTAAAGCGTCTTCATCATTCAACATTATATTAGAAATATATCGAAGCTATGATCTTGTATAAACCGCTCTTTCTCCGCCAATCAGCTTCGGACGTGTTTTCGCAAAAGTCACATGTGCATGTCCTAATTGATGACGGCTGAGACGGACAGGTACAGCCACTCTCTTTAGGTGCATCCCAATTAACGTATCACCGATATCAATTCCAGCATGCGCCTCAATGGATTCGACTAATACAGGATGTTCCATTTGCTGATACGCGTGAGCTGCCATCGAACCACCCGCTTTACGGACAGGTACTGCAGCTACAATCTCCAAGTTAAAACGGAAAGCCACTTCTTCTTCAACAACTATGGCACGATTTAGATGCTCACAGCATTGAAAGGCGAGCTCAATGCCGGTCTCTCGTCTTAACTGATCCAATTCTTGATAGATGGACGCAGCAATTTGCTCACTCCCTGCAGTACCAATATGCTCACCAGCCACTTCTGACGTACTGCAGCCAATGACTAAGATTTGCCCGGCACGCAACTCAACTGTTTGATGAAACTCTTTTAACATTTCAAGCCAATCTTGACCAATGTTCATATTAAGCGCTCCTTATAGGTGCTTTTCTTCGTAATCAGCAATTTTGCCAATCCGCACAGCATGGCGTCCTGCTGTAAACTCTGTTGTCAGCCAAATGTGCGCAATCTCACGTGCTAATCCTGGTCCAATCACTCGCTCTCCCATTGCAAGAACGTTCGTATCATTATGTTCTCTAGTTGCTTTAGCACTAAATGTATCATGTGCTAATGCACAGCGAATTCCTTTTACTTTATTTGCCGAGATGCTCATGCCGATGCCTGTCCCGCAAATTAAAATGCCGCGGTCGACTTCTCCGTTTGCCACCATATTGGCTACAGGGAATGCATAATCTGGGTAGTCTACAGAACCTGATCCGCATTCACAACCCATATCAATGTATTCAATCTTCAATTCATCCATCAGTTGTTTGATTTCTTCACGAATATTCGTTCCGCCGTGATCGGATGCAATGGCTACTTTCATCGGGCAATTCCTCCTAAGGGTGAGTTGATCTGTTATATCTTACATTCATTCTTTATTTACAGTTATATTTTAACCTCTGCCTAGTGATTTGCAAACAAAAGCAGAAAAACCGTTGACGCAACGGTTTTACAGGTTATCTATGATGATGATCTTTTTTCAATTTCTCAGCGAGCTGATACAGTAAGGCTTCAAGTTCATCACGAGTTTCCTGATAAACAGAAAGACTTCCGCCAAACGGGTCGGATACATCGCCTTCTGTTCCTGTCGCAAATTCCTTTAAAGTGAAGACCTTGCCTTTTGCATGCGCATACTGCTCAGTAATCAACTGTTTATGCTGCATAGTCATCGTGAAGACGTAATGAGCTTCGCGCAGAAGCTCCTCTGTCAATTTTGATGATGAGTGATTCAGTGGAATGCTTTTCTCAAATAATGCTTCGATCGCTTGAGGAGAAGCCTTCCCTTCATTGGAGGCAAAAATGCCCGCTGATTTTACAGTGACCTCTAAACCTTTTTCATCTGCAATGGAAGCAAAAAGGGCTTGAGCCATTGGACTTCTGCATGTATTTCCCGTACAAACAAATAAGATTTTCATCTTTCGCCCTCCTTTTCTTCTATTATATAGCATTTCATTCTACATGTTATGTAAGGAGACTGGCTAGAGCGGAAATAATAATTTGATACCAAAGGCTAGTAAAATGATTCCGCCAAGCACGCCGCTATATGAACCCACCCATGACCGAACCTGTTTACCGAGTAATAATCCGAGCCATGTGAGAAGCATACTAAAAAAACCAAACAATAATATAGTCATCCACACCTGGGAACCGTAAATCCCGAGGCTTAAACCAACAGAGAAGCTGTCTAGGCTGACACTTGTAGCAAAAAGAACGAGACCAGTCCCAACAGGTGCGATAAAGGGCTTATCCTCTTTGCGGATAGAAGCAACGATCATTTGCAGTCCCAGCACCAAAAGCAGCGCCCCGCCAATATAGGTGGCAAGAAGACCGAGCCATCCGGATAAGAGCTGACCTGTCAGCATACCAAAAAGCGGCATAAACATATGAAATATCCCAATAACAAGTCCAATATAAATGATCTGGCGGAACCTCAGCTGAATCATCCCCATACCAAGTCCAACCGAAAAAGCATCCATTCCAAGTGCAAAAGCCATGATGCTGAGCGTCAGCAATTCGCCAGCTAGTTCGTTCATGTAAATCCCCCTTGGACACACATTCTCCTTTAACCTATGTTTGTCCAAGAAAGGTTAGAACTATTGGAACGAAGGGAGTGTACGCCCTCCTGCGGCTTTTTGCAGACGGTTCATAATGGCAGAACCAACTCCTTGCTCTGGAAAGGCTTCTGAAATAATCAAGTCTACATCCGTTTCATCAAATTGTCTCAGTACACGATAGAGGTTTGCAGCAACCGTTTCAGGTTTTTCTCTCCATCCACAGCTGTACACAACATCTGCCGCAAACAACGATTTCTTTTCTTCTGTTGTCAGTACTCCGACTTTTAGACCTTCAGCTTTGTATCTCTGAATGTGCCGCTGCATGTCTTCATCACTTCCATGAAAGATATACATTTGGGCTTCAGGTGCATAGTGTGTGTATTTCATACCTGGCGATACAGGCACCTCGTCCTTTTTTGTCAGCCCTGGATCCACACTCACCGTCCCCACGACCTCTTCTAATGCTTCTTTTGTAATTCCGCCCGGTCTTAAAATCACTGGGGTCTCACCGACACAGGATACAACCGTTGACTCAACGCCAATTCCAGTTGAACCGCCATCCACAATTCCAGCGATTCTTCCTTCGAGGTCACTCGCTACATGGTCAGCTTGTGTTGGTGAAGGTTTCCCTGAACGGTTCGCACTTGGTGCAGCAATTGGCAGACCAGCTGCTCGGATGAGCTCAAGCGCAATGGGATGGTCAGGCATTCTCACACCTACTGTGGATAAACCTGCTGTAACCTGCTTGGATAAAGTGCCCGGCTTACACGGAAGAACGATGGTTAAGGCGCCCGGCCAAAAGGCATCCATCAGCACCTTCGCTTTTTCGCTTTCTATTTGTGCAAATTCGTGAAGCTGCTGAACTTCCGCAATGTGAACAATCAACGGATTATCACTCGGACGCCCTTTCGCTTCATAAATTTTCATCACGGCTTCTGTCTCTTTCGCATTTGCCCCGAGTCCGTAAACGGTCTCTGTCGGGAAAGCAACCACTTCATTTTGCTGCAGCAGATCGGCCGCCTGTTTAATTTGTGGATAGTATGTGGATAAATCCTTTTCTAAATCCACAGACCACCTTTTTGTATTTAACATCATACAAACTCCTTTTAAAAAAGATAAAACTGTTGATATATCTCAATTATCCTTTTGAAAGTATAAAAGATGATGATCAATAAAACAAGCATTGTCCACAATTTGTGGATAACGCTTGTTTTATAGTGGATAAGTATGTGTATAAGTCCATCGTTTTGTGATTAACTGCCTTTTTTTTGCAGGACCACAGCCTGTTCTTTCCCCAATGTCTCTTTTGCATGTGCAGAACTCCATATGCTTTCTGGGATTTCCTCTAAAGGCGTAAAGCCCATTAATGCCAAAAAATCATGGGAAGAGGAATGGTTTGCAACGACATAAAAAGTATCCACACCTATTTTTTCTCCGAGCGTTTGAACGCTTTGGAACAAGGAGACAATGTGCCCCTGACCGAGCTTATCTGATATGACAAGCGACCGCAGCAATCCCTCTTGTTCATTGAGCTGTTCAAGACCTAAGCAGCCTGCCAGCTGACCATCCGCATCTTCCATCACGACAAATGTCGTTCGCTCTGCAAGCGTTACTCCGCCTTTTGCTTGTCCCTTTTCAAGAAAAGCATTGATCGACGGGACATCTTCCTCTGTGGCTATTCTTAATTGATAATACATGCTTTCACCTCTTTTTTGATCTCTTACTTCAACTCTATGAGGCAAAAACCGATTTATACCTTTTTTAAGAGAAAAGACTAGAGACCCATTCGAACAAAAAGAACTTCACTTCACCTGTCTCTTCTTCCTCTTCTTTCACCACTTCATTGACAGACTCTTTCGTTTGCTGCGCTGTCACTTGTTTATCATCATCGCCTTCTGGTGAGGCGATGGCTTCTCCGTTTGAAAAATCGATAAAACAGAGCGGCGGGAATAACACACACCACCAGTTGGCTCCGTCCCCTTCTCCAAGCGTAATTAAAATGGCTTCATATTTCCCAGCAGGATAGACGAAATTTCCATAGAGTTTTGTTGGAAATGAAGCTTTTTGAAAACTGACCGATACAGATTGATCAATATGCTGTTCCTTCAATTTCGCTTTGGCGATACGATTGATTTCTGGCAGCTTCGATCGAATGACACGTCTTGCTTCTTCAATGGATGTGAGGTCTTTGACCCACTCCGTTATATTCGCATTGACCTCGTCACGAATACTTCTTTTCACATCCTGATCCGCTGAACGATCACTATTTGCTAAAATGCGTAATCGAATCGCTTCATCTGGTATAACAACAGGCTGATTTGCAGAAGCAGCCGCCGTCTCCTCTCTGCCAAGGTTTGCAAAAGCACCGCATAATAATAGAAACATATAAAGACAAATCATCGTTTTACTTTTCAACATTGAGTGTTCCCCCCACTTTTTCTCTTCGCTACAAACATTGTGTCCAGGAAACTCATTTCATAAACAGTCAATATGAATTTTTTAATAGATTATGAGTCAAAACAAAAAAGCCGTTCTCTTTAAGAACGACTTTTGAGTGAGGATTGGTAGTCAGAAGGGTACAGTCTCCCATCCCAATCTCGGCTGATTTTTAAACCAGATTCTGTTTTAATAACAGTCATGGCCCCTTTTTTCTCGATTTCTTTTTTGACTTTTCCTTTTTGATCGATAAATTGGATCACCATTTCATAGTTAAATTCAATTCTGTCATCGCTTTCATCTGAAGGCGTAAACATAATTTTCTTCAGTTTAATTTGACAATCTTGATCCTTCGCCGCTTCTAATATGCTCGGGAACATGCTGTCTTGTGTATATTCTTGATATTCATGTTCGGTTAAATAAACCTTCAGCTTCTCTTTCATATCAGATAGGTCATCCGTTCGATTCACTGTGTATTGTGCTTTTTTATAGCTTTCTCCAAATGCTGCTGCCTCTTTTTTAAAGCTCGGTTTACCACAAGCACTCACAATCAATAGTACACTGACGATGACCAACACCATCGCATACCTTTTGTTCACACCATTCGCTCCTTCAAAACAAATTTATGTAAAAAATCATGATCAGAATGTTCATTCTTCTATATATACGTTTCTCTTTTACCATAAGTTTCATCTTTACATAATAAAATAGTCCGGCTATATTCAGCCGGACTTTCCGTTTTGAATGTGTGCGCAAACAGCTCGATCTTTTCCATTAATATCTTTGACGGTGTAGACATGCGCTTTAGGGAAAGCCTGCACGAGAAGCGCTGTGACATCTTGACCTTGCGTATGTCCAATTTCAAAGACAACAACTGCCTGTTCACTCAGCACGCTGTGAAGATCACGAACAAGACGTTTATAAAACCACAAGCCATCACGTCCGTCCGTCAGCGCATTCACCGGCTCATGCTTCGTCACAACCTCAGACAGACTGTCCATTTCTTCCGCCGCAATATAAGGTGGATTGGAAATAAATACATCTACTTTAATACCTTGAGCTATAACCGGTTCAAGTAAATCTCCATGTAAAAAATAAACGTCTGCACCGAGCGCTTGTTGATTCCGCTTTGCTACCGCAAGCGCTTCTTGTGAGATATCAGTCGCTGTGACAGATAGTGATTTTTTTTCAAGAGCGAGCGTAATTGCAATGGCTCCGCTTCCTGTGCCAACGTCAACTGCTTTGAGCGGCTGATCGGGCGGGAAAACGTCACCTACCAAATTGAGCGCCGCCAGAACAACTTCTTCCGTTTCAGGACGAGGAATGAGAACATGCTTGTTCACCTCGAAAGGACGTCCGTAAAAGAATTCAACACCCGTTAAATGCTGAACAGGAACACCTGCCTTATGCTGCGTCACAAATTTGCTGAACAGTTGATCTTGCTCCTCAGGCAGCGCATCATGAAATCGTGCAAGAAGCTCACTTCTGCTCCAGCCGAGCACATGCATCAACAGGAGTTCTGCTGCATTTTGGTCTCTGCCAGCTTCCGTTAACAAAGAAGAAGCCCATTTAAGGGCTTCGAAGATTGTTCGCTCTTTATTTTGCATCTTGAAGCTTTCTTGCTTGGTCTTCCATAATTAGTGCATCAATGACCTCGTCAAGTTTTCCTTCTAAGATTTGATCAAGCTTTTGAATCGTCAATCCGATGCGGTGGTCTGTTACACGGTTTTGCGGGAAGTTGTACGTACGGATACGCTCTGAACGATCCCCTGTTCCAACCGCAGATTTACGCGTTTGATCATATTCAGCCTGTGCTTCACGCTGGAATTTATCATAAATTCTCGCACGCAGTACTTTCATGGCTTTTTCTTTGTTTTTAATTTGTGATTTCTCATCCTGACAGGATACAACAACACCTGTTGGAAGGTGAGTTAATCGAACAGCAGACATGGTTGTATTGACACTTTGTCCGCCAGGTCCGCTAGATGTAAAAGTATCGACACGGATGTCTTTTTCATGGATATCAATTTCAACTTCCTCAGCCTCAGGTAATACAGCGACTGTCGCAGTTGATGTATGAATCCGTCCGCCTGATTCCGTTTCTGGAACACGCTGCACGCGGTGTGCGCCATTCTCAAACTTTAGTTTGGAGTATGCGCCTTTCCCACTGATCATAAAGATGATTTCTTTATAACCGCCTGTGCCAGTGACACTTGCTTCCATGACTTCTGTTTTCCAGCCTTGCATTTCAGCATAACGGCTGTACATGCGGTAAAGGTTTCCTGCAAAAAGAGCAGCTTCTTCTCCACCCGCTGCACCACGAACCTCCACAATAACGTTTTTATTGTCATTCGGATCTTTCGGGATCAGCAAGATTTTCAGCTCGTCTTCTAAACGTTCCGTTTCCTCAGTGAGCTCTGAAATTTCTTCTTTGACCATGTCGCGCATCTCAGCATCCAGCTTCTCTTCGAGCATTGCTTTCGCATCATTCAGCTGGTCGTATGCCGCACGATATTGTCTATATACCTCAACAGTTTCTTGAATATCGGATTGTTCTTTCGAATATTCACGAAGCTTCGTAGTGTCGTTCACCACTTCAGGGTCACTTAAATATTCATTTAGTTTTTCATAACGTTCTTCAATTGATTTTAAACGGTCTAACATGGTCTTCACCTCTGTTTTGTGCGTAACAGTCTAATTATAGTATAGCGGGGTATGACAGTCAAAAAAATTTCCAAAACAATTGATTTTCTGCAATTTTTCGCTAGAAAACACGATCTTTGGCGATTGGTTACTTGTTTTGTCTAACGTGAAGGAACAGGTCCTCCTTAAAGAGAATGGTACTTGTAATTGAAAAAAGGGAGGGCATTTGGTTTGAATACAAATGAGGTTGCAAAGGAAATTGGTGTTTCTTCAAAGACGATTCAGCGTTGGGTCAAACAGCTCAACATCCCTGTCGCCCGGAATGAACTTGGACATTATGAATTTCATGAAGATATTGTACAGCTGCTCAAAGAGGTCAAACACCAGATGAGTGAAGGTGTGATCCTCCAAGATATTCAACTGCCAATCCATAAGGAAACCGTTCGTCAATCAGCACCTGCTGTCGAGGCTGATGTCTCTATACAGCGGATTGAAGCATTAGAAAAACAAGTGAAAGCGCTCATCCAGCAGCAATTACACGTCACTGATGTCGAAGACCGCCTGCAAGAACTTGAACGGAAATTGGCTAAAAAAGCAGATGAAGGTGTATCGTATCAGCTGCTTCAGCACCGCAGAGAAATTGAAGATTTATCCACAAAATTTGACCGCCTCGCCGCAACCTTGAAACAACCGTCACAAGCAGAAGAAAAAAAGGAAATCGCACCCCCTGACCTCAAAAAAAAGCGTGTACTCTTCCCTCTGTTTCATTCATTTCGCTAAGAAAGGCTGCCTCAATAGGCAGCCTTTTTACTATATTATACGGTAAGAGCAATAATGATCGGTAATGTGATGAGTGACATGATGGCACTGATGACAAATGCGGATGCAGTTTCCGCCTCTTGTTTTTCAAATCGTGTTGCGATCATTGCTGCAACAGCTGAACCTGGGAAGGCTACAAGTAATACAGCTTTTGTAATTTCATCAGCCGAAAGACCCATAAGAACCGCAATAAGATACATAAGTATTGGTTGTACAGCTACTTTTAGCAATGCAATACTGAAGGCTGGCAAGCTTAATTTAATTTTGCGGATACCAACAGTGACACCGACTGCGAATAGCGCAACCCCTGATGTAACGCTGCCAATTTCCTCTAACATTTCGTGTCCAATTGCAGGAAGTTTAAATCCTAAAAGAACAAGAATGATACTAGCTAACGGTGCAAGTGCAAGCGGCTCTGATAAACCGTGTAAAATTGCTTTTGTCGTCATTTTTAGGAAGCTTTCGCCGTCTTTGGTTTTCCCTTTTGTTTTTTCACCGACAGTTGATACAATAATTGCAATTGGATCAAGCATTGCATTTACAACTATTCCGGTAATCGCAATCGGAATTGCAACTTCTTGAGCCCCAAATAAACTACCCAAGACCGGAATCCCCATAAATGCAAAGGTCGGTTGTGCTGAGTTTAATGAGAAAACAGATGAGTCTGTTAAATCATATTTAAAAGCAAATTTCGTAACTAAAAGGATAATGATATAAAAACCAACGATTCCGAAAATCAATGCAACGAAAAATGGAATTTGACTATAGAATTTATCTTTTGGTGTTGACAGAATACTGGCGATAAAGTGCGCTGGTAAAGCATACTTTGTTACAAGTGTACTTACACCTTTTGCAGATTTAGCGTCATAGCTGCCGAAGTGTCCTGCGAACCAACCCAGCGCGATAACGAAAAAAATCGGTGCTAGGAGGATCAAAATATTTAAAAAGTCCATCTTACTATTCCTCCTTAAATCCTTTACATGTTTCTTATTTATTGCGGCATTGCTTAGATTACCCGAAGCAATGCCGCGTTACACATTTTATTATGCTCTTACTATTTTTTTATATTCAGGAATCCACATTGCGTCTTTCACAGCTTGTTCGATGTTGTCCGGCGTTTTTCTTGCGACACCATCTTCAATTGCTGCTTTCGCTACTTCAACAGCCACATGAATTGACACTTCTTGCAATTTATCAATACTTGGAAGAAGACCAGCACCTGGTTTCTCATGATCAACCATTTCAGCAATTGCATTTGCAGAAGCAACGAACATGCCTTTTGTGATGATTTTTGATTCTGTTACGATTGAACCAAGACCAAGTCCAGGGAAAACGAACGCATTGTTTGATTGTCCGATTTCATGTTCGATTCCGTTATACTCAACGTTTTCGAACGGGCTTCCTGTTGCAACAAGTGCACGGCCGTCAGTCCATTTGAATAGATCCTCTGGCACTGCTTCAGCAAGCGGTGTTGGGTTAGACATTGGCATGATCACTGGACGCTCTGTATGAGCTGCCATTTCTTTAATGATTTCTTCAGTGAATGCGCCGCCTTGACCTGAAGTACCAATAAGAATTGTTGGCTTCGCTTGGCGAACCGTTTCAGCAAATGAGATTTGTCCTTTTTCATCGCGTGCCCAGCCTTCTACTTCATCAGAAGAACGAAGGTATGGTTTTTGGAAATCAAGCACTTCATCTTCAAATTGGTCTGTTAGCAATCCTCTGTAGTCTAAAGTCCAGAATGCATTGTTTGCTTCTTCTTCTGTTAGACCTTCAAGAACCATTGTGTCACGCATTTGATCTGCGATTCCGATACCAGCTGATCCAGCTCCGAAGATGACAACACGGTGATCTTTCAATTGAGTACCAGTTTTCTTGACAGCTGCAAGAACACCCGCTAAAGTAATGGCACCAGTACCTTGAATATCATCGTTGAACGTTAAGATGTTATCATTGTATTTTTTCATGATGTTACGCGCATTTTTGTTTCCAAGGTCTTCCCAGTGTAGCAATGCTTTCGGGAAGAATTTAAGTGCTGCTTTTACATAAGCATCAATGAATTCTTCGTATTTTTCACCTTGTACACGTTTGTGATGGTTCCCGATGTATAATGGATCATTCAATAATTTTTCATTGTTTGTTCCAACATCTAATACAACTGGAATAACGCGGCTAGGATCAATACCTGCTGCAGCCGTGTAAACAGCTAATTTACCGATTGCGATGTTGATACCACCAACACCCCAGTCACCAATTCCAAGAATACTCTCAGAGTCAGTTGCAACGATGAGGTCAATATCTCCAGCAGTTGCGTGCAAGTTTTCAAATGCTTTCTCGATGCCGTCAATGTCGTCGATTGAAAGATAGACACCATGAGGTCTTCTGTATTCATGGCTGTATTCTTGAATCGCTTCACCAACAGTTGGTGTGTAGACAACAGGAAGCATTTCACGAAGCTTTTCTGTTAAAAGCTTGTAGAACAATACTTCGTTACGGTTTTGTAAATCACTTAAGTATACGTTTTGACGAAGACGATCCGGCTGAGCTAGAAATTGCTTGTACGCTCTTTCTGCTTGCTGTTCTAAAGTGAGAACGGTTGGAGGAAGTAAGCCTTCTAGTCCAAGCTCTTGTCTTTCTTCTTCAGAGAAAGCAACGCCTTTGTTCAACGTTGGAATCGATAATACATCTTTACCTGTCAAAGTGGTTTCGAGGTACCCTTCTTTTGTTTTCTTCACGTTGTTCATCAAAAACTACCCTCTTTCTAAAATATAAATAAAGTGAACTATTAATCCAAAGAACGATTAAGGAGAAAAATCCTTAATCAAAAAAATTATGACAAGAAATCGAACTTTTCGTTTAAATGCTTTACACTACAGTTAGTCATTTTATGCCTGCTTATAACAAAACGCAAGCGTTGAAAATTAGATAATTTAATCGTAGTGTTATTTAATTTATTTAAGTACAAATGATGGGTGTTCAGCCAAAATCTCGAAAAACGAAACACAGCGGCATTTGCTATTTTTTTATTTGTCAAGTGTTGTACCAACATCAAGTCTTGGTACTTCATGGTGATGTCTGCATCGTGCTTCGTATGATTCCTGCGCACCTACTAAAATAATAGGATCATCATAGGATGCGGGTTTACCGTCGATCAAGCGTTGTGTTCTACTCGCTGGGGAGCCGCATACCGAACAAACTGCTTGAAGTTTTGTTACAAGCTCTGCACATGCCATTAAATGCGGAACAACACCAAATGGCTCTCCTCTGAAGTCTTGATCCAGGCCTGCAACAATGACTCGGTAGCCTTGGTCAGCCAATTGAGTGACAATGTCAATGATTGTCTCATCAAAAAATTGCACCTCATCAATGCCAATGACATCGGTTCTTTCTGATATGTGCGTTATTATGTCTTTTGGTGAGGCTACTGCAATCCCATCTAATGATGAACCGTTATGTGACACAACTGAGCTTGTACTATATCGGTTATCAATCGATGGTTTGAATATTTTTACTTCTTGTTTGGCAAAGGTGGCCCTTTTGGCTCTCCGAATCAATTCTTCCGACTTTCCAGAAAACATACTACCGCAGATGACTTCAAGCCAACCGCTTTGTTTCATCACATACATAAGGTCTTCTCCCCCGTTTTAAAGTTCCATCAATCCACGTAAAAAAACAGGCAAGAACGGATTCCTGCCTGTTTATTGTATCTATTATTACTTAAGACCGTATTTTTTGTTAAAGCGGTCAACACGTCCATCAGCAGAAGCGAATTTTTGACGGCCTGTATAGAAAGGATGGCACTCAGAGCAAATCTCGATGCGTACCTCTTCTTTTACTGATCCAGTTTCAAACTCATTTCCACAAGCGCATTTGACTGTAGCTTTTTTGTAGTTAGGATGAATTCCTGTTTTCATCTACTGTCATCTCCTTCCGCCCTGAATCCAATTCGGAAACAGAGTTAATATCTCAGAAATAAATTCTGAAACGCACATGATAAAATTATAACAGTGTAAGTCTATGATTGCAAATGTATTTTTTCAGGGAAGCTATCTTCTTGATGCAGACATATTGGCTTGTTTCCATTCTTGCGTTAAAATATCGAAAAACTCTTGGTTTGTCTTTGTTTTTCTCATTTTACGCATGAACTTCTCAGCGAAGTCAGGTGTATCTGACATCGATTTTCTCATCGCCCATAGACGATCAAGATGCTCTTTTGGCACAAGCAGTTCTTCTTTTCTCGTACCAGAACGGCGAATGTCGATCGCAGGGAAAATTCTTCTTTCGGCCAAAGAACGGTCCAAATGAAGCTCCATGTTTCCAGTTCCTTTAAACTCTTCATAAATCACGTCATCCATACGTGATCCTGTATCAACAAGTGCAGTGGCTAAAATCGTCAAACTTCCGCCTTCTTCAATGTTACGCGCAGCACCAAAGAAGCGTTTTGGACGATGGAAAGCCGCTGGATCAATACCACCTGAAAGCGTTCGGCCGCTTGGCGGAATCACAAGGTTGTATGCACGAGCAAGCCTTGTGATACTGTCCATTAAGATGATGACATCTTTTTTATGTTCAACAAGACGCATCGCACGCTCTAAGACAAGCTCTGCTACTTTAATGTGGTTTTCCGGTACTTCGTCAAAGGTTGAACTAACAACATCCCCTGCAACAGAACGTTCGATATCTGTTACTTCTTCTGGTCGTTCATCAATCAAAAGGACAATCAGCTCTGCCTCTGGGTGATTTTCAGAAATGCTGTTGGCAATTTCTTTAAGCAAAATGGTTTTCCCAGCCTTAGGCGGTGCAACGATTAAACCACGCTGTCCAAATCCAACTGGCGCCATCATGTCCATAATTCTAGTTGACAGGTGATTAGGCTGTGTTTCAAGAATCATTTGGCGGTCAGGAAATAGCGGTGTGAGTGCAGGAAAGTGAACACGTTCCTTTGCTGATTCTGGGTCGTCCCCATTTACCGCTTCTACATGAAGGAGGCCATAGTAGCGTTCATTCTCTTTTGGAGGTCGTACCTTTCCAGACACTTTATCTCCATTTCGTAAATCAAAGCGTCTGATTTGTGAAGCAGAAATATAAATGTCTTCTGAGCTTGGGGAGTAGTTAATCGGTCTTAAGAAACCAAATCCCTCAGACTGAATAATTTCAAGAACCCCTTCCATAAATAAGAGATCCTCTTGCTCAGCATTCGCCTTTAAGATGGCAAAAATTAATTCTTTTTTTGTTAGTTTGCTGTAATAAGAGATTTTGTATCGTTTTGCTAACTCATACAGCTCTTTTAATTTCATATTTTCCAAAGATGAAATCGAAACATCTTTCAATATGGACACCACACTTTTCTAGTCAATGTATTTCTTTACAAATGCATGACCATTGTATTTGATTAGCTTTTTAATTCCGTTGTTGTTGGAATGACCTCGCTCTGATGGTAACGCTCCCACTCGTTTTATCGTGAAAGATAGGAACAATGTGAAATAGAGCTTTTTTAACATAGAGAAGGATAATGAGTATATCGTCATGATGCGGCAGTATTTAAACTTGTTGAAGCTTAAAAGAAGTAAATTCGCAGAAAATTTCGCAGCACTCTTTAGTTTTACCTCATTTGCAGAGAATATTCAACTTTAAAAAGAAAATGATATACATTTGACACCTATATGAAAAGCGGGTAATGAATACCCGCTTTCAGATTACGGACGAATGACAAGATTCGGTTTTTTCTTTAAGCTGTGTCTGCCGTCTACGAAACGAACTGTACCCGATTTCGCACGCATGACAACACTATGTGTTGTTCCAACAGAGCCTTTGAATTGAACACCTTTAAGTAATTCCCCATCTGTTACACCTGTCGCTGCAAAAATGGCGTCATCTCCTTTTACGAGATCTTCCATTCTGAGGACTTTACCAACATCCAGCCCCATTTTCTCACAGCGTCTTAATTCTTCTTCACTTTGAGGAAGAAGCTTACCATGAATTTCACCACCAAGTGCCTTTAATGCAACAGCAGAAAGGACACCCTCAGGCGCTCCGCCTGAACCAAATAGAATATCAACACCTGTGTGATCAAATGCTGTATTAATGGCTCCTGCAACGTCACCATCATCGATCAGTTTAATTCTTGCTCCTGCTTCTCTCAGTTCAGCAATAATTTTTTCATGTCGATCTCTGTTTAAAATCGTTGCAACCACATCTTCAATATCTTTGTTTTTCGCTTTTGCAACAGCGCGAAGATTATCAATGACAGGCGCTTCAATATCGATGCAGCCTACCGCTTCTGGACCTACTGCGATCTTATCCATGTACATATCAGGTGCATTCAGCAGGTTGCCATGATCTGCAACTGCAATGACAGCTAAGGCATTCCAGCCGCCGCTTGCCACAATGTTTGTTCCTTCTAATGGATCAACAGCGACATCCACGCGAGGTCCATATCCGTTCCCAAGCTTTTCCCCAATATAAAGCATTGGTGCTTCGTCCATTTCTCCTTCGCCAATCACCACTGTTCCCTTCATCGGAATGGTGTCAAATACATCACGCATTGCACTTGTTGCAGCATCATCCGCTTCGTCTTTTAATCCTCTTCCCATCCAACGGGCAGATTTTAATGCAGCTGCTTCTGTCACCCGTACTAGTTCCATCGATAAACTTCTTTCCATTTTTGTCCAAATCTCCTCTCACAGTCAAAGCCTTATGAATTTTGAAGTTCTTCTATTTCTTGGTCATTCAGCTTTTCACGCCAGATGGTTGCACCCAAGCCTTCAAGCTTCTTCTCAAGCAAACTATATCCTCTGTCTATATGTTCAAGCCCTGTGATTTCGGTCACACCGTCTGCCATTAGCCCTGCGACAACAAGACAAGCTCCTGCACGCAGATCACTTGCTTTGACCTTTGCTCCTTGAAGCTGCGTTTGTCCGGTAATAATAGCGGATCTTCCTTCGACCTTCATGTTTGCACCCATTCGGCGCAATTCGTCAATGTGCTTAAAGCGAGCTGAGTAGATCGTATCTGTGACCACACTCGTGCCTTTCGCTTTTGTTAACAGCGCCGTCATCGGCTGTTGAAGGTCAGTCGGAAAGCCCGGATACACAAGGGTTTTGATATCGACAGGCTTGAGTCCTTCGTTTCTGCCAACGATCAGCATCTGATCGTTGCTCGTTTCAATGGTGAACCCCATTTCTCTAAGTTTCGCCGTAATTGATTCTAAATGAGTTGGGATCACATTATCAAGTACAACTTCATCTCCCATCGCTGCACCAGCTATTAAAAATGTTCCTGCTTCGATGCGGTCAGGGATGATTGAATGCTTACAGCCATGAAGGGATTCTACACCTTCGATTCGAATGACATCGGTCCCCGCACCTTTGATTTTGGCACCCATGCTTGCAAGCAGTGTCGCTACATCGATAATTTCGGGTTCCTTTGCAGCATTTTCAATCACGGTTTTTCCTTCAGCCAGTACGGCTGCCAGCATGATGTTGATCGTCGCACCTACACTGACAACATCAAGATAAATCCGGGCTCCGACTAATTTTTCAGCGCGCAAATAAATCGCACCCTGCTCGTTTGTCACCTCAGCTCCGAGTGCTTCAAAGCCTTTGATATGCTGATCAATCGGTCTAGGTCCTAAGTGACATCCTCCTGGCAGTCCGATGACAGCCTGCTTGAATCTTCCCAGCATGGCTCCCATTAAATAATAGGATGCACGCAGTTTCTTCACTTTTCCATTAGGAAGCGGCATACTGATCATAGAAACAGGATTAACAACCATTTCACCTTTTTCAAAAGTGACCTTTCCGCCAATTTCTTCTAACAGATCTCGCAATGTGTCGATATCTGATATATGCGGAAGGCCTTCAATGGTTACTGGAGAATCAGCGAGAATCGTGGCAGGAATCAGTGCCACAGCACTATTTTTCGCACCACTAATATGTACGGTCCCACGCAAGGGATCACCGCCGGCAATGTTTAACTTTTCCATATTTGTCTCCCTTCTTAAAGAAGATCACTGTTGGAGTTATACTGTTTGTGGATGTCGCGCTTTAAAAGGTCTTGTCCAAAATTTAGCCAATATCAAGAGAAAGAATACAGGTTAAACGAAATTTGTCGGAAGAAAAATAATCGAAGCTTTGCGAGGCTGTGATGTTCTCTTCTTTGCACAAAACATTTCTTAGCGTTTAAAAGGAAAACTGCGGCAAACGAGAGACGATCCCGCCTGCCACAATCATTTATTTATTCCAGTCTGCTAAAAATTGCTCAATGCCTGCATCCGTTAATGGGTGTTTCGTCAGCTGCTTGATGACTTTCAGCGGCATTGTACCGATATGAGCACCTCTAAGCGCAGCTTCTGTCACATGCTGCGGATGACGAATGGATGCAGCAATGATTTGTGTATCTAATCCATGAACATCAAAAATAGTTTTCACTTCACTGATGAGATCAAGACCATTTTGGCCAATGTCATCTAAGCGGCCAAGGAATGGAGAAACATACGTCGCACCAGCTCTAGCTGCAAGAAGTGCCTGGTTTGCACTAAAAATCAATGTGACGTTTGTTTTAATTCCAAGGTCCGTTAATGCTTTAACAGCTTTAAGGCCATCTGTAGTCATTGGAATTTTGACCGTGATATTTGGTGCGATAGCAGCAAGCTCTTTTCCTTCTTCAATCATTTCCTCTGCTTTTAGGGAAATCACTTCTGCACTGACAGAGCCTGATACCACGTCAGTGATTTCGCGAAGGCGGTCGTGGAATGATACGTTCTTTTCTTTCGCTACTAAACTAGGGTTTGTTGTGACGCCTGCTAAAATGCCAAGCTCGTGCGCCTCTTTGATGTCTTCAATATTCGCTGTATCTACGAAAAATAACATAACTGTGCCACTCTCCTATCAATAAATTGTCTGAAATGTAAATTTGATTGCGCTTTCTCGAGATATGGAGAAAACCGCCTGTGACTCAGGCGGCTTTCGGTTCTCATCAAATTATGCTTGGTTAGAAGAACCAAATTCGCGCATTTTGCCGATAACAGTCGCTTTAATTGCGTCACGAGCTGGTCCAAGATATTTACGTGGATCATACTCTTCTGTTTTTGCAGCAAGTGTTTCGCGTACTGCTTTCGCAGAAGCAATTTGGTTTTCAGTGTTTACATTGATTTTTGCTGTACCAAGTGAAATTGCACGCTTGATGTCAGCAGTTGGGATACCTGTTCCGCCGTGAAGAACAAGTGGAAGACCAGTTGTTTTACCGATTTCTTCCATTTCAGCGAAACCAAGGTTTGGTTCACCTTTGTATGGACCATGTACTGAACCTAATGCAGGTGCAAGGCAGTCAATGCCAGTGCGTTCTACAAGCTCTTGGCACTCTTTTGGATCAGCATAAATAACGCCCTCAGCGATGACGTCATCTTCTTGCCCACCAACAGTTCCAAGTTCAGCTTCAACAGACACACCATGGAAATGTGCAAGTTCAACAACTTTCGCAGTTGTTTCCACATTCTCATCAAATGGGTGGTGAGAAGCATCGATCATGACAGAAGTAAATCCTGCATGAATCGCTTTTGCACAAGATTCAAAGCTTGAACCGTGATCTAAATGAATCGCAACAGGAACTGTTACATTATATTCTTCGATTAACGCTTTAACCATTGCGACAACTGTTTTGAAGCCGCCCATGTAGCGTCCTGCTCCTTCAGATACTCCTAAGATAACAGGAGATTTCTCTTCTTCAGCAGCTTGTAAAATCGCTTGCGTGAATTCTAAGTTATTTAAGTTAAACTGTCCAACAGCGTAACCTTTTTCCTTTGCGTCTTTCAACATTTCTGTCATTGAAACTAAAGGCATGATGAAAAATCCTCCCTATGTAGCTAATTTGCTTGCTAAAAAAAGCTCTCCACCCTAGCATGACCAGAATTTCTCGCCATATGTAAACTTTCAAAGTCAGATCGCTTTCTTCTTCCTTTCTAGGATACCAATTATTCGACAAATCGGCAACAGAATGGCTCGATTCAATCATTTCCATCTAGCCATTTGTTTCAAGCGGCAAGTATTCTTTGACAGCATCTCGGATTTCATCAATATCAAAAGGCTTAGCGAAGTGCGTCAATGCACCGAGTTCTTTGGATTCTTGGATCATATCTAATTCGCCATAGGCTGTCATAATGATGACACGGATGTCTTCATCAATTAATTTCATCCGTTTTAAAATTTCGATACCATCCATTCCTGGGATTTTCATATCAAGCAGGACAAGGTTCGGTCTATGGTTTTTCACAATATCTAATGCCTGTAGTCCATTGGCAGCTTGGAAGGTTTGATAGCCTTCTTTATGAAACACTTCATTCAATAATATTCTAATACCGTACTGATCATCGACAATTAAAATTTTCTCATTCATCTGTTACACCCCATTGCTTTCATTTTTCGCCATAAAAAGAGCTGTTGTTAAATAATTCTGTTTGATTTTCACATTTCCTTTAATTATAATAGTTTACTTTACGACATTTTCTGAGCATTTTTCCTAATATTCTCTTTATATTCTATTATAAAATGATCTGACCGAAGGAGGAAATGAGTCTTGTTAAAAATTTTTACGACCCAGTTATCAGGTATTTTTTCACGTATTGGAGAAAAGCAGGCTGAAGCGATTGAGGACGGTGCACGCCTTCTTGCACAGGCTGTTGTCAGTGGACATGCCGTTTATTTTCACGGAAAAAATGAACTGGCTGCTGTCGCCCTAGAGGCATCTGAAAGCAATGAGCCGTTTCCCGGTGCGAAAGTGCTGCCGCTCGATCAAAAGGAGCGCAGCTTACTTCAACCAAGTGACAGGGTGCTGCTATTTTATTCAGACCCAGAAGATCAGGAAATTCAATCTCTTGTTAAAGAACTGCACGAACAAGGTACGCCCGTTGTTGGTGTAGGGCCGGCACAAAAGGAGCCGTCCACGATTGAAGAGCATTGTGATGTCCACATTGATTTCCAGCTCAAGAAACCGCTTGTGCCCGCAGAAGATGGGACAAGGTTTGGTTTTCCTGCTTTAATGACCTGCTTATACGTCTACCATGCCCTATCGTTTACTGTGAAGGAGATCGTGGAGGAATATGAATAAAAAAACTGCCGAGAAGTGATATTCTCGGCAGTTTTTTGTTTTATTTTGATTCAGATGCTTGTAGTGAAGCACCAACGAAATCTCTAAATAATGGCTGTGGTCTTGTCGGTCTTGAAACGAATTCAGGGTGGAACTGAGAAGCAAGGAACCAAGGGTGATCCTTGAGCTCGATGATTTCAACAAGACGTCCGTCTGGGCTTGTACCAGAGAAGACGAAGCCTGCTGCTTCCATTTGCTGTCTGTATTCGTTATTAAATTCGTAACGATGACGGTGGCGTTCGTAGACCACTTCGTCATTGTATGCAGCAAATGCTTTTGAGTCTTCATTTAATTTACAAGGATATAGACCGAGACGAAGTGTTCCGCCTAGATCATCTACATCCTTCTGTTCTGGAAGAAGGTCAATGATTGGGAATGCTGTTTCAGGATCAATTTCCGCTGAATGAGCTCCTTCAAGGCCTAATACGTTTCTCGCGTATTCGATTGATGCCACTTGCATTCCTAAGCAGATTCCGAAGAATGGCACTTTGTTTTCACGGGCAAATTGTGTAGCAATGATTTTCCCTTCTACTCCGCGGTCTCCGAAGCCTCCAGGAACAATAATGCCGTCAACATCTTGTACGAAATCAGCGATATTCTCTGCTGTCACTTCTTCTGCATTGATCCATTTAATTTGAACATCTGCATCAAACGCATAACCAGCATGACGAAGTGATTCAACGACAGAAATATAAGCATCTTGCAGCTCAACATATTTCCCTACAAGACCAATTGTGACTTGTTTTGAAAGGTTTTGCACTTTATCAACAAGTGCTGTCCACTCTGTCATGTCCGCATCTTGGCAGTCAAGTTTCATATGTTCACATACTAGCTTGTCCAGCCCTTGTTTTTGTAAATCAAGCGGAATGGAGTAAAGCGTGTCTGCATCCTGACATTCGATAACAGCTTTTGTATCAATATCACAAAACAGTGCAATTTTGTCCTTCATATCTTGTGCCAATGGCATTTCCGTTCTGACCACGATGACATTTGGCTGAATACCAAGACTGCGAAGTTCTTTTACACTATGCTGTGTTGGTTTTGTTTTCAATTCACCCGCTGCACGGATGTAAGGAACGAGGGTACAATGAATGTACATCACGTTTTCACGGCCGATGTCACTCTTCATTTGACGAATGGCTTCAAGGAATGGAAGGGATTCGATATCTCCTACTGTTCCGCCGATTTCTGTAATAACCACATCTGCACCCGTTTCTTTTCCGGCACGGTACACGCGGTCTTTGATTTCATTTGTAATGTGGGGAATGACCTGTACTGTTCCACCTAAGTAGTCACCGCGGCGCTCTTTCTTCAGAACAGTAGAGTAGATTTTACCAGTTGTGACGTTGCTGTACTTATTTAAGTTAATATCAATGAAACGCTCGTAGTGACCTAAGTCAAGGTCTGTTTCAGCACCATCATCTGTGACAAAAACCTCACCGTGCTGGTATGGACTCATTGTCCCCGGGTCTACGTTGATGTATGGATCGAATTTTTGAATGGTGACATCCATCCCTCTATTTTTCAGAAGGCGGCCTAACGATGCAGCCGTGATTCCTTTTCCAAGTGAGGAAACAACTCCTCCTGTTACAAAAATATACTTTGTCATTTCGTATGCTCCTCTCTTTTTTACCCTTGCATGTCTACACATGCACAGCTTCATCCTTTTTAGAGTGTATCCCTAAATCTCTTGAAAAATAAGAAAGCTCCCTTTCAAATAAATGAAAGGGAGCGTAAATGAACGTATCTTTACGTACTCTTTTTTAGAGAGCCCAAAATACATACTACATAGTTCGCTCACGAAAGTCAAGACGGTTTTGTCCTGTTTTGAGGACGGGTTTGAGAGGGTTATTTCTCTTCCTCATCATCGTCTAAATCGTCTTCATCAATCTCCGTTAAGCCGTCATCATCTTCATCATCATCTTCGTCGAAGTCTTCAATATCTTCATCGATTTCTTCATCATCGTCTAGGTCGAGATCATCGTCGTCTTCTACAAGATCAAGGTCTTCTTCAAGCTCGTCAATTTCTTCTTCCTCTTCGATTTCATCGAAGTCGTCTTCAACGACAGCTGCTTTTGATTTTTTCTTTTTCGCTTTTGTTTTCACAGCTGGCTGAACTTCTTCTTCGATTTGATCAACTGGATACCAGCTGCGAAGTCCCCATCTCTGATCACCTAACGAAATAAAGCGGCCATCTATATTTAAGTCTGTATAAAATTGAGCAAGTCGATCATCAAGATCGGATTTTTGTATTCCTTGCAAACGGACAATTTCATCTATTAACTCGGAAAACGTAATTGGTGTTTTGCTGTCTCTGAAAATTTCATAAGCAAGTTCAACTAAAGACATTTGTTTGAGCTGTTCCTGTGAGTATTCTTTCAAACTCAAGGTCAGACACTCCCTTTCTATTACATGTATGTATCCATTTATCAGTGAAATAATAAGTATTTATACCTTATTCTTACGACAAACCATACCTCTCATTATAAACAAATTAGGGGAGTTTATGCCACCTTTATTGTTGTTAATTTTTGATTTTTATCACGAGTAGCGCCAAGAGGTCCATCATCTGTATGAAAATGGACCGGTTCTTGTATACGGCATACTTTTTGTCTTTCAGTTGATCACGTCTATTTTAAAACTGGATATTCTGAATGGATGAGAGAACGAGAAAAATCGTGAATAACATTCCCGCTGACATGAGTACGATTAGTTTTCTGCGGCTGTTGTTTTTTTCTTCCTTCTTTTTTGTAGACTTTGTAAGCTCTGCGGAAACCATAATCCAGATAACCATTGTGACGATTGCTGTAATGCCCATAAATGTTGAGTTCAATATCACACCCCCATATTATTCCTATTTTTAACATAATACCACATGCTTATGGATTATGATTGGAAATTACATTACATACTAACTGCATGGCCCACCAAAACAGACCACCTCACATTCAGGTGGTCTTTGCTTCGTTTCTACATATCTAGCAGTTTCCTTGAGATGACCAGACGCTGGATTTCCTGAGTTCCTTCATAAATTTGAGTGATTTTCGCATCACGCATGTATCGTTCGACTGGGTAATCCTTTGTGTAGCCGTACCCGCCGAAGATTTGAACCGCTTCTGTCGTCACCTTCATCGCTGTATCACCGGCAAAGAGCTTGGACATGGCTGATTCCTTTCCATACGGGAGGCCTTTCGTTTCGAGCCATGCCGCCTGGTAAGTAAGCAGCCTTGATGCTTCAATCGCGGTGGCCATATCAGCCAGCTTAAAGGCGATTCCTTGTTGCTGAATGATTGGTTTACCAAATTGTTTACGCTCCTTGGCATAATCAACCGCCGCATCAAGAGCGCCTTGAGCAATCCCAACTGCCTGTGCAGCAATGCCGTTTCTGCCGCCATCGAGCGTCATCATGGCTATTTTGAATCCTTCTCCTTCTTGACCGAGCCGGTTCCTTTCATGAATCCGGCAATCTTCAAATCGAATTTCAGTTGTTGGCGATGAGCGTATGCCCAGTTTGCTTTCCTTTTTGCCAACGGAAAAACCAGGTGTCTCTTTTTCTACAATAAAAGCAGTTGTATTTCGGGATGAAGCTCCTTGGTCTGTTACGGCAAACACAATATAATAATCTGCAATGCCTCCATTTGTAATAAAGATTTTCGCCCCGTTCAGGACATATTCATTGCCTGCCTTGACGGCCGTTGTCTTCATTCCGCCAGCATCTGAGCCTGAACCGCTCTCTGTGAGCGCATATGCTCCTATCTTCTGCCCTTCTGCAAGCGGCTTTAAATAGGTCTCTTTTTGTTCATCCGTTCCGAATGTATAGATTGGCCATGAAGCGAGAGATGTATGAGCGGACAAGGTGACGCCTGTAGAGGCGCATACTCTTGAAAGCTCCTCAACTGCTATGACGTAGGCTAAATAGTCACTGCCGATTCCGCCCACGTCTTCCGGCCAAGGGATACCCGTTAAACCGAGCTCCGCCATTTTGCGAAAAATAGATGGATCATATGTCTCTGTTTCGTCTCGCTCTGCTGCTGTGGGCTCCACTTCATTTTTCGCAAAGTCTCTCACCATTTTTTGAATCATTTCATGTTCGTCACTTAATTGGAACTGCATCGTGAGCCACCTCGTTTCATATTAGCTGTTTACAGATGACCAGCCTTTGAATTTCACTTGTTCCTTCATAGATTTCACAAATTTTCGCATCACGAAAGTAACGTTCTGCTTGATAGCGATTCGTATAACCATCCATGCCTAGCAAATGGATCGCTTCTGTACTGATCTCCACCGCCGTTTTTGACGCAAATAGCTTTGCCATTGATGCTTCCTTTGTGACGGGACGATTGGCCTCTTTGAAAGAAGCCGCTTGATAGACGAGCAGTTTGGCCGCCTCAAGCTTCGCCGCCAAATCGCCCAGTCGAATGGTCGTTTCAAGACCTGCTGGATGTCGCTTTAAATAGCTAACTGCCTCGGTTAAAGCAGCTTCTCCAATGCCAAGGCTTTGAGCCGCAATTCCGATTCTCCCTGCATTTAAGCTAGACATGGCAATTTGAAAGCCTTCTCCTTCTGCACCAAGCAGCTGATCTTTTGGAATCCGCACGCCATCAAAATGAAGCGTGACTGTTTTTGAACCGTGCAGTCCCATCTTTTTCTCATCTTTTCCAATCGTAAATCCCGGCGTATCTTTCTCGACAATGAACGCCGATATATTTTTTCTCGCAGAAGCCGGATCGGTCACCGCAAAGACAAGATATAGCTCTGCTTCTCCGCCGCTTGTGATAAAGATTTTCGTCCCATTTAATACATAATCACCGCCCATCCGCTCTGCTCTTAACTGAATACTGGAGGCATCTGATCCAGCCTTTGGTTCAGTCAGACAAAAGGCTCCAAGCTTCTCTCCTGATGCAAGCAGCGGGACATAGGATTCTTTTTGTTCCTTCGTTCCAAAAGTCAAAATAGGCATCGTCACAACAGATGTATGAACGGACACAATGACACCGATGGTCGCACTCACTTTCGATAATTCATGGATTGCGATGATATACGTTGTAAAATCTGCTCCTAAGCCTTGATACGAAGCTGGTATTGGAATCCCTAGATAGCCTTTCCGTCCCATTTCACTTAAAAGGGTTTTTGGAAACCGGCCTTGTTCCATAGCTTCAACTTCAGGGAATACACGCTGGCGTGCAAATTCTGCTGTCTGTTCTCTCCAGAGACGCTGTTTATCCGTAAGCATAACATCCATCTTGACTCCCCCTATGAGTGGTCGTGGTATGTGTAAAAACCTCTCTTTGTCTTTTTGCCAAGCCAGCCTGCATTCACGTATTTTTTTAAAAGAGGACAAGGTCGATATTTGCTGTCTCCAAGTCCTTCGTGAAGGGTATTCATTATAAATAAACATGTATCCAGTCCAATGAAATCAGCTAGACGAAGCGGCCCCATTGGGTGATTCATCCCAAGTGTCATCACGCCATCAATGCTTTCTGCATCTGCCACGCCTTCATATAGGGTGTAAATGGCTTCATTGATCATTGGCATCAATATGCGATTTGAGACGAACCCTGGGAAGTCTTCCACTTCAATTGGGGTTTTGTTTAATGTCTTCGCTGTTTCATAAACAAATTGATATGTGTCATCACTCGTTTGCAGCGCGCGAATGACTTCAACGAGTTTCATGACAGGAACGGGATTCATAAAATGCATGCCAATCACTTTCTCCGGTCTGCTCGTCACAGCTGCTAATTCTGTGATCGACAAGGAAGACGTATTTGTCGCAAATATGGCCTCCGCCTCTGCAAATTGATCAAGTATTTCAAAGATTTGTTTTTTGACACTCATTTGTTCAGAAGCAGCTTCAATTACTAAATGAGCCTGCTGGACGTCTTTTAAATCTGTGGATACGGCAAGCCGCTGCGTGATATCTCGGACGGCCTGATGTGCCAGTTTTCCTTTTTCTGCCCGCTTCGTCAGTTGTTTGGTCATGGAGGAAATCGCTCGATGAATCTGCTTTTCTGATGCATCATGGAGCAGGACTGTATAGCCTGACTGTGCAAACACTTGAGCAATGCCTGATCCCATTTGACCGGCTCCAACGACCAAAACGGTCTCTTCTATACTCATCAAAAAACGCCCCCCTTTTCATCTACCTTTATCATGATCGCATCTCCTTGACCGCCTCCACTGCAAATTGCCGCAATGCCAATGCCACCGCCTCTTTGTCTTAATGCATGAATCAATGTCAATATGATACGTGTTCCGCTTGCCCCAATCGGATGACCGAGTGCGACAGCCCCTCCGTTGATATTCATTTTCCGCCGGTCGATCCCGGTCATTTTTTCACATGCCAGAGCCACAGCTGAAAAGGCCTCATTGATTTCAAACAAATCGATATCCTCTAGGCGCTTTCCTGTTTTCTTTAAAAGCTTCTCGATGGCAAAGGCTGGTGTTTTCGGGAAATCCTTCGCCTCTACAGCAACCTGAGTATGACCGAGAATGACTGCCATTGGCTTTACGCCATGCCGTGCAGCATACGTGTCTTTCATTAGAAGAAGTGCACTTGCACCATCATTGACACCTGGTGCGTTTCCAGCGGTGATGGTACCTTTCTGATCAAAAACAGGCATGAGCTTTGACAGCCGTTCATATGACGTATCACGCCGCGGAGATTCATCTTCTGTGATCAGCCGTTCTCCCGTTTTTGTTTTGACGGTGACGGGAGTGATTTCATGTTGAAAAAAGCCACTTTTTTGCGCTTCGATGGCCCGTTCATGACTTCTGAGTGCCCACAGATCCTGCTCTTCCCGCGTGATACCAAGCTCCTTTGCAGCCATACCTCCATACTCACCCATATGAACGCCTGTAAACGAACAGGTTAACCCATCTAAAATCATCGCATCTTGTACTGCACCATCTCCCATTTTGTAGCCCCATCGCGCTTTTTTTAGCAGATAAGGAGCGTGAGACATGGATTCCATACCGCCCGCCGCGATGACCTCAGCATCACCGGCTCGCATGATTTGATCTGCTGTGGTCACACTGCGCATGCCTGATGCACAGACTTTATTGATGGTTTGTGTTGGAACAGACCAAGGAAGATCAGCATATCTTGCTGCTTGCCTTGAAGGAATCTGCCCTTGCCCTCCTTGTAAAACACTTCCCATAATGACCTCATCTATTTCATGAGAACCCGAAACTCTTTCCAGTGCAGCCTTGATCGCTATACCGCCTAGTTCTGCGGCACTCAAACCACTGAGAGCACCGCCTAGTTTTCCAAATGGTGTTCTTGCACCAGATACAATGACCGTCGTACTCATGTATGCCCCTCCCCATTTGTTAACGCTTACATATCATTTAGACAGCTGATGAAACAGCCCCATGGATAAGCCGATGAACATCCTATTCATCGGCCTGTCATCTTTACGACACCTGTTTTCCAGGCTCGCCAAACACTGATTTTTCAAGAAGTTCGGCGACATCAAATGTGCCTACCTGCTCCTCTACTTCCTTCGCCTTCGTCCCATCTCCCAGCATCGTTAAGCAATAAGGACACCCTGAGCTGATGATGGACGGCTGGACCTGTAGCGCCTGCTCCGTTCGTGCAGTGTTAATCCGGGTACCCGTCTCTTCTTCCATCCACATTAAGCCCCCGCCTGCACCGCAGCACATACCAGTTTCACGGTTGCGTTCCATTTCTTTCAGCGTCACACCTGGAATGGCTTTTAAAATGTCTCTTGGCGGGTCGTACACTTCGTTATATCTGCCTAAGTAGCAAGAGTCGTGGAAGGTAATTACCTCGTTCACTTCATGTACAGGCGTTATTTTCCCTTCTTTCACTAACTCTGCCAATAATTCTGTATGATGGTACACTTCTGCCTCAAGTCCAAAGTCTGGATATTCATTTTTAAATAAGTTGTAGGCGTGTGGATCAATCGTGACGATCTTTGTGACGCCGTTTTTCTGAAATTCTTCAATATTTTTTGCAGCAAGCTCTTGGAATAAAAATTCGTTTCCGAGTCTTCTTGGTGTATCGCCTGAGTTTTTCTCTTTATTGCCTAGGATCGCAAAGGATACCCCCGCTTCATTGAGGAGTTTTGCAAAGGCAAGTGCAATCTTTTGGCTTCGATTGTCATATGCCCCCATTGAACCAACCCAAAATAAATAATCAAAGGTTTGCTCTGCTTTTTTCAGCTCTTTCACTGTCGGCACATGCACATCTTCTCTCAGTTCACGCCAATTTTCTCTTTCTTTCCGGTTCAACCCCCACGGGTTCCCTTGGCGCTCAATGCTTGTCATGGCACGCTGTGCATCTGCGTCCATTTTTCCTTCGGTCAGCACAAGATATCTGCGCATATCAATAATCTTGTCGACATGTTCATTCATGACAGGGCATTGGTCTTCACAGTTTCGGCATGTCGTACATGCCCAGATCTCTTCTTCTGTAATGACCTCTCCAATAAGAGAAGGATGATATATAGAGCTGGCAGCCGACTCTTCCGCACCTGCTCCTCTCGCCTGCAGTGCCAGCTGGTTTCCTGTTGTCTGCTTGAAGGCAAGCTGCGGGACCCAAGGTGTCTTCGATGTAATGGCGGCCCCTTTATTGGTTAAATGATCTCTTAACCTTAAAATCAAATCCATTGGAGACAGCATCTTCCCTGTCCCTGTTGCCGGGCACATATTCGTGCAGCGCCCGCATTCCACACAGGCGTAAAGATCGATCAGCTGAGACTGACGAAAGTCTTCAATTTTTCCCACACCGAAGGTCTCTTGTGTCTCATCTTCAAAATCGATTTTTTGCAGCTTGCCTGGCGGGTCTAATCTGCTGACAAATACGTTCACAGGCCCTGCAATCAGATGAGCGTGCTTTGACTGAGGAACATATACTAAGAATGTCAGCAAAATGAGCAGATGCACCCACCATGCGGCATAAAAAACAATCGCAGCCGCAAGAGGTGAAATTCCTCCCAGCAAGAAAGCAATACCAGAAGCGATTGGCTCAGTTGGTGATAGAGAGTGCCCATGCCAGATGATGTTCATGCCGTTCCCTAGTAAGACTGTCAGCATTAATCCGCCAATAAATAAAAGCACTAGACCCGATTTAAAACCTCGTTTTAAACGGACAAGTTTTTCCACATATCTTCTATGGAAAGCCCATACAACGGCCACTAAAATGAGAAGTGTGACCACCTCTTGGAAAAACGTAAAGACGCCGTACACCGGACCTAAAGGAAGCCCGCTGTCTGGAATAAGCCCCTTCAAAATAAAATCAAGGGCTCCGAACTGTACAAGGATAAATCCGTAGAAAAACAGCACATGAATGATGCCGCTCTTCTTGTCCTTTAACAGCTTCTTTTGCCCAAATACATTGACCCAAACACGCTCTAAGCGTTTCTTCATGTCTTGTTGAAACTCTTCTTTTTTACCAAGACGAATATACGCCGCTCGTGTTCGAATGAGATAAACAAACAAATACACAGCGTAAGCGGTCACCGCCGCAAATGCGATCAAGTTGATGATTAAAAGGCTATTCATCTTGCTCCCCCTTTCATTCCCCAAAACCCACTTTGTTCCGTTTCCATGTTGTACCTCTATCATAAATAATGAATGAGTATTCAGTCAATATTTTTTGTGCGTTTGGGTACACTATTGAAATATGCAAAAAAGGAGGAAGTTTCATGATCGCATTGATCATCCTACTCGTACTCATTGCCATCGTTTTGCTCGTCATGTTAGACCTTTATATGGGAAAGAAATATTTTTCTACGCACGCATTTGAACGGTCTTTTGACCAAACAAGCGGCGATGCCACCTTTTATCATGATGGCGAACCATTTTTCGATCAGCTGCTTACGGATATACAGCAGGCCTCTTCTTCTATTCATATGATGTTCTTTATTGTAAAGAACGACAAGATTGGTCAAAGGGTGTTCCAAGCATTGAAAGCCAAAGCGGAGCAAGGCGTTTCCGTCTTTTTGCTAACCGACCGATTAGGCTCCTATCCGTTTGATCAAAAGTCGATTGACATGCTAGAAAGAAGCGGCATTCAATTTTACTTTTTAAATAAGCCTCGTTTTCCTTTTTTGATTTACCGGTTAAACATGAGAAATCACCGTAAAATTACGGTGATTGATGGGAAGATTGGCTATATTGGCGGATTTAATATAGGCGATGAATATGTTGGGAAAAAAGGCCGCTTTGGCATTTGGAAAGATTATCATTTGCGGATGACTGGACAGGTTGTCGCAGATCTCCAGCATGTGTTTCTGAATGATTTGTACCGGTCGTCTGGCATTCATCAGCTGCAATATGAGGTTTTCCCTGCATTGGAACCGGGAACATTACAATGCACAACACGCGCGACTGCCGGTTTTTCTTTAGAAGCTTTATTTCTCCAAGATATTCAGCAGGCAAAGAAACAGATCATCATCTGTACGCCTTATTTTATTCCATCAGCCCCTCTTCTGAAGGCGCTGCTTGATGCACGAAAGCGGGGCGTCACAGTTGAAATTATCATTCCAATGAAAGCGGATCATCCACTTGTCAAAGAGGCTGGTTTTCATTATTTAAAGGATCTCATTGCCTCTGGATGTCTTGTTTATCGTTTTTATAAAGGATTTTATCATTCGAAAGCCATATTGATTGATCACAGCCGCTGTATGATCAGTACCGCGAATTTTGATAAACGAAGCTTGTTTTTAAACGAAGAAGTAGATGTGGCCATTGATGATCCCGACTTTACTGCACACGTAGAGGAAAAGATTCGGGAGCATATGGAAGTATCTGAGATCCTGACAGAAGAAACATTGTCAAAGCGCCCTCTTTTCACACGGCCGCTTGAGTGGGTTGCCGCCATGTTCTCGTATTTTTTATAAAGGAGATGACCTATGCGTTATCGATTTGGTTATGTGTCCAATGCCGTCACCTTGTGGGAAGCTTCTCCTGCCAAGTCGCTGACCTTTGCAAGATACAGCAAGCTCTCTAAGGAAGAAAGAAAAGAGGCTTTATTGCGAACAACGAAAGCCAATCTCGTGAATACATTAAGAACGCTTTATTTCGCCATTGCTCATGATATCCCGCTGTACCGTTTTTCAAGCTCGATCGTCCCGCTCGCGACCCATCCCGAGGTGCGCTGGGACTTCGTGACACCTTTTCACAAAGAATTTCTTGAGATTGGCGAGTTGGTGAAACGGCACAACTTACGGGTAAGCTTTCACCCCAATCAATTCACCTTGTTTACCAGCCCAAAACCTTCAATTACAGACAATGCCGTCATCGATATGACGTACCATTATCAGATGCTTGAGGCGATGAAGCTCGAAAAGGAAGGTTACATGAATATTCATGTAGGCGGGGCTTACGGCGATAAAGAATCGGCTCTTCAACGCTTTGATGAAAATATTAAACAACTTCCGGCTCATATCAAAGCGAGAATGACACTTGAGAACGATGACAAAACATATACGTCGCTCGAAACGCTTGGTGTATGTGAAAAGCATGACATTCCATTTGTTTTTGATTATCATCATCACGTGGCAAATAAAGATGACGATGCCGCACTCGATGACATCCTTCCAAGAATGTTCGACACTTGGACAAAGACTGGCATTCCGCCCAAAATCCACTTGTCTTCACCTAAATCAGAAAAAGCCATACGCAGTCATGCAGATGGTGTAGATATGACCTTTGTCTTACCGCTTTTTCAAGCATTAAAACCGTATGGCCGTGAAGTAGATTTTATGATTGAAGCAAAATTAAAGGATCAGGCTCTGCTCCGTCTAGTCGAAGAACTGTCTGCGATTAGGGGCAATAAGCGGACGGGCGGAGGAACCATTGAATGGAAATCATAGAGAAAGGTTTACCTTTGTGCAAATGGGGGTAACAAAGCTATTGTGAGAAAGTAATTAACAGGAGGATATGAAGATGTCTCAAATCTATTCAATCCGAATCGCTGCAAAAGCGTTGAATTTACATAAGCTTATTTCTCTTTATGAAAAGTGCCAGCAGGCTCAGCATCGTATATATGTGTATTCTAAAAAAACAATGTGCAGCATTAAGAACATCGTAGAGCTTGAAACCTTCAGGCTCACTCATTTAGAATCTGATTACTTAATTGTCGTAGAGGGGAAAAAAGCGCAAGACCTTCTACAGCCGTTTGAGAAAGAAAAGGTTTCATAAAAAAGAGCAGCCCCGAGCCGCTCTTTTTTATATCCACTCTTCTGTCAGCCAAACTTGTTTAGAAGCTGCATCTATTTTCACTTGTGCCCCAATTGGCATCGTAAGCATTGGGTGCGTATGGGCACAGTCAAAATCAGCGATGAGTGGTCTCTTCGTCTCTCCGAGCACCTCAAGCAAAATCTCGTAAGGCTCTTTGCCCGTCCCTTCATCATCAAACAGCTCATGTTTTCCTAAAAGAATCCCTGACACCCGTTCAAACACTCCATTTACTTTCAATAAAGAGAAATTCTTTTCTACAACAGAAGCGGTTTTCATGCAATCTTCAATGAGGAGGATGTCTCCGTTTTGGATGGCTGGCATGAACTCACTTCCCCAAATGCCGTACATCGCATTCAGGTTCCCTCCGATCAATCTGCCTTCTGCCTGTCCCTCTATGACGCACAGCCAATCATTCGGACGCTGCTTTTTGTCACGCGTCTTTTCTTCCCAATTGATTCGTTCATCTGTCCAAAAAGGCGGTTTTTCAATCTGATAAGGAATGCTTTGAGGAGACATCAAGATGTCCTCAAATGACTGATATGTAAAATTGACAAACGGTTCAAACTCGCCAAAAGAAGGAACAAGCGCCGGCCCGTAGAAAACAGGAAGTCCCGTTTTTTCATACGCCGCCAGTAGAATCGCTGTCGCATCTGAATAACCGATCATGATTTTCGGATGTTGATTCAGCAGCTCAAAATCAAGATAAGGCAGCAAACTATTTGAATTCGTACCGCCAATCATTGACATGATGCACGCCAAGTCCTCTCTAGCCATCAGCTCATTCAGCTCATCAGCTCGTTCTTGAATTGCACCGGAACGGTAGTGATCCTCTTTCCCTGTTAATGATCCTGGGATCACAATGAATCCTTTTTGCTCAAGCCACTTCTTCGCCCGCTGATACCTAAGAGGCGAGGTCGCTGATGCAGGACTGGAAGGTGAAAAAATACCGATCTTATCGCCCTTTTGTAATCGCCGAAGCCCCTTCATTCCATCAGATCCTTCCTACACGCATTTTTTCTATCCTAACAAAAAAAGCCCTTTATCAAAAGGGCTACTGAACGAATGAAAATCTTTTCAAAAAAATATTTTAAAAAGGCCAAGTAATATGAGCGTAAAACTAATAATCAATGCTATCGATATTTTGACTTTGCTTAAAGAACTGTCTATAACGTTTACAAAAAGGTGAATGCCAAATAAAATAATCCCAATGTAAAAAAATACTGGGTTGATTCCAGCTGGAATGATCAATATAAATAAACCAACAAGAGTCACGTAGTGAATGCTTTTCAGCATGAATGTTTTTGCTGTTTCGCTCAAACAACCCTCTCCTTTTGGATCTAATTTCCTTAAATTATATCAGAATTCCATTTAAATGGTGATTTAAATATTTGCAGGACGAACCACTTTTTATTATCACATGTAAAAAAATGAGTCCAACTCAATAGCTGAACTCATTTACGCCTTACTATCAATGACCAAACTGCGCTTCATGCAGTCTGCTGTACACGCCGCCCATTTGGATGAGTTCTTGGTGGCGGCCTTGTTCTTGAATGCCTTCTTTTGTTACGACGATGATACGATCGGCGTGCTTAATTGTAGCGAGGCGGTGGGCAATGACAAGTGTCGTCCTGCCGACAGCCAGTTCGCTTAGTGCATCCTGTATAGCTTTTTCTGTTTCTGTATCAAGTGCTGATGTGGCTTCATCTAAAATAAGAATTGAAGGATTTTTTAGGAACATCCGCGCAATGGACAGGCGCTGCTTTTGACCACCTGACAATTTGACGCCGCGCTCGCCTATGACAGTATTTAATCCTTCTGGGAAACGCTGAACGAGTTCCTCTAAATGCGCACGACGTACAGCCTCCCAAATCTCCGCATCACTGGCTTCTAGGTTGCCGTATGCGATGTTTTCTCGAATGGTGCCTGAGAATAAAAAGACATCCTGCTGCACAATGCCGATCTGCTGTCTTAAAGAAGAGAGGGTCATCGATTTTGTACTCACGCCATCAATCGTAATCTCCCCTTCATCCACATCATAAAAACGTGGCAGCAAACTGCAAATCGTCGATTTCCCGGCTCCTGAAGGCCCGACAAACGCAACGGTTTCTCCTTGTTTGATCTTCAAATCGATATCCTTTAACACATGACTGTGCTCATCGTAGCCAAATGTCACGTTTCGATATTCAATTTCACCTTTCAGCCCGAATACATCACGAGCTCCTTCTGTATCCTTCACATCTGGCTCTGTTTCAAGTAAGTCGACATAACTTTTAAAGCCCGCAATGCCTTTTGGATACATTTCAATCACTGTGTTAATCTTATCAATCGGTCTGAATAAGACGTTTGTAATCAGAACAAACGCGATAAATCCACCTGCCGTTAATTGACCCTGCAGAACAAACCATGTCCCTGCTAGAAGGACAAACAGTGTCACAAGACGTGTCAGAATGTAACTGATTGAGCCGTTAACCGACATGATTTTATATGAAAGAAGCTTCGCTTTCCGAAAGCGGTTGTTGTTTTCAGCAAAACGCTTTTTCTCAAAATGTTCGTTGGCAAAGGCTTGAACAAGACGAATACCGCCGATATTGTTTTCAACCCTTGCATGAAAGTCTCCAATGTCATTGTTCAGCTGTGTAATCGCCTGTGTCATCTTTTTATTAAAATGAAGGGCAAGCCAAATGATGACAGGCATGATCAAAAAGGTTAAAATAGCAAGCTGCCAGTTAATCATTAGCATGACAGCAAAGGCGCCAAGAATCGTCATAATCGCAATAAACAAATCCTCAGGTCCGTGATGAGCCACCTCACCAATGTACATGAGGTCATTTGTCATCCGAGACATAAGCTTACCCGTTTTGTTGTTATCAAAAAACTTAAATGAGAGACGCTGAAAATGATCAAACAGCTTCTTCCTCATATCTGTTTCAATATTAATGCCAAGCATGTGTCCCCAGTACGACACAATAAATTGCATCACTGAGCTGAGGGCATAAATGATAAACAGAGCAAGTGCGGTCCAGGCAATGACTGTCCAGTTCCCTGTTGGTAATAACGTATCAATGAAGTAGTTCACGATCAGCGGGAAACCAAGTTCCATTAATCCAACTGCGACAGCGCAAAAGAAATCTAAAAAGAACAGACCGCGATAGGGCCTGTAATAGGCGAAAAAGCGTTTTAGCATATGTAAAAGGACCTCATTTCCTCTATAATTGATAATCATTTTCAATTATAGAGGAATCCTCTGCAAAATACTAGATCAGGAAATGATTTCATTGACTGGAAATCCTCATAATACGCCAGAAAACAATCGAGCAAATGATTCCTTCAACCGCTCTTTTAAGCCTCTTTTATAAAAATGAACAGGACCCATTTGCTCACATTCCTTCATATCTTCCTCATAGTGGGCCATCAATTGCTCAATTGGCTTTTTCGCAGCTGTAAAGACATTGACCTCAAAATTGAGCTGAAAGCTTCTCATATCAACATTTGCGGTACCGACAGAGGCGAGCTCTCCATCTGCGATCATCACCTTTTGATGCATGAACCCTTTTTGATAGTGATACACCTTGATGCCCTCTTTTAGAAGCTCAGAAAAATAGGATCGTGTGGCATATTGCGTGAGAAATCCGTCATTGATCTCCGGTACCATCACCCGCACATCCACCCCTCTTGTGGCAGCGATTTTGAGCGCAGTGCGAATCGATTCGTTTGGTACAAAGTAAGGTGTGGCAATCCAGACAAATTGTTTCGCATTAGAAATGAGAGCATCATATAAATCACTCATACTTTCTTTCATATCAGGTCCAGTTGGTACAACCTGAATGACATCCTCTCCGGTCACAGGATGCGGCGTATGATACTTCGGATCATCAATTAATACTTCATCTGATACGTATTCCCAGTCGAGCATAAAAACGGAGTGAAGGGTCTGAACAGCCTCACCCTTTAACATGGCATGCGTATCACGCCAAAAGCCGATCTTTTCATCCCGTCCTACGTATTCCTTGCCAACATTTAATCCGCCGACGAACCCTGTTTCTCCATCAATAATGACGATTTTTCGGTGATTTCGGAAATTGAATTTTTGGTTAAAAAATCCATATTTTAAAGGTAGAAAAGGAGCGACCTTTACCCCTGCCTGCTTCAAGCGTTTAATATCTTTTCGTGAGAAACGAATGCTGCCCGCCGCATCATATATGAAGCGGACCTCTACCCCTTCTTTCACTTTTTCAATCAAAATCTCCATCATCCGGTGGCCGAGGAAATCAGATTTAAACATGTAATATTCAATATGAATGAATGATTTTGCTTTTTTTAACTCTTCAAAAATTCGGGGAAACGTCTCCTCTCCATTCTTTAAAATGTCCATATCACTATTTGTATTCACATGCATGCCTGTAGCTTTTTCTGTGTATTGAAAAAAACCACGCTGATTATCGGTTAAACGTGATTCATCCGGCTTGCTCTCAAGCTCAGATATTCTTCTTAATTTTTCACGGTTATACATTCTCTTTGATTTGAATAAATGACCTTTTACATAGAGCTGCCCTGAGAACAGATAAAACATATAGCCAATGATCGGGAAAAAAACCAGCACATATATCCATAATAACGTGTGCTGTGATGTACGATTCTCCAGCATGAGTGAGACGATACTAAATAAAATAATGGCGATATAAATCGCTGCGTACAGCTGAACGCTCCACGCCGGCACAGTCCACCAATACACCACATATGCCCCAAATATCATAAAATATAAAAATAAAAATTCCAGTCTTCTCTTTTTCACATTCTCCGCCCTCATTCTGTCTTTTTCTCTTCCATACCCTTTGCACAGCTCGTATGAAACGCACGACCCATTCCTTTCTCCTAGCCTTTACAGACTTTCGCTATTTGATCCGATATAATAGAGAAATATGTGATGGAAAGGAAGATCTGTTTATGCATACCTCCTCACCTCTTAAAAAAGGGAGCCATATACGTGTTATTGCCCCAAGCCGAAGTGCCAGCATTTTATCAGAAGAAGGAATTGCTCAAGCGAAAAAACATTTAGAGGCTTTAGGCTTCACTGTCTCTTTGGGACAGCACGTGTTTGAATGTGACCTTCATTCCTCATCGTCTATTGAACACCGCTTGTCTGATCTGCATGAGGCGTTCAGAGATCATGATGTCGATGGTATTTTGACAGCCATCGGAGGCTTCAACTGCAATGAACTTTTGCCTTATATTGATTACGACTTGATCCGTCAGCACCCTAAAGTCCTCTGCGGCTATAGTGACATCACTGCACTTGCAAACGCCATTACAGCGAAATGTGATATGGTGACATATTCCGGCCCCCATTTTTCCAGCTTTTACATGGAGCAGGGGCAGGAGGAGCAGACTGCCATGTTTCAAGCTTGCTTGATGAACGGCGGCGAACCGTTTGATGTGATTCCTTCGACAAAATGGAGTGATGATGCTTGGTATCTCGATCAAGCGAACAGGCAGTTTCATCCGACAACATGGGGGATTTATCAGGAAGGAACAGCTGAAGGCACCTTGTATGGCGGAAACCTTTGTACACTGAACTTACTGCAAGGGACATCGTTTATGCCGAATGTAAAGGATGCGATCTTATTTGTCGAGGATGATGAGCTGGTATTCCCTGAAATGTTCGCCAGAGACCTTACCTCCCTCTTGCAGCATGCACAATCAATCAAAGGATTGATCATCGGACGCTTTCAGAAGAAATCCAAGATGACAGAGGAACTTTTGAGGTTCATTCTAGATAAGCACCCAATGCTCAAACACATCCCAGTGATTTACGATGTCGATATCGGACATACACAGCCCGTCTTCACCTTCCCGATTGGCGGAAACGTTCAGCTAGCGTGTACAAATGGTGACATAAAGCTACGCATTCATTCATAACTAAAGGCAAAAAAGCACCCGAATAGCCGGTGCTTTTTTCTATGCCACCATCTTTTTTAAAATTTTTTTAGAAAAAGTGATCCACCCCTTCATTCCCTTCGTTAAGTAGATGTAAAAAGAAAAGAGAGGAGGCAAAAATATGTTTTCTGATGTACTTAGCCAATTATTCGATTCTATCTCTAACATTATTAACACACTTGGATAATTTCATTTGACGCACACATACTACATGCTTACCGAAGGGAGGCACACTCTATGTTCTCTGATGTACTTAGCCAATTATTTGATTCTATTTCTAACATTATTAATACGCTTGGATAATTTTTAAAACCCGCTATCTCTTGAGGATAGCGGGTTTTTACATGTTTTGAGTGGATGACATGTTGTTCCATTAAATAAATCTAGAACAATGCCTTCTATGAGCATGTTTCTGTTAAGTTATTTAAACAAACCTAATTGGATGCTATAATCTATTAAAGGAATATATTAACTATTTAAGGAGATATAATGAAAAAACGTTTGATTGGTTTGTTTTTTTTACTCTTTGTATTCTTGGATTAAGTTCCACTCCAAATCGTCTCACTCTTTCTGAAGAAGAATTAGATCAAAAGGTGACACAAGTATTAGACTCGTTATGGAAAGAGCATGGCTTGTTACATTATCAAATCGTTAAGACAGATCCCACAATTTCCATCGGCATCAATACTTCAAAAGATATAGCAGGTTTGCAGTCTATATTAGAAAAGAAACTTCCTAAACAAGCATTAGAGAATTATGAAATTGAGATTTTCCAGAGAAATAAAAATGATATAAACGTTGAATGACAAAAACCCACTCCTGTTCCGAGTGGGTTTCTGCGTGTTCTTACATCTTTTCCGGAGCCGATACACCAATTAGTTTTAATGCATTAGCGAGCGTGATTTGTGTTGCTTTCATGAGTGAAAGACGTGCTGTTGTTTTTGTTTCGTTTTCTACATCGATGACCTTCTCGGCATTGTAGAAGCTGTGAAGGGCTGATGCAAGGTCGTAAATATAGTTCGTCACGCGGTGCGGAATACGCTTTTCAGCTGCTTCTGCTACAACTTCTGGGAAGCTGCCAATGATTTTCAGAAGATCGTATTCTTTTTCCGATTGAATGTGAGAGAAATCGGCTTTTTCAAGGTTTGGTTCGTAGCCTTTTTCTTCTCCTTGACGCAACATGCTGCAAATTCTCGCATGCGCATATTGAGCGTAGTACACAGGGTTTTCGTTAGACGTAGAAATGGCTAGGTCTAGGTCAAAGTCCATATGTGTCGCCGCACTTCTCATCGCAAAGAAATAACGAGTCGCATCTAAGCCGACTTCTTCAATGAGATCACGCATTGTGACAGCTTTTCCTGTACGCTTACTCATCTTCATCTTTTCACCGTTTTTGTAAAGATGCACAAGCTGGATGATTTCTACTTCAAGCTTGCCAGCTGGATATCCAAGTGCTTGGATCGCCGCTTTCATTCGAGGGATATAGCCGTGATGGTCCGCTCCCCAAATATTAATAAGCTGGTCAAAGCCTCTGTCCAATTTGTCTTTATGATATGCGATGTCTGGAAGCAGGTAAGTGAAGCTGCCGTCTTTTTTAATCAGCACACGATCCTTGTCATCGCCAAAATCAGTTGAACGCAGCCATGTTGCGCCGTCTTCTTCAAAGACATAGCCTTTTTCACGAAGTGTTTCCAGCGCTGGTTCGATTTTTCCGTTTTCATATAAAGAGGTTTCTGAATACCATACATCAAATGGCACACGGAAATTCTCAAGGTCTACACGTAATTTCTCTAATTCGTATTTCAAGCCGTATTCACGGAAGAACTTCATACGCTCTTCTTCCGGTTCATGCACGAAACGGTCACCAAATTCATCCGCAAGCTTTTGTCCGATGCCTTTGATATCTTCCCCTCTGTAGCCGTCTTCAGGCATTTCTTTTTCAAGACCGAGTGCTTCAAAATAACGTGCTTCGACAGATAAAGCGAGGTTATTAATTTGATTCCCTGCATCGTTGATATAGTATTCACGGCTCACATCGAACCCTGCTTTATCAAGGATATTGCAAAGGGAATCTCCTACAGCTGCTCCGCGGGCATGTCCAAGGTGAAGGTCACCTGTTGGGTTGGCTGAGACGAATTCGACTTGCACCTTTTGACCGCCGCCTGTATTCGTTTCGCCATACGCTTCTTTTGCTTCAAGGACAGCTGGAATCAGCTTTGTTAAATACTGATTGTTCATATAAAAGTTAATGAATCCTGGACCTGCGATATCCAGTTTTTCAATGGAAGCTTTCCCTTTATCAAACGCATTGACGATGTCTTCTGCGATTTGACGAGGTGCTTTTTTCGCAATGCGGGCAAGCTGCATCGCCATGTTGGTAGAGTAATCACCGTGAGTTTTGTCTTTCGGCACTTCTAAAAGGACATCTGGCACCTGGCTTTCATCGGCAAGTCCTGCTTTGACGACTGCCGCAATGATTTCTTCTTTTAACGCATCTTTGACCTGTTCTGCGATATTCATGAACGTAAATCCTCCTTATACGAAATCGATAATGTATGTAAATGCTTTTGATCTTCTCCTGTCAGCATATCGTACGTAATGTGCAGCAGTCCCTTGTCCACATCGAGATCAATGCCATGTGTGTGCACATCTAACTGAAGTGTACCGAATGGCATTGTGTAATGTGTGACGGTCGTTTCTCCAATGAGAAAGCGCTGCTTCATTTGAATAGCCCCTGATCTCATGACAAAAATTTCTTTTTCACTCATTTTCACAACGGTTTTTACTTGACCCATTTCATGTTCTTCATGGTAAGTGAGATACGTTTTGTCATTCTTCTCTTGATACGTTCCAGTCGTGCGGAATTCGATCGTTTCAGCCGGCTCCGTCTCTGGTTTCATCACTGACTTTACATGAATTGAAATTTGGTTTTGTGTCATTTTGCACTTCCTTTGCTAAGACCCGTTTAACTAAAATAGTATACCATAATCATGAGCGCCTATCATACCATCATTTCTCTTCTTCACGGCGATTAAACTTCGTTTTTCATCTTCAGCCATCCCTTTAGAAAAAAAGAAAAATGCAACTGACCAATACGACAAGTCCAGCCTTTACGCCTAAGTCTTTTCTTTTCAGTAAATAAAAAAGAGCTTGTATGCCTGAACTTGCCAAAAATGCCTGAAAAAAATCAATTGGTGCGATTAGATTCTTCTTAAATACCACCTTCATGAATAACGCAATGGCCGTAAGATAGAAAAAGCCCCGATCCTGAAATAAACCAACTAACTCCTCCTTTGCTTCCTTTTTAGAAGCAAAAACAGGTGGATCAGCTGCGAGCTCTCGTTTCAGTGTGAGAAAGCCTGCCGCTAACACACATAAAGCGAGGAACACCATCAATATTGACGAAAACATGAGCTGCCTCCTTTATTTTTTGACCAATGTAAAAAAAGAGCTTGTCCACATGAGATGACAAGCTCCTCTATCAACTGATTATTTCACAAACCCAAGCAGCATTTCGCGTAAAAGCTTACTCGCTGTATTCGCTGTTTGGTCAGAGTGATCATATACAGGTGCTACCTCGACAAGGTCTGCCCCGACTACTTGGACGTCAGATCCTGCAATCGCATGAATGGATGCAAGCAGCTCTTTTGATGTAATACCGCCAGCATCTACCGTTCCTGTACCAGGTGCATGGGCTGGGTCAAGTACATCAATATCGATCGTCACATATACTGGACGCCCTTTTAGCTTTGGCAATACTTGCTTCAATGGCTCCAGCACTTCAAATTTAGAAATGTGCATACCCGCTTCTTTTGCCCATTCAAATTCTTCTTTCATTCCAGAACGGATGCCGAAAGAAAATACATTTTCAGCTCCAATAAGTCCTGCAACTTTACGAATTGGTGTTGAATGTGAAAGCGGCTCACCTTCATATTCCTCACGAAGATCTGTATGTGCGTCCATATGGATGATCGCCAAATCAGGGTATTTCTTATACATCGCACGGAAAACCGGCCAAGACACGAGATGCTCGCCGCCCATTCCTAATGGAAACTTTCCTTTTTCTAAAATGCTGTCGACATACTCTTCAATTAAATCTAAGCTCTTTTGTGCATTCCCAAAAGGAAGTGGGATGTCACCCGCATCGAAGAATGGCACCTCGTGCAGCTCACGATCTAAATAAGGACTGTATTCCTCTAAACCGATCGATACTTCACGAATGCGGTTCGGACCGAAACGTGAACCTGGGCGGTAGCTAACTGTCCAGTCCATCGGCATGCCGTATAAAATGACCTTTGCATCTTCCCATGTCGGATGACTTCCAATAAACACTTTTCCTGAATAAGCCTCGTCGAATCTCATGCAAGATTCCTCCTTTTACGCTTCAAAAAATGCGCAAACTGTCATTTGCGCATTCCCATTTCGCTTCATTTATTTGATTAAGTCGCTCACAAATTTCGGCAGAACGAATGCCGCTTTGTGCAATTCTTTTGTGTAATATTTCGTATCAATATCAAAGAAACGGCTGTCTTCTACAGCAAGTGGATCGTATTTTTTAGAACCGATGGTGAATGTCCAAAGACCGCTTGGATACGTTGGAATATTCGCTGTGTAAAGCTTCGTAATTGGGAAAATTTCTTTCACATCACGCTGTACATTTGTAATCAGCTCCGGTGTGAACCAAGGGTTGTCCGTTTGTGCAACGAAAATACCGTCTTCTTTGAGTGCCTTTGAGATTCCTGCGTAAAATCCTTTAGAGAATAGGTTCACAGCTGGTCCAACTGGCTCAGTTGAGTCCACCATGATCACATCATACTCGTTGTCAGCTTCAGCAATGTGCATAAAACCGTCTCCGACTTTGACATCTACACGAGGATCGTCTAATTTCCCAGCAATAGAAGGAAGGAATTTTTTCGAGTATTCGATAACCTTTCCGTCAATATCAACAAGTGTCGCTTTTTTCACACTTGGGTGTTTGAGGATTTCACGAATAACACCGCCGTCTCCTCCACCTACGACAAGAACATTTTCCGGGTTTGGATGAGTGAAAAGAGGAACATGAGCCACCATTTCGTGGTATACAAACTCATCTTTCTCAGATGTCATCACCATGCCGTCTAAAAACAGCATATTGCCAAACTCTTCTGTTTCCACCATTTCTAAATGCTGAAAGTCTGTTTGTTCTGTGTGAAGGGTTTTGTTCACCTTCAATGTAATACCAAAATTCTTCGTTTGCTTCTCTGTATACCAAAGTTCGCTCATTGTTCATCTTCCTCTCATCCAATAATAAACAAACATCTATTGTTAGCGCCTTTTATCGGCTTTGACTATATCGATTGTCCAAGAAAAAAGTATAGTGGATTCATATCAAATTGTAAAGAACCGCTTGAGTTCTCTTCATTTTTTAAAGCGCTCCTGCAATCGCTTGTTTAAAACGGTTTTCTTTGTTCCATACTGATAAAAAACCGTCAAAATGGGGGCTTTGCATGGACACAATCATGAGTAATAAAAAAATCCGCATGACCGTGAAAACGATTCGAGCCTGTTTTTTTATCGGCTTGCTCGCTTTTCTATTTGCAGGCACTGTCTTTTTGACGATTCTATTAATAGCTAAATGGCAAGGTGCCCCTTCTGTTCAAGTTCCCCAATCCACGACCATTTATGCAGCCGATGGCTCAAAGCTTGGAGAATCCAGCTTTGGAGAAAAGAGATATTGGGTGCCATTAAAGGATATGTCTCCTCATATGAGACAGGCTGTTGTGGCTGTTGAGGATAAAACCTTTTATGAGCATCATGGCTTTGATGTAAAACGGATGGCAGGTGCTGCGGTGGCCGATATTCGTGCCATGGCTAAGGTACAAGGTGCCAGCACGATCACCCAGCAGTATGCACGAAATCTGTATTTAGATCATGATAAAACGTGGAAGCGGAAGTGGAATGAAGCCTTTTACACGATTCGTTTAGAGCAAAACTATACAAAAGATGAGATTTTAGAAGGATACTTGAACACCATTTATTATGGTCACGGAGCGTACGGTGTGGAAGCAGCGTCACGTCTGTATTTCGGGAAAAAAGCAAAGAACTTAACCCTCGCTGAATCTGCCCTTCTTGCCGGTATCCCAAAGGGGCCTTCTCTGTATTCCCCTTATGTGAATGAGGAGAAAGCCGACGCAAGAAAGAATATGATTTTGAGACAAATGCAAGAGGATGGCATGATTACTAAAAAAGCAGCCGATGACGCTGCGAAAGAAAAGCTGTCCTATCGCCCTTTGCAGAAGAAGCAGCTGCAAGCAAAGCAAGCCCCATATTTTTATGACGATGTGATTCGAGAGTTGAAACAAAACTTGGGGTTAACAGAGGAACAGATCGAAACCTATGGACTTCATATCCAAACGACCCTTAATCCAAAATTACAGAAAATCGCAGAAAAGACGTTAAAAAACACGATGGATTCCAAATCAGATATCCAAATTGGCTTTGCCGCCATCCATCCTCAAACAGGGCATGTACTTGCCCTCATAGGTGGGAGAGATTACGAGAAAAGTCCATTCAATCGGGTGACACAAGCAAAAAGGCAGCCCGGTTCAACCATGAAACCCCTTCTTTATTACATTGCCTTGCAAAACGGGTTTACACCCGCAACCGTCATGCGCAGTGAGGAAACGGTGTTTGAACTGGATGATCAAGGCAGCGGTGCGGCTTATTCACCAAGCAATTATCACGGCTATTACGCCAATGACGGCATTACAATGCTACAAGCTTTAGCGCTGTCTGATAATATTTACGCTGTAAAGACCCATCTATTTTTAGGAATGGAACAGCTTGTACGTGCTGGCAAGACATTTGGAATCAAGGAGAAACTAGACCAAGTACCATCTCTTGCTCTAGGCACGTCTCCTGTGAAACCCATTGAAATGACCAATGCTTACGCCATGCTGGTAAATGGCGGAAAACGCGTCAAACCAACCTTTATTACGAAAGTAACCGACGCAAAAGGCAATGTGCTTTTTGAAGAGAAACAAAAACGAGAACAAATCCTCGATGAAAAAGCAGCTTTTGTCACCACCGATATGATGTCAGGAATGTTCAACGATCAATTAAACGGCTATACAAGTGTCACTGGCCGCACCATTATAAAGGACCTTACACGAACATACGGAGGGAAATCCGGGACAACAGGAGCCGACAGCTGGATGATCGGCTTCTCTCCCCAGCTCGTCACAGGTGTATGGACTGGCTATGATAAAGGCCGCACCATTGACTCAGTCGAAGAAACGGCCTATGCGAAAAAAATATGGGCTTCCTTTATGGAATCAGCCCTCTCGAAGCAGCCAGCCTCCTCCTTCATGCCGCCTGACGGTGTCAAAGGGGTATATATCAATCCAAAAACTGGCGATCTCGCAGGACCAGGATGTAACTCAAAGGTATTCACCTATTTTATAGAAGGAACAGAGCCGACAGGTGTCTGCTATGGTGCTGAGGACAAAGCCTCTGAGCAGGAACCAGTTCAAGATCAAAAGCCAAAGAAATGGTGGGAAAAGTGGCTGAAACGTTAAAAAAAGACATGAAAAACCCCGAGATCTGCATCTCGGGATTCTCCATGTCCTAGCTTTAACACCAGTTTACTCAAAAAACGGATGGATTTGGTAGCGATCCGCCATTCTTCACAAAAATTTCACAATTATTCAGGGACAGCCAATCCTTCTTTTAATTCATCTGTCGATGCGTCCCATAGCGCTTCATTGTGACCCTTTAAGAAATCAGCCAGCACCTTTTTGGATACGTCATCCATATGACTCACGACGATTTTTCGCTTCATCGATTTATCCATTAAATTCACATGCTCTGGAAGTGATTTATACCCGCGGCGAATCGAACGGTCAACGGTCATTTCACAAGCCGTCACACCTGCATAATAAGGCCCTTCTTCTCTGCGGTCAATCGTCACCCATACGAGCCAATAAGGCTTTCCGTTCGGTACCTCTTCTTTTGTTTTCAAAAATTTAATTCCTTTTTCGACGGCACTTCTTGCATGCATGGCACCAATATCAATGACAGCTTCCTTTTCCTCTACATCAATGATGACTGGCGAGATATTATCAAGGCTGAGTGCACCTGCCCCAAAGCCTCCATGTCCGTCGGTTGCATCTGTTTTTTTAATGATGTTAAAACCAATTGGTTTCTTCTTTTTACCTTCCATTCATTAAACCTCCTAAAGCAGCGGCTTCAAAATAAGATTAAACCAGTATATGATTTGATCCCGCATTCCGATCAATGGACCAAACACAAACTGACCCAGCGGTGTGATCACGAATATGAGAAAAATAATGATCCCATATTGTTCAAATTGCGTCATTTTCGCACGAATACCAGGACTGACGACGTCCTCAATGATACGATATCCATCAAGCGGCGGAAGCGGCAATAAGTTAAATAGGAACAAGATGACGTTTAAGTTAATAAAGATCTGGAAGAAATAATCGACTCCCGGCTCAAAGCGCATGATCCATTCTCCGCCAAACTTCTGAAGAAGCACATACACAAGAAAGCCCAAAAACGCCAGCACTAAGTTACTTAATGGTCCAGCAATGGAGACACAAATCCCTGCTAAACGCGGTTTTTTAAAATGGTAACGATTCACTGGTACAGGTCTCGCCCAGCCAAACCCGGCCACAAAGATCAAAATCGTCCCGAAAATATCGAGATGCTTCAGTGGATTTAACGTCAGTCTCCCTTGATTCTTAGCCGTCGGGTCTCCGAAACGGTACGCAACATATGCATGTGCCAGCTCGTGCATCGTAAATGCAACAACAAGCGTAATGGCGACATATGGAATAAGTTCTAATGGATAAACAAGAAATTGGTTCAAAGGCATGAATCCCTCTTTCTTTCTATACAATGATTTACTTCATTCAGTATACTATAAGAAGTCCCTTAAACTAAAGGGAAGCGTAGCATTAAAGGAAAAAGGAGGTTTTCGCCATGCCGATTGTCACCGTACAAATGCTTGAAGGAAGAACAGACGAGCAAAAAAGAGCGCTTGTGGAGAAAGTCACTGATGCTGTTGTTGAAACAACAGGCGCAGGTGCAGAAAAAGTCTCTGTTATTATTGAAGAAATGAAAAAAGAACACTATGCCGTAGCAGGAAAGCGAATGAGCGACCTGTAAGCATATAAAAAGGACAAACCCATATGGTGTTTGTCCTTTTGTCTTCTTTCTTATCTGTACCAAGCTTTATTACGGTTCACTTGATTTTTATGAGCCGCATCAAAGTAGTCAACTGTGTAGGAATAATCATAATTCATTAAGCAGACAATGCCGCTTCCTTGAGGGTCATGCGGTAAGCCAAAGTTATGGCCATATTCATGTGTAGCCGCTTTTGCTGTATTCGCTGTTCCTTGGTCAAGGTTCACGGCGAATGCACTTCCGCTTGGTGCACTATTGTAGACATAAGCGATTCCGCCAGCATCAAAGTTTGGATTTGCTGTAAATCCAGTGACAAAGTCGTATCCTCTGCCATCAAAGCTGCGCGCAAGGTTGGAAAGAATTTGTGATGAATTTGATCCCGAAGACGTCCAAGATCCTACTGCTTGTACGACAAAGTCCACATCATGATCACGGTTAAACGTGACATCTGCTTGCTCGATGATGTTGACAATCCGTGTTTGCCAGTCACTATATTTCGCACGATACTGCGCATCAGCAACCGCATAGACAGTGACCTTCTGACTGCCTGTACTTGCTTTTGTTGAAATTGAATCTCCTGTATTGGCCTTAAAGGTTCTCGAGCCTACCTGCTTACCAGACTCATCTAATACCTTTGTTGTTACATCTCGTTCAATTGGAGGTGCTGCCGTCAAATCTTTAAAACTGTTTGCTTTTGGCAACCCCTCACCAATATGGGTTTCGAACGGCGCATGACCATGATCATGCCCATGACCAGCACTCGCTACTGGTGCTGAAGCTGAACTTACTCCCGGTAACAAACTACCTACCAATAAAAATGACAAAAAGACTGAACGCTTTTTCATTCCTATCCCTCCTTTGTTTTTCACAAAGTTATATATTCACTGAAAATTCACCATTTTCCTTCTCTTCAGTCAAAAACAGGGAATTAGATGCACAGGAAAAAAGTCGAATTACGTCATTTTCACTAATTTTTCAGATATTTTGACACACATTTCATCGAAAAATAGCGCTTTTGGTACGGGTCATTTACTTCGTAAACATCCATGTTTTTAAGAAATCATATCATGGACCTAACGACACATCTGAAAGAAAAAAATGATATTAGAAAAGATAAAGTCACACTTTACTGATACCAATTATACTTCTCTGCGGTTCTGCCTTATGATGAAGAACATAAAACATTGCTACCTCAAACAGAAGGGACGATCGGCATGACTGGAAAAAAGCACATACAATTTGGATTAATGTTACATGGCCCAGGGGGTCACATGAATGCATGGAAGGATGAATCGGTTCCAGCAGATGCAAGTGTTAACATTGATTATTATCAAGCGATGACAAAAAAGGCAGAATCAGCGGGTTTCCGTTTTGTTTTTGTTGCAGATGGTTTATATATCCATGAACATTCAATTCCTCATTTCTTGAACCGATTTGAACCATTAACCATCTTATCTGCGCTTGCCACAGTCACCAAACAGATTGGACTTGTGGGTACTGTATCCACTTCATACAGTGAGCCCTTTACCATTGCCAGACAATTTGCTTCCTTGGACAAATTAAGTAAAGGCCGGGCAGGCTGGAATGTTGTGACTTCCCCATTAGAGGGCTCTGCTGAAAATCACATCATCCGTTCGCACCCAAGCCACTCACTTCGATATGAAATTGCAGAAGAGTACTTACATGTAGTGAACGGGCTTTGGAGCTCATGGGAAGAAGATGCTTTTGTAAGGGATCGTTCAACGGGGGTTTTCTTCGATCGAGATAAATTGCACACTTTAAACCATCATGGAAAACACTTTTCTGTCAAAGGTCCTTTAAATATTGAACGCTCTGAACAAGGGCAGCCCGTAATTTTTCAGGCAGGCGCTTCAGATGCTGGAAAAGATCTAGCCGCAAAAGAAGCAGACGCTGTATTTACAAATGCCGATTCACTTGAAAAGGCAAAAGCCTATTACCGCGACGTGAAAAATAGAGCCGAAGCGTTTGGGCGAAAACCATCCGATATCAAAATATTCCCTGGCATCCACCCGATTACAGGAAGAACAGTCGAAGAAGCAGAAGAAAAATATGAAGCCATTAAACATCTAGTCTCTATTGAAGAAGCTCTGCATTATTTGGGCCGATTCTTTGACCACTTGGACTTCAGTCAATTCCCGCTTGATGAACCTTTTCCTGATATAGGTGACGCTGGGTCAAACAGCTTCCAATCCACAACAGAGTCCATTAAGAAAATGGCCAAAGAGCAAAACCTGACCTTAAGAGAAGTCGCTTTACAAGTGACCACGCCCAAAAGTGCCTTTTTCGGCACTTACGAACAAGTAGCTGACAAATTAATTCAATGGATCGAAGAGGATGCCGCAGATGGATTTATTTTTGGCGCTCCGATTTTAGCTAGTGGTTTATCCGAATGGACGGAGCACGTCATTCCGATATTAGTCGAAAGAGGATATTACGACCCAAATTATCCAGCTCATACCCTTCGCGAAAACTTGGGTCTGCCCATTAAGAAGAATCAATTTCTGAAACAAACAGTGAAATAAACTTGAAAGAGGGGCTAGCATAAAGGCTAACCCCTCTTTTTATGATGGTTGGTGCTGGTGCAATCGATTTTCAATGAGATCAATAAACTGGAGCACAGCTCTTCCAGGCGTATCATTTGTTTTCCTTAATAGACCAACTGGCGGGGAAACTTGAATGCCCTTTATTTCTAATACCTTCGTACCTGGGAGTGTAAAAGAATGTGCCGTTCGTGTAAACAGAGAAACTCCTAAGCCCGCCTGAACATAGTGTTTATGGGACATGCTGCTAGTAATCTCTAATTTCTTATAATTTGTCCCAATGACATCGACGATTTGTTGTTCAATTTGAATGCGAATGGGGCAATTTTGCGGTGTGAATAATATGGTCTCATTTTCTAAATCTGTTACCTCCACTGCCTCTTTTTCCGCCAATCGATGGGAAGACGGGACCAGCAGGACGATATCATCTTGAAAAAGCGGCTTGTAGCTATTTTCCATCGAAGCTTCTGGTGCGCCGCAAATCGCAAAATCAATCTCATCATGGGAAAGCAAGGAACTCAGTGTATTTGCATCTGCTACTTGCACAGAAAATTCTACATTCGGAAACCTTTCCTTGAATTCTGCAAGGAGCGCCGGGAATTCTAAACTGGCAGTAGGCTCAGAAACACCGATGCGAATTAATCCCGCAATGCCCACTTCTAAATCTTGGAGCGTTTTCGTCAGTTTCTCATATTCATTGAGTAAAGAATTGGCTCTTTCATAAAAAAGCTGTCCTGATGCTGTTAACTTTAAGGTCTTCCCTCTCTCTAGAAGCTTCTCTCCAATTTCCTCTTCTAAATGTTTGATGTGCAAGGTAATGGTTGGCTGAGAATAATTCAGTGCTTCTGCTGCTTTTAAAAAATTCCCATATTTCACGATGGTGGCAAAGGTGCGGATCGCACGAATCTCCATAAAAACCCCTCTTTTCTCTATATTTTAAATAACTGAATCGTGTATTTATGATTACTAATTATACTTTTCAATTGGTTTGCCTTATTATAATTTATATTATCAACTATTCCAAGTTGTTTAGAAGGAATTATGTGAAATGGAGGAGACGAAATGACGAAAGTAACGATTATAGCAGGCGGACATTCCGTCCAATCTCGATTAACCGGTGTACTGCAGCATGTTCAGCAGCATTTAACGATCAATGGAATCGATGTACATATCATTCAAGTTCACCAGCTGCCTAGCAGCGCACTAATACGTGCGGACTTTTCAAACGAAGAGATTGTCAAGGCCATTGAACTTGTGAATGAGAGTGACGGTGTCATTGTGTTAACGCCTGTCTACAAAGCGTCATTTTCCGGTATTTTAAAAACGTTTTTAGATTTACTTCCACAGAAAGCGTTGCAAAGAAAACCCGTCCTTCCGTTCGTTTTAGGAGGAACCTACGGTCACCTGCTCGTCATTGAATATGCTCTTAAACCGATTATTCATCAACTTGGTGCAACAGTTGTTCAATCTGGCGTGTATGTAGTGGATCAACAGGTCACAAAGCAGGAATCAGGTGATTATTTACTTGATTCAGATGCAGCAAACAGGTTAAACCTCGCATTATCTCAATATCAAAGTCTGATAGGAGGAACAGCCAATGTCGTTCACCCTTAGTATTCTTGATCAAAGCCTTGTCGGTGAAAACGAGAACGCAGAGACGGGCATTCAGCATACTGTCAGATTGGCTGAAGCAGCGGATCAGCTTGGCTATCACAGGTTTTGGGTGTCTGAACATCACAATAACCCTCAAGTAGCAGGTTCTTCCCCTGAAGCTCTTGCCGGCTATCTCTTAGCAAAAACAAACAACATACGCATTGGGTCTGGCGGTGTAATGCTTCAGCATTACAGTCCGTTTAAGGTGGCTGAAACATTTCACGTCCTGGCATCATTAGCGCCTGGAAGGGTCGATTTAGGTGTTGGGAAAGCACCGGGAGGACTGAACCTATCGACACAAGCTCTTCAGGAAGATTATCAGGCGTCACGGAAGGATTTTTCTCAAAAATTAGTGGATCTCAACACCTATCTGACGGAACACACAAATGACTTGAATGCTCAGCCCATCCCGCGCATATCACCTGACATCTTCCTTTTAGGGGGAAGTACGGAGAGTGCTGAATTCGCAGCAAAACTTGGTATCTCCTTTGTGTTTGCCTTCTTTATTAATGGAGATGAAGCCTTATTAAAAGAAGCAAGAGAGACCTTCCAAACATATCAGAAAGCGGGCACCCGCCAGCAGTTCCTTCTTGCCATCACCGTTTCTGTAGCTGAAGATCACGAACAAGCACTCTCGCACATCAAACAAAAGGAAACAGTAAAGGTCTCCTTTTCCGATGGAAGAAAGCTGAATGTCACATCGTTAGAGGATGCAGAAAAACTGGTGAAAGAAACGGAGAAGGAACACTACAACATTCACGTACAAAAAACCGGCTACACCGCTGGCACAAAAGAAACCGTTCGTCACAGACTGACTGAGCTATCCGAGTCATACGATATCGATGAATTCATCGTGCTGTCACCGATCGTAGATATTGATAAAAGGATCACGTCTATTACTTTATTAAAAGAAGCACTTGATCAAGAACAAACAAACCAAAAACCAATCAATCAAGAGGTGAACGTCTAATGTCAAACAATCAAAAAATCATTTTATGGAGCAAAAATGGATGCAGTTATTGCAAGGACATTCAATCCTACTTCAACGAACAGCAGATTCCTTTTTCAACGATTGATGTCACAGAGCATGACGATTACAGAAACATTTTAGAAGCAAAATACGGTGTCCGCTATGTGCCTGTAGTTGAGATCAGCCATGATTCCCACGTGTATCAAGCATTGCTGAATCCAGATATCGAGACTTTAAGAAAAGCGTTAATCTGACATTACATTTTGAATGGAGGTTTGTCATGAGTCGAGATATTTTTCGCATCGCTACCGAAGAAGATGCACCAGCTTTTTTAGAATTGCTGTCCAGTGCATTTAAACCGCTTGGTGAAATGGGCATCGATTGGCCATCCACGAACGCCACGCTTGAAATGGTCACAGAAAACATTAAACAGTCCGCTGCCGTTGTATTAGAACGAGACGGCCGGCTCATATCTACCATCACCATACGTTTTCCTTGGGAAAGCACTGAGCCGGTCTCAGGCTATCCATTTGTTTGGTGGTTTGCGACAGCTCCTGATTTAGCCGGTCAAGGGATTGGAAATAAGCTGCTCGATTATGTAGAAAACACCTTGCTTAGGCAGACATATAAAGCGCCTGCATATACACTGGGCACTTCTGGCCGGAAACACCCTTGGCTTTTAGAGATGTACGAACGAAAAGGATATACAAAATATATTGAACGCGAGGCTGAAAATGGAGATTTAGGTGTTTTGATGTATAAAGTGCTTATCCCTGAACGCTTTGATCCAGACATTCTAGGGACACCACCCGCAGAAGAAAAAGTCGAAACGACTTCTACATAGGAGGTGATTCAACGTGGGTGAGTTTTTCAAATGGGAGTACGTGGTCACACTCTTTCCTAAAGTATTATCAGCCCTTCCAACGACCTTGCTGATTGTTTTATTTGCCACTTTGATTGGCAGCTTTCTTGGATTCATCCTTGCTTATTTTCGAATTGAGCGCATTCCTGTTCTGCACCAACTCAGTGCAGTCTATGTCTCTTTTATTCGCGGAACGCCTATTCTGGTTCAAATGTTTATTGTCTTTTATGGTCTGCCAAGTGTGCTCGCAGCAATTGGCCTTGATATCTCCATGTGGAACAAATTGATCTTTCTTTATATTACATATGGACTCAATACAGCTGCCTACTTTTCAGAAATATTCCGATCAGCCTTATCAAGTGTCCCAGCATCTCAATATGAAGCGGCTGCCTCAATTGGGCTGACGAAATGGCAGATTTATAGAAGGACGCTCATTCCTCAAGCAGGTAGAATCGCGCTCCCGAATATTGGCGTAGCCATTGTCAACTTATTACAAAATACCTCCCTCGCCTTCACATTGGGCGTGATGGATATTATAGGAAAGGTTCAAACATTAGGGGCTTTATACTATCGCGTATTAGAAGGATACTTTATTGCTGCCGTCATTTTTATTTTGTTAAGTCTGCTGCTGGAAAAAGCGTTTGACCTATTGGAAAAACAGATCAATACACCGAAAACAAGAAAACAGCGTCAGACGACATTCGTTTCCTTAAAAAGACCCGAAACGGCTTTCACAGTAGAAAAGCGTGCGAAGTAAAACGAGGAGGATTTCACATGAAAAATAACAAACAATTCAAAAAACATTACATCATCGGTCTGCTTACACTTGGCTCATTGTTGCTTGCTGCCTGCGGAAATGCAGAACAATCGAGTGGAAACAAAGCGGAAGCAGCGAATAATGATCCAGATGCGAAAGAAATCATCGTTGGCACAGGGAACGCTTATCAGCCTTTCGTTTACTTAGATGAAAACGGTCAACTAACAGGCTATGAGAAGGCTGTATTAGATGAAGTGGATCAGCTGCTTCCACAATATAAGTTTAAATATGAATCCTTCGAATTTAAAAATATTCTGCCCGCTTTAGATGCTGGCAAAGTAGATCTCGCTGCCCATCAATATGAAATCAATGATGAGCGCCAGAAGAAGTATCTATTTGGAAAAGTTGGCTACACAGATTATACAAGCTATGTGGTTGTTGATAAAGCCTCCGGTCATGATTTTCAAAGCCTTCACGATTTGGCTGGACACAAAGTGCACACCTCTACAGGTAGTAATTTCGCTTATCTTCTTGAGCAATATAACAAAAAGCATGATCGGAAAATTGACATTGTCTACGGAGATGGCGGAAACGAGATTCTCGTCAAAAACCTTCAAAATGGCACAGTCGATGCGGCCCTGCTCACAAAGTATGACGTCAACAAGCTAAACAAACAATTTAATGCCAATCTAGTCACCTCTGGAAAGCCTGTAAATGTATCTAAAACGTATTATCTTTATCAAAAAAACAATACGAAACTTCAAAAAGACATTGATCAAGCATTACAAAAACTAATCGATAACGGCAAGCTCGCTGACTTGTCTAAGAAAATATTAGGCGGAGACTTTACTACATCATAAGAAAGGAGCGATCTGAGTGGATTTTGATGTTGCCTTTATGCTGCAGGCCTTTATAGCCGCACTTCATTATTTGCCAACGACATTGCTATTATGCTTTCTCCCGCTATTATTTGGCTCTGTCTTTGGATTTGGTATTGCCCTTATCCGTTTTTATCAGGTGCCTGTATTGTCTCCCTTGTTCAAATGGTTTGTGGCTATTTTTAAAGCAATTCCGGTTGTCCTGATTTTGCTCGTATCTTATCTGCTTTTTTCCGATACACTGGACCATTTGGCTGCATCTCTTTCTCTTCAGATTCGTTTCAGTGATTTGGACAGACGATGGATTGCCATTTTCGCCCTTACTTTATATGCCGTAAGCGGGTTATCTGAAATATTTCGAAGCTCTCTTGCATCTATTCCAAAGGGACAATTCGATGCTGCTCTATCCGTTGGTTTCACCAGCAAACAGGTCTTAAGAAGGGTCATCATACCGCAAGTCTTTCCCATCTCCCTTCCAATGCTGAACAACATGCTGATCAGTTTAATCAAAGCCTCTTCTCTCGTTTCTATGGTGTCTGTGGTCGATATTTTAAACGGCGCTTTAATTAAAGCCAATGTGAACTATCGTTATCTTGAAGCATACATCGCCGTTGCCCTGATCTACTGGGCCCTGTGTGCCTCAATCGAAGCCATTACAGCCGGATATGAGAAATATGGACACAAAAACAAAAGGAGACGATTGGCATGATTGATATCAAACAGGTGCATAAAGCGTTCGGTAAAAATCAGATTCTGAGAGGAATTGATTTAACGGTAGAAAGAGGCGAAGTGGTCGTCATTTTAGGTCCGAGCGGTTCTGGAAAATCAACCTTTCTGCGATGCTTGAATTTTCTTGAGCGTGCAGATCAAGGAGAAATCAGCATTGATCACACGACCGTCAAGTTCAATCAAGCAAAGCCTAAAGACATTCTCGCACTTCGCAGAAAAACCGCCATGGTCTTTCAGCAATACGATCTATTTCTTCATAAAACAGCACTTGAAAACGTCATGGAAGGTTTAGTCATTGCCCGTAAACAACCAAAAGATCAAGCCTATGACACAGCTCTCCAATTAATCACAAAGGTCGGATTACTAGAGAAAAAGGATGCCTATCCGCATCAATTATCCGGCGGACAGCAGCAGCGAGTCGGCATTGCACGGGCACTGGCTTTGAATCCAGAAGTCATTTTATTCGACGAACCGACCTCTGCATTAGATCCAGAACTTGTAGGAGAAACGCTTGATGTCATTAAACAGGTAGCACAAACCGGGGTCACCATGATCATCGTCACCCACGAGATGAGCTTTGCCTATGATATTGCTGACAGGGTGATTTTCATGGAGGATGGAGTCATCGTCGAATCAGGTACGCCGGAAGAAGTCTTTGAACAGACGAAAGAAGAACGTACAAAACAATTTTTAGCAAGATTCTCTTATCACCATTCATAAAATACAAGTCGATCCATGCGGTCGGCTTGTTTCTGTACAAAAATAAAAACCAGTCTGTTCTAGCCATCAGCCATCACATACTGGTTCTTCTCGTTAGTTCAATTCCTTCAACTGATCAATATAAGCAAGGGCAGCCTCAAATTCTTCGTCCGTATAACGCTGCTTGCTTTTAATGGTGAAGACCTTTTCCTTTATCTCATCTTCTGGCAGGTCATCAAAATATAAAATCGTTGAGACAAGCTCTAGGAAACGGGACGATTGCTCGTTCATCTGGTGCGTCAGCGCTTTGAGGTCAGGCATGTCCACTTCACATTGATCGAGAAACTCTTTCCCATTGTCCGTCAGCGAATAGCGATATTGATAGTATCCGCCCTTTTTTTCCTTCATTTCGTCCAAGAATCCAAGGTTGCACAGCTCTTCAATTCTGAGCGTCAACTCCTCTGAATAGGGGCCATAAAAATGAAAATCGTATTTCTCGTAAAAAGGCAAATTTAGCTTTTTTGCTATGTAAATCATCTTTTGCAGCTTCTTCCGTCCAACGATTTCCCCTGATTCAGAGAATACCTTCATCAACTTTGCATGCTCTTTCAACAAATTCCCGACATCTCCTTTTTCAGTACTTCTTTATCCCAAACCAAGCAGCTTCATGATCGCCTTCTTTTCTTCAGCTTTTTCCGACATATCTACAATTAAGTCCATCGGGAAATAAAGTTTATGATCGGTTCTTCGTTTACCGGAAATGGCGTCAACAATATCTGACTGTCTCGACAGTTCTTTAATATGACCGCTTTGCGTCAAAAGGTGAATTGGCAGCCTCTCTTCTTCCTCTCCTGGTCTATAAAAGTCATAGGGCAAATCAGAAGACGAGTCGACCACTAAATAGTAGTCAGGATCAATTCCTGCCTCCTTAAACAAGGCGGTCAGCTTGAAATATTTCGTCATTTCTTCATTTGGATTAAACTCTGTATATTGGAACAATCGGCGGTTCATAAAACGGCGGCACAAATCGGCCAGCACGTGATCTTCTTCATCTTCCCACGCCTGAAAATAAAATAAGACAATGGATTCATCCAGCTTAATATAGTCCTCTGTGGTGACATTTCCCTCAAAGATTGAGTAAAAATGAACTGGGGCATGTGTAAAAATATAACCCGTTTCATGCAGCTCTTTTGCACGATGAAGGATTTTCGTTAAAATGACTTCAGCACTGCGTGTCACTGGGTGGAAATAGACTTGCCAGTACATTTGATAACGGCTCATAATATAATCTTCTACCGCATGCATCCCGCTCTGCTTCATCACAATCTGATCTTCTCTCGGGCGCATCACACGTAAAATACGTTCCATATCAAAGTGGCCGTAGCTGACGCCTGTATAGTAGGCATCACGCTGCAAATAGTCCATTCGGTCGGCATCGATTTGACTTGAGATCAAACTAACCACCTGTTTGTTTTGATACGTTTTGGCAATGACTTCAGCCACATGCTTCGGGAAATCATCACTCACCCGGCGGAGCACTTCATTGACTTCCGTCTGCCCTAAAATAATATCTCTTGTAAACGATTCATGGTCTAAGTGGAAAACCTTTTCAAAGGAATGAGAAAATGGACCATGTCCGAGGTCATGAAGCAAGGCTGCACTAAGTACAAGCTCGCGCTCTCCTTCATCCCATTCAGGCCGCCCTTTAAACACATCATCCACAATTCGTCTTACAATCTCGTATACACCGAGTGAATGATTGAATCGGCTGTGTTCTGCACCATGAAACGTCAAATACGTAGTTCCTAGCTGTTTAATCCGTCTCAGGCGCTGAAATTCTCTTGTTCCTATTAAATCCCATATTAATGCGTCCCTTACGTGAACATAACGGTGCACAGGATCTTTAAATACCTTTTCCTCAGATAATTTACCTTTTGGATACGCCATCGTTTCGTCCCTCTTTTTTTAAGACGTGTTTCTATTATATCGGGTAACTTTTCCCGAAAACATCCTTGAATTTGCTGGTGAATGTGTTCTCAAAGATTGCACGGACGTAAAAAGCCCGACCTGACAGGGACGGACCTCTTTTTAGGTCGACTGAACACATTCAGTGACATTTATTTGACTTTTTTTTGAACCTTTTCGAGTAATTCATCTTCTGTTGGTGCGGATAATGGGCGATTGTTCACAAACGCAAAAGCCTTTTTTCGTCCTGGACCACAATAGGATTGACAGCCAATCTCAATTTTTGCATCAGGGTCAACCGATTTGAGTCGAGGCAATAACGTCTTTAGGTTCGTCGCATCACAATCGTCACATACGCGAAACTCATTAGCCATGGTCTTACGCTTCCTTTCAATGATGATACTTCATTCTATATGAAACAGTTGGACAGCCAATCGTGATTAATATACCACCCAACATTGTACATCGAAGCGGCTGGACTTGCAAGACGCTTTGCCGTCCCAATGACGCGCTTACATAAAAGCTAGTATTTTCCACTATCCTTTTAGCAAACTTGTATAAACCTTCTTGAACTTGGCTAATCTAATACCATCAAATCATATGGGGGTTTAAACACATGTCAAAACAAAGACAAGATGCTTGGTCAGAGGAAAATGATCTCCTCCTGGCAGAAACCGTCTTACGTCACGTCAGAGAGGGCAGTACGCAGCTAAATGCGTTTGAAGAAGTAGGAGACAAGCTGAACCGCACCTCCGCAGCATGCGGATTTAGATGGAACGCTGTCGTGAGGCATCAATATGAAAAAGCGTTGGCACTAGCCAAAAAACAACGAAAACAACGGATGCGTGCACTTGGCAATGGCCAGCCTGCGAAAAAACGATTACTTTATCAGCCGCAAGTAGAAGAAACAGTCACTCAGGAGGAATTCTCCCAGGAATTGGAGCCAGCAAAGGAAGAAACATTTGCACCAGCTGCTGAAACTGCCGAACAGCTTCAGTTTGTGGATCAAAGCTACAATGAAGAGTTAGCTAGTTTATCACATTTATTGTCACAGGCTTCTCCTGCCCCAAATACCGCAGAGAAAAAGCCGGAAGCGAATCCATTTAGGCAGCATCAAGAATTAACCATCGACGATATCATTGATTTCTTACGCCGTTATGAAGGCGATGGTCAGCAATCCACTGCCTTACGTATGGAAAACAGCCGCTTAAAACGAGAAAACAATGAGCTTTCTCATAAAGTCTCGCAGCTAGAAGCTGAAGTGAAAAAGCTTGAAAAGGATCAGCTCACGATTCAAGAAGATTATGAAACACTCGTCAAAATCATGAACCGTGCAAGAAAACTAGTTTTGTTTGAAGAAGACGATTGTGCCGCACCAACCTTTAAAATGGACCGGAACGGCAACCTCGAAAAAATGGCAGAATAACAAAAAGTGCTCCCCGCCTCGGGAAGCACTTTTTTAAATGCCCAAAAATAGCATTACACTAAAAAGGACATTGATCAAAAACACGAACATAAAAATATACTTGACCTGCCTTACTTGAAAATCACCAAACATAAAAATATAAAGACCTGCGATGCCAAGTGTTAGTACAGGCTGAAGAAATGGCACTAAAAGCGAAATGCCGTAGCCGGCTCCCATGATGACAGGAAGCCATAGTAAATAGAGGTAACCGCCATTTTTGGATTTCAAGAAACCACTCCCTCTCTTTCTTCTATCTGCTTGATTTCAGGCTGAACAAACTTGAGTCCGGCTATTGTGCGGCCGCGTTTTTGTGATGTCCAAACCACAATCGCCGGCTGCTCTGTCAGAGATTCTGTATCAATGGTGATTAGCACTTTGTCATGTAATTCAATTGAAGCCTCTGACTCGATTTTACACCCAGATAAACTAATATCATGTATGTTCACCGGCACCTTCTCTTCTAACCGGTCCTCATAGACTAGCGTGCCTGCCACACCTTGCAACGGTCTTCTCATCCATTTGCGCCGAATAGCCTTTGGTACTTTCTCCGATTCTCTTACAAAGCGGAGAAATGTCCGAACAGCATAGGATTTTTTCTCACGATCCGTTATCGATACGTGCTCTCGTGTGAATAAGAAGCGGATCAGTGATAGGTACTGTGATTTTTCTGTGTCAGTAAAAGCCACACCAACCATCAGCTTGTCTCCCTCCGGATGACTCCAGACCACAGCACATGCCACACTTTCATTCTCTGAAAAGAATAATTGCATTTGTCCTTGATTTAGAGAAGAAGCTTGATCCGATGGAATGGATAGACGCGCACCTGAATCACTCATATCTAGTAGAAAACAAGCAATCGACTCATCTTGATGATCGGAACGAAGATGCCCCTCTTTTTCAATGACAAACCGCTCTGATTTTCGATAACGCGGACGATCAAACGCCACAATGAGTGCCATGAACAGCCCTGCACCGTTATAAAGTACCCAAAAAATATTAATCAACGTGAGATCAGCATTCATCGTCCCATTTACCTTCATATCGTATCCTATTTTCACAAGGACAAGCAATGAGAGCAGCAAGAAGATCAAATGAGGAATCATCGTTTTCAAATGAAAATGTCTCTTGTCCGTTTGAATTCCCTTCGGTGTGACAAGAAATTCAACCCTCTTCTTCAAAAACAGCTCACTTAAAGCCACACCAGCCAGGTGGAATGCCATAGAGCTTTCGTAAATATGACTCCAAAACATACTTCTTTTTTGATTCGACACCATTTTAAACGCTAAGTACGAACTAAAGAACGCCGGCAGCCAAAACATGAAAATGGACTGAAAATCTGCCCAGAAACTTTGAATACCAAATAATAAAAACAATATCGGTGTAAGAATGTAAATCATTTTAAACAAACCGTTAAACCAATACACAATGCCATCTAAATAAAGAACGCGCTGCATAAGCGTTAAGCCGCGAACCTTCAATGGATTAAACTTACGGGCGCACTGAATGTTCCCTCTCGACCAGCGGTCTCGCTGCTTTAACAGATCAAGCCAGCTTTCAGGTGCCAGACCGACAGCTAATACCTCTCCGACAGACACAGATTTGAACTTCCCTTGGAGAAGCATTCCTGTCGCCATGTCTTCTGTAATTACCCCAGTAGCAAATCCGCCAATTTCCTCTAATGCTGTTCTTCTAAATACCGTATTACTCCCGACATACATGACCGCATTGAATCGATCTTTACCAGCTTGGAGGGTTTGCATGAAGAAGTCCTGCTCATTTGGAATTCGATCCTTCGAGAACATATTATATTGGAAAGGATCTTCGTTATAAAACGCCTGTGGAACTTGAACAAATGCAGTCGCTCCATCATGAAAGTAAGGCACTGTCTTTTCTAAAAAGGCAGGAAGCGGGACCATATCAGCATCAAGTGTGAGAATCAACTCCCCATTCGTTTGAGACATCGCATGGTTTAAATTCCCCGCCTTAGCAAACTTGTTATCCGTTCTTGTCAGATAATGAACACCAAACTCAGAAGCAAGCTGCTTCACAGACTCCCTCTTGCCATCATCACATAAATAAATATGGACGCTGCCTTTTGGATAAGACAGATTCAAACAACCTGCAACCGTGCGTTTTAGCACTTCAATTGGTTCATTATATGTAGCTATGAAAATATCAACTGTTGGCAGCCTGTCAAGATCACTGATCATGACTTGTTTCCGATTTGAAGGCTTCCAAACAAGTGTATAAAACACAAGCAGCTGTAAAAATCCAATACATTCACAGGCCACAAGCAAAATTCCCATCACAATATTAAATGTACCTTCATGCGGCAGTGTAAAGAAGAGACGCCAGCAAATGTATGCGGCATTTGTTAACACACAGAGCACAATGGTGATTTTTTTAATCGTAGAGGCCATCGGCTGAATACGATACATCACATACAACAAAGACAAAACACAAAGCATAAACAGCGGGTAATACGTGGTGATGAATGACAATACATTTTCCTTCTTTCTTATGTCATAAAGGACTATCACATATATAAAATTTCATAACAAAGGAGGGGATTCTTCCATTACATTGCCCCTCCAAATCTATATAAATCATTTCCACAATCTATCTAACTGATTCGAATAAAAATCAATGGCTTTTCGATAACTCAAAATAGTAGGATCGTTTGTCGTCTCAGTTAAACAGTTCAGTAATATTTCCATCGCTTTGCTATGTTCCTTCAAATTATACAAAGTCATGGCATAAAACGTTTGAATGGCTTTATTATCCGCATAAGTTTCCATCGCATGTAGGAATATCTGTTTTGACTTTTCATATTCCCCTAAGGTTCTGTATGTACTTCCTAATCCTAGTAAAGCGTCTTCTAGTTCTTCTGAAGACAATCCTAACTCAATGGCCCTTTCATAAAAAAAGACAGCTTGTTTTTCTTTTCCTAACACATCATAACTCCAAGCACATTGATAATGGATGGAGGCATGGTCTGGATACTCTTCTACAAGACGGGTGAGCATGTCATTGGATTCTTGAAGATGTCCACTTTCTCGAAGTTCAATGGCTTTCAGAAGTTTCGTTTCCATTACATCACCCCTATTTTTTAAGATGGAAAGATGTGTTTACGAGAACACTTTCTCATTCCGCTCAATCATCCGCGTCATGTTTTTCTCAAACTCTAGCTGTTCCTCGGTGGTCAGTCCTGAAGCTGTCAGTTGATCGCTCAGCTTTTGGAGTTCTTCTAGTAAAAGACGCATGAGAAGCGCACAGTCAATTGGTTTTCCAGTTAATTCTGATAGGGATGCCATCGTATCCGGCTGTATATCAGGGAATACCGCTTTCACCTCATGTCGTTTATCCTTTAAGGCCACCTCATAAAAACGGCGAATCAAATCAGCTCGTTTTCGACCGCTTCCATCTGCACACAAATAGATTTGCACAGCGACCCCTCCGCGTAATCTACGCTGAGAAATGCCGGCAAATTTCTTTCCATTGATACTCAAATCGTAGCTGCCTGGACAGTAAGAGCCGACAATTTCATAGGCTTCAATGTCCACCTCGTACATTGACAGCATCCGGCGGATCAATTCCACCATCGCATCATACCCGCGGTCAATATCAATGCCCTTCTTTTGTTCAGCAAAGATTAAAGACACATTCAGTACGCCTTCATCCAGTACCACAGCAAGACCGCCTGAATTGCGCACAATCACACGATATCCTTCATCCTCAAGCAGCTTTACACCATCTTGGAGAAAAGGAAGTCTTGTATCCTGAATCCCAAGCACAATCGTATTGTGATGCACCCAAGAACGGGCTGTCGCTGGTGAGAGGCCCTTCCCCACCGACGCGCAAAGCGTATCATCCATCGCAAAGGATTGCTTTGGGTCTACATAGAGACCTAGGCTCGATTGATCTATGATTCGCCATGTCGGCTGTGTCAATAACTCAATAGGTTCATTTTTCATGTCCTGCATATCCTCTCGTTCATAAACTGTGTTTATTATACCATGGGAGGAATGGAGGGAGAATGCAAAAAAGCTCCATAACATTTGGCGTCACAGAGCGTTTCAGTTAGATGATTTTGTTTTCTTATTCTTCCTTTTCGAGATGAAATAAAAAGCTGCAATTAAAACGACAGGAACCCCAACCACGAGGCATGCAGCGATCAATGTATTCCACGGCAAATTGATCATCTCCTTAATAGACTAAACTTCTATGAAACAGCCCTCATTTACCCAGCTCAACAAGTCTTCAGCCACCAATTCCGCATGCTGAGGGTCCATCACACCAGCATCGACGATCCACACTTTTGTCTCCTCTTCTGCCTGCCGCATGAGAAGTACTCGCCCGCCGCCATCGTCCCCAATTGCTGCATAGCCGCTTGCATATTGCTGAATCTCCCATGTTGCATTGCGTTCCACCATGTCCTCAGTTCCGTATAGTAGAACATCGCCTCCAACAGAACATCCATTTGTCTGTTTCAACAATTCCTTATAAGCATGGGGCAGTTGCATGTTTAGCTGGGATTCTGCCTCTTTGATATGTATGTCACTTGCTGGTTTGTTCACGTGCAAATTTGGGATTTGAGGTAAATTGAGCATTTTAAAGCCTCCTCTATGTTAAGTAGCTGATTTTTTTCATGACCCTTTTATACATCTTTAAAAGAAAATAGCCTCATCTAGAACTATAGACAGCCATTTTATCTATTACAGCATTTCTTTAAGCAAACTCTCTGCTTTATGCAATTCATCTAGAAAGGGGTTTAGATAGTCATTGTAACTATCCAAATAAGCTCTCACCCCGCCAATGATCAACATCTTTTGGAGATCTTCATTGTTCTGAATGATCCTTTGTGCATCCTTATATCTTTTGTATATTAATTGGAGAACACCTTGATTGATCTCTTTTGAATATTCTTTTTCTAGGATGTTGATGACGGTTTGGATTTGTTTCGTTAGTTCTTGTTTTTTGTTCATTGAACGCTCCTATTTTCGAAGTTTTATTTAAATCATTCAATGGTACTTTACTGTTAATAATATAGATTGAGCTTTGATGATACACATGCGCTATCATATTTCAGCCCAAACTGCCCCGGGTATGAACCTACAGAAACCGGTTTTGCCAATGATCAACTTGACGCATATTTCACTAACTCATAAATAATTAAAAGGCCCTCTTACCGAGGGCTTGGATTTTAAAGTTCTAAGATGTCAATTGTTACTCAATTGCCAATTCCCATACTATTTGACCATCTACCAAAATCTTATTTGGTGGATCATCATAAAGAGATATCTCAACTAAAGAGCTTTTCTCTTGAATTAACCAATCGTATACACTGCCACTGTTTTCATTAGGATGAGATAGAATATCATTCACTTGGAAAGCAGCAGCAATATATTCTGTAAAATTAATATCATCTTCATCTAACATATTATTTGTTTCAAAAACTGTATCTAGTTTTCCTAAGATTTTCAACCCACTATTCCATTCCAAAATCATATCTTTTTTTTCATACTTTATTAATGTTCCAATCAAAGAATCGTAACCCATTTTTTACCTCCAATTCATTTTAAGGCCTCGCTGGTACGATGTGAGCACCATCTTTCCCATAATGTATCATTCCCTTAGTAGTCTCTTCATACTTTCCAGTATCAATATTATAGTATTTTCCTATTGCTTGGCCAAAGTCTATCCTTTCTTTATTCTTACCCAATTCTTTGCCTGTCCCTGCATATTTATCCAGCAATTCTTGTGCCTTTTTATTATCTCCGTAAAAAATGCTTTTCTTTTTTCCATTTACTACTTCTTGCTTGTAATTTGGTGTTTCTGGAATATGTTTTTCTTGAGCTCCTGATTTTACTTTTGCTGGGAAACCATTTACTTCACGGTAAGGTCCTTTAGGTACGGATTGTTTTCCGTAAGCAGGTGTTTTAACCCTCTTCACATTCTTCCCTTGATCCAACCTAAAAACATATTTCCCAACCTTCACTATTTTCGTGATTGGGATGATAGAGGCTGCGGATAAGGCTCGGTCTGTGCTACTGATGTTTTGGCTGGTTTCTGGGTCTTTGCCAGTAACGGCTCGGTAGCCGTCGTAGATGCCGCTGTATTCTAGGATGATGTTTTCGGTGGTTGAGACGACTTCACCGTCTAATATGCGTTTAGCGTTGCCACGGCTGCGGCTTTCTGGAATTTTGTCGACTTCTTCTATTCTTATTTCGCCGTTTGCGATATACGTTCGGATGATTTGTTTATTGGCGTAAACGGTGTATCTTCCGCCAATAAAATCAATATCCGATGGATCTGTGACGACTTCATCTGCGATGTCGAATTCTTTTAACTTTTTAATGCCTTTTACGTTGAATAGTTTACCATTTATGACCCTGATGTCTCTATGAATCTTGTTTTTCCCGTTCACGGCTTCCCTTTGCAATCTCGTAAGCGACGGATCGTTTGCTGTGATTTGTTTACTGATGTTTTTATGGGTGTCATTCCGAACAACCGTCTCCACATTCGCTTGTTGTTTCTCTTTCAGTTTCTTCAGCATGATGATCATTGGATTGTCTTTTGGGTTGTCTATTTTGTCGTTCAATCCACTGATGGTGCTGCTTACTTTTTCTTCTTTTCCATCTTTGAAAATAGATCCCTTTTGATAGCTCGAGATGTCGATTTTAGGGCCGGTGAACATGGTACTTAAGGTATCTATGTATTGCTTCATTGTTTGAAGGGAGCTTTTGGTTTCATGTAAAGCACTTGTCTGCTCCCTGTCAAATGCATGAAGCAGACCAATGGTTTTTGAGGTCTCAAGCCATGCCTTTTGATAGTTTTGCTGAAAAGCTGATTCGTCTACACTTGGCAAGTGAACAATATGACCAACTCTGCCGATGGCGTGGTTTACCTCTGATACGATTTCAGAAATCGTACGTTCAGCTTTTTTTAAGCCTTGATCAAGATCATCTTCGATAAACGCTTGTGAGATAAAGCCGTGCTCGTTTGATTCTAGTGCATGAAGAGCCTGCTTTATGTTTTTTAATGCAGCACTATATTCCTCAATGACGACCTGAAAGAATTGCAGGAAGGGAATATGGCATTCTGTATAAAAGGCGCGGATGGCTTGTCCTGCCTCTCCCTTTAGTGCGCCATCGAGTGAGATGATGTGATGGATTTGTTTTTCTAAGGAGCTGATTTGCTGTGACTGTTGCTTTAACGTATTCAGCGTTTGATCTATTCCGTTTATTAGTGCAAAGGCGTCAAGGGTTTTCATTGCGTTCTCCTTTATTTTCTTTTACTGCTGGAAGCAAGCGCCTTGTCCGTTTCAACCATGGTGTTCACCGCTTGTTCTGTTTGTACAAGCTGTTTCTGAAGGATGCCTATATAGGAATTACTTAATTCGTTCAACTGTTGATTGATCTTTTCTAATGAGTCTGCCGTCAGGAGCTGATTTCTTCCTTTGATGGTTGTTGGAAGGGCTGCATTCATTTGAGTGCCTGATTGTTTTGCATGCTGTAATACTCGTTTGACCTGACTGGCATCTATTTTAATTTCTCTCGTCATGTGACTACCCTCTTTTTTCTTCCAGTTGTTTTTCTTTCTCTATTTTTCTTTCAACCGAATGAATTTCATGTTCTAACGATTGGATCTCTGATATTAGGTCATTGATTTTCTCATCAATTCGATTTAATAAATTGGTTAGCTGTACACTTTTTATCTCTTGACTGGCGGAAGCCATTCCGTCACGAATGTCATCAAACGTGTCTGCCAAATGGCCAAACCATGTTTGTGATGTCAGATCTGGATGAGTGATTTTCTTGCTGGCATCTGACAGGGTTGATTTTGCCTCTTTAATTTCTTTGCGGCACATGTTGAGTTCGATGATTTGTTCTTTTTTTATAGATATATCTGCCTTTAATGAATACAAGGCTGTTTTATAACCGATGATTGCTCCAGATATGGTCAAACACCTCTATCCCTTAAATAGTCCTCCGTTATGTTACCATTTACTAGAACAAGAGGCATATGATTGAAAGTGAATTTACCAAAAAATGAATCGTACGTATTGGGTTTTAATACCTATTTCTCGCGCACAAAAAAGCTGAATTCATTTACTGAATCCAGCTGTTTATTGCTTATTTGAGCGAATCACTCGCTGATGCTGATGGATGATCGCTAAATGAGGTGTCTTTCTTTTTAGGAATATAATTGAGAGAGAAACCAACAAGACTAAAAAAGGCACTTAACACCAGTGTTGGGTTTTTGAATAGATTCGTACTCGCAATAATCATATCTCCCTTTTGCAAGAGAATCCCTAGTATTTGACCGAATACCAACAGGGCTCCTGACGTTAAGAACAGGACAAGCAGCACTTTAAATAATAATTCCATTAATGCTCTCATGTGTTTCTCCTTTCTATACTGGAAGTATTCCCATTCCGATGAGCCAGCCAATTCCCACGATTGGCAGCATATAGTAGAGAATCAGCGGTATAAATGTTTTCTCAGGTTTGGCTCCTGCAAGACCAGAAGCAATGAAAATCGATCCTGATGCCGGAGGGGAAGCGCCTTCTGTCGATGAAAAAGCAAGAATGGCGACAACAGCCACAACTGGATCAACTCCGACTGAGACTAAAGCTGAAAATGAGACAAGTCCAACAGCTGTTAATGTAGCTGTTGAAGATAATGGCCCAGCCACCAGCGTGACAAGAATTCCCACAATGAGCACCATGAGCCACTTCGGAATGGTAAGTACTGATGTGATTTGCGTCAAATCTTCTGCCAATCCTAATTCAGCAAGCACCTGGCTTGCCGCAACAGCAAACAGCATCAAGGCACCAATCGTTGTAAATTTAGGAATGGCCGACTTGAAAAACTGAGACCAATCAAGTGCAGACGCCTTTTTCCTTCCAATTGTTAAACTAATCAACATCATGAGAATCGGAATCCACGTAATTAAAGAAATTTGATCCATTGCCTCTGGTCCGATGTTTGGATTACTTTTTAAGTAGTTTGCCAGCGGACCTATTGTGATAATGATAGGAATCAAGGCACCGAAAAAAATAAAGATCGACTTCCACCCTTGTTTCACAGCTTCCCTAAAAGGAAGAATATCATCTGGCGGCATGGCCTGAATTTTATTCTTTTTCACCAGAATATACACCAAAATAAATCGGTATACGACTTGATACAGTCCTCCTATGAGAAGCGCAATATATAAATCTCCCTCAGATACAAGGGCTGCAATTGGTGCAAACCCCAGCATGATAAACATGGAAGAGTTCGGAGGCAGTGCCGCTCCAAGTCCGCCATTCCCTGCTAAAATGGTCGCTGTATGGGTTCGGCTCCAGCCTGATTTAATCATCCAAGATGCCGTGATAGAGCCAGTGGCAGCTGTGTTTGCAGAATTTGAACCTGAAAGAGCACCTAAGACTGCTGAGCCTAACGTACTCATATAAGCCGCTCCACCAGGAAGTTTACCTACAACCGAATTTAAGATTCGCAAGAGTGCATGAATTAATTCCAGCTTTTCAATTAAATAAGCCATGAATACAAATGCGACAGCTGCATAGAGCACCTCATATGTGGATGCAAATTTTAATCCATCCCAGAAAAGTCTTAATGCATCCAATCCGCCAAATAATGTGGTTGCAATAAAGCCTAATAGCATGGCTTCTCCCATATTCCGTTTCACGACGACATTCCATATAATGATGACAGCTATGAATACAATCAACGCAATAAAACCCATATCGTTTTTTCGCCTCCCCTTTGTTAAATAAAACGCTTACAATCTATTACCCCTGCTGCATCACGTCAATGACTTCTTCCCAGCTGGCCGGCTTTTTCCCATTAAACCGTTCAACGAATTGAAAGTCTGCTAATCTCTCTAGCTTCTGTTGCGCTGCCCGAGACATGCTGGCATCAACCTCTGCTTCATCTAACATTTCAATAGAGCCAAGAAGCTCGATCGCTCGTCGTTTTGCATGTAATGCACTCCCTGTCACAAGACGGTTCATGGTCTCTTCAAAACTTTTGCTATCCATTGTATCGCTTAATGAAGAAATCACTTGTTGTTCCACATTATATTTTTTGGAAATTTCCAAAAATTCAATCATGAGACCAACGATCCCCTTCATATAAACGCTTCTGATCAGCTTTAAGGCAGAAGCATCTCCTGGCTGGTCACTGATTTTTGTGATATTCATGCCATAAGCATTCATTACTTTCATGAATTGGTCGGTTCCACTGCCGCTTGCCGTGATCGGAACCTTGTGTTTGTTGACTGGAAGAGGCCCTAGCATGGCAGCATCTACGAATAGAGCTTTTTGCTTATCAATTTCATTGGCCACTTGTTTTTTGATGTCTGGTGTTGATGCCGATACATCTACATATAGTTGATTCTTTTTCAAACTTCCCGTTACAGATTGGGCAACTTCTAAAGTTTTATTCGCTGGCACAGCTGCAATGACAATATCAGATTTCTCAATGACTTCACTAATACTGCTGGTTAATTGAACTCCTGTCTGCGATGCTTTTTCTTTCAACGTTCCAGCCAATTTCTCATTTTGTAAAAGTACATCATACGCATAAAATTGATCTAATCCTTCTGTTTTCAATCCCGTTGATAGCTCATATGCTGCTTCTCCATAACCGATAAACCCTATTTTCATCACCGATTCTCCCCTATTCCTGAAATTTTTTCAATTTGCCTGCCAGCCATGCAGGTGCTAAGAGACTAGTGTCTTGCTTTCCTTCGTCCATATATTGTTGAATCGTGTTTAATCTCTGATTTTCATACGCTTGTTTCTCTTCCGCTAGTGTGAGCATGTGTTCCGCCTTCTCCTGTGGAACGATGACGACTCCATCATCGTCAGCAATGACTAAATCACCTGGTGCTACTTTGACACCGCCGCACGAGATGGTTTGATTCAATTCCCCAGGACCATCTTTAAAAGGTCCGTTTGGCATAAACCCCTTACTGTATATTGGAAAAGCCAGCTCCTCTAAAGCAAGTTTGTCGCGAACAAGCCCGTCAATCACGATTCCTTCTATTCCTACAGCCTTTGCTACACCTGCCATCAATTCCCCTAAATATGCATGACCTTTATGGTCTTTTCCATCAACAATCAGTACATCTCCTTCTTTAGCAGAGTAGATCGCATGATGAAGAAATAAATTATCCCCTGGCCGTAAGCTAACGGTAAAAGCAGTCCCTACTATATTCATACCTCTTGCAACAGGTTTAATTTGATGATCCATCGCTCCGGTGCATCCCATCACGTCTGACAGCAAGGTTGAGTTAAGCTTTCTTGCCCGATCTATTAGATCATTTGACACGAATTGAACAGTACTCATTGTTTCCATCATCCCCTTTGAGTTATATTCGTTACATTAAACTTTATTAAAGTAATATATATTACTTTCGTGACACGATCATACCATCTCGATTTTATTTAGTAAAGCGCTTTCAAAAAATTAAATGAAAAAAATGAGTCACCACACGACTAATGTGTTGTGTGATAACTCATTTTCGTTAACATATGATTGATTTGATCTAAACGTGGTTTTGTCCTTTCAGGGTCATTAATGGCTAAGGCACTTAAAATATAATCTACGATAAAGATAGCAGATACGACAGAGTTATGAGAGCCCGCACTTGCTGAGGAGCATGGTAATACATATTGTGCATACTTAGTTAGTGGAGAGCTGTAGCTGTCTGTAATTAAAAGCACTTCCACCCCATATGACTTCGCTGCCTCCAGCAAGTCCTTTATACGCTTTGCATAGCGAGGATAGCTGACCGCTATAATGAAATCATCAGATTGAAAATGAACGAGATCATCCACCCAGTCGCTTTTGTCCGCATCAATATATTGACAGTTCCCCAATAGCCGATTAATTCCAAATGACAGATACTCGCCAACAGGTCTTCCACTTCGGACACTTGTACACAGAACCTGGCGGGAGCTGGCTATTTTTTCAACAATATGCTGAAAGTTTTCTTCCGTGATATTGTCTAAAGCGTACTGGATATTTTGAAATTGCAGGTCTACATGATTATGCAAAAGCTTACTTTTATTTGAATGCTTGAGGTTCGCTTCAAGTCTCGTTTGAGGGGCAGCTTTATGCTTCATGTTTGATTGAAGCTCTTTTTGAAGCTCAGAGAAACCGGAATACCCTACAGCAGCAGAGAATCTCATGATGGTAGCTGTACTCGTCCCTACTTTTGAAGCCAATTTATCTACAGTTAAAAACGCGACCTCCATCGGATTGTGCACGATATAATCTGCAATTCTCCTTTGTGCCTCTGTTAATCCCGCGACCTTATGCTGAAGCTTATGTATTAAATCGTTCATTATAGCACCTGCCCATTCTATCGGCTTTATCTACGATCAAATTTTTTCTTTTCCCCTATATTGTACACATTTGTCATCAAAAAAACAGCCAGCACGAATCTATCGTACTGGCTGCCTTTGTCGAGATCATTATAATGCTTGAGCTGCTGTGATCAGCGCAAGGTTGTAAACGTCTTCGGCATTACAGCCTCTTGAAAGATCGTTTACTGGCTGGTTTAAGCCTTGCAGGATAGGACCTACAGCTTCAAAGTTACCTAAACGCTGTGCAATTTTGTAACCGATGTTTCCAGCTTCGAGGCTAGGGAAAACAAATACGCTAGCATCACCTTTGATCACGGAATCTGGCGCTTTTTTCGCTGCTACTGAAGGAACGAAAGCTGCATCGAATTGGAATTCTCCATCAAGTACAAGCTCAGGTGCCTTTTCTTTCGCAATGCGAACTGCTTCAGATACTTTTTCTGTTTCGTCTGATTTTGCTGAGCCTTTTGTAGAGAAGCTAAGCATTGCCACACGTGGTTCGATATCAAACATTTTTGCTGTGTTTGCACTTTCAATCGCAATTTCAGCTAGATCTTGGCTGTCTGGAGCAATGTTGATTGCACAATCAGCAAACACGTACTGCTCTTCGCCGCGAGCCATAATGAAGACGCCAGATGTTTTCTTTACGCCTTCTTTTGTTTTAATGATTTGAAGTGCTGGACGCACTGTGTCAGCAGTTGAATGTGCCGCACCGCTCACAAGTCCGTCTGCAAGACCTTTATACACAAGCATTGTACCGAAGTAGTTTTCATCTAGTAATGCTTTTCTTGCTTGCTCTTCTGTTGCTTTGCCTTTACGTCTTTCGACGAAAGCTTGTACAAGCTCTTCAAAACCTTCATATGTATGAGGATCATACACGTCAACACCAGCAAGTGTAAGACCTAATTCTTTTGCTTTTGCTTCAACTTCTTGTTTTTTACCTACCACAATTGGCTGCAATACTTTGCCGTCTGCTAGTTTTTGAACGGCTGTTAGAATGCGTTCGTCCATTCCCTCAGGAAAAACGATCTTTACTCCTTTACCTGCAACCTTTTCCTGAACTGTTGAAAAAATATCTGCCACTACAATACCCTCCTTGATTTTACAAAAAAAGCGTTCTCTTTTAAGCATACTCTTCTTCTACCTAAATTCAAACTACCAACTTATATTATAGCGCTTACAAATTAAATTCTTATTTTTCAAACTAATTTAATCAATTTTGATAAAAGCTGTTTTCTTCGTTCAAGTTTTGATCACATCTCCATTTGGACAAACTATGTTATAGTTGGAACAGATGGAAAACTGTTAATAGGAGTGAAAGAAATGAGCGAACAACATACAACAAATGAAGCAGCTCAAACACTAGATGGCTGGTATGCGCTGCATGATTTTAGAACGATCGACTGGACAGCTTGGAAGCTGCTGACAAGTGATGAGCGCCAAGCCATCATTCATGAGTTCACAGGTCTATTGGAAAAATGGAAAACAGCTGAGCAAGATAAAGCTGGAAGCCAAACAATCTATAGTATTGTCGGCCAAAAAGCAGATATTATGCTCATGATTTTACGTCCGACAATGGAAGAACTAGGTGAAATTGAACTTGAATTCAACAAAACACGACTAGCAGAGTTTACGATTCCAGCTTATTCTTATGTTTCAGTTGTTGAGCTCAGCAACTACTTAGCAGGAGGCGGCGATGGCGGAGATCCTTACGAGAACCCGCATGTACGTGCGCGCCTATATCCAGAGCTTCCTTCTTCTCAATACGTGTGCTTCTATCCAATGGATAAAAGACGTTCTGGCAATGACAACTGGTACATGCTTTCCATGGATGAGCGTAAATCTCTTATGAGAAGCCATGGCTTAATTGGCCGAAGCTATGCTGGAAAAGTAAAACAGATCATTACAGGTTCTGTTGGTTTTGATGATTATGAGTGGGGCGTTACCCTTTTCTCTGATGATGTGCTCCAATTTAAAAAATTGGTTTATGAAATGCGCTTTGATGAAGTCAGTGCACGCTATGGCGAATTCGGTTCCTTCTTTGTTGGAAACCGATTAGCAAACGAGCAGCTGGCGTCTTATTTCCATGTATGATAAACTCTTAAGGCTTCGGATCTTTCCGAAGCTTTTTTATGTATTTGTTTAGAAAGGTGATCACATCATGAGAAACTTCCCCATCGCTATTTTTGCATTAACGCTCGGTGCGTTTTCGATTGGCATGACTGAATTTGTCATCATGGGCCTTTTGCCAAATGTCGCAAACGATCTTCATGTATCAATTTCTGCTTCAGGACAGCTGATTACTGGATATGCACTTGGTGTCGCAGTTGGCGGACCTATATTAACGTTATCGACTGGGAAAATGTCGAGAAAACGTCTCCTCATTCTGTTAATGATTCTTTTCGTGGCGGGAAATGCTGCTGCCGCTGTCTCGACCTCTTATGGTCTATTAATGGCCGCCCGTATTTTAACGTCATTTGCTCATGGAACGTTCTTTGGCGTCGGAGCCATTATGGCTGCACGGCTTGTGCCTAAAGAGAAAAGTGCAAGTGCGATCAGCTTCATGTTTACAGGACTGACGGTAGCCAATGTACTCGGTGTGCCGTTCGGTACCTTTATAGGAAATCAATTCGGCTGGCGTATGTCTTTTCTAGTCATTGCCGTCATTGGTCTCATTTCCTTAATCGGTATCATCAGCTTAGTTCCGAATCAATCAAAGGAAGAAGTATTGGATATTCGAAATGAAGTATCCGTCTTGAAAAAACCACAGGTACTCGTTTCCTTTGCGATGACCATCTTTGGTTTTGCTGGTGTTTTTACAGCATTTACGTATATCAGCCCAATCCTGCTGCAAGTCACTGGCTTTCAGGAAAATGGGGTAACGCTCATCCTTGTCCTATTTGGACTTGGGGTCACCATCGGGAATTTAGTTGGCGGAAAGCTTGCTGACTGGAAGCTGATGCCGAGTATTATGGTGACACTGATCCTACTCATTGCTGTCCTGTTATTGTTTACAGTCACTTCCGAATTCAAAGTGTTTGCCGTGCTGACCATTTTTGTTTGGGGAATCATTTCATTTATTCTTGTTCCTACCTTGCAATACCGCACGATGAACATGGCACATGAAGCACCGACACTCGCATCGACGCTCAGCCATTCTGCCTTTAATATTGGGAATGCCGGCGGTGCAGCGCTTGGCGGTCTTGCTATCGACATCACACATTTACAGCTTGTTCCGTTATTTGCTGCAGCTGTGACATTTATTGGCCTTATCATTACGTTTATGAGTTATCAGTCAGATAAACGAATAAAAAGGACCTGACATAGGTCCTTTTTTATTTCATCACAGTCATTTCTGGCTCTTCTATTTGTTTCAAGCGTTCCTGAATAGGGTGAGAAAAAGAGTGCTCTGACAAGACAATATGGGAGACGGTTTTTGTAAATCCAGACACTTCTTGAATAAAGGCTTCAATTTCTTCAAGAGACGAAACTGACAGCTTAATGAAAAAGCAAGACTGTCCTGCCACTCGATAAGCAAAAAAAGCGCGTGGGTGCTCGTTCATAAAAGCCACAAAACGCTGATACTCCCCATTTAACACCGTAACTTCCAGCAGGCAGTCAATCAGAAGCCCTAATTTTTTATAATTGACCTGAACAGAATACCCTTCGATAATCCCTGCGTCCTCTAATTTACGCACTCTTTCTGCTACCGCAGGTGCTGATAAATTCACTCGTTTGGACAATTCCCTCATGGATAAGCGGGCATCTTCTCTCAATTCATTTAAAATATGCACATCAACATCGGTGATTTTCATTCGTACCTCTCCTATCCAAAAATCGTTCCATTTGAAAAGTATTTGATGATAATACTTATGATGCGAAATGTAAAATAAAACTAAATAATGGTAGAATTTATTTTAACGGAATTGAATGAAAAAGCAAGTATGGAGGGATCACTTGATGAAAGAATCTTTAGACAGCCAGGCTTCTAAAACATTTCCCATCACACTTGCCATCGCACTCACACTTGGCGTTTTTGCGGCGGGATCGGAGGAACTGGTGATTTCACCACTGCTGCCTGATTTATCAAACTCATTTCAGCACTCTCTTGATGTTCTCGCTCTTTCCATCAGCATTTATGGGTTAGCTGTGCTGGTTGGAGCTCCGCTTCTCGTTCCTTTAGGGGACCGGTATTCAAGAGAGCTGTGTTTAATAATTGGGCTGTCTTTCTTTTTGATTGGAACAGTGATGTGTGCTGCTGCCCCAAATTTGGCCGTGTTTTTTGCAGGCCGTGCTATTTCTGGGCTGGCGACTGGTGTATTTGTGCCAACAGCCTATGCTCTTGTGGGCGACCGGGTTCCCTACGAATATCGCGGCAAAGTGATGGGACTCATTGTATCGAGCTGGTCTCTTTCTCTTGTCCTTGGTGTGCCTATTGGCGCTTTTATCGGTCAAAGTTTGAACTGGCGCTGGACATTTTGGATTTTCGCCATGATGAGTCTCGTTGTCCTGCTGCTCGTCATCCTTGAATCTAGAAAACAAGTCGCCACAGCTGATAAGAAGGCACCTCAAGCTAGGGAGAAATCAGGTTCTTTATGGGGGGCTTTGAAAATCGACCGTGTCCCTGCCTATTTGACCGTGACATTTTGTAACATGCTTGGATTTTATGGCATGTACTCATTTTTAGGAGCTTACCTGCAAAGTTTGTTTTCCGGAGGGCAATCAACAGCTGGACTTCTGATCATGGCTTATGGCGTTGGTTTTTCCATGAGTATATTTACCGGGAAATTAGCAGATTGGTTTGGCAAAACACGGTCTCTTTTCTTTGTGCTGGGCGGGATTGCGCTCGTTCTTGCCTTACTTCCTTATGCACCGTTCTCATGGACATTGCTCATTTTCGCTTTATTTATTTGGGGTGCCATGCAAAGTTTATCCGTCACGCTTTTGAGCACCGTCCTGAGCGACTGCTCCCAAACCCACCGAGGCAAAGTGATGGCTTTTTACAGCCTTGCTTCCAATCTAGCCGTTATGCTTGGGTCCGCTTTGATGGGACCTGTTTATGTCCATTTCGGCTATCATACGGTAGGACTTGTATGTGCACTCATTACGCTCGTTGGTTTTCTCATCAGCTTCATCAGCTATAAACGTGAAAAAACCTTACAGCAGAAACATAAAAACACATTTGAAACGTGAGCTCATTTCACTGCACATCTCGATATGTGCAGTTTTTTAGATCAATTTTTAATATCATCATAAAATACATTTTTTATAAATTTTGTTGACAATTACCAATTTTATTTTTTATAATCTAGTAAAAATTTGAAAAAGATTGGATGGTAAACATGATCTTAAAGAATGATGTTTTTCATTTCAAAGAAGAGCCCATCGTTTCACCTAAGATGTTTACAGTCAATACATTAGGCCCTAAGGGGACAAGCAGTGAATATGCAGCAAAACATTTCATCTCTCATTCCACCACTACTCTCGGCACTCATACGAAACTATCCCTTTACGACACATTCGAAACTTGCATTGAACATACTCTCTCTAACGCACTCCAATACACTCTCGTTCCACACGCATACGAAGGAATTAAACACTTCTACATGAGACCTGACCTGCAGCTTTTACAAATATTCAGATGTGACACGCCCATGTATGGTTTGGCTGTCAGACCAGATTTCCCCTTTCAAGAACAAATGCTTCACCATTTAAAAATTGTTTCTCATCCTGCACCTGTGAATTTGATTCAATATTTTATTCATCAAAATGCTGAATTTGAGCTTGTCAATTCCACAAGTACAGCCGCACAAAAAGTAAGAGACGGCGAATTTGATTTCGCTTTAACCAATGAGGTGGCTAGAGCTACATACGGCCTCACCTTCATTCGAACATTTAAAAGCATTCCTATGAGCTGGTCTATATTCGGAAAAGGAGAGATGTAAACATGACAACTGAACAAAAGGTGCAAGAATTATATTTTCCTCAAGCGAAAAAACGAGAATGGGATAATGGTGTCATCCAATATTCTACTGTCAGAGGCGATACGGAAGTGTTAATTTCATACGTCCCTCCTCACACGATCATCGAACCTCACGAGCATCCAGAAGCACAAATCGGCATCGTATTAAAAGGCGAGCTTCAAATGACGGTCGGCCAATCGACACAAGTGCTCACCCCATTAGAATCAGCCTATATTGCACCACCATTCGTTCCTCACGCCGCATCGAATTTGACAGATGAAGAAGTGATCGCCATTGATATTAAGAGATTAAAAGATGGCGAGGAATATACGGCTCCTCCTACTTATTTCTTAGACATTTTCAAAACGCGTGATTTGCTTCCTGGCATGGAAGTGACCTTTTTTGTGGAGGACTGGATGGAGCTTATGATTGCCAACATTCCGGGGAATGGCGGGGAAATGCCTTTTCATAAGCACCGTAATGAACAAATTGGGATTTGCATTAGCGGTGGATACGATATGACGATTGAAGGCTTTACAGAGAAGATGGAATTTGGCACGACCTACTTCTGTGATCCAAAAGAAGATCACGGCGCCATTAATCCAAAGCCAGAAGCATCAAAGTCTATTAATCTCTTCTTCCCTCCACGCTATAACCGCTTAAAGCCAAAAGCGTCTAAGGTGAAGAAATGAACATTGCCGGAAAAGTCGTCCTGATTACAGGAGGTGCGTCTGGGATTGGGCTTGCCGCCGTCAAGCTTTTCCTTGAACACGGAGCAAAAGTAGCTGTGGCTGATATCAATGAAGATAGCGGTAAACAACTTGTTGAATCATTGCCTCATGAACATGCTGCGTTTTTCAAAACAGATATTACAAATGAGGCTGACTGTCAAAAAACCGTTCAATCCGTGCTGAACCAATTCGGGACAATTGATGTGTTGATTAACAATGCAGGCATCGAAATTGTCTCACCTATTCACGAGATGACATTGGAGGATTGGAACCACATTCTACAGGTCAACCTGACGGGTGTATTTCTCATGAGTAAGCATACATTGCCGCATATGCTTGAGAAGAAAAGCGGAAGTATTATTAATACTGGATCTGTCGGAGGTCTCGTTGGCTGGCCTGACATTCCTGCATACAACGCAACAAAGGGCGGTGTCATCCAGCTCACCAAATCGATGGCGATCGACTATGCCGCTCATCAAATCAGGGTGAATTGTATCGCCCCAGGCATCATTGATACGCCATTAAATGAAAAATCCTTTTTAGACAATCATTCAGAAAGTCTTGAGGTTGTCAAAAAGGAAAAAGCAAAGGTGAATCCCTTACTCCGCCTCGGAAAACCTGAAGAAATTGCGGGCGTGATGCTGTTTCTCGCCTCTGATCTATCCAGCTATATGACTGGAAGTGTTGTCACAGCAGATGGCGGATACACCGCTAGATAAAAAGGAGTGCTTTCATTGAGTAAAAAAACCGTACTTGTCATTGCTGACTTAGGAGGATGCCCGCCCCATATGTTTTATGAAAGCGTGGCGGCATCTTATCATATCGTTTCTTACATCCCGAGACCCTTTGCCATTACAAAGGGTCACGCTGAACTAATCGAAAAATACTCCATTGCCGTCATCAAAGATCGTGATTATTTTGAGACACACCCTTCTTTTGAACACCCTGATTCTATTTACTGGGCACATGATGATTATCTGAAATCAGAGGAAGAAGTGGTAGATGACCTAGTCCGTGTGGCTTCCTTTTTCAAAGCTGATGCCATCACCACCAATAATGAATTATTCATTGCACCAATGGCAAAAGCAGCTGAGCGTCTGGGGCTGCGCGGCGCTGGGGTAAAAGCAGCTGAAATGGCACGTGATAAAAGTCAAATGAGGGCTGCATTCAACGCTGCTGGTGTCAAAACGGTGAAAACTCAGCCTGTCACCACTTTAGCTGATTTCCAGCAAGCTATTGAACATATCGGAACACCGCTTATTTTAAAGCCTACATATTTAGCAAGCTCGATTGGCGTGACCCTTTTTCATGACAGAGCGGGCAGTGATGATCTCTTTTTAAACGTACAATCCTACTTGCAAACGATTCCCGTCCCAAACGCTGTGACATATGAAGCACCATTTGTCGCTGAAACGTACTTAGAGGGTGCTTACGAGGATTGGTATCAAGAGGGTGGCTATTCTGATTATGTCAGTGTAGAAGGGTTCGTCTTGGAGGGAGAATATGTCCCTTTTGTCATACATGACAAGACCCCTCAAATCGGTTTTACAGAAACGGCTCATATTACCCCCTCGATCTTAGACAATGAAGCCCAGCAAATCATCATTGAGGCAGCTAAGAAGGCAAATGAAGGGCTGGGACTTGAAAACTGTGCGACCCATACAGAGATCAAGCTCATGAAAAATCGAGAAACAGGACTGATCGAATCCGCAGCTAGATTTGCTGGCTGGAATATGATTCCGAATATCAAAAAAGTGTTTGGTGTGGATATGGCCAAGCTGCTGATCGATGTATTAGTCGATGGAAAAAAAGCGAATCTGCCAAAAGAGCTGCTTTCTGGACATACGCATTATATAGCAGACTGCCATTTATACCCTCAGCATTTCAAAGAAAGCGGACACATACCGGCAGAGGCCACACATATCACCATTGATCATGTCCATATTCCGCAGGATGCTTTAGTTGGAGATACTGTGATCGTCAGTGAATCCGTCCCATCTAAAGGCACCTTTGTGGATCTCTCTTTATTTGAAGCCTTTAATGGCATCGTGTCGCTTGAATTAAAAGGGTCATCCTCACAGGATGTTGCCGCATCCATCCGCAACTTACAGAAGCAAGCTGCCATTCAGTTAATGGATGAATTAGTGAAGGGATAGAAAGAGAGGGTAATGTGGTGAAGATCTTACCATCTAACGTGATTGAACGGCTGCCAGAACAGAAATTTGGAACCGTCTTTGAGAAAATTGCGCATAAAGCACAAAACGGGGCGAACATCATCAACCTTGGGCAGGGAAATCCTGATCTTCCGACTCCTGCACATATCGTAAGCGCGCTTCAAGAGGCAGCAGGCACTTTAGAGTTTCAGCAGTATGCACCTTTTAGAGGCTTCGACTTTTTCAAGCAAGCCATTGCAGATTTCTACAAAAAAGAATTCGAGACTGAGATAGACCCACAGAAAGAAGTGGCCCTTTTCAATGGGGGGAAAACAGGCCTTTATGTCATGAGTCAGTGTCTGCTTGACCCAGGGGACATTGCCCTCGTCCCCGATCCAGGATACCCAGAATATCATTCTGGGATCTTGATGGCAGACGCAAAGCCCTACTGCATCAAACTTGAAACTAAAAATGGCTATTTGCCGAATCTCTCTTCAATTGATCCGGAGGTGCTCAAAAAGGCAAAGGTTCTTTTCTTAAATTATCCGAATAACCCAACAGGTGCTGTGGCAAATGATGCATTTTTTGAAGAGGCTGCTGATTTTGCATCAGCTCACGGACTGCATGTCATTCATGATTTTGCCTATGGTTCATTTCATTATGAGCAAAAACCAGTAAGCTTTCTGAATGCTCCTCTTGGAAAAAGTGTAGGAGTAGAATTATATTCTCTATCCAAAACATTTAATATGGCAGGGTGGAGAGTCGCTTTTGCTGTAGGTAATGAGGACATCATCCAAGCCATTAACGCCTTCCAAGATCATGTGTTTGTTAGTATGTATGGCGGATTTCAACAAGCCGCAACCGTCGCCTTGCAAAGTGATGACCGTCACATTCAATCATTAAAAGAGGTCTACCTTGAACGAATTCACTTCTTCATCCGTCAGGCAGAAAAGCAGCTAGGATGGTCCATCGAACGTCCAGCTGGCGCCTTTTATTTATGGGCTCCAATCCCTGATGAGTTTGAACATTCTCATGCATTTGCAGACTATTTACTCGAACATACCGATGTCGTTGTCACGCCCGGGGGGGTGTTTGGAGCACATGGAAAACGTCATGTCCGCATCTCAATGGTTGCTCCAATTGAACAGCTTGCCCTGTTTATCGACCGGCTTCGCATCCTTCCGATTCGCTTTAATCAAAAAACCCGCATCTAGCGGGTTTTTTTGACAAATGGCTAAAATGGGTCTTGATTTTAGCCATTTGTCTTCTTTTCAGCGTGATAGAAAACCTTTGCAGCCCTAGGAAGGACGAGTACCGGAGCGGAGCGAATTTGACATTCGTAAGCACCGGCACGCAGACCTGACACCAAATGCGAGGGTTTATCTACACGCTGGATCAAAAAACCGCATCTAGCGGTTTTTTTGATGCTATATACTTTTCATCGCTCCACCATCGACAGATATTTGTTGTCCTGTAAGATAGGAGGCTTCCTCTGATGCGATAAAAGCGGCCAATGAAGCCATTTCACTCGCTGAGCCCACTCGTTGCATTGGAATTCCTGACGCTACAGCCTGTACAGCTTCTTCCCGCGATAATGCCTGTTTACGTATCATGTTTCCGATAAATTGTTCATACCGATCTGTAGCAATAAATCCCGGGTTTAAACAATTCACTGTGATCCCTGAAGGTGCAAGCTGTGTGGCAGCATTTTTACTAGCATTGATAATCGCTGCATTCATCATGCTGTTCGTAAACATTTGGTCACCAGGTTCCTTCCATAGGTTCCCGACAATTTGAATGATCCGGCCATATTCATGTCGTTTCATCATCGCTACTGCACGCTTCATCGTATCAATGTACGCAATGGCTTTTTGAGAAAATGCTGCCATCATCTGCTCGCTCTCACACGAATCAAAGGTATCTGGCTTTCCCCCCGGAATGTTATTAATCAACACATCCAGTCTGCCAAACTCTTTTTCTATTTCCTCAAAAGCCTCAGCCCTCACCCCTTCATCTGACATGTCGCCACAGAAAATAGCCACCGGCTCCTTTGTTTCTGCCATACGCCCAATGTCCTGCTGCGCTTCTTCTAGTGAGGATTGATTTCTAGAATTGATGATGATCTTTACATTGTCTTGAGCGGCAAGCTTTATGGCGATGGCCTTTCCAATTCCTGTACTTGCTCCTGTTACAAATGCAATTCTTTTAGACAAACTCATCCACATCCCTTTTCTTATCAGCTTCGTACATATACATAAAATGACACATATAGAATGTATTTCAACAAAAATAGACCTTTCTCCTGCGAAAGGCCCCTCGTTCTCTATTTAAATGTCGTTTCCCAATCAAACCCGATCATTTCGTCATTCCAGGCGATTCGCTTTTCATCTGGGTTTTTCGGGTCATACGATTCTGTTGTGAAATACACAATTTGCAGCGGCGTCTCACCTAATACACGGTAGCCATGCGCGACACCCTTTGGTATGAGAAGCAGCATCGGATTGTCTTCCCCCATATAATACACATCGGTTTGCCCCTTTGTGGGAGAGTCCTCACGCAAATCATATAACACGACCTGTGCATGACCTGCGGGGAAGAACCAAACGTCGTCTTGTTTTTCATGATAATGAAAGGCTTTGATCACGCCTGGAAAGCTTTTCGACCATGACGCCTGACCAAAGCGTTTCAGCATCGGTTCATCATCTCGAATGAGCTCTGCAAAAAAGCCGCGGTCATCACAATGTTTCATGAGTTTTTTCGTTTGAACACCATCAATCATGCTGATGCCATCTCCCTTCTTTCTGCAAGTATTCGTGAAGTGCATCCTTCCAATGCCTCGGCTGCCAGCCTGTGGCTTCAATCGCTTGAAGATCTAAGACAGAATAGGCCGGGCGTGGCGTTTGGAAGCCATACTCTTCCGTGGAAATCGGCTCAATTGTGGCGGACAAGCCGCTTTTCATCACAATTTCTGACGCAAAATCAAACCAGGAACAGCTTTCTCGGTTACTGACATGGTACACGCCTGCCTTCTGATCAAACAAATGAATCAGAGCCTCGGCTACATCCTTTGTATAAGTAGGAGACCCTATCTGATCGTTCACAATGCGTAAATGATCCTTCGTTTCAGCAAGCCGAAGAATGGTATTCACAAAATTATGCCCCTCATGTCCGTAAAGCCACGAGGTACGAATGATTTTCACTTCGTCTGATAAAAGCTGAATCAATTCCTCACCAAGCTTTTTACTCTTTCCATAAATGGTTTGAGGATCTGCTTGTGCATCGACTTGGTAAGGGGTGTCCGCCTGCCCGTCAAACACATAATCTGTACTGACATGTAACACATCAGCCCCTGCGCGCTTTGCTTCTAATGCTGTATAGTAGGCGCCAATGCCATTCACAAGATACGCCTTTTCGGTTTCTGTTTCACATTGATCAACAGATGTATAGGCTGCTGCACTGACAACAATATCAGGCTGATAGTGTCTCATCGCATGTCTGACCGCTTGCTGGTCTGCGATATTGAGCATGTTCCTCGTTAAGGCAATGACGGTCATGTCTTTTTCCTTGAGCTGCCTGCTCAATTCTTTCCCTAATTGGCCGCCTGCACCGGTGATTAAAACTTTCATCCGTCACCCTTCTTCGCTCTGATCGTATTTGGCTCGATACCAATTGATCGTTTTTTCGATACCCTCTTCAAATGACGTCTCCTGCGTCCAGCCGAGCTCGCCTTTTAGCTTACTGGCATCAATGGCATACCGTCTGTCATGTCCTTTTCGATCTTGAATAAACGCAATTTGATCATGACTGATCCCGAGCTGCGATAAAATTGTTTTGGTCAAATCGAGATTTGTTTTCTCATTGCCGCCGCCAATATTGTATACCTGCCCCGCTGTGCCATTTTCGAGCACCTGCTTCACAGCTCTCGCATGGTCCTCTACATACAGCCAATCGCGAATTTGCTGACCGTCTCCATAAATCGGGATGTTCTCTCCATTGACTGCTTTTCTAATAATGGTCGGGATTAATTTTTCCTCATGCTGATACGGTCCGTAATTGTTGCTGCATCGTGTAATCATCGCGGGTAATTGGTGAGTGTGGATATAGGATTTCACAAGCAGGTCTGAACTCGCCTTGCTTGCTGAATAAGGATTATTCGGTGAAAGTGGTGTTTGTTCTGTGAAAGCAGGATCATCTGGCTCCAAATCTCCATATACTTCGTCTGTTGAAATATGAATGAGCTTTTTCGCCTTTCCTTTTAAGACCGCTTCAAGCATACGATACGTTCCGAGGACATTTGTTTGAATAAAAGGCTCTGCTGATTCAATGCTGCGATCAACATGCGATTCTGCCGCAAAATGAATGATGGCATCATAGACTTCGTCAAATGCTTGATCCAGCTCATGCTGAAGGGTGATATCCCCTTGAATAAAACGAAAATGAGACAACTTTAATAATTCATCCATCTCCTCTGGATGGCTGGCATAAGTTAATTTATCAAAAACGGTGAGCCGGACATCTGTATCCTGAAGCAGCAGCTTCACAAAATTCAGTCCGATAAAACCCGCTCCGCCTGTAATTAAATAAGACTTCGTCATTCGGATCCCTCTTTTTTCTTCATCGTTTCAAACATTTTCGCAGATGCTTGGTGGAGAGATTCATGTGTTCCTGCATCAATCCACCACCCTTTTAACATATCATAGGTCAGCTGGCTATTTGAGATATACAGATTGTTCACATCTGTAATCTCTAATTCGCCTCGATCTGACGGTGAGATTCTCTCAATATATTGAAAGACTTCCTGGTCATAAAAATAGATGCCCGTGACGCAGTAAGATGAGCGCGGATACTCCGGCTTTTCCTCTATTGATAAAATTCGTTGGCGCGAGGCATCAATTTCTGCAATGCCAAACCGCTTTGGATCTGCCACTTCTTTCAACAAAACCTTGGCTCCTCTTTCTTGCTGCTGAAAGGCTTCAACAAAAGGGTTTAGTGAATCCTCAAATACATTATCACCAAGCATCAGCACAAACTTCTCCCCTTCTACAAAGGGCTTTGCATAGGATAAACCGTCTGATATTCCAGACGCTTCAGGCTGTACCTGATATACGATGTTCATCCCCAGTTCCTGATCGCTTTCAAGCAGCTTTTGAAACAGCGGGATTTGTTCTTCTTGTGATATGACCATCACATCTAAAATCCCTGCTTCCTTCAATTTGAACAATGACCAATAAATCATTGGATATGGACCAACCGGCAATAAATGTTTATTGAAAATCTTCGTTAAAGGCGCCAGTCGTGATCCCTTTCCTCCTGCTAAAATAACTCCCTTCACATCTACACATCCTTATGTTCTTTTTGGTGATGATTCATGAGGTGTATAAGAATGTTTTTCACTCGTTCAGTTCCTTTTCCATCTATGAGTGTCCGTCCATTGAGATGAATGCTCCTGCGGAGAAAATAGCTGCCGGACAGTCTTTCCACAGCACGCCGAATATCTTTTTCATCCACAAGTTCACCTAATCCAAGATGGTGACAGGCTCCCTTTTGCGCAAAACGAGCGGCTGTCACTGCTTGGTGGTCTACTTGTGAAAGGACAATGCTGGGCACTCCGATACAAACTGCCTCGTATAACGTCATCCCGCCAGCCACTATTGCCAGATCAGCTTCTGAGAGACGCGCAGGTAATTGATCTGTATGACGAATGAATTGAATATGCTCAGCCTCTATTTGTTCTTCAATGCGGGAGGCTTTTCCTGTAACCGCTAAAATGTGTAGGTGATCAGCTTTGAGAAGTGCTGATACAGCCTTTGATAACAATCCTCGCGGGTCACTGCCTCCAAGGCTGATGACTACCTTATTGCATTCTTTTCGAACCTCATATGTGTCTTTTAATCGGCTTATCTCTTGATCTAACAATAAATACGGTGTTCCATCAAAATATGCTGTCCCATCTACTTGCATGTGCTTTTCGTCCAGACCGCCATAAATGCCGTTCACGACAGCATCGGCAAGCTGACACGCTTCTGCTCTATTTTCTTCGAATAAAACCAGCCTTGCAGAGCCGGAGCACGCTTTGATCAATCGAAGAAATTGGAGGTCACATTCAAGTACATCAATCAGCAAAAGATCAGGATTCAGCTCTTTTATATCCTTTTCCATCTGAAGGAATGCCTTCGACTCCTGCACTAAATGAACGTGCCAATTTGGACCTGAGAGCATTTCTACACAGATCTGTTCATTTGTATAGAAATATAAGTCGTTTCCTTCTTGAAGCAGTTGATTTGCCAGCCGTTTCATTCTGACAACATGCCCCATTCCTCTTAAAAACCCGCCATACACAACAATCATGATTTTCTTGTTCATTCAGCATCCTTCTGTTTCACAAATTGATTCAATCGAACAATATCGGGATCTTGTTCGCAAATGGTGATGAGTTCAGCCGTAGGCACATTAATGGAGCCGCCAGCTTTCTCTAGTAAACGGGTCGCAAACTCATAATCTTCTTCTGTATCAATCGTGAATCGATAAGCAGGATATGCAAGTTCTTTGGGCGGTGTGAATAATTGCAGATGAAATTGCTCAGGATGCTTTCTGATATAGAGCGTGACATGCTCACGCTCTGGCTGCGTAAGGGGAAAATTGTCGATTTTACTTAAAATCTGTGCGTCGATCATTTCCCCGGAAATACCGAGTGGTGTGCCAGTCGTATACGTGTAATCAACCTTCTCTTGTCTATGTTTTTCAAGCATTTTCGACAAAAGGGCCGGATCTATAAATGGGTTATCTCCTGTTAAACGCACAATGATTTTCGGTTCAAAATGACGGACAATCTGCGCAAATCGCTGCAATACATCTGTCTCACTGCCACGAAATACTTTATATCCCTTTGAGAGACAATAATGAGCTAGCAGATCATCTTCTGCCTCAACTGTTGTGGCGATCATGAGGTTCTGCGTTTTGTGATTGTAATGATCTGATTGCTTTACCCGTTCAACAATCAGGTCGATCAGCGCCATACCGCCGATCGGTTTCATCACCTTTTTGGGCAGCCTTGTTGAGCCCATTCTCGCCTGTATGACAAAGAGCACATCATTAATCATTTGGCGTCTCCTGCGTGAGTACATCTTTCCACGAAACCCCTGTATGGGCTGGGATATCTCTGACAGCCTTTGCGCCAAGTAAAATCGCCATATACCGCGGATGCAGACCTTGGCTTTTTTGTCCTGGACGTAACACAGCTAGATTTTCTGCGGTCAATGTCTCGCCCTTCGCAATGCCTTTTGTCGTAAAAATGCCTCGATACGCAAATTCACGAATCTTGCCTTCAATAGCTGTTGTCGTTTTATAAGAACTGCCAAGGAGCTCTTCTGGCACTGAATGAGTGTCAGCTTCTTTTAGATTCCGCTGCTTTTCTGCCGCTCGAATATGCTGAACCATTTCCTTCAATTCATCAGGATCAAGAGCAAAGGAATGATCCGCCCCAGGTAACGTTTTATCTACTGTAAAATGCTTTTCAATGATTGCTGCCCCAAGCTTCACAGCGGCCACTGGCGCTTCAGTCGGATGCTCACTATGATCAGAAAAGCCAATAACTGCATCGGGAAATGCCGCAGCTAATGTTTGAAGCACTCGCAGGTTCGTGTAAGCTCTAGGTGCTGGATACTTTGCTACGCAATGCATGATAGCGACCTGCTGATTTTGTTCGCTTGTAATCGCCTCATATGCTTCATGGACATCTGAAATGGTTGCCCCGGCTGTTGAGAAAATAATGGGCTTTTGAAAAGATGCCGTGTGACGCATAAGCGGCAAATGATTGATTTCATAGGATGCCAGTTTGAAAGCCGGCGGATCAGTCTGATTCAATAGATCCGCAGATTCTTCGTCACACACTGTGCTTAAAAAAATCAGCCCTTTTTCCGCGCAGCGTGACAATAACACCGGGAGCCATTCTGGCGGTAGCTCCATTTTTTCTACTAAAGAAAAAATGGACACCTCTTCTCCCTTGGCTGTTTCATACAAACCCGGTTCCTTTTGATACATCCGACCAGCTTGAAACATTTGAAACTTCACCGCATCGGCACCTGCTTCTTTTGCCACATCAATTAAAGCAAGTGCCTGATCCAGCTTTCCATCATGGTTAATGCCTGCCTCTGCAATGATAAAGACAGGCGCACCATCCCCCACTTTGCGATCTCCGATATAGAAATGCGCCATCTTACCTCTCTCCTTTTTTCGGCCACACATGGTAATACAAGAAGGCATTTTTTGTTCTAAAGCCTAGCTTTTCGTACAGCTGAATCGCGGTTGTGTTATGCATCTGAGTTCCAGCAGACATAAACCGGTGCCCTCTCTCATACGAGGCTTTTATCATCGCAGTAACCAGCTTTTTTCCGATCCCTTTTCCTTGTGTATCTGGTCTAATGGACAATAAATCAAGGATCAGTTCATCGCCCTTTGTTACACCTTGAATCAATCCAATGACTTCACCGTTCACCTTTGCCGCGAGATTGATATCTGCACGTCCGAGTAAATTGTTTCTCATCCATTCCTGAAAGAAATGCTGGACGACATTCTGATCTAGAAAAGGATCAAGTGCATACCGGCTTTTCCCAAAAGCCTGATGAGCAAGTGACACCGCCTCATCGTATTCCTTTTCATCTGGCAGACTGATGACCACATCTTCACCTGTTGATGGCATTTCCATTTGAACAGGCGGCGCCTCAAGACGAGTGAGCCCGCCTACATAGTACACATGTGACAGCCTTTGGACGATGCGGTTTTTTTCAAGATCAGACGCTTCAAGACGTAAAAAGAAAAAATCGCATTTTTCTGTTCTCATCCAATTGATGAAACGCTCCATCAATTCTTGAAAAGCTGACGCTGACTCCGCTTCTATAAACTTCACATGAAAAATATGCTGATCAAAAATGCCGCTTTCCCATTTTGACCATTCATATAACAGGACCGCTTTGAGCTGGGCGCCATTAACAAGAGCAAACTGCTTGAAGGCGTTCATTTGTTCCGCTTGTTGGCCGTATTTCTCCAGCCAAGCCGCCAGCACCTGATCATCGATGGAATGAACGACCTTCATGATGATGCCTTCTGTTCTTTTAAAATAGACAGCACCGCTGTGATAACATCCTGCACATCTTCATCTGTCATACTTGGATAGAGCGGCAGTGAGAGCGTCTGCTTGTAGTATGCGAGTGACTCAGGGAAATCCTCTGGTGAATAGTGATACGTTTGTTGATAGTATGGGTGCAGGTGAACAGGGATAAAGTGAACACTCGTGCCGATTTTATATTCCTTTTGCAGTTGATCAATCAGTTCATCACGCGTGATGAATGCTTCTTTTGGATTTACTTGCAGTACATACAAATGCCATGCATGTCTTCCTTCTTGATGCACAGGCGGCAGGATCAGGCCCGCTTCTTTTTGAAAAGCCTGATTGTATTCTTTTGCAATCTGTTCTCTCCGTGCCTGCATGTCATCTAGTCGGCTTAGCTGAACAAGTCCTAGCGATGCCTGCACGTCAAACATATTCATTTTATAACCAGGTTCCTCGACCTCGTAATACCACGTTCCTTTTTCTCCATAACGATTCCACGCTCCCTTGCTCATCCCATGGAGCGCTAGTCGTCTAATTCGAGCCGCAAGCGCATCATCATTTGTTGTCAGCATGCCGCCTTCACCAGTCGCTAGGTTTTTCGTTGCATAAAAGCTAAAAGCGGTCGCATCCCCAATCGATCCAACGGGCTGACCGTGGTACGTTGTGTAAAGAGCATGGGCAGCATCTTCAAGTACAAATAGATCATACTTTTTGGCAATCGCTAAAATCCGGTCCATATCGCACGATTGACCAGCAAAGTGAACAGGGACAATTGCTTTTGTATGTGGTGTTATGGCCGCTTCTATTTTCTCTGCATCCAGATTGAGTGTTGCTGGATCAATATCGACAAATACAGGCGCTGCTCCCGTATGGATGATTGTATTTGCTGTTGCGCAGAATGTCAGAGGTGTTGTAATCACCTCATCCCCAGCCCCAATCCCTCTTGCCTTTAACGCTAAAAATAAAGCAGCCGTACATGAATTGACTGCGATCGCATGTTTTGCACCGGTCAGCTGCTGAAATTCTTCTTCAAATTGTCTTACTTTTGGTCCAGTTGACAGCCAGCCGGACTTTAATGTTCCGATGACTTCATCGATTTCTTCCTGTTCAATGAAAGGCAGAGCATAAGGAAGAAATTGTGCTCTCTTTTTTCCCATATCGCTTGCACACCCCTATCTTCATCTCTGAAAATCCACACCAGTTTTTATTTTGAGCAGAGAAAGCAGAACATCGGTAGATCGCGCATGCGGATAGTGTTGTTTAATGAACTGAGCTCCTTGCTGATTTGCCAGCTTCATCTCTTGTTCATCCGACAAAATACGAATGGCTTTCTCAGCTAGTTCAACAGGGTTTTCCATATGATAGCTGCCAAGCGACTCGTAATATGGGTATCTTCTGCCTTCTGTCATTTTCCCGATCAGCACACTCTTTTCAAAAAGCATGGCTTCAAGACCAACTGTTGATGTGAGCGTAATCACGATATCCACATATGGCAGCAGGTCATACAGGTCAATTTCTTTTTTAATCAATTTCACATGATTTCCCGCTCGTTCAATAGACACATAGTCGTTTAATCGATTTCGAGCAATTTCCCAAGGATGCGGCTTCATGATCAGCTGAATGTCTTTCCGTTTGGCAATCGTTTTAAGAACATCACCATAGAAGGCTTCAGAAAACGGCTGCGTTGCCACAAGCACGGTCTTTTTAGCCGGACTGAAGTTCAATTTACGAAAAATGAGATCCTGTTGAAGCGGTGTTCGCTCCTTCACCAAATCAAACCTCGGATGACCTGTGATTTCCACCTGTTCCGGCTGACAGCCTTTGTCTACATACCAGTCCTTTTCATACTTTCCAAACACTCCATGACAAGTCGTGAAAATCGGTAAAAAGGCTTCGTCTCCCATAAGCGCGCCGTGCTGAAGACAGATACTCGTCAGCTGGCGTTTCACTGTTTGCAAAGCGAGTACGCGGCTGTAAGCATCCTCCGTCGTTCCAACAATAACAGCTGCAATCGGCTGCATTTGAAACAGCACTTCTATCTGGTCAATGACATCAATAAATTGCACAATGTCCTTCCGCAATTTTTCTCTAAAAAAGACATTGCCAAAGACAGGGTGGTGAGCGTAAGGTTTAAGGAGAGCATTTGCTTTTTCAATATATTCAGCGTGGGCTTCTTTATTAACCTCTCCGGTTAATTCCGGCTTACTGATAACAGGTAATCCGAAATAATCTGCCTTCTTCCAGCGAGCAAGCACCACCGTTTGGTTTGGATGGAACCGCTTGTAATTTTGTTCAGTAAAACGCAGGTGTTCAAAGTGAAGCAATACCTTTCCATTCGCCGGACGATAAGCGATACGCTTGATCTGCTGCTTATGCTGATCAAAAAATGGCTGAATCTCTTCCGGTAATGGACAATCGGTTGTCAGTTCTTGACCAAATGCTTCATCTTCCATGCGTTCCCTCACTTCAGGACTGATATATTGATAAAAATTGCTGATCAACCCAAGAGGAATTTCCTTGTAGGACAAATCTTTCATCAGATTCACATACTCAAAGTACACCTGCCAATAATGATGAATATAGTGCGACATTTCAGGTCACCTCCCATATTTTTGTTTTAATATACTGCGGAGATCCCAGCAGGTAGACTGCTCGGGAAGTGCATGAATAAAGGCACTTTTCTCTTCTGCTGCCAGCTGATAATGAATCGACTGTTCTGTGATGTAATTTGTATCTAATATTTCTTCAAAGGGATAAAACGGATAAAAATGATTTAATCGAAAAAAGAAGCGGGCATCCCCTATTCGATAAAAATGCGGACTCTCGTCCCAGTAGGACCCAAATTCATCATGAATTTTTGATAAGATGGATGCACGATGCACGACAGAGCAATGATCTATGGCGCAGGGAGCATTCCATTGCACTGTTTGCGCCGGCCGAATCATTTCCTTCACTGGCTCTTTTTTGCTATTTAAATAGATAACTTTAGAACTAGAATAGACAATATCTTTATCTGGATGGGCATCTAGATAATGAGTGAGCTTCTCTAAACGGTCCGGGGCATAGACATTGTCATCAGTGGCATAGGAAATATACTCACCCTTTGCCAGTTCTAATGCTTGATTAATCAGCACGGCATAGCGAGTTTTCGCTGTTCTCTCTTCCAATGTTTTGACACCGCTTTGGATAAAGTGAACGCGTGGATCTTTGCGAAACGGTTCAATAGCAGCAAGGGTTTTTTCGTTTGATCCATCATCCATGATAAAAAGTTCAAAGTCTGACAGCGTCTGCTGCAGGACCGCTTCAATCGATCTGCCGACGTAAGCCGCCTTGTTGTAGCTCGTCATAATGACAGTTACTTTTGTCAAAATTATCACCTCGGTCTCTTTCAAACTATGTTTATCATATGTGTCTCCTCTTAAAGAGACTGTAGAGTGACCTATTTTTTATAAAATTGTATTTTTTTATTGATCTTTCTTTGAAAAACGTGAAGTTTTTGGTAATATAAGTAATCATTTATGTGTATTAAAGGAGTAAAGAACATTGGAAGCTATGAAGAATGATCACTCCCAAGAAGAGGAAGTAAAAGGATTTTTTCGATTTTTTAAAATTTTCGTCGCGACAAAAACGATTATTCGCTCATATCGACATTCCAATATACCAATTTGGCTGATGATGCTCCTTGCAAGTATCGCCGGTACGGGCTGGATCTACGAAGGGTATTTTAGCGAGTATATGGGCAATCATATTCCATTCCCTTTTATTCTGTTACAAGGAGCGGGTTATGGTATTTTGGCAGGCAATATGATTCTATTTTTCGGTGCCCTCATCATCAAGTGGTTAGGGCGTCTCTTTTTCGGCTGTCAAACGGCGTATCGAGATATACTCAAGGCCTGCACACTGACGGTCTTTTTCCCTTCTGCTTTATTTGCACTTACTTGGATTTCCACTGTTGGGATGCTCGGTCCGTATACGTTTGTTAAAATCACACCATATTTAGATCAGCATTATGAAGTATGGTATTATATCGATCTTTTAACTCTTACGGATGTATATGCAAAGACGTGGATATTTGGAATGGCTGTTTTAGGCATTGTCGCTGTGATGAAGCTCAGATTATGGCAAGCCTTCATCATTGTGATCACACCGCTCGCCGCGTTTTTTCTCATCGTGACACTTTTATTTGATGTCCAGCACGCAGTAAACTGGATTATGTAAAAAGGACGAGTACCGATAGAAGGCGAAGGTTTGTCTACACACTGAGGAATTGCGCAGCAGTTCCTTTTTTTCGTTCAATGTACATATTCTCCCCTCCTGTCTCATAGTGTGAAAGAGAGAAAGAATGCTATGGAAACAACAGGCGCCTAAACGCCTTCTGTTTAGAACACCATGAGGAAAGAGGAGGAACGTTATGAAATTGAAAAATCAATTTGGGCAAGGTTCGGGTTTCGAAGGTCAAGATTTCCGCCAGCAACAATATGGAGCAAATCCGTATCCTGCGCAGCAGATGGGTTATTCAGTCCCTCCCCAAACGCAGGGTCAAATGCAAGGACAAATGCAACAGGGGTTTTCACCAATGCCGTCTACCGGCACTTCACAAGGAGGCCAAGGAACGCAAGGCGGCGGTCAGCCATATCAAATTCCTTCTGGACCGATTTATCAGCAAAATGTCACCGGACAGCTGCCTATTGAGCAGTCCTATATTGAAAATATTTTACGATTGAACCGCGGCAAGGTAGCCACGATTTATATGACGTTTGAGGCGAGTAAAGAATGGAATTCGAAGATTTTTAGAGGCGTCATTGAAGCTGCAGGACGTGACCACATTATCATTAGTGATAACAAAACAGGAACACGATACTTACTATTAACAATCTATCTTGATTACATTACGTTTGATGGAGAAATTCAGTACGACTATCCATATTCAATGTCAACATATTCTCCGAGATAACGACATACATGGCAAAAGCAAGGCTCAGGTGCCCTTGCTTTTTTCTTTTGTCTAGGTTTTTGTCACACCTCTGGGGCGCGGCTCATAAGATGCCTAGTAGTTTTTATCAAAAGCCTAGAGGTGACATCAATGACTGTTGAACTGGATTATACATCACCAAATGTGAAATTTTCATACGACCTGAATCAAAGCCCCCTTGTGAAATACGATCAGCATAACCTGATTAATGTGTTAGGAAAAAAACAATTAAACTCATTGGATCAAGTGTCCCTGCTGGATATATATTTGAGTAAAAGCAAAGTCGTAGAGCCTCATTATCATCAAAATGCCGCAGAGCTTGTTTATTGTATAGCCGGTTCTGCTGCCGTATCGATGCTGAATCCATTTACAAAAAAACTGCACACCTACACCATTACACCTGGACAGGTGGCAAACGTGCCTCAAGGCTGGTGGCACTATGAAGTCGCTCTCCAAGACAGAACTCATTTGTTAGCCATTTTTAACGCATCTACACCTGAAGTGATCCTAGGCTCAGACCTTCTCACCCTCACCCCTTCTCACATCATGGCCCATACTTATTGCATGAACGAAACACAATGGAAGCAGGCGACAAAGCCTGTGAAACCAAGCGTGTTTATCGGACCATTTTGCCACCGGGAGGAAGAGTCTCAAACGCATCCTGTCCCTCCTTCTCACTACGTCCCTTATTATCAAGCACCACCCAATTATACTCCTTACTGGAGTTAAGAAAAAACCGATGCCCCTATGAGAGCATCGGTTTTTGGCTTATAAATTTTTTGCTGCTGCAATGACAAGCATGATCCAAGAGGCGATAAATGCTACTCCGCCAATGGGGGTAATGGCACCTAGAATCTTCACCTGAGTCAATGCCAGCACATAAAGGCTTCCTGAGAAGAAAAGAATGCCTGCAAGCATCACCCAGCCAGCGGCAGGAACCAAGGAGACACCTGACAGCTTATCTGCAAGAAAAGCGACAACAAATAAGCCAATGGCATGGAACATCTGATATTGAACACCTTTATTCCATATTTCAATATATTTTTCAGGGATTTTCCCTTCTAGACCGTGCGCACCGAAGGCTCCAAGGCCTACAGCAAGCATGGCGTTAATGGCACCTAAAATGAAAAATAGTTTCATTCGTCATTCTCCTTATCTCGTCAATTATGTTTATCATAGCGCGGGTGAAGGGCGACATTCAACTTTCCCTTTACGTTGACACGAGATTGTCAGATTTCTTTTTCTTTCGTAACAAGACCTGATCGACAACAATCGCAATGAGCGTGCCTAGAACAAGACCGTTGCTTAATAATGAAATGAGCACAGGATGCATGCCTTTCAAGGCCCCCTGAGGCACAAACATCGCCCCTACGCCTGCTAAAACGGCAATCCCAAGGACAAAGCGAATCCGCGGAATTTCTTCTTTCTCATATTGATCAAACTCTGACATCGCAATCCCAATCATAGAAGAGAAGACCACAAAGTTTACAGCAAGCCCCACAGGTGATGGCAATGCAGAGAAAAAGCTCATGAGCAGCGGAAACAAACTAATGAGAACAACAAGCAGACTTCCTATGAAAAAAGGCTTTCTCGAAGGAATTTTGGTTGTCTGGATAAATCCTGCTGCCCCCGAAATAGGTACAGGCGCAATCGCACCGATCAGCCCGCTTAGTAAATGACCAAATGCTGCGACAAAACCGGCAGGACGTGCTCTCTTCCGCTCACGCAGTTCACCAAATGCCTTCACTGAGCTTTCCACAATTCGGATACTTGCCAGCATGTTCACAATGAGTAAAATCGTTATAAAAAAGGACGTGACAAGCAATCCACTGTCAAAGACCGGCATACCGAATGGAAACAGCTTCGGAAACTCGATGATTTGCTCTGGAATTCGAACTGGCTTCGCCAATCCGAGTAGAGCGAATAACAGCCATCCGCCTGCAAGTGCGAATAACACAGAAAACTGCCTCAAGTAATGCCATTTTGAGCGGCTGATCATGAAGGTGAGGATAATAATCAAGATCGATAAGCAAAAGACAAGCCCGTCTACTTGATTTCCTCGATACCCGATCCCCATCAGCCCTTTCATGATTGGCTGACTTAGCTGCACAACAAGCAGCAGCAGGTAAATGCCTGTGACGACTGGCGTAAATAAAGACGCGAGCCAATTGATGATTTTAAATAGACTAAAAATAAAAAAGAAAATAGCACTAAAAATTAAAGCCCCTTGTAATGCTTGCAAGGTTTCAGGATACGTCGCAAAGATTGTTCCTGTCATGCCGGCATAAAGCGTATACACACCCCACCAAAGCCCTGCTGGACTTTCATTGATTGGCAGCATATGGCCGCATAAACACTGCACCATCGCCACAAGACCAAGTGAAAAGAAAGTACTTTGAATCAGCTCTGCCGATTGTACTTGGTTCAATTCAAATGCTTGTGCAATCGCAATTGGTACGGCAATAGAAGCTGCGATAAAAAATGCCATCCACTGAATGGCGCCCAAAAATAGTTTCAAACCGATCACCTTCCCTTTGTCGTGACAAGACCATTAAAAATCAAAAATAGAGTCGCCGTTCCCGTCCTTCTCTTTTTGACCCTCATCATTTTGCTGAAATTTCTTCGCGCCACTTGTGCCCATGAGTTTCTCCAGCATGGCTTGATCTGTAGACACAGATGGCGCTGATGGTGTATGTATCGATGGAGGTGGTGAGATGACCGGCGACTGCGGCATTTGCACCTGTGATGGTGCGTCGAGAATGACATCACATAGTGAAGAAATCGCCGCCACTTGACGTTTCACCTCTTCATCATTTCCACTTTGTTTTGCTTTTTGAACCGCTTCCTCCATTTTTTGAAGCAGGCTTGATATATGAATATTCAAGGGTAGACCCTCCAATCTAAAAAAATCTCTTTTCAACATTATTTTACCAAATGAACAAACCAAATGGGTTCATTTTTTCAAAGCAGTGCGCTCACGACTCTCTTATTTGACCCGTCACCATCATTCACACATAATAAAAGAAACAAAATCGTCTATGAAAGGATTGAATAATGGACAAGCTCACTGCTCTATTTCAGAAACAAAAAGTCTTTCAGAAGCCGGCGGTTCAAGAACGCATCCGCATTCTTCAAGACTTAAAAGCAGCAATCAAACAGCATGAGAAGGATATTTTACAGGCCTTAGCCCATGATTTGCATAAATCCGAACAGGAAGCCTATACAACAGAAATCGGGATGGTGTATGAAGAAATCAATCATACCATCAAGCACCTTCACAAATGGGCGAAGCCAACACGCGCGAAAACACCGCTGACTCATATCGGATCGAAAAGCATGATCATCAAGGAGCCCTATGGAAGTGTGCTCATCATTGCTCCTTGGAACTATCCTTTCCAATTGGCCCTTTCTCCATTAGTCGGCGCGATTTCTGCGGGAAATGCCGTGATTTTAAAACCATCTGAGCTGACGCCGGCAGTCTCACAAGTGATCAGCACTATCATCAAACGTGTATTTCAAGAAGACCATGCGGCTGTTGTAGAGGGCGGTGTCGATGTCAGTACAGAGCTGCTGAAGCTGCCCTTTGATTATATCTTCTTTACTGGAAGTGTGGCAGTCGGCAAAGTCGTCATGGAAGCCGCCGCAAAGCATTTGACCCCTGTCACACTTGAGCTTGGCGGAAAAAGCCCCTGCATCGTCATGCCTGATGCCGACATCAAACTGGCAGCGAAGCGGATCACCTTTGGAAAATTCACCAATGCAGGGCAAACCTGCATTGCACCAGATTATTTGCTCGTTCATGAATCCATCAAAGAGAAACTTTTGCTAGAAATGACGGCCTGTATCCGTGACTTTTATGGTGAACATCCCGAAACACATCCGCACTTCGGAAAAAATGTCAGTCAGCGTCATTTTGACAGACTCACACAATTTCTCTCAAATGGAACGATCGTCACAGGTGGACAACGCAATGAACAGGAGCTCAAAATCGCTCCGACCATTTTAGACGACATCACTTGGGAAGACCCCGTCATGCAGGAGGAAATTTTCGGACCGATCCTGCCTGTCATGACCTTTGATTCTCTGCATGAGGCAGCGCATATGATCAAAGCAAGGCCAAAGCCGCTGGCGCTTTACTTATTTACAACAAATAAAGAAACAGAATCGTATATTCTAGACAACCTCTCATTTGGCGGAGGATGTATCAATGACACGCTTATGCATGTCGCTACACCTTACCTGCCATTCGGAGGCGTCGGCGAAAGCGGCATGGGACGATATCACGGGAAGGAAAGCTTCTTTACTTTTACGCATGAAAAAAGCGTCCTGCGTCAAACGAACCGCTTCGATTTTTCCTTCCGTTATCCAAATGCGAAAAACGGACTCGACTTGGTCCGCAAATTTTTAAAATAAACAGGACGAAGGGGCTCTCCCCTCGTCCTATTTTCATTCAATATCCTTGATACACCAATTGATTTCTTCGAATCCCATTTGCTTTAAATACGTGTTTACCTTTGAAAACGGCCGGCTGCCAAAAAAGCCGTTTCTTGCAGAAAAAGGACTTGGATGAGGTGACTCAATGATGTAATGCTTGTTTTGATCAATGCGTTCTTTCTTGTTTTGAGCATGTCTGCCCCATAACACAAAAACGACAGGCTGATCACGTTCATTCAGCACATCAATCACGCGGTCTGTCACACGTTCCCAGCCCTTGCCTTTATGCGAATTCGCCTCTCCCTTTCTCACAGTCAGCACAGTGTTTAAGAGCAGCACACCCTGCTCTGCCCAGCTGACAAGTGAGCCGTGGTTTGGAACAGGACAGCCAAGATCATCCTTTAGTTCTTGAAAAATATTTCTCAAAGATGGCGGGTGTTTGACGCCTGGCTGAACAGAAAAGCTTAATCCATGTGCCTGCCCTGGGCCATGATAAGGGTCTTGTCCTAAAATCACCACTTTGACCTTTTCATATGACGTCAAATGAAGGGCACGATACACGTCATCTGGTTTTGGAAAAACGGTCTGCGTGCGATATTCTTCCTTCATCCATTCTCGTAATTCCTGATAATATGGCTGTTCAAATTCACTTTTCATCACAGCCCACCAGCTATCATTTAAAAATGGCTTCATTGTGGTTTTCCTCCTTCTACTTGCTGCGCTAGTCTGGAGATCATCGGTTTTCCATCCCACACAATCTCACTCTCTGATTCTCGTTTTTTCATCGCTGGTTCTTCTAATAATATAGCAAAGTTCGCTGTTGGCAGGTCGCCTAAATCATGCTTTTCACTTAAATCATCTAGGTAGTTCTTCCTTGTTTCACCAAGATCACTAGACTGATTTCCACCGCCGTCAAAAAACGCATAGATCACGCTGGCAGCCGGTACTCGTTTGACTCGGGCATGCTGTGATACACGTAAAAAGAAGTCCCAGTCCCAATAATGATGCATCGCTGGATCAAAATAGCCAATCTCATCGTGTATAGAGCGTTTGTACATACTGCCGGAAGGAACATATGTAGAAAAGACACGCATATCCTCAATGTCCGCTGTATAAGCAAACAAACGTCTCGACAACGGGAAGCGGGTCGCGCCTTTTTCTTCAAATGACACAATTTCTGCATCAGAAAAGACAAAATCGGCATTTTCCAGCGCCTTGCTCATGCGTTCGATATGACAAGGTGTGAAGTAATCATCGTCGTCACTCAGCATGATGATGTCGCCTGTCAGCTCCCGCACCCCCACATTTCTGGCATTCACATGCTGGACATTCTCATCTAAATGAATCAAGCGGATCGGAAGCTCAGGGTAAAGTTCCTGAATGATGTCGACTCGCTCTCCTGCATCATTGACGACGACAATTTCAAAAGGCTGTACGGTTTGTCTTGTAATGGATTCAAGCAGCTCACACAGTGCACTGAGCCGGTTATGTGTCACAATTAATAAGGAAATCTTCATATGCAGCTTACTCCTTTAATAGATTCGTCTTTTTCCATTAAAACATAAATTGGCTTTCTTCTCATGATATAAAAGGCGGTTTGATTTGATGAAAAAATGGGAATTTTTGATGAAAAGGAGTGATGATCATGGAATATATCACGGCTGAGAATAGTAAAGAAGCGAAACAGGCCATCGACCACTTTCATTCATCGGGTTCAACAAAGGACGCTGTTTTTGTTTTTGCATACGACCCAGAACGCTCTGATACCGTAACGGAGTATACAGACGCCAAAAGCATGACTGCGGTCGATCAAGGGATTTTGGATCAAGTCGCCAATGTCATTCGCACCCGGGATGATGAACTGATGGCCAAAATGATGTCAGTTGGCGCCGATCAAGAGTTAGCTTTAACCCTTTTAGACGAACTGAAAAAAGGGAAATTGGTGATTTGTAAAAGGTAAGAAAGAAAGGCGTTCCGAAGAGAGGAACGCTTTTTTATGCCGTTTCATTGTGATAAATGGAAAAGCTGATTATAATAAGGGATAGAACAATAACTGTTACACATCACATTGGAGGTTCAGCAACTATGTCTATGAATAAAGCACTCACCATCGCAGGTTCGGATTCAAGCGGCGGTGCAGGTATCCAAGCAGATTTAAAAACGTTTCAAGAAAAAAACGTCTACGGGATGACAGCTTTAACCGTTGTCGTTGCAATGGACCCTCATAATCATTGGGATCATCAGGTGTTTCCAATTGATACGGCGACGATTCGCGCGCAGCTCTCTACCATTGTTGAAGGCATTGGTGTAGATGCACTGAAAACGGGTATGCTCCCAACCGTCGACGTGATCGAGCTTGCAGCTGACACCATCAAAACATACGACCTAAAAAATGTCGTCATTGATCCTGTTATGGTTTGTAAGGGTGCGAACGAAGTCCTTTACCCAGAGCACGCGGAAGCATTGCGCGAGAAGCTCACGCCACTGGCAACCGTTATTACACCTAACCTTTTCGAAGCAGGTCAATTAAGCGGAATCGGCGAGATCAAAACGATTGAACAAATGGAAGAAGCAGCAAAACGCATTCACGAACTTGGTGCAAAATATGTGGTCATCACTGGAGGCGGTAAGCTAAGCGAGGACAAAGCCCTCGATTTGCTTTATGATGGACAAACCTTCGAACGCCTTGAAACAGATAAAATCGACACAGAATACACACACGGCGCAGGCTGCACATTCTCAGCAGCAGTCACAGCTGAACTAGCAAATGGATCAGACGTGAAAGAAGCCATTTATGCAGCAAAAGAATTCATCACTGCTGCCATCAAAGGCTCTTTCCAGCTAAACGAATACATCGGACCAACAAAGCATTCTGCTCATCGTTTTGACAAATAAAACAGAAAAAAACCGATTCGCCTTGTTAGTAGGTGAATCGGTTTTTTGTTTATCGAAAGCTGCGTCTCTGTGCAAACAGCCAATCGGTTAAGCCTGGCGTCTCATAAGCAGGCGTCCATGATGCATGGTCATATCCATACTTGCTTGCGTACTCCGTATAAAGCGGATTTCCGCCTGCTTTTTGAATAGCTTGAATTGTATTTCTCGCATAGCTGATAGGGATAATGGAATCATCTTCTGCATGAAATGCCCATATCGGCTTGTGTGCTAAAATTCCTGCCTTGCTTGGATCTGCACCCCCCGCAATAGGAATCATCGCTGCAAACAAACGAGGATATGTGATGTTCAACTGGTACGTGCCAAATCCACCTTGTGATAAACCCGTCGCATAAATCCTTTTCTGATCAATCTGATAAGAAGTTAACACATGCTGAAGGACATCATAAGCTTTGTGTAAATCCGGTGAAAATTGAAACACGTTTGTCAGATCGATTTCATTTTGCAAATTTCTTGTTAATGCAAAGCCTCCATCCACAGCATTTCGCGCCTGAGGGGCTAATACGTACGAAGGATGTTTCTTTTGGACTTCAGGGGAAGCCCATAAAACTGCACCATCATTCGCAAGTAACTGCTTTTGATTGTCTGTTCCCCTCTCACCGCCTCCATGTAAGAACAGGACGAGAGGATAGGCTTTACCCCTCTTACGATTTTTTGGAATATACAGCCGATAAGGCATTCCTTTGTATTCGAAAGATAAAAAAGATGATGCAATGTCCTCTCGTGTGACAAACCGATAATTGTATGTAGACGTGGAAAGGCGGTGGTTTTTCTTGTAAACGCTTACTTTTAAAGTCGTATCTTTTTCGATATGTATGGGCTTTTTGTACAACTGACTTTGAGTTGTCGGCTGGCTGCCATCTGTTGTGTAATAAAGAGAAGCTTTTTGAACGTGAGAATGCAGAGCTACCTCTTGTGAACGATAATATTGACCAGACGGGACTGAAGCAGTTGATGCAGCATACGACGTATGATTTCGGGCAGAAGAAATGGAAGGAAAAAGAAAACTCATAGAAAATAGGACAATCATAAAGGTGATCAGGCATTTCTTGGTTGTATGGTTCATATCGTTCCTCCTGTACATGCTCAGATGAATTTTTATTTATTATTTATCATGACAATAAGAATGTCAACGCTTTCATTTAAATTTCTGAATAATCTGACCGAAACAAAAAAGCATACCCGCAACCGAGTACACTCTTTTATCCATTCATGAATGCCTATTTTTGCTGATCGGACTCTTTCGCCATTTTTCGAATAAAGGCTTCGATAGATTCAACAAATAAAGCATATTCTTTCATTTGTTTATACGTATCTGTCAGCTTCTCTTTCACTTCTTCCTGCTCTAAAGAAGGTTCACCGAGAATAGATTGAACTTGAATGAGCAATTCTTTATATTCTTCACGTTTATCTTCAACATGATCTGCCATTGTCTCCAAGCGTTTTCTAGTCGTCGGCTGCTGTTTTGAATTCAAGTAAACAACCCCTTTTTTGTCCTACCGCATTTGGATAAACGTCAGCCTCAGCTGTATATATTTTAAAATGATACCATAATTCCACCTGTTATCATATATGTAAAACGTCATCAAACCGCTTTAGGCCAACCTTGTATATACACGATATAGACCTTAAGATACAGGCTGATTTCACTAGAAAAAGCAGATCATTGATCTGCTCATATTGTAGACAAATTATTTTTCAAGCCGGATTTCCCCTATTTCCTTCTGACTCTTGAAGGCAGTTCTTTTTTGCTCAAATTTCATCGCTAATACTAATATGAAAGCTATTATTAAAATAATACTTAAGAAAATCAAGCCGGCTTGCATTTTTCCTGTAGCATCTTTTAGCCATCCAACTGCATAAGGGCCAACAAAACCTCCTAGACTTCCAATTGAATTAATGACTGCAATTCCAACAGCTACTGTGGCTGGACTCAATATCATAGTGGGTAATGACCAAAAAGGACCTTTAAAACAATACATGGCTGCCAATGATATGGTGATGAAAACCATTGCAATAAATGGATTGGATACCATTCCTACACTGAGTAACGTTAAACCAGCTACGAGTAATGGTAAAGCTGTGTGCATACGTCTTTCACCAGTGCGATCTGAGCGTCTTGACCAGTAATTCATGACGATTGAAGCAATAATGTAAGGGATTGTAGCAATGAAGCCGATCTGGGTGTTTGATAAATAACTAGATAAGCCTTTAATAATTTGGGGCATCCAATATCCAACCCCCAGTGTACCTGCAGTATATACAAAGTAAATTAAGGCGAGGTACCACAGTTTAGGATCAGTCAAGGCCGTCTTATGACTAGTTGTTTGTTGGCCTTTCTTTTCTCGTAGCTCCTCGTCCTTTCTTAATTCTGAAATCAACCAATTTTTTTCTTCGGCTGTTAGCCACTTTGCTTGTTCTGGCCGGTCTGTTAAGTAGAAATATGTAACAAACCCTAAAATAACAGCAGGTGCGCCTTCGATAATAAACATCCAACGCCAACCAGGCACATTCATCCAATGAATATGATCAATAATTAAAGTAGAAACGGGAGCTCCTATAATATAAGAAACGGCGATTGCTGTCATAAACATCGCAATTGTACTTGCTCTTTCTTTAGCTCGAAACCAATAAGTAAGGTATAGAATAATACCTGGAAATAGACCTGCCTCTGCTATTCCAAGAAGGAATCTAATGATATAGAGCTGGGTAGCATTCTGAGCAAACCCAGTTGCCATAGAAATAATTCCCCAAGTAAAGAGTATCCTAGTAATCCAAACTCTTGCCCCAAATTTTTGCATTAAAATATTACTTGGTACTTCAAAGAGAAAATAACCAATAAAAAAAATACCTGTCACAAGACCAAACATTTTACTTGTTAGTCCTAGTGCTTCATTCATTTCCAATGCAGCATATCCCACATTTGCCCTGTCTAGATAAGAAATAATATAGAGTAAAAATAGTAACGGGATAATTCTTCGTGTCACCTTTCGAATCGTCTTCTTTTCGAAATTCAATTGAGAATTTTCCAATCAAATTCCTCCTTTTAAAAAGAAATTTTGATAACGCTTACATTTATCTAAAAAATAAAGAGATACTCTTACGCTTCTGTAAGATGTCTAAGAGTATCTCCATTTACCCTTCTGTTGTTTCCTCAAGACAGCGAACAAAATGAAATATATCTTCTTTCATCGTGTCAAAACGTTTATTTCCAACTAGAAACGCTCTCAATATCTGGTATACCGTTAAATATTAAGTGTTTCGGTTGATAATTAATGTTACCTAACACCGTTTCTCCATCTACATCAGGAAAAGCAGTCTCAGTAGAAGTAGAATCCAGAACCACAAGGTTATTTGGAGTAAAAGTAAAATCGTCAATTCCTAACAATTTAGGAGCTGTTACCAGAACGGTTCTAAAAGCTTCATCTAGAGACAGTCCACCTACAATCATTTTAGAAATGATGTAGCTCATGTTATAAACGGGGTATTTTCTCCATGACGCGCTTGTTAAATCTGAACTGATCGTATCTGGTTTAATTCCTTCAGCTAAGCATTTATAAAAAACATTCCAATTAAAGTGTTTTCTACCGTGACCGATATCTAATACTATCCCTCTTTCTACTGCATCTAGAAATTCTTTTTTTACCTTCCCGGCAGTATTTAACACGTTTCCATCCCTTCCTTGAAATGGATGAGTGAGAATGTCCCCTTTATTAAAATATTGTGTTACCTCTTCAATATCTAGTTTAGTTTCAGTTAAATGAACCATCATTCGTAAATCAGTTCGATCGGCTGCTTCTCTTGCTAAGCGTAATAAAGACCGGTCAGTCGTTATATCCACCTGACCTAAGCGAATCTTAATTCCTAATAAACGATCATCAGCTAAAGATGCAACTTCAACTATTCGATCCAACGAAATACTTTCTGGCTTGGTTGGGTTAGGGTTGGGATGATTGGTTAGCCCTTCTGGTAAGGCTGATAACCAAGAACGAACTGTTAATGGGCTCTTTTCCCAATAACGATTTGCTTCCTCCCATCCGTCATAGCCAAAAGTACCTGCGTCCCCAACTGTCGTTACTCCTGAGGAGAGATATTGTTTATCTGTCACACCAATCTCCGCTCCAGGTGCCCATAAATGACAATGAAAATCGACTAGTCCTGGTACAATTACGCTAGATTCAGATAAATGAATATCCCTATCATCCTCATGAGTAACTGTTATTCTTGTAGACTTATTTGGAATGAATCCCTTTTCTGACCAAATAGAACCGCCTTTAAAATTCCATACTCCCATGCAAATACACCCCTTAACTTCATATTGATATAATAGATTCGTTTATTTAATTGTTAACAATAGCATCTTTTTTACATGCCTTGATAACATCCAACCACTGTGCTAAATCACTGACCAACATACACTCCTCTTCTTTTTGGATAGTAGAAACAATCAACTAAGAGATTCATTTCCATACACAAATCAATAAGATAGCGCTTTCAAAAAATATAATGAATGATGCAACCCCTATCCCAAAAGGATTATCACGCACCTCAAAAAAATTTTTATGATTTATCCTATGTAATAAAAATTACTATTTTTTATATAAGAGTAATGTTTATTACCAACAATTTAAATGTATGTTATCACTCATACTTAATAAAGTAAACCTTTTTTATAAAGAACAGCAGATAAAGTAAAACGAACAGTGAAGCAAATGGGAAACGATCGTTTTCCGGAAAATATAATGGAATTGATGGCGAGGGATATGTAGACGTTGTGATTACCATTGGTCCAAAAGCAAAAAAACAATGAAAATAAAAATTCCACTTATGACAGTGGAATAAAATGAGGATGCGGTATTGGGGTACCCAATTTCCCGCACCTCGCTTATCTGATAGAGAAATGTATTCATCAAACCTTTCTATCAATCGTGCAGACGGCTCTGAATCTCCCTTTTTTATATGCCGTGCTGTTTTTGGTTACTTTTAATTTCACATCATATTAATCATCACATGTAGGGTTCGGATCAACGACCTGCTTCTTTTTGTAAATGCCATGTCTTCAATGTCAGCTTTGTTTCATTTCTTCCACTGATGGAGATTGATTTATTTCCCGGGGAAGGAAAGTAACGTGCAGTAAAAACTTCTTGGCCTCCGTTTACAAAAATCTCAATCGACGATGCATCAATAAAGATATGCAGGTCGTGTAATTCCTCTATGACCGCTTCACGAACTTCTTTTGATCGATCTTCAAATCGATCCCGTTCTAATGTCAGCTTCCCTTCCTCTTTATCATAGATGATCCGTGCAGCTGCACGGATACAGCATTCAAACCCTTTCTGTGTGTCAATTTGATCAATGAATACCTCTGCGCTCGTAATATCATCTACAGGGATAGAATGAACAGAACGTTTAATATGAAAAACATGCTCTTGTTCATTGGTCCGCATGGATTGAAGTTCACTTACTGGTTTTTGAATGAGATGTCCGTCATCATCTAAACGGAGCTCTCTCGGGATCGTGAGGCAGTGTATCCATTGATAAGAAATCGTCGGATGATGCTCTTCTCCTTGATCAGGCACCCCCATCCACCCGATTAAAAGACGTCTGCCTGATTCGTCTAGAAAGGTTTGCTGGGCGTAGAAGTCAAAGCCGCGATCCAGCTCCTCAAACGCTCCATGCGTATATTGATAGGTATGATCATCCAATCTCCCAACAAAATAACCTGATTGATGGGTATTGTGATATTTTAAACCATCTGGCTTGAGCCCTTGCGGTGACACAATCAATACATCCCGGCCGTCTAATTCAAACAGGTCTGGACATTCCCACATATAGCCGAAATTGTCTAAACCATTCTTTCCACTGCCTGCAATCGTGCCTTGAAACGTCCACTTCTCTAACGTATCAGAGGTAAACAAAACAAGGTGTCCTTTCAGATCTAAGCTTTGTGCACCAAGGACCATGTACCACTGACCATTCCTCTTCCATACCTTTGGATCTCGAAAATGGGCAGTGAAACCTTCCGGCAGCGTTGCCACGACACCTTTTTTCTGAAAATGAATGCCATCCTCTGAAACAGCTAAACATTGATACGTCTCACGGTTCCCTTGTTCATCCCGAACGTTTCCAGTGTACATCACATGCATCTGCCCATCGTCTATAAATGCACTGCCAGAATAACAGCCGTTTTGATCAAACCAATCACTTGGGGCAAGAGCGGCTTCTTCGTGATGCCAATTCACTAGATCTGTCGATGTATAATGCCCCCAGAATTTTGCACCATGCCCCGTTTTGAATGGCTGCCACTGATAAAAAACATGATAAATTCCTTTCCACTGAATCAGCCCATTCGGATCATTTAAAAGACCAACTGGCGGCATCAAATGAAAATGCTGCCGGTACACATCCTTTTTAACCAAATGCTCATAGTTTCGAATACGTTCTGCTATTTTTTGACGAAGTGCTGCGTCAGTTGTTGTCATGACTGTGACCACCCCTTGATTATTTTTCGACTTCTTTTACTTTAAAAATGATGGTGAGAATAAATGAAACAGCAACAGCGATTAACATACCAATCACATAATTGACCACATTTTGAACACCGAATGGTGCTGCAATCGCAATCATTGGAATGCCTGTTAAACCATAAGCATTGGCGGCTACCTTCGTGAAAACGACGAATGCCCCGCCCAATGCGCCTCCGATCATCGCCGCAATAAATGGTTTACGGTAGCGAAGGTTTACACCGAATATAACAGGCTCGGTAATTCCTAAAAAAGCAGAGAAGGCAGCAGGAAGGGCAATTTCTTTTGTTTTTGCACGCTTGGCTAAGAAAAAGACAGCCAATCCTGCCCCGCCTTGCGCGACATTGGACATTGCCCAAATTGGCAGCAAATAGTTACGTCCAATATCATTCAGCAATCCTGCCTCAATCGCATGGAAGCTATGATGAACCCCTGTCAGCACAATTAAAGAGTAAGCACCGCCGAAAATGAGTCCTGCTAAGAACCCTGCATGGTCATAGATAAACGTCAGCGCATTCGAAATTCCTGTACCAAGCATTCTTCCAAGCGGGCCAACTGCAATAAACGTCACAAATCCAGTTACAATCACCGTCACAAATGGGGTCACAAGTAAATCAATACTGTTCGGAACCACTTTTCTTAAATTCTTCTCAACAAGACACATGATATATACGGTCAATAACACTGGAATAACCGTCCCTTGGTAACCAAGAAGAGCAATATCAACATTGAATAAATGCATATATTCTGGTTTTGCTTCCGTCAATCCCCACGGATTAAGCAGATTCGGGTGAATCATAATTCCCCCAATGACGGCTCCTAAATATGGATTTCCGCCAAACTCTTTCGCTGCACTGACCCCAATTAAAATCGGCAAAATGATAAAGGCTGCACTTGAGAACATATCAAGCATTTGGAAGACCGCAGAGCTTGGGTCAGCCCATTTGAAGGCTTTCATCATTCCTAAGAGACCCATTAATAAACCGCTTGCCACAATTGCTGGAATGATCGGTACAAAAATATTCGATAACGTCTTTGCAAAACGCGCAAGTGGATTCATTTTTTGTTTCACTGCTTCATCATGGCTGACAGGCTTTTGTTTCTCGTCGCCTGTCTCGAGACCAGTCTCACGAGCAAATGGTTCATACACTTTGTTGACAGATCCAGTTCCAAAAATCACCTGAAATTGCCCTGAACTTGAGAAAGCCCCCTTCACTCCTTCAAGTTCTTCAATAGCCTCTTTGTCAATCAAATCCTCATTTTTCACCACCAATCTGAGTCTTGTTGCACAATGTGTGGCACTGATGACATTTTCCTTGCCGCCTAACAGACTTGTTAATTCTTTGGCTGTTTTTTGATAATCCATGATGTCTCCTCCTTTTTTAAAGCAAAAAAGACCTAAAATTCACCAACGAGCAAAGGACATACACGTCCCCTCGTTACGCAAATTTTAGGTCTTGCCTGCCTGACAGTCACAATCCCGCGATATCAAATTTTGATGACGCTTTCATCATAGTATAAGACTGTGACATGCGTCAACTAGCATTCTAAAAAAATTTCAAATAAAAAAGTCTTATTGGATTCATTACTTATTCCTTAAATAATTTTGCTATAATTGTCTATAGAAAAATTTTCTAAATAAGGATCAGAACACCTGTTTGATCCTATACAAAATGTGAGTTACTATTAGGAGGTATCTTTGGTGAAAAATGATGTAATAGAGCATGTAAAATTTTCTGACCTGAATGTAAACGATCCATTCTTTTTAAGTTTGATTGAAGATTACGAAGGGTTTAAACACTGGTTTATAAAAAAATCGAATCAAGGTGAGAAAGTTTACATTCTAAAAGAACAAAAATTATTGGGTTTTTTATATCTTAAAGAAGAAAACGAGGAATCTATTGATATTAATCCCAAATTCCCCAAAAAACGCCGACTTAAGATAGGGACTTTTAAAATAGATGCACATGGGACAGTTTTAGGTCAAAGATTTATTGGTTTGATTCTAAAACAAATGATTGAGCAAAAGCATAATGAATGTTATGTTACTATTTTTAACAAACAACAACCTCTAATCAAACTATTCGAGAAATTTGGTTTTAAATTATGGGGGAGCAAAGAAAACGGTGAGTTAATTTATGTAAAAACATTAGAATATCATAATAATTTATATAAAGACTTCCCACGTATTCAAAGCCAAAATAGTTCAAAATATATTTTGTCCATTTATCCCGAATATCACACGAAATTATTCCCATACTCTAGACTCCAAACCGAGAACGACCATAAAGTAGAAGATCTATCTTTTACAAATACTTTAGAAAAAGTATATTTGGCTAAGATGTACGGTATGGATAAGCTGAAATCTGGAGATCTAATTATTATCTATAGAACTGCGGAAAATAACAAATCAGCTGAGTACAGCTCTGTTATTACTTCCGTATGTTCAGTAGTAGATACTCGAAATATTAATGAATTTCATACAAAAGAAGAATTCATTAAATATTGTGGAAAAGGAACTATATTCAGTACAGGAGAGTTAAATTATTTTTGGTCTACGAAAAGATATCCTTACATCGTTAAAATGCTTTATAACATCTCCTTGCCCAAGCGGATTATACGACGTGAATTAATAGAAAATCAAGTAATAAATCGGAGCGATTATGCTGGTTTTCTCCCTCTAACAAACTCTCAATTTGAGAAGATTATAGAATTAGGTGAAGTAAATGAAAGTTTTATTATCAATTAAACCTGAATTTGTAGAAGAAATAGTTTTAGGGAAAAAGAAATTTGAATACAGAAAAAGCATATTTAAAAGGGAAGGTATTTCCTCGATCGTAGTTTATGCAACTAAGCCCTATGGTAAAGTAGTTGGAGAATTCGAAATCGAGGACATATTATATGATAAACCAGAAAATATTTGGAATAAAACTAAGGATTTTTCAGGAGTTACAAAAAGTTTCTTCAATCAATACTTTCAAGATAAAGCTACTGGTTTCGCTATACAAATAAAAGAATTTAAAAAATACGATATACCTCTAGATTTATTTGAGTTTGACAATAGCTTAAAAGTTGCTCCTCAATCATTTTGCTATACAAACGGAGGATTATAAGTTGAAATATATTTTTCTTTCAGGTATTCATGGGGTTGGAAAATCGACTTTGTCTAAAAAAATTCAAGAATTATTAGATATTCAAACCGTGACAGTCAGCAATCTGATCAAACAAGCAGGAAAAAATTTTGATAGTTATAACAAGGAAACTAAAAATATTTCAAAAAATCAAGAGTTATGGAAGAATGAGCTGAATAATTTAGATTTGGGTAAATCTAAATTATTACTGGATGGACACTTTTGTTTATTGGATTCAGAAAGGAATATTGTCTTATTACCTTTTGAAACTTTTAATGATACTAATATGGATAAAATAATTGTGATGAAAAATAGGCCAGAGTTAATTAGGGATCGTTTATTTGAGAGAGATCAGATAGATTATTCAATAGATTTTTTGCAGAAATTTCAGGACTTTGAAATTCAACAATCAATAAGTTACTCTAATAAATATGAAATTAAACTATTCATATATGATGAAAAACAACCTTTATCAAATTTACTACACTTTATAACTAGCTAAGAGAATTTCGTTAGAGGGGAAAATTTATGCTTCATAATTTAAAAATAAATCGTGAGTTTTTCAATCCTGTACTAGAGCAGACTAAAACTTTTGAAATCAGAAAAAATGATAGAGGTTTTTGTGTAGGAGACACTGTGATTCTGAATGAGTGGGATAATCAAACGAACCAATACACGGGTAGAAAAGTAAAAATTAAAATTACTTATATGACCGAGTTTGAGCAAAAAAATAATTACGTTGTTTTTAGTTTTATAATGTTATAAATGGGTTATTAACTTGAAAGAGGCAACTAACATGTTGTCTCTTTCTTACTTTATATCAGACGGTCTTTTTCCAGTAAAGAAACTATTAAGCACTATGAAGTCTTGCTATTATCTAAGATGATTGATTATTATCATTCGACCTATTAAAAAAAGCCTGCATGCAGGCATCACAATTAAACCAATTCGGCTTCCTGCAGACGCTGGACATGCAGCGTGATGTAGCCGATCTCCGATTCAGGGAGATGAAGTCCATATTCATCTTTTAACAAATCAGCGAGTCCAAGTGCACACCGGTAAGCCGTATCATACTTTGTTTGGATAAAAATCAGCATGTCATCGTCCATGATTTGAAATGCCTCATTCGATTCCAACCTGCCTAATGCATACCTCAAATGTGTCACAAGCCGCTGATAGGAAATACTATCCTCATCAATTGAATGCTGAAAATAGCTTTCAATATGCTCGATCATTTCTTTGATCATCGTTGTATATTTCACGGTCTTTTTCATGGACTCCGTATTCATTTTGGCCGTATGAATATGAAGTGCCACATATCCTGCCTCATCGTCCGGCAGTTCGACCCCAAGCCGCTCCTTTACATAACGAATGGCATACTTTCCAATCTCATATTCCTGCTTATATAAGACTTTGATCTCACCAAGCAATTTATTATATAACACAATGCCTTTTTGAAGACGTTCAATGGCGAAGGACAAATGATCAGTCAGTGATATGTGAATGTGATCACTGAGCGGCATCATAAGTTTACCTTCTGCATAACTGATGATATGCTCTGCCACCTCAATATGCGCTTCTGGCAATGTGGCAAGAATTTGTTTGAATTTCTCATTTTCTTCACGCACAACAAAGATTTTCTCTATTTTTTGAAGAGGAACGACGTCATTTTTCCCCTTCTGAAAAGCAATTCCGGGTCCCATCACAATTTTCTCCTGATCGCCCTCCTTTACAACCACTGCGTTGTTATTCAATATTTTATATATCTTCAAGGGGTATCCTCTCCCAGCAGATAACATTTCTTATGTGGGATTTTACCCTGTTTCACTTTTTCTGTAAAGGTAAGAGCGGACCAGCACGCGCCTCTCGCATCGTCTTCTCTTCAAGCATCATCAGACTTTGAGTCATCCGCTTCTCTGTCCTGCGTTTCTTCTTATGTTCTTCTGCCAGCTTTTCCAGCTCTCTCTCTTTCACTACTTGAAAAAATCCGGCATCCGCCGCGGCCGCCTGAAACCCTTGCTGCTTTATCATCACACCAGGGTTCACAAGCACATTCATCATGAAACCAAACCATACGCTCAACCAGCTTTTTAATTTCTTCACTGAACATCCCTCCGCTTTTCTTAGAATCTAGCAGCTCTATCAAAACAACTGCTCCTATCATATCCCGAGAAAAAAGAGAGGTTTGTCACAATCTGGGTGAAAAAACAAACTAGTTTTCAGAAGTTTTGTTGAAAAGTGCAGAAGATCATCATGTGCCTAGATGTTTCATTGAAAATTTTATGCACACGCTATCCCAAAGATAAGCACACCTTATCAACAGGGTTTATCCACATATCAACACCCTCTCACTAGATTTTGTGTATGTAAATTTTTTATTTTCCATATATGTATCTTAATAATCGAGTTATCAACAGACATTTGTGAATAAGTGCGACTTTATAAACAAAATAGTTCTTTGTAACTATGTAAAATAAGACCATTTTAGTAAAGGAATTGTTTTCAACATATTGAATACTTAATAACGGGCAGTGAATCTTTCCTATTTATCCACAAAAAGAAAGGCTATCTCCCTAAAAACACAGCTAGAAAGGGGAAAATTAATGAAAAAGGTCATATCTCGTTCTTCTGTTCTATTGTTTTCCACTATATTTATTTTATCCACATTCTTTACCGGTCAACAGGCGGCGGCGGCTCCATCTAACAAAAAGGTGGAACTAGAAAAAGCAGAAATCTTCGGTGAAATCAATGTCAACTCGAAAAAACAAACCACTGTCATTGTTGAATTAAAGGAAAAATCCTTAGTTGAAGCCAAGCAAGACGGCGAAGTACAAACAAAAGCCTCCCTCAAAAAATCTCGAACCAAAGTAAAGAACGCAGCACTCAAAGAGGTAGATAAAGCGAGTGTTCGTCAAGAATATGAAAAAGTCTTCTCTGGTTTCTCTATGAAACTTCCTGCAAACGAAATCCCGAAGCTGCTCGCAGTTGATGGAGTAAAAGCTGTTTATCCGGATGTTACATATAAAACCGATGAAGTGAAAAAGGAAAGCATCCAGCTTCCAAACGAAGATGTCTCCCCGCTTATGGATAAGAGCGCTCCATTTATCGGTGCACCAAAAGCATGGGATGCCGGCTATTCTGGAAAAGGGGTCAAAGTCGCAGTCATTGATACTGGAGTAGACTATACCCACCCTGATTTAAAAGGAAACTTCGGTTTATACAAAGGCTATGATTTTGTTGATAATGATTATTCTCCGCAAGAGACACCTAAAGGAGATCCTAGAGGTGAATCCACAGATCACGGCACACACGTCGCAGGAACGATCGCGGCAAATGGACAAATTAAAGGTGTCGCAAAGGATGCCACACTTCTTGCATACCGTGTACTTGGACCAGGTGGATCTGGAACAACTGAGAACGTTCTTGCAGGCATCGACCGGGCGGTTACTGACGGAGCAGATGTCATGAACCTCTCTCTTGGAAACAGTGTCAATAACCCTGATTATGCAACGAGCATCGCTCTCGATTGGGCCATGTCTGAAGACGTTGTCGCTGTTACATCCAATGGAAACAGCGGTCCGAACAACTGGACAGTCGGTTCACCTGGCACATCAAGAGATGCTATTTCTGTCGGAGCAACTCAGCTTCCGTACAGCCTTTACAATGTGAAATTCCCGAACTATTCCACTGCAAAAGTCATGGGCTACTACCAAGAGAGTGATTTAAAAGCGCTTGACCAAAAACAAGTCACACTCGTCCAAGCTGGAATCGGTGACGAAAAGGCCTTTGAAGACATCGATGTTAAAGGAAAGGTGGCTGTGATTGAACGTGGTGCCATTGCTTTTGTGGATAAAGTCGACAATGCAAAAGCAGCTGGTGCAATCGGCGTTGTGATGTATAACAATACCGATGGAGAAATCCCAGTCGATGTACCAGGTCTCGCACTTCCTACAATTAAGCTGTCAAAAGCTGAAGGAACAGCGCTTATCAAAGCCATTGAGGCTGGAAACAATACAACGGCTTTCTCCATTCAATTTGTCAAAGAACTTAGTGAGCAAGTCGCTGACTTCTCGTCCCGCGGACCTGTTGTGGATACGTGGATGATTAAGCCTGATCTATCAGCACCCGGCGTCAGCATTGTGAGTACGATCCCAACGCATGATCCATCTCAGCCTTACGGATATGGTTCTAAGCAAGGAACAAGTATGGCTTCTCCTCATGTGGCAGGAGTAGCAGCGATCATCAAACAAGCAAAACCATCGTACTCAACTGGACAAATCAAAGCATTGCTGATGAATACAGCAGAAAAACTGTTTGACGCAAATGGCAGCCCATTCCCTCATAACACACAAGGAACAGGCAGCGTTCGAATCATGGAATCACTTCAAGCGTCTTCAATCGTTTCTGATGCGAGCTATTCTTATGGCACTTTCTTAAAGGAAAAAGGCGTTCAAATCAAAACGAAGAAATTCAAGGTAGAAAACCTTTCAAAAGCACCGAAAACGTATACCATTGATTACAAATTCAATGGCAGCGGCATTAGTACAAACGGAACGAAAAAAATCAGCGTCAAAGGGAATTCCACTGGATCCTTTACTTCCGCAGTACAGGTGAATTACGGAAAAACCAAAAAAGGGACGTACCAAGGCAGCATAACCATTCGCGAAAATGGCAGAAAGGTCACGGAAATCCCTACTTTATTGATTGTGAAAGAGCCAGATTATCCGCGCGTCACTTCTGTTTCCGTAGAGCCTGACAACCGTGCTGGAAGCTATGTCATCAGCAGCTACCTGCCTGGCGGTGCTGAGAACCTTGCATTCCTTGTCTACTCAACAGATGGAGAGTATTTAGGTGAAGCTGGTGTTTATCAACTTGTTGATAAAGGAGAGCACCGCGTAAAATGGAATGGTACGATCAATCAAGGCCAGAAGCTTGAAGCTGGTGAGTATACAATGCTTGCGTATGCAAGTTTGAAAGGAAAATCAGATACCGTACAAACGAAGGAACCTTTCGAAATTTACCCTGAATAAATGTGTATCACAAGAAAAGCCTTGTATGAGCGGATAAACTCATCAAGGCTTTTCGATCATATATGGAGGAAAGAGAAACTCATGTTGATATGGCTATGGATCGTTTCTTTTTTTACTGCTTTTTTTCTGACGATCACCTTGGTTTATTTTCTAACCTTTTTACATACGAAGCAGCCTCGTCCTTTTCATCAAGCATGCGAGCTGACTGTTTATGCTTCCTGTATCTACCCGCTCAGTCTGCTCGTGTCAGCCACCTTCTTCCTCACTCTGATGCTGCTTTTCCCCTTTTACTGGCTGCGTGGACGATAAATATACATACGTTATGCATCAAAGGCTTCTTTTAATAAACGATACGATGTGAGCCGGTCTTGCATGTGATGTGTGATGGTCACAGCAATCAATTCATCTGTCCGATAAGCCTTGGCGAGTGTGGTCATCTGCTTTTTCACAGATGCTGGTGTTCCAACGACCATCCTTTGACGATTGGCAGCCACTCGTTTTTGTTCATATGGACTGTAAGAATACGCCTGTGCCTCTTCAAATGAAGGAAAACCCTCAAGCTTCAGCCCCTGTTCATTGGCAAGTAAAGATAAATCTAAGCTGACAGCTAGTTTTTCTGCCTGCTCCTCTGTTTCAGCACATAAAACAAAGACTGCCAGACTGACACGCGGCTTATCACCGAATACTGAAGGTTCAAACCGATTGATATATTGCTCTATAGAATCTTCTCCGCCTTCACCATTAATAAAAAGAGCAAACGTGTAGCCTGCACCTGCTTTCGCCGCAAGCCTTGCACTCCCTCCAGAGGAACCGAGCATCCAAACTTCTGGCGCGGTCTCGACCTTCGGAGAAGCAGTCAAATGAGGCAGCGGGTAAAATTCATCCGCTAGATCGTGTAAATACACCTTCAATTCTTCTACTTGCTCAGGATATTGATCACCTAAACGCTTCCGCTCCCCATGATGAAGGGCAATAGATGAAATGGGCATACCGCCAGGGGCACGTCCAATCCCAAGATCAATTCTGCCAGGAGCCAGCGCTTCGAGAACCCTGAAGTTCTCTGCTACTTTATAGGCGCTATAGTGGGGAAGCATGACGCCGCCCGAGCCAATGCGTATATGCGACGTAACGGCTGATAAATGGCCTAGAAGCACCTCTGGACTTGATCCTGCAAGCCGATTTGAAAAATGATGCTCTGATACCCAAAAACGGTGATAACCCCACTTTTCCGCCTGCTTCGCCAGTTCAACCGTCTGCTTCAAAGCCTCAGCAGGCGTAGCACCTCCTATCAAAGGAGATTGATCCAGTATACTTAATTTCATCATGCTGCACCTCTTACAGAAATCCCCCTCTCTCAAGCGAAAGGGGGATGTCTTATTTATTTTCGATTAAAGCCCTTCTCTTTCACAAACTCTCCAAGGAAGGCACGCTTTGGCTGACTAAAGCCTCGCAGCATCTGCTCAGACCAAGTATCTTTTCTCTCACCGTTTGTTCGTGCTTCATAATATGCGGAAATACGATCGTCGTATTCTTTTAAATAACGATCCACATGCGCTTCATCTTGCTGATATGAATTTTCATGATATATGAGTTCAACTGGCAGCCGTTCCTTTTGAGACGACTGATTAGCTGGATGGCCAACAGCCAGACCGAATAATGGCAGCACATAAGATGGCGTTTCAAGCACTTCAGAGACTTCTCTCAGCTGATTACGCAGTCCGCCAATATAGCAGATTCCAAGTCCCATTGATTCTGCGGCAACACTGACATTTTGTGCAGCCAATGCCGCATCAATGACGCTAATGAGAAAGGCTTCTGTATTCTCAAGCGCCTCCTGATGATTCTTCCCTGCTTTTTTTGCAATATGATCATGGCGTTTCAAGTCTGCACAGAAGACAAAGAAATGCCCATTCTTCTCAACGTAAGGCTGATTCCCAGCCAGTTCAGCAAGCTTGGCCTTCTTCTCCTGATCTGTTACACCAATAATACTATACGCCTGTACGTAGCTTGATGTTGAAGCAGCCTGTGCACTTTTGATCAGTGTCAGCACCTCTTCTTCTGTCAAACGCTCGTCTGTAAACGAACGAATGGATCGATGATTTAATATGGTTTCTATCGTTTTGTTCAACTCGAAGACCTCCTTGACTTCTTCTATCATAAAACAAAGACATAGGGCTTTTCAAAAATTAAAACTCGCAATAAAAAAGACAGCCTATACTTAGACTGCCCTTACCCGTTTTATTTAAATAAATAACTTTGATATTTCGTTAATTGAACGCTTGCGTTATAGGCGATCCCGAATCCAATCAGAACGGACAAGACAGAGCTCCCTCCAAAACTGATAAATAAGAGTGGAATCCCTGTTACAGGCATCACGCCTATGTTCATTCCAATGTTCTGGAACGTATGGATCACAATCAAGGCTGTATATCCGACGCAGAAGAATGACGCAAATCGGCTATAAGGATGTATTCGGTCAATCAATACGACCAGCCGGTAGATCAAGAAGAAGAACATGATCACAACAAACGCACAGCCGATAAAGCCAAAGGCTTCACCTATAATGGAGAAAATCATATCCGTTTGTGCTTCAGGAACATAGACCTTTAAGTTTTTAATGCCGTTCCCAAAAATCTGACCTGCACCTATGGCCATAATCGCCTGCTCTACTTGATATTTATCAGATCCAGATGCATCCTGCGTCTGTGCTTGGTTGGCTGTCGAAGAACTATCAGGCAGCCAAGCGGTAATCCGGTTGATCTGGTACTGCTGAATGCCTATTGTTTTCGCAAAATCAGGGAATAAGATGATCACGGCTAAAACAGAGGCAACTAAAAGTACAACCACTGAGCCAATGAGAGAGATCAGTTTCCAATTGACCCCTGATAAAAATACCATCACCACAACAATAAACATACAAACAGCCGCAGTCCCTGCATCCTGCAAGAAGATCAGTCCAACTGGTACAGCCGCCACCCCGGCAATTTTTAATAGAAGGAAAATATCATCCTCTAATGTCCGCTTTCCTCTAGGTGTAGACTTTCCAATGACAGATGCGAGCATCATAATCAAACCAATTTTCATGAACTCTGAAGGCTGAAATGTCCCTATTCCTGGCAACACAAACCAGCTTTTTGCACCATTTTTGATTGGAGCAAAATCATGACCCCCGATTTGTGCAGGAGCGACTTTAAGAAGAATTAACAGCATAATGCCGCCTATAAATATATATAAGCTCAGTTTCTCTAATTGCTCTAAGTCAAAATAATTAATAGCAACAATACATATAACTCCGACCATATAGTATATGATCTGCCTCGTCCATGCATTAGATCCATACTGCCCAAATTGACCCGCAGCATAAATCGCAATGACACTGATGGCAAAGAAGGCTAAAAATATAAAAATCAAATCTCCTTGATAGTAAGGAGATGTATTCTGCTTGTTCATGAACTAACCACCCTTATTACAAAACATAAAAGCCCTTGTTTATATTAGATTGAAATTTTCACAAAATCAACTCACCTTAAATATGACGGAAGATACATCCGAAAGGTTCCATTCAATTTTCAAAAAATGAAATACTTTTCATCCTAACAATAGGAAAAAATTCCTCTATACACTTTTCATTCAACCGATCTCAAGTCCTTTAAAAAGTTTATTTTACAGATTTTAAGGGGAAAATTCAATGACCTATGTGGCGATATGACAAGTAAACATCAGATGAGATAGCTGCACTGAGGAATGAGGAATAAAACCATTTTGTATGGAATAAGGCCCATTTTCCAATTATTACGTTTACTTCAAAGTCAATTGTGGTATAATACCTGTAACAAAATGTTCACAATATCTCCTAAAAACAGACACAATTGCATCCTGACCTCTCATTTGATTTGAACATCAACTTACAAAGGAGTTGGATACGATGGATATGTTCTTTGCGTACCTATGTATTGCAACGGCTACACCCCTGTTTTTATGGCTGGAAAACAGAAAGATTGCATTAGCATCTATTCCACCCATTATGATTATGTGGATTTTCTTCGGTCTTTACATGACAAGCAGTTTATCTCCAGCAGGACATACCTTCATGATCGCATTCTTTGCCATTAACGTGATTTTGGCTCACATTGCAGCGTTCCTCATCTACGGACTTCCATTCATTCGCAAAAGATTCAGCAGCAGATAGATATCGCCCAACTATTGGAAGCGTTATCACCATTATGATAAAAACCACTCACCTTTAAGAGATGAGTGGTTTTTTTATTATTTCTCTGAATGCTCAGACTGCTTTGGTGCAGACGGTGAATAACCGTCTTTACTGTTCTCTCCGTGGCTGTAGTGAGCCGCAAAGATCCAAACAGATCCGATAACGAAGATAATCGCACAGAACAGACCAAACAAAGTATTTCCGACTTGAACAGTTCCGTTCTCGCTCTCTGTCATGTGCATAAACATGAACAGCTGCAAGAATGCTTGAATGAACGCAAAACCAAAGATAATCCATAGTTTTGCGGAACTGCCAATTTCAGCTCCAATGGCAATCCAGAATGCTAAGATTGTCAGCACAATGGATAGGATGAAGCCAACTACGTGTTTCCAAGGGAAGTGTTCGTGCTCTGCTGAGGAATGTGTTTTTCCAGCCATATCACAAAAGCCCCCCTAATCCGATCAAGTAAACAGCTGTGAAGATGAAAATCCATACAACATCAAGGAAATGCCAGTATAGACTTGAGATGAAAATCTTCGCTGCTGTTTGTGGAGTTAATCCACGTTTTTTAATTTGGAACAAGATTCCGGTAATCCAGAAGATACCGATCGATACGTGTAGTCCGTGAGTTCCTAAGAGTACAAAGAATGCAGACCAGTACGCACTTGTATGGATGCTCGCACCCTCATGTACATAATGGAAGAACTCAAAAATCTCAAATCCAACGAAGCCTGCACCTAGAAGCAGTGTGAGAATCGTCCAGATGACAACCCCTTTTGTACTTCCACGGCGCATTTCATGAACGGCAATCCCGCATGTAAATGAACTAACCAATAGCAGGAATGTCATGATCAATACAAGTTTCATATCAAACAGCTCAGCTGGTAAAACGCCACCAGCTGTTCTGCCATGTAGAACAAAGTAGGTCGCAAAAAGTGTTGAGAATAACACGATTTCCGCGCCAAGGAATATCCAGAAACCAAGAATGTTTAAACGTCCGGTTTCAGAGCGATATTCAAGCGGTGCATTTGCATAGCTGCTATCATTATGTCCCATTACTTCTGCGCCTCCTTATTCTTTTTCTCTGTTTCGATTACTTCTTCAACAGGAATATAGTAGCCATCGTCATATTCGAATGAACGTAAAATCATCGTTGCGAATACACCGATTAAGCCAATAACGCCAATCCAGTACCATTCAAATACAAGACCGAATGCACCAAGTCCAAAGAATGCAGACATGATCAGCGGTCTGCCTGAATTGTGCGGCATGTGAATTTTCTTGAATTCTTTTTCAGGATGAACGTCTACATTGTTTTGCTTCCAATGATGGAATGCATCTGGTGTTGTCACTTCTGGAAGTGCTGCAAAGTTATAATGCGGCGGAATTGCAGAAGATGTCGCCCAGTCAAGTGTACGCCCTTCTCCCCAGCTGTCTCCAGACACTTCACGTTTTGCGTGTCTCCAGCTGTAGTAAATGTTGTAGCAAAGGATGATGAATCCGATACCCATCATAAATGCACCAATTGTTGAAATAAAGTTTAGTGCAGTCCAGCCATCTTCTGGTCCATACGTATAAATACGTCTTGGCATTCCTTGCAGTCCTAAGAAGTACTGCGGGAAGAAACAGATGTTAAATCCGATCATGAATACCCAGAAGAACCATTTGCCTATTCTTTCGTTTAACTTGTAACCAAACATTTTTGGATACCAGAAAACAAGACCAGCAAAACAAGCAAATACAGTACCTGCGATTAATACATAGTGGAAGTGGGATACAAGGAAGTACGTGTTATGGTACTGGTAATCCGCAGCTGCCATCGCAAGCATAACCCCAGTTACACCACCGATTACGAAGTTCGGGATGAAACCAAGTGCCCAAAGCATTGGTGATGTAAAGCTGATACGGCCTCGATACATCGTAAAGAGCCAGTTAAAGATTTTCACACCTGTTGGTACAGAAATCGCCATTGTTGTAATCGAGAAGAATGAGTTAACCGCTGCACTGTTCCCCATTGTAAAGAAGTGGTGAACCCACACAAGGAAACTAAGAACAGAGATTGCCACAATCGAGACAACCATCGCTTTGTAACCAAACAACTGCTTTCTTGAGAACGTCGCAAAAATTTCTGAGAAAATACCGAAAGCCGGCAGGATAACAATATATACCTCAGGATGTCCCCAAATCCAGAATAGGTTCGCCCAAAGCATCGGCATACCGCCTGCTTCGAGTGTAAAGAATGCAGAACCGAATAAACGATCAAATGTCATAAGTGCTAAAGCAACTGTTAGTACAGGGAATGCAAAAACGATGATGACAGACGTAATCAATGTTGTCCATGTAAACATTGGCATACGCATAAGTGTCATACCTTTTGTACGCATTTTTAAGATGGTCACCATGAAGTTAATACCTGTCATAAGTGTACCAATACCTGCAATTTGGAGCCCGAGCAAGTAGTAGTTCTGTCCAGGTCCTGGTGAGAAATCATTTCCGGCGAGCGGCATGTAACTCGTCCAGCCTGCACTTGGTGATCCTCCAATAACGAAGGAAATGTTGAACAGCATTGCTCCGACCATGAATGTCCAGAAGCTAAGGTTGTTCAAATAAGGGAATGCAACGTCACGTGCACCAATTTGAAGAGGAACAACGACGTTGATTAAACCAATTAAAAATGGCATCGCCATGAATAAAATCATGATCGTACCATGCGTTGTAAAGATTTCATTATAGTGGTTTGAATCTAAAAACGTATTATTAGGAAGCGCCAGCTGCGCGCGCATCATCAGTCCGTCTACCCCACCGCGGAAGAACATAATCACAGCAGCAAGGATATACATGATTCCAAGCTTTTTATGATCAACTGATGTCAGCCATTCTTTCCAGAGCCATTTCCACTTTTTAAAGTAGGTTAAAACAAACACGATGGCAATGGAGGTAAGAGCGATAGAAATTTGCGCACCAAGAATTAATGGGTCTCCAGTTACAAAAAACTCATCCCATTTTAAATGCATAACGGCCTCCTCCTTTCCTTAGTCAGTTTATTCTGTTTCTAATTTTCTTTTATAGTTCTTCACATTCTCGAAAGGATCTGTCTTGGAATGCGGAGAAACTGCTTGGTAACCTAAACGTTTGCGTGCTTGGAGTGCATATTCAGAATCCTCTCCGTGCTTCGCAAAGGATAAATGTGTTGATGAGAATGTCTGCACATCTGCAGCATCAGGAAGCATCAAGTAGTCATACGTTTTCTTCGTTAACTTTGGTGCTTCTTTCTTTGTTTTATTTACCCATTTATCATAGTCAGACTGCGTCATCGCATTGACTTTGAATTTTTGCTGAGCAAAGCCCTCGCCTGTGAAGTTGGCGTTTCTTCCTTGATATGTGCCAACTTGATCAGCTTGAAGGTATTGTTCCATCTCCATTCCAGCCATCGCATACTTCTCCCCGCCTAGCTGAGGAATCCATAGTGATGCCATTGTATCAGCGGAAGTGATTTTGAATAAAACCGGCTGATCTTTTGGAATGTTTAAGTAGTTCACTGTCTCAATATTTTCCTCTGGATAGCTAAAGATCCATTTCCAATCGACAGCTGTCGCATAAACGACAAGAGGATCTTTATGGCTTGTTGCTTGAGGTGCCTCTTCCAAAGAGTAAATTGTTTTTACAGTTGGAACTGAAAGGGCAGCAACGATTAATATTGGGATCACTGTCCAGACAACTTCTAGAAGCGTGTTCCCGTGTAGTTCTGGGTTATAAGAGGCGTTTCCAACGTCCTTACGCTCACGGTATTTAACCAAAATGATGGTAAACATTACAAATACCGCACCAACGATAAAGAGCATAAATCCGATAGATAAAAGGATTAAGTCTTTTTGTTGTGCTGCGACTGGTCCTTTAGGATCTAAAACAGCGATATTGCTGCAACCTCCTAATACAAAAACACTCACGAGCATCGCTAATAAAAGCATAGGTTTAATGGCTCTGAACAAGAAGATCACCATCCTTCCTTAGATAATGTATAAATTGCTGAATAATTGTGAAAAGCCATCTGCCTTCGAAAACTTTTCTTCCCTTTGTAATGCTATCAAAATCTGTTAGAGTTAGCTTCCCTTTTTTCAAAAGTTCATTTATTTTTCAACAGATTTCTTTTAAAATGTCATAAATTCGACATAAATTTATATTATTGCACACACAATAAATTTCTAGGATTTTGAAAAGTTGAGAGTTGAAGGCAAAGGACAAACAATCAAGAACTTTGTCAAATTTAGGTTTACCACAATAAAAAAGTTTGGTCAAATTTCAATTTAACTTAATGAAATTTTATCTAGGTAAACAATTTCAAAATAGGTATCCCCACATTTAACAAAAACCTTACTTATTTTAACGCAAGTTGATAAGAAAAGAAAGTATCGATCCTCTGACTATACGCTGTAAGAATTGGTAATCATGTTGAATATGTGGAATCCCACTTAATGACTTCCAGCAAAAAACCGGCTTAGCGCCGGCATTCTGCAATTATTCATCTCTTACTAAAATATCAGGGCGCCTATAGATGTCCCCTTCATGTTCAACGTCAATGTATGTCCACTTGCCTGTATAGGTTAAAAAGCGGTTCCCCTCTTTCTCTACGACCATCGTATCCTCTGATTTCAATCCAGGCAATGAAGGGTTCCATGTAAACACTTGCTGCAGCTGAATTTCTTCCTTAGATGAAGGAACTGCAATCATTTCTCTAGATATAAAGCCCGTTTTTCCTCCTTGATGAAGCTTTTTCCAGCTATCAGGGAAGCCTTCTTTTTCATACTGAGCGATACCTGCTTTCATCACGTCTCCCAAAGTCTTACCGGGGCGCGTAGCGGCATTCATGACCGTGTCAATTCGTGCAAGCCGCTCTTTGTTCTCTTCAAGCTCCTGTGGAAGCTGACCGAAGTAAACAGACCTTGTGACATTCGCCACGAGTCCATGCCGTTCAGCGCAAAGGACAACAAGCGCATGCTTTTGAAGTTTTTTGTCTGTTGGAATTGGATGACGGTATTGATGAATCCGGTCATCTGTTGCTACAAGCAGCACTTCAACCGTCATTCCCTGCGCGATCGCTTTTTGAGCCGCAAGCGAAGCGATTTCGTGCTCCGTCTGTCCTGGAACGATTTCTTTACAGACACTCTCTACAATGACCGCTGTTTCATGACAAAGCGTTTCATATTGGCGGAGCTGTGATGCAGAAAGAATGGATCGAACTTGCGACAAATCCGGCTCAACCGATTCGAATCCGTCCATTTGAATGTCTGACCCGATTCGTTTGTCTTTTGTGAGTGTTTGAATGTGTGCCGTATCATCCTCAAACCAATCCATCGTCACCACTTGAAATGGGTGATCGATATACGCCATCTCTTCTTCAATGATCCGCTTTTCTTCCATTTGATTCACAATGAGGACGATGTCGTCTTTTAACACAAGCAGCTTGCAAACACCCTCTGGTGTATTTAACACGATATGATTTCTTCTTCCTCCTGTCAGCCAGGAGAAGTTATTTCGCCTTTGAATTAAGACACCGTCGAGCTGTTTTTCTTCCATTATTGTTCTTACTTGTTCAATCATCTAATCACCTGCCTATATGAGTGTATGAATGAAACGTTTAAAAGCTGTTTTCCCTTGCTCGGTTCTTTTAAACACACCCGACTGTGAGAGAATTCGAGAAAAAATCATGCCGACTTCTTTTTGTAAAATGGCTTCTGTATTGTCCTCTGTAAAGGTGTTCTCTTCAAGCAGACGCTGTGCCCATGCTTCATGTTTCGTGATAGCAGGGCGGGCTTTGATTTCTTTAAGGGGGTTTGGGGATAACAGCGCTTCTTTTAATTGGCTTAATTCCTCTGCTAATCTACCAGGAAGAACTGCAAGACCCATCACTTCAATTAATCCGATATTCTCTTTTTTAATATGATGGACTTCTTCGTGCGGATGGAAAATTCCGTCCGGGTGCTGCTTGTTTGTACGATTATTACGCAGCACTAGATCTAATTCATAGTCATCTCCATGTCGGCGTGCAATTGGTGTAATGGTATTATGCGGCGTCTCTCCTGTATGAGCTAGCAGCTCCACTTTTTCATCTGAATACATTTTCCACTCGTTCAAGATAAAGTCAGCGGCGTCTGCAAGCGTCTGCCTATCGCTGCTTCGAAGGCGGATCACAGACATCGGCCATTTCACAATCCCGGCCCTCACATTCGGAAAGGCACTCAGAGAAAAAGCATCTTCAAGTTTCGCCTTCGCCATCGGAAATTCATGCGCACCGCCCTGAAAATGGTCATGACTTAATATACTGCCCCCGACAATCGGAAGGTCGGCGTTCGATCCGATGAAATAATGCGGGTATATATATATGAAAGAAAGCAATCGTTCAAAGGTCTTTTTGGTGATATTCATCGGCTCATGTTCGCCTTTGAACACAATGCAGTGCTCGTTGTAGTACACATAAGGTGAAAATTGTAGAAACCAAGATTCATCTGTGAGTGTCACAGGAATAATCCGGTGATTCTGTCTCGCTGGATGGTTGATCCGTCCCCCAAACCCAACGTTTTCTTTACAAAGCAGACAAAGAGGATATTGCTTTTGACTAAGTTTTTTGGCTTCAGCGATTGCTTTTGGGTCCTTTTCCGGCTTCGATAGATTAATTGTGATCTCCAACTCGCCATCATCTGTTGGTGTAAACCACTGCACATTTTTGGCGATTCTGCCAGTATGAATATAGTGTGCGTGCTGCTGCATTTCATAGAACCAGCTTGTAGCCGCCTCTGGTCCTTCATGCTGGCGTTTCTCTTCAAACTTCGCGTAGATGACACTTGGAGGCGCCACCAAGCATCCCATGATTTTCGCATCTAGTAAATCGCGATACGTATCCGTCCCCTCAGGGATAAGGCCAGTCTCTACTGCCCAATCCAGCATTGGCATTAAGATGTCTTCAAGTTCCGCATCCCCTGAGACTGTTCTTGCCTCAGCTTCATCCAGCCCAAGCACCTCAAGCAGCCGATTTCTCGTATAATCGATATCTAGTGGTGTAATCAGCTCTTGATTAACTCCGTATTGAATCAGCTGTTCCAGTTTTTCAAAAATATCTACCGCCATTCTCTCTGTCCCCTCTCTTGCCTGCCTGTTACGCGTTATTTACTCTGGTAACCGTCTGGATGCTTCTGAAACCAATCCCACGCACTTTGAATAATGGTGTGAAGGTCAGCATATTGAGGTGTCCATCCTAATTCCTGCAGCGCTTTTTCAGAAGAAGCAATCAGCTTTGCTGGATCTCCCGCGCGTCTGTCAGCCACCTGTGCTGGAATCGCATGCCCCGTGACGTTTCTTACAGCATCTACTACCTGCTTCACGGAGAAACCTGTGCCATTCCCTAAGTTATATGTTGCACTTCCTTTTCCAGCACGCAGACGATCAACTGCTAAGATGTGCGCCTCTACTAAATCCATGACATGAATGTAATCTCTAATACACGTGCCGTCCTCTGTCTCATAATCATCACCGTAAATCATGATCTGATCTCGTTTTCCTAAAGCCACTTGCAGAATGATCGGAATGAGGTGTGTCTCAGGCTGATGATCCTCTCCGACAAGTCCATCTGTATGAGCGCCAGCTACATTAAAGTAGCGAAGCACGACGTATTTCATTCCATATGCCTGCTCAGACCACTTCAGCATTTTTTCAATCGCAAGTTTTGTTTCTCCATAAGGATTAGTTGGGTTCGTCTCATCCGTTTCAACGATCGGCACACGCTTTGGTTCACCATACGCAGCTGCGGTTGAAGAGAAAACGATGTGTTTCACATCAAATTCATTCATCACCTGAAGTAAAGCTGTTGCTCCCCCAACGTTGTTGTCATAGTACTTTAGCGGGTTTGTTACACTCTCACCTACAAGTGAATCTGCGGCAAAGTGCATAACCGCTTCTATTTGATGCGTTTTGAAAACCTGTCTTAAAAAATCTTGATCTCGTAAATCTCCCTCTTCTAAAACAGCTCCCTCCAAAACAGCTTCTTTGTGGCCTGTCTGCAAATTATCCACTACTACTACTTGTTCACCTTTCGCTAAAAGAGCCGCTACAGCATGACTGCCAATGTACCCTGCTCCCCCGCACACTAAAATCGTCATTACACTTCCTCCTTCGTGAGTTCTCTTGCGCCGCCTCCAATTCTAGCTGTGTAAAAAGAGGCTTGAATACCTGTCTTCTCTTGATAAATCGCACCCGTTTCTTCTATAAACGATGCCAGCTGCTTTTCTTTCACAATACTGATCGTGCAGCCGCCAAAACCCGCGCCCGTCATACGGGAGCCAATTGTTCCAGGATGAATCCAAGCGGCTTCTGCCAGAGTATCCAGTTCAAATCCAGTCACTTCATAATCATTCTTTAAAGAGAGATGAGATGCCTTCATAAGCGCACCTATTTCTTCCATTTTATCATCTTTCAGAAATTTGACTGCTTTTATGGTTCGGTCGTTTTCTGTCACCACGTGCCTTGCACGTTTGCGGCATGTTTCATCCTGAATCAAGTGGGCATGATCGGCAAATTCATCAGCCGTGAGCTCACATAAGTGGACAAGGTCGATTTCTTTTCTCAAATCGTTTAAGGCTGATTGACACTCTGACCGGCGTTCATTGTATTTGGAGTCTGCCAGTGTCCGCTTTTTGTTTGTATTGGCAATGACAAGCGCCAGCCCCTCTTGCCGAAACGGACTGTATTCAAAATCAAGGGTATCGCAATTGAGCAAGATGGCGTGATCTTCTTTTCCAAGAGCGATTGAAAACTGATCCATAATGCCGCAATTGACGCCAATAAATTCATTTTCTGCACGCTGTGAAAGGAGGGCAAGACGGGCATTTGAAACGCCGAATGAATGCCATTCATTGATAAAGACAGCGGTGACAAGCTCGATGGAGGCAGAGGAAGACAAGCCTGCACCATTGGGAATATTGCCGCCGTATACAATGTCAAAGCCTTCTTCTATCTTCATCCCTGCTTCGATAAACTGATGGAACACACCCTTCGGATAATTCGCCCAGCCGTCTGACTCCAAGTAAGCGATTTCAAAAAGGTCGAATTCTTTCACACCATCGCCATCAAAGTTCAAGGAATACATTCTCACGCGGCCATCTGACCGCTTTGCACATGCTGCATATGTACCGAGAGTGAGCGCACAAGGGAATACATGACCTCCATTGTAATCTGTATGTTCACCAATCAGGTTCACTCTTCCCGGGGCAAAAAAATAGCGAAGTTCTTCTTCTCTATCCCCAAATTGCTGGTGAAATGCCGTGCGTAACATATCGATCATATCCATTCCCCTTTTCTCTTCTGATACTCTTATTTTAGTTGCCTGAACTGCGTAAGTTCAATGGTAAAAAAATCGTTAAAAAATACCCTTTTTTTGCTGTGAATGGTACGATGTGATATGAGGTGTACCATGATTCAAAATAGAAAAAGGTTGTTTTTTGCTGTGAAGGAGGTTTTCCAATTTGAAGAAGGAAGCATTTGCATTTCGTTTTCACCATTCTGATGTTACATTGCCGGCACAAATATGGTCTGTTGGCTGGGAGGTTCAATCATCTTCGTTATACAGCTGGAATGGCGTGGAGCGGAAGGATCAGGGCAAGTGCATCTTTCAGCTCACACTGTCTGGACACGGCATGATTGAAATCGGACAGAAGCGGTTCAAAGTCTTGCCAGGGCAGGCCTTTCTTGTGAAAAGCCCAAGTGCCTATCAATATTATTTTCCAGAAGACAGTGAGCATTGGGAATTTCTCTATTTGACGCTTTATGGGGAAGCCTGCGATCTTTGCTTTGACCAATTTATAGATCAAGGAAAGCAGGTCATGCGTTTTCATCCTAATTCCAAACCGATCCGCCTGCTGAAGAAAATTTATGATGAAGCCAGTGAAAGACGGATTACCAATCCATTTGAGGGGTCTAGCCTTGCTTATCAATTTGTCATGGAACTGTATTCATATTTGCCAAAGCTTGAGGGACAAATGGAGAAATGGCCTGAGCCAATCGTTCAAGCGGCCTTGTTTGCCAGCCATCATTTTCACGAGGAAATTGGCCCAGACGATATGGCAGCTGCGGCACGTTTATCCAAAAGTCATTTTACGAGGGAATTCAAAAAGGCCACTGGCTTCACACCTATTCACTACTTAACCAATATCCGGTTAGAGAAGGCGGAAACATTACTAAAAACAACGAAATACTCGATTGAAGAAATTGCCATACAGTGCGGCTACCGAAATGCGAATTACTTGAATAAAGTCTTTCGAAAGAAAATCGGCATGTCTCCAAAGCAAATGCGGGAAACAAGCGATGCATAATAAAAAGCAGCCGCTTTATCATTGGCTGCTTCTTTTACGCTTTTGACAGGTCAACATGAATTCTCCCTTGTCTTAAAACAATGGTCATTTGCGTATCAGGGGTCATTAAATTTTCTAAAATGTCCGTTGCCGTTTGAAGCGCAATGTCCATTCGGTTGATCTTTTCCTTTTCTTGTTCCGAAAACGCTTCTGGATGTGCGGTCATTTCTTTGACTAGCCTCAGCACTTGTTCATGCTGCTTTTCTGTTTGTTGATATATGGCATCATATAAGTCGTCTGGCCTGCTGCTCATTTCACATCACCTATCTTTTTTTATGTGTTAAATCGCATCTTCTTTTGTTTTCTTGAAGACGAACCATTTACTGGCGACATAATTGACCACCACAATCACAAAGTTGACGAGAATTTTTGCGACGGTTTCATTGAGCGCCATTTGGCTCACAAATAAAATCATCAGCCCCAGATCTACACCTAGAGACATGAGACGAACACTAAAAAATGAAGAAAGTTCACGCATGAGGCTTTTTGTGTCACGAGCCTTTTGCTTGAAGACATACTTCTTATTGGTGATATAAGCAAAGAGAACAGCAAATACCCATGAAACAACCGTAGCTGTTTTGTAATCCATGGAGAACATCTCAACGAATAAATAGAAGCTGACGATATTGACAATGGTTGTACACACACCCATCACAAGATACATGACAACTTCTCGATACTTTTGAAAAAGGCTATACATGTCTTTCTTCATTCCTTCTTGGTGGTTTCTGTTTCTTTTAGAATACCATCTTAAGAAGAACTTCCCAAACGAACAATATGTACGTCCTGCAAAGATGAAATTTGTTCTACTCGATGGCAAATGTCAACACAATTGGTTTATATGAGTCAAATGTTTTAGGTCTTTTTCATTATTTTAATTTATAATCTTTCAACTGACATAACAATTGTTTATTATTAGAAGTAAGATTTCAATATTTATGGGTTTTTTAGTCATTTTTTTAGGAACGTGGTAGGTGATAGATTTTACAAAATAGGTTAAATGTCATCATTTTTCGACAAAAATTTATTTTGTGCTGTTTTCAACCACACGTACAGTTACTAGACGGTTTGTTCAAGTCATTGGTTGCAGTGAATATGTCTTATTGAACTGGAGGATATTATGGATACGCAAGTGAAAAGAAGAGTTGACGAAGAGTGGGTTTATTTGATTCAGGAAGCGAAAAAAATCGGACTAGGCATCGAAGAAATACAAGCTTTTTTAACATCCAACGGTGATCAGAAGATGATAAACAAACCGTAAATCAACGCCGTTATCCTTTGTCTTTCAGACTGCTTTGGCTAAAAGTTCTGACCTGTCAATTGACCTTTTGAAAATCCTTTCATGACGATACGCTACAATAATTGAACACCTCTCCATACCAATCCCTTCACTCAATGGGGTTCTGTCTTTCTATATTAGGAGGACAGTCCACTTCCCGTTCTCTATATGATCCCTTTTTAGTTGCATTCATGAAAATTGTCCTTCTCTCGTTATAAAACCAAGCTGCCCACCCATATATTAACCATGAAAACAACGAGAAAGCAGAAAGGTGGGTAGAGCGTGAGTTCAGATTCCCTTTCGTATTATCACCAAAAAAAGGATCAGTATTATCATGGGGTAAACCCGGTCATCGTCAGTCGTATTCGCGCGGAATGGACGTCTTTATTGGATATCGGATGCGGCACAGGCAAGCTTGGAAAAGTCCTGAAACAAAAGGGCCGAACCATCTATGGCATTGAGTCATTTGAGGACGCAGCAAAAGAGGCTGAGCAAGAGCTAAATCATGTTCTCTGCGGAAATATTGAACAGATGGCTCTCCCTTATGACCATGAACAATTTGACTGCATTATTTTCGGAGATGTCCTCGAGCATTTATTGGACCCTTGGGCCGTTTTAAAAAAGGTGAAACCCTTCCTTAAAAAAGAGGGTGCCATCCTGTCATCTATTCCAAATATCGGCCACATTTCAACGGTTTTAGAATTACTAGCCGGCAGATTTACTTATACAGATGCAGGGTTAATGGATCAAACCCATTTACGCTTCTTCACGCTCCACGAAATACATGCACTCTTTCATTCAGCGGGTTTTCGCATTCGCGAATTCGAGGCTATTCGCGTACAGCATCCTTCCTATGCAAGCGTGTTGAATGATCTACATGAATTACTCATGAAACACGGCATTCGTTCTGATTTTCACGAGGCCGCTACAGCCTATCAATATGTAGTCGAGGCGGTTCCATTTCATGAGTAATCCGACCATCCTGTTTGTTTTATGTGTAAATGATGAATCGATGTTTCAGGCTTGCTTCCGGCAGCTCGCTTCGCTTCCGGCTCCTCATGGATACCATGTGGAGGTCTTACCAATCAGACAGGCATCAAGTATGACCTCTGCCTACAATGAAGCCATCACTCATCCAGCTCAGTTTAAAATTTACCTTCATCAGGATACCTTGATTGTCAAACAGCATATGCTGCTTGAGCTCATCCCCCTTTTTTTACAAAATCCATCACTTGGCATGATTGGCGTGATTGGAGCAGAAAGCGTGCCTGACAATGGAATTTGGTGGGAGAGTGCTGATTGCAGGGGTAAAGTCATTGAATATCGCCACGACACCTATCAGCTGCTTTCGTTTGAAAAAGGCCGTCAGCAGCCCGAAGTGCAAGATTATATCAAAGCTTCGGCTATTGATGGTCTATTCATGGCAACACAATACGATGTAAGATGGCGTGAGGACCTCTTTGACGGCTTTCATTTTTATGATGTCTCGCAGTCCTTCGAATTCACTCAGCAGGGCTATGAAGTTGGAATTGCAAAACAAGAAGAGCCTTGGTGTATTCATAAATGCGGAGATCATTTTGACGCAGAAGCATATGAAAAAGCGAGAGAACAATTTCTTGCAAATTATCGATAGAAAGCACCCTTTTCGGGTGCCTTTTTTATGATATACTGTCATAAACAGCCAGATCGTCTCATATGCATTGGAGTACCTTGTCCCTAATTCGTACAAAGGAGGAAACAATGGCAGACAAAAAAGTTCATTATAAGAAGGTTGCCGCTTCAGAGGATTTTCGAAAACTTCTTGAGGAAAAACGCAGATTTATCGTACCGATGACGATTTTCTTTTTTCTCTTTTACTTTTCACTTCCGGTCGCTACATCCTACTTCACCTTTTTGAACACGCCGGCAATTGGCGCGATCTCATGGGCTTGGTTATTCGCCCTCACACAATTTGTCATGACCTGGGTTTTATGTGGACTTTACGCAAAAAAAGCAGCTAAGTTCGACAATTATGTAAGCGCTTTAAAAACTGAATCAAGAGGTGATGACGAATGAGCATGACCGCGTTTATTTTGTTCGTAGCGATCGTAGGTCTCACATTGGTCATCACATATTTTGCTGCGAAAAAAACAAGCAATGCGAGTGATTTTTACACAGCAGGCGGAGGTTTGACCGGGTTTCAAAACGGCCTTGCCATTGCTGGCGACTATATGTCTGCTGCATCCTTTTTAGGGATTGCTGGAATGATCGCGTTAAACGGATTTGACGGCTTTTTCTATAGCATTGGTTTTCTAGTAGCGTATCTTGTCGTTCTTTACGTTGTGGCTGAACCGCTACGAAATCTAGGGAAATATACGATGGCAGACATGATCGCTGCACGATTTAAGCGCCCTGCCATTCGAGGGGTTGCCGCCTTTAATACCATTACAGTCTCTACTTTTTATATGATTGCACAGCTTGTTGGAGCAGGTGCATTAATCAAGCTGCTTCTTGGCATTGATTACTGGATCGCGGTGCTGATCGTGGGTGTCCTGATGACCATTTATGTCGTGTTTGGCGGTATGATTGCGACCAGCTGGGTACAGATCACAAAGGCTGTGCTTCTCATGCTTGGGACGCTCATAATTTCTCTGCTTGTGTTTGCAAAGTTTGATTTTAGTCTGCTAAAGATGTTTGAACAGATGAAAACTGCAACCCCGCTTGGTGAATCGTTTCTTCACCCGGGAAATAAATATGATGTTCCTTTAGAAACCTTGTCTCTTAACCTCGCCTTAGTGCTTGGGACAGCAGGTCTGCCGCACATTTTGATTCGTTTTTATACAGTAAAGGATGCGATTTCTGCGCGAAAATCGGTTCTTTCTGCTACTTGGATCATCGGGATTTTTTATTTAATGACGGTTTTCCTCGGCTTTGGCGCTGCTGCCTTTGTTGGAACAGAAGCGATCACAGCAGCAGATGCAGCAGGAAATATGGCCGCACCTCTTCTGGCACAAGCCCTTGGAGGAGATTTATTATTTGCCTTTGTTTCCGCTATCGCCTTTGCGACCATATTAGCAGTGGTGACTGGTCTTGTTTTATCCGCCGCGTCAGCTTTTGCCCATGACTTTTATAGTCAGATTATCCGCAAAGGAAAGGCGAGTGAGCGGGAGCAGGTGAAGGCGGCACGCTTTGCTTCAATCGGCGTGGCGATCCTCTCTATCATTCTTGCATTATTTGCCCAGTCCTTAAACGTCGCTTTTCTTGTGTCTCTTGCCTTCGCAGTGGCAGCGAGTGCGAATTTACCTTTGATTATCTTCACTGTTTTTTGGAAACGATTTAACTCTACGGGTGCCATCGCCGGAAGCTTAACAGGCCTTCTAAGCGCACTGATTATCGTCTCGCTCAGCCCAAGCGTCTGGGACCCATCAGGAGCAGCCATCTTCACAGGAGAGCCGCTCATCCCGCTGTCGAACCCTGGGATTATCTCGATTCCACTCGGATTCCTTGCCGCATACTTAGGCACGATATTCTCGTCTGAAAAAGCAGATGAAGACACCTTTACGGAAATTCAAGTAAAGGCACATACAGGTGTGCATATGGATACTGATTCATGAGGAAAAGCCGGCTGCTCAGCCGGCTTTTTTTGTGTTCTTCTGTTCAAATCTCAGTAAGGTATAAATTGGCTTTTCAACTTATTTTTATACTTCTCTAATCTGGCAACCCTTCTAAACGTGATGAGAGAGCAGCATGTAATGAGGATTAACAGAATTTCATGAACTTCCCCTATGTTATCAACCACATTCTTCATCTCTATCCCTCCCCGTAATGAATCTATTTATCGTTATGAATTCCCTGCAAGATGTCATTCCTATGTTATCATGTTATACACATACTGGAAATTATTTAAATCGACACGAAAGAAGTGGGATGACGTATGCAAAGGATTTATTCTGCAAAATTATTATTCGAATCCATCTCATCACCAAGCAGTATTCCCGATAAAATCTTTGAAGAACGAATCGTCTTGGTAAAAGCTAAGAACCAACGTCAAGTGAAGGAAATAGTCAAACAAGGCTTCCCAGAGGAAACCTATGATAATGCAGAAGGTGGCCAAACTAACATAAAATTAGCAGCCATTCTAGATATTTTTGAGCTTGTCGATCACTTAGAGCAAAAATCACTACACTTGAGTGAAGTGTATAGCCGCCACCTTATTTTTGATGAAGAAACTTCTGTTCAAGAAGCCATCGAGGCCTATTCTTTAGACAAATAAAAAAGCCGGCTGCTCAGCCGGCTTTTTAATAGCGCTGGAATAACTCTGGGTTTTTCGGAACGTTTTCTAAATAAACGATCTTCCCTTGGTCGTCCAGCTCTGCGATATCAATTCCTTCTGCTGTATAGACACGGCCATCCGAAAGCTTTCCGCACACAGCCCAGTTTGTTTCATACTTTCCATCTTCTCTTTTAATCCATCCATCCCACATATGCTTAATGTCATCATGTACGTGGAAAAATGTGTTCAAAAATTGTGTGAATGCTTGGATACCAGGCTTCTGGGCGCCATTTAAGACAATCATGACATCGTCAGAAAACAATGACAGCAATTCATCCAGCTGCTCCTGCCCTTTTCCTGCTTCATCGTATCGGCGAAAATACGTATCGAGCACTTCCATGTTCATTCTCCTTTATTTACCTGTCATTTCGAAAAAAATCGAACTATATAATTGTACACAATTGTTTCTCGCCTGTCTATTTTCCCCTACATAAGAAAAGACATGAATTGATTCAATCCATGTCTCCCTCAGATCAAAGAGATGCTTTTTCTGCTTCAACAAGTGATTTCAGCTTTTCTGCTGCTTTTTTTGGATCGGCGCTCTGGCTAATAGCACTAATGATGCTTACACCATCTGCTCCAGCTTGTATGACTGGTGCAGCGTTGTCGTATGTGATCCCTCCGATACCCACAATCGGAATTTGAAGGCCATGACGGCGGACTTCAGTAATCAAAGACACCCCCTGGACACTGCGTGTATCCTTTTTCGTTTCCGTTGGATAGACTGGGCCCATCCCGACATAATCTGCTCCGTCTTTCATGGCTTGTTTCACTTCATCTAGGTTATGCGTCGACACGCCTAATATTTTATTCCCGATCCTTTGTCTGACGTCTTGTGCGTTTGCGTCTTCCTGTCCAACATGCACGCCATCTGCATCAAGATCAATCGCTAGCTGTACATCATCATTCACAATAAAAAGAACATTTGCTTCTTGGCAAAGCGCTTGAATTTGACGAGCCAATTGTTTCTTCTCTTCAGCCTGCAAGGCGTTTTCACCCTTTTCACGAAATTGAAACATGGTGATTCCGCCTTGAATGGCCTCGTTCACAACATCAAGCGGCTGTCTCGTTGAATTTGCTGTTCCCATAATAAAATAAACCGATAATTGCTGTTTGATTTGCTCTTGGTCAGCCTTTGTCATGTGAAACTCCCCCTAATTTCCCTAATGTCAGAACATCATCGCCGGTTGTGTGTTCTAGTGCGTTTAACAATTCCATTTGAAAGGTCCCCGGTCCTTTATCCTTTGTGTGCAGAGCTGCCTTTTCAGCTGCCACACCATAAAACAGCAATGCAGCGGCCGACGCATGAAGCGGCCTTTCACCTGCTGCACAAAATGCTCCAATGATAGATGTCAGCAAACAGCCGGTTCCTGTCACCTTGGTGAGCCATTCATGTCCATTATGAATGGACAGCACCTCATTTCCATCTGACACCACATCGACTTTTCCTGTGATCACCACTATTGTCTGAAGTACAATGGACGCTTGTTTGGCTAATGCCGATACATCTCCATTCGCCGCTTTCGCATCAACGCCTTTTGACTCCCAGCCATCCACTCCAAGTAAATGAGCCACCTCAGCAGCATTCCCCCGGACAACGGTCATTTTTACTTTCTCTAACAGCTGTTTAGCCGCATTCGCTCGAAACGTTGTCGCACCGACGCCGACAGGATCTAACAAAACAGGTACACCTTTTTCATTGGCGGCTTGTCCAGCGAGAATCATGGCTTCCACCGTCTCCTTGGTCAGTGTGCCAATATTAAGCACAAGTGCATCCGCTAATTGTGCCATTTCAGCCACTTCTTCTTTGGCGTTTGCCATGACTGGCGAAGCACCTAAAGCAAGCAGTCCATTCGCTGTGAAATTCGTCACGACTTGATTCGTGATATTATGAACGAGTGGATTTTCCTCTCGAACCTTCTCCAATAAATGAGACGCGCGGCTTGTTTTCATCTGTATCATCCTCCTTTTACTCTGCATCCCACACGTAAGATTTCGTATGCTTTAACCATTCTCTTGCCGCAAACGACAAATAACGGTCTTTTCGCCAAATGACACCTAAATGCCACGGGATTGATGGGTTTAGGGAAATGACCTTTACCTTTTCAGGATCAAGATCACGGCAGATTCGTTCTGGCAGAAGTCCAATCCCTAAGTTTTCAGCTACCATTTCACTAATGAAATCCCACTGGGACGTTTCATAAATGACATTTGGCCGGAATCCCGCATTCATACATTCATTTAAAATCCGGCTGTGCAGAACAAAATCTTCTCTAAAGAAAATAAACGACTCTTCCCTTAAATCAGCTAAATGTACCTCCTCACGACCGGCCATCGGATGGGATGGATGCGTCACGAGCTTCATGTTCTCTTTAATAATGGTGTACGTATGAAAAATTTTATCATTTGCAGGCAGAACAATGACACCAATATCTAACGACCCATCCTCGACCCCTTCCTCTACTTTAATGGAGCCGTGCTCGACCAATTGAAATGTGACATCTGGATATTGCTGGCGGAATTCTCCCATGACATTCGGGAAGAAACTTGACCCAATCATCGGGGGCAGTCCGATTCGGATATGCCCTTTTTTCACATTCATTAAATCATTTAATTCGCTCGTTAAATTCTGAAATGACTGCGTGATTTCACTCGCCTGTGTATACATGGTTTGGCCGGCATCTGTCATTTCAACCTGCCGTCCATTTCGGTAAAACAACTGCACCCCCAGCTCATCCTCCAGGTTTTTGACCATCTTGGAAATGGTCGGCTGTGATACGTAAAGGGACTGCGATGCTTTCGTGAAGCTCTTTAACCTTGCCACTTCTAAGAAATATGTTAAATGTCTAATGTCCACATGCTTCATCCTCCTATAGACAAAAGGAATAATTACTATTCGATATATGTATTTTACCTATAACTAAACGTGCTGTACACTTTAAAGTAAGCTCATCAATTGGAACGTTGTCATGTTTTTGTGAAATAGTGAACAATTTATATAGAAAAAGGAGTGAACAGAAAGTGAAATTGCTCAAAAAGCCGCTGATTGCTGCCCTTCAGATTATGGTCTTGTTTATTTTTGCGAAATTCATGAATGTGCTGGCGGCCTTTTTGCATTTAAGAATCCCGGGCACGATCTTAGGCATTCTTGTCATTTTCTTATTACTTCATTTTAAGATCATTCAATTAAAATGGATAGAACTTGGCGCCGTATGGCTGCTCGGAGAACTGCTGCTTTTCTTTATTCCATCAGCAGTTGGTGTCATTGATTATGGAAAACTGCTTTCTCAATCTGGCACAAGTATTGTCCTTGTCGTCTTAATTAGTACGTTTGTGGTCATGCTCTCAACTGGTATCATGACGCAAATGATTGCGAAACGAAAGGAGCGAAAAAAGCTATGTTAGTTAGCGGACTATTTCTGATCTTAACAGTTCTTTTATATCTCGGATCAAAAGCGGTGTACAAACGGCATCCAAAGGTTTATGTCTCACCATTACTTGTCACTCCGCTTGTTCTTGTCGTCTTGCTGTTAATCGTCAACATTCCTTACGATGCTTACAATCAAGGCGGGAAATGGCTCACGAATATGCTGCAGCCTGCGACTGTTGCTTTTGCCATTCCTTTATATAAGTATTTTCATATCCTGAAGAAGCATGCAGTGGAAATTCTTTTGAATGTGGCTTGCGGCTCTATCATTGCGATTTTATCAACGGCATTTATCGCCAAGTTATTTCATCTGGACACAGGCCTTATTGAGAGCCTTGTCCCAAGATCGGTCACAACACCTGTAGCAATGAGTGTGTCAGAAATGATCGGCGGCATGCCGTCCGTTACGGCTGTCTTCGTCATTTTAACCGCACTGTTTGGATCGATTATCGGTCCAATGGTGATCCGTTACTTCCGCATCGATAATGACATTGCCATGGGCGTCCTGCTTGGAACAGGTGCACACGGTGCAGGAACATCGAAAGCCTTTGAAATGAGCTCCGTCTCAGGGACGATCTCAAGTGTATCGATGATTATTTCAGCCATTATTACATTATGTGCAGCGCCGATCCTCATGTCGTTTGCCTTATAAAAAAAGCTATTTCCCTTATAGGAAATAGCTTTTAGATTGTTGACAAAATGCTAAAATGTTCTTTATTTTAGCACTTTGTCTTCTTTTCAGCGTGATAGAAAACCTTTGCAGCCCTAGGAAGGGCGAGGACTGGAGCGGAGCGAATTTGACATTCGTGAGCACCGGAGCGCAGACCTGCGGGCGAATGCGAGGGTTTGTCTACACGCTGAAAGCCATTCCTTATCGGAAATGGCTTTTTCTTATGTTTGTATGAAGACAACCTTTAAATAGTTTCCTTCGGGATAATTCTTCGTTGTACGAAAATCCTCAGGAAGTGTATATTCTTCAAGAATCCGATAGGTTTTCCCTGATTCTTTAAAGGCCTGCGCAATAAATCCTTTGAACTTCTTCATGCCAAATGCACTGCTATTCGTTGATGCCACAATGACGCCATTCTCAGCTGTAATTTGGATGGCTTCTTTTAATAGCTTCTTATAATCCTTCGCCGCACTGAATGTGTGCTTTTTCGTCCGTGCAAAGGATGGCGGATCTAAGATGACGAGATCATAGGTCCAGCCTTTTTTCGCTGCAAACGGAAAATATTTAAAGACATCCATGACTTTGATATCCTGCCCGTCCACATCAATATCATTGACTTCAAACTGCTCAGATGTTTTTTTCAAGCTACGGTTTGCAACATCCACACTTGTCGTACGGCTCGCTCCACCAAGCGCAGCTGCTACTGAGAAAGCACCTGTGTAAGAAAACGTATTGAGCACAGTCTTTCCCTTTGCATAACGATCTCGAATCGCTTTTCTCACATGACGCTGATCAAGGAAAATGCCCGTCATCGCACCATCATTTAAGTAAACTGCTACGTTCATGCCGTTTTCTTTCACAATGAGAGGAAATTCACCTTTCTCTCCCTTCACAAAATCATCATCTTCTATATACTGTCCAGACGTATCAAATCGTTTCTTCTCATAAATACCTTTATAGTCTGGATATACTTGCTCAAGTGCAGCCAATACTTCTGCCTTTAATGTATAGACTCCTTCGCTATACCATTGGATGAGGTAGAATCCGTCATAATGATCAATCGTGACGCCGCCAATTCCATCCCCTTCTCCGTTGAACACACGAAAAGCAGTCGTCTGTGCATCACGAAATAAATGCGTTCTGCTTTTTGCTGCCTGCTCAAGCCTAGAGACAAAAAAAGCTTGATCTATTTTTTCGTTTGCATCAAAGGTTAGTACCCAGCCAATTCCTTTGTTTTGCACACCATAATACCCTTTTCCTAAAAAAGCGCCCCGCTCATCCACCCATTCAATGAGCTCGCCTTCCCGTACACCGTTCACATTCGATACTGCATCTTTGGAAATGAGCGGATATCCCTTTTTCACTTGTTCCGCAAATGTTTGTTTTAATGAGATTTTTTTCATTTGTGTCATCCTTATCCTAAATTGACTCTCTCTATCCTACCATATGAATGTATACGTTACTTCTATTATGATAAGATGAGGAGAAAAATATCAACATGACATAGAGGAGGCACTTCTTTTGACGACATTACGCTTAGATCATACAGGTATTATGGTTTCGAATATTGATCAATCGATTGATTTTTATGAAAAAGTGGTGGGGATGAAATTAAAGGACCGCATCACTCATACAAATGGAGTGATTGAGCTTGCATTTCTCGGTTTTAAAGATGAAGCAGAAACGGAAATTGAGCTCATCCAAGGCTACAGCAGTGACCTGCCATCTGAAGGGAAGGTCCATCATCTCGCCTTCACAACAGACAATATTCATGCTGAATTCAATCGTATTCAAAAGCTACAAATTGAATTAATCGATGAAGAAATCACGACATTACCAAATGGATATTGCTACTTCTTTTTCAGAGGACCAGATCAAGAATGGATCGAATTCTTCCAGCGCTAATATTTCCTAGGAAATCGTGCCGCTAAATCTATCTTCAATTTATTCATAAAGAAAAGAGTAAGAGCATATACATGCCCTTACTCTTTTTTATAACACCTTACTAAGAAATGATTTTGTACGCTCATGCTGTGGGTTTCCAAAGAGAGCTTCCGGTTTGTCTTCCTCGACAATATATCCGCCATCCATAAAGATGACACGGTCTCCTACCTCTCTTGCAAAGCCCATTTCATGTGTCACCACAATCATGGTCATGCCTTCGACAGCTAATTGTTTCATTACAGCTAATACATCACCCACAACTTCAGGATCAAGAGCTGATGTCGGCTCATCGAATAATAGTACTTTCGGGTCCATTGCCAAGGCTCTTGCAATGGCGACACGCTGTTTTTGTCCACCGGATAATTGGTTAGGGTAGCTTTGGGCTTTGTCTTTTAAGCCGACTTTCTCAAGCAAGTCTAACGCTTTTTCGGCTGCTGCCTTCTTTTCAATGCCTTTTACCTTTATCGGTGCGATCGTAATGTTTTCTAAAACGGTTTTATGAGGGAATAAATTAAAGTGCTGAAACACCATGCCTACTTCTTGTCGTACTTTATTGATATTCACCTTTGGGTCTGTAATTGTGTGTCCGTGGACAACGACTTCTCCAGCAGTGATATCTTCTAATTTATTGAGGCATCTAAGAAACGTGCTTTTCCCTGATCCAGAAGGTCCAATGACACACACTACTTCCTTTTCCTCGATGACTGCATTAATATCCTTTAAGACTTCGTGATCGCCAAAGGATTTCTTTAAGTTTTTTACCGTAATCATACTCATTTGATATCAAATCTCCTTTCTGCGTAGCTAGCCAGTAGAGAAAGTAAATAAATGATCACGAAATAAATGACACCGACAATGAGCCAGACATTCAATGGATCAAATGTAGCCGATGCTTGAACTTGTCCTCGCTGCATAATATCGGCAATCCCGATAATAGATAAGAGAGATGTATCTTTCAAGCTGATGATGGCTTGGTTTGTAATCGCTGGAAGCATGCGGCGGAAGGCCTGCGGAAGGACGATAAAGCGCATGTTTTGTCCCCCTGTAAAGCCTAATGAGCGCGCAGCTTCTGTTTGCCCTTTATCAATGGACTGAATCCCTGCACGAATAATTTCTGAGAAATAAGCCCCTGCATTAATTGCTACTGTTATAATCCCTGCGGGCACTCGATCAAGCGAAATGAATTCCAGTGTATTCAAACCAAAATAAATGAAGAATAGCTGTACGATAAATGGTGTGCCTCGAATGGCATTCACAAAGACGAGTGCGATGAAATTTAAGATTTTAAATGGTGACAGACGGAATAATGCCACAATTAACCCGATGATAAATCCTAAAATGATGGCAACAACAAAGATATATAAAGTGGTTTGCAAACCATCCATTAAATACGGAAATGCATTAATAATTGTATCCATGTTTCTCCCTCCCTAATTCACATACGGCTGACACATAAAGAAAGCGCGCTCGGAGCGCGCCTCGCTTGTGTTATGACTTCAAATATTTATCAATAATTTTGTCATACTCACCGTTTTTCTTTAGGTTCTCCAGACCTTTATTGATTTTCTTCAATAGGTCTTGATTTTTCCCCTTCATGACAGAGATACCATACTGGTCTCCATTCAAGCGGTCTCCAACTGTTTTCAATTTTAAATCTTGTTGTGCGATCGCATACGTAATGACAGGATAATCCTCAATTAAGGCATCTGCATTTCCGTTTGATACTTCCTGGAACATAGATGGGCTGTCATTAAATTGAACGACTTCATACCCATATTTATCTGCGTTATCAGATGCGAACTTTGCACCAGTCGTCCCGTTTTTAACAGCTAGCTTTTTCCCCTTTAAATCATTAATTGATTTGATGCTGCTGTCCTTTTTCACAACAACTGTCAGCCCAGCGTCAAAGTAAGGATCTGAGAAATCTACTTTCTTCTTACGCTCATCTGTAATACTCATTCCGCCCATTCCAACATCAAGCTGTCCTGCCTGCATTGCTGGAATGATACCTGAGAAGTCCATAGCTTCCAGCTTCACTTTGAAACCTTGATCTTTCGCGATTGCATTAATTAAATCAACGTCTATGCCTTCATATTTACCGCCCTTTTCAAATTCAAATGGCGGATACGTTGTATCTATCCCAATTTTATATGTGCCTTTGCCTTCTCCCGAACCACTGTCCGACTTTGATCCACAGGCTGCCATGACAAGCACAACAATTAGTCCCATGATCAATAACATCGATTTCTTCATAAAACACGACCCCCATTGTCAGTTTTGTCTAAATATTCGCAATAACAATAATACTATAACACGCTAAAGCTATAGTGTGTGATGTTTTTTATCAATACCAAAGATCCATACAATTCTAGATCAATAGTCTCTTTAAATTTTACTTTTTTGCGAATAACTCATTTTATTCTAAAAGAAGAGTCATTCACAATTATAATGTAAGATAATCTTACAAAAAAATGAGGCAACACCTTGATTAATGATGTTTCTTTCTAGTATACGAAAGCAAACTCAATAACCGGCTTCCTCTCTTTATTGATATTGTAGTATATTTTTTTCAAAACCCTCTTTTTACCTAAAAATATGTAAGCGTATATAAAATGTCTCTTCTCCCTATTTCTTTCACTACTGGTTGAATTTACATCAAAAAACATGTTTTACAAACTGCATGAGAGAGCTTAAAATAAAAGAAGATACTGGAATATGGAAAGTTGATTCAAAAGAACGGATTTTGATAGATGAAGAAAGGAGGATAAGAATTGGCAGAAGCAGGTGTTTTGTCGTCCGTTGATGTAGCAAATATGCTCAATGATTGGTATGTCATGATGAAAAAAAGAGAGATACAAGGTGCCATCCAGTTAAAAGAAGACATTCTTCAGGCGTTTGATCGAATGGAAGAAAATCAAGACGTCTTACTTTACTATCAACTGCTAGAGTACCGTTTTAAAGATCTAATAGAAGATACAGCTTCGTTAGATCATAGTCTTTTTGTTGATGAAAATGCCATCCGTACGGATGATATGCTCAGCTATTATTTCTATTTCTTTAAAGGGATGTATGAAATGCGCAGAGGCAATCAGGATACGGCATTTCACCATTTAAAATTGGCCGAGGATAAATTAGATCTCGTGCATGATGACATTGAAAAAGCCGAATTTCATTATAAAACAGGGTGTCTTTACTATAATATCAGGTCCACGCTTCTCTCCATCCACCACTTAAAGAAGGCTTCATCTATTTACGACGCAGATCCATGTTATGTGAAAAAATCAATCAGCTGTCAAATGATGCTTGCTTTGAATTATGCGGATCAGTCGAAATATGATGAGGCAGAATCGTTGTTCAAAGAAGTGATTCATTCACTAGAACAGATGGAAGATCCAGATTTGCTTGGACACGCCTATTGTAATGCAGCCTTTATTAAAAGTCTAAGAAATGAATACAGTGAAGCTGTGCCACTCCTAGAAAAGGCTTTAATGATAGAAACATTCGAAACTTCTTCTCCAGGCGGCTATTTACTTGCCATGTACGCCTACACAAAAGCACTATTTAAGCTAAAAAAGCCAGGTTTGTTCCACTATTATGTACAGATTTCACTTCAAAAAGCAGAAAATTTAAAACAACGAAACATTTCACTTAAATTATCCATTTTAGAAACACTTATGATTCAGCCAGACAACATGATTGAGCAAATCAAGTCTTATTGTGATCAATTAGAATCGATGAACTTCCTTGTTGATCTTGAAGCTATTTGTCAGGATGCAGCTGCTTACTTAATGGATCTTGGACTTCATGAAGAATCCTCTTATTTTAGAAACAAGGCGTTGTCCTTAAAAACTTGTTAAGAATATGGAGTGATATATGATGAAGAAATGGCTTATCACAAGTGCAATTTTTACTCTCTTGATAACAGGTGTTTCTATTGGTGCTTCCGTTCAAAAAGAGAGCAAATCTACACAATCTCAAGATATCATTCAAAAGAGGGACCGTGGAACCAACCCTTAATATGAAAAAAGCAGCTGTGATCAAAACAGCTGCTTTTTTATGTGCTAATCAATTTCTCGTTTGATATTTTGCATTTTTTCATCTAAGTAATGGGCAATATCTGCGGCTTCCTTCAGTTCATCAGTCAGTTGATGAGGAACATCGTTTTGCAGTTTATAATAGATTTTATGCTCTAGACTCGCCCAAAAATCCATCGCTATGGTCCGTACCTGAATCTCAACCTTCACATACTCCACACGATTCGTTAAGTAGACAGGAATCTCAACAATTAAGTGAAGGCTTCTGTAGCCATTTGGTTTCGGATGTTGAATGTAGTCCTTCACTTCAAGGATCTTTAAATCCTCTCTTTGCCTCAATACATCCATAATATTATAGATATCTTGAATAAAAGAACAGATGATGCGGACACCTGCGATATCATGGATATGCTCCTTGGCACATTGTGTCGTGATGTCGCATCCTTTTCTTGCTAGTTTATTCACAATGCTTTCAAAGGATTTGATCCGTGATTTTGTATGCTCTATAGGGTTATGTCCATGGATTAAATTATACTCCTGACTGATAATCGAAAACTTTGTATCCATTTCATCTAATGCAAATTTATATACTAATAGTTCATTTTTCCAGTCTTCCATGACATTTTTCAAATCTTCAACATGAGTTGCTGACATATTCATTTTCTTTGTCATCTCCTTTTGGGAAACGGCAGCTGTACCGCTTTCCGTTTACTAGACGGAGAGAGGACTCGAATGGTTTTAAAAAATACGCAGTTAGCCTCTTTGTTTGTAATATGTCAGCGCCAGTGCAAGAGCCAGCACAGAACCTTTCACAATATCCATTGCATAATAAGGAACAGACATCATCACAAGCCCATTTTGTAAGATTCCGATGAGTACAGCCCCGATAAAAGTACCAAATGCGTTTGGCTTACCTGCTCCCATGACGGAAAAGCCGATAAAAGCAGCCGCTACTCCATCCATTAAATATGGTGCACCAGCATTAATTTCTGCTGTCATCACTCTTGATGCCAGCACGATACCTCCGATCGCTGCAAATAACGCAGAAAGCAGATAGGCCGCAATTTTGTATTTGTTCACATGAATGCCAGACAATCGAGCCGCTTCCTTATTCCCACCGATGATGTACATGAATCGGCCATGCTTTGTGTAGGTCATGAAAACATGCGCAAATAGAACAATGGCAGCCATAATGAGAATGATATATGGCACCTGTCCGATTTTGCTGAAAAAGGCAGGGATCGTTCCCGTTGAAAACGTGCCATCGGGCAGCACCATATTTTCAGAAATGGTCGCCCCTTTCGTATACGTTTGAGCCAGCCCTTGAATGATAAACATCATGGCTAATGTCATGAGCATATCTGGAATTTTCATTTTGACGATCATCCATGCATTTAACAATCCAACAATGATAGAAGCCGCTAGTGCAGAAAGGATTGCAATCAGTGGATTTTGCGAGAACCATACGAACATAGAAATGACAATGGCATTTGACAGCGTAGCGACTGATCCAACTGATAAATCAAAACCGTTTACTGCCAATGAGATGGTTAAACCTACCGCAATGATGGTCACTATTGAGATAGACCGTAAAATATTGATGATATTTCCCGATTGCAAAAACGCTGGATTCGCTGCCGCAAATACCACAATCAACACAACAATGGTTAAAATCGTCCCATATCGATAAAAGAAATCAAACAGATGAAAGGATGGCCGCTGTTTTTTGATTTGCTGCACAGGGGCTGGAATTTGTTGTTCGCTCATGATTGTCCTCCTGTTGAATGATATAAAAGCTCCTCTTCAGTCGTCGGTGCAGTCATTTCCCGGGCAATGCTGCCATCATATAACACGTATACTCGGTCAGCGATACCTGCAATCTCTGACAGCTCACTCGACGCATAAATGACAGATTTTCCGCGGGCGGCAAGCTCTGCGATCAAAGTGAAAATATCTTTTTTCGCTCCAACGTCTACACCTTTAGTTGGTTCATCAAAGAGATACACATCTGCCTCAGCCAGCAGCCATTTTCCGATGGCAACCTTTTGCTGATTTCCACCAGATAGGTGCTTCACCTTTGCTTCAAGAGACGGCGTTTTGACACCAAGCCGTTTGACGATGTCCCCTGCACCCTGCTTTTCCTTCGAACGATGTAAGAAGCTGAATATCTGTGAAAATGAATGAAGACTTGCAGCCGTTAAGTTCCACCCCACGCTCTCTTCGGTCAGAATCCCTTCTTTTCTCCGCTCTTCAGGCACAAGGGCTATTCCAGCTCTCACAGCTTGATGAGGCGATGTGATGTGAATGGTTTGACCATGCAGCTGCACAGTCCCCGTCTTTTTTTCTGAGGCACCGAAAAGGGCTTTGCACAATTCTGTTTTTCCAGCACCGACAAGTCCTGCGATCCCGAGAATTTCTCCTTTTTTGACATAAAAGTGAATGTTGTTTAATTTGTGTTGATCATTTAAGTCTTTCACTTCAAGCACAATAGGTGCATCCTTCAAAGGTTTGCGAGACGGGAATTGTTCCTCTAATGGCGCACCTAGCATTTCTTCAATGACTTGCTGCGGATTTGTGTCTTTGACAAGGTGAGCTGCGACATCCGTTCCATTTCGCATCACTGTCAGTTCATCACAGATGGTGAAAATTTCAGGCATGCGATGAGAGATAAACACGATCCCTGTCCCATGCTGTTTCAGCCGATCAATCATGGAGAATAATTTGCTTGTTTCTGCATGACTAAGCGGAGCTGTTGGTTCATCTAAGATTAAAATGCTGCATTGAATGGAAACGGACTTAGCAATGAGCACCATCTGTTTTTCAGCAAGGGTCAGATCGCTGACAAGTCGTTTTGTGGAGATGTCGATGTCCATTTCTTTTAATAACTGAGCCGCCTTGCGATGCAGCTCTTTCCAGCTGACAAATGTTTTTTTCTCAATCTCATGCATCATCATATTCTCGCCAACACTTAAGTAGGGAACAAGAGCCGTATCCACTTCTTGATGGACCGTCTGCACACCATATGAGGATGCATCCTTTGGGGTTTGAATGGTTGCCGCCTGGCCATTGATGTGGATGGTTCCGTCGAAGTGGGAATGAGCGCCAGAAAGAACCTTCATTAACGTGGACTTCCCAGCACCATTTGCTCCAATTAGTGCATGGACCGTCCCTTTTTTTAATGTGAAATTCACTTGATCTAAAGCTTTGACCCCTGGGAATTCAATTGAAATATTTTTCATACGAACAAGCGGCGCTGTCATAGGTGTCCTCCTTCTCTTGATATCATCTGAAAAACGAAACACCCTCTATGGAAAGAGAGTGCACGTCGCTTATTTTGTATAATGCTTCTTCAAAGTCTTCATCCAATCTTCCTCAAAAGCAGTCGATGAACCGAATCCCTTCACTTCGTCTGCAAGATTGACCATGTTAATGGCTTTTCCTGCTTGTTGAAGCTGCTTTTGCGAGATGAGAGAGGCCTCAAGGTCATAGGAAGATGGTGTTTTCTCACCAGCTATTTTCTTCGCAAGAATCCTCACGTCGACTGCGCCGATGAGCTTCGGATCAACCGCTGCTGTGTACTTCCATGGACTGTCCTTCGCTATCATTTCTTGAAGATCAGCATTTGACACATCAATCCCATAAATCTTCACTTCTGTTCTTCCCGCTTCCTTTAACGCTCTTGCTGCCCCAATGGCAAAGGCATCCCATGTGGCAAAAATAGCGTCCAGTTTGCCCTTTGGATACTTATTCAGCATGGCTGCTACTGCATTTTGCGTTTGAACAGACGTATCAGAAGAGGCTACACCAAAGCGGTCAAGCTCCTTGATCCCTGAATGTTGTTTGAGCGTTTCTTGATAGACCTTATTTCGTCTCACCATTGGCGGGAATCCATCTACCCATAGGTACGCAATATTTGCTTTTCCTTTAAAATCAGACACGAGCGCGTCTAATGATTTTTTCGCTAATTGTTCGTCATCTTGAGACGTCACTGTGACCCCTTTGATGTCCTTTAGCTTAGGATTCGAATCAAACGCTACAACCGGAATGCCTTTCGCTGTGATCTTTTTCACATCAGCGACTGTCGCCTCGTCGTCCCCGTGAGAGATGATAAAGCCATCATAATTTTCTTCCAGCGCCTGAGAGATGGCATCATGGAATTTTGCTGTATCACCATTTGCGGTGTAGACATCTACCGTAAAGCCGAGTGCTTCACCTTCTGCCTTCGTTCCAGCTAAAAATTGAGCTGTATGATCGTCTCCTCCAATTTTGCGGATCACTTTAATTTTTGCCCCCTGTCCCTTTGCAAATCGCTTCGGTACATTGTCAAAAGAGACTTTTTCGTTTGCATTTGCCTTTGAGCCTGCACTTGATCCAGTGCCGCAGCCAGATAATAGGACGGTTAATGCCGTTAATAAGACAAGAAATGATGTAAAATGCTTACGCTTCATTGCTGTTCCTCCTCAAGTTGTTTTTATTTTTCACATCGGAAAACTAGGTAAAAATGTGGTAATACGCCTGTAAAAACAGGCATTTGATTCGAAAAAGAGACGAAAAAAAGCCTCTCTTGGAAAGAGAGGCTTGATCACCGTTGCATGAAACATGTATCGGGAAGTCTTCCTCTCTTATCTGTCAAAGCTGTAACAGCTTTGCAGGAATTAGCACCAATTTCTACAATAGAAACGGTTGCTGGGCGTCATAGGGCCAGTCCCTCTGCCTCTCTTGATAAGAGATCCGTTATGAAATTTGTTTTCGTTGAAATGTCTTCTTTACTTTAATGTGATGTCACATCAATGTCAATGACTTTTTTGAAAATTTCTAAAATATCATTAACTTCCGATGATTTTCTTAGCAGGTGATGATTCCTTCAGACGGAAATCATATTTTTTCTCATTCACAAATTGTGGGTTGAGATGTGCTGATCCTTTATCTTGACCGCTATTAGAGAGATAGGTTTTGTAGCCTTCCATCCATTTCCCGCGCCAAATCCACTGTGATGCTTTCGCACCTTTGCGATCATCATAAACGTTCTTCAGGAAGGTATTCTTTTGGTTCACTTGATAAAGATTCACGACTAAGTAATGCGAGGCGCTAGCCGTCATGATATTATTCGTGATTCGATTGTTCACTGCTTGATACTGCATCAGCAATTGGCCGCCTTCTAAGCCGGCTGTGTCATTTTTGTACAAAATATTATGTGAAATCGTCGTATTGGTTGTACCGCCACGCTTCTTATCATAGCCGCCAATAGAAATGCCTGTATAACGGTTTAAATATACTTGATTGTGTTCGATGCGGATGCGATCTGCCATTTTTCCTTTATGTTCGCTTGTAACTTCAATCCCCAGGTCATTGTGATGTGAGATGTTATGATCGATCACAATGTCTTTTCCGCCATCAACATAAATTCCGCCAGCGGAGATGTCGCTTCCATAGGCTGGGTTCCCTGCACTCGTAATCTCATATACTTTGTTTCTAGAGACGACTCCATTTCTAACTTGATCATACTTTTTAGAGGGTGCTACGTTCTCAAAACCAATTAAATCAATGCCAATATTATCAGTGTGCCGGACCGTGTTATGTGTCACACGGAACTTTTTGACGTTTCCATTTAGCACGAGCGCTTCACTGAAGCCCAGTTTTAATTTTTCAACGGTATTTCCTTTGATTTCAATGTCTTCTATTGCTGCAGGAGCTTTTGTCCCATAGACAGCAATTCCATGTGCATTTCCATTTTCATGTTTCGTCTGAATGTCATACACTCGGTTATTGAGCAGTTTTACGCCTTTACCGCTTCCTTTGATGAAAATACCAACTGGTGTTAAATCTTCTTTATTCGTCTTAAGATGTCCTACAGTGAGGCCTTTGAGGGTGATGTAGCTCTTTTGCTCGACCGTGACAAGACCGCCATCGGCTTGATTTCCTTTAAGGGAAGCCCCGCTAATCACAGGCTTTTCTTTTCCGTAAGCTTGAAAGACAACGGGTGCTTTCTTTGTTCCGGAATGGCGGACAATCAATTTCTCTTTGTATGTACCGCCTCTCATGTAAATGGTTGTCCCAGCCTTCGCCATACTTGCTGCTTTTTTCAGCGTGCGGAAAGGTTTTTGCTTTGTTCCCGGGTTTTTGTCGTTTCCGTTTACCGCTACGTAATAAGATGTGCTTTGCTTAGCACCAGCTTCCTCTGTCATCGCCTGACAGCCAAAACTGATCATGGACATGAATACAATGAGTAAAATGCTTGGTATCACTCGTTTCATCTTGTTGTTTGCTCCTTTCCCTTCTCTTCTTCCTTTATCGGTTAAAAAAAAGAGGATTAAAATATGACAATGTCCCTTGCAATGTACTAGTCAAAAGGTGTATGGTTGAAAGAATATCTTACAGGAAAACCATTCGTTTTTAAATTGTCAGATTAATCAGTTAATAACGTATTTGGATTTTATTTCTTTTTTAAAAAGGGGGGACATGAGCCAAACTGACAGCAGAGAGAAGGAAAGCGCTTTAACAGATTTTTCTTGTCTGAATTCCAGAAAACCTATTGCTAATATTTTGTGAAGGTATAGAATAGAATCATAATTATTTCATATTATTAGAATTTTCAAATAATCAAACAGCAAGGAGATTTACAATGCCAAAACAACCCATCCGCGTTGAACTTAGTTCAACAAAAAAACCAAAACCTCAATCTGATCAACTTGAATTCGGAAAAATCTTCACAGATCACATGTTTGTGATGGATTATTCAATTGATAAAGGCTGGTATGATCCAAGAATTATTCCTTATCAGGCTATTCCAATGGACCCAGCTTCGATGGTCTACCATTATGGTCAATCTGTTTTTGAAGGATTAAAGGCTTATGTTTCTGAGGATCAAAAAATTCTCTTATTCCGTCCGGAAAAGAACATGGAACGCTTAAACAGATCCAATGACCGCCTGTGTATTCCGCAAATTGATTCAGAAACAGTATTAGAGGGCTTAAATGAACTCATTCGCATTGATAAGGATTGGGTACCTGATGCAGAGGGCACTTCCTTGTATATTCGTCCATTCATTATTTCCACTGAGCCGTATTTAGGCGTTGCACCGTCTAGCACGTATAAGCTGATCATTATCTTATCTCCAGTGGGATCATACTATAAAGAAGGCATTCATCCGGTCAAAATTGCCGTTGAAAATGAGTTTGTCCGTGCCGTTAAGGGTGGAACAGGAAATGCCAAAACAGCTGGAAACTATGCCTCAAGCCTTAAAGCACAGCAAGTGGCTGAAACGAAAGGATTTTCACAAGTTCTTTGGCTTGATGGGGTCGAGAAAAAATACATTGAAGAAGTCGGCAGCATGAATATCTTCTTTAAAATCAACGGAGAAATCGTGACGCCTGAATTGAACGGCAGCATTTTAGAAGGCATCACACGTAACTCTGTACTTGAGCTGTTAAAGCATTGGGGAATTCCAGTCACAGAGCGCAAAATTTCAATTGATGAGTTAATTGAAGCACATCAATCTGGCGAGCTTGAAGAAATTTTTGGGACTGGAACGGCGGCCGTGATCTCTCCTGTCGGGGAATTAATTTATCATGATCAGCCATATGTGATCCAAAATGGTCAAACAGGCGAAGTATCCAAGAAATTGTATGAAGCCATTACTGGCATCCAAAAAGGAACACAGCCAGACATCTTCGGCTGGACAGTTGAAGTTGACTCGGTCGTCAAGCAAGCATAAGCATGTAAAAGAACCTTTCATTCACGAAGGGTTCTTTTTTGTTTATTTACCTCTCCAATATACCTTATAATGGTAATAAATTAAGGAGGGATGGTATGTTTTTTACTTATCTATTAGCGTTCATTGGGATCTGTATCGGTTCGATGATCGTCGCTACTGGTTTCGACGATTCACCGTTCCTCACCCGATTTCTATTTAAGGCGCTTGGGATTTCTATCCTTGCTCTTTCCATCTCTTTTGTAAAGGTTAGACGAAAGAAGTTACAGAAACAAAAAGCGAAAAAGACTTAGTTGACTCGTCTGCTTGCCATCAAATCGTGCACCAAAACAAGACCGAAACCGCAACAATTGCCCCGACGTATATCCACTGTTTCCCCTTGATGCTCCGCTTTCTTTCGATCAGTAAAAAAATCTCTGGCAAAAAGATGATCATGATTTCTAGGATAAAGACAAGATAGTAAACAAGCGGCATCGGCTGGAAATCAAACTTTCTTGCATCTCCTCCAATCGTTGCGAAATACATCAATAGGTTGGTCACTGGAATGGTGAAACAAACAAGCAGACGGAGAACATAGATCCACACATAGCCCTTATGCCGAATGAGACCAACAAATGAAGCAATAAGGCCATACAAAAACAAGATCACTGTGCCATAACTCATGACAGGCTGTACGACAAACCCGTAAAGCATTAAACCAATTGCAACCATATTCCAACAGTCCTTTCTTTGAAGCCATACATGCTGTTTTTTCTATCATACACTTCTTTCTCCAGTTTCCATATGAAGAAATCATAAAAAATGACCCCATAAAAGGGGTCACTCATTATGTGTTAAGCATTGACTGATTTGAAGAATTGCGGTAAATATTCACGATGCGCTTCAAGCATTTCATCTAAAATTTGCTTTGCAATCTCGTCAGATGGGACGAGCGGGTTGATTGTCATCGCCACAAGAGCCGTCTCGTAATTTCCAGTCACAGCCGCTTCAGCTGCCACACGCTCGAATGATTTGATTTGTTGAACGAGCCCTCTGACAGCTACAGGCAGATCACCTGTCGCGATTGGCTTTGGTCCGTCCTTCGTAATGATACAGTTTACTTCAACAGCTGATTCAGCCGGAATGCTGGCAATCGCCCCTCTGTTCACTGTATTGACTGGTTGAATGTCGTGCTTATCATTATAGATGGAGCTGATTAAGTTACAAGCCGCATCGCTGTAATAAGCCCCGCCTCTTTTTTCGAGCTGCGGTGGTTTAATCGACAAATCAGGATCTTTATAGAGCTCAAATAGTTCCTTCTCGACCTGCTGTACAACCTCCGCTCGTGTTCCTTTTTCTTGAGCCGCCTTTTGTTCTTCTTCCAGCATATCTTTCGTTTTATAGTAATAGCGGTGATACGGACATGGGATGACCCCTAATCCTTTCACAAAAGAAGGCTCCCAGTTTTTCGCTTCAATGTTTTTCATGGACCACTGGCTGTTTGGATTTCCTAGTTCATCAAGCACTTGATCCATAATGCTGACCCCGTCTAAATATACGTCTAATCCATAGACCATGTGATTGAGACCGGCAAACTGTACCTCGATGCGTTCTACATCCACTTCAAGCGCCTTAGCGATTCCCATTTTGATCCCAATCGGCACATTGCATAGACCGACGACTTTTTTTAGATTCGTATAGCGTAAAACAGCTTCTGTGACCATGCCGGCTGGATTCGTAAAGTTCACAAGCCATGCGTCTGGGCAAAGCTCTTCCATATCCTTTACAATGTCTAAAATGACTGGGATGGTCCGAAGGCCTTTAAATAAACCGCCTGGTCCGTTCGTTTCCTGACCGATGACGCCGTATTTAAGCGGTATTCTCTCATCCTTTGCCCGTGCTTCCAGTAGTCCTACACGAAATTGTGTCGTCACAAAATCTGCGTCCTTTAAGGCTTCCCGGCGGTCAAGAGTCAGGTGTACCTCAATCGGCAGACCTGCTTTTTCGACCATACGTTTCGCCAGAGCGCCCACGATGTTTAACTTTTCCTGACCCGCTTCAATATCCACAAGCCATAATTCCTTTACAGGCAATTCATGATATCGTTTAATAAACCCTTCGACGAGCTCAGGCGTATAGCTCGATCCACCGCCTATTGTGACAATTTTGATTCCTTCTTTCATGAATTGACACCTCCGAGTTGCTTCATTTTTTCATGGAGCTCAATGATTTCTGCTGCGAGCTCCTTAACAGTCATTGCGTTCATGAGATGATCCTGCGCATGAATCATGAGGAGGCTAATATCCGTCTTTTCGCCCCTGATTTCTCCTTGGATCAGCTCTGTCTGTGCGTGATGCGCCTCATTTAACGCGTCTTGTGCTTCCTGCATTTTTTGCTTCGCCTCATCAAAATTACCTTGCTTTGCACACGTAATGGCTTCCATCGCTGAGCTTCTGCCATTTCCGCCGTGCAGGATGAGTTGAAACACAATTTGTTCCATTTCCATCGGCCGCATCCCCCTTGTTCCCTCTATTACATGCTGACGACATTTTCATCAGTTGATGCTTTTGTTTCTAGCTCACTTTCTTCTTTCAATTTCTGCTTATCCCACATTCTAAAGAATGGGTAGTATAGAGCAAATGACAACGCAAGGTTAATCAGCTGCATGACAGCACCAGAGATTTTACCTCCTGTGGCGAGATAGCCTGAAATGATTGGCGGCATGGTCCATGGGACAGCAATCCCTGCCGGTTTTGCCACAAGGCCTGTGCTCATTCCGATATATGTGGTGATGATCATCATGATTGGCGTAAGGATAAACGGAATGAGAAGCATTGGGTTCATCACAATCGGCATTCCAAAAATGATCGGCTCGTTGATGTTAAAGATGGCTGGCCCAATGGCAAGGCGGCCAAGCTGTTTCATTTGTTTACTTCTAGCACGTAAGATCATGGTCAGCACCAAAGCTAGCGTTGCACCGCTTCCGCCGACGTTGATGAAGATTTCAAAGAACTGCGCTGTGAAAATATTCGGCAGCACTTCTCCTGCTTGAAATGCAAGACGGTTCTCATCCATTGCACCGAGCCAAATTGGCCCCATGACGCCCCCGACAATGGTTGCTCCGTGAATACCACATGCCCATAGGAGCATTTGCACACCCATCGCAACGATACTGCCGCCTAAGCTGCCACCAAGAATGGAAAGCGGTGTACCAATTAAGACTGTGATGATATTATGAATACTCTCAAAAGGTGTCATCTCAATCACAAGTCTAGCGACCCAGATCAGCGTGATGACCACAAAACCTGGAATAAGTGCAATAAACGATTTACTGACTGCTGGCGGTACACCATCAGGCATTTTGATAACGATGTTCCGCTGTACAATAAAGCGGTAAATTTCGGTTGAAAGCATGGCAATAATCATGGCAACGAATAAGCCTTTACTGCCCATCAGTGTGACAGGAATTCCCCCGCCCACTAGGATAGCTTCTGTTGAGCCTTCAGGTGTGAAAGGTACTTGATATGGAGTAGCCAACAGGAAAGCCGCAACAGCGATCGCACCAGATGATAGTGCATCAACGGCATACTTTTCAGCTAGCCTGTAAGCAATCCCGAAGGTCGCAACAAGTGCCATAATGTCAAAGGTTGCATTAACAGGATAGGATAGTTTCGTGGCCCATTCTGCTCCGAAGATACTTGCCATAAAATCGCTGTATCCTGGGATCGGAAGGTTGGCTAAAATGAGAAACAGTGAACCGACAATAATGAGAGGCATCGTTAAAACAATTCCGTCACGCAATGCTTGTAAATGTCTTTGAGCGGCAATCTTCCCTGCAAACGGCATGACCTTCTCTTCTAGAAATCGGTTGAATCCATTCATCCCCTCCGCCCCCTTTATCCGTTCACTAGCTGTTCAGCAGATTTTAAAACCTCGGCGCCATTACATACGCCATAATGCACGGTATTAATTACGTCTACTGGTATTCCTTTTTCTTCTCCGAGCTTTTTCATTTGCGGTAATAAATATCGAACCTGAGGTCCTAATAAAAGCACATCGGCTTGATCAATATGATTTTTCGCAGAATCTCCAGATACTGCCCAAATACGATAATCTTTTCCTTGTTCTTGTGCGCTTTTCTCCATTTTTGTGACAAGTAAGCTTGTAGACATACCTGCTGCGCAAACCAATAAGATGTTCATGTGTAAACGCCCCCTTTTCAAAGTGTGAAGCTATTCTTTACACATTCATCATATTATGAAACCGCTTTCATAAACACCCATACTTTTTCCTTTAGGAAGCGGAAAAAGTTAATATCACACAGTTAGTTCTTGTACGAAGGAGCCTTTTTATACATGATATCAAGCATGTCTTCAAATGTATCACAGGCGATCAGGTGCTGAATGAATTTCACATTATGCACAAGCTCCCCCAGCAGGCGGTACATGCCTTTTAAATCTTTGGCATTCTCTTTTTCAACACAAAGCAGGCAGACAAATTGAACCTTTTTCTCTCCCCAAATGATTGGTTTTTCTAATGTACATATCGCCCAAAACGTCTCATCTGTCAGCGGTGTCATCGGGTGCGGAATCGCCGTATAATGTCCGAAAGAGGTAGGAGCAGCCTTTTCTCTTTCCATGACAGATGGTGTGAGCTCAGCTGGCGCTAATCCCATATCGATGACTTTTTGCGTTAAAAAGGTGATGACCTCTTCTTTTGTGTGAAAGGCGCGTTTTGTAAAAACCAATTCCTTTTTCATATATTGCGAGGCCAATGTCACCCTTGTTTCACTCGTCAGGGCTTCTTCAATTTTTAAAAAATCGCCGCCTCCCAAAATGGTGTTCACTTGAATGACTGGAACCGGTAATTCCATATGAATTGGAATGGTTGTAATAATTAAATCCAGTGCATGTAAAGAGACATGCGGAAGCGAATATAGCTCTGCTGTTCCTAAAATGGTCAGTTTTGATCCAAATTGTGAACGCAAACGATCCTGCAGCAGCCTTGCACTCCCTGCACCAGACGCACAGACAATGAGACACCGCTTCGGCGGGATCTCCATTTTCCTCCGCTCTAAAGCCGCACCAAAATGAAGCGCCATATATCCGATTTCATTCTCATGAATACTCAGCCCCTCCTCTTCTTCAAGGACCCTGCTGGCGATAATCCCCGCTTCAAAGGCAAGTGGATACCCCGCTTTTATTTCATCAAGCATCGGATTTCTTAAGTTCATTCCATATTTACATCGGTTGATGGCAGGCTTTAAGTGCAGACTCAATCCAATCATTAGTTCCGTATCGCCGGCTAAATCAAGCTGCAATTTTTGATCAATGGCCTTCAGCATGAGCTGTACAAGCCGACTCGTGTCATCATCGACAATTTGTTTTTGACCGCTCGAGGAAAAGGACTGTACCATTTTGGCTGTTCCTAGTAAATGAATGGTGATATAGACGATTTCCTCTTGTGGAAATGAGACATCCAGCAGCCCTTCAAGACGCTCCACCATTTTTTTAGCGACCTTGTATTCTTTTGCCCGCGGAATTTCGCTGATTTCCTCTGGAAGAACAGATACATAGTTTCCGTGTCTAATTCGTTTGCAGGCAATAGCAACATGAACGATTAAATTATTCATGCAAATGTCTGATAGATTCATGCCTTCCTCATTGATATAATCTATCATTGTTTTCTGAAGCAATTCGAGTTCATGCTTTGGCAAAATGGTGACCGCTGTGTTCAGCATCGTTTGATAAGAACGACGTTCATTGAATAAATATTCTGACATGCAATAACGAATTTTCATCTCTGATCCCTTGATCCGGCAGCCTTTGCTCGGCTTCGCTTCCAGCTTCAGATCAAAGGGCTCCAGCTTACGTTTGACCGATTTCACATCGTTGCTCATCGTCGATTTACTAATAAACAGCTGCTCCTGTAAATCCTCCAGCTTCACATAGGATTCTGCCAAAAGAAGCCTTTTTAAAATAAACCGAACTCGCTCCTCTGGCAGCACAGCAAGCGGCTCTTCCTGCTCAACCTCCTCCTTCATAAAACGGCGAAAGGCATTCTCATCGTTGATCAACAGCTCATAGCCAGCTCCTCTTACAGCTGTTACAGCCGCTTGATAAGGGGCAAGACGGTCGTTCAGTTCCTTTATGTCTGTACGAATGGTGCGGCTTGTCACTTGTAAACTGGCAGATAGTGCAGCGCTTGTGAGCGGGGTCTCAGCTGCCATGAGCTGACTTAAGATGTGCGCCAGTCTTTTACTCAGCATCAGATCGGCCTCCTTATGTAGGGTGGAGAATCTGCCTTGTCTGGACAGGTTGTAAACGCTTGCAGTTCTCTTCATTACTCATATTCTACTGAAAAGAAATAAAAATTGCCATCTCATTTATATGACAAATGCCCCTATTTATACAACTAACCATATCTAATGTCCTATGAATCTTTTTGAAAGATACTTGCGAAAACCACGAAAAAAAGGCGTACACCATCGTGTATCCGCCTTCTTTATGAAGAGAGCATCTGGGTAAAGACAACCAATCTTTTTTCATGCGTGCCTGCAGCATGATCAAATGTCCCTGTACAAGTGATTAAATTGAGATTCCGTGTAAAGGCGTATCCAAAAAACGCATTAGGCTTCTCTTCACGCGGATAGCTTCTAACTTTTATGACTTCAAAGCTTCGCTTTTTTCCCGATGAGGACGTGACGATCACCTTGTCTCCCTTTTTCAGCTCCTTTAATCGATAAAAAACCGATGGCCCCCATTTATTATCTACATGGCCATTCATGACGGCATTCCCTTTATCCCCCGGTTTTGGACCATCTTCAAACCAAGCCGTGTTGTCTGTATCCTGAGGGACACCCATACTGCCATCCTTTAATAAAGCTGTTTTCTCCACTTTTGCTTTGACATCAATAGCGGGAATGGCGATTTCAGCTGGCACAATACCAGATGGCTCGTCTTTTAATGTATCGTGTGAGTGGTTCTGTTTCTCAGCTTGATGTGTGGTCATTTCCTTAGAAGCTGATATGTTTTTTGAGGATGACGATTCATCCATTGACTGTGATGAACAGCCTGTGATGATGAGAAATGAAAGAATGCTGAGCAGCCAATTCTTCATCTAAGCCGGCCTCCTTTTGAAGAAAGGAACGGCACGATTGTGCACGTTCCCGTCTGTCTTTATGAGTTAGAATTTGATGCCTTACGGCGATTAAGGAAGAATGCACCTGCCACGCCGCCTGCGAGGATCAAACTTGCGATCATTCCCGCAAATGCTTCATAGGACATGCCTAAAGGACCGGCTGTGCCTCCCATACCTGTTTTCGGCATTTCATTAGGCATGTTCGATTTGAACAGCTCAGGATGCTGATCAACAATCGCTGCTGCGACATCCTGACCAACCATGAACATATGACCATAAGCCTCTCTCACTGTCGGATAAAGCTGATCATATTCACCATTATGGTAAGACGTATACGTTTTGATCAGCTCATCAATATGTGTTTTCAAACCAGCTTCTAAATCAGCTGCCTTCAAACGTCCATCTGTCGCTTGATCTAGGAATTTCGCTTGCTTCATTCGATACGCATCTAAATCTTTGACAGCCTTTTCTTTTGCTTGATGATCCCCTGATGCATCCGCTTTGACATAATCAACTAAGTAACCGATATGGCTTGACCAAATGTCTTTGAATTGTTTGCCTGCTTTTTTACCATACACAGAGGCTATTGCATCTGATAAGTCATTCGTGTTGTCATTTAAAGCCGCCGCTGCTTGCTTAAAGTCTTTACTGCCATCATTTCCTTTTTGCATGGCAACTACTGCGAGTGCCAAATGCTCTGAGAACAAGTAGTTTAAATCTTCACGAAGATCCGCTGCTGGTGTATCCACTGACTTTTGATCAAATTTCCCAGGAAATTGATCTGTGATGGCCCATGACACGCCTTTTCCTACCTCAAACATATGATGAATGGATTTTCTCACTGTTTCATAGGTCGTATCAAAATCCTTTTCATTATAGCTATCAAACGCTTTTAACAGTTCGTTCACATGCATCTTCAAGCCTTCTTCAAGCTCACTTGCTTTCAGTCTGCCGTCTGTTGCTTGATCGAGCATATCGGCTTGTTTCATTCGATATTGGTCAAGCTGCTTGATCGCTTTCTTTTTACCTGCATCATCTTTTTTCGCTGTGGCTTGTACATAGTCAACAAAGTAGCCGATATGACTTGACCAAATGTCTTTGAATTGTTTGCCTGCTTTTTTACCATACACAGAGGCTATTGCATCTGATAAGTCATTCGTGTTGTCATTTAAAGCCGCCGCTGCTTGATCGAAGTCTTTACTGCCGTCAATTCCTTTTTGCATCGTGATCACCGCTAAATAGGCATGCTCTGAAAACAGCTGATCTAGTGCTGCTCGAAGATCTGTTGCTTTATTTGATACCTCTTGTGACGAAGACGTCTTCTTCGCCTCCCCATGCATATGTCCTTCGTGTGCACTTGCGCTATGAGCCGCTGGGAATAGTAACGCTGCGCTCAGTGGAATGGTTAACATTGCTTTCTTCATGTTCATCTTTTATTTCCTCCTCTTTCCGTTTGTTATGTACTTAACGGAGAGAGGGATGAAATGGATCATTCGATTCTATTATTTTTTTACAACACAGGATCTGTATGTTTGCATAAAAAAAGCCGGATTATCCGGCTGATACGTTACGACGTTTAGATGCTTTTCGCTCTTTATATATTTTCCTCACCACTGGATAAATCACAGGTGCCCATTTGACAATTTGTTTCAGCCATTTTTTCATTTCTCCCGCGCCTCCTTATTGTCATTCTTAAAGGACGATTCCCCATCTTGTCATGAAATAAACAGGTGCGGGAGAGCAGGAGTTAAATCACGCCTTGTGCAATCATGGCATCTGCCACCTTACGAAATCCTGCAATATTTGCTCCAACCATGATGTTCCCTGAGTGTCCATATTCGTCCGCTGTCTCTGTACACTGACGATAAATAGACTGCATCATTTGTTTCAGCTGATCATCTACTTCTTCAAATGTCCAAGACATTCTTGCACTGTTTTGCGCCATTTCCAGTGCTGAGACACCTACTCCGCCAGCATTCGCCGCTTTTGCCGGCGCAAACAAAATACGATTCTCTTCAAATACTTTGACCGCCTTAAGAGTGGACGGCATATTGGCTCCTTCTCCAACAGCGATGACACCATTTGCCACAAGCTGCTGTGCATGCGCCTCTGATATTTCATTTTGTGTTGCACATGGCAGCGCAATATCACAAGGAACGGACCAAATTTGTTCACAATCTTCAATTAATTCAGCATGCGGGTGAATGTCTATGTATGCCCCAATCCGCTGATTCTCGACTTCCTTCAGCTGCTTAATGGTCTCAAGTGATATCCCTTGAGGATCATATATTGCTCCGCTTGAATCACTGCAAGCCACAACCTTACCGCCTAATTCCATTACCTTTTCCATTGCATAAATAGACACATTTCCTGAGCCCGACACAACAACTGAACGCCCTTCAAATTGGAGCCCATGTGCTTTCAGCATTTCCTCCATGAAGTACACCAGTCCGTAGCCTGTCGCCTCTTTTCTCGCTAAGCTGCCTCCGAATCCAGGGCTTTTCCCCGTGAGTACACCCGCTTCATAAGCACCGCGCATTTTCTTATACTGTCCGAACATATAGCCAATTTCGCGTGCTCCTACACCAATATCACCTGCTGGCACATCTTGATCAGGTCCAATATATCGGCCGAGTTCACTCATAAAGCTTTGAACGAAACGCATGATTTCTCCATCAGATTTTCCTTTAGGGTCAAAATCCGATCCGCCTTTCCCTCCACCGATCGGCATACCAGTCAGTGCGTTTTTAAAGATTTGTTCAAACCCTAAAAACTTGATAATGCTTGCATTGACGGTTGGATGGAAACGAATTCCTCCTTTATAAGGACCGATGGCACTATTGAATTGAACCCTAAACCCTCGATTGACTTGTACTTTGCCCTCATCGTCTACCCATGGCACTCGAAATATCACAAGCCGCTCAGGTTCAATGAGCCGTTCTAAAATGCCCTGTTTTTCATACTCTGGATGCTTCGCAAAAACTGGGACGAGTGATTCCAGAATTTCTTTTACCGCTTGCTGGAATTCCTCCTCGCCGGGATTTCGTTTTTCCACCTCTTCTAACACACGGTGGATGTAGCTTTGTGCTGTTTGTGCTGCTCGATCTAAGGTCAACATGTCGCATCTGCCTCCTTGTAGATATCTCCACACTTTTAATTGTTAGATTTTCTAACGCATATTGAGATTAATTTAACACCAATTGTAAAATCTGATCAATATTGATAACAGATGAAAATGATGCCGAATTGAGATAGATCAAGCAGCCGCAGCAATTGACTTTAAAAATAAGCGCTCAAGGAATGACTAATGTGCTAGAAACGAACAAGCGGATGTTTCTCATCCCGTTTTCTTTGACAAATACATGAATCATGATGAATTTCTAGCTTGTTTTCCAACGAAAAAAGGGTCAAAAGTTTGATCGGATGCACTCAATCTTTTCGGAGCTTCCCGCCTCTTTTTCGATCAGGTAGCACGACACAAAGCCAATATAAAATAGAAGACGATGGAAAGTTAATGAGACCGACAATACCCCAGAACCACTTGTAACGCCCTCTTTTCTTTGCATCCATAAATAAAAGAAAGCCCTGTGCAAACAATAACGGCAAGACGCACAATAAGATGATCATTTCTGTCTGACTCATAAGGAAGACCCTCCTTTGATATGTTGATATTCCTTGTAGCCAACAATAAAGCAGATGGGTACGCTCACTATTTGGAGAAGAATGAAGATGATAGGCAAATGGGTAATGGCAGCTGCAAAGAGTGCCAGAATGGTCAAACTGATCAAAACGTATGCCAGCACTTCTTGTTTAAAACGCCTTTTCTCTTGTTCCTTCGCCTGTTTCAACATCATCATGACAGCCTGCTCACTTGGCTGTTTCACTTCAATTTGTTCATCTAGCTGCTGCAGCTCTTCTTTTAAACGTTCGGTCAAACGATCTTCCTTCATACATCCCACTCCTTTCGAATTTTCTTTAATCCATGATGAACCCTCGATTTCACAGTGCCTTCTCTCATTCCGAGCATTGAAGCCATTTCTGGGTAGGTAAAGCCATAATAATAGTGCAGAATAATGGGTGCTCGCTCCTGAGCCTTTAATTCATTTAAAGCATCCCACATGTCATGCCATGTGTTCCCCTTTTGCTGAACGTTCCATTTGAAACGGCGTATGGCCTCCTGATTCGCTTTTCCTTCTCTCAATTGTTCACGTTTTCTTTTCTTCTGGTGATCTAAAAATTGCCTAGATGCAATCGAAATGAGCCAGGTTGAAAATAAGGCATCTCCTCTAAATGAAGAAAGTTTCATATACGCTTTCAGCATCGTTTCTTGCATGATTTCCTCTGCCAGCTCTTGTTGAAGGGTCAGCTTCAACATATATCGGTAAAGAAAGGAATAATGATGCCGATAAAGGGCTGTAAACGCAGTATCATCGCCCTGTTTTGCCCGCTGAATCAATAATGTCTCTTCTGTCTGCTCCAAACACGTCCCTCCTTCCTTTTCTTCTCTTACTCATGAGACGACACGAATGACAATACCGTTTAAAATAGACCTTATTTTTTAGCATAACTTCTATGAAACCCATTTTATATGCCATTTTTTCTTATGTAATGATTATGGCATTCCTTCTTCTCTAACAAAATGATGCGTTTTGATTTTCTAGCAAATGAAGAGCCTCCTCTCCATAATCATGATGTCATCCACATACCTATCGACAATGGTCCTTATCTCATGAAGATGAAATAAAATAATCATTGGCTTAGCTTCCTAGAAAATCATGGAATACGCTGCGCCTATCCTTAGCCGATGATACCTTTTTGCATGCTATGCTCTTCCTACATTCCGAATGAGGCGATGCTTGTGAAGGAAGGAGGATTGGGTGAATCACAGCTTATTTTGGAAACGTTTTCATTAAAACAAAATAGAGAATGGAGATGTTGACTTTGAAGAGAAAAGTTCCAATGTTAGCCGGTGTATTAGCTGTTGGTCTCGTCACTTCATTATTTGCACCAAACGGGGAGGCAAAGGCAGCAGCCAAATACCCAGAAAGCCCTTCTATTATGGCCAACTTTAATCAACAAGGCTTCTCCACATTAAATGGCGGCACAACAGGCGGTGAAGGTGGTAAAACCGTCACAGTCAAAACTGGAAATGAATTATTGGCTGCCCTCAAAAATAAAGGAACAAACGAAAAATTAAAAATTGTAGTAGACGGGACGATTACCCCTTCTAATACATCAGCCAATAAAATAGATGTGAAAGATACAAATAATGTTTCGATCGTCGGTAAAGGGACGAACGGTGAATTTAATGGGATTGGCATTAAAGTATGGCGTGCCAATAACATCATCATCCGCAACTTGAAAATCCACCACAGCAAAATCGGTGACAAAGATGCAATCGGGATCGAAGGCGGTTCTAAAAACATATGGGTCGACCATAATGAACTGTACAACACATTGAATTCTGGGAAGGATGACTACGATGGTTTATTTGATGTGAAAAATGACTCTGACTATATTACCTTCTCGTGGAACTATGTACATGACAGCTGGAAAACAATGCTCATGGGCAGCTCCGATAACGATAACTATAATCGAAAAATTACGTTCCACAACAACCGTTTTGAAAACCTGAACTCTCGTGTACCGTCTATGCGCTTCGGGGAAGGCCATGTCTATAACAACTATTATAAAGGCATCTTGGCAACAGCGATTAACTCACGTATGGGCGCAAAGATGAGAATAGAACACAACGTATTTGAAAACACCAATAATGCCATTGGAAGCTGGGACAGCCGTCAAGTAGGAACATGGCATGTCATCAACAACTCTTATATTAACAGCACAGGCAGTCTGCCAACATCTTCAACAGGTACGTATAACCCTCCTTATAACTACTCTTTGCTTAACGTGAACAATGTGAAATCAGAAGTGATCTCAAATGCAGGTGTTGGTAAAGTAAACCCTTAAACCACAAAACGTTCGGGCAGAGATTTCCTGTCCGAACGTTTTTGTCATTTCATTTAGATTGTAGAAAAAGGACGATCCATTTCATATAGCTTTTGATAACGCTTGTTTTCTTTTAGTAAAACCTGATGCTGACCCTGCATCTCAATGCGTCCGTCTTCAATAAACATGATGCGGTCACACGCCTCACAGCCAGTCAGATGATGGGTTATCCAAATAACTGTTTTCCCTTTTAACACACGGAAGATGGTTTCAAGCAATTCACGCTCTGTCCGTGGATCAAGCCCGACGGTCGGTTCATCTAATACAACAACCGGCGTGTCCTGCAACAAAATCCGAGCTAATGCTATACGCTGTCTTTCTCCACCTGAAAATCGAACCCCTGTCTCCTGAACACCTGTGTGATAACCTTCTGGCAAAGACTCGATGTAATCATGCAGCTGCACTTGTCTAGCTGCTTCTTTTACCTGCTCTTCTGTCGCCTCTGGAGATCCTAAACGAATATTGTTTAAAACAGTCGTATCAAATAAATAAGGCTGTTGATTGAGCACAGACACATAGGCAGACACATTCTCTTGAATGCTTTGAACCGGTTTTCCTTGAATGCTGACAGCTCCTTGATTTGGAACGACTGCCCCTTCTAACAATTTTAAAATGGTCGATTTGCCTGCACCGCTTTTACCTAAGAGCGCGAGTGATTCCCCTTGCTTCAGAGAAAAGGTCAAGTCTTGAAGTACATATTGATGCGTGTCATACCGAAAGGACACTTGATCGAAACAGACAGCTTCATCGTGAGAAAGGGTTGACCGATCCACTGCCTCGCTCTCAGTTTCTCCTTCATATGACTGCTTTTCATAATGATGTAATCTGCTGACAGCATGCTGATAGACAGGGATATCACCTGCTGCATCTGACAGCGGAAGAAAGGCTTCTGTTAACGGAAACAGCACAAGCACAAAGGCTGCAATCAGGGTGTGTGACATGGATCCTGACTGAACGACCGAGCCGCTCCAATACACGACAAGCACGACAGCTCCTCCAATGATGAGCTGTGCAAAAAATTGGCGCAGACGGATAAACCGGTGCTTTGCTGATTCAAGCGCTAACAGCTGCGCTTCTTTTTGTTCATAACCATCAACAAAATCTTTCTGCCTGCCGCTGAACAACCAGTCACTAACGCCCATGACTGCATCTGTTAAATGGCTGTACAGTTCATTTCTGCCTTTTTTCATTTGAATTTGTCTTGCCCGGTTCACAAGCACTGTGACGTATGGGAAGACGAAGACGAGAAGTGCCATATAAAGCAGCATCAGTCCAGCAAAAGGCCATGAGAAAAGGCCAAGTGCTCCAATGGATGCGGCATATAAAAGCAGTGCACCGATGGATGGAAAGATGGTTTTTAAATAGGCATCCTGCAGCCTCTCCACATCATCTGACAAGAGGCCAAGCATTTCACCTGTCCCCAGCTTTGTCTGTTTGGCACTTCGTTCAGCCATGTCATACAGACGCACACGCATTTTTTCAATCATTGTCAAAATGAGTTGATGGCTCGCCAGCCTTTCTGCATAGCGGGCAGCAGAGCGCGAAATTCCAAAGGTACGTACAGCCACGATTGGGACGTAGACCATGAGTATATTCTCAGGTCTTGTCGCGGCTTTTGAAATGAGAAAGCCCGACGTGTACATCAGCATAGAAGCAGAGAATACCGCAATGGCTCCTAAAATTAAAACCAAGGCAAACAGCTTTCGATTCTCCTTGATATAAGGTATAAACCAGCCTTTACTGATCATGTGTGACCGCCCCCATTTGCTCCTGTACCAATTGATAATACACGCCTTTTCTTTGCATTAATGAATCATGTGTCCCCATTTCTGCGACGGTTCCTTGATCCATGACAATGATTTCATCCATGTCCGGCATCCAATGGAGTCTGTGTGTCGCTAAGAACACAAGTTTATGTTCAAACAGTGGAAGCATTGTTTTCTTCAATTCGTACTCTGTTTCAATATCGAGATGCGCCGTTGGTTCATCTAACAGCATAATCGACCGCTGGCCCAGCACAGTTCGAGCAAGGGCAATTCTTTGCGCCTGTCCACCGCTTAGCCCTCTCCCCTGTTCTCCAATGGCTTCATCCAGACCATTTGGCAGCTGCGTGACAAGCTGAGTTAAACCAGCCTCATGCACAGCTCTTTCCACTTCTTCATCTGTTGCATTCGGTTCATAAAAACGAATGTTTTCTCTTAATGTCATGTGAAATAAATAGGGATGCTGCGGCATATAGACAACTTCCTTTTGCCATTCCTTCATCTGTAAATGAACAAGCGGCTGGCCGTTTAGCGTGATTTCACCCGAAGACGGTTCAACAAAGCCGCCAAGGACATCGGTTAACGTCGATTTCCCTGAACCACTGGCACCAATAATGCCGATTTTTTTCTTCCCTTTGACAGTGAGATCTACATCCTGAATGGAATAAGGGGCATGTTCATCATGCTGGACACAAACATCTTGCAGCGTGAGCACGGATTGTGCATCCCACTTGTCCAGCTGCACAGATTGTGTCTCCTGCGTGCGAAAGCCCTTTTCTTCTAAAATGACCTGCATAGCTTCATTCGCTTCTTTTCCATTTAACGTCGCATGATAATCATTTCCTACTTCACGTACCGGCAGGAAATACTCTGGCGCCAGCATAAGCGCCGTCAAAGCCGGCAATAAGAGAAGCTCTCCTTCAATTAATCGCAAGCCAAGAAAAACAGCGACGGTTGCAATTGATAGCATGGAAAAGAAATCGAGTGCAAACGATGATAGAAAGGCGACCTTCAGTGTGCTCATGGTCGCTTTTCGATATCGCTTTGACACCTCCGCAATATTACGGGAGTGCTTTTTGCTGATACCTAAGTAACGAAGCGTCTCAAGGCCGCGGAGAGAGTCAGTAAAATGATTGGATAATTTCTCATACGATCTCCATTGTTTGGCCGCTTTACGCTGAGCAACAAGGCCTAGCAAAATCATAAAAATAATTAAAATAGGCAGCGTCACAATTAAAATGACGGCCGATGTTTCATCTAATGTCCACACATAGATAAGGACCATTGCCGGAATCACTGCCATGTTCACCATTTTCGGTAAAAACAGCTGTAAATACTGACGGTATTGAGCAATTCCTTCCATTGCTAATGTGACAAGCTTTCCTGTCCCTTTTTTCTTTGCGAAGGCAGGCCCTAATCGAAAAAGTTGGTCTAGCAGCTGCTTTCTGACGTCTGCTCCAATTCGGGAAGAGTACGTAAACATGACCTTCTCCCGAATCAAGGTGAGACCGTGCCGCACAAGAAAGGCAGCAAGAAATAGCAGGACATATGGCGTTGCCTGCGAGAGGCTTTTCCCGTCAAACAGCGTTGTAATGGCATGTGCCAGCCACTGTGCTTGGAAAATAATACTTGCTCCTTGGATGAGTGACACAATACCTAAGAGGGCAAGAAGCCCTCTCATTCCTTTTAGTTGAAGCAAACGTTTATCCATTAGTAGGTCATTGGCTCCTTACCGCTTACACGTTTACGGAAGACGTAATAGCTCCAAATTTGATACCCAAGCACAAAGGGCAGCAAAGAAATGGCCACAATCGTCATGACCGTCAGTGAATAAGATCCAGATGCAGCGTTTTGAATCGTGAGATCAAATGAATGGCTGATTGAACTAATCATGACGCGCGGGAACAATGCAGTGAACAGCATGGACACCGTCACCATGATGCCTGCGCCTGTGAATAAGAATGTCCAGCCATCACGTTCTTTTCTCATCAAAACAAGAGCAGCTATATAACAAGCCACAATCAGCACAGTTAACGGAATGGTGATGATCGGGCGTACGGTATAAATGTCTGTTTCTATGATGGACACACCGACAAAAATAACAAGAACAGGGAGTGCAATAAGCAGGACACGCTGGCCCAGTTTTCTTGCACGATCTCTTAATTCACCCTCTGTACGAAGTGTGACGAAAATCAAGCCATGCAACAGGCAAAGAACTGTCACAGCTACCCCGCCGATCACTGAATAAAGATTCACAAAGTCCGTAAAACCAGCGTACATGTTCATGTCTTGATCAATTGGCATCCCGCGTAAAATACTCGTGAATAATACACCTAGTAAAAATGGCGGAAGCAGACTGCCAAAGAAGATGACCCAGTCCCACACCTTGATCCAAGAGGCTTTCTCAACCTTCCCTCGGAATTCAAAGGCGACCCCGCGCCCAATGAGCGCTAAGAGGAGAACCGCAAACGGAATATAGTATCCGCTGAACATCGTGGCATACCAGTGAGGAAATGCAGCGAAAATAGCGCCGCCAGCTGTAATCAGCCAGACCTCATTCGCATCCCAGAAAGGACCAATCGTATTGATTAAAATGCGGCGCTCGTGCGCGTCCTTTCCAAGCAGCTGCATGGACATCCCGACACCAAAATCAAATCCTTCTAAGAAGAAAAATCCAACAAACAATACTGCGACAAGAATAAACCAAATCTCGTTAAGATATGCCATGATATGCGCCTCCATCAAATGGATCTGTAGACAGGTCCGTTTCATCCTTTTGATCTGTATCTTCTTCAGAATGTGCACCTTTTTTAATTTCTCGAATGAATAAGTAAGCGAGCACAATAGCAAGAATCAGATACATCGCCGTAAAGCTAATGACTGAGAATAACAGCATGCCATACGATACGTTCGGTGAAATCGATTGAGCCGTCGTCATCATGCCAAAGACGGTCCACGGCTGACGCCCGATCTCAGTCATGATCCAGCCGGCTGAGTTCGCAATAAACGGGAACGCAATCATCCATACCATGAAGCGTAAATACCATTTGTTTGTTTCAAGTTTCTTTCTAAAGCTTAAGTACAAGCCAATCATACTAGCAAAAATCATCAGCATGCCTGCACCGACCATGATTCTAAAGCTCCAGAATGTTGTTTTCACTGGCGGAATATAGTCCCCGGGACCAAACTTGGCTTCATATTCTTTTTGAAGTGTCAGCATACCTGGAACATCCCCGCTGAACTTCGAATAAGCCAAATAACTTAAGGCAAACGGAATATTGATCTCCGCAGAGTTTTCTTTTTTATCTGTGTCAATGTTGGCAAATAGTGTCCAAGCCGCTGGATCTCCACTATCCTTCCAAAGGGCTTCACTTGCTGCCATTTTCATTGGCTGTGATTTCATTAAATGCTTCGCTTGATCGTGTCCAGAGAACGCCACACCTAAGCCAGAAATTAAAGCGAGGACCATCGCAATCTGGAATGACTTTTTGAAAAAGGCGATTTCTTGCTTTTTAATCATTTTATAGGCACTAACTCCTGCAATAAAGAAAGCTCCTGTTGCCAGTGCACCAAACAGAACGTGCGGGAATTCAACCCAAAGCTGCGGGTTCGTTACAAGAGCGCCAAAATCATTCATTTCTGCACGACCATTTTTAATGGCAAATCCAACTGGCTCCTGCATAAATGAGTTGGCGAGTAAAATCCAAAACGCCGAAAAGATCGTACCAAGGGAAACAAGCCAAATGCACAATAAATGAATCTTCTTCGGCAGACGATCCCAGCCGAATATCCAAAGTCCAATAAATGTAGATTCAAGGAAAAAGGCCAAAAGCGCTTCAATGGCAAGCGGTGCACCAAAGACATCACCGACAAACCTTGAATAATCTGACCAGTTCATCCCAAACTGGAATTCCTGCAGAATCCCTGTCACCACACCTACTGCAAAGTTAAGTAAGAACAGGTGACCCCAAAACTTCGCCATCTTTTTATAGATGTCTTTTTTCTTGACGACATAAAGGGTCTGCATCAATGCGACGATAAACACCAAACCTATTGACATAGGAACAAAAATAAAATGAAATAATGTCGTTGAAGCAAATTGAAATCTTGCTAAAAACAGCTCACTCACAGCCTTACATCCTCCCTTACTTTCACATGCCGAACGATTCATGCTCACCATTTCACAAAATGTTCACTATTTGTTCAATGTTTCACAAATAAAAGTCCATTTGAAATGGTTCACTCGGTGAAATTTTACTCTTGATTTTCATTCGGTTAGTTATTTATACCTGTACTTTACACCCATACGCTTCAAAAATAAAGTAAATTTTACCTAAAAATTGGATGGTATTGTGTCAGTTATTTGAATACTTTGTCAACAATATGTGACGGAAAATAAAAAACCGCAAAAAAAAGAGCGCTGCATGTGGACCGCAGCGCTGTGTTTCTTTTTTAGGCTTTTTTCTGTAATGCAGGTCTTGTGACTTGCACTTCATAATACGTAATTTTATTTTTTAAAAGGCCTTCAGGTTTCGCTTTTCCATGAGCGTGTGCATCTCCAAATGCCTGAGATTTTGTCCAGTTCACAAAATCTTCTTTTCGATTCCAGCGGGTATGAATGGTCACTTCATCGTAATCGGTTGTCTGCTGTGTGACCCAGACTTCCATGCCTAAAAATCCTTCCATGAATTCTACTTGTCCCTGCTTGTTAAAACGCTTAACGAGATGGTCTGCACTGCCTTTTTCTACTCTAACCTGGTTGTTTACAATGATCATGTTTGGTTCATCTCCCTTTTGTTGTTGGATCGAAGCGATTGGGATAATGAGCGGATGCTCTCCATCTAAGTGAACCTCTGCCTGAATCCCAAAGACTTCTTTGAAAAAGTTTTCTGTTAATACTTCGTTTGGTGTCCCTATTTGGTAAACCTGACCACGCTTCATCGCAATCAGGCGATCACAATATTTTGCTGCCTGCTGCAGGTCATGAAGAACCATTAAAATGGTGATCCCATGCGTTTCATTCAGCTGTTTGAGCAGCTCCAGTAAATCAAGCTGGTGCGCAATATCTAAGTAAGTGGTAGGCTCATCCAGAATAATCGTCTCTGTTTTCTGAGCCAGTGCCATTGCAATATACGCCTTCTGCCTTTCTCCGCCTGACAATGTATGCAGCATCCTGTTTTCATTCACGCGGCTATTTGTCACATCAAGCGCCCACTCTATCGCTTCCTGATCTGTCTGCGAGCTCTTTTTCCAGATCGAACGATGCGGACTGCGTCCAAGTGCAACCAGCTCACGTACTGTCATCGATGGGATGGCAGTTCTCGTCTGCATCAGAACGGCGATTTCCTGTGCAATCTCCTGTGCTGTCATTTCTTTTTGCGGGATATCGTGAATATAAATCATGCCGCTTTCAATCGACGTAAGGCGCGCTGCCGCTTTAATAAACGTCGACTTCCCTGACCCATTCGGTCCAATAATTCCTGTTACACTCCCTTTAGGCACAGCTGCTGAAATAGACGACAGCCGAAAGCCTCCTTGACTGAGACTCACGTCATTCATCGCAATCACATCCAACTTAACCCCTCCCTTTCTTTTTTAATAAATAGAGGAAGAAAGGTGCACCGATACAGGCAAGCAGAATACCAACAGGCAGTTCAACCGGTGTAAACCATACCCGTGCTGCTGTATCTGCAAAGACCACAAGTACGCCGCCGCCCAGCATGGAGATCGGAAGCAGGTACCGGTAGTCATCTCCAATTAAAAGGCGGATAAAATGAGGAACGACAAGACCAACAAATCCAATTAAACCGCTCACGCTTACCGCTGCACCCGCCAAAAGCGCCGCCAGTGCAATTAAGAAAAAACGGGTTCGCTCGACTCTAAGGCCAAGCAGCTGCGCTGACTCATCACCAAGTAAAAGAAGATTTGCGGGCTTGATCGCAAAAAAACAAAGACACAAACCGGCAAGCGCATAGGGTGACACAAAGCTCAGATGATGCCAGCTCCGTCCATTTAACCCTCCTGATAAAAAAGGCAGAACAGCCTGCACACGCTCACTATAAAGCACCATCAACCCATTCATGACCGCACCAAGCAGGGCATTGACTGCCACTCCCGCCAGAATCAATTTCAGTGGCGAAACCCCTTGGTCAAACGACAGGATATACACAACGAGTGCCGCTAATAAAGCGCCAAGGAAGGCAGCCGCTGGAAGCAGATACGTGAATTGTGGAAACACAATCATGCTGAGTACAGCCGCTAATCCACCGCCGGCGGTCACTCCGATGATGCCAGGGTCAGCGAGTGGATTTCGGACGACTCCTTGTAAAATCGCTCCTGATGCTGCGAGACAGGCCCCGACGATGAAGCCTATGAGAACGCGCGGCAGGCGTAAATCCATGACGATCTTTTCATGGACAGGCTGGCCTGATCCCGTCAAAGCAGCGATCAAATCTGGCAGCGATAATTGAACAGAACCTAATGCAAGCCCTAGACATATGCCCACACCTAGCGAAAGAAACAGTCCTGGTATCAGCCACCTTCGTCTCGACTGTCTTTTTTGAAAATCTAACTCTGCATTCACCTTCATGATGACAATCGCTTCAATCTCTTTTCTAGTTCATCAATCGCCTTGATGACGTCTGCGCCTGGATTCGTCCCAAATAAATCACTAGGCAAAATCTCCACGCGGCCATTTTTGACAGCTGATACGTCGTGCCATGCTGCATTTTGTTTCATTTCACTCATAAAGCCCGCTTTCACATCTTCAGGATTGCTGTGTGTCATGAGCAGAATGAGATCAGGATCGGCTTCGATCACCTTTTCAGCATTGATTTGGGCGTATTGAGGGAATTTTTCGAGTGCCGGTTCATTCTCAGCGATGTTTGCACCCCCAGCGATATGCAGTAAATCTCCGCTTAAGGATTGAGGAAGCGCCGCCATATATGTGCCGGGTGCACCGTACACAACGAGTGTTTTTACTTTTTTCTTAGGTTGCTTGACCTGCTTTTTCCGCTCATCAATTTGATCATTGAGTGCTTTAGCCTTTTGCTGCTTCCCAAGCAACTCCCCAAATAACGATATTTGGCGCTGGATGTCCTTCACAGAATTGGCGCTTGTCAAAAGAAGCTGTGAACCAATTCCTTCTATTGTCGAGATGTCCTTGCTGTTTAATTGTTCATTTCCAAGCACAACATCAGGTTGTAGGCTTGTGATCAGCTCTACATCAAATTGATGCGTTGTGCCAATCGTTTGTACGGACTTTGCCTTTTGTAAGCTGTCTGGTAACTCGGCAGTTGGCCTGCCGACCGCCTCACCGCCTAAAGCATATAGAATACTCAAGTCCCCGGTCGATAAGGCGACAATACGCTGAGGGGATTCATCAAATGACAGCGTTCTTCCGGTAAAATCCTTTATCTTCAGCGCTCCTGCTACGCTTTCTTTCTCTACAGGTGCTGCCTGACTGCATCCGCCGAGGAGAAGCATCAAGACGAGTCCCGCCAAGATCACATGTGAAAATTTCAACCGTCTGTCTCTCCTTTTCTAGTAAACTTTCTTTAGCTTTGCCTGTACCACGAGACGCCCGTTTTTAGGTGCAAGCACATGATCACAGGTCGATAAGGTGAGGATGAGGTCATCTGTGGACACGTCTGTCTTCGTTTGATAGATTGATTTCTTCCGCACAGCTTGCAAGTAATGTGCATATTCGCCAAGATCCTGAAAATCGGTTTGAATATAATCGAAGTCAACCGTCGTTTCATACACGGCAAAAATCTCCGCTTCATAGCTTTGATACAGCGTATCGTACTGAAATGTCCGGTGCTCATTAAAGAAATCTTTTTTTAGATAGTTTGTGAGTCCAGCAAACATGGATCCATCCCTCATCCGATGGCCGTACACCACCGTATTTGGGCTTTCATGCAGGACATCATTACGATAATCCATAAAGATACTGCCTGCCCGGGTGTCGTTTTTTAAATAATTACGAGTTAAGTAGAACGCATTATCGCGAGATTGAACGATCGGATACTGAATCATCGTATCCTCCATATTGATCCAGCCGACAATGTCCTCATTCACCTTCCGCAGCTCATCAAATGACGAACGGATCTTTCCCGACTCCCGTTTTTCATTCATTTCTTCATGTCCATACATCGTCTGGGCCTTTGCAAGCACCTGGCGATTTTGATAATAACCGAAAAGTTCGAAGCCGATGGCTGTACCGCTATAAATCAATACGCCTAAACAAACGATCGTCAGCATCCGCTGCCAGAGCTTTTTTCCTCGTTTCACACTGTCTCACCTGCTTTTTGCCCAGCTTATATACCAACAGGCACGATGTACATCCCTGTTTCTGCATCCTGTCTAATCGTCACGGACACATCATAAATGTGCCGCACGTTTTCCTCTGTTAACACATCGTTTGGCTGTCCTTCACTGATAATCTGTCCATCCTTCATCGCTATGATGATATCGCTGTAGCGGACAGCCTGATTCATATCGTGGAGCACCATGACAATGGTTAATCCATGCCTGGCATTCAGCTCACGAATCAGCTCAAGAATGTCAAATTGATAGTAGATATCCAAATAAGTTGTCGGTTCATCTAAGAAAAGGATCGGTGTTTTTTGCGCAAGTGCCATCGCAATCCATACACGCTGCCGCTCTCCACCTGACAGTGAGGCGAGCGGCACCTTTCGTTTGTCCGTTAGCTTTGTACTGGACAGCGCCCACTCTATCGCTCTCTCATCCTCTTCCTTGTCTCCTCCGCGCATTGTCTGGTACGGCGTTCTGCCGAATGCCACGACCCGTTCGATCGTTAAATCAAGCGGTGCTTCATTTTGCTGATGGACGACAGCCAGCTTTTTCGCCAGCTCCTTTGGCTTGAACGCATTCAGCGCTTGCCCGTCTAAGTGTATCTGCCCTTTATTTGGACAATGATTATTTGCCATTAAGGAAAGCAGTGTGGATTTTCCCGATCCATTTGGACCGATAATGGTTGTGATTTTCCCCTTTTCAATCTGTGTTGTGACCGATTGAACGATGTCCTTCTGCTGGTCATATGAGAATGACACCTCACGAATGTCCATGGAGACGGTCCCCCCTTCTTAATAAAAAGATCAGAAACGGCCCGCCAATCACGGCCATGATCGTAGAAGCAGGAATCTCATTTGGCGCCACAAGCGTCCTGCCAAGCGTATCAGCCGTCAAAATAAGCAAAGCCCCGCTTAACGCAGAAAATGGAATCAGTACTCGGTGATCCGAGCCGACAAGCCTTCTTGAAATGTGCGGAATGAGCAAGCCGACAAAGGCTATCACGCCCGCTACTGCAGCTGTCACTGCCGCAAGTAAAACGGCTGTGATGGAAATCAAAAGGCGCATTCTGGTCACACGCAAGCCTAAGTTTTTCGCTGTCTTGTCTTGAAGGGCCAGGAGATTGCACCATCTGCTGAAGAAGAGTGCAACGACAAGACCGACGACACCATAGACACCAATTAAACGGACATCTCCCCACGTTTTCATTGTGAGATTCGACTGTCCTGACTGATTAATTGTGATATTGAAATAGCTGCAAATGGTCACAAATGCTTCAGCCATTCCAGTAAACATGGCATTGATGGCGATCCCAACTAAGATCATGCGGATCGGGCTTAAACCACCCTTCCAAGATAGAACGTATACGAGGAAACACGCAATCGCCCCGCCTAATACCGAAAATAAAGGTGAGTAGAAATAAAATTGAGGAAGCGCTGTAATCGCCATTAATGAAAAGAAGCTGGCTCCTGATGAAATCCCAATGACGCCGGCATCAGCTAACGGATTCCTCATGACCGACTGCAGCAGTACACCGGAGACAGATAAGGCGGCCCCTGTAAACATCGCGATGAGCACGCGGGGGATTCTCAAATCTTTAATGATTTCTACCTGTGCATGTTGACCGGTGATGAGCCCTTCTAATAATTCAATTGGGGTCACATGAATGCTCCCAGTAATGGCTGAATAAATAAACACGCAGACCAGTAAGAGACTGACTATCAGAAATAAAAATCCTGTTTTTTTCATCTTGAACGTCCTTTTATCATTAAGATTCGCAAACTTATGACGGATACAACATACGAGTCAATTCATCTAATGCCTCTGCTGCCTTTAAATTGCCTGTTGTCCCGAATAAGCTTTCTTCGAGGTCATACACCCGGTTTTGTTTGACCGCATTAAAATGTTTCCAGATGTCATTTGTTTTAAATTCTTGATCAAACATTTTGACGACTTCATCCGGCATCCCATGTGCGGCTCGGAGAATGATATCTGGATTGGCTTTTTGTAAATACTCCGTATTGGATTCCAAATACTCCATTTTCTCGCCTTCCACAATGTTCTTTCCTCCTGCGATACGTACAAGATCACCAATATATGAATTTTCTGTCGCCACCAAATAACTTCCTGGCACACCAAGCAAAATCAGAACGGACGGCTTGCGTTTTCCTTTTGCCTTCTCTTGTATGTCTTTCTTTTTTTGCTCAAACGCAGACACAATGCGCTCAGCCTGCTTCTTCCTGTCATACTTATCCCCAAGCTTCGTGATGACCTTCTCCATGTTGGCCATACTCTCGAGATTTAAGTATGTGGCAGGGACACCTGCTTGCTGAAAGGGTTTCTCTAAATCATATTGAAGGGTTGTGACAGACAGGACATCTGTCGGTTGAAGTGATTGGATGATTTCCATGTCCGGGCTCATGGGATTGCCGACTTCTGGCAGTCCTTTGTAACGAGCTGGCAAGGATTTTTGACTTGTTGGCACCCCGACAAGATCCACCTCTAAAGCATCCATGATCTCCGCGGCAGCTACAGTCGTTGCTACAATACGCTCACTTGATTCAGCGCTTTTTTTACCTTTTGCTGAGCTTTCAGCTGACTGTGAGCAGCCCGATAAGATCATGCACACACTGAAGGCAGCGATCAAGGTACATAACATTCGATGCTTCAAAAACAGAAGCCTCCTTTCGAAAAAAGAGAGTGGATGCGCCGAGGTAAAAGGCGCATCTCACTTAAAATAAAACGAACTATCTTGTCCGTGTTTGATATTTTCTGACGAGTACGAATAACGAACCGCCGAATAAAAGAATATACACCCAAAGAAGAGAGGCATCTCCCGTTTTCGGATTCAGCTGTCCAGACTCAGATTTGGTTTGATCATCTGATGGCGTAAATGTCATCTGCTCCGCACCCGTTTCCTCTGGTGCTACATTCTCAAGTTGAGTTGTTTGAGAATCGTGATCATTTGGATTTTTGATAAATCCGATACTCTCATCGTCTCCAATGACCGTTGAAATTCCGCTTCCCTCACCGAGAGCGATTCCTTTTGTGTCATAGACAAGTTTGACATCGTACTGCTCATGATAGTTCGCAGCTGGAATATCAATTTTTACGCGTGCAGCCTGAGCACTGCTTAAACTTTTTGCTTCATATTGAATGACACGTGTATCTGCTTTTTGATCTGTTTTCGCGACAAGTGTCTCTTCAAATTTTCCGCCTGTTCCTACTTGGAATGACGTGATGGCTGAGCTGTTTTTCACTTTATATGAAACGAAATGGCGGCCATTTTTCACAACCAGTGTCGCAGGGCTCACGACGTAATCGTTCATGCGGGAAAGCTCATCCTTGTCTGCTTTCTTCATTGAGAAAGGAAGCTTGTATACACCATCTTTTAGCTGAGTAGTCTCTTGATCAGCTCCGCTGTTATTTGTTTCTGGTGATGGTGTATTTGGTTTTGGCGTTTCTGGTGTAGCTGGTGTTTCTTCCTCTACCACCTGCCCGTCCTTCACTGGAGCGATACTCTTTGAGTCAAATTGAAAACGAATATCGTAGGTTTGGTCATAGTTAGCGGCTGCTACTACAATGTGCACTTTTCCTTTCACCGCTTTTTTCAAATCAGCAGTATCAAATGAAACCACTCTTGTATTCTTCGCTTCATCTGTGCTCACTGTCTTTGCTTCTTGATAAGAACCGTTTTTCTCTGTTTTCAAAGAAGCGACAGACTTATGATCCTTCACTGTAAAGGAAATGGTCTGCTTTCCATTTTTGACGGTTAAGGATGCGGGATGTGAGAAGTATTGATTCATTCGAGATGCCTCATCCGTATCCCCTTTTAGCACACTGTAATTGATACGATATACGCCATCTTTTAATTGATTTTGCGCAGAATCATCTGGTTTTGTGCCATTGTTATTGCCTGGTGTTGTCGGTTGATCGTCTGGTTTTGTGCCATTTTGGTCATCCGGTTTAGCTTCATTGTCATCTGGCTTTGTACCGTTTTGGTCATCCGGCTTTGTTTCGTTATCGTCTGGCTTTGTACCGTTTTGGTCATCTGGCTTTGTTTCGTTATCGTCTGGCTTTGTGCCATTTTGATCATCTGGTTTTGGTTCGTTTTCTTCTGGCTCTGCAGAATTAACGAGTGTAAGGCTGCTTTGATCGAATGCAAGCTGTATGTCATACGCTTCATCATAAATGAAGCCGCCTAAATCCCAGTAAATTTTCACCCAGCCGTTTAATTTCGCTGATAAGTCGGCGACATCAAATTTAATCACACGTGTATTGGCTGTTTCGTCCTCACTGACTGTTTCAGTGGTGACGAGAGCACCATTTTGTTCAACCTTGAAATCTGTTATTTCTTTGCTTTGCTTCAATGTGACATAGGCTGTTTTCTTGCCATTTTCCACAATCAGCTTAGCTGGCTTTTCTGTATAGGTATCCATCATGGACGCTTCTGTGCTGCCATTTTTTAAAATGGAGAACCCGACTGTGTATTCCCCATCAACGAATGATGCCGCTTGTGCTGTTCCTTGAGGAATCTGAAACGCAGTCAACAAACTGAATAAAACAAGCAGAATGGCTGCCTTTAGATGAAAAAGACGTTTCAAATGGTGACACTTCCTTCCGTTAATGCTTGATGATCCACTTTCTTGCTAAAAACCCGCCAGAGCATAAGACAAGCACAAGGAGCCATCCTATCTGGCTTGTATCACCAGTTTGAGGGTTGTCTTCTTGTTGTTTCGTTGTGGATGTATCAGCTTTGTTTGTTGATTCTTTTGATGGCTGCTGACTTTCTGCTGCACCCGTTGATTGATTTGCACTGTTAGACGAAAGTGACTTGATGCTGCTTTCATCGAATTTCAGCTGAATGGTGTAATCATGATCATAATCAGCAGATTTCACAGTGACATGAATTTTGGACTTGATCGGTTTAGACAAGCTTTGAGCTTGGAACTGAACGAGCCTTGTATTGGCTTTTTTATTTGTTGAGAGAACGGTTGTATCGACATAGCCGCCATTTCCCGGCACTTTAAATTCCGTTACCCAGCTGCTATTTTTAATCGTCATTTGTACTGTCAGGTTTCCATTTTTCGCTATTACTTTTGCTGGCTTCAACCAGTAATCATTTGCCATTGAGACCGCATTTCCTTCAGCTTTTAGCACTGTATAATTGACGGAGTATGTACCATCCTTTAATGCGGCAGCCTGTGCATTTGAAAAAGGCAGCATAAGTGCCAGTAAAAAAACCGCCATGAAGACTGACAGCCTCATTCTTTTTTTCATCAAGCGAATTTCCTCCCTTTCTATTGAACAGATGGCGCATCAAACTTAAGGCGAATGTCGTAATTGCCTGTATATCCGATGACCGGTACAGTCACACTCACTTTTGCTGGTACAACCTCAGTCAGGCTGTTCACATTGAATTCTACGGTTCTCTTATTTGCAGCTGTATTTGTACTGATCACCTTCGCATCTTTGTAGACACCTTGATCGAGAGTTTTAAAGCTTGTGATCCAAGAGCTATTCGTTAACGTGACTTGCGCTTTGATTTTTCCATCCTTTACGACAAGCTTAGCTGGTTTTTCAAAATACGTATTCGCTGTTGAAGTCGAATCGCTATCAGCCTTCCATACCACATATTGCGCTGAATATTGACCATCTGCTAAGCCAGCTGCTGAGGCCGAGCTAACAGGAGCTAGAGCAAATAATAGAACAAAACTAAGGAATAATAATACGGGTGATGTTGAACGAATGACTTTCATGTGAACCCTCCTAAATGATATTGATAATTATTCTCAATAGATAATAAAAAAAATAACCTTCATAAGTGCTGGAACACACTTATAGATGATTATGATAATCATTATCAATTGAGTTAAAAAAATAAATCTTTGCTTCCTAAAAGTCAAAGATGTCTGCTTCTAAATGATGGATTGATACGAGTTTTAGGCAATCTGTCCCATTTATAATACCATGGCATAACCTCCATTCCATTACAGGGAAAAGAACCCTCTTCTCCTTGATATTATATAATGCATGAAATGATTGTCAACATCATTTTTCATACTATTGTCTTAGTTTTCTGGAAAATCACACAAAAAAATTTCGATCAGACACACTGATCGAAATGGATTAAGATGAAACATGTTCCTCTATTTTGCTGTGTTTACGATCTAAAGACCAAGCATACATTTCACGAATAATCGGTTCAATCTTCTTCCCTTGAACTGTTAATTCGTATTCAATCCGCACTGGAATATCGGGGTATACTTTTTTCTCAACAAGTCCCTCAGCTTCTAAATCCTTCAGCCTTTCTGATAGTAATCTTCCGCTGATGTTCATTTCATTTTCAAGCTGACAAAAACGCTTAGGCCCTGTCAGAAGCTGATTGATGATGAGAATGACCCACTTCTTGCCTAGAATCTCCATGGCATCTGTAATTGGACAGCCATCTACTTGAGCCATATCTTACTCCCTCCTGCTTTTTTCTCTTTTTTTTATTATAACACAATTAATTACTTGAAATAAGTCACTAACTATTATATAGTTTAGTTACTAAAAGTAACAAGGTATTCATTTTTTATAGATTTTCAAAAACATTTGAACATGCCGATGCATATATCATGAAGGAGATGACCGAGCTTGAAGACAATTGAGCAGCTAAGGCTGGGTGTAACAGAATTACATGTGTCCAGCTTTGATCGTTCTTTACCTTTTTATACAGACATTTTAGGATTTTTTATATTAGAAAAGACTGATTCCACGGTGACACTTGGCAGCAATGCAAAGGAACCGATTCTTTTGTTAAAAGAAGATGCACAACTGAAAGAAAAGCCTGATCATGAGCCAGGACTTTATCATTTTGCTGTTTTATTACCTACCAGAAAAAACCTGGGCACATGGCTGGCACATGTAATCAAAAAAGGCTATCCTTTAATTGGAGCAAGCGATCACTTTTTCAGTGAAGCCATTTATTTAAGTGATCCTGACGGCATTGGCGTAGAAATTTATGCTGACCGTCCTCAGGACATTTGGGTCGGTGAGCATGGAGAACTGAAAGGTGGCGGAAATGCACCGCTTGATGGAGATGGCCTCCTGCAAGAAGCTGCTGATACCACATGGGAAGGACTCCCTGCCGGTACAGTGATGGGACACTTGCATTTCCATCTCAACCCAGAAGAAGCGGATTCCTTTTATGTCAATACGCTCGGTTTTCATATCCGAATGGCTCCACCAGCAAGCGTATTTATCGCCGCTGGTGTGTACCACCACCACCTTGCCTTTAATGCATGGGGACGCGGACGAAAAGGAGCCATTGATCCACGTTTTTCAGGAATTAGAAGCTATACACTGGTTTTCCCAGAAGAAGCAGACAGACAATCCGTCGTCGAACGTCTGACAAAAGCAGGCACTCAAGTCAACACGACAGGAAAAAGCAGCGAATTTGTTGATCCATTTGGCGTTCTCGTTCGTTTACAGATTGAAGAAACAGACTAAAAAGAAGGTGCAGAATATGGACAAACACACAGAGCTTAAAACAGCCATATTAAAAGATAAAATCAAACGAGTACAGCAAGAAGACGGGTATATCTATATCACTGGACCCATTAAACTGCCAGTGAATTTAGACGGAAGAACCGTGATGTTTAACTGGTATTCATGGTTAAAAGACGATGGAAAAGAGCCCTTGTCAGATGAAGCTTTAATTGAAAGCCTTTCGTCCCGCCAGCTGGCTGATCATCAGCAGTCAAGCGTTCTTGTGTATGGGGATTTCGAGCACGCTGACGAAGCTCTTATCCGTATGCATTCCATTTGCCACACTGGCGATATTTTCGGAAGCAAGCGCTGCGACTGTGGATTCCAATTGAAGCAGTCTATGCGAATGATTGAGGACAATGGAGCAGGAGCCCTGTTTTACTTAGCCAATCATGAAGGCCGCGGCATTGGTCTTTTCAGTAAAGCCATGGCTTATATTCTTCAAGAAAACGGCTATGATACAGTAGAAGCGAACGAAGCACTTGGTTTTGAAGATGACACACGTCAATACGAAGAAGCCATTGCCGTTCTTCAAACACTTCGTACAAAGCCGGTCAGACTCATTACCAATAACCCGAAAAAGACAGATGCGATCAGCCATGCAGGTTTATCTCTTTCTGGACGCATTCCGCTTTGGGGAGATGTCTCTGAATTTAACGAGAAATACTTGCAGACAAAAATCAACCGCTCAGGTCACATGAAGGCGGAGCAAGAGGTGCGTACGATTGCCACATCATGAGCGATATATGAAGCTAGCCCTTGATAATGCACGGGCAATGAAAGGTCAGACATCTCCGAATCCGCTCGTCGGGGCTGTGATTGTGCGAGAGAATGAGATTGTTGGAGTCGGCGCTCATATGAAAGCCGGTGAACCGCATGCTGAAATTCATGCACTCAACATGGCTGGAGACAAGGCAAAAGGAGCAACGATTTATGTGACCCTTGAGCCTTGTTCCCACCATGGGCGCACAGGCCCTTGTGCCGAAGCACTTGTGAAAGCCGGCGTCGAAACCGTTGTCGTCGCGGCTCTTGATCCGAATCCACTTGTCGCTGGCCGCGGGATTGCCATTTTACAAGACGCGGGCATCCAAGTTATCACGGGCGTACTTGAACAGGAATCCATTTTGATGAATGAAGTATTTAATCACTTTATTACGAAAAAAACACCTTTCGTGACGCTCAAAGCGGGCATTACCTTAGATGGGAAAATCGCCTCTGCCACGTCTGACAGCAAGTGGATTACATCTGAGACATCCCGTTATGATGCTCACCATATCCGCAGTATCAATGATGCGATTTTGGTCGGTGCTCAAACTGTCATTCACGATGATCCTTCATTAACTGCGCGGATTCCAAATGGAAACAATCCGATTCGAATTGTCTTAGACTCTAAGCTGTCAACACCACTGACAGCAAAGATCGTCACAGATCAGATGGCACCTACATGGATTTTTACAACAAAGCAAGCCGATGAGGAAAAACGAGCGGCTTTAGAAGAAGCTGGCGTCCGTGTCTTTATGACTGACAGCGACACGCGGGTTCCCCTGCAGGAAGTGCTTCAAGTGCTGGGAGAAAAAAATATCTCCTCCCTCATGATTGAAGGCGGCGGCCAGATTAACGCCTCTTTCTTAGAACAGCAGCTTGTAGATAAATTGGTCATCTATATGGCGCCTAAACTCATTGGCGGACGACTTTCCCCTTCCTTTTTCGGAGGCGAAGGCATACGCCTCATGAGTGATGCCATTGAACTGGATCAACTCGCCGTGGAACCACTCGGGAAAGATATCAAAATGACGGGCTATCCCGTTTATCAATAACAAGTAGGCTGTCGAGGAAATCTCGACAGCCTTATTTTTGTCTTCTAGTCTCTTCTCTCTAAAAACTCAATTCGATTCCCAAATGGATCTTCTACATAAAACCGATTGGCTCCCTCCAATGGCTCATCTTCTTTTATACTAATCTGATGCTTCAATAATACCTCTTTTAATTCTGATAGGCTCTTTACAAGAAAAGCTGGATGAGCTTTCTTTGCAGCTTGAAAATGTTCCTGAATGCCAATGTGAAGCTGATGATGACCGCATTGGAACCAGACACCTCCTCGTTTAGCTAAATTGCTAGGCTTAGGTATTTCTTTCATCCCTAAAATTTCACCAAAAAACAAGCGAGCTTTCTCTTCACTGCCTTTTGGGGCAGCTAGTTGAACATGGTCGATTCCCAAAAAGTTTGACATATTTCCCTCTCCCTTTCTGTTCTCAATTGGTTTTTCAATGTAGTGTTTCTTCAGTTTTTATGATGCTGAACAAATTTGATTGTTACTTCATTGGTGGGCTTGATACTTGAAGATTTTCTTTGAGGTGTTTCATAAGATGTAGTGTTTGAATACAGTATTTTTTTCAAAAACAGAACTCCCATGATCATGAAAGTTCTGTCCATCTAAGTGTCTCTTGTCATGACATTTGAAACCAAGATATATCATGATTCATTTTGATGAAACTTGTCGTAAAATGTTTCATGTGAAACATTGATCGTTACTTCCCTTCGACCAGCCTGCCAAAGCTTTCTGGTGAAAGTCCCGGTGAAATGCGGACGCGGTGCAAGGACATCATGCCTTGTTCCTTCTTCGCATGTCCTGGTTCAGTGGTAACAGCCATTTGGTATCCGGCTTCCTTCGCCAGCTTCAACGTCTCTTCATTATAGCGCCCGACAGGATAGCTGACCATTCTCGTACGCTGAGAAAATCGCTGATCAAAGAATGTCTTTGATCCTTTTAACTCCTCTTCCTGCTGCTGCTTTGATAATTGATTGAGCTCTAAATGATGAATCGTATGACTCTCAATCGAGATCCCATGTGCCATCATCTCATCCATTTGCTCATCCGTTAAGTGATTCGGACGGCCAATGGATTGCTCAATCATGAAAATCGTTGCTTTCATTCCATACTGCTTTAAAATCGGAAATGCCTTTGTATAGTTATCCGTATATCCATCATCAAATGTAATGAGGACACTCTTCTTACTTGGCATCGAATTTGTTGTGAAAACGCGGTACACCTCTTCTGGCGACAGTGTGACATAGTCGTTGTCCTTCAGCCATTTCATATGAGATGCAAATTCGCTCTTTGGCACACGTAACGAGTTACCGCTTGAGATGCTGTGATACATCAAAATTGGAAGCTCGACCGGCTCCTTTTGCTTCATCCAGTTTAGTGTCTTTATCACTGCCGTTTCTTTTTTCTGATGCATATCTTTTGTTTGTAATGGACCCTTTTCCTCTTTGACGACTTGCTGGCTTCCTTCCGCCTGCTCCTTCATTCCCATACAGCCCGAAATGAGCAGCAGCATAAGACCAACCGTCATCAGCATACATGTTTTCTTCATTCACCAATCCTGCTTTCTCTTTATCTACCGAATGATTATAACAGAAATTGGTTATTCATTGATATCTATTTTGACAGGGTATTCATTTTTTTACACATTTCGATCATCTCGATGGCGAGCAGATGAATGGTCTCTGTTGTGAGCATTTGATCTTCTGCGTGTATCAGCAGTAAAGAAAACGGAAGCTGTTCACCTGCCGCTTCTTTTTGAATCAGCGACAAGTGCAGGTTGTGGATGCTTCGAAACGCTTCCTCCCCTTTTTCGATCAACTGCTGCGCTTTTTCAAAATCATCAGCTCTTGCTAGACGAATCGCTTCTACATAATGACTTCTTGCCTCGCCTGCATGGGCAATGATTTGAAAGGCTGCTCCCTGCATTTCCTCTAATACCGTCATCTGCTTCTCCTCCAATTACTCAAGATTCATTTGCTAGTTTCAGTGCATGATCTAGGATTTTTTCTCCGTTTGCTGTTCCGTATAATCTCACATTGACGACATCGACAGGGATTTGATAAGGTGCCGCTGTTTTTTCTGCTGCTTTTTTCATAAAACTTACTTGCGGTCCAAGTAAAATCGCCTTTACATCCTCTCCATGCTCTTCTAGTTCATCCGCAATGGCTCCTTCAGGTATAGCATAAATATAGTAATCCAGCCCTTTAGCTTCTGCGGCGGCCTTCATTTTCGACACCACAATGGACGTCGACATTCCTGCTGCACAAGCGAGAATGATTCGTTTCATATCCCATCACTCCTATTGATAAATGACTTCTGTTTCAACTGTCAGTTCCCTAGTTTTGATTAATGTCTGGTACCAATACGCAGATGCTTTCAGCTGTCGATTTCGTTCATTTTCCAGCTGGATTTCGACTAAGCCGTAGCGGTTTTTAAAGGCATTCATCGGTGAGACATTGTCTGTAAATGCCCAAAGCATATAGCCCGTGCAATTTGATCCTTCTGCTTTCGCTTGAAGTGCCCGCTTCAAATGCTGGCTGATAAATGAAATGCGATACTGGTCATCAATGATTCCATCTTCTTTTTTAAACCGTTCTTCCTTTTCTACACCCATGCCATTTTCGGCCACAAACCACTCAATATTTCCGTATTCTTCTTTTATCCTCATCCCCATATCGTAGACAATCTTCGGGTAGATTTCCCAGCCTCTAAAAGGATTCATTTTTCTCCCTGGAAGCTCAAACATATCGTAATAATAGGATGGGTGAAAAGGCGTCCCTTCGTTCCAAGCCTTACTCGGCGCCTTGACACGATGCGGATAGTACAAATTAAGTCCGACGACATCTACCGTATGATTCTTGATGATTTGAAGCTCTTCCTCTGTGGAATCGAAAAGAATATCATGCTTTTTCAACACATCGATCAGTTCCTCTGGATACTCCCCTTTGATGGAAGGATCTAAGAACACTCGATTAAAAAACAAATCATACATACGTGCCGCTTCTTGGTCATGCGGAGCAGACGATCTTGCATACGTCACTTCTGGATTGAGAATCACCCCGATTTTGGCTCCTGCCGATTCCTTCAAACCCATCTCCTGAAACAGCTTCACCACTTTTGCTGTTGCCAGTGCTTTATGATAGTTCCACTGCATCCATTTCTTCGTATTTTGCTCATACGGATATCGGATGGCATCTAGATAAACACGTGTCTGGACAACAATCGGTTCATTAAAACTAAACCAATGTTTGACCCGGTCCCCGTAGCGCTCAAACACTTTTTCTGCATAGAGAACAAACAGATCGACGACATGCTTTGATGACCATCCGCCGTACTTCTCAAGCAAAACGGCAGGAAGCTCATAATGCTCTAAGCAAAACATCGGCTCTACACCTGCTGCGATTAATTCATTGATCAGATTATCAATGTAACGAGCATAGGCCTCATCCACTATCCCATTCTCGTAATCTATGAGAAATCTCGACCAATTGATCGATGTCCTGTAATGTGTCAGTCCAATCTCTTTCATTAAGGCTACATCTTCATGATAGCGCTCGTAAAAGTTCGTCGCACCAGCTGGCCCATAGCCTTCGTGCCACACGTGATACCCTTCCTTATACCATAAATCGATGTACGAGTCCTGATGCGCCCGCTTTCCCTTCCAGCCCTCCGTCTGCCATGCAGAAGCCGCAGCACCTAGGATAAAATCTCTTGGAATCTCAATGCTGTTCATGTCGCCGCCTCCCTTTTCTTCTTCTGAATGTTTATTCTGAATCTGGTGCTGCTTCTGGCTTGCGGTTAGACAAGAGAACAAACGGTAAATAGATGAAAACAGCAACCACAATACAGATAAGCTGTGTGATGACGGCTCCCATGCTGCCAGCGGTTGACAGCCATGCATTCACAAGCGGCGGTGTCGTCCACGGCACCATCACGACCGCTTTTCCAGCGAATCCTGTAGCCGTCGCAATATAACCAATCGTACCTGTCACAAGCGGTGTGACGATAAATGGGATCGCCATCACAGGGTTTAGCATGACGGGTAATCCAAAAATAACAGGTTCATTGATGTTGAACAGTCCGGGTCCTGATGAGAGCTTGGCAATGCTTCGCATCTCTTCCCTTCTCCCAGCAATGAAAATTGCAATCAAAAGTCCAATGGTCACACCTGAACCACCGATGCTCATATACACATCCCAAAACGGCATCGTGATAATATTCGGGATCTCTTTTCCCTCTTGAAATGCTGTCATATTCACTGCAATCGATCCTAATAAGAGCGGCTCCCGGATCGGCTTAATCATCTGGTTGCCATGGATGCCGATCACCCAGAAAAATTGTGCCACAAACATCAACGTTAAAATCCCAGGCAGCCCCTGTACAACACTTTCTAGCGGACGCTGCACCACGTTATATACTGCTTCATGCAAATAAATGCCTGTCACACGATGAAATGCAAACCCGAATGAACTAATGATCGTAATTGTAATGATAGAAGGAAAAAGTGATGAAAAAGACGTTGCCACATTCGACGGAACCGAATCTGGCATCTTGATTTGCAGCCATTTCACCTCAGTCAGCTTACAAAAGATTTCCACAGATACGATCGCAATGATCATCCCTAAAAATAAGCTTTTTGGATCGGAAAATTGTCTTGCCAACACGTCTACAACCTCACGCATCGATCCATCAACTTCAAGAAGAAGTGTCGTTGGAATAACGGATATGAATGAAATCAACGCCATCAATCCTGGGAACAGCGACTTGTGCCCGTTGATTTTCCCAAGCTCAATCCCAATGAGGAACACAGCCCCAATGGTTAAAAAGTTCAGCGTGGCATAATTGATTGCCTTCATAATAGGCTGAAGCTCTGCTAAAAACCTGAATATCTCAAAATGAGCAAGCCCTGTTTCCGGGCTCATGATCATATTCGCCACCAGTACAGCAAAAGCTCCTGTAATGATGATCGGCATCAGTGTGACAAATGCCTGTTTAATCGCCATAATATATTTCTGATTGGTGATGCGATAAGCCACATGCCCCATGACATCTGCCGCTTTCTCCTTGAAGCCCATGATCCGTCTCCCCCTTTGCACAAACTCGTGATCATCCTCCTTTTTGATGTTATTTTAAAAGCGCTTTCATTAACATCTAATCTTTTTCCTCACAGATGCGGAAATGGGTGTCGCGTTTTTTCATTTGGCTGCTCCAATACTTGAAGTGCTGCTGTCAGTTCTTCAAATGAAGAGGCTTTGATGAGCTGTTCCACCACTTCCTTCCGTTCTGTCAGCCGCACAAGAAATTGATAAAGCGACTGTAATTCTTTTTGATACGTCTTCTGGATGCTTAATAAGCAAACGACTTGTACTCGATCTTCTCCCCACAACACCGGCTTTTTTAACGTACAGATTGCACAAAACGTATCGTCTGTTGCCGGCTTAATTGGATGAGGAATCGCAACCAAATGACCGAAAGAGGTGGGTGACACTTGCTCTCTTTCTAGCAATAATTGTTCAAACTCGTCTGGGATTCGATGCTGCTCCTTTAACACGTTCACGAAAAATTGAAGAACCTCTTCCCTTGATTGAAGGTCTTGCTGAAAAAATGTCAGCGCCGGACTCACATACCGTAAAACCCCTGTATCCTGTGAATTTTGCACAAATCGTTTCAGCCGGACAATATCATCGTCACTTAGAATCGTATGTACATCAATTACTGGTACCGGCAATGTATTCTGTAGCGGAATGGTACTAATAATAAAATCAATGCTTCTCAAATCATATGAAGGAAGTTCCCCGACACTTGCAGTTCCAGCGATCTCCAGTCTTCCGCTAAATGCTGCCGTGAGCTTATGAAGAAGAAGCTGACTGCTGGCGACACCCGTCGCACACACAATAAGACATGTCTTTCTCACATGCTGTGTTTTTGTCCGCTCGATTGCAGCTCCAATATGAAGTGCCAAATATCCGATTTCATCCTCAGGAATCTCAACACCCTCTTTTTCCTTCAGCCACCTGCCCATATAAACACCCGCCTCAAACGCAATGGGATAGTGCCTTTTAATGTCTGGTAAATAGGGATTTCGAATATTCATATCGTATCTAAAACGATGAATGGCGGAACGCAAATGAAGACTTAAACCAACGATCAGCTCCTTATCAAACTGAATATCAAGTGACATATGCTCCTCCACATAAGCAAGCAATTGGTGAGTGAAACGAAAATGATCTTCGTCCAGCAGATGAAATAGCGTATGGCCAGCCTCTCCATATGCCATCATCTTTGCCCCCATTAAGTGAATTGCGATGTACGCCATTTCAGATAACGGAAAATCAATCGCTAATACGCGGCGAATATCTTCTGTCATTTGTTGAGCTATCTGGAAAACTGGCTGCACTTGAATTTCTCTCAATTCCGCTTCTGGCATCTGAACCAGCTTTTTTTCTTCTATTCGTTTGCATGCGATGGCAATATGGGTCACTAAATTACTTAAACCGATTTCTGATAAATGAAGCCCGGTGGCTTTTGTACGTGAACGCACGATGTCCTGAATCAGTTGATACGTTTCTTCAGGTAACAGTGCAGAGTTCGCTTGATCCTGCTGAAATACATGCTCTGCCATACAATATCTTAATTTCATTTCATCGCCTGTCAGACGCAGTCCATATTTAGGGCGGTGCGATATAGAAAGTCCATGCAATGAAAACAAGTGCCTGACAGCTTTCAAATCATTTTTCACTGTGGATTCACTCACAAATAATTCCTCTGCCAATCCCTCTAATTTGATATATTCTTCTGACAGAAGCAGCCTTTTCAATAGATAAGCCACGCGGTCCTCAGGCTGATTGGGAATGGACTGTTCCTTTTTCTCATTTCTTTCTCTCAGTGATTTTTTCAAAAATGTACGAAATGCCCCATAATCTTCAACGCTCAATGTATAGCCTGCCCCGCGTTTAATATGTAGTGCGGCACCATGTTCTTCTAAGATCACTTTAAGCGCTTTCATATCTGTGCGGATGGTTCGTGATGTGACTCCGATCACACGGGCAATTTCTTCACTTGTCAGTTCCTGCTCCGCTTGCATCAATCTTTTCAGAAGCTCCTCCTGACGTAGAGATAGCATGGGCTCTCCTCCCTTGGCATTTACTTTTGCCTATCATCATAAACGAAAATAGAACTCTTTGCCCAGTATTTCTTTCAAATCGGGAACCTAGATATGGCTCATTCGTATGAATATGAAACTAGAGGAGGGATGCTTTTATGTTTGTTGTCATTATCATATTAGCTTTTTTAGGAGCCATCATTGCCAGCTTGTTCACACCAAAGGATAAACGTGCATCTGCTAAGCGTTCTGCACATCATAATTCAACGACAAGTACATATACTGATTCGTATACCCATCACGCTTCTGACGCCTCCTGCGGGAGTGATTCAGGTGATAGCGGCGGTGGTGGATGTGACTAAACAAAAAAACAGCCGCCCTTTTATGAGACGGCTGTTTCGTTTATGGTTTTAAAGAGCTTTCCAGCCCCGTTCAATCAAATGTTTAACGTCCTTTGCAAAATCCTCGCCCTTTTCCATCACGTCCTGAGCTCTTCCTGCAAAATTACTGGCAACAGCCAGCTCCATTTTTTTCAATTCAAAGTGTAAGATTTTTTGGTCAATCTCTGTTATATATTTTTCATATTCATCGTTGACGATGTCGTGCATCACGCTGTAAGCGTCTTTCCGGTGGCGATGAAAATCGGTTCCTCTCTCGCCTTTCCATGACGAATCTAGGGCAGGCTTCTTGATTTCTTTGATATCTGACTGGGCAAGATCTTGTTCTGTTCGAATATTGCTTTTGGCTGTCTTTAACCGAGAGATCATTTCGTCAAATTCTGCACGTTTGTTCTCAATTCCCATATGCAGATGGTGCAGCATCTCGGATAAACTCATGTCATCCACCTCTATCTGACCTCATACGAAAGCACGGCGTGAGCACCTTTGGAAACCATCGACTCACTTGATTTTTCCAATCCTGACATTTCTATCGTTCTGCTTTCATTAAGTATAGTATAAGGTGAAAAGCCTCAGGCTTAAATAGGGAAAAGGTGTCCTTTTAGCGACGCGTTTGGAAGAAAAACGGAATAATACAAGGTCTTACACCCTGAATTTTATATGAGTCTTTATAACTACAATTACTTCGTGTAAATGATATCCATAAATAAAAGCGATTGTGCTGGTTATTTTGCAGCAATCGCTTCGTCTTGTTCTTTTAATGTTTTCACGTTAGAACGTGTATCCTGAACGTTTTTGATTAGGGCTTCTTTAAAGCTTGAAACCATTTCGCTTACCTCTGCTTCACGTGCCGTCCACTTGGTTACAAATTCAAGGCTGTTTTCACCCGCTTTATCTGCTGCCTTTTTCATCGCTAAAGCTTCGACTGCTTGGGAGACTTCATCTAGTTTATCCATGACTGTTTGGTAGTTTAACTTAATTTGTCCCATTGTGATATCCTCCAGATTTGTTCAGCATGAAGCTTGCTTACAAGCTGCTCCATGCTTTTGAGATCAAGCGTTTTGCGTCCTCTACTGCGTCTTCTCCCTTTTCAGCAAGGCGTGCGGCGTCTCCAGCTAAGGAACTGGCAAAGGATAACGCAGCTTGTTCTGCTTCTAATGTACTGATTTTGAATTCGATACGGCTCACGTAGCGTGGGTATTTATCGTTCACGATCGTTTGCAGCGCATCATGTGCTTCATTTCGGTCTGTTTTGAAATCCTGGCTTCGCTCACCTTTCCAAGAGGTCCCAAGCTTTGGCTGCTTGATTTGCTTTAAATCTGTTTCTGCCGCATCTTGTTCACGTTCAACTTTGCTTTTCGCCTTTTTGAGCCGAGCGATTTTCTCTTCAATTTCTGCTTTTTTATTTGAAATGCCACCGTTAAGGGCAGACAGCATATCCGATAAGCTCATATGGGTTCCTCCTCCTGTCAAAAAATAAAAACGCTGCTTAGAGTTCCTCTAAACGAGCGTAAGGTGAATAGCACTTTTTCCAATATTGTTATTATAAGGTTCAAAGACTCATGTTTGAATAGGGATTTGTGCCCTTTTTATGGGATAAATATGCTTTCACTCTACTTCACACTCCCCCTTTTGACCTCTTTTATAGGAGGTCTAAATTCCTGTTCGTTTGCTATATGTCACATATAGTCTCTCGGTCCTAGGACAAACAAAGCCGCCCCGTGCAGGAGCGGCTTTTGCAAACGGCTTATGAGGCCGATTCTTCTCTTTCTTGTTGATCTTTCACGTACCAAATGAATTTGCCCGTATATCCGTAAATGATCGCAAGACCAATGGCGACAAAGCTCAACCACATAAATGGTAAATAAGAGAATGTCGATACGCCAAGAATTCCTGCCATGTAAATACCGTTATCTGACCATGGAACCATACCAGACGTAAGCGTACCACCGACCTCAGAGTTTCTGGATAAAACTCGTCTGTCTAACTTTAATTTATCGTAGCTCTTTTCCATAATTTTTGGTGTAAGGATAATTGATACGTACATCGCACATCCAAAAATGTTAGCAAAGAATGCAACAAGAATAGTGGAAAGAGTAACATTTCCCGCATTGTGCAGTTTTTTCTCAAAAGTTGAAACAATGACTTTCAATACACCCAGATGTTCTAAAACTCCCCCGAAACCAAGCCCAAGGATAATCACTACCAAAGAGCCAAGCATGTTGACCATTCCACCACGATTGAGAAGTTGGTTTAGAAAGTCTACATCTGATTGAATTGAAAATCCATTGTATGCTGCACCAATTGCATCACTAGGATTCGCACCTTGAAAAGCAAAGGCCCAGATCGCCCCAAACAAAGCACCGATTGCAATAACCGGCAGAGCAGGCTTTTTCATGACAAGTAAAACGACAACAATTAGAGCTGGAATGAGCATCCATACATTAATATTGAATGTATCGAGCAACGCATTCTTTAAGTATTCAACCTTTTCTTGATCAATATTACGTCCTCCATAGATAAAGCCGGTGACCGTAAACATAATAGCTGTAATAACAAAGGCAGGTATGGATAACACCATCATTGCTCTTACATGCGCCAGCACTTCTACCTTTGATAAGGACGAGGCGAGAACTGTACTGTCTGACAGTGGAGAAAGCTTGTCTCCAAAATAAGCACCTGACAAGACGGCACCTGCAACGATTGGAAGAGGAATCCCTAAACCTTCACCAATGGCAATCATGGCAATACCAGCTGTACCAACTGTTCCCCAAGATGTCCCTGTTGCGACAGACATAATGGCACAAATAATGAGTGTTGCCAGTAAGAAGATATTTGGATGAATAAATTCAAGACCATAATAGATCAGTGTCGGTACGACCCCGCCAGCGATCCAAGTTCCAATTAAAGCACCTACAGCAAGTAAAATCAAAACAGCATCTAATCCATTTGATATCCCTTTTGTAATAGCACCCTGTAAATCCTTATATGAGTGTCCTAAATGAAGACCAAGCCCAATTGCTAAAAACCAAGAAATAAATAAAGCCAGTTGAATATCCAAGTCAAAATAAATAGTAAATGATAAGACAATCGCCAAAAATAAACCTAGTACGGCGATGATCTCCACCATAGATGGCAAGCGAACCGATTTCAATGTTGTTTCCTCCCTTTGTGCGTGCGTTAAGCGTTTTCAAAATATTGTGAAAAAAGTGTGTCAATTCGAAAGAAAGTGAATTGCCTGTTTTTTCTCTTTTTCACAGGCAATTCCACATATTAATAAAATAAAATTTTTGATAATATTATCGCTCTAGGAGCTCTGCACCCGCAATGCCAGGCTTTGTCATCTCAAATGGATTTAAGATAATATCAAGTTCTTCTTCCGTTAAAACATCGTACTGCAAGCAAAGATCTCTGATCGATTGACCTGTTAAGATGGCTTCTCTTGCAATTCTAGCGGCTGCTTCATAGCCTAAGTGAGGGTTCACGGCAGTGATTACGCCTGCACTTTTTTCTACATATTCTTTCAAACGTATTTCATTTGCTTCAATGTCCACTAAGCAATGATCTGTGAATGAGCGGAATCCGTTATTCATTATACTAATAGACTGAAGCAAGTTAAAGACCAGAACTGGCTCCATCACATTTAACTCAAGCTGGCCTGCTTCAGAGGCAAGACAGATCGTGTGGTCGTTCCCAATGACCTGGAATGCGATTTGGTTAATGAGCTCTGCCATGACTGGATTGACTTTCCCAGGCATAATGGATGATCCAGGCTGACGAGCTGGCAATGCAATTTCAGCAAGACCTGCACGCGGACCAGAAGCCATTAAGCGAAGGTCATTAGCGATCTTAGACATGTTCATCATACATACTTTTAAAGCGGCGGATACTTCTGTGTAAGCATCTGTATTTTGCGTTGCATCCACGAGATGCTCTGCCCCTACAAGAGGAAGACCCGAAATATCAGCGAGCTTTTTCACCACGATCTCTATATAACGAGGATCTGCGTTTAAGCCCGTCCCAACAGCTGTCGCACCCATATTGACTTCATATAAATGCTGCTTCGATTGGTTAATCCGCTTAATATCACGGCTCAGCACGCGGCTGTAAGCTTCAAATTCCTGTCCCAAACGGATTGGAACAGCATCCTGCAAGTGCGTACGGCCCATTTTAATCACATGATCGAATTCTTTTGCTTTCTTTTTGAAGACGTCCTGCATGGCTTGCATCGTTTCAAGCAGAATGTCTAACTGCTTGAGCACAGCAATATGGATCGCCGTTGGGAATGAGTCATTCGTTGATTGCGACATATTCACATGTGTGTTTGGGCTTAAATGGATGTATTCACCCTTTTGATGCCCCATGATTTCTAGCGCTCTGTTTCCAATCACTTCATTGGCATTCATATTCATGGACGTTCCTGCGCCGCCTTGAATTGGATCGACAATAAAGTACTCGTGCAGTTTGCCTTCAATGACTTCGTCAGACGCTTGAACGATGGCATTTCCAATTCCTTCATATAAACGTCCGACTTCCATATTGGCTTGAGCTGCTGCTTTTTTCACGATGGCAAAGGCTCTGATTAGTTCCTCGTGCATCCGATATCCTGTAATCGGGAAATTCTCTTTCGCACGAAGGGTTTGAACCCCATAATACACGTCTGCTGGAATTTCTTTTTCACCAAGAAAATCCTTCTCATAGCGATAAGTTGCTTGAACCATCTCTTATGACCTGCTTTCTATAGAATAGTTAAATCACTAAATCTTCTGCGATTGGCGTTTCCATAATCTTTTTGACTTCTCTTGGATCTGTTGTTTTGCCTAGTGCCCACATCAGTTTCGGCACGATAGCTTCTGTATTCATATTTCTTGAACGTGCCACCAATTCTTGATTGATCTTGCGTCCTACCTCATACACACTCATGTCTTCGCCTTCTTCAAGACACTGAGTGGTGATGACAACAGAAATGCCTTCTTCCAGCAATTCGTTGATCTTTTCTAAAAGGTTTCTTCCTTCGAAAGGAATTCCGCCGCTGCCGTAGCTTTCAATGACAACGCCTTTGTACATGCTTTTGACTGCATCTAAAAACTCAGGCTTCAGGCCTGGGTGCAATTTTAACAGACACACATCTGTGTTCAAGGATGCATCTAATTTAAGCGGTTTCATTGGTGTTCTTTTTACTTTGCTATTGTATTCAATTTGATGGTTTTCAATTGATGCAATATATGGGTAGTTAATGCTTTCAAATGCATCATAGCTTTTCGTTCTTAGTTTGATCGCACGTGTTCCTTGGATGACTCTGCCATCAAACACGACATATACGCCGCCAACACCGTCACATGCAAAACGAATCGCATCTGTGATGTTTTTCTTCGCATCTGTTTTCTTAAAAGTAATCGGAATTTGTGAACCTGTAATCACGATCGGCTTATCAGGATTTTGCAGCATATAAGACAGCGCTGCTGATGTATAGGCCATTGTATCGGTTCCGTGAGTTACAACAAACCCGTCATACTGATCATAATTCTCATAAATGGCTGTTGCGATATCAACCCAGTATTCAGGCTGCATATTTGTACTATCTATACTCATTAGGGACTTTGTGTCCATTGTATATTCTGCATTAATTTCGTTTAAATAGCTCAAAAGATCCTCAGCTTTAACACCTGGAGCTAATCCATTTTCACTCTCTACAGATGCTATCGTCCCACCAGTCGTTAAAAGCAATAATTTCTTCAACAGGTCCACCTCTTTCGTAAAATTACTTCGTTTGTCACACATATTATAAGCTAGCTTGTGCTATTCTATAATATACGCTTTACGCGTACCTTCATTGCCATTATAGTCACATAACGCGAATTAATCAAGAAATTGTTACGCATAACGCGTACATTCTATGCCAAAATATGATATACTGTTGTTGTAAATAAAGGAGCGTTCATGTATGATACTCGATCGTTTAACCACTCTTAGAAAAAAGAAAAAATGGTCTCTCCAGCATACGGCAGATCGCCTAGGTATCGCCAAAAGCACCTATGCCGGTTACGAATCTGGGTACCGACGACCTTCGCTTGAAGCAGTGAAGCTGCTGGCTGATTTGTATGATACGTCCATTGATTTTTTACTTGGTAGAACGGACGAGCCAGAGATACAACGCAAAATCTCTGATATCAAAATTGAACTGACGGAAGCAAAAGAAGGAACCATTCATGTAGACGGCGTTCCCCTAAATGATGAAGAAATCAAACAGCTTGTTGCCTTTATTCGGGCGAAAAACACTCTAAAAGTATAAACACAGAAAAGAGAGGCACCTATCAAACAGGTGCCTCTCTTTCCTTTTCCAATCTCAATATGGAGAAGACAGCTGGCTTAATTCCTCTAGGCGCCGCTTCGCTTCTTCTTTATTAAAAGAACTATAATAGCGATAATTCTCCTCATCTAAGATGCGGTAGTGCTGACTAAGTACATTTTGCTGAAGGCGAAACGTGCCTTTTTTGACAGCCGTCCTCCACCAAACCTTTCCGCCAATCGTACGCTCAACTGATAGATGTAATTCATCATGTGCCACAACTTCCAAAATCTCAAGCGGGTCATCCCCTAGTGTCCCTTTCAGAATGTCACTATCTCTGAATAATGCACATACGGCCGCGGATTGCGTCCAATTGAGACGCAGCCTGTTTTTTTCAACCTGCTGTAAATGCCGTTTCGATAGACCAAGTACCTCCGCCATGCGATCCTGCGTATAATCCTTTTCTTTTCGAATCCGTGCCATTTGTTCTGTGACGAGGTCGATTACCATCTCTTTATCCATATCTCATCACCTCTTTCGAGTGTTCAGTCTTTACTGACATCATACACGATTTTTTCGAAAAAGTGGCGCCTCATCCTATACAATTCTGACAAAACAGCTTAGTCGGTCTTCTCTTCTCCCTGGCCATGCTGCTGTCTCCAATTTTCTTGGGCTGCCTGATGTAAATATGGATAGATCTCCTGTTTGACGGTCTGCTCAAATACTTCTTCATCTAAAATGCTGTACGCCGGAATTCTGATCAATTTTCCATCTACTTTCCGAATGAGCACATCCATAAAAAGAAATCCTCTTATGCTGTACCGATGCCTGCGCATGTCGATTGATTGAATATCTTGAAAAGGAATCGTTCGCTCCCGGTGCAGCACAGCACCATTCTCTCCGCGCTGAATGCGAAAAATCACATTTCCCCTCTTCGTAAAAGCAGGCAAAATCATCAAAAAGGAGATCCAGCCATAGACAATACCTAATAGTCCGCCTAAAAATAAAAACAATGTATAGTTCGATTCAAATGTAAGAGCTTCTGAAAATAACCAAATACCGATGATACCGAAGCCGCCCGTTGCTAAGAATGCCCATACTCTTAAAAAAGGTCTGCTCCTTACTTCTATTACTTCACTTGGATTCAAGCGTCATTCTCCTTTTCTCCATTAGAATATAGAACGGAACCCGTCTCGATGAGCCGTCTCAATGCGAAATTGATTTTCTTTTACTCCTGATACAAGCCACGATTGGTTCTCACCTGGAATGACAAATATCATCGACTCCACATCAGGCGTATTATTTTTGTCATAGACGACCTTCATGAGGGAATCCATCTTTCCTTTTCTCGTCTGTACATCAGAAACAAATGCCTTCACGAGCTCTTGATTCTCTGCTTGATTCAGAAAGGATGGCCACTCATTTTTTGCTTCGCTTGCTTGCTCTAACAGCATTTCAAATTCCTCTGCCTGAAGACTGATGACATGTTCAGAGTGATCATTCATCTGTATGTTGAAAAAGGCTGTCACTTGCTCTTCTGCCTGCTGATCGCCGCTCAGTTTACGAATTTGATGCACTTGTTGATCATAAAGCGTATGATGCGCATATACACCCGCCTGAGTTATGTGAAAGGAGGTGCTGATTTCTTCATCTAAATCTCCAAATCTAGACGCCTTGACGGTGTAAGAGGCATCATTCATCGCCTGGATGAAATGACGGTATTCCGCTTTATAACGGTATTGTCTGTTTCGAAATTCCAGTACACCTTTTGCGAGCAAAGAACGGCACGCAATTTCAAATAAAAACCCAAGGCGCTCATCCTCAACATCAGGATAATACGCTTCCTTTAAGGACATGCCTTGTTCAAAATAGCCTTCACTGTAAAAACTAAAGATGAGTTCCTCAATACTTAGACTTAGCTGATCCAACTTGATCTCTCCTTATCCAAAAGAAAATGCACCCTTAAAGAAATCGCCTGCACCCTTTATGAGCGAATCTGCGGTTTCTTTTGTTTTTTCTATCCCTTTATGTATCACCTGATTTGCCTGATCAATGGTATCATTGACTGCTTTCACACCTTGCCCCGCCAGTTCGAATGCTTTTTTCCCTTTATCCACGACCGCATGAATCGGGTCCTTTAATTTCACTGCCATCTGTTCAGCAAAACCGGATGTCAGCTTGGCGACTTTTTCTCCAATAAATCCACCTACCGCTGAACCAATGGCTCCGCCAACAACGGTACCAATCGGGCCTGCAAAGCTTCCAAGAGCGCCGCCGACAACGGCACCTGCGACAGAACCTCCAGCGATAAAGACCGTATTGTTCACTGCATTTCCAACAGCCTTTGCATTTTCACGCTTAAGGACTTCTGGCTGATCACCGAATTCTGCATAGTTCTCGGCAATTTTCAATCCACAGCCCACTGTTTCTGTTGCACCAGTGACAACTGTTGCAATGATGGCATTTCCTTTCGCAAACCTTGCACCATTTTTCAGAACAGACTTGATCGCAGCCGTGTCCTTCCAATTAATACTTCCTTTTGTAAAATCACGGACACTGTTCGTGAACGCAACTGTATCGTCAGGATAAAATTTTGTGAATTTCTTATGGACCAAGTCAGCCATCGGCCAGTTCGATCGTTTTAATAATTCTTTTTTACTCAGCCAAATCCTTGCTAACCGGTCAAATCTCGTTCCTTCTACCCGGCTGGTCAGATCAAGCAGCAGCTTCGAATGCTGCGCTGCATATCGGCCATTTTCTTTAATGAAGGTCGTCATTCCAAGCCCGTAATATTTCGCCTGCATCATCACGATACCTGCTAAGCTCGTGAGTGTACCATATTGATCATAGATGCTGTACAATTTCCGCAATATATCATCTGCTTCGACCATTTTATCTGTTGCATGACGAATGGCAATATCATCGCTGCTCAATTTGCTGATTAACGCTTGTCCTGCTCCCCATGCATCCCCGACACCAGAAAAACAGCTCCTATACCGAGGATCGCAGCCTAAAATCAGCCCGTCCAGTTCACTATGTAAATCGCGGTGCTTCGTTTCAATGGCTGACAGCTCGCCTACAAAATCATTCGCCAGCCCTGTCAGCTGATCTGGATCAACCACAATGTCACGTGCCATCACATCATCTCCCTTCTCTGTTTCTTTCTCTCCGTTCTTCTCGTCTCTTTCGCTCAAGCTCTTCCATTCTGGCAATTTCAGCTTTACGCTCCTCAATTTTGACCGCTGCATCACGCAGTTCCTGACTTGTTTCAAGCAAATCCTTTTCAAATTGATCATAGCGTGCCGTTGTTTCTTCAAAGCTTTGATCAAATTTATCTCTTGCTTCTCCCTGCCAGCCTGATCCTACTGCCTTCAGCCGATTTTCCAGCAGCTGCTTTGACTGCCGAATCTCATCAGCCGCTTCCTGAAACTTTTGAGCGAGTGCCAGCGTTTGACTAGAATCCAACTTTCGCACCCCTTTCTCCCAATTTAACGTACAAATGGATGATTTTATATGTCCTCATTATAAATAAAAAGACACCCAAAAAAATCACCCTAAAGAACCATTCAGCACATCACCTAATGAAAGTAGGCCTTTTTCCTCTCTAATTGCCAGAGAAAGCCTTTCTTGTTATGAAGCGCATTCAAGACGTGATAAAATGGACGTATTCTACAAAAGGAGTGACGTATAGATGAAAGAGGAAATGATTCAGCGTTTCACAAGTTATGTGAAGGTAGATACGCAGTCAGATGCAGAAAAGGAAAGCTGCCCATCTACTGAAGGACAATTGAACCTAGCGAGACAGCTTGTTGAAGAAATGAAGTCCATCGGGATTCAAGAAGTGACAATGGATGAAAACGGCTATGTCATGGGAACGATTCCGTCTAACACAAACAAAGACGTGCCGACCATTGGCTTTTTGGCTCATATCGACACCGCCACTGATTTCACCGGCAAAAATGTAAAGCCGCAGCTTCATGAGAACTATCAAGGCGGCGACATTACCTTAAATGAAGATCTACATATCGTTTTATCTCCACAACAGTTTCCAAATTTACAAAAGTACCAAGGACATACGCTGATCACAACAGATGGCACTACCCTGCTTGGTGCTGATAACAAAGCTGGTATCGCAGAAATTATGACAGCTATGCATTACCTAATCGAACACCCAGACATCAAGCATGGAAAAATCCGCGTCGCTTTTACACCAGATGAAGAGATTGGCAGAGGGCCGCACAAGTTTGATGTTGATGCATTTGGCGCTTCCTATGCTTACACAATTGACGGCGGACCGCTTGGCGAGCTGCAATATGAAAGCTTCAACGCAGCAGGTGCGAAAGTATCCATTAAAGGAAACAACGTCCACCCAGGAACAGCTAAGGACAAAATGGTCAGCGCTGCGAAAATCGGGATGCTCTTTCATAACAAACTTCCTTCTGACGAATCTCCGGAGTATACAGAAGGCTACGAAGGCTTTTTCCACCTGACGAAATTTGTAGGAGAAGTAGAAGAGGCGGAGCTGCAATATATTATCCGTGATTTTGATAAAGAGAAATTCAACAATCGCAAGGCATTGTTTGAAAAAATAGCAAATGACTTAAAAGCCACTTATGGAGAAAACAGCATCACCCTCAGCATTCAGGATCAATATTATAATATGAGAGAAAAAATTGAACCGGTGAAACATATTGTGGACATAGCTCATGAAGCTATGGAAAATCGCTCAGTCACACCGGTCATTGAACCAATCCGCGGCGGCACAGATGGCTCACAGCTTTCATATAAAGGTCTACCAACGCCAAACATCTTTACTGGCGGGGAAAACTTCCACGGTAAATATGAATTTATTTCCGTTGAAAACATGGTGAAAGCAACCGAAGTTATCGTTGAAATTGCCCGTCTATTTGAAGAAAAAGCATAGACATGTTTACAACCGTTCCTGTTCGGGAACGGTTTTTTAATAAAAGTTTACAATTTTCTGAAACTTTTATGACACTTATTCGTACTAATAGAGACAACCCCAGAAAAAATTCTTCTTGACGAGTGAAATAACTGGAAATATAATAGTTAAAAACAACCAGTATTTTAGACCTAAAATAGCAGATCGAATGAACCTTAAGGACTAAACCGATTCTGCTGCTTATTTTCAGTTATAAACATCACTCACCCTGTCTACACTTAAAGAATAGGATGAATTGGAGGAATGTCATATGATGATTTTATTGATTATCGCTTCACTTTGCTGCTACTTACTATTCTCTTTCAAAAAAGATAACCGCACCCAAAAAAGAAAAAGCGCAGAGCTTTCGGAGTTTGAAATCTTTCGTATGCGCCGCCACTACAACGGAAAACGCCGTCACCCACTAAACGAAGCACCTAAACAAGTATAAATCCAAATAAAAGAGTCTCTTGAGGGGCTCTTTTTTGTGTTGGCATAGATAGCAAAAAACGACCAGATTCAGTGGTCGTTTTTCTTTTTATTTATATACCTTCGCAGGAACTTGAATCATAGGAATTCCAACATAATAAGGTGAAATTTCATATGGCTGGAAGACAACAGCAATTCCCTTTTTCGTGAAGTAATACTGTGTGTTGTAGTTGATTTCAATGTCACTTTTTTTCAGGTTCGCATAGAATTTACTTTTATGTTTCTTTGTGTAGTTATAAATATAATCTCTTACTTTCGTACGCTTTTTCTTTGTTTTCACAACGTCAGTCAAGAACAGCTGCTTTGTTTTTTTCTTTGTTAACACATAGTTCATGCTGGAAACCATTGTGTCCCCGTGCATGCTGCCATCATTCATGTAGTCATAGTTTAAGATACTTAGTTTCTTCCCATTGTTAAATTTCGTTTTAAACGATCTCTCGTACGTGATCTTCCCAAAGCCTTCCTTTTTCGCTTCATCCTTTAAGAACAAGTAAGTAGAATAAGAGAAAGCAATATCTTCTTTTAAATCACGATTGATGGTTTTCATATGCGCCTTGCTTAGGTTTTTCACCTGTGCATATTTGAACGTTTTTTTCTTTTTATAATAATGTGTGCTTACTTTTGCTTTTTTTGCTTGTTTGGCATCCGCAGATCCAACTGGCGCAAACAAGGAAACAATCAGTGAGAAAATAAGCAGGCCGATCGTTAGGCCTTTTTTCATTGTCATAGTAAAAACCCCCATTTTTGTCTATTACCAAATGAGTATACCATGACAAAAGAACCAAAAGAAGTATTTTTTCCATATTATTCTTCATTTTTCCACATCTGGTTTGTTTACCGTTTTCATAAGTTCCTGTATGCTTAATATAGAATGCTAGATGAAGTGTGGTGTTTATCATAGAAGAGAATATTTTTAGTCACATTCGGACGACGTTTCATAGTTTGTCCCCAACCCAGAAAAAGATTGCCAATTACATCTTACAAAACCCTCAGAAAGTTGTGCTTCATTCTATCAGTGCACTCGCTGCTGAATGCAGCACAAGCGAAACGACGATTTTTCGTTTTCTAAGAAAAATTGGCTATGAATCGTACCAAGTGTTTCGTGTCCATGTCGCACAGGATATCGCGACCAATACACCTCAATCCATATACGGCGAGATCGAGGCATCCGATAGTGTAGCTGACATTAAACATAAGGTCATAGAGTTAACAACAAACTCTATTCAAGATATGAAGCATATTTTAGAGGATCATGCCGTCACACAATTCATTGAACACATGAAACAGGCACATAAAACCGTCTTTTTTGGAGCAGGTGCGTCCAGCTTTATTGCTGGTGATGCTTATCATAAGTTCCTGCAGCTTGGTTTTGAAGTGAGCCTCTGCAGTGATCCGCATATGATGAATATGATTGCAACACACGCCACGGAACACGATTTTATCGTCGCAATCTCCCATTCAGGAGAAAGCAGAGAAATTCTTGACGCCGTACAGTTTGCAAAAGAAAAAGGGGCAAAAATTGCCTCTATCACCAGCTATCCGAAATCAGAGCTCGCAAAACGGTCTGATTTTCATCTGCTTAGCTCTTCCAGAGAGACAACCTATCGATCGGACTCCATGATCTCCCGTATCAATCAGCTTGTGATCATTGATGTACTATACGTCGCCGCTGTTTTAGAGCTAGGATCAAATGCCATTGAAAACGTGAAACGATCTCGATTAGCTGTAGCTAAAAATAAAACATGAACGCAAAAGACCGGAGCTGATTCCGGTCTTTTTTTGTGACTTTTTTCATATTTTCCGTTGACACGTTCCTATCACGTCATGTACATTAAATGAACAATAGTTTATTTCCTACTATTAAATTTAAAAGATAGTATATATACTAACACAAAGAAAAGAAAGCGCTTTTTGTAAGGGTTTTCTATATAGGAGGCGGACAACGTGACAAAGAAGATTGGATTTATTGGACTAGGTATTATGGGAAAACCGATGGCACTCAATCTATTAAAAGCCGGTCATACTTTAACGGTTTTTGACCTAAATGAGGAAGCGATTCGATCGTTACAGAAAGCCGGAGCAAAGGGTGCTGTTTCAGCAGCTGAGGCAGCTTCTGAAAGCGATATCATTATCACGATGCTTCCTAAAGGGGAGCATGTAGAGGCAGTCGTTTCAGGTGATCAAGGCATTTTAACGACAGCCGCACCTGGCACTGTCATCGTAGATATGAGCTCAATTTCTCCTGTAACCTCTAGGGCTTTAGCTGCTCTTGCCAAACAGCATCAGGTGGAATTTATCGATGCACCTGTCAGCGGCGGAGAACCGAAGGCAATAGACGGAACACTTGCCATCATGGCTGGCGGCGAAGAATCCATCTTTGAGCAAGTGAAGGATGTCCTGCTTGCGATGGGCACTGAGGTCGTATTAGTTGGGGCAAATGGTAGCGGCACAACAGCGAAGCTAGCCAATCAAATCATCGTCAATTTAAATATTGCGGCCATGTCCGAGGCGCTCGTTCTAGCCGCTAAATCAGGCATTGCCATTGATAAGATGTATGAAGCCATCCGCGGCGGACTGGCAGGAAGTGCCGTTCTCGATGCAAAAGTTCCTCTCATCTTAGAACGAAATTTTGAACCTGGCGGACGCATCGACATCAACTTGAAGGATTTAACCAATGTCATGGAAACTGCTCATGATATCGGTGTTCCTCTTCCCCTTTCTAGCCAGCTGCTTGAAATCTTCCACGCCCTCAAAGCAGACGGAAAATCCGGGCTTGATCATGGCGGCATCGTTCAATATTACGAAAAAATGGCTCATGTCGAAGTAAAGAAAGGATGAGATGGTCATGAAGCAAAGTACTGACATATTGAATGCCATTCCAAAAGCAGATTCAAAGGCCATTCAATCAGCATACGAACAAGCACTGAGCAGCTTTCAGCATAAAGTCATTGTATTAGACGATGATCCAACAGGGATTCAAACCGTACATGGCGTCTCTGTTTTCACCGATTGGTCAGAAGAAAGCATTGAGGCTGGTTTTCTTGAAGACAGCCGCATGTTCTTTATACTGACCAATTCTCGCAGTATGACAGAGAAAGAAACTGCCGCTGCGCACGAAACCATTGCTGCAACCATTGTAAAGGTGGCTGAACGGCTTAATCAGGAATTCATCATTGTCAGCCGAGGAGATTCTACTCTTCGCGGACACTTTCCGCTTGAAACTGAAGTACTCAAAACGACCATTGAACAGCAAAGCTCCCGCCAGTTCGATGGAGAAATCCTTCTTCCTTTTTTCCAAGAAGGCGGACGCTTTACGATCGACAATACTCATTACGTACAGGAAGGACACGAATTAATTCCTGCTGGTGATACAGAATTTGCAAGAGACCGTACATTCGGCTTTCAATCCTCTCATCTAGGAGAATGGATTGAAGAAAAGTCAGAGGGATTGTTCACAAAAGAGAACACAACCTACATTTCGTTAGCTGATCTGCGGGCTTTACGCATCGATCAAATCAAACAACAGATCATGGGTGTGAAGGATTTCAAAAAGGTGGTTGTAAACGCAGTGGACTATGACGATGTCAAAGTCTTTGTCACCGCTCTCATTGAAGCCATTCAAGCAGGACAGCAGCTGATGTTCAGAAGTGCGGCCGCGCTCACAAAAGTACTTGGCGGTATAGGGGATCAGGCCTTATTAACAAGAGGTGACTTGATACAAGAAGAAAGCCCTCATGGTGGTCTCATTATGATCGGTTCTCATGTGAAAAAAACAACAGAACAATTAAAAGCGCTTGAGCAAAATAAAGAGATGGCTTTTATTGAATTTAATACCCACCTCGTGTTAGAGCCTGATGCCTTTCGCAAAGAAATTGACCGTGTCATTCAGCAAACTGAAGCACTGTTGGTAGCAGGTCAATCTGTGGCTGTTTATACAAGAAGAGAACGGCTTGATCTTGGGGATGATCGCCAAGAGGAAGAATTAAAGCTCTCTGTACAGATTAGTGATGCTGTGACAAGTATTGTCCAGCGCCTCACCATTCGTCCTAAGTATCTCATTGCCAAAGGCGGAATTACTTCCAGCGATATTGGGACAAGAGGTCTTAGCGTGAGACGTGCGACCGTGGCAGGTCAAATCAAACCAGGGATCCCTGTTTGGCAAACAGGAGAAGAAAGTAAATTCCCTTTCATGTCTTATGTGATTTTCCCGGGAAATGTTGGGTCAAAGGATACGTTAAAAGAAGCTGTAGACATACTTGAAGGATAAGGCATAGGGGGTGTTTGCGCCCCCTTATGCACCACAAAGGAGGAAAGATCATGTCGTTAGTGTTTATTGGACTTGGCGTTTTGTTATTGCTTTTACTCATGGTTGTCTTTAAGTTAAACGCTTTCATTTCTTTGATTATTGTCTCTTTAATTGTTGCTGTGTTAGAAGGGATGACACCACTAGAAGCGATTGCTTCCGTCGAAAAAGGACTTGGCAGTACGCTCGGACACCTGGCACTCGTTCTCGGTTTTGGAGCGATGCTTGGGAAATTGATGGCTGATTCTGGCGGTGCTCAGCGTATCGCGATGACACTCATTGACCGATTTGGCATCGGAAAAATCCAATGGGCGACGATGCTGACTGGATTTGTGATTGGAATTGCTCTATTTTATGAAACCGGATTCATTATTTTAATTCCATTAGTCTTTACGATCGCTCAGGCTGCAAGACTTCCTGTGCTGTATGTGGGCATGCCGCTTGTCGCTGCTCTCATCACCACACATGGCTTCCTCCCTCCTCACCCAGGGCCGACTGCCATTGCGAATGTCTTTCAAGCAAACATGGGACAAACCTTATTGGTTGGGATTATTTTAGCGATTCCTGCTGTTTTAGTAGGTGGACTTCTGTTTACAAAACTATTTAAAAAAGACCAGTTGCACGCACATATCCCAAAGAACTTATTTAATCCAAAGGAATTCACAGAAGAAGAAATGCCTAGCTTCGGCATTAGCATTTTCACCGCTGTTTTGCCTGTATTGCTTATGACTTTCAGAGCATTTCTAGAAATTTTCTTCCCTTCCTCCCCATTGCTGCCTACCGCTGAGTTTTTAGGCGAACCGGCGATTGCACTATTAATCTCAGTGCTGCTTGCCATCTACACGTTTGGGCTTGGAAGAGGAAAGAGCATGCAGGACGTGATGAAGTCCATCACGGATTCTATCGGCTCCATTGCTATGATTTTATTAATTATTGCGGGCGGAGGCGCCTTTAAACAGGTGCTCATTGATAGCGGCGTCGATCAATATATTGCAGGTATTATGCAAGGAAGCACACTTTCTCCCCTGCTTCTGACTTGGCTCATTGCTGCTGTCCTTCGTGTCTCTTTAGGATCAGCGACTGTCGCCGGTCTCACGGCGGCTGGCATTTCTGCACCACTGATTGGCCTGACGGGTGTCAGCCCTGAATTAATGGTGATCGCAACAGGTGCCGGCAGTATCACGTTCTCTCATGTGAATGATGCGGGTTTCTGGATTTATAAAGAATACTTTAACCTATCAATGGCTCAAACCTTTAAAACGTGGACATTGATGGTCACCGTGCTTTCACTTGTCGGACTTGCTGGTGTTCTTGTTGCTGATTTGTTCATGTAGGAAATTAAATTGTAAAAACCATTGACTTTTCCCTGAAAAGGTTGAATAATTGTGTTTATTAAGAAAATTGAATCAAAAGGTAACCTTATTAAGAGTGGTGGAGGGACTGGCCCTGTGAAACCCGGCAACCGCTGTTCCTAGGAACAGAATGGTGCTAATTCCTTAAGCAAGCAGATGCTTGTTTGAAGATAAGGCAGAGTTCTCACAGTATATGATGCTCTTCCTTATCCAAGGAAGAGCTTTTTTATTTGATTTTTTAACCTGAAGAAAGAAGGGATTCAGCATGACACAAGTACAAACCATTGGAAAGAAAACAACGAAACCGCCATACCGCGCAGATCAAGTAGGAAGCTTACTACGTTCAGAACGCATCAAGGAAGCACGCAAGCAAAAGGCAGACGGTACGCTGACAGCAGAGCAGCTCCGACAAATTGAAAACGAAGAAATCACACGTATTGTAGAGAAGCAAAAAGAAATTGGGTTAGAGGTTGTCACAGATGGTGAGTTCAGACGTGCATGGTGGCATTTTGACTTTCTTGAAGGACTCGATGGGGTTGAAGGATTTGAAGCAGATCAAGGCATTCAATTTCATAACACAACGACAAAAGCTAGAGGTATTAAGGTAACAGGCAAGATCGATTTTACAGATCATCCAATGCTGGAGGATTATCGTTTCCTGCACAGCATCGCTGGTGATCATACGGCTAAAATGACGATTCCAAGTCCGAATATGCTCTTTTTCCGTGGAAAGCTTGAAGAAGGAGTGTATAACAGCTTAGAGGAATTCCACCATGATGTGGCACAGGCGTATAAGAAAGCCATCCGTGCTTTTTATGATGCAGGCTGCCGCTACTTGCAGCTGGATGATACGGCATGGGCCGTGTTCTTTTCTGAAAAAGGCCACGAACAAATCAAAGCCTTTGGCCGTGAAGAAGCTGAACTTCGTGAGTCATTTGCGAAGACGATCAATGAAGCTGTTGCCGACCGCCCAGAGGATTTGGTGATCACGATGCACATTTGCCGTGGTAACTTTAAATCAACTTGGGCAGCTGAAGGTGGTTACGAAGCAGCGGCAGAAACAATTTTCGCAGGCTTAGATCTTGATGGTCTCTTTTTAGAATTCGACGACGATCGTTCTGGCGGATTTGAGCCTCTTCGATATGTGAAGAACCCAAACCTTCAAATCGTACTAGGCCTTGTCACTTCAAAATACGGTGAGCTTGAGCCAGTTGAACAGATTAAAAAACGCATTGAGGAAGCGGCTCAATATGTGGACATTAACCAAATTTGTTTGAGTCCACAATGCGGATTCGCCTCAACAGAGGAAGGCAATCTGTTAACAGAAGAGCAGCAATGGGAAAAACTGCGTCATGTGATTGAGATTGCTGATCAAGTGTGGACTTCTTAGTCCCTTTGACGAAAAAAAGACAAACCGCCGTATGAGCGGTTTGTCTCTTTTTGTTAAGCGTCTAAATGATCTCCATTCGTCGCAATCACTTGTTTATACCAATCGAAGCTTTTCTTTTTCTTTCTATCTAATGTACCGTTTCCTTCATTATCACGGTCGACATAAATGAAGCCGTAGCGTTTTTTCATTTCAGCCGTTGATGCGCTGACTAGGTCAATTGGGCCCCAGCTTGTATAACCGATCAGGTCTACTCCGTCTGCGATGGCTTCTCTCGCCTCTAGCAAATGGCTTCTGAGGTAATCAATTCGGTAATCGTCTTGAATTGATCCGTCTTCTTCTACTTGATCGACAGCACCCAATCCATTTTCTACGATAAACAATGGCTTTTGGTAGCGGTCATACAGCTGATTCAGTGTTGTACGAAGTCCTTTCGGATCAATTTGCCAGCCCCAATCACTTGCTTCCAGATATGGGTTTTTCACACCTTCAAATAGGTTACCACCAGTAACTTGTTCAAGGACCTTTGGATCTGTACTCGTCACAAAACTCATATAATAACTGAAGCCAATATAGTCAACTGTATGGTTTCTTAAAATGTCTTCGTCCCCGTCTTGGAACTCAATGTTGATGTCATTTTCAAGGAAATAACGTTTCATGTAACCTGGGTAATAGCCTCTTGCCTGCACATCTGAGAAGAACAATGTTTTACGGTCTTGCTCAATTGCAGCAAACATATCCTCTGGTCTTGAGCTGTACGGATATGTGGTCATCGCTGCAATCATACAGCCAATTTTTGCATCTGGAATGATTTCATGTCCTGCTTTAACAGCCAGAGCACTTGCCACAAATTGGTGATGCGCTGCTTGATATTGAATGCTTTTCTCATCTTCACCTTCTTCAAATACAAGCCCGCCGCCAGTGAAAGGCGCATGTAACACGACATTAATTTCATTGAAGGTCATCCAATATTTCACTTTATCTTTAAAGCGAGTGAACAATGTTTTAGCGTATGTTTCATAAAGATCCACAAGCTTACGGTTTCTCCATCCGCCGTAGTTTTTCACAAGTGCAAGCGGCATTTCATAGTGAGAGATCGTGACAACTGGCTCAATTCCATGCTTATGCAGTTCATCAAATACTCTTTCATAAAAAGCGAGGCCTGCTTCATTCGGTTCCGCATCGTCGCCATTTGGAAAAATACGCGGCCAAGAAATGGATAGTCTGAAGCACTTGAATCCCATTTCTGCAAAGAGTGCAATATCTTCTTTATAGCGATGGTAGAAATCGATGGCATCATGATATAAGTTAAGGTCTTTCATTGATTCATCGAATGGGTGCATAATACCATGCGGTGATACGTCTGCTGTCGATAAGCCTTTTCCATCTTTGTTATTTGCACCTTCAATTTGGTTGGCTGCAACAGCGCCGCCCCATAAGAAACCTTTAGGAAATGTTTTTTCTAACTTGTTCATGTTGAATGCCCTCCTCTTTTTCTTCTACACTGACTGTGAGCAGTGTCTCTTTTACTGTAATCGTTCCATCTGTTTTCGCATCAACTTGTGCATAATCATTCGTGTTGGTGACAATAACAGGTGTGGTCACATCATAGCCTTCTTGCTGAATACCCTTGATATCAAATTCAACCAGCACATCCCCTGCTTGTACAAGATCACCGGACTGCACATGACTTGTGAAATACTTTCCATCAAGTTTTACCGTGTCAATCCCGACATGAATAAGAAGTTCTGTGCCTTGGTCACTCTTCAAGCCAATGGCATGTTTTGTGTGGAAAATGGTTTCAACATTGCCGTTGAACGGTGCGACAACACGACCAACTGTTGGTACAATGGCTGCACCTTTACCCATGATTTCATTAGAGAATGTTGCATCATTTACTTGATTGAGCGGCTTTAATTGACCTTCAAGCGGGCTTTGTACCACTTCATTTTGAAGCGCTGCTGTATCTTTCTTATCTTCTGGTTTGTCTGCTTTTGTATCTTCTTTTACTGGTACATCTTTGAAGCCTAGAACAAGTGTCATGATCGTTGCTACAACAAATCCGATCACTAAACCGATGATTGAGTAGACAAATGTTGGTCCAATGAATGTTGGGAGACCTGGGAGGCCTGCTGATCCAGATATCACATATGATTTTACTTTAAAGATCGACATGAACACGCCGCCTGCTGCTGCACCAATGAGGGCTGCAAGGAACGGTTTTTTCAATCGCATGTTCACACCATACATAGCAGGTTCAGTAATACCCATTAAGGCTGTGATACTTGTAGACATCGCCAATGATTTGAATGTTTTGTTTTTTGATCTTAAGAAGACACCGAATGCTGCGCCTGCTTGTGCCATATTCGCTACAAACATCATTGGAAGTATAAAGTCAAAACCGTTTAACGTAATGTTGTTAATCATGATTGGAAGCAGTGCATAGTGCATGCCCGTAATGATCAATGGTGACATGAATCCGCCTATCAAGAGCCCTGCCAAAATCCCTGCATGTTTAAACAATAAATCAATTCCACCTGAAAGGCCATTACCGATAATTCCACCAAGTGGTCCAACCGCGATGAGCATAACCGGTACAACGACAAGAAGTGTAACTGTTGGAACAAGGATGATCTTTAATGATTTTGGACTATATTTTTCTGCGAATCTTTCAACATATGAGCCGAGCCAAATGGTAAGAAGAATTGGAATCACCGATGAAGAGTACACAACGGCAACCACTGGCAAGCCGAGAAATTCTGTATTTCCCGCACCCAGTAAAGCGGTTAACTGCGGGTGCAGTGCTGCTGCTGCAATGGCAGCTGCGATATACTGATTTGTACCAATTTTTTTGGCTACGCTTACAGCAAGTAGAATCGGTAAGAAGTAAAAGGCTCCATCTCCGATAGCTGTTAAAATCGCATACGTGCTGCTTTTATCTGATATCCAATGGAATGTGAGCATCAGTGCCAAAATCCCTTTGATCATACCGGCTCCAGCGATGGCTGGAAGAATCGGTGTGAAGACACCAGAGATAAAATCAAATAGCTTTGATATCACATTTTGTTTTGACGCTTCTTCTGTACCGCCTGATTTTACATCTGTTGATAGTCCAGAGTCAGCAATCATCGCTTGATAGACATTTGAGACATCATTGCCGATAATGACATGATATTGACCTCCGCTTTGATTCACGCCCATGACGCCGTCTGTTGATTGCAGCTTTTCTTTATCTGCCTTGCTTTCATCGTATAAGTTGAAGCGAAGTCTTGTCATACAATGTGTGACTTGCTTAACATTTTTTTCACCGCCGACAAGTTCTAGCACTTCTTTTGCTGTTTGTTTGTGGTTCATTGTGTTACCCTCCAATCGTTGATTTCATCTTGATATAGAAAAAACCTAAACATCCATTAATGTCCGAGAAATAGCGATTCAGACATTAATCGATATTTAGGTTTTGCCTGCTTAACCAGTAACAATCCTTCATAGCGATTGATCGTTATTTAATTTTTATAAGTCTTTAGATATAAAAAAACCTAAATCATGCCTTATCAAAGATAGGGACAATGATTTAGGTTTTGCCTGCTTGACCAGTAACAATCCTAAAAGATTGTGGGTTATTTAGTTTATAGTTATAAATTATCATGTTAATTTTGTGATGTCAACGCTTTCTTTTTGAATTTATTTTCTTTTTATTACTCTGTCTATATGCAAAGTTAAATATAGCATTTCATCTTCTATGAGACTTCGGTTGTATTCTTTTTGAACATACTCGTTAATTTTTTCTGCGCATTGAAAAGCTGCAGTGTTTTTCTCTTTTACCACTTCATACAGAAACTCATTTTGATTTTCCATTTGTGTTTCGTTAAACAGACGCTGTCCGAAAAACTTCAAATGCGTCACAAATCGGAAATAATTTAATGATTCCTCGTCTAAATCAATTTGAAAGTGATACTTTACGATGTTTAAAATATCTTGAATGAGTTTGGTGATTTGAATCACGTTTGGCATTTCCTCATTGAGCTCTGCATTGACAATATGCATGGCAATAAAGCCGGCTTCATCCTCAGGAAGATGGATGCTCAGCTTGTCCTCAATGATCCGAATAGCTTCTAAACCACATCTGAACTCATCTTTATACAGCCGTTTGATTTCCCAGAGCAAGGCATTTTTGATGTCCATCCCTTTTTGATGACGTTCTATGGCAAAGGTGATATGATCCGTCAGCGTCACATAGATGCTGTCATTTAGATTTTTGTTAAGAGTCGTTCTCGCATGCTCAATAATCGCCTCGCACACTTGCATATACTCGATTGGAATATCATAAAGCAGGGTTTTGAATTTTTCTGATATATCTTTATTTTGAATAGAAAATACCTTCTCGATTCGTTCTTCGTCAATCGGGTCTCCGCTTTTCTTTTGAAACGCGATCCCTCTGCCCATAATGACCAGCTCATGCTGCTCGTCATCATACGCACTGACAACATTATTATTGATTACTTTCGAAATGATCAATTGATACCCCCCAGTACATTCCGCTTTTTCGAGCATTTTATCGTTGATTGATATGTCATTTTATTATTATTTTCAAAAAAGAGGACTTTAAGATGATTTTACATTTTTTTTTGATCCGGTCAACTAGTAAGAATGACATATTGCCTCTTAGAAATGACGAAATAGGGGCAAAAAAGTCTAAAAACATATGAAAAAACAACAAAGTGCTAAAATAAATGACATTTTAGCACTTTGTTTAACTTTATAAAATACAAAGGTGTTCATTTTTTGAAGTTTAGAAAAAACACTCACGAGTTGAATGACATCCTTTCTCTTTCATACATAAATCTTTCCAAACTGTTAACGCCTTCTAATTTTTTTGGATGTGATGTTACCAGCGGATTGAATGACCTGTACAATCACAACCAGTACGAAAACAGTGACCACCATGGTGGCTGTATCAAAGCGCTGATACCCATACGTCAATGCCAAATCACCAACTCCGCCTGCTCCAACTGCACCTGCCATTGCAGATGCTCCTACCAAACCAATTGTAGCTGTTGTAAATGTAAGCACAAGTGAGCTGAGACCTTCAGGCAATAAAAATCGATAAATGATTTGCCAAATTGTCGCTCCCATCGCTTCTGCCGCTTCAATTATCCCCTTATCTACCTCAAGAAGTGAGTTTTCAACAAGTCGTGCGATATACGGTGCGGCGTAAACAACGAGCGGTACAATTGCTGCAGTCGTTCCTATCGCTGTTCCAACGACGAGTCGAGTAAATGGAATAAGTGCAACAAGTAAAATAATAAACGGGATCGAGCGTAAAATGTTAATGACAGAATTCAACAGATGAAAAATGGCCGACTGCTCCCAAATGTGTCCCTTTCTTGTGATCACCAGAATAATTCCAAGTGGCAGCCCAATAATGATAGAAAATAAAAGGGATAAAGTGACCATATATAATGTTTGACCAAATCCGGTTAAAAGTTGATCTAGCGATACTTCCATTCCAAAAAGCTGCGATGTACTAGTCAAGACCCGCTACCTCCTGTACATTGATCTTCTCCTGTTGAATATATGAAAAAGCTTTTTCAATCTCGGTTTGTTCGCCTGTCACTTCAACAATCATATTGCCAAAAGGGGTATCTTGAATTTCTGAAATATTAGCCGACAAGACATTGACATCAATATCATATTTCTTTGCAATTGTGGATAGGAGCGGTTTGCTGGAACTGTGACCAATAAAGTTCATTTTCCACACCGTTTTTTGACCATTTTTTAATTCTTCAATTATGCTATTTGGCAAATGCTCATGGATAACCGTTCTGACAAAACGTCTTGCAATATCAGTTTGCGGATGAGAAAAAATCTCATACACTGAACCTTTTTCAACGATTTGACCGTTTTCCATGACAGCTACTTTTGTACAGATATCTCGAATGACAGACATTTCGTGAGTGATTAACAGAATCGTAATATCATATGCTTGATTGATTTTTTTAAGGAGGTCTAAGATCGCAGACGTCGTATCTGGATCAAGTGCAGATGTCGCTTCATCACATAGAAGAATGGATGGATTCGTTGCCAGTGTACGTGCAATTCCGACACGCTGCTTTTGTCCTCCAGATAGCTGCTCTGGATAATTGTTCGCCTTTGATTCAAGACCTACGAATGATAAAAGCTCATCTACTCTTTCTTTGATTTTCCGCTTTGAGCTTCCGCTTAATAGAAGCGGCAAAGCCACATTATCAAACACTGTCTTTGATTGAAGTAAATGAAAATGCTGAAAAATCATGCCAATGTCTTTTTTCTCTTTCCTTAAGTTCGCTTTAGACAGTGAGGTCAATATTTTTCCATTTACCTTTACCTCTCCTGCTGTTGGTCGTTCTAGTAAGTTCACGAGTCTTAATAGTGTGCTTTTTCCCGCCCCGCTATATCCAACCACACCGAATATATCACCTTTTTCGATGGTCAGATTGATGTTGGACAAGGCTTCAATATTTTGCTGTCCACTCTGATATACTTTCTGTACATCTTTAAATTCAATCATTGGCTGGACCTCTCTTTACTTTATTGATATCGGTTCACTGGTACACGAAGCCCTAAATGCTCCCGAAGCGTGTGCCCTTTGTAATCGGTACGGAATAATTTTCTTTCCTGTAAAATAGGCACAACGAGCTCGACAAAGTCTTTTAAAGTATCTGGGAGAACAGCAGGAATCAGCATAAATCCATCTGCTGCTCCTACATCCACCCATTTCTCCATTTCATCTGCTATTTGTTCTGGTGTACCAATCCAACGGTCATGTGAAGCTGCATTGCTCACCTTGGCATAAAGCTCACCAACTGTTGGGTTTTGCTCATTGATGATACGCATGATCGTTTCAAAGTCACTTTGAATACTATCTACTTCCGTCCACGCCACCTCTTTTGCAGGCGTGTCTGGAGAGTAAGCCGTTAAATCCACATTTCCAACATAACCAGATAAGAACTTTAGTGCCTGCTCAGGCAGGAGCGCTTCGTCCAGCTGACGCTTTTTTTCCTGTGCTTCTTTTTTTGTTCTTCCGATAACCGGTGATATCCCTTGTAAAATATGAAGTTCATTCGGCCTTCTTCCGAATTGAGGCAGCCGCTCTTTCAATTCTTTATAAAACGCTTGAGCAGATTGCAAATCCTTCTTATGACTAAATACCACTTCCGCTGTACGTGCGGCAAATTGTTGTCCTGGTTCAGAAGAGCCCGCCTGAAAGATGACGGGCTGCCCTTGGGGTGTTCTTCCTATATTTAAAGGACCTCGAACTTGAAAGTATGTACCTTTATGATGAATTGGATGCACCTTTTGTTCATCGTAAAATTTCCCTGTCTCCTTATCTCGAATAAAGGCATCATCTTCCCAGGAATCCCATAATCCTTGCACGACATCGATGAATTCCTCTGCCATTTGGTAACGGTCATCATGTTTGACATGTGACGTTCGTCCAAAGTTTTGTGCAGTTCGCCCCGTTGCGTCTGCTGTGGTGACGACATTCCACCCAGCACGTCCTCCAGTCACATGATCAATAGATGCGAACTGTCTTGCGAGCACATATGGCTCACTATAGGTTGTTGAAGCAGTAGCTACAACACCAATCCGATTTGTAGCAGCGCCCATTGCCGTAATGAGAATCGCTGGATCAAACCGATTAAGAATATGAGGGTGTGAATTCTCATCTATGGCAAGGCTGTCTGCAATAAATACCGCATCAAGTTTTCCTTCCTCTGCTTTCCGAGCCATTTCTCGGTAAAAATTCACATCAATGCTTGCATCTGCTTGCACATGAGGGAGTCTCCATGAGCCAAGATGCATACCAGACCCAACGAGATATACGGCTAATTTCATCTCTTTGGTCATGCTCACGCCCCCTCTTTTTGTAGAGCTTTGTCATATTCCTTTAGTAATTGATCAATCGGTGTGGTGACTGGAAGAAAATTTCCTTCGTAGTGATTCGTAATATAATCCGTGATTTTTTTAGAATGTAAAATCTCTGTGATTGTATCAAGCTCTTTCCTTTTCTCCTTTTGGACATCCTTTGTCACAGCAACTACATTAACGTACGGAGCTTCTTTTTTACTTTCATGATATAAAGAACTTTTCAATTTATAGCCTGCTTCAAGGGCTATACCATTATTGATGACCGCTGCATCCACATCATCTAAAAGACGGGGCAGGTTTGCCGCTTGAGCAGGAACAATGTCTAAGTTGTATGGATTTTCTAAGATTTTGTCCTCTCCCCCTTGTCCATTAAAATCATCCTTTAGCTTGATTAAACCGGCATTTTGCAATAATACGAGGGCACGAGGCCAGTTGCTATCATCATTTGGAATCGCAATTTTATCGCCCTTTTTAATATCTTTTAAGCTCTTTCTTGTTTTAGAGTAAATACCGAGAGGCGCTGCAATGGTAGCAATATCCGCTACCAGTTCGCCCTTTCTTGTTTTATTCCAGCTTGTTAAATAGGCAAGATGCTGAAAGGAGTTCGCATCTATTTCGCCATCTTCTGTTAATTGATTCAGATCAACGCCACCAGTAAATGTTTTTAACTCTAAAGTAAGGCCTTTCTTTTTCGCCTCTTCCTTTACAACCTTCCAAAAATCAAGGGTTGCCTCAGTGGTTCCTAAAGTCAGCGTTTGTTTTTCATTCGACGCATTTGTTTGTCCGCAAGAGGTAACAAGGAGGCTCAGTATGAAAATAAAAGCGAGTATATTGATTTTTCTCATGTAGATTCATCTCCTCTTTATGAACTAACGGCTTTTGTTTGATTTGTCACGTCCTCAAATGTAATATCAATGGCATTCACGAGTGAACGTCTAATGGTGCAGCCTCTTTCAGCAGATGTAATGACCTTTTGACGAGCCTCTTCACTTAATTCTTTAGGTAGCTTGATTGACAGGTGCAGTTTTTCTACTCTGGATGGTCCCTCCACTGCTTTTTGGGCTTGGACAGCCACATTGAAGTTTTCCTCTGTGATCGGAGTTCCTTCTCTTTCTAATAACACTCGTAAATTGAGCGATGTGCAGTATCCAAGTGAAGCGCCTAATAATTCAAGTGGTGTTAAACCCTCTGTTCCTATGGTGCGACTGCCTTTTACCTGTTTGCCACTTTCGTTATAAATCGAAAATTCTTCACCATCTAATTTAATATTTGTCATAGCATTCATCTCCTGTATTCGTTTTAGTTCGTGATTTCACTGACTGGTTTATCGACAGGAATTTTCGTTCCGCCAAATTCTTTTTTGACATAGTTCTGAACTTCTTTTGAATGATAAACCTCTGCTAGTTTTTTTAACGTTTTGTTGTCTTTGTTTTTTTCTTGTGTCACAAGCAGGTTGATATTCGCCTTCGTATCTTGATTTACTTCTTCGTGATATAGCGAGTCTTTAATGGCGTTTAGACCGGCATCAAGTGCAACACTGTTTCCAATTAGCGCAGCGTCTACATCCGGGAGCACTCGTGCCGTAGCTGTACCATCTGTTTCAACAAATTGCAGCTTTTTCGGATTGTCATCAATGTCCTTCAAGGTGCTAAAAGAGTTGAAATCAGACTTCAGCTTGATGAGACCAGCCTTTTCTAGCACTCTGAGTCCTCTTGCAGTATTCGCTGTATCATTTGGAATCGCCACTTTCGCACCGTTTGGAATGTCCTCAAGTTTTTGATATTTGTCAGAGTAAAGCCCCATTGGTTCAAGATACGTTGTGGCGATGGCGACAAGCTTTGCCTTCTTTTTCTTCACGTAATCTTGGAAATAGGATAGTGATTGGAAGGCATTCACATCTACTTGACCATCATTTGTGGCTTCATTGATTTGCACGCCGTCATTAAATTCTTTGACTTCAATATTCAAACCTGCTTTTTTTGCCTCATCTGATTTCGCAATAAACTGCCAAACTTGGGCGTCTGATCCTTGTGATGCAATCACAATTTTATCCTGATTTCCTTTGCTGCTTGACTGTTGACCACCGCATGCGGCTAGGACTGTCACTATCATTGCTAGTAAAATAAACACACTATTTTTTCTCATTGTCATCTTCTCCTTTTATGCCAATGTCTCTGCGTGATCGTGATGAAAGGCATCCTTTAAAAGAACAAGAGACCTTTTTCGTTTTTCCGCATCATCAATTGGTGTCAAAATGATAAATTCATCAATTCCCAGCTTCTTCTGCAAAGCAAGTAGCTCCTCTCGAACTAACGCCTGTGTGCCGAAAATGATCTTTCGCTCTTGTTTTTTAATCTCATAGGGTTCTCCGCTTTGATTTCCAAATTCTCTTGCATTTTCTTCGCTTGCTAGGGTAAATGTTTTTCCACTCTTTAAGTGGACTTTGACAATTTCGTCATTTGAAATAAGGCTTTTCGCTTCTTCATTGGTTTCAGCTGTGATAACAGGCAATGCGAGAATGAATGCCGGCTTCTTCTGTACATGTGGATCTACGTTCTGTTGAAATGCTTCGATTGCTCCCTCTAGTTCCTGTTCATCACTATTGATAAATTGGGCAAAGACAAAGGAAACGCCTAGTTTAGCAGCAAGCTCAGCACTCCCCTTACTTGTACCAAGCAAAATAAGATCAGCAGGTACCGGCGGGAGCGGATAGGCTCTAATCTCATCCCCTTTTTCATCCGTATGTTTTTGGTTATGAAGCCACAGGGCCAGCTCTTTGATTTTTTCTGTGAACGGATAATGATCCTGTGATACACCTTTTTGTAAGGTAGCAGTTGAGACAGGCAGTCCACCAGGTGATTTCCCTACACCGAGATCCACTCTTCCTGGTGCAAGGCTGGCTAGTACATTGAAGTTCTCCGCAACTTTATATGGGCTATAGTGCTGCAGCATCACTCCACCAGATCCGATTTTGATTTGTTTTGTTTGAGCGAGCAGATATGAAATGAGCACCTCCGGCGAAGATCCTGCACGCTCTTTCATATTGTGGTGTTCCGCTACCCAAAACCGATGGAATCCTTTTTCATCTGCCATCTTTGCTAGTTCGACGGTATGCTGCAAAGCTTCTTGAGCGGTCTCATTTTGATGGACAGTACTTTGATCAAGAACGCTTAATTTTAGTGACGACATCATTAATCACCTCATCTATGGTTATCAAAACTGATTATCACTATAAAAATAGTATGATTTATATGTAGACAAATCTCATTTATGCAAGCATTAGGCTCCTATTGAATTGTTGATAAATCGCTTTGACACGATCAGTAAAAACAGATTTTGTGCCTTTTAATGAAACAAGACTGATTTGATGACTCACGCTTAGCATGTTCAATTTCTTTTTCATCAACGTGCCTTCTCTCAGCTCTTTCATCACACTCAATTCAGGTAAAAAACCGACTTTTCCATGTCTAATTAGTTCTTTAGCTACCTCAAGATTGTCTGTGTGAAAACCAATATTAGGCGTCTCTGGAAGTGCTTCAAATATTTTATGAATCATTGTCCAATCAAATGAGCCACATTGATAAAAGACAATGGGATGATGGCTAATATCCTCAATCGTTGGCTTCTCATTCGACAATAATTCATGATCTGGTGGAACAATCAAGTGAATTTGATTGTCTAACAGTTTAAAAGAATCCACTCCTGGATGGGAAGTATGCTTCATTAATCCAAATTCCACCTGTTGATTTAAAATCGCTTCGAGCATCGAATCATTCGTTGTCGTCATCGTTTTAAATGTCACATTTGGGTAGCATTTGCTCAAATACGGTAATAGATATGGTAAATAATATTGTGCCATTAATAAATTGGAACCAATCGTGACTTGATCTTTTTCGTTCGGCACATGTAATTGTTTTTTTCCATTTTGATAACTTTTTAAAATCTCCTCGGCATATGGTAAGAAATTCTTTCCCTGTTCAGTGAGGTGAAACTGTTTCCCTTTTCTCATGAACAATTTTGTATTGAGTTCGCGCTCTAAAGACTGAATTCTTGCAGAGACAGAAGGCTGTGACAAAAACAGTGCGTCCGCTGCTTTTCTAAAACTCTCAAAATGATTAACATAAACAAATGCCTCTAAGTGGTCAATGTTCATGGCGCACCTTCTTTGTAAATTAATGTTTCACATTCTATCACACAGATATTAATCAGACAATTCAGATATTTAAAATATAAATGAATAAAATTCTAATTTGACTTATCATGTAAATTAAAACACAGTAAATTTGTATGTTTAATTTATATTAATATTATCCTTCAATTTTTTCACGGTCAATTTGATTTCATTCGAATACTTTTATAGGTTAATAGATATTTTCTATCAATAATCGTTAGAGCTTTGACCACAAAAAAACCTCCATCTGAGATGGAGGTGCATACCGTAGGCAAATCTTCTATAAAGAGTGTTTTTACAAAATCAAGAACAGTCCCAATTATAGACGACATTCTCGAAATTTTTTCGTTTGAGGTCTTCTGGTTTGATAAAAAAGTTGGCGATTCCGCAATCTCCCCACAACATATCTACTTCATCATCTGAGTCAATTTGCAATAACAAAACGGTATGTTCTTGATCTTCATAAGTACGCGGATCTTCTTGTGTAAACCCTGGATACCCGCCCAATTTGTGACCAAAGCCACTCGCTGTTTCATAGAATTCATCCAACAGGGTATCTGCTTCATCACCATTAACACCATCTGCATCTTCAAATAGGTTCCAGCTGTTCTTTCCTGTGACTTTTTCAAAACGGAAATCTCCTACACTGATCGTTTCGCTTGCTAATTCACCTGTAATTGCGCCTTCCTTCGTAACAGGAAAATAAAAATCGTCTGGAATTTTCACAAAAGAAAAATCGGTCAATAACTCTTCTTCTGCTAAGAAAGGTTCTTCAATAAATTTGATCCGGAAATCTTTTTGTTCTGTTTTATGGTCAATATTCATTCCATAAAGATCATCATGCACAGAAATAAAGACTTGCAAAAGTCCTGTTTCTGGATAATCTTTCAGCTTCGGCAGCTGTCCGAAATTAATTTGTGCCAAAAGTTTCATCGGATGTCCTTCGCCGTCAACTGGATATTCATCGTTTTTGGGGAAGTAAGGATCACCAGCTATTTTGCTGTCGTATGGTCCTGTTTTTCCTTGTTTCATCTGCAATTGAATCATTGGTTTTTCAGTTTTATCTAACAACGGACGGTAGGGTGCAAGTATTTCTTTCAGCTTCGCTGATTGTGTCACGATGATCTTCCTCCTTATGAATAGGTCTAATGACAAAACTAGTCTCTCTTTTTCTATCATACAGAAGTGTATCCTGCCTGTCAGCGATAAAACGGTCATAATTCTAACAAGTTTCTCACCTTGAAATGATAAAAAAACCTCCAATTCAGCTGGAGGTTTTGTCGTTCTTTTATTTCACTTGATAGTTCACTAAGTCGTTTGCCAATGATTTCATTGTTTCGTTTGTTTCATGAAGACCTTCAATAATTTTTGTAAAAGTGCCAACAAGTTCTGCCTGATGCTCAGAGGAAGCGACAATTTGCGCAATTTCTTCTTCCATTCCTTTGATCGATCCCTGCACATCTTTTAGGGCTGTTTCAATATCAGTTGTCGCCTGTTTCGCGTGAGTTGACAGCTTTCTCACTTCTGTTGCGACCACTCCAAAGCCTGCTCCTGCTTCTCCCACTCTTGCAGCTTCTATTGATGCGTTAAGTCCAAGTAAGTTCGTTTGATCAGAGATACCTTTAATGAGATTAGACACTTGATTGATTTTAGAGGAATTTTCGACAGTGGTTTTCGTATTTTGTAGAATTTGTTCACTTGTCGCTTGTAGTTCCTCTGAATGTGCGGCAACCTGCTGTACCATTGCGACTAGTTTTTCGGAAGCCTCGTTGCTCTCCGTCATGATGTGCTCTAATCGTTGTTGATTCGTTTGGTCATAGGCCACACAGAAGGCAGCAACCACTTGACCTGATTCATCAGTAATTGGAACGGCTACGATATCCATTGGAATCCCGTATACTTCTTTCGGAATTTGGATAAACGATGGTTCTCTCCCATTTTTCAGCATCGCAAAGTTTTGGAATCCAGGATCTACTGTATCACCAGCTTTAAATCCTAAATCAATATTCCCATGTTGCTGATAATAAAGAACCTTCTCTTTCCCTAAAACAGAAAAGGTTAGCTGTTCTCTCATAGCAAGTCCAATGATTGGTAAAGCGTCTATTATGTTATCAATTCTCTGTGACATTCGCTTACGTTCATCCTCTCTTTTTCTCAGTACACCTTCTTTATCGGTTCGTTATATGATCTATTACAGCCTGTAATGTGTACTAATATCAATCAAATGACCTAAGACATATAAAAAGCCCACATTCTATCTAGTGAATGTGGGTGTTTTTTAAAAAAAGTAAATGCACATAAAGACACTGATACCGATGAGAAAAAGATACATGTAGTCAATCCATGAGGTGCTGATGATATGATAATACGTTCGCTCTCTCGTCCCTGTGAAGCCCCTGGCTTCCATCGCAATCGCTAAGCGCTCTGATTTTCGTACACCTTGTGTAAAAAGGGGTAATGCATAACGCATAAAGGCTTTCCAGCTGTTTTTTTGCTTGTAGCCTCTGATTTTATGTGCAGCTTTCATTTGTTTTAATTCACTTTGAAATAACGGAATAAACCGGAAGCCGGCAAGCATTCCATACGCCCATTTTGGGGACATTCGGCATTGGTGAATCAGACTCATCATAAATGCCGTCAAATCGGTTGTGGACGTAAAAAGGAGACCAAATGTCACAAATCCAAGCATTCTGAAAGCGATGGTGAGACCATTTCTTAAACTCTCCTCCGTGATATGAAACCACGCCCACTTCCAAACAGTATGATCCCCCTTGCCGAATGCCGCCATCATCCAAAAGACGAGAATAAAAAAGAGCAGATAAGGGACAAGCCTTGTGATGAGATACTTCATATTCCATCCACCTAAAACAAGTCCAATGCCAAGAGCAAACAGCCAGATGATAAAGGTTGTTTTAGGATCAGATATCGCCATGAGGCAGCCCATCGCAAGCAGGTGAGCGAGTAATTTCATGACTGGATTCACAGTAGAAAGAAAGGAATGATTACTTTGCAATTGTCAGCACATCCTTTCTTTCTGCCACATAGCGATAATGTAAGGGAGCTCTCAGCTGATAAGCATCGACAAGTTCCTGATTTGAAAATAGATCATAAGGGAGACCATCATATACATGCTTGCCTTGATGAAAAAGAAGCACTTGATCGGCACATTCATCGACAAGCTCCATATCATGTGTAACCATCACAATGGTCGTGCCTTGGCGCTGCCGTTCTTTTAAACGCCTCATTAATTCCTTCGCTGTTTTTTCATCCTGACCGAAAGTCGGTTCATCTAACAGCAATACATCTTGATCAAAAAGGAGCATCGTGGCAACACTCAATCTTCTTTTTTGCCCTAAACTTAAGGTGAAGGGATGTGCTTTTGCATGCTTCTCTAAACCGAACTCTTTCAGCAGCTGGGCCGTTTTTTCTTGTACGACTGATTCTGGCCAGTTTCGCTGTCTGCCGCCAAAGGCGATTTCATCGAATACTGTGTCTTGTATAAATTGAAGCTCCGGATTTTGAAACACAAAGCCTGCTTTTTCATAGAGTAGTCGGTCAGACCATTTTTTAAGGTCTGTTTCTTTTAAGAAAATATGACCTTTTTTAGCTGGCTCTAAGCGGATCAAATGTTTGAGACACGTACTTTTTCCGCTTCCATTTTCTCCAATAACCGCCACCCATTCTCCTGCTTTGATATCAAGCTGAAGGTTACTCATAATCCTTTTTTTCCCGTAGCTTAATTGAAGATTTTCTGTACGAATCATTGTCTCTCGTTCGATTGACGGCACTTTTTCATGCTTCGCTTTTCTTGCTTCATAGGTTTGCATAAAGGTTTGACTCAGTGGATGAAATGGATCTTGAATAATCGTGGACCATTTCTCGGGAAATAATTTTGGCCGCCAAATTCCTGCCTCTTTCATTTCTTCCTCATATGTCACGAGCACATCTTTTGGAGCTCCATCTGCTAAAATGCTGCCTTGATCATCTAATAAAATCACCCGATCCATCCATTCAATGACTCCGTCAAGCACATGCTCTACAAAAATCATGGTTTGCTGCTGATCGGCTGCAAGCTGCTGCAGCAGTTGAAATATGTCCATTCTACCTGCTGGGTCAAGCTGTGCGGTTGGTTCATCAAAGAATAGAACATCCGGCTGTAAAGCTAGTAAACAAGCAAGTGCCAATCGCTGCTTCATGCCGCCAGATAAAGTGTGAATCTCTGAATGCGGATCGACATTCAGTTGGACTTTTTGCATGAGCTGCTGAATGATATCATCCATCTCTTCCCGAGGGACGGAACGGTTCTCTAAGCTAAAGGCAATTTCTTCATTGACGCGGTGCATACAAAACTGAGAGTCTGGATCTTGAAACATGACGCCTGTATGTCTTTGTAACACCACTTCACCCTGCATGTCTGCTTCCACATGCTCTGGAATGATTCCAGCCAGAACCGAAATGAGCGTGGATTTCCCGCTTCCGCTCGGCCCTAAAATAAGCACCTTTTCCCCTTTTTGAATCGTCAGGGAGATTTGATTTAAAACAGGCTTAGGCTGTTCATAAAAACGGACAGTCAGATCATTGCACGCGAGAAATGAATTCATGCTGTTCACCTTTGTTTCGTTTTTCTTTCATAATGGCATATTGATTCAGTACACCTGTTTTGGATAGTGCGTCCACCACCACTTTCGCAAGGCAGCCGCCAAGTATCATTCCACTAATAATTTGAGTCACAAGGGTCATAAGTAAAACTTGAGGCGTGTAATAACCAAAGCCATTTGCCACGAGACTGTACGCCATCGCTCCGATAGCGGCAAAGGCACCAGACAGCATCAGTGTCCACATGCGGTATCGTTTATACCCAAAAAGAGCGAAGGCGATTTCTGCCCCAAGCCCTTGGCATACACCAATCAGCAAAGCTGAAAGTCCGAAGTGGCTTCCTGTCAATAATTCCACAGCCGCGGCAGCTGTTTCCGCAATCAGGGCAGCCCCCGGCTTTTGAATGATATACGCAACGATTGGACTAGCAATGACCCATATTCCAAACATGATATTGCCTCCTGCTGGGCCAACAAGTGCTGTAATCGGTAAGTAAAGTGTGGACCACCCTAAATAGATCACACCGCACGCAACGGATAAAATCACAGCAAGGACGACTTCTTTCATCTTCCATGTCATGATGAATGCACCTCCAGTTGAACTGGCCACTCTTCAACAGTAAAGGCCATTTCCCAAAACTTGTATTCGAGCTGGCAACTTAAGATAAAATGCTGTTTCATTTTTTCCTTTTCCTTCTCACTTGCTGCTTCCGCCAATTGATCGAGCCGCTTGCAAAGCTCACCTGTGACAGAATCGGTTAACCCTCCATAAAACGTGATCCATTCATAAAACGGGTGTGACGGGTCTGGCTGCACATCTGTGAGCATTCGTTTCCCTATTTCCCAATATGTCCAAGGACATGGTAGCAGGACAGCGATGATTTCACCCAGCGTACCTTCCTGTGCGACTTGCAGCATGTGATGAATATAGTGATGAGCACTCGGAGCCAAAGAAGCACCTTGGAGCTCATCATATGCTACTCCTGCCACTCGGCAGAGGTTTTGATGGGGGTGCGTTTCACTATCTAGTACAAACGCAATCTGCTGATGAAAAAACGTAATATCCTCTCTGTCTGTACATCTGCTGAGCGCTGCTGCATAAATTTTAATGAATGCTTGTAAGTATTCTGCATCCTGTTTGACATAATGAATGATCTGTTCCTTTTCCAGCTTTCCTGCTGCCAGGCCTCTGACGAACGGATGCTGATAAATGGCTTCAAATAACGGTTCTGCTTCTTTCCTTAATTGTGTAGAAAATGTCATAAAAAAAGCCTCCTCTTCTTCAGTTGAATAAATGAAAAAGCCACCCCAAATGGAGCGGCCTTCTTATCGATTCAATCATGAATAAGACAAGGTCCAGCTCCACTTCCCTCCGCTAGTACGAACTAGATCAGGTTCAAAGGGTCCAAGATTTTCTCTTGTCTCAGTCATACATGACTCCCCTAGTGGACTTTTGTCATTTAATTATCTTTACTCTACACATGTGGCGATTTGATGTCAACCGCCTTTCTTAATTCAACGTTCTGATTGTTGGCAGTTTCTCGATCCCTGCAGCATAGTAGAAATTCAACACACTGAAGAAATCGATCGGCTTTCCTGTTTTTAAATCTACAGCTAAAATATGATCACCGTAATTTGTCATATCATCAATATCTAAGCGTCTTGGTGTCGTCTTCCCAAGTGTATCAACAAAGCTACTATGGTAGTACTGCCCGCTAGCAAACGATGATTCATGATACATAAATAAAGTCTCCACATCTAAGTAGACGAGAATGGCCTCTGAGGAACTTGCGTATGGAGCAGAGTACGACACTGGTGCCGAAATACTTTTCACCTTCACACTGTCAACAGAATGAGTTCTCTGTTCATATTTTCCATCATATGAGAAGTAAAATACACGCTCCCATTTATAATCGGCGGTATTAGATTGTTTGTTATATACTTTTGTACCATTTGCGAAAACATCCCCATTGGCATACGTAGCGACAAAGTATTGCAATGTTGATGACAGGGATTCAGCACCTGTGAAATTTGGTGGGTTTTTGGCATTCACCTGTAATGTATATGAGTCTCCAAAGTCTCCACCGCTGGTAATACCAAACGCATAATCACCCGCTGGTAAATTGCTTAACGCAATCAGACTGCCTGCCGGTTGAATAAGATCCGTTGGGTAGGCTTGTCCTGTTTCATAATCAACAACAAACAATTGAACGAAATAATCAGGGTTTGAAGAGGTAATCCGGCTGATGAGTGCCTGAGGTGAAGATGTGCTTAAAAACCATAAATCAACTGGGTCGTCCTCTGTTAAGACAGCCGATTGATTTATGGCTAGTCCATCAATGGAGCGAACGGCAGACGTGCGCATTTTGCCATCTTTAGCAGCTTTTCGTTTGATACTGATTCCTTTCTTCTTATTCACTTTAAATGATTTTTTCACTTGCTTCTGTTGGATAGCGGTTCCTTCATCCTGCTTCAAAAACGACTCTTGCACTTGCTGAATCGCTTTTTCTGTCAGTGGTGATCGTTTCCCACTTGATTTTGGTGCTTCTTCTGCTTTTAATGCTGGTGAAAACAAACCTGTTGCGACGAGTAAAACAGACAGTAAAGCTGCAGTGATTTTGACATAAAATGCTCTCACAGGAACATCCCCTTTTCCTCATTTGGGTTTTTTACCCTGTGATAATTTTACCATTATTCCAATCATTGTTTTGGTCTTTTTTGGGACATTTTTATAACAAAAAAACCAGCCGCATGAGTAACGGCTGGTTTTTGATCGTTTTATGCAATAGTTTTGACAAACAAATGTGCTGTTTCTGCACTTGATCCGGGGTTTTGTCCAGTAATGATTTGTCCGTCAACGACAGCAAATGGCGCAAAGGCATCTCCTTTTTCAAACGCTGCCCCCTGCTCACGAAGTTTTGTTTCCAATAAAAATGGAACCTTTGATGTCAGCTGCACGGCTTCCTCTTCTTCGTTGGTGAAGCCTGTGATTTTTTTGCCTTCGATAAATGATTTGCCATTTTCGTCCTTCACATCAACGAATGCTGAAACACCATGACAAACGGCTCCGATCGAACCATTTTTCTCTGAAACCGCTAAGATCGCATCCGCTACCAATTGATTAGACGCAAAGTCGATCATAGGGCCGTGTCCCCCAGCAAAGAAAATGCCGTCATAATCAGCTGGATTCACATCTGTAAGCGCCTTTGTGTCTTGAAGTCGTTCATACACATCTTGATATTGCGCTGGAACACCTTCAGGAATTGAATTTTTGTCAATCGGTACAGTGCCACCTTGAATAGAGACAATTTGTACTTCTAGTTCATTTTCTTTAAAAATATGAAATGGCTCTGCTAACTCTTCTAGCCATAAGCCTGTTGGATGTCCATTCATTTCTGGGCTGCTTGTCGATACTAATAACACTTTCTTACTCATCTTGATCATCCTTTCGATTTATCCTGTGGTTATTTTATATTTTGCACAATTAAATATCAAGCAATATGACTTTGGGTCAGTTCTTTATGTTATACCCGATTTTCTAAAAAATATGGTATGACTCAAAATCTAATCAATATGTCACATTCTATTGGTAGGGAATTTCATGTAAAATTGTCATTGAGTGATATAATATGAGGAAAGATTGACAGATCTCTCGTGTCACATGAGGGGATTTTTAAAGGAGTGGAAAAAGAGATGAAAACCTATTCGATTGTGATGATCATCATCACGCTCTGTATTATATTGGCCGTCTTTTTAATGAACCTAACAGGGGTCATGTACGGAAAAATCATTTTGGCCGTTGCTGTTGCCCTTTGTCTGACATCCATTATTCGTTTGATGGGACTTCGAAAAAGATAAAAGCCGCCCTTTCTAGGGGCGGCTTTATTTAAGATTAGATCGCCAGCATCAGTGCAATTAATGCAAGAAGCGCTGGTACTCCTTGTTTGATGATAATTGATTTATTGGATGTTACACCGCCAAATACTGCTGCGATGATGACACAAAGAATGAAAAATAGCTGAATCATATATCCAACGGTATTCGATCCAAGAATGAGTCCCCAAATGAGTCCTGCTGCTAAAAACCCGTTATAAAGCCCCTGATTAGCAAACATCACTTTGACATTTGGATCTTTTTGCAAGTGTTCTGGCAGCTTAAAAGATCTCTTCGCCATCTTTGATTCCATAAAAAACATTTCTAATAACATGATGACAATGTGTTCTAATGCGACAATTCCTACTAAAATCATTGCTAAAATATTCAATTTAGTTAATTCCTTTCTGATAGACGGTCACGAATCTCTATTTTGTCCGTGTATAAATCAAAGTCTTGTATTAATTCTAGCGCTTCTGTAAAGCGACTTTGTGGAATGTCTTTCATTTTTCTCACGCCGAATTCCTTTTTAATGAAAGCCATGATGGTATTGATATGAAGCTTACCATGACCATCATACTCCAAATGGCTGCAAAAAGTCTGCATCGTCCCTCGAATCACCTTTAATTGCTTGGCAGTGACATAACTCATTGGTAACGCTCATCCTTTCCTTTGTTTTAACAGCTAAAAGAATCATGGTTGAAAGAAAAACCTTCCAGGCTCTATTATATAATGGTTTCATTCGGATATCAAAATAAAAAAGAACAGACATTCGATTAAAAACCAAATCGTGTCTTTATAATCCTTTTCTCACATATCAAAAAGCCGAATTCAATAGTAGAATCCGGCTTTCTATTTAGTTACTTTTCGAAATTAACACCTTTCCAACAGAACGATCCTTACTTTGTCCAACGACTTTAAAGGATAATCCATAGTTCGGTACATCGCGTCCTGCATCTGGGTTATTTGGATTCACATAGTTCTTTTTATCACTAAATGTACGAGTCGGGCGAATGTAGCGATCTTGCAAAGTTAAGCCCGTTGTTGCTGTATAATCGATATTCAGCTTCGTACTTGGATTCAAAGAGAATGCTGCATCATGTACTTGGAAGCCTGTGGCGGCAATGGAACCGTCACTCCATTTTAATACTTGCTGATCTGCATCTACTACGCCAAGGAAGCCGTTCCCCGGATGCTTTCCAACCCAGTTATCACTGTATGATTGATCGACTAACCACACGACCAAACCGTTATTATAGCTCATCAGACTTGCACCACGTTTAATATGCTTTAAGCCTTTATCGACATCAGCATAAGAGCGCCACTCTAGTAAATAGTATTGTGCTGCATATTGTTTTCCATTAGATTTTGAGAATCCATTAAAGGTAAAAGTAGATGTATCCTCGGCATCATCTGACCATACGTTCGTTCCATCTGCTTTGACGTTCAGATCATCTACAAATAAACCTGGAAGTGAATAGCCTGCATCGGTTGTGTAACGGAATTGCAGGTCGATTTTCTTCCCTGCATAAGCAGACAGGTCAAAGGATGCATCTACCCAGCCGTCTGATTTTCCATCGATGCCATTGCCTTCGTTTGCACCTGCTTCATTTCGATCATTCGTGATGTTACCCGCGATGGTCTTCCATTGATCAGTCCCTGTTTCACGCACTTCGACATACGCATAATCATAATCTTCTTCAATATCGTACCATGCTTTAAATGTCAGCTCTGCTTTGCTTCCTTTTGACAAATCAATACCTGTTGTCGTCATGGTTGCATTCAAATTGTCACCCGTTCCGCTGAAGTACGAATATTTTCCTTGAGCAGGTGTCGTAACGACAATCTCTTTATCTGGTAAATCGACTCGAACGGCGTCATGGTTCGTTCCTTTTGTTGCTGCTTCATCAATTAAGACGGTTTTGCTTTTCTTTAATGTTTTACCATCGATGGTTTGTCCAGAAAGCCAGTTGCCCCCATGCAGATTTTGAAGCATTTCTTTCGCATATGGGCTAAAGCCTGTTGGTTCCGTGCCAGGAACTTTACCTGCCCAGCTTCCGCTTGACATGATCGACCAGTAAGAAACGGGCTCTCCGTTGCCTGTGTACTGTGTATCGTACTCGTCAGGAAGACCAAGATCATGTCCGAATTCATGTGTAAACACACCTGCTGCGCCATCTTCAGGCTCAATGGTGTAATCCAATGCGCCTATTTTCCCGCCTTGTCCGACTTCAGATTCAGTATCGGGAATTTCAAATACATCACCAAGTGACCAGCGGTGTGACCAAATCGCATCAGCGCCAAGTTGTCCGCCGCCTGCTTCTTCACCTACACCCGCATGAACGACCATCAGATGGTCAATGATGCCGTCTGGCTCGTTATAAACACCGTCGCCATCAATATCATAGCGGTCCCATTGATCATACTCCCCAAGATCAACATTTGGATCTTTTGCTGCTGCTTCGAGTGCTTCTTTTACCAATTCGCGCGGTCTGCCGTCACTGCCTGAATCGTCAGGTACGTTCCCTCCGTAATAAGCTGCTTCATGCTTCGCTGTATACCATCCTGCAACTGTTCCACTGACTGTGTAACTGCCGCCGGACTGCTTTTCATAATATTGCTTCATGGATACTTTTCGTTTCCCATCTGGACCGATGTAGCCATTTTTTCCGAAAAGCATATCTTGATAATGCTGTTGATCAAACTTGTTATAATACATATCAGTCTCTTCTTTTTTGATACTATTATGCTTATAATCTTTAAAATCTACTAATAAAACCAATACCTTATCATTGCGGACGTCACCTTTATACTTTTCCTTTTTGACCGGCTTTACTTGATTGCCTTCTTTTCCTTTATGCTTCTTTAACTTTTTCTTTTTTGCAAGTTTGTTATGTACCTCTTGTTTGTATTCTTTCAGGAATTCAGGCTCTTCTGTTAAGGTGCTGGCACTTTGTTTCATTGCCGATTCTTCTTTTTTCTTTAGATAGTTCTTTAATGCTTTTTGGGTTTCTGCCTCATTGGCATTCTTTTTGATCTTTCCTTGTTTTTTCAAGGCTTTGACGAGACGGTCTTCATTTACGACACTTGAGTCAAATGGAATACCTGAATAATGACCGCCATCAGAGGATGTTGATTTTTCTGTGGTGTGGGCAGATAGAGGGGTGCTGAAAGCTGTCAATGTTCCTAAACTTAGGACAGCGGTTAGTGCAATTTTCGTCCATTTCCCTTGTTTCATTTTGGTTCCTCCCTATTTTGGTAATAAATAATATCTAATTCTAGCATATTCCAATATACTTAAGTCGAAAAACATTTTATTTTCAGAAATTTTGTGGAAAATGCACAATACGGGAATGAAATGGGTGGAACCATATGTCGAAAATAAAAGAACCCTAGGCGATAACCGCCTAGGGTGTTTGTTGTTTTTCTATGAAAGCTGCTGGCCTTGAAAGGCAACCACGTCAAGTGGAGCGGCTAAGAATTCTTTTGCCTTCGCTACGAACGCCTGGAAATGAGCACTTGCATTATGGCTTTGAACAGCAGCGTCATCTTTCCACACTTCTACCATTAAAAAGGTATTTTCCTTATCTGTATCCTTGAACAGCTTGTAGGAAACATTGCCTTCTTCAGCCTGTGAAGCTTTCATTAATTCGTTGATTTCTTCTAAAAATACGTTTTCTTTTTCTGGATGAATGGTCATCCCTGCATGAATAATAATCATTTGATCGTCTCCTTTTGAAAAGATATTATTTCCACTCAGCAATACGATCAACCGGTAAACGGTAAGATGCATAGCCTTCGTCAGCTGCTTTCCCAATTGATAGCAGCATGACTGGTACATAACGTTCTTTATCCCAGCCAAATGTTTCAGCAATGACTTCTTTATCATATCCGCCAATTGGATTTGTATCATAACCGTGTGCACGTGCAGCAAGCATAAGCTGCATAGACACAATCCCACCGTCAATTAAAATTGTTTCGCGGTTCACTTGCTCTGGAAGAACTTCAAAGTGTGCAGTTAATGCAGCAATTTGTCTTTCTTTCACTTCTTGCGGCATGTATCCATGCTCTACTGCTTTTGAATAAATTTCTTCTAAGTATTCATCGTTTTTCATATCTGCAAAAACTGCAATGACAGCTGCTGATGTTGACACTTGTGTTTGGTTGAATTTTGCAAGTGGTGCAAGCTTTTCTTTTCCTTCTGGGCTGTCAATCACCATGAAGCGCCAAGGCTGTGCATTCACTGATGATGGTGCAGTTGTTGCTTCTTCTAAAATCTCTGTCATTTCTTCTTTGCTGATTTTCACAGATGGATCATAGTTACGAATAGAGCGGCGCCCTTTCATAATTTCCATAAAATCGTTTGTTTTTAATGTTGTAGCCATGTGTAACACTCCTTTAGGTTGTTTGAATCTTTTCGATGTTTTGTTGTATACGGATGAGCACATCAGTGAGAAGCCTTCGTTCTTCTTCACTTACGTTTTCAAGCATTTCTGAGATAAATCGTTCTTTTTCTATTTTAGAAGCTTCGATTCTTGTTCTGCCTTCGTCTGTTAAGCGAACAAGTGTGACTCGATTGTCTTCTGGTTTTCTTCTGCGTGTGACCATTCCTTTTGTTTCTAACTGTTTTAAGTGACGCGTCACAGCTGCACTATCAATATTTACTTTTTTCTGCAAATCTGATTGGCTGATTTCATCGGCTTGGAATAACAGCGATAACAACTCAAGTCTTGATTGGCTGATGCCCGTGCATGCTTCGAACTTCACGCCCATCATACGGTTCACGCACTGCAAACGATATAATACCTCTGCCTCTTCAGAGCAAAATGCAGTCAATGCCATCCCCTCTTTTCTATTCAGAAATCAATTACTTGATATATCAATCATTGACTCGTCAATTAATATACACCCATTGTTTGATGATTGCAAGAGGTTTGTTTCATAAAGTGAATTTTTTTATTTCAATAGAAAAAGACGAGCATAAAAAAAGACAAAAGCGACGAATCACTTTTGTCCTTTTTCTTTATTCAGTAATGACCGTGTGGATCAAAGTTGGTGCATCGGCATGATCAGCGATGCGGATGTTGTCATAAATTTTCTCCATGACATTTGCAACATCTTCTCGATTCGCATGCAGAGTCACAAGTGAATCTCCTTTTTCAACACGATCGCCCACTTTTTTGTTCAGCATGATGCCGACAGATAGGTCGATATCATCCTCTTTTGTTGCGCGTCCTGCTCCAAGAATCATCGCTGCAACACCGATTTCGTCCGCGACGATTTCAGCTACGACACCTGATTCTTTTGCAGGTACTTCGATTTTGTAAGGTGCTTGCGGCAGTTTTTCAGGCTGATCCACAATGGAGCTGTCTCCACCTTGGTTTTCTAAGAATTCCTTGAATTTCTCAAGTGCTTTGCCGTTTTTCATCACTTCAATCAGCTTTTCTCTTGCTTCATCAAGTGTGTCTGCTTTTTTCGCAAGAACGACCATTTGACTTCCTAATGTGAGCACAAGCTCGTTTAAGTCTTCAGGACCTTCGCCTCGAAGCGTATCAATCGCTTCTTTCACTTCAAGGGAATTTCCAATCGCTAATCCTAGCGGCTGGGACATGTCAGAGATGACCGCCATCGTTTGTCTGCCTACGTTATTTCCGATGCGCACCATGGCTTTTGCAAGCTTCTCTGAGTCTTCTGGTGTTTTCATGAAAGCACCTGCGCCTGTTTTCACATCGAGTACAATCGCATCTGCACCAGCAGCAATTTTCTTACTCATAATGGAGCTTGCAATAAGCGGAATTGAGTTAACAGTTCCTGTCACATCACGAAGAGCATACAGCTTTTTATCAGCTGGTGTCAGGTTGCCTGATTGACCAATAACCGCTACTTTATGACGGTTCACGAGCTCGATGAATTCGTCTTTTGTAATTTCTACGTGGAAGCCTTTGACCGCTTCAAGCTTGTCCACTGTACCGCCTGTATGCCCAAGGCCGCGCCCAGACATTTTCGCAACAGGTACATCTAGTGCCGCAACAAGAGGAGCGAGTACAAGCGTAGTTGTATCACCTACACCGCCTGTTGAGTGCTTGTCTACTTTAATACCCTCAATAGCAGACAGGTCAATTGTATCTCCTGAGTTCGCCATAGCGAGTGTTAAATCTGCACGTTCTTGATCCGTCATATCTTGGAAGAAAATTGCCATAGCCAAGGCACTTGCTTGGTAGTCAGGAATTGTTCCGTCCGTATAACCTTTGACAAAGAAAGAAATTTCCTCTGAAGATAATTCTTTTCCGTCACGTTTTTTCGCAATGATATCTACCATTCTCATTGTTTTCACCATTCCTTTTTTTAAATTAGTAAATCAAACCGACAACGCCTGCTGTTAAGAAGCTGACAAGAGTTGCACCGAATAACAGCTTTAATCCAAAGCGTGCGACAACGTTCCCTTGCTTTTCGTTTAAGCCTTTGACTGCTCCAGCAATGATACCGATAGAAGAGAAGTTCGCAAATGATACAAGGAATACAGAAATAATCGCTTCTGTACGAGCACTGAATTGGAAAGCATCACCGGATAGAATTTGCATTGCCACAAATTCGTTCGATACCATTTTGGTCGCCATAATGCTTCCTGCTTGTACTGCTTCGCTCCAAGGTACACCGACAAGGAACGCAAATGGAGCAAAGACATATCCAAGTACATCTTGGAAAGAAACACCGATAACTGCTGTAAAGATACCGTTAATCATCGCAATTAATGCAACGAATCCAATCAACATTGCAGCAACAACAATCGCTACTTTGAAACCATCCATGATGTATTCGCCAAGCATTTCGAAGAAGGATTGTCTTTCTTCCTCGACGACTTCAAGCATGTCTTCGTCCTTAGACACTTCATATGGATTGATGATCGATGCGATAATAAATCCACCAAATAGGTTCAGCACAAGTGCTGTAACCACGTACTCTGGTTTAATCATTTGCATGTACGCACCAACAATCGACATCGAAACCGTCGACATTGCAGATGCACATAATGTATAAAGACGCTGCTGTGGTAATAATCCAAGTTGTTTCTTAATAGAAATAAAGACTTCTGATTGACCTAAAATCGCAGACGCTACTGCGTTGTAAGATTCTAGTTTTCCCATACCGTTTACTTTACTAAGCAAATATCCGATTCCACGTACGATAAGCGGAAGAATACGCCAATGCTGCAGGATACCGATTAACGCCGAGATAAAGACGATCGGCAGTAAAACATTGATGAAGAAAGTAGACGCTTTATCATTCATTAACCCGCCAAATACAAAGTTGATTCCTTCGCCGGCATAGCCTAGAAGCATTTGGAATCCTTTTGCAAAGCCTCCGACTAGGAAGTTTCCAACACCTGTATTGAGCAGAATATAACCTAAAATAAATTGCAGTACAATCATGACAATTACTGGACGGAATTTCACTCGTTTTTTCCCATTACTAGCCAGCCATGCAATGGCCAGAATCACTAGCAAACCGATGATACCAATCACGTATTTCATGTTTTTCCTCCTTGAATGAATTCGTTTACATTAATGCGCTTGTATGGAACAAACCCTATTTCGTAAACAAAACGCGGAAGAAATTCCCAGAAGAGAGGTCCTTCCGCATATGACTTTTTCATCATTTATGAGTCATGAATGTTATCCTACCATAGGATCGTATGAATTAATAGTCTTTCGAAGGAGATGATTGATCCCCTTTGATAATGGAAACGCCTGCACTTGCGCCAATACGGGTAGCACCTGCAGCTGTCATTGCCTCAACGTCTTCTTTTGTTCTCACGCCGCCTGATGCTTTCACACCGATGTCAGGTCCTACTGTTTTACGCATTAATGCGATGTCCTCAGCTGTTGCACCGCCTGTACTAAATCCAGTCGATGTTTTCACAAAATCAGCGCCCGCTTTCACTGAAAGCTCACAAGCTTTGACTTTTTCCTCATCAGTAAGTAAACATGTTTCAATGATAACTTTCACTAATGCTTTGCCTTTTGCTGCGTCTACAACTGCACGAATATCTTGTTCAACCACATCATATTCGCCGTCTTTCAATGCGGCAACATTGATGACCATGTCCACTTCTGTTGCACCGTTTTCAATCGCATCCTTTGTTTCGAATGCTTTCACCGCTGTTGTGTTAGCGCCTAATGGGAAACCGATGACTGTACATACATCAACACCTGTTCCTGCTAGTTCTTTCGATGCAAGAGATACCCAAGTTGGGTTCACGCAAACAGATGCAAATTGATGAGTCTTTGCTTCTTCAAGTAACTGCATAATTGCAGCTCTAGATGTATCTGGTTTTAGTGCTGTATGATCAATGAGCTTTGCTATCGTCATGCTTCACACTTCCTTTTAATTATGATACTTTCATCATATATGACGGATGAACAATTGTAAACATGGTTATGAAATTTTGTTCATCTATTTTGTGACATTTAAAAGAGCCCTCGCTGTGTGCTGATCGATGATCAATACATTCGCATATTTTCCTCTTAGTGCACCGTGTATAGAAGCCACCTTTCGATGACCGCCAGCGACAAGAATGGATTGTTCTTTTGTCCTTAAATCATCTAGCTCCACACCAATTGTGCGATTGTTAATGGCTTCACTGCAAATGCGTCCATCTTGATCATAAAAACGCGAGCAAATGTCTCCGACACTGGATGCCTTGAGGAGCGCTTTTTCTTCTTCACGGAAATAACCTAGTCTAAACAAAAGTGCCTCATCTCTTACCGTTCCAACAGTAAACACAGCGATATTCGCCTGCTTCCCCATTTCAATAATTCGCTGAATGTGTCTGTCCTGCTCAACCATTTCCTTGACAGCAGCACTATCAAATACAACAGGAAGCGGCAAATAGCGCGGTGCTGTTTGAAAGGCCTCAGCAAACAACTGAATGGTTTCCGCAGAATATGTATTCACATGAGAATGGCTGATTCCGCCCTTGAGCTGGACAACCTCTACACCTTTTACCTGTTTAGGTTGCATCTTTTGTGCAATTTGATACATAGTCGTTCCCCAGCTCACGCCAACGATATCACCGTCTTTCACCGTCTCTTGCAAGTAATCTGCACCAAATCGGCTCAAATAATCAGTGATAGTTGGATAGTCGTCCTTTGGCGAAAACACCACATGAGCTTCGAGCAGGTCATATTTTTCCTTAAGCAATGAAGAAAGCTCGTTTAAATCCTCAAACGGATCCATCACCGTAATCTGGACGTATCCCTTCTCTTTCGCATATTGAAGTAGCCGAGATACAGTCGGTCTCGACAAGTTGAGCTGCTTGGCAATTTCCTGCTGGCTGTAATCAGACAAATAGTAAAGCCTCGCCGCTTCAATACTCAGCTGTTGTTTCTCTCGATCCATTCATACGCCCCCTTTTCTCTTCTATCATAACAAATCGTTCACCTCTTCATGCACAATTGTTCATTTGAAGAAAACGGTATAAGTGGCATGAAAGGTCTCATTCTGTTCTAACGTTTGAATGCCAAACTTCTCTTTATACTGCCCATTCGTCCCTTCCATATCGGCGATGCCATACCACGGCTCAATACAAACAAAAGGAGCCATCGTTCCTTTTTCTTGGTCATAAAGCGACCAAATGCCCACGAACGGAAAACCAGTGAGATCGACCTCAACTCCGTGACCTGACCTAGAAGTCAAAGACACTCGATTGATATGGCTAAAGATCATCGCATCATGCTGAAAAAGCTCTGGCCGAAGCTGGATCGGCTCAATCTCAATGCCTTTTCTTTTCTCTCTGACAAGTGAATTCCGCAGTTCATATTGCACAGGGAGATGTTCAGTCGAAGGTGTCAATGTGAGTGAATAATCTGCTGCTTGCTCACCTTCAACAAGAGGAACACGAAATGCTGGGTGCCCTCCAATGGAGAAATACATCGTATCATCTCCGTCATGATCAATTTCCCAGGAAATCTTCAGTCCATTTTCTAATAGTTCATAACGAATACGTGCTGTAAATTCATACGGGTATTGCTTCATGTGCCGGCCTCTTGATTCATATTGAAAGGTCACCGTATGCTCCGTTTCTTCAGATAAATCAAAATTGACATCACGCAAAAATCCATGCTGCGTGAGCTTGAAGGTTTGATCGCCAATCTTGTATTGATCATTCATTAATCGCCCAACAATCGGAAACAAGACAGGCGACACCCTGCCCCAATAAGCTGGATCACCAGACCACATATAGTGACGTCCGCTTTTCTTGTCAAGCACCTCCCTGACTTCCGCTCCCTTTTCATGAATCTGAACCAATAACTGATCATTTTCGATCGTTCTCATTCAACACATCCCCTTTCCTTCTTCTTTTATTATGACAGGGATTTTGGTTTTGAGTATCAAATTCGACATCTCTTCACCCACCAATTCTTTTTTCCTATGAAAAAAATTTAAAAAAAGACAGAAATTCGCCAACAAAATGTAATGCTGATTCGTCTAATCTTATATAAAATAAAAGAATCGTTGCTCTTTTGAATGAACAACAAAAAGAAGCGTTTGACATTGATGGGGGATTCATTTTCATGAACAGCAAGGAAAATCGTTTTCGTTATATTTTAGGATTAGATGGACTAAGAGCCGTTGCTGTATTGGCAGTCATTGCTTATCACTTACATATCGGACCCGCAAGCGGCGGGTTTCTTGGCGTTGATTTATTTTTTGTCATTTCTGGTTACTTGATTACAACGATCTTGTTACATAAGCAGGATTTAGGCTATCAAGAGCTTTTGCCATTTTGGATGGGACGGATCAGGAGGCTTCTTCCAGCTGCTTACATCATGATTTTTATAACCGTCAGCTGGTGCGCGATTGCTGGTTCAAACGCATTATTGTCCATTCGTGGCGATGCCATATCGTCCTTTTTTTATGTCAGTAACTGGTGGTATATTTTTCACGAGCTTTCATATTTTGATAGCTTCAATGCCCTATCTCCACTGAAAAATTTGTGGTCTTTAGCAATTGAAGAGCAATTTTATATCATTTGGCCGATACTGTTGATTGCAGGGCTGAAATGGGTAAAAAACAGATCTCATCTGCCTATGATCACCTTTGGCCTAGCACTTGTCTCCGCCCTATGGATGGCGATTCTTTATTCACCAGATACCGATCCAAGCAGGGTTTATTATGGAACAGATACTCGTGCATTTGCGCTCTTGATTGGATGCAGTCTGGCATTTGTGTGGCCTATGCAAAGACTATCCAGCAAGAAATTACTTCCTGTTGGCAGACGTATTTTACATATTGCCGGGTTCGGTTCGTTTGCGATTTTCCTACTTTGTATTTATGCAGTGGACGATTTCGATGCCTTTCTCTATCAGGGCGGCATGCTTTTATTCTGTCTGAATGCAGCCATCTTAATTGCGTGCGTCTGCCACCCTGCAAGTCTTATCGGGAAATGGCTGTCCTTTCAGCCGCTCGTCTGGCTTGGTAAGCGGTCTTATGGTATTTACCTGTGGCATTATCCCATTATCGTACTGACCACACCGGTCATTGAAATTGGACAGCCTTCCATCGCGCGTGTCACATTGCAGTTCATCGCCATTTTACTAGTTGCTGAGGCTTCATATCGCTTCATCGAACAGCCAATCCGCCAGCATGGCTTCAGACAATATTTTGCCTCTTGGTCTATTTGGAAAAAAGGCATCAAACAATGGTCTACATCTAATAAGGTGTTCCTGGGAATCACCGCAGCTCTTTTGATCTTATTTATCATTGGCATGTCTAGCTCGTCCACTTCCTCCCCACATGTGAAGGAAGTGACGCAAATTAAGACAGCACCGAAAAAAACAGCCGAACCATCGGAATCAAAAACGAAGAAAAAGAAAGAAAAGCACGAGAAAAAAGCAGCTGATCAAAAACAATTTCACCAAATTCTTGCCATTGGTGATTCTGTCATGTTAGACATTGCGCCGAATCTTGAAAAAGCATATAAACAGATCACCATCGATGGGAAAGTTGGCAGACAGATGAACGAAGCCATCAGCATCGCCCCTCAATACAAATCATTTAATCAATCTGATGCCGCTGTTATCATTGAACTTGGCACAAATGGTTATTTTACTGAGGACACGCTGAAAGCATTCATTCAAAACTTTTCAAAGGCACATATTTTCCTAGTGAATACGAGGGTCCCGAGATCATGGGAAAATGATGTGAATGCGGTAATTCAGCGAGTGGCAGATCAAGATCAAAATGTCACCTTGGTTGATTGGCATTCAGCCGCTAGTGGACAGCCATCCTATTTCCAGCCCGATGGTGTTCACCTTTCAAAAAAAGGTTCTGACACATTGACCCAGCTCATCACAGCGAGCATCAAGAAAAAAGGGGATGTGTCGACGTCATCATAAAAAAACTAGCATCCAGCTTGTCAATGTGAAGAAATTTGTGCAGGTGCTCTACTATGAAGCAAAACGTATTTTTATGGAAGATGAAAAAAAGACATGCTCTCCCATGATGGGGCGTCATGTCTTTTTTTGTGATGGATTGCAGGAGCTTATGCAGCACGGAAACTGCATTATGTTTTACTTTTAAAGGACCAAACTATTACAGGTATGAGAAATAAAGATAAAATTCCTCCGCTTAAAGATAATGTCGCATAACTCGTATTCGCAGCTACCATTCCTGAAAGAGCACCGCCAGCAGCACCTGCTAACGCAATAAAAACATCGAGTGTTCCTTGGGTTTTGGCCCGGGTTGATGGTTCTGTAGAATCAACTATTTGAGCAGTACCACTAATTAAACCAAAGTTCCATCCCAATCCAAGTAAAGACAGAGCAATGATTAATAGAATCATTGAATCACTTGGTGCGAATGCTGCTAATAAACCAGCAAGTAACAATGTTATGCCCGACGCTATGCTCATAGTTGTTCGTCCTAATTTATCTACAAGTACACCCGTGATAGGTGAAGGAAGATACATTGCACCTATATGAAAACCAATAACAATTCCCACTTCGGCTAATCCATAACCATGATGCTGCATATGTACCGGTGTCATAGTCATGAGTGCAACCATGACAATTTGAGTTAAGATCATAACCGTGGCACCTACTGTAATCCCTTTTTTATCTATTGTTTTATCAACAGCATCTGGTTGATTTCCATGCTCATGTTTTGCTTTGTACGCTGCTATTCTTTGAGCAATAACTAACGGATCAGGACGCAGCAGAATAAAAAGGACAAGACCTGCTACAATAAATGCTGCGGCTGATAAAATAAAGGGACCCGCAAGTGATGGAACACCAATTGATACGGCGAATTTACCCATCATTTCAACTAAATTCGGACCTGCTACAGCCCCAAATGTTGTCATGACCATTGTCATACTAATGGCCGTTGCACGTTGTTTAGAGTTCGCTAAGTCAGTCCCAGCATAACGAGCTTGTAAATTTGTGGCTGTTCCCGCACCGTAAATGAAGAGCGATGCAAATAATAAAATGACACTATTCATCATAGCTGCAATCACAACGCCAATTGCTCCGATCCCTCCAACAACAAAACCTGTCGATAAACCGATGCGTCGTCCATAACGTTGTGAAAGTTTCCCTACAATGAAAGCTGCCCAAGCCGACCCCAAAGTAAATAAAGCCATTGGCACTCCTGCATAGGCTTCCGTTTCAAGCATTTGTTGAGCTAAAAGGGCACCTACCGTAATCCCTGCGGCTAGTCCAGCCCCTCCAAATATTTGCGATAAACTAACAACGAACAATACTCGTTTATATAATTTTTTCAATTTTTGGGGTGAATCTATATAATTCTTAATGATATCTTGTTCTGTATTTAACACTTGTAAACACCCACTTGAAATTTATTTGCAAAACGTAACCTTTTTATCATTCACGTCTACAACCCTCCATTTGAATCACCCTATGTTCGTATTCTTTTATGCGGTTAAAAGGCTGGCTTTCAGCGCTAACACACGCTTTTCCTTTGTTTTTTGATCCACCAACGCAAATTCTCCATTCTCATACGCTAATGAAAATAATTGTTCGATATGAAACACACCTGTCTGAAACCGCCTGCTCAATAAATGTAGTGCTGCAGCAGAGGCGACTTGAGCTGTGGCTTGAGACTCATCATGCCCTTTTATTCCAAGCGCTGCTTGATGAATCTTGTTCCTCTCCATTCCTGTCGCCTCCACTTTCACTGCATATTGATCTGTTCCCATTTGAGCCGATTGAATCATGGAAATGGCTCTTCCCTTGATTTTCGGAACAGTGAGAAGTGACGTCATTCCAAGACTCCTTGTGAAGGCAAATGCCCGCGTTGCCGCGCGAGAATCAAAACAAAGCCTTGTCGTCACAGAAGGCACGCTGAGTGTCAAAGGCAATGTCTGCTGATCAGAGAAGGGGAACTGATAGGCTTTCCTCTTTCCAAGTTTCACCCCAAAATCTATACGCTTGCCTCCAGTAAAGCTTTTGACTTTTTTACGTTGATGATGCTCAGTAAGCACATAGTCAGTATGGACATTGTCAAGCGTCCATTCAATGGCGGCTTTTCCATGCTGATCACCCAATCCAAGCATAATCCCTATATCTATTTGATTCACTGATGAGAGCATAGATGATGCTTTTGCTGCCAATAAATTCGTAAGGCCAGGCGCAAGCCCAACACTGAGTAAAGCCGTTGCACCGATGTACTGCTGATCCAGCTTTGCCACCTGTTCCATGTACGCCCCTTTCGCAGAGATATCTATATAATCAATACCTGACTGCAGAACTGTTTCAGCAAATGACGGGTCTTCTTGATCAAGGCACATGATCACCAGCTTTGTTTGATCCATCCAGTCCGAAAATAACGGCTCACTGACATCAAGTTGATAGGGAAGAACCTTCCCTTTTGTCTGACGTGAAAATTTCTCTGCCTTCTCATAGCTTCTGCCTGCTGCAACAATTTGACCGGGATACACTTCACTTAGCTGAAGACATATTTGCTGTCCAACATGTCCATAGCCGCCTATCACCATCACCTGTGTTCTCATTTCTCATCCGCCTCTCTACGATTCCGCTTGCAAACAAGCCCTTTGATCATTCCTGCCTGAAAATAAGGTCTGATGTCTTCAAATCCTGCTTTGATTAATTGCGCTTTTATTTCTTCCTCGGGAACAGGGTGTGTCGTCTGTCCCAGCCTGTTTTTAAAGGACGTAAACACCTCTTTTTCTAGGCCTTGCCGCTGCATGAAAAGAGAAAGCATGTGAAGCTCCTGTTGAAATGCATGGGACTTCATCTCGCCTTGTATAAATGCCAACATAAACGGTGCTTCTGGTTGAAGCCTGCGGGCAACCTCGTTTAAAAAGAGCTGGCGCTTTTCTATAAAATGAATGACAAGCAAGCTCACTGCTGCATCGTAAACAGGTTCAGCTGAAACCGTATCTAATGAGGTCTCATGCCATGTGACACGCGCCTCCATTTCTAGCTGTGTAACTCGCTGTTTCGCCATGTCCAGCATAGAAGGTGACGGATCGACCCCTGTGATGAGCCAGTCTTCTTTTCTTTGTAACATGTTGATGATCTCTTCGCCCCCACCTGCTCCGACAGTTAGAATACGAGAGCCCGCTTTCTTTATTTCAGTTTCTAATACATCTACTGTTAACTCATGCAAAAGGTGATAGCCGGGTACTTTATGTGAAATCGTCGCTGCATATGACTCAGCAACAGGATCGTGCCAATGCTGGTTTTCTTTCATGTCCTTCTCCTCCAGTTCCTTTCCGCTTTCCATCGTTTCCTGTACACTAAAGATATGACATCTTTATTGTAAAAAGAGACAACAGAAAACACGATCCCTAAAAGTGGGGATTTTTGAGGAGGAGATCATGTGACCAATCCAGCCACTCATTTTCAGCAGCTGAGACAACACATTCGGGACGAACTTGCTGCCGTCCTTGATTTTGATGCCGCCTGTATCACAACCATTGATCCAGCCACTCTCCTCTCGACAGGTTCCTTCACAGATGAACCGATTGAAGAAATTCATGACCAGCTGTTTCAAAATGAGTTTTTAAAAAGGGACGTACATCAGCATGAGTTTCTAGCCAAAGGCCCTGTTCATGCTGCGAGCCTAGTCCAAAGCGGAGAATACCTTAGCAGTGAGCGCTATCAAAATATTTTGTTACCTAAAGGATGGTCTGATGAATTGCGGGCAGCTCTTGTGATTCAAGGGGAATGCTGGGGGATTGCCAGCCTCTATCGTCTAAAGGACAAGGAACCTTTTCAAGAAAAAGATATCCAAGCGGTCATCGAACAAACGCCCAGACTCGCAGCCAAGCTAAGAGATGAACTTTTCAAGAAAAGAGATACTGAAGAAGACGCGGCGGCGGAGCAACAAGGCTTCCTTATTCTTTCGCACGATTACAACCTTCTTTATGGAAATGAGACAGGTCTTCATTGGCTTCAGACGTTTCAAGCCTTTGAACAAATCCATGACAGGGCGGTCATGCCACGCCCGTTTAGAGCATTAGGGGCAAAACTTTTATACGGCGGTATTGAGCAAACACCGGCAAGCATGACGAGATTGCCTACGGGGTTGTTCCTCTCCCTTCAAGCCTTTCGATTAGCGCAGGCTGACAGGCAGGAGGAGGCTGTCATGATTCACATCAAACGAGCCCAAACAAATGATATCCTTCCTTATGCGGCGAAAACGTACAGACTGACAGAGAGAGAAATGAACGTCCTCGACTGCTTATTAAAGGGCCAGTCGACAAAGGAAATTGCGAGCACGTTATTTATTTCACCCCATACCGTTCATGATCATGTGAAAGCCATGCTGCAAAAGACGAATTTAAGCAGCAGACGTATGCTTGTTTACTTTTTCTCCAATATATAAAAAAGCGGCTACCGCACTGGTAGACCGCTCTCTCTTTTTATTTTCCTAAAACCAGCTCATGCAGCACATGTGCTACTCCGGCTTCATTATTAGATTTTGTTACAACATCTGCTACGGCTTTGACATCATCAATGGCATTTCCCATAGCAACACCGCAGCCTGCAAACTCTACCATTGATATGTCGTTCCCGTTGTCACCAATGGCCATGACTTCTTCACGAGGAATTCCCAGCTCCTTCGCTAGAAGCTTCACAGCATTTCCCTTACTCACATCAGGATGCAGGATTTCAAGGAAGAAATCTGTACTTTTCACCATCATATACTTTTCCTTCACTTCAGACGGGATGGCTTGTATCGTTTTTTCCAACCGTTCTGGCTGATCAATATACATCATTTTCGGAAGTCTCATCGATGAATCTGCCTCTTCAACAGGCATATATTTCAGCGGCAGCTTTGTTAAGTAGGCTTCATGCACTGTGTATTCACTAATATCGCGATTCGGTGTGTATAAATTGGCCGAATCGAAATAATGCATCGGTGTATCCAGCTGACGGCTCAATTCATATAAAGAAGTTAAGTCAGCATAGGATAATGTCAGCTCTGACACCACTTCATTTGTATGGCTGTTTTGAACAAGCGCTCCATTATAGGCGATCACATAATCTCCCTCTTGATCAAGCTGAAGATCAGCTAAATAGCGATTTACCCCGCCAATTGGCCGGCCTGTACATAAAACAATTTTAATTCCTTCTGCCTTTGCCTGTTGAATGGCTTCAAACACTTCATCCGGCACCATATGTTGATCATTTAATAACGTACCATCCATATCAATTGCGACTAATTTATACATTCACTGGTCCCCTTTTCTCAGCAAAAACGTGCTGTCACTATTTTGAGCCACCATTCCCATGATGACAGGTTATTTCATTACTATTTACCTATTTTAGCCTATCGTTTTTTCTTCACGCTGTCTACTTGTTCACATATGTAACAAATATCACATGAGTCTACTCTATTATAACGTATTCTATTCATCGTGCTGATCCCCCATTTACAACAAGTAACTAGAACAATTGTTTAGCACTATAGAATGTTTTGAAACTAGCAAATCTAATTGTATGATGGATAGCAAAGAAAGGAGGTGCAGGGAATGATTACGTTTACGAGAGGTAAATTGTCAAAAATGTCTGGAGTACATATTGAAACCATTCGTTTTTACGAAAATGAAGGGGTGCTCCCAGAGCCCAAAAGAGCGCATAACGGCTATCGTCTATATGATAAAAAATATGTACTCATGCTATCATTTATCACCGAAGCGAGAAAGCTAGATTTCTCCCTTAAAGAAATTCGTGAAATTATCAAATCACTTTTCGAAAAACAGTCAAAAACAGAAGCTGAACAGCTGCTCGAGCAAAAAGTCGAAGATATTCAACACTCTATTCTAGAGTTAAAAAAAAGGAAGGCAGCTATTCAATTGTTAACAAAGCAAACATTAGCAAACATCAGCTGATTGTAAGGGCTGCCAAAGGTGTGCCGGTCTTGGTCACTGGCACACCTTCGCTCAGGTATCTCATTACACGTCCAATGAAAACATCGGTTATACTAGAGACAGCTTAAACGAGTGGAAGGGGTTTTGGAGAATGAACATCGCAACCATTGGAACAGGTATCATTGTGGAAGGCTTCCTGCAAGCGATTGACCAGCTCGAAGGTGCTTCTTGTCGCGCTGTCTATTCAAGAAAGGAAGAAACAGCAAAGAAGCTCGCAGACCAATTTGGGGTGCAGACAACTTATACGGATCTAACCGCTATGCTAGAAGATCCTCACGTAGAAGCCGTTTACATAGCGTCACCGAATCGTTTACATAGCGAGCATGCAACAGCTGCATTGAAACACGGAAAACATGTGATATGCGAAAAGCCTTTCACCTCAAATGTTAAAGAGCTGGAAGCCTTAATCGCTCTCGCAAAGGAAAAGCAGCTTCTCCTATTTGAAGCCATTACGACCGTTCATATGCCAAACTATCATTTAATCAAAAAGCATCTTCATCAATTAGGCAAAATCAAACTGGTTCAATGCAACTATAGTCAATATTCAAGCAAATATAATCAGCTGCTAGCCGGAGAAACGCCAAATGTCTTTAACCCTGCGTTCTCTGGAGGAGCGCTGATGGATATTAATATCTATAATGTCCATTTCATCATGAACCTCTTTGGATCACCAGAGCAGGTCCGATATCAGGCAAACCGCCATCCAAACGGTATTGACACATCTGGTGTTTTGACGTTCACTTACAATGATTTTATTGCGACAAGTGTGGGCAGTAAGGATACAAGCAGCATGAACTTTGCATTGATTCAAGGAGAAAAAGGCTTCATTCATGTGAAAAATGGGGCGAATGGATGTGAGGAAGTACTGCTGCATGTTGATGACAGAGTCGTCTCACTCAATGCACAAACGAATCCAAACCGTCTGTTTTATGAGGCTGAAGCTTTCCAGCATATTATTGAGACAGAAAATCACGAACAGTGCTATGCATGGCTTGATGAAAGTCTCTCCGTGATGAAAGTCCTTGACGCTGCAAGAAAAGATGCAGGTATTGTTTTCCCAGCAGATCAATTTTAATGAAAAAACCGCCTTCGACGAGAGGGCGGTTTTTGACGATTAAATACTCTTTGAAAATGCCACAAGACGCTGAGACATGTGATTCACTTCATCAACTGCAGCATTCACTTGCTCTGTTAAAGCAGCCTGAGTTTGCGTAAGAGCTGTCATATTCGAGATATTATCAAGAATTTCATCAATTTGTGTTTTCATATCCGTTAAACTAGATTCGATATTTTCCGTTGCATTGGCACTATGCAGCGCCAGCTTTCGTACTTCATCTGCAACGACAGAGAAACCACGGCCTTGTTCACCAGCTCTAGCTGCTTCAATCGCAGCATTTAGACCCAGCAGGTTCGTTTGGTTCGCCACTTCTTTGATTAAGTCAGAAATATTTTTCGTCTCATCTGCACTATTTTTTGCTAAGTGGGCGGCAGACGTTGACTGCTCTTGAGCGACAGCCAGCTCCTGTGCTTGATTTGTCACAGAGCTGATGCCCGAAACCATCTCGCTAATAGAACTTGAAAGCTGTTCTACTTGTGAAGCCATTTCATCCGCTGTTTTCTCTTTGTTTTTTTCTAACGTGATGTCACGAATGGTTCCTGCCACTCGAAGAGGAACACCTTTTTCATCACGAATGGTTTCACCACCCGCATGATACCAGCGGTACTCCCCATTTTTACTCTGTAATCTGTAATCAATGTCGAATGGTGTGCGGCCAGAGTGGTCATTTAAATGATCTGCAAAAGCTTGGAGAGCCATTTCTTGATCCTCAGGATGCAGACGATCGCTCCAGCTGCTCAGAACATTCGGGAAATCTTTTTCGTCTGTAAATCCAAGAGTTGTTCTGAACTGCGGAGACCACCAGAATTCGTTATTTGGATTGACTGGATCGCCGGCCTCTACCACCATGTCCCAAGGGGCTTCGACAAGCGCACGGTTGATTAAGTCATATCTTGTGACGAATGCTTGCAGCTCTTCTTCTTTCAACTTCTGATCATGAATATCAAAAAGTGCTCCCGCCACACGAAGAGGGACACCATTTCGATCACGAACGGTCGTTCCAGTTGCTTTGAACCAGCGATAATCTCCGTTTTTTAACTTTAAGCGATATTCGATATCATACGGTGTACGCCCTGAATGGTCCAATAAATGCGAAGAAAATGCATCTAATGTATATTCTTGTTCATCCGGATGTATTCGAGATGCCCAGCTGTCTAATAGATTTGGAAAATCGTGCTCATTTTGAAAGCCGATCATTTTGCGGAAATCATCCGTCCATGTGAATTCATTCTTTGGATTAACTGGATCTCCAGCGACAACGACCATATCCCATAAGCCAACTTGAATGGCTTTTGTCACTAAATCCATCCGCATTTGAATATTTTCATTTGCTTCTTGCATCTTTTGCAAAGCTTCATTAATTTGCGCTACCGCTTCTATCGTTTGGCTTGAAGAGAATGCAGCAGTGTCTAGTCTTGCTGAAAGGTCTCCTTTTTCGATTCTTTCTATTAATTGGCTGCTTTCACTCAGAAGGATTCCAGCCGATGAATCATTTCCTTTTCTCTTAAACATCTTTCATTACTCCTTTCAACTCTAACGTTTTTGAAATATTTTACAGTTATAAATAATTCTTTATTAGGACTTTAGTAATACAAATGATATATCGACAAAAACTGAAAATTGTTTATGTCATAAATAAGGCAAATCTTCATTTATTTGAAGTTTCATTTTTAGAATATGGATGAAATAAGGTAATTATGGATATAAATATATGTTTTGATAGAATCAACCGCTGTTTTTGTCTGAAAAATCTCTTTTTTTATATTGACACTGACGTCCTGAAAAAAGAAAATGGAACATAAGCATTTTTAAAAAAGGAGAACGTCATGAGCGCGAATCAGGAGCAACAAGAATTAAAAAAGCTTTTATCACCGCGTCACATTCGCATGATTGCGATGGGCGGGGTCATTGGTACAGGAATCTTTAAAGGAAGTGCCGATACAATTGGTTTAGCAGGTCCTGGGGTGATCTTTTCCTATGTATTTGCCGGATTGCTGCTCCTCATTGTAATGGCAGCATTAGCCGAAATGGCCATTGTGTACCCGGGAAATAATCTACGCGACCTTATACAAATTGCGCTTGGTCAACGTTTTTCATTTGTCGTCGGCTGGGTTTACTGTTTTATGTGGCTCACTGTATGTGTCATTGAGATTATTGCAGCTGGCAGTCTGCTTCAATATTGGCTGCCGAACGTACCGCTATGGTCACTATGTTTACTTTGCTCACTCTTAGTCATCGGAATTAACTTAAATAATGTAAAATACTTTGGTGAAATTGAATTTTGGTTCGCTGGAATGAAGATTTTCGTTATTATTGTCTTTATTATTCTCGGTGCAGCATTATTATTTGGGATCATTCCAAACGAACAAAGCACACCAGCGCTTACCAACTATCAAAACTTCGTCCCGAACGGATGGGGTGCGATCTTTGCATCACTTTTAGTGGTTATTTTCTCTTATGGAGGCTCTGAATTGATCGGGCTAACCATTACTGAAACAAAGGATGCGGAGAAGGTCTTGCCTGGAGTAGTCAAAAGTATGATGTGGCGGATTATCTTATTTTACACATTGCCGATTTTGATCATCTGCGGACTCATTCCTTGGAATCAAATTGATCCAAATAACAGTCCTTTTGTCCAAGTCTTCTCTGCTGCTGGTATGCAAGGCGCCTCTCACTTCATTAATTTCGTCTTGATTACAGCCGTTCTATCTGCGGCCAATTCTGGAATTTATGGAACGACGAGAATGATTCATTCTCTTTCTAAATCAGATGGCGGTCCGAAAAAGCTGGCACAGGTCAACAAAAGAGGCGTACCCATTTTGAGTTTATGGGTCACCGTTCTATTTCTTCTCATTGGAACATTCTTTGCTTACTTATATCCGGACCAAATTTTCAGCTATATGCTGGCTATTCCTGGTTTTGCAGTTTCACTCATTTGGATCAGCATTTGTATGGCACATCTAAAGCTGCGTCCAAAATATCCACAGGAGCCGTATTTCAAAGTGTGGCTGTTTCCGTATTTGACTTTATTTGCAGGTCTTGTACTCAGCTTGAGCTTTGTTTTGTTCCTATTCAGACAAGAAAACCTGCCTAGCTCCATTATCAGCATCGGCTTCTTAGTCGCTGCCATCATCGCTTCATTCTTAATGAAAAAGAAGGCTTAAACGCCAAAACCCGCCGAAATGGCGGGTTTTTTCATGAGCTTCTATCTTCTGTTACTTCAAAATCGACCGATGCTTTTGGAATGCCGTTGATGATAATCGTTAAAGTATGGATTCCCTCATAGTGCTTTCTCGTCGTCATATTTTGAAAGGACTGTGACCTGACGAATTCTCTATGTAACGCTGCACTTGTTTCAAACTCTGTGATTTTAAATACTTTTTGGTTGCGGGTACCCCGAGCTTTGACATAGTCTATGGCATACTCTACACGCAGCTTTAGGGGCTTAGCGGCCTGAAGTGTAAATTGAAAGATCATTTTCTCTCCAATACGAATGGGATTTTGCTCTACCTTCAAATCCGTTACTTGAACAGATGGATCGTCCCCATAACCAAACAAAGCCATGATATCTGGATCGCCTTTTTTTAGTAATGTACGAGATGCATGTTTGATGATCCAGTTCGTATGTTCATTCGTTCCATACCATTTTTTAGCCGTCACCTTCATCAGATCAGGCTGAATTGCAGAAATATCATTTAAGTGGTTCGCTACACTTTTTTGCACATACCGCGCTGGGTCCGACTTCAACTTTTCCAAAATAGGCAGCGTAACCGAAGGGTCCTTTTTAAGTGCAGGAACAGTTAATCCCCATGGCAAACGTGGTCTGCATCCTTCACTAGCAAGCCGCCGGATATGCTCATTTTGATTCTGTGACCATACGAGCATTTGCGCCAGCATTTTGTCTTGATCCTGAATCAGAAAAGGCCGAACGGCAAATTCAGAAGTGGAAAAAGGTGTAAAGAATTCGAGCGCCTTGATCGAGATATCCCAATGTGCTAGACCGTACGTCTCGACGTAGTCTGGAAATACAAGCGCACTAAGTCCTGAAAAATGCGGGGCTGTCTGACGCAGCACCTCAATTGCCTGCTCATAATCCTTAGGTAGACAGGCATGCATTGATTCAGTGACTCTTCTCATTCTGCCTTTTAACTCCAGCTGCTCCCAATCCTTTTGGAGCACAAGCCGCTTGAATTCTTCAGCATCAAATCCAGTCGACGCTTGTGCAAGTTTCTCGGCTAATTCTGCAATAAATAATTCATGATAAACGTGTTTTAATGGTTCGATCTTGTCCGCCTCCCACATCTCAATATCTTCATTTTACCCCAATCTGAAAAAGGTGGTATGGCTAAAAGCAAAAACAGCCCAATTCCGAAGAATCAGGCTGTTGCGTTTCGCTATATAAACATATTAATGATCATAATAAATGCAATAGCACTAACAGAAATAATTGTCTCCATAGCCGTCCATGTCAAAAACGTTTCTTTAATGGTCATACCAAAATACTCTTTAATCAGCCAAAAACCAGAATCATTGACGTGAGACAAAATCAACGAACCCGCCCCTGTAGCTAACACTAGAAGCTCTCTGCTCACATCCGGCATAGATGCAGCAATCGGTGCGACAATACCAGCTGCGGTCATCATGGAGACCGTAGCAGATCCTGTTGCCACACGAATAACCGCAGCAATCAGCCAGCTAAGCAAAATTGGCGAGATCGGCGAGTGTTTGGCTAAATCTGCAATATAATCACCGACACCTGAATCGATAAGCACATTATTGAAAGCCCCGCCTGCTCCAATGACAAGCAGAATCGAAGCGATCGGACCTAAGCACTCATTACTAAAGGAAAGCACCCGGTCACGGCTCATCCCTTGCACAAAGCCAAGACTGAAGAAAGAATACACGGTTGCAATCAGCAGTGCTGTAATTGGATCTCCAATGTACTTGAATATCTGAAACCATAAACTGTCCTCTGGTAAAATAATATCTGCCAGTGTGGCAAGAAGCATTAGAATCACTGGCACCAAAATCGTAAACATCGTATTTGCAAAGCCGGGAAGTTTTCGATCTTCATTGCGTTCAGTAAATTGCTTTCTCAGCAGCTCCGGAACTGGTTTATGAATCCGTTTTCCAATCCACTTTCCATACAGCGGCCCAGCAATAATAGCTGTCGGTAAACCGACAATAATGGAAAAGAAAATGGTTTTCCCCACGTTGGCATGATAGATGCCGACAGCCGCCATGGCAGCTGGATGAGGCGGCACAAGACCATGAACGACAGACAAGCCAGCAATGAGCGAAATCCCAATTGTCACGAGCGAGATGCCCGTTTCAATCGCAATCGTAAACAATAAAGGAATGAGAAGAACGAATCCGACCTGGAAAAAGACAGGTATCCCCACAATAAAGGCAACAAACATCATTGCCCAATGCACATTTTTTGTCCCAAACCGGCCGATTAATGTGTGAGCGATCCGCTCAGCTCCACCTGATTCAGCCATCATTTTCCCAAGCATGGTGCCAAGCGCTAGAACTATGGCCAATAATGATAACGTATTGCCTAACCCCGTTTTAATGGATTGAATGATTTCCTGCAGGTCCATCCCTGTGGCAAAGCCGACTAACATAGAAGTAATAATTAAACTCACAAACGGATTCAACTTAGCAACTGTTATGAGGATGAGTAAAAGGACAATTGCTGCAATCACGATGAATAAAAGCATGCTCTCCCACCTTTTCCCTGATGTTTAATGATTTTGTTTTAATTGCAGCGCACTGATGACATCAAATTCATCCTTCAGTTTGTCATAGAGGCGCTCATATAAGTAAAACAATTCTATGTATGTTTCATTGTTCTCCATATTTGGTTCATGACGGGCAGAGATTCGAATCCAATCTTGAACCTCTTCTATCTCTTTCATATAACCTAAACTATGAAGTGCGAGGACAGCCGCCCCAAGTGCTGATGCCTCGTAGCTTTCTGGAACAAGTACTTCCCTGCCCATCGTATCCGCTAAAATTTGCCGCCACAGCGGAGATCGCGCAAAACCGCCCGATGCCCTGACATCCTTTGCTGAGCCGGTTAAATCCCTTAAGGCAACACCGATTGAGAAAACACTCATAATGACGCCTTCTAACACAGCTCTTATAAAATGCTCCCGCTTATGCTGAAGACCGATCCCAAAGAAAGTACCTCTCGCATTTGGATTCCAATAAGGTGCACGCTCACCCGTTAAAAATGGCAGAAACAGCAGCCCCTCTGAGCCGGCTGGAACTTTTTTCGCAATATCAATCATCAGATCGTAAGGATCCACTCCAAGACGCTTTGCTACCTCCACCTCCGAGGATCCAAATTCATCCTTCAGCCATCTCAGCATGATTCCGCCATTATTCGTCGGTCCTCCAACCACCCAATGCTTATCAGTCAGCGCATAGCAGAACGTTCTTGATTGTTCATCTGTGATTGGTTTGTCCACGACCGTACGGACTGCACCGCTTGTCCCAATCGTGACAGCCACCTCACCTTTTCCAATCGCTCCCACACCTAAATTCGCTAGAACCCCATCATTCGCACCAACCACAAAGGGTGTATCTTCCGCAATACCCATTCGCAGGGCGATCTCTGGCTGAAGACCTCTCAGCTGATGCGTCGTCGGAACAAGTTCAGACAATTGATTGGCTTTAATTCCAGTAATACGAAGCGCCTCTTCATCCCATTGAAGCGTTTCCAATCGGAACAGCCCTGTTGCTGAAGCAATTGAATAATCGACCACATACTGGCCAAAGAAATGATAAAGAATATATTCTTTGATGGAAATAAATTTCGCTGCCTTCTTGAAGACATCAGGTGCCATTTCCTTGAACCACCTTATTTTTGAAAGCGGTGACATTGGATGGATCGGTGTACCGGTTCTTTTATACACTTGGAAGCCATCCATGTCCGAAATGATTCGCTTCGCTTGTTCTGCACTTCTGTTATCTGCCCAAATGATACTGTTCGTTAACGCCTTGCCATCCTTATCCATCACAATCAAGGAATGCATCGCTGTACTAATTCCGATGCCTATGAGACGTTTTGCATCAAATGCTGCTTTCGTCAACACACCTCTTACACTTGCAATGACAGCTTCTAATATATGTTCAGGGTCCTGTTCAACCCATGCTGGTTGGGGCTGAATGAGATCATAAGGAACCGAATGCTTTGCTATCACTTTCCCCTGTGGTCCAAACAGAACCGCCTTTGTACTTGTTGTTCCAATATCCAAACCAATTACCGCCTGGTTTCCCTTCATCTGTATCACGCCCAATCATTGATTTGAAATCATATTTATTGTTTTCATATACCTGTTAAATCCCATTATAGGAATAATTTTTTCGACATTCAACGACTTAAAAGAAAATTTTTTTCACTTAAAAGCTCACAATCGTTACCACAACGGCATTTTTCATTAATAGAAAAATTTATTTTTGAAACCATTACACCCTTTTTTGTGAAATGGTTTCTCTCATTTTTTTTAAATTCGATAAAGTTTCCTGCTGCCTTAAGTGAGCAAGTGCAAAGTATAGTACGTCAATGACAGTGAGCTGAGCAAGTCTTGCAGACATCGCCTCTGTTCGAAAGGCCGTTTCCTGCGTCGATGTATACAACGTGACATCAGCAAGCTGGCTCAACGGAGAGCGCTGATAGCTTGTAATACCGATGGTTTTCGCGCCTTTTTCCTTTGCTGTTTTCATCGCATCGAGTAAATCTTTATTCCGTCCAGAATGAGATATACCGATCACTGTACTGTACTGGTCGAGAAGACCGGCAGACATCGCTTGAAAATGAGAATCGGTGTGAACAATACAGTTGATGCCTGTCCTCATAAATTTATGAAAAGCGTCTGTTGCAATGAGGCCAGACCCGCCACTCCCATAAAACTCTAAGCGCTTTGCTTCATGAATGATTTGTATGGCTTTTTCTACATCTTCTGGATTCAACAATTGAAAGCTATCCTTTAATGCGGATATATTCGCCTGAAAAACCTTTTGCATAAAAACGGCCGTATCATCATCAAGACTCATTTCTTCGTCTACATAATCAGGCTTTGTTTGATCTATTTCCTGGGCAATTGCAATCTTCAAATCTTGAAAGCCCTCAAATCCAAGCCTTTTACAAAGACGAAAAATCGTTGCCTCTGAGCTCGCTGTCTTTTTGGCAAGCTCGACAATAGATAAATGAATAATGTCGCCAGGTTCACTCGTAATATGTTCTGCTATTCCTTTCAGCTTTGGCGGCAACCCTCTGCTTGCTGCTCGTATTTTTTCAATACTACTTAAACTGACAGAAGCCAATTGACTTCACTCCTTCCTTTTCATGTGAGCGCATACATTTCCTCATGTTCCCATCTTATAAAAAAGAAGCCTGTTTGCACAGACTTCTTTTTTATGAATTCATCGTTTTGATCAATAAATCAAAAAAAGCTTCAGCATCTACATCCATACACACTTGGACATTGCGCTCTTTCTCCCATTGGTGCTGAAAATCACAGATCATTTGACCGTCACAAAACTCACTCTTCGTCTCCACTTCTACATGAAATGTCTGTGTGCTTACAAGCTGCTTGTTAATGGCAAGACTTACAGCAAGCGGATCATGCATGGCACACGCCCACACACCATTACGCTCAAAATAGCGCTGGCGGTAAATGCTTGTACTCTCTCTGATGTAAGCTGCCAACGTTTCATTTTGAATGGCATCGATTCTCTCATCTGTTAACAAGACCTGTCTCGTGACATCCAGCCCTACTTGAGTCAATGAAGGGAACCCAGCCTCCAGCACCAATTTTGCCGCTTCTGGATCTGCATATGTATTAAATTCCGCAACCGGTGTGACATTCCCCTGTCCCTGCACGACTCCCCCCATAAAAATGACCTCTTTCACATGATGAATCAGCTCAGGGCATTTTTTTACCGCAAGGGCTAAATTCGTTAAGGGCCCTGTCAACACAAGCGTGACCTGCTTCGAATACTGCAGCACTTGTTCAATGATAAAATCAGGCGCAAAACCAGCATCTGCGGTCTTCTTAGGCCGGGCGTCCTTTAAAGCGCCGCCAATTCCATCCTCACCGTGTACCCGATGTTCATAATGAGGTGCTCTTAAAAGAGGGGTTGCTGAACCTTTGATGACAGGAATGTTATCTGCCTCAACCAGCTCAAGCACTTTACACGTATTCAAAGTAGCGGTATCGACAGACACATTCCCGCACACCGTTGTCATCCCCAACATATCAAACTGCTTACTTTTCACTGCCAGCAAAATCCCAATCGCATCATCGATTCCAGTATCTACATCCAAGATCAATTTCTTTGTATTTGCCATGGGTGAAATCTCTCCCTTGTTTGTAAGTGTTGTTAGGTGAATGATAGCATATGCCTGCTTCAACTATTTAGGGAATATTAGCAGGTTGATCTTATTACTCTTTTTCTCCAATGTCTCTCAGATACTGTTCACGTTCTTTTTCGGTGAAACTTTTAAGATAATCCTCTTTAACTTTAGGTTCATCTTTATATTCATCCCAGTCTATAAAGCGATCTGATAAATCCTCTGAATAACTCATCGGCCCTATCTTTTTAGATCTATACTGTAATGAAGCAGAAAAATTAAATCTCTCTGGTTCATCATTCACGTATCCATTTATCACAATATCCCCCATAGGATTGATGGTCACTTTTTTTTCAAACGTTATAGTTTTAATAAAATTATGAATATCCATTTTATGTAGATCTTCTTCAATTTTTGGCTTCATCTTTTCTGCGAACTCTTCAGCTTTTTCTTGATCGCTTTTTTCTTTTTCTTGCACGAAATTTTCCCCTCCTGTATCATTTGATTTTTTTTGTTTATCCTGTTGAATAACAAGTGAAATAACTGCGATGACAATTATGCTAATTAAAACAACCAAAATTTTAATTGTTTTCTTCATTAGAAACTATCCACCTTTTGATCTTATTAATAGTAAATTTTTATGTATATTAGACCTGCATTTATAATAGATATTTATAACGCTATATACTATAATAATTAAGATAAATATAGCAGGAGTGTTAATTTTGACCAAAAAATCATATCAAAATCAATTAAATGATAAAGATTATAAAGAAATTTCCTCAAAATCCTATAACATTTTAAATTACGAGAATTCTAAATTAATAAAACTCAGTAATGGTAGAATCATGTATGTCATTAATTATCAAGAAACAAAAAATGGACTAAACGCAATGACTCTTGTATCAAAAGATGACTTTATCCGTTCAGCTAAAGGCAAAGACCTCACCAAAATCAAAAACGCCGTCATCGCCTACCGTGGTTCTGAACCGATTGGTGCAGACCAATATAAAGATACCATTAAAAAACATGGAAAAAAAGAGTCAGATGATCTTCTTTCTACCATTTTGACGAAGCTGCCTCCTTTTAGTCGGTCGAAGGGTTCACAGGAAGTGACGACTAAGTTGACAACAGGCACAACCGCCTATACAAATGAAATTGTTCAAGATTGGATGGTTTCGGATACAAAGTATCTGATTAAAAATATCCCATTTGAGCATGGTGCAGAGAATCAAATGGTTCAAGCGGATCGGTATGCGAAAGAAATCCATAAGAAAATGCCGAATGCGAAGATGTATGTCACAGGGCATTCGCTTGGCGGGTCAAATGCTTCCTATGTTCTTGTCAAAAATGATTTTATTCAAGGCGGGGTCACCTTTGAGAATCCGAATATTTACCCAAATCTATCGGATGGTCTACAAGCTAAAGCATTAAAAGGCGATTACCGCAGTAGATTAACAGAATATATCAATCTCAATGACGGGCTTTCTCTTTTAAATCGGCATACGACAGAAATCGGTCGAGTGAAAGTGATGTATGATGCCGCTCTCCCTGAAGGCGTCGATTACTCCGAGGACTCCTCAAAAGCCGTCCAATTCATAAAAGACCTCCTCAATCGGGCAATGAGTGTGAATCCTTCACTGGATGCGAATTTATTTCTTGAAGCCCTCGCTGGCAGCCATGGATTAGATCGTTATACCTTTTCGCCAGATGGCTCCGTTCAAACCATTGATGATATGTTGAGAAAAAATCCTTCTCTTACTACGGCCATGTTACAACAGTTGGGTCAATCTAATGTTGATCCGCACAGTGTAGTGGCGATATTAATTAAGTCCCACGTTCTCATGAACACAGGACGTAAATTCTCGACATATGCCGATCACCATATGCAGCAAATCATTCGCAAAATTGAGAAACTCGATGACAAAGTGGATCAATCGGTAGAACGAGTTCGTTCGAGATACAAACAAATTGTCGGTTTCGGTTCGTATGATCAGCTGACGGCATCAGATGTAGATGCCGTGATTCGTCACTTAAAAACAGAGGGTCTTGAAAATGAGTTCTATTCGGTCAAAAAGTATGATACAGCGATTGATAGCGCTATGAATATGAAAAGGTGGATGGACTCAATATCAGATGATATGAGCGATCTTGGAAAACAATACCACGATGCAGATACAGCCCTGGCGAAGAACATGGGTATTTCTTAAGGAGTACGATAAATGGAATTTTCAAAGAAACAACCAACAGATGCAGATCGTTTTTTGCAAAGAATGACAGATACGCATACATCAAGCTCCATCTTCTCAAAAGCAAACTTTGACACGGAAGACATGACACCAGCAGAGCTGGCAGCTTTGAAAGCAAAGATCAAAGAAGAACAGAAAACTGCACTTATCAGAGCCATCCGGCATCAGCTTCAAAATGAATTTGCAGATGACCGTCAAGAAGCGGAAAAAATTTTAGATCTAATCGATGAACTTCAGATCAAAGTGTATACACATCAAAATCGCATCCAAACACATATGTCAGGTCAAGCCATTGATGCCTTAATAGAAAAAATTGAACAAAGACTCAAGTTCTACGAAATGAAAGAAGATGTTCGTTCCGCCATCAACTCGATTGGCATTTAGATGAACCTTCCATCCGATGAATCTTTTCCCTGCCTCACTCGTATATACTAAAAGAGTGATTGATTTGAAAGGAGATCTGTTTGTGGGATATATTCTGTTATTTTCGGTTGTGATCGGTCTTGTCCTGACCCTTTTGCTCACACCAATTAGGTTGATTATAAGAAAGAAAGGGACAGAACAGCAGGTGCCGTTCATGTGGATTGCAGGCCTTGCTTTGCTGTTTATGATCGGTATTTTTGTTTTCTATTACATCACCAATTTAGATCGGAACCCTTCCTCCCTATGGCTGATTGGTCTTGTTGTGACAGCAGCAGGCGCCTTTTTGTCAGTTGGATTGGAGCGTAAAATCAAAGGCGTTCTGTTTCTTATTCTATTGCTGCTCGGTGTTTACATGGCGACAGCTTTTCTATTCAATGCGAATGAGAAATTCGATGTCTCCAAAATGGAGCAAAAAGTAGAAATCAAAGCGTTTGAAGAGACAGAAACACCTGCAAGTGTACCGCCTCAATTTGCCCGCAATAAAATGAAGAAATCGTTCGGACAGGTTCCAAATACAAGCTACTATGAGCTTGGAAGCTTGCAAATTCAGAAGGTCAATGGTGAGTATGTTTACATCGCTCCGGTGGAATTCTCGGACTTCTTTAAATGGATTCGTGCAGGCAGCACGCCGGGTTACTTTACATTAAGTGCGACCGACTCATCTGCTAATCCAAAGTTCGTGAAGACGGAGATGGTTTATACGCCTTCCTCCTATTTCAACAAAGAAATTGAGCGTCATATCCGTCTCCAGTACCCAGATTTGATTTTCTACGGCGATACACAGCTGGAAATCAATGATGACGGCAAGCCTTATTACATTCAAACGTATGGCGATTTCATCTCTGCACGAAACGGCTTTAAAGCTTCCGGTGTGGTCGTTGTTGATGCCAAAACGGGTGCCACGAAGAAATATGCTCTAGATCAAGTACCTACCTTTATCGATGGTGCTGTTTCACCAGAGGCGGTCAGTCTGCAAAACAGTTATTTCGGAAACTATATTCACGGGTTCTGGAACAGTATGTTTGGGAAGTCAGATGTAAAGCTGCCTTCCGATGAAGGAACGGAAGCCAATGTGAGCCCGGTGTTTGATTCAAAAGGAGATATGTATTACTTTACAGATTTCACAAGTCCGAAAGAGGGTGTTGATTCCATGCTCGGATATGCCCTGACAAATGCCCGGACAGGAAAAGCAACTTATTATACCGGAAATCTTGAAGAATCCTATATGGATTCTCAGGGCGCTCTGCAAATTATTGAGAAACGATTTATCGAGAAGAAATGGAAAGGGCGCATGCCGATTCTCTATAATTTCTATGGTGAAGCCAGCTGGCTCACACCGGTTCTCGATTCAAATGGATTCCTGCAAAACTACTTTATCGTTTCTGCAGCCAATCCAGAAATCGCTGCGTACGCGTCTACACCAAACGAAGCACTGAGAGCCTATAAAACAGCTCTGCAAAAAGGCGGCGGTACCGTTAACAGTTCCTCTAAGCAAGAAAAGAAAGAAGCAGCAGGGAAGGTCAAACGAGTCTACAAAGAAAAGACCGGTGATTATACAACCGTCACCTTCCTGCTAGACGATGGAAAAAGCTACACTATGTCATCTGAAAAAGAACCTCTCGTCATTTATTTAAAAGAAGGCGATCAGGTCACCATGAAATATACAGATACAGGTGAGATCTTCCTTCCAGTCGATGAAATCAAAATCAAAGGGTTATAAAAAAAGAAGCTTCTCCTATTTTGGAGAAGCTCCTTTTTTCTCTTTCCTTAACAATTCAACGAGCAATTCCTTATTTTTATTTCCCCCGGTCATCGGTGACTCAACATAGGAGAATTTTCGTTTGAAATCCATGCCTCTCACAGAAATAACAGCCAATTCACCGCCAATGCTGCCTCGCTGGAGGACATATTTAGATAAAACAGAAAGACCCATTCCGTGGATTACAGCTTCTTTAATGGCTTGATTGCTGCTAAAGGTCACAAAGGTTCGTGCTTTCAGTCCATTTGATTTCAGGACATGCTGTAAATATTCTCCTGTCCCTGATCCCTCTTCTCTCGTGATCCATGTTTCGTTTTGTAATTGATCAATGGTGACATCTTTCTTCTTGGCAAAAGGATGATCTAATGGCGCCACAATATACAGCTCGTCCTCTAGAAAAGTTTCTACAGAAAGCTCTTTGTCATTGGTTTGTCCTTCGATCAAACCGATATCGACATGGAATAAACGGACGTGTCCGGCGATCGCCTCTGTATTATCAATGACCACCTCAATATCAACATGCGGATAGAGCTGATGAAACTCCGCCAATATTTGCGGCAGCACATACTCACCAATTGTGAAGCTCGCCCCGATGGTCAGCTTTCCTCTTGCCAAATGATGATGCTCATAAATGTCCTGCTTCGCCTGTTCATAGAGACGAATGATTTGTTTTGATCGATGGTACAGCATATCCCCAGTTGGTGTAACGGTTAATTGCTTTGGCGAACGATTCAGCAGAACGGTCTGGAATTCCTGCTCCAAGTTCTTAATATGAAGACTGACACTCGGCTGAGAAATCCGCAGCTTTTGGGCTGCTTTTGTAAAGTTCTTCTCCTCCACCACTGTCACAAAAGTCTTCAGTGCATCGTAATACATCGGTCCCTCTCCTATCAGAAATCTTAATCCAACACCTTACATATATATATCTTACTAATTCCTTTCCAGCACGTAAAGAACCGCCTAAACGAAAATAATTTAATAAAAATATTTACTAATTTTTTTAAAGACTCTATACTAAGAGGAGATATTTTCTATAGGAGGTGCTGATTTGGCAGCTAAAATAAAGGACATTGCAGAAAAAGCAGGTTTATCCATTGCAACGGTATCTCGCGTACTGAACCAAGATCCCAACCTATCTGTCACCGATCAAACACGTGAAAAAGTATATGCCGCCGCAGAAGCTTTGTCCTACCAAAAGAAGACATTCAAACATTCATTAAAAAAAATTGCCTTTCTCTATTGGATGACCGAAAAGGAAGAGCTTGAAGATATTTATTTTAAATCCATTCGACTAGGTATTGAGGAACTGACCAACACTCGGAGTTTAAATGTTACCGCTTACAATCCGTCTGATGGCCTTCATTCCATTGATCCTGCTACAGAAGGGATCATCGCCATCGGCCGATTTAAAACGTCAGAGCTTGACCAATTATATGCTGTCACTCCGCACATTGTCTTTATTGATACGACACCAGATGAAGATCGTTTTGATTCTGTAAAGCCGAACCTGAAACGAATTGTTCAAAAGATCATCGATTCTTTTATTGAAAAAGAACACTCATCTATTGGATTCATTGGCGGCACAGATCTTGATCTCAATACGAATGAGCACATTCCAGATATTCGTGAAACGACTTTCCGTGAATACATGCTTGCCCGCCATATACTTAATGAGCGATTGGTCTATATCGGCCACCATTTCTCAGTCGATGAAGGCTATGCGCTCATGATGAAGGCGATTGATGAGCTTGGTGATGATCTGCCCACCGCTTTTTGTGTCGCTAGTGACCCTCTTGCCATCGGCTGCTTACAAGCATTAAATGAGCGCGGATTTTCTCTGCCGAATCGCGTCAGCGTTTTTAGTATCAACGATATTCATGTATCTCAATATGTGTCGCCGCCGCTCACCACGTATCATATCCATACGTCATTACTTTGTGAGACAGCGATCGATTTACTTTTAGAAAGGCTTGTGGACGGCAGAACATTGCCTAAAACTGTGCTAATTGCCTCAGAACCAGTCTTTCGGAAAAGCACCATATAATCAACTGGAAGACCCTCCTAATGTGGAGGGCTTCTTTTCTCTCTATATGAGTAAAAAAATTTACTTAATAAATTTAATAAAATATGTTTACTTTTTTTACTTAAGTTGATATTCTCACATTAAGAAAGCGTTTTCTTATCATCTGTGAAAAAAGAACGAGAGGGGATTACCAATGAAAAAGGGAAAATGGGCGACATTATCAGCAGTCGTTGGTACTGCTGTGCTTCTGCTTTCAGCATGCGGACCAGGAGATGACAATTCAAACGGGAGTCAGCCAGCATCTACAGGTACAAAGACCTTGCTAGTATGGGAGGATGTCAAAAAGTCTGATGGGATTCAAGACGCTGTAAAAGAATTCGAAAAACAAAACGATGTGAAAATCAAAGTGGTCGAAAAAGCGTATGCTGACCAAATCGAAGCTCTCCGCCTTGATGGAGCAGCCGGGACAGGCCCAGACGTCATCACAATGCCTCACGATCAAATTGGATCAGCTGTTACTGAGGGTCTGTTACAGGAAATCAAGCCTGATCAAAAAGTAATCGATTCCTTTACAGACGAATCCATTCAATCACAAACGGTAGACGGCAAGCTGTATGGCCTTCCGAAATCCGTTGAAACGACTGTGCTTTTCTATAACAAAGACCTTGTCAAAAAGGCACCAACTACACTTGATGGCTGGTATGACCTTTCGAAAAAGCTGACAAAAGACGGGAAATACGGTTTTGTTGCAAAATGGGATGAAATTTACTATGCACAAAGTGTGTTAGGCGGATCAGGGGGCTATATTTTCAAACAGAAAAGCGATGGCTCCTATGATGTGAAGGATATTGGCCTGAACAACGATGGCGCCATCGAAGGAGGAGCATACATTCAAAAATTCTTCAGCGAAGGACTTTTCCCGAAAGGCATCATTGGTGAACAAGGAATCAATGTCCTCAACTCCTTATTCACAGAGAAAAAGGCGGCAGCTGTGATTTCTGGTCCGTGGTCATTTGGTCCATATAAAGAAGCTGGAATTGACTATGGCGTAACAGAGCTGCCAACACTCCCGAACGGAAAACATATGAGCTCATTCCTAGGTGTAAAGAGCTACAACGTCTCCTCTTATTCTAAAAATAAAGACCTTGCTGAGAAATTTGTTGAGTTTATCACGAATGAAAAAAATTCGAAGAAGCGATTTGAAGTAACAGAGGAAATTCCACCAGTGAAAAAGCTGATGAAGGATCCAATTATTACTGAAAACGCAAATGCAGATGCTGTTTCAAAACAAACGAAATATGCCACGCTGACACCGAATACCCCTGAAATGGCAGAGGTGTGGAAGCCGATTGACAGCGCATTAGGTCTCATTGCAACCGGACGAACAGATGTAAAAAAGGCATTTGATGATGCGGTCAATCAAATCGACTCTCAAATTAAAGCAAATCACTCTAAATAATCATCAAACACGGGTAGCCTTTAAGTCTATCAAGCTGCCCGTATTTGATCTAATTTCATATGAAGTAGGTGTTAGACGTGACGGGTAACCTTGAACTAGACCGCACACACATAGTGGAATCAAAGACACACCGGAGACGGGCGCTAATGTTCTCCCTTATACCCGGGATGGGGCAGATATACAATAAACAGTACGGCAAAGGGGCACTTTTTTTCCTATTCGGCGTCTCTTTTATCATCGTATTTTATGATTTATTTAATATTGGCTTCTGGGGGCTGTTCACACTAGGTACGATGCTACCTCGTGACAACTCTGTTTTTCTTTTGGCAAAAGGGATTATTGCGCTGTTAACAGCTGGTTTTGGTATCGGCTTTTACGTACTCATGATGCGTGATGCTTTTATAAACGGAAAGAAACGTGATCAAGGGGTTCCGCTCCATTCCATCCGAGCTCAATATCATCAGCTTATCGACCAAGGCTTTCCTTACTTAATGAGCACTCCTGCTTTCTTTTTACTTCTATTCTCTGTTGTCTTTCCTATTATGTTCAGCTTTGCGCTGGCTTTTACGAACTACGATCTATACCACTCGCCTCCTGCCAATCTGATTGATTGGGTAGGGATCAAGAACTTTCAAAATATCTTTTCAATTGATATTTGGAGAGACACTTTCATTGATGTACTTGGCTGGACCGTCGTATGGACGTTGGCTGCGTCGACCCTTCAATGTGCCATTGGCATCTTTCTAGCGGTTCTGCTCAACCAGAAGGATTTAAAGGGAAAACGGTTTTTTAGAACGATTTTGATTCTTCCTTGGGCTGTTCCAGGTTTTGTGACCATTTTGGTGTTTGCCGGACTGTTCAACGATACATTTGGAGCCATTAACAACACACTTTTTGCATCGATTGGGATTGATCCAAAACCATGGCTAACAGATCCATTTTGGAGCAAAATCGCACTCATTGCGATGCAAACTTGGCTTGGATTCCCTTTTGTTTTCATTATGACAACCGGTGTTTTGCAGGCGATTCCAGAAGATCTATACGAAGCTGCGACCATTGATGGGGCAAACTTCTTTCAGAAATTCCGGTCCATCACGTTACCGCTTGTCCTTTATTCCATTGCGCCTATATTAATCACGCAATATACGTTTAACTTTAACAACTTTAATATCATCTACTTATTTAATGGCGGAGGACCGCCTGTGGCTGGCTCAACTGCTGGGGGAACGGACATCTTGGTTTCTTGGATTTACAAACTCACGATGCAGTCATCTCAATATGCACTTGCTGCCGCAGTCACGATCTTACTTTCAATCTTTGTCATCGCCATTGCACTCTGGCAGTTTAAGAGAACGAATTCATTCAAAGAGGAGGACATGATGTGATATGGGATCAAAACAAAACAAGCTCATTCGCCTGAGCATCACTTATTTTATCCTTTTCATTGCCTCCATTTGTATTCTATATCCACTGCTTTGGACGATTGGTGCTTCTTTTAACCCTGGGAACAGCCTGATGAGTACCAGTATGTTTCCGAAGAATCCAACGTTCAGCCATTTCACCGAGCTGTTCTTCGGTCAGGGGGCACTTTATGCAAAATGGTATTGGAACTCAATGAAGATCAGTATTGCCACTATGGTTTTAACGCTGATTCTTGTTAGTTTTACAGGCTATGCCTTTTCCAGATTCCGCTTCAAAGGACGGAAAAATGGGCTGATGCTCTTTTTGCTGCTGCAAATGATTCCTCAATTTTCAGCGCTGATTGCGATTTTTGTTCTTGCTCAAATGCTTGGACTCATTAATAGCCACCTTGCCCTGATTTTGATTTATGCAGGTGGACAAATTCCGATGAATACGTATTTAATGAAAGGCTATCTTGATGCGATTCCGAAGGATCTCGATGAATCAGCCAGAATGGATGGCGCAGGGCATTTCCGGATTTTCATCCAAATTATTATGCCGCTCGCTAAGCCCATCTTAGCCGTTGTCGCAATCAACTCATTTACAGGTCCGCTGGGTGATTTCATCATTTCCAGTGTCATTGTCCGCTCACCCGAAATGTATACGCTCCCAATCGGTCTGTACAATCTTGTGTCAGATAAAATGGGTGCCAGCTACACGACCTTTGCAGCCGGGGCTTTACTCATTGCGATTCCAGTCGCTTTATTGTTCCTTGTTTTACAAAAACAATTTGTGTCCGGTCTCACACAAGGCGGGACAAAAGGATAAGGGGAGATTTGATGAAAAAATGGTTGCTTGTCACTGTTGCCTTTTTCTTTCTGATAGGGTTAGGTGTTTTGCCTGAAGCTAAGGCAGATGCGATTTCTGTTCAGCCGATCAATGGACTGCAAGGTGATTTCATCAAGGGAGCCGATATCTCGATGCTTGCAGAAGTGGAGAAAAGCGGCGGCAAATACTACAACCAGAACGGACAGCAGGTTGATCCGCTCAAGCTATTAAAGGATAAAGGCGTCAACTATGTGCGTATCAGACTGTGGAACCATCCATATGACAATCAAGGCCGTGCCTATAACGGCGGGACAAATGATCTCAATACAGCCATCGCTTTATCGAAACGTGCAAAAGCACAAAATATGAAAGTGCTTCTTGATTTTCACTATAGTGATTTCTGGACGGATCCGGGTAAACAATTCAAACCGAAAGCGTGGGCGTCCCTCTCACAAAGTGATTTAGAAAAAGCAGTCGGCACTTACACAGGCGATGTGCTCAAAGCGATGAGAGCGCAAAATGCCTTGCCGAACATGGTTCAGGTCGGGAATGAGTTGAACTCAGGTATGCTGTGGCCAAACGGAAAAAGCTGGGGTGAAGGCGGTGGTGAATTTGATCGGCTCGCTGCTTTGCTAAAAGCTGGCTCAAATGCCGTCCGCTCTGTCGATTCAAACATCAAAATCATGCTTCACCTTGCACATGGCGGAGACAATGGTGCATCCCGCTGGTGGTTTGATGAAATCACAAAACGAGGCGTCTCATTCGATACAATCGGTTTATCTTATTACCCATATTGGGACGGCGGCTTTAGCGGTCTGACCTCCAATATGAATGATATTAGCGCCCGCTATAACAAAGACGTCATCGTGGTAGAAACTGCTTACGGCTTTACGACAGCAAACGGTGACAACCTAGATAACTCATTTAATCAAGACTCTGTCAACACAGCCGGCTATCCAGCCTCACCTCAAGGCCAGGCATCTTTTATACGAGATCTATCCGAAAAGATTTCAAAAGTAAACAACAACCGTGGGAAGGGGTTCTTTTATTGGGAGCCGCTTTGGATTCCAGCAAAAGGTGCTCCGTGGTCTAGTCAATACGGGCTCGCTTATATTCAAACCACCGGTACTGTCGGAAATGCGTGGGAAAATCAAGCGATGTTTGATTTCAACGGAAAAGCACTGCCTTCTCTTGATGTATTTAAACAAATGACACCGTAACTAAAAGGATAGGACGTGACAAAATGGGAAAGCGTTACCCACTCGTTCACCCAAATGTGAAAGGCTTTTTGCATGGTGGCGATTACAATCCAGATCAATGGCTCCATATGCCAGAGATCATTGACGAAGATTTTCGATTAATGAAGCTTGCACACTGTCAAACATTCTCCATCAACATATTCGCATGGAGTAAGCTAGAGCCAAAAGAAGGTCAATATGACTTTGCTTGGCTGGATGACATTATGGACCGCTTGGCAGCGCAGGGGGCACACGCCATTCTCGCTACGCCAAGTGGGGCAAGACCTGCTTGGCTGTCGCAAACATATCCAGAAGTATTGCGCGTCGAAGCGAATCGTCAGCGTAACTTACATGGACTGCGCCATAATCATTGCTTCACCTCTCCGGTTTATCGAGAGAAAACGAATACACTCAACCGGCTGCTTGCGGAACGCTACAAGGATCATCCAGCACTGATCATGTGGCACATTTCAAATGAGTACGGCGGCGAGTGTCATTGCGATCTTTGCCAGGAAGCATTTCGAGACTATTTGAAAAACAAATACAATCATGATCTTGAGGCTTTGAATCAAGCATGGTGGACAGGATTTTGGAGCCACACGTATAGTGATTGGTCACAAATCGAGTCACCCGCACCACACGGGGAGCACATGATTCACGGCATGAACCTGGATTGGAAACGCTTTGTCACAGCGCAAACGATTAATTTTTATCAAAATGAAATTGAACCGCTGCGGGAATTGACGCCTCATATCCCAGTAACCACGAACTTTATGGGTGACTATCCGCATATGCGTCCATTCCTTGGGCTGGATTATCATCAATTTGCTAAAGAGGTCGATGTGATCTCATGGGATAGCTATCCTGCTTGGCATAGCGGTAGAGAAACAACTGCCGAATTAGCATCAAATGTCGCCTTTGTACATGATTTGTATCGTTCCTTAAAGGACGGACAGCCGTTTCTCGTCATGGAGAGTACGCCGAGCCTTGTGAACTGGCATGAAGTGAACAAGGTCAAACATAAAGGCATGGCACACCTTTCTGCCATGCAGGCCATTGCCCACGGATCAGACTCCGTGCTTTATTTCCAGTGGCGGCAAGGCCGAGGCGCCTCTGAGAAATTCCACGGTGCCGTTGTCGATCATTCTGGCCATGAACATACGCGCGTGTTTCAAGAGGTAGCTGATCTAGGAAAACAACTGGAGCAGCTGCAGCCAATTGCGGGCACATCCGTTCAGCCAGAGGTTGCCATCATTTACGATTGGGAAAACCACTGGGCCATTGATGATGCGCAAGGCTTAAATAATACAAACAAACGCTATGTAGAGGCTTGTCAAACTCACTATCGAAGCTTTTGGAAAAAAGGTATCCCTGTTGACATTGTCGGAATGGAAAAGGATTTCTCATCCTATCGTGTGCTCATTGGGCCAATGCTCTACATGATCAAACCAGGCGTTGCAGAAAAAATTGAAGCCTTTGTCAAAGCGGGCGGCATTTTTATTGCGACTTACTGGAGCGGCATGGTCGATGAAAATGATCTCTGTTTCCTCGGCGGTTTCCCTGGTCCTCTCCGCCATGTACTTGGCATTTGGGCAGAGGAAATCAACACTTTGATGCCAGATGAACATGTGTTAATGACGACAGGGAATGGACGCACCTATCATGTCGGACAATATTGCGAATCCATACATCCTGAAACGGCCTCTGTGCTAGGGCATTTTGAGAATGGCTGCTACGAAGGACAGCCAGCCCTGACTGTCCGTTCATTAGAAAAAGGGAAGGCATACTATATGGCCTCAGAAAATGAACAGGCTTTTTATGATGAGTTTTACGAAGATCTTATCGCAGGTATTGGCATACAGCCCGTCCTATCCAGTGCAATTCCAGAAGGAGTCAGCGTACAAAAACGAACAGACGGTACGCAGGACTATGTGTTTTTGATGAATTTTTCAGAAGAGCAGCAGAACATGTCACTAGATTCAGAGGCAAGCTATGAGAATATACTGACTGGCCAGCAAGTGCCTGAGCAGCTTCAACTTGATCCTTACGAGTACGTCATCTTGAAAAAATAATTGAAAGAAGCGTCCATTTATTGGGCGCTTTTTGATTTAAATAAGTATATATACCCATATTTATCGCTGTAAATTTATTAGTTATTTTTTATCTAAATTTTTTTGCAATATTTGATGCCGCATTATGACTGGACTCTCCATCCTTTTTTACCATTGTATAGGTATGAAAGCGGTTGCTTCATACTCATAAATTTGATAATCTTTTTTTTCAATGCACCTGTGGGAGTGCATTGAATGAAAAGAATAGATAAATGTAAACGGTTTATTTGCAGGGGGAGGGGCTTATGTTAACGTTTGTTGGATTGATGATTATTTTAACGATTGTTGTGCTGCTGATTTGGGGGAAAGCAAGTCCAATTGTCGCCATGGTCATGGTGCCTTTAATAGGGGCGCTCATCGCGGGATTTGGGATCAATGACATTCAAACCTTCTTTGAGGAAGGGATTATCAAAGTATTGCCGGTGGCGACCATGTTTATCTTCGCCATTTTATTTTTTGGCATTTTGCAAGATACAGGGTTCTTTGAACCTGTAATTAAAGCTTTAATCAAGCTGACAAAAGGAAATGTTGTCACAGTTGCAATGGGAACTGCTTTGATTGGGGTTATCGCACACTTAGACGGAGCAGGGGCTACGACCTTTTTATTAACTGTACCTGCACTGCTTCCGCTTTATAAAAAATTACATATGAGTCCTTATTTACTGCTGTTATTAATCGGGACGAGTGCCGGATTAACCAATATGATTCCATGGGCCGGACCGACTGGACGGGCAGCAAGTGTCCTAAATATGGATCCCTCTGAACTGTGGGTGCCGCTCATTCCAATTCAGCTCATAGGCGTTGTGCTCGTATTAGGGATGGCATTCATTTTAGGAAAAAGGGAAGAAAAACGAATTCGGGTGAAAATTGCTGCAAATGAAATAGCTGCGGTTCAACTAGAAGGGGCAGATTGGGATCGTGCCATTCAGTCTATTAGTGAAACGGGAGACGCCTCTTTAAAGCGTTATCATCTCATCTGGGTCAACCTCATCCTATTTGTATCTGTTGTCGTGCTTCTTGTGTTGAACGTGATTCCTGCTAGTTTTATGTTTATGATTGGCCTGTCACTGGCACTATTGATTAACTTTCCGAATGTGAATCTGCAAATGGAAAGGATCAAGGCACACGCACCTAGTGCGCTGATGATGGCGGCTGTCATTTTCTCCGCAGGGTCATTTTTAGGAATTCTTGAAGGCACGGGGATGCTGAAAGCCATTGCTGTGGACAGTATTCACATTTTACCAGCCTTCTTGCTGCCATTTTTACATATCATTGTTGGGCTGCTTGGGGTGCCGCTGGATATGCTGACAAGTACAGATGCCTATTATTACGCCCTTCTGCCAATTGTTGAATCCATTACATCTGAAGTTGGCGTAACAGGCACTTCTGCGGCATATGCCATGATGATTGGGAACATCATCGGAACCTTTGTCAGCCCGCTTGCTCCCGCTGTTTGGCTCGCTGTAGGTCTTGCAGGGGTTGATATGGGGAAACACATCCGCTACTCTTTCTTTTGGATGTGGGGATTCAGTATTATTCTTCTGTTCGTGGCGATGCTGATTGGCATCATTTAAAAAGAAAGACATGCGCGGATATGCGCATGTCTTTTCTATCATTATGAAGGATATTCACTTGTGTGAATGTCTGTATTCGGCTTTCTAATAAGAGACATTAATCCAATGATAAACAATAGAACCATTGGAGCGAATGCAAGGCCGACTGTTCCAATTAAAAGAGTCACAGCAGAAACCAAGAAAAGAATACCTGATAGCACGGCACGGCGGTCAGTTTTCAAGAAAATCACGCCGACAATCGACAGCACAGCCGCAATTGCGGAAACGACCATGAACTGAGTACCAAATGCCTGAACCGAAGCCTGAAGCGTTTCGATCGGCAATGTTTCTCCTTCCTCTTTTAACACTTCATTGATTTCATCATAAACTGATGGACCTATGGAAAGGAATAATGCTCCAATTCCAACACCAATGGCATTGAGGACAATACTAATAATCCCCATAATTTTTTCACCTTTACGTTTAATCATGTGTAAACCTCCTAAAAAGTTAAATTAACCTGTTTTCACTTCACGCTTTTGGAAAACAATTAAGGCAATGGCTAAGAAAATAGCCCAATAGATGACTAGGACGATTAATGAGAATCCTAGAGACATACCTTCAATAAAAGTAGGTGTGTCCGCGAAATATTGTGCAGGATCGTTGGCAAACAATAAGTATTTCGCCCAATCAAAGAAGAACATCAAAATGCTTGTGATGGATGCTCCAACAATATAAGCTAACACACTAATCGCAATAGAAAGGGCCTCACTTCTAAATACCGTTGAAATGGCAAAAGAAAGTGTTCCTAGTACAACAAACATAGCACAATGTGCCAAATAATATGACACCATATTTGTAAGCTGAGATTGTTCAATGACTTTACCATTTTGATAGGACAAGTACACATAATCATGATTAAGTCCAAAGAAGATCGCACCTAGAATAAATGACAGGATAAATAGGACCGCGATCAGAAATAGAGAGTAAAGTTGAACGGTAAAGTATTTAGATAAAAGAATTTTCATTCTTGATGGTGGACGGATGAGTAATAATTTAATTGTACCATGCTTATATTCAGCCGAGACAATCGTCGCTGCAATGATAATCACAAATACACCGACCAGCTGAAGCAAATCAGCATTGATCTTCACATAAGTCCATGCATTTTTACCGAATTGATCTACAGGAGGTAAATTATGCTTGATTCGATACTCATTGATTGCTATTTCGCTTTCAAGGGATCTCTTATAAAATCCTATATTATCCTCTTTCAATTCTTCCTTGTTTGCTTTATTGATCGCTTGCAGTTCAGTCTTCCAATCACTTGAAGCTTGATCTTTGTCATTTGTTTTCACTGCAAAGATCAGCGTGGCAACCATACCTAATACAAGAAGCCCAACCATAATCCAAGTACCAATACGATAACTGATCTTCATCCACTCGTTTTGAATGAGGCGAATCATACGTCTGCCTCCTTTTTACCTGTTAAGCTTAAGAACTTATCTTCTAAGGTTTGTTTTTCGATTTTGATTTCGTACAAATGAATAGACGCGCTGCTCAAATGACGAATTAATTCTGGCATTTTTTCTTCTAGCATAGAGAAAAATAAGTACTGCTCTTCTTCCCTTACAGTGACGCCTTCCTCAAATGCACCAATGAGCTTCTGTGCTTCTTCAAGCTCACCAGCTGCTACCTTCATTCGATAATTAACCAAATCATCCTGCTTCGTCTCAGCACGCTGATCCTCAATGGCAACTAGCTTTCCTGTTTGGATAATTGCAAAGCGATCACACATCAATTCCATCTCTGACATGAGGTGACTTGAAACAATAACAGCCAGCCCTTCTTCCTTTGCGAGCCTTCTCAAGTAATCTCGTATCATTCGAATCCCCTCAGGATCAAGTCCATTGGTTGGTTCATCTAAGATTAGCAGTTTCGGTCTATGTATGAGTGCCTGCGCAATGCCCAATCGCTGTTTCATTCCTAATGAAAATGTACTCACACGTTTATGTTTCACATGCTGTAAGCTGACTAGCTCTAACAGCTCATCAATTCGCGCTTCATCCACTTTCCCATTCATTCTGGCAAAGTGAACAAGATTTTGTCTTGCCGTTAAGTGATTATACATTTCTGGGTTTTCAATAATGGCACCGACATCTTGGATGGCATGCTGATAGGAGGTTTGAATACTATGACCATTAATCAGAATGTCACCAGATGTAATGGGAGAAAGACCGACCATCATACGAATGGTTGTTGTTTTCCCTGCACCATTTGGTCCTAAGAAGCCAAAGACTTCGCCCGCTTGGACAGAAAAGCTCAAGTCTTGAACAATCTTTTTCCCGCGAATATGCCTAGATACATTATGCAGTTCTAAAACGTTCGTCACGTTACCTCTCCTTCTTTGTCTAAGTATCATCTATCATTCTATTTCCTGATAAACACCATGATCCGTCAAAAATAGAAATACACTTCCATATGGTACAGCAATGCCCAAAAGTTGTGAAGGGGATTAGCCAAAATTTAGCGAATCATCTGCCTTTTTTAAGGTAGGGTTAAGAAAACTGCGGATTTTTATGTGAAAAGAGGCTTGATTTTTTAAAAAATGAACCTTTTTCAACAGGTATATATGTATGGAATTTTGTTTGAGATTATTCCTTTCACCTATAAATAAAGAAAAGAGGCCTCTTACAGCCTCCTTTCATACATTATATCTTCTTCACAAACTCTGATTTTAATTTCATTGCGCCGAAGCTAGGAATTTTACAATCAATGTTATGATCGCCTTCCACTAAACGAATGCCTTTGACCTTCGTTCCTATTTTCAAAACGGATGAAGAACCTTTTACTTTTAGGTCTTTAATAACAGAGACCGTGTCCCCATCACTTAACAGGTTCCCATTCGCATCTTTGACAACAAGCTGTTCCTCTGCCGCTTGTTCTTGTTCAAGTGACCATTCATGCGCACACTCAGGACAAACCAGCAGACTGCCGTCCTCGTATGTATAAGGTGAGCTGCACGAAGGACAATTCGGTAGATTAGACATTTTTGTTTCCTCCAACTTTCTACATCATTTATATCGATTTTACCACATTTCTATAGAAGGAATGTGATAGAAAAGGAAACATTTTTCATCGTTTACTTTTTTATTCCAAATTCTAACACAGCTGCGATATTCCGAGCTGTTCTCTCTACATGAAGATTCGCATCGCGTATCGCCTCAGAAAGAGAGGTGATACCTGGAACAATACTAAAAAGTGCATCAATTCCATGATCATGTACGACTGCACTGTCTTTTGAAAGAGAGCCTGCGATGGCAATCACGGGCAGATTATACTGCTTCGCTGCTTTGGCTACGCCGATTGGCGTTTTTCCATAAATGGTCTGCCGGTCAATTCGGCCTTCTCCCGTAATGACAAGGTCTGCCTCCTTGATGATGTCATCAAAATGAACAGCTTTCAGCACAATATCGATTCCTCTTTGCAAATCTGCTTTTAAAAAGCCTAATAAACTCGCACCAAGTCCTCCTGCCGCTCCTGCCCCTGCTGCATCTTCAAAGGATATATTGAACTGCTTTTCAGCTACTCGTGCAAAATGAGCTAGATTCTTGTCTAACACTTGAACCATTTCTTCATCTGCTCCCTTTTGAGGGCCGAAAACGGCAGACGCTCCTCTCTCACCTGTTAAAGGATTATCCACATCACAAGCCGCCTCCAGCCGGACAGATTGCAGCCTTGGATCGAGTCCAGATAAATCAATTGAAGCTAATTGATGAAGTGCCCCGCCGCCTGACGTCAGTGCATGTCCTGTTTTATCAAGGAAAGCTGCACCTAATCCTTGCATCATTCCAACACCGCCATCATTTGTTGCACTTCCGCCAAGCCCAATGATCACATGCTTCGCTCCTTTATCCATCGCTGCAAGTATTAATTCACCAGTTCCTCTCGATGTCGTCCATAACGGATTACGTTTTTCTCGCGGAACAAGGTGTAATCCAGAGGCTGCAGCCATCTCTATGACAGCAGTCTGACTGTCCCCTAACATGCCAAAAAAAGCATCCACAGGCTCACCAAGCGGGCCCGTGACCACTTGATAAACAATATGCCCGCCCGTCGCATCAACCAACGATTGAACAGTTCCCTCTCCGCCATCTGCCATTGGCAGTTTGATATACTCTGCGTGTGGCAAAATAGAACGAAATCCTCGTTCAATGGCACATGCTGTCTCATAAGCAGACAAACTTTCTTTAAATGAATCTGGTGCGATCACAATTTTCATCCTATCAGCCCCTCATTTCTTATCATGTCCTCAGCCAAACAGCTGGAAAACGCCAAAAATAATGGTCGATACAACGGTTAACGTCAAACCGATTAACGATTCAAAAGGCATGAGCTTTAAACGCTCTTTAATATCCATTTGAACACTTCCTGCTGTTGCATGGAAAAAGCTCCCGTGCGGCATATGGTCAAGCACTGTTGCGCCAGCATGAATCATGGCTGCCCCTGAAAGAGCAGACACACCAAGCCCAATCAGTGTTCCGCTAAACACACCACTCGCTACCGCCGTGCCAGCTGTTGTCGAAGCAGTAGCGGCTGACATAAATATCCCTGAAGTTGGTGCAAGTAAATATGGAGGTAAACCCGATGCATCAAGTGCCTGAATAAACACATCTTTTAAGGAAGAATTCGATACGATTCCTGCTAACGTACCTGTCCCTAATAACATGATCGCGACACCTGACATTTTATGAAGACCTGACATCGCATAATCATTGAGAAATTTCCCTTTTTTCATGAAAAGAGCGCCTACAATCCCTCCAATTGGTAAGGCGATCATTGGATCTATATTGATTTGAAAAAGCGGCCTTAAAGCCAACAATAAAATGGTAACCAGCGGACCAGCCAGCGCTTGAAAAAAAGCAGGTATTTGAACTTTACTTTGCCCGGTTTCCTCTTCAAGAACGGGCGTTCCCTTGTTTGCAAGCTTTTTAGCTAATACATATGTAACCGCCAGCCCGAACACAGCTGGAATGACACCCGCAGCCACCATTGAAGTCAGAGGTACACCAAAAGCATCTGAAGCGGCAATGGCATTCGGATTCGGTGACATGATATTTCCTGCCTTCCCGCCTCCAATCATAGCAAGGAGAATTCCCGTTTTTGAGAGCTTTGCGCGTTTAGCAATGGCTAGTGCGATGGGCGCTACCGTAATAACCGCAACATCTACAAAAACGCCCACTGTTGTTAAAATCATCGTTGCAAGTGCGAGTGCTAATAGTGCCCTCGCCTCACCAAGCCTTCTCACGATGGCCTCAGCGATCGATAACGCAGCACCCGACTCAATGAGAACACCAGCCAGTACACCTGCCGCCATAATTCTAAGGACAGCTGGAATCATGTCCTTAGCACCTTCCATCATGACGTTGACTGTCTGAACAATATCTACACCGCCAACCAAGCCGCCTATAAATGCACCTGCCAGCATGCCATAAGCAGGTGATACTTTTTTTAGAATGAGAACAATCGCGATCACAAGCGCCGCCATGGCTCCCAAAGTACTTACCGTTACATCTCCACTCATCCTCAATCCCCCTAAAAATATCTTTCTCCAATTGTAAGCGTTTACCCAAAGGGATTGTGTTGTGAATCTGGATGAACTTTTTTCATCTATCACTCTACTCAATTGTGCATTTGCACAATCAAGATAATTGATTCATTAGCTGCGCCATATAAAGCTCGATTAACTGTTTTACATGACGAGGGTCTTTTCCAGTCAATTCTTGAATTTTGTCTAAACGATAACGCAATGTATTCCGATGAATAAATAAACGATCAACAATGCTCTGCAAATCACCGCCCTCTTCAATGTAAACCCTTAATGTATGGGCGAGCTCTGCTTCTTGTGTCAGCGGCTTGTAAAAGTCAGTCCATCGACTTTTCTTTTCAGCAATTCCCGCAATCATGAATAAGCTTTCCAGCTGATAAGACTCAAAGAAATACATACTTTCTTCCGGATCAAGAGCTTTCCCTAATCTCAGGGCTTCTCTCGCATGCTGAAAAGAAATTGGCAGCTGGCTGATGTCGTCAGCGACAGTCCCTATCCCCACTAGCACTTGGCCTCCTATTGCTCTTTGCATTGTTCTTTGCAGATGACCTGCCATCTGCTTTAATTGATGTTCAGGTATGGAATGACTTAAAAGAATCAATTCATGACAAAAGGTCATACCAAGTAAATCATCCGCCTTCTTATCATATTGAATCGCATGCATCAATTTATGAACAGCATCCTCTGAGGATGGAACTGGCTGAAAAGCAATAGCCCTTCGGCGCTTGTCTAAATCCATTCCCAGCCAAGCAGCTCGATTTTTCAGCTGATGATCCCCAACATCAGAATATGAAATCAACTGATTGACAATTTCACTTTCTATTCGATGACGCCATTGAACCCGTTCGAGCAGAAAAGATTGCTCTAACACCAGTTCAGCTGCCATCTTCACCAGCTCGGCATGATGCCGAATGTCCTCTGGCTCACCAGTAATCCCAATCACACCAACTACTTGTTCATGAAAGCAAATAGGCAGGTTGATCCCCGGTCTCACTCCTTCTAAGCGCAAGGAGGTCTCATGGTCAATTTCCACACTGTTCCCGCTTGTCAGAACAAGTCTTGCACCATCATGTTTCTGGCCAATCCTGTTTCGTTCACCAGAACCAATAATGACACCATCTGCATTCATCACATTGATGTTTTTATGTAAAATATGCATCGTACGTTCAACCATTTCTTGAGCCAATTCACTGGTTAAAAATTGCATGAGGCATCTCTCCTGAAGGTGTTTTCATTCAATGTATCATAGTGTCTTTGAACAATAAATGCAAAGTGTTTAAAAACCAGCCATTGACAAAGACACCCTAAAAAGTGTTTAATCAAATCAAAGACCGACCGACAGTCTAGTTAAAAGAAAGGATGGCTTTATGAGAACCGTTAAACATCCTGAGGAACGTAAAAATGACATATTAAACGCAGCAGAAGCGCTTTTTTCAACCAAAGGCTATCAGAAAACAACGATTATTGACATATTAAAAGCCGTTGGCATTGCAAAAGGCACCTTTTATTACTACTTTGCATCGAAAGAAGAAGTAATGGATGCCATTATTGACAGGATCATCAAAGAAGATATCATCGTGGCAAAGCGTATTGCGGCTGATCCAGACCTTCCAGTCGTTGACAAACTATTTCGTATCATCATGGCGCAATCACCTCAGCAAGGAAGCCATAAACAGGGGATGATCGATCAGTTCCATCAGCCTTCTAATGCAGAAATGCATCAAAAAAGCTTAATTAAAGCCATTAAAGAACTATCACCAGTGTTGGCAGATGTCATTCAGCAAGGTGTAGAGGAAGGGACATTCAAAACGAAGTATCCGCAAGAGACGGTTGAATTCCTTCTCGCTTCTGCACAGGTCATATTTGATGAAGGCCTGTTTCAATGGACAGCCGAAGAAAGTATACAACGCGCTTTAGCTTTTATCGATATACTCGAATCCTCATTGCATGCAGATAAGGGGAGCTTTTCCTTCCTGCTGAAGCGATTATCTGGTGAGCAGGATGAAAATAATCAGTGATTGGTCACTTCAATACCAATCCTGCATACATTATAGACTGACGGTCGGTCTAAAAGGAGAGTGATATTTATGAATGTATTATTCAAAAGAGATTCATCTCACTTTATCTACCTCGTTCTCGGACAGATTATTTCCGTTTTCGGATCTTCTCTCATTCGATTTGTTCTATCTTTACATGTGCTGGATATGACACAACGAGTTGATTTATTTGCCTTACTTTTCGCTTTATCCAATATCCCGTTCCTTCTCTCCCCATTAGCTGGTGCAATCGCTGACCGGTTTAACAGAAGGAACTTGATGATTTTATTTGACGTCCTCGCCGGCATCATGATTCTTGCTTTTTATTTCTGGTTATTATCTGGAAATGATTCGCTCTACATGATAGGAGCTGTCATGATACTTCTTGGTGTGATGAGTACGTTTTATGCACCTACTGTGATGTCCAGCATTCCACAGCTAGTGAAAGAAGATCAATTAGAACAAGCGAACGGCATCGTCAATGGCGTTCAGGCACTTTCAGGTGTTCTCGCACCTGTTATCGGCGGTGTTCTATACGGAATGATTGGAAGTCAATTCATTATAGGTGCCAGTGCCATCGTATTTTTCCTATCTGCGTGCATGCTCTTACGATTAAAAATACCCTTCTCCTCTAGTCCGCTGACAGATTCTATGGGCAAAGTGCTCATAAAAGATATGAAACAAGGATTTTCTTATATCGGCAGCCAGCCGTTTCTAAAAAGAACCATGCTGCTTGCTGCAATGTTAAATTTCATCCTTACACCATTTTTTATCGTAGGTGGCCCAATCATTTTAAGGGTCACAATGAAAACCAGTGACATCATGTATGGAGTAGGAATGGGCTTGATTGAGTTCGCTGTCATCGCAGGTGCTCTGCTAGTTGGACTCGTAGCGAAGCATTGGCGCATTCCTACTTTATATCGCTGGATGCTTGTCATCGCCATCATCCTACTGCCTGTGGCGTTCTCAACATCGACTATGGCTCTACAATTTGGCACTTATCCAGCTTATTTTCTCTTTTTAGCAGGATGTCTTCCAATTGCTATGCTGCTTACAATGATCTCGGTCGTTGTGATATCACATATTCAAAAGAAAACTCCAAATCAGCAATTAGGAAAAGTGATGGCCAATCTAACAATGGTTTCTCAATGTGCAGTTCCGCTTGGTCAAATGATGTATGGGTTCTTGTTTAATACGTTTTCAGCCAACATGTATGTGACTGTGTTAATCGTCAGTGTTTTCATGTTTGCCCTAGCCTACCTAACAAAAAATATGCTTCAACATGAAGGGGAATCAGCCTCATGAGATTCGCCTTTATAAAGAAAGACTTAACCCGCCACCGTCTTATTTCAATTGGTTTAACTATTTGCATCATGATGACTTCATTTCTCGCAGCAAGTGCCGCTCAAATGACAGTACAGCTGAATGGGTCCATTTCTGGCCTGCTCCATTCTGCTAAAGCGCCAGACTTTGTCCAAATGCATGACGGCGACCTAAATGAAAAAGACATTGAAGCATTTTCAAGTAAGCAGTCCATGGTAAAAGCTCATCAAATCGTCCCAATGATACCAATTGAACATGCAAACATCAGGTTCGGACATGAGCCTGCCAAAGCAGGTGTGATGGATCATTTATTTGTGAAGCAAAATCGCAATTTTGATTTTCTTTTAAATCAACAAAACGAGAAGCTCACTGTCAATAAAGGTGAAGTGGCTGTCCCAATTTATTTTCAACAAAAGTATCATCTCAACATAGGTGAAACGTTACTGATTGAGAAAGGAGCTAATCAATTCACCTTTCGCATCAAAGCGTTCTTGCGAGATGTACAAATGAACCCCAGTCTAGTCAGTTCAAAAAGATTTCTTCTTCATAACGAGGATTGGGACGCAATAAATCAAGTGTTTCAACAAAAAGAGTACTTAATCGAATTTTTACTGCATGATGCCGCGCAGACAGATGCTTTTCAAGCAATCTATCAATCATCACAGATGCCACAACAAGGCCCAGCTGTCACACTGCCTTTGTTGCGCATGCTGAACGCATTGACAGATGGAATGGTGATTGCCATTCTCCTGCTTGTTTGCCTGCTGCTCATTAGTATAGCCCTTCTCTCACTCCATCTTGCTATGACGGCTTCTATAGAAGAAGATGAACGTGAAATTGGCATACTGAAGGTAATTGGGGTTCCTTTAACAAAAATTAAGCAATTATACGTTGGAAAGTATGCCGTGCTTGCTTGTGCAGGATGTATAGCAGGCTATGTGTTAACACTTATATTTGGTGATATGTTTACGGCCAATATTCAGCAATACATGGGGAATCAGCCTTCTTTTGATCATTTGTTAATCCCGCTTTTTGTTTCTATTGTGACTGCAATGATCGTCATCTCTTGCAGCTATGCTGTCCTAAGAAAGTTTGGTCAAATATCAGCTGCTCAAGCCCTTCAAGGTGGTATCCATTCATCGAATCATAAGAAAAAAATACCTATGCACCTCAAGAAAAGCAGGTTCTTACCGATCCACATTTGGCTTGGTTTAAAAGACCTGATATCACGAAAGAAGTTGTACACAACGATTACTTGTATTATTGCACTTTGTACATTTTTAATGCTGATGCCTATTCAGCTATGGCATACCTTACAATCACCGAATTTCATCACCTACCTTGGCTCGGGTAAAAGTGACCTTCGAATTGATATACGCCAAGGAAATCAACTAACGAAAAATACAAACGAAATAGAATCAATGATTCGTGAAGATAGGAGCATTCAAACAGCAGCCATCTATGAGACTGCTTCTCTTCAGGCGAAATCAAAGGAGAATTCATTAGAAACGCTCTATTTAGAAACAGGTGAGCTCTCAGCATTTCCCCTCACCTATTTACAAGGCCGGCAGCCTTTAAAGAATGATGAAATTGCCTTATCCGTGTTAAATGCAGATTCACTTCAGAAAAAGATAGGAGAAAGAATCACTCTCGTAACTAACGGGCATGAAACCCAAAGAACGGTGACAGGTATTTATCAGGACGTCACCAATGGAGGCAAAACAGCAAAAGCAATATCACAGCCATTTCCTCAATCAGCTCTTTGGAAAACCATTCAAATCCAACTAAAACCAGGAGTAAATATTGCCGAGAAAAAGGCGATATTTGAAAAAAAGGTATCTCCTGCAAAAGTGACAGATATGAAAGAATACGTTCATCAAACGATCGGCAGCACAGCAGCTATCGTAAAAGTCGTTGCATTTTTTGCTACATTAGCTGCTTTTGGGACCGCCAGCTTAATGCTGTTCATGTTCTTGCACATGTTAAAAGCGAAAGATTCAAGCCGGAACAACATGTTAAGAACAATTGGGTTTTCTATAACAGATATAACAGCACAATATATAACAAGTTTTATCGTTGTTCTCTCTTTTGGTGCCTTTATTGGAACAATCGCGGTCAATACAATTGGTCCTGCTTTGATGAGTGTCGGTGGAGCTTCATTAGGGGCGTCGAGCCTTCAGTGGCTGTCACCGCAATGGGTGTCGGTTGTGTATCCACTCATACTATTTATTGTCAATTTAGCTTTGATCGCCTGGTTATTGAAGACGTTTTTTTCTAGCCAAACGACAAGGCATACACTTTAATAAGGAGTTGTTTCACATGGAACACTTGATTGAAACGAAGCGATTGTCATTGCAAATCAATTCATTAAAAGGACAGAAACAAACGATTCTTAAGGATATTCATTTATCGATAAAGCGCGGGGAATTCGTGACCATTATGGGACCTTCTGGATGTGGAAAAACATCCTTACTTTATCAGCTTAGCGGTATAGAAACAGCTTCAACAGGAGAGATCAAATATAAAGGCCGAACACTATCAGAAATGACAGAAAAACAGTTAAGTGCTCTGCGCTTAACTGAGATGGGATTTGTCTTTCAGCACAGCCACTTATTAAAAAATCTTAATCTATTTGACAACATCATTGCAGCAGCTTATTTAGCAAAGAAAAAGCCAAGACAAAAAGTGAATGAACGAGCTCAATATTTAATGGAAAAACTTGAAATTGATCATTTGGCAAATAGATATTTGACAGAAGTATCGGGAGGACAGCTTCAAAGAGCCGCTATCTGCCGAGCGCTCATGAATGAACCAGACATACTTTTCGCTGATGAACCAACAGGTGCTCTTAATTCCAGTACAACAAAGGAAGTGATGAATATTTTTTCAAGAATCCACTCTGAAGGAGCAACACTGCTGCTTGTTACACATGACCCCAAGGTGGCTCTTCGTTCTGAAAGAATCATGTTTATGAATGACGGAGAAATGGCAGACAGTTTACAATTAGGAAGATATGATCGTTCAACTGCCGAGAACCGAGAAATGAGATTAAATCAATGGCTGCAAAATTTAGGTTTTTAATTTGAGTAAAATCAGGCAGGAAACTGCCTGTTCTACTTTTTCTGGCACTCAAACGAGTAATCCATAGACAAACTATTTGTTTCTAAGATGATTTTGCCGCCAGCTTGTTGACAAGATTCTGTCAGCAGCTCAATTTCTTTGCTATAGAAGTATCTCTTTGACATATATAGAGTCACTAAAACAAGTAAAAGAGTCGTGATAATGACTGTAATTTGTCTGTTTAAGCTTTGAAATCTTTTTTTCATTTCAACATCCTTTCTAAAAGGTCGGAGTTTGTGTTTAATACTTACTTTTGTCGTCATCTATCAGTTTCTTATCTCATGATCTAGCAACATCATACCTGATTTTCTTTCCTAGATCGACCTTCCATTTTCCCTCTGAAATAGCTAAAACTTCTTTATTCCAAATATACAAGTGTTATTTTCGTTCATTATCATAAAATCCATTGTATAAATCCCTTTTTTAGATTTCCAAAAAGAGATCTTATTCATTTGTGTTAACAAGCAATCACCCTTACAATATCGTACATCGCATGACCTTAGGTCCTTTTTATTACCTCTTGTCAATCACCTCACCGAAACGATTATATTTTACCAAAAATTGTGATATCGTTTTTTATGAAACAGGTGAAAGGATCTTAAAGAGGTGAAATTTCCATGGCTATCATTTCTGCTGAACAGGTGGGGAATCGTTTAAATGATTGGAGAATTGCAATTCGCAAGCATGATGTACACAGTGCAAAAGCAATGTATACAGAAGTAAAGGAATTACTTCAAAAAATGGAAGAGAATCAGGAGGTCTTGACCTATTACTCATTGCTAGAAGGCAAGTATAAGCTCATGTTATATGAACGAAGAGGTACGAAACTGAAGGAACAGCTAGAGCCAGATTGCCCCTCTAAAACAAACGACTTAATTGAATACTATTTTTACCTATACAAAGCCCTTTACGCGTCATATAAAAGAGACTATGCATCAGCCATTGGACTGTTTAAAATTGCCGAGAAAAAACTACAACACATTCCTGATGAAATAGAAGTAGCAGAATTCCATACGAAAATCGCCAACTTATATATGCTGCTTCGTCAAAGCCTAATTTCTCTACACTACATTCAGAATGCTATTGATATTTTCAAAAGCCATGAAGGATATGAAAGAAGACTAGCTGCAGCCTTTGTCATCGCCGCTGCTAATTATATGGACATTGGCGACTTTATAAGGGCAGAAAATTACTACAAAAAAGCATTACACATCGCAGACAGTCTCAATGATCATTTTCTAACATCACAGCTTTATCATAATATCAGTATTTTGTACGCCGAAGCTGGCGAATCAAAAAAATGTATCGATGCCCTAGAAAAGGCTCTTAGTGACGAAGACTATCTCTCATCGTGTTACTTCCATTACTCCATGTACATGTTAATGAAAGAGCTGCTTTCTATCGATGAAAGGACACAAGCTCTCTATTACTTCGAATTGGTTAACCAAAAACATGAATCAGAGAAATGCCCCATCTATACAGCAAAAATGAATTTGCTTTACCATCTATATTTCACTGAAGATATGGCTCAAAAAGCTCAAGCCTGTTTCGATGAAATCAGCATTCTTAAAAAATTAAAAGATGCTGAAGGAGTCTGTGAATTAAGTGCATTAGCAGCAAAACACTTTGAAGAGCTGGGAGCAATTCATCAAGCCTATCTCTTTTTGAAGGAAGCTGATCGCATGAAACATCCTATCATTGACTGGGGGAATTCTAATGAAAAAAATGAGTTTATTGATTATCACTTTGACCATCGTTGTTTTAGGACAAACAGGGACTTTCAATTCATTAAATGATGAAAATGGTCCAACAGAACGACCTATCGGAACTTAATATAAACATTTGCCAAATAAAGAACCACTCGCCTCATCAAGGCAAGTGGTTCCACATTTATTTTAGTTGCTGATAAGAAATGAGGCGGTGTATATGTACCGCAAGATAAGTCAGCTCATCATTAGGAATGATGATACTATGCACCTGTTTAATATAGTCTTTGATCTTAAAAGCAACATCCATCGCTTGAGGATATAAATGTGCAATTTGTTCAAATAACTCATTTTCTTGATCTGATAATAATTTATCAGCATAAAATCTTTCTACAAAGAATTTCACATGTGTAATGAACCGGCTGTAATGAATATTCTCTTGATCCATTTTCATATTCAACGTATATCGAACAAGATTGACAATACTTCCGATCATCTTGGCGTATTTCATACCATCTTTCGACTCGGACTCTTCACCTAATGCATTAATCAAGTGAAAGGCAATATTGGCAGCTTCTTCTTTTGGTAATTGTATGCCCAATGTGTCATTGACTAACTCAAGTGCGTAGTTCCCTACTTCAAATTCTTCTGTATAGTAATTTTTGATTTCCCAATACACACGATTCGTAATATTAATATTCTTTTTATGACGTTCCACTGCAAAATTCAAATGATCCATTAAGGTAAAATAAACACCTGAATTTAAAGTTGAGCTTAAACGTTTTTCTGCATATTGGACAATTTGCTGAGTTAAATCGATAAACTCCTGAGGCATTGAATCTAACAATTGAAGAAATTCTTTTGCTCTCATGTTATCGACTGACATAAAGACTTGGTCCGCTTTTTTCTCTTCTATCATTTGACCTGGTTTCTGGCCATAGCCAATTCCTCGGCCGAACAAAACCATCTCCTGTTGGTTCTGATCTTCAGCCAGGACCACGCTCGAGTTTAAAACTTTTTTGATTTTAAACATCGTCATCACCTGTTTTCATGATTGTGGTGTTTAATCAAGCGATTCACCATTTGTCTCAATGACTTTTTGGTACCAATAAAATGAATCTTTTCGAGATCTTTTTAATGTCCCGTTCCCGTCATCATCTTGATCTACGTGAATGAAGCCGTACCGTTTTGACATTTGTGATGTACCTGCACTAATAATATCAATCGAGCCCCAGCTCGTATATCCAAAGAGATCGACGCCTTCTTCAATGGCTTCTCTCATTTGACGGAAATGCTCTTTGAAATAGTTAATACGATAGTCGTCATGGATTGAACCATCACTTTCAACTATATCCTTTGCACCCATGCCGTTCTCGACAATGATAAGAGGTTTTTGATAGCGATCATACAATTCGATCAAAGAAATTTTCAGACCAACCGGATCAATTTGCCAGCCCCAATCAGTTGAAGGAAGATAAGGGTTTTTGACTCCACGAATGGTATTCCCTTCTGTCTCTTCTAATCCATCTTGGGCTGATTCCGTTAAAGACATATAGTAGCTAAATGAGATAAAATCTACTGTGTTTTCTTTTAAAATAGTAAGATCATCTGCTTCCATATGAATATGAATATCTTTTCTCTCAAGCATACGCTTGATCAGTGGCGGATACTCGCCAAACACCTGAACATCTGCATAGAAATAGTTTTCTAAGTTTTGTTTCAAAGCTTGTTCTACATCATTCGGGTGGCACGTATGCGGATACGTTGTCAATTTTGTCAGCATACATCCTACCTGGCTGCCTGGAATGATACGATGGCAATCTGCTGTTACGAGAGCAGATGCAACAAATTGATGATGAAGTGCTTGGTACACCGTCTCTTCTAATTTTCCTTCTGGGCAGCGATCAGGAATAATTCCCGCTGTAATGAAAGAGTGTCGGTGAATACTATCAATTTCATTAAAGGTAAGCCAATATTTCACATCATCTTTATAACGTTCGAAACAAACATTGGCGAATTTCACAAAGAGGTCGATTACTTTTCTTTCAACCCAGCCGTTATATTTCACACTAAGGGCTAAAGGCATTTCATAATGAGAGAGAGTCACGATCGGTTCTATGTTGTGTTTTTTCATTTCTGCAAATACACGATCATAAAATTGCAGCCCTTTCTCATTCGGTTCCGCTTCTTCTCCAGTAGGGAAGATACGACTCCATGCAATAGAAATTCGAAGTGTTTGAAATCCCATTTCAGCAAAGAGAGCCAAATCCTCTTTATAGTGATGATAGAAATCGACACCTCTGCGCTTTGGGTATTTTTTATCGTCTGGATCTTTCATCGCACGATCTATATTTTCAGTGGTAACTGCAAGATGGCCTTCATAATCTTCTACACTCAAGTTGGAACGGTACATTGCAATATCTGCAACAGACGGCCCCTTTCCATCTATATTCCAGGCGCCTTCTGCCTGGTTAGCAGCAATGGCGCCGCCCCATAAAAATCCTTTTGGAAAACCTTTGATTTTTGTCATATGATTAGCCTCCTAATTGTGTAACAACCATCAATGTATCTTGACGATTGACCTCTTGTAATGGCTGTACCTTAATATCATATTGATCTGTATTTGTGACTACAGCAAGTGTTACTGGATCATATCCTGCTTCCATGATTTTTTCTAGATCAAATTCAATCAATAAATCACCCGCTTGAACACGATCTCCAGCCTGTACTTTTGGATGGAAATACTGCCCTTCCAACTGAACGGTGTCAATGCCGATGTGGAATAATACTTCAACTCCATGGTCCGTTTTCATACCAAGTGCATGGTTTGTTTCGAACAGCAAGGTTACCTCTCCATCTACAGGTGCATAAAGTGCTCCTTTTGAAGGTACAATGGCAATTCCTTCTCCCATGACCTTTGAAGAGAAAATATCATCTTTCACTTCGGATAGAGAGATCATTTGGCCAATCACAGGGCTCTTGAATGTTTCGCCTGCTCCAATTTTTTCAGCAAACCCAGCTTGATCCTTTGTCTTTTCTTCTACTGTTCGATCTTTACCTAATACAAAAGCAGCGATAAAGGCGACAATAAACGAAATGACCGCTCCAATGATAGCAAACATCAGATTTCGCGGTAGCTCATCTGATATAAACATCGACATGCTTGCTAAACCAGGACCAACAAGCACAAAGGCTTGTATACCAACTAATCCAATGAAAATTCCGCCAACAAACGAACCAATCATGACACTTCCTAGAACTCGCTTATTTTGCAGTGTCACACCATACAGCGCTGGCTCTGTGATGCCAAAAAAGGCTGATATCCCTGCCGAAATGGCTGTTGATCTAAGTACCTTGTCTTTTGTTCGAAGTGCCACAGCGAAACACGCTCCACTTTCCGCAATATTATGCGCAAGTGATGCCGGCAAATAAAGTGCTTCTTTCCCAAGGGTTCCCATCGTTGTGACTGCATAAGGAACCATTGCTTTATGCATGCCCGATGCCACCATGAATGGGAGGACCGCTGCTAAAATGGCGACAGCTACCCAGCCTACCGTATTAAACATCGAAAGAATAATAGATGAAAAACCTTGCCCCGCTGTAAAACCAATCGGTCCTAACAGAAGTAGCGTAACTGGTACAGTAATGACCAATGACATCATCGGAACGAAGAAAATCCGAATTGGTTTTGGTGAAAACCGTGTAAAGAATTTTTCCATTTGCGCGTAAAGCAATACAGAAAGGATTGCCGGAAACACTTGATACGCATAAGCTATATTTTTCACATCGAATGACAGTAATTGTGCACCTTCTGTAAGCATCGCCGTCATGTTCGGCAGAAGAAGCGCACCGACTGCTGATAGTGCGACCAGTGGGTTTACTTTTAGTTTATTCGCCGTCGTTACAGCAACTAGTAAAGGCAGAAAGTAAAGTGGTGCGTCACCTACCATGTTCAATATTTGATAGGTTTGTCCCTTTGCATCCATCCAGCCTAATAAAGAGAAAAGGAGAAGAAATGATTTTAAAATTCCTCCGCCTGCGATAGCTGGTACAAGCGGCTGGAAGACACCGACAATGAAATCTAACAGAACTGTGCCTGCTTTTCTTTTTTCATTTGGCTGATTGGATGGCACATTCTGGCTTGATGAGCTGCCGCCTATTAAACTTGTTACCTTTTGATACACTTCAATGACGTCATTCCCAATGACTACTTGGCATTGTCCTGTCATTCTAACAGCTATGACACCCGGTGTTTTTTCCAGTGCTGGTACATCTGCTTTTTTCTGATCAATTAGTGTGAAGCGAAGTCTTGTTGAACAATGTTCAAGGTGCGCAATGTTTTCTTTGCCGCCTACATGCTGTAGAACGTCTTTGGCAACTTGTGTGTAATTCATTTTTTCTCCCCCTTTTCTCATACACGAGACCTATATTTCGGCAACAAAAAAAGGACCTAAAACGACAAATAAAAGAAAAATTCATCGTTTTTAGATCCTGCCTGCATGACCAGTCACATGTCTAATTTATTCATATTGGATTTGTTTTTAGTATATATGCATTATATGAAAGCGTCAACATTTATTTTTCTAAAAATTATTAGGGTCTATATACCTAAAATACTTTTCTCTATTCACTTATAGGAAACCTTCTACTCTTTTGTTCCTTCTATCATCAATCAACCATATTTTTCTCCACAAAAAACCAGATAAGTTGATTCACTCATCTGGTTTAAATTCATCTATTTTCTCTTTTCTTCTACCTTCTTTTTAAATGCTTTCGCTTGTTTTTCATATTCCTTTTTCGTGACAGCTTTTAACTCTACTGAATCGCCTGTCATGATATATGGTTTAGGAATTTCTTTATATTCCTTATCCGTGAAAACTTTTAACTCTACTGTACCGTCTGTCTTTTTAATTGGCAGTTTTACTGATTTTGCATCTCGATCAGTCGAACCTATAATGACACCTTTTTCAATTATAGGATCATAGCTCATGTCAAAATATTCTCCCCCATCAGTATAGCCTCCGACCTCTAATTTCATTTCTTTATAGGGCTTACAACCTTCTTCAGAAACAGTTGTTATTAGAAACGAGCCGTTCCATCCAATCTCAACATGCATGCTTTCCACTTGTAAAAATAGTTGTTTATCCTCTGCCGTATATAGAAAACCATATACTTTCGCCACTTTATCCCTGAAGTGTCTCATATTTTCATAATATCTAGTTTCTGATGAATCAACTAGATTTTGATGTCGATTTTGAATCTTTTTTTGATACGTAACTAGCTTTTTTTGATTGATTGCTTTATAAATCGTGCTTTGCTTCTCGCCTTGTTTTTTCACAGAAAGGTTTTTCCCCGAAAAATGAACTTCGTATATGATCGTTTCTTTTCCTTTTTTCATTTGAAATTCATACCCATTTTCTTTTGAATGGCCGGTTATGACATATTGTTTTTTATATAATTGAGGGTCCCACCAAATTTCTTCTATATATCTTTCATTCAAATGACCTGTTACTTTGCCTTTATTCTCAGATATCTCGAACCAGTTCAGTCTATCCTTAGTTTTATACGCAAATGCATAGGAATGATTCAATGAATTTTTTTGTGCGATTGCTTGATATGCTGTCCAGCCGCCTCCACCCAAGATGAGTACGGCTAGGATAGACACGACCCAGATTTTCAATTTGCTCATACGTACCTCCTCTAATATTTAATTTGAGAAATCAACATCAACAATATTTTACCATATATTCAACTAAATTCTTATTCACTTAAAAGTAGATACTAGAAAATTTAGATAATTATTTTAGTAATTATATCTTACATCTATGCAAATAATATCCTTTTTTTCATGGAGAATTCAGATATGTTATTAACCCTTATTCACCTGGTCCAATACGATCTATTTTTTCTTTTCTTCAGCCTGCTTTTTAAATGCTTCCGTTTGCTCTTGATATTCCTCTTTCGTGACAGCTTTAAATTCTATTGTACCGCCTGCCATTTTAAAGGGAAATCTAATTGATGTTGCGTCTCGGTCAGTTTCCCCTAAAATAAAACCCTTTTCAATTGCAGGATAAGTACTCAAATCAAACATTATCCCATCTGAAACACCCCCGGCTGTATGTTTCGTTTCTTTATAAGGTGCTCCACCATCTCCTGGGACCGTTCTCATCAGAAAAGAACCTGCCCATTCAGACTGCATATACATTCGTTTTACTTTTAGAAATAGCTGGTATGAACCATCCTCCGCCGTATACAGATAACCATAAGCGCCTGTTACTTTCTTAATGAAGTTTCTTACATAATCATGAAATCTATTTTCAGTGTCCTCCATCAGTTCTTCATATAGGTCATGAATGTCCTTTTGAACAGCACGTAGTTTTGTTTGATCAACTGCTTTGTATGTGATGCTTTGTTTTTCACCTTGTTTTCTCACAGAAAGATCTTTTTCAGCAAGGTGAACTTCATATGTGACCGTCTTTTTCCCTTGCTTCACTTGAAATTCGTAACCGTTTTCAATCGTTTTGCCGGTTAATTTATATTTGTTGATAAATAGATTAGGATCAAAATGCCTTTTTGGGTTTTCCTCCAAAATGGTTTCATTCAGATGACCTGTTACTTTCCCTTTTTTCTCCGTTACTTTGAACCAGTTCACATGATTCTTGGTCTTATATGCAAAGGCGTAAGATTGATTCAATACACTCTTTTTTGCATTTGCTTGATATGCTATCCAGCTGACAGCACCCATGATTAGTACCGCTAGAATTGCCACGATCCAGATTTTCGATCTATTCATACATACCTCCACCGACAGAATTTCATTTTTTCTATCAATATATGAGTGAGTCACCTCCTTTATCGAATTTATTTTTCAACAACCCCTTGTATCTGCCACTCCCCATCATATATTATATATCTAAATGATATATCTTTTAGATAGGTGTGCTGATATGAAAAAATACAATGATACGACGTATGCGATTTTAGGTATTTTAACGACAGATTGTAAGTCAGGGTACGAAGTGAAGCAATTAATTGATAGGAGCTTGCATCATTTTTGGAAAATCAGTTATGGACAAATTTATCCAGCTTTAAAGCTAATAGTCGAGGAAGGCCTTGCGGAGGTTTCACCTGCTGCTAGCTCTGGTCGCTCAGACAAGCGGGAATATCATTTGACTGAAAAAGGACTGGACACGTTAAGAGAATGGCTGGCGCAGCCGCTCGATCAGTTACCAACAGAGCGGAATGAGGTGTTATTAAAATTATTCTTCGGTCAATATCTTTCGTTTGAGAAAAAACTAGCGCTTTTACAGGATTATGAGAGGCAGCTCCGTATTCGTTATGAGACATATGTTGCGATTGAACAAAACATTCAAGAGCTGTACCCAGATGAAGCGGATGCGAAGTATTGGCTGTTTACTTTAGATTATGGGAAAAGAGTGGCTCAAGCTGGAATTGATTGGTGCGTGGAGACATTCCATTCGATGAAGAAGGAAGGGTAAATGAATGAAAAAAGACATACGTGCTGGCAGATTTACAACGGACAATTCTGATTCGATTGTGGTGTTCATTATCGGAATGAGGATCAACAAACGCTGGGCCATTCATCAATGGATGCCTGTGTTCATGGCGATGCCTGGCATGATCAAGGAGCTGTATACCCATCAAGAGGAGCTAGGGTTTCTTGGAACAGAGAATTACTTTGGATTACGCACGACAGCGATGATTCAATATTGGAAATCAACAGATGACCTCCTTGCCTATGCCAAGATGGAGAAGCATTTGGCTGCTTGGAAAAGATTTAACCAAATGGCACGAAATAATGATGCGGTCGGCATTTATCATGAAACATACCAAATTCAAGCCGGCTCGTATGAATCCGTCTACGTGAACATGCCTTCCTACGGATTGAGCCAAGCGAGAGCGCCTATTCCAATTGGTAAAGGAAAACAAACAGCGCAGGAACGGCTGAATACAACAAATTCCTAGAGAGCGATTCTCTAGGAATTTCTTTTTGCAACGGTCACAAAATGCTTTAATATGCGGGCTGTTAATCCCCATATGGTGTAGTTTTCGTAATCATAAAACCATTCCTCAATCGAACGGCTCCCCCAGCTGTATTTTTCACCATTCATGATTTTTTCATAAGGGAAGTCCTCTCCTGGTGTTGGCTGAACGGATACATGATGTAGGTACGGCTCATATTGGCTGAGCCATGATAGAGGCACGGTAAAGGTCTCTTCTACTTCTTCTTGATTATAGGAGTGTTTCACTTTTTGCTCATCAATGATACCGACATATGGGTATACGACAAAGGATGGAGAAGCGATATAAGGACTGAGCTGCCCAACGATTTCGACCGATTCTGGCGGAATGCCCAACTCTTCATGTGTTTCTCGCAGTGCAGCCTCCTGTGCTGTTTCGCTGCCGTCGAGCTTGCCCCCAGGAAAACTAATATCACCCGGCTGTTTTCTCATGGTGAGCGATCGTACCTCAAATAATATATGCCATTCTCCATTTACTTGTACTAAAGGGATCAGGACTGCTGCTTTGAACGCTGTCTCTTCTCCAATGAACAACGGTTGTGATTGATGTAAGTCATTTTTTAATTGATCAATGAACACGGCCATCACCTGTTTTCTGTTTCTCTTTCCTTTAGCGTATCATGGTTCACCTTTTCAATAAAGATGATCTTTCTGACAATTATTTTTATCAATTTGACAACTTTACTTGTCAAATTGAATATAATGCTTTACAATCAAGGAAAGATTTCAATTAAAACTTGAGGTGACAGAATGAAAAATCGGTTAAAAGAGCTTCGTGCGCGTGATGGTTTAAACCAAACTGAGCTTGCGAAACGTGCAAAGGTCTCTCGTCAAACCATCAGCTTAATGGAACGTGATGAATTAATGCCGTCTCTCTTGCTCGCTGTTAAGCTTTCACGAATTTTTCAGGAACCCATTGAACGTATTTTTCTATTCGAGGAGGATGAACTATCATGAAAACTGTATACAAAATGCTCTTAGGTGCTCTCCTTGGCTTTCTCGGTGCTTACTGTCTGCTGGCAGCCGAATTTGAGATGACACTTATTGATATTGCATTTGAAGCGACTCTTGTCATCAGTGGAGTGACAATTTTATTGATTATTTATTGTTTTTCAGGGATTTCACGTATGAAAAAAAGAGTGTCTCTTTCGGTCTCTGGAGATGAGGAAGATGAACTGGAGGCTAAGCAATATCGGACCTTTACTGATTCGACATTAGCCAATACGGTGAGTACGATTTTGTCCATTATTGCCATCGGTATAACCATCGTCACCGAGCAGCCACTCTGGTTGATTCTGGTCAATGCTGCTTTATTTATCGTCACCATTATTAGTTCTTATGCAGCGATATCCGTCCTCAAACTTGTCTATCCTAATCGCAATCTACCAAATCCGTCCGACAAAGACTATAGTAAAAAGCTGCTCGCCATTTCAGACGAAGGGGAAAAGCATGTCATGCTTGGCGGACTGTTTCACACGTATCAAATGATGAATATTCTATTGACTAGTGCCATGTTTATTTTGATTGTGTATTCGCTTGGAGCCAATCACTCTCAACTGTTCTCGATCGTGGTCATTGGGATTGTTTTGATCATTTTGAATGCAAATTATGTGTTGAAGATTAGAAATCGTTAAATGATAAAAAGCACAGCTCTGTCAAAAGGCTGTGCTTTTTCCGTCCGTTACGATGCACGGCGTTTCTTTCGTGCATAAATCAAAAATAAGAAACCAAACCATACCGGTGTCAATAGCAACGCAGGACGTGTTGCATCTGCGAAGAGCATGATCACGAGAATGGCTGCAAAGAGCGCAAGAACGCAAATATTCACAAAAGGTGTGAACGGTGCTTTAAAGGTAGATGCTGCATGCAGTTCAGGCCGTGTTTTTTTATATTTCAAATGACAAATTAAAATAATACTCCATACCCAAATGAAACAAATGGCACTGATCGTGGTAACAATCCCAAAGGCTTGTTCGGGAATCAGCTTGCTTAAAAGTGCACCGACCGATACTACAATCGTTGAAACAAATAGCGCATTACTCGGGACAGCGTGCTTGTTCAAACGTCCAAAGGAAGCTGGCCCCTGCTTTTGATGACTGAGATTATACAGAATACGGCTTGTCGAGAACATGCCGCTATTACAAGCTGATGCCGCAGACGTCAACACAACAAAATTGATAAGCCCCGCTGCTACTGGTATCCCAATGAGCCCAAAGGTTTTCACAAAAGGACTTTCTGATGCACTGAGCTCAGACCATGGGTTGATACATAGTAAAACAAAGATCGCACCCACATAGAAAAATAGAATTCTTAATGGAATCTTATTAATCGCAGAGGGAATGTTTTTTTGCGGATTAGCTGTTTCTGCTGCGGATACGCCAACCAGTTCAACTCCCACATACGCAAAAATCACCATCTGGAATGACAGCAAGAAGCCTGTGACACCATTCGGGAATAACCCGCCATGAGACCATAAATTCGTTACTGTCACCGGTCCGGCATCGGTTTGAAAACCAATGATTAAAAGAACAATTCCAACACCGATCAGTAATAGAATCGTAATCACTTTAATGAGTGCAAACCAAAATTCCATTTCTCCGAAAAGCTTCACCGTTAATAGATTCAATCCTAGTAAAATCAACAAACAAATGATGGCAGGAATCCATTGCGGGATATCAAACCAATACTGCACATACACTCCGACCGCAATGACATCCGCCATCGCTGTCATAATCCAGCAAAACCAATATGTCCACCCTGTCACAAAAGATGCCCACGGGCCGAGATAGTCCTCTGCAATATCGGTTAATGACTGATAGCCCGCCTTCGATAAAAGCAATTCTCCAAGTGCCCTCATGACAAAAAAGATGGCCATTCCGACAATTAAATAAGCAAAAATGATTGATGGACCTGCCAATTGAATGGCTTTTCCAGAGCCTAAAAACAGCCCTGTTCCAATGGTTCCGCCAATGGCAATCAATTGCACATGACGGTTTGATAAATCTCGTTTTAATTCTTGTTGTGCCAATGCTAACACCCTCCTACGACACGATCTTATACTGAAATAATGAACTCTTTAAAAAGTCCATAAAAAAAGAGATTGGATGCGCTCCAATCTCACGGTCATAAAAGAATAGCAAAATAGAGAAAAGTAATACACGGCATCATCCATGCATCACAAATACAATATTTCGTACTCTTCTGTCCTTTTGCCTGAGATTGTGAACCCTTCGGCGCCGCACATACATGCGGTCTCTCCAGAAGCTGCTCCTGCTATAGTGTGACCCACAGCAATCATAGCCTTCGTTATTTAATTAAAATGTTGCTATTTCTGAATAATTTTATATTTTACGCCTCAATCAGAATGCTGTCAATGGTAATCTTTTATGATTTACGGTGATACCCATATGTCTTCACTTCATCAATCCCCCCTAATTCATGTATAATAAACCAAAAGATGTTCGGCTCGTCTGATGGAGAAATCCCTCTTGATCATGAACAAAGTTAGGCAATCCATTGAAGTTGGTGAAGATAAATGAAAAAAATGAACAAACAGCGTGTCACATTACAGGAAGTCGCCAAGCATGCCGGTGTCTCGACTTCAACGGCATCACTCGTTGTTCGAAACAATCCTAGAATCTCTGAAGCCACTCGAAACAAAGTACTGCAATCCATGGAAGACTTAGGATACGTATATGACCGCGTTGCTGCCAACATGCGGTCAAAAAGCTCAAATATCGTTGGTGTGATTGTCACAGATATTTCTAACACCTTTATTTCGGAATTTTTAATCGGCGTGCAAACCACGCTTGAATCACTAGGCTATACCGTTTTACTTGGTACAACCTTTGACAGTGTCGACAAACAGGAGCGGCTCATTTCCACCATGGTAGAGCACCGAGTGGGCGGAATTATTTTAAACCCAGCTTCGAAAAGCTCTGCTCGAACCGTCAAACAATTAAATCAAATTCGCACCCCAAAAGTACTTGCAAATCGTGAGTTATCAGATGTGCAATGTGATTATGTCGGTGTTGATTATGAACAAGGCACTTGGATGGCCATTCATCATCTTCTTCAGAAGGGGCATCGACGTATCGCCTTCTTAGGCGGCATCAAGACCTCATCGACTTGGATTGAGCGGATGAAAGGTTTCAAAAGAGCTCATGACGATGAAAACCTGACGATTGATGATTCCCTTATTATTGATATCGTACCTACTCGTGAAGGCGGGAAAGAAGCACTCGCTCAAGTGATGGATCAACCCGAGCCTCCTACCGCTATTTTTTGTTTTAGTGACTTAGTTGCATTTGGAGTCATGCAAGCACTGTCAGCACGGGGCATCCAGCCAGGTGAAGATATTGATGTGGTTGGATTCGATAATGTTCCTGAAGCGGAGATGTACCATCCGCCGCTCACCACTGTTTCTTCATTCCCCCGATCCATCGGGGCAAAAGCAGCGAACCTTTTATATCATAAAATGAACGATCAGGATGAAGAGCTGCAGAGATTGATTTTAAAGCCTCAACTTCATATTAGAGAAACCTCTCCATCATGATGAAAAGAGAATTGTGTGCAGCAATTCTCTTTTTTTATTGAACAAGTCAACTATTTCTTTGTTTCATTTTTCTTTTTTTAAATCACAAAGTCATAAACTTGACACATTTAAAATGCAGGAGTATATTTATCTCGTTGCTTCTTTTAGTATATCGTTATACCTATTTAGTCCTATCGTTATTTCTATCAAAAAACAGTTAAAAGTGATTTTTTATGATTCTGATCAAATCATGAAGTTTCACTTCCTAATCAAGGCTGTTATTATTTTTTACATTTTAGTAGAACGATGTACTTGATTGAAGAACAGATGAATATTCATTATTTTTTCATCAATAAGGGGTGTTGTGATGGGCTTCATATTATTCATTTTGAAGGAAACAATAACAAAGGGTATACAAAGAATTTGACCTTAAAGGGGTTTCAAATATAGGAGTGGGAACATGAAAAATCCTTATATTAAATCGTCACTTGGCATGTATTTAAACTACTTCATGCTTGGCATGATCAATATTATTGTAGCTTCCAACATGGACAGCTTATCTGAGCGCTACCATGTAGATATTCCGAAAATCAGCTTGCTTGTATCGGCGATCGGAATTGGTAAACTCATTGCTCTCTTTTTCTCAGGTCGGTTAGCCGATAGCTGGGGACGTAAGCCTGTCATTATTACAGGAAATTTTCTTTACTTATTATTCTTAATCGGTATTCCAACGACAACGAGTTATACACTGGCATTTATCTTTGCGATTTCAGCAGGTATTGCCAACTCACTGCTTGATTCAGGAACCTACCCTGCTTTGACAGAGTCATTTCCGAAAAAAGCAAGTTCGGCTTCTGTTTTAGTAAAAGCGTCTGTATCCATTGGGGCGACTGTTCTTCCATTTATCTTGGCGTACCTAGTGGCACATGACATCTTCTGGGGCTGGGCGTTCTTTGGACTAGGGCTTCTTTATTTACTTGTAGGAATTTACTTAATCTTTATGCCATTCCCGAACCATAAGCAAGTTTCTTCACAAGACGCTCTTCCAGTACAAGACCAGCTGAAGGAAGAACCAAAAATGCTTGGCGAAGGCTTAGCTGTTGTACTGATGGGATTCACGTCGACTGCATTGTTTGTCGTATGGCAGACATGGCTTCCGCAGCTCGGGTTAAAATTAATCGGACTTGGCACAGGACAAGCCACACAGCTTCTATCTTATTTTAGTATTGGTGCACTCGTATCTGTTCTCTTGCTTTCGATCGTCTTAGATAAATTCATTTCACCGATTATGGTGGCAATCATTTATCCAATTGGGGCGTTCCTTGCAATGCTTTCACTTTTCCAAATCGAAACGTACAGCATTGTCATTGTCAGCACCTTCTTCTTAGGGCTATTTACAGCAGGAATCTTCCAGCTGGCGATGAGTATTATGATGAAATTGTTCCCGACAAACAAAGCAACGGCTTCATCCTACGTTAATATTGCGGCAAGCTCAGCGTTTATTCTCGTGCCGCTCATTACAAGTGGATTGGTCAGCACGTACGATATTAAAATGACGTTATTTTTCGATATGATCATTGCGGTTATTAGCGTATTACTAGCGGTCTTTGTTCTTGGACGCATGAAAAAATTATTTAGATAATTAAAGGAGATGTCAATCATGACAAACATACATGAACGAAATATTGATGGAAAAACAAAATTAGTCGGTCTTCTAGCTACACCAATCGGACACAGCCTTTCACCACGTATGCATAACCTTGGCTATACACTAACAGGTATCAACTATGCTTACCTCGCATTTGAAGTAGGGAATGATGAACTAGAAGCAGCCGTAAACGGTATGAAAGCAATGGGTGCAGCTGGATTTAACGTCTCTATGCCGAACAAAATGAAAGTACTAGATTACTTAGACGAACTAGATGATTCTGCAAGATATACACGTGCAAGTAACACTGTAGTAAACAAAGATGGTAAGCTCATCGGCTACAACACAGATGGTCTTGGATATGTGAGAAACTTGATTGAGCATGGCGTTGAATTAGCCGGCAAAAAAGTCACACTTGTTGGCTCTGGCGGCGCGGCAACTCCGATTGCGATTCAGCTTGCACAGTCCGGTATTCGTGAAATTAGTATTTTTGCTCGTAATGACCAATACTTCGTTCAAGCAGAAGAAAATGTAAATTACATCAACAACGAAATGAAATCTTTCGGTGTCAAAGCAAACATTTTCCCACTTGAAGACAAAGACGCGTTCCGCCGTGAAGTAGCAGAAAGTGCGATCCTGGCAAACGGGACAAGCCTTGGCATGAAACCACTAGATCAGCTCAGCATTATCGATGATACACTTGATGTACTTCGTGAAGATTTGATCGTGACAGATGTCGTATACAACCCGCAAAAAACAAAGCTTCTTGCACAAGCACAGGAAGCTGGCGCCAAAACGATTAACGGTCTTGGAATGATGCTATGGCAAGGTGCACTTGCTTACAAACTATTTACTGGCGAAGATATGCCAGTTGATCAAGTAAAACAAATTCTTTTTGAAAATGACCGTTTCTAAAACAAAAGAAAGACGACTTCCTAAGCGGAGGTCGTCTTTTTTTAATCATGTACCATAACTTGACGGTAGCGATACAGGATATACAGTGCGCCGATAATGGCTGCAACAGCCACCACTGCATCGAACATAAAGATTTGTAAAATGGACGCGTGACTCTGAATTAACCCTGTTACGACCGGGATGACGATAGCCGACACGCCGCCCGCTGTGGAGATAATCCCAGTCATCGTCCCTTTGTTTTTCCAGAAGAATTCAGCCATCACAGTTAACGTCAGCTGAAAAACTCCTGCTGTTGAAAACCCTAATACAAAAGCATTGACGGTTCCTATGACTGGCGATTTCACGACCAAGAGTACACAAATAGAAACAAGTGTAATGATTGGATAAATCAGCAGTACAGTGACCGGACGGACAAAACGGCGCAAAAGAAACGCGAGCAACACAACAGACAGCAGCCCGCCCATGCTATAGTAACTGAGCAGTTTCACAGCACTGCCCGATGCCATCCCCAAGATGGCCTCACCGTACGTAGGAAGCCAAATTTGCGGCAGCGCATACAGCCCATTTGATGTAAAGCTGATTAAAATGAGTGCGATCCCTTCCCTCCAAAATGTAGGCTCTGTCGAGAAGCGCGGAAGTCCATCATGCTCCGTTACCTGGACTTGCTCCACCTTGCGATGATTCGGAAATGGCAAGGTCCACAGCATCAAGACATTCACAAGATAGATCAGAGCAGGAACAAAAAATGAAATTCCATAAAACAAATCATGCTCTGCTAAAAAGTAAATCGCCAGTGGCAAAATGGTTGCCCCAATGGAGATAAAGGCCTTCACCATCACATTCGCAGATCCCGAGTTTTGCGGAAAAGCCTCCATTAACGCAGGATACGTTCCTGCATCCATTGCCGAATTCGCGACCCCTGCCAAAATCGCAAACGCAAACGCGATTTGATAATTCGGAGACAATGGGATTCCAATGAGGAACACCGCCATCAGCACACCAGAAACCAAAATGACCGGCTTCCGCCCAAAACGATCTGACAGTACGCCTGATAAACCATACGTGAGCACCCTGCCAATGCCAAGCGCCGAAATCATATAACTAATTCCCGCACTATTGGTATCTAATTGTTTGATTAAAAATGGCATATTTGAAGCCAAAATAATATTGACCATACCTAATAAAAAGTAATTAATATACAGACTAGAAGCCGTTCTCACATACGGATTCCTCATCCTGACACACCCCTCAACACCATCGCAATGAAGTGACAAATAATGGTTACGCTTACAAGATCTCATATGTGAGGAAGAACAGCTTTGCAGCCTTCACGTTCATACATCTCATCATGTCATGCAGCTCACAGCTTACACGCCCTTCATGTATCAAGCATTTCTTCAATTTTTCACTGCTCTTATTTTATACGAATGAGAAAGGTAAAGATAGTGAATTGCTTAAATTTGAGGGGAATTCATCGATCAAGCGTATGACACCATTGATAGAAAAAAGGAGTGGTTAGCTGCCACTCCTTAACTGATGTCTCATTTCTGTTCATCGTTCATTTTCAACCCATTTTGACGAATGACTTCTTGATACCAGTAAAAGCTTTTTTTAGGTGTTCGATTTAACGTTCCGTTTCCATCGTTATCTTGATCAACATGGATAAACCCATATCGCTTTTCCATTTCAGATGACGAGTAACTAATTAAATCAAGAATTCCCCAGCTGGTGTAACCTATTAATTCGACTCCATCCTCAATGGCTTCCAGCATCTGCTGGAAATGCTGCTCATGATAGCTAATCCGATAATCATCATTTATCTTTCCATCTTCCACCTTGTCGTATGCACCTAATCCATTCTCAACTATAAATAGTGGTAGTTGATAGCGATCGTATAAGTCATTTAAAGAGATACGAATTCCAATCGGGTCGATCTGCCAGCCCCATTCACTCACTTCTAAATATGGGTTTTTCACTCCACCTATTGTATTGCCGCTGACAGTTTCCATGCCTTCACTATTTTCAGTAGCAACCAAGGAATTGTAGTAACTGAATGAAATAAAATCAACAGTATGCACCTTTAATAATTCGTCATCTCCCAGCTGTTTCTCAATGTGAATGTTTTTTTCTTTAAACAGTCGATTGATAAAACGCGGATACTCACCACGCACCTGTACATCTGTAAAAAACATATTGAACTGATTGTTCTTTGATGCCTTCAGAACATCCTTTGGATTACAAGAATACGGATACGTTGTTAATTTCGTCAACATACACCCTATTTTTGCCCCTGGGATCATTTCATGACAATATTTAACGGCCAAAGCACTTGCAACAAATTGATGATGCAATGCTTGATAAACTGCCTGTTCTACATTGTCAAAGCGCTCTGAAACGATTCCACCACTTGTAAATGGATGTCGGACAATACTATCAATTTCATTGAAAGTCAGCCAATACTTGACTTTATCTTTATATCGATCAAATACAACTCGACTAAATTTCACAAAGAAATCAACGACAATGCGATGAGACCATCCTCCATATTGATTCACTAAGTATAGCGGCATTTCATAATGAGATAACGTAACGAGTGGTTCAATATCATGCTTTTTCATCTCATCGAATAGGCGGTCGTAAAATAATAATCCCGCTTCATTTGGCTCTTCTTCATCACCGTTTGGAAAAATACGTGTCCATGCAATCGAGACACGTAACGTCTTCAATCCCATTTCTTTGAACAGCGCCATATCTTCAGGATAACGATGATAAAAGTCTACACCTCTTCGTTTCGGATAACCTTCGGCGGTATCTGCACGCATCGCTTGCTGAATTTGTTCTTCATCCACTTTGTTGTGCTTTTTATAATCAGACTTACTGAGACCTTTTTTAAAGATCGCCACATCAGCAGTCGATAGCCCTTTTCCGTCTACATTCCATGCGCCTTCTGCTTGGTTTGCCGCGATGGCGCCTCCCCATAAAAATCCTTCTGGAAATTTCCTGATTTGATTAGACATGTTTCTTCCTCCTCAAGACTATGCGTTATTTCTTTGAACCACTCGATTAACGTGAATAATTAAATACATTTTTTCGTCACTGGATATCGTGTAATCCACATTTGTTTTAATATATTTCTCGATTTTCTCCACACATTTTACTTCTTCAGGATACTTCCTCATGATTTGATCAATTAGATCGTGATCATCTGTTTCAAGCATTTTGTTCTCAAGTAAACGTTGAACAAAGAACTGTAAATGTGTTAAAAACCTGGAGTAATTAATCGTATCTGTCGGAATGTCAATCTTATAATGCATTTTGATAATATTTAAAATGTCTTTGACCATATTGGTCATCATCACGATTTGATTTAAATTATCTTTGGTCTGCTGCGCATTTACTAGATGAAATGCAATATTCGCCGCTTCTTCTTCAGGCAGCTGAATGCCTAACTGTTTTTCAATCAGCTCTAGTGCATGCAGACCAATACTGAATTCTTCGGGGTAAAATTTCTTCACTTCCCACAGCAGGCGATTTTGTATCGTTAAATTTTCCTTAAAGCGCTTCGTAGCCATGAAAAGGTGATCGGTTAAAGAAATATAAAGATGCTCATTTAAGTGTGTAGATAAACGGCGCTTCGCATAGGATATAATCTCATCTGTCATGATTAAAAATTCCTCTGGGGTCTCCCTCATAAGCTCAGCTAAATCATTAGACGTGCTTTGATCTTCTAGCACATAGATCTTTTGAATATCAGACTCTTGAATAAGACTGCCTGGCTTATTTTTAAATCCAATGGCTTTACCCATTACGATGATTTCCTTACCGTCATCTCTTTTAGCGAGAACCACACTGGTATTCAGCACTTTTATAATTTCCATACCATATCACCTTCCTGGATACATTCAAAATCGATTTATAAGACCGTTAAAAGTGGCTGCTGATGACCAGAAACAGGATTCGTTTTTCCCTCTTGGGGTAAAATTTCTAAATAATCAGCTGTATTTGTAATAATGACTGGTGTTGTTGTATCATAGCCAGCCTTTTGTATATTCTGTTGATCAAATTCAATCAGAAGTTGACCTTGTTTCACTGTATCACCTTTTTGAACATGTGAAGTAAAATATTGTCCATTTAAGTTTACAGTATCAATACCAATATGAATCAGAACTTCCACACCAAGGTTGGATTTTAAACCAATGGCATGATTTGTATGGAAAATCATTTCTACTTGTCCATCAAAAGGAGCAAATACTTTCCCTTCACTAGGTTGAATCGCTGCCCCTTTCCCCATCACTTCTTCAGAGAATACTTTATCATTCACTTTTGCTAAAGGAATGATGTCTCCTTTAATTGGTGCATAAATGACTTCACGATTTCTTGTGCTTTCTGATGTGGAAACAGGCTCATTTTTCTTCTCGATGTTTTCAGTTTCTGCATCTTTAAAGCCGATGATGTAAACAGCAATAAACGCAACGACCGCTGAAACGACTGCACCAATAATGGCAAACGTAAAGTTTGAAGTCCCTTTTTCAATGAAAATCGGCATTGTTGCGATACCAGGTGAAACCATGACAAACGCCTTTAGCTTAATCAATCCAACAAAAATACCTGAAACCCCTGCTCCAATCATACATGCGAGTAATGTTTTCTTAAGTTTTAAATGAACGCCGTATAATGCAGGTTCTGTTATACCAAATAAAGCAGAAATTCCTCCGGACATCGCAATTTGTTTTAACTTAGGATCTTTGGTTTTAAATGAAACAGCCAAAGCACCTCCACCTTGCGCAAAGTTCGCTGCTAGCATAGCGACCCCAATGAGAGCATCGTATCCTGGTGAAGCAAGGGACGCGATAACAACTGGATAGAACACCTTCTGCATCCCAAACATGACGATAAAAGGTAAGAAAACGGCTAAAATCGCAACAGCTGCCCATCCCGCAGTTTGCTGGATCCATAAGACCCCTGCGGCTAAGCCTGCACCAAGATACATACCGAGCGGCCCTAAAAACAGTAAACCAATCGGAGCGACAATAATCATCGTAATTAAAGGAACCATAAAGATTTTGACAGGTCCCGGTGATAATTTATCTGCCAGCTTTTCTACATATGACATCAGCCAAACAATGAGTATGATCGGAATAACCGATGCACCATAAGAAACAGCTTTTAGTGGGATGCCCGCAAAGACAACTGGATCACCACTGCTAAACAGGGCTGTTAAGTTCGGATGTAACAAAACCCCAGCCAAAGCCATTGATACCATAGGGTTTGTGCCAAATTTCTGTGAGCTTGTATAGGCTAACAAAATAGGTAAGAAGAAGAACGCTGCATCTGAGATGATTTTCAATACCAAATAGGTTTGGCTGTCTTCTTTCATCAAGTTCAGCATCGGCAATAAAATTAATAGAGCCTTCAACATTCCTGCACCAGCGATCGCAGGGATGATCGGTGCAAAAATGCCAGTGATCAAATTGGCAAAACGATTGAAATATCCTTTCAAGCTATGATCTTTATTCTGTACAATCTGTCCGCTTGCTTCCGGATTTTGATCAATCAGTTTTGCAAACTCTTTATAAACATAACCCACATCATTTCCAATAATAATTTGATACTGACCAGCTGTATCTGCTACTTGAATGACGCCATCAAGACGGCTAATTTCTTCAGAGTTTGCGCGTGAAGAATCTTTTAAAGTCAGCCGTAATCTCGTCATACAGTGGATGGCATTTTGAACATTTTCGCTTCCGCCAATATGTTTTAGAATGTCTTGAGCTAAGTCTTTATGATTCATTAAAGTCACCGCTTTCATTTTTGATTATAGGCGCTCAGGGAACAAAAAAAGACCTGGATTGGGTGGGAATATACAAATACAGATATCCCATCCAATCTAGGTCTTGCCTGCCGAACAGTAACACGCCTTATTGAATGTACGCATTATTCTATTTTTAAATTTTCATCGTTTCATGAAACCGCTTTTAACATGTTAATATCTTTATAGTAATTAATTATCTTCACAAAAGCAATGTTTTTCTTACAAATCAAATCATAAATTTATTAAATATAGATCAAAGAGCACTTTTATATCGTCTAATCGTACCTATAACTAAGAACGTTAAAGTCATGATCTTTCAACTAGAGACCGTCTAAATTCAAAGTTCATGTAGATTAATTGTTCATTAGGTGCTTTCTTCTGCTTTTTCTTTTTAAGGTTTCCATTTTTGTATTTCTGTTGTTATACATAGAAATCACCTTTTAGGGTTCTTTACTCTTTTAGTACTCAAACACTTAGAGATTCTAATTAAACAAAAGCACTTGTAGCCTAAAGGACTAATCAAGTGTCCGAATCATTATGTTTCTAATCGTCAATATGATAATTAATCTTCGAATATTTCTGGTATTTTCTTTTTCCAAATTAACAACAGCTTTATGAATTCTTTTGTTTCAATTTTATTTTCATGAGGTTCTTCAATTCTATAATGATGTTCAACGATTGTCTCTTCTCTTTTAATACTTACACTGGTGGCATTCAATGTAATTTCAAAGTTTTCATAAACTCCATCTATGACATTTTGAATATATTCTATATACTCATCCACTTCTTCTGTTGAAATATCTTGGATAAAATCTGAGAAAATACTTATTTCTTCTGGGAGTATTATTGCTAAGTCACCAAATTGGTCTTCCTTAAATTCATATGAATACTTCATATAAGATAATCACCTTCATATTAAAGGTTTATAGTGACTAATTTATACAGTCCAACTCATCATCTGTTTCAAAGCCACAAAATTTAATCTTCATTTATTTGCTCGTCAACTTCTTCTAGATACTTTTCTGTATCCAAATAAGATTCAATAAGATTATCTAAAAATTCAACACTAACCTCTCGACCATCTTCATAAATATGCATTTTAGCTCCAGCTTTTTCTAGTAAACTGAAAATTTTTTTCATCTCTTTCAATTCATCAATATCTAATAAATTATAAGATAAAATAAAATCATTTTTATTTATTGCTTCTTTTATTTCAGAAATACTTTTATCTGTATGTTTTCTTAGAATCGAGATATATTTGATTTGATTATCATCTTTCTCTATGCGCATTTTCATTTTAGGCATTTAGTTTCTCCTCCATAGTTTAGAAATCGTCAATAGGTTTAATTCTTTCTCCAGGCAGACTATTCTTCCAATTACCTCCATGCCAACCATTAAAATGTTCATTTGGTGTAGCTGGATATATAATTTCACCTTTGTTCGCTAAATGTGGATATTTTGATGCACTGTAAGAATGGTGACCTTGCACAGTTTTTCCATCTACTTTAGGCTTCTTACCATTTAAAATATCACTTAATTGCTGCTCATCCCAGTTTCTGGTTGGATCCTCTTTATTCAAAATCCTTTGACGTTCCTGATACCAAAACTCATTCACACCAGTGTTTCTATGTTTGGCAAACTTTTTATTCCATTTATAATTTTCGTATTCTAATTTCGTAATCGTCCTATTCTCAAATTTGTCTTTCAACTCTTTCATCTTCTTAGCGCTTAACTGCTTTCTTTGTATAGGGTGCTTCCTTAAATCTAATCCCTTGGTTCTTTCTGCTATAATTTTCTCAGCAACTTTTTGTTCACCGATCCTCAGACTACCATTGAAGCTCTTTTTACCAAACGGCAAAAGCATTCCCAGCGCCGCGTTCATACTCGCTTCCTGCTGTTCTTTTGAGATCTTGTTTCCAAACATATCTCGGCCTGTGATTGCTTCGCTGAAACCGTTGGTGGCGGTGAGGCCATATAATCCTTTTTGTGATGTTTTCAGGGCGTCAAAGGATTTTTGTGATGTCTTGTAGATGTCAACTGCTCTGACTGCAGCTGATGTGGCTTGAGTCGTTTTATAGACCGCCTTTCCGCCTTTGAAAATGCGGCCTGCCCAGCCGACGATTGGGATGTAGCCTGCTGCTGCCATGCCGCCTGCGGCGACTCGCTGGCCTGCGGTGAGTTCCTCGCCCGTGATTGGATCAACGCCTGTTGCGGCACGTTTTGCATCGTTCACGCCGGTCAGTTCATTCACGATGTTTCCGCCATAATCGAGTGCTTTTTCATACCAAGGGCGGTTGGCGAGGGCTTCTTGTTCCTTTGCAATCTTTCGGGCTTCTTCTTGTTCTTTTTTGATTTTCAGATATTCAGAAGTTTGCTTTTCAATATCGCTTTTTGCCTTGTAGATTTCGCTATTTTGATACGCTTTCTTATCAAAATTCATAGGCGAAATCGCTTTTCCGTCATTTGTCGCATTCATCATTTCAGCGTACAATGCCATTGTAGCTTGCTGCTCCGTTTCTGACAAAGCATATTCATCTTTTAAATTTTGATCAAGCTCTCTTAGATCTTTGACAGTCTTTTTTCGTTCATCTTCTGCATCTTCTATTTTTTCGTCAAAGTTTTGGCTATCAAATACCTCTAGGGAAATGAGGTCATCAATGTCTTGAAAAATCGTTTTGAGTGCCTTTTTTTGATCCTTTACAATACTTTTGGCATTCTTGATGCCCATATGTACTGCGTTGTCTAAAAAGTGTTCTTCTACAAAGGTATCGCCGCCAAAGCTCGTATCATCCAGTGTCCCAGAAACACCTTCATGAAAGGCTTTTTGCTTATCGATGAAGCTGATAAACATGTCTACATTTCCAGACAGCTCTTTATAAAAGCTTTTAATGTTATCGGCACCTTTCCCAGTGAAGTCATCACCGAGATTGGCAACACTTTGTAATGCCTTTTTTAAGTCTACCATTTGTTCGCGGAGTTCCTGATAGTGTTTTGCCCTTGTGTCCATTGCACTTGTTAGTGCTTTTGCATCAAGTATCTTACCCAGAAGAAGTCACTCCCTCCATTATTGATCATAAAGTAAATTTTACCGTGCCCCTCAAAACGGAAAAATAGGCTAAATGACACAAATAATGGAATAGGCTCTCTATTAAAAAGTTAAATAAAATAAGCTAGACAATGCACTTTGCTCTGTCTAGCCATACATTCGTTTTATTTATAATCATTGATTGGTCCTTTATCCATCAAAACATGAATTTCATTAGAAGACTTCATTTTTAATTTAGGTCTGCGCTCGGAATTTGGTTTGCTGTAAAGCTCTAGCGGACGGATGATCACACCATCATTTGTATTTTGAAGCATACCCGGCACACAAGAATAAATCCGATCATTATCATTCGCATGTTTGGCATGAATTGTCACAGACGTTCCTTGGTGATTATCGATACTCATAGATACCCTATATCTATAAAAGGAACCTGTTCCGTTTGATTGTGCAGAATAAACAACCGGAACGATAGCAAGGATATCGTCATTTAACCGTAATTTAATGACTTCTGTTTTCATCGATTCACGGTCTCTACCGACATCTCCCATATGCTCTACAGCTCCGTTTCCGTAACTTTTAAGAGCAGGAACACCTTTTGCGCCAAACATGGCCACATCTATTTGTTTTCCTGACTTTGTATAAACCAATGCATAAATATCATAATCCGTTCCAGACTCCCAGGATACTGTAGCTGTAATCTCAGGCGTTTTTTCAATGATGATCGGTTTATGACCTTTGTCTAGACTAATTTTACCTTGAACTTTCTCTAAGCTAATTGGTGCAGCGACTTTCTCTTTAGCAGCTGGCTTCATTGGAGGAGCAGGCTCATCAATTAATTTTTCAGAAGTCATTTGAGGAGGTGTAGAAACATCCTGTTCATCAGGTTCAACCTCTACCCCAAAAAGCTTACATAACCCTTCTAATCCAGAATCGAAGCCACGCCAGATTGATCGTGCTTTCGTTTCACCATTTCTGATATATAGCTCTACTACGACAATACCCTTTTCATTTGTAAAGCTTACTGGTGTAAGGTATAGTACCTCATCGCCTGTTTGAATTTCTGCTTGCAGATTCTTCACTTGAGAAAAACCAATGCCTTGATCCTCTGTTAGTGTAATCGCCACCTTTGTGATTCCAGTAGGCACTTTGCTCATATCAAAATTCAATTGATGTCTTTTCAACTGACCTGATATCTCTGCTGGTAAAAGTGTCGCGACACCCGTGGCACTCTCCGGCTGATTGTAAAAAATAATGCCATTATCTCCTTGAACTAGATCTGAATCTGTTAAGAGAAACGCTGTTAAAGAAATATCAATTGCAGATGATACTTCATAACTGATGGATACTTGTCCCTTTGGAGAGTTTAGTACGGTATTGGCACCCATTTGCAGAGTTTGATTCATTTCAACAACTCCTATTCTTTATCTACCATTTATCGCTTTTATAGATCAATTATACCAAATGGTGTAATAGAGCCTATTAATATCTTTATCTCATTTCAATCTCTGCAATGATATGAGACAATGCCAATTAAAATCAAACTACTCTCGAAAGGAGAATCAATGTGTATAAAAAAATCATTCCTGCTGTTATGGTGATTTTCGGCTTTTGGATTCTTCTTCAAATATCCTTGAACATTAAGATCTTTCTCAATCCAATGAACTATTTTGTCGCTATTACTCTCTTTTTTCTTTGTATTCAGGCATTAATAAAACTTAAACAATGAAAAATCACTCAGGCACATACACTTTTTTCAAAGGTAATAAAGATCTTGTCTCTGTTGGCATGTCCTCATACCATTGTACAATAAGATTCACGAGTTCTTCTAAGTCCAATAGATGAACTTCATTATGCTTCGCAATAGCTTTTGCATGAGAGGTAAATCCGCCAGTAGAAACAAATAAACTATTTGCATTCATGGGGTTAGCTCCTAATAATTGTTGCACTTCTGGTGCACTGGCTGAAGTTTTACGATGCTTGACTTGTACTTTAATAATAGGTTTTTCAAATCCAAATGCATCTTTATAAGCTAATACATCTACACCGCCGTCAGGACCTTTTGGACTCACACGAACATTGTATGACATAGCTTGCAGTAGGCCCCCAACTAAGTCTTGCATCTTCCACGGGTCTAATTTATCCACCTTATCTGCAATCATCACAGTTGCTTTGCTGACTAAATCTTCAATAATTTCATCTTCTTCGGTTTCATCTTCGGATGCTGGTATAGAAGTAGGGTTTTTCAGTAGGTGTTCAATTTCTTCTCCCCAATCATCTACACGAAAAACAGTTGATATAGAACCAAGGCTGTTTTTGGCTGATTGGCTGAGAGAATCTCGTTTCACTGCGATTGATTCCCAGTTGACTTGAATATGATTTGGATACATTTTATCCCCTGCTGCTTCATCAAAAAAATGTGGAGCAATCACCGTACCAACTCGATATTCACGGCTTTCTTTTATGTATGTAATAATTCGATCTCCCTTTTGAATTTCTCTACTAAACCTCCATACCTGACTAACCCAGCTTCTTCTTGTAAACGGTTTGCTCTCGGGGAAGATAACATCAGCTCGGGCATTCATCTCTTGCTTTGTTTGATATTGTTTTGGATTACCTAATTTCGGCCAACCGATTGATGCTAAGCCTTTCTCTTCCCACATCGGAATTAAATCATTCTGGTCTCCTGCACGAACCATCCACCATTTTGTCATTTAAAATCTCTCCCATTCCAATCTTTTCTTCTTACTAAATTATAAGACTTATATCTAGTGAACAAAAGGATATACACACCAATTTTTCTGAAAGAACGCAAAAACCCGAACAAGCATATACCACACTCGTCCGGGCTTCTATTTTCCTTTATTACACTTCTTCACCGTTCGTTGCGATGACGTTTTGATACCAAGTAAACGAATCTTTTTTGAGGCGCTTCATTGAGCCGTTTCCTTCGTTATCGCGGTCAACGTAGATCATGCCGTAGCGTTTTTTCATTTCGCCTGTTGTGAATGACACGATATCAATGATGCCCCAAGGTGTGTAGCCAATAAGGTCGACACCGTCGTATTCAATGGCTTTTTTCAGTGCTTCGATATGAGAAGCGAGATATTGAATTCTTTCTGGATCGTGAATAGAACCGTCTTCTTCCACTTGATCTATTGCACCAAATCCATTCTCTACGATGAATAACGGGATTTGATAGCGGTCGTAAAAACGATTCAATGTATATCTTAAGCCTGTCGGGTCAATCGACCAGCCCCAGTCACTTGATTTGATATAAGGGTTATCTACACCATGCGGCAGGGCTCCGTTGACAATGTCTCCGTTGTGATCAGACACCGTATCACTTTTAACCGTTGTCGACATGTAGTAGCTAAAGCCTAGATAATCCACTTTCCCTTTTCTTAAGCTTTCTTCATCGCCTTTTTCAATTGGAATGTGATAGCCTTCGCGTTCGAATTCTTTTAATGCATAGCTCGGATAGTAGCCGCGCACCTGTACATCTGGGAAGAAATAGCGCTGTCTCATATATTCCTCTGCCAGCATGACATCCTCAGGGTTTGAGGAATATGGATAGATTGGCACGTGAGACACCATCGCTCCAATTTGGAAAGCAGGATTGATTTCTTTTCCTTTGGCTACTGCCCATGCACTTGCAAGTAATTCATGATGTCCTGCTTGATACATGACTTCTTTGGCATTTTCGCCTTCTTTGACTGACACCCCTGAATTTGTCCAAAGGAATAGTGGGTTGTTGACATCCATTTTGTTATTGATTTCATTAAATGTCATCCAGTATGTGACCTTGTCTTTGTATCGATTGAAGCATACTTCTGCGAATTTCGCGAAATACTCAGCGACTTTTCGGCTGCGGAACCCGCCGTACTCTCTTGCTAAATGGAGCGGCATCTCAAAGTGAGATAGCGTAATCACAGGCTCGATGCCATGCTTGAGCAGTTCATCAAATACATCATCATAGAATTGTAACCCTGCTTCATTCGGTTCTGCTTCATCTCCCTTAGGGAAAATCCGGCTCCAGCCAATCGATGTACGTAAACATTTTAAACCCATTTCGGCAAACATTGCGATATCTTCCTTATAACGATGGTAGAAATCGATCGCTTCATGGTTCGGATAAAATTTATCTTCTTCTATCGTTTCAGTTATTTGTCTCGGTACTCCGTGAGCACCTGCTGTCATAACATCTACAACACTTGGGCCTTTTCCTGCTTCATTCCATCCACCTTCAAATTGATGTGCAGCTAATGCTCCGCCCCATAGAAAATCTTTTGGTAATGTCATTATTCATTCCTCCTATTTCACAATTGTGATCATGACGTCTGTTGGCTGACATGTCTCACGTTTCTCTACAATCACATCTTCGTACGCTTGTGTATTGGTGATGATGACTGGTGTGATTGTTTTTAATCCTTTGCTTTCAATGGCTTCTTGATCAAATGTCATCAACAAGTCACCCTTCTTCACCTTGCTGCCTTCTTTGATATGCAAAGTAAATGCTGAGCCATCTAGGGAAACCGTATCAATTCCTACATGAACTAGTAACTCCACCCCGAATTCTGAACGCAGTCCAATCGCATGCTTTGTTGGCGCAAGCATGACGACACTGCCGTCAAACGGTGCATACAGCTTGTTGTCTGTCGGTTCAATCGCAAACCCTTTGCCCATCGCCCCCGAGCTAAATACGGCATCCGGCACTTCAGATAACGGGATCACTTTCCCTGCAAGCGGTGCAGGAATGGTTTCTTCATTGCTCATTGAAGCATTCATTTTTTCTCCATCTTGATCTTTATCAGATGTGGCACCGGCTGTCTGTTCCACTGTATCTTCCCCATAACCAAACATTTGAATAAGCACAACTGGTAAGATCAGCGCAATTGCGACACCAATCAATATGCCGATGATCGATGTTGGATAATCTGAACTAATTCCGTTTACAATCGTCAGTGGACCAGGCAAACCTGCATACGCAAAGTAATAAGGCGTAAAGAAGCTGGCAGCAATGGCACCGACCGCTCCAGATATACATCCGAAAATAAATGGTTTTTTGAAACGCAGGGTAACCCCATAAATCGCAGGCTCAGTAATTCCAAAGAGACCCGTGATTCCCGCTGAAACTCCGACTTTTCGTGTTTCGCGGTTTCTTGCTTTTAAAATAACCCCTAACACTGCGCCGACCTGAGCGATAACAGCGATGGTTTGATATGCCTGGAAGGAGTCACGTCCATATTGTTCAAAGTTGGCGAGCACCATTGGTGTGATGCCCCAGTGAACACCGAAAATGACAAGCACTTGCCAGAATCCTCCGATAATAGCACCTGCTAAAGCTGGGACATTTTCCGCTAAGACATTGTATCCGTTTGCAATCCCATTTGCACCGGCTGTCGAAAGAGGACCAATTAATAGAATCGTTAACGGAACCATGACAACCATGCAGATAAATGGGACAAATAACGGTTTGACCACCTCGTGAATGCGTTTGTTTAAAAATCTCTCTACATATGAAAGAATCCATACCAAGAATAGCGGCGGCAAAACAGATGACGTATAAACCGTTTCAGATAACGCTATGCCTAAAAAGGTAACGCCTTCCCCTGATGCCACGCGTCCAGCAATCTCCGTCCAAGCTGGACTGACAAGCGCTGCTGTACACGCTACGGCGATATACATATTCGTTTTAAAATGCTTGGCTGCTGTGATGGCGATAAAGATAGGCAAGAACGTAAACGGCGCCCATGAAATAAAGCTAAAGACTTCATACGTTCCCGTTTTCGAGAAGCTTGGAAATAATAAATTAATGAGGATAAGTGCACCTTGTAAAATACCTGCTGCTGCCAAAATATACACAAATGGCGCAAACACAGCAGACATGGTCGCGATGACACGGTTCAGCACCGTTCCCTTGTTTTCATTTGGCTGATCATCATCAGACGGCTGCAGCTGAACAAGGCTTGAAAAATGCTCATATACCTCACCAACATGCTGACCGATAACGACCTGAAATTGACCGCCATTTTCCACCACGGTAATGACGCCAGGCATCGCATTGACTGCTTCCTTTGCCTTTGGATTCGAACGTTTCAAGACCAAACGCAGCCGCGTGGCGCATCTTGCAGCACTCACCACATTTTCTTCTCCGCCAACTGCCTCTAAGATGTCTTCTGCAAGCTTTTGATAGTCCCTCACTTTTGACATATAAAACCCCCCTTTATCACTACTAGTATATGTACATTATAATTATACCGGTACAATTTATCAATACATATATAATTTTAAATAGCATATCAAAGGAAATTTGGTATGTGCTATAATACAAAGACAATAAATCGTGAAAACAAAGAGGAATAGCCATGTTAAAGTATCAACAAATTGCGAGCGATATTGAAAAATATATTGTCACCCATGAGATGCAGCAAGGGGATAAGCTCCCTGTACTCGAAACACTCATGAGCCAATTTGCTGTGAGCAAAAGTACCATTATCAAATCGTTAGAATTACTCGAAAAAAAAGGAATTATCTATCAAGTGAGGGGCAGCGGCATCTTTGTTCGAAGACACCGGCGCAAGGGCTACATCAGCCTTTTATCCAACCAAGGGTTTAAAAAAGATTTAGAGGAATTTCAACTGACATCAGAGGTTTTAATGCTAGACACCATCAAGCCGTCCGAAGAAGCTGCACTTAATTTGAACATTGAACAAGATGAAGATGTTTTTTACCTTAAACGCATTCGTTACATCAACGGACAAACCTTATGTTTAGAAGAATCCTATTACCGAAAAACGATCATTCCTTATCTCAACACAGAAATTGCCGCCGATTCTGTTTTTAAATTCGTCAGTGAAGGTTTGGGGCTCAAAGTCGGTTTCTCCGATATGTACTTACAAGTAGGCAAATTGAATGAAACCGAAGCGACGCACCTCGGCCTCAAACAAGACGATCCCGCCCTCCGCGTCGAGACCGTCTTTCACCTTACAAACGGCCAGCCCTTTGACTTTTCGAAAATCACATATAACTACACACAATCCCAATTTTTTATTCAAGCGAATAATTATTATGGGTGATGGACGGAAAAAGCCCCTCAGTTTATGAGGGGCTTTTTGCAAATAACCTATCACTTGTAATAGTTATAATCATTGAACGTCGCGATCATATCTTCTTGTGTGCCTTTCTTCCCGCGATTTGTATTAAAATATAACGTTCCGTCATCAAAATCAACAGCTTCTATTTCAAAAAGAGTAAATGCACTGCTCGTAATTCGAAATGAAAGGTCTTTTCTAGTAAACAACTCTTTTGAAAAATCTTTTGCAGGTGTTTCCTTTTGCTCTTTCAGGATTTGGTTGATATTTAATGGATATGTGAGAATGACACTCACATTAGAAGCCCCGCCATTTGAGTCTGGCTTAGATAATGGTACATATAATGTTCCTTGATAGAAAGAAATGCCTTGAAGAATGTACTTAGAAACATCCACCACTGATTGATTTACAATCGCTTTCGTATAATTTAATGTAAACGTTGCCTCATATTCAAATTGTCCTTTTTGGTCATTAAAATTCCCAATAAAAAAGCGATTGCCAGACCTGACAATAAACTTGTCCGCTCCAACAGAATATGTGATGCCGCTAATAGATAAATTCGCCTCTTGGTACTGAAGGACATAGGATTTAGCCACTTTGTACGTATTTTTCTTCGTGTTCACACTTAACTTCACTATCTTTTTTACATACTTTGCACCATCGGCCATAGGCGCTACATATAAGCTAACTTGCTCATCACCTTTTTGAGCTTTTACAGCTAAGTCATTAGCATGTCCTAAGTCATTACTAGTACTGTTGGTATCAGAGTTTTTAAGGAGCTTAACAGTTCTATTGCTTGACGAGCCGTTCATTTTAATAGCGTACAATTGCGTCAAGTGATTTGACGTATTTATTTTTGCAGCATAAATCATATTATTATTACGATCTACAGCCATCCCTTGCATAGAAGTGTAGAACCCAGAACCTGACATTGCAGAATACGTTGTATATGTGTTGAAATATCCGGATTGTGCCTGAACAGTCGCGGACCACACACTGCAGCAAAAGATGACAGCCATTAGGATAAAATACTGCAATTTTTTCAATATAAACACTCTCCTATCATTGGAATTTATATCGTTTGGCTATTAAAAATAAAATCGTCACCATAGAAATGAATGACGATTTTTTTTAAATGATCATTAAACTCTACTTTTCAGCTTTAAACGCCTTTACCGTTTTACTACTTTCCGACATGCCTTTCCCAGTGACGGTGAAGTAGAGTTTTCCTCCCTTAGCGCCTAGTTGTTTGAAAGTGACTTTTACAACTTTGCCTTTAGTAGCTGTTGACTTCCCAATAAGCTTTCCCGAAGAATGATAGATTTTGACAACATCTTGATTGGTGAGTTTACTGACCGTAACCACGTCTTTTTTCTTTTTGTTGTTCACGATGTTGATTTGGTTGCTTTTTAACGAAGCAGACGGCTCACTTTTAAAAGAAATGGTTTGCTTTCCGCTTTCCAGCATCTTATCGCTGCTACGCGTGATATACACTTTACCGCTCTTAGTCCCAACTTGTTTAACGTACAATTTGATGGACGAGCTGGTAGCTGGTTTTGATGCAGCTAGTAATTTCCCGCTTGTTGAGTAGACTTTAATTACATCTTTTTTCTTCAATTTACTCACTGTAATGATGTCATTTTTATTTTTAAGATTATTGATTTTGACTTGGCTGGCTTTTAAAGCATCTGACTTTTCACCCTGATAACGAATTGGTACTCGATTTCCCTCTTTTAAACCAGGCTCTTTTATATTGATATAAAGCGTTCCACTTGTTTGACCCAATTGTTTGATGGAAATTGCCATGTTCGAACTTGAAGCAGTCTGCTGGGCTATCTCTTTACCGCCAGAGGCTTGTTTAAATATTTTGATGACTGATTGCTTTTTGATTCCTTTTATCGTCACCGTATCGTTTTTCCCTTTATTGTTCGCCACCTTTACTTGAGATGCTAGAAGTGGAGATGTGACGACTTTTTTGACGGTGAAGGCTGGCAAGGCGACCTTTCTCTTTCCACTTTGCAACGTGATTGTTACTTTAGATCCTTGTTGTAATTTTCCCGTTTTCAATTTAAAATCTTTGCCCGGCGTAATGTTGAATGGTCCAAATTTCTTTTTCGTTGTGCTAGCGCTGAGTTTCGACATTGCTTTTATTGTGTTATTCGTTGAATCAGATTGCACCTCTACAATAGCTTGATCGCCAAACGTACTCATGCCATTAATGGTCTCACTTGAATCATCGATTTCTTCCACAAAAACTTTCTGTACATCTTCCTGAGATTGATCCGTTTCACTCGGATTATCAGCCATGAACGACTTGACTGTAATGAAGTCACCACCGATTAACTTTGAAACAGGAACATCATAGACGCCATTAGAGTCTGTCTGACCTTCCCCAATGACTCTTCCCTCTCCATCTAAAATATTGATCATACTTTCAGGAGTTGCAGTTCCGCCCACTGAAGTTGAAAGCTGAGTAAAAGGATCAATAGTCGGAGCGGTTGATCTCAGTTGGAAAGTGGTCTCATACAAAGCATTATCATAAGAAGGTTCCAACACTTGAAATTTACTTTGATTTAATGACTTTATTGTGTTTTTGTCTAAATTCAACTCAAAGTTGCCATCACCATCTGCAGTCATCGATTGAATGATGTCACTTGATTTTTGATTTTTAAAGACGATCTTTGCATAAGGAATTCCCGTTTGGCCTTTCACTGATTTAGACCATTTTGTCGTAGGAATAAGTGAGATTTTCTTAGGATTCACAATTTTTTTGTAAACGTCGATATTGCTGCCAGTCGTCATTTTCACTGTTAGGAATGTCCCTGCACTTAGGGCAGGCAGCTTCAAATGAATGGCATCATTGAATGTGCCTGAGGCAATTACTTTGCCATCTTTCATGACCTCTACTTTTGTGTTCTTCACAGTTTTCCCAGTTAACTCCTGAGAAGTATCATATATCGGATCTAATGAGCTAAAAGATTCCTTGAAAACATACACTTTGTTTGAAGAAAGCATTGTCCCATTTTGGTCATACGTATCTAACTCCGCCGTTTGACCTGAACTAATGTTCCAAGAAAACAACTTAAAGTTTCCATTACTATCTGCTTTTGCGTAGTGCATATATTTAGATTTCCAGTTACTCGGAACACCCCAATCTACGAATGCAACGATTGCGTTTGGCGCTGTTTTACCTGTCAGATAATTATCACCATATTGATAACGATCAACCGTTGTTTTCGTTCCACCCTCTGTGGCACTCACACTTTCTTGTATATGAAAACTCAACATCATCACACATAGAATAGAAGCTACTAATTTCAGGACCATTTTCATAAATATATCCTCACTTTTCCTATTAATGTTTTTATATACAAATATTATACATTTCATCCGATATAGGTACAAGGGCTAATATAGTGACTAAAGACTTATATAATAATTTAAGAGATATGTTGAACTTTCCTCTATTACATGAACACTTCCGATTTAAAACATCAAAAAGATTCATTTTACGAATGCATCAAACAAACTTATGATAAACGTAACAAAAATGTATAGGAGGGTTCGTCAGATGAGAGACATTAGAGTGTATCATGTTGATGCGTTTACAACTGAGAAATTTGGAGGAAATGCCGCTGGGGTGGTGTTGGATGGTGAGTTTTTAACAGAAGATGACATGCAGAGCATCGCCAAGGAGTTGAATTTACCGGAATCCGTCTTCTTACTGCCTGCCCATGATAAGGAAGCCGATTATCGGGTCAAATACTTCACGCCGACGGAAGAGGTCAATTTTTGCGGGCATGCGACTGTTGGATTGACTTGGCTTCTGGCGACGGAGCTAGGGCTGGCTAAAGAGAGATCAGGGGTCGTGTTAGAAACAAAGATCGGCAATGTTCCTGTCGTATGGCACGAAGAAAATGGCAAGGTCGTTGATGTGGAAATGACGCAGGTGACACCGAAGACGCAAGATTTTGTCATCGATTTAGAAGAGCTTAGTGACATGCTTGGTGTGAGCAGTGACCGCATTGATTCCTCCTATCCTATCAAATTAGCAAACACCGGTAACTGGCATCTTCTTGTTCCGATGAAGCACCAACAGGACATTGATCAAGCAGCACCGAACTTAGCGGCTTTAGCTAGAATGAATAAAGAGCATGGCATCTCGACAACCCACCTTTATACGTTTCACCCCTCAAAAGAATGCGATCTTTATACGAGGGATTTTGCACCTGGGATTGGTATACCGGAAGATCCTGTGACGGGGGCAGCAAACGGGGCATTGGCTGGATATCTTTATTTGGAGGGCATCATTTCTCAACAAGAAATCACTCACCTGAACATTGCCCAAGGGGATACCATCGGCAAACCTGGCTTGCTTCGTATCACAGTCATTCCAAATGAATCAAAGCCAGTGATCAAAGTGGCAGGCGCAGCTGTCATCACGATCCGAGGCGTGTTGACTTTATAAAACACCAGCTTGAATGGGAGACATCCTGTTCAAGCTGATTCTATTTAAAATGACTTTTGACCGTTTCAATCCATCTTTTCGCCGATGGGGAAGCTGCTTTAAATGATTTGAGCGCCAAGTTGACCTCACGAAAGACGCTCGTCTCCAGTGGAATGACTTTCGTATAAGGTATGTGCGGCGGTAACACTAATTTTGGAATAATCGTGACTCCCAATCCTTCTTGCACCATAGAAATAAGCGTATTGTTGTCTTCAATTTCAAACAAAACATGAGGCTTCACGCCGCCTCTTTCTTTTAACAGCTTCTTGACGAGTATGTCGCAACCCGCTTTCGGCATGATAAAGGCTTCATCATGTAATGAATCAACTTTGATCACATTCTTCGTATGAAAGCGATGATTCTCTTGTATGAGCACCACCAATTCATCCTGAAAAAGTGGAACAGTATCGAATTCCCTCGATGACTGCGTTAAAAAACCAACATCAACCGTGCCTGAAGCGATCCATTCCTCAATCTCCTCATAACCGCCTTCATATAACTCCAGCTTGATATGCGGATAGCATTGCGTAAAACGGTGAATAAGGCGTGGAAGGACATTTGAAGAAAAACTGGGGAATGTCCCAATCTTGATGCTCCCCACTTCCATCCCTTGAATCAGCGCTGCCTCCTGCTCAAGCAATGCCGCATGATGCAAGATTTGCCGGATATGCGGTATCACCCGCTCACCTGCGTCTGTCAACGAAAGCCCATTTCGATTCCGCCGAAGCAGCACAATCCCGAGTTCCGACTCAAGCTTTGCAATATTATGACTCACCCCAGACTGCGTCAGCCCGAGCTTCTCCCCGGCTTTTGTAAAACTCCCGCATTCGACGACTGTTAGAAATACTTTGTATTGGAATGTGATCAGTGTGCTCACCTCACTTATTAATTCGTCGTTGCCGACGACGAAGACCTAGACGCTGCTTCATCAGCTTTCACACAATCAATCGCAACAACGAGCGCAATCATCACAGGCTCCATCTCTTCTTTCAAAATATCAACCTTATAGCTGTCACCCCAAGTAAACCATTCCTTCTTCACCTGACCGATCACTTCGCCATTCTGCAGCACTTGGAAATTCATATCCCACCAGTTACCATGCACTTCGATCCCAGCAGCATCAATTGAATATTTTGCTTTAAAAAACGTAAACTCTTTTTTAATCGTCAATACCTCTTGACCACCAACCTCTACTAAAAACTTCGGTAAAAAGGTAAACATTTTCTTCGTAATCACAGCGATTTCATCTCGTTCTGTATTCAAAATGGTAAACGTCTTCGGCATCTTCATAAAACTGCCCTCAACCACATACACATCGTTCTCCTGCTGATCCTTTACCGTAAACCTGCCGCTCAGACTAAACACTTTCTGCTTCATGTAAAGCTGTTTCATATGTACCTCCGATTTAGTTCAAAAATTCCGTTCTTACATTACCTCTGATTATACCAAAAAATAGAATGTACAAAAAACCACCTGATAGCAGGTGGTTTTCGATTACTGATCCATTTTCAGAGATTCTTTTTCATATGTTTGAAAAGCATTTTCCATTCCCATGATGACTTCTTTAATTTTGACATAACCACTTGTGTAAGGAATAGAATCTCTAATCTCTTCCCACATAAAATGATAGAACTTCAGGTCATCCGTTTCACACATCACAAAATCTGTGTAATCTTTACCTGGAAGAGCTTCAGCATCAAAAAAGCGCACCGTCACATGTTCCTCATATTTCTGCATCAACTCTTGTAGCGAAGCCGCATGGGTTCTGCGCTCCTCTCGTGGTAAAGCAAGCCAAGATGGGTAGAACTCTAATAAAACAACCATCATATATTTCATCATCATACCCCCGATTCTTCTATGATGTGTTGATTGTACGTCAGATCTAGAGAATGTGCATTAACATAGGTTAATGTTCAGCAGGATGGAGAAGCCTGCTCAGCGAAACCGGAGAAATACCAATATATGAGGCAATATGATATTGAGCGATACGTTGATGTAACCCGGGATATTTCAATAAAAACGCCTGATATCGCTCAATTGCCGGCAAATATAGCAGTTCCCTCTCTCGCTCTTCCTTTCTCGTATACAGCCTCTCTACACTAACCCGAACAAACCGCTCCCACATATGACTTCTATCCATCAACATTTGAAGCAGATCATACGGAATTTCAATCACAATAGAATCCTCCATCGCTTCAATCGAATAAGGAGAAGGCTGCCCGTTGATCATACTTGCATAAGAAGTAGCAAAATCATCTTCCAACGTAAAAGCCACGTTGTACTCCCTTCCATCCGGTAACAAATAGAAGAGACGGAAGAGCCCCGTTATGCAGAAATAAGCATGCTTCACTGGATCGCCAGCCTTGATCATGCATGTACCTGCTTTTAATTGTTTAATCGTTGTTCCATCTTTGAAGGCTTGCCAATGATTTTGTTCGATTGGATATTTGGATATTTTGGTTTTGAAAGTGTCGTATGGGTCAGTTATTTTGTCCATCTGTTTTTTACCTCCTAATAAGGAAAACTCAAGCCTACTTGGGGATTATTTTTATTATCAATGCTAAAAATAAGTCTGTCACCATACATGATGCAAAAAAAGTCTCGTTTGAGGGAAATCACTCAAATGAGACTTTTTTAGTGTTTATTTAATACCCATTTACAAAGTAAGCAATGGTTTCTAATTCATCTTCTTTCAGTTCTCTGTTCACGTAATGTTGATATTCTTTCGTGATTTTCTGCTTATCTCCACCACATTGATCAGTGAATTTCGCTATCATCCGAAGTTTGTCTGTTTCCTGACGAAACTCCTCTTTTGTCCACGGCCTTTGGTGTGAAGGAATATACATATCAGCATCAAAAGCATCTAACTCATCTAAAAGACGCAACGTTTCCTTCACCGTATAATGTACTTTTTCGGCATACATTTTAGGATAAATACAATCACCAAGAAACAGGATTTTCTCTTCTTTCACATACACGATCACGGAATCAGCAGCATGATCGCCTCCAACATGTTGCACGACGCAAGTGACCCCACCAAGATCAATCTCTATACGACGGTCAAACGTGACATCCGGTAAAACCACCTGAATATCTCGATGATCTTGATATTCTTCTTTAATAGCCTTCGCGCAAAACTCAATCTCCGTTCCTTCCCTCACCCGCTCATCGATTGCCTCATTAGACCACGAAAACGGAAGAAGCTTCTCCATTTCCTTTCTGGTCTTTGCAGAAGCAATCGAAACCGAACCAGGCAGCGCTGGCAGACCAAAAATATGATCCCAATGCCAATGCGTGAGGACAACCATATCGGGCGAAGGGTTCTCGTTTCCTAAGGTTTTTTGGATGAAATAGTTCGCATGATCTTCTGAATTACCAGCATCGATCATTAATGTTTTGTTATTGCCTGCGACCATGCCTAGGATGTGGCGGTCGGTGAGTGATACGGGTGTGATGTAGGAGAAGGTTTGACCTATTTTTTTGATTGTGTGCATGAATAGTATTAAATCAATTATTAGTCTCTAAAGTTTTTGCATCGGTTGATAAAAATATTATATCTAATTATAAAATGGATTTTTTAAAAGAGGAGTTAAATGCTAAAACCAATAACTTAGGAAGCATACTCTAGGAGTACTGATTCCATATATTCTAAGATAATATATATTCTGCTGCCTGTAATTTTTTATCCAATATATGGGTGTTTATGTGTTCAATGAATAAGTTATCTCCTATACCAAGTTAGAAAGAACTTTTCTATGATTTTTTTCTTTATTATTTATACCTTTTCCATCAACAGTTATTACAATCCATTCATATCTAGGTGCTAAAGTATACTTAGTATTCATTTTGTTGTTGATAGGATATATTTTTCATCAATTGATAAAAATTTGTTATTCTAAAAGTTTCTTTTCCAAATACTGTGCGTAAGAATAGTAAACTTGCCTCAACTGACCCTACAAAAATAAGGATTTTTTCGAAAACAACCTTGTTTTCAACAACTGTTTTATTATTGTGAATAAGCTGTAATATACTTAATTCTAACTCACTTATGATAATGCTCACCGTACTGGATCCTAAATGGGGGTTTCTTTATTAGATACTACTTGTCATTCATGAGTGAAACAACCACAATGGAGCTATGTTCAACAATTTTTTTATTGCTTCGCCGTTACGTAGATACTCATATAGGCTGTAAAACTCACGTTTAAGTAGTTTAATATTTCTTTTCCCTTCCAGTTCTTCAACAATATTAAGCAAAACTTTCGTTTTTCAAGAAAAGAGCGATTCTTTCCAAACAAGCACTAATTCAAAGTCTTTATTTTTGACATCATGAAGTAATTGTTGCAAAGCAGGTTGCCCCTTAATATTTCCCCCACTTTTACCCCTATCCACGTATTCCTTATGGACAACGTAACCTTCTTGCTCGCACATTTCCCTTAGTAGTCGAACCTGTTCATAAATACTGTAGCCTTCCTCTCCTTGTTCCAATGTGGAGACTCGAGCATAGATAGAGCTTTTTTCTGTGTTTCAGTTCGGCTGAATTGGTCAAGCTGGTCGTCGAGCTGTCTCGCATAGTTCGACATCAAGTTCCCCGCCTTTCTTGTTTTCATCTTTAATCTTTAATTGACCGACGGTCTACCAGTGTTAGCGGAATCCCTTGCATGGCTGCTAACCTTAAATGTCTCGTATTGAGAAATTTGCACATGTACAAACACTCTCAATCCTTCTTCTGTAGAAGTGTCGAATGGTTCCATTATTGAAAAAATCTCCATACCATATCTTGCAAGCTCCCGTTCTATTTGTTGAAGTTCTTTTCCATCAGGAGTAAGCGTAAATACATCCCAAACAAGGACTACTCCGAATAACCCTTCAACATTTTCTTCAATACTTTTCTTCTTTTATCATAAGATTCCGAACTTGGTTCCCAGTAGACTATACTAACTTGATATCCAACCCGCTCACACTTGTCTTTTAAGACCTGGACGTCTCGATGAATTCTGTACCCCTCGGGTTGGGTCCTAGATGTATTTCTTGTGTAAAACAATCTTTTCTTGTTTCTACTGTGCAGTTTCATCTCTACTTATCTAAGCAGTTCCCTCTGAAACTAAATTTTCACCAAGTTCTTCTTTGTACAAAAGAACCGACTCTTCTCCGACTTGTTCTTCATCAACATCGATGCCAAATCGCAACGACATGAAGAGAGCGAAATGTTCGGTGTTGTAGTAACACATTGACCTTCCCCCTTATATATCCTTTTTCTTTCAAGGATGTATACTTTTCCTCTCCAAAAATGAGATGGTCCAACAGCTCATTACCCATAAGCTTACCTGCTTCAGCAAGACGTTTTGTAACATCAATATCTTCTCTTGATGGAGTGGTTTCTCCAGAAGGTTGATTATAAGCTACCATGATACTCGCCGCAGATGACAAGATTGCTGATCTCATAACTTCACGAGGACTAACGATGCTGGCATTTAAGCTACCGATATGGCAGACATTTATGGAACTGGTTGGTTCTTGGTGTGTATGTGTAAGGTTACAACAATGAAATGCTCGCAGTCTTTATCTTCTAATAATTCTTTTAGTAATTCATACGCATCTTGAGGTGAGCGGATACTTCTTTTTTCAAACAGTATACTAGACTCTCTAACTAACTTGACCGACAAAATGTTAACTCTCTTTGCTGTTGTTTTATTCATAAATTTCTCTCCTTTAGCAAAATAAAAAGAGGAAGCCCTGAAGTCTTTATGACTTCAGAACTTCCTCTATTAAAATCATGATTATGATATATATTTAAAAATTCCCCAATCCCACTTAATTTTTAGAATAAAGATAATTGATTCTCTTTGTTTTTCTCATTAAATTCCACTTCATCTAAACGCTTGTTGGCAATTTGAACGTAATCATCATTAATGTCAAAAGCAATAAACTTTCTCCCTAATTTCTTAGCTGCGACAGCTGTTGTTCCACTACCAACAAAGGGGTCTAAAACTATTTGGTTTTCCTGCGTAAAACCTTTTATGATATATTCCATCAATTCTATCGGTTTTTGTGCTTCGTGAAATTTTTCTTCTTCATCTTTAAAATCAAATTTAAAGATATTTTTTGGTTCTTTTCCATTATTCTTTAACTCATTGATATTAATTGCCCCTACATTATTAGTTAAGACACAATCAGTTAAAGTTTTTACGTTGTTATATGGTTTAAACAACCAAGCAATAGGTTCCCAATAAGGTGCAAAGTTGCCTAACTTCCAGCCTTTCCACTTTGCAACTTGAGCTTTTAAAGTGTTATCTGTAAGGCTTCTTTCTAAGATGTCGTACTCATAAGCAGAATAAATTTGTTTAGAAGTAGTTTTTTCAATGTCCTCTTTCAACTCTTTGTAAGACCTATACTCAGTCCCCACCTTAAGCTCTATTCTTTTGAAGTTCTCCGGTTCAAGAATTTCTGAGAACAAATGTAAAAGTTGTTCATTAATACTATACGACGCCCCTCTCTTAATTAAAACTTTAAATATGTCTTGACTACGATGATGTGCATTACTTTTCTCCCAAGAAATTATATCTTTCAATAAGAATCCAGCATCTTCCAAAGCGCTAATTGCACTATGAATAGTTCTTCTCGCTCCAAAAATCAATATTGGAGCTCCTTCTTTCATAACATCAAACAAGTTTAGTGCCCAACTATAAACCCACTCTTCATATTCATAGTTACTTGAACGGTCACTGTTATTCCAACCATTTATAGGTTTACCTCTTCTTTTAAAACCTGTTTTATTAGCTTGTGCAGGAGAAGCTCCCAATAAAGCAGAATTTGTGTTACCATGTAATATATCCCAGTCATCTAGATTAATACCATATGGGATATCTGATAGACATAGATGGACACTATCACTAGGAATTTGCGCTAAAAGCTCAACGGCATTTCCTAAAGTAACTTTATCCAATAGACTTCCACCATTTTTATCTGAGGTACTATTTGTAATACTCTTATACTCTGCAATTAGTATATTTAAATCATTTTTTAACTGTTTTATTTTTTTCTGTATTTCAGATTTTTCTTCTGGTAAAGCTTCAATAAACTCCAGTTGATAAAAGTTAATTTCATTTTTTTTAAATTTTATTTTATTAAGCATTCTTTTTAAGTTAATAGTTGTTTCGTGCATATTTTAACCTCCGTGTAAATATTATTTTATACGCATAGAAAAGGAGTTATCGAAGTGATTTATACACTACATCGAAGACACATAAAATACTTTCTAGATAATACATTAAAAAAATATTATAAGCCTAACGCTGTGTTCGAAACAGCCAAAATATCAAAAGAATTCGAAGAACATCTTGAAAATCTAGACGACGAAAAACTTATCGAATACTTACTTTACTCTATTTATATTCCTGACGAGTACAAACACGATTCCGCTGAAGAAACTTTATTTACAAAACTAATTGAAGTATTAGTTTCACATTTTTTCAAACGTCTTGGCTTGGATAGTGAATATATTACTACAAAATCAGGAAGAGAAGATGTAACTATTTATTTTGAAAACGAACGAGAACAGGCGATAGTATCTGATGTTAAGACCTTTAGACTCGGTCGAAGTCAACAAGCACCCAACGTAAAAGATTTCGTTAAACCATCAGATTTCGAAACAGAGTGGGCGTCAAAGCATAAGAGCTGTTTTGGCGGGCTTATCGTATTTCCTAGGACACATGAGTGGCAAAAAAACAGTCAAGTCTACGCTTACTGTTCAAATCCTAGATTTCCAATACTAATGTTAACATACACCCATCTGGTTTTATTATTGAAATATAAGGAAGACTTTTCAAAAGAAGATTTGAAGAGTCTTTGGGACTATTGTTATTTTAAAGACCCGAATAGCAAAGTTAAATCTAGCTATTGGACATCAGTAGACACGAAGCTAATCAATATTCTCAATCTACCTCGTGAAGAATACTATTCACAATTAACCAACTATGAGAATTTAGTAAAGCACAATATTGAGCTTATAGTTAAGGAATACCTTCAAGAAATTAAAAATCACGCAAATGAGCTTGAATACAAAGTGAATAAAATGAATCATTCAACTCTAAAAGAAGAATATGTTAAGGTGAAAACTATTTACGATACTGAAGGATTACAAAAGTCTATTCATAATATACAAAAACATAGATTAAAAAACACAAAGAAATAATTCAGTTAAAGAAAGTCTTGGGGTTATTTTTCAAGACTTTCTTTTATCTGCTGCAAGAATTACATCTAATTCAACGATAGCGAACTTACGTTCTTATCTCAATCATTAAAATAATTAAAATCTTTAAAAAACCCCACCTACTTATGATAAGGCTCCCCCCGCACAATCCGAAACGCCCGATAAATCTGCTCCACCAACACCAACCTCATCAACTGATGCGGGAACGTCATTTTCGAAAACGACAGTTTCTCATTCGCGCGCTGCATGACAGCATCACTTAGTCCAAGGGATCCGCCTATGACAAAACATACTTTGCTTTTTCCGTATGTTGCCAGCTTATCTATTGTATCGGCTAATTCTTCGGAACTTTTCATTTTTCCTTCGATGGCGAGGGCGATGACGTGGGCGTCTGGGTTGATTTTGCTTAGGATGCGTTCGCCTTCTTTGTCTTTGATGATTTTCATGTCTTGATCGCTGAGATTCTCGGGTGCTTTTTCGTCCGCGAGCTCAATGATTTCGATTTTCGCATAGGCTTGTAATCGTTTTGTGTATTCAGCTATGCCTTGCTTTAAATATTTCTCTTTTAATTTTCCTACTGTGATAATTGATATATTCACAGGTCATCCCCACCTTAAGAACAAGTTATTCATATAAGTTATCAACAATTGTGGATAAAATTTGTGTATTTTGTGTCCGATCATTCGTTCCCCACTATATATATTGCAGGTTCATCGCACAATTCACAGGTTGTGGATAAACTGTGTGTATGTTCGATTTTTCTGAATTCTGGCGACGTTTCGTGATCATCTATGTACATGTCTAATACGGTTTCTATGTGTTCTGCACAAGCATAAAGTGATTTGTTCATAAGTTTCTGATTCCTCCAATATGTTGTCTCGTTATTCACAAGTGTTTCGCTCATTGTTCAATATAACCGATTTATTCACATGTTAATAGTCTTTTACCATTTTCCACACCTTTTATCCACAAACCAAATAAAAAAGCCTCCACTCCTGTGAAGGCTCCCTTCTATAGAAACGGATTATAAAATCTCGTTCCTCTAACAAATGTAATCACTAACGAAACAATCAGTACCACACCAACAAATATGAACGCCACATAATCTGCTTTTTGAAAGTCTTTTGCCGTAAACCATGTTCTCTTTTTATGCTTCCCAAACCCGCGCAGCTCCATCGCATTGCTGATCGTTTCAATCCGCTCCAAGCTGGAGAAAATCAGCGGCATGACAATAGACAGCGCATTTTTGATCCGTTTTCCCAGCTTTTCATTCTTCGATAAATCAATGCCTCTTGCTTGCTGAGAAATCGCGATCGTGCGAAAATCCCGCTGAATATCTGGAATATAGCGCAAGGCAATCGCTACCGCATAGGAAATCCGGTAGCTGACCCCAATTCGGCTGAGAGATGAGGCGAATTCACTTGGATTTGTTGTCACAATAAATAAAAGCGCTGCTGGCATCACGGTCACGTATTTCAGCGTAATGTTCAATTGATAGAAAAGCTGTTCAAGTGTGACGTTGTACCAGCCGGCAATATGAAACAGCTCATGCTTTGCTCCGTAGATGGCGACACCTTGCTGAGGCGCAAAGATGTAAATGGCGATGTTATTAATCACTAGGAAAATCGCCAGGACGATCACCACGAAGGAAATATCACGAAATCGCACGTTTGATAGCTGAAAGAACACGATACTAGCAACTAGCATAAACACTAAAACGCCTGTATCATACGTGAGCATCGCTGCGGATGACCAGAGGATAAAGCAAATGAGTTTGGTGGCACCTGTCAGCCGGTGAATCGGCGACGGGCGATCGATATAGGACAGCATGTCTACAGCCATGTCATTCGTTCCTTTCTGTCAACCTCAATGAAGCGATCCACGAGTTCATTTGGATTCGGCCAATCAGCTTTCAGCGCCAGTTCATACAGCGAAGTTTCCTTTAAGCTCGCCTTTTGGACAAGCAGCTGATCTGTCAGTACTTTGGCTGGTGTATCATCTGCGATTTTTTCTCCATCTGAAATGACAATGGTTCTTGTTGTGTATTCTAGCATTAAGTGCATATCATGGGTGATCATGAAAATCGTGACACCCTGCTGATTTAATTGTTCTAAAAACGTCATCATCTCTGTGTAATGTTTAAAGTCCTGTCCTGCGGTTGGTTCATCTAGGATGAGGATTTCTGGCTCTAATACAAGAATTGACGCAATGGTGACGCGTTTTTTCTGTCCAAAGCTGAGCGCTGAAACCGGCCAGTTCCGAAATGGATACAGCCCACACACTTTCAGGACCCGCTCCACCCGTTCTTTGATCTCTTCTTCCTTTACGCCTCTTAAAACGAGACCGAGTGCGACTTCATCAAAAATCATTTGTTTTGAAATCATTTGATTGGGGTTTTGCATGACGACGCCGATTCGTTCGGAGCGCTGTTTGATCGTATCTCCTGTGATGTCATCACCATTTAAAAGAATTGAGCCTTTCGTTTGCTTTTCAAACGCACAGAGCACCTTAGATAATGTTGTCTTGCCTGCTCCATTGGCTCCTGCGATGCTGATCATTTCTCCTTTTTTGACCGTAAAAGAGATGTTGCTCAGCGTGTTTGGTCTTGTTGGATAATCAAAACTCAGCTCACGCACTTCTAGTAAATCCTGTGCTGCAATCTGCTCTACTGATGGTTCAGACGCTTCCATCCACTTCTCAATTTTCTCTTTTGCCTCATCGTCTAAGATGAGACGCTGTAAATCAGCGATTTGATCTCCAGGCGCGACCGGAATGCCTGCATATTTCATCGCCTTTAAATATAAAGGCTCACGTAAATACGCCGCTTCTAGAACATTTGAGGCGAGCAATTCATCTGGTGTCATATCCGCTACAATCGTTCCTTCATTGACAACGATGATGCGATCCACATGACGGAAGAGGACGTCCTCTAATCGGTGCTCAACCATCACAATGGTTTTTTTCGTTTGTTTTTGCAGCCGGTCAATGAGGTCGATGACTTCTTTACCTGTTGCGGGATCAAGGCTTGCAAGTGGTTCATCAAACAGCAAAATGTCGACATCGTTGATCAGTACGCCCGCAATGGCAACACGTTGTTTTTGTCCACCTGACAGCTCATGCACGGACGATGCCAGCTTGCCGTCTACCTCTGTTAATCTTGCCGCTTCCTCGACACGTGTTTTCATTTCTTCGCGTATGACTTGATCATTTTCAAGTGTAAATGCAATGTCTTCTCCAACGGTCAACCCAATGAATTGTCCATCGGGGTCCTGAAGCACCGTTCCGACAAGCTGAGAGAGGGAGAAAATGTTCTCTTTCTCTGCATTTTTCCCGCCGATGTGAAGACTTCCTTCCATAGAACCTTTATAAGACGCAGGAACTAGCCCATTGATACAATGGGCTAGTGTGCTTTTTCCCGATCCAGACGGGCCTGCGATGAGAACTTTTTCTCCTTCATAGATGGTCAGGTTGATATCCTTTAATGTTGGTTCTGCCTGACTGCGATACTTGAATCCGAAATGTTCGAATTGAATCATCGGTTTCTTCATTTATGTGTTCCACCTTGCTTCATGATGTTTCTTTCGATAGACTGCCGCTTTTGCTTCTCGTTTTTGCATAGGCTGCAATGATGATGGTTCCTAGTACACCAACTGTGATGATGTTTGAAATCCCTGCCACGATTCCTTGAACAAATACTTTGTTCGCAGGTTCTGCATAGATCACAATGTCGAGTACAGGAGCAATGATAAACCAGCCTAATGCTTGTGCGCCTGCTTGTACGGCGTTGAAAAGCGTGATTTTCTTCCAGCCAAAGTCTCCCTCTTCTACTTTTAAACGGTTAGAAATAAAGCCGATCAATAAACCAACCACACCCGAAACAATAATCCAGCTCCACCAAGGGCCAAATGTGGTCGCATCTTTAATGAGATGGCCAATAAAACCAATCAGTGCGCCTGCAACAGGACCAAATAGCACGGCCATTAATGCAAGGAAAGCGTATGAGGTTTCAATTTGTGTATTCGGAATTCCAGTTGGAATGGAGACAAATCGTCCTAAAATCACAAAGACGGCTGCGCCAATTCCAATAGCAACGACAGTTTTCGTTGAAAGTTGTTTTCCTGCCATGATGTATCCTCCTCTTATTCGTATATAATGCGCGGAGCTTTGCGAATCGAAAGGCGCCAGCCTGTGCCTGTACCGATGTTATAAGCCTTTGCAAATGACCCTTGATTGATCGCCACGCCTAAATGGTCGAGTGAATTGACATATACGAGTGGTTCGCCTACCTTTAAATCGGCAAAAGATCGTCCATAGGTCATGATATTTTTATACACATTTTTCGGCCCGTTGGCAATGGTAACTTCTATTGCATCCCCATAATTAATTGAAAGCTGTTCAAATAGCGTGTGATGAATGTTTGTCCACAGGTTTCCGAATCTCACATCTAAAATATCAATCGTCCCTGTGATCACATCTTCTTCCGCATATGCCTGTACGACTGGAAGATGGATAATATCATCAATATTCGCCTTTGGCCCAACCTCTTCAAAAGAAATGACACCTGATGCAATTCTTGCGCCTGTATAAGCGTAAATATCTCTCCCATGGAATGTATGTGATTTTCCCGACTTTGGCAGCCGGTTAATGGTTTCATCTAAATAACGGGCTTCCACAATGCCAATATCCTGTGCGACGTGCGTGAGTGTCCCGTTATCTGGGGTAATGATATAGTGTGAGCTTGTCGTTTTGACAACAAGACTTTTTCTCTCTGACCCAACACCCGGGTCAACGACGGAAACGAATACCGTCTCTTCCGGCCAGTATGTGACGGTTTGAAGCAGGCGATAAGAAGCTTCCCAAATGTCATACTGCGGAATATTGTGTGTTAAATCAAAAATGCGGATCCTGCTGCTGACCGTATTTGCCACCCCGTACATTGCACTGACAGCTCCATCATCAATGCCGAAATCTGATTGTAAAACCAATGCATGTTCACTCATGTCAATCTCCCTTTCATTTGAAAAAATGGATGTGGTGTTTCACGTGGAACATTTGAACAATTGTATGAAAAAAAGTGGACAATAAAAAATACCCCATCCTTATCTTTGAATCATAAGGACGAGGTATTTGTCTCGTGGTACCACCTTTATTTACTGTTTGCTCGCGCTAAACAGCCTCTACAAGTACAAAGCTCCAATCTGGCTCATATACTGTGGTTTTGATAACGAGTACCAACTCTCGTCGTCACCTACTAATATCATAGATATGTTCAGCACGAGGCTCAGAGACCATTTTTCGAATCATTATTTTTGCTTCTTTTCAGCTGCCGAAGCTCTCTGTGGAAAAATTGATGATTGTACTTTCTCTCGTCATTGCCTGTATAATTATCTTGAATTAAAGCTATCATACATGATGTTTTTTCATAAATCAAGATATTTTTCTGAACATTTTTAAAAATGAGTCAACTGGTGCTGGAAGAGTCTTCTTTTTATGAAATTTAAACAAATGTTAAAGAGCAAGATATGGTGTCTTTCTATTCTAGGGGTATAATAAAGGTGAAGGGAGGTACAGCGTGTGTGGACCATCTGTATGAATGAGTTTAAGCAGCTCTTCAAAAGCACAAAATCTATTTTAACAATTGTTATTATTTTCATTTTATCTACTTTTGTTTCAAGTCTTCCGTTTATCGCTGCTCATCAGGAACAATGGGAGCTGGCAAAGGATCCTTATTCTATTGGGAATGAACTGGTGATTTCTTTATTTGGTTTCTTCCTTATTTTTTTGTTGTCTCATGATATTTTGAGCCGCGAGATTCATTTGAAAACCATTCGTTTTCTCGTCAGTAAAACAACCCGTTTGAACATCATCATCGGGAAATATCTTGGACTGATGCTGTTTTGGCTTAGCTGTATTATGACGACATATGTCCTGAATATGATGATTTCACACCGTTTTCTGTTCTCTGATGCGTTAAAAATCTTAACCTTTATCAGTGTCGGTATCTCATGTGCTTTATTTTTATCCATGCTCTTTCCAACACCGCAGAAATCAATGTTTGTCGGCATGTTGTTTTCCTTTCTTTTCCCAATCGTCAGTATGATTTCTGTTCTTTCTTCAGAACGAATGATTCATTGGTTCCAATATATGACGCCTTATTATTATGCGCGCTGGAGTGAACCGCTGACCTACGTCCTAATGAACACGGCATTGACCGTTATCTTACTCATTGGAACTGCACTGCTGTTTCAAAGGAGGGATGTGTAGATGCTTCATACAAAAGGGCTCACAAAAAAATATCGTACAAAAGTCGCAATAGATGATATTAATCTTGATGTCAATCAAGGCGATATCTTCGGACTCATTGGACCAAAGGGATCTGGTAAGACGACGTTTTTCAATATTATTACCGGAATCTCCCGCCCTACCTCTGGTACGTTTACAGTGATGAATAAGCCTTCGCTAAAAAAAGTGAGGCAGCATATCGGTGTTCTGCCTGAATATACGGATTTATATGAAGGTCTTACAGCTCTTGAGCATATTGCCTACTTATCAAAAATCACCGGAACACGCCAGAAAACGAGTGATTATGAAGAACTGCTCGAATTTGTCGGCTTACATCATGATCATCAGGAGAAGGTCGGTGCCTTCACACCTGGTATGAAAAAGCGGCTTGGAATGGCGCAGGCCATCGCCCATCAGCCGGAATTTATTTTACTCGACGAGCCTTTTGCCGATATTGATGCAGATTCGATCTTGCACATCCAGCGGGTCATTGAAGCATTAAAGGATGAAGGAAAAACCGTCTTTTTAACAGCTGACCGCCCAAGGTTCACCAATAGTATTTGTACCAAAACTGCATTCATTTCTGAAGGAAAATTAGTGTCCCCACATACTCATCCTCAAGAGAAAACCATCACATCCTCAAACATACGTGCAACCTTCAAGCATGCATGGATTGATGATGAGGTGAAACCTGTTCTCACGCAGTACCTACAAACTGTCGGAACAGATCTTGTGATCAGTGATGACGAGACCTCATTGTTAATTCGTTCAGAAGCTCAAGTTCCAGCGATCATTCGCGCTTTCGTGAAGTGTAAAGTCGATTTATACAGAGTCACGGCTCAGGATGCCATGATGTCCTCATAAAAAAGTACCGTACGCTTTCTGCACGGTACTTCTTCTTTTTTATAAAGATTTACTCATATAGATCCCAGTTTCTGCAAATCCCGTTTTTTCGTACAGCGAACGGGCGATTTGATTGTGAGCAAAGACATGGAGCGAGAGTTTTTGCACACCTAATGACTTTGCTTCCTCTTCTAATGCAGCAATGGCCTGCTTTGCAAAGCCTTTTCCTCGATAAGCTTCAAACAAAATAAAGTTATAAATAAATCCTTCATGCTGCGGGTGATTCGGGTCATAGCAAAGCCAAACCCAGCCAATCGCTTCATCTCCGTTTAAGAAATTCCACAGCTCATGATGCTCTGTCTGAAGGCCTTCTGGAAGCAGTCTGTCAAATTGTTCTTCTGCGTTCGCAAGTGATTCTTCCTTTTCCCATGTCCCTGCGAGTACCTTTTCTTCCGCGTACCGCTGAATGGCCTTCTTTATCAATACATCGTAATCGGTTTGTGACATCCGTTGTAGTGTAACCAATCGTACAACCCCCTTTTCTTCATCATATGTCAGTCATGCAAAAAAAACCAGTCCCTTACTGGAACTGGTTAGCCGCCATATCGGTCGGTTTGAGAAAGTTTGATCTCTGCTGATTTTTTCTTTCCGCTTCGGTAAAATTGCATTCTTACCTTATCGCCGACCTTCTTTTGATATAAGTATTTACGAAGATCTACGATATTCTGTACACTTTTGCCATCAAAGGAGGTCACGACATCCAGCTCTTTTAGTCCCGCTTTTCCTGCTGGAGATAACGGCTCAACACTCATGACGACAACTCCTGATGTGACCTTGGATGGCAGTTTCAATGTTTCCTGCCAGTGGTAACTCGCAATATCCGCTAATGATTTCATGCCGACGCCAAGATACGGACGCTTTACCTCTCCGTAGCGCTCTAAATCCTCTATGACAGGGATGACCAGATTCGCTGGAATAGACAGCCCGATTCCTTCTACCTCTGATTCAGCAATCTTCATTGAGTTGATGCCGATCACTTTTCCGTCCATATTGATCAAGGCACCACCGCTGTTTCCAGGATTGATGGCGGCGTCTGTTTGCAGTACTTCTGCATTCCAATCCGTTTGTCCGTCTCCATTTGAGTCGACAGGGATCGCTCGCTCCGTGCCCGAAATGACCCCTTGTGTGACAGAGCCTGCGAATTCAAGCCCTAATGGATTTCCAATGGCGATGACTGGCTCACCCGGCTTCACATGATCTGAGTTACCGAAGGCTGCCGTTTTCTTGATTTTATCACTTTTGACAGTGAGAACTGCTAAATCCATGAGCTGATCACTGCCGACAAGATTGGCACCAATTCTTGTCCCATCATGAAGGCTCACTTCAAGCTGGTTGGCACCTTTGATGACGTGATGGTTTGTGACAATATAAAACGTGTCACCCTTTTTTTTATAAATCACACCTGACCCGCTGCCTGCTTCTCCGCCTTCCTCCCAAAAGCTCGACTTTTGGATATTAATGACGCCGACCACCGTATCTGACATATTAGACACCACTTTCGTGACAGCATCATTGACGTTTACATTCACAGTTTTTAAAGGGCCCTGAGATGTTTGTCCATCACCATTTTGCTGCCATCCAAAGGGACTGCCGCTCTGTCCAGATACATAGGGGAAAAAGAATCCCATTAAAAAAGCTCCTACCAATACACCGATCAAACCAGAAAGAAAATATCCTTTTCTGCTTCGTCTCGGCTTCCACTCTACATCGCGATAATCCACTATGTTTCCTTCCTTTCAGTGAATAGATGATGTATATAGTGTTGGTAAGAAGCTCTTATCTTAATCATACGATTATAAAAATCATACGGCGCAAAGCGGGGTTGCTTTTTTCGGGTCCGTATCAAATAAATCAAAGCCGTCCCCAACAACAAAGCCCTTCATTTCAAGCGTCTGCTGGACCGCCATACGGGCTAAATCCTTCATGTTGTTGTCTTGACTCAAGTGAGCCAAATAAATGCGTGAGGTGGCATCTCCAATGACATCTGTCATCGCCAGAGCAGCATCTTCATTTGATACATGTCCGACATCGCTCAGAATTCTGCGCTTAATGCTCCATGGGTATCGGCCCATTTGCAGCATCCCGACATCATGATTGCTCTCAAACACAAACGTATTGGCTGACTTAATAATGCCTTTCATGCGGTCACTCACATAGCCTGTATCCGTCATGAGCGCAAGTTTGCGCCCTCCATAATGGAATACGTAAAACATGGGCTCTGCCGCATCGTGTGAGACGCCAAATGACTCGACATCAAGACCGCCAAAGGATTGAACGGTCTCCATATCAAAATGGAATTTCTGCTCTGTATCAATTTTTCCGATATGAGACTCCATTGCCTTCCATGTTTTCGCATTTGCATAGACAGGAAGCTTGTACTTTCTTGCCATGACACCCAGCCCTTTAATATGATCGGAGTGCTCGTGTGTCACAAAAATGCCGTCCAAGTCTTCAGGCTTGCGGTCGATTTGGCCAAGCAGTTCGACCATCTGTTTGCCGCTTAAACCAGCATCGACCAAAAAGGCATGCTCGTCTGTTTCTAAATAAAAAGCGTTCCCCGTACTTCCGCTCGCTAGTACACTGAACTGCAAGCTCATGTTCTCTCACTCCATTGAAGATTTGTCATCTTTCTCTATATGATCAAGTGTTGAGCCATCGATGGCATTGATCAAATATTCTTCCTCTGTCTTTTTCTTTGAACCTGCTGATACGCCTTCAAGCTCCACACGCCATACAGGAACCATGACTTGCGTGCTTGCCCCCGGGTATTGCGTATAGTAACCAAGCTCTACCTTTTTCACGGTCGTGTTTTGGCTAAGCATATTTTGCGTATATAAGTCCTTCACGGTTTCAAGTGCTGGGACAAGGGTTTCTTTTCTCACTTCATTAATCGACGTCACCATTGACTGCTGATAAGAGACAACTTCGTTTTGATCGTTGAGATCTAAGGTGATTTTCCCGATGGTTTCGGTGTCATCAAGGCCTTCTTGGAAGATGTATTTCCCTTTATACGTTTGGAAAAAGACGATTTTCCCTGTCTCTTCATCTATATTCCACAGCTTATAATTCTTCCCATCCAGCAAACGCTGGTTCACAAGGTTCGTCGCCGCTGTTTTGATATCCTTTTTCGGCAAGGCAACTGGTTTGTTGAAGGTCATTTCAAGCAGCGTGACAGGATCATCTTTGTCTGTTTTCGGGAATGTGCTTTTCGCCTTTTGATCAGCTAATCCGTCGACATCCTTTTTCGTATATTGCTTCTTTTCAGCTGTAATGCGGTATCCAATCTTCGCTTCATCTGATAGATTGCCATATTTAATCCCGTCTGCCTTCATTTCTTCCAGCGTATCCGTTTTTTCGATAATCGCAAAATGATCGGTTGACCGTTTTTCAAAGTATTGAAAACCTAGAAAGATATCGAGAACGAGAAAGGCTAGGATAAAGATCGTTTTGGTCTTATTCCACTCCATGATTCTCGCTCCCCTCTGTCAAAAGATCATTCGATAGAATCACGGTTTTGCCGTTATACTTCATACACCATACAGGCTCCAGCCAGACAAACATCGCTTGATCTTGATCTGATGAAGTTGAAGCAGCTTGATATGCAGGGAAAATCTGTTCAATTTTCTCCAGATCATCATATTTCGTCTGCTTGATGATCAAGTCCTTCAGCTCTGTCCCGTTCATCAGCTTGACCTGTTCACTTTGACTCGCTTTATTGCCAAGAATATAATTTGGACGCTTGTAATTCAAAATGTCATCATTCGCCCATTGGACTTCAAGGGAGGTCATCCCAAATGGATGCTTTGTACTGTTCACAATCGGCAGACCGTCCATAAACATATTAAAGGACAGCTGCTGGTTGCTGTTGATGCCAAAGTATTGGTAGTCATCAGTAAAGCTTCCCGTATCATTGAAATATTTCACGCTTCGCTTGATCAAATCCCCCGTTTGGAAAACAGTGCTGGAATTGATATTGCGATGCTGATATTGAATGCGGTGGTCTTTTTGATTGGCTTCAAGGCGGCTTGTGCCATCTGTGTACACCGTCCGGTTTAAATTAGATTCCTCACCGACAAGGCTCGGATCCGTAAACAAAGCGTCTTTGAACTTGTTTGTCTTAATCGTTTCGATAAAGAACATTTTCGCTTCAAGTTGCTTTTGCTTTCTCGGAAGAAGGAAATCTCGTTTAGAATTCGTAGAGAATGTATAAAGATCATAGCGCGGCATCTCGTTTTGAGCGGCAGCGATACTGTCCATTAGATTACGGTAGTTGGCGGACTCAATTGTCAGCTCAAGCACCGTTTCCTTGCTGTATGAGACCAAGTACACTTTCTTATTGGCCTTATCCTGCTGAGCGAACGGCACAATCATCCGATCAAACGAGTTGTATTCAATGGACTTGTTCGGCCATTTAAAGAGCGCTTGGAAAATATCAATCGGAATCGGATCATTGAATACAAGATCCAATGTTTTCCCTTGTCCTTCGCGTCCATAGAAGAAATTCTTAAATTTCTGCTCGGAATATTGATCTGACACATCATTAATCTCTTTGACATCCCAAAGGCTCACATCATTCCAAAAGTTTTGAAAGAGCTCCTTTTGATCCACTTTAAAATGCTCCCCATTTGAATGGATAAACATCTCTCGCGGCTTCACGACATCAATGAGACTTCTAGGCTCGTCGCTTGAAATCTTCTTCGTTTCCACGACCTGTGTGCCGGCGTCTGCCTGGTCCTGCATGACGGGCTGGAACATCCAGATATTCCACGTAAATACAAGACTGATCGCAATTAGGATTGTCAATATTATGGTTTTAAAGGTCTCACGCTTCATCCCAATCATCCTCTTGTTCTTCATTGTACGGAAGGGTAAAGGTCACCGTTGTTCCTTTTCCTTCAATGCTGTCAGCCCAAATATCTCCGCCATGAGCCTGAACCATTTCTTTTGCAATCGCAAGACCTAGGCCGGTTCCGCCAAGCTTTCTTGTTCTTGCTTTATCCACTCGATAAAAACGTTCAAAGATTTTATCCATATCCTTCTTCGGAATACCGATTCCTTCATCTTTCACGCTGAATAACACAAGGCCTTTCTCCTCATCCAGATCGACGGTAAACGTGATGTGTCCACCCTCTGGTGAGTATTTCATGGCATTGGAAATGATATTATCGAGCACCTGTGTAATTTTATCTTGATCGATTTCCACATATATTTCACGCTGCGGCAGGTTGCGGATAAAATCGACATGCTGCTCCTTCGTCATTTCAAAACGATCAATGACGAGCGAGATAAACCTGATAAAGTTCGTCCACTCACGATTGAATTGATAATCCTTGCTGTCGAACTTAGACAGCTGCAGCAGGTCATTGACAAGCCGGATCATCCGCTCAGTTTCATTTTGCGTGACACTGAGGAATCTTGGCGCAAGCTCTTTATCACCAATCGCCCCTTCAGCCAAAGCCTCAAGGTAGCTTCGCATCGTTGTCAGCGGTGTGCGTAGCTCATGCGATACGTTTGCGACGAATTCACGGCGTTCAGCATCAATTTTCTCCTGCTCTGTGACGTCATAAATGACCGCAATTAAACCGTCAATCTTCCCATGCTCTTTCTGAATGACAGAGAAATTCACACGCAAAACAGCCAGCTGATCTTCGCGTTCAATTTCTATCAGCATGGAATCTTGATTTTCGACTAAATCTTCAAATGTATGAGTTTCCTCTAAGCCAAGTAAAGACGTAATCGGCATCTCTAATGCTGTTTCACGTGAAACATTCAACAGCTCTAATGCGGGGCTGTTTAATAGAATAATTGCACCGTTTTGATTCGTTGCGATGACGCCGTCCGTCATATAGGCAATAACAGAAGAAAGCTTTTTCCGCTCACCCTCCGTCATCAGCTGAGCTTCCTCCAGCTCTCTCGTCAGATGGTTAAAGGTTGTCGCAAGCTGGCCAATCTCGTCATGCCCATACTTCCGGACCTTCCTGGAGAAGTTCCCTTTGGCAAGCTCGATCGCTTGCTTTCTCATATCTGAAATAGGATGAGTGATCGTTCTGAAGATGAAGATACCAAGTAGAGCAGTCGTCCCAAGTGCAATCAGTGTACCAGTTGCCAAAATGGTGTTAATGGTTCGCATTTGGTTAAACACACTTTCCATTGAAGACACAACATAAATCACGCCAACGGTCTCTTGGTTCTCATTTTTTACGGCTGTCGCAGAAATACGCACCCTTTTATTTGATTCAGGGTCATAGAATTTTTTCTCATAGTCTTTGCCAACCGCGAAAATACGGCTAATGATTTGATCAGTGATTTTCTTGCCGGCAATCTCTTGGCTGCCGTTATTGACAGAGGCAATGACCTCTCTGCTTTCGTCAATATAGCTGACTTCAGAGATTTCATTAGACTCATCTTTGTTGTTAAAATCGTTTAATATCTTTTGAGCATCCTCTTTTAATTCTGCCTTGCTTTTCGATGAATCTTGTTCTAGGTAATACGATAACGAGTAGATTCGCTGATTCAAGGAATTATCATATGAATTAATTAAGGACTGCTCTAGCTGCTTCACAAAGTACACGCCAATGATCTGCATGGCGACGATGATCAGCAGCACGTAAATCAAGGTCAATTTGAAGTGAATCGAGCGAAAAAAACCTACTTTACTCATAAGAATCTTAGTCCTGCTCTGGGTTTCTTAAATAGTAGCCGACGCCTCGTCTTGTCACGATCCAGCTCGGATGGCTAGGGTTGTCTTCAATCTTTTCACGAAGACGGCGGACTGTAACGTCTACTGTACGGACATCTCCGAAGTAATCGTAGCCCCATACGGTTTGCAGCAAGTGCTCACGTGTCATGACTTGTCCGATATGTTTCGCTAAGTAATGAAGCAGTTCGAACTCACGGTGCGTCAATTCAATCGTTTCCTCACGCTTAGACACCACATACGCATCTGGATAAATGACGAGTGATCCAACCTCAATATCATTTGATTCAGATTCTTCCTCCGTCTGCGGAGCAGCGGTTTGTCTTCTCAAATTCGCTTTCACGCGGGCAAGAAGCTCACGCGTGCTGAAAGGCTTCGTCACATAATCATCTGCGCCAAGCTCAAGGCCGATGACTTTATCAATTTCAGAGTCTTTTGCTGTCAGCATGATAATGGGCATGTCGTATTTCTTTCTCACTTCACGGCATACTTCAACACCATCTTTATTCGGCAGCATAATGTCGAGCAGAATAATGTCCGGCTTAATTTCTTCTACCATTTCAAGGGCTTCGTTTCCATCATATGCACAATGAACCTCATAGCCCTCTTTCCTTAAATTAAATTCCAATATATCAGCAATCGGTTTTTCATCATCTACGACAAGAATCTTTTTTTCCATTGTGATTTCCTCCTGCATTTTTAGCATCTATGTCATTCCATTTTGCATGTATCATTACGCCTTTTCCGTTTACGAAAAAAAGGCTCACTGTCTATTATAACGTTTTACGAGGCAAAGATAAAAATAATAACGGCTTTCTTTTCTAGTAAACGTTGGATAGAAAGATGCCAGTCAAAAAAATTGATGACTTTTTCCTTTTTTATTGAAACTTTTCCAATCATCAGCCGTCTATATAGATGTAACGTCTTCTTCTTATGGAGCCGGGCCCTACCTAGGTCCGGCTTCTCCCTTTTTATGCCTTCTTTTCATAATAAAAACGCACCTGCGATTGCAGATGCGTTTGGAAGTGGCTCGGGACGGAATCGAACCGCCGACACACGGATTTTCAGTCCGTTGCTCTACCAACTGAGCTACCGAGCCATCATCAAAAAGATGAATATGTATAAATGGCGGTCCGGACGGGACTCGAACCCGCGACCTCCTGCGTGACAGGCAGGCATTCTAACCAACTGAACTACCGGACCTCAGTAACTTGCCCGAAAAAGCAATCGTGGTGCTCCTTCAAGCAAGTGAGGAAAAAATTAGCTTAACGCTAAAGTAAATCAATGACCCGTACGGGATTCGAACCCGTGTTACCGCCGTGAAAGGGCGGTGTCTTAACCGCTTGACCAACGGGCCAATACATGGTGAGCCATGAAGGACTCGAACCTTCGACCCTCTGATTAAAAGTCAGATGCTCTACCAACTGAGCTAATGGCTCTCGGTTTGTGAAAAGTAAATCTGAAGAAGTTGTATTGCGTCAAACCAATCGCTTTAAAAAAGCTGGAACATCGCATCCTAACAAGTTTCAGAGACCTTTGCAACAACGAGATTTATAATATCATAGAATAATTACATATGGCAATACGTTTTTCGACATTTTTTTAAAAAAAGTGTCGGATGTCAAATCTGCTTTCAAAGCCTCCACTTCTGCAACCGCCTTCATTTTACACGTCTTTTCGGATGATCTCTGCCTATTCAAACACATAGACACGTTTCAGGCCGCTCAAAAATGGCTATACATGAAACAAGTGACATTGTCATTGAAAAAGGAGGAAGCAGTATGAGTTCATTCAAATTAGGAGATAAAATGCCCAACTTTTCACTTCCAACAATACAGGGCGATCACATTGATTTCGACAAACATTTAGAGGAGCATCAAAGCTGGCACCTGATCGTTTTCTTTAGAGGATCTTGGTGTCCGGTATGTGTAGAAGAATTAAAAGAGCTCGAACAGCAGCAGTCATATTTTCAGGACAAGGATATTCACTTGATGGCGATTTCAACCGATAACCCTGATGACTTGAAGGCATTTGCGGATAAAGAGGGACTGTCCTTCCCGATCATGTATGACCATGACCTCACGTCATTAAAAGCATATGAAGTCCACTATCACGGGGAAGATGCCCCATATGAAGACCACGGGGTGCACGGTGAACCCGCCTATTTCTTATTAAATGAAAAAGGGCAAGTGCTCTATCAGCAAAGACAAACTAGTCCGTTTGGCAGACCGCATGCCAACGAATTACGCAAAATCATTCAGTACATCCGTAAAAACTTAAAAGGCCAATATAAAAGCCTGAAGTAAGAAAAAAGCCCTCGTGATGAGGGCTTTTTTTATGAATGTTTTTTGTTAAATAACCAGTCAGCGGAGAAAAAAACAAGGAGTCCCGCCATTAAAATGACAAAAGTAACCGGTGGCCTGTCACCTTGGAAATACGCGTACAACGCATGCCCTCCTAATGCCAGAAGATAAAAGACAAATGCCGGCACAGCTGCTTTATGTGCAATCGCTTGTTCTCTTTTCGTCATTTTTTTAAAAAACATATTGTCTATCCCCTTTATGATGCTTTTTTCATCGTCACCCTGCGAAGTGCCCGTGAACGGATATATTCCATTGGTCCAATTCTCCAAACCTTTAGGCAAACTGCTGAAATCGCGATTTGCAGAAGTGAAATTAACAGCCATGCCAATACAATAAGGGGCGCATTGATTTGACCGCCAAAACCCAATCCCCAGCTATAAAAAAGAATGGAGCAGATGACATTTTGCAGGATGTAGCAGCTAAGCGCCATTTTCCCTACATATTCAAACCAATTCCACATGAACCATGACTCCGTGCGTGCGAGGAGCTTCGCAATGACAGCTATATAGAAAATAGAGAGGAATGGTGAAAAGGCGTAGCGCACCACAAATTCCACTAGATCGTTCGGAACGAAGACTAGTGCATTCAGCGGCAGACCAACCCACAGTCCGATTCGGAACAATATTTTCCGGAGAGATTGTCCGCGTTCGTTTGCATAAAATACACCGGCTCTCATCATCCGCACACCCAATAAAAACAGAAATGTGTTCATTGGAATGATAAAGATCGCTTCTTCTCGGTACATGAAAAAGTATTGTAACCGTTCTTGAACCTGCGAAATCCATGTCTCTGGCAGCTGCTCTTCCAGCACCGGTTCACCGTTTTGATCATCGGCCGCTGACTCCATTTCAGAGAGGGAGTACACCATCAAACATGACATGACGAGTAGATGAATCACACCTGAGAATATCATGCCCTTTTTGATACGCCTGCTGCCTCCCCGTACAATGTAAGCCACAAGTAGCCCAGTAACGGCATAACTCATGAGCACATCATATTCCATCACGAGCGCAAAATGGACAAAGCCTTCGATAAATAAAAATAAAAGAATCCATAAATAAGTGCCCGGCCAAGGCGTGTTTTTCCTTTTTGCCTGCTGGTATTTCAGCTCCAATCCAACACCAAACATGATCGTGAGCAGCGAGAGCATTTTTCCATAAACGAACATGGAGACAAGGCTTTCAAGAAAACTGCCATTTTCATATTCATCCGCAATCTGATCTGTCGCAAAGGTATCCCCTGTGTACGCAAAAAACCAGACGTTCGTTCCCAATGTGCCTAGTATGGCAAAACCTCGTAAAATATCTAATAATCGTATTCTTTCTTTCACTAGAACGCTCCTTCCCTCTATACAGTTATCATATTTTGGTAATGACCGGAAGTCCGCTCTACTGAAATTAAGGAATATTTAAACAAAAAAACACCAGTAAAATGCGAGATTTTACTGGTGTCTCATCAATCTATTCTTATGGACGGTACACGCTGCGGACAACGTTCGTTTGTGAACGATCTGGTCCGACTGAGAAAATGGAAAGTGGAATACCTGTTAATTGTGAAATGCGTTCTAAATAATGGCGGGCATTTGCAGGCAGTTCACTTAAGTTCTTCACACCTGTAATATCCTCTGTCCATCCAGGCATTTCTTCGTAGACAGGCTCACATTTCGCTAATTCATTTAGGCTTGCTGGGAATTCCTCTGTGATTTCTCCGTTCAATTTATAAGCAACACAGATTTTCAACTTTTCAATCCCTGTTAGTACATCAATTGAGTTAAGAGATAAATCTGTAATTCCGCTCACACGGCGTGCATGACGGACAACAACGCTGTCAAACCAACCGACACGGCGCGGGCGTCCAGTTGTCGTACCGTATTCACGGCCAACCTCACGAATTTGATCGCCAATTTCATCATGGAGTTCTGTCGGGAATGGGCCATCTCCAACACGTGTTGTGTATGCTTTTGACACACCGACCACATGTTGAATTTTCGTTGGTCCTACACCAGAACCAATCGTCACTCCTCCAGCTACTGGGTTAGATGACGTCACAAATGGGTATGTCCCTTGATCGATATCAAGCATGACCCCTTGTGCTCCTTCAAATAGCACGCGGCGGCCTTCATCTAGTGCATCATTCAGAACAACAGATGTGTCTACGACATATTTTTTCACTTGCTGGCCATATTCATAATACTCGTCTAAAATATCTTCAATCTTGAAGCCTTCTGTGTCGTACATTTTCTCTAAAAGACGATTTTTCTCTTCTAGATTACGTGCAAGCTTCTCTTCAAATACTTCACGATCTAATAGATCTGCGACACGGATACCGACGCGAGCTGCTTTGTCCATATAAGCTGGTCCGATTCCTTTTTTCGTCGTGCCGATCTTGTTAGCCCCTTTCCGCTCCTCTTCCACCTCGTCCAATTTTAAATGATAAGGCAGAATAACATGGGCTCTATTGCTGATTCTGAGGTTATCTGTACTCACATTCCGTTCGTGAAGATACGCAAGCTCAGTGACCAACGCTTTAGGATCAACCACCATTCCATTACCGATGACACAAGTTTTCTCTTTATAAAAAATACCGGATGGAATGAGGTGTAGCTTATAAGTCACTCCATCAAATTTGATCGTGTGACCTGCATTGTTTCCCCCTTGATAACGGGCAATCACCTCTGCATTTTCTGAAAGGAAATCGGTAATTTTCCCTTTCCCTTCGTCACCCCACTGCGTACCTACTACGACTACTGAAGACATATCGTGCACCTCCGTTAACCTTTCAAAACGTTATCTCTTTCAAACACATTTATTTTATCAATGCACACCGAAAAAGTCAACGCAAAATCCGAACATTAATATCTCGAAATCAAATTTTGTTCGCTTTAAATATAAAGAAAAGCGCTTTAATCACTTCTTTAGCGCTTGGAAATGGAGATTTTGAGAAAAAACAACTTTTTATCGTGTCCACTGTTCATCAACATAAAAAAGACCCCACCAATAGGAGTCTTTTTTAAACCGGTGTAATACCATCTGTATTCATCAGCACAACCCGGTACCCATCTGGGTCTTCAATGGTTGCTCCTCCCCGGTCCCAGTATGGATTCGTTGAGATGACATGCCGTCCGCCAAATGAAATCAATCTCTCCTTCATTTGCTGAAATTCCTCTTCATCCGGAATATAGAAAACAAGCAGCTGTTCTGGATGCGGGACGGGCAGACTTTCTTCTTCTTCATGTTTGGTGATTTCTAAATGAACATGCTGGTGAGGTAGCCCGAGCATCACACCATCGTACCCTTCATGCTGATCAAATGAGCCTATTCGTTTGAGCCCTAAGCCTTCTTCATAAAAGGAAACAACCTCTTTCATGTTGACGGTTGGGCGTGCGATACGTAATTGAGCGGCTTCAAACTGTTGAAATTTCATCAGTCTTCACTCCTTTTCTCCTTTTAGTATACGCGCTCTCTTTTTCTCTCTCCTCCTCATATTGACTGTTTTTTCAATCATTCTTTCGATGTAGATCAAATCAAAAAAAGCCCAGCTTCTTGAGCTGGGCTTTAAGCACCGGGCGGAACACCCGCATCATCAAATCTTCTTTCCAGGTTGACGAATTTGTTATATTCTTTGACGAACGCCAGTGATACTGTACCAACTGGACCGTTACGCTGTTTGGCAATGATGATTTCGATAATGTTCTTATTCTCTGATTCTTTGTCATAGTAATCATCACGATAAAGGAATGCCACGATATCGGCATCCTGCTCAATACTTCCTGATTCACGAATATCAGACATCATCGGACGTTTGTCCTGACGCTGCTCAACCCCACGTGAAAGCTGAGACAAGGCAATAACCGGAACTTCAAGCTCCCTTGCCAGCGATTTTAATGCCCTAGAGATTTCAGAAACCTCTTGCTGACGGTTATCGCTTGATCGTCCGCTTCCTTGAATGAGCTGCAAGTAGTCAATCAGAATCATACCAAGACCATTTTCTTGCTTCAAGCGGCGGCATTTCGAGCGAATTTCACTTACTCTGATTCCAGGTGTATCATCAATGAAAATCCCGCTGTTTGACAGCGAGCCCATCGCCATTGTCAGCTTGCCCCAGTCCTCTTCTGTCAGATTACCGGTTCTTAAGTTCTGCGCATTGATATTCCCCTCTGCACACAGCATACGCATAACGAGCTGCTCCGCACCCATCTCTAAACTAAAGATGGCGACACTTTCGTCCGTTTTTGTCGCGACATTTTGGGCAATGTTCAATGCGAAGGCGGTTTTCCCTACTGATGGACGAGCCGCTACAATGATTAAATCATTTCGCTGGAATCCAGCTGTCATCCGGTCAAGCTCAGAGAAACCCGTTGGAATCCCTGTGATATCGCCTTTGCGGTTATGAAGCTGTTCAATATTATCGTATGTTTGAACAAGAACGTCCTTAATGTTTTGAAAGGCTCCTGAGTTTTTACGCTGCGCCACTTCCATAATGGTCTTTTCAGCATCACTCAACAGGTCTTCTACTTCATCCTCACGCGTGTACCCATCCTGTGCAATGGTTGTCGCCGTACGGATCAGACGTCTTAAAATGGATTTCTCTTCTACAATTTTTGCATAGTATTCAATGTTTGCGGCAGTTGGGACCGAGTTCGCAATATCGGTTAAATACGAAATCCCGCCTACCTCTTCTAGTAAATCTGTATTGGCAAGCTCAGATGTCACCGTGACAAGATCGACCGGTTCTCCTCTATCGCCAAGGATAAGCATCGCATTGTAAATCTTTTGATGCGACATTCTATAGAAATCCTCTGGAATTAATACCTCAGAAGCGAGCGTTAGCGCAGATGGTTCTAAAAAAACAGCACCTAATACGGCCTGCTCGGCTTCTATATTTTGCGGCGGCAGCCGGTCATCGAGAAGTTCCGTCATGCCAAGCACCGTCCTTTCATAAAAAAATACGCTACTCATCATTTTAACATTTTCATCAATAAAAAAGTGAAAAACATCGACTATAGTCAAAATTACCATGAGGATGTTTCGTTGAACAGCGAAACAGCGCACTTCAATAGAAAAGACTCTGTAACATAAATTGTTATAGAGTCCTTTATTAACGGTATCTAGTTTTGTACCTGTCGTCGTCCACGTTTTGTTAATCTATCGTTTTCTTAACCCCATAATTCTCTTTTTGTCCAATGTCTTGTAAAGAGCCATTTTGATAACCAATAGATAGCACCAAATCGGGAATAGAATCAAACCCGTTTTTCGCTAGGTCAAATAGTTGTGCACCATAATGTGAAGCAGCAATGCGTGCATTTTCAGCTGTGTATGGATTTTTCAGGAGTTCTTCTTTGTATAGATCAAAAATATTCGTTCCTTTATCCGTTACAAATTGACCGTTTACAATGCTTAAATCTTTTAAATTGTAGCCTGTCACCGTTTTGATTTGATTGACAAGATGGAACTTTGCTAGAGAATCAGGTGTGAATTGAGTAGAATCATCATTTTTGCTTTTCATAATATGGAAAAATAGTTCTCTTGTATTGTTAGTTGTATTTAATAGGTCTTCTATTTGTTTCATCAGCGATTCTTCTTTTGAACCACTTACCACTAATTTAAAATTGTTCGGGTCAATAGTAAAGGTTAAATTCGTGTTTTTAGGAATGGTTATACCGTTTTTAGAGAATAAATCTTGTAATTGTTCGTTCACTTTTTGACGATTGAGTATTTTCTTTTCTACACTTTCTTGTGTAGGATCGTACCGTTTTTCATTACGGAAGATGGCGTCATTAAAGTCATATTGACCTCCTTTTCCAGAATTAGCCCAGCCAATCTCCATCGTATAAGCAGCTTCTCTCTCTACTTTAGTTAGATCACTCCTGAAATAAGGAGAGCGTGGATTTCGATACTTATCGTGTATATGACTATGAGGATTTTTGAAACGTTTATTTTGTTCATTTATTTTTTGGTATTTTTCATCTAGTATTTTCATCCGTCTATCAGCTTCGGTCATCACCTCATTTGTACTTTTAATAGCTGAATGGCTATTGAAGTCCGAAAGGTTCTGCTTATTTAGAACGGCTGTCGTGTTAGATGTATTTATCTTCACTTTGATACTCCGTAATTCACCTTTTGTCCAATGTCATATAAGGAGCCGTTTTGGTAACCAATAGATAGCACCAAATCGGGAATAGAGTCAAACCCATTTTTGGCTAGATCAAAGAGCTGTGCACCATAATGTGAAGCAGCAATACGTGCATTTTCAGCTGTGTATGGATTTTTTAGGAGTTCTTCTTTGTATAGATCAAAAATATTCGCTCCGTTATCCGTTACAAATTGACCGTTTACAATGCTTAAATCTTTTAAATTGTAGCCTGTCACCGTTTTGATTTGATTGACAAGATGGAACTTTGCCAGAGAATCAGGTGTGAATTGAGTAGAATCATCATTTCTGCTTTTCATAATATGGAAAAATAGTTCTCTTGTATTGTTGGTTGTATTTAATAGGTCTTCTATTTGTTTCATCAGCGATTCGTCTGTTGATCCACTCACCACTAATTTGAAATTATTTGGATCAATGGTAAAAGTTAAATTTGTGTTTTTAGGAATGGTTATACCGTTTTTAGAGAATAAATCTTGTAATTGTTCGTTCACCTTTTGACGATTGAGTATTTTCTTTTCTACACTTTCTTGCGTAGGATCGTACCGTTTTTCATTACGGAAGATGGCGTCATTAAAGTCATATTGACCTCCTTTATTATTCCTTGCCCAACTCATTTCCATAATGTAAGCAGCTTCTCTTTCCGTTTTTGTTAAATCACTTCTGAAATAAGAAGAATAAGGGTTTCTATACTTATTATATATATGGTCTTGAGGATCTTTGAATCGTTTATTTTGTTCATTTATTTTTTCGTATTTTTCATCTAATATTTTCATCCGTCTATCAGATTCGGTCATCACCTCATTTGTACTTTTAATAGCTGATTGATCTTTAGAGTCGATTCGGTTCTGATTGTTTGAAGGTATCGTATATGACGTATTGATATTCATTTTGATTCTCCTTTTTTAAAAAAATTAGTGATTATTAAATATATCGGCAATTCAGTTAAAATTTGTTAGTTTTGATCCGATATAGTAATTATTACAAGGAGGGTTAAAATATGACAAATACTATCTTCAAACGTTTTTTATTACCTGCATTATTATTAGTGCTTTTTACTAGTTTTTTTGCACCTCATTCAGCAGAAGCAGCTATTACGGGGAATAACAGTCCTAACACAGCAAGCTCAATGGGATATTGGAAATATAGTCGTCCAGATACGACAATCTTACCTGAAGGTGAAAATGAAGCGTATTATCAGTTTACGATCAATAAAGGTGAAAGAGTTTATGTCAGAAGTTCGTATAATAAGCAATATACAGGGATGAATATCGAGGTGTATAATTCTAAATATTCTAGGACAGGGTCCGAAGTTATTAATCCTGATTCAGTAACGCCTTTTATTTTTGCTAATACTGGTGACGTGACTTCAACTTCAGAAACTTATTTTGTGAAAGTGACCCGTGGTACATATACAGGGAATATGTACTTTACTGTTTCCATTCAAGATCGTATTAAATCTGGGAATGGGACATTCAATTTTTCGGGGACTGCTACTAACTTGGGGAATTCTTCTTTAAATTTTTTAGGAGTTGATTCTTCAGTCATTACAATGGATTTAACTAATAATTCCACAGTTCCTAAACGTGCTGTAGTTAAATCGATTTCGACAACTAGTACCCAAACACCCAACCAAGGGAATGTCACTCACAAACTGATGGCTAGTGAAAGTAATATTTGGTACACATCACTTGTTTCATCTGCAACAAGTGGTTCTTACCGTATTTCTCTGGATGATCAATTAAAAGTCGCGCAAAAATGGAGCTTTAAGTACAACGCAAAGGCTACAGCGAGATCTACTATGAGCAATGTCAAAGCCGATATTCGTTACGAATATGATGTCACAGATGGATTTTAATTGAATGGTGTTTGCAGAAAAAAAGTAAGGGGACATCCCTTACTTTTTTAATTGCCGCATTTTTGATGCTATATGATCTTTTGCCACTCTTAAAACAGCACCGTCCTTTCATAAGAAATTATTGGGGTTTTTGCTTGAGGGCGTGTTGAAAGAGGAGGATGGTGATCATATCGGTGGCCCGCTGGTATAAATCCCATTGTTCATAGGCCGCAAATGACATCCGTATTTCATGTAATGACTGTTTCATTTCATGATATTCTTCCACTGTAAATGTATTTGTCAGTTTGAGCTGATTTTCATGCAGTTTTAGCCTCAGCTTTCCTAATGAAGTTTTCATTCTGCCCACATTCCCTTCGATCTTGTCTTCCTTAGAAAATTGTATATGAATTTACGTATAATATTGAATAAGTTGTGAGATATGATCACCAGCTTTTCGAAAAATTCTCCTCTTTTTTCCTAAAAATACAAGAAGGTCTATAGACTTATTTTTCCTCAAAATGATTTCAAGAAGAAAAACCTATATATATTCCTGAATCAAACAGAAGAAAATGGTAAATATCCCGAGACGGTCAAGGTCTTTTGGCATTTCTCCTCTTTTTAAATGACTCAGTCCGGCATTCCCTATTTCCATTCATTTGGTAGTTATTTAGTCCTTTATTTTCATAATATTTAGATTAAATGATCAACTACACGACTTAATGAACATTTGACTTCATAATTGATAACCATTATCATTTGATTTGCTTGCGTGATAATTGAGAATCATTTTCATTTCAATTCTATTACTACACTCATCCTATATCCGCAAGCCTGCTTTTATCATCGTATGAGAGTCATTTTGAGGAAGGGGATTTTTACACATGTCCAAACGCCCTGAAGGAATGGGTACTGAGGATTCACTTTTCGGAGAAAGCCGGCCTTTTTTTATACCGGGGACGGAGCAACTGGATATCACAGCACACCCATACAGACTTTTTATATTTAAACCGAATACTACTCCTCCAGCGGCTGGTTTTCCAGTCATGTACGTGCTTGATGGGAATTCACTTTTTGGCACAATGGTCGAAGCACTTCGTTTACAGTCGAGAAGACCTGAAAAAACAGGTGTCGTACCTGCCATCATCGTTGGAATTGGCTATCAGACAGAAGCACCCTATCATCCGCTCAGGCATTATGATCTCACTCTAACCGGCCCTGATGCTTCCATTGGTGGCAAAAGACAGGACTTCTCCAACCATACATATGGCGGCGCCTCTGCGTTCTTTTCTTTTTTAGAAAAGATTGTAAAGCCTTATATCGAGCAGCGCTTTCCGATCAACCAGAGTCGTCAAACACTGTTTGGGCATTCTCTTGGTGGTCTTTTTGTATTAAACACACTATTTGAGCACCCTGATGCTTATCAGACATATATTGCAGGCAGTCCTTCTATCCACTGGAACAAAAAATTATTTCTAGAAAAAGAATACCAATTCACTAGCCGTATACGTCAGCTGTCTATGGATGCCAGGCTGCTTGTAGGTGTAGGTGAATTAGAAAAACATCATCCATGTCAAATGAATGATCATGCACATGCACTAGCAAATCGGATGCTGCCTTTATCTTCATATGGCTTGCATACGACCTATCACGAGTTCCCTGAAGAAGGACATACGTCCGTTTTACCAGTGCTAATGAATTACGCTTTTCGTTTTGCACTCTATCATGATGATCCTTTCACAACCACAGACATGAAGGAAAGGCAGTGAACACATGAAACATAGTGGTCTATCTCAAAAAATTGCCCTTATTACAGGCGCAGGACAAGGTATTGGACAAGCAGTCGCTAAAAGACTAGCCGAGGAAGGTGCGATTATTGCAGCAGTTGACGCAAATGAAAAGCAGCTGCAAAGCACCGTCAGGCAAATGAATGATGATGGCATACGTGCCTTTGCCTATCCAGGGGACATCACCGATCAAGCTTCTGTTCAGCACATTGTCGATCAAATTGAAAAGCAGCTTGGACCCATTTATTTACTGGTCAATGTAGCAGGCATTCTTCGAATCAGTTCTATTGACCAGCTTAGTGCAGATGACTGGCAACAAACTTTCTCAGTCAACACACACGGTGTCTTTTACGTATCTCAAGCTGTCTCCAAATACATGATGAAAAGATCAGAAGGGGTCATTGTGACTGTCAGCTCTAACGCAGGTGCCATTCCTAGAATGAATATGGCTGCCTATGCCGCTTCAAAAGCAGCAGCTACTTCCTTTACAAAAACACTTGGATTAGAGCTGGCAGCCTACGGGATCAGATGCAACGTCGTCTCTCCCGGCTCTACCGCAACACCTATGCAATGGGCTTTATGGGCTGATGAACAAGGAGAAGATCAGGTGATTAAAGGCTCATTAGAGACGTATAAAACCGGTATTCCTTTACAAAAAATCGCTGATCCTCAAAACATCGCTGATGCAGTCATTTTCTTTGCATCTGAGCAATCCAGTCATATTACGATGCAGAATCTCACGATTGATGGTGGCGCAACACTCGGAATCTAGCATTTCATTCAAAAGGAGGCCTTTTCATGAAACATTCATTATTGTCGTCAGAAGAAAAAGTACAGTTGCTTCAAGACTATCAGCCAGGCGCTTTTTTCCTTGCTTCCCCTAAACGCACGATACTTGCCGAAGGGATATTCCAGCATATTGAAACCAATCAACTAAATGAACTATCCACAAAGGTAGCGCATGTATTTGACGCTGCCAAACAAGCTGGTATTCAAGCACCGATTGTGGCTGGTGCTGTCCCGTTTGATCCGGTGCAGCCCGTTCGTTTAAATGTTCCAGTCCATGTACAGTTTAGTGATCCACTCGAATTTCAACAAGGTGATGAGGAGTCAGAAGTGGTATCGCCATCCTATGAGGTGACACCTGTCCCTGCCCCAGATGTCTACATGGAAGGTGTGAACGAAGGATTAGCTAAAATTGAGAACGGAGAGCTTAGCAAAATCGTACTCTCTCGATCTCTCCATCTCAAAGCAAATCAAGAAATTCATACGAAAGCAATACTCGAACGACTGGCTCGCCATAATACGACTGGCTATACGTTTGCTGCAAATATAGCTGACCCGAAGGCTTCCCAAAAGCGCACACTTCTTGGGGCAAGCCCTGAGCTGCTACTTTCAAAAACTGGTTCATCTGTGATTTCCAATCCACTCGCTGGTTCTCGGCCGCGCAGTTCAGATCCAGTAGAAGACCAGCGCCGCCGCGATGAACTTCTTACTTCAGCGAAGGATTTACACGAGCACGCAGTGGTTGTCGAAGCTGTCACTAAAGCGCTTACTCCTTACTGTCACACATTAGATGTGCCTGCATCACCATCCGTCATACAAACAGAAACGATGTGGCATTTATCTACTGTCGTAAAAGGTGAATTAGCAGATCCAAATGTGTCCTCAATTGATATAGCGCTGAGCCTTCATCCAACACCTGCAGTATGCGGAACACCTACAGCAGATGCACGTGAAGCCATTCAGGCAATCGAACCCTTCGATCGAGGATTTTTCACAGGAATGATCGGCTGGGCAGATGAAAATGGTGATGGTGATTGGATTGTCACCATTCGTTGTGCAGAAGCTGAGGGTCACTCCCTTCGCCTTTTTGCTGGTGCAGGAGTGGTCAAAGGGTCAAAGGCAGAAGAAGAGCTAGCTGAAACATCTGCAAAATTCAACACAATGCTTCATGCGATGGGCATCCATCAGCTATAAAAATTCTTAGGAGATGACAAAAACATGTTTGTTCAACCACCTACATGGCCAGAAGAATTTGCAAAACGCTACCGTGAAAACGGCTGTTGGCGTGGGGAAACCTTTGGCGGTATGCTTCGTGCACGCGCCGCATCGTTAGGAAATAAAACAGCGATTACATACGCTGATACGCATATGAGCTACCAAGAACTTGATGAGCGCGTCAGCAGTCTTGCCGCCGGTTTTCATCAGCTTGGCATTCAAAAAGGAAGTCGAGTTGTCGTGCAGCTTCCTAACATTCCTGCTTTTTTTGAGGTCATTTTCGCTTTATTTCGAATCGGTGCTTTACCCGTCTTCTCTCTGCCATCTCATAGAAGCAGTGAAATCACTTATTTTATTGAGTTTGCCGAAGCAGACGCATATGTCATACCAGATATCGATGGCGGCTTTGATTATCGAACACTCGCACGTCAAGTGAAAGAAAAGCTTCCCTCATTACCTCATGTCATTGTTGCAGGGGAAGCTGAGGAATTCCTTGGCTTAGATGATCTGCGCAAGGACCCAGCACTTGATCCCCAAATTCATGTAGAGGCAAGCGATATTGCATTTCTTCAGTTATCTGGAGGCAGCACAGGCCTTTCTAAGCTTATTCCTCGCACGCATGATGACTATATTTATAGTCTTTGGAAAAGCAATGAGGTGTGCGAGCTCACACAAGAAAGTGTGTATCTAGCTACACTTCCAGTTGCACACAACTATCCATTAAGCTCGCCCGGAGTCCTTGGGACGTTATACGCAGGCGGAAGAGTCGTTCTTGCACCTGGATCAAGCCCTGATGTCGTCTTTCCACTCATTGAAAAAGAACGGGCGACTATTACCGCTGTCGTTCCACCTATCGCATTGATTTGGCTAGAGGCCGCTCCTCATCGATCAGATGACTTATCGAGTCTTGAAGTCTTACAAGTCGGCGGTGCTAAATTCAGTGCTGAGGCAGCAAAACGAGTGATGCCTGCCCTTGGATGTAAGTTACAGCAAGTTTTTGGTATGGCAGAAGGTCTGGTCAACTATACCAGATTAGATGATCCTGAACATGTCATTATTCATACACAAGGACGCCCGATGTCTGAATATGATGAGGTACTAGTGGTAGATGATGAGGACAAGCCCGTCCCGCATGAAGTGGCTGGACATCTTTTAACAAGAGGACCTTATACGATTCGTGGCTACTATAAAGCCGATGAACAAAACAAAAAAGCATTTACACCCGATGGCTTTTACAGAACAGGTGACATCGTGCGATTAACCAAAGAAGGAAATGTTGTTGTAGAAGGCAGAGACAAGGATCAAATCAATCGTGGCGGTGAAAAGGTTGCCGCTGAAGAAGTTGAAAACCATTTACTTGCGCATGCTGACATTCATGATGCCGCCATGGTATCCATGCCGGATCCATTTCTTGGCGAACGCTCATGTGCCTTTGTCATTGCAAAAGGAGACAACAAACCAGCACCGCACGTCTTAAAATCATTTCTAAGAGAACGCGGGCTCGCAGCCTATAAAATTCCTGACCGCATTGAATGGATCGATGCGTTCCCACAAACAGGTGTAGGCAAAGTCAGTAAAAAAGCATTAAGAGAACTAGCTGCAACCCATACTGCCAACGTATAAAAAAGAGGAGTGAAAACCATGGCAATCCCTACTATTCCTGCATATCCAATGCCAAGCACACAAGATTTACCCGAAAATAAAGTGAACTGGATCCCAGATCCGAAACGTGCTGTTCTGCTGATACATGACATGCAGCAATATTTTTTAAATGCATTTCAACAAGATACATCACCGATCACAGAGTTAGTTCAGCATATTGAACAATTACGTGACACATGCAATGAACTTGGCATTCCAGTCGTCTATACAGCTCAGCCTGGTGACCAAGACCCGAAGGATCGTGCCCTATTAACAGATTTTTGGGGACCTGGACTTGGTGATGATGAAGCATTGACAAAAATCATTGATCAGCTTGCTCCATCTGAGGCAGATACATTGCTGACAAAATGGCGTTATAGCGCATTTAAGAAATCTAATTTTTTGGATATTCTTCAAGAAGGCGGGCGTGATCAACTGATCATTACTGGCGTATATGCACATATTGGCTGTATGCTGACAGCCGCAGAAGCATTCATGCTCGATATTGAAACCTTCTTTGTCGCCGATGCCGTCGCTGACTTTTCATTGAAACATCACAAAATGGCCATGACCTATGCAGCTGAACGCTGTGCGGTCACCACAACAACAAATCAAATCATTGGTCGTTTAACAGGACAGGAAGAAGAAAGTGATGAGCTATCCTTTGAGGCTATTCTTCAGCAAGTAGCTGAGTATCTCCAAATGGCGCCGAATGAAATACCGCTTGACGAGAATCTCGTCTACCTTGGACTTGATTCTATTAGAATGATGAGCCTAGCAGAAAAGTGGAGACAGCAAGGAGCGACAGTCAATTTCGTTGAGCTTGCAGCAAATCCAACACTCGCTCATTGGCGGACTCTTCTTTTCCCAGACAAACAGCCATCTATTCCAAATATCGATTACTTGTAAAGGAGGTATAGACCCTTGTCGATCCAGTCAGTCGATTCATTTCCACTAACCGGTGCCCAATCAGGCATTTGGTATGCGCAGCAGCTTGATCCATCTAATCCTATTTTCAATACAGCTGAGTATATAGATATTAAAGGTCCTATTGACCCCATACACTTTGAAGCAGCCATTAGAAAAACTGTCTTAGAAGCAGATTCTTTGTATATGCGATTCGTTGAGGATACTGACGGTCCAAAGCAATGGTTCTCATCTAAGAACGAGATTCCATTCCAATTGATCAATTTACAAAATGAAAAACAGCCGCTTGATGCGGCTAAAGCATGGATGAAGGCAGATCTTTCAACGCCAGTCTCTTTAGAGAAAGATGTATTATTCCGTGAAGTACTTTTTCAACTTGCTGACGATCGATTTATCTGGTATCAGCGCATTCATCACATTGCCATTGATGGATTTGCCTTTTCGCTCATTGCGCGTCGTGTTGCTGAGGTCTATTCCGCTCTATCGAAAAGGACACCTGTGCCTCCTCAAACATTTGGATCCTTACATGACGTAGTCCAAGAGGAGCTCACCTATCAACAGTCCAATCGATATGAAGATGATCAAGCGTTTTGGAAAAATCGCTTTGCTGATCAACCTGAAATTGTCAGCCTTGCTGAGCTTGCCCCAAGAACGTCGGATCATTTTATCCGAAAAACGGTTAGCTACGATGCCGCAAAGGTAAGCAAAATGAAAAAAAATGCTCCAGCCTTCGGTGGTACGTGGCATGAAATGATCCTTGCTGCATCCGCTTTATATGTGCATCGTATGACTGGTGCACATGATATTGTTTTAGGATTACCTGTGATGATGCGCCTTGGATCGTGCGCCTTACAAACACCCGGAATGGTCATGAACCTAGTACCGCTTCGTTTAACATGTAAACCAGAAATGACGCTCTCAGCACTTGTTCGCCAAGTATCTGATGAGCTAAAAGCCATTCGTCCTCATCAACGATATCGTCACGAGGACATGCGGAGAGACTTTAAACTTATCGGAAGAAATCAGCGATTATTTGGCCCGCAGATCAATATCATGCCATTTGATTATGATCTCATGTTCGATCAGAGCATTGGTCAAGCACATAACCTCTCAGCAGGGCCCGTGGATGATATATCGATCAACATATACGACCGCGCGGATGGGAACGGATTTCAAATCGACTTTGATGCAAATCCTGCCGTTTACAAAGAGCAAGCAGTTGACGCTCATCAGCAGCGTTTCCTTCAATTGCTGGAAGAAATAACCGGACTAGAGCAAGATCAGACGATCAGTCAATTCAACCTTCTTTTGTCTGAAGAAAAAGAGACCATTCTCAAGCACTGGAATGATACAAAACGAGAATTACCAAAGGAATCTTTACGGGAACTATTTGAAAAACAGGTGAGCAAAACGCCACAAGCAAAAGCACTACAGTTTGAAGGAATCACTTTGACTTACGAAGAGCTAAATCAGCGGGCTAATCAATTAGCTCATTATTTGAAAAAACATGGTATTGGACCAGAACAATTTGTCGCCATTGCTCTGCCTCGATCCATCGATATGGTCGTAAGTCTATTAGCCGTCGTCAAAACGGGAGCTGCATATCTGCCATTAGACCCTGATTACCCTAACGATCGAGTCGCCTATATGCTAGAAGATGCCAAACCGGCGTGTTTGCTCACAGTCAAAGAGACAGCAGACGGTTTGGACCATCCGCACATTGTTCAACTGGATGATGCAGCTGTTCATCAGGAGATAGCAGGCAGTTCTCATCTCAATCCGACCTGGAGCGAGGGTTCTCCGCATCACCCGGCTTATATCCTCTACACGTCAGGATCGACAGGCAAACCAAAGGGTGTTGTTGTAACAAAGCGAAATGTGATCAACTTTATATTGTCCATGCAAGATTCGTTTTTATTAGATCAAGAAGACCAGCTATTAGCCGTAACAACCATTGCCTTTGATATTTCCGGGCTGGAAATGTTCCTCCCGCTTTTACATGGGGCTGCTATTTTATTGGCAAAAAAAGAAACCATACAAGAACCAGCAAAGCTTTCAGACATGATTCGTTCTCATCATGTCACCATCATGCAGGCAACACCAACGCTGTGGCATGCATTGGCAGATGAATATCCTGACGTGATTACAGGTATGCGAGTTCTTGTTGGAGGAGAAGCACTCCCTGCCTCCCTTTTGCATACCTTGCAATCTCTTCAATGCGACATTACTAATTTGTACGGACCTACAGAAACGACGATCTGGTCTACGATGGAAAATGTCACAGCACATCGAGAGAATAGCGGGCCGGCAATCGGTAAACCCATTTGGAATACGAGCGTTTATATTTTAGATGAAGGACTAAACCCAGTCCCAGCAGGGTCAATCGGTGAACTTTATATTGCTGGTGAAGGAGTATCTAGAGGATATCTTGGACGATATGATTTAACGGCTGAACGTTTTGTTGCTGATCCATTCGGCACAAGCGGCACGAGAATGTATCGTACTGGTGATTTAGCCAGATGGCGTGAAGATGGTTCGATTGATTATATCAGCCGTGCCGATCATCAAATTAAAATCCGCGGCTTCCGTATTGAACTAGGTGAAATCGAAACCGTGATGATGCAGCACCAAGCCATTAAGCATACATCTGTTATCGTTCGTGAAGATCAACCTGGGCAGCAGCTGCTTTGTGCATATGTTGTGCTGACAGATGGCTCTTCTCTACACCCTTCAGAGCTCAGACAGTTTGTGGCTTCATTACTTCCTGATTACATGGTACCTTCTGCTGTTGTCGTTTTGCCAGAACTTCCACTTACGCCAAACGGCAAAATCGATCGCAAAGCATTACCAATACCAAATATGTCTTTAGTTAGTTCTGAGCGGACACCTAGAACACCACAAGAAGACATGTTATGTAGTTTATTTGCAGAAACCCTTGGAGTATCTCAAATTGGCATAGATGATAGTTTCTTTGACTTAGGAGGACATTCCTTACTCGCCGCTCGCCTGCTTAGACGTATACGCGATACACTTGGCGCAGACCTAAGCATGAGTACCATTTTTGAATCGCCTCGGGTTGCTGATCTTGCGCAGCATATTGACAAAGCGAAGGACATTCGGCCGCCGCTTCAGGTTGAAGACAAGCCAGATGAAATTCCATTATCCTTTGCCCAAAAACGGCTCTGGTTCCTTCATTGCCTTGAAGGGCCAAGTCCAACTTACAATATTCCACTTGTCATTCAACTGACAGGTACACTAGATCAAACAGCTCTAATTGGTGCTCTGGCAGATATCACTGAAAAACATGAAACCCTTAGAACCATTTTTCCAGATAAGAACGGCATGCCAAGACAGGTCATTTTACATCCGAAAAGTGTTCAGCCTGAACTCCATGTCACAGCTTCAACCGATCAACAAATTGAGAGTCAGTTAAACGAAGCCATTCGCTATAGCTTTAAAATTGAAGAAGAACCTGCACTGCGAGCAGAGTTATTCACGCTTGATGCAAACCGATCCGTCCTGCTTCTATTGCTGCATCATATCGCTGGTGATGGCTGGTCACTTGCACCATTGACGCGAGACTTAGCTGCTGCTTACGAAGCCCGTATACAAGGAAAATCCATCTCCTTGCCAGCAGAACCTGTTCAATATGCTGACTATGCTATTTGGCAGCAGAAGCTGTTGGGTAGTGAAGAAGAGACGGATAGTCTATTTGCCAAGCAGCTCAGCTATTGGAAAGGTGCCTTACATGACTTGCCTGAAGAACTTGAACTTCCCTATGACTTCCCGCGTCCACAGGAAGGAAGCTTCAACGGTGCGACGATAGACTTTACGATTGAACCCGCTTTACATCAGAACCTCCTTGAGCTTGCCAAGCAGCATCAAGTGAGTTTGTTCATGGTGCTTCAAGCATCACTTGCAGCATTAATGACACGCCTTGGAGCAGGGACAGATATCCCAATCGGCAGTCCGATTGCTGGACGCAATGACGATGCACTTGACGATATTGTGGGCTTGTTTGTGAACACACTAGTATTACGTACCAATACAGATGGTAATCCAACCTTTAGTGAGCTATTGAAGCGAGTGCGAGACGTTGACTTAGCAGCCTATGAGCATCAGGATCTGCCATTTGAACGGCTAGTCGAAATCCTAAATCCTACCCGATCCAGATCACGAAATCCATTGTTCCAAGTCATGCTTGCCTTCCAAAATACACCGAAGGCAGAAATGAAGCTGACACAGCTTGATTCAGACCTTTACGTGAAACCAGTAGGGTCAGCTAAATTTGATCTGACCATCGAATTGACTGAACAAAGAACTGACACTGGATCAGCAGCAGGATTAACAGGTTTGTTTGAATTCAGTACAGATGTATTTAAAGAAAGCACCATTCGAGCAATCGCTGACAGAATGAAGCGCTTTTTAACTGAAGTGACTGAGCGCCCACACGTGCCGATTGGCCAAGTGAATATTTTATCAGATAAAGAACGTCAAACATTTCTCCCTAATAAAAAGACATTCGCTCAGTTAGATCAAGCACATAGTCTCCCAGCCTTATTTGAAAAAACGGCACAGAAATATCCTGATCGAGTGGCTGTAACGTATGGCAATAAGCAGCTTACCTATGGTGAGTTAAACTACAAAGCCAATCGTCTTGCTCATTTATTAATACAAAGAGGCGTTGGACCAGAACAGTTCGTTGCACTTGCCCTGCCTAGATCAATCGACATGCTCGTAAGCTTATTAGCCGTTCATAAAGCAGGCGCAGCCTATGTTCCGCTTGATCCTGACTATCCAGTAGACAGGCTGGCATACATGATACAAGATGCCAAACCAGTTTGCAGCATCACAACAAAAACAGATGCAGTGCATCTCCCTGCTGATTGCGATTTGATTTTGTTAGACGAAAAAGAAACGAGCGATCAATTGCTGACTATGCCAAATCATAATCCGGCTGATATAGACAGAATTGAACCGCTATCTTCTCTGCATCCGGCCTATATTATTTATACATCCGGTTCTACAGGGAAACCAAAAGGAGTGGTCATCCCACATCAAAATGTCATCCGTCTTCTGACATCTACTGAACATTGGTTCCATTTTGATGAAGAGGATGTTTGGACAATGTTCCATTCATATGCCTTTGATTTTTCAGTATGGGAAATATGGGGACCACTTTTATATGGCGGCAGGCTTGTCATTGTACCTCATACCATCTCTCGCTCTCCTGAAGAGATGCTGCAGCTTCTAGTCGAGGAAGGTGTGACTGTGCTTAATCAAACACCTTCTGCCTTCTATCAGCTCATGCAGATAGACAAGGAACAACAAACACTAGGCCAAGCATTATCACTCCGCTATGTCATCTTTGGCGGTGAAGCATTAGAGCTTAGCAGATTAGAAGATTGGTACAGCCGTCACTCAGACTGTAAGCCAAAGCTAATTAACATGTACGGCATTACAGAAACCACCGTACACGTTACGTACAATGAACTCAATCGAGACATAATCACAAAGAACTCCAGCAGTTTAATAGGTGAACCGATTCCTGATTTACACGTTTACGTACTTGATGAATACCTGCAGCCTGTTCCCCCTGGGACAACAGGTGAAATGTATGTAGCTGGAGCTGGCCTTGCAAGAGGTTATCTAGGCAGACCTGACCTGACATCAGATCGATTCCCTGCCGATCCATATGGAGCACCTGGCACAAGGATGTATCGTACCGGCGACCTTGCGCGCTGGACAGAAGAAGGGGCGCTTGATTACATTGGCAGAGCTGATCATCAAATTAAAATACGCGGATTCCGTATTGAACTTGGAGAAATCGAAGCCGTTCTGGCACGTCATGATGCAGTTGCACAAGTGGCCGTCATGGTGCGAGAGGATCAGCCTGGCGACAAGCGCTTAGTTGCATATATCGTCACAACGGAAGAAGACTATTTCGATACTGAAGCCCTTCGTCATTTTGCAGCAGCCAGTCTTCCTGATTACATGGTGCCCGCAGCATATGTACAGATTGACGCCATGCCGCTTACAGCAAACGGGAAGCTTGATCAAAAATCACTGCCGGCCCCTCAATTGCATTTACAGCAAGCGGATGGGCGCGGCCCAAGAAATCCGAAAGAGGAAATCCTATGTCATCTCTTTGAAGAGGTGCTTGATTTGCCTAAAATCAGCATAGACGATCGCTTTTTTGACATTGGTGGGCATTCACTGCTTGCAGTTCGTTTAATCAGCCGCATTCGGGATGCACTTGGTGTCAAACTAAGTATCGGAACATTGTTTGAAGCACCAAATGTGGCAAGTTTGGCAGAGAAACTAGAAACAGGAAGCGATGAAAACGCACTAGACATCTTGCTGCCGCTGCGAACAAATGGAGAAAGATATCCACTCTTCTGTGTTCACCCAGCAGGTGGTCTTAGCTGGTGCTATGCCGGTCTCTTGAATACATTAGAGAAAGACATCCCTATTTATGGATTACAGGCACGAGGAATCGCAAGAAAAGATGACTACCCGCACACACTAGATGATATGGCTGCGGATTACATCAAGCACATCCAAACAATTCAGCCAAAAGGTCCTTATCATCTTCTTGGCTGGTCATTAGGTGGAAACGTTGTACAAGCAATGGCTACACAGCTCCAGCAGCAAGGTGAAGAAATCGCACTTGTTGCGATGCTGGATGCCTATCCAAACCATTTCTTACCGATTAAAGAAGCACCTGATGAAGAAGAAGCACTAATCGCTCTTCTTGCGCTCGGCGGTTATGATCCAGATACCTTAACAGGTGAACCGCTCACGATGAAAAGTGCCATCGACATTTTGAAAAAAGATGGCAGTGCACTAGCAAGCTTAAGTGAAGATGCCATTAGAAATCTAAAAGAAACCTATGTGAATTCAGTTCGATTGCTCGGAGAATATCAGCCAAAAACTTATCAGGGAGACATATTATTCTTTAGATCTACCATTATCCCAGATTGGTTTACACCAATTGATCCCGAAGCATGGGCACCTTATATCAACGGAACAATCGAACAACACGACATTCATTGCCGGCACAAAGACATGTGCCAGCCTAAACCCCTAGCAGAAATTGGTGTCATCTTAGACAACGCACTGCATCGGGTCAAACAAAAGCACTAAGAATAAAGGAGAGATGACAAATGACAAATCCCTTTGATCGTGAAGACGGTGTATTTCTTGTGCTTGTCAATGAACAAGGACAGCATTCACTTTGGCCATCATTTGCACCAGTGCCAGATAGATGGGAAAAAGTCTTTGGTGAAGACACTAGAAATGCCTGCATCGATTATATCCAGACACACTGGCAGGACTTGCGGCCATTAAGCTTAACAAAAGAACCTGCACTAGCACATGGAAAAACGGAATAAATCATCGCACCCTGATCTCACTCAGGGTGCTTTTTTGACAGAATAAACATCACCATCTTTCAGCTCTTTCTGCTACAATTTAATTGAGAATGTTTATCAATCAATAAGAGATCAGGTGGTTTTATGGGAAACAACAATCAATTACGTACATTGGCAAATGCCGAACAATTCATCTATCGATTAACATATACTGAAAAAATAAATAATGCAGAGCTTCCACATACAGAGCAGCAGCTATCAGATACATTCTGCCTCCTCTTCAGCATAAGCGGCAGCGGTTTACTCACATTGAACGATCAAAAATGGCGATTGAAACATCTGACACTCTATACGATCATGCCTGGGGAAACATTTATGTTGAAAACAGAGCCTTATCAAAAACACGAGCTCTATCTGTTTCGCTTTCAGCTCTACACGCTGCAAGATCAAAACATAGGAGAAGTATCAACGGAACATGCCCGTTCTTTACTGAATAAATGGCAATTTATCGATATTAGTTCGATTGAACAAATTCATTCTTTACTGTCCGATATGACAGAGGAATGGCAAAGACCTGAACCCATTAGCTTTTTTAGAAGCCAAACTCTTTTTCAGCAGCTCATTATGCAGCTTTTCACACTGCATAAAGAAGATATTTGTGACACGGCACATGCCCTTTTCAAAACAAAACAATATATCGATCAACATTCCGAAGAACCCCTCAGCCTGACAAGTCTATCTCATATGGCTGGCATCAGCTCTAATCATTACAGTGAGCTATTTAAAAAGCATTTTGATGTGAGTGTCACTGATTATATCACCAAGAAAAGGATGGCTAGAGCGAAACAATTAATGGCAAAAGGCAGCGCAAAACTCAAAGACATTGCACTTGAAATCGGCTATCAAGATCCGTATTACTTCAGCCGCATCTTTAAGAAAAAAACGGGCATGACCCCTTCTACTTATATGAAAAGCCGGCAGCGGAAAATTGCAGCCTATGGCCATTCCATACTCGGCCAGCTCACACCCATTCATATCATCCCATATGCTGCCCCTCTCCACCCTAAATGGACAGCACATGATTTTGAGCATTATGCAGAAGAAATTCCGATTCACCTGAGTGCACATCGGATCAACGAGCACGCTGAAGCCAATTTACAGCTATTAAAGGAAACAAAACCTGAGCTGATCATTGCCAATGATCATGTGACAGAGGAAGAAAAACAAGTGTTAAAAACCATCTGTCCTGTTCACTTTGTTCCATTCACACAATTGGATTGGCGCACTCAATTCAGACAGACAGCTATGTTCTTAAACGAAGCGAAGGAAGCAGAAGAATGGCTGATTCATTACGAGGAACTCGTCATTCAAGCGAAAAAGGCATGCCTTTTTGATCATCCACCAAAAACTATCCTGCCCCTTCGTATCTTTCAAGATCAACTCTATTTGTCTGTGAATCGCACCATGTCAGAAGTGATTTTTCAAGACATTGGTCTTCAGCCAGCTTTTCAGAATGACGGCCAGCTAATAGAAAAAAAAATCAGCATTCGCTCTATACAACAGCTAGATCCAGACACCATCTTCCTTTTCCTGCATAAGGAGCCAAAAACCATTGCTTTTTATCAAAAATTAAAGCAGCAGGAGGATTGGCAAAATCTCAAGGCTGTGACGCAGCAAGCAGTCTATCCACTTACGTCTGACCCTTGGCGTGAATACACAGCAGCCAGTCATCAACGAGTCATTCAGGACCTTTTATCTTTTTTTCCGTAAAAAGTCCATCATTTGACAGATCATTGTCTATGGATAAAAGGACGAAAGACTACTACAATCTTTAATTGAGAACAATTATCAGTTAAAGGAGAAAACAAATGAAAAAATGGTTCGCATTGCTTATCCTTTGTATCATGACGATCATCGCAGCAGCCTGTGGTGCTGCAGAAAATAAACCTGCTTCAAACACAACCAAAGGCAAGTCAGCTGAAGCAGCTGAAACAAACATCAAATACTTAGAACAAACGTACAAACTCAAAACACCAGTGAAACGAATCGTCATTGCTGGAAGCCTAGAATCAATGGAAGATGCAAAATTACTTGGTATCGAGCCTATTGGTGCTTCTACTGTAGGCGGCACTTTCCCTGAATTATTTAAAGACATCACATCAAAGACTGAAGGCATCGGGGAAAAAACAGAACCGAACCTTGAAAAAATCCTAAAACTAAAACCAGACGTGATACTCGGATCAACCAAGTTCCCGCCTGCAACAATTAAAAAACTAGATAAAGTCCAAACGACGATCCCAGTATCACATGTCTCTTCCGACTGGGAAAGCAATCTTTTATTACTCGGCGAACTGACTGGAAAAAGTAAAGAAGCCAAAACCATCATCTCTGATTATCAGAAAGATCTTAAACAAGCAAAAGAAACTTTGAAAGACAAAAGCAGCAACAAAACAGCTGTCATTTTACGCATTAGACAGGGCGACTTGTACGTGTACCCTGAAGACGTATACTTCAACTCTACCTTATATGGAGACTTAGGTTTTACAGCACCAAGTGATATCAAAAAAGCCAAAGCGCAGGCATTGATTTCATTGGAGCGCCTAGGAGAACTCAATCCTGACTATATTTTTGTTCAGTTCTCTAAAGAGGAAAACTCATCGAATCCGAACGCATTGAAGGACTTAGAGAAAAATAAAATTTGGACAAGCCTAAAAGCTGTGAAAAATGGGCACATCAATGAAAATGCCGTTGATCCTATGCTTCAAGGAGGAACAGCACTAAGCAAAACAACCTTCCTTGATAAGGCCGTCAAATGGTTAGATCAAAACAACTAAAAAAGATGTGACGAATGACAAAGGGCTAAAATGATCTTTATTTTTAGCCCTTTGTCTTCTTTTCAGCGGAGCTTGAAAACTTGGAGGAGAGATGACACATGAACGGAACGTTTCTATATGACGAGTTTAACGGGCGTCAGCTTGATATTTACCTACCACCGGACACTTCTATTAATGTTCCAGCTGTCTTTGTACAAGATGGCTCTTCTTTGTTTAGAACACACCTGCTAGAGATCGAAAGAATGATCGAAACCAAAACCATCTCGCCAATCATCATTGTCGGCATACACCCCTTCAATCGACTCGATGAATATACACCATGGAAGGCAGCATCACTGCGTTCTGGGTTTCCTGACTTTAAAGGCGAGGCACAGACGTATGTGTCATTTTTAGCGAATGACTTGCTCCCATATATCAAAAGAGAATATCCAGTTCAAGAGACCTGTCATGAACATAGCCACGTAGGTGCTTCATTAGGCGGGTTATTTGCTATTTATACTTTATTCATGCACCCTGATCTTTTTAAAAACATCGCATCAATCTCAGGATCATTTTGGTATGAAGATTTTCTACCATTTGCTAAACAACAAAACATTCAGTGTCTGGATCACCTTGTCTATTTGTCGGTAGGCAGTGAAGAAGGGAAAGGCAAAACATCTGTTCAACAGCATATGCCGTTATTCACCAAACAACTGCATGATCTTTTATTACAGAAAGGGATGCAGGAATGGCAGCTGCACTATCACATTGAACAAGGAGAAGGCCATCATCTGAAACAATTTCAAAAAAATTTCTTATCGGCTCTAAAGTGGTTTTATAAAAGAGAATGCTAATTTTTTATCAGCATGACACAAAGCCGATATGATATATTGGAACGTATAGATTGAAAGAGGAGGGATTTGCGCATGAGACCTTTACAAATCTCAGCCGATACCGCACAAAAGCTTGCTGCATCACTCAATGTACCGTTAGAACAAATTATGCATATGCCGCAGCATATCTTATTAGCTAAATTAGCGGAGCTTGAACAGAAGAAAGATCGTTCTTCTTAAAGACATAAAGGAGTTTACATTCATGGAACAACAACTAGAAAAATCAACATTACATCCTCGCAGTACAGGACAAACCATCCTGCTGATTGCTGGGATTTTGCTCATTGCATTTAATCTGCGGCCTGCCATTACGTCCGTTGGCCCTGTTATCGGCGCGATTCGTTCCGATTTACAGCTTTCAAATGGACTGGCAGGTTTTCTTACGACATTACCACTGCTTTCATTCGCATTGCTTTCTCCAATTGCACCTAAAATCGGAAAACGCCTTGGCAATGAACGAACCCTCTGGCTTGGACTTGCTGTCCTTCTGTTTGGGATTGTGATTCGCTCGTTTGGCACCATCACCTTCTTAATGATTGGAACGGCGCTAGTCGGCGTCGGAATTGCGATTTGTAATGTGCTCTTACCGGGGCTTGTGAAGCATAAATTTCCTGCACATGCAGGTTTGATGACAAGTGTATACACGACTTCAATGTCCGTCTTCGCTGCACTTGCATCAGGTGTCAGTGTTCCGCTTAGTCATACGATGCCTGGCGGCTGGAATACATCATTCCTTGTATGGGCTGGACTTGCCCTTCTCGCCATGATGGTTTGGGCGCCGCAGCTTCTTCATCAGAATACAGCGGCCGTCAAAACCATTTCTCTTACAGAGCAGCCAATATGGCGCTCACGTGTCGCATGGCAAGTGACCTTTTTTATGGGCTTGCAATCATTCCTTTTCTATAGCAGCATCGCTTGGTTTCCTGATATTTTAACATCACATGGAATGAATCTGGCGACAGCTGGATGGATGCTGTCCATTATGCAGTTCGCTGGTCTGCCATCCACCTTCTTAACACCCGTTCTTGCAGAAAAATTAAAAACGCAAAGACCGCTTGTCGCCGGCCTTGTCCTTGTGTATTTACTAGGCATGATTGGACTTCTTCTCGGAGGATCGACACCTATTCTTGTCATCTCTGTCCTATTGATCGGCATTGGACAAGGTGCTAGTATCAGTCTAGCGCTCACCTTCATTGGATTGCGGACAAGACATATGGAACAAGCAGCTGCCCTCTCTGGAATGGCGCAGTCACTCGGTTATTTATTAGCCGCTGTTGGTCCATTCATGATCGGTATCCTTTTTGATTTCACACATACATGGACACCAGCAATTATCATCTTTATCATCATCCTATTTTTCATGTTTTTATCCGGTATGCGTGCCGGACGCAGCGTCTATATTTCAGATCCTTCATAAAAAAGAACCCGCCTCCTCGTGAGACGGGTTCTTTTCTGCTTATGCCTGCTCTGTCACATGTACCTTTAACGTTGCTTGTACCTCTGGATGAAGCTTTACCGGTACATTTGTGTAACCTAATGCACGGATGGCATCATTCAGCTCGATTTTGCGCTTATCGAGTTTAATTTGATGATCTTTTTGCAATTTATCAGCGATTTGTTTGCTTGTAATGGATCCAAACAAACGGCCGCCTTCACCTGATTTTGCAGTGAGTTCCACTGTTAACGCCTCAAGTGTTTCTTTTAATTGTTTTGCTTGTTCAAGCTCTTGGATGGCATTCTTTTTCTCTTTGTTTTTCTGCCCTTCCAATGCACTTAGGTTCGTTGGAGTTGCTTCAACAGCTAACCCTTGTTTGATGAGAAAGTTGTGAGCGTATCCGTCAGCTACATTCTTGACTTCGCCTTTTTTCCCTTTGCCTTTTACGTCTTTTAGAAAGATGACTTTCATCTTTGAACCCCTCCTTCGAAATATTCGTCTATGGCAGCCTTTAACTTCCCTACCGCTTCTTCAATGGTTATACCATAAATCTGGGTAGCAGCGTTAGTCAAATGACCGCCGCCGTCTAGTGCTTCCATAATAATTTGAACGTTGATATCCCCTAATGATCTGGCACTAATGCATACCGTATCGTCATCTCGTCTAGCGACAGCAAATGACGCTTCTACCTCACTCATTGACAACAAGGAATCAGCCGTCTGGGCAATCGTAATTTGATCATAATACTCCGACCTGTCAGACGGTAATGAAGCAATAGCCACCTGATTTTGATACAGCTCTGTATGCTGAATGAGTTTTGCCCGTTTGATGTAATGATCGACTGTTTCTTTTAAAAACTTTTGCACAAGGACAGGATCTGCTCCCTTTGCACGAAGGTAAGATGCTGCATCGAACGTTCTTGATCCCGTTCTCAGAGAGAAACTCTTCGTATCCACGATGATCCCAGCAAGAAGCGCAGTTGCCTCAATCATGTTAATCCGCAATTTCTTCGGCTGATACTCTAAGAGCTCTGTCACAAGCTCTGCTGTAGATGAAGCATACGGCTCCATATAAACAAGTAAAGGATCACGGATAAATTCCTCGCCTCGTCTATGATGGTCAATGACCACGACGTTTTCAATCTTATTCAACAGCCGTTCCTCCATGACGAGAGACGGTTTATGTGTATCCACGACGACAAGCAATGTGTCATCCTTTGCAAGCTCCATTGCTTCCTCTGGCGTGATAAAACGTGACCAAAGCTCTTCATAATTTTTAATTTCACTAATTAAGCGTTGAACACTGTCGCCAATCTGGTTGGCATCAATGACTATATAGCCTTCTTTTCCATTGGCCTGGGCGACCTTTAAAATCCCGATGGAAGCACCGATTGAGTCCATGTCTGGGAACTTATGACCCATGATCATGACATTACCGCTTTCAGATACAATTTCTTTTAAAGCATGAGAAATGACCCGTGCGCGTACGCGTGTCCGTTTCTCCATTGGGTTCGTTTTTCCACCGTAGAACTTCACTTTTCCATTCGGCTGTTTAATGGCGACCTGATCCCCGCCTCGTCCGAGGGCAAGGTCAAGACTCGACTGCGCTAGTGCCCCAAGCTCTTTCAAAGAAGGAACGGACGCACCAATCCCGATACTCAAAGTAAGCGTCGCACTATGTGCCCCTGTTTTCTCACGGACCTCGTCTAAAATAGAGAATTTCGACGCTTCAAGCTCAGCTAAAATGCTCTCATTTAGAACCGCCATAAATCGTTCAGACGAAATTCTCTTCAGAAAAATTCCGTATTCTTGTGCCCAATTGTTGAGCAGAGACGTCACTTCACTATTAATCGCGCTGCGCACTTGATCATCAAGGCCCTGCGTGACATCGTCGTAGTTGTCTAAAAAGATATAAGATAAAACCGTTCGTTCATTTTCGTACTGTCGTTCAATCTGCACCTGTTCCGTGACATCAAAGAAATATAAAAGGCGCTCTGATCGCTTAATAATGACTTTGAATTTCCGGTCATTCAGCGTTACATTTTCGGTCTCGACCTCTTGTTTAATAAGAGGCACAATGGACTCGAATGTATCGTACAAGGATCTGCCGACAAGTGTGCTTTCATGAAAGCACGAAGCGAGAAATGGATTCGTCCATTCGATATAATACTGGTCATTAAACAGCATAATACCAATTGGCATCTCCATTAATGCTTCTTCTCCAACCTTTTTGACTCGATAGGATAATGTTGAAATATATGAATCAATCTCTTTCTGCACTTGCGTATCTGCCCACTTTAAGAAGTAGAGCACACCTGCAAGGACGAAAAGACCAACCGCTCCTATGATCCAATTAAAATAAAGGTTGAGGAGGACTGTGACCACCGCAAGGACAATTAACGCGATGATCGGATACTTGATGACAGGTTTTCTATAGAAGCTTGGCACTGATATCAACTCCTCAACATTCAGAGTGAATTATTTGTTTTTTACTTTTTCTCTTAAATCAAAGCCTATGTCAGCAATCCCTATAATTCGCACAATCACACCGATCGGCGGAAAGAAAACCGTTAACACGACAGCGAAAATGGGTACCGCTTTTGAGATGTTTTTTTCGTGGCAATAATAGAAGAGAAAAGAAAATCCCTGAATAAGCACCAGTATAAATAAAATTTGAAACGCACTCGTTTGAACGAGCCATAAAAAGCTGCCTTTTTCCGTCTGAATCAGCATCAAAAGCAATGTGAGTAAATAATACCATACCATGCTTTTTGGCAGCCGCATATCCTTAAATTTCTTCAAAACCGGCATGTCTGAAACAAACCGTTTGAGCAAAGGCCGCACGAACCAATGATTCACAAAAGCCATCAAAGTAACAGCGATCAAAAGCGCTACAGGTAAAGCACTTAATGCCATATCCTGCATCTCTTTAAACTGTTTGAGCTGTTTGGCTATGTCCTTTTCAGAAGCCCCGGATTGCTTTAAAACACTCTCTACCATCGGCATCATTTGCTCAATCGACTCTTTCGCCATATTCATGATATCGATTTGAAAGAGCTGAACACTGACAACAAATGAGATGAGAAAACTGAATAAATAAATCAGCGCACCTGTAATGATGGCATTCCCAGGCTGCCTTCTGCTGTAGAAAGCACCCATGCCTAATCCGGCGGCAATCAATATTGGTGCACTCATGAGTCCAGCCATAGACCCAATTAAAAAGCTGATCACTATGCCAATAGCGCCAGCAGCAATTCCTTTTTTCAAGCCGTGTCTGATTGTATAGAGGATGATCGGAATCGGAGCAGCTAGAAAGAAAATAATGGATAATAGCGGCACATACAAATAAAACAGCATCATGACCGAGAAAATACTCATCATGATTGCGCCCTCTACTAACGCTTTTGTTTGTTTCACACCTTCACCTCTATCCAATCCTTTTGTCTATATCTTGCTCAATGTGTACTTCTATGTATACGTATGATGTCAGCTCCATCATGTCTTGCCCCAACCTTTATTTTACCATAGCGGCAAATCTCAAGTAAAATGCAGGCTATTCTGGGAGCGTTTCACGTGGAACACCGATATGGAATCGCACATGCAAGTTTTCAAACAGCATGTTACAATTTTTAAGATAATTCTTAGCTATAAACCCTGAATTCAAGGTCAAAAGCTGTTAGAATAGAAACATCATCAATAAAAGTAAGAAGGAGAATTCACATGGGAAAAACACTCGTATTCGGACACAAAAATCCTGACACAGACACGATTTGTTCTGCTATTGCTTACGCTGATCTGAAAAACAAAATCGGCGTTCAGGCAGAAGCCGTCAGACTTGGAGAAATCAATGGAGAAACACAATACGCATTAGATTTCTTTAAACAAGAAGCACCTCGTTTCATTGAAACGGCTGCAAATGAAACAAAGCAAGTCATTCTTGTTGATCACAACGAATTCCAGCAAAGTGTAAGCGACATTGATCAAGTACAAGTAACTGAGGTCATTGACCATCACCGTATTGCCAACTTTGAAACAAGTGAACCTCTTTACTATCGTGCTGAGCCTGTAGGCTGTACAGCAACGATCTTAAACAAAATGTATAAAGAAAACCAAGTGACGATTGAAAAGGAAATCGCTGGTTTGCTTTTATCTGCGATCATTTCTGATTCCTTACTATTCAAATCACCAACATGCACACAGCAAGATATTGATGCTGCGCATGAGCTTGCAAAAATTGCAGGGGTAGATCCAGAAGTTTATGGCCTAGACATGCTGAAAGCAGGCGCTGATCTAAGCCAAAAAACAGTTCAAGAATTAATTACACTTGATGCAAAAGAATTCGCACTAGGCAAAAGCAAAGTGGAAATTGCGCAAGTCAATACAGTAGATATTGCTGAAGTGACAGCAAGACAGGCTGACATTGAAGCGAAAATCAATGAAGTCATTGCAGCAAAAGGTCTTGATCTATTTGTTTTAGTCATCACAGACATTTTAGAAAATGACTCCCTTGCTCTTGCACTCGGTGCAGAAGCAGCAAAAGTAGAAAAAGCATTTAACGTTACGCTTGAAAACAACACAGCTTTACTAAAAGGTGTTGTATCAAGAAAGAAACAAGTCGTACCTGCATTAACAGACGCACTTTCTTAATAAAACAAGACAAGACTGCTGAATCATTCAGCAGTCTTTTTTGTCTGTCTTCTTTTTAATGAATGTACGTATCACTCACGAGAATATCCTTTAACACACTTGTTGGAATCGTGAATTCAACTACGCCCATGTAACCAGGTGCCACATCATATTCATTAAAGGAAATCACCAGTTTGCCTTTTGAATTGATATAGAAATTTTGATCCGGCTTAATTTTCTTAAATGGATCCGCCATATCTTGCTTGCCAATCCAATATATTTTGTTTGAATCCTCTTTCATCTGTTTCTTCATCTGCTCTTTAATATTTTCACTAATCACATCTATATACTGGTTATCTTTAAACAGACTTGGCAATGTAATGAGGACATGATTTTTCTTATCCACCGTATCATATGTCATTTCCTCTGCCGCAGAAGCCTGAGTCGTCACCTTGTATCGACCTAGTGAAAGAACTTGGTCATTGTTTGTTTTTACTTCATATCCGCTCTCTACACTCAAATGACCATTTTTATAACCCTTTGTTTCCTTTTCAAAATCTTGATACAGCTTTTTGTTTTCAGCTAAATATTTTTCATTCAGGCTGTCTTGTAATGTTCCGTCCCCAAGTCCTGAAACGTGTGGTGTTTTAAGATCAATATTCGTTCCTTGATCGCTCTTTTTAAATTCTGTAAACGTCACGACTTTCACCAGCTCGCCAATGATAGGTACTTCTGAAATCGCTCTTGCTGCCTGTGGACTGACATTAACAGTTGTGACAAAAAGAGCAGCCGCTGCAACAAGTCCGATGGTCCATTGCTGAAAATGAGGTTTTTTGTTTTTTCTTTTTAACGTTCGTTCAATCATCGCATCATATTCCGGTGGTATAGGGATTTCTAAATATTCATCTTTTAAATGTTCCAAATACTTATCCATTTATATTTCCTCCTGTGATAATTCTACTTTTAAAAGCCGCAGCGCCTTATATAATCTTGTTTTAATGGTGTTTTCATTTTCATCGAGAATCTGGGCGATGTCCTCTAATTTTAGATCTTCAAAGAATCTCAAAATAATGATGACTCGATACATCTCAGGCAAATCTTCTATAGCCCGTTTGACGTCTTGATCCTCGTATACATCTGATTCGCCCTGTGATAAGAATTCAAGCGTATCATCATCTGTCACCTGCACCCGCTTCTTCTTTCGTAAAAAGTCTAGGGCAGCGTTCACCACGATTTTATAAAACCAGCTATGCATCTTGCTCGTATCCTCTAATCGATGAACAGATTTGAGTGCTTTATGAATAGCCTCCTGAACAACATCCATAGCATCTTCTGGGTTTTTGACATAACTATAGGACAACCGATAAAAACTGTGTTTATGCTCCATGACGTAATCCGCAAATTGATCGTCTATTTTTCGTTTCTTCATTTTACAAAGAGCTCCTTTATCTTAAATGCGCATCTGTTATTTCTTACATTGGATAGACGCGCGCCTTTTAAAAATAGTTTGCGCTCGGTTATTTTTTTAACATGTCATCGCATTTGCATTCCTATACAAAAAGAGCGAACCTGATGGGTTCACTCTTTCCAAGCGGATAGTGTTTGATGGACAAACTGTTTTAGTGGAGAAAGCGGATGAATGATAGGAACGCCTGTCTCCCGCTCCATCTGCTGTGCCGCATGAACCATCGAAAGCTGCATCACACAAATATCTCTGCCTTTTTGCTTCATACATTTTCTCAGCTGCTCCATGATTTGTTCATCATAGGCTTGCATATCACCGTTTAGGCAAAGATGAAAGACATCCTCCATCACAACCATTTCTACTTCAACCTGTTTACCCCGCTCTGTTGCATATGATTCAAGCCGCTGCATCGTTCCCTCCACTGTATTTGGGTTGGAAAACACAAGCTGAAGAGGCCCTTTTTTCTCACAAATCAGCTCAAATAACGGTTCATCGATCGGAACAATCGGTTGTTTAAAGAGGTGCTGCTGATCACCTAGAGCAGCAATGTATTGTGTACACGTGAGCAGAATGAGATCGGCTTCACTTTCTTGCTTTAATCTGTTGATAGCATACGTTTGCTGCTTGTGTTGATCAAACGAGGGATCTTGAGTGGCGCGTTCTATAAATGATGAATCGACTGTGTGATGCAAATCAACATCTGTATCACCAAAAACATCTTCTATATATGACTGATTGGACGGATGGGCGTGAAGGCAGTGTAATCGAATCATCAGGCTCTCTCCTCATGAAAGTTTTCAATCATTATATCAATCCTTGTATGAAATAGGGAGCAGCATGACCATATTGTTAAGGAGATATTGAAGGAGGGATTTGAATTGAAAGAAGATCAACAGCCTAAACCATCTTCAGAGTCAGAAGAAACCTTAACGAATCGGCAAGGTCATCCCGTCACAGACAATCAAAATATGAGAACTGTTGGGAATAGAGGACCCACTACACTTGAAAACTACGATTTCCTAGAGAAAATCAGTCATTTTGATCGTGAACGCATCCCTGAACGTGTTGTGCATGCACGTGGTGCCGGAGCTCACGGTTATTTTGAAGCCTATGGAACATTCGGCGATGAACCGATCTCCACCTATACGAGAGCGAAATTGTTTCAGGAGAAAGGAAAAAAAACGCCTGTTTTCGTTCGTTTTTCTTCTGTGATTCACGGCGGGCATTCGCCAGAAACATTACGCGATCCGAGAGGGTTTGCAATTAAATTTTATACAGAAGAAGGCAACTGGGATCTCGTGGGGAACAACCTGAAAATTTTCTTTATCCGTGATGCTTTAAAATTCCCTGATTTGGTTCATGCCTTTAAGCCAGACCCCGTCACCAATCGTCAGGACGGCGAGCGTATCTTTGATTTTGTCTCACAATCACCTGAAGCGACGCATATGGTGACATTTCTCTTTTCACCGTGGGGCATCCCAGCAACATACCGGCATATGCAAGGCTCAGGTGTCCATGCGTACAAATGGGTGAATCATGAAGGAAAAGCGGTGCTGGTTAAATATCATTTTGAACCGAAACAAGGCATTCGCAATCTGACCCAAGAACAGGCGCAAGCGATTCAGGGAGAAAATTTTAACCATGCCACACAGGATTTATATGAAGCCATTGAGCAAGGAGATTATCCTGAATGGGAGGTATATGCACAGATCATGGAAGATGATGCCCACCCTCACCTCGACTTTGACCCGCTTGATCCGACAAAGCTTTGGTACAAGGATGACTATCCATGGAAACCAATCGGACGGATGGTATTAAACAAAAATCCAGAAAACTATTTCGCAGAAGTCGAGCAGGTTGCCTTTGGGACTGGTGTACTCGTAGATGGTTTGGATTTCTCAGATGATAAATTGCTTCAAGGCCGTACCTTCTCCTACTCTGACACGCAGCGATATCGTGTAGGACCAAACTATTTACAGCTGCCGATCAATGCACCGAAAAAGCATGTCGCCACCAATCAGAGAGACGGCCAAATGGAGTACCATGTCGATCAAGGCAAAGGGCAAAATCCCCATGTGAATTATGAACCATCGATCCTCGGGGGATTAAAAGAAGCCAAACAGGACGGAAAGGATCATACCCCTTTTGTAGAGGGTGAAGTCAAACGAGAAGCCATTGACCGCCCAAACAACTTCGGACAAGCGGGAGAAACATATCGCCGTTTTAATGATTGGGAGCGAGAGGAACTGATTAAGAACTTAGTCAACACCCTTGCGACATGTCAAAAGGACATTCAAGACCAAATGATCGAAAACTTTACAAAAGCAGACCCTGATTACGGCAAGCGTGTCGCTGACGGTTTAAAAGCCTTTAAACAAGAGCAGTCAAGCGGACCTATCGGCTCTACCGGCGCTGCTCAAGCCGTGGACGAAGCCATCAACAACAGCACACCATCAGATCCTTATTAATGAAAAAAAGAATGCAGCGGCGAGGCTGCATTCTTTTTGTATACATCTATTAAGCGTTTTGACCTTTTTTGATCCATTCTGCCACATTCACTGTACGTTTTGCCTGATGTTTCACAGCTGCTTCTGCATCCTCTTGGATTTTTCCATTTTGGTCAACAGTCACACTCACACCGTAAGGGTTGCCCCCTGCACCGTATAAGGAATCATCTGTGTATCCTGGAGCGGCAATAATTGCTCCCCAGTGGAACATTGTCGTATAAAGGCTGAGAACCGTCTGCTCCTGTCCGCCATTTGCGTTTTGAGCTGAAGTCATCGCACTGACTGCTTTGTTTGCCAATTTACCTTGGAACCACAAGCCGCCTGTCGTATCTAAGAACTGCTTCATTTGAGCTGGCAGGTTACCGAAACGTGTCGGCATGCTAAAGATGATGGCATCTGCCCACTCTAAATCACTTAATTGAACCTCTGGCACATCCTTTGTTTCGTCTAAATGTGCTTTCCATGCTGGATTTGAAGCTACAACTGCTTCTGGTGCCAATTCAGCAACCTTTAATACTTTAACTTCTGCGCCAGCTTCTTTTGCTCCAGCTTCAGCCCATTTCGCCATCTGATAGTTTGTACCTGTTGAACTATAATAAATAATCGCTAATTTTACGTTTTCCATTTGATCCATCTCCTTTTGTTTGTTTTGCCCAAAAAGCTTCTGTAAAAATCCCACCTGTATTCCCCACCTTATTTAAAATTGACGACGATACCATAAAGCCGCAGCATCGACTTCTTCTCTCGTTAACTGATGTCCGCGATTTTCCCAATGAAGTGTAACCGATGCGCCTGCACCCTGCAGCAATTGCTCCAGCTCCTGCGATTCCTCTGGACGGCACATTGGGTCATTTTCACCAGCTGCTATAAAGACTTGTTTCCCCGCTAATGAAGGCAATGAAACCCCGCGTCTTGGAACCATTGGATGATGCAGGATGGCTCCTTTTAAAGCATCCCCATAATGGAATAACAAGCTTCCAGCAATGTTTGCCCCATTGGAATATCCGATAGCCACCACATTGTGACGATCAAACCCATATTCATCGGCTGCTTCTCCGATAAATGTATACAGCTCCTCTGTACGAGCAATCAAATCCTGCTCATCAAATACGCCCTCTGCCAAACGTCTGAAAAACCGCGGCATGCCGTTTTCTAATACATTCCCTCTCACACTAAGAACAGATGCGTCAGGATCTACTATCTGTGCAAGCGGCAATAAATCTTCTTCCGTCCCGCCAGTTCCATGCAGTAATAGCAGAACAGGTCTTTGTTCATTCTTTCCTTTTCGAAAAAGATGCTTCATCATGAATCTCCTTTCCCTTTAACTTCTCTCACTTCAATTGGCAGTACAATTTGTTCAATCTGACTGCGCTGCGCCTCATATTGCGGTGGCAGTTTCAATGCTTCACCCATTGTTTCCACTGATTCGTCATGTGCAAACCCTGGAGGATCAGTGGCAATCTCAAATAATATGCCCCCAAGTTCTCTAAAATAAATGGCATTGAAGTAATTTCGGTCTTGCACAGGTGTCACTTGATACCCGCTTTGTGCAATATGTCTTTGCCAATCTAATTGGTCCTGATCATCTGTTGCTCTCCATGCAATATGGTGCACAACTCCAACACCCATACGTCCTCGTGGAACAGGTGTGATGTTCACATCAATGACATTGCCTATTTCGCCAAACGAACGGAATCTCACATAGTCTCCTTCTGCTCCGACTCTTTCAAGTCCCATCGTTTGCTCTAGCAGCTGCATCGTTTGTTCCGGCTGCGAAGTTAATAAAACAGCTCCGCCAAATCCTTTAATCGCTACATCTGGTGTGACACCGTTAAATGTCCACTCGTTTTGCTTTCCTTCCGCACGCTCTACTAGCTCAATCAATAAGCCGTGTGGATCTTCAAATGAGAGAAAAGCTTCACCAAAACGTTCAACCATTTCATAAGAAACATTAAACTGCTCAAGACGATCCTTCCAGAAAGAGAAAGCGCCTGTCGGTACGACATATGTCGTCACGCCCACTTGACCTGCACCAATTTGACCTTTTTGTGCTCCCGGCCAAGGGAAAAATGTAATAATGGTCCCTGGAGAGCCGCCTTCATTTCCAAAATATAAATGATATGTGCCCGGATCATCAAAATTCACGGTCTTCTTCACGAGACGAAGCCCTAAAACACCTGCATAAAAATCAACGTTCTCCTGAGGATGACCCACAATAGCTGTAATATGGTGAATTCCTTCTGTTTTTTTCACTTCTAATGACCTCCTAATCATGAAGTAATAAACCTCTATTCATTATGTCTTTACTGACGTCTTTATATTATCTCGAATTCGAGATATTAAATCAAAAAAATATATTTATCTCGAATTAAGGATATGATGTTTTTAAGTAAATGTCAATGATTTTTGTTTTTTCTTTTAAAAAAGCAGAGCTGCTTTGCCATAAACAGCCCTGCTTTTCCTTGATTATTGCAGCAATTTTTTCTTTTTTAAATAGGCTTTCGCTACCTGAAATGCATCCTTCCCCTTCACATTGACTTCATAATTCATTTCTCTCATCTCATCGTCTGTGATTTGACCCGCAAGCTTATTGAGAGAGGTCTCAATCTCAGGGAATTCAGTTAATGTCTCCTGCCTGAGCAGCGGTGCTCCTTGATATGGCGGGAAAACATGCTGATCATCATCAAGCACCTTTAACTTGTATTGTCTCAATTCACTATCTGTCGAATACGCATCGACTAAATTGATATCCCCTTTCCGAATCGCTCGATACCGAAGCTTAGGCTCCATCGTCACGACATCGTTAAAGGAAAATTGATAGGCTTTTTGAATGCCTCGATACCCATCCTGACGATCAGAAAACTCTAAGGTGAATCCAGCTTTTATACGGTTTTTGATCTTACCTAGATCTGAAATGTTGGACACCTTATATTGATCAGCCAGTGACTGCGGCACGGCTAAAGCATACGTATTGTTGTATGCCATGGGCTCAAGAAGGCGGAGCTGAAAGGATGATTCCAATCCGCGTCGAGCTTGCTCATACACTTTTCTTTTATCTGTGCTTTTTGCTGTTTCCTTGAGGAATTCAGAAATCGCTGTACCCGTAAACTCAGGATAAATGTCAATATCACCAGAGCGTAAAGCCTGGAAAACAAAGGACGTCTTACCAAGACCGGGCTTCAGGTTCACTTGAATATCTGTATCCTGTTCAATTAAAAGCTTATACATCGAGATCAAAATCTCAGGCTCTGAACCTAACTTTCCGCCAATGGTGATTTCTTTCTTTTCTTGCTGAAACAGCACGGGGGAAGCGACAACTGCTCCTGCAATCAGAGCAAAAACAGTCACAGAGATCACCGTCTTTTTAAAGGAAATCTTCTCAAAGGTTCGCAGCACCACATCAAATAAGAGTGCGAGTAAGGCAGCTGGTATCGCGCCAATGACAATGAGCGACATATCATTTCGATCAATTCCCAGCAGGATTAAGCTTCCTAATCCCCCAGCCCCGATCAGTGCTGCCAGAGTGGCGGTTCCCACAATGAGAACCATCCCGGTTCGGATACCCGCCATGATTACTGGCATCGCAAGAGGTAGCTCCACCTTTAATAACCGTTTGCGATGATTCATCCCCATAGCAAGCGCCGCTTCTCTCAGGGAAGGATCAACCTCCTGAATGCCTGTATATGTATTTCTTAAAATAGGGAGTAAAGCATAGACCACAAGCGCAATAATGGCAGGCACTTGCCCAATCCCCACGAGAGGAATCAGCAAGCCAAGCAGTGCAAGCGACGGAATTGTTTGCAAGACAGCCGTCACCCCGATGACCCACTCCGCTAGCTTTGGAACCCTTGTTAAATAGATACCTAATGGAATGGCAATCAAAATCGCTAAAAATAAAGCAATAAAAGAAATTTGAATATGCTCAAGTAAGGCGTGTCCCAATTGTTCTTTTCGTTCCCATAACACACGGGTCCAATCATTCATGTGAATCGCCCCTCTCTCTAGGAGAATCAGCTAAAAACTGAATCACTGCTTGACGGTTCACTAGTCCTATCCGATCTCCATTCTTTTCAACAGCCAATTCCTCGTGCCTTGCCAATTGAGATAAGACTTCATCCAGTGTGGCACGTGCTGAGACCGCCTCATAGGATAAAAGAGCTTCGTGAGCCATCGGTTGCGCCAAGGTTTCCAGCTCAAATGCTTGATGTCCTACATGATGGGCAGCCCCTGAGACAAACTCCTGTACAAAGGCATTGGCTGGTTGCTGAACCAATTCCTCAGGACGTCCGATCTGCACTACTTTTCCTTCATTCATCACACAAATTCGATCACCCAGCTTCATAGCTTCCTGCATATCATGCGTCACAAAAACAATGGTTTTTTGAATCCGGCGCTGCAAATCAAGCAGATCATCCTGCAATTTCTCCCTCGTTAGTGGATCTAACGCACTAAAAGGTTCATCCATCAGGACAATCTCAGGATCAGCTGCAAGTGCACGTGCCACACCGACACGCTGCTGCTGCCCACCAGAAAGCTCTGCTGGCTTTCGATGTCGATACATAGCAGGATCAAGCCCAACCATCAACATGAGTTCATCGACACGCTGATTGGTCTCATTCCGGCTCCATTGTTTAAGCTCTGGCACCACAGCAATATTTTCTTCTATGGTCATATGAGGAAAAAGCGCAATTTGCTGTAGAACATAACCGATATCCCAGCGCAGCTCATACATATCATAATCACTTATTTTTTGACCTTTTATGTAAATCTCACCTTCTGTTGAAGAAATGAGACGATTGATCATTTTCAATGTCGTCGTTTTCCCGCTGCCACTAGGTCCAATCAATACAAAAAACTCACCTTGCTGAATTTCCAAATCAACAGATTGAACGGCATAGCGCTCATCAGAAAATTGCATCGATACCTTTTTAAATTCAATCATCTTCCCACGCCCTGACTGCAATTATTTTCTAGACTACCAATATGACAGATCAACCTCATATTTGTATAGAATAAACTGTCACTTTAACATACTTCCCCTCGGTTGACTGCCAAAAACAGTTCTAGCAAAAATAGATGAGGTTCTTAGTGAGACAAATAAAAAAAGCGAAGAGCTCGGGGCTCTCCGCTTTTTAAGTCAACGACTTACTCACCAGTAACGTATGGAAGTAATGCCATTTGACGTGATCTTTTGATCGCTAATGTCAATTTACGTTGATACTTAGCGCTAGTTCCTGTTACACGACGAGGTAAAATTTTACCACGCTCAGAAACAAACTTTCTAAGAAGATCAACATCTTTGTAATCGATGTGCGTGATACCGTTAGAAGTAAAGAAACATACTTTACGACGTTTCGCACGACCGCCTCTGCGTCCACCTGCCATTTGTTTTCACACCTTTCCTTTAGTCATTTTTTCAGATCAATTAGAATGGCAAATCATCATCGGAGATGTCAATCGGTTTACCATCGTTCGCAAATGGGTCATCATTGAAGCTATTTCCCTGATTACGATTTTGGTTGTTTTGATTGCCATATGGATTTTGACTTGGTTCATTTCCAAATGGATTCTGATCGTTTTGGCTGCCGCCATAATACTGGCCTCCGCTATTGCCACCGCCGCTGTATCCACCTGAACCAGCACCGCCGCTCTTAGGCTCAAGAAATTGAACACTTTCAGCTTGAACTTCTGTCACGAAGACACGCTGTCCTTGCTGATTTTCATAGTTTCTTGTCTGCAAACGACCGTCTACACCGGCAAGACTTCCTTTTTTCAAGAAATTAGCCACGTTCTCGGCTTGTCTTCTCCAAGTAACACAGTTAATGAAATCGGCTTCACGCTCTCCAGATTGATTCGTAAACGTACGATTCACAGCTAGAGTAAACGTGGCTACAGCCGCACCATTAGGCGTGTAGCGAAGCTCAGGGTCTTTTGTTAGTCTTCCGACCAATACAACACGGTTTAGCATATTGAAAGACCACCTTTAAATATATATTTCAATGATTTATACTTCTTCTTTAACAACAATGTGGCGAATGATATCGTCACTGATCTTAGCTAAGCGGTCAAATTCTTGAACTGCTGCAGCGTCAGATTGAACGTTTACGATTTGGTAGAAACCGTCACGGAAATCGTTGATTTCGTATGCAAGACGACGTTTACCCCAATCCTTTGTTCCAGTGATCTCCGCACCGTTAGAAGTTAACACGTTATTGAAACGCTCGATAACTGCTTTTTTAGCCTCATCGTCAACTGTTGGGCGGATGATGTACATAACTTCGTACTTTCTCATCTGATTGCACCTCCTTTTGGTCTAAGCGGCCCTAAACGGGCAAGGAGCAATAAATTATATTACTCACAATTGTATATTATAACAAATCACTTGGCCTATGACAAGAACCTATACGTTAAAACGGAAATGAATGACGTCTCCATCTTTCACTACATATTCTTTACCTTCTAGACGAACTTTCCCTGCTTCTTTAGCAGCAGACATGCTTCCGCCAGCTAGTAAATCCTCATACGCAACCGTTTCAGCACGAATAAATCCACGCTCGAAGTCTGTGTGGATGATTCCAGCACATTCTGGCGCTTTCATTCCTTTTTTAAATGTCCAAGCACGTACCTCTTGCTCACCTGCTGTGAAATACGTAGCTAATCCTAGAAGAGAATAAGATGCTCTAATTAGCTGATCAAGCCCAGACTCATTAATACCAAGCTCTTCAAGGAACATTTGCTTCTCTTCTCCTTCAAGCTCTGCAATTTCAGACTCGATCTTCGCACAAACGACGATGACTTCAGCGTTTTCACCAGAAGCAAACTCACGGATTTGCTGCACATATTCGTTGCCGTCATGATCCGCTACTTCATCCTCACTCACGTTTGCTACATAAAGAACTGGTTTAGATGTGAGTAAATGGAGCTGTTTCACAAGCTTTTGCTGCTCATCTGTAAATTCTACAGATCTTGCCGATTTCCCAGCTTCAAATGCGGTCATTAGCTTCGACAAAATCTCAAATTCAGCTACTGCTTCCTTGTCCTTTTGTTTTGCAAGCTTGCTCACACGAGCTAAACGCTTTTCAACTGTTTCTAAATCAGCCAAAATCAATTCGAGATTAATTGTTTCAATATCTGCAACAGGATCAACCTTACCAGCTACGTGTGTAATGTTATCGTCTGCAAAAGCTCTAACCACGTGACAAATCGCATCTACTTGACGAATATGAGAAAGGAATTTATTCCCTAAACCTTCACCTTTAGATGCACCTTTGACAATACCCGCAATATCAGTGAATTCGAAAGCAGTGGGAACTGTCTTTTTCGGCTGCACCAATTCTGTTAGCTTTTGTAAACGCTCGTCTGGAACTTCTACAATTCCGACGTTTGGATCAATGGTACAAAACGGATAGTTAGCAGACTCCGCTCCAGCCTGTGTAATTGCATTAAATAGCGTTGACTTCCCGACGTTAGGTAAGCCAACAATACCAGCTGTTAAAGCCATTCTTTCATCTCCTCTATATCAAACGTGCTCGTTATACTGCGTAATATGAACCTAGAGCAATTATAAGTAGGTTTACATGAAAAGACAAGCTAACCATCATGCATTTTCAATAGAAGAAACATCGTCAAAATGAATAAATCAATGCTTCAAAACGGGAAATTGCACCTGGCTTTGCTGTAGAAAAGACAAATTTAATAAAAAAAGCATGAGGCCTACTTAAGCAGTTGGCTCCTCATGCTTGACGAGAATTTTCTTCATTTTTCGTTCAAAATCTCTTCTTGGGATCATCACGCTGTGTCCGCAGCCTTCACATTTAATACGGATATCCATGCCCAAACGAATGACCTTCCACCGATTGGCACCACATGGATGGGGCTTTTTCATCTCAACAACATCATGTAACCCAAACGCTTTGTCTGCCATCAGCCTTCACCTCTCTTGCTCACTTCATTGCATCTATTGTACAAAAAAACGGCGATGGAGGGCAATGCACAAAACAAAGAGTCTCTTTCAATCGTTCATCCTATTCTTTTTTAAAGAAAAAACCCTTCTTTTAGATCATTTTATTTGTGACCAATAGTTACTTAAACTCCGCTTTTTTTCAATATTGTCACAAACACTGTAGGTCAAAAGGTTTTTATTGGTAGAACGCGGTGGTTTTTCCATATTTTTTGATTTATGATATCTGCATAAATGTTATGTGAGGGAGCAGGTACGATGGTCAATCGAAAGGATAGATTAACTGATAAAGACTATAAAATCATATCCGATCATGCTGGAAATATCGACAATTACCAGCAGCACCATACGATAGAAATAGGTCAGCAAACACTCACTGTCCACGATTTTCTAAAAATCGATCAAAAATTATATGGTTTAACGATGCAACCGGAACAATCAGACGAATTCATCGTCGCTTTTCACTGTCCGCTGCCACATCAAATGACAGTGACATCTAAGCAAGATGTACACAACGCTGCACAGTCATTACTCAAAACAGATTATGCCTATCCAATTGAAAGAAAGTCCCTTGACAGCAATCAAGAACATGTCTTTTTTAAAGGGAAGGAATACATAGAGAAAGTCTGTCAGAAGCATCCGAATGCAGGTATCCATCTCACTGGACAAGCACTTGCCGGTGCTGTTTGTGCTTATGTTGCAACAGAACAGCCAGCTGTCAAAAAAGCCGTCACTTTTGACAGCCCAAATATATGGAGCAGTCTATCGCCTTCGATTCAGCAAAAGGCGCAGCAAGGTCAATATACACACATGTTGACTGAATATATTCAGCCTAGTCATTACGTCGGTTTACTCAATCGTCATGATCAAGGGGTTGGACAAGTCAAGTACACCGTACCGCCAAAGCAGCAAGGCTCAGTCCAAGAATCCGTTAAATACAAAAAAAGAGAAATAGACACCTTTTTAAAATCAGCTTTTGCATCTATGAATATAGAATGGAACGAATCCTTTGATACAAATGCTTTTTTAGCTCTCGTTTCAGGAGAATTTAAAGAAAATGGATATTCATTCCATCCGAATGGATCTGCCCGTATTTTAGATGAACAGCTTGATCATAATACAAGTTTTACAGCCATGCTGCTGCAAGAAATTCATTCTGGACGTGCATATGCACAAAGCGGACTTGAAATTATCATAAAATCCCATTTACTGAAAAATTCATCCTATGATCTGCAAAGTATTATTGAACATGAAGTACACACTGTATTTGAAAAAATCGATGGAATTGATGAAAGCGTAAAAGACGCCGTTCATCATGTAAAACAAGAGCTCAAAGGACTCGTCGGCTTTGGCCACTATGATTTATTAAGTCATAGTGATGTGGAAGCACTCGTAGAGGAAGTGAGAATGGAACAGACCCATTCCTCCTTTTATTCACACGAAAAACAACTGAATGCCTTGTACACCCTGAGAGATTACGAACAAGAGCTTTCTACCCTTTCAAGACATATGTACACAATGGGTGATGACTACGCCAAGGCAGATAGACGCCTTGCGGTGCAAATGGGTATTCATTAAGAAAGGAGTCATCGCATGATCAATCAAAATAAACCTCCTAGTGACGCCCAGCGTTTCTTGCAAAATGTGAGTGCCCGCCGCTCCATGTCTGTATTTGAAAATCAATCGGCACCACACACACAAACACAGTCTCCTGAAGAAATTGCCGCCATTCAGGCCATGCGCAGAGAAGGACAGCGTAAGGATTTAAAACGGCTGCTCAAAATGCGGCTGCACGACGAATTAGCAAATACACGCGTGCACTTGGAGTATCAGTTGGCTAAAACAGAAGACATGATAAACCAGACGACCATTGTCAAACAACACATTTCCCAGCATTTAAAGGGACAGGCCATTTCTGAATTAGAGGATCGCCTCCAGCGTCTTAAACAAATGCCTGTCTACGATGACATCAAAGAAGCTATTGATTCAATTCAGATCAAATAAGCACAGCTCTTAAAAAGAGAGGTGCTTATTTTATTTTATCAATATAATTTTTAGGGCGAGAAAATATCTTTTTACTTAAAATCGGATACAGCATTAAACAGACGAGCAAATAAAGATTCAACAAACTATAAATTGGATACAAGAAAGCAATCAAATCAGCAAATCCAAGAGATGTTAAAGGTGCCATCAAAAGAAGCATTACCAATACAACCAGCCAGCGGGGCATTCGTACAAAAGAAAGCATCCGGCTGGATAATCCAAATAAACCTGCTGCCGTCGTCGTATAAATGGCTAGACAAAGGACAACCGTCATAAACACAAACAAAGACGCCGGCGCCCCTTCTAATACTGTAAACAAAGGAATTCCCTCTGCTGAAAGGCTTCCAGAAATATCAACCAGTATTTCGTTATACACATACGAGATGACACCAAAAATGAGACCGCTTAATATACTCGCCACTTTGGCTTCCCCAAGCCCCTTCATTTCTTTCCCAACCGAAGACAGCACTGCCACAACGGATAATATATTCAAAGAAGCAAAGACAATGCTGGCAGGCCAATTGTACTGCTGTCCAAAATCAATCCGCCACATATGATCATGGTTCATATAATAAAAAACAAACGCATAGATGAGCCCTGCCACCAAAATTGGTATAATGAAAGCATTCACAGATAAAAGCCCTTTCACATCCCAGAAAAAAATCATAAACGAAAACAAACAGAACGCGCCGATGCCAATCCAAAAAGGCACATGATACATCTCAAGAGTCACCCCGCCGCCGGCAATCATGACCGTCGTTGTCGTGAATAAATAAAGGACAATTAACACGTCATACACCTTAGCCAGCCATGGACCGACAAGCCGCTCCAGCACTGGCACAAAGTGATCGGCACGCACCTCATAACTGATTTTTAACACCACATAGGTAGACAGCATAAACATCAATGTAAACAGTAGAATGGCTAGTCCGCTATCAATGCCAAAAAACTGCCAAATTTCCTGGCCGGAAGCATATCCCGCTCCTATTAAGCTTCCTAAAATTAAAAGCGTCCACCTTGAACCAGCCTTCCACACAATCATCACCTCATAGGTATAGAATTAAGCTTGTTTCCGTATACTGTTACTAACTACTATGACAAGGAAGTGAGACCTATGAATAGCAAGAACGGTCTTTTTTTTAGAAATAGGGTGAAAGAATACGTGTCCCATACGGATACAAATGCCATTCAACAGCTTAAAAGTATTTTATTCTCGCATCTTCAGAAAGCAGGAAAAAGACCCGTTGCCATCGTTTGTATTGGAACAGACCGCTCAACCGGCGACTCTCTAGGTCCACTTGTTGGTACAAAGCTTTCAGGTCTGAATTTGAAAAAGCTTCATGTATATGGAACACTCTCTGATCCAGTGCATGCAGTCAATTTAAAAGAAAAACTCGCTGAAATTGAACAAGCTCATAAACACCCGTTTATTGTAGCGGTTGATGCCTGTTTAGGAAGAGTGAAAAGTGTCGGTTCCTTCCAAATTGGAGATGGACCGTTAAAGCCCGGGGCTGGTGTGCAAAAAGAACTGCCAGAGGTAGGAGATATTCATATTAATGGAATCGTCAATGTGAGTGGTTTCATGGAATACTTCGTTCTCCAAAACACACGTCTTCATCTAGTCATGTCTATGGCCAATACACTTTCTGAAAGTCTATCTCACATTGACCAAATGGATTGGACAAGAGAAAAAAGCCGGTCTCTTTTCACCCCTATTCAAAATATCACTGGGCGAATATAAAAAAGACCATCCTGTATCAAGATGGTCACTCTGATGATTCCCTCGTAGAAAGCAATTCAAGGATTCTTTCTAAATCTTCATTGGAGAGAAATTCAATCTCAATTTTCCCTTTTTTCTTCTGTTTCTTGATCGTCACGGAAGTACCAAAGTAGTTCTGTAAGAAAGACTCTCTTTCTTTCAACACTCGATCCTTTGGTGCTTCTTTTTTCTTTGTTTCACGTGGAACATTTTCGTTTAACTGCTGCACAAGTTTCTCAACCTGGCGTACGTTTAATCCCTCATCCACGATTTTCTTTACTAAAGGCGCCAGCTTCTTTTTGTTTTTTAAGCTAAGCAATGTCCGGCCATGTCCCATTGATAACGTTCCATTTGCAATCAGCTTTTGTATGTCATCCGGTAAAGTCAACAGACGGAGATGGTTCGCAATATGCGGTCTGCTTTTCCCTAATCGCTTCGCTAATTCCTCTTGCGTCACACTTAGATGATCCAGCAAGGAAGCATACGCTTCGGCTTCCTCTAGTGGAGATAGATCCTCGCGCTGCAGGTTTTCTAAAAGGGCAATTTCTCTCATCAGCGTTTCTGAAAACTCTCGAACGATCGCAGGAATTGTTGTCAGACCAGCTTGTTGTGCCGCGCGAAAACGGCGCTCTCCTGCTACAATGTCATATCCTTTAATCGATTTACGAACAATGATTGGCTGTAAAACACCGTGCTGCTGAATCGATTCTTTCAGATCAGACAACGCATCATCATCAAACGTTTTCCTTGGCTGATACGGATTCGGGCGCAAATCCTTTAATTTGATTTCTTCAACCGTTTCTTCATTTGAGTCTACGTTGTTAAATAGTGCATTAATACCCTTTCCAAGACCTTTAGCCATTCGCATCCACTTCCTTTGCTAAGTCTAAATAGACATCTGCACCTCTTGAACGTGGATCATACAAGATAATCGGCTTTCCATGACTTGGCGCTTCACTCAGCCTCACATTTCTAGGAATCACGGTTTGATAGACTTTATCTCTAAAGTACTTCTTCACTTCTTCAATAACCTGAATCCCAAGATTTGTTCTGGCATCAAGCATTGTCAGTAAGACACCTTCAATGGCTAAATCGGTATTTAAATGTTTCTGCACGAGACGAACTGTGTTTAACAATTGGCTCAATCCTTCAAGCGCATAATATTCGCACTGAACTGGTATTAAAACGGAATCAGAGGCAGTTAACGCATTAATCGTCAGTAGTCCAAGTGATGGCGGGCAGTCAATAATCATATAATCATAATTCTGCTTAACAGATTCAAGTGCTCTCTTCAGCCTCACTTCACGTGAGATTGTAGGCACAAGCTCTATTTCAGCCCCTGCAAGCTGTATCGTCGCAGGAATGACATCAAGATTTTCGACCTCTGTCGTCTTAATCACATCAAGAACATCTGCATCATCAACTAAAATATCATACACACACTTCTCTACGTCGGCCTTCTCAATCCCAATACCACTCGTGGCATTGCCCTGCGGATCAATATCAACTAACAACACTCGTTTGCCTATGTATGCTAAACACGCACCCAAATTAACAGAAGTTGTCGTCTTCCCGACGCCGCCCTTCTGGTTGGTAATCGCTATGATTTTTCCCACGATGTCACCCACTTTCAACTTAACAAGTTTCTCATTCATTCATACTTCCTATTCTATCAAAAAAAGTATGAAACGTTTGCTTTTTTTGTTTCCCTATTATAAATTCGTCGGTGAATGTGCCTTTTCGTACATAAAAGGATGAATGAAAACACACCCAAAAAGTATATTGATATATCTTTTTCAAGAAATAGACATGCTCAAAACCCTCACTTTCATCAAAAGTGAGGGTCACATGTCAAAAGTTTAATTCACCTATTTTACGGCCTTCACTCACAATGACCTTAGGAGTTACTGTTTTATAGCTTTTCTTTTTTAAAAATCCGTAGGGTGTCTTAATGGTAAAGTTCGCATGTCCCAATGCGTCCCCTGTTTTGCCATAGGCCTGCCACACAATCTTTGAACAATAAGTCGGATCCAGTGATTGAATGGACATGGTGATCGAGTAGCGAGCCTTCGGATGACCTTTCACATAATCGTGTGCCCATTCTCCTGCTAAATCTGCCTTTTCCTCTTGATTAATCCGAATTACCTTTGTATTGGCACTATAGCGAAACCAGTTATGAATGGAATCTAGTTGCGGATGCTGCCGTAACCCTGGAATAGAAGCATAGCTTTTCTCATTAATGACGATACCTGCATGTCCAACCAACCCCTTCACAGCATCAGTGGTTGTCACCAAAATATCTCCTTTTTTAGGGATAATATCGGTACCAGGATACGGCTTTCCTAAAAGGAGCTTGAGGGTGTGCGGCTTCTCATCCGTCACCAGCTCATCCTGCTTATTTTGTCGTAATCCATAGTTCTTCAAATCATCGTCAGTTGTAATCAAGTCGATCGAATCGTCGGAAGACGCATACTCTTGATTGAATTGCTGTACAGTCACATCTTGAGAAACAGCACCTTGCTCCTTCAGAACGTTCAATTCTTCGTTGGTCATCAAACTTTCATCCGCATGATGAGCCGTTGACGATTTCACAGCGTATATTGTCGCTTCATTTGAAAAAAGAGAAAAAGAAAATAGTAAATAACAAATAATGGCGAAAGTAGTCTTCTTCATTTTTATCAAGTAGTTGTCACCTCCTTTACACTTCTAAAATCATATTTTACCAATTTATAAATATAATGTATATTGAATGTGTGCTAGAAATAAGACAAAAAAAAGCTGACGAGTGGGGACTGACCCCCGTTTTTGAGACAGGGATCAAAACACCTTTATACAGCCAATTGCCGATAGTTTATCGGTGATTGGTTGTTTAGTTTCGTTTGAATACGAATGTTGTTATAATAATAAATGTATTCTTTGACAGTGCGTTCTACGATGGTGGTCGTAGTGCGATCAATCCTGTTAAGATAGAACGTTTCAGACTTTAGTGAGGAATGAAACGATTCGATGGAGGCATTATCAGCGGGTGTCCCTTTACGGGACATGCTCATGGTAATGCCTTTTATATGAACAGCTTTCTGATACTCGTAAGATGTATACACAGAACCTTGATCGCTATGTAACACGCAATTCTCAGGCAGTGCTGGGAGCTGATTAAGTGTGTTTAAGATAAAGTCTGTGTCCTGCTTATCACCAATCGTAAAAGCAATCACTTCTCCATTATATAAATCCAATATACTGGAAAGGTACAATTGTTTCTGTCCATAAGGCAAATACGTGATGTCCGTTACTAGTTTTTTAAGAGGGCGATCAGACTGAAAATTCCGATCCAGTATATTACCAGCCACGGCATAGGGCTGCCCATTCTTCTTACGCTTTTTCATTTTAACCTGGCATTGCCACTGGTTTTTCTGCATGATACGTTGAACAGTTTTATGGTTAATACGCATTCTCATTTTTAGTATGGCTGTGATTTTCCGATAACCATATCGATATTTGTGCTTTCGGCACAACGTGCCGATCTGTTTCTCTAATTGTCTTTTAGAATGATTTTGAGTCAAATCCTTTTTCCATCTATAATACGAAGTACGTAAGATGCCTAAATGGACACAGATGTCCTGTACCGTCATCGTTTTGCACAATTCTTCTACCAGTTTGATTGACGTTTCCTTATCAACTTCCTTTCCAATTCGTTGTACTTTTTTAAAACTTCATTCTGTTGACTCAAATAGCGATTTTCTGCCTGCAGTCTCTCTAATTCGGAAGAGTACTCGGGACCCTTTCCATAGGTATATTGTTTTCCAACAGGTTGTTCGAACCTGTGTGTATCCCCAGCTTTATGCCACCTCACCCATGTCTGAACCTGCGTCTTATTCTTAATATTCAATTCCTGCATGATCTTTTTCATTGGTACGCCTGCCAATCTCATTTCCACAGCCTTCTGTTTGACTTCAACCGGATAACTCACTCTTGTCCCCATAGAAAAAACACCTCCATGTTTTATTTCGGATCACAACGATCCGTTTTCAAACTTGAAGGTGTTTTTTATTTGTCTCATCTTATGGGGTCAGTCCCGTGGCGCTCATCAGCTTTTTTCTATTTAGGGATTCGAATTGTTAATTGGATATATTCCTCAAACTCTTCTTCCTCGGTATTTATCTTAAGTCCGCTGTCTTCCACCATGTGGAGAGACTGACGAATGGTATTCATCGCAATTCGTGTATCACGACTAAACGCCTTACGTTTTGGCTTCGGTTTGCGATCTGTTTTTTGTTCAAGCATCTTCACTACACGCTCTTCAGTCTGTTTCACATTCAACTGCTTTTCGATGATTTCCTGCAATAGCGCGATTTGTAATTCTGGAAGCTTTAGGGGCACAAGAGAACGTGCATGCCTTTCAGAGATTTTTTTCTCTAAAATGGCTTGTTGTACCTCTTCAGGCAACTTTAAAAGTCTTAATTTGTTTGCAACAGTTGATTGTCCCTTGCCTAAACGCTGAGCAAGCGCCTCTTGTGTTAAATCATGGAGCTCTAAAAGACGTGCATAAGCATGAGCCTCCTCAATAGCAGACAGCTCTTCTCTTTGCAAATTTTCAATCAATGCCACAGATGCCGTTTCCGTATCAGTAAAATCTTTTATAATAGCGGGGATTTTCTCCCATTGAAGAGTCTGTACCGCTCTCCAACGTCTTTCGCCGGCGATCAGTTCATATTTTCCTTCTTCTTCTGTTGGTCTAACAACAATCGGTTGGATAATGCCATGGGTATGAATCGTCGTGGCCAGCTCTTGTATCTTTTCTTCTGAAAAAATGGTGCGTGGCTGAAAACGGTTTGGCATAATTGTGTCGACCGGGAGCTCCTGTATCTCTTCCTTTAATGTATCATGCTCAGCAATCTCTGCCTCTATTTCGGTTTCACGCTCAGGATGTTCTTTGTCACCAAGCCCGAAGAAGCGTGAGAGTGAATGCTTCATGAACCTACACCACCTTTAAAAACTACCTTTTTATAATTCTATTTTCTCATGTTTTTTCCTTCTGTAAAATCATAAATATTGAAGAAAAACCGACCTTTTACATGATCAACCTTCTATTGGTGATTTATTAGGTGTTCCTGGTTTTCTAGGATATTTTTTTGGTGTTTGCTTTTTCTTTTCAATGACAATGATGTTCCGTTCGCTTTCTTCTAAAGGCAGAACAAAGGAATGCTTTTCAACAACCTCTCCTCCGAGGACTGTGACGGCTTTTTTCCCTGCTTGCATTTCTTCATCAGCGGCAGATGCTTTTAAGGCAACAAACAATCCTTCCTTTTTCACTAGAGGCAGACAAAGTTCGCTTAAGACGGATAAACGTGCAACTGCTCTAGCAGTGACAAGATCATAGCTTTCACGCTTTTCCTTACGTTGTCCAAACGTTTCCGCACGATCATGATAAAAAGTAGTATCTTGTAAGTTTAATCCTTTTGCTAACTCATTGAGAAACGTAATTCGTTTCTGAAGAGAATCAACAATGGTCACATGTAGATGAGGGAAACAAATTTTAAGAGGAATGCTTGGAAAACCAGCACCAGCTCCAATATCACAAATCGTCGTCACTTTGTGAAAATCAATAAAAAATGCTGCTGATATTGAATCATAAAAATGCTTTAAATACACTTCTTCCTTTTCAGTAATGGACGTTAAATTCATTTTCTCGTTCCATTCTACAAGCATGCGGAAGTAGGTTTCAAATTGTTCAAGCTGCACAGGAGAAAGAGTGATCCCTTTCTCCTCTAGTGCTGCTGTAAATTGTTCAATGTTCATGCCGACATCCTTTCTATTCTGCTATCTTCGCAATACGCCCCTGCTCTAAATATACTAAAAGGATAGAAATATCAGCAGGGTTAACGCCTGAAATACGAGAAGCCTGTGCAACAGAAAGCGGTCGGACTTCTTTCAGCTTTTGTTTCGCTTCAGTTGCAATTCCTTTGATGGCGTCATAATCAATTCGATCAGGAATCTTTTTGTTCTCCATCTTTTTCAGTTTTTCAACTTGCTGGAGTGACTTTTCAATATAACCTTCGTATTTAATTTGAATCTCTACCTGCTCACACACATCAGAAGGAAGCGGTGTTTCAGCAGGAGCTAATTTCACAACAGATTCATAGTTCATTTCTGGACGCTTCATCAAATCGCTTGCACGAATACCGTCCTTCAGCTCACTTCCACCGAGTGAACGAATAAATTCTTGAGTCTCTGCTGTTGGTTTAATGATGACAGAATATAAACGTTTTTTCTCTGCTTCAATGGCTTCTTTTTTCTGCTGGAATGACTGGAATCTTTCTTCAGAGATTAATCCAATTTGATAGCCAAGTTCAGTTAATCTTAAATCAGCATTGTCATGACGTAGAAGTAGACGATACTCAGCACGTGATGTCAAAAGACGGTATGGTTCATTTGTTCCTTTTGTGACAAGGTCATCGATGAGAACACCGATATATGCATCAGATCGGCTTAAAATGACTTCTTCTTTACCTAATGCTTTTCTTCCTGCATTAATACCTGCCATAATCCCTTGACCTGCTGCTTCTTCATAACCAGACGTACCATTAATTTGGCCAGCTGTATATAATCCAGAAATTTTCTTCGTCTCAAGTGTAGGCCACAATTGAGTAGGTACAATCGCATCATACTCGATGGCATAACCCGCTCTCATCATTTGTACATTCTCGAGTCCTGGGATGGTTGAAAGCATGCGCTGCTGTACATCCTCAGGAAGACTTGTAGACAATCCTTGAACATAAACTTCCTGTGTATTACGACCTTCTGGCTCTAAGAAAATTTGATGTCTCGGTTTATCATTGAAACGCACCACTTTATCTTCGATGGACGGGCAGTATCTAGGGCCAGTTCCTTTAATCATACCTGAATACATTGGAGAACGGTGTAGATTCTCATCAATTATTTGATGAGTCTCTAAACTCGTGTATGTTAGCCAGCATGGCAGCTGGTCAGTAATATATTCAACCGTTTCATAGGAGAATGCCCGCGGGACATCATCACCTGGTTGAATTTCTGTTTTACTATAGTCAATCGAGTGACTATTCACTCGAGGAGGTGTTCCTGTTTTAAAACGAACCAAATCAAATCCTAGTTCTGCTAAATGATCCGATAATTTAATAGAAGGCTGCTGGTTATTTGGACCGCTTGAATACGAAAGGTCTCCTAAAATAATGCGGCCTTTTAAGAAAGTCCCTGTTGTTAATACAACAGACTTCGCACGATAGTTCGCCCCTGTTTGAGTAACAACACCTTTACATTCATCATCTTCTACAATTAAATGATCTACCATACCTTGGAGCATTGTCAGGTTTGGTTCATTTTCCATTGTTTTTTTCATTTCATGCTGATATTGGAACTTATCTGCTTGCGCTCTTAACGCACGGACAGCAGGTCCTTTCCCCGTATTCAGCATGCGCATTTGAATATGCGTCTTATCTATATTTCGTGCCATTTCTCCGCCTAGAGCATCAATTTCTCTGACGACAATCCCTTTTGCGGGTCCGCCTACGGACGGATTACATGGCATAAAAGCAACCATATCGAGGTTGATAGTCAATACAAGTGTTTTGGCGCCCTGTCTTGCAGATGCAAGAGCAGCCTCAACTCCAGCATGACCGGCACCCACGACGATTACGTCATAATTGCCAGCTTCATAACCCATTTCTTATGTTCCTCCCTTTACTTTCCTAAACAGAATTGAGAGAATAACTGATCAATCAAGCTTTCATGAACAGCATCCCCAATAATTTCACCCAACTGTTCCCAGCAGCGTGTTAAATCTATTTGAACTATGTCGATCGGTACGTCCATTTCAATTCCTTCAAGAGCATCCTCAATTGATTGTTTTGCTGCCTGAAGGAGCGCAATATGCCTTGTGTTACTTACATACGTTAAATCTCCACTTTCAATTGAACCCGTGAAGAATAGTGATTGAATCGCAATTTCAAGCTCATCAATCCCTTTTTCTTGTAATAATGATGTCGTAACCACCGGACGATCCTTCGCTAACTGCTTGACCTTTTCGATATCAAGCTTAGGCTCAAGATCTGTCTTATTCACGATCACGATGATATCCATGCCTGAGACGGCCTCAAATAGTTTGATATCCTCTTCTGACAATTCCTCGCTATAATTGAGCACAAGTAAAATCAGGTCAGCTTCTTTTAAGACCTGTCTAGATCGTTCAACCCCTATACGCTCAACAATGTCCTCCGTCTCACGTATACCCGCAGTATCGACTAAACGAAGCGGTACACCTCTAACATTTACATATTCCTCAATGACATCTCTCGTTGTTCCAGGAATATCCGTTACAATCGCTTTTGTTTCCTGTACAAGACTATTCAACAAGGAAGACTTCCCAACATTCGGTCTTCCAATAATGACAGTGGATAAGCCCTCGCGAAGTATTTTCCCCTGCTGAGACGTCGTTAACAGTGACTCAATTTCCTTTTTCACTGATGTTGCCTTTTCAACTAAGACCCGATGCGTCATTTCTTCAACATCGTCATACTCAGGATAGTCAATATTGACTTCAACATGGGCCAAAGTTTCCAATATCTCGCCGCGAAGTCGTTTAATCAAACCGGAGAGGCGTCCCTCCATTTGAGTAATCGCTACATTCATCGCACGATCTGTCTTTGCGCGAATCAAATCCATTACCGCTTCAGCCTGTGAAAGATCAATTCTTCCATTTAAGAAAGCTCGTTTTGTAAACTCACCTGGCTCCGCTAATCTTGCTCCTTCTCTTAAAGCAAGCTGCAATACTTTATTGACCGTTACAATTCCGCCATGGCAGTTAATCTCAATAACGTCTTCTCTCGTAAATGTTTTTGGCGCTCTTAATACTGACACCATGACCTCTTCTATTACTTGCTCAGTGCTAGAATCCACAATATGACCATAATGAATCGTATGAGAATCCACCGATATAAGTTTTTTCTCCTTAGGACCTTTATACATCCGATCAGCAATCTGTACCGCATCAGGCCCGCTTAAACGAATAATCGCAATTGCTCCTTCACCCATCGGCGTAGAAATTGCTGCAATTGTATCCATCACTCATTCACCTCTTTCTCTACTGAATAAACAGTCTGTTATCTATTAAATGGACATTGTCCATCTCTATATCAAAAACGCTTAATCCAAAATTTAAAGATACCATAAATGAAAGCGAAGTGAAAGTATCTCATATCTAATTATCCACAGCTTTGCATCTTATCTATTTTAACACTTAACTTATCCACATGTGAATAACGACGTTTGAAACTTGTCTTCACATCTTACACCTAAATCCAATAAATTTAAACGCCCTGACCCCTTTACTTACTTGTTAAAATGGCGTTTTACACTCATATCTCACACTTAATTTTTAGAAATAAAGGATGAATCATCTATAAAAAGCAATTTTTCAATAAAAAAAGACTAAAATCCAGCTTTGCTGAATCTTAGCCTTTCTGCTATTTTTTATACAACACCACAACATGACGCTTGCTGCCTGTATCTTCAGATGCCGTTGCAAGTTCTTTAGAGAATGCAGCAATCGCATCATGAACAATTTTTCGTTCATTCGAAGGCATTGGTTCTAAATGAACCTTTCTCTTCGTTTTTAAAACCCGATTTGCTGTTTTGACGGCATATTGTTCAAGTGCTTCTTGTCGTTTCTTCCTATAATCGCCAATATCAATTGTTATATGATGATACTGATCAGAATAACGATTAAACACTAGCTGTACCAGAGTTTCTAAAGAGTACAATGTTTGGCCTCTTTTTCCAATCATTAATGACGTTTTATCTCCATCAATGTGGAAAGAAATCTTTTTCGGTTCCTGTTTGGAAATAATCTTTGCTTTAGGATCAATAGACTTAACAATTTTATCTAAATACTGTGTAGCTAATTTAAGTGCATTTATCTTTTCTACTAACTTGACCACAGCTTGTCTTTTACCAAATAATCCTAAAAACCCTTTATTTCCTTCATCTACTATTGTGATTTCTACTTCTTCTTGTAGTAGCTGAATTTGTTTAAGTCCGGAATCTACTGCTTCTTCGATTGTGCGACCGACAGCAGTTATTTCCTTCATTTTTTATTCCCGCCAGCTTTTTCTTTTGTATCAACTTTTACTTGAGGTGTTTTAATCACCAATGTTTGAATGATCATGAAAATGTTACCTACAACCCAGTACAATGAAAGTGCTGCTGGGAAACTAATTGCAAACACAACGATCATAATCGGCATCACCCATAACATGATAGCCATTTGAGGGTTGTCCGAAGGATTTCCAGCCATCATCAGCTTTTGCTGAATGAAAGTAGCTACACCCGCAATAATCGGTAATAGGAACAATGGATCTGGGCTGCCTAAGTCAAACCATAAGAATGTATGCTTTTTAATTTCTGCTGTTCTCATAATTGCATGATAGAAACCAATAAGGATTGGCATTTGAATTAAAATTGGGAAACAGCCAGCTAACGGATTGACGCCATTTTTTTGAAAAAGGGCCATTGTTTCCTGCTGAAGCTGCTGCTGTGTTTTTTGATCTTTAGAGCTATATTTTTCACGAAGCTTTTTCAATTCAGGCTGTAATGCTTGCATCGCTTTTGTACTTCTTAACTGTTTAATCATTAATGGTAAAATAAGCAAGCGAATTAGCAGTGTCACAATAATAATCGCTACACCATAGTTTTCACCAGTTAAGTTTGCCATGTACGTGATTAATTGAGATAGCGGGTAAACAATATAAGAATTCCAGAATCCCTTACTATCTGATGTAATTGGTTCATTGATCTGTGTACATCCTGCCAATAAAACCAATACGCCAATCAAGCTAAATATTAGTAATAATCGCCTTTTCAACAAGATTCCTCCCATTACTTCAAACTTTATTTAAGTTGGAATTGATTAAGAAAGTGACTCACCTAATCAGTATGGTAACATTTTTTCTTTGCAAAGTGGTGGTTACATTTTAATTCACTAGATGAAGGAAGCGCTTTTAAAAATTGATTCAACGAAAGTTTCTATTACGAAGACTTTTTCGGTTGTTGTTGATAAACAGCGGATTTTCTAAATAAATGTTGGAGAGACTTCTTTGTTTCTTCAAAGGTCAATTCACTCGCTGGTTTTCGTGCAATGACTATGTAGTCTTTTTCTTGCTTTAACTTATGACCTTCCTCTAAAAACACCTGACGGATCAGTCGTTTAATTCGGTTTCTTAACACTGCATTACCAATCTTCTTACTGACAGACAATCCTAAACGCAGTTCATCTTGATTTGGCTGATCCAGCTGGTAAATAACGAATTGGCGATTTGCCATTGATTGACCTTTTTTGAACACCTTTTGAAACTCTTCATTTTTTTTTAGCCTGTTTCGCTTCTTCATGTTTTCTTCCACTCCGATAAAAACTGACAGTTCATTTACGATTTTATGTAAAAAAGACCACTGACATTATTCAGTGGCCTAAGCTGATAATTTTTTTCTACCTTTGCTGCGGCGTCGCTTTAAAACTAGACGTCCGTTTTTAGTACTCATACGGCTGCGGAAGCCATGAACTTTACTACGCTTACGGTTATTTGGTTGAAACGTTCTTTTCATTTATGACACCTCCCTGAGGAATAGCTGTTTAAGACAGTCTAACTCATTATATTTGTGTAACCCATCGATTGTCAATATCAATGATAAAACTCTTATTATCAACCTTATAAGCATAACATAAGTTATCAAACGAAGAAACCTTCTTTTTTAGTTTCCAGCATTTTATTCTTTTTTTCCTCCTAAAAGACCTTCAAAACATGGATGTGGATATTTTTCCGGCATATTTAGACTATCCACACCCATTATCGACATTTTTTTCACACAAATAACCGATGTGGATAATTATTTTTCAACAGGATGTAAAGTGTGTGGATAAGTTTGTGACACCCATTGCACCATCTTGTTTATTTTGATATTATATTTGTGTTTTAACTCTTAATTACTTATCTGGCCTATTTATATTATCCACAATTTGTGGATAACCTGTGGAAAGTTATTACACAGCCTGTTGAATTGTTTATCCACAGCTTGTGTAATTTGTCGAAAAGACGTTTTTCTACTATATTAATTGTTTTCAACAATGTATGTGCACGAATGGTGATGACCATTTGCTCTTTTTCGTGTTCTATAACAGTTTGATACTGGTCATTTTAAAAAGAAAAGGAGGGGGGAGAGGCCTT